>NZ_CP150665.1:0-3162500 GCF_038024045.1 Polaribacter staleyi | reverse complement strand
GTCAGAGTTGCCTCCATTGCCCAATATTCCTCACTGCTGCCTCCCGTAGGAGTCTGGTCCGTGTCTCAGTACCAGTGTGGGGGATCTCCCTCTCAGGACCCCTACCTATCACAGTCATGGTAAGCCGTTACCTTACCATCTAACTAATAGGACGCATAGCCATCTTTTACCAATAAATCTTTAATTAATTAATCATGCGATTAATCAATACTATGGAGCATTAATCTTCATTTCTAAAGGCTATTCTCCAGTAAAAGGTAGGTTCTATACGCGTTACGCACCCGTGCGCCGGTCGTCATCTGTGCAAGCACAATGTTACCCCTCGACTTGCATGTGTTAAGCCTGCCGCTAGCGTTCATCCTGAGCCAGGATCAAACTCTTCATTGTATATTTTAAATATTTTAATGAATAAGTTTCAAAAGAATTTTACATTAATCTAATAATGTGGTCATTCTACTCTTTAATTACGCTGTCAATTTCAATATTTTCAATGAACTTTGCCGAGTCGGAAATGACAAGTTTTAACACTCTATCAATCCCCTTTTAATCTCGAACTTTGTAGAAACGTTAGAATCGAACTAACTGATTTTTTTTTAAATCATTCCAAATTTTCTCTGATCGTTTTTGCTGTATTTCTTAGCGGCTGCAAACATACAAACTATTTCTAATCTGACAATAAAAAAAATAAAGTTTTTTTTTATTTTATTTTGCTTGTGAAAAATGCTGAACTTTTTGCCGAAAATTTCGGACTGCAAACATACAACGTTTTTTACAAAGAAACCTCATAAAAATGAAAGTTTTTTGATAAAATTTTCATAACTTTATCAGCTTAACTCCTTAATTTTTAATCCCTTTACAACTCCTCAATGAACGAAACTAACGAAGCAATATTGCTGTTAGCGGGTGCAAACTTACAACTCATTTTTAATCTAACAACTATTTTTTAACCCTTTTTTTTTGTTTATTTTACATACTTCTCCTAATTATTTTGTTTCTAGCAAGTTACATGAAATATTTTTTAGTTATTTTTTTAAGGATCTTGGGTTTTAGGTGGGGTTTGGGGATAGTTGCTACTTTTTAAAACATAATAGTATTAAAAACGGGAAAGAGTGTACGCTGAAAATTTAGTCTAAATAGGTTTGAAATAACTTTACTTGGTTACTTGGATTTGTTTTTTTGCTTTTAAATAAGGTCGGTAAATAATTGTTTTTTAATTTTAATACAACGAAAATTATGAAAAAGGTCTCTTATAGATGGAGTAGAAACTTTGTAAATAGAATTAAACCTAAAAAAAACGGTTTTATACAAAGCTTCAATTTGCTCAGAAGCTTAATTTACTAGAATAAAGGGATTGCTTCGTGCCTCGCAATGACAGTTTTTTTTACATGAAGAACAAATAGGTGTCTATTTGTTAAAATTGCTCTTTGTAAGCTTGTTTCCTTCTTGCTAATTAAAATTACAGGCTTTGTGTTAGGGATTGAAACGGCATCCTTTTTGCTTTTCGCAAAAAGATATAGTGGAAAGCCCGACCTTTTTTATTCTATAAGTTTATTTGAATTGCAAAAGTGTACCTATATATAAACCCTACTCTTTTTTATATCTCAACAAAAAAAGGGAACATCCAAATGGAAATTTATACGGATACTTTTTGAAATAGCCAACTTTCATTGCATTTTTAATGACTGAAAGAAATGAAATGTTAAAACAAGTTCCGCATGACATGTATTACTCTTTATAGACCGAATTTGTATGAATGTTGTATAAAAACAAGTATGACTGAGAACTTAAACGATTATTTAGATTACATAAAGTTACGATATATTCTAGAAAAAGGCGATAACGAATTGATTATAAACAAAAAAAGCTGACTTATAAAGTCAGCTTTCTCTTATTGTACAGGCGGAGAGACTCGAACTCTCACACCTCGCGGCACTAGATCCTAAGTCTAGCGTGTCTACCAATTCCACCACGCCTGCAACTTTACCATTAAATTGGGGTGCAAATATAAACAATAGTTCGAAACTGCAAAGCAGTTCATAATTATTTTTCTACTTTTGATGAAGAAATAAAAAATATCTTTAATGAATACAATTAAATCTTATATAAAAGACAACAAAGAACGATTCTTAAATGAATTGATTGACTTACTTAAAATACCTTCTGTAAGCGCTGACTCTGCCTACAAAAAAGACGTTTTACTAACTGCCGATTTTGTACTTGAAAGCCTTAAAAAAGCAGGATGTGAGAAAGTAGAAATGTGTGAAACACCAGGGTATCCTATTATTTACGGAGAAAAAATTATTGATAAAAACTTACCTACAGTGTTAGTTTACGGTCATTATGACGTGCAGCCAGCCGATCCTATTGAATTATGGACCTCTCCTCCTTTTGAACCAGTAATTAAAAAAACAGAAAATCACCCAGAAGGAGCAATATTTGCTCGTGGTGCTTGTGATGATAAAGGACAAATGTATATGCATGTAAAAGCATTAGAATACATGACATCTACCGGAAACTTACCTTGTAACGTAAAATTTATGATTGAAGGTGAAGAAGAAGTTGGATCTGAAAGTTTAGCTTGGTTTGTACCAAGAAATACCGAAAAGTTAGCCAATGATGTTATTATAATATCTGACACTGGTATGATTGCCAACGATATTCCTTCAATTACTACAGGTTTACGTGGTTTAAGCTATGTAGAAGTAGAAGTTACAGGACCAAATAGAGATTTACATTCTGGTTTATATGGTGGGGCAGTTGCAAACCCTATTAACATCTTAACCAAGATGATTGCTTCTTTACATGACGAAAATAATCATATTACTGTTCCTGGTTTTTACGACAATGTGGAAGAGCTATCTACAGAAGAAAGAGCTGAAATGGCAAAAGCCCCATTTTCTTTAGAAAACTACAAAGAGGCTTTAAAAATTGATGAAGTATATGGTGAAAAAGGATACTCTACTAACGAACGTAACTCTATAAGACCTACTTTAGATGTAAACGGAATTTGGGGCGGTTATACTGGAGAAGGTGCAAAAACGGTAATTGCTAGTAAAGCTTACGCAAAAATTTCTATGCGTTTAGTACCTAATCAGGATTGGAAAGAAATTACACAATTATTTAAAAAACACTTTGAAAGCATTGCTCCTAATGCCGTAAGAGTAAAAGTAACACCTCATCATGGAGGACAAGGCTATGTTACTCCAATAGACAATATTGCATACAAAGCAGCAAGTAAAGCTTATGAAACTACCTTTGGTAAAACACCAATTCCACAAAGAAGTGGTGGTAGTATACCAATTGTAGCATTATTTGAACAACATTTAAAAAGTAAAACTATTTTGATGGGTTTTGGTTTAGATTCTGACGCAATTCACTCTCCAAATGAACACTTTGGCGTGTTTAATTATCTGAAAGGAATTGAAACAATACCTTATTTTTATAAATACTTCACAGAATTATCAAAATAAAAATCTGCTTTTGAATAAATGAATTTTTATTTAAGACTTAATCTGTTTTTCATATAACAATTCTTTGACAAAACAACGTATAAGGGGCATTACCACTCTATATTTTATAAAAAAACAACTTAATAATACAACTTAACAGCTATAAATTACTTTGTAAATTTCGATTTAAAATGATCCAACATTTATTATAGGGAAAGTATTGTTTGTATATACAAAAAATATTGTAAATTTGCAATCAAAATCACAGTTATAATTAAAAACAAAAAAAATGAAAAGATTAATTTTAGGGGCATTATTAATAGGTTCCGTTTTTCAATCAAGTGCGCAAGATTTTAACAAATGGTCTATCGATGTTGGAGCAGGTGTACAAACAATTGTAGGTTCAGTAGCACCTGGATATGGAACAAACAATCCAGATTTCTGGCAAGCAAATATAGGAGCTAGATATATGTTTAACGAAAGATTTGGTTTACGTTTAGATTTAGGTTACAACAATATTAGTGAAGCTAGCGGTAACAACCCTTTTAAATCTAACTATTACAGAGGAAGTATAGAAGGAGTTATAAATGCTGGTAATCTTTTAAACTTTAGAAGCTGGACGAAAGACTTTAACTTATTAGTGCATGCTGGTGGTGGAATCTCTAGATTATATTCTTCAGAGCCAATAGATACTGATGCTGATAAAATGCGTCAATTAATTGCAGGTGTAACACCTCAGTTTAAATTATCTAATCGTGTTTCTTTATTTGCAGATGTATCTGGAATAAGTAATTATTACCAAAACCGTTCTTTTGATGGTACAACTACAAGTAAAAAAAATGGAATCAGTGGTGGAATTGTTAACTATTCTATTGGTGTAAACATTGCTTTAGGTAAAAATGAGCAACATGCAGACTGGTACTATTCTGATGAAGAATTAGCTACAACTACTGAATTAGAAGAATTAAGTAACCGTTTAAAAACTGCAGAAACTGAAATTGCAGCTTTAAAAGCAAAAGACATTACTAAAGAAAAACTTGTTTCTGAATTAGATACTAGATATGCTAAAGCAGGAAATGAAGGAACTAAAAATGTAGATTTTGCTAAGCAATTAATTGACAACGGTTATGTAAACGTTTATTTTGATATTGACAGAGCTAACGTTCAAACTGGTTCTACAAGTGCAATCAACTTCTTAAAAACATACTTAGAAAATAATTCTTCTGCAAAAGCTGAATTAATTGGTTATGCTGATGAAACTGGACCAGAAGGTTACAACAAATTTTTATCTGAAAAAAGAGCTAAAACAGTATACAATATTTTAGTTGATGCAGGTGTAGATGCTAACAGATTATCTTATAAAGGTGACGGTGAAGACACTACTGCAACTTCTACTGCTAGACAATTAGCAAGAAGAGTAGCTATTAGAATTCAAAAATAATAAATAGTTCGTTACATATTTTATTATAATAGAACAACCATCAACAATTTATTTGTTGATGGTTGTTTTTTTGTACCTATAAATTATTTATTTTAAGAAAACCCTCACTCGTCTACAATTAAGAAATAATTTAAAATAAACGAGTAATTAACAGCTACTAGAGAATGTTTAAAAGACTCTTAGCTAATTTCCTTCAAACCCACAACAGAAAGCAGCAAAATTCAGTAATAATAGCTCTCTATCCCTAAAAAAAGCACTCCACACTATTTTAAAATAGATATAAATAATTCTATTGTAGTTTAATCATAAAAAAAATAGTCATAAAAACAATTCGAAAACTTCGAGATGTTTTTATGACTATTTTAAAGAATCATTAAACTAGATTCTAATGTTATGTGTCCGTAAATAAACCTGTATTAGATTTCTACTTAACTTTACACAAGTTCTAAGTAAAACCCCAGCCTTTATGGTATAAAAGATTACTCTTTTTCTGCCATCTTTTTAACGTAATCTGTAATAATTACAATTTGAGTTGGCCCAACTTTACCCTCAATATATTTTGCATTTTCGTGATCTAAAGAAATTCTACGTACCGCAGTTCCTTGTTTTGCAACCATACTAGATCCTTTTACTTTTAAATCTTTAATTAAAACAACAGAATCACCTGCTTCTAAAATAGCACCATTTGCATCTCTGTGAATAATTTTTTCGCTATCATCTAAATGATCTCCAGATTCTTTTGCAAAACGTAAATCATCATCCTCTAAATACATCATGTCTAACAAATCTTGTGGCCAACCTTCTTTTCTTAAACGAGAAAGCATTCTCCAAGCAACCACCTTTACAGCTCTGTGCTCACTCCACATAGAATCATTTAAACAACGCCAATGGTTTGCATCTGTTTGACCTGGATTATCAATTTGAGTTACACAAGTTTCACAAGCCAGTAAACTTCCATCTACACCTCCACCACCTGTTAAGCTTGGTTTTACTTCATATATAGATAAATTATCTTTTGAAGCACATAATTCACATTGATTTCCACTTCTACTTTCTAGGTCTTGTTGTAAACTCATAATTTTTTATTTTAATTCTGCAAAAGTACATTATTAAATGAAAAAAGCTAATTAATTCCCAATTAACTACACCATAAATTAAGAATTTGATAAAATTTTAACTTTGAGCTATTTCCTGCTTTCACTACTCGCTTTTTTCACCCCAAAAGGGGATAAAAAAGAGCTCAAACACGCCGTTCAATCAGGGCTAGACTTGTTTTCTTGCTTTTAGGTTTTTAGAAACTAATTGTTTTTTCAATTTCTTATTATAGATTCCTAATGCGCAGGAATGACAAAGCATTATTGTCATTTCAAAATGAGATTTTTTTAGCGATTAAGAAATCTCATTTCACATAGACGAATAACCCGTATATAAAATGAGATTGCTTCGTAAACTCGCAATGACAGTTCATTATTCAATTTCTAAAGAAGTAAATGAAAAAGAAGTTCCATCAAACAAACCTTTGTCTGATAATTTTAAAGACGGAATTACCAACAACGCCATAAAAGACAAGCTCATATAAGGAGCACGTAATTTACTACCCATTTGTTTTGCCATAGCATCTAATTCTGCATAAGATTTCCCTATTTCTTCTGCAGATAAATCAGACATGATTCCGGCAACGGGTAACGAAACTATTTTTTCTTCGGTTTTATTTACAGCACAAACTCCTCCTCTATTTTCTATAATAAGGTTTACGGCTTTACAAATATCCTCATCAGACACTCCAACCGCAATTATATTATGAGAATCATGACCAACAGAACTTGCAATAGCACCTTCTTTAATTCCAAAGTTTTTAATAAATGCAATTGCTGGCGCATCATTTTTATAACGATTTACAACCGTCATTTTTAACACATCTGTTTTTGTATTGGAAACTAAATTCCCATCTACAATTAAAGAATTGGCTTCAATTTTATTGGTTACTAATTCGCCATCTAAAGCCTCAATAACTCTAATTTTTTCTAAAGATGATTCAAATCTAAAATCAGATACTTTCTTTTTATCGGTATTAAAATTATTCAACACTTCAAAAGGAACAGATTCTACAAAAGACTCGCCATTTTTAGCAACCAATTCTCCATTAATATAAGTCTCTAAAACATTGAATTTCTCTAAACTATCTACCAAAATAAAATCGGCATCATCTCCTTTTTGTAAGAAACCAACATCTAAATTATAATGTTTGATAGGATTGATACATGCTGCCTGCAATACTTTAAAAACATCGATTCCTTTAGCAACCGCTCTTTCACAAAGTTGATTGATATGTCCTAACAATAAATCATCCGGATGTTTATCATCCGAACAAAACATCATGTTTTCGAAATGAGTTGGTAATAGATCTATTAAAGCTTCAAAATTTTTGGCTGCAGAACCCTCACGGATAATTACTTTCATCCCTTTTTGCAGCTTTTCTAAAGCTTCATCATAAGAAAAACACTCGTGATCTGTAGAAATTCCGGCTGCAATATATTTGGTAACATCATCTCCTCTTAAACCCGGAGCGTGACCATCAACTGGTTTGTTATTGTTTTTAGCATGTTGAATTTTTGCTAAAACCTCAGCATCATCAAACAAAACCCCAGGGTAATTCATCATTTCTGCCAAATATTTGATATCTGGGTTTTCCATCATCAATTTAATATCATCAGCATCTATAATTGCACCAGCACTTTCAAAAGAGGTTGCAGGCACACAACTTGGTGCCCCAAAATTAAATTTCAACGGAACTTTCTTTCCGTTTTCAATCATAAATTCTACACCTTTTACACCTAAAACATTGGCAATTTCGTGTGGATCGGAAACAGTTGCAACTGTACCGTGTTTTACCGCTATTTTGGCAAATTCTGAAGGCACCAACATAGAACTTTCTATGTGAATATGCGCATCTATAAACCCTGGTAAAATATAATTTTCTTGGTGGTGATTTACTTCTTTTACAGAAGATATTTTTCCGTTTACAACTTCTACTTCTCCTTTAAAGATTCTTTTGTTTTGTATATCAACAATATTTCCTTGTACAATCATTTTGCTTTCTGTTTCTAAAACAAATTTACAAAGAATATTAGGTGCCTTAAAGTTTATTTAGGATAGATTACTTGATGTAAAGGGACATCAAACTCATTAGAGTCTTCAATTTGGTAAATAGGTTTAAAAAAGTTTACCCCAATAAATTGTGCCTGATCTGTACATTTTGATAAAAAACGATCGTAATAGCCTTTTCCGTAACCTACTCTATAATTTAATTCATCAGATATTAAAAGCGGAACAAAAATAAGGTCGAGTTCCTTTTCATCTACCTCAACTGCATTTATAGGTTCTGGAACTCCAAATTTATTCAACTCTAAAACAGTATCTTCTTCTAAATAAAAATGAGAAAGTGTGTCATCTTTAAAATTACATCTACTAACTACAATTTTTATATGTTTCTTTCTAAAAAAATTAATAATTGGCTGTGTATCTATCTCATTAAATTTCCTCATAGAAAGAAATAAATGCACATTTTTAACACTCGAAGTATCTAAATTATAAATTTGTTGATAGATGTTTTCTTGAAACGATGCAACTTCATGTTCCGTTAAATCTATACGTTTTTGCTTATAAATTTCTCTAAGTTCTTCCTTTTTCATTATACAAATTATCTACGTTTACTGGTAATGCTATCTACTGTTATTACTCGAAAGGTTTTTGAATTTACGGTAACTCTAATAGCGTGATGCTCATTAGAAACATAAAAATTCTTTCCTTTTTTTAGGTAGTTTTCTAAAGAGGTTTCTTCTAATATTCTTTTAATAAGCAGTTCACTTTCTGCATTAGAAAAATTAGTTTTCAACTTCTTGTTTATCCTTTCGTAAACCAATTTTGTGTAACAATGATTCTTTACAATTTCTTCTTTATGCAACTTCATAAGGTACTTAACAATTCTTTTTGTTTTTTAGTCAAACCTTTTACCACCAATTCATAAGAATGATTTATCAATTCTCTTACTAAATCGTCTGAAACATCACTTCTATTTACACTTACTGTATTCCAGTGTTTTTTATTCATATGAAAACCAGGAATAATACCTTCATATTCATCTCGTAATTCTACAGCTTTTTCTGGATTGCATTTTAGGTTTATTTTAGCCTCTGCTTTTTCCCAATGATTTAATCCGGTTAATAAAAACATTTTATGCATCACCTTAAAAACCAAGGTAGATTCATCAAAAGGAAAATGTTCTGTGACTCCTTTTTTTGCCATGCAAAAATCTCTTAATTGTTCTATGTGCATAAACTCTTTATTTTAAAATTGATATTATTACAATTTAAAAAGTATCTTTATCTATCAAATTTACAATTATTTTATATGACGGAAAATGATTTTTTAGACAATACTACTATTATCAAATATTCTCATAGTAATTATGAAAAAACTGATTTTGCTTCAGTTTCAGAAATTGATTTTCTAGAAAATAAAACAACTATAAAGTGGCTAAACACCTATGGCATTAAATTTCATCAGGCCTACAAGCAAGTCATTATTCAAAATAAATTAGACGATTTTTTAATAAAATTATTAAGTGATGAAGATCATCCTAACAAAGTAATTTTGTTAGATGATTTATTATTTGTAACCACACGTGTCTTAATTACTACAAGCAATAAATTAGATTCTGAACAAATGGTTTTTATTGTTTCTCCAACTTTTTTATGGTCTATTCAAGAAAAACCTGGTGATTATTTTAATTGGATTCGCGAGCGATTAGAAGGAAACAAAGGTATTGTTAGAAAGAAAAAAGCAGATTATTTATTGTTTTTGTTATTAGAATCTATTATTGATAATTACCAAGATACTTATGAAGAAAATGCCGAATTAAGTGCCGATAAACTAAATTCTACACATATTAAACCTACTCCAGAATTTACCTCTCTTGTAGAAAAAAGAAAACAAGAATTATTCAATTTTAAAAAAGCAACAATGAGTTTAAAAGACACTATTGTTAAGCTAGAAAAAATGGAAATTGATGGTTTTGATGTAAAATATTTTAGCGAATTAAAAGAACAAACAAATAATTTAATTTCTAATATCGATTTTGAGTTACAAGAATTAGAAAGTAAAATAAACTTAATTTTTAGTATTCAAGGGCATCGTTTAAATGAGGTAATGAAAACCTTAACCATTTTGTCTGTGGTTTTTATTCCACTAACTTTTTTAGCAGGAATTTACGGAATGAATTTTGATAACATTCCTGAATTAAAATATGAATATAGCTACTTTATTTTATTAGGTGTTATGGTGCTTATTACTATAATTTCTATTTGGTATTTTAAGCGTAAAAAGTGGTTTTAATCCTCTTTTTCAATAAAAAGCTTAGAAATAATTAAAATTAAAGACACCATACCAAAAATCAACAAAAACCACTTTCCCAAATGAATGGTTATATAAATTCCGAATCCCCTACTAGAATCACTTTCTTGTAATTTAAATAAAATTGAATTTACCTTATTAGAATTGTTTAGCACTAGATAGGACGTAAATGATAAAACAGACAATCCAAAAACTTTAATAAGTTTTAAATTAACTTTCTTCATTTAAAAACACCTCAAATTATTTTATAATTTTATACAAAATAGGTTTACTTGGCGTTGCATCATTTTCGAATGGTGCAATCATTAAATTTAATAAATACTCGCCATCATCAATACTATTTGGCACAAAAATAAACTCTGTAATAGTAGCATTCATCCTCATTTTACCAGAAGTGTTCCAAAAAATATTATGAACTTCTAATTTACCCCCATCTTTTTCTTTATCTACAGATGGCAAATCTATTAATAAGTGCTTAATTCCTTTTTCTACCAAATAACTAGCAGCTTCATTAGATAAATAAGGCGGATTTGTATTAAAGTATCTAGTTTCTTTTTTATCGGATAAATTTGGTAAAGTCCTAATTACAATAGCATCTCTTTTCTTATTTCTTAACGCTGTTTTTAACTGCTTTTCAGAAATTACAAAATCACTTCCTATTTTTTCTGGCGCAACTGTTACCAACTCCGCTACAAAAAAATAATGTTTTAAATTCTGATTTACAGAATGTACTTTTTTAGTAATATGCCCAACACATTCTGTATGTGTAATATGAGAATGTGGATTAAATTGTATGCTATTAAAGTTTACAACAGCTCCGTTAGCAACACTTACTTCGTAACCATCAAAAGATTCTGGCCCAATCTTAGGATCATCAATTCCCCAAGCATTTATATTATTTTTAGTGTTATCTATAGGGATCGAAATATCTATAGGTTCTGATACATTGATCTCTATCTTTCTGGAATTGTACTCTATAACCGCTTTCATATTTACCTAACTTATTTCAGTAATTTTTAATTTTACTACAAACTCAAATATAAGTTTTTATAATGGGATTTATACACTTAAACAAGACCTAATCTTAATATTTAACACAAATAAAAAGCTGTGAAAAACTAATTGACCATAAATAGATCAGACGAAATTCCGTCTGACAAGAACTTTCCCTTTTGAGTTGTTTTTAAAATTCTGTTTTCTAGCACCAATAACTCTTGTTGCAGATACTTTTTAGACTGATTTTCTAAATATTTTATATAATTTTCTCCAAAATCCTTTTCAATTTTATCTAAAGAAACTCCCCAAATAGTTCTTAAACCTGTCATAATATATTCATTATAACCATCCATTTTTGTTAACGTTTCTCTTTCTATAGGTAGTTTATTTTCTTGAATAGACTTAATATACTTGGTGTTATTTCTAACATTCCAACTTCGTTGAACACCATCAAACGAATGTGCGGAAGGACCAATACCCAAATAAGATTTACCCAACCAATAAGACGAATTATTTTTACTAAAAAAACCTTCTTTACCAAAGTTTGATAATTCGTAATGCACAAAATTTGCTTTGGCTAGTTCTTCAATTAAAATATAAAACTGCTCTTGTGCTTTTTCTTCGTCAATATTTTTAATTTTACCTTTTTTAATTAAGGTATCTAAAGCTGTTTTTGCTTCTACCGTTAAGGCATAACTAGATATATGTGGAATTCCAAAACTCAATGCCGTTTGTATATTTTCTCTCCATTCTTCATTTGTACAATCTGGAATTCCGTAAATTAAATCGACAGAAATATTATCGAAATATTCAGTCGCTATTTCAAGACATTTTTTTGCTTCGGATGAATCATGAGCACGATTCATCAGTTTTAAATCTTTCTCAAAAAAAGATTGAACACCAATACTCAGTCTGTTTATTGGTGATTTAGAAAGTTGTATAATTTTTTCTTCTGATAAATCATCAGGATTTGCCTCTAGCGTAATTTCTGGATTATCAACGACTGTATGATTTTGATAAACAGCATCAATTAAAGTTTGAATTTCTTCCGTATTTAAAACAGATGGTGTTCCTCCTCCAAAATAAATAGTCTCTATAACTGAATTTTCTAATTCGTATTTTCTAATTTCTATCTCTTTAATTAAAGACAAAATCATATCTTCTTTCTTCTTTAACGAAGTAGAAAAGTGAAAGTCGCAATAAAAACATGCTTGTTTACAAAACGGTATGTGTATATAAATTCCGGACATAAATTCAGTTATCTTTTATCAATTATCACGATTGCTTATTAATTCTAGTCGTTTTTAAAATTGAAAAAAGAATTCTCCCAATTTCATCTGCCTTTTCAAATAAAACATTAAAATCTTCCAAATCTAAATCATTACTATCTTTTAACAAATGCAACCAATACTTTGTTTCTAAACATTCTTTATACGCAATTGACATTTTAGCAGAAAAATCTGCCTTAGAAATAGCTCCATTAGCTTCAACTATATTAGCTCCAACTGAAGTTCCACTTCTTAACATCTGTTTAGACAAAACGTATTCTTTCTTTTCTGCCATTAACTTTTTGCTAAATTTTACAATTAACAATGCAAGGTCATAAGATTTATTCTGTAACGGATTATTGGGTAATTTCATTATTTCTGATAATTGATTACGGATAAATACTCATTGAAAATTTACTTTTTAACCCGTTTTTCATTTTGTTTTACAAAACTGGCCCAACCTGTATAGTTTTTTCCACCAACAACTTTACCTGAATTGTAAAAATGACAAACTGCAGCTGCCAAACCATCTGTTGCATCTAAATTTTTAGGCAATGTTTTTAAATTCAATAAAGATTTTAACATCAAAGCAACTTGCTCTTTACTTGCACTTCCGCTTCCGGTAACTGCCATTTTAATTTTCTTTGGCAAATACTCTGTAATCGGAATTTCTCTTGATAACCCAGCAGCCATAGCAACTCCTTGCGCTCTACCTAACTTTAACATCGATTGCACATTCTTACCAAAAAAAGGTGCTTCAATAGCAATCTCATCCGGATTATAAGTATCTATCAACTCTATGGTTCGTTCAAAAATGAGTTTTAATTTTAGGTAATGATCGTCGTATTTCTTTAACATCAATTCATTCATTTGAATAAATTCCATCTTTTTACCAAGAACTTTTATCAGTCCAAAACCCATAATTGTGGTTCCTGGATCAATTCCTAAAATAATTTTTTCTATCGCCAAACTGGTAGATTGTTTTTGTATGTATCACCAAAAATACTGATGATTATTTATTACTTTGCGAACCATGTACAATTCGCTTTCTTACAAATCTAAACAATTCTTTTGGTTGATAATAAAACTATCGATTGTAATTGGCTGCGGATATTTTATTTACATAAAACTGATTGAAAACGAACAATTAAAGTTTGCTGTTTTTTATCAGAATTTGACAAAAAACAACATTTTTACATTAAAAAACAGCATATTTCTGCTCCTTTTTACTTTTTTAAATTGGACTCTAGAAATCTTAAAATGGAAATATCTTGTAGGTTATGTAAAAAATATTTCTTTTTTAGAAGCATCAAAACAATCTTTAGCCTCCCTAACAACTTCTTTAATTACCCCTAACCGAATAGGAGAATACGGAGCAAAAGCATTGTATTTTGAAAAAAAACATAGAAAACAAATTTTAGGACTAAACTTGGTAGGCAACTTTTATCAAATGTTAATAACCTTATTTTTTGGAATTATTGGTTTTAGCTATTTTGTTTTTAAACATAGCGTTACTATAAATCTTACTCAATTTTTCAGTATTTTATTAATAGGAATATGTATAATCGTTGCTTTATTTTTTTTGATAAGACGCTTTAATTTTAAAGGATTTTCTTTTGAAAAAGTAAGAAATTTTATCAAAAAAATTCCAGCTTCACTTAACCGTAAAGTTGCGCTTATTTCATTATTGAGGTTTGTTGTTTTTTCTCATCAATTTTACTTTCTATTACTAATTTTTAATGTTGACATTTCTTATATAGACGCCATTTCTGCAATTTCGTCCGTTTATTTAATTGCTTCTACAATACCAATGTTATCTTTATTTGATGTTGTTTTAAAAGGGTCTGTAGCAATTTGGGTATTTCATTTTTTTAATATTGAAGCACTTATTATTTTATCTACCACAACCTTAATGTGGATTCTAAATTTTGTTTTACCTGCAATTATTGGTAGCTACTTTGTGTTAACTTTTAAACCTAATTTTACAAAATGATTTGGTTCTTGGTTTTTACATTCGTTTTCTATGCTATTTTAATTGGCTCGTTAGCAATCGGCTTTAAAAATATTGATGATTATATTCCTAAAAACACTAAACCTGAAACTTCTTTCTCTGTAATTATTCCATTTCGTAACGAGGCTAAAAACCTACCTCTTTTATTAAAATCAATTTCAGCATTAAACTACCCAAATAATTTGGTAGAATTTATTTTGGTTGATGATGCTTCTTCTGATAATTCTATCGAAGTCATTAATAGCTTCTTTTCTTTCATTCCGAATGAGGAACGAAGAGAAACCTTTAAAAATGCTACTAGAATTGATATTAAGGTTATAAAAAACGTAAGAATATCTAATTCACCAAAAAAAGACGCCATTACCACTGCCATAGCTACCGCAAGAAACAGTTGGATAATTACCACAGATGCAGATTGTATTTTACCCAAAAACTGGTTGAAAATTTTAGATAATTTTATTCAAAATAAAAACCCGAATATGGTAGTTGCTCCTGTAAACTACAAGGTTGAAAATAACTTTTTAGAACAGTTTCAGTTATTAGATTTTATGAGTATGCAAGGAACTACAATTGGTGGTTTTGGCATCAATTTTCCGTTTTTGTGTAATGGTGCTAATTTTGCTTATAAGAAAACAACCTTTTTAGAGTTAAATGGCTTTAAAGGAAACAACAATATAGCAAGTGGTGATGACATCTTTCTATTCGAAAAATTTATAAAAACTGATAAAAAAAGTGTTCGGTATTTAAAATCACAAGATGCAATTGTAACTACATTTCCTGTAAAAAGTTGGGTAAATTTGATGAACCAAAGAACAAGATGGGCAGCAAAAACAAGTAGTTTTAGTTCTTTAAGCGTAAAATTGATTGGTTTATTAGTTTTACTAACAAACGCATTTGTAGTGTATTCTATTTGCGTTTTACCGTTTAAAACGATGTTTGTTCTTTTTATGCTAAAAATGAGTATTGATTTATTATTATTCTTACCAACAATCAAATTTTTTAAACACCAAAAGAATTTTTATAAATGGTATGTTTTAGCTAGTTTATGGTATCCTTTTTTTAGTGTTTTTATTGTTTTTAAATCACTCTTTTTTAACTATAATTGGAAAGGAAGAAGTTTTAAAAAATAATATTTACACGATTATCAGTACTATCAATAGCAAATAATTTTAGCCCTGATTGAAACAATTGTTTGAGCTCTTTTTTATTCCTTTTTCAGGATAAAAAAAGCGAGTGTGGAAAGCAGGAAATAGCTTCTAAAAAACATCTTAAAACAAGGCACTCATAATATCTTCGGCCTTTAACCAAAGGATGATAACAACCGCTAAAAGCACTATATATAAGAGTCCTTTTGTAGGTTTAGACTCTCTTTTTCTACCAAATTTTCTTTTGAATTCCATTTTTAATATTGATGTTTTATTAGCTATCAAGGCAAATTTAGTTAATCTTACTAAATTTACGCAAACCAATAGACTGAAAACGGTTTACTGTACACTTTTTTTGGTTGCTCTTAACATTTCTCTTTTCCCTGGAGGCCCAGGCAAACGCTCTACTACAAACCCTACTTCTTGCATGGCTCTTCTTACGCTTCCTTTTGCTGAATAGGTAACTAAAATTCCGTTTTCTTTTAATGCCTCAAACATTTTTCTAAAAATTTCTACCGTCCATAATTGAGGTTGTACACGCGCACCAAAGGCATCGAAATAAATTAAATTAAAGGTATCTTTATCTTCAATGTCTTCAAAAAACTGTTTTCTTTTTGTTAGAGAAAAAGTAACAGAAATCTGATGTTTTTCTTCCCAAGAAACCTCGTGCATTTTTTTAAAAGCTTCGTTTTCTTTTTCTGCCTTTAAAATAGAAATAAAATTCATCTTTGTTACTTCTTCCGATGTAACTGGGTAAGCTTCTACACCCACATAATCTATCTCTTTTTTAGCTTCTAAATAAGTTATAAAACAATTTAAACCTGTACCAAAACCAATTTCTAATACAGAAACCTTGTCTGAAGGCACCATTTTTAACCCACTGTTTATAAAAACATGATAGGTTTCATTTATAGAACCGTTTTTAGAATGATATTGCTCATCCCAATCTGGTAAATGTATGGTAGATGAACCGTCTGAAGTTATTAGAATTTCTCTTTTCAAAATCTTAAATTGTTTAAATGATATTATTATTTCTTCATTAAAACACCATCGGCCTCAAAAGCAAATTCTGTTTTAGGTTCTGTTATTTTTGCTATTTCTTCTTTAGATTTCCCTGCATCTTCTGCATAATGTTGCAATTCTTTTACAGAAGTTTCTTTTACAAATGCTTTTCCATTTAAAACCACTTCTTTTCCTTTAGCATCTAAAGGCATAAAAAAACCGTAATCTTTAAAACGAACCATTGTTTCTGTTTTGTCATTTAAAGGAAGCTTCATCCAGCAACCTTTTTTAGAACATACTTCTTTAATTGTAGAAGCAAATTTTACATGAATAGTATCGCCTACTTTTAATTCTTTAAATTTAGACAAAAGCACTTCTGAAGTAATGGCTTTTTCTGAGGTTATTTGTTTGCCAAAAGATTGAAAAGCTAGTTCTTGTTTTTGTTTTTCTACTTCTTTATGCTCCTTTTTACAAGAGGTAAAAACACCCAAGATAACCAAACAAAACGGCAATAAATATTTCATATTTTCTAAATTTAACACGATTTCAACAAAAGTACATTTTTTAAAGAGTAAAAGCAATCATTTGTTCTATTGACAGATGAATATTTTATGTACATTTGTTATTCATCTCAATCAAAAAAGAATGAAATCTAATATAGAAATTCAACGTATAGAAAAATCGAAGATCGATTCTGTAGATTTTAACAACCTACCCTTTGGTAGTGTATATTCTGACCACATGTTAGAATGTGATTTTATAAATGGCGAATGGCAAACCCCTGTTATTAAACCATACGCTCCGATATCTTTAGATCCGGCTGCAAAGATTTTCCATTATGGACAATCTATTTTTGAAGGAATGAAAGCCTACAAAGATGCAGATGAAAACACCATGTTATTTAGACCTTTAGAAAACTGGAAGCGTTTAAATAAATCTGCAGAACGTTTGGTTATTCCTCACATTCCTGAAGATATTTTTATGGAAGGTTTAAAAAAATTATTAGAAGTTGATAATAACTGGATTCCTACAAACGAAGGAAGCTCTTTATACATAAGACCTTTTATGTTTGCTTCTGGAATTGGTTTTCATGCTTCTCCTGCTGATTCGTATAAATTTATAATTTGTACAGCTCCTTCTGGCGCTTATTTTGCTGGTAAAGTAAAAGTTTTAATTGAAGAAAAATATGCACGTGCTGCAAATGGCGGTGTTGGTTTTGCAAAAGCAGGTGGTAATTATGCAGCTCAGTTTTATCCTACACAATTAGCTATAGAAAAAGGGTATAATCAAGTAATTTGGACGGATGATAATTCGCACGAATATATTGAAGAAGCTGGCGCGATGAACATTTTTATCAGAATTAATGACACCTTAATTACAAGCCCTACTAGTGATCGTATTTTAAATGGAATTACACGTAAAAGTGTGATTCAGATTGCAGAAGACATGAACATTGACGTAGAAGTTAGAAAAATTACTGTTTCTGAAGTAATAGCTGCCGCACAAAGTGGTAGTTTAAAAGAAATGTTTGGGGCAGGAACTGCTGCAGTTATTTCTCCAATAGCTACTTTTGGTTATCATGGTACAGATTATGATTTACCAGAATTAGAAAACCCTTTTGCAGAGATTTTAAAGAAAGCTATTACAGATATTCAAACAAATAAAGCAGAAGATCCATACGGATGGAGAGTTGTTTTAGACTAAAAAAAATATTAAATATTTAATATACTAAAAGCATCAATTAATTTTGATGCTTTTTTTTATCTTTCAATTTTATTTCTAAATTATGAAACACATAGCGGCACTTTTATTTCTTTTCCTAATTTCTTGTCAAACTCCTAAAGACAAAGATAAAATTCTACCTTTAGAAAAAGGAAAGCAATACATTACAGTATTAGGAATTGCCCAAGACGGAGGCTACCCACATATTGGTTGTCAAAAAGAATGTTGCGCTAATTTTTACAATGGAAAAAGCAACAAAAAAAGTGTTGTTTCTTTAGGCTTGGTAGATCTAGATAACAAACAAAAATGGCTATTTGATGCAACACCCAATATGCATACACAATTAGCAACATTAGAACAACATCACCTAAAAAAAGAAAACCTTATTGATGGCGTATTTTTAACTCATGCTCATATAGGGCATTACACAGGTCTTATGTATTTTGGTAGAGAAGCTTTTGGTAAAAAAGACATTAAAGTATTTGCAATGCCTAAAATGAAAAGTTTTTTAAAAGAAAATGGCCCTTGGAGTCAATTAATTTCTCTTCAAAATATTCAACTGCAAAATTTACAACATGACGCTACCTTAGTGTTAAATAATAAAATAAAAGTAACCCCATTTTTAGTACCACATAGAGATGAATTTTCTGAAACTGTGGGATATAAAATAGAAGGAACACAAAAAACAGCTCTTTTTATTCCAGACATTGACAAATGGCATAAATGGAACCGCAATATTATTGACGAAGTTAAAAAGGTTGATTATGCCTTTGTAGACGCCACATTTTTAAATCAGAATGAAGTAAAACGAGCAATGACAGAAGTTCCTCATCCTTTTATACAAGAAACCATAGACGTATTTAAAAACGAAACGCTAGCAACTAAAAATAAAGTTATTTTTATTCACTTTAACCACACCAACCCTACTCTACAGAAGGATAGTAAAGAACGAAAAGAAATTGAAAAAATGGGATTTCGTTTTGCAAGTGAAGGCGATAACTATACACTATAAAAACGAGTGTTACTTCCCTCTTTTTTTTTAGTTTTTAAAACATAAAAAAAGACAAAAATATTTATTCTCTATTATTTTGTAAAATAATTATAACACGCTATTTGTCAATCAAATAAAATACAGTACATTTGCACTCCTTTTTTAAGGGAAAATTGATTATTAATAAACAAAAACTAATAGTGTAATTATGAACACATTAAGTTACAAAACAGTATCAGCAAACAGCGCTACCGTAAACAAGGAGTGGGTTTTAGTTGATGCAGACGGGCAAACGTTGGGTCGTCTAGCTTCTAAAGTAGCAAAGCTAATTAGAGGTAAATACAAACCAAATTTTACTCCTCACGTAGATTGTGGAGACAACGTGGTTATTATCAACGCAGAAAAAATTGTTTTAACTGGAAACAAATGGAGAGACAAATCTTACATTCGTCACACAGGTTACCCAGGAGGACAAAGATCGTTAACTGCAACAGAAATGTTTGAGAAAGATCCTACAAGATTAATCGAAAAAGCAGTAAAAGGAATGTTACCTAAAAATATTTTAGGAGCAGCTCTATACAGAAACTTGTATGTATATGCGGGTGGAGAGCACAAACAAGCAGGTCAAGAACCTAAAGCTATTAACCTTAACGATCTTAAATAATGGATATAGTACATAAAATCGGTAGAAGAAAAACAGCTGTTGCTCGTATTTATCTTTCTGAAGGAACAGGAAACATTACAGTAAACAAAAAAGATTATAAAAGCTATTTTACTACAGGTACTTTACAGTATAAAGTACAACAACCTTTAATGTTAACAGATAACTTAGAGTCTTATGACATTAAAGTTAATGTTTACGGAGGTGGTGTAACAGGACAAGCAGAAGCTATCCGTTTAGCTATTACTAGAGCTTTAGTTGCTATTAACGAAGAGCACAGATTAGTATTGAAACCAGAAGGTTTATTAACTCGTGACCCAAGAATGGTTGAACGTAAGAAATTCGGTCAGAAAAAAGCACGTAAAAAATTCCAATTCTCGAAACGTTAATCGAATACAGAATTTATTCTGTACTACATTATATCGAGAACTGTTATTATATTTTAATATTAAACAGTTTAGCATCTAAATAGTTAGGACTCGAAAGACTACCTAACTATTGATTTCAAAACAGAAAGTAAACACATTTAAGAAAATGGCAAACGTAAACATTCAAGAATTATTAGATAGTGGTGTACATTTTGGACACTTAACTAGAAAATGGAACCCAAACATGGCTCCATACATTTATACAGAACGTAATGGTGTTCACATCATCGATTTGTATAAAACAGCAGCAAAAATAGAAGAAACTTCAGAAGCTTTAAAAAAGATTGCTAACTCTGGACGTAAAATTTTATTTGTAGCTACAAAAAAACAAGCAAAAGATATTGTTGCAGAAAAAGCAAAAGCAGTAAACATGCCTTTCATTACAGAAAGATGGCCAGGTGGTATGTTAACTAACTTTGTAACTATTAGAAAAGCTGTTAAAAAAATGGCTCATATTGATAGAATGAAGTTAGATGGATCTTTTGATGCATTATCTAAAAGAGAAAAATTACAAATCAATCGTCAGAGAGAAAAATTAGAAAAGAATTTAGGTTCTATTTCTGATATGACTCGTTTACCTGGAGCATTATTTGTAGTAGATATTAAAAAAGAGCACATTGCTGTAGCAGAAGCTCAAAAATTAAGCATTCCTATTTTTGCAATGGTTGACACAAACTCTGATCCTAGATTAGTAGATTTTATCATTCCAGCAAATGATGATGCCTCTAAATCTATAGATAAAGTATTATCTTATGTTACTGATGCAATTGCAGAAGGTTTATCAGAAAGAAAAGCAGACAAAGAAAAAGTAAAAGAAACTAAAGAGGTTGCAGCTCCAAAGGCAGCTCCTGTAGTTGAAGAAGCAAAAGCTGAAGTTACTGAAACTCCTGCAGAAGAAAAAAAATAACAATCATTAAAAAATATACATAACATGGAAACAGTAAAGATTAGTGCTGCTGATGTTAAAAAGTTAAGAGAAGCAACTGGCGCTGGAATGATGGACTGTAAAAAGGCATTAGTTGAAGCTGCTGGAGACTTTGATAAAGCAATTGATATTTTACGTAAAAAAGGTCAAAAAATTGCTGCAAAAAGAGCTGATAGAGAATCTACAGAAGGAGTTGCAGTAACAAAAATTAACGCAGACAACACTGTTGGTGTTGCTATCGTTTTAGCTTGTGAGACTGATTTTGTTGGTAAAAACGAAGCTTTTGTAACTTTAGGAAGTCAATTTGCTGAAATCGCGTTAAATTATGCAGATAAAGAATCTTTCTTAGCTGCTGATTTTGGAGGAATGACTGTTGCTGATAAATTAATTGAGCAAACTGGTGTTATTGGTGAAAAGTTAGACATAACTGCTTTTGAAAAAGTAGAAGCTGCTTATGTTGGTGCTTACACTCACATTGGTAAAATTGCTGCTTTAGTTGGTTTATCTGCTGCTGTAGATAATGCTGATGTTTTAGCTAAAGACGTAGCAATGCAAGTAGCTTCTATGGGAGCAACTACATTGTCTTACAAAGATTTTGACCCTGCATTTGTAGCTGCTGAAACAGAAGCAAGAATTGCTGTGATTGAAAAAGATAATATTGAATTAGGAAGATTAGGGAAAACATTAAAAAATGTTCCTCAATTTATTTCTAGATCTCAATTATCTGAAGAAGTTTTAGTAAAAGCTGAAGAAGCTGCAAAAGCAGAATTAGCTGCAGAAGGAAAACCAGAAAAAATCTGGGATAGAATTTTACCAGGAAAAATGGAAAGATTTATTTCTGACAACACAACTTTAGATACAGAGCAATGTCTTTTAGACCAAGCTTTTATTAAAGATGAAAAGAAAACTGTTGCACAATATGTTCATACATATGGAGATGTTGAAGTAAGCACTTTTAAAAGAGTTACTTTAGGATAAACCTTACTGCAATTCTTGTTAATTATAAACTCTATTAACTTGAGTTAACAAGAAAATAAATTTTTAAAAACCTCACATTCTATAATTTTAGAATTGTGAGGTTTTTTTATTTCTAAGAAAAAGGAAACTCAAAAAAAAAGCTTAATTTTGCACAACTTTCAAAACAAACTATGCAATATAATAGAATTCTTTTAAAATTAAGCGGAGAAGCACTAATGGGTGATAGACAATATGGTATAGATCCTAAACGTCTAGCAGAATATGCAAAAGAAATAAAAGGAATAGTAGCTAAAGGTATTGAAGTTGCTATTGTAATTGGTGGTGGAAACATTTTTAGAGGAGTAGCTGGTGCAGCTAATGGTATGGATCGTGTACAAGGCGATCACATGGGCATGTTAGCAACCTGCATTAACGGATTAGCTCTACAGAGCGCACTAGAAGACCAAAATGTAGACACTCGCTTACAAACAGCTCTAGAAATTAAAGAAGTTGCAGAACCATATATCAAAAGAAAAGCGATTCGTCATTTAGAAAAAGGAAGAGTTGTTATTTTTGGAGCAGGTACAGGTAATCCATATTTTACAACCGATACTGCTGCTGTTTTAAGAGCAATTGAAATAGATGCTGATGCTATCTTAAAAGGAACTCGAGTAGATGGAATTTACGATGTAGATCCAGAAAAAAATAAAGATGCCATAAAATTCGAAAAAATTACTTTTAAAGACGTTATTAAAAAAGGATTAAAAGTAATGGATATGACTGCATTTACATTGAGTGAAGAAAACAACCTACCAATTATTGTTTTTGACATGAATACAAATGGAAACTTAATGAAATTAGTTTCAGGAGAAAAAATTGGTACTATTGTTGACTCTCTATAAACAGCATATTTTTAAAATTTACTTAAGATGAACGAAGAAATTGAATTTATACTAGATTCTGCTAAAGAAGCAATGAATAATGCTATTGAGCATTTAGTGAAAGAATTAAGAACTATTAGAGCAGGTAAAGCAACGCCTGCAATGTTATCTAACGTTATGGTAGATTACTATGGTTCTCAAACACCATTAAGTCAAGTAGCAAATGTTAACACACCAGACCCTAGAACTATCTCTGTGCAACCTTGGGAAAAAAACATGCTACAACCTATAGAAAAAGCAATAATGATTGCTAATCTTGGTTTTAACCCAATGAACAATGGTGATATTATAATGATTAACGTACCACCTTTAACAGAAGAACGAAGAATTGGTCTAGCTAAACAAGCTAAAGCAGAAGCAGAACACGCAAAAGTTGGTATTAGAAATGCTCGTAAAGATGCAAATAATGAAATCAAAAAAACAGACGTTTCTGATGATATGAAAAAAATTGCAGAAGACGATATTCAAAAACTTACTGATACTTTCGTAAAACAAACAGAAGAAAAACTGGCTGTAAAAGAAGTAGAAATAATGAAGGTTTAATAAAAACCTAAGCAATAAAAAGAGGGTGTTTCTTAACACTCTCTTTTTATTTGCACTACACACAATTTAACTACATTTTCGTAAATATAACTGAATGAATTTTTGGACAAAAGTTGCTGGTACTATCTTAAGAAACCGTTATTTGGTTTTACTAGGTATTGCAATCATTACAGGCTTATTAGCATCACAGATGAAGTATATGAAATTTTCATATACAGAAGCAAACCTATTGCCAGAAGATCATGAGGCAAACATACAATACAACCAATTTTTAAAGATCTTTGGTGAAGAGGGTAACTTAGTAATTTTAGGGATTAAAGACTCTACTGTTTTTACACCTAAGAAATTTAATGCTTGGAACAATTTAGTTCGGAAATTTGATAGTTTAGAAGAAATCGATTTTACAATTTCTATTGCTGATGTACAAAAATTAAAAGCAGATAGAAAACAAAGAAAATTTGTATTAGAACCTTTGTATGAAGAAGAACCTACTACCTCAGAAGAAGTATTGGAAATTAAAAAACAACTTTTCGAAAAACTTCCTTTCTACGATAATTTACTTTTTAATAAAGAAACAGGAACATTACAAACAGCAATTTATATAAAAAAATCAATTATAAATACTCCTAAACGTAGAGATTTTATTTTTGATACATTAATACCCACAATAAAACAGTTTGAAAAGGAAAACAATGTAAACGTACGTGTTTCTGGTATGCCTTACATTAGAACTCTAAACGCACAAAACATACAAGATGAAATTATACTCTTTGTAGGGGGAGCATTAGGTATAACAGCTATTATTTTCTTCTTTTTCTTTAGATCCTTTAGAGCTACATTTATTACGCTTTTAGTAGTAATGATTGGTGTTATATGGGCATTTGGATTTATTGGTTGGTTTCAGTATGAAATCACAGTATTGTCTGCATTAATACCTCCTTTAATTATTGTTATTGGAGTACCCAATGCTGTATTTCTGATAAATAAATATCAACAAGAAATAAAAAAACACGGACAACAAGCCAAAGCCTTACAACGAGTAATATCTAAAGTAGGAAATGCTACTTTAATGACCAATATTACCACGGCATCTGGTTTTGCAACTTTTGTTTTTGTAAAAAGTAATCTACTTCGTGAGTTTGGTATTTTAGCATCTGTAAACATTATTAGTATCTTTATTTTAGCATTACTTATTATACCTATTTTATATAGTTTTATGCCGCTTCCTAAGAAGAAACATTTAAATCACTTAGAAACAAAGTGGATTGAAAATGTGGTAAATTGGATGGAAAAAACGGTTAAAAATAGAAGAATTACTATTTATTTTACCACAGTAATTGTTATTGTTGCAGCAATTATTGGTGTTTATAAAATTAAAGTATCTGGTAGTTTAATAGAAGATATGCCTAAAAGTTTAGAGTTCTATCAAGATATTAAATTTTTTGAAAGAGAATTTGGAGGTATCATGCCGTTAGAAATATTGGTAGATACTAAAAAAGAAAAGGGAGTTATGAAACTCTCTACTTTAAAAAAGATGGAAAAAATAAATGAAGCCATTGAAACTTTTCCAGAACTATCTAAACCAATATCGGTTACCAACTTAGTTAAATACTCTAAACAAGCGTATTACAGAGGTAATCCTAAATATTATCAATTACCAACAAGTCAAGAACAGAGTTACATTTTTGCATATACTAAAAACTCTAACAGTGAAGCAGGTATGCTTAAAAACTTTGTAGATTCTACAGGTCGTTATGCCAGAATAACAACGTTTATGAAAGACATTGGTACTGAAAAAATGAATGTCATTCAAGAAAGACTTAAAGCTGTTATAGCTAAAGAATTTCCAACAGACGATTATAAAGTTTCTATAACAGGTAAAGCATTGGTTTTTATAAAAGGGACCAATTATTTGATCAAAAATTTAGTAATATCTTTATCATTAGCAATTTTATTAATCGCCATTTTTATGGCTTGGATGTTTAGATCGCCACAAATGATATTTATTTCCCTGATTCCAAACATACTACCATTACTAATTACGGCAGGTTTAATGGGCTTTATTGGCATACCAATAAAACCATCAACCATTTTAGTATTTAGTATTGCTTTTGGGATATCGGTAGATGATACCATTCACTTTTTAGCGAAATATCGTCAAGAATTAATGACCAATAATTGGCGTGTAAAAACCTCTGTTTACGCTGCTCTTAGAGAAACCGGTGTAAGTATGTTTTATACTTCTATAGTGTTATTTTTTGGTTTTTTAACTTTTACCCTTTCTAGTTTTGGAGGTACCATTGCGTTAGGAGGTTTAGTATCTATTACTTTATTATTAGCCATGGTTTCTAACTTATTATTATTACCATCCTTACTATTAACTTTTGAAAAGAAAATAGCCAATAAAAAAGTATTTAAAGAGCCTGCAATAAAAATATTTCCTCCAAAGGAAGAACTAACAGACGAATAATATTTTAGTTTGATAAAATATAGCCCAAATAAAAAAAATCGGATGTTTTATAAAAACATCCGATTTTTAAGTTAATGAAAGAAATTAACATATAATATAATTCAAATAATAACATAAATTTCTAACGGTTTAAAAGTATATAAAAAAACATACCCTTTATAGGGGATTTTCCCCTTTTTATTTATTTTTAAAACATCATATAATAAAACCATACCATTTCTACTTATAAGAACAGTAATTAGTTTTTAACAAGTCTTTTAATAGCTTTTCCTTTATCGGTAATTATGTTTACCAAATAAATACCTTTTGCTAAATATGAAACATCTATAGATTTTAAGGGTTTATTTACAACATGTATTTTCTTACCTAGTACATTGTAAATTTCAATACTTATTACTTTATCCTTGTTAATATTACTAATTTTCAAAGTATTTGTAACAGGATTAGGGTACAATTTAATCGATTTTAAGAAATTAACATCATTTACACTTAACGCTGCATCATAATTTAATGTAACTCTTTCTGTCTCTATAGTTAAACTGGTAACAATCGAATTTGAAACTTTACAGTAGTAGTAACCAGCATCTTGGTGGGTTGCATCTGTAATTACATATTGCTTATCGATTGCATCTGTAATTTTCCCTCCATTTTTATACCATTGATACGTATTGTTAGTCCCACTAACAACAGCTTCTAATGTTTTATCAAAACCATCGCCAAAATCTACGTTTTCTTCTTCACCAACTTTTTCTTGAGAAGTATAAGAAAACGTCTTTAAATTTTGATACGTTGTAAATTCATCTTCAAAATCACCAAACTGAAATTTATTAGAACTGATGTATAATCTTTCTAAAGTTGAAGCTTCCGTAAAATCAGGAACTTTACCCATAATTTCATTATTTTGTAAATAAATGGTTTTTAACTTTAACATTCTAGTCATTTCTACTGGTAAACTTTCAATTTTATTATTGTTTAAATACAAAGTTTCTAAAGATATTAGGTTACCAATAGAGCTTGGTAAAGCTCCAGAAATATCATTAGAACTTAACTGTACGTTTATTAATTTAGATAAATTACCAAAACTTTCTGGTATTTCTCCTTTTAGCTTATTTGATGACAAGCTAACATCGGTTATATGCTTTCCTCCGTCTACAATTTTTGTAGTTATTCCTCTCCATTTAGTTGCATTGTACGGATTGCTTATTAATGCTTTTGCTAAATTTCCTGTCCAGTTTTCACTGTTAGTCCAATTAGCTCCATCTAAATTATTATAGATATCTACCAAAGCTTGCATTTCATCTTCTGGCACATTGTTGTAAGCACTACAATCTTGACCCCAAACAATATTTGGATTTGAAGTTGCAAAAGAACTTGATTCCCAATCTGTAATTGTGTTATCGGGTACAGCAATACAGTTTAAATATTGATTTGAAAAACTAAATCTATTGCTATATCCATCTTGAGATCCATTATCGAAAACATTTGGTGAAACGCCAATTTTTAAACCTGTAATTTGATTTGATGAAACGATTAAAGATGTAAGATTTACAAGATTACTAAAATCTAAATTCCCTTCTAACTGATTAGAACTTAATTCTAATCTTTTTAAAGAAATTATATTATTAATTTCAGATGGTATACCCTTTAAAACATACTCAGCTTTTGCAGAACTGTATTGACTTGTAAAAGTTAATTGTTCTAAATTAGCCAACTCACCAATTTCAGCTGGTATTTCTGAAATAGCATTGCTATTAATTTCCAGCTCTTGTAGTTGCGGTAAATTTTTAATTTCTGATGGAATTTTACCATCTAAATCATTTGAGTTTAACTCAATTTTAGTAACATGTTTTTGTCCGTTTATAATTGCAGTTGTAACACCATGCCAAGCACCTACGTTTCTTTTTAAACTGTTATCCGTTTCCCAAGGCACACCATAAGAACTAGATAAGTCATTTTTCCAATCTGTACCTTTTGTCTTATTGTAAATTGCAACTAAAGCATCTCTTTCTAAATCTGGTATAGAATTAGTTGTAACTGAACTACAATTGTCTGAGTAAACGACACCATTGTCTATAATATTTCTTTCTTCTGTAGCTTCTGATAGTTGCCATGCAACCAATTCGTCATTTGGCACTTCTATACAACCCAATGCATTTCTTTTAGCATAAAACCTACTTGAACGATCTGTAATACCAAAAATAGTTGGGGAAACTGCTATTTTTAATTCAGATATATTGTTATAATCTACTCTAAAATCCTTTAAAACCTCAGAATTACTTAAATCTAAACTTCCTGAAATTCTATTATTTCGAACATTTAAATTTTCAAGGTTGATTAGACTCGTAATTGTTGTTGGTAAGCTTTCTAAATTGTTATATTGAAGTTCTAATTTTTCTAAACTTGTAATATTACCAATCTCATCGGGTAAACTAGCTAATGTATATTCAGGTTTATACCTTACTGGACTTGTTTTTTGATATGAAATATTTAGCTCTTTTAAATTTGTAAAATTCCCTATTCCTGATGGTAAACTCGTTAAGCCGTTATAACTTAAATTTAACTTTTCTAAGGTGGCTATATTACCAATCTCATCAGGTAAACTTGTTAATGTTGAAGTATATTGAGAAGTTCTAACATCTTTTTTCTGATTTGTTATTTGTAATTCCATCAAGCTTGCAAAATTCCCTATTCCTGTTGGTAAACTCTCTAAACTATTACTACTTAAATTTAAATAAACTAATTTGCCTAAATCTCCTATTTCGGTAGGGATGCTTTCTAAACTATTCCCACTTAAATTTAAAATCGTTAACTCACTTAAATCTTTTATTTCTTTTGGTACATTTCCTGATAATCTTTTATTGGTTAACTCTAACTTTGTTACATGTTTCTGACCATTTATAATCTCTGTGGTAACTCCTTGCCAAGAACCAACATTGGTTAATTCTGTTGCATCTGTACTCCAATTTGCACCTACCCATGTTATTCCTGTTGTTGCATCTACTTTATCACCACCTTTTGTAGCTACATAAAATGCAACTAATGCATCTCGTTCACTTTGTGGTACTCTAAAACCTGTACAGTTATCACTAAAAGCAATACCATTGTCTGCTATTTGTGGTACTTGTGCATATCTTGCTTCCCATTTTGTTACTTCTGAGGTAGGTACTTCTACACATGTTATAAATGGATTTTGAGTAAGGTTAAAATGATATCCAGCACTCGAAACTGAAAAGTTTGACACTGGTGCATCTATCTTTAAATCGGTAATCTTATTATTATTCAATTGAATCCTTTTCAGTTTCGTTAATTTTGTTAAATCTACCAAACCTTCTATACCACTATTAGAAGCTTCTAATGCTTCTAAATTTAACATCTTATTCATCGTGGTTGGTAAACTTGTTAAGGTATATGTATAAACTCCTGTTGTAGTATCATAACTACGCATATTCTCTACATACAATTCTTTTAAGTTGCTTAAATCTCCTATCTCATCGGGTAAACTTGTAATCTTATTATTTGAACTACTTTGCGACAAATACAACTTCTCTAAACTTGTTAAACCTCCTATTGTTGTTGGTAAAACCGTTAACTCATTCGCATGCAAGTGTAATTCTTGTAAACCTGACAATCCATTAATTGTTGTAGGTAAACTTGTTAAGCCATTATTATTTAAATATAGTTTTTCTAAACTTGTAATGTTTCCTATTTCATCTGGAAGACTTGTTAAGGTTCTTGTTAAAACACCTTCTGGTTTTGTCTCCTGATAAGTGATTTTCAACTCTTTTAAATTTGAAAAATTCCCTATTCCTGATGGTAAACTCGTTAAGCCGTTATAACTTAAATCTAACTTCTCTAAAGTAGATATATCACCTATCTCATCCGGTAAACTTGTTAAAGGTCTAACATAATTAGAGCTACTTAATCCATCTTTTTTCTGATTTGTTATATGTAATTCCAACAAGCTTACAAAATTCCCTATTCCTGTTGGTAAACTCTCTATGTTATTATTTGATAAATTTAAATAAGTTAATTTGCTTAAATCTCCTATTTCGGTAGGAATACTTTTTAATCTATTCCCACTTAAATTTAAAATCGTTAACTCACTTAAATCTTTTATTTCTTTTGGTACATTTCCTGATAATCTTTTATTGGTTAACTCTAACTTGGTTACATGTTTCTGACCATTTATAATCTCTGTTGTAACTCCTTGCCAAGAACCAACATTGGTTAATTCTGTTGCATCTGTACTCCAATTTGCACCTACCCATGTTATTCCTGTTGTTGCATCTACTTTATCACCACCTTTTGTAGCTACATAAAATGCAACTAATGCATCTCGTTCACTTTGTGGCACTCTAAAACCTGTACAGTTATCACTAAAAGCAATACCATTGTCTGCTATTTGTGGTACTTGTGCATATCTTGCTTCCCATTTTGTTACTTCTGAGGTAGGTACTTCTATACATGTTATAAATGGATTTTGAGTAAGGTTAAAATGATATCCAGCACTCGAAACTGAAAAGTTTGACACTGGTGCATCTATCTTTAAATCGGTAATCTTATTATTATTCAATTGAATTCTTTTCAGTTTCGTTAATTTTGTTAAATCTACCAAACCTTCTATACCACTATTAGAAGCTTCTAATGCTTCTAAATTTAACATCTTATTCATCGTGGTTGGTAAACTTGTTAAGGTATATGTATAAACTCCTGTTGTAGTATCATAACTACGCATATTCTCTACATACAATTCTTTTAAGTTGCTTAAATCTCCTATCTCATCGGGTAAACTTGTAATCTTATTATTTGAACTACTTTGCGACAAATACAACTTCTCTAAACTTGTTAAACCTCCTATTGTTGTTGGTAAAACCGTTAACTCATTCGCATGCAAGTGTAATTCTTGTAAACCTGACAATCCATTAATTGTTGTAGGTAAACTTGTTAAGCCATTATTATTTAAATATAGTTTTTCTAAACTTGTAATGTTTCCTATTTCATCTGGAAGACTTGTTAAGGTTCTTGTTAAAACACCTTCTGGTTTTGTCTCCTGATAAGTGATTTTCAACTCTTTTAAATTTGAAAAATTCCCTATTCCTGATGGTAAACTCGTTAAGCCGTTATAACTTAAATCTAACTTCTCTAAAGTAGATATATCACCTATCTCATCCGGTAAACTTGTTAAAGGTCTAACATAATTAGAGCTACTTAATCCATCTTTTTTCTGATTTGTTATATGTAATTCCAACAAGCTTACAAAATTCCCTATTCCTGTTGGTAAACTCTCTATGTTATTATTTGATAAATTTAAATAAGTTAATTTGCTTAAATCTCCTATTTCGGTAGGAATACTTTTTAATCTATTCCCACTTAAATTTAAAATCGTTAACTCACTTAAATCTTTTATTTCTTTTGGTACATTTCCTGATAATCTTTTATTGGTTAACTCTAACTTGGTTACATGTTTCTGACCATTTATAATCTCTGTTGTAACTCCTTGCCAAGAACCAACATTGGTTAATTCTGTTGCATCTGTACTCCAATTTGCACCTACCCATGTTATTCCTGTTGTTGCATCTACTTTATCACCACCTTTTGTAGCTACATAAAATGCAACTAATGCATCTCGTTCACTTTGTGGCACTCTAAAACCTGTACAGTTATCACTAAAAGCAATACCATTGTCTGCTATTTGTGGTACTTGTGCATATCTTGCTTCCCATTTTGTTACTTCTGAGGTAGGTACTTCTATACATGTTATAAATGGATTTTGAGTAAGGTTAAAATGATATCCAGCACTCGAAACTGAAAAGTTTGACACTGGTGCATCTATCTTTAAATCGGTAATCTTATTATTATTCAATTGAATTCTTTTCAGTTTCGTTAATTTTGTTAAATCTACCAAACCTTCTATACCACTATTAGAAGCTTCTAATGCTTCTAAATTTAACATCTTATTCATCGTGGTTGGTAAACTTGTTAAGGTATATGTATAAACTCCTGTTGTAGTATCATAACTACGCATATTCTCTACATACAATTCTTTTAAGTTGCTTAAATCTCCTATCTCATCGGGTAAACTTGTAATCTTATTATTTGAACTACTTTGTGACAAATACAACTTCTCTAAACTTGTTAAACCTCCTATTGTTGTTGGTAAACTTGTTAGTTTATTTCCCTCTAATTTCAATTCAATTAAATTTGTTAAATTTCCAATTGTTGTTGGTAAGCTCTCTAAATTATTTTGCTGAAGATGTAATTTTGTAAGTTTATTCAGATTACCAATATTAGTAGGTAACTTTGTTAATTGATTAGAATACAAAGTCAACTCTTCCAACAAAACCAAATCACTCATATCTTCTGGTAGATCTGTATTAAAGTTAGGGTTGTCTTCTCCTAATCTATTATTATGCAGGCGTAATTGTTTTAATTGGGTAAATCCTCCTAAACCAGCAACTACTTGTAATTCGTTATCATTTAAAAACAAGGTTTCTAATTGAGTAAGATTTGCAAAAGCAGCTGGAGTATTTGATAATTCACAATTAGCAAAATCTAAATAGGTAAGTTTTGTTAATTGTCCAAATTCAGATGGAATACTTGCAATATTATTAGGTGCAGCAACCAATCTTGTTAACGCTGTTAAACCGCCTATTTGAGGAGGTAACAAAGATATCTTTGTTTTGGAAAATTCTAAAATTACTAACTTTTTTAAATTACCTATTGTGTTAGGTATTAAGTCTACTTGTGTATTATTAAACTTTAAGGTTAATAAATTAAATAAATTACCAAGGCCAGTTGAAAAAGTTAATAATGGATTATTATTGATTTCGAAAATCTCTAAATTTGATAAATTATAAAAATTTTCGGGTAAAATAGTAATTGAATTATTATTAACTCGAAAATCTTTTAAATTTGTTAAATTTCCTATTTCTGACGGTAAGGATGTTATAGAATTGTTATTTAAATATACACTTTCTACCTTAACCAAATTACCAAACTCATTTGGAATAGAATTTAGTTTACACTGAAATAAATTTAAGCTTTTTAATTCCGTTAATAAACCTACTTCAGTAGGTAAGGCATTATTAGCAAACGTATAATTGCTTAAATTAATTTGAGTAATTCTTACTTCTCCATTAATATTTTCTAGTCCAAATGATTTAGCGTCTTTAAAAGTTTTTATATTATTATCAAACCTTAAAATAGCCTCTCTATCACCTGCATTCGGAATTACAGTTTTATCAGCTTGATTATAAGAAACAATTCTTAATCCAACATCAAAATTAGAATATCTTAAATCGTTAAAATGGTTACTTCCAACTTCAACATAGGCTAATTTTGGAGTGTTTTTAGCTCTAAAAGAACCATCATCATCACCATCCAGACTATGAGGTAATTTTAAAAAATTAATATTGGTGTTATTAATATTTATTGCATTAAAACCATCAAACTCACTAAAGTCTAACTCTCCTGAAATATCATTGTTATTCAACCAAACACTATTTATATTTTTATTAAATAAAGAAGAATTTACAGAGCCTGTAAAATGATTATTCCCCAACCTAAGGTAAACGATTCTAGATTTATTGCTGAAATCTGGAATATTACCAGAAAACTGATTGTCATCAAAAAGAATAGAACTTGCTCTCGGAGGTAAAAAATCTACATTTATAGTTCCTCTTAAATTATTATTAATAAAGTTTAAACTTTTCAATTCAACTAATTTTGACAAATTAGGGAGTTCACCAACTAAATTATTATCTGATAATGTTAAGCTATTCACATATTTTTGTCCTGCTATACTAGCAACTGAAACACCATACCAAGTAGAAACATCAGATGTAGAATTTATATCTGTATCCCAATTGGTATTATTGGTCCAATTATCGCCATCTGTGGCGATATAAAAATCGATTAATGCTTGCCTTTCAGCCTGAGATACTTGTCCTTGTATGGCCAAAGTAAACATCGAAAAAAATAATAGTAGTTTTGTTTTCATGGGTTAGGTATTTAGTAATACACAAAACTATAAGATAATAACCTATATATCAATACCTAATAGTAGGTATATTTATACCTTCAAGTTTTAAATAATTACTTATTTTACATTTTTGAGTATATTCTTGTCTTTCTTGTTAAATTATTTAATTAGTTAAATCTTTCTAAATAATCCTTTTTTTAGAAAATCAGAAAAATCAATTATTGTGCTTTTTTATATACCGAATATCATTGCTCATCTTATATCAAAAAAGTATCTTTACTTTTTAATTATAACATATATTTATATCAATATTATAAGAATATGATAAACAGCAACGTTGCCGAACTTTTAAAGTCGGAAGGATTATTATTACAAGAAGTACAATTAAAAGGATGGGTTAGAACTTTTAGAAGCAATCGTTTTATTGCTTTAAATGATGGTTCTACTATTAATAATATTCAATGTGTAATAGATTTTGAAAACACAGATGAAAATACATTAAAAAGAATTACAACAGGTGCAGCAATTGCTATAAAAGGAACTTTAGCCGCAAGTCAAGGAAGAGGACAGTCTGTAGAAATTCAGGTTACCGAAATAGAAATTCTAGGAGATTCTAATCCAGATGAATACCCTATTCAACCTAAAAAACACAGTTTCGAATTCTTAAGAGAAAATGCACATTTACGTGTTAGAACTAATACATTTAGCGCTGTAATGCGTGTACGTTCTAAATTATCATTTGCCGTACATCAGTATTTTCAAGAAAGAGATTTCAACTATGTTCACACTCCAATTGTTACAGGTTCTGATGCAGAAGGTGCAGGAGAAATGTTTAGAGTTACTACTTTTAAAGACAATGAAGCCCCAGTTACAGAAGACGGAAAAGTAGATTATTCTAAAGACTTTTTTGGTAAAGAAACTAACTTAACCGTTTCCGGACAATTAGAAGCAGAAACTTTTGCAATGGCTTTAGGTAAAGCATATACTTTTGGTCCAACTTTTAGAGCAGAAAACTCTAATACCACCCGTCATTTAGCAGAATTTTGGATGATAGAACCAGAAGTTGCCTTTATGGATTTAGATGGTAATATGGATTTAGCAGAAGACTTTATAAAATATGTAATAAACTATGTTTTAGAAAAGTGTGAAGATGATTTAGCCTTTTTAGACCAACGTTTAACGCAAGAAGAAAAAAGCAAGCCACAAGCTGAAAGAAGTGAAATGAGTTTGTTAAATAAATTAAAATTTGTTGTTGATAACAACTTTAAAAGAGTTTCCTATACAGAAGCGATAGATATTCTTAGAAATTCGAAACCAAATAAAAAGAAAAAATTTCAATTCCCTATTAACGAATGGGGAGCCGATTTACAATCTGAACACGAACGTTTTTTAGTTGAAAAACACTTTAAATGTCCTGTAATTTTATTTGATTACCCAGCAAACATCAAAGCATTTTACATGCGTTTAAATGACGATGGTAAAACAGTAAGGGCCATGGATGTATTATTTCCTGGCATTGGAGAAATCGTAGGAGGTTCTCAAAGAGAAGAACGTTATGATGTTTTAGTTGATAAAATGAAAGCATTAGATATCGAAGAAAAAGAATTGTGGTGGTATTTAGATCTAAGAAAATTTGGAACAGCAGTACATTCTGGATTTGGCTTAGGTTTTGAAAGATTAGTGCAATTTACAACAGGAATGAATAATATTAGAGACGTAATTCCTTTTCCAAGAACTCCACAAAACGCAGAGTTTTAAAAGAAATACTAAAATTTTATAATATGAAACGTCATTCCTAACAGAATGACGTTTTTTATTTTAACCTATTTCATATATTTGTCTATATGCTAAAACAAAGTTTACAATACAAACTCTTACAAAAATTATCTCCGCAACAAATACAGTTGATGAAGTTAATTCAATTGCCTACGCAAGCTTTTGAAGAACGCTTAAAGCAAGAAATAGAAGAAAACCCTGCGTTAGACACAGGTAAAGATGATTCTGATGCTATAGATGATGATTTATCTAATGAGTTTGATGATACCGGTAATGAGAAAATTGAAGCAGAAGACATCAATATTGATGAGTATTTGAGCGATGATGAAATACCTAATTACAAAACTCAAGCAAACAATTATTCTGCAGATGATGAAGAAAAAAATGTACCTTATGCATCTGGGACAAGCTTTCATCAATCTTTAAAAAATCAATTAAGTACTTATAGTTTTAATGAAGAAGAACTTGCTATTGCAGAATTTTTAGTAGGTAGTATTGATGATAGCGGTTATATAAGAAGAGATATTTTAGATTTAGTAGATGATTTGGCGTTTACAGAAAATGTTTTTACCACTGAAGAGAAAGTTATATCTATCCTAAAAAAAGTAGTGCACACCTTAGATCCTATTGGTGTTGGAGCTAGAGATTTAAAAGAGTGTTTAATCATTCAACTAAAAAGAAAAGAAAAAAACAAAATAAGAAGTTTAGCCATTGACATTTTAGAATCTGCCTTTGATCATTTTGTAAAAAAGCATTACAAAAAACTACAAGAAAAATTTAATATTTCTGAAAATGAATTAAAGGAAGTAAATAAAGAAATTTCTAAACTAAATCCTAAACCTGGTAGTTCTTACGCTGGTAATAATAAAATTGCAGAACAAATTGTTCCTGATTTTTCTATTAAACTTATTGATGGAGAATTAGACTTGGTTTTAAACTCTAGAAATGCACCAGAATTGCATATTTCTAGAGAATACAACAACATGCTAAAAGGATACCAAGAAGCAAGTGTAAAAAGTAAATCTCAAAAAGACGCTGTATTTTTTATCAAACAAAAATTAGATTCCGCAAAGTGGTTTATTGATGCTATAAAACAACGTCAGCAAACACTTTTGGTGACCATGAATACTATTATGCATTATCAATACGATTATTTTTTAACAGGTGATGAACGCAAGTTAAAACCAATGATTTTAAAAGACATTGCAGATAAGATTAACATGGATGTTTCTACCGTGTCTAGAGTTGCAAACAGTAAATATGTATCTACTCCTTACGGAACAAAACTAATTAAAGAATTCTTTTCTGAATCTATGAAAAATGATCAAGGAGAAGATGTTTCTACCAAAGAAATAAAGAAGATTTTAGAAACTGTAATCTTAGAAGAGAACAAGAAAAAACCTTTAACAGATGAAAAGCTAGCAGCCATTCTAAAAGAAAAAGGATATCCAATAGCAAGAAGAACAGTAGCTAAATATAGAGAGCAGTTAGATTTACCTGTGGCGCGTTTAAGAAAAGAAATTTAGTGAAGTTTTATAAATTTATATCCGTAATGTTACACCCAATTGTTGTACCAACAATTGGCATATTCTTATATTTTATTTTTATACAAAATAACTTTAATAGTTCGCAAAAGTTTACGGTTTTAGGTTTAATATTTTTAACAACATACATAATACCTTTACTTGTTCTTATCCTTTTTAAGAGATTTAAGCTCATTAAATCTTTTAAAGCAGAAAGTATTCAAGAAAGAAAAGTTCCTATCGCTATGATGATTGTTCTGTTCTATCTATTGGGTAATACCCTATACGGAATACATAATTTAATAGATTTGGGAATCCTTTTTTATGCCACAACTTTAGGATTACTTTTTATCTATATCTTATTCGCCTTTAAGATAAAAACAAGTATCCATTTAACATCATTAGGCATCACTACAGGGTTCTTTTTTATTTTAAACCTAATCTATCAGCAAAATTTAATAATCCTAATTATTTGCTCAATACTACTCTCGGGGATAGTTGCTAGTGCACGTTTGCATTTAAAAGCGCATACACAAAAAGAAGTTTATTTAGGGTTTGTTTTAGGATTTCTATCTCCAATAATCGTTTTCTATTTTTTATAAAATATAGAAAATCAGTCCAAATTTTAAAATCTTTGTATTTATCACTTCTCCATTTATAACACTATTATTAAAAATAGGTGTTAATCCATAATAAATATTGATATTAAACTCATCATACCCTGCAGATAAGGTTAAACCATACTGCAAATTATTATAATTAGAGATATTAGAATACTTAAAAGTAGTTTGAGTATCGTCATCAAACTGAAATTTATTCGATAGATTGTAAGCAAATTTTACACCACCATAAATTCTCCAAAAACTATATTTATTAGCTGTAGAAGTTCTCCATCTAAACTCTAAAGGAAACTCTAAGTTATGCGACTTAAATAAATTTGAACTAATAGTATTATCTTGACTAAAAACAATTTCATTATTAATTTCTTGAATCTTTAATTTATGATTGAAAAAATCAAAACCATAGCCAACTCCGGCTGCGATAGATATATTTCCTTGCTTATTTAATATTATATCCTTGATAAACCCTACAGAAAGCCCATACGAAAAATTACTTTTAGAAATTACAGTTGGTTGATCATAAAACTGAGCATAAGAAACAGCTACATAAATTTGATCGTCTGCATATCTATTTCCTAGTTCTAAAGAATCTTTCTGAGCAAAAGAGACCATAACATTCATCAATAATAAAAAGGAGGTAATAGCTGTTTTCATATACAAAATTAACGTAGTCTAAAGATACAATATTTCATTAGTAGAACTGTTTTACTCAAAAAAAAACATAAAAAAAGGATAATTCAAATGAATTATCCTTTTTTTATTACAATTATATTATAAAGATTACTCTGTTTTTTTAGAAGCAGAATAACTAATTTTAAGAGCGTTAACATCTCTTAATTTTAATCTAATATCCGTAATTGTACCTACATTAGATTCTTTATCTGCTTTAATCGAAGTCGTCATAAATGGTACTTCTGCTTCAGAAACCTTAGATCTTGCATTTATAATAAAAGCAGGAACGTCATCTGCAGAACCTATTTTATCATTCAATTGAATTCTATTAAAACTAGTTCCGTATTTAGCATCTTTTGCTTTACCTACGTATATAGTAGTTACTAAACTTTTATGTTCAAGTTTTTTAACTTCTGTTGCCGACGGTAATCTTGGAGCATCAATTTGTAAAGAAGTTTCTCTCATAGTAGTAGTTACCATGAAAAAGAATAACAACATAAATACAATATCTGGTAAAGCTGCAGTATTCACTGCAGGCATTCCTTTTTTCTTTTTTCTAAATTTAGACATACTGTTAAATTTTAAAGATTATTTTGTAGGTTCTTGATCAGAAATAATTTGAGGATAACTTGTTTTGATAAACTCAACTTTTTTCTTCAAACTCTCGTTATTCTTATCATCTTTATAAGCTTCTTCTAATTCAGAAAAAGGCATTTTGTATTTTTCAATACTTAACCTATTTCTTAATGAAGCATAAGCCTTCAACAATTGATCTTGAACAGTTAAATACGTTCCATATTCTGTTAATCTATCACTTTGTACCGAAATAATTGCTTTGTTTGGATGATCTGAAGAAGATTCACTTCTTTCACCTTTACAATAGCTACAACGTCCACTAGCAACACCATTCTCAACTTTACCTTCACCTCCACCATTATCGATAAAAGCGATAGCAGCTTCTTTTAGGTCTTTAATATCCATTCTTTCGCCTTCAACTAAAAGCTCATTATTTCTATTAATGCTTACCTCAAAAATGTTTTTTTCTTTAATAACAGGTGGTACATAATCCGCTGGTGGTTTTTCAGATAGTTTTTTAGAAACTCCTGAATCAACATTCATTGTTGTTGTTACTAAGAAAAAGATTAACAGCAAGAAGGCAATATCTGCCATAGAACCTGCATTAATTTCTGGATTCTCTCTTCTTGCCATATTATTATGATTTTATTAATCCTTTTACTAAATCGTATACAAAGAACAAACTTGCTACAAGTCCTAAACAAATGCTGTACCAGATACCTGTTCCAACCCATTGGTTTATTGATGTTCCTGCATCACCTCCTTCAAGTACTTTACCTTGTGTATCTAATACGGCATTACTATCTGCTAAAAAGTAAGCAAAAACTAATACAACACCTAACACAGCAACACCTAATAAAGTTTTCTTTAAATTATCAGGATTTGTAAAAAGGCTGATTAAAGAAAGTATTAAAGTTGCACCAATTGCAAAGTACAGTAATATAGTAGAAAAAGTAACTATACTACCCACAGAGCCACTTAAGGCTTCTGTATCTCCTTCATCAGTCATAAAGATTCTGATGAAGAGAAAAGCTCCTATTACAGCTATAATAGCTATAAATATGTTTAAAATTTTTGATAAATTATTTTTCATAATATATCTTATTTTTTATATTTCACTAATAAATCTATTAATTGAATAGATGCATCTTCCATATTATTTACAATACTATCGATTTTAGAAACGATGTAATTATAAAAGATTTGAAGAATAATAGCCACAACTAAACCAAATACAGTTGTTAATAAGGCTACTTTAATACCAACAGCTACAACTCCTGGAGAGATATCATTTGCTACTGCAATCATATCAAAGGCCTGAATCATACCGATTACTGTCCCCATAAACCCAAGCATTGGTGCTAAAGCGATAAACAAAGATAACCATGAAATATTTTTCTCTAAAAGTCCCATTTGAACACCTCCATAAGAAACTACTGCTTTTTCTGCTGCATCTATTCCCTCATCTACTCTGTCTAATCCTTGGTAAAAGATAGATGCAACTGGTCCTTTAGAGTTTCTACAAACTTCTTTAGCAGCTTCTATACCACCAGAACTTAAAGCATCATCTACACTTGCTACTAATTTCTTAGTATTGGTTGTTGCCATATTTAAATAAATAATTCTTTCAATTGCAATTGCTAAACCTAAAATTAAGGCTACTAATACAATTCCCATAAATTCTGGGCCACCTTCTATAAAACGTTGTTTTAATTCCTGGTGGAAAGTTTTTGACTCTTCAGCTGCTTCTTGTGCGAAAGTTGATTGAATAGCTCCAAAAAACATAAATCCTGTTACGGATAGGACATTTACTACTTTTTTCATCTTTGTTATAATTAATTTTTAATAGTTAACGGGTTAAAGATATTAATTTTCATCTCAAAAAAACAATATGAAAGACAATTTAACTAAATAAATTAGAAAGATTTTCTCTCTACAATACTTTTGAGAGTGCCAAGTAACAAAAAAATATTGAGCATAAAAAAAAAAAATCAATCTATTTATCTCTTGAAAGTTGATTTAACTGAATTAGTTATTTAAAAATGATATTTATCAGTTAATTCGCCCCTTAAAGACGATTCGAAGTACTTTTTAAATGCCTCATTTGATAAATTTTTATTTAAAAGGTACATTAATTTGGCTATTGCAGACTCTGTTGTGATATCTCTTCCATTGATAACTCCCATTTCTTTTAACAATAAACTAGTATCATAATGCCCCATCATTACCCTACCACTTTTACATTGAGTAACGTTTACAATTTTAATTCCTTTATTAATTGCTTCTTTTAATAAAGCAATAAAATAATCAGAATTTGGTGCATTTCCAGAACCATAAGTTTCTAATACAATTCCTTTTAAATTGGGTATATTTAAAATACTTTCTATAACTAACTTAGAAATACCTGGAAATAATTTTAAAATAACAACTTCTTCCACCAATTCTTTTCTAACAACTAAAGGTTGCTCTGTATTTTTTGTTTGATGAATTAAATGTTCATTAAACTTAAGATGCACACCACTTTCTGCCAATGGAGGAAAATTCATAGAAGTAAATGCCTCAAACTGTTCTGAGCTTATTTTGGTTGTTCTATTAGCTCTGTATAATTTATATTCAAAATACAAACAAACTTCAGAAATAACAGGCACTCCATTTTTATTGGCGCAAGCTACTTCTATAGAAGTTATTAAATTCTCTTTTGCATCTGTTCTTAAATCGCCAATTGGCAATTGAGAACCTGTAAAAATAATAGGTTTTTGTAGGTTTTCTAACATAAAGCTAATTGCTGATGATGTATATGCCATTGTATCAGAACCTGTTAACACCACAAAACCCTCGAATTTTGTATAATTTTCTTCAAGAATTTCTATAATATCTTTATAGTACTCAATATTCATGTTTGATGAATCTATAGCTTCATCAAAAGAAATACTTGTAATATTACAATTTAACTGTTGTAATTCTGGAATTTTATCTACAATCTGACTAAAATCAAATGCTTTTAAAGCATTGGTTTTATAATCTTTAATCATACCAATAGTTCCGCCTGTATAAATAAGTAATATATTTGGTTTCGTTGTCATTTTGTCATTTTTATTCTCCAAACAATAAATTGGAATACTTTATGCTGTAAATTTATCAAACAAAAATGAAAAACAATTTTTAAACAATATAAATTATGATAGGATTTTATATTTTAATTGGTGCAATTGCTTTAGTAAGCTGGCTAGTTAGTAATACTTTAAAAAATAAATTTAAAAAATACTCTAAAATTCAGCTTAGAAATGGAATGAGCGGTGCAGAAATTGCTAAAAAAATGCTTGCTGATAATGGTATTTTTGATGTAAAAGTGATTTCTACTCCAGGTAGATTAACAGACCACTACAATCCTGCAGATAAAACGGTGAATTTAAGTGAAGCTGTTTACAACCAAACAAATGCCGCTGCCGCTGCTGTTGCAGCACATGAATGCGGGCATGCAGTGCAACATGCACAAGCGTATAGCTATTTAACAATGCGATCTCAATTAGTGCCAATTGTAAGTGTTACTTCTAAATACTCGCAATGGTTGGTAATTGGTGGGTTAATTTTAGGGGCTGCTTCCGGAGCTACAGGAATTGGTTTTTATATTGCCATTGCTGGTTTAATTTTTATGGGCTTTGCTACTCTTTTTAGCTTTGTTACCTTACCTGTAGAATATGATGCTAGTAACAGAGCATTGGCTTGGTTAGAAAATAAGAACATGGTAACCCGAGAAGAGTTATCGGGTGCAACAGATGCCTTAAAATGGGCTGCAAGAACGTATTTAGTAGCTGCTTTAGGTTCTTTAGCTTCATTATTATATTGGGGACTTCAAATTTTAGGAGGAAGAGATTAAGCATCGCAAATGCTTTTAACTTTTATCTGATACAAATATTACAAAACACTTTCGATTTATTTTGGAAGTGTTTTTTTTTGACTCAACTTATAAAAGTAGATTTATGAGTACTGCTTTCGCAGGATAAAAAATAAGCTGGCAAAAAAGTATAGCCCGGATTGAACGGCATGTTTGAGCTCTTTTTTATTCCTTTTTTAGGATAAAAAAAGCGAGTAGTGAAAGCCGGAAATAGCTACAAATAAAAAACCCTTCTTGATTTCTCAAAAAAGGTTTTTCTATGTTGTAAGTTTTGTACTATTAATTGACATTCTATGGATTCCTGCCTGCGCAGGAATGACAAATCGGATTTTTAATTCTAAAAATCGAGTAATCTAGATTTAGTCATTCAATTTTAAAACCGCCATAAATGCTTCTTGCGGAATTTCTACATTACCAACCTGACGCATTCTTTTCTTTCCTTTTTTCTGTTTTTCTAGTAACTTACGTTTTCTAGAAATATCTCCACCATAACATTTTGCGGTAACATCTTTACGTAATGCTTTTGTGGTTTCACGCGCAATAATTTTTGCTCCAATTGCTGCCTGAATAGGAATATCAAACTGTTGTCTTGGTATTAATTCTTTTAATTTTTCTACAATTTTCTTACCAATTGTATAGGCATTATCTGCGTGTAAAAGTGCAGAAAGTGCATCTACTGGAGAGCCATTTAATAAAATATCTACTCTTACCAATTTAGAAGTTCTCATTCCTATTGGAGAATAATCGAAAGAAGCATATCCTTTAGAAACTGTTTTTAATCGATCGTAAAAATCGAAAACAATTTCTGCCAAAGGCATATCAAAAATTAATTCTACTCTTTCGGTTGTTAAATAAGTTTGATTTACAATTTCGCCACGTTTTTCGATACACAAACTCATTACCTGTCCAACAAAATCTGACTTGGTAATAATACTTGCCTTAATATATGGCTCTTCTACTTTTTCTAATCTTGATGGATCTGGTAAATCGGTTGGATTGTTTAATAAAACAATTTCGGTTGGGTTTTTCTTGGTATATGCGTGGTAAGATACGTTGGGAACCGTTGTAATTACCGTCATATTAAACTCACGTTCTAAACGTTCTTGAATAATTTCCATGTGCAACATTCCTAAGAAACCACATCTAAAACCAAAACCTAAAGCGGCAGAACTTTCTGGTACAAATACCAAAGAAGCATCATTTAATTGCAGTTTTTCCATAGAATAACGCAACTCTTCATAATCTTCTGTATCTACAGGATAAATCCCTGCAAAAACCATTGGTTTTACATCTTCGAAACCATCTATAATTTCTGTTGTAGGGTTTAATGCATCTGTAATTGTATCTCCTACTTTTACTTCTTTTGCTGTTTTTATTCCTGTAATTAAATACCCTACATCACCTGTTTTTACAGATTTTTTTACAACCTGAGATAATTTTAAAGTACCTACTTCATCGGCAAAATACTCATTATCTGTTGCCATGAATTTAATACGTTGCCCTTTTTTTATTTCTCCGTTTAAAACTCTAAAATAAGTTTCTATACCTCTATAAGAATTGTAAACAGAATCGAAAATTAAGGCTTGTAACGGTGCATCTGGATCTCCTTTTGGAGGAGGAATTCTATCTATAATGGCCGCTAAAATATTTTCGACTCCAAAACCTGTTTTTCCACTAGCATGAATTACTTCTTCTGGGTCGCAGCCTAATAAATCTACAATATCATCTGTTACCTCTTCTGGGTTTGCAGAAGGTAAATCTACTTTATTTAACACCGGAATAATTTCTAAATCATTCTCTAAGGCTAAATATAGGTTAGAAATTGTTTGTGCTTGTATACTTTGTGCAGCATCTACAATTAACAAAGCTCCCTCACAGGCCGCTATAGAACGAGAAACTTCGTAAGAAAAATCTACGTGACCTGGTGTGTCAATTAAATTTAAAACATATTCTTCTCCTTTATAGATATAATCCATTTGAATGGCGTGCGATTTTATGGTAATTCCGCGTTCGCGTTCTAAATCCATATTATCTAATAACTGATCTTTCTTTTCTCGATCTGTTACAGAGCCTGTATATTCTAATAACCTATCTGCCAACGTACTTTTACCATGATCTATATGTGCGATAATGCAAAAGTTTCTAATATTCTTCATACTTCGTTTTCTAACTGCGTTCAACTTACAAAGATATGTTATTTACAGACCTTCCCAAATAAAAAAAATCACAATACCTATTATTGTACTATTCTAATAAAAAAAATGAATTATAAATCTCTTTCTAATTCAGAAATTGCTATTTTAAACTCTTCTAAATTAATAGCTTCATCACCAGATTTATCATACCCTTTAATTAATTCGTTAGCTACAATTCCTCTTAAAAAACTACTTATATCCGCATTTTTTAATAAATCTTTAAGTTCGTCTTTGTTTAAACTTCCGTCTTTATCCTTATCGTAAAACTGAAAAGCTTCTGTAGGTGTTTGAAATTTATCGTTAATTAAACCGTGTATTTTTTCTAATATTTTTTCTTTTGTTCCCATTTTATTTTTTGGCTAATAATATTTTAAGATACTAAATAAAGTTGAAATGAATTACAAAAATACAATCTTTTACAACTTATTTTCACAAAAATAAATGACTAAAAAAAGCGAAGCCACCACGTATTTGTAACTCATAAATAAACCAACGAGAACTAAAGCTTCTCTTTACATTGATGAGCTATAAAAATATTTTTTCCTCTGAAGGATGAAAAAACACTAAATTTGCAAAAAATTAAATCGTTTTGATTAAAATTAGCAACATAGAATTACCAGACTTTCCGCTTTTATTAGCACCAATGGAAGATGTTTCTGACCCACCATTTAGAGCCTTATGTAAAGAACAAGGCGCTGATGTGGTTTATACAGAGTTTATTTCTTCTGAAGGCTTGATTCGTGACGCTGCAAAGAGCATCATGAAATTAGATATCTATGAAAAAGAACGTCCGGTAGGAATTCAGATTTTTGGAGCCAATTTAGAATCGATGTTAAAAACGGTAGAAATTGTAGAAAAATCGAATCCAGATATTATTGATATCAACTTTGGTTGCCCTGTAAAAAAAGTAGTTTCTAAAGGAGCCGGAGCAGGAATTTTAAAAGATATCGATTTGATGGTTTCTCTTACAGAAGCCATGGTAAAACACACCAATTTACCAATTACCGTAAAAACTCGTTTGGGTTGGGATCATGATTCTATTAGAATTGTAGAAGTTGCAGAGCGCTTACAAGATGTTGGCTGTAAAGCAATTTCTATACATGGTAGAACGCGTGCTCAAATGTATAAAGGAGAGGCTGATTGGAAACCTATTGCCGATGTAAAAAACAACCAAAGAATGCACATTCCTGTTTTTGGTAATGGAGATGTTACGACTCCTGAAAAAGCTATGGAAATGAGAGATTCTTATGGTTTAGATGGCGCCATGATTGGTAGAGCTGCAATTGGATATCCTTGGATTTTTAACGAAATAAAACATTTTTTTAATACTGGTGAACATTTAGCAAAACCAACAATTGCCCAACGTGTGGAAATGGCGAGAAGACATTTGCAAATGGCCATTGATTGGAAAGGACCTGTTTTAGGTGTTTTTGAAACCAGAAGACATTATACCAATTACTTTAAAGGCATTCCGCATTTTAAAGAATACAGAATGAAAATGGTAACTTCGGATGATGCTAAAGATGTTTTTGCGACGTTTGATGAAGTAGAAGCGAAGTTTGGAAATACAATTATTCCTCAGTTTTAAACTCAGTTAATTCGATAAATACTATTGTTAGCAAAAATACTTAGCCCTGATTGAAGTGACATCCTTTTTATTGCTCTTTTAAATAAGCGTCATTACGAGGAACGAAGTAATCTCTTTCGGATTTAGAGATTGCCACAGTTTACAAAAAAGTAAACTTCCCAATGACAGCAATAAAAAGATATAACGAAAAGCAGGAAATAGCTTCAAAAAAATCACTTCTCTATAAACTCTTTTGAAATTCTACTACTAGCTATTTTAGAGGCTATAAAACCTAAAACGGTAATGGTTGCTATTACAATAAACAGATTAGAAAATCGAAACTCAACCGGATAAGCTAAATTTTGAGTGATCATAAACACCCCAAATTCTTTTTGTATAAAAACAATGAGCACACCCAATGTTAAGCCTATCAACATCCCTAAAACAGTTAATAAAAATCCTTGTAAAACAAAAACTTTTTTAATTTCTTTAATGGATGCTCCTAAACTAAAAAGTGTTTTTAAGTTAGATTTTTTATCAATTATCATCATTATAATGGCACCAATAACATTAAATAATGCTATAATTACAATCAAAGTAAAAATAAGATAAGAAACAAAATTCTCTGTATTTATAACCTTATAGAAAACTTCATTCAATTGCTGTTTGGTTTGTACTTTAAATTGATTACCTAGTTGTTCTTGTAACTGTTCTGAAAATAAATCTGCCGTAGAATTATCTTTTAATTTAATTTCAATTCCAGTAATTTCGTTGTCTTTATACCTTAATAAATTCTTAGCATCATCTATAGAAACAAAAACAAATTTACTTTCAAACTCTTCTGTACCCGAGTATAAACCTACAATTTGTACATCCTTTTTATAGAAAGCATTATTAGGATTTATAAAACCAACACCAGGCTTAGGAACCATGATAGATAAAGGCGCTCCAAAATTTAAAATCCCTAAGGATAGTTTTCTAGAAATACCATTCCCCACCACTGCTATATTAGAAAAATCACTATCCAACCAATTCCCCATACTTACAACAGAATCTATTTGGGTAATAGAAGTATAATTTTCTGCGACACCTTTTATATAAGCAATCTCATTTTTATCATTGTACTCTAAAAAAACACGTTCTTCAATAACTTTAGATGCAGCTTTTATAGCGAAATTTTTTGTTACCGCTTGATGAACATCATCTGTATATAAAAACGTTTTACCTTTCTGAGAAGTTATTTTAATATCTGGATCTGATACATCTAACAAGCTATAACTAAAAGTACGTAAGCCAGAAAATCCAGAAAGAATTATAAACAAAGCTAAAGATCCCACAATTACGCCGAAAGAAGCAATAATTGTAATAATGTTTATGGCATTATTACCTGTTTTTGTAAATAAATACCTCTTAGCTATGTATAACGGAAAGTTCAAATGATAGGATAAATTTAACTCCTTTTACGTCTTGGTAAAACGCTAGGATCTTTAATAGGGTTATCATCTTCTCCTTTTAAAGATTTGTCAATTTCTTCTATGTAATCTAAAGTATCATCACCAAAAAACAATAATTCTGGCATTCTACGCAATTGATGTTTAGTTCTTTTTGCCATTTCATGACGAATTAAAACGGTGTTAGATTGTACACCTTTAATAATTTCGTCTCTATTACTTGAAGGAAAAACACTTAAATATACCTTGGCAACTCCTAAGTCTGAAGTTACATGAACTTTAGAAACAGAAATTATTATCCCTTTCATACCATCTTGTGCTGCCTTCTGCAAAACATCTACCAAATCTTTTTGTAATACTCCTGCAATTTTTCGCTGTCTATTCGTTTCTTCCATGCTGCAAATTTACACAATTTTTATGGAGTGTAAATTTTATTTTTTATCGCATACATTACCAAACCTACTCTATTTTTTACATTCAATTTTGTAAATAAAACATCTCTATAACCATCTATTGTTTTGGGACTTAAACACATTTTATCTGCAATTTCTTTGTAAGTTAATTCAGAACAAGCATATTTCATAAAAGTTATTTCTCTTTCTTTTAAGTGAATTTCTGCACTTCCATTACCAGAAAGAGATTTCATTAATAAATTAGTTACATTTTTGGTATGATAAAATCCGTTTTCAGCTATTTCAACCAAGGCCTTTTCCAAGACAACCTTTTCTGTATCTTTTAACAAGTAACCAATAGCACCTACTTTAAGCATTTTTAGAATGGTTGTATCTTCGTCCTCTACAGAAAGCGCCATTACGTGTACACTACCATGGTTGTTTGTAATCCATTCTGTAGTTTCAATACCATTCATTATAGGCATGTTAATATCCATTAAAACAACGTCTGGTATAAACTCTGGCGATGCCGAAAACTTGTCAATTAATTCTTTTCCGTTTTTACATGTATATAATACTTTAAATTTAGGAAAAGTATTTACCATGGCTGCTATAGCCTGAGAAAGCAATGTATGATCATCTACAATAACAACTGAATATTTCATCATAATTTATATACTATTTTTAAAGAGGTTCCTTTATTTACTTCGGATGTAAAAACCGCAGAAGCTCCAATTAACTTAGCTCTATTTTTAATATTTTCTAAACCTATGCCTTTCTTTTCATTTTCTAATGAAGAAAATCCAACTCCATCATCAGTAGCAATAATTTCTAATTCTGCATTAGTAAACTTTAATTGCACGCCTAAATTAGAAGCTTTAGAGTGTTTAATGGTATTCGAAAAAAATTCTTGTAAAATTCTAAAAATAATAATGCTAGACTTTTTATTAATTATTTGTTCATCACCAGAAATAGTTAACGTAGAATTGATGAAATTTAATCGGTTAAAACGGTCAATTTCTAATTGAACAGCATCACTTAACTTTATGTTTTTTATGGCCTCAGGGTTAATTAATTTAGACAAGGCTCTTACCTCGGTTAATCCTTTTGTTATGGTTTCTGAAACTTCACTTATATTTTCTGGAGTGGCATTTTGTAATTGAATTTTTGCTAAAGTTAACAACTGTCCAATATTATCATGTAACTCCCAACTAATATTTCTAAGTGTTTCTTCTCTTATTTCTATTTGTGTTTCTGCAATTTCTCGTTCAAAGCGTTTTTTTGTTTCATCTCTATCAATTAACAATGCTTTTTTCTTTTTTTGGAAAACACCAAAAAGGGTAACTAAAGCAATGGTAATTAAACCTATAATTAATGTAGAAATTAAAAAAATTAATTCTTCTCCTTTGAACTCCATATTAAACCACCAATAAAACAAAAATGTGTTAAAATTATAATTATTCGCTGTACATTAAATAGCATAACACCTTCTTTTCTAGACTCTATACCTGTAACATAAAGCGCAGTATAAAAAGGTATTGTAGTTAAATAGTACAATAAAAAAGCAATGGTTATCCAAAAAGGTAAACTTTTCTGAAAATTTATAATTTTATCAGATTGTAATAACTCTTTTAAATAAAACACCATGAACAAACAAACAATTAAAGCTCCAAAAAGTACAGTATATTTTTCTATTGGTTTAAATATAAAACTAAATAAATAGATAATGTTAAAGAAGATCATCAAATATTTTATACAATTATGAGATACTGCTTCCTTAGTTAACTTAAAATAAATTAAAGCCACCAAATTATATTCAAAAAAAGTATAAATATTATAAAGACCTAATGTTGGGTAACCATAAAAATTAACAACTCTAGCCATTAAATCAAAAACAACTACTGTAATAACATATCCTAAAAAATACTTAAAGTAAGGTGATGAATATTTTTTTAAAAAAAACATCCCTACAATTGCTGTTGATAAATAAATAAAAGGAATGAGAGTTGTTAATTTCATTGAGTAGATTTAATAAGGTGGGGTTACGATTAATCTATTCGCTCCAGAACTGATCATATCTTCTCTAACACTCATAAAAGGTAAAAAAGAAGCTCTCACCACATCTTTAGTTTCATCGCTACTAAATTGATGTAGAAACTCTGTGAAAGGGATTGCTTGTCCATCTTTAGAATATAAGGGTTCAAAAGCTACATTTTTTTGTTCTTTTGTATCAGCCGTTGGCATAAATATTAGCGTATGTCTTCCTCTTACAAGTTCATCCGAATAATCTTTAGGGTAGGCTGCCGAGAAAATTCGAATCCCCGTTAATTTAATATTTTTTTCATTAGATAACTTTTCTAAATAAGCAATGTATTGTTTTAATTGATTAAGTTCATAAAAATGTGAAATACTCTCTGTGGCATCTTTAGGATCACCAGTAAACTCCTTTCTGTATTGATCTAATATAGGTTTTTGACCAACATCATATTGATGGAACATACTAGCCATTTCTTTATAGGTAATTGCATTAGAAGGTCTAGAATCATCAACTTTTGGAGCTTCCCTTTCAACTTCAGTTTGACAACTAAAAATAAAAAGTGATAAAAAAAGTATTTGATACAATCTGTAAAGTGTTTTCATAATATAACAGTTAGGTTAATTTTTTATCAAAGTACAATTTAAATTATAATCTTTAAAGGATAAAAAACAAAAAATCACCTTAACAACTATATACCAACAACTTATATACTATTTTAATTATCAATACATTCTTATAAAAGGTGTTTTTCCCCTAAAAAATAACTGCTTTACACTTATAGTTTATTCTTGTATTATTATCAATTTTGAAAAATGAAATAAAGAAAAATTATCGGGGGAAAATTGCAAAACAAAAAACACTTCACAAAATACAAAGTGTTTTAACCCAAAAAAGTCTCAAAACAAAATTTGTTTTGAGACTTTTAATTTTATAAATTATTTTAAGGATTTAATCCGCTAAAATAATTACTTTATTGTCATTTAACTCTAACGTTCCAGAATTAATTGCTAACGTTAAAATTTTATCATCTGATTCATCTGGTACTAATTTCCCTTTTAAATCATCTAAGTTTATATTAGTCTGAGAATGCACATGCACTTTTATAGTTCCTTCTTTTAAGTTAGAAACCACTGGTGCGTGATTATTTAGCATTTGAAACTCTCCATTTACACCAGGCACTGACAATGAGTCAATTTCTGATGAAAATAATATTGCTTCTGGTGTTACAATTTCTAAAAACATATTTCTTTAGTTTGCAGTTTGCAGCTTGCAGTTCTCAGTCACTGTAGACTGTTTACCGAATTACTGCCAACTAATTTTTAAGCTTCTGCTAACATTTTCTCTCCAGCATCAATTGCATCTTGAATTGATCCTCTTAAGTTAAATGCAGCTTCAGGATACTTATCTAACTCACCATCAATAATCATATTAAATCCTTTAATAGTGTCTTTAATATCAACTAAAACCCCAGGTATACCTGTAAATTGTTCCGCTACATGGAAAGGTTGAGATAAGAAACGTTGTACACGTCTAGCTCTATGAACTACTAATTTATCTTCTTCAGATAATTCTTCCATACCTAAAATTGCGATAATATCTTGTAATTCTTTATAACGTTGTAAAATTTCTTTTACAGCAGTTGCTGTGTTATAGTGCTCATCTCCTAAAATATCAGCAGAAAGAATTCTTGAAGTAGAATCTAATGGATCTACCGCAGGGTAAATACCTAACTCTGCAATCTTACGAGATAATACTGTTGTTGCATCTAAATGCGCAAACGTTGTTGCTGGCGCTGGATCTGTTAAATCATCTGCAGGTACATAAACTGCTTGTACAGATGTAATAGAACCTTTTTTAGTTGATGTAATACGTTCTTGCATTGCCCCCATTTCAGTTGCCAATGTTGGTTGGTAACCTACGGCTGATGGCATACGTCCTAAAAGTGCTGACACTTCTGAACCTGCTTGCGTAAAACGGAAAATATTATCTACGAAGAAAAGTACATCTTTACCTTGTGCTTCTCCTGCTCCATCTCTAAAATATTCTGCTATTGTTAAACCAGATAATGCAACACGTGCACGTGCTCCAGGTGGCTCATTCATTTGTCCGAATACGAAAGTAGCTTTAGATTCTTTCATCCCAGGTTTATCTACTTTAGATAAATCCCAACCTCCTGCTTCCATAGAATGCATAAAATCATCACCATATTTGATAATTCCAGATTCTAACATCTCTCTAAGTAAATCATTTCCTTCACGAGTTCTCTCACCAACACCCGCAAAAACTGATAAACCACCATGTCCTTTTGCAATATTGTTAATTAACTCTTGAATTAATACTGTTTTACCTACTCCTGCTCCACCAAATAATCCAATTTTACCTCCTTTTGCGTAAGGCTCAATCAAGTCGATTACTTTTATACCTGTAAATAAAACTTCAGTAGATACTGATAAGTCTTCGAATTTAGGCGCAGATCTGTGAATTGGTAAACCATCTTTACCTTCTTTTTTTAAATTACCTAAACCATCAATAGCATCTCCAGTTACATTAAACAAACGACCATAGATATCGTTTCCAATTGGCATTTGAATAGGATTACCAGTAGCGATAACTTCAGTACCTCTGCTTAATCCATCGGTTGCATCCATTGAGATCGTTCTAACTGTATCTTCTCCAATATGCTGTTGTACCTCTAATACTAATATAGAGCCGTCAGCTTTTTTGATTTCTAACGAATCGTAAATTTTAGGAAGTTCATTATCCGTATTGAATTCAACATCAATTACTGGCCCAATAATTTGTGAAACTTTACCTGTTATTGTAGACATTATGTATCTAATTAAAGTTATTATTTGTTTTATGAGACTTACCTCTCATTTTCAGGTTGCAAATGTAATTTTTTAGATTGAAACTAAAAAGTTTTTTTAACTAAAACACAAAAAAAGCCTCATCTTAATAGATGAGGCTTTTTAATATGTATTTTAATTAAAGAACTAGTTAGTTACTTTAATTTCAACTCTTCTGTTGTTAGCTTTACCTGCTCTTGTAGTATTAGAATCTACTGGAAAACCTTCTCCGAATCCTTTAGCCTCTAATCTTGTAGTAGCAATTCCATTTCTAACTAAGTAATCTCTAACTGAAATTGCTCTTTTTTCAGATAATCTTAAGTTAGTTGCAGCTGCACCACTACTATCTGTATGACCTCCAATAGCAAAAGTTGCTTTACTATTTTTCTTCATAATTGCAACAATAGCATCTAATTGCTTAGTAACTCCTGGTTTAAATGTAGATCTTCCTGAGTTAAATAAAATAGATTTAGCTGTAAAGTTAAGTACTTCAATATCTTTTTTAGTGATAACTGGTTCTGGACATCCTCCTTGAGAAGCAACACCTGCTACAGATGGACATTTATCATCTTTGTCTAATACACCGTCTCCGTCTGTATCTGGCCAAGGACAACCTGAATTAGCTGCTGGTCCTGCAACAGAAGCACATTTATCATCTTTATCAACAACACCGTCTCCATCAGAATCTGGACAACCTTTATTTGCTTTAGTTCCTTTAGAATTAGGACACATATCATCTTTATCAGCTACACCGTCTCCGTCAGCATCAGGACAACCATTCATTGCTGCTAAACCTGCTACATTAGGACAAGCATCATCAGAATCTTTTACTCCATCGCCATCAGCATCAGGACAACCGTTAAATTCTTTTAATCCTGCTACTTCAGGACAAGCATCTTCTTTATCATATACTCCATCTCCGTCAGTATCATTTCCTCCAAATTTAATTACTAAACCTAAAGAAGTTTGATAATGAGCTCTTACGTTATCAGAAAAACCTTTTTTAGTTCCTGTTTGAAAATTTAATCCTAAGTTATCATTAAACCAAGTATTAAAACCAACACCACCATTAAGCATTCCTTCTCCGTTAGAATCAACAGAAACATAACCTCCACCTAAATATACATAAGGATCAAACCAACCTGTTTGACCTACTAAGTTATTTAAGTCATACTTTACAACTGCATCTACAGCCCAATAAAGGAAATCAACAGCATCATCACTGTTTTTAAATTTCTCAATTTTGTTTAAAGACCCAGCTAATTGTAAAGAAAAGCCTTTATCTAAATATTTTTCTCCAGTAATTCTAGAAATAGATGGTAAAATATTCCAATCTCCATTCCCTACTAAATCTTCCAATTGGTCTCCAAAATCGTCACCATTGTAAAAATCTACTACGTTTACACCAAAACCTACAGCCCATGGGTTGTTTTCATCTTGTGCATTTACGTTACTAACTGTTACCAACGTAAACAAAGCTATCACAGCTATTTTTAATCGTTTCATTATCAAAATTTTAAATTAAAAGTTCGTTATTTAATACGCAAAAGTAAACCCTTAAAACGTATATACAAAGACAAATCTACAAAATATTATTAGAACAAACCCTTTTATCAATTCTAAATAATATTCAACTCCCTACCCACTTCAACGAAAGCTGTAATAGCTTTATTTACATGTTCTTTAGTGTGAGCCGCAGATAACTGGACTCTTATTCTTGCTTTTTCTTTAGGCACAACAGGAAAAAAGAAACCTATTACATAAATTCCTTTTTCTAATAATTTATTTGCCATTACCTGAGCAAGCTTTGCATCATATAACATAACAGGTACAATTGCCGCGTCTGCACCTACTAAATCGAAACCAGCTTTTTCCATTTCTGTTCTAAAGTAATTGGTATTCCATTCTAATTTATCTCTTAGAGAAGTATCACTAGAAATTAAATCGAATACCTTTAAAGACGCACCTACAATTGCTGGTGCTAAAGAATTAGAAAACAAATAAGGTCTAGAACGTTGACGTAAAATTTCTATAATTTCTTTTTTACCAGTAGTATAACCTCCCATTGCACCACCAAGAGCTTTTCCTAAAGTACCAGTAACAATATCTACTCTATCCATTACATTCTTTAACTCTACAGTACCTCTACCCGTTTTACCAATAAAACCTGTTGCATGGCATTCATCAACCATAACCAAGGCATCATATTTATCTGCTAAATCACAAATTTCATCGAGCTTTGCTACAATTCCGTCCATAGAAAAAACTCCATCGGTAACTATCATTTTAAAACGATGATTTTGTTTATTCGCCTCAATTAATTGCTCTTCTAGAGAAGCCATGTCATTATTATTATAACGATATCTTGCTGCTTTACACAAACGAACTCCATCTATAATAGATGCATGATTTAAACTGTCAGATATAATGGCATCTTCTTTTGATAACAAAGGTTCAAAAACACCTCCATTTGCATCAAAAGCCGCGGCATATAAAATGGTATCTTCTGTGGTATAAAAATTGGCGATTCTTTGCTCTAATTGCTTGTGAATATCTTGTGTTCCGCAAATAAAACGAACAGAAGACATACCAAAACCATGTGTATCCATAGTGTCTTTTGCTGCCTGAATTACTTCTGGATGATTAGACAACCCTAAATAATTATTTGCACAAAAATTTATAACTTCTTCTCCCGTAGAAATTTTTATAACAGCATCTTGAGAAGAGGTGATAATTCTTTCTGACTTATATAACCCTGCATCTTTTATTTCTTGAAGCTCTTTATTTAAAGTATCTTTAATTTTACCGTACATTTTTTATCAATTTAAGAAATGTAAAGTTACAAACTTTATTTTTTTTGATTATACCTCAACAACATCAATTTTATCATTTATATAAATTAGTATTTTTTTATCAACTATAAAGTGCATCGATTTTAAAGTTCTTTCGTATTTTAATAATTGTTGATGATGCTCGTCTGAAGGACTCCCTGTCTTATAATCGATAATAACCACCTTATTTTTATCAATAAAAACCAACCTATCCGGAATTATAACTTGATTATCTACATCTACAATTTCTCTTTCATTAAAAACAGTTACTTTATCAGAAAAATACGTGCTTAATTTGGGGTGATTTACAACCGTTTCAATACTTTTTTTAATAAATAATTTTTGATCATCTCCTAAAATTCCTTGCTGATAAAACAAATCCACAACATTATCTACATCTTTTGCTTTAATAATTTTAGCAAAAACTTCGTGAAATAAGTTTCCGAAATCTATAGCTTTCCCTTGTTCTGTATTCCATAATTTAGAAGAATTTGCCAACAATACTATATTATGTTCTTGCCAAGGTGTCGAAATAAATTTCTGATGAATTTCTGCCACAGAACTTTCTTCTTTCTTTACACTTACTCTCCTTTCTTCTCCGAAAGAATATTCTGACACATCCTCACTCCAAAGGTTAAGTTGTTTTAAATAATTGATAAAAACACCTGAATAAAAATTAGTATTTTCTTCTCCTTTAGAAGATATTTTTTTATCAGTAATAATATGTAATTGCTCTACTGCTCTGGTTAAAGTAACATACAATAGATTAAAATTATCTAACTCTAATTCTTCTCGTTGTTTGTCATAAATTTCTAAACCTCTTTCACTAACAATACTTAGACTTTTACTATAATCAACCAATAATTCATCAAAACCTTCATAAGATTCTGGCAATTGATTTAACCACGATTTTGGTTTTATTTGTCGATAAATATCTACATCACAAGGAAAAATAACTACTGGAAATTCTAATCCTTTTGATTTATGAATCGTCATAATTTGAACAGCACCGGCACTTTCTGGCGCCACAATACTCAATCTTTCTTTTTTAAGTTCCCAAAACTCTAAGAACGTCCCCACATCGGTTCCGTTTCTTTGCTGCTCTAAAACTACGTCTAAGAAAAACTGCACGTAAGCATCGGAAGAATTTATCAAATGAAAACCTCTAATAATTTCTTCTACTTTTTCATAAAAAGGCAACTGATGAAACAATGAAACCTCAAATAATACTCCGTATTTTTTTAAGGACTCTAAAATAGTTTCATTATCCGCTTTAGCGAATTCATTAAAAAAGACATGTTTCGGATTTTCAATTTGTAAATGTTGATGTAAAAAATACAGCATTTCAAACCTCGTTTCTTCATCACTTGGGTTTTGCAACACCTTTAAAACATCTACAATAAAAGTAACCTTGGCACTGTTTTTAAGCAATAGGGTTTCTGATGAAACAATATCAATACCGTTTTCTGATAAATAATTAGCAACCGCTACACCATCTTTTCTGGTACGTGTTAACACGCAAATTTCACTCAAAGAAAAACTTTCTTTTAATTGATGAATCTTTTCTAAAACTTTATGAGAATATTTTACCTTTTCAATTTCTTTATCTTCATTTTTTTCGAGAAAAGTTAATGAGACAAAACCTCCTTTCTTAGCGTTTTCAATTTGCTTATTTCCTTCTATAAAAATATTTTTATACGATTCATTTTGAAGGAAATTGGCCGTATGTTGAAAAAATGAATTATTAAAGTTGATAACCTCTGAATAACTCCTAAAATTGGTTTCTAAATTTTTAATTTCTTTAGAAACATGAAAAGGATTTACTCTATCTGAACCCAGTTCGATAAACTGTTCTGCTTTTCCTCCACGCCATCTATAAATAGCTTGTTTACCATCGCCAACCAACAACAAATTACTGTTTTCTTGTGCTAAGGTATTATCTATTAACGGAACTAAATTTTGCCACTGCAACACAGAAGTATCCTGCATTTCATCTATAAAATAATGCTGAAAACGCTGCCCAATTCTTTCATAAATAAAAGGTGCAGGTTGGTCTTTGATATTATCAGAAATCAATTGATTAAACTCTGCATTTAATCGTATATTATTGTCTTCTTTTATCTGCTCTAACTCTGAATTGATATTATTTAAAACCGCTAAAGGAATGATGCTTTTTAGCGCCAGCTTATTCATAGAGAATTGCTGATAAATTAACTCAGCCTCATTAAAAAGACGAACAATATCCGGAACAATTTGATCTATAGCACTAGCAATAAATTCTGATGTTCTTTTTGAATAGTATTGATTATTCTCTATCGCTTTTTTTATGGTTTCACTTCGTTTGATAAAATCGATATTTACAGATTTTACACTTAAATCTGCAAAGAATTTAGGAATGGTTCCTCGCATAAAATTCTTATGCTCTAAGTCGTTATTTTCTATTAATTGAAGACATTCTTCTCCGATTTTAACAATCGATTCTTTTAATTCCTTTTGCTGATGTTGCAGTTTTGACTTTAAGCTTGTAAAATCTTCTAATTTTTTATCAGCAAGACTTCTAAAATGTTTTACATCATCTTCATTTAATAAAATTCTTGCAAACTCACTTAAATCTCTAGAAATATCCCAAGATTTATCATCGTCTGTTTTATCTAAAGAATAATCTATAAGAAGGTTTGTTAGTTTTTTATCTGTACCAATCTTAGAAATTAAAACATCTACAGCTTCATTTAATAAAGAAACAGCATCCATTTCTACTTCAAAATTAAGTGACAAACCTAAATCGAAAGCGAAATTTTTAATGATTTTATGCGTAAAACTATCAATTGTAGTAATTGAAAAAGCCGAGTAGTTTTTTAAAATTGCATCTAAAATCTTCTTACTTCTTTCCTGAACAACAGATTTATCAACAGTAATTTCATTTACAATTATATTGAATAAATCGTTTTCTTTACCATCTGCAAAATCTTCTAAACTAGACAATACACGTTCTTTCATTTCACCAGCCGCTTTGTTGGTAAACGTAATTGCTAATATTTTCTGAAACGAAAAAATATCATCAGAAGTTAATAAGACTTTTATGTATTCTTTTACAAGTGTAAAGGTTTTACCACTTCCGGCAGAAGCATTATAAACCTGAAAAGTAGATGATTGTTGCACAGTTTATTTTACTGCAAAATACAAAATTATGTATTTAAATTTGTCTTAATTGTTGGTTTTATTTTTGTTCAACTAGCTTAAAATTCTCCAAATTTGAGCCACTAAGAATGTAATAATAAAACCTGCAATAACAGGTAAAATTGTAGCAACAACTGTCCATTTAGTACTTTTTGTTTCTTTATAAATGGTATAAATGGTAGTACTACAAGGGTTGTGCAACAAACTAAACAACATTACATTTACTGCGGTTAGTAGCGTCCAACCACCACTTCTTAAAATATCTCCCGTGGCAGTAACAGAGTCTAACTCAAACATTACTCCAGCACCAGCGCCACCTGTTACTCCTGTTACCATTACAGTTAACATTAATATAGACGGAATTACAATTTCATTAGCAGGGATTGCAACTATATATGCTAATAAAATAACTCCATTTAAACCAAGTAAAAATCCAAATCCATCTAAAGAATGAATTAAATGTACCGCGATGCTTTCATCACCAATAAAAACATTAGAAACTAACCATATTACCGCTCCTGCTGGCGCCGCAAAAACGATTGCTCTCCATAAAACAATTAATGTTCTATCTATTAAAGATGTATAAATTGTTTTCCAAAATAGCGGTGTTCTATAAGGTGGAAGTTCTAAGTTAAAAGTAGAAACCTCTCCTTTTAAAACCGTTTTAGACAATGCCCAAGAAAAGAAAAACATAAAAAAGATTCCTAAAACGGCAATACCTATCACTGCTGATAAAGAAACTAAACTTGAATATGTAGAAGGAACAACTGCACCAACAAATATGGTAGCCAATAATATTTGCGTTGGCCAACGACCATTACACAAAGAAAAATTGTTGGTAATAATTGCAATTAATCGCTCTCTAGGACTATCAATAATACGCGTTGCCACAACTCCTGCTGCATTACAACCAAACCCCATACTCATTGTTAATGCTTGCTTACCATGTGCACCAGATTTTTTAAAAAGTGCGTCCATATTAAAAGCAACTCTAGGCAAATAACCAAAATCTTCCAATAAAGTAAACAACGGAAAAAATATCGCCATAGGTGGTAACATTACTGCAATTACCCAAGCAACTGCCAAATAAACTCCATCAATTAAAAAACCAGATAACCACCAAGGAAAACCTACTGATAAAGCACCTTCTTTTAATAATGGATGAATTGTATCTAACAACAAACTAGCCAACATAGATGACGGATAATTAGCACCTATAATGGTTAACCACAACACCAAACCTAACAGTAAAAGCATTATTGGAAACCCCCAAATTTTACTTGTTACTACTTGATCTATTTTTGCATTTAAATAAAAAGCACCTTTTTTATTGTCTTTTACAACTGTTTTTTCAACAATCTTTGAAGCATCTGCATAAATTGCCTCTGTTAAGTTATCATGAAAATCATCACCAACTTGCCAACGTAGTTCATTTGATAACTCTATAATTTTATCTATATTTTTTGTTCCCATTTGTTCTGATTAAATAAAAACGCCTTTTTTTAAAGCATCTAAAATATGCGTATCTCCTTCTAGCACCCTAAAAGCCAACCACCTGCTATTTGCTACATTTGGATATTCTTTTTTTATAGCAGCACTTAGTTTTTGCACTGCATCTTCTACATGTTTCGGAATGCTTTTAATTTTATAAGGCTTGCAAACTATTTTTCGGTTTGCTAAATCGCTAATTGTAGCTATTAACTCTGGTATTCCCTCTTTAGACCTTGCACTTGTTGGCACTACAGGAATTCCTAGTTCTCTTGATAAACTTCTATAATCGATGTTGATATTATTCTTTTTTGCCTCATCCATTAAGTTCAAACATAAAATAGCATTAGACGAAATTTCTAAGATTTGCAACACTAAATTTAAATTACGTTCTAACCTACTTGCATCAACAACAATAACTGTTAAGGTTGGTTTGCCAAAAAGAATAAAATTCCTAGCAACCTCCTCATCCTCAGACCGAGACATTAAAGAATAGGTGCCTGGTAAATCTATTAACTTAAATTTTTGTTGCTGATACTCAAACGCGCCTTCTGCTCTTGTTACCGTTTTCCCTGGCCAATTCCCAGTGTGCTGCCTTAAACCAGTTAAAGCATTAAAAACAGTACTTTTTCCCGTATTTGGGTTTCCTGCTAATGCAATTACAAAGTCTACATTTTCAGTATCTACTCCTAATTTTTTAACACCGTCTAAATTATGATGCACACAAGTGTCACAAGCTGATTTTGTTGCCGTTTTCATTTTTTTATACTTTGGTAATTAAAATTTTAACTGCCTGATCTTTTCTTAAGGCAATGGCAGTTCCTTTAATTAAAAATGCTTTGGGATCTCCTAAAGGGTTTAACAAATCGATACTTACAGTTGCCCCTTTTACAAAACCTAAATCTAATAATCTTCTTCTATTTTCTCCCCTACACTCTTTAGATACACCAATAATAATGGCCTTTTCTTTACCTTCTAAATTAGATAAGCGCATGGTGTCTTTTTCTATTACATCTGCCTTATCTAAAGAAATTACAGTAATATTCTTAGCCACTTTGGGTGTTAAAACAAATTGCTCTCCTTCCGACTCAAAAACAACACGTTCATCAGTAACTTCTTTCATATATACCTGAGAGTGTAAATGAATATGTTTCTCTAAAATTTGTTTATAAACACCAATAGGCTCGTCTTCTATATGAATAATTTTCCCAAAATTAAAAACAGGTAATTTAGAAAGCAACATTCCTTTTTTCTTAGGCACTTCACCACCCTTAGTAGGTATTGGATCTCCATGAGGATCATATCTTGGATTTCCTAAAAGCGTAGACAAATCTTCTACCTCTTTTCCAGACAACTCATGTTCTTTTTTTTCTGCTCTTTTATGCCATTCTTCTTTATGAAAACCTGTTTTTTCTGATAAGTATTTTTCCCACAAACGATGTGCTCTAATAATCCTTAACGCGTACTCATCTCCTTCTTTTGTTAAGGAAAATAAATCATTGTTTTTCTCCATCAAACCTGTTTCTAACATGGTTTGTATACTTTCTTCTAACAAACCATTACCAAATTCAAGCTCATCAAAAACAACATCTTTAGGCGTATCAGGATTATGATACAATAATTTTAAAACATCTTCTATAGCTGTTTTTTCATTTTCTTTACGTGCTTTTAAATACTTAAAAAAGAGTCCTTTTTTAGGATTAAAAATAAAAAACAACAGTATGATAACGACACCAAACACCAAAAGTGCTGTTACAGGATTGTAAGTGTTCATATTTTTTGAATGTATAAATTATTAGCTATTTTATATGAAATAGACAGCTTTTTTTCTTCTATTAAAATTGATAAAGAATTGTCAAAATCTTCTTTATCTAAAACGGTAATTTTTTTTCCTAGCATGATGCCCTTTTTATCTAAGAATTTTAAAAATTCTGATGAAGAATCATCTACTCCAACACAAATTCCACTTTCGTTTTTTGTGAGTGTTGATAATAAACTTTTTTCTATCGTTTTTAAATTCCCATCCTTATCCGGAATCGGATCTCCATGAGGATCGTGCGTTGGAAAACCTAAAAAAGCATCTATTTGATCTACTAACTTTTCTGATTTTATATGCTCTAACTGCTCTGCAACATCATGCACTTCATCCCAAGAAAAATTTAATTTCTCAACTAAAAAAACCTCCCAAAGCCTGTGTTTTCTAACAATATTTGCTGCAATCTTATTTCCTAAATCTGTTAACTTTACACCTTTATACTTTTTATAAACAACCACTTCTTTTTCAGATAATTTTTTAACCATATCTGTAACAGAAGAAGCTTTTGTTTCTAATTTTTTAGCAATTGCATTTGTACTGATTCCTTTATCAGCATCTAATTCTAAATGATAAATTGCTTTTAAATAATTTTCTTCAGAAAGTGTAAACATCTACAAATTTTATACTACAAATATAGTCTTTTTAATTTTAATAAATATATTTTTAGTCTTATCTAAAAATTAAATTACATTTGTCAAAAAGATTTATAAAATGAAGTTAAAAATATTTTTTATGTTTATTGCTTTTATCAGCATAAATTCTATATTTTCTCAAAATAATGCTATCTCTGGACAAATCTATAACAACTCAGATGTAGTGCCTTATGTAAATGTTTATTTGAAAAAGACTAAAATCGGAGCAGCTTCTAACGAAAAAGGCTTTTATCAACTAAAAAACATTCCAAAAGGAGATTATATACTTGTTGCAAGTAGTATTGGTTATCAATCTAAATCTATTAAAATATCTATTGATGAAAATCAAAAAATTACTCAGAACTTCTCTTTAGTAGAAGATAGTTCTTTAGATGAAATTGTTATTTCTGGCACTTTAAAACCAGTTACAAAATCTAACAGTTCTGTTCCTATAGAGGTTTATAGTAAAACTTTTTTTAAGAAAAACCCAACGCCTTCTATTTTTGAATCTTTACAGAATGTAAACGGAGTTAGGCCGCAATTAAACTGTAATGTTTGCAATACGGGAGATATTCATATTAACGGATTAGAAGGTCCTTATACTTTTGTTTTAATTGATGGAATGCCAATTGTTAGTGGATTGTCTACCGTTTACGGGTTAACCGGAATTCCGCAAGCCTTAATAGAAAGAGTAGAAATTGTTAAAGGACCAGCGTCTACATTATATGGCTCTGAGGCTGTTGGTGGAATTATAAATATCATCACCAAAAAACCTTCTAACTCGCCTGCATTAACAACAGATGTTTTTGCAAGTTCTTGGGGAGAAATAAATACAGACATTGGTTTGCTCTACAAAGTATCAGAAAAAGCACAAGGACTTTTAGGTGTTAATTATTTTAATTATCAGAATAGAATTGATAATAATGATGACGGTTTTACAGATTTAACACTTCAAAATAGAATATCACTGTTTAATAAAATAAATATTGAAAGAGAAAGTAATAAAGTATTTACAATTGCTGGTAGATATGTTTATGAAGATCGTTGGGGTGGCGAAATGGATTGGGAAAAGGCGTTTAGAGGAACAGATATAAAATATGGTGAAAGTATTTACACGAATAGATGGGAAACTTTTGGAACGTATGAATTGCCTACATCAGAAAATATTAATTTTCAATTTAGTGCAAACGGACATTATCAAGATTCTTTTTATGGAACAGATGCTTATGATGCCGAACAATTAATTGCTTTTGGTCAATTTATATACAACAAGCAAATTAAAGAAAAACACGATTTACTATCAGGTATTGCTTATAGATATACTTTTTATGATGATAATACTTTTGCTACTTTTGAAGAAGACGGAATTACAAATAAAGCTTCTGTAACTCATTTACCAGGTGTTTTTCTCCAGGATGAAATTAGCCTAAACAAACAAAACAAATTACTTGTTGGTGCAAGATGGGATTATAATAGTTTGCATGGTAGCATTTTTTCTCCGAGAGTAAATTACAAATGGAATTCTAAAGACAATGCTGATATTATTAGACTTAGTGTTGGTAACGGTTTTAGAGTTGCTAATGTTTTTACAGAAGATCATGCTGCTTTAACAGGTGCAAGAGAAGTAGAATTTGATGGAGAATTAGATCCAGAGACTTCTTGGAATGCAAACATTAACTATGTTAAAAAAATAAACACAGAAAATTCATTTATCACCTTAGATGCTAGTGCTTTTTACACGTATTTTAATAATAGAATTTTACCTGATTACGAAACAGATTCTAATAAAATAATCTATGCAAATCTAGATGGTTATTCGGTTTCTAAAGGAGTTTCTTTAAACACAGACATTACATTTACAAATGGGTTAGCTATTAATTTAGGTGCCACTTTAATGGATGTTTCCATAACAGAAAACGACATTAAAACAAGGCAATTACTTACAGAAAATTTTAGTGGAGTTTGGTCTATTTCATATAAGTTACATCATAATTTCACAATAGATTATACAGGAAACGTATACGGACCAATGCGATTACCTTTATTAGGAAAAAATGACACAAGAGATGAATATTCTCCTTGGTACAGTATTCAAAACCTGCAATTAACTAAAAACTTTAATAATAGTTGGGAAGTTTATGGAGGCGTAAAAAACCTTTTAAATTTTACACCAGCAGATAACAGCATAAACAATTCTAGAAATCCTTTTGATAAAGGAATTGACACAGAACAAAACCCAGAATTAGCTTTTGACCCAAGTTATGTATATGCCTCTAACCAAGGAATTAGAGCCTTCTTAGGTGTACGTTATACAATATTTTAATCCTTTTAATGAAAAAATATAAAACCTTAATTATTTTATTTGTTTGTTTTACAATTCAATCTCAAGAAAAAGAATTGAATGTTTTTTCTTTTGAGGAAGTAGAAATACTACATCAACAAAAGCCAAAACCAGTGGTAGTTTTCATTTATACAGATTGGTGTAAGTTTTGTTATGCAATGAAAAAAAACACCTTCGAAAACAAAGAAGTGATTGAAATTTTAAATAAAAACTTTTATTTTATAAAGCTAAATGCAGAGGAAAAGAAAGACATTACATTTTTAAACAAAACATTTAAATACAAACCAACAGGTAGAAACACAGGAATTCATCAACTTGCAAACGAATTAGCATCCGTTAAGAATAGAATTAGTTATCCCACAACAATTCTAATGAATTCTAAATTTGAAATTGAACTACAAAAAAATGGTTATATAAATAGTAAAAAAATGAAATCTATTATCAATAAATACATTAAGTCAATACAAAAGAAAACGTATCAATAAACTTCTTTCATTCACTTAATCCCAAAGACGTTTTCTATTAAAACCTCCATTAGTACCGTTTCTTCCACCAAATAACGAAAAACGATAAACCAAACCTGCAGATAAAAATGTATGGGAACGCTGACTGTTAAATTTCTTATCATTGTACTTATGCAACAACTGCCCATGTAACCCAAAATGATTAGAAATCCAAAGTGTACCTCCAATACCAAAATTCAAAGTTGGTAAAAAATGTTTAGACTTCACAAAACTGCCTCCTATTACCACATAAGGATTAATTGTGTTTTTAGAAGTTCCAAAATCATACCTAGCCTCTCCATCCAAAGTAGTATATTTTTGACTATCTCTAAAAGTACCTGAAATACTACCAACAAAAGTTACATTTTTAAACATATACTTAGCAACAGATACTCTTGGAAACTGAGGTATATATCTACCTCCAACCGCAGGTGCATTTTCTACAGAATAAATCACAGCCCCAGACCCTAAGGAAACTGCCCATTTATGTTCTTCGTTCTGACTGAAATTATGAAGTGTAAATATGAAAAAAGTAAGCACTAAAAATTTAAATTTTCTATTCATTTAAGGGAGACAATTATATACTAGTTTTTTTGCAAAAGTATTGTATTAGCTACAAAAACAGAACAGTTCATCATTTATTGTATGTTAAGATTACAATTATTTTGAATACTTCAAAAAACACCTCTAAAAAATTGTAAATTAAAAATCTAAAACCCAAATAATTAATTTCTACTATTTTTTTTATCAAGCTGTAAAAATAGTTATACAACATTTTATATTTAATAAACTCAAATTAATATCTTTGAATAAAATATTTCAGGTTGAGTATCCAAAACATTGTAAACCAATACCAAGACACTGCGAATGTTTCGCTAATAATTAACCAACTTCAACAAGACAAAAACCATTTTCAAATATCGAATTTGGTGGGTTCTTCGTTGTCTTTTGTTATTTCAGAAACTTTTAAAAAGGCAGACAAACCTTATCTTTTAATTTTTAATGACAAGGAAGAAGCAGCTTATTACCTTAACGATTTAGAACAATTGTTAGGTGAAAAAAATGTGCTTTTTTACCCAGGATCATACAGAAGACCTTACCAAATAGAAGAAACAGACAATGCCAATGTTTTATTAAGATCAGAGGTTTTAAACCGAATTAATTCTCGTAAAAAACCCGCTGTAATTGTTACATACCCTACTGCTTTATTCGAAAAAGTGGTTACCAAAAAAGAATTAGAAAAAAATACTTTAAAAGTAGCCGTTGGTGAGAGCTTATCACTAGATTTCGTCAACGAAGTTTTATTCGAATACAAATTTAAACGTGTAGATTTTGTTACAGAACCTGGAGACTTTTCTGTACGTGGAGGAATTATAGATGTGTTTTCTTTTTCTAATGATGAACCTTATCGAGTAGAATTTTTTGGTGATGAAATAGACAGTATTCGTTCTTTTGATGTAGAAACGCAACTTTCTAAAGAAAAACTGAAGAAAATCTCTATCATGCCCAATGTAGAAAACAAGACATTGGAAGAAAATAGAGAGAGTTTTCTAAAATACATCTCTTCAAAAACAGTCATTTTTGCAAAAAACACCGACTTATTAGTTGGCAATCTAGATAAGTTTTATCAAAAAGCAGAAGAAGCTTTTCTTAGTTTATCCAAAGAAATAAAACACGCAAAACCAAGTGAACTATTTTGTGATGGTAATTTTATAAAAAATCAATTACACGAGTTTTCTTTGATAGAAATGTCACCGAAAGTGCAATCGAAAGAATTGTTAGAAATTAAATTTAATACCATTGCACAACCTTCTTTTAATAAACAATTCAATTTATTAATTGATAATTTAGAAGAATACCACAAAGCAAAATTTACCAGTTATATATTTTGTGCAAACGATCAACAAGCTAAACGTTTTCATGATATTTTTGATGATGCAGAACAAGAAGTACATTACGAAACCGTTGTTTTTCCATTATACCAAGGTTTTGTAGATGTAGATAATAGGTTAGTTTGTTACACAGATCATGAAATTTTTGAACGTTATCATAAATTCAGATTAAAAAACGGATACGCTAAAAAACAAGCCATAACGCTTCAAGATTTAAACAAACTAGAAATTGGCGATTATGTAACGCACATGGATCACGGAATTGGAAAATTTGGTGGTTTACAAAAAATTGATGTTCAAGGTAAAAAGCAAGAAGCCATTAAATTGGTCTATGGAGAAAGAGACATTTTATATGTAAGTATTCACTCGCTTCACAAAATTTCTAAATTTAATGGAAAAGACGGTAAAGCACCTAAAATATACAAATTAGGTTCTGGCGCCTGGAAAAAAATTAAACAAAAAACAAAAGCCCGAGTTAAACATGTTGCTTTTAATTTAATTCAATTATACGCCAAAAGAAAACTCCAAAAAGGATTTTCTTTTGGACCAGATACTCACATTCAACATGAGTTAGAAGGTAGTTTTATGTATGAAGATACGCCAGATCAATTTACAGCAACACAAGCCGTAAAACAAGATATGGAAAAAGAACAACCTATGGACCGTTTGGTTTGTGGTGATGTTGGTTTCGGTAAAACAGAAGTTGCAGTAAGAGCAGCTTTTAAAGCGGTAGATAATGGTAAGCAAGTTGCAATTTTAGTACCAACAACCATACTTGCTTTTCAGCATTATAAAACTTTTACGGAGCGTTTAAAAGATTTCCCGGTTAGAATCGATTATCTGAATCGTTTTAGAACAGCAAAACAAAAAACAGAAGCTATAAATGGCGTAAATGATGGTTCGGTAGACATTATTATCGGTACGCATCAGCTTACCAATAAACGTTTACAGTTTAAAGATTTAGGTTTATTAGTTATCGATGAGGAGCAAAAATTTGGTGTTGCCGTAAAAGATAAATTAAAAACGTTAAAAGAAAATGTAGACACGTTAACCTTAACCGCAACTCCAATTCCTAGAACATTGCAGTTTAGTTTAATGGCCGCAAGAGATTTATCGGTTATAAAAACACCGCCACCAAACAGACATCCTATAGAAAGTAATGTCATCCGTTTTTCTGAAGAAACAGTACGAGATGCTATCGCTTACGAGATTTCTAGAGGAGGACAAGTTTTCTTTATCCATAATAGAATAGAGAATATTAAAGAAGTTGCTGGTTTAATTCAGCGTTTAGTCCCAAATGCAAAAGTTGGTATTGGTCACGGACAAATGGAAGGCAAAAAACTAGAAGGCTTAATGCTCAGTTTTATGAACGGAGAGTTTGATGTTTTGGTTTCTACAACCATTATAGAAAGTGGTTTAGATGTACCAAATGCCAATACTATTTTTATTAATAATGCCAATAACTTCGGATTGTCAGATTTACACCAAATGCGTGGTAGAGTTGGTCGTTCTAACAAAAAAGCCTTCTGTTATTTTATAACGCCTCCGTATCATATGATGACGGATGATGCCAGAAAACGTATAGAAGCCTTGGTATTATTTTCAGATTTAGGAAGCGGAATTAACATTGCCATGAAGGATTTAGAAATCCGTGGAGCTGGAGATTTATTAGGTGGAGAACAAAGTGGTTTTATCAATGATATTGGGTTTGACACCTATCAGAAAATATTGCAAGAAGCGATCGAAGAACTAAAAGAAAACGAGTTTAAAGAATTGTACCCTACAGATAATTCTAAACCAAAAGAATACGTAAAAGAGGTTACAATTGATACAGATTTTGAGATTTTATTCCCAGATGACTACATCAACTCTATTACAGAAAGACTGGCTTTGTATAATAAATTAGGTGAGCTAAAATCTGAAGAAGAATTACAGGTTTTCGAAACTGAAATTATAGATCGTTTTGGCGAAATCCCTACGCAAGTAGAAGACTTATTAGATTCTGTTCGTATAAAATGGTTGGCAAAAGAACTTGGTTTAGAAAAAGTGATTCTAAAACAAAAAAGAATGATGGGCTATTTTGTAGCGAATCAACAAAGCGATTTTTATCACACAGATGCATTTACAAGAATGCTAAAATACGTGCAACTAAACCCTAAAAGTTGCGTAATGAAAGAGAAAGAAAACAAAAACGGAATTCGTTTATTAATCACTTTTATAAGAATTGATACTGTAAAAACCGCATTGGGAGTCTTACAAAAAGTTTAGATTTCTTTTTAGAAACTATTTCCTGCTTTCAACTATATCTTTTTGCTGAAAAAGCAAAAAGGATGTCGTTTCAATCAGGGCTAGACTTGTTTGCAAGCATTCTGTCATTCCTGCGCAGGCAGGAATCTATACATAAGTCTACTAAAACAATTAGAAACCTAACAGTGCGCTTTGTGTCATTGCGAAGTTTACTTTTTCTGTAAACTGTGGCAATCTCATAATTAGAAACAGATTGCTTCGTGCCTCGCAATGACACATATTAGAAAGAACAATAAAAGGATGTCGTTTCAATCAGCGCAAAACTTGCTTGCAAGCGCTTTGTCATTCCTGCGAAGGCAGGAATCCATACATAAGTTTGCTTAAACAATTAAAAACCTAAAAGAGCTGTTTGTGCCATTGCGAAGTTTACTTTTTTGTAAACTGTGGCAATCTCTGACTAAACAAGAGATTGCTTCGTGCCTCGCAATGACACTAATTTAAAACACAAAGGTTAGGCTTGTTTGCCAACTACTTTCACCTTTACCTTTTAAAGGATTGTAAATAACCTTACTTATAGATTCCTGCCTACGCAGGAATGACAAATAGAATTTACTTATTATTTTATAAAAAAAGCTAGTAAACAACTTAAACCCTAAGAAAGCTGTTCCTGTCATTGCGAAGTTTACTTTTTCATAAACTGTGGCAATCTCTGACTAAACAAGAGATTGCTTCGTTCCTCGTAATGACACTCATTTTAAAAAAAGTTAGTCTTGTTTACTAACTACTTTCATCTTTACCTTTTAAGGGATTGTAAATAACCTTACTTAGAGAATTCCTGCCTACGCAGGAATGACAAATAAAACTGAATTCTTAAACAATTTCCATTTTCTGTAACAAGAAAGAAGCATTCATATTTTTACAAATTCCGTTTTTTAAAGTATAGTCGAAGTGCAATTCATCATCTATAATTTCTGCATCAAAATAATAGTTTTTAATACCTGTAAACTCGTTTTCTAATTCACACAAACTCACATCATGAGTGGCAATAATTCCGGTGGACTTCGATTTTGTTAACTTTTCAACAAACTTTTTAGAACCAATTGCCTTGTCTTTACTGTTGGTTCCTTTTAAAATCTCATCTAAAATGATAAAATAATCTGTTGTTTTAATTTCATCAACAATAAACTTTAAACGCTTTAATTCAGAATAAAAATACGATTCATCTTCGGTTAAAGAATCTGTAGTTCTCATACTGGTAATCAATTTTATGGGCGCATATTTAAAACTTTCTGCACACACGGGCAAACCACAATTTGCCATTACAATAGATAAAGAAATAGTTCTTAAAAAAGTACTTTTTCCAGCCATATTTGCACCTGTAACAATAAAAAATAGTTCTTTATCAATGGTGAAATTGTTGTCAATTCTTTTATCAACCTTTAATAAAGGATGTCCTAAATTAGTAGATTCTATAACTCCTTTTTCAGCAGTAATTTCTGGAAAAATAAATTTTGTATGGTTAAAATGAAAGTTTGCTAAAGAATTCTGAGCATCAAAAAAAGCAACCACAGAAAACCATTTATCTACCGTGTGTTTGTAGGTAGTAATCCATTTTTCTACTCTGCAAGCATTAAAGATTTCAGATAAAAAAAGTCCGTTACCAGCCACAGAAATTAAAATATTATTACGCTGATCAAATCCATCTAAAACTTTAGAAAACTCTTTAAAAATTGTAGAAGCTTTTTTACTCTCCGAATTAATAATAGCTTGTTTTTCTACTAAAACTTTAGAAGTAAATTTTTCGTTTTCAATTTCATTTAACAATACGTGATATTGCTTAAAAGTTTCTCTTACTTTATCTGTATCCGTATATAAATTACTTGTTTTTTTAACAAATGCTGCTGTGGTAAATAGTCCAACAAAAAACCAAAGAATTAAATAGGTAAACGAAACAAATCCAAAAGAAATCAAACTAATTAAAACTAGAGAAACTACAGAGAAACCAATTTGTACTCCTTTTAAAAAAGCAGGTAAAACTGCTGTATAATTCTGAATCCAATTTACAATAAAACCAGATGTATCTTTTGTGGTTATTATACTTGCCAAAGCAGAAAAATGTTGCCTCCAAGTTACTTTTGTAGCTAATTCTTTAATAGTATTTTGCTTCTCTACAATTCCGCCTGTTTTGTTTTCTGTAAACGTATTTGCAAGTAGTTTCTTCCCTTCGCCAGTTACCGTTCTATTTGCAAATTGAAAAAACGAACCAACACCAAACAAATCGATATCATTACTATAATAATGCGTTGGGTTTACAAATTCCTCTCCAGATTCTAAATGATGAAAATTTCTATTTAAAACCTCTAGTTCTGTATTATTAATGTTAACCTTAGCTTTAACAATAGCTCGTTTTCTCTGTAAACTAACCTGTTTTACTACTAAAAAACCAAACAATAAAATCCCTAAAAAAGCGATGATAAAAACATCCGGATAACTACCAAAAGTTAGATACACTAGAAAGCATGTTGTTAAAAAAACAGCAAATCTAAAAACACTTAAGTTTACCGATTTACGTTTTAAAATGGTTGCTTCTTTTTCTAATGCTAACTTTTCTTGACTATAAAAATCTACAGGGGTTTTCATTCTTTTAATTTCTTTCTAAAAATTTAATTTCTAAGTTTTTGGCTAAATCTCTACCATAAATAACAGCATTATCAATTTCATCAAAAACGGCAATTCTATATCTTTTATTTTTAACATCCCAAATATTAACTTCGCATTCTTTTCTTTTATTTAAAAATGTAGAAACTCTGTCTAATTTTTTAAAGTCTTGCCATTTCCCAAAACCAAAAGGTCCAACAGACCAATAAATTCGATACTTCATTAAATCAAAATTAAAATGATGATTTACCAAATAAGAAAAACGAACTCCAAAACTAAAAACAAAAATTAAAGATGATAAAAGCCTTAAACTTTTGATATAATATTTTTCTGTAAAAGAAACCGAATTATTTAAATAAAACAAAAAAATCACATATACAGTTGCTGCATAAAAAACAGCTGCTAAAAGACGCTCATACCAAGCTCTTTTTACAGAAACAATCTTTAAAACACCTTTACTTTTCACTCTAATAACCAGATATTCCTCCAGATAAACTTAAAACAGTTAACGTTGGATATTTTTTCTTTAACATTTTTGTTGCTCTGTAACTATTAATTCCTCTTTGACAAACCATAATGTAGGTTTTAGCAAAATCTACCTCTATAGTATCTACATTAAACTCATTAATAGGAATTGTTTGATGCACTTTAAAAGGTAATTTTAAATTCGGTAAAACGGCTATCAATTCTAAACTTGAATCTTCTAATCTTTCTTTTAATGCTGCTGCTGATATTTGTAAATCTGAATTCAAAATAGCACAAGCCGCATCAAAATAGGTTTGTATTTTAAATAAATTTGAAATCTTTTCTTTTAAAACAGTTGGCTTTAACTTCATTTTTAATTGTGTATTTTGAAGCGAATTGTAAATCAATAATTCATTTGCTAACGGTTTTCCAATACCTGTTATCAATTTTATAACTTCATTTACTTGTTGGGTAGCAATGAGCCCCACAATAGCGTTCATAGTTCCCGCTTCTGAACAATTAGGAACATCAGTTGCCATTTCTGGAAAAGCATCTCTTAAATTGGCTGAATAACTTCCGTCTTTTTGTAAAACATTAAAAGTAGCTACATAGCCATCAAACTTATACAAAGAACCATAAACCAATGGCTTATTTTTAATAACACAAGCATCATTCAACAGGTATTTTGTAGGCAAAGAATCGGTACCATCAACAATAATATCAAAAGTAGAAATCAGCTCAAAAACATTTTCTTTAGTAATTGGCTTGTTGGTAAAACTGACTTCTGTAAAAGCCACTCTTTTTTTTATAAATTCTGATAAAACTGCTGCTTTCGATTTACCAACATCTTCTAAAGCATAAAAAACTTGTCTGTGTAAATTAGAAGCATCAACTGTATCAAAATCTACCAAATGGATTTTCCCAATTCCGCTTGCGGCTAAATACACTGCAATCGGACTTCCTAATCCGCCACAACCAACCACTAAAACCGATGCTTTTTGTAGTTTTCCTTGCCCAACTTCACCAATCTCAGATAAAGTAATTTGACGCTTAAAAAGTTGCTTTTTTGTTACACTCATTACGTTGACAAGGTAGTTAAATAAAAAAGCCATTACAAATGCTGTAATGACTTTTAATTATTTATAAAATTTATCTTCTTACTTATACTTAATCTTCATTACTAAAAGGTATAAGGTTAGAATAGCGGTAATTAAATTCGCTAAAATTATTGATAAGCTATTTATCCAAACACCGTAAATTAACCACAAAAGAACTCCAATAAAGAAGATTATATACATCGATAAAGAAAGCCCAGAGGTATCTTTTGTTTTGTATGTTTTAAAAACTTGCGGTAAAAATGATGTTGTAGTAAAAACGGCTGCAACTAAACCAATAACCTCGTGTAGATCTATCACTACTTTTTATTTTTCTAATATATGAATTCCATCATTTGTCATTTCGAAATGAGCTTTTTTGCGATTGAGAAATCTCATAAAAACAGTTATTCTCTTTATGAGATTCCTCCTCAATTCTTCGTTCGGAATGACAAAACAAGCTAATACAAAAGCACCCGTTACATGTAATTAGATTACAATGTTTATAATTTTACCAGGAACAATAATTACTTTCTTAGGAGCTTTACCTTCTAATTGTGCAATGGTTTTTTCGTTTTCCATTACTACTTTTTCTATTTCTTCTTTAGATAAATCTAAAGGAAGTTCTAACGTAAAACGCATTTTCCCGTTAAAAGAAATTGGGTAATTTTTAGCACTTTCTACCAAATGACTTGGCTCAAAAACAGGGAAAGCTGCCGTAGAAATAGATTCATTATTTCCTAACAAACTCCATAATTCTTCTGCAATATGTGGTGCATACGGAGAAACCAAAATTACTAAAGGTTCTAAAATTGCACGTTTATTACATTTTAAAGCAGTTAACTCATTTACAGCAATCATAAAGGTAGAAACAGAGGTGTTAAAAGAGAAATTCTCTATATCATCTTCTACTTTTTTTATGGTTTTATGCAATGTTTTTAACTCATCTTTAGTTGGTACTGCATCAGAAACATCAAAATTTTCACCGTTAAAGTACAGTTTCCATAATTTCTTTAAGAAAGATGAAACTCCAGAAATACCAGAAGTTTTCCAAGGTTTTGCTTGTTCTAAAGGGCCTAAAAACATCTCGAATAATCGTAAACTATCTGCTCCGTATTCTTCACAAATAGCATCCGGATTTACAACATTGTATTTAGATTTAGACATTTTTTCTACTTCACGTCCTACTTTATAAGCGCCATCTTCTAAAATAAATTCGGCATTTTTATAATCACTATTTAAAGCATGATTTTTAAACGCATCAACATCTAATTCATCCGAAGCATTTACCAAAGAAACATCTGCATGTAAAGCCGTTTTAGTTATCATTACTAAATCTGCAAAATTAGGATCTAAAAATTTATTATCTAATAAGTAATTTTTAACCACAGTTTCAAATTCATCATCTGTCGTAAAAGAATTTTTAGAAACAAAAACCGTTGGTATTTTCTCTAAAACATCATCCATAGATTTTTCATCAGAACAACCACAACCGTTTTGTACAAACGCTGTTGCTTTGTATACAAATGCAGAAGTTCCTAAAATCATTCCTTGATTAATCAGTTTTTTTGCAAACTCATCTACAGGTACAATTCCTTTATCGAACAAGAATTTTTGCCAAAAACGAGCATATAATAAATGTCCTGTTGCGTGTTCAGACCCACCAATATATAAATCTACTTCTTTCCAATAGTCTAAGTTTTCTTTGCTTGCAAACTCATTAGTATTAGTAGCATCCATGTATCTGTTAAAATACCAAGAACTACCTGCCCACCCTGGCATGGTATTTAATTCTAAAGGATAGACCGTTTTGTTTTTTAACTTATCGTTAGAAACCACTTTCTTTCCACGAGAATCCCAAGCCCATTCTGTTGCGTTTCCTAAAGGTGGTTTTCCATCTTCAGTTGGCAAGTATTTTTCTACTTCTGGTAAAACAATTGGCAAATGTTCTGCATCAATCATTTGTGGCATACCGTCTTTATAATATACTGGAAAAGGTTCTCCCCAATAACGTTGTCTGCTAAACACAGCATCACGCAAACGATAATTTACTTTTCCGTAACCGAAGCCACGTTTTTCCATTTCAAAAATGGCTAATTTTAATGCTTTCTTATATTTTAATCCTGATAAAAAATCAGAATTTGCAATTTTTGTTCCGTCTTTACCAGTGTGTGCTGCTTCAGAAATATCTACATCTTCGAAAATATTAGGAATCGGAATTCCAAAATGTTTTGCAAAGTCATAATCACGTTGATCTCCACAAGGAACTGCCATAACTGCTCCAGTACCGTAATTTGCTAATACGTAATCTCCAATCCAGATTTGAACCTTTTCACCAGAAAAAGGATGAATTGCATACGCACCTGTAAACGCACCAGAAATGGTTTTTACATCTGCCATTCTATCACGTTCAGAACGTTTTGCAGTGGCTGCAATATAAGCCTCTACTTCGGCTTTTTGCGCATCTGTTGTAATTTTTGATACCAACTCATGTTCTGGAGCCAATGTCATAAAACTTACTCCGTAAATTGTATCTGGACGTGTTGTAAAAACATCAATTTTATAAGTCTTCTCGACTGCGCTCGAAGTGACATTCTTTTCGCTTTCAGTTTTTTCAATCTTTTTTGGAAATTGAATTACCGAATTAATAGCAGTAACAACTTTAAGCACATTTTCAAGTACTTCTTCATTTGTAAAACGAACAACATTAAAACCTTCGCTTGCAAAATAAAGATCTCTAGCTGCTTCATCTTCTTTACCAGAAAACTCAACAATTAAGTTTTTAGCAACACAAACATAATCTACTAAAAATGTACCAATCGTATATTTTTTTCTAAATTTTGATGCTCCTTTTTTATTCTTTAACTCGTTCCAAAGCACTGTTTCTGCTTTCGATAAATTTTGTCTTAATTCTTTTAAAGCTTCTAATTCTTTATAAGATAATTTTACTTCAGATGATACTTTTTCAGAACCATTTGCTACATCAAAAGTAACCATGGCACCCACAGATTTCCCAATCCAATTGGTTTGAGAATCTTTTAAAGGTTGTGGCCAATCTATTTTTTCTAATCCGTCTAACAAACGTTGTGCATAGGCAGAAATTCGCATAGACCATTGTGTCATTTTCTTTCTGATAACAGGATGACCTCCACGTTCTGATACTCCGTTTACAATTTCATCATTTGCTAAAACGGTTCCTAAAGCAGGACACCAGTTTACTTCTGTATCAGACAAAAACGTTAAACGGTATTGTAATAATATTTCCTCTTGTTCTTTTGTTGATAAAGCTTTCCATTCATCCGCAGAAAAAGTTTGAATATCTTCATCACAAACTGCGTTTACAGTTGTATTTCCTTCTTTTTTAAAGATAGAAATTAACGTAGAAACATCTTCTGCTTTGTCTGTATCTTTATTATACCAAGAGTTGAATAATTGAATAAAAATCCACTGAGTCCATTTATAATATTCAGGACTCGAAGTTCTTACTTCTCTGCTCCAATCAAAAGAAAAACCAATCGTATCTAATTGTCTTCTATACGTTGCAACATTTTCTTCTGTTGTTTTTGCTGGATGCTGACCTGTTTGAATGGCATATTGTTCTGCCGGTAAACCAAAAGAATCATATCCTTGCGGATGCAATACGTTAAAACCTTTATGACGTTTGTAACGTGCATAAATATCACTTGCAATATATCCTAAAGGATGTCCAACATGTAAACCTGCTCCCGATGGGTAAGGAAACATATCTAACACATAATATTTAGGCTTCTCAGATTTATTATCAGCTTTAAAAGTTTGGTTTTCTGCCCAAAATTTTTGCCATTTCTTTTCTATATCTAGGTGATTATATTGCATTTGATTCTTTTATTAAAGTGTGCAAATTTACGTTTATTCTTTAGAAGATTAAAGTAAAAACGAACTTGCTTAAACAGGAATGACTCGTATGGTAAAATCTAGCTAAAAAGAACGATTTCGTTAAAAGTAAACATCCTCTTCATTTAGATGAAGAAGATACTATATATGTTTTTTTTAGAATTGATATCCTAAAGTCATTTGAAAAACACCATTTTTAATATCTGGATTTTCACTAACAGCAATCAACCCTAAATTGTATCTTGTTTGAAAAAAAATGCCACTATCAAACTGATAACCTATTCCAAAATTTGCTGCAAGATCAAAATTTTCTGCATCTGTATTTTCTTTACCTCCACCATTATATTGATCAATTGGTACCAATTGATCTTTTATTAAAAAAGCAAATTGTGGTCCTGCTTCTACTGAAAATCCTTTTGCAACATAATACTTCGCCATAATAGGAAGTAAAACGTAATTTAAATCGTACTTAAAATTATCTTTTTGTTGCGCACCTTGTGCGGAATACAATAATTCTGGTTGTATAGAAAACTTTTCAGTTAACGAAACCTCTGATGTAGCACCAATAATAAATCCTGTTCTCGAGTCGAGATTATTTGCATTACTTCCATTTACAGAGGCAATATTCATCCCTAACTTAAGCCCTATTTTTACGTCTTGTGCATTTAACGTTCCTGCTAAAGCAATAGAAATACAGGTAATCCATAATTTTTTAATCATAATTTCTTAGTTTTTATTTTCATCTTTAAGGCAAACCTTATGCCATTTTATTATTTTTTTTGTTATTTTTTTTGTCTAGAACGCTAGACACTGACTCATTGAACAATAGCCATAAAAAAAACCGCAAACAGTGTTTGCGGCTTATATAATTTAAAAAAAATATCGAAAATTATTATTTCAATTTCTTCTTCACTGCTACTTCTTTGTATGCTTCAATTACATCTCCTTCAGCAATATCATTGTAGTTTTTAATTTGAATACCACAATCAAAGCCTTTTGTAACTTCTCTAACATCATCTTTAAAACGTTTTAACGCTGTTAAAGTTCCATCGTGCACTACAATTCCGTCTCTAATAATTCTAATTTGAGAATCTCTTTGAATTTTACCAGACATTACCATACAACCTGCAATGTTACCAACTTTAGAGATTTTATAGATTTCTCTAATTTCTACATTACCAGTAACTTCTTCTTTCATTTCTGGAGATAACATCCCTTCCATGGCGTCTTTTAAGTCGTTGATAGCTGCATAAATAATAGAATATGTTCTAATATCTACCTCTTCTCTATCTGCTACTACTCTAGCATTTCCTTGCGGACGAACATTAAACCCAACAATAATTGCGTCTGATGCTGATGCTAATAACACATCACTTTCTGTAATGGCTCCAACACCTTTATGTAAAATATTAACCTGAATTTCTTCAGTAGATAATTTTTGGAAAGAATCTGTTAATGCTTCTACAGAACCATCTACATCTCCTTTTAAGATAATGTTTAATTCTTTAAAGTCTCCTAACGCAATTCTACGTCCAATTTCATCTAACGTTAATGTTTTTTGAGTTCTTACAGATTGCTCACGTTGTAATTGAGAACGTTTAGATGCAATTTGTTTTGCTTCTCTTTCATCATCAAATACTACAAACTTATCACCCGCTTGTGGCGCTCCGTCTAAACCTAAAATAGATACCGGTGTTGATGGTCCGGCAACTTTTAAGTTGTTTCCTTTATCATCAAACATTGCTCTTACTTTACCACTGTGTTTACCTGCTAACAAGTAATCTCCAATTTTTAAAGTTCCTGCTTGTACTAATATGGTAGAAACATATCCTCTACCTTTATCTAATAATGCTTCCACTACCGCACCAACTGCATTCTTCTTAGGGTTTGCTTTCAATTCTAAAATTTCAGCTTCTAATAAGACTTTCTCTAATAATTCTGGAATACCTGTTCCATGTTTTGCTGAAATATCTTGAGATTGTATGTTACCTCCCCATTCTTCTATCAACAAATTCATTTGAGATAATTGCGTTTTTACATTATCTGGATTTGCGTTTGGTTTATCAATCTTGTTGATTGCAAATATAATAGGCACTCCTGCTGCTTGCGCATGAGAAATTGCTTCTTTAGTTTGTGGCATTACATCATCATCTGCTGCAACTACAATAATAACTAAATCTGTTACTTGCGCCCCACGTGCACGCATTGCGGTAAACGCCTCGTGACCTGGTGTATCTAAAAATGCTATTTTTTGATCTCCAACTTTTACAGAATATGCACCAATGTGTTGTGTAATTCCTCCACTTTCACCATCAATAACATTTGCTTTTCTAATGTAATCTAATAAAGATGTTTTACCATGATCTACGTGACCCATTACCGTAATAATTGGTGCACGAGTTTCTAAATCTTCTGGTTTATCTACGACTTCTTCTATAGACTCTTCTACTTCTGCCCCAACAAATTCTACTTTGTGGTTAAATTCTTCGGCAACAATAACTAATGTTTCTGCATCTAAACGCTGATTCATTGTTACCATCATACCTAAAGACATACATGCTGAAATAATATTTGTTACAGGAACCTCCATCATTGTAGCAACTTCACTTACAGTAACAAATTCTGTTACTTTTAAGATTTTGTTGTCTAATGCTTGAGCTTCTAACTCAGCATCAGAATGTTCTCTGTGTGCATCTCTTTTATTTCTACGGTATTTTGCTCCTTTACCTCTAGAAGATTTCCCTTGCAGTTTCTCTAGCGTTTCTCTTACTTGCTTTTGAATTTCTGCTTCTGTTGGTTCTTCTTTCTTAACTGCTGCTGGTCTTGCTGCTCCTCGTCCGCCTCTATTAAAAGGAGGTCTACTTCCACCACCGCTTCTATTACCTTGACCTGGTCTACTTGGTCTTGCAGTAGCAGAACCTGGCGCACCTGCTTTAGTTACAATACGCTTACGTTTCTTCTTGTCTGCGTTTGCATCTTTTTTAGGTTCTGGTTTCTTTTTCTTAGGTCTTTCAAATTGTTTTAAATCAATTTTTTTCCCTGTAAAATTAGGACCTTCTAATTTTTTATATTGAGTTTTAATAGCTTCTGCATTTTCTGCAGTAACTTCCTCTACTTTTTCATCAGATTTAGAAACCTCTCTTTTCCCTTTTGGTTTATCACCAACTTTAGAAACTTCTTTTTCTATTTCAGAAACCGTTTTTTTAACTTCTGGAATAACAGCCTTTGGTTTATCTGCCACAGGAGTTTCTTCTACTTTAGGAGTTTCGGCTTTTACTTCAACCACTGGAGTTTCTGTAACTGCTTTTGGCTCTTCTACTTTAGGTGTTTCAGTTTTAGGCGTTTCTGCCTTAGGCTCTACAACAACCTCTTTAGGCTCTTCTTTTACCTTTTCAACTTTGTCAGCAGGTTTTTTACCGATATTATCGATATCTATTTTACCAACAGTTTTAAACTCTAATTTATCTGCTTTGGCCCTTAAAACCTCTTCTTTCTTAACCTCTTCCGCTCTTTTCTTCTCTAACTTAGCTTCATGTTCTAAGCGAATAGCTTCTTTCTCTTTACGTTTTTCTTCTCCAACTTCTTTAGATGCAGCTTTTTTGCTTGCGTCTTTTTCAAAGCCATCAAGTAAAACTTGATAGACGTCACCCGTAATTTTAGTGGTTGGCCTCGATTCTATTTCGTGACCTTTACCCGCTAAATATTCGACTGCTCTATCAAGAGAAATGTTTAATTCTCTTAAAACTTTATTAAGCCTCATTGTTTTGCCTACAGACATAAATTCTTTTTAACTTTATACTTGTAAAAATATACTTTTTACTTTAATTCTATACTATACTTAGTCCTCGAATTCTTCTTTCAAGATTCTTTGAACATCCATAATTGTTTCTTCTTCTAGATCAGTTCTTCTTACCAATTCTGCCACACTAGTTTCTAATACGCTTCTTGCAGTATCTAAACCAATCTTTTTGAATTCAACAATAACCCAATCTTCAATTTCGTCTCCAAACTCTGTTAACTCTACGTCTTCTTCTTCTAGACCCTCTCTCTTAACGTCTATTTCGTAACCTGTTAACTCACTTGCTAAACGAATATTTACCCCTCCTCTACCAATTGCTTTAGAAACTTCTTCTGGTTTTAATAAAACGCTTACACGTCCTTTTTTACCGTTTCTTTCTTCATCAAACATTTCTATTTCCATTGATGTCACTTTAGCAGGACTCAATGCTCTTGAAATAAATAATTGTTCGTTTTTGGTATAGTTAATAACGTCTATATTTTCATTCCCTAATTCACGTACTATACCATGAATTCTAGAACCTTTTACACCAACACAAGCTCCAACAGGATCTATTCTATCATCATAAGAATCTACCGCTACTTTTGCTTTTTCTCCTGGTATTCTTGCCACACCTTCAACAGTAATTAAACCATCAAAAACTTCAGGAATTTCTTGTTCAAACAGTTTATTTAAGAAAACAGGCGATGTTCTTGATAAAATAATCGCTGGTTTGTTTCCTCTTAACTCTACTGTTTTTATAACACCTTTTACAGAATCTCCTTTTCTAAAGAAATCTGAACGGATTTGCTCACTTTTTGGTAACACAATTTCATTGCCATCATCATCTAACAAAATAATTGCATTATGACGAATGTGATGAACTTCTGCACTGTACAATTCTCCTTCTAATTCTTTAAATTGCTTAAAGATATTTGTACTATCGTGTTCGTAAATTTTAGAAATTAAGTTCTGACGTAATGCTAAAATAGCTCTTCTTCCTAAATCAATTAATTTCACTTCTTCAGATACATCTTCACCAATTTCAAAATCTGGCTCAATTAATCTTGCTTCCGCTAATTCAATCTCTTCATTATCATCTTCAGAAAAACCATCTGCAACCACAACTCTATTTCTCCAAATTTCTAAATCTCCTTTATCTGGGTTAATAATAATATCAAAATTATCATCAGAACCAAACTTACGTTTTAAGGCAGCTCTAAAAACTTCTTCTAAAATAGACATTAATGTTACTCTGTCTATACTCTTGTTATCTTTAAATTCTGAAAACGAATCAATTAATGCTATATTCTCCATTACATTTTTGCTTAAAATACAATCTTCACTTTTGCTTCTTTAATATCCTGATAATCTATAGTTGCTGTTTTTAACACAGTAACTTTTCCCTTACCTATTGGTTTTGGCTCTCTTGCTTTCCAGTTTAGAACAATTTTATCTTCATCTGCTTCAACTAAAGTCCCTTCAAATTCTTCTTCAGAAGTTTTTACTTTTAGTATTCTATTAATATTTTTAATATATTGTCTCTTTACTTTAAGTGGATGAGAAATATCTGGTGTAGACACTTCTAGAGAGAAATCTTCTTCTTCTCTATCAAAATTACCGTCTACACTTTTACTAATTCTAATGCATTCACTTAATGGAACTCCATTATCACCATCTACTGTAACCTGAATTTTATTGTTTTCTGATATTGATAAATCTATCAAATACAATGATTCGTTCAGTGCTAATGCTTCATCTACTAAATCTCTTACCTTGGTTTGGTCCATTTTAATGCTTAAAATAAAATATAAAAAGAGGGGACTCTTAGTCCCCTTCCTTCCCCATTTATTATAAATTTCGGTGCAAATATACTAAATGTTTGGGATTTACCAAACTAAGTTGAAGTCAAATATTTTTTGTAACTTTATATATATTGATATGAACCTTTAAATTTTTGTAATATGAAAAAAATTTTAGTCCCTATAGATTTTTCAAAAACATCTGAATATGCTTCTAAAATTGCAGCAAAAATAGCTGCAAAAACAAATGCAACTATTTACTTGATTCATTTAATTGAAGTACCTAAAGGCGTCATAGACATGGCAGCAAGCAGTAAATTTAGCATCCCCGAAAGCATGTTATATTTAAGAATGATTAGAGAAAAAATTCTACATTTTAAAAAGACTTTTTTCAACAAAAACACTCACGTAGAATACCTTATAAAACTAAACTCTCCTTTTGAAGGCATTCAAAAATATGCTGATAAAATTAATGCAGACTTAATTATAATGGGATCAAAAGGTCATTCTGAACTAGAAGAAATGATTATAGGCTCTAATACAGAGAAAGTTGTACGAAATTCTAAAACACCCGTTATTGTTATTAAACAAGATAGTAAAAAATTTAAATTAAAAAATTTGGTTTTTGCTTCTAATTTTAAAGAAGAAAACAAAGAAGTCTTCGGTAAATTTGTTGATTTTGCTACTATTTTTGATAGTAAAATTCACTTATTAAAAGTAAATACACCTGCCAACTTTCATGCAACCTCAGAAACAAAACAAAAAATAAAGGATTTTATTACAGATTTTAATTTACCAAAACATAAAATTAACGTCTATAGCGATACTACTGTAGAAAAAGGAATCTTAAACTTTTCTAATGATATTAATGCAGATTTAATTGCTTTAAGCACACACGGAAGAACCGGTTTAGCACACCTATTTACAGGCAGTGTTACCAAAAGCTTATCTAAAAGTGCTTTAAAACCAATGCTAACCATTAAGGTTTAGACAATAACATAAGGTGTTTCTAAATTAACTTACAGACATCCATTCTCTAAAAACAAAAAACCTCCAGAAATGGAGGTTTTTAAATCTATAATACTTCTAATTTTCTTACAATAGATAATCTGTATTGATAAAGTTAGACGCTTTTTTATCTAATAACTCTTCTAAAATAGCATTATTATACGGTGTATCTTTAGACGCAACAAAAGTTCTAATAGAAAAAGAACGCAATGCATCATGTACACTTAATGTAGAAACTGCAGAATCTTTTCTTCCTGTAAAAGGATATACATCTGGTCCTCTTTGAGCAGCACTATTTAAATTTACTCTACACACTAAATTTACTAACGTATCAATTAATGGCGCTAGAGTTTTTACCTCGCTACCAAAAACACTTACTTGTTGCCCATAATTAGAATCTGCCATATCATCTAAAGGTTCTTGAATATTTTTAAAAGAAACAATAGGAGTTACAGGACCAAATTGCTCTTCTTGAAACACTCTCATGTCTTTTGAAACAGGGTATAAAACAGATGGAAATATATAGTTCTCAGAAGTTTTTCCTCCTTTTTTATTAATCACTTTTGCTCCTTTTGAAGTAGCATCATCAATTAATTCTTGAATATAAGCAGGCTTACCTGGTTCTGGTAAAGGTGTTAGTTTCACTCCTTCTTCCCATGGGTTTCCAAATTTTAAAGCATCTACTCTTTTTGCAAATCGTTTGTTAAATTTATCTACAATATGTTCATGAACATATAATATTTTTAATGCAGTACAACGTTGCCCGTTAAAAGAAGTTGCTCCAGCAAGACATTCATCTATTGCTAAGTCTAAATCTGCATCTGGTAATACAATTCCAGGATTTTTAGCTTCTAAACCTAACACCAAACGCAATCTATTTTTAAATGGGTGGTTTGCTTGAATAGCATTTGCAGATTTACTGTTACCTATTAAAGCTAACACATCTACTTTACCTGTTTTCATAATAGGAGTTGCTAAAACACGACCTCTACCATAAATTACATTGACCACACCTTCTGGAAAACTATTTTGAAAAGCCTCTAATAACGGAGACAATAACAAGACTCCATGTTTTGCAGGTTTAAAAACAGCTGTATTCCCCATAATTAAAGCAGGAATTAACAGTGCAAATGTTTCATTTAAAGGGTAATTATATGGCCCTAAACATAAAACTACACCTAAAGGGCCACGTCTAATATGAGCATGTACTCCACTATTTTTTTCAAACTTAGCAAAATCTCTGTCCATTTGCTTATAGTCTTCAATAGTATCGTAAATGTATTCTATAGTTCTATCAAATTCTTTTTCAGAATCTGGTAAAGCTTTTCCAATTTCCCACATCAATAATTTTACAACCTCATCTCGTTTGGTTTTCATTTGCTCTGCAAACTCTTCCATACATTCTATTCTGTCTGCAACACGCATTGTTGGCCACAAACCTTGCCCTTTATCATAGGCTCTGTATGCAGAATTTAAAGCCTCTATACCTTCATCTCCTGTTAAATTAGGCACAGTCCCTAATAAAGTTGGTTTGTATTCTTTTGTTGATGAAATTGTAGAATATACCTCTGTAAATTCTCCTTTCCATTCCTTTAATTCACCATCAACTAAATACGTTTTTTGATGTAATAGTGAATTGACTTTATATGCTTCTGGTATTTCTGTAAATTGTTTTTTCATAAATTAAATTTTTAGAGGTCAGTAGTTAGCTACATATAATTTGTTTGTGGCTAACTTTTTCTTTTTTGACCATTTTAGTTATAAGATTATTGAATATTGTTGCTTTGCTTTGTGAACGGTTAATTCTAAAACAAAATTCATTAAAATATCTATTTATATTAGAATTACTTACCCAAGAATACGTTGTTCTTATCCATGATTTTACTTGATGAATCATAGTGTGAAGAGCTTTAAAATTCATACCATTATTACTTTCAATCTGTGTAATATCATAAACTTTTGCAATTGGTCTGTAACCTCTCCATTTATCGGTTATCACTTTAGCATCTCTGCTAATATGATTCACAAAAATATATTGAAGCGAACTTGCTGAAAAATCTTCGATTCTCATAGCATACATTCTTTTTACTTTTCCATCATCAGTTAACTCAACAGCAGTAATGGCCTTCTTTTTCTTTACGTTATAACTTCTGCCAACTTTCTCTTTTTCGCGTCCGCCAAGTACAAATTCATCAACATGAACAGTACCTGTCATGGGATTATTCCCACTGCTTTCCATAGCTTCTCTAATTTTAAGCATAAATAAACGAGCTGTCTTTTCAGTAACACTAAAACGAACTGAAACATAGCTTGCTGAAAGACTTTTAGTGCTTGTACTCATTTCAAAAACAATAAAAAATGCCTTTCTAATACCAAATTTTACTTTGTGAAAAAGTGTGTTTGATGTTGCTGATTCTTGATGAGAACAAATATTACAAGTACGTGAGAAATCTTTTCTTATCTGAGCTTTTTTATGGCTACATTTTACACATTGAAAACCATCTTTCCATTTAATATCTGCTAGATATTTCTTACAATCTAGGTCAGTCTTAAAACGGTCAGCAAACTCTAGAAGGTTTTGTCCCTTAAAAATATTCATTTAATTACTATATTTATTGACTTCTAAGATATGAATTTAAATACTGACCTCTATAAATTTTAATAGATCCCATAAAAAAATAAGCCTTATAATTATCTATTGTTCAAAATTAACTAAAAATAACTGTAAAATACCCCATTTATTATTTAAAACACGAAAAGGTTTTCGGTGTTATAACACTGTTTTTCTTTAGAATTTTTTGAATAATTAGACCAAAAACTGAAACAAATCTGGCTTATCATTTAGGTAGTCGCCAAAGAAACTTCTTTCTTTCATTCTGTTGATTAGAGGCGCTAAATCCTTAGAAGATTTTAACTCTAAACCAACAACGGCAGCTCCGTTTACTCTGTTATTCTTTTTAGTGTATTCAAAATGTGTAATATCATCATTTGGACCCAATATTTCTGCCACAAACTCTTTTAAAGCCCCTGCTCTTTGCGGAAACTTTACAATAAAGTAATGTTTTAAATTTGCAAACACCAAAGCGCGTTCTTTTATTTCTGCCGTTCTTGTAATATCATTATTACTACCACTTACTACACAAACTACATTTTTACCTTTAATTTTATCCGCAAATAAATCTAACGCTGCAATACTTAAAGCACCTGCAGGTTCTACCACAATAGCATCTTTGTTATACAAATCTAAAATGGTCTGACAAATTTTTCCTTCGGGAACCGTAATTACTTCAGATAGATTTTGCTTACAAATAGCAAAATTTAAATCTCCTACTCTTTTAACCGCTGCACCATCTACAAAAGAATCTATTACATCTAAAGCTGTATTCTTTTTATTTTTGATGGATGTTAACATAGAAGGCGCTCCTTCTGGTTCTACACCAATAACTTTTGTTTCTGGTGATAAATATTTAAATACAGATGATAACCCTGCAGACAACCCTCCTCCTCCAATAGGAACAAAAACGTAATCTATTTTTTCAGCTGTTTGATTCAATATTTCGAAACCAACTGTTGCCTGACCTTCAATTACTTTTGCATCATTAAAAGGATCAATAAAAGTTTTCTTTTTTGCATCACACTCTAGTTTAGCTGCATCAGAAGCATCATCAAAAGTATCTCCTTCAATTACAATTTCAATAAAATCTTCTCCAAACATTTTAACTTGGTTAATTTTTTGATTTGGAGTTGGAGATGGCATAAAAATGGTTCCTTTTATCTGTAACAATTTACAAGACAAAGCAACACCTTGCGCATGATTACCAGCGCTTGCACAAACAATTCCCCGTTGTTTTTCATCCGAAGTTAAAGAAGACATTTTATTGTAGGCTCCTCTAATTTTATAAGAACGTACTACTTGTAAATCTTCTCTCTTAAACAGAATTGTTGCTTCTAATTCTTTTGATAAGTTAAAGTTTTTGCTCAACGGAGTTTCAAAAGCAACTCCTTTTAAGTTTTTTGCAGCTGTTTTTACGCTTTCTAAACTTGGATAATAATTTGACTTTGTTTGCATGGGTCGAATATAAAAAGAAAACCTGTCAGACAATTAAATCTGACAGGTTTTTATAAAAAAAATCTTTAGTTAATTATGCCGTTTTTACAACTTTCATTGCGGTCATAGAAGCTCTTAATTGCTCTCCTACTTTTTCTACCGGATGATTTCTAATAATTTTGTTAATTCTAATTAATTCTTGGTTATCTACTCCGTTTTCTGAACTAAAAGATTTACCAATAACGTTTGTAGAAACTGTTTTCATAAAATCAGTTAATAAAGGCTTACAAGCATGGTCAAATAAGTAACAACCATATTCTGCAGTATCAGAAATTACACGGTTCATTTCTGCCAATTTCATTCTTGCAATTGTATTAGCAATTAATGGCGTTTCGTGTAAAGACTCGTAATAAGCTGAAGCTGCAATAATACCAGATTCTGTCATTGCCTCAAAAGCCAATTCTACACCAGCTCTCACAAAAGCAACTAATAAAGTTCCGTGGTCAAAATATTCTTGTTCAGAAATTTCTTGATCTGTAACTTGTTGTTTTTCAAAAGCAGTTTCTCCTGTTGCAGCTCTCCAAGTTAATAAGTTTTTATCATCATTTGCCCAGTCTTCCATCATTGTTTTAGAGAAATGACCAGTCATAATATCGTCCATATGTTTTTGGAACAATGGACGCATAATTTCTTTTAATTCTTCAGAAATTCTAAAAGCTTCTACTTTTGCAGGATTAGACAATCTGTCCATCATATTGGTGATTCCTCCATGTTTTAAAGCTTCTGTTACAGTTTCCCAACCATACTGAATTAATTTAGCTGCATAACCTGGCTCAATACCTTCTTCTACCATTTTATCAAAAGATAAAATTGCTCCTGTTTGTAACAAACCACATAAAATAGTTTGCTCTCCCATTAAATCAGACTTAACCTCAGCAACAAAAGAAGATTGTAACACACCTGCTTTATGACCACCTGTTGCAACTGCATACGCTTTTGCTTGTGCCCAACCTTTTCCTTCTGGATCATTTTCTGGGTGAACCGCAATTAATGTTGGCACACCAAATCCTCTTTTATATTCTTCTCTAACTTCAGATCCTGGAGACTTTGGCGCCACCATAATTACAGTTAAATCTTTACGAACTTGCATTCCTTCTTCAACAATATTAAAACCATGAGAATAAGATAACGTAGCTCCTTTTTTCATTAAAGGCATTACTGCATTTACAACATTTGTATGTTGTTTATCTGGCGTTAAATTAATAACCACATCTGCACTTGGTAACATATCTTCGTAACTACCAACTTCAAAATTATTTGAAGACGCGTTAATATATGACTGTCTTTTTTGATCGATAGCAGCTTGTCTTAAGGTATAAGAAATATCTAAACCAGACTCTCTCATATTTAAACCTTGGTTTAAACCTTGTGCTCCACAACCTACAATAACAATTTTTTTCCCTTTCAATGCTTCTACTCCGTCTTCAAATTCTGAAGCGTCCATAAAACGACATTTTCCTAATTGCTCTAATTTTTCTCTTAATGTTAATGTGTTAAAATAATTTGACATTTTTATTGTTTTTGTTTGTTGGTTTTAGAGTAAAGATGATAGAAAAAAGAAGATAGACAAATCTTACTTGTAATAGATTTATTTCTTGTCTCTTCTCTTTTTCTCTTCTCTTTTTTCTTTGACTTATTTTTAGTTGTTGTATGTTTCTAATAATGCTGATATCTTCATTTCTTCTTTAGTAACCGCAATTAAACCAGAACGGGTATATTGCATAATACCAAATACGCTTAACTGGTTGTATAACGCTACAATTTCATCTTTCTTGCCCGATTTTTCTAAAACAAAAAACTCTTTATTAACCGTTACAATTCTTGCGTTGCTTTCTTTAATTATATTCTGAATTTGACGCTCTTCGAACAACAATTCTGATTTTATTTTAAATAAGCCCGAAATTTGATAAATAATCTCATCTTGATCATGGTAGTAAGCTTTTATTACCTCTACTTGCTTTTCTATCTGACCAATTATCTTTTTAACATTAACTTCGATCATATTTACAACAATCGTAAATTTAGCCACTCCTACAATTTCTGATGGAGAAATATTTAAACTTTCTATGTTGATGTGTCTTCTTTGAAAAATTGCTGAAATTCTATTCAACAATCCAACATTATTTTCTGTATAAACAGATATTGTAAATAATTGTTTTTCTGTACTCATGCTTTTAAGTTCAAGGTTTAAAGTTTAAAGTTTCAAAGTTGCCACTCTTCTCTTTAATCTTTGTTCTTTATTCTCTTTTCTTAATTCTCTTTTACTCTAATCTTATATCAGAAACACTTGCACCTGTAGGAATCATAGGAAATACATTATCCTCTTTTTCTACACAAACTTCTAAAAAATAAGCTTCTTTACTTTCCATCATTTCCTTAACAGCATCTGCTAATTCTTCTCTTTTAGTAACTTTTCTTGCTTTTATATAATACCCTTCTGCAATGGCTACAAAATTTGGATTTACCATTTCTGTTGATGCATATCGTTTCTCAAAAAATAACTGTTGCCACTGGCGCACCATTCCTAAGAAATCGTTATTTAAAACCACCACTTTTACAGCCGCTTTTTGCTGAAAAATAGTTCCTAGTTCCTGAATCGTCATTTGGTAACCTCCATCTCCAGAAATAGATACTACTTCTCTATCTGGTGCTGCCATTTTTGCTCCAATTGCAGCAGGCAAACCAAAGCCCATTGTACCCAAACCACCAGAAGTAATATTACTTTTAGTTTTATTAAATTCAGCATACCTACAAGCAATCATTTGATGCTGACCAACATCTGAAACGATGGCTGCATTACCTTTACTTTGTATGTTTATTTGATTTAAAACCTCACCCATTGTTAACCCTTCTTTGGTTGGATGTATATCGTTTTTTATCACTCTTTCATATTCAATAGCATATAAATCTTTAAATTTCTGATGCCATTCTGTATGAGAATTTTTATTTATTAATGGTAAAATTGCTTCTAAGCTAGCTTTTGCATCACCTAAAACTGCAACATCTGTTTTAACGTTTTTATCTACTTCTGCAGGATCTATTTCAAAATGAATCACTTTTGCTTGTGTAGCATACTCATCTAACTTTCCTGTAACCCTATCATCAAAACGCATTCCGATTGCAATTAAAACATCACATTCGTTTGTTAACACATTTGGCGCATAATTACCATGCATACCAACCATACCAACATTTAAAGGATGTTTTGTAGGAATTGCAGAAGCTCCTAAGATTGTCCATGCAGAAGGAATTCCTGCTTTTTCAATTACTGCTTTAAATGCTTCTTCTGCTTTACTTAAAATAACTCCCTGACCCCAAACTACTAATGGTTTCTTTGCTGCATTTATTAATTCTGCTGCAGCTTCTAAAGACTTAACATCTGTTTTAGGAACAGGAACATAACTCCTTACTTTTGTACATTTTTCATAAGAAAAATCAAATTTTTCTAATTGAGCATCTTTGGTAATATCAATTAAAACAGGTCCTGGTCTTCCGCTTCTAGCAATATAAAATGCTTTTGCAATAGCTTCTGGAATATCCGATGCCTTTGTTACTTGACAGTTCCATTTGGTAACTGGTGTAGAAATACCAACAATATCGGTTTCTTGAAATGCATCACTTCCTAATAAATGAGAAAAAACCTGACCTGTAATACACACCATTGGTGTAGAGTCTATTTGTGCATCTGCAATACCCGTAATTAAATTGGTTGCTCCGGGTCCTGAAGTTGCCATAGCAACCCCAACTTCACCTGAAATACGCGCATAACCTTGAGCAGAATGTGTTGCACCTTGCTCATGACGAGTTAATACGTGATGAATTTTATCTTGATACTTATACAACTCATCGTAAACAGGCATAATTGCCCCTCCAGGATAACCGTATAAAATCTTAACTCCTTCTTCTATAAGGCATCTAACAATTGCCTCACTACCAGAAATCCTTTCTGTAGTTTTAGTTGTGCTTTGCTTATTTTTTATGGTTTGTGTTTCCATAGTTTTATCTTTTAAATACCTACAAGGTTATTAAAGCCTTGCAGGATATCTTATCTCTTTTTTTATCTTGATTCTTGATTCTATTGTAAAACTACAAATCAGTTACACATCCTTTAGATGCAGATGCTACTGTTTTTGCATATTTATACAAAATTCCTTTTGTATGTTTTAATGCTGGTGCAACCCATTTAGCTTTTCTTTCTGCGAGTTCTTCATCAGATAATAAAACATTAATTGAATTATCTTCTGCACTAATTCTAATTTTATCGCCAGTTTTTAATAAGCCAATTGCACCACCAGATTGTGCTTCTGGTGTAATATGTCCGACCACAAAACCATGAGTTCCTCCAGAAAAACGACCATCTGTAATTAAAGCTACAGATTTACCTAAACCTGCTCCCATAATTAATGAAGTTGGTTTTAACATTTCTGGCATTCCTGGTCCTCCTTTAGGTCCAACATACCTAATGACGACTACATCTCCTCTTTCTACTTCCCCATTAGAAATACCTGTATTTGCTGCTTGTTCACCATCATATACAACTGCTTTTCCTTCAAAAAGTAATCCTTCGTTTCCAGAAATTTTTGCAACAGCTCCTTCTGTGGCAAGGTTTCCATAAATAATTTGAATATTTCCTGATGATTTTAATGCTTTATCTTTTGGATGAATTACATCTTGATCTTCGAATTCGATTGCCTCTACATCTGCCAAATTTTCGGCCAATGTTTTACCTGTTACGGTCATACAATCTCCATGTAAATATCCATTCTCTAATAAATATTTCATCACAGCAGGCGTACCTCCAATTCCGTGTACATCTTCCATTAAGTATTTACCAGATGGTTTTAAATCTGCAATTAACGGAGTTCTGTCCGAAACTCTTTGAAAATCTGCCAATGTAAACTCAATATCAGCTGCATGTGCAATTGCTAAAAAGTGTAACACTGCATTTGTAGATCCACCTAAAGCATTTACAATTGCAATGGCATTTTCTAAAGACTTTTTAGTGATAATATCTAAAGGCTTTAAATCTAATTCTAATAAATTTTTAATAGCTAAAGCAGTTCTTTCTGCTTCTGATAATTTATTAGGATTTTCTGCTGGTATTGATGAGTTATAAGGTAAAGAGAACCCCATACATTCTATTGCAGAAGCCATTGTGTTTGCAGTATACATACCACCACATGCTCCAGCCCCTGGAATGGCTCTTTTTATAATTTCTCTATATTCATCTTCTTCTATTTCTCCTGCTACTTTTTGACCTAAAGCCTCAAAAGCAGAAACAATATTTAATTTTCTTCCTTTGTAATTTCCTGATGCAATGGTACCACCATACATCATAATTGATGGACGATTTAAACGCAACATTGCTATAACAGCTCCTGGCATATTTTTATCACATCCAACTACAGAAACTAAAGCATCATAACTTTGAGCGTTTACAACTGTTTCTATAGAATCTGCAATAATATCTCTAGAAGCTAATGAGTAATTCATACCAGAAGTTCCCATAGAAATACCATCTGAAACTCCAATTGTATTGAATCCTAAACCGACTAAACCTGCAATATTGCTTTCTACCTTGACTTCTGCCGCCAAATTATTTAAATGCATGTTACACGGGTTACCGTCATAACCTGTACTTGCAATACCTACTTGTGCCTTTTGCATGTCTTCATCCGTTAAACCTACTGCATATAACATTGCTTGTGATGCAGGTTGAGATTCATCTTGCGTTAATCTGCTACTGTGTTTGTTTAGTTTCATTATTGTTTTCTTCAATTTGTTGTCTAAATTACTATGTTTCTCTGTTTTTATTGAATAATATTCAATAGTATTCTTTAAATTCAGGTGTTAAAAAAACACCATAAATAACTGATATAAAGATTATTAACCCTATTTAATTATGATATTCAATCATTGAAATAAATTCATAAAAAAAACCTTCCGTTTAAATGGAAGGTTTGTTTATAAAAAATATAAATAGCACTTCCTTATCATGTCGTAATAATTACGATGACGATGATAATAATAGAAATAATATTTAATATCTGTTTTTTCACGTGTTCAAATATTGTAATTTTATTTTAAATATACAACTACTTTTATTATTAATGACAAAATTAAGCAAATTAGGCTAGCCCAGATTGAATGGTTTGTTTGAGCTCTTTTTTGTTTTTTTTTACAAAAAAAGCGAGTAATGAAAGCTGGAAATAGCTTCTAAATAATAGTACTTTGCCCCATATGAATGTTTTGAAAATTCATATTACTGTCTTCTTGATTTGCAATATAATCGGCAATAAAATCGCCTACTTTTGCGGTAGACGCCGAGTACTGATTTTTGCCTTTTAAATCTGGAGTTGTAATGCCTAAATCTAACGATTTTTCTACAGCTCTTTGTATTGCATCTGCTTCATCATGCAAGCCTAAATGCTCTAACATCATTGCGGCAGATAAAATAGAAGCCAAAGGATTGGCAATATCTTTTCCGGTTGCTTGTGGGTATGATCCGTGAATTGGCTCGAATAATGCATTTTTTTCGCCTATTGAACTCGATGCTAAAATTCCTATAGAACCTCCAATAACGCAAGCTACATCAGAAATAACATCTCCAAAAAGGTTTTCTGTTAAAATTACATCAAACTTTTTAGGGTTTAGAACAATTTGCATCGCAGCATTGTCTATAAACATAAAATCTAAGGTAACATCTTTGTATTCTTTTGCAATTTCTGCTACGGTTTTTCTCCATAAACGAGAGGTTGCTAAGACATTTGCTTTATCTACTAAGGTTACTTTTTTCTTTCTGTCTTGAGCTGCTTTAAATGCTAAATGTGTAATTCTAGAAATTTCTTCTACGGTATATGAACATACGTCATAAGCAGACAACCCATCTTTACTTACTTCTTTTTTTCCGAAATAAATTCCGCCAGTTAATTCTCTATAAATAACAATATCTGTTCCCGAAATAATATCTTTTTTAAGAGGTGAATTCTTTAATAGCTTCGGATATGATTTTATAGGTCTTACGTTACAGAATAAATCTAATTCTTGTCTTAATTGCAAAAGACCTTGTTCTGGTCTTATTTTTAAGGATGGATCATTATCGTATTTAGATTCTCCAATTGCTCCAAATAAAATGGCATCTGCTTTTCTACAGATGTCAATAGTTTCTTGCGGCAAAGGAGTACCTGTTTTATCAATTGCACAAGCGCCCATTTGAGCTTCTTTATATAAAAAAATATGGTCATACACCTCTGCAACTGCGTCTAATGCTTTTTTTGCTTGCGTAGTTACTGCTGGCCCTATACCATCTCCGGGAATTACTGCAATTGTATATTTCATTCTGTACTTGTAATCTAAAAATTAATTTGTAATCAAAGGTAGTTGATTCTTTTAAATAGTGCACTTAAAATTTACAACTACCTATGAAGACAAAGTTTATTTTTATATTGTTGTAACTTTAGAGGTTTTACTTACTTCTTTCATAATTGCATGAATATCCTCGTCTTTTACTTCTTTTTGTTTATCGGCAGTGTTTAAGAAAGCTTCATAAGCAACATCTAATTGTACTTTTGTTAACTCATAACCTACCTTTTTTGCTCTGTACGCTAAAGCAGCTCTACCGCTTCTTGCTGTTAATACAATAGCACTTTCTGTAACACCAACATCTTCAGGATCCATAATTTCGTATGTTTCTCTGTTTTTTATAACTCCGTCTTGATGAATACCAGAACTATGCGCAAATGCATTTGCACCCACAATAGCTTTGTTTGGTTGCACAGGCATCCCCATACTTTCTCTAACCATAATACTTGTATCGTACAATAATTTTGTATTAATACTTGTTTCTAGGTTTAAATATGGATGTTGTTTTAACACCATTACTACTTCTTCTAAAGCCGTATTTCCTGCTCTTTCTCCGATACCGTTAATAGTACACTCTATTTGACGCGCTCCATTTATAACACCTGCAATAGAATTTGCAGTTGCCATACCTAAATCGTTATGACAGTGACAAGAAAGAATAACATTATCTATTCCTTTTACGTTTTCTCGCAAATACTTAATTTTAGCTCCATATTCTTCTGGCAAACAATATCCTGTAGTATCAGGAATATTTAATACCGTAGCTCCTGCTTTAATAACTGCTTCGCAAACTCTTGCTAAAAACTCATTATCTGTTCTACCGGCATCTTCTGCATAAAACTCTACGTCTTCTACAAAAGATTTAGAATAAGAAACTGCTTTTACTGCACGTTCTATTACTTTTTCTCTCGTTGAATTAAATTTAAATTGAATATGAGAATCACTTGTACCAATACCTGTATGGATTCTTGGATACTTAGCATATTCAAGTGCTTGTGCCGCCACTTTAATATCATTTTCTACAGCTCTGGTTAAACCACAAACTGATGCATTTTTTACAATTTTTGCAATTTCTGAAACCGAAATAAAATCACCAGGGCTTGAAACCGGAAAACCAGCTTCAATAACATTAACACCTAATAAATCTAATCTCTCAGCAATTACTAATTTCTGTCTTGTATCTAACTTGCACCCAGGGACTTGCTCCCCATCTCTTAATGTTGTATCAAAAATTTGAACCTTGTTATCTTGCATAATTTCTGTAAAGATTATCTTATTTAAACTCAAATGTATATATTGAACTTAAAATAAATAGTTATTTTTACCATTCCGTACGATTTCTAATATCATTTACAAAAACTTAAATTATTAATAATCAGTTTTTTATGAGTAAAAATGTTACATCAGCCAATCAACAAAATGATGCTCTTTTTGTTTTAATTAAGTCTTTAACTAAATCAGAAAAGAGGCAATTTAATTTATATGTAGGTAGATTAGGTGGAAACATCGATGCTAAGTTTTTCTCTTTATTTAAATTTTTAGAAAAACTGAAAATTTATGATGAAAAAGTAATTATTGGAAGTGGAATTGTTTCTAAACAACAACTTTCTAATTTAAAAGCGCATTTATACAAGCAAATTTTAATTAGCCTTCGTTTAAACCCTGCTCATAAAAATGTTCGAATTCAAATTAGAGAACAATTAGATTTTGCAACTGTTTTATATCAAAAAGGACTATACAAACAAAGTTTAAAACTGCTAGAAAAAGCCAAACACATGGCTTTAGATACAGAAGAAAAAAATATTGCTTACGAAATTGTTGAACTAGAAAAAGTAATTGAAACACAATACATAACCAGAAGTTTAAGCAACAGAGCAAACCAACTTTCTATTGAAGCAAAATCACTAAGTCAAGACAATGTAATTGCCAGCAAACTATCTAACCTATCATTACAACTATATAGTCATTTAATACAAAATGGGTACGTAAAAAACATCGAAGAACTGCAATTTGTAGACAAATACTTTAATGACAGAATGCCTAAGTACAACTATAAAAAACTAGGTTTTAGAGAAAAACTATGGTTATACAAAGCACATTTATGGCATAGTTTTTTGGTTCAAGATTTTTTATTGAGCTATAAATACGCTAAAAAATGTGTCGATTTATTTGACTCTCCAAAATTAATAAACACACACCCAGTTTTTTACTTAAAATCTAAAAACTACCTATTAGAAGCGTCTTTTTTAGTTAAAAAAGTATCTACATTTAAAAAAGAATTAACTCTTTTTGAATCTGAAATAGATCAAAAAGAAATACCGATGAATACTAACACAGAGTTGTTAATATTTTTATACCTGTATTCTAACAAGTTACACTTTCATTTTTTAGAGGGATCTTTTGAAAAAGGAGAATACTTAGTTGATATTATCAATAATAAAATTGATAAATACAAAAACAGACTAGATAACCATTACATTGTTTTATTGTATTACAAAATTGCCTGTTTGTATTTTGGAATGGGCAAAAACAAGCTATGTATTATCTACTTGCAAAAAATCATTAAATCTAAAAACATAGGTTCCGCAGAAGATTTACAATGTTTTGCTCGTATATTAAACTTAATTGCACATTATGAATGCGGTTTAGACTACGACCTAGAAAGACAATTTGTAGATACTTATAAGTTTTTATTAAAAATGGAAAACCTACAAGAAGTGCAAAAGGTTTTTTTAACTTCTATTAGAGATTTAAGTGATGTTTTTCCGCATGAAATTAAAAATGAATTCAAAAAAATTCATGCCAAGTTAAAGACCTTCGAAAATCATCCGTATGAAAAAAGAGCATTTTTATATCTAGACATATTATCTTGGCTAGAAAGTAAAATACAGAACAAACCTATCGCTTTAATTATTAAAGAAAAAACAAAACAAATCGCCAAATAATAGGAAAACAATATTTGAAATAGCTTAATTTTAATAATTCTATATAAATTGATTAAAAACAAGAAATAATCTCTACTAGAAGGCTAAAAATTAAATAATACTCCTATTTTTGTCTTGTGAATTTATCGTATACACATACTAATTCTTCTAAAACTACAAATGTAGTTTATACTTCTATGCGCACAATTATCCGCACAACTACAACAATTACCCTTTAGGGGTTCTACTATATTCATATCACCACAGGTTATATATTGTTTCGAATAACAACGAAACAAACTCAATAAAATATTAAATTACACAAACTATTCATTAGAAATGAAAGTATTAAAATTTGGCGGTTCATCTGTCGCAAGTTCAGAAAAAATACAAAAAGTATTAGCCATCGTAAAGGCAGCATCTAAAAAAGAAAAAGTAGCTGTAGTTGTTTCTGCATTCGGAAAAACTACAGATAAATTATTAGCTGGAGCTAATGAGGCTTTAGAAGACATTACGTCTGCTAAAGAAACTTTAGGTCTCATTAAACAAACTCACTTTGAGGTAGTTGATGATTTAATTGCTAAAAACAAAAAAGAGGTTCACGAAGAGGTTACTTATTTGTTTGACCGATTATTATCTATTTATGAAGGTGTTTTCTTATTACAAGAATTATCAGACAAAACACTAGCAAAAGTGTATAGTTTTGGAGAAAGACTTTCTTCGTACATTATAGCTAATGCTGCAAAAGAAGTATTTGATGCAGATCATAAAGAGAGTAGAGATTTAATCATTACAAATAATGAGTATTTAAATGCTCAAGTAAATTTTAAAGTCACAAACAAAAATATCGTTTCTTTTTTCGAAGAAAACACGCATCAAGTTATTGTTTTAGGCGGTTTTATTTCTTCTAATGTTTTTGAAGAAACTACAACACTTGGTAGAGGTGGATCTGACTTTACTGCCGCTATTTATGCTGCCGCTTTAAAGGCAAATGAATTACAAATATGGACAGACGTTAGTGGTATGTTTACTGCAAACCCTAGAGTTGTAAAACAAGCATATCCAATTTCAGAAATTTCTTACGAAGAAGCAATGGAACTATCTCATTTTGGAGCAAAAGTTTTGTATCCACCAACCATTCAGCCTGCCCTAAGAAAAGAAATTCCTATCAGAATTAAAAATACATTTGAACCAGAAAGTGCCGGAACCTTAATCTGTAAACATCCTAAAAACGGAAATGAAGTTAAAGGAATTTCGCATATAGAAGACATTAGTTTAATCACTTTAGAAGGTGGTGGAATGATTGGTATTCCTGGTTTTTCTAAGCGTTTGTTCGAAACACTTTCTGTAGCAAAAATAAATGTTGTTTTTATTACTCAAGCTTCATCAGAACACTCAATTTGTGTTGGTGTTTATGAAAACGATGCTGCAAAAGCAAAAGAGCTTTTAGATGAAACTTTTAGCATAGAAATAGATAAGAAAAAAATAAAACCAATTATTGTAGAAAATAATTTGGCAATTATAGCTGTTGTTGGAGAGAGCATGAAAAACTACCAAGGTTTAAGCGGACAAATGTTTAGCGCCTTAGGTAGAAATAATGTAAATGTTAGAGCAATTGCCCAAGGTTCATCAGAAAAAAACATCTCTGCTGTAATTAATAAATACGATGCAAAAAAGGCTTTAAACACACTACACGAGCAATTTTTTGAAGAAAAAACAAAACAATTAAACTTATTTGTAACAGGTGTTGGTAATGTTGGTGAGCGCTTTTTGGCACAAATTCATCAACAAAAGAAATTTTTAAGAGAAAACTTAAAATTAAGTATTAAAGTTATTGGAATTGCCAATTCTAGAAAAATGTTTTTTGATGATAATGGTATCGATCTAGATAACTGGAAAGAAGCATTAGAAAACGGAGAACCAACAACTTTAGACAGTTTTCATAAAAAAGTAAAAGAAAGTAATCATATTAATAGTGTTTTTATAGACAATACTGCAAACCAGCAAGTATCAGAAATCTATGAAAAATATTTACGCGATAGTATTTCTGTAGTAACTTGTAACAAAATTGCATGTGCTTCTAGTTTTGATAATTATAAAACTTTAAAACAAGTTTCTAGAAAATACAATGCTTCTTTCTTATTTGAAACAAACGTTGGTGCAGGTTTACCAATTATAGATACTTTAAAGAATTTAGTAAATTCTGGAGATAGCGTCAATAAAATTCAAGCGGTATTATCTGGAAGTTTAAATTTTGTGTTTAATAACTTTAATGCAGATTCAACTTTCCATGACGTGGTTGCTGCAGCTCAAAAAGAAGGTTATACAGAACCAGATCCAAAAATTGATTTAAGCGGTGTTGATGTTGCTCGTAAAATTTTAATTTTGGCTAGAGAAAGTGGTTATAAAATGGAATTAGAAGACATTGCAAAAAATGCCTTTTTACCTGAAGAAAGTTTAAATACTGATAACAATGATGATTTTTATGCTTCATTAACTAAAAACGAAGCACATTTTCAAAACATTTTTAAAGAAGCAAATGACAAAGATTGTCGCTTAAAATATGTTGCAGAATTTGCTGATGGAAAAGCAAATGTTGGTTTACAACAAATTCCATCAGATCATCCTTTTTATAATTTAGAAGGAAGTGATAATATTGTATTATTCTTTACAGACAGATACCCAGAAAATCCTTTAATTATAAAAGGTGCTGGTGCTGGTGCAGATGTTACTGCTTCAGGTATTTTTGCGGATGTAATTAGAATAGCAAATAAATAAAAAAGCATTCAGTTAACAGTCTCAATTTTCAGTTAACAACTAACTGAAAACTGAATACTGTAGACTGCAAACTAAAAAATATGGATTATTTAAAAATATTTGCTCCTGCCACTGTTGCTAATGTTTCTTGTGGTTTTGATTCTCTAGGTTTTGCTGTTGATGCAATTGGAGACGAAATGACCTTTACAAAAACAACTGAAAAAGGCGTTAAAATAACAAATATCACTGGTGCAAATTTAACCTACAATGTTGATGAAAATGCTGCAAGTGCCGTTGTTAAAAAAATACTGAATGAAGCAAACGCAGATTTCGGAATTGAATTAACAATTCACAAAGGTTTTTCTCCAGGAAGTGGATTAGGAAGTTCTGCCGCTAGTGCTGCAGGTGCTGCTTTTGGTGCAAATCAATTATTAGGGAATATTTATTCGGACTTAGAGCTAACTAAATTTGCCATGTTTGGTGAAGAAGTTGCTTGCGGAACTCCAATTGCAGACAATGTTTCTGCAGCTATATATGGTGGTTTTGTTTTAGTGAGAAGCTACAGTCCTTTAGAAATTATAAAATTACCGGTTCCAAGTGAATTAAGAGTTGTAGCCATTCATCCGCAGGTAGAAGTAAAAACTAAAGATGCAAGAGAAGTTTTACCTACAGAAATAGCTTTGAAAGACGCTGTTACTCAATGGGCAAATGTTGGTGGTTTAATTAGCGGTTTATATTCTGATAATTACGAGCTAATTAGTAATTCTTTAGTAGATATTATTGTAGAACCTCATAGAAAAAAATTAATTCCGTTTTTTGACGATGTTAAAAACGCAGCAACAAAAGCAGGTGCTTTAGGTGCGGGAATTAGTGGTTCTGGTCCAACAATTTTTGCACTTTGTAAAGGGGATAAAATTGCCAATGAGGTATACAAAAGCATCCAAGAAAGTTATAAAAACACAGGTATTGACTTTGAAATGTTTATTTCGAAAGTGAATCACGAAGGGATAAAAATATTAGAATAATCGTCATTACGAAGGAAGAATAACTGAAGTAATCTCTTTCTAACAAACAGATTGCTTCGTTTCTTTCGCAATGACAGACAAAATCAACAAAAATGAACTATTACAGTCTACACCATAAGTCGCCAATATCAACTTTTAAAAATGCAGTTGTAGAAGGCTTAGCAAAAGATAGAGGAATTTATTTTCCAGACAACATTCAACAACTTTCAAAAGACTTTATTGAAAACATTTCTGATTATTCAAACCATGAAATTGCGTATGAAGTAATTAAACAGTTTGTAGGTGATGAAATTCCGGCTGAAAAATTAAAAGAGATTGTTGCAAAAACAGTTTCTTTCGATTTTCCTTTGGTAAAGGTTGATGATAATATTGCTTCTTTAGAATTGTTTCATGGGCCAACCATGGCCTTTAAAGATGTTGGTGCTAAATTTATGGCACAATGTTTAGAATATTTCAATAAAGATAATGACGATGAAGTTACTGTTTTAGTAGCTACTTCTGGAGATACTGGTGGCGCCGTTGCTAACGGATTTTTAGGTGCAAAAGGCGTAAATGTTGTTATTTTATATCCGTCAGGAAAAGTAAGTGACATTCAAGAAAAACAATTAACAACTTTAGGTCAGAATATTACTGCCTTAGAAGTTGATGGCGTTTTTGACGATTGCCAAGACATGGTAAAAACTGCTTTTTTAGATGAAGAAATCACAAGGACATTAACTTCTGCCAACTCTATAAATGTTGCGCGTTGGTTACCACAAATGTTTTACTTTTTCTTTGCCTATAAAGAATTACACAAAAAACACAAAGATTTAATCTTTTCTGTACCAAGTGGAAACTTTGGTAATATCTGTGCAGGTATTATGGCTCAAAAATTAGGATTACCTATTAAACACTTTATAGCATCTACAAATGTAAATGATACCGTACCTAATTATTTAGTAGACGGAGTTTACAAACCAAAACCATCTAAAGCAACTATTTCTAACGCTATGGATGTTGGTAACCCAAGTAACTTTATCAGAATACAAGAATTATTCAATAATGACTTAGAAGCCCTTAAAAGCGCTTTTTCTTCGTATAGTTTTTCTGATGATGAAACTCGCGCTACTATGAAAGAAATTTACAACAATTCTGGTTATGTTGCAGATCCTCATGGAGCTGTTGGTTATTTAGGATTAAAAAAGCATGGATTAAAAGAAAACGAATTTGGGGTTTTCTTAGAAACCGCACATCCCGTAAAATTTTTAGATGTTGTAGAAGAAACGCTACCTGTAAAAGTAGAAATACCGGAACAGATTAAAAAGGTAATCAATAATAAAAAAGTAGCTTTTAAAGCATCAACTTATCAAGATTTAAAGGATTTCTTACTAAAAAAATAAGACATCAAAACTTTTATAAAAACAAAAAAAACCTAACAATTAAAATTGTTAGGTTTTTTTTATTGAAATATTGATTTGAAAAATAAATTAACAATCTCTTCAAGAAATGAAAATAGTAAAGTATAACTAAGAAAAGCTACACAATTACCGACACACAAAACTCTATAAAATAAAAAACATCTGAAAATCTAACGATTAACAGATGTTTAAGTTGGCCTACAAGGACTCGAACCTTGAATGTCGGTACCAAAAACCGGTGTGTTACCAATTACACCATAGGCCAATACTCTAATGCGGGTGCAAATTTAAACCTTTATTTAGAACTTGCAAACATTTTTTTATTTTTTTTTTACATTTAACAAACATTTAAGATGAAATTATCACTTATAAAAGCACTTCTCAACTATTTTTATTCATATTTATTAGTAAATTCGCCACAACTTATTAAAAGACTATGACATCAGCAAATTTTAAAAAATGGAACATCATCTTAGGATGGGCTACATTTGTAATTGCTTTAATTACATATACGCTAACCTTAGAGCCAACTGTGAGTGCTTGGGATTGTGGAGAATACATATCTACATCCGTTAAACTAGAAGTAGGTCACCCACCAGGAGCTCCATTATTTCAAATGTTAGGTGCCTTTTTTGCGATGTTTACGTCTAATTTAGACCAAATTGCTAAAATGGTAAACTTTATGTCTGCCTTGGCGAGTGCATTTACGATTTTGTTTATGTTTTGGACAATTACCAACTTAGCAAAAAAACTAGCTTTAAAAACAGGTGAAATTTCCGAAGGAAAATACATTGCCATTTTAGGAAGTTCTATTGTAGGCTCTTTAGCATATACGTTTTCAGATAGTTTTTGGTTTAGTGCCGTAGAGGGTGAAGTATATGCAATGTCATCATTTTTAATGGCTTTATTATTCTGGTTAGGTTTAAAATGGGAAAGCGAAATACATACTGCTAGAGGAAACAAATGGTTAATTCTAATTAGTTTTGTTGTTGGTTTATCATTCGGAGTACACATTCTTTCATTATTGGTAATACCTGCCATTGTAATGCTATATTTCTTTAGAACATATAAAGAAATCAACTTAAAAACAACTGCAATTGCAACTGTAATTTCTGTAATTGCGTTAATGTTTGTTTTTAAATTCTTATTCCCGTTTACCTTAAAATTCTTTAGTGCTTCTGAGTTGTTTTTTATCAATTCTATAGGAATGCCTTATAACTCTGGAAGTATTATAGCTGCCTTAATTTTAGTAGCATTATTCTATTTCGGATTAAATTTTACACGCAAAAAAAACAAAATACACGCAAATACTTTAATACTTTCTGTATTGTTTATTATGATTGGTTTTTCTTCTTGGATGATGCTACCAATTAGAGCAAATGCAAATACTACTATTAACGAGAACAATCCTTCTAGTGCTCGTGAATTATTAGCTTATTATGATCGTGAACAATATGGTGATGCCAATGTTTTTTATGACACGTATTACTCTAATGCATACGAAAGAACACAAGATGCGAACAAGCCTTACAAAGACGATAAACCTAAGTATGAGAAAAGAAACGGTAAATACGAAATTGTAAACAACTACAAAGGCGTAGTACCAAATTGGTCTGATAAACACAAAGGTTTTATACCTAGAATGGTGAATTCTGCATCAGAAAAAATGTACAAATCTATTGCCGGAATTCCGCAAAACAGTAAACGTAGACCCACATTTGCAGAAAACATTAAGTTTATGATGAGCTACCAATTTGGCTACATGTACGGACGCTATTTTATGTGGAACTTTGTAGGAAGACAAAATGATATTCAAGGAAACTTAGATGTCTTTAATGGAAATTGGCTTAGCGGAATTAATGCCATTGATGAAGTTCGATTAGGTTCTCAAAAAGACCTTCCATCACAAGGACTAAACAATAAAGGAAGAAACAAATATTACTTTTTACCTTTAATTTTAGGAATTATAGGATTGCTTTACCAAATTAAATGGGATAAAAAGAATTTCTTTACACTTTTCTTATTCTTTGCTTTTACGGGTTTTGCTATTATTTTTTACACAAATCCAAGGCCTTTTGAACCAAGAGAAAGAGATTATGCTGTTGTAGGAAGTTTTTACATTTTTGCCATCTGGATTGGTTTTGGCGTACTTGCTTTATATGAATATTTAAAGAATTTTGCGAATAAAAAAATGGTTGCGATTGCAGTTTCTTTAGTTTCTCTTTTAGCCGTACCAACCTTAATGGCTTCTCAAAACTGGGACGATCATGACAGATCTAATAGATACACAACACATTTAAATGCACAAGCGTATTTAGAAAGTTGTGATGAAAACGCCATCATGTTTACCATTGGAGATAATGATACATTCCCACTATGGTATATGCAAGAAGTAGAAGGCATTAGAACAGATGTTAAACTGGTAAACACCTCTCTTTTTGCAACCGACTGGTACATAGATCAGATGAAACGAGCTACGTATAAAGCGGCTCCTATTCCATCTCAATTAAAACATGATCAATATAAATACGGAACTTTAGACGTTGCTTATTCAATGGATCATCCTCGTTTTAAAGATTCCGTAATGACCATTAAAAACTTTATGCGTTGGATTGCTTCTGATAGTGATGCGACGTATGTTGAAACAGAAAACGGTCAGAAAGAAAAGTTTTATCCAACTAATAAAATTAGAATTCCTGTTAACAAACAAAAAGTATTAGAAAACGGAATTGTTGCTCAAAAGGATGCCGATAAAATTGTGCCTTATATTGATATTACTATTGATGATAGAGCCTTGTTTAAAAATAGAATTTTAATGTTAGATATTCTTGCCAATAATAACTGGGAAAGACCTATTTACTTTACAGGTGGTGCAAATGCTGCCGAAGAATATCTTTGGTTAAAAGATTACTTACAATTAGATGGATTAGCTTATAAATTAGTACCTATTAAAACACCAATGGCTAAAAAGAGTTTGTTTGACATGGGAAGAATCGACCCAGAGAAAATGTATACAAACATTCAGAAATGGAATTGGAGAAATATTAATGACGGTAAAATCTATTTAGACGAACAAACTAAAAGAAATTCTATTTCTTTACGTAATAGCTTACTGCGTTTATCTGAAGCTTTCGGTAAAAAAGGTGATACTGTAAAAGCATTAGAAATTTTAGATTTATCTCTAGATAAAATGCCAATTAAAGACTTTGATCACTATAGCTTATCTTTAGGGTATCCAGAAGCTTACTATCACTTAAAAGACTCTAAAAAAGCAAGAGAAACATCTAGAGTTTTAATTGATTTATTTAAAGAAAAACTACTTTGGCTAAGTACTTTCTCTAAAGAAGATACAGAACTTATTTTTGACGACATAGACACAACCTTGTACATGTACAGAAACATTATTAGTCAGGCTGAAGCCGGAGAGGTTGACAAAGAATATTTAGATGCTTTACAAAACGAATTTATAGACATTGTAAAGCTCTTTAATCACCTCATTCCTGATGAAGAATAATAGTTTATAAATGAAAAGTTATTTCCCCAGAACGCCACGTTTTATTATGAGATTATTCTCTAAATATACGTGGCGTTTTAACGCCCACAAAAAAGAAATTTTTCTAACTTTTGATGATGGACCAACCCCAGAAGTAACCCAATTTGTTTTAGCCGAATTACAAAAATACAACGCAAAAGCCACCTTTTTTTGTATTGGAAAAAACATACAAAATCATCCTGAAATTTTTAAGGATATAATTACAAATGGGCATGCTATAGGAAACCATACGCAAAACCACTTAAAAGGTTGGAAAAACAAAACCGCAACTTATGTTGAAAATGTTTTAGAATGCGAGAAAACAATTGAACAATTTAAAAAACCAGAATATTCAAAACTTAAAACTCAAAACTTAAAACTTTTCAGACCACCTTACGGAAAGATAAAAAAAGCACAAGCTAAAGAACTCATAAAAAGAGGCTATAAAATTATTATGTGGAGTGTTTTATCTGCTGATTTTGACACAACAATTTCTAATGAAAAATGTTTAGAAAATGTTTTAAAAAACACCAAATCAGGTAATATTATTGTTTTTCATGATAGTGTTAAAGCTGCCGAAAGAATGCAATACGCATTACCAAAAGTATTAAAACATTTTTCTGATAAAGGGTTTGTTTTTAAGTCGATATAGAAATTACAGAATGTCATTTCGAATGAACTTTTTAACACTTCAACAAACTCAGTGTGACATTGTAAATTTTCATTAATATTACTATTCAATATATTAGTTTGAGCTTACCGAAGACTTTATGGCTTCTTATCTATTTAATTGTTTTTTCCCTTTGTTATTACTGTGAAAACAGGAATCCATACTTACTTTGCTATAGATTCCTGCCTACGCAGGAATGACAATTAGTTGCTAAAATCATTTTACACAAAATCTACTTTATAATAACATAGTATATTTTACTATAAGTAGCCAATAAAACGCCCAAATTGTCATTTCAAAATAAGCTTTTTGCGATTGAGAAATCTTATAATTTTCCTTCATTTTAATAATCGCATCTCGATACTAATTTCATAAAAAAATGAAATACACTCGATTTGACAGTAAGCGAAAATAGAGATTGCTTCGTGCCTCGCAATGACGGATCGTTTTTTTATACTACCAACCAAATAGAAACACAGAAAACATAATGTATTTTCTTTTAAAAAGGTAAATAACACTCCAAATGTCATTTCTAAATGAGCTTTTCGCGATTGAGAAATCTTATAACTTTCCTTAATTTTAAGGATCGCATCTCGATACTAATTTCATAAAAAATAAAATTCACTCGATGTGAAAAAAAGTGAAAATAGAGATTGCTTCGTGCCTCGCAATGACAAAGGTTAGCAAACAAACTCTAGCCCTGATTGAACCTTTCGACAATGCTCAAGACAGGCTATCTGTTTGAGCTCTTTTTACTGTCAGTTCGAGTGAATTTTGAAGAATGAAAAATTTGTATCGAGAACAGAAGTAAAAAAAGCGAGTAGTGAAAGCAGGAAATAGCTTCTAAAAAAATTAAAGGTATTCTTGTATCAAACCAATTAAGGTATTTGCGTCTTGCAAACCAGTTTGACGCCATTTCATTTGGCCATTTTTATAGATCATAAAAGTAGGGTTTCCCTTTACTCGCAAAGCATCTGCCAGTAGTTCATTCTTTTTAATATCTATCTTAATTACTTTGGCTTTTTCACCCAATGCAGCAGCTACATCTCTTAGGGTATGTACTGAGTTATCTGCATCATTCCAATCTGTATAAAAGTCGATTAAAACAGGTTTTTCAGTACTAATTATATCACCAAATTTTGCCATAATATAAATTTTTTTAAAGAGGGAAAATGTGTAAATATCTATTTGTAACTACACAAATATAAAGAAAAGTAATTAAATGGTCTGATTATCAAGCTTTCTTCAATTCTATCACCGTAATTTCTGGCCAAATTCCTACTCTTCCCGGAAATGCATGATACCCAAAACCTCGGTTTACATTAATATATCTACCGTATTCTTCGTACAAACCTGCCCATTGTTTGTACACATATTTAGAAGGACTCCATTTTAACCAACCCGGAATTTCGATACCCATTTGCAAACCATGTGTATGTCCACTTAAAGTAAGCTGATAATTAAAAGGATCTTCTTTTACTTTATACTCCCAATGACTTGGATCGTGAGACATTAATATTTTAAAATCTTCTTTTTTGATGTTTGCAGAGGCTTTTGCCAAATCGCCTGCTTGGTTAAATCCTTTCCCCCAATTTTCTACACCTACTAAAGCAATTTTTTGTCCGTCTTTTTCTAAATAACGATGCTCATCTAGCAATAAATCGAATCCTATTTTTTGATGAATGTCTTTTACTTTTTGAAAGTTATCTATTTTGTCTTGCGGATTCTCCCAATCCATATAATCGCCATAATCATGGTTTCCTAGAATAGAAAATTTGCCTTCCTTTGCCTCTAGCTTATCAAAAACATCCATCCAATTGTCCATTTCATCGGCTTTGTTATTTACAATATCTCCTGTAAACAACATGATATCCGATTTTTGCTGATTGATTAAATCTACTCCGTATTGTATTTTCTCTTTATTAGTAAAACTCCCAGAATGAATATCGGAAATTTGAGTGATTGTAAATCCATCGAAAGCATCAGGTAAATCTTTAAAACTCAATTGATATTTTAAAACTTTGTAATTGTATTTTCCTTGAATAATTCCGTAAATAAAAGCTGCAAAAGGTATTGACGCCAAACCTAAAGCTAATTGAGAAATAAACTTTCTTCTACCTGCCAAAGCTTTTGTTTCTCCGCTAGAAACGGCAGAAAATAATTTTAACACCCAACGATATGCATCTTCTCCAAAAAGTAATATGATAATAACAAGTTTAGGTATAGAAACAGTTAACAACAACCCCATTGCCATTTGAAACTGTGGCGTTTGCCCCTCGCTTCTAGAATAGGTTATAATGTTTACAAAAAAATTAATATAAACCGCAATGCTTACTAATAGAAAGGAATAACGAACTATTTTACTTTTAGAAACCGTTTTAAATGCTTGAAATGTATAAATTTCTACAAGTACAATAACAATTGTTAATATGATTAAAGGAAAAACCCAACGTGGCATAGTTCTATTTTAAAATGTTCGCAAAGATAACTGTTTAAATATCGAATGGATTTTAACGTCTTGTTAAAGTTTTGTACCTTTCTCGAATCTCAAAAAACACTATTTTTGAGGTCAATTTATCATCATTTAAACCACAAAACCAATATAATGTCAGATCAAAAAAGAGTTTTTTTAGTGGATGCTTTTGCATTAATCTTTAGAGGATATTATGCTTTTATAAAGAACCCAAGAATCAATTCTAAAGGATTGGATACTTCTGCAATTATGGGGTTTATGAATTCTCTTTTAGACGTTATTAAGCGTGAAAGACCAGATCATTTAGCGGTTTGTTTTGATAAAGGCGGAAGTGTGGACAGAGTAGAAATGTTTGAAGCTTACAAAGCCAACCGAGATGAAACTCCGGAAGCCATTAAGTTAGCTATACCTTATATACAAGAAATTTTAAAAGCCATGCACATCCCTATCATGGTTAAAGAAGGTTTTGAGGCTGATGATGTTATTGGAACCCTTTCTAAACAAGCAGAAAAAGAAGGCTACAAAACCTATATGGTAACGCCTGATAAAGATTTTGCGCAACTAGTTTCTGAAAATATCTTTATGTATAAACCTCGTTTTGGTGGTGGTTACGATATTTGGGGAGTAGATGAAGTAAAAGAAAAATTTGGTGTAGAAACCCCAGAACAAGTAATTGATTTTTTGGGAATGATGGGAGATTCTGCTGATAATATTCCAGGTTTACCAGGTGTTGGAGAAAAAACAGCTAAGAAATTTTTAGCTGCTTACGGTTCTATGGAAAACCTGTTAGCAAATACCCATGAGCTAAAAGGAAAAATGAAAGAGAAAATAGAAGCAAACGGAGAATTAGGTTTGCTTTCTAAACAATTGGCAACAATTATGTTGGATGTTCCGGTAACTTTTGATGCCAAAGACTTTGAATTAGACCAACCAGATAAAGAAAAAGTAACAGAACTTTTTAACGAATTAGAATTCAGAAATTTATTAACGAATTTCTTACGAACTTTTGCTGTTGAAAATGCTGAAAAATCAAATTCTGTAGAGGATAACAAAAACACGGACTCAAGTCCGTTGCAAAGTAAAAAAGCAGCTCCAGAAGGGCAGTTTGATTTATTTGCGGCTCCTGGAAGCGGAAGTGTTTCTGAAGAAGCCATTGCCTCTGGATTTAAAACCATAAAAGATACAAGTCATTTTTACCAACATATAGATTCGCCTTTTGCTAGAAAATTATTACTTAAAAAATTAATGGAACAAACTTCGGTTTGTTTTGATACAGAAACGACGGGTTTAAAAGCTTTAGAAGTAGAATTAATAGGTATTGCTTTTTCTTACGAAGTTGGTAAAGGATATTATGTTTCGTTCCCAGAAGATCAAGAAGAAACAAAAGCAATTTTAGAAGAGTTTAGACCGTTTTTTACATCCGAAGGAATCGAGAAAATTGGGCATAATTTAAAATATGATATCAAGGTTTTATCCAATTATGATATGCCTGTAAAAGGGAAGTTATTTGATACCATGATTGCGCATTATTTGATCAATCCAGATATGCGTCATAACATGGATATGCTGGCAGAAACGTATTTAAATTACCAACCGGTTTCTATTACAGAATTGATTGGTAAAAAAGGAAAAAATCAACTTTCTATGCGTGTTGTTCCGCTTGCAGACCAAACAGAATATGCCGTAGAAGATGCAGATATTACGTTTCAGTTAAAACAATTGTTTACAAGCGAATTAGAAAGCGGAAATGTAACCAATCTTTTTAATGATATAGAAACGCCTTTAGTTTCGGTATTAACTGCCATGGAAATTGAGGGAATTAACATTAATATCGATTTCTTAAGAGAGTTATCTGTTGCCTTAACAGATGATATTGATAGACTAGAAAAAAATATTTACGAGCAAGCAGGTGAAGAATTTAATATTGCTTCTCCTAAACAATTAGGAATTGTTTTGTTCGAAAAAATGGAGTTGGTTAAGAAACCTAAAAAAACAAAAACGGGTCAGTATAAAACAGGAGAAGATATTTTATCTTTCTTAGCAAAAGACCATAAAATTATTAGAGATATTCAAGAATATCGTCAGTATAAAAAATTACAAAGTACATATGTAGATGCATTGCCAAATGAAGTGAATCCGAAAACAGGAAGAATTCATACGGAATATATGCAAGCGGTTGCTGCAACGGGAAGATTGAGTTCTAACAACCCAAATTTACAGAACATACCTATTAGAACAGAACGTGGTAAAGAGGTTAGAAAATCGTTTATACCTAGAGATGAAAACTACGTGTTGTTAGCGGCCGATTATTCTCAAATAGAATTACGAATTATAGCAGCTTTAAGTGAAGAGGAAAACATGATTGAAGCCTTTAAAAACGGTGAAGATATTCACGCTTCTACCGCTGCTAAAGTTTTTAATGTTCCTTTAAATGAAGTGACTCGTGAGCAAAGAAGTAACGCTAAAACAGTCAATTTCGGAATTATTTATGGTGTTTCTGCTTTCGGATTAAGCAATCAAACAGATTTATCTAGAAGCGAAGCCAAAGAACTAATTGACACCTATTACGAAACGTATCCGAAGTTAAAGGCATACATGTCTGCACAAGTAGATTTTGCAAGAGAGCATGGTTATGTAGAAACGGTTTTAAACAGACGTAGATACCTAAAAGATATCAATTCTAGAAACGCTATGGTTAGAAGTGGCGCAGAAAGAAATGCGGTAAACGCACCGATACAAGGTTCTGCAGCAGACATTATAAAGTTAGCCATGATTCATATTCATAACCGCTTTGAAAAAGAAGGCTTTAAATCTAAAATGTTATTGCAAGTGCATGATGAATTGGTTTTTGATGCGCATAAAGACGAATTAGAAATTATTAGACCGATTATAAAAGACGAAATGGAAAATGCTTTTAAAATGAGTGTTCCTTTAGATGTTGAAGTTGGAATTGGAGAAAATTGGCTACAAGCGCATTAAATATAAAAAATGGAATTAGATTATATTGAAAATATAGATGGTCACGATCAAAATATTGTACGACTTTACAATTTTGATAAAGAAGAAGCAATTCTTTTTAGAGACTTATTGGTAGATACTGTTATTGATAAAAAACAAAAGTTAAATTTAGCACAGGTAGATTTTATTACGCCACGTAATTGCAATTTAATTTTCGGCCTATTCAAATCTGATGAAGGCATTTTATCCGAAGACAATGAAACTTTTTTCTGCATTCTAACCTTAGATGGTTTTGCAAACATGGCAAGACTTTTAGAGCCTTTTTGTAAAAAAGAATCTAGAGGGTATGAATATTTATATGATATTGACAACCCTACAGATTTATTATTTTGCCCAACCGCTACTTATGATGATGAGGATGATGAGCCTGAAGACGAAATAGAGTTTTAAAAAAAATCCCTTTCTAAATCGATAATTCTTATCAATTTAGAAAGGGAAAAACCAACAACTTAACTTAGTAATCTCTTTTTTACTGTATATCTGTTTTTAATCATAATTAAAAAATCTGCGATTATTTGCGTAATCTACGAGACATATAAAGTCGTAATTAGGAGATCATCCCACTGATTTCCGCAGAGGAAAAATAATTATTTTTTATCATAAAAAATTGCGGTGCCACTATATTGTTATATTTTTTAGATTCATGATGTTTTACAGACAATCAATCTCTTTTATTTTAACAATTCAGGATGGCTAAGAATTAATTCTATTTTTTTAATAATTACCGTAATTTCATTCATTTGCGCTTCTATATTTCTAAAATAAAGACTAATATCTCTATTTACCCAACTTTCTGAAATAACTCTTGCCCCCAAACTAATTCTTAAAACAGCACTTTGTAAATCATTTCCGTATTTTACATTTACCGCTTGCCCAATATGACATTTTTGAGCAGCAAGTCTAATAATTTTTAAAGAAGACCCTTCAAACTGTTTCGATAAATCAGAATTTAACAATACATACAGTTTTTTTACATTGTCTACAGACAACACTTCTTTGTTTTTAAGGATGAAAAAAGGAAAAATGGTACGGATATTTCTAATTCCGAATTCTTTATTATCGTACTTATTTTCATTTGCTTCATCACAAAGAGCTTCTAAAAAAGTAGCTTCTTTTATAGAATCTTCAACAAAATTGCAAAACATTTCAATTCCCATATTTCTATATAAAATTGGTGTTTTGTAATATCTGTCCATCTCTACAATCGCTGCTTTCCAACGCATATAAGAACCAATATTAAAGCCTTCGGATAACTCTTTAGAACACACCCAAGACACTGGCCAATCTGAATGATTGTAATATTTGGTTAATCCCTTTGGCAAGGTGTTTTTGGCAGTTTCGATTAATTTACTAACTGTTTCAGGAAAAATTAAAGCTCCTGAGTAAGGAGGCCCTGTAAAATATTTACTTCCCGTTATACTAACAATATATCCTTTACTTAAATAACTTTTTAAATCTGCAGGATCTAATCTAAGTTGGGCAGCATCAATAAGAACTTGTATTGATAAATCTTTTAAAGTACTTAATTTATCCATCATATTTTCACTAGGCGATTGATACCCTAGCTTAGAATGATCCATCACATGCAATACAATATGACGACCTAATTTATTGGTATCTGAAATGGCTTTAAAAACTTCCTCATCTAATTGTGCCGTTGTTTTTAACTTCCCTTTTTCATCTCTAAAAGGTATTTTAATCAAATCGATATCTCTAAACCCTTCTATTCTTTCTCCTTTTTTAGCAGGATAATTAAGAGCTGTATTGTTTTCAAAATGACAACCTTTTAACGCACCAGCTACACCACTACCTGTTTCATCAGAAGCTACTAAAACATGTGTAATCTCTTTTTCTGTAATAATTTGGGTAATCGCGGCTATTTGAAGCGAAGAATCTGTACCTGACGGAGAAAAAAGTATTTGACAAGCATCATTTAACTTAAATATTTTTTTTAGGTTATTTTTTAATGATTCAGAAAATTCGATAGCCGTCTTCTGAAAACCATTTTTTAAACTATCCTTAATTAATATACTTCTTACTTTATCTGTTTTATCATAAGCAAAATTAGAAACACTTGTTGCGGTAGAAGAAGCAAAAGTAAAAGCTTCTGGTCTCGGAAAAGGTCTGCAACCATATTTATTTAACAAATCTACTTCATCAATATTCAATCTAAAATCTCCACCAGCCATCAATAAATATTCTGTTGGTTTTGCCAGATTATCTATAATCGGTTTCCAAGATTTTTTAAACACTTTATCAGCAACATTTAAACCATGAATAGCTTCTAAAGACTCGTGTTTTAATAAATTCTCTGCATTTAATCCTTGTTCATTTTTAATCAAATCAATTAAAAAATAATCTAAATTTTTTAATTTTTCTTTGTCGTTTTTTGGCAATAATTTATAAAAAATTCTTGTTACTTCTAACGCTGCAATATTACACAATGCCGTACCATGTTTTTCTGCTCCCAAAGCTTTATACCATAGTTGCCATTCTATACCGTATCTTAAATAAACCAACGCTAAAACAGGATTTTTTAAGTATAAAGAACCAATTATAATAGACTTATTAGGCACAATTTTAAAAATACCAGGCTCTGTACTAGACGTAATAATATTTATATTGTTAACTTTAGGTACGGTGTTAAATCTTTTTAAAACATGCACTAGATAATTCACGTTTTCTTTTTCAAATAAAGATGTTCTTTTATATTGATCTTCTATAGGTATATTATTTGTCATAAGTACTTTCATTTAAACGTCCTAAGAACGTTTTTGCTCTTCTAATGAGACTATTTTTCTGATTTTTTAACCAGTAAATAATTCGTTTTTTTGGGAATGTAAAATTCTGAAAAAAAAGGTTTATATTATTAAATAAGTGTAAATTATTTTATTTTTATTAATTTCTAAATTTTTATTTACTACTATTTGTTTAAAATCATGTTATCTACAAACTTGGTTCTGAGTATATTTTCTATAAAACTAGGTATATTCTTTGGCAATCTAGACTGCATATCTGCAAAAACAACATCTGATTTTGCCTTACATAACAAGATGTTTTGTTCGTTTTCAATTTCAAATTGAAAACTAAAACGCACTTTTGGCATTTCTTTAATGGTGGTTTTTATGGTAATCAACTCATCAAAGTGTGCAGGTTTTTTATATTTTATATCAAAAGAAATTACAGGCAGCATTATTTGGTGTTCTTCTAGCTGAATTTCATCTAAATTTAATTTTCTTAACAACTCATTACGTGCCTGATGGCAATAAGTTACATAATTGGCATGATATACGTACCCCATTTTATCTACTTCCCCGTAGCGAGGTCTTAATTGAAATACATCAGTAATCATGACTTGTTTTTTCTAATTTACCAGAACTAAGTTGATGCCCCATCTGAAGCTCTTTAGTATCTAAATAAAATTTATTAAACACATTTGAGGGTATAATTAACGGCACACGTTTTACAACCTGAATACCAATTTCTTCTAAACCAACAATTTTATCTGGATTATTAGTTAACAGATTGACTTTCTGCACACCAAGAGCATTAAGAATATCGGCACCTATTTGATAATTTCTTTCATCGGCAGCAAACCCCAATTCTAAGTTTGCTTCTATAGTGTTTCTACCTAATTCTTGTAATTTATACGCTTTCATCTTATTCATCAAACCAATTCCCCTGCCTTCTTGTTGCAAATACACAATTACACCAACTCCATTTTGCTCAATCATTTTCATGGCCTGCATTAATTGATCTCCACAATCACACCTTAAAGAACCAAACAAATCTCCCGTAGCGCAAGCAGAATGAATACGAGTTAAAACAGGTTTGTTTTTAGTAAAGACTCCTTTTATAAGCGCCATGTGTTCTAACCCTGTTTCTTTTTCTTGAAACGGAATCAATTCAAAATGCCCATATTTAGTAGGCAGCTGCACCCTTTCTCCTTGTACAATTGTAGTTTCTTTATGCGTCATTAAATAAATTTAAAAAATGGAAATTAATATTAGTGACTACAGGCATGTGCATGCCCTTTTTTGTGCTTGCGACTATGTTTTGCACAACTAATACCATTATCGGTAGCATTACCATCAACAAACTCTAATATAACGTCTGCAGAATTACCAGAGCAACCTCTTATAACACCAATACCAGCAACAACTAGTTTACTCATGGCACTATCGCCAATATTACCTGCCAACATAAATGTAACACCTTCCTCTAACAAAACACTAATAATATTAGATTTACACCCACATTTACCGTCGGACTCTAACAGTTTTAAATCTTCAATTTCATTAGCATCAGAAAAGGTATAAATTTCATAAAACTTACAACGTCCGAAATGATCTTCTACTTTATTTTCTTGATTGATGGGTATGGCTATTTTTTTCATAATGATTCATTAATTTTTACAATATTTCTAGAGACACCTTTTTTGCGTCTTCCTTTTCTAAAAGGTCTGTTTTCTGGACTTGCATCCAAATCTGATTTTGTCTTGCGACATTTTCCTAATTTCATTCCTGTTTTTGGACCCAACCCTTCAGGACCTTTTCTATTAAAACTTGGCATCAGTTAATCATTTAAATTTACTAATTCGTTTTTATCATCACTTGGGCAATCACCACATACAGCAGTATCTTTAACACCATCAACTAACTTAAAACAGGTTTTGCATTTGTACCAATCTTTTTCAAATTCAAAATTACCTCCTTTAATAATTATCGATTTTCCTTCTACAAATCCTTGTCCTATTTTTTTTAAAGCACTGTTATAAATTCTAGTCAATGTAGGTCTAGAAACATTCATCTTTTTTGCAGCATCTCCCTGTGAAAGGTTGTCGTAAACAACCAACTTAACAGATTCATATTCCTCATACTGCATGACCACGTGCTCTGTATCACAAAAACGAATTCCAAAAGGCTTAAAACCAAGCATTTTTGGCGGATCTTCAACTTTTCTTTTCTTTTTAGGTCTTGGCATTTCTAAAATTTAATACAAAGATAATGAACCTACGTTCATTATAAAATAAAAAATAAGAGTTTTTTTCAAAAAAAAGAGATCCATACAAACAAAAAGAGAATCTACTTTATTTCTTATCAAATTAAGTAAACCAATTTGTGCTATTTTATCTTTAAATTTGCAGCCTATAACACAAGCAATGAGCATCATTTCTAAAGACATACAAAAAGCAGTACAGTTACTAACCAATGAAGAATTGGTTGCTATACCCACAGAAACCGTTTATGGATTGGCAGGAAATATTTTTAGCGAAAAAGCCATCAAAAGCATTTTTTCAACAAAAAAACGTCCGTTTTTTAACCCATTAATTGTACATATTCCTTCTGTAGCTTCTTTAGAAGGAATCGTAACACATGTTCCCGAAAAAGCAAAGTTATTAGCTGCAGCTTTTTGGCCAGGTTCTATGACCTTGGTTTTAAAAAAACACAAAAACATTCCGGATATTATTACTGCTGGTAAAGATACTGTTGCGGTTCGCGTACCAAATCACCCTGTAACATTAGAATTATTAAAACAACTTCCCTTTCCTTTAGCAGCACCAAGTGCAAACCCTTTTGGAAGCATTAGCCCAACAAAACCAGAACACGTAGAACGTTATTTTAAAAATGATATTCAACAAGTTTTAGATGGCGGTGCTTGTACAAATGGAATTGAATCTACTATTATTGGTTTTATAGATGATGAACCTATTATTTACCGATTAGGTGCATTGGCTTTAGAGGATATTGAAGCGGTTGTTGGTAAAATTTCGATAAAAAACAAAGACGACGTAAGTCCGGATGCTCCAGGTATGTTGGCAAGACATTATGCGCCAACAACCCGTACTTTTTTGGTTGATGATGTTGCTAGCGAAGTAAAAAATCATTTAGGAAAAAAAATTGGTGTATTGGTTTTTAAGAATACTTTAAGTGATGCTTCTCTAACCGAAATAGTCTTATCAGAAAAAGGGGCTTTGCATGAAGCAGCATCAAAATTATATGCTTCTTTACACGAATTAGATGGTAAAAATTTAGATGTAATTATTGCAGAACGCTTTCCTGAATCTGGTTTAGGTAAATCTATTAACGACAGGTTGCAACGTGCAACTTTTAGCCTTTAACCCTATAACTTGTAAATTTGAATTATTTCCAAAATTTTAAAGCAGATATTTCTAAAATAGAACTTCCAGCAAAATTTACATTCCCATTTTATTACCAACCTCATACGTTGGCTAAAATTGCAGCAAATGAGCTCCAAGAATATTTAGAGACCCAAACTGATTTTACACATAACTTTGGACTTACAGAAATAGAAAATGAATTGCCAATTGGTAAAATGTTTGGCGTTTTAGTAGTTAAAAATCAACAAAACGAAATTGGCTATTTAGCCGCCTTTTCTGGGAAGTTAGCAGATAAAAGTTTGCCGAAAAAATTTGTGCCACCCGTTTTTAATATGAGAACAGAAGGCAGTTTCTACATAAAAGGAGAACAAGAAATAGATTTAATAAACGGTCAATTATCTATTTTAAAGAAAGATAAAAGTTATTTAAAACTAAAAAAAACTGTTCAAAAACTATCTAAAGAAATAGAAAACGATTTAATGCTGGAGCGAAAAAAAATGAAGCTTCAGAAAAAAGATAGAAAAAACAGAAAAACAATAGGAGCATCAACTTTAAATGAAGCTGATTTTACTATACTTAACCAAAAATTAATTCAAGAGAGTTTTAACAACCAGTTCTATTACAAAGAACTTGTAGAATATTACGAAGATAAAATTGCTAAAAAAAGAACAGAATTGGCTCTTTTTGAAGATAAAATTGCCTCTTTAAAAAAAGAAAGAAAAGAAAAATCTAACTACCTACAACAAACACTTTTTAGTAAGTATGCTTTTTTAAACAAAAATAAGGAACTAAGAAACTTGTTAGATATTTTTGATAATCCAGACGTAAAACCACCCGCAGGTTCTGGTGAATGTTCTGCCCCAAAATTACTTCAACACGCTTTTTTAAACAATTTAACACCTGTTTGCATGGCAGAATTTTGGTGGGGAATTTCGCCTAACACAGCAATTAGAAAACACAAAAACTTTTATCCTGCCTGCCAAGGCAGATGCAAACCCATTTTAACACACATGCTACAAGGCATAAAAATGGACGATAATTTATTATTAGAAAACTTAGCAGAAAAACAAACTTTAGAAATCATTTATGAAGATGATGTTTTACTGGTTGTAAATAAACCAACCGAGTTTTTATCTGTACCTGGTAAAGATATTTCAGACTCTGTGTATACTAGAATTAAAGAAAAATATCCGAATGCCACAGGGCCATTAATTGTACATAGATTAGACATGTCTACTTCTGGAATTCTATTGCTAACTAAAACCAAAGAAGCTAATAAAACACTACAGAGTCAGTTTATAAACAGAACTGTAAAAAAACGATATGTTGCTTTATTAGATGGAAACTTAACTGAAGAGAGTGGAAAAATACAACTTCCTTTACGTGTAGATTTAGATGACAGACCCAAACAGTTAGTAGATTTTGAGTTTGGAAAAAATGCTGAAACCGATTGGAAAATCATCAAAAGAGAAAACGGAAAGACAAGAGTTCATTTTCACCCAATTACAGGACGAACACATCAATTAAGAGTACACGCCGCCCATAAAAATGGATTAAACACACCAATTATTGGTGATGACTTATACGGAAAGAAAGAAAATAGATTGCATTTACATGCAGAATTCATTGAATTTTCGCACCCTACAACTTACAAAAGAATGCGTTTTACGGTTGCCCCTGACTTTTAGAAGAATAAAAATTGATTTTCAATCATTTTAAGGACAAACAACCTTAAATGCAAGACAAACAAGTTATTTTAAAATACAAAAAAACTACCACTCAACATACTATTTATCATAAAAAAAGAAAATAGACTAAATTTATATGTTCATTTTTTTTCAATTGTTAGCTTCCTTTACAATTATACAATGCTCTTAAAAAATAATGATTGATACAACTTTAGCAATACTAAAGTTAAAAAAACTAAGACTTCAAAATATCTAAAAAAAGACTTCTATCAATTTCTTTGGCACCTAAACTAGCTAAATGATCATTATAAATTTGGCAATCTATTAATGAATATTCTTTATTTTTTGCTAAATAAATAAAAGCCAATTTAGAGGCATTAGAAACTTTACTAAACATACTTTCTCCACAAAAAATAGCATTGATCTCTAAACCATACAAACCACCAACTAAATTATCATTCTGCCAAACCTCTACAGATTTTGCAATTCCTTTTTCATGTAAATTAATATAAGCCTGCTCCATTTCATCAGTAATCCAAGTTCCAAAACCATCATTTCTTTCAATATTTTTACAATGATAGATTACCTCTTTAAAAGCTTTGTTCTCGGTTATTGTAAATTGATTTTTGTGAATCAATTTTTGCATCGATTTAGACACTTTTATTGCATCAGGATATAATACCATTCTTTTATAAGGACAATACCAAACAATAGGCTCTCCTTCAGAAAACCAAGGAAAAATTCCGTTTTTATAAGCATAAATTAATCGCTCTTCAGATAAGTCTCCACCTAAGGCTATAACTCCATCATTTGTGGTAAACTCATAAGGCGGAAATTCTATTTTATCTGTAAGCCAAATCATACTATTATCTTTATGGCTAAATTAAGGAATTCTTAAAAAAGTAGGAATCTAAATTATTGTTCATTTAATAAAAATTAAGTCCTTATTTTTGCAATCTATTTAAAGAAAAAGAGCAATCTAAAAATGGCGAAGAAAACAAGAAAGAAAACGAAAACACACAGAGCTAAATTAATGCATAGCTACTTTCATAGAACAGGTTTTTACTTGTTTATATGGGAAAGTTTAAAGAAAGCATTTTGGCCAATTGTTATTGTTGTTGTGAGTTTAATTCTGTTTAATAAATATGTATATAATATTAATGATGGCTTGCATCATTTTACACAAACGGTTTCTAGACTTACCGTTTTAACAACCTTCTTTATTTCTGAAACTTTACTAGGATTGGTACCGCCAGAAATGTTTATTGCTTGGTCTAAAAAAACATCAGAACCTATTTTAAATTTAACAATTTTAGCCACTTTATCTTATACCGGTGGTTTAATTTCTTATTTTATTGGAAAAACTGCTTTAAAAATAAAGTCTGTAAAAGATTATTTAGAAGTAAAAATGGCCGAAAACTTAAAAAACACGCGTAAATGGGGTGGTATTTTAATTTTAGTTGGTGCTTTATTACCATTGCCTTTTTCTATAGCTTGTATTGCTGCCGGTATGATTAAATATCCATTTAAAAAAGTTGTCTTTTTTGGTTTATTTCGTTTTGTAAGATTTGCAATATATGCTTGGGCAATTTTTCAAGTTGTACACTAAACAATCCGTTTAAAAATAATTATCTTTGCCGTATGGGATTAACAAATAATGATATTTTAAAAAAACTACGTGTAGCTCATAAATTACGAGATACAGATATTGTAGAAATTTGTGCTTTAGTAGACTTTAAAGTAAGTAAAGCAGAATTAGGCGCTTTATTTAGAGGTGAAGATCATCCAAAATATATGGAATGTCAAGATCAAATTTTACGTAATTTTCTAAACGGATTGGTTATTCATTTACGTGGGCCAATGCCTAAAAAAGGAGAAAAAAAATAATTTTTAAATTGTTAGACCGCTTCGATTTTAGCAAGAAAAACACAAAATATTAGATAAAAAAAGAGTGTAAATTAAATTTACACTCTTTTTTTTATCTAGAAATCTAACTTTCTAGTAATCTAATTTATTTTCTAGAAAGGTAAATCATCTGGCTCTTCATCTGTAATTTTAGATGCTGGCTCAAAATTATCTGCAGGAGGTATATTACCACTAGCTGCACCTTGAGATAAACTTTCAATTCTCCAACCTTGAATAGAGTTAAAGTATTTAGCTTCACCTTGTGGGTTAATCCACTCTCTACCTCTTAAATTGATTGCAACTTTTACATCTTGCCCAACTTTATAATTGTTTAACAAGTCACATTTATCTTGTACAAACTCTATCATTATCATTTGTGGATATTGATCGTCTGTTGTAACTACTAATTCTCTTTTTTGAAACCCGTTAGCTCCAAAAGTTTGAACGTCTCCAATTAATTTTACTTTACCAATAACTTCCATAATTTCTAATTTAATAAAAGTACTTTCCAAGCACTTTCTACATCATTCTTTTTTAAATACGCTTTCGCAAATGTATGTTTTTTTGTGGTTTCTAATCCAATAAATTCAGAATGTTCTTCTTTAAAGTTATTAACATCCTCTGCTGTTGGTAATTGTTCTACATTACCAAGCATCCCTAAATCATTACCTGTTAAAACAGTACTATTTCTAATTTCTAAAGGAATTTGATCTACTCCAATCCCTAAAGAAGCTATTGGTTTTGGTATTTCAAAAAACCCATCTTTGGCTCTTGTGTAGTAATTACCACCTGCTCTAGCTACTAAATCAATTTTATGCTGATCTATGCTACCATCATCAGCTAAAACAGTTTCTGAAATATGTACTTTTACAACCTCGCAAACTACCAAATTTCCTGCACCACCTTCATCACCTGTAAAAATAATATCCTTTACTTTACATTCTAATTGTACTGGAGATTCTGCTACTCTAAATGGTTTTATTTTATCCGAAGGCAACATCGTAAACCCTGCTTTTTCAAACTCATTTACCCCTTCTGGATATTCTGTAGAACTTAAAGACATTTGTTGTACCATGGCATAATTTACCACATTTATAACCACCTCTTTGGTAGCTACTACATTCTCTAAAGTATGTTTTATAGTATTATCTTTTACTCTTCTTGCGGGAGAAAAAACTAATATTGGCGGATTTGCACCAAAAATATTAAAAAAACTAAATGGTGATAAATTCGGATTTCCGTCTACATCAACTGTACTTGCAAAAGCAATAGGTCTTGGCGCTATGGCTCCCAATAAATAACCATGTAATTTGTGAGTAGAAATGTCTTTTGGATTGATAGAAAGCATAAACAAATTTTTAGATACGTAAAGATACTATCTAATCTTTAAATGAGTTATATACAAGAAACCTTTATATTTGTTTTAATGAAAATTTTCTCTAATACACTTCTATTTAAACGAATTACAGTTTTTGTTTCGTTTATTATTGTCTCTTTAATCCTCTGGAACACCTATACCTTCTTTCAAAAATTTAAACATGAAGAGCGTATTAAAATGGAAATTTTAGCAACTGCTCAAAAAGAAATAGCCAGTGACACCAACTTAGACGCAAATGTAGATTTGCCTTTAAAAATAATTGAGAACAACAGTAATATTCCAATGATTTTGGTGAATGACCAGGGAGCGATAGAATATTTTCAAAACCTTGACTCTGTAAAAGCTTTAAAAACTAGTTATTTAGAAAAACAATTACTAGAAATGAAGGCAGAAAACGAGCCTATTGAAGTGAGTTATAAGGGGAAAAACAAACAATTTATTTACTACCGAAATTCGGATTTATTAAATAGACTCACCTACTACCCTATTGCATTAATTTTAATTCTTGTACTCTTTCTAAGTGTTATTTATATGTTTTACAACTCTAACAAAGTTGCAGAAACTAATAAACTTTGGACAGGTATGGCTAAAGAAACAGCACATCAAATAGGCACCCCTTTATCTTCTCTTTTAGGATGGATTGCAATTTTAAAAATGGAAAAAGTAGATGATAAATATGTAGACGAAATAGAAAAAGATGTTAGCAGACTAAACACCATTGCCAATCGTTTTTCTAAAATTGGTTCTACTCCAGAATTAAAAAAAGAAAATGTGGTTGCTATTACAAAGCAAGCTTTCGATTATTTAGAATCTAGAAGTTCTAAACAAATATCCTTCTCTTTTATCACTACTGATGATGAGATTTACACAAACTTAAATACCGAATTATTTGGATGGGTTGTAGAAAACCTCATTAAAAATGCCATTGACGCCATGTTAGGCAAAGGAGAATTAAAGCTAAACATAGAAAATACTTCTAGAAAAGTAAAAATCACCATATCTGACACTGGTAAAGGAATGCCTAAAAAACTATTTAAGCAAATTTTTAAACCCGGATTTACCACTAAAAAACGTGGTTGGGGCTTAGGCTTATCACTTTCTAAACGTATTGTTTCTGATTATCACAAAGGAAAAATATTTGTCCAAAAATCTGAAATTGGAAAAGGAACTACTTTTGAAATCCTTTTAGACAAAGTATAGTTGAATGGTTTTTGCTATACGCCCTAAAAAGTGTATCTATTTAACACTTATTTCAAACACTAAAACACTTGGCAACACCCAACTTTATTGATAAAATCAACATGTTTTAAACACCAAAAGTTTCTAAAATCAGCACTTTTCTCTCTTAATAAATGGTTATTCAACCGATTTTATCTAATTACAAAAGCAACTCAACTACACAAAACTGCATTTTAAATACATAAAAAAACCACTCGAATAAAAACACCCCATTTTTTTAAACCTCATCACTAAATTTGTAGCTCGAAACGATATTAAAAAATTAAAAACCAGCTATATATGAATAACTTAAGGTTTAAAAAATTAAAGAGAGCATTTTTATTTATTATTCTATTTACTTTTTCTCAGATAGGTTATAGTCAATTAAGTGATTTACATATACTTCCGCCATTAAAACAAGACGCTAACAATCAAGCTATTCAGCAACAAACCATCTATTTATCTACACCAGAAACTGCAAGTTTCAATGTAAAAATATATAGAGGAACAAATACAACAGCATTAGCTACTTTATCACTTTCTAAAGCAACTCCAAAAACCTACAAGCCAGGTAATGGAGACAACAATATAACTCTAGTAACCAATGCTAATACTGGTATTAAATTATCTAACAGTGGTTTGCGTTTCGAATCTGAAAACGGAGAAAAATTTTATGTAAATTATAGAGGAAGATCATCTTCACAAGCAGCCTCAATTACCTCTAAAGGTAGAGCTGCTTTAGGTAAAAAATTTAAATGGGGAGGAGCTCCTATTGAAGCGAACCATAAAACAATGAGTGCAACATTAGGTATTATGGCTACTGAAGACAATACTTCTGTAACAATAAGTGGTTACAATACAGAATGTATATTTAGATATACAGGAACAGTTGCAGGCATTACCGATAATACTATAAACATTACTCTAAACAAAGGGCAGTCTTATGTACTTGAAGCTGCCAAAGATGCAACTACAGCAAATGTAGATGGATGGATTGGAGCATCTATAACTTCTGATAAAGATATTGCTATCAGCAACGGAATGTTAAATTTTGGTGTAAACCCAGGTAGCGCAAGCAGAGATGCTGGAGCAGACCAACCGGTACCAGAAGATAAATTGGGAAAAGACTATGTATTTGTGCGTGGTAATGGTGGTGCAAGTAATGAGTTTGTAATTATCATAGGAACCCAAGCAAACACAGAAATTTATGTAAATAACGAAACAACTCCTTTTGCTACGATAGGTATTGGAGAATATGCAGAAATACCATCTTCTAAATACTCTGGTACAACAAGCGGTAAAAATATGTTTGTGTCTTCAACAAAAGACGTATACGCTTACCAAGTGCTTTCAGGTAGCTCATCTATTGTTACAGTAAGTTTAAACTTTGTTGCCCCTGTAAATTGCTTATTACCTGACACCATGGATCATATCTCTAATATCGAAGACATTTCTGGTATTACAGCATCTGGAGGTTTATTTATCATAGCGTCAACCTCTACAGATAAATCTAACAAAGAACTGAGCTAAAAAACAACTCTTTTCTTCATTAAATTTACGCACTATTATTTTAGGCTCATAATGCTATGAATTCGTATTTTGAGCTTTTATTTTTTATGTAAATACTACTTATTTTGATAAAACAGAAACGTACGTTTCGTCATATGGTAAACCTGATTTTGCAATAGCAAAACTCTGTTTTATCAGTTTATTTGAAACCGCTATTAAAGCCAATTTCTTACTCTTACCCTTGTTAACAATTCGCTCATAAATCTCGCGACATCCTTTATTATGCTTGCAAGCTGTAAAAGCACAGAGAAACAAGAGGTTGCGTAACTTCCTATTTCCAACCTTACTTATTCTACTTCTTCCACGTACACTACTCCCAGATACTCTTATCGTTGGAGTAATTCCTACATAACTACATAATTGTGAAGCTGTTTCAAATTTCTTAAATCCATCAGTAATTACAATTAAAAACAATGCCGTTTTCAATCCTATTCCTGGAATACTAGTTAGCAATGTTAACTGTGCTTGTTGGTCTTGTTTTACTAATGATAGTACTTTTGTTTCGATTCCTAAAATCTCTTTGTCTAAATGTTTTTTAGTCCGTTTTAATGAACCATAAACCCACTTAGAGGGAATCCCTAAAACTTCTTCTCCGTGGATTTTATTCTTAACCGCTGTGCGTTTTTTAATATCACTATCTAATAACCTAAACAACTGTAAACACTCACTCTGAACATTAGTAAGAGCCGTATACAATGGAACTTCATTGATACTTCCATATTCACAGATAGCCTTTGCATCACTTTTATCCGTCTTTACTTTAGATAATTTCATTTGGATAAAACGCTTTACAGACAAAGGATTTACCACCGATACAAAAATGCTTTGTTTGTATAAAAACTGAGCTAATCTGTAATGGTAATAACCTGTTGCTTCCATAATAACTAATGAGTTTTTAGGTAAACTTTTTAAAAAGGTTTTAAACCCTAATTCATCATTTTTAAATTGATCATGACCATTTGTACTTCCATAAACATCAAAAACGTCTTTACTGATGTCAACTCCAAAAATTTCCTTATATTTATTCATAAGAACTGATTTATGAAAGAATAACCTACTTTTACTCACAACAACTTGAAATCGAGATCTAGGTCTCACAGAACTGAACGTGATTGTTAGTAGAAAAGAGAGAGGATTATCAATGTTGTCGAAGTCTTGGCTTCACCGTGTATATTAACCTTAATTCTCTCTTTTATTCTTTCTGATTTATATACTTAAATTTAGTCTTTTATTATAAAATGCTAACTTAAGTTGTGGTTACTGATGATACTGGCGTTATTGGCTTACCTGCAGAAGAAACTGTTTCTGGTACATCCGAATGGAAAACTTTATATCTTACAGGGCTTACAGGAAATGTTTCTGTAAATTCTACTGGTCCAATAGCGGTAGGTTTTTTAGGATATAATGGAGCTAGAGGTATTGCTGGTTATTTTTCTGGATTTGACACTGTACCTGCTACAGAATTAGCTGTTACAGGCGGTGGATGTTTACCAAATGCTAGTATTGAAGTAGTTAATAAAGATTTTGAAACCTATCAATGGTATGATAATGGTGCTTTAGTACAAGGAGCAACAAGCCATACATATACCCCAACAAAAGCTGGAGATTATTACGTACGTGTTTCTAAAGGAGGCTGTACTTATGACTCTCAACCTATCTCTGCTTACTACTGTAACCCAGATATTATTGTAAACAAAACCGCAGACAAAACGGAAGTTATAGAAGGTGGTACAATTACTTTTAAAATTACAGTAGAAAGTAAAGGATTAGACGCTGTAACAAATGTTAACATTTCAGATGTAATCCCTAGTGGATTAACAATATCTAGTGCAGAAGCAAGTACAGGTTCTTGGTCTGAACCAAACTGGACAGTAGGTACACTTACAAGCGGACAAATAGAAACGATTACAATAAAAGCAATCGTTAACCCAATGACAGGTACAACGACTAGCTCTTCATTAACAAACACAGTAACAAACACACAAGACCAAGTAGATAGTAATATTACTACAGACACCCCTTCTGTATCTTTTAATACTTTAAGAGATTATGATGGTGATGGCGTTGCAGATATATATGATATTGACGATGATAACGATGGTGTTTTAGACACTGTTGAAGGAGATGTTGATACAGATAACGACGGAATACCAAACAGATTAGATTTAGATTCTGATGGTGATGATTGTCCAGATACAATAGAGGCTCGCGTACCTGCAGTCCTAGAAAATGCAAACGTAATTAATAACACCTCTATAGACACTGCAGATGCTGTAATAAATATTACAAACAATGCTGTGGGTAGTAATGGACTAGCAGCTAGTTTAGAAGTTAATGATAAGACTACAACTTCAACAAACTTTACCTCTACCTATACTACCTATGCATTAGATAAAAACACAAATGTTTGTGGAGTTGCAATGATTACGCAAGTATATCAAACAAGTAATGAACGTTGGATAGAAATTACCAATAATCACCCTACAAATATTGTAGCACCAAACGCAGCTATTATTACACTCTTTAAAAACACTAATGGAGATCAAGCAGGTAAAGCACCTACAGCTTATACCTCTAATACAAATACTATTAACCCTGGTCAATCTATATTGATATCAGCAGGTAGTGTTACAAATAAACTTTCTACTGCAGTAGAAATAGTAAACACAAATGTTACCAATTTTGCTGGAGGAAATGATATTATAGCATTAACAAGAACATCTAACAATACTGCTTGGGAAGCAAGAACTGATGTTTTAGAAACGATAAAAGACAGTACAAGTTATGTACGTATTGATGAAATTTTAGAACCAAATAGAACTACAGACACAACAGAATGGGTCGCTTTTATAAATGATAATATTATTACGTATTCAGATTTAGTAAATGAAGATGATGAAGAACGTCATACACATGATCCTTTATTATCAGAAATAGCAACTGCAAATAACAATGCCAATATTAAACCAGGTTTACACCATTTTGGACCAACAAATAGAACAAATTCTGATTGGTCTAACGGATATCCTGATAGATCTAGAAATGTTCAAATTTCTGAAACATATTCTTTTTCAGAAAAATTAAGTGCTAGAAAATTTGAAGTTAAAAACGGAAGTGTTTTTAGTATTACTGATAATCTATTAGTAGTAACAAACAACATCAACATTGCTACAGCTACAGATGAAATTAGATTGGTGAGTTCTGACGATACTAATAAAGCGCAATTAATACAAACTCATAAAGGAACTGGACTCGTTACAGGTTTGGGTAGAATTCTTATAGATCAAAACTCAGATGTACCAAGCATATATAGATATAACTATATGAGCTCACCAGTAAACACCGTTGGCACCAATTCTTTTACTTTAGAAAACGTACTAAAAGACGGAACAACACCAACCTCTACAACTTCTACAGTAACAGATATTAATTTTGTAACAGGATATGATGGTAGTACAACATCTCCTATTTCTATACCAGATTACTGGATATATACCTACGCCAATGCATCTGGAAGAAGTAATTGGTCTCATAAATATAAAAATGGAACAATTCCACAAACCGACGGTTTTACAATTAAAGGAACTGGTGTTACCCAAAATTATACGTTTGCAGGTACACCAAAAGACGGAAATTTAAATACAACTATTGGTGCGCAACAATCTTATTTAGTAGGAAACCCATACGCTTCTGCAATAAGTGCTAAAAAGTTTATAGAAGATAATAAAAACACCATAACAGGTAATTTATATTTCTGGGAACATAATGGTGAAGAAGGTACAAATGATGGAACTCAAGGTCATAATTACGGCGGATATATTGGTGGTTACGCAATAAGAAACAGCGCTATGGGAATCGCCGCAAATAAAGTATCTACAAACAATGGTGCAACCCCTACAAATAGTGTTATTGAGGCAGAAACAGGAACACTTTTAAATGGCGCACAAACTTATGAAGATAATGGCATGAGTGGAGTATTACTAAATGGATTGAATCAAAAAGTTACTTTTACTAGTGGTGTTGTTGCAGATTCGTTATTTATTAATTACAAAATAAATCAATCTTTATTTTTAAATATTAAAATAAATGGAGTAGATAACCCTACTTACCTTAACACCACACCTAGCAATTATACAAATGTTTATATTGTTACAAATATAAAAGCAACTGATGAAATTGAATTTATTTATTCTAATGAAAATTCGAATACGAATATCTATATTAACACAATTACTTTAAAAGGAGATGGTGTTGATGATTCTGCCCCATCATTAGGAAACGGAACTTACAAATCTCCAGGTGCATACATATCTATTGGTCAAGGGTTTTTTGTTGATAGTAGTGAAAATGGAGGAACTATTTCTTTTAACAACAGCCAGAGAGAATTTATTACTGAAGGAACAGAATCTGTTTTCTTTAAAAGCAGTAATAAAAAAGCTAAAACTGAAAGTTTTACAAACACATTACCTATTATTAAATTAGGTATGGATTATAAAAATAACAATGGATTAGCCTTACATAGACAAATAGGTATTTCATTTAAAAATGGAAACTCTTTTGATTTTGAAACGGGCTACGATGCACCAATTTACGATGTTGGAACAACTGATATCTACTGGAAATTTCCAAGTACTAATAATAAATATGCAATTGCAGGTGTACAAAGTATTACTGAGGATCTAGAAATTCCTTTAGAAGTTACGTTAAAAAATACTGGTACAGTTACTATTGGTATTGATGAATGGAATGCAATTGACAGAAACATTTATTTAATAGATAGAGTAACAGAAACTTCTTATTTATTAAACAATGCAAAAATTGCTTTAACCTTAGTAAAAGGAACGTATTCAGAAAGGTTCTATTTAGGCTTTAAAGACATTAAGCCAGAAGTAAATACCACGTTAGACACTAAAGATTCTGTTATTTTAGACACAAATGTCTCTGTATATTTAGATAATAATACACAAGAATTGGTTATCAACAATAACAGTAATTTACAAATAGAAAATGTAAAGTTATTTAACCTTACAGGTCAACAAGTAAACAAATGGACTAACTTTAAAACGGCAACAACAGAAAGTAGATTAAAAACTAAAAAACTTTCTAAAGCTATTTATATTGTAAACATAGCAACGGAAAAAGGTATCGTTTCTAAAAAAGTTATATTAGAATAATTTAATTTAAAACACTCATATTGTAACCACGTTTTTATTTTTAAAACGTGGTTATTTTTTTTCTATCAAATATTTATAAAACCATATTCCAAAATTAAACCGAAAAACATCCAAAGTAAAAACTTTAGAAGTATTATTTTTAAGGTAATCTCTTCTCCGTCAATTAATGGCAAAAAAAATCCATCCCAATAAACATACAAAAAACCAAATTTAATCCATGGTTTTCTCTTATTCAAATTGATTAGAAATACTTGCTACTAATACCACAAACTTATCGTTTGTAAATTTTACTTTTTTAATAAATTGAATATCTTCCGTTATATTTGTAGGCACTAAATTTACGTGTACATATGGTACTTCTAAATCCATAACACTCGTACAAACTCTTTTACATGCAACTTCTTTTTTAATGATTTATCATTTGGGTTGATATCTAAAAAAGCAATATAGTTATCATCTTCTAAAGCTCTTTTAAAGCATAGAAGAAGCAACTAACAGCCTACCTATCATATAAAATTAATTATTAATATTCTAAAGTACTGATACCTTTGTTTTACAACAACTCATTTTATTATTACATTAGCATTTTATAATATAAAATACTCAACATCCCCCAAAATGAGAAAAAATTTATATAAAATAGTTATCAGTATTATTTTACTAACCTTAACACAGGTTGGTTATAGCCAATTAAGTGACTTACACTACCTCCCTCCACTAAAACAAGCAGTTAATAATCAAGCAATTGAATAACAAACCATCTATTTATCTACTCCAGAAACTTCAAGTTTTAATGTAAATATATTTAGAGGTACTAGTACTACAGCACTTGCCACTTTATCAATATCAAAAACAAATTCAGCAACTTACTCATTAACTGACGGTGATAACGAAATAACTCTAGTAACCAATCCCAATACAGGTATTACACTATCTAATAGTGGTTTGCGATTTGAATCTGATAATAAAGAAAAATTTTACGTGAACTATAGAGGGAGTTCTTCGGAACAAGCAGCATCAATAACCTCTAAAGGTAGAGCCGCTTTAGGTAAGAAATTTAAATGGGGAGGAGCTCCTGTTGAAGGAAAAAATACTACAAAAAATAAATCTACGGAAATTAGTGCTACATTAGGTATCATGGCTACGGAAGACGGCACTACCGTAACAATAAGTGGTTATGATCCAACATGTAGATTTAGATCTCCAACTGCAGTAGACGGTATTAGTTCTAGCACAATAAGTATTACATTAAACAAAGGGCAATCTTATGTACTTGAAGCTGTTACAGACTTTACACTACCAACACCCGCGGCTAATAAAGACGGATGGATTGGCGCATCTATTGTCTCTAATAAAGACATAGCCATCAGTAACGGAATGTTAAATTTTGGGGTAGATACTAATAAAGTCTCTAAAGACGCTGGAGCAGACCAACCTGTACCAGAAGATAAATTAGGTAAAGAATATATTTTTGTTCGTGGTAACGGAACGGAAGTAGATAAAAGTGAGTTTGTGATCATCATAGGAACCCAAGAAAACACAGAAATTTATGTAAATGATGAGACTGTTCCTTTTGATACAATTGGTGTCGGAGACTATGCAAAAGTACCTTCCTCTAAATATTCTGGTACCACTATTGGAAAAAACATGCACATAGCCACTACAAAAAACGTTTATGCCTATCAGGTTCTTGCTGGAGCCATCGCCAATTCTCATAAAACAGTAAGTTTAAATTTCGTAGCCCCAGTAAACTGTTTATTACCAAGCAGCATGGACCACATCTCTGCTATAGAAGATATTCCTGGACTTACTCCTGCAGGTAGAGTTGGAGGTTTATTTATTATCGCATCAACTACAACAGCAAACGCTGATATTGATGTTACCGATAGTAATGGCGCGGTTAGTTTACCTACAGAAGAAACTGTTTCAGGCACTACCGAATGGAAAACATTTTATATTACCGGACTTACAGGAGATGTGTCTGTAAAATCTACAGGCCCCATAGCTGTTGGGTTTTTAGGTTTTGAAGAAAATAGAGGTATTGCTGGGTATTTTTCTGGGTTTGACACTGTACCAGAAACTGATTTAGAACTTACAGGAAATGTTTGTTTAGATCATAATAACAACCTTACTATTGGCCTCATAGGTTCTCCAACTTACACTTCTTATCAATGGTTTAAAGACGATGTAGAGATTTTAAATGCAACAGGTGCAACCTATTCCCCCACAAATCCTGGAGATTATTTTGTACAAGTTACTACTGGAGGATGTACGTTTGTTTCCCAACCAATATCTGCTTATTATTGTGATCCTGATATTGTGGTAAATAAAACTGCTGACAAAACCGAAGTTATGGAAGGAGAAACCATTACTTTTAAAATTACAGTAGAAAGTAAAGGTTTAAATACAGTTACAAATCTTAACATCTCAGACGCGGTTCCTAATGGTTTAACAATTACTAGCGCAAGTACAAGCATAGGTTCTTGGACAGCCCCTAATTGGACGGTAGGAAATCTTATAAGTGGGCAAGTAGAAACCATTACAATTGTTGCAAAAGCAGATGCAATGACAGGTATTAACGCTACTTCTGCTAAAACAAATACAGTTACAAATACACAAGACCAAACAGACAGCAATACTACCACAGACTCACCTTCTGTTTCTTTTAATCTCTTAAGAGATTATGATGGAGATGGCGTTGCAGACATCTATGATATTGATGATGATAATGATGGTATTTTAGATACGGAAGAAGGAAATATTGATACAGATAATGATGGTATACCAAACCATTTAGATTTAGATTCTGATGGAGACGGTTGCCCAGATGCAATAGAAGCAAATGTACCAACTGTATTAACGAATGCAGATGTAAGTAATTTAGATAATACAACAACTGTAATAACTAATATAGCAAATGCTGTTATAGATATTACACAAGACCTAGTTGGTGCCAATGGATTATCAAATAGCTTAGAAGATGTAGACACAGATACAGCAGCCATAAATTACACATCAACATACACTAATTATGCTTTAGATACAGCATTAAAAGCATGTGGTACACCAATGATAACACAAATATATACTACAGACACAGAACATTGGGTAGAAATTACAAACATAGACCCAACAAATATTGTTGGTATAAACGCAGCAACATTGGCATTATTTAAAGACGGATCTGACCCAACAACAGCAACATCTCCTGTAATTTTTGCCAATACAACAGCTATTCAACCAAGTACTTCTATTTTAATTACTAATAATCTTACTAATGCTTCATTGAGTAATGCTAACGTTACGCCGATTACCGATGCAAACGCAATAGATTTTAAAGATTCAGATGATGTATTAGTACTAACCAAAGGTACAGAAAGCAATGCTTGGAACGGAAAAGTAGATGTTGTAAGCGCAATTGCAGACAATACAAGTTATGTGCGTATAGACGAAACTTTAGTCCCAAATACAGCCTATGACGCTACAGAATGGGTTGCTTTTATAGATGATACTATTAAAACACATTCCAACGAAATAGACGACACTAACAATATAGAACGTCATGCACATGCACCACTTTTATCAGAAATTGCTAATGCAAATGATGCCGCTAATATAAGACCAGGTTTACACAACATTAAACTTACTAAAAGGACAAGCAATGCCTGGTCTAATGGATATCCTGACAGATCTAGAAATGTTAAAATTCTTAATAACTTTAGTACTTCCGATAAATTAGACGCAAGAAAATTAGAAGTTAAAAACGGTAGTATACTTAGTATTACAGACAATTTACTTTTAGTTACTAATGAGGTTAAAATTACAGATACTACCGATGAAATTAGATTGATAAGTTCTGACAACACCAACAAAGCGCAATTAATACAAACACATACATCTACATCTAAAGTAACCGGTGATGGTAAACTATTAATAGACCAAAACTCTACCGCACCAAGTAAATACAGGTATAACTATTTAAGCTCTCCTGTAAATACAATTGGCCAAACAAATTTTACGGTTGCTAGTGTTTTAAAAGATGGTACAAAACCATTAGACGCTACCTCTACTATTGGTAATGGAAGTACTAACATAGCTAAAGAAATTACTTTTGTAACAGGTTATGATGGTGATTATACAAAATCTCCCATAGAAATTGCAGAATACTGGATTTATACGTACGCAGCCTCTGCAGACGGAAAATCTAATTGGTTACATAAGTTTAAAGGAGAAACCATTGCACAAACAGATGGGTTTCTACTTAAAGGACCAGGAAGTTTAAATCAGAATACAAAAGGACAAAATTATACTTTTGTAGGCACACCAAAAGACGGAACATTAACAACAACTATTAGTGCGGGAGATTCTTATCTAGTAGGAAATCCGTATGCATCTGCAATAAGTGCTAAAAAGTTTATTCAAGATAATTTAGATACTATGAACGGAAGTTTATACTTCTGGGAACATGCAGGAGAAAAAGCTTCTAGTAATGGGTCTGAAGGACATAATTACGGAGGATATATAGGTGGATATGGAGTTAGAAACCTATCTGGTGGAGTTGCTGCAACCAGTGTATCTAGCAATAATACTAGCGATAATGGCACACCTACTTTGGGTACTGGTTCTTATACAGAGCCAAAGGCTTTTATAGCAATCGGACAAGGTTTTTTTATAAATGGAGATGATGCCGCCTCTACAACTATAGACAATATTCAGTTTAACAATAGCCAAAGAGAATACATACAAGAAGGAAATGATTCTTATTTCTTTAAAAGTGAAAACAAAAAATTGAGTGCTAAAACACAAGGTCCTCAAAATACATTGTCAATTATAAAATTAGGAATGAATTATATAAATGATGACAATTTACCATTGCATAGACAATTATTAATTTCATTTAAAAACAATAACTCTTTTGATTTTGACAAAGGATATGACACAGAAATTTATGATGTAGGAACTACTGATATCTACTGGAAGTTTCCAAACAATGATAAAAAGTATGTAATTACTGGCGTACAAAGTATTTCTGATGAATTAGAGATTCCTTTAGAATTAATAACATCTAAAGATGGACAAGTAACAATTGGTATAGATGAATCGAATGCGATTGAAAGTGACGTTTATTTAAAGGATAAATTAACAAATACATCTTACTCTCTTAATAGTAAAAATATTGACTTAACACTTGCAAAAGGAACCTATACAGATCGTTTTGTACTTGCTTTTTCTAAAACCACAACATTAAGTGTAGATGATACTCTTTTAGAAAATAAAGTTACTGCCTATGTAGACAACAATGCTAAAGAAATTATAATTAACAACAACAGCAATTTAGAATTAAAAAAAGTAGCTTTATTTAATCTATTAGGTCAAAAGATAGTTGAATGGAATAACATTAAAACTGAAAGTAGACTAAAAATTAATAACCTCTCTAAAGCTATTTATATTGTAAACATAGCGACAGAAAAAGGAATGGTTTCTAAAAAAATTATATTAGAATAATTTATTCTAAAACACTTATATGGTAACCACGTTTTAAAATAAAAACGTGGTTACTTTTTTTTCTTTCTAATCTTTATAAAAGCATATCCAAAAATTAACCCAAAAAACATCCAAAATAGAAACTTTAAAAGAACTGTTTTTAAGATAATTTCTTTATCATCAATCAATGGCCACAAAAAAGCCTCACCAATAAACATACAAAACCCCCAAATTAAACCAATTCCAACCCACGGTTTCATCTTTATTCAAATTGATTAGAAATACTTGCTGCTAACACCACAAACTCATCGTTTGTTAATGTTACTTTTTGTGTAAATTGCATATCTGCCATTTGGTTTGTTGGCACTAAATGCACATGTACATGTGGCACTTCTAAACCAATAACACTCATACAAACTCTTTTACAAGCAACTGCTTTTTCTAAAGCTTTTGCAACTCGGTAAGAAAAATTCATAAGGTTTAAATATTCTTCTTTAGACAAGTCGAATAATTTATTTTCTTCCTTTTTTGGCACTACTAAAGTGTGTCCTTTTGCATTTGGGTTGATATCTAAAAAAGCAATATAATTATCATCTTCTGCTACTTTGTAACATGGAATTTCTCCTTCTATTATTTTTGTAAAAATGCTCATTATGTATGTGTAATTGGATTATAGATTAAATGTAGACAGTAATAAAACTGACAAACAGTAGTAAATATAAAAAAGAATTCGGGTTCTAGCAGTGCTAAAACCCGAATTTATAATGAATAAAAACGTCATTGCGAATGTAATGAAGCAATCTTTTAATCGATAAAGAGATTACTTCGTCATTCTTCCACGTAATGACTTTATCTCGAAATTTCTACAATCTCGAATTTCATAATTCCGTTAGGAACCTTAATTTCTGCAATATCTCCAACTTTTTTACCTAGCAAACCTTTACCTATTGGTGAGTTTACAGATAATTTACCATTTCTAACATCGGTTTCAGAATCTGCTACCAAGGTGTAAGAAAACTCCATTCCGTTTGCAGAATTTTTTATTTTAACGATAGAATGAATCAGTACTTTAGAAGTATCTAATTGAGATTCATCTATAATTCTAGCATTAGAAATTACATTTTTTAATTTTGCAATCTTAAACTCTAAGTGAGATTGTTCTTCTTTTGCTGCGTGGTATTCTGCATTTTCACTTAAATCTCCTTTATCTCTTGCATCTGCAATTTCTTGTGTTACTCTTGGTCTTTCTACTTGCTCTAGTTGCACCAATTCTTCCTTCAATTTCTTTAATCCTTCTGCCGAATAATATGATATATCGCTCATTTTTTTTTAATTTAAATTCATCAACTCTACTTAATAAATTACTTAAATTTATTAATAAAAGAGTAACTCTCTCACTTATAACACCCTTTAGGGGATTAAATTTAAAAATCCCATTACCTTTGCAGTAATGAGATTGTCCTACAAAGATACAAAATATTTGTAAATTGCAATCGTTTTAGATAAAATGAAACTTTTGTATGTTTAAAAAAATAATGTTTTTATGCTTTTGCATAACCGTTTTATCATGTAGCGATAACACGCAAATTAATGATTGTTTTATGGATGTACATGTCTCTGAAGTTTTAAACACCAGACTTCCATCTAACCAACTATTAACCATAAATGGTACTAGCAAAACGTATTCTATTGATGGTAGACAAATTCATATTATTAGAAATAATGCTTCAGACTTTATAGCGTTTGATTTAGAATGCCCAGATAGAAATTGTAATACCCCTTTAGATATTACTACAAATGCTCCGCTAATAACATGTACTTGCCATAATAGAAACTATAATTATTTACAAGGTGGTGCATTAATTGGAGAAGAAGGTTGTGGTATGTTAATGTACACTGTAAACCTTATTGGAAGTGATGCAGTACAAATAAGAAATTAAATTTATAGATTAGTTAAATTGAGTTGCTTATTTTTGCCTAAACACAACAATATTCAACGTGAAAAACTATTATTCTTCAGATTTTAAATTAGGCGTTCTTGGTGGCGGACAATTAGGCAGAATGCTTTTGGCCGAAACTCAAAAATTAGACATTCATACTTCTATTTTAGAAAGCAACAAAAATGCACCTTGTGCACAAATTTGCAACACTTTTGTTGTTGGAGATTTATTAGATTTTGATGCTGTTTATAACTTTGGTAAAACAGTAGATGTACTAACTATTGAAATTGAAAATGTAAACCTAGATGCCTTAGATAGATTAGAAGAAGAAGGTTTAACAATTTTTCCGAAGCCAAAAGATTTACGTATTATTCAGAGTAAAGCAAGACAGAAAAATTTTTATATAGATCATCAAATTCCTACTGCAGCATTTTCTCATTACGCGTATTTAGAGGAATTAAAACATTGTTTCGAAAACAATATTATAGATTTTCCTTTTGTCTGGAAAGCTGCTCGTTTTGGTTATGATGGTACTGGTGTTAAAATTGTTAGAAATATAGACGATTTAAACAACTTACCAAATGTAGAATGTATTACAGAAAAACTGATTCCTTTTAAAAACGAATTGGCAGTAATTGTAGCAAGAAATGTTAGTGGAGAGGTAAAAACATATCCCGTTGTAGAAATGGAATTTCATCCGGAAGCAAATCAGGTTGAGTATGTTATTTGTCCGGCAAGGATAAATAGTACCGTTGCAGAAAAAGCAAGAGAAGTTGCTTTAAAAGTAGTAAGTGATTTAGATTTTGTTGGTTTATTGGCTGTAGAAATGTTTCAAACAGTAGATGATAAAATTTTAGTGAATGAAGTTGCTCCAAGACCTCATAATTCTGGTCATTATTCTATAGAAGCAAGCTATACCAATCAATTTGAACAACATATTCGTTCTATTTTAAACCTTCCTTTAGGAAATACAGACAGTAAAGTTGCCGGAATTATGGTAAACCTTGTTGGTGAAGAAGGTTTTTCTGGTGATGTAATTTACGAGAATATAGAAGAGATTTTAAAGATTGATGGTGTTACGCCACATATCTACGGAAAAAAAGAAACTCGTCCGTTTCGAAAAATGGGACATGTTACGATTGTAAATACAGATATTGATATTGCAAGAAAAGTAGCACAAGAAGTTAAAGAAACGATTAGGGTAATTTCTAAGTAAATTTAAATAGTAAGACAAAACAGATTCCTGCCTTCGCAGGAATGACAAAAATAAAATTATGGTAGGTATAATAATGGGAAGTGATTCTGATCTTCCAATAATGCAAGAAGCAATAGATATTTTAGAGAGTTTTGATATTAAAATAGAAGTAGATATTGTTTCTGCGCACAGAACTCCAGAAAAATTAGTAGACTATTCTAAAAATGCGCACAAAAGAGGCATTCAAGTAATAATAGCGGGTGCTGGTGGCGCAGCACATTTACCAGGAATGGTAGCTTCTATGAGTCCGTTACCAATAATAGGAGTTCCTGTAAAAAGCAGAAATTCTATTGATGGTTGGGATTCTGTTTTATCAATTTTACAAATGCCTGGTGGCGTACCTGTAGCAACGGTTGCTTTAGATGGCGCAAAAAACGCAGGTATTTTAGCGGCTCAAATAATTGGTGCTTCAGACAAAGCTGTTTTAGACAAAATAATTGCTTACAAAGAAGAATTAAAATTGAAGGTTGAACAGGCTTCTGAACGAGTTAGAAAATAAAAAATGTCTCCTCGAGCGCAGTCGAGAGGTTTATATTAGGTCTCGACTGCGCTCGACCTGACACAGTTTAACAATTACACCTTTTTAGATGAATCCACTTTTACAAGATTTTAATACACCTCCTTTTTCTAAAATTTCTAATGAAGATTACAAACCTGCTATTAAAAAAGGGATTGAAATTGCCAAAGCAGAAATTGATAAAATTATAAACAACCCTGAGGTTCCTACTTTTGAAAACACAACCGTTGCTTTAGATTTTACTGGTGAAAAACTAAATAAAATTACGAGTATTTTCTTCAACTTAAACTCTGCAGAAACTAATGATGAGATTCAGAAAATTGCTCAAGAAGTTTCTCCTTGGTTAAGTGAATTTAGTAATGATATTACTTTAAACGAAGATTTGTTTAAAAGAGTAAAATCGGTTTTTGATAGTAAAGAAACGTTAGATTTAACACCAGAGCAAACAATGCTTTTAGAAAAGCAGTACAAAAGTTTTGCAAGAAATGGGGCTAATTTAAAGGAAGCTGATAAAATTGAACTTCGTAAAATTGATGCTCAACTCTCTAAATTATCTTTAAAATTTGGAGAAAACGTATTAGCAGAAACCAATGCTTTTGAACTTCATTTAACAAATGAAGAAGATTTAGCTGGCTTGCCAGAAAGTGTAAAAGAAGCAGCCAAAGAAGTGGCAACTTCTAAAGAGAAAGAAGGATATATTTTTACCTTAGATTACCCAAGTTACATTCCTTTTTTAACCTATGCAGACAATAGAGAGTTGCGTAAAAAAATGGCAATTGCAGCTGGTAAAAAAGCTTTCCAAGACAATGAATTCAACAATGAAAAAATTGTTTTAGAAATTGTAAATCTTCGTCATCAAAGAGCTAATTTATTAGGTTATAAAACACATGCTCATTTTGTTTTAGAAGAAAGAATGGCAGAAACCCCAGAAAAAGTAATCGAATTTTCTAATAATCTTTTAGAAAAAGCAAAACCTGCTGCTTTAAAAGAATTTGAAAATTTAGAAAACTTTGCAAAGAAATTAGACGGAATAGATCATCTTGAAAAATGGGATGGTTCTTACTATTCTGAGAAATTAAAGAAAGAATTATTCGATTTAGATCAAGAATTATTAAAGCCTTATTTTAAATTAGAAAACGTAATTGATGGTGTTTTTGAAATTGCCAACAGATTATATGATTTAAAATTTGAAGAAGTATCTAACATCGACAAATATCACGAAGATGTTAAAACATATAATGTAACAGACATAAATGGTAACTTTATTTCTGTATTCTATGCCGATTTTCATCCAAGAAAAGGAAAACGTAATGGTGCGTGGATGACAAGTTACAAATCGCAACAAATTAAAAACGGAATTAACGAAAGACCACAGGTTTCCATTGTTTGTAATTTTACCAAACCCACCGAAACCAAACCGTCTTTATTAACGTTTAACGAGGTTACAACCTTGTTTCATGAATTTGGTCATGCATTACACGGAATGTTAGCAAACACCACCTACAATAGTTTATCTGGAACGTCTGTTTCTTGGGATTTTGTAGAATTACCTAGTCAGGTTTTAGAAAACTGGTGTTTCGAGAAAGAAGCCTTAGAATTGTTTGCAAAGCATTATGAAACCGGAGAAGTTATTCCGATGAAATATGTAGAGAAGATTAAAGAATCTGCAAGTTTTCATGAAGGAATGCAAACCTTACGTCAGTTAAGTTTTGGTTTATTAGACATGCAATGGCACGGTCAAGATCCATCAGAAATTTCTTCTATAAAAGAGTTTGAAAACAACGCTTTTGCAAACACAAAATTATATCCTGATGTTGCAGAAAACTGTATGAGTACTGCTTTTTCTCATATTTTTCAAGGAGGATATTCTGCCGGATATTACTCGTACAAATGGGCAGAAGTTTTAGATGCAGATGCTTTTGAATATTTCTTAGAAGAAGGAATTTTTAACAAAGAAGTAGCCACAAAATTTAAAGACAATGTACTATCTAAAGGTGGAACAGAAAAACCTATGGAATTATACAAACGTTTTAGAGGTAAAGAACCAAAACCAGATGCACTTTTAAGAAGAGCGGGGTTAATTTAGTATTCAGTTTTCAGTAGCAGTTTTCAGTTCTCATCTTACTGAAAACTGCTACTGCCAACTGTAAACTGTTTCACTGCCTACCAAAATGCTACGCATTTTTCACTTCTATCCATTTACTCATATACTTTGTTGCCTGTAACGTTTGATGTTGCAACAAACTTCCTAAAAAATTATGAGTTCTATGTTGATCTAAATTCTCTTGAATTCCTTTTATTTGGTTGATAAAAAGCACTCCTAACCTCTCTTTATCATAGATTTGATTGATGATTTCAATTCCATTTTTTTGAGATGCTTTCCAAAGTTTTTCATCAGTATATAATTGAACTGCTTTTTCTGAAAATTTAGAGTAATCAGATTCTATAAAACCATTCCAATTAAATTTACCAGACATTCCTTCTGCTCCGATTTCTGTTGCAACACTTGGCGTACCACAAATCATAGCTTCCGTTAACTTTCCTTTTATACCTGCTCCAAAACGAAGAGGAGCTAACACAACCCTTGCGTTTTTAACAACCTCTTTAGCTTCTTCTGCAAAGCCTTTAATAATAAATCCTTCTTTTTTATTATGTAATTGATTTATTTGCTGGTTTGCATACGCTCCATAAATATGAACCTCTACTTTTGGTAAAACCTTTCTAATTTCTTTCCAAATCTCATTTTTTAATGTTAAAACAGCATCCACATTGGGTTTGTGAAAAAAATTACCAATAAAAATAAAATGCGCTCTTTCCTCAAAAGTTTTCCATTTTTCTTGCTGATGAACATCAATCTTATCTAATAAAAAAGGGAGATAACACAAGATTTTTTCATCAACTTTAAAAACATTTTTTAATAAATCCATTTCAAAAGAAGAGATAATTAAACTCATATCACAACGTAAAATTGAAGCGATTTCTCTTTTAGCATCATCAGATTTTAATAAAGCTTCCGTTGTAAATTCTTCTCCTTTTTTTAATTGCTGATGACGAGTTTTTCTTAAAAAATGTAAATCTTCCGTATCTAAAACTCGTATTGCATTTGGGCAATTTTCTGCAACTCGCCAACCAAATTGTTCTTCCATCATAAAACGATCAAACAAAACAATTGATGGGTTTAATTCGGTTATAAAATCATCAAAAGAAGCATTATTTAATGCTATAGCAACTTCATCAACACCTAAAGAACTTAAACTTGTTGCCTTCTCGCTTTTTTGAGCCGGAGAAGCAAACGTTATTTTAAAACCTTCTTGCAAAAACTGTTCTATAAGTTGTAACATTCTACTGCCGGCTGCAGAAGAATTAGGCTCTACCCAAACATACCCAATAATTAAAACCGATTGATTGCTCAATTATTTTGTATTTAATTGTTGTTTATATTCTGCTTGTACTTTTTTACCCCAAGCAACCACAGCATCAATTTGATCTTGTGTTAAATTGGCGTCTCCATGCATCCAAGTATAAGAATCTAACGGCATTTTTTTCTCTTCAACCTCTTCATATAATTCATCCATTTTATGTTCTTTCTTTTTTAAGGAATAGGTGCTCCATGCAGAAAAATTTAAATGTTTCTTACCTTCTTTAACATGCTCTGCTAACCAATAATTTACAGGTGTAATAGTATTGTACCAAGGATACACCGTTTTATCTGTATGACAATCGTAACAAGTAGTTTCTAATATTTTTTGTACATCTACTGGCGGATTTGTTTCTGCTATAAAGGTCTCTACAGAAGCTAAATCTCCTTCATTTTTTTCTGGACCAAAAAATTGTGCCACTAAAAATATGAATACGATAGCAATTCCTATTTTCTTTAGAATTTTCATTGGGTAAATTTTAAGATTTGTAGTACTGTAAAACTACTAAAATCTCTCTTTATTCTGTGAAAATATCCGTATTTTTGTCAACTATCTCTTAAAAAAGAAACCGAAAGGTTACATTATACGCAAAATAAACGCACTCATGAAATACGATATTATTGTAATTGGTTCTGGTCCTGGAGGATATATTGCCGGAATTAGAGCTTCTCAATTAGGTAAAAAAGTAGCAATTATAGAAAAATACTCAACTTTAGGAGGAACATGTACAAATGTTGGATGTATTCCGTCTAAAGCTTTATTAGATTCATCTCATCATTATTATGATGCGATTCATCATTTTGAAGAACATGGAATTGCCGTAGAAAACCCAACTTTCGATTTTAGCAAAATGGTAGACAGAAAAGCTAAAATTGTAGAAACAACTACAGGCGGAATTAAATACCTAATGGACAAAAATAACATTGATGTTTTTGAAGGTTTAGGTTCTTTTGAAGATGCTACACATATTAAAGTTACTAAAAATGATGGTTCTTCAGAAATAATTGAAGGCACAAATATTATCATTGCAACAGGTTCTAAACCATCTACTTTACCGTTTATTTCTTTAGACAAAGAGCGTGTAATTACTTCTACCGAAGCTTTAAAACTACCAGAAGTACCAAAACATTTGGTTGTAATTGGTGGTGGTGTTATTGGTTTAGAGTTAGGTTCTGTATACAAACGTTTGGGTGCAGATGTTACTGTTGTAGAATATGCTCCAAAAATCACTCCAACAATGGATGCTGATGTTTCTAAAGAACTACAAAAAGTTTTAAAGAAACAAGGTATTAAATTTGCTGTAAGTCATGGTGTTACTTCGGTAGAAAGAAATGGTGATGAAGTTGTTGTAAAAGCAAATAATAAAAAAGGAGAAGAAGTAACTTTTACTGGCGACTATTGTTTAGTAGCAGTTGGAAGAAAAGCATATACAGAAGGTTTAGGTTTAGAAAAAGTTGGTGTAGAAGTTAATGAACGTGGACAAGTTGCCACCAACGAACATTTACAAACTAACATTTCTAATATTTTTGCAATTGGTGATGTTGTTGCTGGTGCAATGCTAGCTCACAAAGCAGAAGAAGAAGGTGTTGTAGTTGCAGAATATTTAGCAGGAGAAAAACCACATATCGATTATAATTTAATTCCTGGTATTGTTTATACATGGCCAGAAGTTGCTGCTGTTGGTAAAACAGAAGACGAATTAAAAGCAGCAAAAGCAGATTATAAAGTTGGTAAATTTTCTATGAGAGCTTTAGGTAGATCTCGTGCTAGTGGAGATTTAGATGGTTTTGTAAAAGTTTTAGCTGATAAGAATACTGATGAAATATTAGGAGTTCACATGGTAGGTGCACGTGTTGCCGATTTAATTATGGAAGCTGCCGTTGCTATGGAATACAGAGCATCTGCAGAAGACTTGGCAAGAATTTGTCATGGTCACCCAACATATTCAGAAGCAGTAAAAGAAGCTGCAAAAGCTGCTTGGGACGGAAAGCCTTTAAACGCTTAAAACAGTAAAAAATACACTAAAAAAAATCTCAAAATACATTTATTTTGAGATTTTTTTTTATTTCAGCCTCTTACAACTATTAACTTACTTAAATTTGTTAGGCTGTTACTTTTTTAATTTCTTCATTTGTTTCTAAGGCTGTAAAATCTAATTTCCAACCAATCGTTTCTACTAAGTTTTCTATTAAAAGAATTGCTTCTAAAGCTTCTTTATTTGCAAGGCGAATTAAATTACTTTCTGGTATTTTAGCCAATACATGCTCTTTTGCTTCTTTATTTAGAGTTGTTAAATCTTCTGTATCAAATTTATTAAGATACCCATTTTTTAAATCATAAAATTTAATATCACATTCTATAGAAACCACTTCTGGCTGAGGAAAATCTGACATCACAATTTCTTTTTTTTCTGTATTAGCTTCTAATTTAATTTTTCTAAAATCGAAGCCAATATGTGCTTTTGCGTGAATTAAAATAATGGCTTTTTTCTTACTTGTAAATCCCCAAAAATTTTCTTTGGTGTTTTCATGATGATAAATTTCAGAAAAATCTCCTTCTACGGTAATCAATTTTGATACCTTCTTTATTTTATCTAATAAAATTACCGACTGCTTTTCTGTTAAACTCTTTTTTTTTGATAAAGAGAATTTTTGAGATATAAGATACGAAATCCCTAAACCAATAACTAACCCTAAAATAACTAACTCCATACTGTAAATATACTATTGTTTTCTTAAATTTTAACACTATTTAAGAGGAGGAATATCAAAATTGAAGCCAAAAAAATATTTACAACAAACTCTTTGGGTTAAAAAGTAGAGAAGCTTTTTTTTTAAATAGCTTTTGTTTATTTTTATCCCATGAAAAAAAAACACCTACTTTACTTTTTTCTATTGATTTACACCATTTGCTTCTCACAAAAAACAGACAGCATTCCGCTTAAAAACGGAATAGACAAACCTAGTTTATTGCCCATTCATCATTTTGGGATGTTTTCGGCAAGAATCAATCAAAACTTTAAAATTAGACCACCAGAAATAGCTACTTTAAATTTTTCTTACGCAAGCGCAAATACATTTCATCCTTTTGTAGAAATGTACATACCAAAAGATGAAGCTACTAGGCAAGCTTTAAGTAAGCAAACTTGGTATGACAGACACTTTTATGAAAATCAGCAAACAACTCCAGCAGCGTACGAAAACATTATTGTAGATGCCGTTTTTAAAAACTTTAGGGTAGATTATAATACCAAAATTGGAAAAAACCATGAACTCGGAATTACACTTCGCTCTTATTTAGTTAGTAAAGGAAAATACCCTTTTTCGGTTTTTACAAGTGATGAAACCATAGAGTGGTTTCATAGCAATGTTGCTGGTGGAGAAGATCCTTTTGGTAGAAAATATTATGGTATTAATAAAGTAAATGTAAAATACCAAGATAGAAATGGGAATACTTTAGAATTAAAAGACGGTCAATTTCTTTTTGCTGGAATAGAATTCAATCATTTTTACTACCCAAATTTCATCAACCTAAAAAACAGAAATATTCATGTTAATTTTGGTTCTCATTTAGGTGTTAACACTTCAAAACAGAACCCTTCTATTGATATTGGTGTTTCTGGAAACATCTTAAAAGAATGGAAATTAAACGAAAAATCAGAAATTAGATCTGCCTTTGGTACAAGTTTTTTAAGAAAAAATGCCATTAATTTTAAGGAAAACCTTGTGAACTTAGGAAGCAATAAATTTTTAGGAAGTTTAGAAGCTATGTTTGAGTTTACAAAATACACAAGAAAGAAAAATTATCATTCTGTATCTGTTAATTATCAAATTCAATCTCGCTTTAGTAAAAGAGCAGAAGCAGATTATTATCAATTAGTAGGGCTTTGGCAAGAAATTCATTCTGGTTGGCAAAATGGTTTTGCAAAATTATACGAATACCAATCTGCTTGGAGTTGGCTATATACTTATACTAGAAAAAAATATAGCTTTACCATTTATGTAAAGGAGGATTTGTATTTAAACAACTCGCCAGATTTACAAACAGGAATCAGTTTAAAAATTCCGCTTTCTAACAAATAAGATTTGTATTTTTGCCCCAAATATGCAAAGAACAATTCGCACTTTTTCTATTGAGAACATTATTGAATTCAAGAACCATTTATTGTCTTGGGCGCAACAATTTGAAACGGCACTTTGGCTAGATTCTAATAACTATCACCAAAAATACGCTAGTTTTGATGGTGCTTTGGCAGCAGATGATTTTACTTCCATTAAAACAGATTATCATCAAGGTTTTAACAAGTTAAAAGAATACCAAACTATAACCAAAGATTATATTTTTGGTTATTTAACCTATGATGTTAAAAATGATGTAGAGCGTCTTTCTTCTAATAATTTTGATGGTTTACATTTTCCAGATTTATATTTCTTTCAGCCTAAAAAACTGATTTTTATGAAAGGAAACCATGTTGAGTTTCATTATTTAAGAATGGTAGATGATGAGATTGAAAACGATTTTGAAGAAATTAACAAACTTGAAGAATCAATAATAAAAGAATCTAGTTCTGATATTAAAATAAAACTAAGAATTCATAAAGATGAATACCATGCTAAAGTAAGCCAAGTTTTAGAACATATACATAAAGGAGATATTTACGAGGCCAATTTTTGTCAGGAATTTTATGCCGAAAATGCTATCATAAACCCGGTGGAAGTTTACAAACACCTTAACCAAATTTCCGAACCTCCCTTTGCCTCTTTCTTAAAATTAGATAATAAGTTTGCTTTGTGTGCATCACCAGAAAGATATATTAAAAAACAAGGCACAAAAATAATTTCTCAACCCATTAAAGGCACTGCTAAAAGATTGGTAAGTGAGTTTGATGACGCTCAATTAGCTTTAGATTTAATGCGCGACGAAAAAGAGCGTGCAGAAAATGTAATGATTGTAGACTTGGTTAGAAACGACCTATCTAAAACCGCCAAAATAGGAAGCGTAAAAGTAGAAGAATTGTGCAAGGTTTATTCTTTTAAACAAGTACATCAATTAATATCTACCGTGGTCTCTGAGGTTGAAGAAAACACACACCCAATAGACATAATTCAAAGTACCTACCCAATGGGAAGTATGACTGGCGCTCCTAAAGTATCTGCTATGAAAATTATTGAAAACTTAGAAGAAACCAAACGTGGTTTGTATTCTGGTACAATAGGTTATTTTACACCAGAAAATGATTTCGATTTTAATGTAATTATAAGAAGTATCTTATATAATGAAGAAAAAAAATACATATCTTATTCTGTTGGTGGCGCTATAACGGCAAAATCTATAGTAGAAAAAGAATATGAAGAATGTTTGCTAAAAGCAAAGGCAATGAAGTATGTTTTGCTGAATTCAAAATAAAAAAATATGATACCAAATCAAGACGAACTTTTTCAAAAAACGTTAGATAGTTTAGATGAAAAACCAACGGAACAAAATATGTTTAACATGTTCTTAAAGTTATATCCAGCAGAATGGAAAGCACTAAAAGTTACCTTTTCTAAATTTAACCGAAGTAAACAATTTGGTAAAACAATTCCGTTACCAAAACCAGAAGTATCTATTAGAAAAGACATTCGTGTGTGGTTAAATAAACAATAAATGACTGACATAATATCTTTCTTTTTAGAAATTTATTTAGACATTAAATATTGGATTAAATACAAGAAACAACGGAAGTTTGAGAAAGAAAACAACCTGCCCAAAAGTATTGTTTTGTATCCGTACATAAAACAATTTGCAATAGTATTTAGCGTTCTTTTTGCTGTTTATTTTCTTGTTGTTATTTTTATCTTAAAGGATAATAATCAGAAAAAAACAACCAAAAGAATGAAAGAAATATCTAAACTTTTAGCCTCAGAAAAAAAACAGTTTGGTAAATTTCCATCAGAGTTAAAAGACATTATTAGAAACAATCCTTTAAGATCTAATATAATCATAGATAATTGGAAAACTGCTTTTGTGTATATTCCATCTAAAGATGGACAAAATTATCAATTAATTTCTTTAGGACGAGACGGAAAACTATCTACTAAAGACGATATTGTATATTCTTCTAATTAAAAAAACATCAACATATATAAAATGTGTTATTTTTGAAATATAATGCTACAAGAACTCTCTAACCACATCAACCATAATCTTCCTTTTTTAAAAGGCAAGAAATTATTAATCGCCATTTCTGGCGGAATAGACTCTGTAGCTTTAACACATCTGTTATCAGCATTAAAATTTAACATTTCACTGGCACATTGCAACTTTAATTTAAGAGGAAAAGAAAGCGATTTAGACGAAGCGTTTGTTAGGGAATTAGGAAAAAAACTAAAACTTAACACTTTTGTTACTCAATTTAAAACAAAAGAATTTGCTGAAGAAAACAAACAATCTACACAAATTGCTGCCAGAAATTTACGTTATGACTGGTTTGATAAATTGATAAAAGACCATCAATTTGATTATCTCTTAACAGCACATCATGCCGATGATCATTTAGAAACTTTTCTTATCAATTTAACCCGTGGTGCTGGTTTAGATGGTTTAACAGGCATTCCAGAAATTAATGGAAACATTGTGCGTCCGCTTTTAAAATTTTCTAGAAACGATATTTTAACGTTTGTAAAAGAAAACAATATTTCTTGGCGAGAAGATAAAAGTAATGCATCAACAAAATACATTAGAAACAAAATTAGACATCAAATACTCCCTGTTTTAAAGGAAATTAATCCTAGTTTGTTAGAAACCTTTGCAAAAACAACAGAACACTTAAAAGAAAGTCAGCAAATTATTGAAGACAGCATTAAACAAGTTACATTAGAAATACTTATTACGGATAACAATTACATCAAAATTAATATTGAAAAACTAGAAAAATTATCGAACCCGAAAGCGTATTTATATCAACTTTTAAAAGAGTACAATTTTACAGAGTGGAATGATGTTGCTAATTTACTTGCTGCACAATCGGGGAAACAAATTTTTTCTAAAACACATACTTTATTAAAAGATCGAGACTTTTTATTCCTTTCTAAAAAACTTTCTACGAGTACTGTTGATCAGTTTTTAATTGAAGAAAACACTATAGAAATTACAGAACCTATTCATCTAAAACTTGAAAGCGTAATAGAAAAATCAGCCGAAAATAACCAAACCATTTATGTTGATAAAAAACGTTTAGACTATCCTTTAAAACTTAGAAAATGGCAAGATGGCGATTTCTTTTATCCAACAGGAATGACCGGAAAAAAGAAATTGAGCAAGTATTTTAAAGACCAAAAATTATCGCTTTTAGAAAAACAAAATACTTGGTTACTTTGCAATAATACCAATGCAATTATTTGGGTAGTAGGGTATCGTTTAGACAACCGTTTTAAAACCACTCAACAAACAAAATCGGTTTTAAAAATAGCTGTTTTATAAAAAAAATGATGTTGTTTTTCTATCCCTAAAAAAAACAAAAACAACTCAGAGTAACAGAAAATGATAATTTCATAAAAAAAAGTTGAAATTTATATCGTTTTCTTAAATAAATCAAGGATTATTCATTAAAAAGTAGGTTTAATCATTTCTCTTTTTTGTAATTTTAATCCCGTAAAATCATAAGAACATGAACAATTTACCTAAGCTAGATAGATTTAATGAAAATGTACTGTCTAAATATCAAATTTACAACAGTATTTTCACAACGCTACCTTTTGATACTATAGACGATACTGGGGTTTTGTTACCTCTTTTACATAAAGTTTGTAACAAAGGTTTTAAACTAGAAAAAAACCCTACAGAAATTGTAGAACATTTTTTTAGTAAATATCAAGACGAACCTACAGAAAAAGAAAAAGCAGATTTACTTTTTCGTTTTATTCAATTTATAGAACGTCAAGTTGTTTTATTTGATGCCGTAGAAGATGCCGCATATCCTATTGTAAATAATATGGATGGTTTTGGAACGCTTAGAAACTCTAAAGAAGCTGCATTTCTTAGCAATAAAAAAGACGAATTAAGAGCGCACTTAGAAGATTTTAAGGTTCGTATTGTATTAACAGCGCATCCAACGCAATTTTACCCAGGTTCTGTTTTAGGTATTATTACAGACTTAGATAAAGCAATACAAGATGATGATTTATTACTAATTAGAAAATTGTTAGCTCAGTTAGGTAAAACACCTTTCTATAAAAAAGAAAAGCCATCTCCTTTTGATGAAGCTGTAAGTTTAATCTGGTATTTAGAACATGTATTCTATCACTCAGTTCCTAAAATTTACAACTATATTCAACAACATATTTATGATGGTGAACCGATAGAAAATGAAATTATAGAACTAGGTTTCTGGCCAGGTGGAGATAGAGATGGTAACCCATTTGTAACTACTAAAATTACTTTAGATGTTGCAGAAAGACTGCGTCAAACAATTTTAAGAAACTATTACAGAGACATTAGACGTTTAAAAAGACGTTTTACGTTTGATGAAGTACAAGAAATCTTTGCGAAGTTAGAAAAGAGACTTTATAAGCATGTTGTTAGAAGTTATACGAAAGTTAATTTTTCTCAAAAAATCTTATTAGAAGAGTTATATGCTGCAAAAGAAATCATTGTAAATAAGCATCAATCTTTATTTGTAGAAGAATTAAATGATGTTATCAACAAAGTAAAAATCTTTGGTTTTCACTTTGCAACTTTAGACATCAGACAAGATAGTAGAGTGCATCACCAAGCATTTACACAAATTGTAAAAGACTTATTAGAGACAGGAGACACTACCTTCCCTGAAAATTATTTAAGACTTTCTGACGAAGAACAAGTTGAAATTTTATCTGTTGTAAAAGGAAGCATAGACCCAAGTATTTTAACTGATGAAACTTCTATTAAAACCATAGAATCTATTTATGCGTTAAAAGAAATTCAGCAAAGAAATGGAGAACGCGGAGCAAACCGTTACATAATTAGTAACAACCAAAGTGCTTTACATGTAATGCAAACCTTTGCAATGCTAAACTTATGTGGTTTTGAAAACGAATTACCGGTAGATGTTATTCCACTTTTTGAAACGGTAGAAGATTTAGAAAATGCAGAAGACGTAATGAGAACTTTATATTCTAATAAAGTTTATAGACATCATGTTGCCAAAAGAGGACACAAACAAACTATTATGTTAGGTTTTTCTGATGGAACAAAAGATGGTGGTTATTTAATGGCAAACTGGGGTATTTTTAAAGCAAAAGAAGCTTTAACAAGAATCTCTAGAGAATATGACATTGAAGTAGTTTTCTTTGATGGACGTGGAGGACCACCTGCTCGTGGAGGAGGAAAAACACACCAATTTTATGCTTCTTTAGGCCCAACAATAGAAGACAAAGAAATTCAATTAACCATACAAGGACAAACTATTAGTTCTAATTTTGGTACACAAAACTCATCTCAATACAACTTAGAGCAATTAATAAGTTCTGGTATTAAAAATGATGTTTTTACCAAAGATCAATTAAATGATAGCCATAGAGAATTGATAAATGATATGGCCACTACAAGTTACCAAACTTATGTAGACTTTAAAAATCATCCTAAATTTTTACCGTATTTAGAAAAAATGAGTACGTTAAAATATTATGCAAAAACCAATATTGGAAGTAGACCAAGTAAACGTGGTGGATCTGACAAACTTGACTTTTCTGCACTTAGAGCCATTCCTTTTGTAGGTAGCTGGAGCCAGTTAAAACAAAACGTTCCTGGTTTCTTTGGAGTGGGAACTGCATTAAAAAAATATGAAGACGCTGGTAGATTTGATGAAATTATTGAATTCTATAACGCATCTGACTTCTTTAGAACTTTGTTAGAAAATAGTATGATGAGTTTAACCAAATCTTTCTTTGGCTTAACTTCTTATATGGCAGAAGATGAAGAGTTTGGAGAATTCTGGACTTTAATTTTTACAGAATACGAAACCACAAAACGATTACTTTTAAAGTTAACTGGTCATACAGAATTAATGGAGAATTTCCCTGTAGGAAAAGCATCTATTGAAGTTAGAGAACAAATTGTATTGCCTTTATTAACCATACAACAGTTTGCTTTAAAGAAAATTCAAGAACTTCAAAATAATGGAGGAAGCGCAGAAGATATAGAAATATATGAAAAAATGGTAATGCGTTCTTTATTTGGTAACATTAATGCAAGTAGAAATTCTGCTTAAAATTTTGTTTATCAAATAATTACAGTACATTTATAAAGTAAAATTACGTACTATGAAAAAATACGCTTCTTTACTTTTAACTTTATTTGTTGGTAGTTTTTGTTTTTCACAACAACAAACTACCAACAATAATTTTACTCCAATTAGTATTTACACTTCTTCTTTTGGGGTTAAAACAAACCAAAACCCTTCTTATTCATCCATTAAGAAGAATTTAAATCTCAAAAAGCATTATAAGTTTACCACAGTTTCTTTTGAAGAAATAGATGCAAATCAGTTTTTTATTTCTGATAAAAACCTAAGTACAAAAGCTACTCGATTTATTTATGATGACTACAAAAGTTATCGAGATGAAAACCTTTTAAAAGGATTTTTACAAAAACACGACCCTACTCGATGGGATTCATGTAACTTTAAACAACCAGCCATTAATTAATTTTTTTTATCTTTAAAGAAAAAAAATGCTTGTTAAAGTCTATGGTTCTGCCGTTTTTGGTATCGAAGCAACTACAATTACCGTTGAAGTAAATATTGATAAAGGAATAGGTTACCATTTAGTTGGTTTGCCAGATAATGCAGTTCGTGAGAGTTCTTATCGAATTTCTGCTGCACTCAACAACAATAACTACAAACTTCCAGGTAAGAAAATTATTATCAACATGGCTCCCGCCGATATTCGGAAAGAAGGTGCATCTTATGATTTAACTTTAGCTGTTGGAATTTTAGCGGCTTCAGCACAAATAAAATCAGAACATATAGATGAATACATTATTATGGGTGAACTTTCTTTAGACGGAAGCTTACAGCCCATAAGAGGGGCGTTACCAATTGCCATAAAAGCAAGAGAAGAAGGTTATAAATATTTAATTCTACCGAAGGAAAACGCTAAAGAAGCTGCCATTGTAGATGATTTAGAAGTTTTAGGAGTCGAAAATATTTTAGAAGTTATCCATCATTTTAATGAGGATCAAAAAATTGAACCAACCATTGTTGATACAAGAGCCGAATTTTACAAAAACATCGATTTCCCAGAATTCGATTTTTCTGATGTTAAAGGACAAGAATCTATAAAACGATGCATGGAAATTGCCGCTGCAGGCGGACATAATATTATTTTAATTGGTCCTCCAGGATCAGGAAAAACAATGTTGGCAAAGAGATTACCTTCAATTTTACCACCAATGACGTTGCATGAAGCCTTAGAGACTACAAAGATTCATTCTGTGGTTGGTAAAATAAAAAAAGAAGGTTTGCTATACCAACGTCCTTTTAGAAGCCCACATCACACAATTTCAAACGTAGCTTTGGTCGGCGGTGGACAATACCCGAAACCTGGCGAGATTTCTTTATCGCATAATGGGGTTTTATTTTTGGATGAATTACCCGAGTTTAAGAGAGATGTTTTAGAAGTTATGCGTCAACCATTAGAAGATAGAGAAGTTACCATTTCTAGAGCAAAATTTACAGTTACCTACCCAAGTAGTTTTATGTTGGTGGCAAGTATGAACCCGAGTCCGAGTGGTTTTTTTAACGACCCAAATAGCCCAATGACATCTTCTCCACAAGAAATGCAACGTTATTTAAGCAAAGTATCTGGCCCCTTATTAGATAGAATAGACATTCATATAGAAGTAACTCCGGTTCCGTTTGCAAAACTATCTGAAGAACGCAAGGGTGAATCTAGTGTAGATATCAGAAAACGAGTTACGGCATCTAGAGAAATACAGTCTGAACGATTTAAAGACTTTGAAAACATACATTATAATGCACAAATGAGTGTAAAACAGATTCGTGAGTTTTGTAAATTATCCGAAGAAAGTAAAACACTTTTAAAAACCGCTATGGAAAAATTAAACCTTTCTGCCAGAGCTTATGACCGAATTTTAAAAGTATCTAGAACCATAGCAGATTTAGCAAATTCTAAAAACATTTCTCCAGATCATATTGCAGAGGCAATACAATATAGAAGTTTAGATAGAGATGGTTGGTTGGAGTAAATTATTAACTTTTTTTATTCTTAATATAAATATTATAGAGCAAACCAAACATAATTAAAAAGACACCTAATAAGGTCCAAAGATTATAAATTTCTCCGAACCAAAATGCACCAATAGCAATCATAAAAATAACTTCTAAATACTTTAAAGGTGCAATTACATTTGTCTCGTGAGATTGTAATGCTTTGGTCATGTATAATTGACCAACATAACCAAAAACACCTAAACTTAGTAGCAACAACCATTCTATTAAACTTGGGTTTCTCCAATGATTGATAGACATAATACCTCCAAAAACAAAAGCCATTACCATAAAGTAATTGATAATTACTAATGGATTTTCTTTATCGCCAATTTTACGAATTACCACAAAAATAACCCCTAAAGAAATTGCAGATAATAGTACAAAAATTATTCCTAGAGAATCTACATCTACCCCAAAACCTTTAATGATTAAAACCCCAGAAAATGAGAGTAAAAACAAAAACCATTGTATTGGTTTTATTTTTTCTTTTAAGAATATAAAAGCAAGAATAGCTGCAAAAATTGGTGATGTATATCGTAATGAAACGGCAGTACCAACCGCTAAATAATTTAAAGATTGAAAGAAACAGGTTAATGAAATTACACCTGCAAGCCCCCTAATAAATAATAATTTTTTATGCGTACCTAGAATAGGAATTTTAGCCTTTAAAATTAATGGCACTGTAAAAAATAATGTTCCAATAGATCTAAAAAATACAATTTGATAGGCACTAAAATCATTTAAATATTTTACAACGGCATTCATTAAAGAAAATGCAATGACACTAAAAATCATGTAAAAAATGGCTGTTGAGCTTTTCATCAAGAAGTAGTTTGTATTATTTTAGGTAGCTATTAAATATTACGCAAAAGTAACAATTTAAAAATTGGTTAACCAATTTAGTTTTTGTTTTCTAAAAACTCCAATTTTTATAACTACTGGAGCTTTCTAACTTATTTTCTATAGAATCGTCTAATTCTTTAAAGAAATCGATACCCGTTAAAGCTTCAATTTTATCTACCGAAACCACAAATTTATACAATGGTAAATTCGATTCTTTATGAGGCATTAAAAACGCCAACATTTTAATTTTACCCTTGGTTTTATCTAAGATTACTTTATAAAATTGATTTGGTACAGAAACAGCTTCACTACCAATTGTTTTTAAATTATTTTCTAAAACGCCTCCTGTAATTACAAATACACCATCGTTTTTCTTTGCCCAATAACGCACTTTCTGTTCTAGACGATTCCAGACTCCTGCATTAAATTGATGTTCTTGCGGACTGATATTACTTGTTAAAAAAGTTTCGTCGTGCGCAGCTTTAGAGAAACGTCTGTCGGCAGCAGGACATAAATGCCCTTTATCATAACCAGTTTTTTTATAATTACGCCAATGTGCGGCTTTGGTTTTTACAGCGTTGTCAATTTCAAAATAAGGTCTTTTGTAATTTGTACTACTTAAATCGGATGCTTTTAACTCATACGCAACCCACTCTGCTTGTTCGTGTTTTTCGCTATAGGATAACGAATAATTTTGATGATGCACCACTTGGTTGGTTGTACTTGTTGGCAAAAAATATTGATTGGTAGTTGCTTTTGGTGTTTTACCAGCTTCTATTACAACATTTTCTTTTTGAGCATCTAACAGTTCTTCAGAACCTAAAACAGCTACTAAAATGATAATGGCTATTATGGATAGTACTTGTTTTTTTTTCAAGGTGATTATTTTAAGTTGTAAAGGTATGAATAAAGATAAAGTTAATACACTTCATAAATTATATGAGATTCCTCAATCGCCCAAAAAGCTCATTTCGGAATGACAGAAAGAGAAAATGACAATAGAATTACTAAGAACTGTTCTTTAAAATAGTATTCTTTTTTTAATCCTAAAACTCCGCGTTAGGGATAGAACGGTCTGTTTGAGCTCTTTTTTATTTTTCATAAAAAAAGCGAGTAGTGATAGCCTATTAAAACGCCCAAAAAGAAATTGAATTTATCAAAGAGAGATTGCTTCGTCATTCTTCCTCGCAATGACAAAAAAAAGAAAAACCCTTTCAAATTAATGAAAGGGTTTTTAAATATTTTACAATCAAAAATGAGATTGCCACGTCATTACTTCCTCGCAATGACAAATAGTTTTAGTATCTATAGTGTTCTGGCTTATAAGGACCTTCTACTGTTACACCAATATAAGACGCTTGTTCTGGTCTTAATTCTGTAAGCTCTACGCCTATTTTTGCTAAGTGTAATTTTGCTACTTTTTCGTCTAAATGTTTTGGTAACATATATACTTCATTCTCGTAAGCATCTCTGTTTGTCCAAAGTTCTATTTGCGCTAAAGTTTGGTTTGTAAATGAGTTAGACATTACAAAACTTGGGTGACCTGTAGCACAACCTAAGTTTACTAAACGACCTTCTGCTAATAAAATAATATCTTTTCCGTTGATGTTATATCTATCAACCTGTGGTTTGATCGTATCTTTTGTATGACCATGGTTTTTATTTAACCAAGCCATGTCAATTTCATTATCAAAGTGACCAATGTTACATACAATAACTTTATCTTTCATAGCCTCAAAATGACGACCTTGAATAATATCTTTGTTTCCTGTAGTTGTAATAATAATGTCTGAATTACCAACAACAGTTTCTAAACGTTTTACTTCAAAACCGTCCATTGCAGCTTGTAAAGCACAAATAGGATCGATTTCTGTAACCGTTACAATAGAACCTGCTCCTTTAAAAGAGGCTGCTGTTCCTTTACCAACATCTCCATAACCACAAACAGTTACACGTTTACCGGCTAACATAATATCTGTTGCTCTACGAATTGCATCTACTGCAGATTCTTTACAACCGTATTTATTATCGAATTTAGATTTTGTAACAGAATCGTTTACGTTAATTGCTGGCATTGGTAAAGTTCCTGCTTTTACTCTTTCGTACAATCTATGAACTCCTGTTGTAGTTTCTTCTGATAAACCATTGATTCCTGCAGCTAATTCTGGATATTTATCTAAAACCATATTGGTTAAATCTCCACCATCATCTAAAATTAAGTTTAATGGTTTTCTGTCTTCTCCAAAGAATAAAGTTTGTTCTATACACCAGTCAAACTCTTCTTCTGTTAAACCTTTCCAAGCATAAACTGCTGTTCCTGCTGCTGCAATTGCTGCTGCTGCCTGATCTTGAGTAGAAAAAATATTACAAGAACTCCAAGTAACTTCTGCACCTAAAGCTTGTAAAGTTTCTATTAAAACTGCTGTTTGAATTGTCATGTGAAGACAACCTGCAATTCTAGCTCCTTTTAAGGGTTGCTCGTTTTTGTACTCTTCTCTTAAAGACATTAATCCTGGCATTTCTGCCTCTGCCAATAAAATTTCTTTTCTTCCCCAAGCTGCTAAAGAAATATCTTTAACTTTATTTGGTACGTAAGCTAATTTAGTGCTCATATTATGTATATTTATATTCTAATTTTTCGAACTGCAAAGTTACGACATCCATTTTAAAAAAGTATGCCTCTTTACAAAAGTTTAACGATTAACAAAAACACTAAAGTATTCATTTGGAAAATCGAAGAATCATTTAATCAATTAAATACAAACGTTTTACTTACGGATAAAAGTCAAGCTCGTTTAGACGGAATGAAATCTGACTTACACCAAAGAGGTTTTTTAAGTGTGAGACATTTATTAAAAGAAGCTGGTTATTCTGATTCGGATTTAGTTTATGATGAATTTGGAAAACCACACTTAAAAGATGGAAAGTTTATTTCTATTACACATTCCTTCACTTTTTCTGGGTTGATAATTTCTGATAATTTACATGTTGGTATTGATATTGAAATGCAACGTGATAAAATATTAAAAATTGCACACAAATTTACACACGTTAAAGAGTACGTAACCATTGCAAACCACGATGCTTTAATAAGTAAACTAACCATTGTTTGGGGAGGAAAAGAGAGTTTATATAAAATATACGGTAAGAAAAAATTACGCTTTTTAGAAAATATTTATATTGAAGATTTTGATTTTAAAGACGCAAAAACCACTGGAGAAATTAGATATGATGGTAAAACTACCTCCTATCATATTGAGTTTTTAGAATTTGAAGGTTTTACGTGTGTGTATGCTTTTTAAAAGCGATGTAAAAATATTAAAGGATGATGAAAAAACAAATAGACAAACCAAGAGATGTATCTGACGATGCTATTTTTTCCATCATCGAATTGCAATTATCTAAGAATTATAAAACTACAAGGGTTTCTAATTCGAGATTAAATATTAGAAAAATCTATAATTATACTTCTGCAAACAATAGAGAAGTTACTCATAAACAATTGAATTTTAAGGATTCTGGATGTTTTACTGTAAGTGATACTTCTATTGTATTTATGATGAACCTAAAAAAACAATTCCTTTTTTGGATGATTTTATGGACATTCGGCGTACTTATTACCTGGAAAATATGGAACGCCTCTCTTCTACTCTCACTCTTTCTGATTACAACACCTATTTTAATAATTTGGTTGATTAGAACTGTTGCCTTAAAAAAGTTTATGTCTAATGAGCTTGTTGAGATTTCAAAACAATTAGGTAAATCACTCGGTGTGACACCATCTAATAATCATAGCTGAGAAAACGTAATATCAGTTCGAGTGATTTCGATTTTTTTATCGAAATTGTATCGAGAACACATCAAAAATAAAAAACTACAAGGTTTTTGAAACCTTGCAGGATGACAAAAATTCGTATTTTCGCAGTTGTGAATATTTATCAAAACATTTTATTAGCAAAAAAAGAGGGCAGAAAATTATTGGCTGTTTTAATAGATCCTGAAAAAATCGACTTAAACAACATTACTGCTTTTTTTGAAAAAGTGCATCAATCTATTGCTACACATATTTTTGTTGGTGGCAGTACAGATATAAATAACCTAACCGAAAATGTGGTTGCTGCTATTAAAAAAGAAACTCACTTACCTGTTGTTCTTTTTCCTGGTGATGTAAAACAAATCACACAAAAAGCAGACGGAATTCTATTTCTAAGTTTACTTTCAGGCAGAAATCCGGAATATTTAATAGAACAACAGATAAAAAGTGTTCCGTTTTTAAAGGATTCTAATTTAGAAATTATTTCTACGGGGTATATTTTAATTGACGGACAAAAAGAAACGGCTACTCAAAAAGTAAGCAACACAAAACCAATTGCACAAGAAAACACAGAACTGATTTTAAACACGGCTTTAGCTGGCGAATTTTCTGGCAAAAAATTGATTTATTTAGAAGCCGGTTCTGGCGCCAAAGTGCCTGTGGACGCAAATATTATCACTGTTGTAAAAAATAACTTATCGATTCCTTTAATTGTTGGTGGCGGAATTAGAACAAAAAAACAATTAGAAAATGCTTTTAATGCTGGCGCAGACCTAGTGGTTATTGGAACTGCTTTCGAAAATGATGAAGCTTTTTTTAATCAACTTAAAAAATAATACGCTATAATATTTCTCCACAGTTTGTCATTGCGAAGCGAGGAGAAATCTCATAACAGTGATAACACAACACCAACCAAGCCTTATGTGATTTCTCCCAAAAGGTCGAAATGACAAGATTCTATTTTTTAAATAGTTATAAATGAATTATACTTTTGTCTTTACTAATAAAAACTGAAAAGATTACATTTACAACTTCAAATAAAATTAAATGTCAGAAATTATCGATTTCCTTTTTGGACAGTACAAAACGTATGAAACCACAGATATTGTTTTAGAAATTATTGCGGTAATCTTTGGTTTTTTGTCGGTTTGGTATTCTAAACAGAATAAAATTTGGGTGTTTCCTACAGGAATGATTAGTACTCTAATTTTTGTATATCTTTTGTATAAATGGGAACTTTTGGGTGATATGATGATCAATGCCTACTACTTTATAATGAGTGTTTATGGTTGGTATATTTGGACGTATAAAAGTGATGGAGAGCATGAAACACCAATAAGCAGAACAACTTTAAAAGAAAAAAAACTGAGTATTGTTATTTTTATAGCAACACTTATTTTTGTGTATGCCGTATATACTTATTTTGAAAAATGGACAAGTTGGACTGCCTATGTAGATACCCTTACAACCGCAATTTTCTTTGTTGGCATGTGGTTAATGGCAAAACGAAAAATAGAAAACTGGGTGTATTGGATTATTGGAGACATCATTTCTGCTCCCCTTTATTTCTATAAAGGGTTTACTTTTACTAGTTTTCAGTATTTAATATTTACTTTTATAGCAATATTTGGTTATTTAGCATGGAAAAAGAACTTAAACAAGATCCAATTAACATCGTAAAAGTTGTTTTATTCGGACCTGAATCTTCTGGTAAAACAACACTTTCTCGTCATTTAGCACGTTATTACAATACGGTTTGGGCGCCAGAATTTGCACGTGAATATTTACAAGAAAAATGGAACAACGAGCGTAAAACTTGCGAAAAAGATGATTTATTACCTATTGCAATCGGGCAAATGAAGTTAGAAAATACGTTGGCTAAAAAGGCTGATAAAATTTTAATTTGTGATACCGATTTATTAGAAACTAAAGTATATTCCGAAGAGTTTTATGGAGGTTTTGTTGATGAAAGACTAGACGAAGCGGCAGATGAAAACACATACGACTTGTACTTATTAACGTACATAGACACGCCTTGGGAAGAAGATGATTTACGAGACAGACCAGAGCTACGTTTAGAAATGTTTAATGCTTTTGAAAAATCTTTAATAGACCATAACAGACCATATATTTTATTAAAAGGCGATAAAGAAACGCGTTTAAAAAATGCTACAGCAGCTATAGATAAAATAATTGCTGATAAAGAAAATTTACATTCTTTTTCTGATTCTTTACAAGATGTAGACATGCATTTTTTACATCAAAATACGGGGGATTTTGGAACTCCGTTTGAGTATTGAATGTAAAAGAGAAACAAGATACAAGAGAAGTGATAAGTGATAAGTGATAAGTGATAAGTGATAAGTGATAAGTGATAAGTGAAAAAACTATCGAATATTTATCTAAAAACGCTACTATTTTACTTTTTATAGCCTTTATTTTTAGAACAAATGAACAAAGAAAACATCTTAAAAGAACTTAATTTTAAAGGCATTAGAAGTTCTGGTGCTGGTGGGCAGCATGTAAATAAAGTGTCTTCTAAGATTGAGTTGACTTTCGATTTAGAAAATTCTCTTTCGCTTTCTGATACTGAAAAAACACTTCTAAAAACAAAGCTTTCAAATAAACTTACTAAAGAAAACACCTTAATTTTATTTTGTGACGAATCTCGCTCTCAGCACAGAAATAAAGAAGTAGCTATTAAACGTTTTTTAGAATTATTACGGGTAAATTTAATTCGCCCGAAAAAAAGAAGACCTACAAAACCAAGCAAATCTTCTGTTCGAAAAAATGCCGAAAAGAAAAAAAGAAATTCGGTTAAAAAAACATTGAGAAAGAAACCTGGTTTGGATTAAAATACTACATTTTTTTAACTTAAGATTCCTCAATCGTCAAACCACTCATTTCGGAATGACATACGTATTATTGCTTTTTAAAATGCGTCATTGCGAGGTACGAAGCAATCTATTTATAACACCAAATAAACATCAAAATGACCGATCAAATTCGTTTGGTATAAGAATGAGATTGCCACAGTTTACAAAAAAGTAAACTTCGCAATGACAGAAATTAAAATCGACCTAAAACCAAAAGCTAACAAATAGGCTTAGCCCTGATTGAACGATCTGTTTGAGCTCTTTTTTACTGGCAGTTCGAGTGAATTTTGAAGAATGAAAAATTTGTATCGAGAACAGACTGTAAAAAAAGCGAGTAGTGAAAGCAGGAAATAGCTTCTAAAAAAAGTGCTTTTGTTATTCTCTATGTCAAAAAACTGACTTAATTTTGCGCCGTTCTCATAAAGGGGTGCTAATTTTTAGTTGATAGTGTTTAGTTGTTAGTTTTTAGTCTTACTCAGACTTTTTAAACTTTCTACTTTCTAACTTTCAACTTATAGAAAAGCTGAGATCATACCCATTGAACCTAGAACAGGTAATGCTGTTTAGGAAATATCAAATGTTATTGCGAAGATTTTTTTCTGAAGCAATCTTTCTTATTGAAGAGATTACCACGTTGTAAACTCCTCGTAATGACAGTAATTAATTATTCAACATAAATCACAAGAATAATTACCTCTTTTTATTCGTTTTAAAATTTTTAAAATGAAAAAAATTACTTTTTTTTTATTCTTGTTTACAAGCATTCTTGTAAACTCCCAGACATTTACTCTTAACGGAAAAGTGGTAGATGAAAACAATGATTCTTTGCCAGGAGCAACTATTTTAGTAAAAGAAACTAAAAAAGGAACCTCAACAGATTTTGATGGAAAGTTTAGTGTAAGTCTTCTTAAAGGAGATTATACCATTCAGGTTTCTTTTATAGGTTATAAAACTGTTTCTAAAACAGTTTCTTTAACCAAAAATGATACAATTGCGTTTTCTTTAGTACCAAATGCTACTGTTTTAGAAGAAGTTTTGGTTTCTGCTGTTCGTGTTAAAGCTGATGCGCCAGTAACCCATTCTAATTTATCTAAAGAAGAAATTGCTAAGCGTAATTTAGGACAAGATATTCCTGTTTTATTAAAATATTTACCCTCTGTTATCTCTTCTTCTGATGCCGGAGCTGGTGTTGGTTATACGTATATTCGTGTACGTGGTTCTGATGCTTCTCGTGTAAACGTTACTGTAAACGGAATTCCTTATAACGATGCAGAAAGCCAAGGATCATTTTGGGTAAATATGGGAGATTTTGCTTCTTCTACACAAAGTTTACAATTACAACGTGGAGTTGGTACTTCTACAAATGGTTCTGGTGCTTTTGGTGCTAGTTTAAATATTTTAACGGATGCTATTTCTGAAGAAGCTGGTGGAGAAATATCGAATTCTTTTGGTTCTTACGGTACAAGAAAACATACTGTAAAATTTACAACAGGAAAAGTAAATAATCATTTTGAGTTTGCAGGTCGTTTATCAAACATTTATTCTGATGGTTATGTAGACAGAGCTTCTACAGATTTAAAATCATACTTTTTACAAGGAAACTATACAGACAAAAACACATTAATTAAAGCACTTGCATTTGGTGGAAGTGAAAAAACTTATCAAGCTTGGTATGGTTTAGAAGCAGATCAATTAGAAGAAGACAGACGTCAAAACCCATATACTTACGACAATGAAACGGATAATTATTGGCAAGATCATTACCAATTACATTGGAATGAAAAACTAACTAAAAACTGGTCTACTAATATTGGTTTAAATTACACGAGAGGAAAAGGATATTTTGAACAATTTAAAGGAGAAAGTGCTGTATCTAAATACAACGGAATTGTTACTGCTACAACCACTAGTTGGGATGGAAAACCTGCTACGGACTTAATTCTTCGTCGTTGGTTAGACAACCATTTTTATGTAGTAAATGGAAACGCAACCTACAAAAAAAACAAATTAGAAGTTGTATCTGGTTTTTCTTATAGTAATTACACAGGAGATCATTTTGGAGAAGTAATTTGGGCAAAAGAATTTGCTTCTACTGCAAATATTAGAGACCAATATTACTTTAGTGATGCTACTAAAAAAGATTTTAGTGTTTTTTCTAAAGCTACTTTTAATATTATGGATAATCTAAAGGCTTTTGTAGACATACAAGGTCGTTTTGTAAATTACAAAACAGGTGGTTTAACTTCTGATAGAAATCTATTAAATGTTGAAGAAAAGTTTAACTTCTTTAATCCAAAACTAGGTTTAACTCACAAAATTAACGACAACAATAGTTTATATATTTCTTTTGCAAAGGCAAATAAAGAACCAAATAGAAATGATTACAAAAATGGGGAAGATGTAAAATATGAATCTTTAAATGATTATGAACTAGGATGGCGTTTAAAAAACAAGACAATACAATTAAACACCAATATATACTACATGTCTTATAACAATCAATTAATACAAACAGGTGGCTTAAATGATGTTGGAGAGTATTTACGTGAAAATGTAAAAGACAGTTATCGTTTAGGTATAGAAATTGATGGAAATATTAAAGTAACAGACCAATTTAGTATCAACCAAAATATAACATTAAGTAGTAATAAAATTAAAGACTTTATATTAGACAGAAACGGAACAAAAACAAACATTGGTACAACTAACATTGCTTTTTCTCCCAACCTTATAACTAGTAATGCTTTAGTTTATCAACCAATAAATAATTTTCAGTTATCATTTTTAACTAAATATGTTGGAGAACAATATTTAAGTAATACGAATACTGAAGCTTCGAAATTAGAAAGTTATTTTACCAGCGATTTAAATTTTATTTATGAAATAAAAACATCTTCTATTTTTAAATCTATCATATTTACGGGTGTTGTAAATAACATTTTTAATAAAGAATATGTGGATAGAGGTTATACTTATTTAAACAATTGGTCTAAACCAACCTCTTTTGAAGTACAAGGTTATTACCCACAAGCTACTAGAAACTTCTTAGTTGGCCTTACTTTAAAGTTTTAAAAAAACATCATTTATTAGTATTTTTTGATTAAAATTGACGAAAAAATAAACAAAACGAGCATTTTCTATTGAAAATCGCTCGTTTTTTCGTATATTGTAGATTCATGAGAAATTCTTTCTTTTACATCAAAAATAATACGAGCATTTATAGTCTAGATTTTTGTAGTACAAAAAATCATACTGATAAATCGATTACCGCTGCTTTCTAGTTTTTTAAGAAATTACATTAGTTATCATCTTTTACTTCATAAAAAAGTGTTTTTACACTTCTTTAAAACTATATATATGAAAATTATTAAAATTCAAAGAAAAACAAAATATCAAAAATATTATTCGTCTGCTATGGGAACTCTAAACTCTAGAGTTACTTACATTAAAAAATACTTTTTAGGGATTCCTTTTAAAACGATTCACAAATACCGAGAAACCTATTACGGAGAAATGAAAATGTGTGATGATTGCAATCTATTTATCTAAAATTAATCTTAAAAAACCCCAAACAATATATGAGACAACTTAAAATTGTAAAGCAAGTAACCAATCGTGACGCCAAATCTTTAGAAAAATATTTTCAAGAAATCAGTAAAATTGGTCTTATTACTGCTGATGAAGAAGTAGAACTAGCTTTGAAAATAAAAAAAGGGAACAATAGAGCGTTAGATAAACTTGTTACCGCAAATTTAAGGTTTGTAGTTTCAGTTGCAAAACAATACCAAGGTCAAGGTTTAAAACTATCTGATTTAATTAATGAAGGTAATTTAGGTTTGGTAAAAGCAGCAAAACGTTTTGATGAAACAAGAGGTTTTAAGTTTATTTCTTATGCCGTTTGGTGGATTCGTCAATCTATTATGTCTGCCTTGGCAGAACAATCTCGTATTGTACGTTTGCCTTTAAATAAAATAGGAAGTATTAATAAAATACGTAAAATATATGATCGTTTAGAACAAAACCAACAACGCATGCCTACTAATAAAGAAATAGCAAAACAGTTAGACATGACAGAAACTGAGGTTGCACAGTCTTTAAAAAACTCTGGGAGACATATTTCTATGGATGCACCATTTAAAGAAGGTGAAGATTCTAATTTATACAATCTAATGCAATCTGATGATTCTCCTAGACCTGATAAAAACTTAATGACACAATCTTTATCGATAGAAATAAATAGAGCTTTAGACACGCTTTCTAGCAAAGAAGCTAAAGTGATAAAAATGTTTTATGGCATTAATCTTCCTGCGCCTTGCAGCTTAACTGAAATTGGAGAAATTTTCGACCTTTCTAGAGAAAGAGTTAGACAAGTAAAACAAAAAGCAATTAGGCGCTTGCAACATCAATCTAAGACGCATCTTTTAAAAACATATTTAGGGTAAATAGTTTACTATTCTTAAACTATTTTACAAAAAAAAGGAAGCAAAATTGCTTCCTTTTTTTTGTGTAAAAATTATAGAAATCTACTTTGAAGGCTCTAACAACAATACAATTTTATTAAAATCTGCAGCGCTATTAATTACTGTTCTGTATTCTTCGTACATAGCAACTTGGATATTATTTTCTCTATAATGCTCATCTGCAGTAACGGTTAACGTATTTCCTTTTAATTGGTAAGAAGATTTAAAAGAAAACAATTCTTTACCATCTTTCACATACGAATTGTCAATAATGATATCCTCTAAATTGGTTATTTTATATCCTTTAGGGATATGGAGCGTTAAGGTTCTGTAGTAACTTCTATGAAACTGACCTTCTAAAGGCAACACTCGTTCCTTTTCTTGATACATTTCTAATTGTTGTCCAATTAAATCGCCTAATTTAAATAAGTATTTTCTGCCTGCTTTTTCTACAAATCCTTCTGTTGTAAAATCTACAATAACTTGCAATGGTTTTACCCCAAACAACTCTGCATCGTCATTTATTAGTTTTCTGCTTTTAATTTCGAACTCTGGCGTGGCACTTTCTACAAAACTATCTACTAAATCATTTCTAGCTTCTTTACCTTGAATTAAATGCATAAAAGGTTGAATATTCATGGCATAATATCCGCTGAAAGCTCTGTCTAAATGGACCGTGTTTTCTGTTAAATTATCTTCATCAAAATCGATGGTAACCTTCATAACATCTGCAATTTTATCTGCGGTTACCGGTTCTATATATTTAATTTTACCAGTTACTGATTTCTGATCACCATTTACTACTTCCTTCAAAAACAAACCGTAATTATCGGTTACATAAGGCATCGGGAAACCAAATCTTGTACCTGATGCATTTGGTGACAAATACTTATCTGAAGCAGGGAAATACAGTAAAAAGTCCGTTAAAAAATTAGTCGCTTCAAATTCTGGGTCAAACTTTATTTCATTTCTATCAGTTGTTACAACCAATTCATGCGTTATATTTAAAGTTCTTAAAACAGCGATATATAATTTTATAACTCCGGTTTCATTGGCCACTTGTTGGGCTAAAATTAAATCTAAATTTTCTAAATCATCACCATAAATATCTTGAGAATACACGGTTGTTTTTATGTAATAATCTAATTTTCTTACAATCGTTTCTTCATCTGCTTTTTTTGGCAAGTCTAATTCTTTTATAAAATCGTTAAGTAAACCAGTTGTTTTTTCTGAATATGCTGGATAATAAGAAGTATATAAATTATGAGCGATGTTGCCATAAGAAATAATATCAACATCCATATTATTGGTGTTTTTATCCATTTTATAGACAATAAATCCTCTGGATGCATTATAAGGCGCTTGGTATTCATTTTCTAATTTCGGCACCTTAGCAACATATAATTTATAATGTATTTTATCGGTATTTAAAGTATCTCTATCAACATCTGGTACATTATTATAACTCTTAAATTTAAACAGCAAATTAGTTGGTGAAAATAAATCGAACTCTACATTTTCTTTATAATAAGCATCTTGAATGTACCTTTTTTCTCCAGTATAACTTGGTGGTCTTTTTACCACATACATATATTCAATAAAACTACCTTTTGTAATCCCTTCTAAGGCATAATATTTATAAGTACTTCCTGTCTCTTCATCTTCTGCCGTTAATATTTTAGATTGATCTAGATTGATAATTTTGCCTTCTGGCGTAATTACTCTAGCTTTATTTATTTGTAATTCGGCACCCACCGTAAATGGTAAATAAATTTTGTTATATTCTTCAATGGCGTCATCAGAATTTAACCACAACACTTTGTGCTCTAAAAAATATTCCACTAAATCTTCTTTATCAAAAGTAAATTCTGTTACAGTTTTTTCTTTTACAGCAATCATGTCTTCTGTTCGCTCTTTTTCTACGGTGTAATTAGGACTTGCTTCCCAATCATAACTTTTAAAAAAAAGAGTTTCTTGAGCTACTGCAATCTGAAAAGTAAATAACAAGGCAACTAATAAGCTAATTTTAATCTTCATAATTTATTTTTATTGTTTTTTTAGAACTACAATTTCTTTATAATTTCTTTCAATTTTTTTAATCGCTGTGTTTACTTCTTTTTGTTCTTCTAAAGTTAAAACTAAGAAGTTTAATTCGATTTCTTGCTTGTAAACAACCTCTTTACCAATTGTTTTATAACTAATCTTACAAGTCAAAAAATCATTAGAAACAGTTACATTTTCGGGCACATAATCTACCACATACCCTTTGGGAATTTCAAATGTGGTTGTATAACTAAAGAATTTTTTATAATCGTATTCTATGGCGTTCTTTCGATTCTTATCTGTTTTATAAGAAGAAATATCTTTATTTAAATTTAGATTGATGTAAATTTCATCGCCCAAATTTTTAGCATAATTTTTAATCTCAAAATCATAGTCCACAATAAAATTATCGTCATAATGATATTTATTGGTCTCTTTAAAATTGCTAATTAAAAAAGTATTATTCCCTTTCTGAAACACGTTGTTATAGAACTTTTTTAACTTCGTTTCCGTATTTCCTGTTTCTAAACTATGAAAAATATCAATTTTTGGATATCCAGAAATCTCAGTTTTAGAAGACCCCATAATGCTTCCATTTTCAATTTTTATACGAGTAACATCTGTAACTGCATTTTCTTTAGCAGCTACAATTGGTACTTTTTTAATTTTAAAGTCTTTTCCGTACCCAACCAATGCTTCCTTTCCTTGAATAAAGGAAGTTGGCATTCCGAATTTTATATACCTACCTGTTGCATCTAAATAATAGGTTTTTCCGTTGTTCTCATAAGAGAGAATCATGTGATTGTCTACAACGGGTGTTGGCACCTCATCATACGTATACGGAATGCTTCTTGTACCAATCCAAGTTAGATTTCCTTTCACACCTGCAATTTCTAACATTCTGTACAAAATACTAGAATTGTCTTTACAATCGCCATATTTTTTTCTAAAAACATCGTTTGATTCTCTCGGAATAAAACCACCTAATGCATACTCAAAAGCAATGTATTTTATGTTTTGCTGTGTCCAATAATAAATGGCTTTTACCTTTTCTAAATCGGTTTTTTTATCCGCAGTAATACTTGCAACTAAATTTACCAACTCTGCGTTGGGTGCTTCTGTATTTACATTTTCTACCAAAGAATAATACCAATTGTACAGATCGGATACTTTGCCTAACAATTTACTTTTTTTACCCTTAATTTTATAAGAAGTGATAATTGGCACAATGTGAGGTAAAATGGTTTTGTAACTTGGTGTATTTGCCTCAAACTCATATTCTGGTTGGTTGTTTAACGTCCAGGTATAAATTACGTTATCCCCTTTTTTATCTTCGGTAAATTGAATTTCTGTATCAGAAATATTGAATTCCTTGAATTCTAAATGCACGTTTTCATCAACAATAATGGTGACTTTGTTTTTTTGAACAGGAAAATAATCACCAAAATAAAAAGGGGTTAAAAAACGAGGATTTTTAATTTTCTGAGAATATTTTAAAATCGATTTTGATCCTTTTTTTAAATTCGGATACACATAATTTAACAACTTAGAATCGTCATGAAAAGACTGATTTAATTCATCTTTCTCTGTAAACTTTTCTACTTTATTTTCTACATATTTGTTATTTTCATAAGAAAAAGAAGCGGCTTCTATTTTATTTAATTCAAAAAATGCAGAAAAATTTAAGGTGTTTTTAGAGTTATAAGTGGCAGCATCATTTAAATACAAGTCTTCTTCTAAAAATTCTTGATTGATTTGTAAACTATCATTAACAATATCTATAGTAATTATAGTTTCTTGCTGTAAACGAGTTCTTGCCGCTTCTGGGTGCAACTTGTGATACTTTAAATACTCAGCAGAATACTGAGCATTTAAGCTTGTTATTACAAATAAAAAGAACGCAATTAAACTTAATCTATAAATCTTCAACCTTGTTTGTTTTTATAAAACTAAAATACAAAAAAGAGAGAACAAAACCCCTAAATAAAGGCTCTTGTTCTCTCTCTACTATGTATTTTTATGCTTCTATTTTTCTTTTATCCATTGATTATATCCACCGAGAACGTTTATTACTGTAAATCCTTTTTCTTGAAGTACCTCAGAAGCTTTTGCACTTCTTCGTCCACTTCTACAATAAACATACACAGGCTTATTTTTGTCTAAAGAGTTTGCTGCTTTTACAGGAAAATCGGCATCAAACAAATTTGCAAATTTTGCAGTTTCTATAAACCCTAACTGTACTTCTTTAGGCGTTCTAACATCTAGTAACTGGATGTTCTCTTTTTCTAATAAGACTTTTAATTCTTGTGTAGAAACAGATTTTAACCCTTCTTGAGAATTACAACTTAAAAAGAATAGCGTTAAAAAGAATAATGGAATTAATTTCTTCATTTATTTTATTTTAAAGTTGATGGACACACTGCTGCTGTTCTTTCGATATTTGTATTTCTTATTGCTGCATAACCACCAGCAACATCAATTACATTATGAATACCTCTTGCTTTTAAAATAGAAGCCGTAATTACAGAACGATAACCACCACCACAATACACATAAAAATCTCCTTTTTCAGGAAACTCAGAGATGTGTTCGTTTAAAGAATCTAACGGTGTATTTTTTACATCTACAATATGTTCACTTGCATATTCACCTGGTTTTCTAGCGTCAAAAACCACTGCATTTTCTTTAATTTTTTCTTCTAAAACATCTGCAGAAACAGAAGTTAAAGTATCTATCTCTTTACCTGCTTTTATCCAAGCATCAAAACTACCTTCTAAATACCCTAAAACATTATCGAAACCAACTCTAGACAAACGTGTAATAGTATCTTCTTCTCTACCTTCTGGAGCAACCAACAAAATAGGTTGCTTAATATCTTTAATTAATGCGCCAACCCAAGGAGCAAAACCACCATCTATACCAATAAAAATAGATTGTGGTATAAACCCTTTTACAAACTCCGTTTGATGACGAACATCTAAAATAACTGCACCTGTTTCATTTGCAATAATTTCAAAATCTTTCACAGATAATGGTTTCTCACTATTTTTTATAACATCGTCTATATTTTGATATCCTTCTTTATTTAACTTTACATTTAAAGGAAAGTAGGCTGGAGGCGGCAACAAACCATCTGTAACTTCTTTAATAAACTCAGCTTTGGTCATGTTTGCTCTTAACGCATAATTGGTTTGTTTTTGATTGCCAATTGTACCTACTGTTTCTTTACTTAAATTTTTACCACAAGCAGAACCTGCTCCATGCGCAGGGTATACAATAACATCATCTGCCAATGTCATTACCTTATTTCGTAAACTATCAAATAGAAAACCTGCTAAGTCTTTTTCTGTAATATCTCCTTTTTGTGCTAAATCAGGACGACCAACATCTCCTAAAAACAAGGTGTCTCCACTAAAAAGTGCGTGGTCTTTTCCGTTTTCATCTTTTAACAAATAACAAGAACTCTCCATGGTATGCCCTGGAGTGTGTAATACAGTAATTGTAATATCACCAACCTTAAAAACTTGATTGTCTTCTGCAATAATTGCCTTAAAATTTGTTTCTGCCGATGGACCAAACACAATTTCCGCACCCGTTCTTTCTGCCAAGGTTACGTGTCCGCTCACAAAATCTGCATGAAAATGCGTTTCGAAAATATATTTGATTTTTGCATTATTTTTAGCTGCACTATCAATATAATCTTGTACTTCTCTTAAAGGATCTATAATAGCCACTTCGCCATTACTTTCTATGTAATAAGCTCCTTGCGCCAAACAACCGGTATAAATTTGCTCTATAATCATAATCTTATCTATTTAATACTTTAAAGTTTATTAAAAACAACAAACCTCTCAGATAACTTTTATCAGTTACGTTAATAATTATTTATATGCTTGATGTATATATTTTGCATACTTTTCTTGATGTTCTCTATTGCCTGTCTTATAAAATTTTACAGCTTCGTTTGCACGCATAAAAAAGTGATTGATTCCTATAATCTGTAACACTCCACTTCTAAACAAATCGTCTCTTACAGGGCCTTTAACACCTGCAAAATAAAACATGATATCTTTTTTCTGATAGAACTTAATTCGCTCTTTTAGCATTTCTACACCAGTACTATCAACCCTATTAATGCTCTCTGCATCTATAACTATCAATTTTAATGCCTTTCCTTTTTTTGCAGCCATTTCATCTAAATTATCTCTAAAATAACTTGAGTTGGCGTAAAATATTTGTGCATCAAACCTAAAAATTAAAATATCATCGTGTATAATTACCTCTTCAAAACGATTTTTATTTCTGTAAAAATTAGAATTTGGTACTTTTCCCAATTCCGTTACATAAGGCCTAGAGGTTCTATAAATTAACACAATTAAAGAAAGCCCCACTCCAACAATAATGCCGAATTCGATTCCTAATAATAATGTAGCAATAAAGGTGGCTAACATCAACCAGAAATCTAAATAATTGGCTTTCCATAAAAAAGCAGCTTCTTTAATATTTACCAAATTAAAAACAGCTACAATAATAATTGCCGCCAATACTGTTTTTGGTAAATGATAAAATAAAGGCGTTAAAAATAAGAGTGTAAAAACCACCATTAATACAGAAATTAATGCAGCCATACCTGTTCTTGCTCCGCTTTCTTGATTAATAGCAGAACGAGAAAAACTTGATGTGGTTGGGTATGCACTAAAAAAAGACCCTACCATGTTTCCTAAACCTAAAGCAATTAATTCTTGATTGGGTCTTATTCTGTATTCATCTTGTTTTGCTTCTAAAGACTTTCCTATAGAAATGGTTTCTAAATAACCAACCATCACTAAGGTAAAAGCAATAGGCAATAACTCTCTTATTAAATCGATATCAAACTCAGGAATGCCAAAAGTTGGTAAGCCAGAAGGAATGTCTTTTACAATAGAAACATCCTTAAAAGCTGCACCAAAATACTTTAACATTACAATTCCGAGAATCACAACAATTAAGGCACTAGGTATTTTTTTATTGATTTTTCTAAAGATGATAATCACCACAACAGAAATGAGTCCGATAATAGTTGTGTGTTCATTCAAATCAATTATACGCCTCCAAATATCTGCTACCACATACTGAATTTGATCACTTTGAACAAAGTCTACACCAAACAAATTCCGAAACTGATTAAACCCAATAATTAACGCTACCGCGGATGTAAAGCCCGTTATTACGGGTTTGGATAGGAAGTTTACAATAAACCCCAAACTAAAAACCCCCATAATAAATTGGATTGCTCCAACCATTAATGCTAATAAAATGGCGATGGAAATATAACTATCAGAACCCGCTAAAGCCAAGGTAGAAACCCCTGTTGCAACAATTAAAGAATCCATTGCTACAGGACCAATTGCTACTTGTCTAGACGACCCAAAAATAGCGTACATAACTTGTGGCATTAAAGCACAATACAAACCATAAATTGGTGGTAAACCTGCAATTAGTGCATACGCAATACCTTGCGGAATTAAAATAATACCAACAGTTATACCCGCTAACAAATCTCCCTTAAAAAGAGATCTATTGTAGTTTGGTAACCATTCTAAAATTGGTATTATTTTTTTTATGTTCATTTCTTGAGAATCAAGAAAATAGAATCAAGAATAAAGACAGATATTCTTATTCTATTACTTTAATATTTTTATTTAATTGGTTAATTTCATCTATTCACACAACACACTCTTGTTTCTAAAATTAGATAACAAACACATAGTAACATCAAAAACAAAAATTGTTGTCTATTTTCTATTCTCTTTACTCTTGTTTCATTTTTCTCTAAAACAATTCTCCTTGATTTCTTCCTTTTACTCTTCCTAAATGTGTGTATGCTAATGCTGTTACTTCTCTTCCTCTTGGAGTTCTCATAATAAAACCTTGCTGAATTAAAAAAGGTTCGTACACTTCTTCTATGGTTTCTGTATTTTCTGAAACAGCAGTTGCAATGGTACTTAAACCAACAGGTCCTCCTTTAAATTTATCGATAATAGTCATTAGAATTTTATTGTCCATTTCATCTAAACCATGCGCATCTACATTTAAAGCTTTTAAGGCAAATTTTGCAATTTCTATAGTAATACTTCCATTTCCTTTTATCTGTGCAAAATCTCTAACTCTTCTTAACAAAGCATTTGCTATTCTTGGTGTACCCCTACTTCTACCTGCAATTTCTATGGCAGATTCCATAGAAATAGGAACATTTAAAATATGTGCACTTCTTTGAATAATGGTTGTTAATAATTCTGTTTTGTAATAATGTAATCTACTACTTATTCCAAAACGAGCTCTCATTGGTGCGGTTAACAATCCAGATCGGGTTGTAGCACCAATTAACGTAAAAGGCTCTAAATTTATTTGAACAGTTCTGGCATTTGGGCCAGATTCTATCATAATATCAATTTTATAGTCTTCCATTGCAGAGTACAAATACTCTTCTACAATAGGACTTAATCTATGAATTTCATCAATAAATAATACATCTCGCTCATCTAGATTTGTTAACAAACCTGCTAAATCACCTGGTTTGTCTAAAACAGGGCCAGAAGTAACTTTTATCCCCACCTCTAATTCGTTGGCTAAAATATGTGCCAAGGTTGTTTTTCCTAAACCCGGAGGACCATGAAAAAGCGTATGATCTAAAGCTTCGCCTCTTTGGTTTGCGGCTTCAACAAATATCTTTAAGTTATCTATTGCTTGGTCTTGTCCTGTAAAATCATCAAAAGAAAGCGGACGTAATTTTTTTTCTACGTCTAAATCTTCATTTGATAAATTGTCGTTTTCAGGATTTAAGTTTTCATTCATAACTACAAAGATAATTTATTTTAAAGTACAGTTTTGTAAGATTTGTTACATATCAAAAAAACCTTTCTGAATAAGAAAGGTTTTTTTGAATACGGTATCTAATTTTTAATTTTTTAAAATCTTACTAGTAAATGTACCTTTGTTGGTTTTTATACTAACAATATATATAGAAGAAGATAAACTACCTACCTCTAAATCAAGTTTTTCATCAGATATATTCAGTTTCCATTTTTTAATCTTCTGACCTAGTACATTAAATATTTCTACATTTTCTATAACCAAATTGGTATTATTTATTATTAACAAATTACCAGAACGTTCATCCATATAAGTTCTTAAATGTATATCATAAATTTCATCCCTAGTAATTAATGTTTTAGCTGGGGTAAAGGTGATGAAAAATCTATTCTCATAAATTCCTTTTGATAATTGCAATTCAACCAACTCATTAAATTTTAATTCTGTGGTTGTGTTTTCTAAAGCATCAAATAGATAAATTTTTTGATTAATATTTTCTAATTCATCTATCCTTATAAAAACAGGTTCTTGAGATCCTATAAGAAGTGTTAATGGAACTTTTAAAGCATCATTAATCCCTTCAACTCCTGCAATTGCTAATTTCTGATTATCCATTTCATCAAAATTCCAATATACATCTGTAGATTGAACATCTATCATTACACTTTCATATCCATAATCAAAACCATAAGAATGATTTTCATTAAATGAAATTCCTATTTGCCTATGAATCTTTATATAATCTTTATTCGTAAAATTCATCCCTAGTTTTAAAATAGGAAGCGTATTATTAGTTGTTTTCTTCTCTTTTCCTTTAAAAAAATGAGGCTCAGTTACTTGATAACTTCTTTGCTTATTATTAAAATTGATAGTCCCTCCATCTATATCTGAAAAAACAAAAAAACCTTGCCCTGTAGCAATATACCTTGTTGGAGTGCTGTATGAATAAGAATCTGTTAACCCATTAGAACCAACTACACTAGTAGCAGATGTTGCCATAGAAAAAGTTAATTGAGCATAACCTCCTTCATACCCCGCCTTTATATGACCTTGATCTGTTGCTTCTCCTGAATGTTCCCAAAAATAAAGCGTACCATCAATTGTATCTTCATTATTTAATATAAATGCCTTACCATCTAAAGTACCTGCGTATGGATTCCCTAAAAGACTATTTGTATTTGCAGATAAGTTAAATGAAATATCTCCATCAACTGGACTTCCATAAAAAGTAAAATATTGAGGATTCTCACCTGTACTTTTCATAATATATCCTAAACCTTTAGATAAATACCCCGTATCTTTTAATTGCACCCAATCATTACCTGCTGTACTATTAAAATAAGCCCAAATCCAATAACTTGCTATTTGTATAGGACTAGTAGCAGCCCCATCATAACCGCCAACAAAATTAATATCTGTAATTATTGAATTAGCAGAAAGGCTACCTCCAGGATCTTTCATTATTTCTGAAACTCTATACGTATTACCTCCAATAAACTCTACAACAGGTGATGACCAATAGTTATATCTAAATACGTTAGGAACCTCGCTTTTTTGGCTTATTAATAATTTTCCATTACCCGTTACCTTACTACTGCCATCATGTACTTGAATAAACTGTGCGGTTCCTAAAATTCTAATTTGTGCATTTACATTTATATGAGTGTTATTTAAAACAATTAACGCATTATCACTAACACTTAACACATTATTATCTTGCACATTTAATATTCTTGCATTTAAACTACCTGCAGAATGCGTGTAAGTTTCTTTAATTATTACACTTCTAGATTTATCAGGAAAACCATTACTCCACGCAGACCCTATACGTATGGTTGGATTTATTTTATGTAATCCCAAACCACTGTTGGTTTCTAAAACTGGAGTTTTTACTTCTGATAAGAGCGGTGCATTTACATGCCTTACAATTGCAGGAATTGGATTTGTATCTCCAACAACTGGTATTGAATCATCAATAAAAGAAATCCATTCTGATGGGGTAAAAGTGGTATTTGCTTTGGTTATTTCATCGATACGTACTAATGATGTTGTATTACTAATATTCTTAACAACATCATATCTATTCTCCCAAGCAGAAGCATTTACGGTTTTTGAAAGAATTATAGTGTCGTCTCCACCACTAAAATCAGTAATATTTGCGTCTGTTAATTCGGTAGGATTATTTATAAGAGTAACTCCTGGAAGTGATGCAACAGATTTTATAACAACAGAGCCACCGGCTGGTATACTTGCTATTGTTAAATCTGCCGTAGGCATAATAGCACTTGCAGAAGCAATACCTAAATCTTTAAATAAAACTAAACTGATATTAGTTACAGGTGTTGTTCCAATATTTGTTAATTCTATTGCGTTACCTGACGCCGTTTGATACACTTGACTAATAATTACAGGCAACAAACTACAGCTTTGGTCTTGTACTAAATTATCTTGACTACTCCCTAGTAATTGACCACTATCAGTCGCTATAACCGGAATACCATTTACATCTACATCTCCTTTTAATCGATTGTTACCTTCTACATCTGCAAAAGTAAAAGTAGCACCACCTTCTAATGCATCAGGGCAACCATCTCCATCACTATCCGCATCAAACTGATCTATAATTCCATCTAAATCAATGTCATATCTATCATCTATATTATCTGAATTAGAATCTACAAAACCGCTAAGACTAGGGTCTTTGTAATCTATAATTCCGTTTTTATTTGTATCTGCAATCGGGCTTCCACTATATGCATTTTCTGCAGTATCTAAAATACCATCATTATCGTCATCTAAATCAATAATATCAATTATTCCATCTAAATCAGTATCCGTTGTATCACAAGCTAAAACACTACCATTTTGGCTATCACCAATATTTTGTCCTGTACCACCACCCGCTTCTGTTAAAGTTGGTATTCCCAGTGCGTTTACTGCTCCGGTAATTACAAAATTAGCATCTAAATCCGTTTGCTTAACAGTACCTGTTGCTTCTAAAGCATCCGGACAACCATCTCCATCACTATCCAAATCTAAATAATTAGCAACACCGTCTCCATCAAGATCACCAGTCCCTTCAATAGAATCTAAAACACCATCATTATCATCATCTAAATCATCAGTATCTTTTACACCATCACAATCGTTGTCTTCACCTGCTTCAGATATTGTTTGTGTATTATTACTTGGATCACTATCTGGCTGAAACAACCCCGTTGCTGTAGCTGTAAAACTGATAGGAAATGAAGCCGTACTTACAGATGTAGTAACTGTTAGCGTTACACTTTCTCCTTCTGTTAAATTATCCACAGTCCATTTATTATTAGTATTATTAAAACTTGCTGATAAAGGAGAAACACCTGCTTCAGAAAAAACTGCGGAGTTACTTGTTGCAGACATTCCGGTTGGAATTTCAAAATCTACATCAAAATCTTTTGATAGTTCGGTAGCTGATTTATTTGTTATCGTTGTTGTAAAAGTAGCTGTGGTAGGTGCACAAAAATCATCTGCAGAAATCATTGAGTTTGCCACTTCTAAATCTGTAGCTGGTAAAAGTATTTTTATTGCATCGTAATTATATGCTGTAAAGGCAATGTCTGTATTACCAGATGTAGTATGTACAAAATTAGTTATTTGGTTAAAATTACTAGTTGTAATTCCAAAATCACTTAATTTAATAGAAAGCACTCTTAAATCTCTCTTGGTATTTACACCAAAGGTACCGGTTACCAAACCTGTAGCAGGATTTACTTTGTAAATAGTCCAATCTGTATCGCCAACAGTCGCAACACCTCCAAATGTCACATTTACTTCCGCCCCCACTATATTACCTGCGCTATCTATAAATTTAAATTTATCTGTATTTCCAGGAGACCCTGTTTGAGTAACAATAATGTCTGGCAATGCATCATTAATACTTACTGCTTGGTTTATTACAATGGCATCATACACTATTACTTGACTTTTAATATTAAAAAAGTTTGATGCTAATTCTAATCCATTACTACCATCTCTAACAAAATGAGAAGGAACAATAGGATTAAATGTTTTTATATAATCTGTTGCACTATTATTTTGTGAAACACCGCCCCAATTGGTTCCAATACCAATTAATTCTTCCGATTTATAACTAATAGAAGCTGGCATTGGAAATGAAACAAAATTCCCGCTTGTATATGTTATATTATTAGCCGTTAAAATTGCATCATTAACACCCGTAGAGTAGGTAGCCCCACCTACGGTAAAACCTAATAAATTATTAGAATCATCATAAGTAGCTGGTACTATATTAGAAGATATAAAAAACCCACCATTATCACCATAAATGGATGTTACAGCTGTTTGTGCATTAAAAAATAGAGTAAAATGTAAAATGCAGATTAAAATTATAGAATGAAAAAACTTCTTAGATGAGTTTAAATAAATAAGGGGCATGCTTTTAAATTAAATTAAAAAAATTAGTTTTTTTAAAGATGAATTTTTATTTATAAATAATCTGTTAGTAAAGATAAATACTAGAGCATCTTAACAAATCACTCCTTAATCAGAAATATTTACAAATTTTAATGGGGGAGATAATAATTTAAAACTTATTGATAATCGTAAATATAATAAAATCAAAAAAGCCTTTACAAATTGAAAAGGCTTTTTTTATTGATTTTAAAAAATTTATTTTACTTCAAAAATATTATTCTCTAAATTAATGTCTGCCATTAATCCGCTTTTATCAATAGTAACAGATTTTACAACTTTAGAAGTTGTAAAAGAATATGTTGGCATTGCCCAACCCCAATCTTTTAAAATGGTTGCTGTTGTTGGTTTATTGCCTCTCAACATTTCTAAAGGAATATTAAAACTTTCTGATGTTCCATCAACATAAGCTACCTCAACATCCATTGGCATTGGCATCTGCCCGATTCTTTCTAAAGTAATTGTTTTATTATCAACAGATTTCACACCATAATCTATAGTATGTGTCGTTTCTGTCCACTCATTTAAATACCAACCTAAATCTAATCCGGCAGTTTTTTCCATAGATCGTTTAATATCATTTGGAGTAGGATGCTTAAAACTAAAATCTGTAAAATACTTTTTTAATCCGTTTGCAACATTCTCTTTACCAATAATATATTCTAACTGACTTAAAAAGATGTTTCCTTTAGAATAACTTGCTGTGCTATACGCCCAATTTGTGTTGTATCTATCTGCATGTGTAGATAAAGACTCCTCATAACCCTTTGCAACAATTGCTCTATATCCTTTATAAGAACCTGCATGCGGATTCTCTTTATTTTCTTTTAAGATTTCGTTTTCTGCTTTGTTAGAAATATAGGTTGTAAAACCTTCATCCATCCAAGGGTGTAAACTTTCATTAGATGCTAACAAAAACTGAAACCAAGTATGTGCCATCTCATGTGCTGTTACGCCAAAAAGACTCCCAAATTTACGTTTACCAGTAATTAAAGTAGACATTGCATACTCCATACCACCATCTCCACCTTGTATTACAGAGTATTGTTTATATGGATATTGACCAACATGCTCACTATAATAGGTCATTAATTCGGCTACTTTAGGTTGTAAATCTTTCCAGTTTTTTAAATAAACTTCTTCAAGATCTTTCTTATATAAAAAGTGTAAATCAATTCCGTTTTCCATTTTTAAAACATCATGAATGTATGCAGGATCTGCTGCCCACATAAAATCGTGCACATTTGGTGCTTTAAAATGCCATGTTAATTTATCGCCTTTAGGCAAGTTTAATTCTTTTGAATCATCTTGATACCCATGACCAATTTCTTGAGGGTTTTGTAAATTTCCAGAACCACCAATAGTATAATTTTTATCAATATGAATGGTTACATCAAAATCTCCCCAAACACCTTGAAATTCTCTAGCGATATAAGGAGGCGTATGCCAACCTTGAAAATCGTATTCTGCTAATTTAGGATACCATTGCGCCATAGATAACGCAACTCCTTCTTTATTGTTTCTTCCAGAACGACGAATTTGAACAGGAACCTGAGCATCAAAATTCATTTCTAAAGTAACTGTTTCTCCAGATTTTATAGGTTTATTTAATTGTACTTCTAAAATTGTACCTACGGTTTCATGAGAAACTGCAACGCCATTTTGTTTTAACGAATTTACCTTAATGTACCCTATTTCATCTGGCTGTAATTTGCTAATTCTGTCTCTAACTCTTCTGTCTGGATCTTTAATATTTAAAGAACGAACATCCATTTGAGATCCTGGTTGAAATGCATTAAAATATAAGTGATAAAATACTTTACCTAAATCGTCTGGAGAATTATTAGTGTACACTAAAGTCTGTTTTCCTTTGTATTGATATTTGTTTACATCTACATCAACATCCATTGTATAATCTACATGTTGTTGCCAATAGGTTTCTTTAGACAAATAAGTGGCATTTTTTGTAACCGAACAAGAGGCTAACAGGATGATTGACAATCCTAAAAAGTAAATTTTTCTCATATTTAAGTTGATTAAAGTTCAAAAAAAAAGCAGCACCTTTTACAATGCTGCTTTTCTAAATTAATAATTATTTTTTTCCATTTACCATTTCATCTGCCATTTTTAAGGCATTGTAAGCATTTACAACTCTACCCGAAACTGATAAATCTGCAAAAGGAACTTTTATTCCTTTTGGATTTTCTCTTGATTGAGAACCTGGTTGAATTACATCAAAATTAATTTTGATACCAGAATTCATTAAAATATGTTTTACCTGACTTGCAGATAATTTAGGGTAATAAGAACGAATTAACGCTGCAACACCAACGGTAGAAGGTGCAGCCATAGAAGTACCGCTAAATTTTTTGTATTCATTTTCTGGAGTTGTAGAATAAATTTGAACTCCAGGTGCAAAAACATCTACATTCTTTTTACCGTAGTTAGAAAAATTAGCTGGTAATTTTTCGTTATAATTAGCACTCATTGCACCAATTGTTAATACGTTATCAGAAATTTCTGTTTCTAAATCTTTAGAATCGTTAGGATACGTTCTTTCAACATCAATATTTTTACCATCATTTCCTGCTGCATTTACAATTAATACATCTTTAGAAGCTGCATATTTTATAGCATCATAAACCCATTCTTTTTTAGGTGAATATCCTTTACCAAAACTTGTGTTAATTACTTTTGCTCCATTATCTACTGCATAACGCAAACCTAAAGCAACATCTTTATCATACTCATCTCCGTCTGGCACAGCTCTAACAGCCATAATTTTCACATGATTTGCAACCCCATTTATTCCTATTCCATTATTTCTGCTTGCAGCAATAATACCAGAAACATGCGTTCCGTGTGCTTCATCTTTTACAGAGTGACCGGTTTTATTATTTCCATAAACCTTTACATCCATTGTATAAGCATTGTCTCCAACAGCACTTCTATAGTCTTTTTTTAAAGCCTCTCCATTTAACAAGTCTGCAGAATTTGTAACTAATTTAGTAAGTTCTTCTTTTGCTGCACTTAAAGATGGTAAACCAAAACTAAACATTTGCTTAGCAATCGCAACACCTTGTAATAAAGCAGGATCTTCGGTAACAATAGCTAAAACCTCTTCTTTAGTATAATCTGTTTTATTTAAGTTTTTAGAAATAACATCGTCTGCATTTGTTATTCCTTGTAACATTTGCTCGTATCTTAATTTACTTTTCTCTGCACCTTCTAGTTTTTTATCATAAAACGCTTTTGCTTCTTTTGCTTCTTCTTCACTAGCAATAGATGGGTTTTTTACAATTCTTTCGTATTCTAAATTTTCTTTATAAATACTCCCTAAAAAATTCCAGCCATTAATATCATCTATAAAGCCGTTTTTATCATCATCAATTCCATTACCTGCTACTTCTTTTGGGTTAACCCAAGCCACATCTTTAAGGTCTTCATGCTCTAAATCTGTTCCAGAATCTACCACACCTACAATAACTTCTACTCCTTTTTTACCAGAAAGAAACTGATATGCTTTTTCAATACTCATACCTGGTATCGAATCTGTTAGCAAGTCTGCATGACTCCATTTATTTAACTCATCCTCAGACAACGTTCCTTTTTTAGCGGTTGCATTTAGTACCGTTGTTGCCCCCTGTGGAACAGGAATCTTAGAAATTGATTTACAACTAGAAAAAACTAACCCAGCAAAAGCTACGTAAAAAATAGGTTTTAAAACTCTCATAATCTCACTTATCTTAATTAAATATGTCTATAAATTTATGTGTATTCTTTAATCTAACTCCTTTTTCTGTATGCTGAACCGTACAAATTTCATTATAAGCATCATGTTCTAAAAAAAGGTAATATTCTTTATCTGCAGCTTGGTTTAAAAATGCTGCTTTTTCTTTTAACGTTAACAAAGGCCTTGTATCATACCCCATAACATAAGGCAAAGGAATGTGCCCAATAGTTGGTAATAAATCGGCTACAAAAACAATGGTTTTACCTTGGTAAGTTAACATAGGTAACATTTGTTTTTCTGTATGGCCATCCATAAAAAGTACGTCAAAACCAATTTGTTCTTTAAAATTACTGTGAATAAAATTTAATTGACCACTTTCTTTTATCGGGATAATATTTTCTTTAAAAAAAGAAGATTTTTCTCTTGGGTTGGGTTCGGTTGCCCATTTCCAATGTTTATCATTAGACCAAAATTTTGCGTTTTTAAAAGCAGGTTGTAAAAAAGTTCTTTCTGCATTCCACTCTATAGCTCCTCCACAGTGATCAAAATGTAAATGTGTTAAAAAAACATCTGTAATATCATCTCTATGAAAACCATATTTTGCCAAAGAAGTATCTAAAGAAAAATCTCCAAAAAGGTAATAATAGCTATAAAATTTATTTGATTGTTTTGCTCCTAAACCTGTATCTACAAGAATTAAACGGTTTCCGTCTTCAATAAGCATACTACGCATGCTCATATCTATTAAGTTATTTTTATCTGCCGGATTGGTTTTTTGCCAAATTGTTTTAGGTACAACCCCAAACATTGCACCACCATCTAATTTAAAATTACCTGTTTCTATAGGATATATCTTCATTCTGTGTAGATTAAAATCATAAAAAAAATCGACTATAAAAATAATCAATTAAGACTTAATATATTCACAATACTTCATAAAAGTACAAGGGAACAAAGATGTAGAAAATTATATAAGTTTTTGTTAAGAAAAATCTAAAGGTTACCTATAAAACCTAAAATATTTTATGAATTTTAACCTTACTTATTATTAGCCTTGTTAAAACTCAAATTACATAAAAATTTAGCAACTCTTAAAATTAAAAAAACTAAAAGAGTTAAACCTAGAATTACAAATAACAATTGATTTTCGAAAACAGATTCTACTGCTGCTACATTATTTGAAGATAAAACTTGTAAAAACATAATCTATAGTCTTTTTTAACTGTGGTTAGCAAAAATAGTATAGAACTGCGTTTTTGAAGGTATTTTTCGATAAACTGCACTTTAGTTTCGATGACAAGAGATGTAATTACTTTTAAATAAATTATTCCTTAACTATTATTTGTTGATGAATTTCGTTTCCAAAATTATCTGTAGCAGAAATAAAGTAACTTCCAATCCCTAAATTCACACCAAATTCATGCACTTCTTTTGTGGTTCCCAAATACGTATCATCTACATACCAATACAATACTGCCTCTTTATTTGCATGGGCTATTTTTAAAACAAGTTCATTCTTTTTTCCATCAAAGTTCTTTGGCAAAAAAATGGTGCTTTTTTCTGTTGGATACATAAATTTCATCACATTTTTTTGTTCTCCTAAACAATCATTTCTAAATTTTGGTAACGGTTTGTAAAACGGATTTTTATCCTTGTAATAGTATTCCATTAATGGAGGCAACACAAACCATTTTTTTTGCTTGATATTTTCTAAGCGTTCACAAGAAGTATTTACTTGATAATTTTCTGACACATCCACATTCACCAATACATGATATGGACAAGGTTTGGTTTTTAAACCCGAATTCTGTACAAATTCTACAGTTTTTTCTTCGCAATTTTCAGTAGCCCTATAACCACTTTTAGTACAAACTTCTATTTCTGTCATTTCATCAAAAGGTTTTTCAAACCATTCTGAATTTGGTAATTTATCAAAAATATCAAACAAAATAGGTGCTGCTGCTTGCACGCCAACCAAACCAGGTCTTCCTTCTCCATCGGCATTCCCCACCCAAACTCCAACTACATAATCTTTGGTTGTTCCTATTGCCCAAGCATCTCTGAAACCAAAACTAGTACCTGTTTTCCAAGCAATTTGTTTAGACGAATTAAAAAACTCCCAATTTTGATCTGCATTGGGTCTATTTACATCTTTTAAACTCTCAAAAGTTAAATAAATAGAAGCGGCATCAAAAATGATTTTTTCTGATGATTTTTCTCCGAAATCTATTTTTTTATCGGCATAAAAAGTAGGTTCACAAAATTCATTTTTAAAATACCTGCTCGAATTTTCTGAATAGTGATTTACCGTAGATGCCATTGACGCATAACTCTTACACAAATCCCACAAATTGCTCTCGGCACCACCCAAAGCCAATGTTAACCCGTAATAATTAGGGTTTTTCTTTAAATCTTTTAACTTTAACTTTTGTAAATAATGATGAAATTTTTCTAACCCAAAACTTTGCAACATTCTTACCGTTGGTACATTTAAAGATTTAGACAATGCTAATTTTGCAGAAACAGCACCCGCATATTTTTTGTCGAAGTTTTCTGGATGATAACTTCCAAAATTTGTTGGTACATCTGCAATTAACATATTTGGCAACAAATCTCCACTATCTAACATGGCTGCGTACAAAAATGGTTTTAAAATACTTCCTGTACTTCTAGGCTTATCTATAACGTCTACAAATTTTTGATTTTTTTGCGTTGTTTCAGAATTGCCCACATAGGTTAAAACCTTCCTACTTTGTACATCTAAAACCAAAACAGAAATATTAAATATCTCATTGTTTTTCAGTTTTTTATAATGATTATTTACAATTAAATTTGTTTGAATTTGCAACTTTTTATCAATCGTAGTTTTTACAAATTTTCCATTATTATTTTTATTTATTTTCTGCAATAAATGCGATGTAATTTGTGGAAGTAGATATGGTTTTTGCGGTAATTCTTCTAAAACCGACAATTCATACGTTAATGAATCTATTATTTTTTTAGTGAGTAACTTTTTTAACAATCGATTTCTTTTTGCTAATAATCTATGTTGATTTTTCCCCGGATAAATCAAGTTTGGCGCATTGGGTAAAACGGCTAAAGTTGCGGATTCTGCCCAAGATAAATCTGTAGCTTTTCTATTAAAGTAACGCCAAGAAGCAGCATCTAAACCTATAACATTCCCACCAAATGGCGCGTTAGAACTCCAATAGGTTATAATTTTTTCTTTAGACGCCCTAAACTCTAAACGCGTTGCCAAAATTAATTCTTTTACTTTTTCTAAATAAGTTCTTGGTCTATTATCTCTACTTAACCGAATTACCTGTTGCGTAATGGTACTTCCGCCTCTTTTTACACTTCCGGCTTGTAAATTTTGTTTTAATGCTTTCAAAATAGAAACCGGATTAAACCCTGGATGTTCATAAAAATGTTCATCTTCAAACTGAATTAAACAGGTTTTAAATTTCTGCGGAACCGAATCGTTATGCGGAAAACGCCATTGACCATCTTTTGCTATTAAAGCCCCCAATAACTCATTTTTGTTACTTGTAATTACAGTTGATGTTGGCTTTGTAAATAATTTATTAGGCAAACAAATCACATAGAAAATCAGCAAAACAACCACTAGAATTGTTTTCTTTTTATGACGTTTTATGTAGTTTGTTATTTTCAATTTTTGATGTATTAATTTCTTTTAAGATTTAATTGTCCTTTCGAAATGAGCTTTTTTAGCGATTGAGAAATCTCACAAACAAAATATTCATGATGAGATTCCTCTTCCTACGTCAATTGGAATAACAATTCTACTTTTATCTGTCATTGCGAGTTTACAAAGCAATCTGTAATTTTATTCCAAAGATTGCTTCGTTCCTCGCAATGACAATCATACACATATTACCTGTACAAGCGTCACTTCGAAATGAGCCTTTTCAGCGATTGAGAAATCTCACAAACAAAATATTCATGATGAGATTCCTCTTCCTACGTCAATTGGAATGACAATTCTATTTTTATCTGTCATTGCGAGTTTACGAAGCAATCTGTAATTTTTATTGAAAGATTGCTTTGCTCCTCGCAATGACATTTTTTTACTTAATAACCTGTATCCAACTCCCTTTAGTTCTCACCATATAATCATTATCATACATTGCTTCTACTTGAATCCCTGGTAAATAATAAGTCCCTAAATACGCAGCATTCAATAAAACTGAAAACGTTTTTGTTTCTGATTTTTTAGATTGATGTTTCAAATCGAAGTAAAAATTAACCCTATCATCTCTAATATCTGTATAACGAGCTTCACTTTTTGTGGTCGTTCCAAAATCGGTAAAACGAGTGTTAACAATTTCCCATCCGGATGGAAAAATTTGTGTTAACGCAATATCATTAACCGTTTCGTTTTTAGGATTACTGACCGTAATTTTTGCTACAAAATCCTGACCTTGTTTTAAGTTTTTTATATCAATCGACTTTCCTTGTAAATCTTTATACTGAACAGCAACACTTAAACCTCTAGCTTCTGTAATTTCATCGCCCAAAGGCAATTGACCCGAATTGATAATTCTTGCAAAAACAATATTATTATCATCATTTTTTATGTTGATAGCATTTGTACCGCTTTTTACATCTAAAGTTCGTTGCACCATAGAACTTTGCGTTTTAATAGCCACTGTTTTTCCATTATTGGTATACTTCAAATTCATGGCTTTTCCTCCGTTTTTAACAACCATTTTACCAATTGCTAACAAACTATACGCGGTAGATTGGGTGCTCATCCATCTTTTACTAGACAACTCTTTGGCTATAGATTTTGCCACACTTTTTATGTCTTTATGATCGGTAATTAGCATGGTTTCTAAAGCCATTGCTCGGTTTCTATCTACAGAACCATAAGAGTAATAATTATATTTAGAAGAGGTGAAATTAATGTTTGCACTACTCATAATTTCTTTACTTGCTTCTTTTTGTCCTGCCAAAGCATAAGCTGCAGCCAATCGCCATTTTGCTTCGTTAGAAATTTGCTTAAACTCGCGCATTCTGTTCATGGCAGACAAATCTGGACTACCAGCCAATGCCAATGTATACAATCTGTAAGCTTGCGCTAAGTCTGTGTAATTATGACTATAATTCGGTCTCCAGTTTCTTGCAGCATTTTTCTGATATCTTATAAAATTACTTTTAAAAGTTAACGGTAAAACAAATCCTTTTTTAGCAGCTTCTAACATAAAATGACCTGCGTATGTTGTACCCCAATCATTTACATAATTTTCTCCAAGCCAATAACTCAAACCTCCATTTGCTTGCTGAAAGTTTCCTAATCGCTTAATTCCGTTTTCTATATTTTCCTGAATTTCGCGTTTTTTATCCGACGTTAAGTCGAAAATATCATTCAGAAATAATTGAGGAAAAACACTCGACGTAGTTTGCTCTACACAACCATGTGGATACTGAATTAAATACGCCAATCTACCAGAAAAATTAATTGGCGGAATTGTAGACAACTCTAACGTAGCTGTATTTGAACCTGCTACACCAAATGTACTAAAGTTAATGGTTTGGGTTTGTTTCCCTACTATAGTTGCCTCTACCAATTTAGAGGTAGTTGGGTTTGGATTTACAACATCTAATTCCACTTTATAAGTAGCTTTTTCTCCGTTTCCTGATGCAATAATTTCTACCGTATTTATGCCGTTTGCTTTTAAAACATCCAATTCAAAATACACCATTTTTTCATCTGGTTTCTCAAAATTGATGTTTTGCGTTTTATTGCCAATAACCGAAATTCCGTTAGACGTTTTTACCTGAACCGTTACATTTTTCACTTTTTTATCCATTGCAAAAATGGTAATTGGCAAGGTAACTTTTTCTTTTGGTGATAATTTTCTTGGCAACGTAGCCAATACCATTAAAGGTTTTTTAACAGGCACCGCTTTTTCTGCATTTCCAAAAGCTTCCTTATTTACATCACCAGCAACCACCATTGTTCTTACAGAACCAATATAATTTGGTAAGGTAATTTTATGCGAAGCTGTTTTTCCTTTTCCTAAATAAAACGGACCTAAATACTTTACAACCGGTTTAAACCTGTTGGCTTTTCTATTTTTCCCTTTTGCAGCACTTCCATCTCCACCAATTGCAAAAACCTGATCTATACTACCCGAATACGCACCAATTACATCATCAAAAATATCCCAAGTTTTTACACCTAAAGCTTCTCTTGCATAAAAAACATCAAACGCATTCGGTGTTTTAAATCGTGTTAAATCTAACAAACCTTCTTCTACAACCACCAAAGTATAGGTCATGGTTTTGTTGTTTTTTTCTGAAACTTTTACCACAAACTCTTTTTCCGGCTGTAACTCATCTGGCATAGAAATCTGAGGTTCTAATTTGGTGTTTTTATCTTCTACCAAAAGCGGAATTACACCAAATAACCTTAATGGCAAATCGTTTTCTGAAACATGATGTGGTTGCAATAATGAAATGTTTACAAACACATTGGGTGCCATATTTTTGTTGATAGGAATTTCTACAGAAGTTGTTCCTTTTTTAGTTTCTACCCATTTAGTTTCTAAAACTTTTGTACCATTTTCTATACTGATTAATGCATGCCCTTTACTACCTGAAGGAAATGTAATTTTTGCAGTTTCACCAACAGCATACTTTTCTTTATCCGCAGAAAAAACCAACATTTTAGCAGCTTCTTTATCGCCAGAACCAGCATTTTGCCACCAATTCTTATAAAAATACGCAGTTCTACCCGTTGCATGACCACTTTTTTTATCAATAACACGTATTAAAAAACGACCTCTATCTCTTTCTGGAATATTTAATTTAAAACTTCCTTTTCCTTTAGAATCGGTACTAATTTTTATTGTTTTATAAGGTTTATTATAAGTACTAGAAGTATATCTCGATAAATTATCATCTGAAGAACTCCACCACCAACGCCATTGAATTTGATACACTTCTACCTCAATTTCATCTCTTTTAGTTGGCACTCCTTTTTCATCAACAGAAACCACAGAAAAGGTTTGATTTTCATCCGTAAAGAAAGAACCATATCTATTTCCTTTTGGCGATTTTAACCCGATAAAAGAATCAAAAGGTGCATATTTTTTAGTAAAAGCATCTATAGAAAAATCTCCTCCGTTTTCAAAAGCTCTTACCAGAAACTGAACATTTAACATGCCCGGAGCATTTTTACCAATACTTAATTTACTATTGATATTTGCCTTTCCGTTCGCATCTAACTTCCCTTCAAAAACATTTATTTCTTCGGATGAAAAATCTCTTGACGGATCTGTAAAAACATAATCTTTATAGGCTTTAAAGCTATAATTAGCCGAAGAAACCTTAGCTTTAATTTCTGCTTTTAGATTTTTTGCAGGTGTACCATGCAACCATTTTACATCTAAAGTTCCGTTTATAGGTTTGTTGTTAGATAAAACCTCATCATTAAAATCTACTTTAATTTTTAAACGATTTGGTTTAACTGTTTCAATTTTTAAACTCTTGTAAAACTTGGCACCACCTACAGAAATTTCGGCATTGTAGTTCCCTGTTTTTGCTTCTTGTACTGTAGAAAATGTAAACTTGTAAAAATTATTAAGATTCTCTGATGTTACTTTTTTATACACCAATTTACCACTAGGATCTGTTACTTCTAATTTTACAGGATGATTTTTTGGCAACTTATTATCGGCATCATTTAGCATAAAAGTTAAGTGCACATTATCTCCAGGGCGCCAAACGCCACGTTCTCCATACAAATATCCTTTTAAACCTTTTTGGGTTTTACTTCCGGCAACATCAAACTTACTTAAAGACAAAGAATTTCCGTCTAACAATCTAATATAGCCTTTGTTATTTCCTTTAGAAACTACTGCAAAAGCAGCACTTTTGTCGGTTTCTACATTTGCAAACCCTTCTGAGTCTGTTTTAGTAGAAAGAATTTCTTGTTGCTGAAAATTATATAATTTTATAATAGCACCTGTTTCTGGTTTTGTCGTTAAAATATTAGTAATAGCAAAGAAATAAGAGTTGTCTGTCCCTTTTTTTGCAATGATACCTAAATTAGAAGCCAGTAAATTCTGAGTTACTTCTTTATAGCGATAATAAGAATCTGAACAAGGATTGTCTCTTTCTCTCCAATCATAATCACGGTCTTTATAATCGTATAATTTATTATCCCAATACAACTCTTCTCTTGCATTTGCGTCTTCAACAATACTTAAATCATCAAAGTCATTATCATCAAATTCCTCTAAATTTGTATTGGAAGTTTTATTTTCTGAACACGTATAAAACACCTGATTTTTATGATAACTCAACTCTACCCTGTAAATTGCTCCAGGTTCTGCCTCAAACATTTTAGACAGATCTACACTGTATGCTTTCCATTTTTGTGTATTGTTCTTTTTATTATCAATTAAAGTAATGGTTTGTTTTGCAACTCTTCTACCAACTCTTTTAATTTGATACTCATTATTACTATTGATGTTATTTTCTTGCAAAAACTGCAATACATTATCTTCATATATTTTAATAACTCTAACATCTACTTCTTTTACGTTGATGGCCTCGAAATTGAATTTTAAATCTTTAGAGTTTGGTAAAATTGTTCCGCTACTTATGGCTCTAATTTGTGGTTTTTTTTGCTCGAAAGTAATGGTTTCTTTAAAAAGTTTTTTGAGTTTAAAATCATCTGAATTTCTAATTCCTTCAAAAACGGAAACCAAAATATTTCCTTCAAATTTATTATCAGAAAATACTTTTAACTCATTTCCGTTAACGATAAAACGAGGTTTTTTTTCATTTTGAATAGCAACCAAACCATCAAAATTTTGTTGTTTTTTTAAGCGATCAGAAAAGTTGATAGAAATGTATTGCTCTGTACTATTATTAACTTTTAAGCTTAGTACTTTAAAATTGTTTTTACCCGGAATTAAAATTTTATTTTTTCCTTTTGATGTTGCGTTAATTGCTTTACCATCCCAAGAAATTTCTAATTGAGAATCGTCTACAAAACGTTTGATACTATCAATCTTAAATTCAAATATTTTTCCTTTCTCATACGATTCATTCCAAATTATATTTTTTGAATCGCTGTTTTGAGAAGCATTTAAAAGCTTTTTTGCATTTTCTAGAGAAATTACATCTGCAGATTTTACAACACCTTCTACATATTGATATTCTTTAGAATAGGATTGTAAATTATTGGTTTGAATATTAAAATTAGGTGTAATTGTTTTAAACTGAAACGTGTAATCGTTAAATCCCTGAGGTGTATTTTTATAAATCTCTTTTAACTTTACCGTTACACTATATTCTGTATCTGCATCTAAAACTTCATCCGGAATAAAAATAAAAGCATGCTTATTTACCGTTTTAATTTTTCCGTTTACAAATGGTTTTATAGCAATTATTTCTGATGAAATTTCTTTATTTGCTTCCCAACCGGCTACTTCTTTAGCTAGGTTAATTTCAATATTATTAGCCACAGAAACTACTCCTGAGGTAGTATAACTAATATATTCTTTAAATTTAAAGATATTATCGGTTTTCATTTCTTCTTTTTTACAAGAAAAAATTAATAGCAAAATTGAGATTGTTAAAAGTAGATTTTTAAGTTTCATAATAATTGTATTTGTAAACACTTATCAAAAGTAAGGGTTCCTTTTTAACTTAAGGGTAACCATTTAGTATTCGCTACTGTTTATTTAGTATTCGCATAAAATAAAAAAACCCCAATCTTAAAGACTGGGGTTTTTGAGGTGTCTAGCGGATTCGAACCGCTGTACATGGTTTTGCAAACCATTGCCTAGCCACTCGGCCAAGACACCTTTTTATCTTAAAACTAATTTACAAAAATTTATAAATATGTTTTTAAGGATTGCAAATTTAAGCAAATTTACAAGGATTGCAAGTGTTTTTTTACTTTATCGCTTTTTTGTAAGAATAATTACCACTTCTTCTACATTTCCGCCGATAGGTGGATTTATTTTTGCCACAGAAACTTTGGCTTTTTTTACCATTAAAATTTCTTTAAAAATTCTATCTAATATTCTCTGTGCCACCTCTTCTAACAACTTAGAACGAATTGCCATTTCTTCTTTTACAATACGATTTAAGTGTACATAATCTACCGTATCTGCCAATTCATCTGTTTTAGATGATTTTTTTAAATTGGCTTTAATTTCTACATCAACATTGTATTCAGATCCTATTTTTGCTTCTTCTTCTAAACATCCATGAAAAGCATAGAGTTTTATATTGTTTACTTGTATTATTCCCATTTTGTATTTTAAAAGTACAAATATAGCTTTATTAACCGATTTTTATTGACTTTCTACAACCGTGTTAGTGATAGAAACGGCAGCTTTTTTATAGTTTTTTTTCTAAAACTATAAAAAACTACAGTGTAAAGCACGACCCGCAGGGAAACACCCAAAAAAAAGGACTTAAAAATGAGTTATTTTATGTAATTTTGGGGCTTAATTTTGTACCGAAACAGATGTCTGAAGAGAAAAAATCGCTCAATTTTTTAGAGCATATTATTGAAGAAGATTTAGCAAACGGAATGCCTAAAGAAAATTTACGTTTTCGTTTTCCGCCAGAACCAAATGGGTATTTACATATTGGTCATACCAAAGCAATCGGAATTAGTTTCGGTTTAGGTTTGCAATACAATGCACCCGTAAATTTGCGTTTTGATGATACAAACCCAGCAAAAGAAGAGCAAGAATATGTAGACGCCATTAAGGAAGATATTTCTTGGTTGGGATATTCTTGGGCAAATGAATGTTATTCATCTGATTATTTTCAGCAATTGTTCGATTGGGCAATTTTGTTAATAAAAGATGGAAAAGCATATGTAGATTCTCAGTCTTCTGAAGAAATGCGTCTGCAAAAAGGGACGCCAACTCAGGTAGGTACCAATAGTCCTTTTAGAAACAGATCTGTTGCTGAAAACTTGGAATTATTTCAGGGAATGAAAGACGGAAAATTTAAGGAAGGGGAACATACTTTGCGTGCAAAGATTGATATGGAAAGCCCAAATATGTTAATGCGTGATCCTTTAATGTACAGAATTATGTATAAATCTCACCACAGAACGGGTGATGATTGGTGCATTTACCCAATGTATGATTGGACGCATGGTGAGAGTGATTATATTGAGCAAATATCACATTCTTTATGCTCTCTTGAGTTTAAACCTCACAGAGAATTATATAACTGGTTTAGAGATCATATTTATAATTTTAGTAAATCTGAATACCCAAATCCGCCAAAACAACGTGAGTTTTCTCGTTTAAATTTGAGTTATACAATTATGAGTAAACGTAAATTGTTAACGTTGGTAGAAAAAGGAATTGTAGCTGGTTGGGACGACCCAAGAATGCCTACAATTTCTGGTTTAAGAAGACGTGGTTACACTCCAGAATCTATAAAAAGTTTTATTGAAACTGTTGGTGTTTCTAAGCGTGAAAACGTAATTGATGTAGCACTTTTAGAGTTTAAAATTCGTGAAGATTTAAATAAAACTGCTAAAAGAGTAATGGGTGTTTTAGACCCTGTAAAAGTAGTAATTACGAATTATCCGGAAGGAAAAGAAGAAATCTTAGACGCTAACTATAACGACTATGAAGATGGTTTTGGTAGCAGAGAGGTTCCTTTTTCTAGAGAGATTTATATAGAACGTGAAGATTTTAGAGAGGAAGCTAATAAAAAATTCTTCCGTTTAAAATTAGGAAAAGAGGTTCGTTTAAAAAATGCGTATTTTATTACAGCAACTAGTTGTACTAAAGATGCTGATGGAAATATTACAGAAATACAATGTACGTATGATCCGTTAACAAAATCTGGAATGGACACTGAAGAAAGCAAGCGTAAAGTAAAAGGTACTTTGCATTGGGTTTCTGTAAAACATGCTGTAAAAGCAGAAGTAAGAGCTTATGACAGGTTGTTTTTAGATGAAGCGCCAGATAGCCACAAAGACAAAGATTTTATGGAATTTGTAAACCCTAATTCTTTAGAAATAATTACTGCTTTTGTAGAACCTAGTTTACAAACGGCTAAAATTGGCGAACGTTTTCAGTTTCAGCGTATGGGCTATTTTAATGTTGATGATGATGCTACCGAAGATAATTTAATTTTCAACAAAATTGTTGGATTAAGAGATTCTTGGGGAGGGAAATAAGTAGGCAGTGTTCAGTTGCAGTTATCACTGTTGGGGTGACTTAGTAGGCAGTAGCAGTGGGCAGTTATCACTGTTGGGGTAAGACATCTCGATACAATTTTGATGAAAAATCAAAATTACTCGATGTGACAGAAACCGACAAATAAGTGTTAGGTGTTAGCAAATTACGAAATGTCAGTTCTTGCACGGTAGAGAACTCATAAAAATTATAATTATGAAAAAATTAATTGTTTTAAGTTTATTAATATTCGCTTCTTGTGGTAATAAAAAAGAAACGAAGCAAATTGCAGAAATTTCTTGCGGCCTATGTCAGCTTCATTTAGATGCTGATGAGTGTAGCTTAGCGGTTAGGTTTAATGATAAAGCGTATTTTGTTGATGGTTTTAATATTGATGATTTTGGCGATGCACATGATGAGAAAATTGGCTTCTGTAATGTAATTAGAAAAGCAGAAATTACTGGTGTAGTTAAAGATGGACGATTCGTAGCGAGTTCTATTGAATTGATTGAAGAATAGAACCTAGATTTTAAGCATTAAAAATCATGACATAAAATAGATTTCTGCTTTCGCAGAAACTAAAATATATACGAAATCCGATGAAATAATTTTCATCGGATTTTTTTTATACTGTAAACGGAAGACTGTAAACTACCCACTAATCTAAGGCGCAGGATTCGGAATTAACTTATGAACAGCTTCTATTTCATTTAAAATTTCTTCTGATAAATCAATGTTTATGCTACCAATATTTTCTTTTAACTGACTCATTTTTGTAGCACCAATAATATTACTCGTTACAAAAGGTAATTGATTAATGTATGCTAAAGACAACTCAGTTAAGCTCATTCCGTTTTTTAACGCAATTGCTTCATAGGCTAAAACTGCTTGTTCGGTTAAATCTGTCTGATATCTTGTAATATAATTAGGAAATAAAATTCCTCTTGCATCTGCAGGTTTTTGTCCTCTTAAATACTTCCCTGTTAAAACCCCTTGTGCCAAAGGAGAATACGCTAATAAGCCAATATTTTCTCGCAAAGAAACTTCAGACATTCCGTATTCATAACTACGGTGTACTAAAGAATATGAGTTTTGAATTGTTACCATTCTTGGTAAATTTACCTCTTTAGCAGCTTGTAAATATTGTAGGGTACCCCAAGGTGTTTCATTAGACAAACCTATTTGTCTAATTTTACCTTCGCTGATTAAAGTTTGTAGGGTTTCTAAAATCTCTACATGATTTTCTGCCTCTTTATTAGAAGTTTTATAAGGATAATCTCTTGTACCAAAACAGTTAACACCCCTTTCTGGCCAGTGCAACTGATACAAATCTATATAATCTGTTTGCAACCTTTTAAGACTACCTTCTACAGCATCTATAATTGCTTCCTTTGCAAATCCGTTTGCTCTAATATGCGCTGTATAAGGCCCAGAACCAGCAATTTTACTTCCTAAAACAACCTTATCTCTATTTCCTGTTTTTTTAAACCAATTTCCTATAATTGTTTCTGTAGTTCCATAAGTTTCTGGCGTTGCAGGAACTGCATATAACTCTGCAGTGTCAAAAAAGTTTACGCCTTGTTCTAAAGCGTAATCCATTTGTTTAAAACCATCTTCTTGCGTGTTTTGCCTTCCCCAAGTCATGGTTCCTAAACAAATCTTAGAAACTTTAATATCTGTATTTGCTAATTTTGTGTATTTCATAGTAATGTGTAAACGTGTAATTGTTTATTTGTGTAACTGTACAAAAACTGACCGCGAAATTATAATATATTCTTCTATAAAACAATAAGCGTGTAATTTTACAATTACACGCTTATTAATAAATTTATATTTTAAAATGAAACTTAGTCAAGCTCAGTTTTACATCTTAAATGTTAATTAGAATCTGAAATATGATTTAAAAATATAACGGTCTATTAAACAATTACACGATTAAACAAATAAACAGTGAAACGACTATTTTAAAATTGCATCAATTCCTGGTAATGTTTTACCTTCTAACATTTCTAACATAGCACCACCACCAGTAGAAACATAACTTACTTTATCTGCAAAACCAAATTGTTTAACAGCAGCAACAGAATCTCCACCACCAACTAAAGAGAATGCACCATTTTTGGTTGCTTTATCAATAGAATTACCAAGAGCAATTGTTCCTCCTGCAAAAGATTCCATTTCAAAAACACCTAAAGGTCCGTTCCATAAAATTGTTTTACACTTGTTTACTACAACATCAAAATTTGCTTGAGATTTTGGTCCTGCATCAACACCTTCCCATCCATCAGGAATTGCATTGATATCGCAAATTTGTGTATTTGCATCATTAGAAAAATCATCAGCAGCAATAACATCTACAGGAATATGTACTTCCACTCCTTTTTCTTTTGCTTGCTTTAGAATATCTAAGGCCAATTCCATTTTATCATCTTCACAAATAGAGTTTCCAATTTTTCCTCCTTGTGCTTTAATAAAAGTAAAACTCATTCCACCACCAATAATTAAGTGGTCTACTTTATCTAAAATATTTTCGATAACCGTAATTTTAGAAGATACTTTTGCACCACCCAAAATTGCTAAAACTGGTCTTTCAGAATTATTTAATACTTTGTCTATACTTTCTATTTCTCTTGCTAATAAGTTTCCAAAACATTTGTTTTCTGGAAAAAACTGAGCAATAATAGTTGTTGAAGCATGAGCTCTGTGTGCAGTACCAAAGGCATCGTTTACATAAATATCACCTAATTTAGATAATTTTTCTGCAAAAGCAACATCTCCTTTTTTCTCTTCTTCGTAAAAACGTAAGTTTTCTAATAATAAGATTTCTCCAGACTGTAAATTTGCAACGGCTTCTTCTACTTTATCACCAATACAATCTGCCACAAATTTTACATTTACACCCAAAATTTCAGTTGCTTTGGCTACAATATGACTTAATGAAAACTCATCTTGAAATCCTTTTGGACGTCCTAAATGAGACATTAACACACAGCTTCCTTCTTGCTCTAAAATATCTATAATTGTAGATTTTGCAGCTTGAATTCTAGTAGCATCCGTAACTTCAAATTTATCATTTAAAGGCACATTAAAATCTACACGAATTAACGCTTTCTTATTCTTGAAATTAAAATCTTTTAGTGTTTTCATCTTTTATTAATCTATTTTCAACAAAAATACCGAATTATTTACTCTTTTTGAACTCTAAAACCCAAAATTTAATACAACGTTTGCGAAGATAAAGACAACGCTTACTTCTATTTTAGAAATTAAAAGATTGCACTCTAAAATTGATGGATTAATGCCAAACAAATTTTATATTTGCCTATGCTTTTTAACCAAATTATCGGCCAAGAACACATTAAAAAACACTTAAAAGTATCTGCGGAGAACGGCAGAATTCCGCACGCACAATTATTTGTGGGTAAAGAAGGAAGCGGAACCTTGCCTATGGCAATTGCATACGCACAGTTTTTATTGTGTAATTTTTCTGATAATGTAGACGTTTGTAACTTAAAGTGCGACAAGCTACAACATCCAGATTTGCATTTTACATACCCTGTTACCGCTAATGAAAACGTAAAAAAACATCCTGTTAGTAGTTTGTTTTTAGAAGATTGGAGATCTTTTATAGCTACACAACCTTACGGAAGTTTGTTTAATTGGTTGCAACATATTGGCGTAGAAAATAAACAAGGAATTATTGGTGTTGATGAAGCAGAAGAGGTTGTAAAAAAACTACGCCTTAAAAGTTACGAAGGTGGTTTTAAGGTAATGATTATTTGGATGGCTGAAAAAATGAATATTGCTGCCGCTAATAAACTATTAAAGTTAATTGAAGAACCACCAGAAAAAACGGTTTTTATTTTAATTACCGAAAACGAAGGAGACATTATAAATACTATAAAATCGCGTTGTCAGGCACTACATTTTCCTGCTTTAAGCGAGCAAGATATTTCTAATACCCTAGTGGTAGACCATCAGGTTTCGGATAATGAAGCTGCAAAAATAGCACATCAGGCAGAAGGTAATTTTAACAAAGCCTTGCAATTACTACAGAATAATTCTAATGATCTTGTTTTTGAAGAATGGTTTATTGCGTGGATTAGAACCGCTTTTAAAGCCAAAGGAAACGCTGCTGTTGTACAGCAATTAATAGAATGGTCGGAAAACATTGCCAAAACCGGACGAGAAACTCAGAAGCGTTTTCTAGAATATTGTTTGCAATTTTTTAGACAAGCTTTATTATTAAATTACAAGTCTAAAAACTTGGTTTTTATGGAAACCAAAACCGGATTTGACCTTTCTAAATTTGCTCCTTTTGTGCATTCTGGTAATATTTTAGACATAGAAAAAGAACTAAATGATGCCATGTATCATATAGAAAGAAACGGAAATCCAAAGATTATTTTATTAGATTTATCTATGAAATTGACTCGTTTTTTACACAAAAAAGAGGCAACGGTTTAGAAGCTATTTCCAGCTTTCGTTACTCGCTTTTTTTACCATAAAAAATGGTAAAAAAGAGCTCAAACAGACCACTCAATCTGGGCTAAACTTGTTTGCTAGCTAATTTAACTTCCTTAGGTAATAATTAAATATTCCGTTAAAAACGAACTAATTAACAATACATTAATAGTCTACTCTTTTCATATTTATATTTTTGAATGTAATTTAAAAGTTAAAAAATGAAAATAGTATTAACTTCATTCCTTCTTTTTATTTCAACATTTATTTTTTCTCAAGAAAAATTCAATAATGAAAAAGAAATTAAGAATACTCAGAACTATAATATTCAAGAAATAAGTAAAAAAGTAAATGAAACCATTACAATTTTCGGAACATTACTCACACCAAAATCTAATTACAATAATATACTTGTAATATTATCCGGAACGGGAAAAACATCTCAAAAAGCTCATAATTATTTAACCAACTACTTGCTTAAAAATAATATTGGGGTTTTTAAATTTGACAAAAGAGGAGTTGGTAAATCTACCGGAGAATATAATGACCAACCAAAAATTTATACAAGTGATTTTATAGGAATATACAGCGAATTAAGAAAATTAGAACCTATAAAAAATAAGAAAATTGGCTTTTTAGGTCACAGTTTAGGTGGCATTGTAACTACAATGGCTATCGAACAGAATGTAAAACCAGATTTCTTAATTCAATGGTCTGCTCCAATTGGAAAACCAAGAGAATTATTAGGCTATCAAATTAAAAATGGAATTAAAAACTATAATAAATCAATAATTGGCAAGAACAAAGAGGAGCAGATAAAAAGTTTAAATTACATTCATCATTTGATAGATAAAAACCCAAATAAAACTGCTTTAGAATTATGGAAAATTGCAAAAAAAGAATCAAAAAAAGTAAACATCAATAAAAAATCTTTTTCGAATTACTTAACACCTATAAAAGTTGAGTTTGCAAGAATTAACAATACAAAAACCTATCAAAATATAGATTTTCCAACTTTAGTAATTATTGGAGAAGAAGATATTTTGGTTGACCCAAAACAAAGTAAAGTCGAACTAAATGAAATTGGAAATTCAAATATTATATTTAAAGAAATTAAAAATTTAAACCATTTTATGACTAAAAAAGGAACTAGCCAACTAACAAATGAAATTTATAATGTGGATATGTCATTTAAAAAGTATTTGGTAAATTGGATTGCAAGTTTAAAAAGTTAAAAACTAATCACTAATTCCGTTTTCAATTCTTTTTGCAATAAATAAATCTGCAATTGTTGGATTTTCTGAGCAACTTTTTATCTGTATAAACTCGTCACCAGCTTTTACAAAACCTGTTTGTAAAACTTTAAAATAAACACCACAAAAAGTGGTTTTCCAAAACTTTTTTACAATACCCATATTATTAAAACGGACTCCCAATTTATAACACGGTTCTCTTTGTACAGTTGCTTCTAGAATGGTATCACCAACTTTAAAAGTATCACCTTGATGAATTTTAGTTTCATCAATATCATCAATAGTTAAGTTTTCTCCAAAAATTCCCATTTCAAAATTCACTTTCGGGTACATCTCTTTCCAATATGCATAGTGTTTAAAAGAATAACCATAAACAGATTGTAAAACACCTCCATGATTCTCTCTATCGCAAATAGCGTCTCCTTTTACCTCTTCTACGTCTAAAAAAACCGGATGCTCAACGGCATATTTAAAGATACCTGTAGTAACCAATGTACCTTTATAATCTATTTCTTTTCGTTCCCCAATATTTGTTGAAATGATTTTCATATAAAATCAATATAAATGAATAACAAATATAAAGTTTTAAAAGCTATTTTTTTGTTTTTAAAAATTTAGAAGGGGAGTTGCCATAAACTTTCCTAAAGCACTTACCAAAATAACCAGGATCACTAAAACCTACCATATAACTAACTTGACTTATCGGAAGTTCATTTTGCTCTAGCAATTGCATTGCCCTCTTTAACCTTATTAATCGCATAAAATCATTAGGAGATTGCCCCGTAAGCTTCTTTAATTTTCTAAAAAAAGTAGACCTACTTGTATTCATATCAAAAGCTAATTCATCTACCCAATAAGTTTCTTTAGCCATATTAATTTCCATAAAATCCATTATTTTTCTTAAAAATGCTTCATCTGTAGAATTTAATGTAACTTTTTCTGGCGTTAATTCTTTTTCTGTTTGAAAACGTTTACGCATTAAATCTCTAGATTCTATTAATTTACCGACCCTTACACAGAGTAATTTCATTTTAAAAGGTTTTGGCAAATAAGCATCTGCTCCAGATTCTAGACCTTTAATTTTATGTTCTACAGAATTTAAGGCTGTTAACATTATAACTGGTATATGACTTGTTCTAATATTAGTTTTTATTTTATGACACAACTCTACACCATCCATCTCAGGCATTAAAACATCTGTAATTACAATATCCGGTATCATTTTTAAGGAAATACTTAAAGCTTCTCTACCATGTTCTGCTTCTAAAATATTATAGTTTTTAGAAAGCCCATCTTTAATTAATTGTCTGATATCTTTATTGTCATCAACAACCAAAACGGTAGATTTGTTATTGCCTTCAGGAATTAATTTTTCTTCTAAATCTAATTCTTCTTCATTTATTGGTTCTGAAACATTTATTTCTATAATCTCATCGGATAATAAATGCTCCTTACCTAGTGGAAATTTTAAGATAAAATTGGTTCCATTAAATTCTTCTGAAAAAACTTCTATAGTACCATGATGTAAATCAACTAAATCTTTTACGATTGCTAAGCCAATTCCAGATCCCTTATTTTCATCTTTTTTTACTTGATTTACCTGATAAAACCTTTGAAAAACATACGGCAATTCATCTTTACTTATACCAACACCATTGTCTTTTACTTCAATTTGAAGGTATTCTGTTTTAATATCTCTGCTTTCTATATGTATTTTATTTTTAGACGGTTTACTAATTATAATCTTCACCTCTCCTCCTTCTGGAGTAAATTTAATTGCATTAAAAATTAAATTATTTAGAATTTTTTCTAATTTATCCCAATCAAACCAAATATCTACTTGGTACACTTCGCACTCAAAAGATACGGTAACATCTTTTTTATTTGCAATAGCTTTAAATGAAAACACAATTTCTCTAACAAAATTTATAATATTAGATTTAGTTGCTCCTAGTTTTGTTTCTCCTACTTCTATTCTTCTAAATTCCATTAGTTGATGTACTAATCTTAACAAGGAATCTGCATTTCTTTTTACGATATTTAATTTAGATTTTAAAAATGCCTCATTATTAATATCAGATTCTAGTAATTCTTCTACTGGGTTTAAAATTAAGGTAATTGGTGTTTTAAATTCATGAGAAATATTTGTGAAAAATTGTAATTTTAATTTATTAACTTCTTCAACTTCTTTTTGAATTTGAACCGCTGCTTTTTGCTTAGACTTTAAATTAAAATAAGAAATAATACTTAATAAAAATGACAATATTAAAACACCATAAACTGTACAAGCCCACCAAGTTAACCAAAAAGGAGTTTCTATATGCAAGGCTATACTTGTATAATCATTATTCCATAAACCATCATTATTTGAAGATTTAACATTAAATCGATAGTTACCAGGAGCTAAATTCGTGTAGGCTGCAAATCTTTTACTAGAAGTAGTATTTTGCCAATCTGAATCAAAGCCTTCTAATCTGTATTTAAACTTATTTTTTTCTGGGGCTGCAAAATGTAAAGATGCAAACTCAAAGGAAATATTATTTTGTGAATGCTTAAAATTAATTTCTTTCGTCTTATTTACCGCTTTAGAAAGTAGTACTTTATCATCGTATGCTTTACCAACAACAACCTCTTTATTAGAAATAGAAATTTTTGTAATTACTGTTTCTGGAAAGTAGTTATTTTCTTTAAGTTTCTTAGGTTTAAAAACATTGAACCCTTTTACACCTCCAAATAGAAAATCTCCATTTTTCCTTTTAAGATAAGCTAATTCTTGAAACTCATTATCTTGAAGTCCATCATTTATATCATAATTTCTAAATGTTTCTTTTTCTGGATTAAAACTAGTAATCCCTTTGTTGCTAGACAACCATAAATTACCGTTATCATCTTCTAAGATTCCTTTTATTACGTTATTTGGTAAACCATCTTTTTCAGAATAAACCTTTACAACCTCATAAGTATTGGTTGCTGTTCTTACAATTTTATTTAGACCTCCACCAAAAGTCCCAATCCAAATATCTTTATTATGATCTTCATAAATAGATAAAATATAATTATGACTTAACGATAATTTTTTATCAACACCTTTCTTTAAAATCTTAAATTTTGGATATTCTTTACCTACCTCCTCTTTTGACAATATACTTAAACCATTGCTTGTTGCCACCCAAATATTACCATTACTATCTTCAAAAACATTCCTAATAATATTACCCGAAAGACTTTGTGGATCTTCTGTATTATTTAAAAAACAATCTTTCTGATAAAAATTACCCTCAGCATCTAATTTCCATCTGTACAACCCACCATTATATGTCCCTATCCATAGGTAATTTCTACTATCTTGTAGTAAAGAAAAAATACTATTTCTAAACTCAGAATAAGGCTTTATACTCGTTACTTTAGATTTTGGATTTGAAATATCTAATTGAAAAAAGTTTGGATCTCCTGAACCACCGATTAATAGATATGTTTTATCTTTTATTTTTACTTCTTCAATTGCATAAACATTTTTTAGTTCTTGAAATTTGTTATATGAATTATAATTTTTTAGCCTTTTATTTAAACCACCACCTTCAGTTCCAACCCAAAGGTTTTGATTACTGTCTTCGTAAAAGGATCTAATTTTATCGTAACTTAAACTTTTTTCATTTTGTGTTTTTTGAACATGAATAAATTCTTTTCTATTAGGGTCAAATTTATTTACACCTCCACCATTTGTTCCAGCCCAAATAATACCAGATTTATCTTTATATAAATCTGTTATAATATCTTTACTTATGCTATTAGGTTGTCTCGGATCATAAACATACTTTTTTATCTTCTTGATTTCATCCTTAGAAGAATTATACCTTATTTCCCATAAACCATTAGTGGTACCTGCCCAAATAATATTTTTATCTACTATCAAATTATTAAAAGACCCATCAAGTATTTTTTTTACTATTATTTTTTCTGTGTTTTTGGTTTTGTAAAAAAGCCCATCACTAGTTGCTAATAATAACCTTCCATCTTTTTCTGTTATGTCTCTAACAACAGCATTAGGTAATTCTATTTCCTTGTTTATATTTTTAAAATATTCATCTCCATTAAAACCAATGGATAGTTTGTAAATACCATTATAACCACCGAACCAAATTTGACCAATAGAATCTTCGTAAACAGTATCTACTGACAATAGATTTATATTACTAGGAACAGGTGGTTCATCATATATTTTAATATGCTTAAAAACAACTTTATTATTAGTTGCCTTTAAATCTAACATGTTTATGCCTTTGTTTGTACCAACCCAAAGACGATTCTTTTTATCTCTATATAGACACGATATATTATTTCCATTTAAACTATTAATAACCTCTTTATTATGTTTATATGTAGTAAATTTCTCTAAAGTTCTATCAAAATAAATAAGTCCGCCTCCAGTAGTTCCTATCCAAAGATTTCCATCTTGATCATCTTCAATTTTATAAATTAAATTGCTAGAAATAGTGGATATATCATCTAAATTTGGTTTATATACTTTAAAAGAATGACCATCATACCTATTTAAACCATCGTGTGTACCAAACCACATAAAACCATCTTCATCTTGATGAATTGCGTTAACATCACTCTGAGACAAACCTTTAGATGTCGTTATAGCTTCAAAATATATAGATTTTTGAGCAAATGTTTTAATAACTAAAAAATAAAGCAGAATAGTTAAGATAGTAAGACATCTTCTATTACTTACTTTAAACTTATTTAGAAAGGTATTTTTTAATTTGTATAACATATCTAGTATTAAGAATCTTAAAAAGTATAAATATAAATTGAATAAAAAAAGTGACCCAAGGATAAACCTTGAATCACTTTCCCATTCAAACAAATAATAATTCAAAACAATCTATTAGTATCCTTCATTTTGCTTTAAGTTAGGGTTTTGGTCTAACTCATTTTGAGGTATAGCAATGTACTCTCTACCTGGTTTATAGGCTCCAGTACCAGCACTATTAGATTTTAAGCTAGGGTTGTTAACTATTCTTTCAACAACTTTGCCCCATCTTAATAAATCAAAATACCTTGTACGTTCAAAAGTTAATTCCTTTACTCTTTCATCTTCTATGTCTTGCATCGTAGCACTTGTAAACTCTGGCATATCTACTCTTCTACGTACTTTATTTAGTGCCTCTAACCCCTCTGAAGATAAACTATTATCATCTAACAAATCTGCCTCTGCAAACATTAGTAAAACATCTGCATAACGTAACATTCTTAAGTTGTTACCTGCACCATGCCAACCTTCGGCTAAAGCCTGACTTAAACCATTAAAAGCCCAATCTGTATATTTATTTCCATAAACTGTTGTTTCTGTTGATTTATAAACTTCGTCATACCTTTGGTTTCCATACGTTTTTGGTTCTAACACCTCTCCTTTATAAGTAGTCGTTTCTGTAGTATTAAAAAAGAAGGTTGTATAAGCTCTTGGATCTATTTCATTGTTTATTGTTTTTTCATCTAAAAATAAATCTATAGCCCATTGGTTAACTTCCATACCATCTTGATTTGTAAAACCTGCAGGAGCAAAATCTGGCTGATAACCAGATCCTTTTCCTTTTCCAGGTCCATCTCCCCCCCAACCAGCATTTCCATCTGCTATTAATTGAATTTCAAATAATGATTCTGCATTGTTTTCAAATTCTTCTGTAAAATTATGTGCATAATTATCCATTAGCTTGTAAGAACCTCCCATAATTTTAGCAAACTCTGTTTTTGCATCTCCATATTTTTGTTGATACAATAAAGCTTTTCCTAAATAACCTGTTGCTGCACCAGAAGTTGCTCTACCTTTTTGATCTGCTGGCCAAGAAGTAGGTAACATACTTTGTGCTTTTTTTAAATCTGATTCTATTAGTTCCCATACTTGTTCTGGAGTTGCTTGCACAATAGATAATGGGTCTTCGATTTCTGAAAATGGAATTTCAAGTAATGGTATATTTTTCCAGTTATTTAACAGGTTAAAATAATTAAAGGCTCTAATAAAATGAGCTTCTCCAAGAATAGCATCCTTTTTTTGTTGGTCCATCTCTATATTAGGAACTCTAAACAATACTTCATTTGCTCTTGTAACACCTTGATACATTGCTTGCCAAACCCATTTAACCGGATTTCCTGCAGGATCTGTATTAAAGTAACTAACTTGAGTTCTATCAGAAGTCCCATTACCATTTATTACATCATCTCTATAATCTGATAAAAAAACTTCAAATCTAGAATAATATAAAATATTAGAAAACGGACTGTAAGCTCCAATAATTCCTTTCTCAGCATCCTCTTCTGTCTGCCAAAAAGAGTCTGGCGTTAATGCATTAGGATTGGGTTGGTTTAAAACGTCTTCATTACATTGTATGTTGAGTATACAAATTGCAAATAGCGCTAAACTTATTTTTACTATTTTTTTATTTTTTTTCATTTTTTTATAAAATTTAAAATTTAAAAAGAAACTTGTACTCCAAGTTGAAATGTTCTTGGAGTTGGGTAACTACCTTCATCTACACCTGCATTAAATATTTTTCTAGAACCACCTCTACTATTTCTACCTACTTCAGGATAATAACCTGTATAATCTGTTATTGTAAATAAATTTGTAGCAGTTACATATAATCTAAGTTTACTGATTTTTATTTTCTCTAAAACATCTTTCGTAAAGTTATACCCTACTTGTGCATTTCTTAACCTAAAATAAGCTCCGTTTTCTACATAAAAATCAGACATTCTCTTATTAGCACCATTGTCTGACTTTGTATTTCTAGGTATTTCTGAATTTGTATTTGTTGGAGACCATCCATTTAAAGCATCTGCAAAATAATTTCCTTCATTATCAAAATAACCTCTATATTTTGTTCCGTTTAATATTGAATTACCAGTAACTCCGTTAAATAATAAACTAAGATCAAATTGTTTATAGTTTGCACTTAAATTAAAACCATACTCAAAAGTTGGTATCGGGGTTCCTAAATATGTTTGGTCATCCACATCAATATCTCCGTCTCCATCTATATCTTTAAATTTAATATCACCTGCTATAGGACTTCCTGTAGCATCATTCGCAGCAGTTGCCTCTGCATCTGTTTGATAAATACCATCTGTTACATATCCAAAGAAAGAACCAATTGGTTGCCCCACATCTGTTTTAGTAGCATTTAAAGTATTGGAAGTAAAACTTCCTTGACGAATTGGTGTAGAACCTCCTAAACTTGTAACATTATTATCTAATACAGAAATATTACCAGAAACATTAAATGAGAAATCATCTCCAATAGCATCACCATAACTTGCTACTAATTCGAAACCTTTATTTTCTACACTTGCGGCATTAAAAGGAATTGCGTTTTCAAATCCTGTATATAAAGGAAGTTGAATATTTACTAAGATGTCTTCAGATTTTTTAACAAAATAATCCATAGTAACATTTAACTTATTATTTAATGCTCTAAAATCTAAACCAATATCTAATGTTTTAGTTGTTTCCCAAAAAATATTAGGATTTACACCTTTAGTAATAGAGTAACCAGTTACTCTAGAAGGTGTTTCTCCTAAAACATACTCACTAAATAAGTTTAGTTCTGGATCTATTGCATAGATACTAACGTTATTAGAACCAATTTCACCATAACTTACTCTAAATTTTATATCGGTAATAGCTTCAACATTTGCCATAAAATCTTCGTTACTTACATTCCAAGCTAAAGCCATAGAAGGAAAAGTACCCCATCTTAGATTTTCTCTAAAAAGAGACGAACCATCTTTACGTAAAGTTGCAGTAATTAAATATCTATCATCATAAGAATAATTGACTCTTCCAAAATAAGATTGAATTGCAGATGTTACATCATATGAAGGCGCATTACTTAATTCTTCTGCAGCAGAAGCGATACGAATACTGTTAGAAGGAAATTTTCTAGCTTCTATACCCAATTGCCTTGTATTGTTTTTTTGTTCTGTATATCCTGCAAGAAGATCTATAGAATGTTTTCCAAAAGTTTTTTTGTAGTTTAAAGTGTGCTCTACTAAAGTTGATAAGAAATTAGTATTACTTTCTCTTAACTCAGAAAACTGTTTAAGACCACCGTCTTTAAAAAGCTGATCTTCTGGCGTAAACTCGTAATTATTATTTGTAGAAGATTCTAAACCAAGATTTATTTTATATGTTAATCCTTCTAATATTTCATAAGAAGCAGCTAAACTACCTAAAATATTATTTTTTGTTACTGTTCTATCCTGAAGTGCAGCAGCTCCTAATTCATTAATTATTGTTCCAGGACCGTAATAAGAAGCTAATGCAGAACCCGGTTCAATATCAGATGAATTCCAATTTCCATCTGCATCTTTTAAACTTATTGTAGGAATTAGATTTCTTTCTTTATTAAAGTATGGATTTGGATTGTTAATTGTTCTTGTTAAACCAATAGTATTATCTAGACGAAATTTTCCTCGGATAAAAGAACCATTTGCTCTTACTGTAGTTCTACCAAAATCTGAATATTTTACAATACCATCATTATCAAATTGATTTAAAGAAAGACTGTATAATAAATTATCTGTTCCTCCAGCTAGTCTAACATTTGTGTTTTTTACTATTGATGTTCTAATAGACTCTCCATAAAGATCACTTGTGTTGTCTGGATTAAACTGAGTGTCATTTGCCGGAGACCTCTCTCTACCATCATTATCATCTGCTTTATTTACAATATCTGCATATTGTCTTGCATTAGCCCAATCTAAAGTATTAATAATTTTATTAAAACCGATACTAGTATCTATATCTACGGTTAGTTTACCATTTCTACCTTTTTTGGTTGCTATAATAACAACACCATTTGCTGCTCTAGAACCATAAATAGCAGTAGAAGAAGCATCTTTTAAAACAGAAATACTTGCAATATCTTGTGGATTTATAGAGTTCATGTTGCCAGTAATAACACCATCAATTACAAATAAAGGTCCTGCATCAGATAATGTACCAATACCTCTAATTGTAATTACAGAACTAGAACCTGGGGCACCCCCTTGAGATTGAACATTTACACCAGCCATTCTACCTTGTAAAGCTTGTGCAGGATCGTTAAATGTTAAATTCTCAATATCCTTAGATCCCACTGTAGAAACTGCTCCTGTAAGATCTTTTCTTTTTTGAGAACCGTAACCAACAATTACAATTTCTTCTAAGCTTTCTGTACTTACTTCTAAAACAATTTTAATCTTTTTTTCTGAACCTACAGTAACCTCTTTTGCTTTAAAACCTAAATAAGAGGCCACTAAAACGTCCCCTTTTTTCGCTTTGATCGTAAATAAACCATCAAAATCTGTAGACGCACCTACCGTTGTTCCTTTTACTGTAACATTAACTCCGGGTAATGTTATACCATCTACATCTACTACAGTTCCTTCTATAGTTTGCGCATTTAAATGCTGCATACTCATTACTGAAAACAGCAATAACAGCAGTGATGCATTTTTTAAAAATCTAAAAAATAATTTTCTGTTCATAAAGTTTTGAATTTTGTTGAATTAGTTTTTTTGAAGTCTACACTATTTTAATCTCGCAAAAACTTCACTCCAAAGAAACAGTTTTAGCTAGTTTAAGTTTGGTAATATCGTGTCAAATTTCAGGAAATAGCAACCAAAGACCCCTAAAAATAGGTGTTTAACAAAAAACTAGTATGAAAATTATGTTTTTAACAAAAAAGAGAAAAGAGATATTCTACAAATTACTTTTCTTCTGTTAAAGGGTGCGCTTCAAATAATTTTAGATTGCCATTATTTAACGCAAATAATAAAGACCTCTTTTTGTCCTTACCTATATAAATAGTTTCAATTTCTTTAATTTCACCATTTATAAAAAAACCATTTGATTTTGATGTAACAATTTTATTTACAGAATTAGGCTCAATAATTAAACCATAATCACCATCATTTCTTGGTGTCTCAACTTCAGATTGATATAAATTACCACCACTAACAATTTGTAAGTTTTTATTCTGATTACTTAAAACTTCAAAATCATTTATAGAAGAAAATTGTGCTCTGCGCGGTAATTCATGTAAAACATATGTATTATCTCCTTTATTTTCTATCCAAGAATTTGCAAAAGTAAATGCTTTGTAATGCAAAGATTTATCTAACATCGTTTTACCATAAATATCTTCTAACGTAGCGTTTGCAAATAAGTCATAAGTTTGAAAACGTTTTTTAATTGCTGGTACTTGTTGTGATGAGCATTCTCTACCTCTTAACGGCAATAAAACACCTTTTTTCTTATAACTTAAAACAATATCTGTTGTACCGTTTTCATCAAAATCATTGGCATACACTTCAAAAGGTGCTTTTTCTGTAGCTTTATATTTATAATTTAAACCTAAATTCCCAGCAACGTAATCTATATCTCCATCATTATCGTAATCTATCCTTTTTATACTATTCCACCAACCAGTAGATCTTTCTAAACCAACATCGGTAGTTACTTCTTTAAATTTATTTCCGTCATTTTCAAAGAAGCGAATTGACATCCATTCTCCAGTAATTATTAAATCTGTTTTACCATCGGTATTAAAATCTTCCCATAAAGCTGCAGTAACCAACCCTAAATTAGAAAGCTCTGGAAATACTTTTTGAGTAACATTTACAAATCTAATATCATCATCTACTCCTCCTTCATTTTTTAAAATATAACTTTCTGCAGGAAATGGGTATTTACCAGGAACAATTCTACCTCCAACAAAAAGGTCTAAGTCTCCATCATTATCATAATCATTTGCAGTAACTACTAATCCACTTGCAATTATATTTGGTAAAGATTCAGTGGCTTTAACAAAACCATCTTTGGTATTTATATACAATCTATCTTTATAATAAGTTAAAGGTTTGGTAACATCGTTACCTCCACTTACAACATATAAATCTAAATCATTATCTCCATCTGCATCAAAAAACACAGCCCCAGTATCCTCTTGATTTGCATCTTCTTGCCAAGGACCATTTAAAACATCAAAACTACCTGAAGTATTCTGAACGTACATAGAAGATTCATTTCCGGCAGCATTACCAATAAAAAAATCATCTAATCCATCATTATTAATATCACCAACTGCTAACGCAGGTCCTAATTGAGAGTTTTTATGAGGCAATAATGGTTCTAATGCAAAATCATTATACACATCTTCTGTATGTTTAAAATCTATTCCAGATTTTAATGTGATATCTTCAAATAAATGAGATTCTTCTTTTAATTTATTTTGCCTTAAAACAGCTTCTTTAAAGTCTAAATCTATGGTTTTATTTATGGCTACATTATATAAAACCTGTTCTTTACTATTTGGCCAAACTACCTCTAGAGTATCAATGACAGTGTCTTTGTTTAAACCAAAATGCATTATTGGTTCTACACTAGATTGAAACCCTCTAGTTAATGTAAACTCTTGAAATTGTTTTCCTTCTTTACTTTTTAAAGTAACCTTAGCTCCCAAACCTGTAGGATTATTTTCTGGTCCATTAAATTTAATTCTTAAATAATTAGAAGATGTATTGTTTTTAATAACAGAAACTACATCATCTAAATTATTAATTACAAGGTCTAAATCTCCATCATTATCTAAATCTCCATAAGAAACTCCATTAGAGAAACCTTTATAGCTTATATTCCACTCTTTATTTGCTTTAGAAAACTTGTAATTTCCTTCGTTTCTAAAAATAAAATTATCAATTGGAGTACTTGGGTAACTTTTATAATCTAATGTTTTATTAAAGTCCGAAAAACTAGTCATCTTCGTTCTTTTATTTACGTCATTATTATTCACATCACGTTTAATACCGTTGGTAATAAAAACATCTTTTAAACCATCATTATCAAAATCAGCAAATAAAACTCCCCAACTCCAATCTGTAGTTGCTAAATTCGTTAACCTAGAAACATCGCTATAAAAGGGAACACCATTTTTGTTATTTCCGTTATTAACTTGCAAGACATTTTGCATATATTGGTAATGTAAACCTAAATCTACAGCTTCATAAAAAGACTTAGGATTCATACTCGCCATATTTGTTTTAGATCTTTTATAATCAGCAGGAGTCATATCTAATTGCACAATATCTAATAATTTGTCATTATTAAAATCAGCTACGTCAATTCCCATTCCAAACATTGCCGTATGTTTTGTTGCTTCTTTTACCACTTCTTTAAAAGTACCATCTCCATTATTAATATAAAAATAGTCAGGTACATTAAAATCATTCGATAAATAAAGGTCTGGTAAATTATCATTGTTAAAATCGGATGTCATTATACCTAATGTCATTCCAAAGTTTTTAACATTTGCTTTCTCTGTTACATCACTAAAAGTATTATCACCATTATTTTTATACAAATGACCAGAATCTTCTAATCTATTTTCTTGCATTTTCTGATGGTAATATTGGTTTCCCATACTTACTTTTACCATCGGATAGTTTGCCACAAAAACATCTAGTAAACCATCTTTATCGTAATCTAAAAAAGTAGCTTGAATAGAAGTTGAAGCATCATTTAAACCATATTCTTTTGCTTTTTCTGAAAAAGTATTGTTTTTATTGTTGATAAAAAGTTGATTTTCTGTAGTACCAGAAATACCAGAAACAGACACATAAATATCTAACCAGCCATCAGAATTTATATCTACCATTGTAACACCTGTATACCATCTATTATCTCCAGAAACATTTGCAGACTCAGTAATGTCTTCAAATTCCATATTTCCTTTATTTAAATACAGTTTGTTTTTAGACATATTTCCTGTAAAATAAATATCAGATAAACCATCATTATTGATATCTCCTATAGCAACTCCTCCTCCCAAATACATGTACGGAAAAGTAAAATAGTTTAAAGTATCACTTTCTATAATATTATTTGAAAAGTTAATTCCTGAATCAGTATTTAATACTTCACTAAATTTTGTCCTACTAGTTTCAATAATTTCTTTTTGACAAGAAAAAAGTATAAAAAACAATATTGAAATACTCAGAATTTTTTTCATAATAAAGATCATTTTTAATAGCGAAGATTAAAGAACGACATTTTAAAAATATTTTGGGTACTACATTGTCTTGTTTGACACTCATATACTACTATATGAACAAATATTACCAAACTATAAAAGATACTTTTACCCAAAAAAGATAAAAATAGTTGTAAACTAGAGCGTTTTGAGAAGTAATAAAAAATTATTTTTTAAATTTTAACAATGCCTTTTTAGTGAATTCTGATAAAACTAATTCTCCTGAAACAGCTGCTCTTTCTACCAATAAATCCGGCCAATTTTCTGTTCCTTGCCACAATGCTTTCTTCATTTCTAATAAAGCTACAGAATTGTAAGAAGCCAATTTTTCTGATAACAATTCAACTTCTTCATCCAGTTCTTTTTGCGATTCAAAAACCTTTGCATACAAACCTTTTTCTTTAGCCCAATAGGCATTTTTCCAATTGGTTGCATCTAACGTTAATTCTGCGGTACCAGAAACTCCAATTTTACGAGTTACTGCTGGTTCAATTACAAAAGGTCCAATTCCTATTGTAAATTCAGATAATTTTATTGCCGCATTTTCTGTTGCCAAAACATAATCGCAAGCAGCAGCTAAACCTACTCCACCACCCACTGTTTTTCCCTGAACACGACCAATAATTAATTTACCACAAGTTCTCATGGCATTTAGTACGTTTGCAAAACCAGAGAAAAATTGTTTTCCTTCTTCTAAGTTTGAAATGGCCACTAACTCATCAAAAGAAGCACCGGCACAAAATGCTTTTTCTCCTTCAGACTTTAAAACAATAACAGAAACAGCAGCATTATTTCCTACAGAAATCAATTCGTTTGTTAATCTATCTAACAATTCACTCGGAAAAGAATTACTTGCAGGATGCCCAAATTCTATGGTTGCAATGCTATTTTGAATATTGGTATATAAACTTCCGTTTTGTCTTGTAGTGCTCATATGAATGTATTTTTAGTAAAGTTAAGGTTTAATTCTTAATGTCATTTCGAAATGAGACTTTTTAGTCTATTGAGAAAAATAAAAGTATAATATTTAATGAGATTGCTTCCTTCCTCGCAATGACAACGCAAACTAATCATGTTCTGCAAGTGGTAAAAACTTACTTCTAAACTTAATAATTAATGGCAATCCTCTTGCAACCATCCAAAGGGTAAAGGCAATCCAGATGGCAGTTAATTTAAAATCGTAATAATCAAAAATCAATAAAGTGGGAATAAAAACCAAACTGGTGGCTAGAATAAGTAGGTTTCTTAAATATTTCATTTCTCCCATTCCTTTAAACATTCCGTCAAAAATAAAAGTAACTGCGTTTATAGGTTGCATTAATAAAATAATCCAAAAAACATTATAAAACTGTTCTAAAACAGCTATTTCTTTCGTGAAAATTTGTCCGATGAAACCGTAAAAAACAAAACCTACTAAAGCAATAATTACGCCCATTATTAAACCATATTTAAAAAGCTTGTTACTTAATTCTATCAATAATTTATAAGATTTTGCCCCTAAAAGTTTACCAGATAAAATGTTGCCTGCACTCGAATATCCATCGATCATAAAAGCACCCAACAACCAAATATTAATCCCAATAGTATACGCAGCAATGTATTCTTTTCCGTAATCTGTAGCATAAGAAGTTGCAAAGTACAAAGCTGCATTTAAAGCAATGGTTCTAATAAAAAGGTTACCAATCATCCCCAACAAACGAGGAACTTCTTTATGAAAAGGCAGTTTTAATTTTAATGAAATAGGCGTTTTTTTCATCAACAAAACCAATGCAATAATTGCCATTACAACTTGCGCAATAATACTTGCATAAGCAGCACCTTCTATTTGCATTGCTGGTATGTAACCTTCTACTCCGTAAACCAAAATAATATCTAAAAACACATTTAACAAGGCTCCTATTATGGCAATTATCATTGGATAATATGTGTTTTGCAAACCTCTAAAAATACCGAAAACAGCAAACACAAAAAGTGAGAATGGAAAGCCAAAAATTCTTATTTTAAAATAAGTAATACAATACTCTAAAACAATACCTGATGCATTATAAAATTGAAAAATTTGTTTTGCAAATGGATAAGAAATTGCTAAAACAAATACACTGCCTAATACAACTATAGCAATGGCTTGTGCAGGTAAATCTTTTACTTCATCTAATTTATTGGCACCAACATATTGAGAAATAATTGAAGAAATGGCGCTTCTAATTTGCCCAAAAACCCAAATTAACATCGATATAAATGCACCTACAATTCCTACTGCCGCTAAACTTTCGGTTGCGTTTTCATTAATATTACCAATAATGGCAGTATCTGTAATAGATAATAAAGGCTCTGCAACCCCAGCAATTAAAGCTGGAATTGCTAATTTATTTATGTTTTTAAAACTGATGTTTGTTTTCATATCTAGATTTTGCAAATGTAACTAGATTTGCCTTAAAGATTACAGCCTTTCTAATACACTCTAGATAAATTACATGCTTACAGCGCAATACAAACAAGTACTTAAAACCCAAAGCTAGTACCTTGTAGTAACGCCCAAAAAAAATATGTAACTTTGCATCTTTAAATACAGCATTATGAAAAATATTTTAGTCCCAATCGGATCTACAGAAAAAGCAATTACCACTTTACAATATGCCATTGATTTTGCAGAAGAAATAAATGCAAACGTATTAGTTTTTAGGGCATATAAAGCAAAATCTAAAGCGGGTAGTATGGTAAATATGACTGCAATTATTGAGCGTGAAACAAAATTATACCTAAAAACATTGGTAAGCGCTGTTGATAGAAAAAATGTAGATGTAAAGTTAATTTCTTCTAAAGGAGGAGTTCTAGAAAGTGTTGAGGCTATAGATAATGAAATTGGTGTAGATTTAATTATTGTGGGAGCTAAAAGTAATTCTATTAAACATGGTGTTTTTCTTGGAAGTACAGCGGGTAGCTTGGTTAAAAAATCTGATTTACCTGTTTTAACGATTCCTGAAGGCTATGTTTATAAACCTATAAAATCTATTTTATTAGCATTTAAATCTGGTATTATTAAAAGTAAAACAGCTTTAAACCCTTTAATTACTTTGGCAGAAAAATTTAATCCAGAAATAAATTCTTTATTAGTTAAAACTGTAGGTTATAAAGATGAAGATTTAGTTTTAGATAAAGGATTAATTGAACTACAAACCACACTTACAACTACAGAAAATGCCACAACGTATCAAGGTGTTTTAGAGCATTTTAAAACTCATAACCCAGATATGTTATGTGTTTTTAGACGTAAAAGAGGTTTCTTTAAAAAATTATGGGAAAAAAATACAGTACTTAAAAAAGAGTTTTATACATCTATTCCTTTATTAACTTTAAAAGGAAAATAAACTAGTATTTTAAATCTGCTGGTTCAATAAAATCTACATCAAGGGTATACATTTCTTTGATGTAGGTTTTTATTTCTACCATAAACTCTGCTAACTTTTCTTCCGTTATTTCAACGTCTGGTTTTCTATAATTTGATGAAAAATTGACAGATAAAAATCCGCTATTTAGGTTTTTAAAAGAATAAATACCTCCTTCTAAAGGTTGCTTAAAATCGTAGTTTTTACTTTTAGTATATAAATAAGCGTACAACAATACCTGTATGGCTTTGTGCTGCTCTTTTTCTCTTAATTTATCAAATTCTACAACACGTAAATCGGCACTACTTACCATACCTGTTTTATAATCTGTAATACGTAACACACCATTTAATTCATCTACTCTATCTACCTGACCATGTATTTTTATAGGATATTCAATACCTTCTATTTCTATGTCTTCGGATAAATTTTCTTCAGTTGCCAGAATCTTTAATTGATTGTTTTTATCTTTTAATAATTCTTTTTCTTGTGATAAAAAATTATTGACAAATCGATTGGCTACTTCAAAAATTAAACGGTTTCTACCTGTAGATATATCTCCGTTTTTAAAGGCTTCTTTAAAATGTTTCACCACCAAATCTTTCGATTTTTTGCCCATCGAATCAATATCCTCTACTTGTAAAAATTTACCTACAAACGGAGTGTATAGTTCGTCCAAAGTTTCGTGAACAACAGTACCTAAGGTGTTATAAGCAACGGTTTCCTCTACATCTTCAAACTCTTTTAATTTAATTATTTTCTGTTTGTAAAACGAAATTGGGTTGTATAAATAATTGGTTAATGCAGACGGAGAAATTCCTTTTACAGCCAATTCTTGTAACTTATCTAAAACCGTTTTATCTTTTTTAATTTCTTTTAACTCCACTTTTTGATTCAGTACTTTTGGAGCAACCGTTTTCTGAATAACGTCTGTTCGCATCATTTCTAATTGCGTAACAAAACGGCTTTTCTCTCCACTTCCTAAAACATCGTGTTCTGTATTATAAATGATAAACACATTTTTGGCTCTCTGCATCAATCTAAAAAAGTGATACGAAAAAATAGCATCTTTTTCTCTGTAAGTTGGCAAACCAAACTCTACTTTAACATCAAAAGGAATAAAAGAATTTTGTTGACTACTTGCGGGTAAAACACCTTCGTTTGTAGAAATTAAAATAATGTTTTCGAAATCTAAAACACGGGTTTCTAACATACCCATTAACTGTAAACCTCTTAAAGGTTCTCCTTGAAAAGATAAACTTTCCGAAGAAATTAATTGTCTAAAAAAGAGTGCTAATGTTTTTAAATCAGGGAAGTATTTAAACTCATTTTGTAAGGTTTTTAATTGCGTAAACGTCGTGTAAAAACGAAATAAATATTCTCTTTCTAAATCGCTTACATCTTCTTTTAAAAGATTGATTAAGTTTAAAACCCGATCTATAAATTCATCTACAGAAGCATACGCGTTAAAAATTGAAATAAGCGCTTCTTTTAACGCTGCATCTATATTTTCTAATAATTTATAGATGTCTTTTTGTTTGATAAACGTCTGGTTATGTTTGGCAATATTGTCTGAAAAAGCATCTATATCTGGTATTATTTTATAAATAGATTGATGTTTTAAAAACCGAATTACATCCTTATAATAAAATTCATTTACAACTGCTTTTTGCAATTTTTCTTGAGAAATAAATAGCTGAAATACAGAAAACAACAAGTTGGTTGTGGGCACATCTTTTAAAGGATATCCCATGGTAATATTAATTGCATTGATGTTTTTAGGCAAAGAATTTAACGTTATTGGCAACAAAGTTTCATCTGCTAAAACCAAAGCTGTATTTTTAAAATCAGTAATTTTTTCTAAAATTTCTCCTGCATATTTTATTTGAGTCGTGTTTTTAGATGCCCCAATTACTTCTATTTTTTTAGGCTCTGAAAATGTTGTACCTAACGTTTGTATTTCGTTTTTCTCGTAATATTTCCATTGTTTTTTATAACCTCTAATAAATTTTCCGGCTTGATGATTTGATTTGAAAAAGGTTTCATCAATATCCCAATAAATTTCTGAATTACCACTTTCTAAAACTTTCTGAAACAATAATTCTTCGGCAGTGTTTAAGGCATTAAAACCAATAATAAAGAATTTTTTTGATGAATTTTTTTCTAAAAACTCATCAATTTTATCGCAAGATTCTCTATAAATTAAACCTTGATATCCTATCTTTTTTTCTTTTAAAAATTGATAAAAAGCATCGTAATACACATTTAATTTCTCTAAAAACGAATAATGATCTTTCATTAACTCGGTTTCTGTAAACTCACCGTCTACAGACCATTTTTTTAAACGCTGAATGTCTCTTAAGTAAATAAAAATCTTTTTAGTTTCTATTAAATGCTGATCTATCTCGTTAAAATCTTGAATAACAGTAAATGCCCAAGAAGCAAAAACATCAAAAGTTACAGGTTCTTTCTCTAACCCTTTATAAATGGTATAAAAATGAAATAATAACTGAATGCTATCTGCCTTTTCTATACCTGAAACCTTATTTATAAATTGCTCTACATTAATTATTTCTGGTAAAAAACCAACCGTAATTTTATCTTTAAAGGTTTGCTTTACAAACACTTTTGCTCTTTGAGATGGAAGTATAAATACCACATCTTGAAAAGATTTTGTGCTTTTTAAAATGTTTTCTATAGTATCAGAAATAAAAGATTGCATAATTAAAATAGATCTCAACTGCGCTCGACCAGACATTTAGGAGAACTTGTCTCCTCGAGCGGAGTCGAGAGGTTTATATTAAATACCAAATTACAATTTTTATCCTATTTTTGAGTAATCTAATTTTTAATTTTAAAAATAAAAAATGCAAAACGAATTGAACATTGTTGGTATTCAGGCAGATTTAGTTTGGGAAAATCCTGCAAAAAATTTGGCTTTTTTTGAAGAGAAAATTAATATGCTTTCTAAAAACACCAATCTTGTTGTTTTACCAGAAATGTTTACTTCTGGTTTTACCATGAACCCAGAAAAAGTTGCAGAAGAAATGAATGGAATTTCGGTTTCTTGGATGCAAAAAATGGCAACAGAAAATGCTTTTGCAATTTGTGGTAGCATGGTGATATACGAAAGACCCTTCGACTGCGCTAAAGGTGACAAAAAATATTACAATCGTTTGGTTTTTGTACATCCTGATGGTAAAATAGAAACGTATGACAAACGACATTCATTTACTTTGGCAGGCGAAGATAAAGTGTATACTTCTGGTGCTGAAAAACTAATTGTAAATTATAAAGGATGGAAAATTTGTCCGTTAATTTGTTATGATTTACGTTTTCCTGTTTGGGCTAGAAACACTGAAAATTACGATCTTTTAATTTTTATGGCAAATTGGCCTGTAATTAGAATTAAAGCATGGGAAACACTTTTAAAAGCACGCTCCATAGAAAATATGTGTTATGTAATTGGCGTTAATAGAACCGGAAAGGATGCTAATAATTATGATTACTCTGGAAACTCTTTAGTCTTGGATTTTTTGGGTGATGAGCTTTCTCAATTAGAAAGTAATGAAATTGGAATTGTTACCACTACTTTGGTGAAAACCGAACAAGATGCAAGTAGAAAAAAACTTGGTTTTTTAAATGATTTGGATACTTTTAAAATTGATTTTTAATGTTTCTACAACATAAAAAGACCTTTCTGTATTTAAACAAAAAGGTCTTTTTAAATTATATATAAGTTTGCAAACAAGTCTAGCCCTGATTAACTCTGCTTTACTATTTTTTTGAATCGTTGAATGCTTCGCATTTGAAACGACATCCTTTTTGTTTTTTACAAAAAGATATAGTGGAAAGCAGGAAATAGCTTCTAATACTAACTAGGATTCATCATCCATTTGAATTTGAAATCTGTTTGAGGAACTACAATTCTTTCTGTAATTCTGTACATTCTATCTGGTAATTTCATTAAATAATCTCTTGCCTTTTCTGCTTCTGGCGTAAGATTTGTAATTTTATCGATTTCCCAAGCTTCATTTAATTTTCTTAAAATATCCACATAATCGAAACCGGTGTAAACACCAACTCTTTGTGCTACAATAGAAAAATCATCGAACAAACTTCCTTTTGCTTCAAAAGATTCTCTTAAATGCATTGCAGGCATTACAATCTTATGTTTCATCATGTGCTGAAAAGCCAACATCATTTCACTAGGATCAATTTTAAAAATTTCTTTTACGAATTCTGTATATGCTTGGTGATGACGCATTTCGTCTCCAGCAATAATTCTAGACATTTTTGCCAAAGCTTTGTGCCCTTTTTTACGTGCAATTTTAGCTACGTTGTTGTGAGAAACATAGGTTGCTAATTCTTGAAAACTTGTGTACACAAAGTTTTTATATGGATCTGTAGAAGTACCAATATCAAAACCATCTGCAATTAAATGTTGTGTAGAAATTTCTACTTCACGCATATTTACACGACCAGATAAGTACAAGTATTTGTTTAAAACATCTCCATGTCTATTTTCTTCTGCGGTCCACGTTCTTACCCATTTTGCCCAGCTATTGTCCGGATCTTGAGAAACTCCGTCTAAATCTAATAACCAAGATTCGTAGGTTGGTAATGCTTCTTCTGTAATGGTGTCTCCTACTAAAACAATCCAAAAATCGTCGTGCAATTCTTTAGATAATTCTCTAATTTCTTCTACTTCTGATATAAAAGAGTCTTTCTGAGAATTTGGCAAAAAGTCTGTTGGCTGCCAGATTTTTTCTGCAGGGATTAAATATTTATCTACAAAGGTATGCATGCTTTTTTCTAAGGTTAGCATCACTTCTTTTCTTACGTTGTGTATAGACATATCTTTATTTTATGTGGTCTTTAATGACTGATTCGGTTTTTTCTAATAATTCATTAAAAGGTAATGAATCTATTTTTATGGGTTGATGAACTTTAAATGTAATTGGGCTACCTAAACCTAATGGAAATTTTCCGTATTTAAAAATTTTCCAAGAATTATTTATTGTTATTGGCACAATATAACCTTCTTTATTAAATTTAGTGATGACTTTTAAGCCATTTATGGCAAATTTCTTAGGCTTACCATCTCTACTTCTTGTTCCTTCCGGAAAAATTACGGCTCCCCATTTATTGTTTTTAATTCTTTTTGCAAACTCCATTAATGCTGAAATGGCTTGTTTTGAATCTTTTCTATCGATTAATGCTGCACCACCATGTTTTAGGTTAAAAGAGATACTAGGTATGCCTTTACCGAGTTCTTTTTTAGAGACAAATTTTGGTTGATGTTTTCTAAATGCCCAACTAATTGGTGAAATATCAAACATACTTTGATGGTTAGAAACAAAGATTAGTGAGCAATCTTCTGGTAGTTTGTGTTGATTATCTACCTTAACAACTACGCCTAAAATTAATAATGTTTTAGATAAAAACCAGTTCATATAATCTACTACAAACTGATGCCCTTTATAACCAAATAATTTTAACCCCAACCATTGTAATGGATGAAATATAAGTAGTGATAAAAAAAACACCAATATAAAAATTGGTGATAATATGTAGCTTAAAATTTTCATTTTGAATCTAATATAGATGCTTGCTTATGCAAGGATGCTTGTTATTAAAACCAGTTACTCCAAGGGATTCTAGAAAGAATCAATATTAAAGCAATACCGTAGAAAATTGCAAATGTTTTAAATTTAGCTGCATCTTCTGTTTGCTTTTTATGTTTAGACCAACCTATTGTTATAAATACAATAGCAATAAGCATCATTAAAGGGTGCTCTACAGCTAATAATCTAGTTGCTTTATTTGCCATAACTTCGCCACCATTAGCTTTTAAGGCTTTAAACCAAGGAGACATAAAATACCATCCTAAACCAATTAATAATTGTATATGAGACACTATTAAGGTAAACAAACCTAGTCTTAAATCTTTATCTGTAAATTCTTTTTTTTGCTTTAAACCAATTACTGCATTAACTACTGCAAAAATTAAAATTGCTAAAACAAGGTATGCCCAATATGAATGTATGTCTTTCATGCTTTTTTTATTCTATTTGTATATGTTACAAAGTTACTAATTTTAATAATAAAAAAACCACCTCAATTGAGGTGGTTTTTGTTAAGGTTTTTTTTTAGGATTTATTCATTCCAAACCCATTCTCCATTTTCTTTAATTAAATATCTTATTACATCATTTGTACCATTGTCATACAATAAGTATGTAATTAGGTATTTTTGACCATCTTCTGCAGATGGATTTAAATGATCTAATAATAGGTCTAACGAAAATAATATTTGATCGTCTTCCCAATTATAATCATAATCAGAATAATCCGCAAGATTACTTAAACTTACATTATCAAAATCTGTATTACCTTCTAATTCTGCAGCCATATAAACATAATCATCTGCATTTAAAGTATATTTAATTGTATTATCTGGAATCCAGTTACTACCATCATGACCAAATTGTAATGTTGTACTCATTGTTGATTGATGTTTAACCCAAACTCCATCAGTTTTTGTATATCTATCTCCACGTACTTGCGCACCACTAGAACTAGATACATATTTATATAGTACATCTAAAACAGCATCGTTTTTAGCATAAGGAAATTTTAGGTTTAAAAAAGCTGCTAAATAATCATCTGCAGGCTTAGAGCTTCCAAAGTTTTCAAGTCCCATTGAAGCAAAATCTGCATCAGTAACTGAGTAAAATCCATCTGTAGATGGGATTTTCCAAGCACCTTCATTGAAAGTGTAAATAGCATTATAAGTTTCTTTATTACCTACAGTTTCATCTGCTAAAGTTTCATTACTCATAATAGAAGACCAAGTGTTTGCAACACGGATACCATCTATGATAGCTGATGGTCCACCACCACCCTGACGGATACCAATTCTTTTAGCGCTATTACCAGAATTACCCGTATTTGTAGCTTCAGGAGTAGCAGGTTCTGTATCTGTTACAGACGTTAATACATATAAATTTGCAATACCTGTTTCAACCTCATAAGAAGTTACTATAAGATAAGTAGTATCTAATTCGTAAGCAGTTGTACCATAAGTTAAAGAACTAGAACTAGCACCTATACCAAATAAAACTTTTCCGTTACCATCGCTTTTTGCTCCGGTTCTTGCAGAAAAATTAAAACTTCCGTCTTCTTCCATTAAATGGAAAAAGTAAGTTCCATTACCAACTTCACTTAATTTAATTAAAGCGCTAGAATATACTTTTTTGGAAGTTAATTCTGGAGAAATAGCTGTATTTACATCTTCAGAACCAGCAGTAGAAATAGCTAAAGCCCCCCCAACATTTGAAGAAGGATAATCTGCCATTGTTAAGTTTTCTGTTGTATACATTAATTGATTATCAGCTCCTGAATGATTAACCCAAGCTCCTGCAGAAATTGTAGTTAAATCTCCAGCATTTGTACCGTAATCTAAGTTTTCATCTAAAGAAACCTCAGGTGTTACTGTAAAAGCACTACCTGTAAATTGATCATATTGTGCAGAAACAAAATCTCCTTCTGTTGCAGTAGCATATTTAGCTGTAATGATATCTACCAAATAATCTCCTGGTGTTGCAGTAGATTGGAAACCTAATAAATCACTTCCGCTTGTTGTATAATCTGCTTGATCTAAAGTGTAATTTTTTAAACCAAAAGCATAACCAACATTTAATTGGTAACCTACTAAAACAGATGAATTTTTTCCCCAAACTGGGTATTTATCTGCTAAAAAAGCAGGTAAAGCTGCTTTTGCTTCATCTACGTCGTTAAAACGTCCAGATAATTCTAATGCGTCGTAGTCATCACTTGTAAGTGTATAAGAAGCTTCTCCTACGATTGCATTTTCATTCGCGTCAACTTCTGCATTAATATCTTCTAATGGCTCACAAGAAGTAAATACCATTGAAAAAATTGTTAGTAATAATACTATTTTTTTCATCTTTTGTTTTTTAAAATTTAACTTTTAACCCTAGACTAAATGTTCTACCTGCTCCATAATAAACTTGTGCAGTATCATAAGTAGAACCATCACCATCATTTGCATCTGAAATATATTCTACATCAAATAAGTTGTTCATATTTGCTGTTAAAGTAGTATCAAAATCACCAATTGTAAATTCGTGTCTTAAACCTAAATCAAATAAACTATAGCTTGGTAATTTCCAAGGGTTAGATGTGTTCGTTGGATCATTTCTTCTGTTTACATCAAAGTAAGCATAGTTGTCTCCTGCATAATTAAAATCTAAAGAAATTGTAGTTTTTTCTAATAAATCATACTTTGCACCTAATGCAAATGTAGTTTGTGCTGCATCAGATACTTTTAATCCTTTAGCGTAAACTGTAGAGCTAGCTATTTCAGTACCATCTTGCGCAAATGTTCTACCTACTGCATCGTTTTTCCATTTCCAGTTACCAACAGAAGCCATACCTGTAATAGCTAATTTATCCATAGGTCTAAGCAAGAAATCGAATTCTACACCTTGGTGTAAGGCATCTAAACCATTAATATTTACTGTTAAGTTTTCTCCTCCAGGTCCAGGAAGACTTCTAATAAGAGATTTATCTAACCAAGAAGTTGTGTAAATATTAAGGTTTGCAGAGAATACTTGAGATTTAAAACCGTATCCTACTTCTGCACTAAAAACTTTTTCATTAATAGCATCTTCATTTAAAGCTGTAGATCTATCACTTTGAAAAACGTTTCCTGTTAAAAATGGTGCTTTTGAGAAATAACCTACGTTAGCAAAAACATTTTGTTGATCATCAATATTATAGTTTGCTCCACCTTTAGTACTGTATCCTAAGAAATTTGCTACATCAGATTTTCTTTCAGGATCATTTGCTGCATATTTCATAAAGTCTTCTTTACTGTATGCTGTGTTAGAAATTGCAGTAGAAAAGAATACAGATAAATCATCTACAGAATATTCTAATTGACCAAATACACCATATCTTTTTACGATACCATCGTAATCTTTACTAAATCTATCTCCTACTTGTAATGCTTGACCTCCTGTATTATCAGAACTATCATCGTTATAGAAATACTCTCCTCCTAATAAGTCTGTTACCTCATACCAGTGAGACCCCACATAAGATCTTGCGTCTATACCTACAGATAAAGATAAAGTTTCTGATAATTTAGTTTTTAAAGTTGATAAAACTCCGTACCATTCGTGAGAGTTTTTTGAAGCTGCAAAGAAATCTGTAGCACCTAAAGCTCCGTTTGATATATTTTCATCAACAATTCTATCGAAATCTATTGGTTGGTCTGCACCACCTAATCTATAATCATTGCTAATAAATTTTGAACCTTGAGTTCTTCTTCCTCCTCCTGTACCAAAAGAAGCATATACAGAAGTAGTTAAAAATGTTTCTTCAGAAATTATCCAATCATAATTTAAAGAAATTTGTGGTTTGTGATAAAAGTTAAAAGAAGTATTTTCTACTTGACCATTTCTGTAACCCCAATCTGGATTAAATCTTTTACCTCCTTGTTCTGTTGCTCTATATTCTGCAATAGTTCTTCTATTATATCTTTGTCCGTGTTCTTGAATTGTACCAATTACGTTGAAAGATAATTTATGTTTCTCGTTAATTTCTTTAGAAACATTTAAGAAATAGTTTACACCACTAAACTGAAGACCATCTACATAACCCTCTCCAGAAACTTTAGCTGCAGAAGCTGTTACTGCAAAACCATTGTCCATCATACCTGTAGATAATGTCATTCCATATTTTTGGTAACCATTGTTTCCTGTACTCATTCTAACAATACCACCTTTTTCTGCATCTGTAGATTTAGAAATAACATTAATGGTACCACCAATAGAAGGTACTGCTACCTTAGAAGCTCCTAAACCTCTTTGTACTTGCATTGCAGAAGTAACATCTGATAATCCCGCCCAGTTAGACCAGTAAACTGCTCCGTTTTCCATATCATTAACAGGTATACCGTTAATCATAACTGCAACGTTTTGAGATCTAAATCCACGTAAGTTAATTCTTCCATCTCCATAACCACCACCAGATTTGGTAGCATAAACACCTGGAGTAGATTTTAAAATCTCTGGAAATTCCTGTGCTCCTAATTTAGCTTCAATATCTGCCGCTTTAATTGTAGAAACTGCCACTGGTGTTTTTCTACCAATTGCAAAAGAAGTTGCTGTAACAACTATTTCATCTAAAGCTCCAGCATCCTCTTCTAATTTAATAGATTTAAAATTTGATTTTGAAGAAGAAAACGCAAATTCTCTAGTTTTGTAGCCTATAAAAGAAACTACCACAACCCCAGACTTTGCCTTTGCTGTTAAAGTAAATTTTCCATCAAAATCTGTTGATGTACCGTTTGCTGTACCTTTTACAACAATACTTGCTCCTGGTAATGGTTGGTTTGTATCATCTACAACTGTCCCAGTAATTTTAGTTTGTCCTAAAACTGTAGCTGTTACAAATAGTAAGGCTACAAATAATAAGTTTTTAAAATTTCTCATTGTTTAATTTTATGTTATTAAATGTTCTGCAAAATTCCTCTTTTTGTAGAGTTCTAATGTTAATTTAATGTTAAGCTTTAACAAAAAATTAAGACAAGTAAGCCCATAAAATATTTTTTCTAAACTAATAATCAAACTGTTAAAAATAAACAGATATGTTAACAAAAGTTAACTAAATAATTAATAGTTTAAAAAACAAGACAAAAAACTAAATTTAAGATTTATTCAATAATTTTTTAGCCATTTCTTTTCCTAATTCTACACCAAATTGATCGTAGCTATAGATGTTCCATAAAATTCCTTGTGTATAAATTTTATGTTCATAAAGTGCTATTAATTTACCTAAAGAACGTGGTGTTAATTTATCAAAAAGGATAGCATTACTTGGTCTGTTTCCTTCAAAAACTTTAAAAGGCAAAAGTTTTGCAATTTTATCTTCATCACCAGAAAATTTTAATTCTAAATGCACCTCTTCTTTTGTTTTACCAAAAGCCAATGCATCCATTTGACCATAATAATTAGACATTAATTTTTTATGATGATCTGTTAAACCATATAAAGATTCTTTGTAACCAATAAAATCTGCAGGAATTAATTTGGTTCCTTGGTGTACCAATTGCATAAAAGCATGCTGCATATTTGTACCTGTACTTCCCCAAACAATGGTACCTGTTTGGTAAGTTACTTTTTCGCCATTTCTGTCTACACCTTTACCATTACTCTCCATGGTAGCTTGTTGTAAATAATCTGGAAGTTTAGATAAATACTGAGTATATGGTAAAACAGCCTCTGTTTCTGCTCCATAAAAATTATTATACCAGATACTTAACAATGCTAAAATTACTGGAATGTTTTTATCGAAATCTACATTTTTAAAATGAAGATCCATTTCTTCTGCGCCTTCTAAAAGCTCTTTATAGTTATCGAAACCTACAGACAAACTAATAGACAAACCTACTGCAGACCAAAGTGAAAAACGACCTCCAACCCAGTTCCACATAGGAAAAACGTTACTTTTATCGATACCAAAACTATCAACTGCCTCTAGATTTGTAGAAACTGCCACAAAATGCTTTGGAATATCAAAAATAGTTGCAGATTTTAAGAACCAATTTTTAAGCGTTTCTGCGTTGGTAATGGTTTCTTGTGTTGTAAATGTTTTAGATACAATTACAAATAAGGTTGTTTCTGGATTTAATGTTTTCATAATTTCAGAAACATGATCTCCATCTACATTAGATACAAAATGAGGTGTTAGTTGGTTTTTGTAAAACTTTAAAGCTTCTACAACCATGTCTGGACCTAAATCTGATCCTCCAATACCAATATTTACAATATCTGTAATCGATTTTCCTGTATACCCTTTCCATTTACCAGAAATAACTTTGTTAGAAAAACTTTTAATTTTTCTTAAAGCGGCTTGTATTTGTGGTTTCACATTTTTCCCTTCAACCAAAACAGGTTCATCAGAAGTACTTCTTAGCGCAGTATGTAAAACTTCTCTACCTTCAGTTACATTAATAACATCTCCAGCAAATTGCTTTTCTATGGCATCTTTTAAATCTACCTCATTTGCTAAGTCTAATAACAAACTAATGGTTTCTTTAGTTACTCTATTTTTAGAAAAATCTACCAATAAATCATCAAACTCTAAAGAAAAATCTTCTTTTCTGTTTGCATCTTTATCTAAATCTTTTATTTGGATATTTTTAATCTCGTTAAAATGATTTGTTAATGCTGTCCAAGCATTTGTTGTTGTTGGGTTGATGTTTTTTAAAGCCATTTTATTTTAATTTTGTGCTATTCTTTCTATAACTTCTGGCTCTTTAACCGGAAGTACTTTGTTTTCTAATTGATATTTAAGCGGTTTAATAAACTCTAAATATTGAGGTTTTAAACTTTTCTTTAAAGGTTCTGCAGAAGGTAATTTCTCCCTAAAAGGATCTACTTGTTTGCCATGTTTCCAAAAACGATAACACACATGTGGTCCACCTGTGTTACCTGTCATTCCTACCCAACCAATTACGTCCCCTTGTTTTACGTAGTCGCCTTTTTTAACTTTACGTTTTTTCATGTGTAAATACTGTGTAGAATAGGTCCTGTTATGTTTAATTTTTACATAATTACCATTACCACCTCTTCTTGCAGACTCAGAAACGGTACCGCTTGCTGTTGCTAAAATTGGTGTACCAATATTGGCTGCAAAATCGGTTCCTTTATGAGGTCTTATCTTATTACCATAATAAGCTATTCTTCTTCTTAAATTGTATCTAGAAGAAATTCTATATTGAAATTTTATGGGCGATTTTAAAAACTGACTACGAAGCATATTACCATTTTCATCGTAATATTCTGGAATCCCTTTTATAGAATCTGCTACATACCTAAATGCAAGCAAATTGGTTCCTTTATGATTAAATACTGCCGATTTAATTTCTCCATAACCAGCAAAAAGCGAATCTTTAATATACTTCTCTTCAAAAACAAGTTTAAAAGTATCTCCTTTCTGTAGTTTGTAAAAATCTAAAGTCCAAGCATAAATATCTGCAACTGCATAGGTTAAATTTGCTGATAAATGTAAACTATCCATAGCGTTAGAAAGATTAGAATGAATTTCTCCCTCTACAATTTTCTCTACCGTTTTTATTGGCTGAACATAAGTGTGTGCATCTATTATAGAATCTTTAAAATCGATAACTGTAGCATTTATTAAATTATCTTTGTAAATAAAAACTTTAGCTTCTTCTAAGGAATCTTTACTAGATAAAATTACATAAGGTTTTCCTGCTCTTAATCTTCTAACATCAAAAATATCCTTTATAGAAGTCGTAATTTCACTAATCTTTGGGTAACCTACATGATGTCTATCTAAAATCGCTCCAAAACTTTCACCTCTTCTTATAGTATCTTGTATTATTTTATAATCGTCTATTTTATACCCAAATTTATAAACAGGTTTAGGTTTTACTTTTTTAGGTACTATTACGGGCTTTTTAACATCTTTTTTACAAGATGAAAACGAAGTGATTAAAACTAAAAGGAGGATTATTTTTCTCAAAAATATGTGCTATTGAATGTAGTCTTCAAAAGTACAAATAAAAAAGTTTTTTTAGGTATCTATCTCTATGAACTTCCGATATCGGTTTCGTTAAAAATTTCCTAATTTTTATTAAAAGGATTTGCCAACCCTTTATAAGACTCCAATTCTGCTCTTAAAGAACCAACTGCTAAATCGGCTTTCATTTTAATTGGAATTTTGTTAGCATCATCGGTAATCCACAATGTAACACTTTCTTGTGCCTTAAAAACCCTACCAGACTGCACTAAAGGTCTAAAAATAAGTGTTTTAATTTTTCCGAATTTTGTTTTTAACGTTTCTCGTCCTAAAAAACGCAATTTAAACGGATATACCTGAGAATCTAAAAACATATCAATAGCAATTTCTTCTCCTTTATTCATATTTTTAACATCTTTATTTCTCAGATAATAAAAAGAAGAAAGAATGTCTTGCACATTAGAAAAAACAACAGAAGTATCTTTTTGTAAAGTAAAATCCTGAACGTAAGCTTTATTAGAATTATAGTTAAACGAAGTAATTCTATGCTTTTTATACCCCCCTTCGTTAATCTTTCTTTTAAAAAGATAGGGTTTCACGGTATCTTTATCAAAATAGCTTTCATATTTATCATCCACACTAAAAAACCATTTTATCATGCCAGAGGTCCAACCAGTACCTTTAGTATAAAATACTTTTTTTCCATTCAATTCCTTTTCATTCACCTCTAAAACGGCAGTTCCAGCTCTTAAAAAACCACTGTAACTCATTTTATAACGTAATAATTCTCCGCTTTTAAAAGCTACTGAGTTTTCTTGACTATTAGTAATTGTCAAGAAAAACAGCGTAAAAAATAATAAGATATGTTTTTTCATATAAATTCAAACTTATAAAAAAGTAATGACAATTACCGTTCCAAAATAAAAAAAAACCATTTACTAACTATTTGTAAATGGTTTTTTAATATAAATGTATGTTTCTATCAGTCAATCAAATTGAGTAATAATTTGACAAAAATGATCGTTTTATTTTTATTAAAAACAAACTATTTTACTTTAAAATGTTCCCCAATTTTTTAATTCCTCTTCGCTCCATAAATATGGGTAAAAAATTCTTCGTTGATATTTTGGATGCATGTATTTTCGCCAATTACTACCTCCTGTAGCTTTTAATTCAGAATCATTACCACCAATATATTTTGCAGCAGCATTGTAATGAGCCATTACCCACTTTACGTTTACCGTGTAATCATAATGACGCATAGCTTTGATTAAATCTTCATTTTCTTGAATTTCTTTTGGAAGCTGCTGAAATTTTAAGGATAAATTAATATCATTATAATCTTCCATAAAATCGATAAAATCTCCCATATATTTTTTCTCGAAAAGATTTAATAACGTCGATTTTTGCCCTGTGGTGTAATTTTTTCCTGCTGCTTGCCAATACAAATGATTATAGGCGTTTTTAAATGACGAATTTCTATCGATATTATCTCTAAAACGAACATCTATTAAATTGATTAATTCTGTGGATGCAAACTCAATTTTACGGTATTGTGCACTTTGAAAACCACTTGCGGGTGTTAATGTATTTCTAAATTTTAAATATTGTTCTCGTTCCATACCATCTGCCATCACCGTAAAAGAACTGCAAAGCATATCAAAATAACGGCTAATTCTACCTAAATGCATCGAAAATTTATCGGCAGTAACTTCTATTGTTTTTGCAACCTGATCTATTTCCCACAGAATCATTTTAAATAACAACTCATTTACTTGATGGTACATGATAAAAACCATTTCATCGGGTTGTGTGGTTCTTGGAGTTTGCAAGCCTAAAAGAGCGTCTGTCTGAATATAATCCCAATACGTAATTGGTGTACTGTGCAACAACCCCTCTAACATAGAATCTACGGGAACACCTAATGTATCGTACTTTTCTTCTATTGCTTTTAAAATTTCGTCTCTGTTCATTTTTTTTTAAGAATCAAGATAATTAGAGCCAAGAAACAAGAAATTTTTGATTTTTGGACATTATTGATGCAATTTAATATAAAAAATAAAAAATATTTCATCTTTCTAGTGATGATTAATAAAACCAAGAAACAAAGTCTTAAATCTTGATTCTTGGTTCCTTTTTATTTTGTCTCTTTTTATAAGGTTCCTCTTTTTGCTTGTTCTCTTTCTATAGACTCAAACAAGGCTTTAAAATTTCCTGCACCAAAACCTCTTGCTCCCATTCTCTGAATAATCTCGAAAAACAACGTTGGCCTATCTTCTACTGGTTTGGTGAAAATTTGTAACAAATACCCTTCTTCATCGGCATCAATCATAATACCCAAACCTTTTAGCTTTTCGATATCTTCTTTTAATTCGTGGCTATATTCTTCTAACCTACCCGGAACTGCTTTGTAATAGGCTTCTGGCGGTGTTGATAAAAACTCGACTCCTTTAGATTTTAATTGAGATACTGTTTTAATAATATCGTCTGTTGCAACGGCAATATGTTGCACACCAGAACCTTCATAAAAATCTAAATATTCTTCTATTTGAGATCTTTTTTTCCCTTCTGCTGGTTCATTTATCGGAAACTTAATTCTTCCGTTTCCGTTAGACATTACCTTACTCATTAATGCTGAATATTCGGTATGAATTTGTTTGTCATCAAAAGATAAAAAGTTAACAAAACCCATAACATCTTCGTAGAATTTTACCCACGTATTCATTTGGTTCCAACCAACATTACCTACCATGTGATCTATGTATTTTAAACCCGCAGTTGGCGGATTGTAATCGGATTCCCATTTTTTAAAACCTGGTAAAAATGCACCTTTATAGTTTTTACGTTCTACAAAAAGGTGTACTGTTTCTCCGTAGGTGTATATTCCTGCTCTTACCACTTCTCCGTGCTCATCTTTTTCTACTGTTGGTTCCATGTAAGATTTTGCGCCACGTTTTGTGGTTTCTTCGTATGCTTTTCTTGCATCTTCTACCCAAAGTGCTACTATTTTTACACCATCGCCATGTTTTACAATATGGTCATTAATTGCCGATTTGCTATTAAGGGGCGTTGTTAACATCAACTTAATTTTGTCTTGCGTTAACACATAACTTACAGAATCTTTAGAACCCGTTTCTAATCCGCGATACGCGTGCGATTGAAAACCAAAAGCTGTTTTATAAAAATGTGCTGCTTGTTTTGCGTTACCAACGTAAAACTCTACATAATCTGTTCCTAAAAGTGGAAGGAAATCTTGTGCCCCTTCAAATATTTTTTCTAAACCGTAGTTTACTGATTTTATATCTTTTTTACTCATTATTTATGTTTAATAGAACAAAGAAAAAAGAGACAAGAAAAAAGACTTTTAGAGCTTATTTTGAAACCCCATTGTCATTTTTTGAAATTCTTGAATTTTTGCTTCAATCTTTGTTAATTGTTCTTTATTTATATAATTTCTGTTACAAGCTATTATTAATTCAGTTTCGAGCTCGAAAGAAGAACCTAAAGCGATATCTATAAAATGAGAAAAAGATTTATCTGTTCTTGATGATCCTTCTGCAATATTACTTGGAATAGAAACTGAACACCTACTAATTTGAGAAACTAACCCAAATTTTTCGTCTTTAGGAAATTCATTTATAATTAAATAAACGTCATCTACAATTTCGATTCCAATTTTCCAAATCTTTAAATTCTTATAATTATGTCTTTTTCTAACGGTCATAATCTCTTTTCTTGCTTCTCCTTTCTATTTACTCCAACCACGATTTATAATACTCTTCATCTGCAATTTTCATGGCTTCTTCTGTAACCATCAAAGGTTTAAAAGTGTCTACCATTACTGCTAATTCTTCGGTTTTTGTATGCCCAATACTACGTTCTGTTGCGCCTGGGTGTGGACCATGAGGAATTCCGGCTGGATGCAAGGAAATATGCCCTTGATCGATGTCGTTTCTACTCATAAAATCGCCATCTACATAATACAAAACTTCATCTGAATCTATATTACTGTGATTGTATGGCGCAGGAATTGAGTTGGGATGATAATCGTACAAACGGGGTACAAAACTGCAAATTACAAAGGCACTTGTCTCGAAAGTTTGATGCACTGGTGGCGGCTGATGAATACGACCTGTGATGGGCTCGAAATCGTGAATTGAAAATGCATACGGAAAATTATAACCGTCGTAACCCACCACGTCAAAAGGATGTGAAGCATAGGTCATTTCTATAATTTCACCTTGTTTTTTTACTTTGATAAGAAAATCGCCTAACTCGTTATAGGTTTCTAATTCTTGGGGTCTTCTTAAATCTCGCTCACAAAACGGTGCATGTTCTAATAATTGACCAAAGTAATTTCTGTAACGTTTTGGAGTATACACTGGCGAGTACGATTCTACAATAAAAAGTCGGTTGTTTTCATCATCGAAATCTAATTTGTAGATAATTCCACGTGGAATTACCAAGTAATCTCCGTATTTAAAATTGATGTTACCAAGATGCGTTCTTAATTTTCCGGTTCCTTTATGGATAAAAATCACCTCATCTGCATCTGTGTTTTTATAGAAATATGCTGTGGTAGATTTTTTTGGTGCCGATAAAATAATATTACAATCAGCATTTGTTAAAACGATTTTTCTACTTTCTAGATAGTCGTTTTCTGGCGGCACTTGAAATCCTCGAAAACGGTACGATTGAATATTATTGGCTTTTGCAATTTTTGGTTTTACAGAATATTGTTTACCAATATGCTTAACCATTGTTGGTCTGTGCTCGTGATACGAATTGGTAGACATACCATCGAAACCAATAGTACCAAACAATTGCTCGTAATATAAGCTTTCGTCTTTTTTACGAAACTGCGTGTGTCTTTTAGGTGGAATGGTTCCTAATTTATGATAAAAAGGCATATGTTTTTAAAATTTTAAATTAATAATTTGATTAAAATAAAAAATTAAACCCTCTATTCTGGATTGCGCTTTATTAGGAATTTTAAATGTGAAAGTAAATCTACAAACATCTCAATCGATTTCGTTGGTTATTCAAATATACAAAAAGGAAAGTAGAAAAAAATACTATAAGAAGTAACCTGTATTTAAAAATTTGAAGATAGGCATAGAAACTACTATTAAAATAAAGAATACAACAATAGTTTTAGTAACAAATGAATATTCCTTTACTACTATAATTTCAATTTGACTATTATTTGAGGTTTTAAAATCTGTTTTGTTGAAAAAATTGTGAAGAATAATTGAAGTTAAAACTGACAAAAAGGTCAAAATTATTATACTGTCTGAACTTAATTGAAAAATAGAATCTGGATTAGGATAATAACCACCCCAACATGTACACAATAAGCCTAACAAATTTTCTTCTTGATTCATAATTCTAATTTTTACCTAAAATAAGAAATTTAATTTACAAAGTATGGATTCCTGCCTTCGCAGGAATGACAAAAATAAAAAGACCTCACAAGATTTTTTCTTGTGAGGTCTTTTTATGTTGTTGAGCGCGTTAGGGATTGAAATGACATCCTTTTTGCTTTTTTGCAAAAAGATATAATGTAAAGCCCGACCTTTAGGTAACGCCCAAAAATATATTTTTATAAATATTTTAATTAGTTTACGCTACGTTTATTACTTCTGTAATTTGTGGTGCAAACTTTTTAATGGTAGCTTCTACTCCGTTTTTTAACGTCATTTGATTTACAGAACAACCTGTACAAGCGCCTTCTAATTGTACTTTTACAATAGAATCCTCTATTGATAAAAGCTTAATATTCCCTCCGTCACTAATTAAAAAAGGGCGAATTTCGTCTAATGCTTTTTCTACATTATTTAATGTTTCTTCTGCTGTCATAAATCAAGTTTATTTAGAACTACAACCACTCATAGTTGTAATTCTTACCACTTCTGTTGGTGGTAAAGTTTCATTTCTTTTTAACAATTCTGAAAGCATTTCTTTGGTAATATCGTTAAATGATTTTTCTAAAATTGTTCCGTTTTGTAAGGCTACAGGATGTCCAACATCTCCAGCTTCTCTAATACTTTGTACCAAAGGAATTTCTCCTAAAAACTTTGTATCGATGTCTTCTGCTAGGTTTTTTGCGCCATCTTTACCAAAGATATAATATTTATTATTTGGTAATTCTTCTGGTGTAAAATACGCCATATTTTCGATAATTCCTAAAACGGGTACATTAATACTGTCTTGTTGAAACATTGCAACTCCTTTTTTAGCGTCTGCTAAAGCAATGTTTTGTGGTGTACTAACAACTACTGCTCCGTTAATTGGTAAGGCTTGTACTATTGATAAATGTACATCTCCTGTTCCTGGAGGTAAATCGATTAATAAAAAGTCTAATTCTCCCCAATCTGCATCAAAAATTAATTGATTTAAGGCTTTAGAAGCCATTGGTCCACGCCAAATTACTGCTTGATCTGGGTTTGTAAAAAAACCTAAAGACAATAATTTAACTCCGTAATTTTCTACAGGCTTCATTTTAGAACGCCCTTCTACTTGTACAGAAAGTGGTTTTGATTTTTCTACATCGAACATAATGTGTTGCGATGGCCCGTAAACATCTGCGTCTAAAACACCTACATTAAAACCCATTTTTGCTAATGAAATAGCTGTATTTGCTGTAATTGTAGATTTACCAACACCACCTTTACCAGATGCAATTGCTATAATGTTTTTAATATTAGGAATTGCTTTTCCTTTAATTTGATTCGGTTTTGCTTTTTCTACTGGCTTTTCTACCTTTACATGTATTTTAACCGTAATATGCTCTCCTACATTGGTTTGAATAGCCTTTGTTATTTCCGTCTCAATCTTCTTTTTTGCTTGTAAAGTAGGGTTACTAATGGTAACATCTACCTCTACTTCATTACCAAAAGTAACAACGTTGGTAACATTGTTATTTTCTATTAAACTTTTACCTTCTCCGGGAGCGGTAATTGTTTCTAATGCGTTGTATATATCTTGCTTTTTAAAACTCACGTTTTCTTATATTTAATCTTACAAGCAAAGATACGTCTTACTGCTCAGAAAAGAAAGTTTGTAGATTGTGAATATTGATGAATTGATAGGTTAGAATTATAGAATGGTTTTTGATTACTATTTGATCATGTATTTACAACAAGAAAACGTTTAAATTAACTCTTCTGAAGGGTTCCAAAATACGTTTTCTAAATCTTGAATTTGGTTTTCTATCACAACAATACCTTCACTTTCTAATAATTGCTGCATCAGGTTTGTGCCATCAAAGTGATGCTTGCCTGTTAGTAACCCTTTTCTATTTACAACTCTATGTGCAGGAATATCGTTTAAATTATGGGCTTTGTTCATTGCCCAACCTACCATTCTTGCAGATCTTGCTGCTCCTAAATACGTTGCAATTGCTCCGTAACTGGTCACTTTTCCGTAAGGAATTAAACGTGCAACCTTGTAAACTTTATCAAAAAAATTATCTTCTTTTTCCACGTTGTGAAGATACTATTATTACACAGAATTTTGCAGAGAAATTTAGAGTGTTAGAAGTATACATTAACAATAGTGATGCTATGAGATTCCTCAATCGCCTAAAAATGCCCATTTCGGAATAACCGTAGAACCTTTTAATGAATATTGATAATTAGAAATGATAGAAATAAATAATATTGATTTCAGCATCTAAAAACCGACCTACTTTTAAATTTCGTAATAATTCAAGTTTTATGGAATGTCAAGTGTCCAAAGAACGCAGTGGTCTGGACACGTGAATGAAATAAAATGTAGAATTTTAGAAATTTAAAATAAGTCTAGATTTTTTTGTTTCGTTTTTCATCAATGGAAAAAAGAAAAGAATGAAAAAAGCGAGTTATTACACAGAGCCTCACAGAGAAAAAAATAAGATTCACGGAGTTAAAGTAAGTGCTCACAATTGTATGGTAATGAGATTCCTCAATCGCTTAAAAAAGCTCATTTTGGAATGACAGTAGTGCGTTTTAATGAATCTTCATAAAAAAACTAGTACTCATTAAAATGAATACTAGTTTTTTATATCTAAGATTTCCTTAAATTACCCAAAAAGGTTTTTTGAAGAAAAAAAATTAATATTTTAATCTAAATTTAATGTAGGTAATTGGCTTATCTACTTCTAAATATTGATTTTCGTAAAAGGTTTGTGTTTCTGTAACTTCTTTCGGAGCTCCTTCATTTTTATACACGGTATGATTTGCATATAAAACCTCATGCCCTTCTCCATGTAACAAACCTAAAGTATAACCATGCATAAATTCAGAATCTGTTTTTAAGTTCATAATTCCGTCTTCATTTAAAATATGGTGGTACTTTTTCATAAAACTAGAATTTGTCATTCTATGTTTTGTACGTTGATATTTTATTTGTGGATCTGGGAAAGTAATCCAAATTTCTGAAACTTCATTTTCAGCAAAAATAAAATCGACCAATTCTATTTGAGTTCTTACAAAAGCTACATTAGGTAAATTTTCTTCTATTGCAGTTTTTGCGCCTCTCCAAAAACGAGCGCCTTTTATATCGATACCAATATAATTTTTATTCGGATTTTTCCTAGCTAAAGCAATGGTATATTCTCCTTTACCACAACCAAGTTCTACAACAATAGGATTGTTGTTACCAAAAAAAGAATGCCATTTCCCTTTATGAGAAAAATCTGTTACAACTTCTTCTCTAGTTGGTTGAATGACATTTTTAAACGTTTCATTTTCTTTGAAACGTTTTAGTTTATTTTTGCTTCCCAAATTGTTATTTTAAGCTTTATCTTCAGTTCCTTCTCGCTGAAATTTAAGAGATTCTTTCATCCAATATGCTAATAAGCATAATAAAACCACTAGAAACCCCCAGTTTACTGCATTAGAAATCCACCAACCTAAATCTGCTTGTGCTACACTTGTGCGTAACCAATTAAATGGAAGGAATAAAAAATCAGTAAATAAACTACCAATCAGTCTAAAAATATTGCTTGCTATCATAACTTAATTATCTTTACGCTGCAAAAATAACAAAAGAAACAATGCTAGCCAATTTTTTAGAGAAATCTAAACCAATCAATTTTATAGTCTATTTAGGACTCTTTTTTTGTTTCTTTTTAATAACTGTTTTTACAAGTAATTTTACAGGATACCAAACCATAGAAAACCTGTCTTTTTTATTGTTGTTTTTGGTTGTTTTTTTCTTTTATAATTTTATCGTTTCTAAGAACAAATTAACTTTCGATCATTCATATGCGTTCTTTATTTTTGTACTTACAACCATCCTTTTTATTTCTAAGCTACTTGAGTCTAAAGCCCTGTTAATGCTTATAATTTACTTGCTTTTTTTAAGAAAAACTTACAGCTTACGCTCTTCTAAACAGGTTATTCAAAAATTATTTGACAGTGGTTTTTGGTTAGGTATTCTTTTTATTTTAGAACCTTTTACATTGGTATTTATCCTTATCATATACGCATCTATTCTGTTAAGAAAAAAAGTATCAATTCATACTTTATTAACCCCAATTACAGGGTTTATTTCTCCTTTAATTATTTACTTTGCGTACTTGTTTTGGAATGATGCAACAGAAAAAATACACCATTTATTCTATTTTAAAACAATAAATAGTCTTTTTATTTACACAAAAGACAATACTATTTGGATTTTTGGGACCATCCTTTTATTAACTATCTCTTCTATTTTCTTAAAATCGCCTAAAGCATTTTCTATAAATAATTCTTTTAAAAAGAGTTGGACTCTGTTAATTATAAACACAGTTATTGCAGTTACCTATGCTCTAATTATTACCAATAAAAATGGATCTGAAATTGTTTATTTATTAGTTCCAGCATCAATAATTATTGCAAACGGGTTTGAAACCATTGATAAAATGTTGGTTAAAAATATTTTAGCAGCATTATTGTTTATTGCAACAATACTAACTTTTTTCTTTTTATAATTTAGATCCAAAAGCCAAATCGCCAGCATCACCTAAACCAGGCACAATATATCCTTTACTATTTAAAGTATCATCTACCGCTGCAATCCATAAATGGGTGTTTTCTGGAAACTTATCTTCTATAAATTCAATTCCTTCTTTAGAACCAATAACCACTACAATATGAATTTCTTTTGGAATTCCTTGCTTTTTTATCGCTTCGTAAACAGACACTAAAGATTGCCCTGTTGCCAACATTGGGTCTGCCAATAATAAGGTTTTATTTTCTACGGATGGAGCAGCAAAATACTCTACTACAATTTCAAATTCGGCATTATTATTTGGGTGATGACGGTACGCAGAAATAAAAGCATTTTCTGCATCATCAAAATAATTTAACAAGCCTTGATGTAAAGGCAAACCAGCTCTTAAAATAGAACATAAAACAACCTCATTAATAGATAGCTGCTCTTTTTTCATTCCTAAAGGTGTTTCTATAGAAACATCACTATATGATAGTTTCTTACTTAATTCATATCCCAGAACTTCTCCAATCCTCTCAATATTTCTTCTAAAACGAAGTGAATCTTTTTGAATTTTGACGTCTCTAATCTCGGATATAAATTTATTAAGAATTGAATTTTCTTCTTGTAGGTAATGAATAATCATCTGTTAAGGTATTTCTACAAAGATAAAAAGAAAACTTCATCTGAAAGTTTAATTAAGGTTGATATAATTTGCGAATTTTATATCCTTCTAAAAATAGATTTAAAATATCTATTTTTTTGTATCTTGCATCAGTACAAAAAATTAAAATTTTAACAAAAAACAATTAAAAAAATGGGAATTTTTTCATTCATTAAAAATGCCGGAGCTAAAGTTTTTGGCATCGGTAAAACTACAGAAGAGGAAAATGCAGAGAAATCTGAACAATTAAGAGGCGCAATTGCTGCTTTAGAATTAGAAGTTAAAGACTTATCTATTGAAGTAGATGATGATGCTGTAAAAGTTTGGGGAGAAACTGCAGACTTAGCTACCAAAGAAAAAGTAGTTTTAGTAGTAGGTAATACCAACGGTATTGCTTCTGTAGAAGACAACTTAACAGTTGCAGAAGTAGAGGTAATTGAAGAAGCTGCAATGGCGCAATTTCACACTGTAGAAAGTGGAGATACTTTAGGTAAAATTGCAAAAAACTATTATGGTAACGCAATGAAGTATCCTGTAATTTTTGAAGCTAACAAACCAATGTTATCGCATCCAGATAAAATTTATCCTGGTCAAGTTTTAAGAATACCACCATTAGTAGACTAAACATAGAATCATCTAACCAAACCTTAAAAGAGTTTTAAAATATATTTGAAACTCTTTTTTATGCTCTAAATTAAAATTTATCACCAACTTTGCAGGCTAATTATAGAATTTTAAATCTTGAAAATAAATCAAAGAACATTAGCATTAACTGCCGTTTCTGTAGCTACTTTAATTTACGGTCTTAATTATACCATTGCTAAAGAAGTAATGCCTGTTTATGTAAAACCCTATGGTTTTATTTTGATACGAATTCTTGGAGCAACAGTTATTTTCTGGTTTCTTGGTTTATTTATTAAATCAGAAAAAATAGAAAGATCAGACTATAAAACAATTCTCTTTGCTTCCTTTTTTGGTGTTTGTTTAAACATGCTTTCCTTTTTTAAAGGTTTAAGCCTAACAACCCCCATAAGCGCTTCTGTTATGATGGTTACATCACCAATTATGGTGTTAATTTTCTCTAGCTTACTAATACGAAAAGCTATTGAAAAACAAAGAATCATAGGGGTTATCATTGGTTTAATAGGTACAATTTTACTAATTACGTACGGCAATTCATCAGACACAAATGCAACAAATAACAACTGGGGTAATTTTTTAGTCTTTGTAAACGCAGCTTCTTATGGCTTATATTTAGTTATCTCTAAAAACCTAATTGCCAAATACCATCCAATTGTTCTTGTAAAATGGTTATACTTAATCGGATTATTTTTGGTTATTCCTTTTGGATATACTGAATTAAGTGAAGTTGTTTGGCAAGAGATACCTGTAAATATTTATTGGAATATTAGCTATGTAATTATCTTTACTACTTGTATTACCTATCTGTTTAACTTGTACGGTTTATCTAAATTAAAACCAACCACTGTTAGTGTTTTTATTTATTTACAACCTGTAATTGCCACTATCTTTGCATTAATTGTAGGTAGCGACTCTTTAAACTTTATAAAAATTGGGGCAACCTTACTTATCTTTTCTGGGGTATATTTAGTAACCAGACAAGTAGAAAATTCTGTGAAATAAAAACTATATTTGCCTTTCATCTAAAATGTTGATTTTATGATTCAATCTATGACTGGTTATGGGAAGTCTGTATTACAATTACCTACAAAAAAAGTAACCATAGAAATTAAATCTTTAAACAGTAAAAACCTCGATTTAAACGTTCGTATTCCTTCTTATTATAAAGAGAAAGAATTGGCTGTTCGTAAAAAACTAGCAAGCGCATTAGTTCGTGGTAAAGTAGATTTTTCAATCTTTGTAGAAATGACTGCGGATGAAACTTCTACAACTATAAATCATGGTGTAGTAAAAGAATACATGCAACAACTAAGAAACGTTGTACAAACAGGCACTACTGATGATGTTGAATTATTAAAAATGGCCGTAAGAATGCCTGATGCATTAAAAACAGAACGTGAAGAATTAGATGAAAACGAGTGGAACCTTATCAACGAAAGTGTAGATATTGCAATTAAAGATATTGTACAATATAGAATTGATGAAGCTGCTTCTTTAGAGATAGATTTTAAAGAAAGAATAGCAAATATTAAAACATATTTAGAAGAAGTAAAAGCTTTGGATGGCGATAGAGTAGAAAACGTTAAAACACGTTTAAAAAAGGCTATCGACGATTTAAAAGTTGATACGGATGAAAACCGTTTTGAACAAGAATTGATTTATTATCTAGAAAAATTAGATATTAACGAAGAAAAAGTTCGTTTGGCAAATCATCTAGATTATTTTTTACAAACAATGGATTCTGAAGATTCTAATGGTAAAAAACTAGGATTTATTGTTCAGGAAATGGGACGAGAAATAAACACAACAGGTTCTAAAGCTAATTTTGCACCAATGCAAAAAGCCGTTATTCAAATGAAAAACGAATTAGAGCAAATTAAAGAGCAAATTTTAAATGTGCTTTAAATAACTATTTTTCCTGCAAGGTTTCTAAAACCTTGTAGGTATTTACACTATTCAAATTATTAAGATGCTGAAGAAAGTTCAGCAAGACAAATACTAAAATATATGTCAGATTTTAAAGGAAAATTATTCGTTTTTTCGGCACCTTCTGGTTCAGGTAAAACTACAATTGTACGTCATTTATTAAAACAAGAAAGATTTAATTTAGAATTCTCTATTTCGGCTACTTCTAGAGCACCAAGAGGAGAAGAAAAAGATGGTGAAGATTATTACTTTATCAATTTAAGAGAATTTAAAGATAAAATTAAAAATGATGAGTTTTTAGAGTGGGAAGAAGTTTATAGAGACAACTTTTATGGCACTTTAAAAAGTGAAATTGAACGTATTTGGGCATTAAAAAAACATGTTATTTTTGATATTGATGTGGTTGGCGGATTACGAATTAAAAAGAAGTACCCAAATGAAACCTTGTCTGTTTTTGTAAAACCACCAAGTGTAGATGAATTAAAAATTCGTTTAAAAAAGCGTTCTACAGAAAGTGAAGACAAAATAAACATGCGTATTGCAAAAGCTTCTGTAGAGTTAGCAACGGCTCCGCAGTTTGATAAAATCATAAAAAATTACATTTTAGAAGACGCTTTAAAAGAAGCAGAAGATTTAATGAGTGATTATTTGGGATTAAAAGAAAATAAAGAGTAGAGAAACAAGAAAAGAGAGATAAGACAAGAGACAAATAAGAAGTCTCTTGTCTTTCATCTTTTTTCTATCATCTTTTAAAAGATATGAGTAAAATCGGTTTATATTTTGGCACCTTTAACCCCATACATATTGGGCATTTAATTATTGCCAATCACATGGTAGAATATTCAGATTTAGATGAAATTTGGATGGTGGTAACCCCTCATAATCCGTTTAAAAAGAAAAGCTCTTTACTAGAAAATCATCATCGATTTGAAATGGTTTACAGAGCAACAGAAAACTATGTAAAAATTAAGCCTTCTGATATTGAATTTAAATTACCACAACCCAATTACACCGTATATACATTAGCAAATATTACAGAGTTACATCCAGACAAAGAATTTTGTTTAATTATGGGTGAAGACAATTTAAAGAGTTTACATAAATGGAAAAATTATGAAACTATTTTAGAGCATCATCATATTTATGTATATCCAAGAATTGCAGAAGGTACCGTAGATCATCAATTTAAAAATCATTCTAAAATTCATAAGGTAGATGCACCTATTGTGCAGATCTCTTCTACCATGATTAGAAAGGGTATAAAAAATCAAAAAAACATACAACCACTCTTGCCAAAAGAAGTTTGGGAGTATGCCGATGAAATGAATTTTTACAAAAAATAATTAAATTAAATTTGTAACGTTAGTAAACTGAGTACATACTGCAAAGGTTTCTTGTATCTTTGTTAAACATCAAATACATTTTTGTGGCTAAAAAAAATAACAAAAAAGGAAAACTTAAAGAAAAACTGACCGACAAATACAGGTTGGTTGTTTTAAATGAAGATACTTTTGAAGAGCGTTTTTCATTAAAACTATCTAGATTAAATGTTTTTGTTTTAGGCGGATTTTTTTCTATTTTATTAATAGCCAGCACCATTTTATTAATAGCCTTTACCCCTTTAAAAGAATATATACCCGGTTATTCCTCTTCCGCTTTAAAAAGAAAAGCAGCCAATTTAACTTTTGAAGCAGACTCTTTAAAAACTAAATTAGCCATTTTAGAAAACTATACAAAAGCCTTAAAACCTGTATTAACAGGCGATATTGAACCCGATAATATAGATTCTATTCAGGTTGAAGCAAGACACCGTTTAATAGACGAAAGCAAGCTAGATGCCTCTAAAGAAGATTCTATATTTAGAGAAAAAGTAGAAAGCGAAACCCGATTCTCTATACAGAAAAATGCGCAAAGCAATGTTAAAATTGTATTTTTTGCTCCTTTAAATGGTACTATTTCTCAAAGTTTTGATGCAAGTGCAAAACATTTTGCCGTAGACATTACCGCAAAAACAGGAACCCCAATTAAAGCAACGGCAGATGGTACTGTTATATTTTCTGGATGGACTGCAGAAACGGGCTACGTTATTATTTTAAAACATGCTAAAGATTATATTTCTGTTTACAAACACAACGGAAATTTACTAAAAGAACAAGGAGATTTTGTAAAATCTGGCGAAGTTATTGCCACTGTAGGTTCTACCGGAGAATTAACAACCGGACCTCATTTGCATTTTGAACTCTGGAACGGTGGTTATTCTGTAAACCCAACAAATTTTATTGATTTTAAATAATGAGCATCAAATCACTTTTTGCAATACCGTTTGCTAAAATAGCAACAAAAAAAGTTTACAAATGGGCAAATAACCCTCATAAAACACAAGAAAAGGTTTTTAAAAACCTACTCTCTAAAGGAAGTAAAACCGCTTTCGGAAAAGATCATAATTTTTCTAATATTACTACCTACGAAGATTTTAAAAAAGAAGTTAAAGTTACTGATTACGAAGGCTTAAAGCACTATGTAGATAGAGTTGTTGCCGGTGAACCTGATGTTCTTTGGACCGGAAAACCGCTTTACTTTGCAAAAACCTCGGGTACAACTTCTGGCGCAAAATACATACCTATTACCAAAGATTCTATGCCAACACACATTAAAGCGGCAAGAAATGCTTTGTTATTTTATATCAAAGAAAAAAACGATGCTAGTTTTGTTGATGGAAAAATGATTTTTTTACAAGGAAGCCCTGTTTTAGCCGATAAAAACGGCATAAAACTAGGTAGATTAAGCGGAATTGTAGCGCATTATGTTCCTCAGTATTTATTAAAAAACAGGTTACCAAGTTGGGAAACCAACTGTATAGAAGATTGGGACACCAAAGTAAATGCCATTGTAGAAGAAACCATTAACGAAGACATGTCTGTAATTAGCGGCATTCCGTCTTGGGTACAAATGTATTTTGAAAAATTAATAGAAAAAACAGGTAAACCAATATCAGAAACGTTTCCTAATTTTAATTTCTTTATTTATGGAGGCGTTAATTTTGAGCCTTATAAAAATAAATTTGAAAGTTTAATTGGTAAAAAGATAGATTACATAGAGTTGTATCCTGCCTCAGAAGGATTTATTGCCTATCAAGATTCTCAGACAGAAAAAGGAATGTTGTTGCAATTAGATTCTGGTATTTTTTATGAGTTTATTCCTGCGGATGAGTTTTTTAACGAAAACCCAACAAGAATTTCTTTAAAGGATGTAAAAATGGGCGTTAATTATGCCATTATTTTAAACACCACAGCAGGTCTTTGGGGATATAATATTGGTGATACCGTAGAGTTTACATCAACAAAACCTTATCGAATTAAAGTTACCGGTAGAATAAAACATTTTATATCCGCCTTTGGCGAACATGTTATTGGTAAGGAAGTAGAAAAAGCACTAAACGACTCTATTAAAGGCACAAATATAAACATTAGCGAATTTACAGTAGCACCACAAGTAAGTCCAGAAAGTGGTTTACCGTATCATGAGTGGTTTATAGAGTTTGAAAACGAACCAGATGATTTAGAAGCTTTTGCGGCTAAGATTGATGCTTCTATGCAGGCTCAAAATATTTATTATATCGATTTAATTGAAGGGAAAGTTTTACGTCCCTTGGTGATTAGAAAAGTAAAAAAGGGTGGTTTTCATGAATATATGAAATCTATTGGTAAATTTGGAGGACAAAATAAGATTCCGCAATTATCTGATAACAGAAAAATTGCAGATGTTTTAAATAATTTTTTAATTACAGCATAACAAAATACACACAAAATGGGAGGAGATTTTTTATTTTTAGGGTTGGCAATAGCATTAGTTGTTGTTTATTTTTACAACAAGTTTAGAAACAGAAGATAATTTTTTTGTCATTAAGAAGCATAAAATAATCTGATAATAAAAAACAGATTACTTCTTTATTCTTACTCGTAATGACAGATTCATAAAAAACACAAATGAGCACAATTAGAATTACCAAACAGTTTAATTTTGAAACAGGACATGCATTATATGGTTATGATGGAAAATGTAAAAATGTGCACGGACATTCTTACAAACTATCTGTAACTGTTTCTGGAAAACCAATTAAAGACAATACCAATGTAAAATTTGGTATGGTAATAGATTTTGGGGATTTAAAGAAAATTGTTAACGAAGAAATTGTTGATATTTTTGACCATGCCACTGTTTTTAATAAAAACACACCTCATGTAGAGTTGGCTAAAGAATTACAAGCAAGAGACCATCATGTTATTTTAGTTGATTACCAACCAACTAGTGAAATGATGGTGATAGATTTTGCCGAAAAAATTAAAAATAGATTACCAGAAAACATCAAGTTATATTCTATAAAACTACAAGAAACAGACTCTAGTTTTGCAGAATGGTTTGCTAGTGAAAACAAATAGTCTGTTTTAAAAAAGTGTACTATTTTAATCGTAACATTTTAAATTATGACTTATATTTGCCCAAAAAATCAAAATATTATGAAATTATTAAAATCATTTTTAATCTTATTTATCGCAATCTCTATTACTAGCTGTAGTAGTGACGATGACAATTCTTTTGAGTTATCAGCAGTAAATTTAGCTGGTACTTACAAAATTACAGCTTACAAATCTGTAGAAATAGAATCTGCAACATCTTCTGCAGGTAAAGTTATTACGCTTGCTACAACCACAAAAACTAGAAGTTCTTCTACTGTAAAAGTAATATTAAATGCAAATAATACATACAGTATAGATGGAATTCTTGTAATGACATCTAAAACAGATGGAGTTGATAACGATGATGATATACAAGACCTAGACGACACTGCAGGAACCTACGCTTTAAATTTAGATTCTAAAACAATTACCCTTACAGAAACATTAGGTAATGGTTTGGTTATTGGTACTTTTGACCTTAAAACCTTTAATGCAGACAAATTAATCATCAAACAAGATGTAAATAGCACTACTAAAGGAGGTAATGACATTAACACTGTTACAGACATTACTTTAGAAAGAAATTAAAAAAGTAAATAAACTTTAATAAAAAAAGGTATCTAGAAATAGATACCTTTTTTTATTTACCGTTAAAAGTATTCATGGTATTATTTAAGCCTGCAGTACCAAAAGAGGTTATTACTTTTGCAGAAGTTGGCAAACGTTCTATTAATTGGCTCGTTTCTTCTTTACTCCATTCTCCAAGCACAAAATCTACCTGTCTACCTCTACTATAATTCCCCCCTACTCCAAAACGAAAACGAGCGTATTGCTGTGTATTCAATTTTTCTTGAATGTCTTTTAATCCATTATGTCCGCCAGCAGATCCTTTTGCTTTTAAACGAATTGTACCAAAATCGATATTTATATCATCTGTAACTACTAAAATATTTTCTATAGATATATTTTCTTTATCCATCCAATACTTTACCGCCTTTCCACTTAAATTCATAAACGTACTTGGTTTTAGCAAAATAAAAGTTCTGCCTTTAAATCGAAAGCTAGCTACATCACCTAGCTTTTCAGTTTCAAAAGTTGCATTGTGTTCTTCTGCCACTTCGTCTAGCACCTTAAAACCAATATTATGCCTTGTATTGATATATTTATCACCAATATTACCTAAACCAATAATTAAAAATTTCTTCATCAACTCTTCTTTAGTTTCAACTTTTATACCCAATATGTCAGAAAAAAAGTTTTTAAATTTCATTCTTCAAAAATAAGAAGAATTACATAATGTGTGACCTTCAAATAAATTTAAGACAAAAAAAAAGCGTTACAAATTTGTAACGCTTTTTATATTTTATGCTTGCAAAAAATTTATTCTGCAGCAGCTTCTGTTTCTTCTTCTTCATCTGCTGATTTAGTAGCATTACGAGAAGTTCTAACCTGAACAACAACTGTATTGTCTGGGTGCATAAACGTGTACCCTTCTGTTGGTAAAGCTGTTACTACTAATTTATTTCCAATTTTTAATTTAGAAATATCTGCAGTTACAAAATCTGGTAAGTTAGCTGGTAATGCTTTTACTCTTAATTTACGGTTTGTAAAACGTAAAGATCCACCATTTAATACACCAGGAGAAGTACCTGTTAATTTTACAGGAATGTTCATTGTAATTTCTTTATCATCAAATAATTGATAAAAATCAACGTGAATGATTTTATCTGTTACTGGGTGATATTGAATATCTTGTAACACTGCTGGTATTTTTTGACCATCAATATCAAGACTTGCAGTATACACATTTGGAGTGAATACCAACTTTTTAAACGCTTTTTCTTCTGCTGAAAAATGTATTGGGTTTTCTCCTCCGTATATAACGCAAGGAACCATACCAGCATTACGTAAGGCCTTAGTAGCTACTTTACCCACGCTTTCTCTTTTTGATCCTTTAATTGAAATTGATTTCATTTCTTTGTTTATTATTTATTTACATTAAAAATTGTCCACTAATTGAAGTATTGTCTTGCACTTTATGCATAACATCAGCAAATAATGGCGCGCAAGATACCACTTTTATTTTAGATGTAGCCTTTTTTAAAGGAATTGTGTCTGAAACAATTAACTCTGTTAATCCTGAGTTTTCTATTTTTTCATAAGCACCACCAGAAAGTATAGGATGTGTACAGATTGCTCTAACACTTAAAGCACCTCTTTCCATCATTAAATTTGCTGCATGAGCCAAAGTTCCTCCTGTATCAATCATGTCATCTACTAAGATTACATTTTTACCTTTAACATCTCCAATTAACTCCATATGACCTATTACATTGGCTTTTTTACGCTGTTTGTAGCAAATAACAACATCACAGTGTAAATGTTTAGAATAGGCATACGCTCTTTTAGAACCACCCATATCTGGAGAAGCAATTGTTAAATTTTCTAATTTTAAACTATTAATGTATGGCATAAAAATAGTGGAAGCAAACAGATGATCTACTGGCTTTTCGAAAAATCCTTGAATTTGATCTGCATGTAAATCCATCGTCATAATTCTAGTTGCCCCTGCAGATTGCAATAAATTGGCTACTAATTTTGCTCCTATTGCAACCCTTGGTTGATCTTTTCTATCTTGTCTTGCCCAACCAAAATATGGCATAACAGCAGTAATGTGTCTTGCAGATGCTCTTTTTGCTGCATCTAACATTAATAACATTTCCATTAAATTGTCTGCATTCGGAAATGTAGATCCAATAATAAAAACACGTCTTCCACGAACAGATTCTTCAAAAGCTGGTTGAAATTCTCCGTCACTAAAGTAAGTTGTTTTAACTTTTCCTAAAGTAGTATTGTATTCTTTTGCAATCTTTTCTGCCAAAACTGTGCTTTGTCTGCAGGCAAAAAGTTTTGGTGCTAATTGATTTGTAGGCATTTAGTTGTTTTTTTGTTGTGTTGTTCTGAGTTGACAAAAGTAGAAATTATTTATTGAGTTTCGAATTAATTTTTTGACTTTAAAATAAAATAATTTTATACCTTTGCAATCTTATTAATTTTTTGCTCAAGTGGCGGAATTGGTAGACGCGCTGGATTCAAAATCCAGTTCTTTCGGGAGTGTGGGTTCGATTCCCACCTTGAGTACCAAAAAAAACCTCAACTATAATAGTTGAGGTTTTTTTATTGTGTAAAACAATTCAAATTTTGAATACGTTTTGATAATCAAATTTATCTAAAAAGTTAGATCCTACTTAGAATAAGGAATTAAAGTAATAATAGTTCCATCATCTCGATAATTAATTTCTACAACTTTTACAGAACGCAAATGCGTTACTCCTTTTGATAAACTTGAATCATGATAAAACAAATAATCTTTTCCATCAACATTACAAATAGAGTGATGCGAGGTCCAACCAACAACTGGTTCTAAAATTCTACCGGCATAGGTAAATGGTCCATAAGGAGTATTTCCAATTGCATAACAAATAAAATGTGTATCTCCGGTAGAGTATGAGAAATAGTATTTGCCATTGTGTTTATGCATCCACGCAGCTTCAAAAAAGCGTTTTTCATTATCTTTTGCTAATAATAAATCTCCATTTTTATCAATAATCTCTATTTCTTTTGGTTTTTTTTCAAATTCTAACAAATTATCAGTCATTTTTGCTACAAAAGGCAATAATGCTGGCTCATTATCTTCAGGAAAAAATGCAGTTGGACTCTCTGGTTGGTCAGCATTAAACTCACCCGTTCTCCAACGCTGTAATTGTCCACCCCAAAGACCTCCAAAATACATATAATAACTACCATCATCATCTTTAAAAACAGCAGGATCTATAGAAAAACTACCTTTAATAGCTTCTGGTTCTGCTTTAAAAGGTCCTGTTGGAGAATCGCTAATAGCAACACCAATTCTAAAAATATCATCATGTGCTTTTGCTGGAAAAAACAAATAATATTTTCCATCTTTTTCATTTGCATCTGGTGCCCACATTTGTTGTTTTGCCCAAGGAACGTCTTTTACATGTAAAGCCAAACCATTGTCTACAGCCTTACCATCTATACTATCCATAGATAATACATGATAATCTTCCATAGCAAAATGGCTTCCTAAATCATCAAAAGCTTCTCCGGCATCAATATCATGAGATGGATAAATATATATTTTACCATCAAATACGTGTGCAGATGGATCTGCTGTATACATATGAGATACTAATGGTTGTGAAATGGCTTTTTTATTTAATTCATCAAAATTTATGTGTTCTATACTTTCTTCTGGCATTGTATTCTTTTTAAATTGCTCTTCTTTCGTTTAACTCTTTTTCAATTTTTAATTCCATTTTTTTATCAATTTCATAAAAATATAACAGGCCTACTCCTATTAAAAACGGAATTGCAGCATACACACTAATTAATAACTTTGTACCATTAATAGCTGCTTCACTTTGTACTTCTAGAAGAGAATCATATCCATAGGCTCCTAAAATTGATGAAACTAAAGCACTACCAATACTTATACCTCCTTTTAAACCAACCATCATTGCAGAAAATATAATGGCAGTTGCTCTTCTGTTTGTTTTCCATTCAGAAAAATCAGCTACATCGGCAATCATCGTCCAAAGAATTGGAGTCCCAATTCCGTAAAAAAACATGTGTAAAATTTGAGTAATAAAAATTAGTTCTATAGATTCTGGTTGATAAAAATAAAAAGCAATGATAAATAAGGTTGAAATAAAAAGAGAAATGGCAAAAACATTTCGTTTTCCGTATTTATCTGCCAAACGTTTAGAAAGAATGATCCCTATTAAACCAACTAAAATTCCTATTCCATTAAACACCCCTAAACCAAAAGAAGTTTCATTTTCAAATGTGGGTAGCATTGATCTATACGGATCTAAAAACACTCTTAATTTTTCTTCATTGACAAAGTTTTCGAAATAATAAACATAAGAGCCACCTTTCATGGCTAATGTTATAAATATTAGAGTTGTAAGCACTAACATTATTACCCAAGGTTTATTTTGAAACAAATCTGATAAATCTTCTTTTAAACTAGATTTTTGTTCTGGTTTAGGTATTACTCTTTCTTTTGTTGTAAAAAACGTAATCATTAGCATGATGGTTCCTATAATGGCTAAATAAGTCATAACAGTTTCCATACCTGCGGCTTTGTTACCATCACCTGCTTTTAAAATTAAATCGTACATAAAAACTTGTACAAAAAACTGTGCCCCTAAAACACCTACAAATCGATATGCAGATAGGCTATTACGCTCTTTCATATCTCCAGTAATAACACCACTTAAAGCAGAATACGGTAAATTATTTGCAGAGTATAACAATAAGAGTAAAGTATATGTTATTACGGCGTAAATAACTTTTCCTTGATATTCAAAATCTGGCGTAGTAAAAGCTAATAGCGCGGTTACTCCTAAGGGTATTGCAGTCCATAAAATCCATGGTCTAAATTTACCCATTTTGGTATTTGTTCTATCTGCCAAAGCACCCACTATAGGGTTAAAACCAAACGCAGCTATAAGACCAACTGTTAAGGTTACTAATGCGGCATCTTCTGGTTTTAAGCCATAAATATCTGTATAAAAATAGGATAGATAGGTTACTAGAGTTTGAAAAACTAAATTGGCTGCTAAATCTCCAAGAGCATAACCTACTTTTTCTTTTACGGATAATTTGTGTGAAATAGTTGTCATTTTTAGGAGCTATTAGTTTGCCTTATTTTTAAGCGCAATTACATTATTATATACTTCTTTTGGTTTATTATCTCTTCCAAAAAGTAGTGGATAATTTGTTCTCCCTTTAATTGGCCAATTATTTAACCAAGATTGCCCATCATTAACTCCCCAAAAAGTAACACGACTAATTTTATCTTTGTGTTTTAAAAAAAGATTAAAAATATCTTCATAACGTTTTGCTATTTTTAGTTGAATGTCTGCTGTTAATCCATTTGGATAAGGATTCATTTTAGGGTCATTCTCGTACCTTTCATAGCTTTGTTCTACAGCAGCTCCATCCAATTCCCAAGGGTTTGGTAGCACAGTAATATCTAACTCTGTAAACATTACTTTCACTCCTAAGTCGGCATACGCAATTATACTATTTTCAATATCTTCTAAAGACGGACCATCTAAACTCCAATGTGCTTGCATACCTACACCATCAATTCTAATACCTTTTGCTTGCAAATTTTGCACAATTCTAATAACTCCTTCTCTTTTTGCGGGTTTCCAAAGATTGTAATCGTTGTAAACTAGCTCTGCATCTGGTGCTGCTTTTTCGGCAAGTTTAAAAGCTAATTCTAAATAGCTTTCATCTCCAAAAATTTTATAAAAAAGAGATTCTCTTGGAGATCCATCTTCATTTAAAGCTTCATTTACAACATCCCAAGAATCAATTTTTCCTTTATATCTACCTGCAATAGTATTTATGTGCTTTGTAATATTATTTGCTAAAGTGTCTTTATTTGTAATTTCATGAACCCAAGGCGCCAATTGACTGTGCCAAAGCAAGGTATGCCCTACAACATGCATGTTATTTTTAGTACCAAAAGCAACATAAGCATCTGATACATTAAAATTATAAGTGTCTTTTTTAGGGTGAATTTGCTCCCATTTTAAATCGTTCTCTGGAGTAATGGCATTAAACTCTCTAGTTATTAAAGCTGTTTGTACTGCATTTACTTCTTTAATTTGACCTGTATTAAGTGCTGTTCCTATTAAAAAGTCTTCTTTATAACTATCTTTTAAAGACGTTTTATTTTGAGGTGTTTCTTTTACAGTTTCCTTTTTTGCTTCTTTACAGCTTAAAAGGCAAATTGATATTAAGAGTAAAGTTGTATTAATTTTATTAAACATATCTATATTGTATTTATTTGTAAATTTCTATGGATAACACTTACTGCTATTAAGTGAGTTTTTTTTATATAAACTGACCAATAGGTAGTTTTAAAAAGTATCACTTAATATTGGTTTAAAATTAACTGTAATCTATAGATTGCTGTAAAACAAATACTGCTTTTAGTAGAACAATTCTTGCATTACATGAAATAAATTCTATTTTAAAAGTGCTACATAATTCTAGCAATCCCTTATAAACACTAAACTTATAAATAGTTCTTGAAAAATACTTTTCTACTAGTAATAATCAAGTTGATGGAAAGTTGGTTTGATTAGGACTATTGGGAAAATAATCTTCTTAAAACCTAAAAAGGTTTTAAAAAAACTTACTTCCTTGTATAATTTAAGAATTTATTAATTTCAAACTCACCATCTAAAACAGTTGCTTTAAAAACATATTTACCTGCTTTGGGCATAAAAATACGTGGTGTTGTAGTATTGGGATTATTATTTTCGAACTCACAATTGGCAGGTCCTTTTACTTGCTTCCATACTATTTCCGGACTAATGGCGTCTTTATCCTCGTCTGTAATCACCGTAGTAATTGCAAGACTGTTATCCGTTTTTGAATACGTATAATCAATAGTAATCCTTGGAGGTGTATTTATTGCAGAAACTAAAGCATTGGTGTCATTTACAAAGCGTTGCTCATCCTCAATACCTGCTACCCAAAGGGCAATACGTTGTGCAAACACCCTATTATCGGAATGACTTAAACGGGTTCCAGCCCCAGCATTCCAAAACAAATTACGATCAAAAACGCCTATTACTCTACCTTTACCTATTTCAGCTATTGCTAAAGAGACATCAGTATTTTCATTAAATTTACCATCATTAGAATTTACAACTAACCTACCTCCTAATCCGCCTTCTTGCGCTTTCGCTAAAATTACTGCTGGTTTAGAAACACGAACAAAACTTACTCCTTCTCCCCTAAAAGCAACGCCTTTATGTTTATTGTTTTTATTAATAAAATGATCTTGTGTATACTCGTTCACCAGGTAGTTTCCAGCACCATTGTCGGTCAAAAAATGCATACCAAATTGCTCCATTAAAACATTGTCAGAAATTCGCCCCATTTCATTATCCACACCTACAATGCTATATTCTCCTCCAAATCCACTATCTGACCAAGCAATTACTCCGCCGCCTTTTTTCACCCAACGCTTTAAGGCTTTAGCTTCTGCATCGATAAAAACGCGCTGATTTGAGCCTAAAATTAAAACATCAATCGCCTTTAGAAATTTGGCATTAATTACTATTTCTTGATCGTAAACTTCATTTACAGTAAACCCAACAGCTTCCAATGCTTTTTTAAAACCACTCATCCCTAAATCACCTTCATCATTCAAACGCATTTGATGAAATGGTTTTTTACTTCCGGATGGTACCGTACCATCAGCAGCAACATCTCCATATACATAAACAATGTTTTGCGCATCTACAGCAAGAAAACAAATTAAACTTATAGCTAATAATATTATTTTACTTTTCATATTTTTATTTTTAGTGATACCTTATGAATAGTTTATTTTTTTGCCTTAAAAAAGAGTATTCAGCTTACTCAATTCAACAACTAAAATACTAATAAGTTACCTTCGATTTATTTTTTAACTTTTTTTCCATAATAGGATATAGATCATAGGTTGGATACATCTCTGATTTAAAAGCTTTCCATGCTGTTCTTTCTATCGCTAAATTTACAGCTGATAATTTTGAAGCAGGGAGTTCTAACACCACCATTTGCCCAATTCCCATAACTACAAACCAATTAACTACAGAAACACCTTCTGGAGGGAAATTTTCATAAAACCCTTGATCCGTTCTTATCTTTTCAATCTCATTTAAATTCATACTTTGATCATGTTTAAGAAAAATTGTTAACAACAACTTGTCATCACCTTTTTCAGAACGTGTTTTTACATCAGCCGATTGCGAATAACCAATGAATTGTAATAAAAATAGCGCAAGTAATAATGAGTATTTCATATTTTATAAATTTTAGATTTATTGTGTTTTTATGAAGTTTATACTTCTTGTTATGTTAGCGGATAAAAAGAATAGTGGAATATTATTTCTTTTTTTATCCTATTAATTGAAGATATTTTTAAAAGATTTTTTTCTAAAATGATTCAACTATATACCCATAAGTTTCTCTATTTTTTTTGGTAAATCTGTATTATCGAAATACTCAGAGAACTCTTCTTGACCTTTACCAATAACTCTAACAGGAATCGGTGTACCAGAATGATCGCCAGAACCCCAACTTATACCTGCCTTTTTATTTAAAATATAGGCTGCTGTTTCTCCAATGGATTTTACTTTAGTTTTAGTTAAATAATCGGCATCTGCGTTTACTTTTTTATCTCCTTTAAACTGTTTTTTATAGGCTGATTTTAATAGGGCTAATTCTTTATCATCTAAAGACAAACCGATTTCACTGTTTCCTAAGCCAAAATCTGCCTGTATTAAATCTAAAATAGTACTGAAAGAAACTTCTGGATCTGTATTTTTAAGTTCTGTCATTTTTCTTTTAAACTCTTGAACTGAAATTATTTGGTATTTCAACAATTCAGGATGTGTGGCATAATTTATCCCTGTAAATAGAGCGCCTGTTTCATGATCTGCAGTAACTATAATTAATGTTTCATCTGGTCGTTCTTTATAAAACTCATAGGCTTCTTTAATAGCATCATTAAAAGCGATTACTTCATGAACCATGGATACACCATCGTTTCCATGACAGGCCCAATCAATTTTACCTCCTTCTACCATCATAAAAAAACCTTTATCATTATCAATCACTTCAATCCCTTTTTTTGTAAAATCGGTAAGAGAAAGTGCTCCTTCTTTTTTATCAATAGCCCAGTAAAATTCTCCTGAAGGATACATTTCAGGATTTATTGCTATTATTTTTTCATCGCCATTTTTTAACTTATTAAATTCCTTATGAGAATCTGCAATGGTATACCCCTTTTTAATAGCATTTTCAAATGAATCTGGTTGATCTCCTTTTTTTCCTTTAGGATGATGAAAGCCTCCTCCACCAAAATAATCAATATTATAATTGGGTAGCTCCATACTAATTTCGTAATACATATTGCGAGAATCTTGATGTGCATAAAACGATGCTGGAGTGGCGTGATCTATCATTACACTTGACAAGATACCGACTTTAAAACCTGCTTTTTTTACTTTTTGAGATATGTTCTCATACGCTATTTTTTTGTCGGGAGATTTTCCTATAATACCATTATTGGTTTTAAACCCTGTTGACATTGCTGTTGCTGCTGCACAAGATGTGGTAACATAAGAACTAGCTGAATAGTTAGTCATATTCGAGTTCACCGGAAAACTACTCATTAATAGTTTGTCTGCTTTAATCTCCTTAGGTTTTGCATTTAAAAACATTTCGGTAGCATAAACTTGATTTGCTCCCATACCATCGCCAATAAACAGAAATACATATTTTGCATTTTGTTTTGTTTGACTATAACCAATAGCACAAAAAAAGGCCATTGAAATTATCATTAGATTCTTTATCATAATATTTATTTTAGTAAATGTAAAGTGAGTTCTATTTTTTTGATAAAACCAAATAGGCTCTAAAATTTTGCAAATAATTTATTTATGTTGCACCCAATATATTGCACCAAAAATGTGATTCAAAAAGTTTTTATCTTTAAACGATTCTGGTTTATGACCTAAAGCCGTGTAAAACGATCTTCCGCCTTCATATTCTTGATACCAAGAAATAGGATGTTTTGCTCCCATGCCTTTTAACGGAATGTCATCATAACCTGCAGTAAAATCATAAGAAGCTTCATCAACAGTTAATAAAATATTTAGTGTATCTAAATTCATGTTTTTAAAATTATACCACTCATCACTACGAAGCCATTTATTTGGAAGATGCCAAGTTGCTGGAAAATCATTATTCTCGACGTTTACAATTGCGGCTTGTAATTTTGGGTGATCTACAAATTTGGCTCCAACAAGGCCATCAAACCAAGCATTATCGTTTTCACCATCTGCTGTTCCGTGTATGCCAACAAAACCTCCGCCTCGTTTCATAAATGCTTTTAAAGCATCCATGTGCTTTGGCGTTAAAAAATTGGCATTGGCGTTCATAAATATGACTACATCATGTTTTGGTAATTTTTCTATAAGATCATCTGGTCTTTGTGTCCAATCAAATTGAAACTGATGTTCTGCTGCCATTTCTTGAAAAGCATCAACAGCAACAGGAATGGTATTGTAATGCCAAGTATCATGTTGGGTAAACAATAAAACACGAAACTGATCTTGTGCATTGGTTTTCATCATTGAAAAGAAAAATATGGTTAATAAAAGATACTTCATTGTAAAAGCTTTCATAAGCAAACGTTTATTTTAATAATTCATAATACATATATTCCCAAGCTAAACCTACACTAAACAAAGGAGGAAATCTATACGCTTCAACCTCTGACAAGATGTATTGAACTCCAGCTATTTCTTTATAGTTGAAAATGTCCTTGAAATCTATTTTACCACTTTCACCTAATTCTTTATAGTCCTTTACATGCCAACTAATAAATCGTTTAGGATGGATTTTAAAATAATCAACAGGATTTACACCGCCCATTTGCATCCAATATAAATCAGATTGAAAATAGACATATTCAGGGTTGGTATTTTGAAGAAAATAATCATAAATGGTTACGCCTTCTACCTTTAAAAATTCATCGGCATGGTTGTGATACACAAACTTCAATCCGTTCTCCTTACACAGTTTTCCAACTTTATTATAATAATTAGAATACTCTTGAAGTTCTTTGATCGTCTTGATGCCTTTTAATTTACTATTTGATGTAGAAAGATATTCAACACCAGCTTTTTTATGATCTTGTATCGTTTTATTCCACCACGTATTTATGGAAACATCATCATTTTTATCTTCTGGATCGAAAAAAGTCATAGAGCCCAAAAACTGCATACCCGATTTTTCAACCATAGCCTTAAACTGTTTTGGATTTTGACCGTAAAAACTACCTTCTTTATATACAAAGGTCTCCACATAGCTATACCCCATTCTACCTAACTGAATTAAGGTTTTTTCTGGGTTTTTTAGCATCTCTTTGTGAACAGAAACCAACTGAATACCAATATTTTTGTCTTTAGGATTCTGCTTAATGTATCTCGTTTTCCATAAACTCTTTTCATTTGTATCAAATCCTTCCAATATAACATCCGTATAATTCTGAAAGTTAAAATCAACCTTTATTGTTTTTTTACCATTAAGATTTCTGTCTTGCATCGTCCATTGATTTTCTGAAGGAAAGGTGCCTTTCCCCGTAAAAAATGCACCTTGTGCATTATGACCTGCAGCAAAAATAGTATCGGTAACCTCATCATAACCAATAATTTCATGCAGTATCGAATTGTATTGATTGGTACTATCTTTTTGAAAAACATCAACGGTGAGCGAATGCTTATTGAAATTATTCATGCTACTCATTTTTATTTCAGGAAGTTTTGCTACACTATCTGTGTTAGGATTCATAGCACTTACCCATTGACCAGCATATTGTCTTAATCTCTCTTTTTGAGAAGAAATACTGTAGTTTTCTTGAGCTTTTAGATGTAAAGTATTTATAATTACAACTACTAATAGAACTATTTTTATATAAAACTTCATATACTATTTTTTATTATTTTTTTTGATCGTTGTTACTTATTTTAAACCAATTAAAAATAGCAGCATTAGTACTTTTAACACCTGATGAAGTAGTGTACATTCCGTAAATAGTTCCTACAAAACCACCGGCTTTTTTGGTGCTTAAAAAAGTAGCATCTGCGTTTTCATATATAGTTTCCCAATCTGTATTGTTTATGGAATAGAAAAAATTGTAATATTTTCCTTTTGCCTCAATCTTAAAAGAAATATTATCACTCTCTTTTATTGATTTAAAAGCGATTTCTTCTGTTCCGTTTTCTGTTGATTTTAATAATTGAACTACAGGTTTATTATCTTTTACCGTTTTACACAAGTAGTAATAATGCGTTTCATTTTGAAAAGCAATTAAGCCTGCTTTTTCATTTTCATCAACTGCTTTAAAAGATAACTTTGTAGTTACCTCACCAAATAAATGTTTTTGTCTGTACCCAATAAAACTTGGGTTTGATGTACCTGAAGTGGTTTCTGGACGCGTATTTATAGTTAATTCTCCGTTTAAAATTGAATACCATTTTTCTTTTGGTGTTCTTAAAAAAAGCCAATCAAACGCTAAAGTATCTGTATTAAACTCATCTATAAAATCTGCATTAACAGACGGTTTATTTGCAAGTGGTTTTTCTATTGTTATTTGATAATGGTCTTTTACAACATCTCCTTCTAAATCAAAAACAGGCCAATCATTTTCCCATTTTACAGGTGCCATAAAAGTTTCTCTACCCGTATTAAAGTGGTGATTACCATCATAAGGTCTACACCCTAAAAAAACACCCCACCAATTCCCTAAATTGTCTTCTATAAGATCTGCATGCCCTGTAGATGTAATTGGATTTTTTCTAGTATCCTTTAAATTTCTTTGCGTTAAAATCGGATTCTTTTCATAGCTTTTATAAGGTCCTAAAATATTTTTACTTCTAAAAATAACTTCAGAATGATCTTCTGCTGTGCCTCCTTCTGCAGCCATTACATAGTAAAATCCGTTTCTGTTATAAACATGCGGACCTTCAATCCAAATAGGTTTGTCTTCTGGTTTTGCACCTTTATTTATAATTATTTTAGCTTCACCAACAGTTTTTAGATTCTTAACATCTAACTCAATAATTTTAATAGTTCTGTGTCCATCATATTCTGGTGAGTTATTTGGTGGATTGCTATTAAAAACAACATAAGTTTTTCCGTTTTCATCAAAAAATAATGAAGGATCGATACCTTCTACTTTTGGCAACCAAGTTGGGTTAGACCAAGGTCCTGCAGGGTTAGAAGCAGAAATAATAAAATTATTTTTACCACCAACAATTGTGTTAATAATATAAAACACTCCATTATGATAAGAAATTGCAGGTGCAAAAACGCCTTGAGAAACTTCTAAACCTTCTAAATCTAATTGTTCTGGTCTGTCTAAAGCATTTCCTATTTGTTTCCAGTTCACCAAATCATCACTTTTAAAAACAGGAATACCAGGAAAATAGGCAAAAGTTGAGTTTATTAGATAATAACTATCCTCTACTTTACAAATACTTGGGTCAGGATAAAATCCTTTTAAAATAGGATTTGTAAATGAAGTTTTTACGAATTCACTAGTCTTTTCATTATCTTTTTTACCAGAACAATTGAGGCAAAAAACAGAAACAATTATTATTATAAAAAAATTCTTCATAACTTAATTCTCTTCTTTTAATCCTTCTAAAAAACCAAAATAAGCAGGTTTAGGTGCTAATTTTTCATCAAAAATAGTTGGCCAATCATTTATATTAAAAAACCCTTTAATCCATGTATCTCTATCCGTAAAATCCCAAAAAGTGATTCCGTATTGTTGTTCTTTTGGCACAATAGACTTATACATTTTAACTAAATTCTTATATTTTTTGGCTTGTGCTTCTTTCATTTCTTCGGTTAGTTTTTCATAAACCTGTATACCGCCACCTCTAGTATCATCGTGTTTATTAAAAATAATATCTAACTCAGAAATGTGAATTTGTAACCCTGTTTTTACCGCTTTTTTTAATGAATTAGCAATTACCTCATCAGGAGTATCCATACGAATATGCATTTGAAAACCTAAACCAGATATAGGCACTCCTTTTGCTTGTAATTCTTTAATCATAGTAAGCGTACTATTCAATTTTAACGTATCTCTTTCAATATTAAAATCATTATAAAACAAAATAGCTTCTGGGTCTGCTTCATGCGCGTATTGAAATGCTTTTGCAATATAATCTTTACCGATTGCATTGTACCAAATTGTTTTTCTAGCTTCACCTCCATGAGATTCTAATCCTTCATTAACCACGTCCCAAGCAGCCACTTTTCCTTTATATCTTGTAACATACTTTGTAATGTATGCTTTCATAAAAGTACCCAACCACAAACTATCTTTGGATGCTTTTTCTTGAACCCAATTTGGCGTAGAACTATGCCAAATTAAATTGTGTCCAAATAATCTTTGCTTATTTTTCTGTGCATAATTAACAATACTGTCTACTATTTTCCATGAATAAACACCTTCTTTAGGCATAATATTATTCATTTTCATATCACTCGCAGAAGTAATACTATTAAAATTACTCTTCTGTAATTTTTGCAGTTGTGTGTCTTTTAATAAAGTATTTATTTTGATAGCAGTTCCTATAGGAAAATCTGCATAATTTTTTAATCCTTTTAATTCTTCTTTCTTTACACCACTTTTACAAGAAAGCAATAAAGAAACTGTTATAATTAAAAATATTGAATTGAAATATTTAGTATACTTCATCGTAGTGTGATATTTAAAATATTAACTAGTTTTTTTGATAAAAAAACAGTTAAATGTTTTTATATATTTAACTGTTTTTCAATTCAAAAATTCACTTAATAATGATTATTCACTTATTGTAATCCTTCTAAAAAACCAAAATAAGCAGCTTTTTTATTATAATTTGAATCAAACAATAAAGGCCAATCTGCATTTCCCCAGAAATCTATCAACCAAGATTCATTATCTCTTACTCCCCAAATTGTTAAGGCAAATTTATTTGCTAAAGGAATTGAATTGTATATTTGAACCACTTCTTTATATTTTGCTCTTTGTTCTTGAGCTCTATCATCTGTTAAAGAAGTAATATCCTTATTTGGATTTGCTCTAATATCTAACTCAGCAAAGTGTAATTTTAAACCTCTAGATACAGTACCATCTGCAACTGCCTCAATATTAGATTTTGAAGGACCGCTATACGAAATATGCATTTGAGCGCCAACACCATCAATTAAATCACCTAGCTCATCTACCAATTTAAACATTGCTGCTCTTTTTGTTGCACTAGAAGCCATATTATAATCGTTATAAAAAAGCAATACATCTGGATCTGCATCTCTTGCAAATTGAAAACATTTTTTAATATAGTCATCACCCATTTTTTGTCTAAAAACAGAATTTCTAAGTGGATGACCTGATCCATCTTCAAAAGCTTCATTTACAACATCCCAAGAACGAACTTTGCCTTTAAATCTTGTTAAGGTGGTTGTAATATAATCTTTTACCATTGCTTCAAATTCTGCATTGGTACCTGCAAAATTTTCAACCCAAGAAGGCGTTGCATTGTGCCAAATTAATGCATGTCCGTGAACATTTATATCATTTTCTTGCGCAAAACTAACCATAGCATCTGCAGCACTAAAATCATAGTTTCCTTGTGATGGATACATCACATTCATTTTCATCTCATATTCTGAAGTTATATTATTAAACTCCTTTTTTAAGATTTCTGTATGTTTTCCTCCTGCTTTTACCCAAGATGATCTAGTGATTGTACCAACTGAAAAAGTAGTTGCTGCATCTTTTAAACTTGTATCACTTGTAGAACCACAGAATCCATCTGGACAAACTCCATTTTCATCAACCCTAATTATTTGGGTAGCTATTGTTGTAAGTCCATCATAAATAACATAGTATTTAACAATGTATTCTCCTGCATCATTATATCTCACCTCGGCAACACCTGCGTTATCACTTACAACTCCACCCCCTAAACCATAGTCCCAAAAACTTTGGTATTCAACTGTACTTTCTGTAGTACTTTGTAAAACTGCTACATAAGGATCTGCTGTTGAAACTGTATAACTAAATGAAGCTTTAACTGTAATAGGTGTTTCACCTTCAGTCCCCATGATACTCTCATCCTCTTCTGAACAAGAGAATAAGAATAACGTTGAGATTAATAATATTATTAATTTATTTATTTTCATAAAATCTATATTTCGTTAATTAAGGTTTTACTATTATTTTTTTTCTACTTTTAAATCATCAATAATGAATGTACCTGCTGATGCACCCATATCTAAAGATATATTTGTATTTGCTTCATTCGCTACAAAAGTCCACGTATATTTTGCCCAATCTGCAGTAATTGTATAATCAGGTCCATATTTTGCCGTTGCATCTGGTTTTGTTGAATAACGAATTACAGCAGAGTCTCCTTTTGCCCATAAAGTAACTTCATATTCTGCATCTATTTCTGTTTCTATGGAATCACTTACAAATTGTACACTCCAAGGGTCTCCAGCTGCTGAGTTTGATACTTTAACGGCTCTAGCACCTGATAAAACATCACTTGTTTCTTCAACAATAAAATCGCCTCCATTGTATTTTCCCCAATTTGTAAAATCATTACCTGAACCATCTTCAAAACCACCATTTAAAATTAAACTAGCGTTAGAAGGAAGTGCTGGTGCTGTGTCTCCTTTTACAACTTCAATAACATCTATTACAAATGTACCTGCAGATTTACCCATATCTAAAGAAATATTAGTAGCTGCTTCATTTGCAGTAATTGTCCAAGTGTATTGTTGCCATTCTGATGTTAATATATAATCTGGCCCATATTGAGCAGATGCATCTGGTTTTGTTGAAAAACGAACTACTTCTCCATTTCCTTTAGCCCAAAATGAAACAGTATATTGTTCTCCTACTACTGTTTCTATAGCGTCACTTACAAATTGAACACTCCAAGGATCTGCATCTGCAGAATTTGATATTGTAGCTGCTCTACCTCCTATAAGTGCATCTGTTGTAGCAAAAATATTATCGCCCCCATTATATGCGCTCCAGTTTGTAAAGTCATCGCCATCACCTTCCGCTAAATAACCATTTGCTAATAAATTTTCTGGATTTGTTACATATCCTTCCTCTACTGGTACAGTTACTTCAATAATTTGAGACGTTTGTAAAGCATCTCCTACACTAACCATGGTAAGTGTTACAAATTTGCTTCCAGACTCTTTGTATTTATATTCTACAGCACCTGCTTTATCAGCTACTTTATTTCCAGCAACTTCAAACTCCCAGTAAGAATAAAAATCTGCTTTGTTTGGTGTTGTATTTTCAAAATAATAAATAGCTGAATTATCCGCAGATGCTGTTACTGTAAATGTTGGTTGCGTTAATTCAGCAACATCATCATCATCATTATTTGTACATGAACAAAAGGCTATGAACAAACATAATAGCCCTAATATTTTATTTTTTTTCATAATTGTATGTGTTTTTATAATTATTTTAATCCTGTAAAATAAAACTGGAAGTTGCACTAAACGCTTTCTTTCTTACAACCAATTACTCTACAACCTATTTTTAAATGATTAACTTTAAATAGCTTAATAACAGTGTGCTTTATTACACACTATTATTAAAACTAAGAACTAAACTTAATTTAATGAACTCGAGTATTAAAAACCTGGGTTTTGATCTTCTGAATTAATATTTGCATTTGAACTAATCTCTGCATCTGGTATTGGCCATAATTCATTTTTACCTACCTGAAAATTAGTGCCTGCTAATTCTGTAGCGGCAATACCCCATCTAAGCATATCATCAAAACGAACTTGCTCTCCGGCTAATTCAACTTTACGTTCATGAACAATAGCTTTAAATACAGCATCTTTAGATAAGTTTACATCTAAACCTGCTAGTCCTGCTCTTTCTCTAACTTTATTGATGTAACCAATTGCGTTTGCTTGAGAACCAACTTCATTTTCACATTCTGCCATCATTAATAAGACATCTGAATAACGAAGTACTTTTACGTTAATTCCTGATTCTCCATTTTCTGAAGGTTGTTTGTAATAATTTTGGTATTTTTTCCAAGCTGCAGGTCTAATATTACCTCCGTTTTCAGCAAAATCAGACTCAGCAAACGTATTATCGCCATTGTTATAGCTATCTCCTGCCACGTAAAAGTTAGCTGCAAATCTTTTATCTCCTGATTCGAATTCGGCAACTAAATCGTCTGAAGGGTATACATTAAACCAATCTAACACACCATAATCTTGACCTCTTTTAGTGGCATGATTTGGACCTAAACCATTTACAGGAGACCACCAAAACTGTTCTGTCCCTAATGTTATATCATACTCAATTTCAAAAATTGATTCAATACCATGTTCTGTTTCTTCCTTAAAATTATCGAAGTAATTTGTTTCTAAAGCGTAACCAGATAATTTATTAAATTCACCTAAGGCTAAATCATAAGATTCTTGGTATAAATATACTTTTCCTAAAAAAGCTTGAGCCGCTCCTTTTGTTACTCTACCAGGAGTTTCTGCACTTTTATCTAATAAATTAGTAGCCGCATATTTTAAATCGTCTATAATTAATTCAATTACTGCTGCTTTTGTACTTCTTGGTTGACCTTCTGTATTGTCTGTTCCGTCTCCTAAATAAATAGGAACTCCTCCATAACGATTTACTAACAGCCAATAATAATGTGCTCTTAAAAAACGTGCTTCAGCAATATATTTTGCTTTTTTAGCATTGGTTAAAGTTCCTTCTGATAATGCATTAATTTTTTCTGCATTAGCAATTACAAAATTTGCTTTATTAATTCCTCTATAACATGCATCCCAAAAATCTTTAATTGAAGGTAAACTCGAATCGAAAGAAAAATCTGCAAAGGTTACCTTGTCTCCTTCTTGTTGTCCGTTGCCAGAATTTTCGTGAGCCATGTTATCCATCATGTAAAATATTAATCTGCCATACAACCCAAATGGTTGTAAATTTGAATACACTGCATTTACTGATGATTCTACTTGAGACTCATTAGAGAAAAAAGTATCTGGCGATAATTGATTTGGGTTTGATAATTCCAAATCATCTACGGAACAAGAATTTGTTAAAATAATTCCGAAAAGTGCTAAAACTATTAATATATATTTTTTCATAATTGTTTAATTTTTAAAATGAAACTTGAACTCCTAATAAAACAGATTTAGGTTGTGGGTATTTACCTCTATCAATTCCATATTCCCCTCCTCCAATTTCAGGATCTAAACCAGAATAATCACTTATAGTTAGTAAGTTTTGACCACTAACATACACACGTAATTTTGAAAAATATTTTTCAAACATTTCACTTGGTAATGTATATCCTAAAGAAACATTTTTTAATCTAGTGTATGATCCATCTTCTACAAAACGGTCTGAAATACCATTGTTTTGAGGTGCTCCTAAAATTCTAGGTTCTGTTCCTGTTGAGTTTGTTGCAGACCATTTATTATTGTAATATGATTGACTTACATTAAATAACCTGTTTGCTCCCCCCACTAAATCGTACGTATTTGTATTAAAAATTTCGTTTCCTGCAACGCCTGTAATAAATAAACTCATATCGAAGTTTTTATATTTAGCGTCTAGATTTAAACCGTATGTTATATCCGGAAATGGATTACCAATAATTGTTCTATCATCTGAGTTAATAGTTCCATCGCCATTTAAATCTTTAAAACGAATATCTCCTGGTTTTACAATAACTTGATTTGGGTTTGCAGTAAACACAGCATCTACCTCATCTTGATTTTGGTAAATTCCGTCAGATACTAAACCATAAAAATGAAATAATGATTCTCCTACAACAGTACGCGTAACATCTGCTCCACCTAATTTGTAAGGAGATCCTGTAATCTGATCTCTAGCACCTAAACTTAATACTTCGTTTTTTGAAGTTCCTAAATTTAAGTTTGCAGACCATGTAAAATCGCCATCATAATCATTAAATCCTAATACTAATTCAAAACCTTTCGTTTCTACAGAACCCGCATTTACAGGTAAGCTACCTGCATTAATACCACTAGATAATACAGCTGGTATGTATATTAATAAGTCATCACTTGTATTTTGGTAGTACTCTAAAGAAGCTGTAAATTTATCATGATATAAACCTACGTCTAAACCAACGTTTATAATTTCTTTGGTTTCCCATTGTAAATCTTGATTTGAACCTCCGTTAGCCGTTACACCAAATGCAACTGCACCTCCAATAGGATATTCGAAACCACCAGTTAAAGAAGGCGCGTATAAATAATCTCCAATAGCATCACTACCTACAGTACCGTAACTAGCTCTTAATTTTAAGTTACTAAAGTTAGAATCTTGCATAAAAGATTCTTTTGCAATATTCCAACCAGCAGATGCTGAGTAAAAGTTAGCCCAACGTTTGTTTGCTCCAAATCTTGATGAAGCATCACGTCTATAAGATGCAGATGCAATGTATTTACCATCAAAATTGTAATTGATACGACCTAAGTATCCTATTTTATTTACTTCTGAAGAACCAGAGCTAACACTTGAATCTTCATTAGAAACTTGATTTACTTCATCTGTAACAGCATTTCTACTACTTGCATTTAAACTTTCGTTTTTTCCTTCATATTTTTCAACCAATAGTAATGCTTCAAAATTATGTTTATCTGCAATTGTTGTATTATAGGTTAAACTATTATCAAATATAATTGTTTGACCATTACCGCTATTGCGTGAAATTGCTGCGTAATTTTGTGCGTGTGTTGTACTTCCATCAACACTATCATCACTATATGAAGGTTTAAAACTACTATTATTATATGTGTAATAATCTAAACCTACTTGAGATTTAAAATTTAATCCATCAATAATTTCTACTTGTGCATACACATTACCTATAATTCCTAATGTTTTATTTACTGCATTACCAAGTGTTTGAGCTCTTACTGGGTTTACAGCATCTTGTCCATCTCCTGATGAAGAAGGCCCTTGAAAACCACCTAAGTTACTAGAATTATAAACAGATAAATAAGGAGCAGACTTAATAGCGTGCTCTATAAGTGATCTACCCTCTTCATCTCTTTCTGGATTTTGTTTTCCAAAAGAAATAGACATAGATTCTCCTACGGTAACCTTACCAAATTTAGCACTACTATTTGCTCTAAAAGAGTATCTTTCAAAACCTGAATCAATTAAAGTTCCTTCTTGTTTTAAATACTCCCCAGAGAAAAGATGTGATGAATTTTCTGTACCTCCAGAATAACTTAAATTATAATCTTGAATAATACCTACTCTAAAAATTTCATCTTGCCAATCTGTATTGGTTTTGTAAGTAGATAAGGGTCTATTAGGAAATACACCTAATTCACCGGCGTATTTTAAATAATCTATGGTTTCTAATACATCATATCTTTGTGTTACTGTTTGGAAACCTGTATAGGTATTAAAATTTAATTTTCCTTTTCCGTTTTTACCTTTTTTTGTAGTAACAACTACTACACCACTAGACCCTTGTGCACCATAAACCGCTGTGGTAGAAGCATCTTTTAATACAGATACTGTTTCTATATCATTAGGACTAATACCAGACAGGTTGCCCACTATAACACCATCAATTACATATAGTGGACTATTATTACCCACTGAACCTAACCCTCTAATTAATACCGATGGTGAAGATCCTGGAGAACCACTATTCGTAATCGTAAGACCAGCTGCCCTACCTTGCAAAGCAGATTCTGCGTTTGATACTGGTAATGCAGAAATATCTTCTGACTTTACCGTAGATATTGCACCTGTTACTGTTTTTCTACTCTGTTTACCATAACCTACAATAACAATTTCGTCAAGTTTTTCTAACGATTCTATTAAAACCACATCAATTTGTGTTCTGTCACCTACAACAATCGTTTTAGTAGTCATACCAATGTATGCAAAAACTAATTGGTCTGTAGGCATAACATTATCAATCTTAAAAAGACCATCAAAGTCTGTCTGTATCCCTTTTTGCGTTCCTTTTACTACTACACTAACACCTGGCAATAATTCTCCTGTAGCATCTTTCACTACCCCACTAACAGTCTTGGATTGCGAAAACATACTATGAGAACATATCATAACTAAGGCTATGATCGCTATTTTCATTTTTATCATTTTGAGTAATTTAAATTAATTGAATTTGTTTTTATTTATTGAATTTGAACTTTAGTTACTATTACATTCTTTTCTGACGATAACTTTACATCTGGTTGTTTGCCTCCAATACTAATATTTATCGTTCCAGATTCTATTACTTTTTTTCCTTCTTCAGATATTCTTGCATATTTTGTAGATGGAATTTTAAATGTTACTGTTTTAATTTCGTTTGATTTTATACATACTTTCTTAAAAGCAACCAAACTTCTAATTGGATTGTTTTTTATTGTATCATTCTTATGCGTAACATAACTTTGCACAACTTCTTCTCCTGAATATTTGCTATTATTTTTTACATCAACAGAAATAATGATATCATCATTCTTTGCAATTTTATCTGATATTTTTAAATTAAAATACTCAAATTTAGCATAACTTAAACCATGACCGAAAGGAAACAAAGGCTCTCCTTTAAAGTATCTATAAGTTCTATTTTTCATGTCGTAATTTTTAAAATCTGGAAGATCTTTTACCGATTTATAAAAAGTTACTGGTAGTTTTCCTGACGGATTATAATCTCCAAAAAGGATATCTGCAATTGCGCGACCTCCAAATTCTCCAGGATACCAAGCCTCTAAAATTGCAGGAATATTTTTTGCTGTCCAATTGATAGCCAGAGCACTTCCGTTCATTAAAACAACGATTGTTGGTTTGCCTAATTTCTGGATGGCTTTTACCAATTCTAACTGCGTTTTTGGTAAGGTAATATCTGTACGATCTCCTTTATCAAAACCTTCTATAACAACTGGCATTTCTTCTCCTTCTATTTCTGGTGACAATCCTAAACATAGAATTACAACTTCAGATTTTTTTGCAGCTTTAATTGCAGGCGATAATAAATCTGTATTTAATTTTGCCCATACTAAATGTGCTTGAGGATCTGCAAGAGAATTGCTATAGTCAATTCTAATTTTATATGATTTTCTAGCTTCTAATTTAGCATCAAAATATTCTAATTTTGGATCGTAATCTGCATTGTATTCAAACTTAAGAGAATCATTAATATATAATTTAGCATAATTACTTGCCTTTAAACCAATTCTATAATCTCCTGATTCTTTTGGTACTATTTCTCCAGACCATTTTACAGAAAAATTATCTGAAATTAAATTATCAATAGGTCTTTTTGGTGTCCACGTAAAATTGATTGTTTCATCATTTCTAGTAAAAACTGGATTGCCAACAAAAGAACTATTATTATAATATTCTGCATGTAATCCTGTTCCGTTTTTATTTTTTAAAACTTCTTTTGGAATCGCAGTTAATGTTGGCCATCCTTCTGCTATATTTGAACCTAATGCATAATTTATAATAGTGTTTGGTAATTTTTCTTGCAATCCTTTTAACGGAGTAATAAAATTATGAGGAGTTCCATGATAATTACCCAACAAGGCTTGTTTAGAATCTGCATTTGGACCAATTACTGCTATCGATTTAATGTCTTTACTTAAAGGTAATAAGTGGTTATCATTTTTTAATAACACCATAGATTCTTTGGCAATCTGTTCAGACAATTTATAATGCTTTTCACTCGCCACAACGCTGTATGGTATTTTAGACCATTTAACATTCTTCTGATCATCAAACATTCCTAATTTAAAACGCGCGGAGAATAATCTTACCAAAGCAACGTCTAATTCTTCTTCATTTATCAACTGTTTTAAAACCGCTTCATTTAGGTTAGGGTCGTACACACTACCACAATTTAAATCGGTACCACTTGTTACTGCCAATGCAGCTGCTTCTTCTGCTGTCTTTACAACAGCATGTTTGTCTTCTTCCCAAAAATCATTAATTGCCCAACAGTCTGAAACTACATACCCACTAAAACCCCAATCTTCTCTTAATATTTTTTGAAGTAACAAATCGCTACCGCAACAAGGTTTATCATTATATCTATTATAAGCACACATTACAGAGTGTACTTTTGCTTCTTTTATAGCAGCTTCAAAAGCTGGCAAATAGGTTTCGTACAAATCTTTTTTAGTAGTTACATAATTATCTTGATGTCTCGATTTTTCTGGACCACTATGAACTGCAAAATGTTTTGCCGTGGCTACAACTTTTAAATGCTTTTCATCATCACCTTGCAAACCTTTTATATAGTTTACTCCTATTCTACTTGTTAAATAAGGATCTTCTCCATAAGTTTCTTGACCTCTTCCCCAACGTGGATCTCTAAAAATATTAATGTTTGGTGTCCAAAAAGTAAGTCCTTGACTCATTTTTCTTTGTCCTTCGCTAATAAATTGATGATATTTTGCTCTTGCCTCATCAGAAACAACAGTTCCCATATTAAAAATTAAGTCTGGGTTCCAAGTTGCTCCCATACCTATTGCTTGAGGAAAAACAGTTGCTTCACCAGCTCTTGCAACTCCATGTAAACATTCATTCCACCAATTATATTCTGGCACACCTAATCTTTCTATTGAAGGAGCATCATATCTCATTTGAGATATTTTTTCTTTCAATGTCATTTGACTAATTAAATCGGTAACTCTTTCTTCGGTTGATAAAGATTGATCTTGAAATTTAAATTCAATCACTTTTTTACTACATGAAAGACCAAGAATTAAAGCAATGAAACATATATAAAATGTTACATTCGATTTTATTGTTTTGATATTTATTACACTTTTATTCAAAATCATTAATTAAAGATTAAAACTAGTAACAGTATTAAAACACCTACGATTAAGATTTCTATAATAATATTTCTTATGGGATATTTTTTCTGCATATTTAACTCATACTACTACTCAAATATAGAAAGTTGATGCTATTTTGAGTAAAAGAAAGAATGCATGTGATGTTAATTTTGGTTCTTTTTAAGGTAAAATAGCATAAACACACTGTATCTATCAGCTTTTGGTGGCTAATTTTACATTCAAGAAATAAAAAAGGAAAAAGAGTTATTGTTTTTCTTTGACAACAACTTCAGTTGGTAGTTTTCCAAAATGTGCTTTAAAACATTTTGTAAAATAAGATGCAGAAGAGAAACCAACTTTAAAACCAACCTCGCTTATAAATGCAGAACCTGTTTCTAATATTTGATATGCTCTTTCTAATCTAATTCTTCTTAACAGTTCGTTTGGAGTTTGCCCTGTTAAAGATTTTATTTTTCTGTAGGATTGACTTTTACTTAAGTTTAATTCATTAGCCAATTCTTCTACACTTAAACTAGAATTGCTAATATTTTCTCCTATATATGCCAAAACTTTATTAATAAATTCTTTGTCTATTGATGTTGCATTTGTATTCTCTTTTGCCCCACTAACTTCACTAAAGTATTTATCAAAAATTAATTTTCTACTGGTAATAAGTTGCGAAAGTCTTAAAGTAAGTAAACGCATATCAAAAGGTTTGGTCATATAAGCATCAGAACCATGTTCTATTCCTTCAATACGGTCATCAATCCTTGCCTTTGCAGTAAGCATTAATAAAGGAATATGACTTGTTTTAATATCTGTTTTAATACGTTTACAAAACTCAAAACCATCCATTTCTGGCATAATAACATCCGTTAAAATAACATCTGGAAAAGATTTTTCTGCAATTTTTAACCCCTCTAAACCATTATTTGCTAATAAAACTTTATAGGTTTTACTTAATTCTGTTTTTAAGTAATTTCTTAACTCTGTATTATCTTCTACAACTAAAATAGTATACTTTTTAGAGGGTATTTTTTCAATTTCTTCATGATCTTCTGTTCCGAAAATTTTATTTTCTGGAATAAAGTTTATTTCTTTTTTCGGAAAATCTACTTCTGCTTTAAAACTCTTAATTTCATCTTTGGTAAAATGCTCTTTCCCTTTTGGTAAAATTATTCTAAAGGTAGTGCCTTCATCTATTTTACTAGTTACTTCTATTTTACCTTTATGTAAATTAACAAAACTACTAACTACTTCTAAACCTATACCCGTACCCCCATAATAGGTTTTATTAAGACTTTCTACTTGATAAAATCTTTCAAATATTTTATCAACCTGATCTTCTTCTAATCCTTTACCAGTATCTGATATTACAATTTCTACTACTTTTACAGCTTTGGTTGATGAAATTAGTGGTAAAATATAGTCTTCATCATTGTCTATTAAATTTACACTGATTACCCCATTGTCTGGAGTTACTTTCATTGCATTTGACAAAATATTGAAGATAATTTTTTCGAGCATATTTTGATCTGCCCACGTATTTATCAATGACATTTCGGTGTCTAAAGTCAAAAATATATTTCTATTTGCAGCTTCTTCTTTAAAGAACAGCACAATATTCTTAGTAAAATCTACCAAATTTAATTCTGTTGCTCTTACCCTTACTTTATCAAATTCTAACTTTCTTAAATCCATTAGTTCATTGATAAGCCTAAATAATCTATCAGAATTTCTATAAATAGTACTGTGTTTAGACTTTACTTTTTCGGGTAAATTTAAAGTTTCATCCCTCATCATATCCTTTAAAGGATTTAATATCAACGTTAAAGGAGTTCTAAATTCATGAGAAATATTTGTAAAAAACTGTAATTTATTTTTATTTAAAATCTCTTGTTGTAGTCTTTGAGTTCTCTCGTTTTTAATGAGTTCTTTTTCTTTTAACCTATTTTTTGTTATTTTATTTAAAAGTAAAAGTCCTAATCCAAAAAGTAGCACATAAGTAGCCAGAGCCAAGTTAGATTTCCACCAAGGTGGTAATATTGTTATTTTTAATTCTAATGGTTTTTCGTTCCAAAGACCATCATTATTTGCCGCTTTTAACTTAAAAACATAATCTCCATAATCTAAATTGGTATAAGTAGCACTTCTTTGATTGCCTACATAATTCCAAGATTTTTCTAAACCTTCTAAATAATAAGCATATTGGTTTTTCTCTGGTCTGGTGTAGTTAATCCCTGTATACTGTATGGTAAACACAGACTGCTCATGATTAAACTCTATACTTGATGTTTCTGTAATGGTTTTTGTAAGTGGCGAGTTTTCTTCATTAGGAATCACGTCTTTGTTAAAGATTTTTAAACCCGTTAAATAAAGAGAAGGTACGCTAGAATTTGTACTTAAGTCTTTTGGGTTAAAAAAATCGACCCCTTTATAATTTCCAAAATAAAGTTTTCCTTCGTCGTCTCTTAATACTGCATTAAAATTAAAATCATCAGACAACAATCCATCATTTGTGGTGTAATTAACAACTTCATTTGTTTTTAAATCTAGCTTTGTAATTCCAGTATTTCCACTTACCCAAATATCACCTTTTTTATCTTCTATGATACTTGCAATGTTTTCTTGATTTAATCCAGCAAACTTATTAAACCATTTAAATTCGTCGGACTTTTTATCATACCTACACAATCCAGCACCTCTTGTACCAATCCATAAGTAATTATCTGAACTTTCATATAAAGATAATATATGCGTAGAACTTCTTTGATTGTTATTTGACTTAGCCAATTGACTAACAAAAGATTTTACACTTAATACACCTTTATTATTGTTTATTTTAAAAAGTCCAATAGTTGTTCCCAACCAAATAGCCCCATCATTATCTACCAATATTTTTCTAACGTCACTTGTAGGTATCCCATGTTTTGCAAATTCTTGTGAATTTTGATATGTTAAAACATGTGTTTTGGGATTAAAAGTATAAACTCCGGTGTAAAAAGTACCTATCCAAATAAGTCCGTCTTTATCTTCTGCAAAACTTAAAATGGCATTTGAAAATAATTTTCCATTTGAACTTTCGATATTGATATTTGTAATATTTTTAAATCCGTCTTTTAAGACGTAAATTCCATTATCCCAACTTCCTGCCCAAAAGTTCTTTTTGCTATCAATAAAAATAGTTTGAATGTGGTTACTAGTAAGGCCTGAATATGTTTTATCATTAGCTTTATTAATATGATCTACTTTAGATGTTTTAATATCAAAAACATCAATACCACCACCATCCATCGTAATCCATAATTTATCATGATCATCTCTTACAATACCTGTAACAGAACCTATTTGTAAAGAATTTGGATTATTCTCTAAGCTTTCTATGTTATCGAATTTATCAAATAAATGATCACTTACTACAACACCATTATTGTAATAACCCATCCATATTCTCTTACTTTTATCAACAAATAATGACCAAATTGAATTGGAACGAATACTATTTTTGTCTTTTTTATTATAGAGGTAGTTTTTTATTAGAACTCCATTAGAATCCATGTGAAAAAGACCATCATTCTCAGAACCAAACAAAAAGGTTTTATCTGCTAATGCTACTATAGATAAGATGCGCTTTTGAGTTATCGGAAATTGTGAGAAACCAACAATATTATTTTCTTTAAGTTGATACTTAAAAACCCCTTTGGTGTAGCTACCTGCCCATAAATTATTTTCATCATCGACCAACAAAGTTTGAATTGGCATTTCAAAATCTAAAATATTAGAACCCTCTAGCTTTTTAGGTTTTAAAATTACAGAATTTAGCGTATCTAATTTTCTTAACCCTAAACTTGTACCTAGAAATATAGTACCATTTTTATTCTTTTGTATACTGTTTATAGCTGGTTTACTAACATCTTTACAAGCTATTCTTTGTATTTTATTCGTTTTTAAATTAAGCTTAAACAAACCATTTAGTCTTGTACCAATATAAAGATTACCTCTACATTCTAAGATACTTAAAACAGATATATTAGCATTATCTAATAGACCTACTGATATTTTTTTAAATTGATCTAAATCTCTATCATAAAGATTTAAACCATCTTCTGTACCAATCCAAAGATTATGATTTTTATCTAAATAGGCAGAAAACACCAAATTACTGCTAATTGATGTTGCATCTTCTTGCTTAAATTTATAAGAAGTATAATCTAGACCATCAAATTTATACAAACCAGCTCCATTGGTTCCTATCCAAATAAACCCGTAATGATCCTGAATAATCGTATAAATACCAACTTTAGAGATACCAGATTTTATCGTTTCGAAATTAAAAATTTGCTTTTTATTTTGTGCCTCAATAGGTGCACAAAAAAATGTGCATAAAGACAACATAAAAACAATACACCACTTAGGTTGCATAAATTAGATTTTTAATTAGGACTAAAATTACTATTTTTTGTTAGAATAAAACGGTCCATTTTAAAACCATCTTCTCTCATAGAAAAAGACAACACGTATTCTCCTGATTTATCAAAGTTTAAATAAATTGTTTTTTCTGTACCACAATGATTATCGGGCATTCTTTGTGCAGAAGACCAAGTCCATTCATTTTTACCATCGCACCATTGCATTCTTGCTCCGCTTGCTTGCCAATTTTCATTAAAACCAACATGTACTCCATTATCTTCTGTACCGGTAGAAAGTGCATTTACCCAAATATAATATTTCCCGGGATTATTTATTTTTATTTTATAAGAAATTACACCTCCTGTACCCGAAACCGGAAAGAAATTTTCGCCTAAAATAAGTGCATCATCATGGGTAATTCTTGTGTCTGGCAAAGCTTGAATATAACTGTTTTTATTAGCCGTTTTACTATAGTTTACTTCGTTTATTTTATCATTTAAAGATCTTACAACCCAATTTCTCTTGGTGCTATTATTATTTTTATAATGATAATTTTCTGCTTCAATTTCTAACATTCCGTCTTTTTCTTCAAAAGGTTTTGTGTCTGCTAGTATTTTTAGCAACGAATAATTTTTAGGCGTAAAAGTAATAGAATTCCATCTTCCTCTAGACCAAGCCGTTTCATTTCCTTCAGGAATTAAACCATTGGTAACCGCTTTAGAGGTTATTTCAATAATATCATTTTCATGTAAAAAAACAGCATCCACTTGATGTCTAACACTTTTAAAAGACTCAGAAACTCTAGGGTTTTTAATAGTATCTAAAGCAGTACCATTAATTTTAATAACATATTCAGATTCTCCATCATTCTCTGCTATAGTTACAAAGGTAAAATTATAGGCCCCTGTAGTTCCTTTAAACTTAGCAATTGCCGTTGCAAATTTGTTTCTATTATTTTCTTCTGATGCATTAATTGCCAATACATTGTTTGGAAAATCTTTATAATATTCCAAACCATCCTTTTTTAATAAATCGAAATCTTGAATTGCATTTAAACTGATAATTTTTTGCTCATTTTCTTTCGGACTTTCTTTTTCGTTTTTGGTTGCAGTAATCAATGCAACCCAATCTTTACCCTTATTTGGTGGAAAACCTATTGCTTTTTCACTTCCACCAGTAATTTTTTTAATAGAACCATTTAACAGTTTTCCACCAATTCTTGGATTGTACCATTTAACTGTGTACTTTTTTGTTGCTCCAAATAAATTAATTTTAGTTTCTTTTACCTCTGGTAAATAAATTGCAACCGTTTTATCATTTTCTACAAAAACATAATCGTCTGGATTGTAGGTTAAATCGTCTGCAGAATGCATTTTATCAAAAGGCAAATACTTATTAAAAAAGTCTAATGCGTGTTTTGTTTGATTCCAAACATTTTCTCTAGATCGCCAATCTTCACAATTCAAATCATTGTGCGCAAATTTATACCCAAAATACCATTCTACTCCGGCACCACCAGCCATTAAATTCCCCCATAAAACTTTGTGTCTTATATTATCATGATTTGGATCATCTGCATCTGGTTTTGCTCCTGCATCTGCAGGTCCAATTTCATCTTGAGAAACTACCCATTTTTTTCCTGTTAATTGAGATTCTTGAACCCATTTTTTTGTGATAACATGAATTGAATCTGGGCTAGCTGTTTGCATAGAAGGTCCATCTAAAAACTCATATCCCAATAAAGGCTCTAAATACAAATCTTGCTCTTTAGGTATAGAATGTGTGTGTAAAGCCACAAAATTCTGGTAAGGATCGTGTGTTTTAATATATTTTGCCATTGCTTTTCTATCGGCATCATTTTGTCCTTTTGGAGACCAATGAACAGGGCCGTTTTCTTCTCCTAAATTCCAAGTAACTGCTAAGTGATGTGCAAATCTGGCAATTAATTCTCTGTAATATAATTTACGCTGCGTTTTTAACTCGCCAATATCTAAAAGTAATTCGTTTTCTGTTTCTTGCGTAACAATATGTAACATCAAACCTAAATGATCCATGTGATCAAAAACAATTTCCCATTGATCTAATTTACTGGTATCAAAACGCGTTCGGTCATTTTTAGTGATCCAAGGCCAAACATCGTCTCCATCTCCTTGTACATTCATGGTTAAAAAATATACAGAATTCATTCCTTTAGAAGCCAAATAATTTAATGCTCCAATAATGTTTTTCCCTTTTCCGTTTTGCCAAGTTGGATCTCCTTCTTTCCAATCCTTAAAATGTGGTTGATATTTATGAGTTGCTGGCGTTTCATCAAACTCATAATACCCCAAAAAGTTTTCTGGACTATCTGCACCACCTTTTAAAAATGGTTTGTTAGATTCTGAATAATACAAATAACGTTCGTCTTTGTAAAGTAATCGTCCATTGGTTCTATCTGCACTTTCTTTTATTACAAAACTTCCGGTTTCGTTATCAAAACCAACAGATTTCCCTGCTTTTTCATCATCATTTATAGCAATTTCATTTCCCTTTTTAAAAGAAGCTTTATAAGTCCATTTTCCAACTTTATTGGGCATAAAACGCACCTTCCAAACAGTACCTTTTTTAGAACTTGTTTCTGCAGCATTACCATCGGCAGCAAAAAAACCAGGAATTGTGATTTCTTCATCTCCGTTTTTAAAAGTTACATTTAATCTATAATTTAAGAAAGGATTGTCTTCATCGTTTTCACTAAATTCTTTGTAATCAAAACGGATGGTTATTTTGTTCCATTTTTCTAATTTTCCCTCAACTTTTCCTTGAGAAAATACAGTGAAATTAAAAATGAACATTAAAAAATAGAGTACAATACTTCTTTTATTTATTGACATAAACTAAAAATTAAATTTTGAATTGAGAGAACTTAATCAACAATCTCGCCCCAAGGGTACGAGGTATGCTTCCGAAACATGTTATTCTATTTCGAGGCAAGCCTCGGGGAATTAAACCCTTGGCTATCGCCCTGCGATTAAAAGAATAAAATTACGTTTAAACTTAATTGATGGATAACAAAAAACGTGCATGAAATGTTATAGATTGAGCATAAGATACAAATAACTTATAATTTTCGAGGTTTATCCTAAAAATATTATTACGTAAAAAAAGGTAAACTCTACATAGAATTTACCTTTTTTCCTTCTTCATAACAATGCTCACAGCATTAATTCCCCTTTTTATAATCTTCTAAAAACTTTGCCAAACCACTATCTGTTAATGGATGCTTTAATAAACCTGTAATTGAAGACAATGGTCCTGTCATTACATCAGAACCTAATTTTGCACAATTAATAACATGCATGGTATTACGTACAGATGCAGCTAAAATTTGAGTTTTAAATCCGTAGTTATCATAAATTTGTCTAATTTCTTTAATCAAATGCAATCCATCCGTAGAAATATCATCTAATCTTCCTAAAAACGGAGAAACATAAGTGGCACCTGCTTTTGCCGCTAATAATGCTTGTCCTGCAGAAAATACTAAAGTAACATTGGTTTTAATTCCTTTATCAGAAAAGTATTTACATGCTTTTACTCCGTCTGCAATCATTGGTAATTTTACCACAATTTGTGGATGTAAGGCTGCCAATTCTGTTCCTTGTTCAATCATTCCATCATAATCTGTGGCAATTACTTCTGCAGAAACATCTCCTGCTACAATATCACAAATCTTTTTGTAATGATTTAAAATATTTTCTGCTCCTGTAATCCCCTCTTTTGCCATCAAAGATGGATTGGTGGTTACTCCGTCTAAAACTCCTAAAGCTTCTGCTTCTGCAATATCATTTAAATTTGCTGTATCTATAAAAAATTTCATACTTCTAATTTTATACTGTTTTTAAATATGCTAATACTTCTTTGCTTACCTTTTCTCCTGTAAAACCAAATTTATCATCTAAGATTGTTGCAGGTGCAGAATACCCAAAATGATCTAATCCAAACACTTTTCCTGCATCACCAACTAAACCTTCTAAGTTTACCGGTAAACCTGCTGTTAAACCAAATAATGGTTTGTTTTTAGGTATTACACTTTGCTGATATGCTGCAGATTGTAACCTAAAAACTCCTTCAGAAATTACCGAAGCAATATTTACCTTTAATCCGTTTTCTGCTTCTAAAATTGCTGCTGCAGCTACTAATGTTGCTACTTCAGACCCGTTTGCTATTAAAACTACATCAGGATTTTCTACTTCTTTTACCAAATACCCACCTTTTTCAGCGGCTAATGCTTCTTGATATCTTGAGGATTTAGCAGCTGGTAAATCTTTAATGCCTTGTCTTGATAAAATTAATCCTGTTGGTGTATTTTTATTTTCTAAAGCCATTTTCCAAGCCACACTGGTTTCTGCAGAATCTGCAGGACGTAAAGCCAAGAAACTTGGATTTCCACTATGGTTTTTCAATTTTTCTAACAAACGAATTTGTGCTTCTTGTTCTACAGGTTGATGTGTTGGCCCATCTTCTCCAACTCTAAAAGCATCATGTGTCCACACATATTTTACACCCAATTCTTGAATTCCGCTTAGACGAATAGCCGGTTTCATATAATCTGAAAATACAAAAAATGTTGCCACAACAGGAATGATTCCTCCATGTAACGCAATTCCGTTTGCAATACAAGACATCGTTAATTCTGCTACTCCAGCTTGTAAAAATGATCCGCTAAAATCTCCTTTTTTAAGCGCATGTGTTTTCTTTAAGAAGCCATCTGTTTTATCAGAATTTGATAAATCTGCAGAAGAAACAATCATGTTTTCTACATTTTCAGCCAAATATGCTAATACTCCAGAGGAAGCTGCTCTTGTTGCCAAACCTGCTTTATGTGCTATACCTTCAAAATCTAAGGCTGGTAATTCTCCTGATAAAAAGAAATCTAATTTTGTTGCTAATTCTGGATTCGCTTCTCTCCAAATAGAAATATCTACTTTTTTATCTCTTGCTTGTGCTATTTTTCGCTCTAATAAATTCTGATAAAACTCACTTACATCCTCATAAATATCAAAAGGCGCTTCAGGATTTGCTCCTAAATTTAATAAGGTTTTAGTATAATCTGCTCCTGACGCTCCAATAGGTTGCCCGTGTAACTCACATTCACCTTCAAACGTTTTTCCTTCGGATGTTACACAACCTTTACCCATAATGGTTTTACCAATAATTAAGGTTGGCTTTTCCGTTTCGGCATTCGCATCTTTTAGTGCTTTTCTAATTTCATCATGGTTATGACCCTCAATAGTAACTACTTTCCAGCCCCAAGCTTGGTACTTCATGGCTGTATCTTCGGTAGTAACTTCATCCGTTGGCGTAGATAATTGAATATCATTAGAATCGTAGAACATAATAAAATTGTTCAATCCTAAATGACCTGCAATTCTTCCTGCTCCTTGTGAGATTTCTTCTTGAACCCCTCCATCAGAAATAAAACCATAAATTTTATGATTCATCCATTCTCCAAAACGAGCTTTTAAGAATTTTGCTGCAATAGCTGCACCAACTCCCATGGTATGCCCTTGTCCTAAAGGTCCTGATGTATTTTCGATACCTCGTGCAACATCAACTTCTGGATGTCCAGGTGTGATAGAACCCCATTGTCTAAAGTTTGCAACATCTTCTTTTTTGTAATTCCCTAAAAGGTAGTATTGCGCATACATTAAGGTTGATAAATGCCCTGCATCCATAAAGAAACGATCTCTAAAGGCCCAAGTCATATCTGAAGGATCGAAATTAAAGAACTCCGAATATAAGATGTGCATAAAATCTGCACCTCCCATAGGCCCTCCTGGATGCCCAGAGTTTGCTTTTTCTACCATTGCAACTGCTAAAGCTCTAATATTATCAGCTGATTGTTGGTCTATTTGTTTGTTCATTATTTTAAATTTAATTCAATAAAAAACCTTTCAAATTATAAATCTGAAAGGCCTTTTTGTTTTTATATATGTTGATTGATAATATTCTCAAACAACTCTTGTTTTCCACTTTGTAATGTTAATTCTCCATTTTCTTGCGCAATGTTGTATAGGTCTTTTAATTCTAATTTCCCTGCTTCAAAGTCTTTTCCTTTTCCTGCATCAAAAGAACTATATCTTTTTTCTCTTAAAGAATTGTAAGCAGAAGATGTCATAATTTTATCTGCAGTCAATAATGCTCTTGCAAAGGTATCTGCTCCTCCAATATGTGCGTGAAAAACATCTTCCATATCTGTTGAGTTTCTTCTGATTTTTGCATCAAAATTAACGCCACCTCCTTGTAATCCTCCTGCTTCTAAGAAAACTAACATGGCTTCTGTTGTTTCTTGTATGTTGTTTGGAAATTGATCTGTATCCCAACCATTTTGGTAATCTCCTCTGTTTGCATCGATACTTCCTAACATGCCTGCTTTGGCTGCAACTGCTAATTCGTGTTGCATTGTATGTTGTGCCAAGGTTGCGTGGTTTACCTCAATGTTCATTTTAAAGTCTTTGTCTAAACCGTATTCTTTTAAGAACCCAATAGCTGTAGCAGAATCAAAATCGTATTGATGTTTCATTGGCTCCATTGGTTTTGGTTCTATAAAGAAAGTTCCTTTAAAACCTTGTGCTCTTGCATAATCTCTTGCCATGGTTAAAAACTGTCCCATGTGGTCTAATTCACGTCCCATATCGGTGTTTAATAAAGACATGTAACCTTCTCTACCGCCCCAAAAAACATAATTCTCTCCACCTAATTTAATGGTAGCGTCTAAAGCCAATTTAACTTGACCTCCTGCTCTGGCAACTACATTAAAATCTGGATTTGTAGAAGCTCCATTCATATAACGTGGATTAGAAAAACAGTTGGCTGTTCCCCATAATAATTTTACACCACTTTCTGCTTGTTTTCCTTTGATGTAATCTGTAATAGTGTTTAATCTTGCTTCTGATTCGGCAAAGGTTGCGCCTTCTTGTACTAAATCGTAATCATGAAAACAGAAATAATCAAATCCCATTTTGTTGATAAATTCAAAAGCAACATCTGCTTTGTCTTTTGCGGCTTGAATAGGGTCTGATGATTGATCCCAAGCAAAATTTTGTGTTCCTGGTCCAAAAGGATCTCCTCCTTGTCCGCAGAATGTATGCCAATATGCAATAGCAAATTTAAAATGTTCACGCATTGTTTTTCCTGCTACTACCTGATCTGGGTTGTAGTATTTAAAAGCCATTGGGTTGTCTGACTCTTTTCCTTCGAATTGAATTTTTTCGATTCCTTTAAAATATTCTTTATTTGCCATCTTTAAATGTTGTTTTATTGTTTATTTGTGTAATTGTTTATTGTGCTATGTTGCGTTAGGGATTGAAGCATCTGTTTGAGCTCTTTTTTACTTTTTTAAGTAAAAAAAGCGAGTGCGTAAAGCCCGACCTTTTTAGGGAACGCCCTAAAACATTCTTTTTTTTTATTGATTTTTTAAAACGAGTTCTAGTTCTTTTTTCCAGTTGTTATAGGCTTCTAAATACGGTTTTTGGTCTTTAAAAGGCATAAAAGTCATTACATGATCGTTGTCCATAATTGCTTTTCCGAAAGCTTCAAAATCTCCTTTGTGTAAATTTGCTGCTCGTGCGGCACCAATGGCACCCGTGGTATTGTAGATTTCTATTTCTTGCTCTATTAAGGTTGCTACGGTATTTGCAAATATTTCTGAACGGAATAAATTGTCGTTTCCTGCTCTAATTACACTTGGCTTTATGCCGTCTGATTTCATGATTTCCATTCCGTATACAAATGAGAATGCGATGCCCTCTAATGCGGCTCTACACATGTGCCCTTTGTGATGATTATTTAGGTTCATGTTTACAATTCGTGTTCCAATTTCTTTGTTATTTAGCATGCGTTCTGCTCCGTTACCAAAAGGAATTAAGCAAACACCATCTGTTCCTACAGGAATTTCTGATGCCAAGTTATTCATCTCTTCATAAGAATCTACGGCTAAGTTATTTAACAACCATCGGTACTGAATTCCGGCTCCGTTGATGTTTAATAATTTACCAATTCTTTTATTTTCTCTAGCATAATTTACGTGTGCAAAATTGTTAACTCGGGTACTTTCTTTACCCGATAAATTATCGGTTACAGCATACACAACTCCAGATGTACCGCCTGTGGCAGCTACTTCTCCAGGGTTAAAAACGTTTAATGATAGTGCGTTATTGGGTTGATCTCCTGCTCTATAGAAAATGGGTGTTCCGGCTGCAATTCCGCTTTCTGCTTCTCCTTTTTCATCAACTAAAGATTGAACACCAAAAGTGTCTACAATATCTGGTACCAAATTTTTATCGATTCCATAGTATTCTAATAAAAAATCGGCAACAGTGTTTTCTTTAAAATCCCAAAAGATACCTTCTGATAAACCTGAAATTGTGGTATTTATTTTATTTGAGAATTTATATGCCACATAATCTCCTGGCAACATAAATTTGTGAATCTGATTGTAAATATCTGGCTCATTCTCTTTGACCCATTTTAATTTTGATGCGGTAAAATTTGCGGGTGAGTTTAATAAATGTGATGCACATCTTTCTTCGCCAATTTCTGCAAAAGCTTTATGACCAATTTCTACGGCTCTACTATCGCACCAAATAATACTTTTTCGAAGTGGATTTCCTTGTTTATCTACAATAACCAAACCGTGCATTTGGTATGCAATACCAATCCCTTTTATTTGGGTTCTACTTATATTGTATTCTTTTTTTAGCTTGGTAATTGCATTGCAAATATGCAGCCACCAATCGTTTGGTTTTTGTTCTGCCCAACCATTTTTCTGTGCAAACATCCCCATTTCTTCTTTGGGTTCTTGTACAACTCCTAAACTTTTTCCCGTTGCTACTTCTACCAAAGCTGCTTTTATGGAAGAACTACCTATATCTAATCCTAAATAATACAAACCTTCTTATTTTAAGTTAAAAAATGGCTTAATACAGTTTATAATTCTTAAGCCTTTTATCGAGTAATAAAATTACTTTTAAACCTATTAAAGCAATAACAAAAAACGTGCATGATGTATTATAGAATATGCAAATTTCCTTATTAATAAAGGATTGTTAGAGATTACCTCTTTAATAAGACAGAAAATAGATTAGAAAAATAGAATAACTGAAATTATTATTTAGGCACACTTAACGACCTTAATATTTCGATTTTCTATTGATAATAGATACAAAAAAAAGGTTTAAATCTACATAAAATTTAAACGGATATTTTTGAGTGGAGTATCTTTTAATTTGGTTAAAGGTATTTTTAAAACCTTAGATTTAATAAAGTATGTAAAATGCAATTAGATTACCAATACCATATATCTTAATTATTTAATTTAATAAAGAATCCCCCCTTATTCTTAATTATCAGCTAATAACGAATAAGCTTAAGGTAATTTCACGCACTTTAAACTTTTACATTTCTTGTAATTTTATAACACTTATTAATATAAAACTTACAATTATGAAAAAAAATTACTTTACTTTATTACTTATGTTCTGTGTTGTTTCCTTTATAAACGCACAAACCACAATTTATGATTCTACTTTTGATGAAGCTTCTTACGATGTAGCAGACGTAAATACTGACTTAAATAACCATGCAGATTGGACTGCTGGTCATTTTAACAACGCTAATACTTGGACAAGTAATGCTGATGCAGATTTGATAAGAACAGGAGCCAACTTTACTTATTCATTATTAAGTAGCACGCCTATTACAGGTGTATCCGGTGATGTTATTACTATTAAAACCGTTTATAGAGTTGGTAATGATGACCAACCATTTAATACAGATGCAGCATTTGGTAGTGATGCAGGTGATGTTAATATGTTTGTATCTGGTTTAGCTCCAAATAATACTCCTGTTAATTCAGATCTAGGACAATTTAGAGATGGTGTTTTGTTTAAATCTATACAGTCTGGTACTGTTGAGTTGACTAGTTCTGGAGGATCTAGTTTTGTAACGAACCCTAGTATATCAACTGTTGATAAAGCTGCCTATGAAATTGTTTTTGAATATACTATTGGAGATGACGCAGCTTCTACAAAAAAATCTGCAAAAATAACAAATCTTGGCTCTAGTATTGCTTCTAACATAGGAACTAGTACTGGTATTAAACAAGAAATTTATGATGCCTTAACTGGTAGTGGTGCTTACTTCTTTAACTGGGCATTAGGGTTTTATACAAAAGGAAATAGTACAATAAACGCTTTATACCAAAATAGTTTAACAATCACTAAAAACGGCGCAGTATTATCTACTCCTACATTCAATAATTTTGAGTTTGCTATGTCTCCTAATCCTGCCAGTAATGTTTTAACAATTAGCTCAAAAGAAACGCTTAATAAAGTTGAAATGTTTAACTTATTAGGTAAAAAAGTACTTACTACAACAAATACAAATACTATTGATGTTTCTTCTTTAAGTAAATCAGTTTACTTAGTTAAGTTATCTTCAGACAAAGGAGTATCTACAAAGAAATTAGTTAAAAACTAAAGGTAATTCACTTACCAAAATAACTACTTAAAAAGGCTAGCAATTTAAAATTGCTAGCCTTTTTTTTGCTCTTCATTGTATAGAATTTATCGTTTAATACATTTCAATTTACGGAAAGCCTACATCTTAATTAATCACTTTAAGGTTTGCATACCCCTATTATAAGACACTAAAAAACCCTATAACTAAAAATGTTATAGGGTAAATATTATATTCGCTTTTTAAGCTTTTAATTGAGAAGTAATTTCTTTAAAAGAATTCATTACCAAACCAACATCTACTGCGTAAGAAATATATTGAACGCCAATATCTTTCCACATTTTTGCTTTTTCTGGAGTTTCTGTAAAAGTACCTACAAACTTACCGTACTTTTTAGCAGTTGCTACAGCTCCTTTCATAGCATCTACTACTTTAGGATTGTTAACATCTCCAGGAACACCACAAGACTGAGATAAATCATAAGGACCTAAAAAGATTACATCAATACCATCTACTTGTACAATTTCTTCTAAGTTATTAATACCTTCCATCCCTTCTATATGAATAATGGTAGTAATATCATTATTTGCTTTTCCAAAATGATCTGCGCCACTAATATTTGTGTATTCTGCAGCTCTAACGTAACGGCACATTCCTCTTTCTCCCTTCGGATAAAACTTGGTAGATTTTACCAATCTATCTGCATCTGCTTTTGTACAAATTTGAGGAACTTGTATACATTTTGCTCCGATGTCTAACGTTCTAAGAATTAAAGTTTCAGAATTTTCTGTAACTCTAATAACAGGAGTAATACCTCTAGCTTCTGCGGCTCTAATCATATTTTGAGTAGATTCTACGCTATAAGGACCGTGTTCCATATCTATAATAACAAAATCGAAACCACTTAAAGCTGCAATTTCTACAATGGCAGGATCTTGTACTTTACAAAAAGGACCATACAAGGTTTTCCCTTCGTTTAAACTGTGTTTTATTAAATTTTTTGCCATAATTTTATAATGCAGATGTAATACGTTTTTTAACTAAATAATCATCTAAGGCTAAGTGAGAACAATCATGTCCGATTCCACTATTTTTAAATCCGCCGTGAGGCAAATAAATAGCATATTTTACACCATTAATTTGAATTTCTCCAAACTCTAAATCCTCGGTAAATCTTTCTATTCTTTTATTGTTGTTTGTAAAAATGTAAGAAGCCAAACCAAACTCTGTATCGTTTGCCAATTCTAAAACTTCATCATCTGTATCAAAAGACATAATACCTGCTACAGGTCCAAAAGTTTCTTCTCTAAACAATTTCATGTCTGTTGTAATACCAGAAACTACTGTTGGTTGCAACCAGTATCCACCTTTTGGTAAATCCTCAGGAATTTTACCTCCATATTCTAAGGTTGCACCTTTACTTACAGCGTCTTCTACAACATCAAACATTCTATCTCTAGCCTCACTAGTAGCCAAAGGTCCCATAAAAACGTCTGCGTTTTCTTTAATTCCGAAACCAATTTTTAATTCTGATGCTCTTTTTATATAGGCCTTTAAAAATTTATCGTAAATATTTTTATGTACTAATATTCTATTTGCAGCAACACAAATTTGACCTGTATTATGGAATCTTAAAATGATTGCCAAGTTTAAGGCGGTTTCAAAATCTGCATCTTCAAAAACAATAAAAGGAGCGTTACCACCCAATTCCATTCCTAATTTTTTAATAGAAGTTGTACTATCTGCAATAATTCTTTGCCCCGTTTGCGTAGAACCAATCATGGTAATTACAGCGGGTATTTTACTGGTAGTCATTGGTGTTGCCACCTCACTACTAGAACCTGCTAAAATGGTAACAACGCCTGCAGGAAAATTAATACTGTGTAAAATTTCACCAACCATATAGGTTGATAATGGTGATAATGATGATGGTTTAATGATTAAAGAACACCCAGAAGCTAAAGCTGGCCCAATTTTATACCCAACATTTAACAACGGAAAATTCCATGCTAAATATGCTAAAGCAACACCTGCTGGTTTAGAAATCATTTTATGTGTATGCGTACCTTCGTAATCTGGTATTTGCTCTTCTCTTAAATTTTTCATGGCATTTGGGTACCACTCTAACGCTTCTGTAAGTCTTAAAATATCTTCTTCAGCACCTGCGTAGGTTTTACCCATTTCATGCACCATGGCATTTCTTAACTCGTCTTCTTTTTCTAAAATAGCATCGCGTAGTTTAAGCATCCAAACGGTTCTTTCTTCTAAAGAAAGTTTAGACCAATATTTAAAACCTTTTTGAGCTGATATTAAAGCTTTTTCTGCATCTGCTTTTCCGGCTTTAGCAACCTGAGCAATTACTTCTCCTGTTGCAGGACAAATAACATCTTCTCTTTCTCCGCTAACAGCATCGACTAATTGACCGTCGATGTACAATTTTTTATATCCGAAATTATGAGTTTTCATTTGTTTTATCTTTTAATTTTGTAATTCATTGGTAGTGTTAATACAATACTTACGTAACATATCTTCATCTACATCTATTCCTAAACCAGGTCTATTTGGTACTTCTAACATTCCGTCTTTCATTTCTAATTTTGGGAATGTTAAGTTGTCTCTAAGTCCGTTTTCTGTTTGATCAAACTCCATTAAATAATCTGCTTGATACATTCTACCCGGTATTGCTTCTAAGTTTGCTATAAAATGTAAACCTACATGCAAACCAATTGATGTACCCCAAGTATGTGGTATTAAATCGATACCATTTGTACTTGCCAACGCAGCAATTCTTTTTGCTTCTGTTAAACCTCCACTTGCACAAATATCTGGTTGTAAAATATCTACCGATTTATTTTTGATTAATTCATTAAACCCAAAGCGTAAATATTCACATTCTCCCCCAGCAATAGGGATCGTTGTTTTTTCTCTTAACTCGCTATACTGTTCGTAAAACTCTGGCGAAATTGGCTCTTCAAACCAACCAATATCGTATTTTTCTATTTTTCTAGAAAGCGCTACAGCTTCTCTAAACGTATACGCATGATTAGAATCTACCATTAAGGCAATATCTGGGCCAATAGTTTCTCTAATTAATTTTACATTAGCTACATCTTCTTTAATCCCTAAACCAACTTTCATTTTCATAGCTTTAAAACCTTGAGAAACGTATAATTTTGCTTCTTCTACAAATCCATCAGAAAAATTATTGTGATTTGTAAAATACAAACCTGTTGCATACGGTTGTATCTTTTTTCTATGTGCACCACCTAATAAAGTGGAAACGGGTAATCCTAAAATTTTCCCTTTTAAATCCCAAATAGCAATATCTATTGCACTTACAGAAGCCATATAAACACCTCTTCTAGAAAAATCTAACGTTTTTCGGTACATTTTGTTCCAAATTACTTCGTTTTCTACCGGGTTTTCTCCTAGAACTGTTGGTTCTAATAATTTTATACCGGCTTCTACCATTGTGGCAGGACCATAGCCCTCACCCCAACCGTGTTGACCATTAGATGCTGTTACTTTAACAATACAGATACAACGTTCTGCATATTCCCATTGTGAAAAGAAAAAACTTTTAGATAAAGTATCTTTAAGAACGAAAGCTTCTATTTTTTCTATTGTCATTGTTTAGTTATTTAGTTGACTATTTAACAATTATACAGTGCAAAGTTGTAATCATGTTATAAGTTAAAAGTAATTCATAAGCGGTTTCTGTCCGTCTTCATTTTTATCTAAAACAAATCATATATTACCTTTAAATTTTAAGATAAAAGGATCTCATTTAAGATAGAAAAGAGGTTACACCTAAATGTAACCCCTTTTTTTTATTATGTAATAAAAATATTAGTTATAAACTTCATCTTCAGAAACAATAACATTGTACGAGGTTAACATAGTGCTACCATCTTTATAAGTAGCCATAACATCCATAGTACCAACTCCTGTTTCTTTTACTGCATTTATGGTATATTTTACAGTATAAGATTCTTTTGTTTCTACACCACCAACATTAACCTCTCTTTCTTTTGTAGCTGTTGTTTCTACCATATAATTACCTGTTGTAGAACTATCTGAATATCCTGTAGATACATAACTTTCTAAGTTTACTGCTGAAGTATACTCTACAATTACACCTACTTGCTTGTATATATTAATTTTAAAAGTTGCATTAGGTCCAGTAATATCAGAAATTGTATAAACAGGTGTTAAAATGGTATCAGAATCTTTAAAATTGCTTTCTTCATCGCAAGATGTAAACGCAAAAACAAGTGCGAATACAGCTATAAATTTTATTATATTTTTTATCATTATTTCTAATTTTATATTATTTTCTTTCTTCTAATTTGATAAGAGATAATTGGTCAAAATACATTAATTGAGCTCCTGAAACTCCAGGATTATCTTCTGCTAAAACTCTTAAAGTAGTTCTTCTTTGGGCATCGCTACTAGATAAATCTACCGGAATTACAGCTGGAGCATCTGCAACAACACGTACCCATTTACCTTTTGCAATCGTTGAAATATCAAAATATAAATAATCTAAAACAGGGTTACCGAATTCCATTCTAAAGGTCGTTAACGTTGTACCTGGTTCTATATAAACCCAATAAGATACTTGATATGTACCAGCTGGCATTCCGCCTGGACCGTCCGCTAAACCAAAACCAAAAAGATTTACAGTTGGTATTGCTATATCAGGAAGTTTGTATCGCATACTAGCACCACCTTCATAAGATTTATCTGTGCTACGTGTAAAAATTTCTTCTCCAGCACCAAACTGTCCATTACCTTGCCCACCCGGAATAAAATATTTACCAGTTGCAAAGGCATTGTTAACACCCCCTCCTTCTGGTTCAAAACTACCCCAAGAATTGGCTGGCAAAACATTGTCTCCAAAATACATTTGTACTTTTTGATTTGTAAATGGAGCTAGAGATCTATCATCTGCAGAAAGAATCGTTGTACCATTATAAGAAACAGTTACTACATCAGAATTATAAATTGGTGCCGATAAAATTAATTCTATAAAAGTAGCATTACCTTCTTTTACTCTTGCTGTTTGTACTGCAATATCTTGATCAAAACCTGTGGCAGCATTTTTTACATTTACTGTAAAATTAGCTTCTTCTCCAGAAAATGCTTTTACCTCTCCATTGACTCTAAATTCTATGACTTCATTTTCATTTTCTTTTAACGCATTGTCAAAAACAAAAGGTTGTGAAGATTGAACTACTTTTACTTTTAATGGAATTACTTTTTCTACAGAAGCTACTGGAGCATTATCAACAACACCATTAACAATTTGTAATTGTCTTAAAGATCTAATAGTACCTGCGCTATACGTACCTAATTTATAAAACTTAACTTCTTGTGATAATTGCGCTAAGGTCCCTGCTTGACTAGGCACTCCGTCTGGAATTAACCATGTTACTCTATTAGGTCTACCAACAGTAGATTTATCTACAAAAGTTAACCCTGTTGCAGCTTCTACTTCTATAACTGGCCAAGTACTTTCGTCATTAATATTAGGGATGTCTGTTTCTGTTACATTTAATACCTCTACACCATCTTTTAAAACAGAAAAAGCAGGTAAAATATTTGCATATACATCAAACAAAAACGCTACATCCATTACATGTTCATCTTCTTCTTTTGATGAATTTACAATAACATATGCAGCTCTATCTTCTGATACGTTAGGAGAAACTTCTTCCGTAAATTTATTTACTAACCTAATTTTTGTAATACCACTTTTACCAAATAGAATATGAGCTTTACTGTCTGAACTAATTAAACCAACTTCTTCATTAATAAATTTAGATAAAGTATCGCTAGACGTAAACCCTTCTTTTAAAAAGTTGTTTCCTTCTTCTAAAATCCATTGGTGACTTGTAGCTCCTTGTGATAAATCGAAAAAAGAAATATAGGTGTCTATATTTACTTTAAACTTTGCGTCTATATTAGGTCTGTTTGGATCTAAGCCAATAAGCCATGAAACATCAGACAAATCATCTGGCGCAGTATACGCTTTGTAAGAATCTTCTTCGCAACTTAGTAGAGCCAGTAAACTGAAGAAAAGTATATATTTTTTTATGTTTTTCATGATATATATTTTAATTGATGTTTGGGTTTGAATTTACCTCTGCAAAAGGAATAGGATATGTACCGTTACTTGCTTCATCATAATTTAAGTAAGGTGTATCATATTCATAATCAACGGTAACAAAATTTCCTGAAGTAGGTAATGCATTTACCAAAGAAGGTGTATTACCTCTGTTAACTGTTTGGTTATTACTTCTTTTTGTATAAGAATAATCTACCCCGTAATATACCTCTGTAGACAATTCTTTTAATCTGTCTTTAAAACCATAGTTGTCAGATTTTTTCCATCTTTGAAAATCTAAAAATCGAATATTATGACCTTCTGCACCCATTTCTAAAGGTTTTTCAACCCTCATTAAACGTTGCATTAATTCATCTGCAGTGTATTCTGGATCTGTTTGTTCTCTATCGTAAGTACGTGTAGTATCTCCGTTTGGTCTTCCCAAAAGCACCAATCCCCATCTTTTTCTAACCTGATTAATCAAGCTTAAAGCAGCCTCTACATCTCCTGTTTTAATTTTACATTCTGCCTGCATTAATAAAACATCTGCTAATCTATTAAGCGTAATGTTTTTAGTAGAATATGCCTGACCTCCTGGAAGTTGACTTTCGGTAGATACAATATCACTATTTGTATATTTTTTCCACCAACCGAAACCCCAGTTTCCACCACCAAATCTATTATATTCACTAGTAGTTCCTGTTAAATAATAAGTTGTTTCATTATCATCTACAACCGCCATCATAGCAGAATTTCTTAATGGAACACTTCTTAAACCAACCACAGAAGTATTAGGATCTGTATAATAGTTTCTAGAATCTAAAGGATCCATAGGTTCTGTTTTGTATGCATTCACAATCCAAGCTGGACCTACTGCAGCACGCGTTTGTGCTGTACGAACATTTATCCAGTTTGTACCTGAATCTCCATCCCATGGTGCTAAATCTAATCGTGCATTTTCTTCAGAAAAATTAATTTCTAAAATAGATTCGCTATTAAACTCACCAGCAGTTGTAAACAACTTACTTAAATCTGTTTCTAAAGAATAGCCATGATTATTAATCACATCATTAAAATATGGCATTGCCTTATTATAGTCTAATTCATATAAATAACTGGTTCCTAAAATTGTTGCAGCAGCACCAGAGGTAGCTTTTGCCAAATCATTATCTGGGTATTCTCCATTTTTGTAAAGATTTGCATACGCATATTCTAAATCTTCTCTAACAAATTTAATTACGTCTGATGCTGGAGATAATGCTTTTGAAAAATCTTCATTAGTAGCAGGAACAGCATCTCTAATAATAATACTTCCGTTATTAAAAGAAGTGTATAAGTAAAAATGAAATAAGCCTCTAAAAAAACGTGCTTGGGCCATTTGCGAAGTCCACTCTGCAGTATCTGTTGTAGTTTCTTTTATATTATTTAAAGCTTCAATTACTTGGTTTGCTCTAAAAATACCTAAATAAGTATCTTGCCATTTATTTAAGATTGCCGAAGTACTTCCATTATATAAATGCAAATAGAAATCTTCTGTATTGTCTGGATTTGGACGTCCATAACCAGGGTATCCCATATCTGAACGCAACATTTCTTCGAACTTATTTAAAATAGCTGGTTTATGTAATGTTTGATATACGGCATTTAAACCAGTTCTTGTTTCCGCTAAATTTCTCCAATAATTATCTGTAGATATTAAATTCGGATTCTTTTGTTCTAAAAATCCATCTGAATCACATGAGCTTAAAACACCTATGGTAAAAATGAATATGAAATATTTAAAAATTAATTGTTTCATCACAAATAAGTTTATATTAAAATTAAAAATTAATGTTTACTCCTAACATATATTGTGAGGATATGGGTCCAGTGTTTTTATCTAAACCTCTTGCTTGTATACTTCCACCAACTTCTGGGTTGTAACCAGAATACTTAGTAATGGTAAATGGGTTTTGAGCTCTTACATAAAAACGTAATCTACTAAGTCCCATTTTTTCTAATGATTTTTTAGGAAAACTATATCCTAAAGAAACTTGTCTTAATCTTAAGTACGAACCGTCTTCTAACCAAAGATCACTATACCCTAAATAGTTATTATGTCTTGTAACGTCATTTCTATACGTTGGTATTGTAGAATTTTGGTTTTGTGGAGACCATTGATAAATTTGATCTTTATGTCTTCCAAAACCATACGCCCAAGCATCAAAACCATTCATTATTTCTTGCCCTAATGCAGCGTACCAATTCATAGAAAAATCAAAGTTTTTATAGTTTGCATTAAACGTATATCCTATTTCATATTCTGGCAAACCACTACCACTATAAACTCTGTCTGCTTCATCTAAAACACCATCATTATTTTGGTCTATAAACTTGGTATCTCCCATTCTAGCATTTCTATTTATTTTACTTTGGTACTCTGCTAGTTTTACTTCCGTATCTAAAATACCGTCTGTTCTCCAAAGGTAAAAAGCTGCTGCTTCTCTCCCTACTGCTAATGCTGTAACTCTAGATTGTTGTGGTGCTCTACCTACTAAACCACTATCTGTTGTTAACTGAAACTTGGTATCTCCACTAATTTTGGTAACTTCATTTTGGTTGGTAGAGAAAGTACCGTTCATTCTATATCTAACATTACCAACTTGCCCTCTAAAACCTAATGCCAATTCTAAACCAGAATTAACCATATCTCCTACATTTAAAACTACGGTTGCGTTGTTACCACCACCCGCTGAATTAGGTATAAAAACGGGAAACAACATATTTGTTTTATCTGAGTGATAATACTCTGCTGAAAGGGTTAATCTATTTCGTAAGAATCCAAAATCGAAACCAATATTTCGTTGTGTAGTTTCTTCCCATTTTAAAACTCTGTTTACAAAGTTTTCTTGAGTAGCTCCTAAGCTAATTGCTCCTGTAGAAGATGCGTAATTAATATCTTGAGAAATACCTGCAGAAAATAAATAATCTCCAATTCTATCTACACCAACCGTACCCTGACTTAATCTAAGTCTAAAGTTATTTACAACTCCTTTATAATCTTTCCAGAAAGATTCATCAGAAATATTCCAAGCTAATGCAACTGATGGAAATACTCCCCATCTATTTTCTTCCGGAAATTTAGAAGATCCATCTCTACGTAAACTAGAACTTAAAATATATTTACCTTTATAACTATACTGAAGTCTACCTATTAAACCAATTCTTGTTTGTGTATAATCATTTCCTGATGAAACAAATTGAGTACCTGTTGCTCCGTTTAACACCTGAACATCATCATTAGTTGCCCCATTTCTAGTTGCTGTAAAAGCTTCACTTGTATTTTTAGCTCCAGAAACAAAAGCGGTAAGCGTAACATCATGGTTTTCTGCAAATACTCTATTGTAGATAGCACCAAACTCTGCAACAATATTGGTTGTAAACCTTGTTCTGTTAGACACAAAACTATCTTCTGGTTGACTTTGTAATATTGGTGGGTTTTGATTATTGTATATCTCTTGGTAAGGTCTATAAATCTTACCAATACTATTAATAGACGTAATACCTAAATTACTAGAAAGATTTAAATGTTTTGTTGCTTGATACTTTAAATTAAGTGTTGCAGCAGACCTTGTAGTCTTATAATTATTGGTAGTTCTTAAACTTTCTATAACCCAACCTAATCTATTTACATCATCTCCACCTTGAGCTAATTCATCTAAATTATCTAAATTAACACCATTTTGTGTAGGTCTATACACAATAGATTGTGATAATAGATTTCCTTGAGGAATATCTCTACTATCGGTATTCATAGAAACACTCGATTGAATTCTTAATTTATTTTTTTCGTAAACCGTACTTGCTCTAATATTAAAACGATTATATGCAGAGTTAATTTGCAATCCGTCTTGACTAAAAAATCCTGCAGAAACGTTATATGTAATATCTTCTGTACCTCCAGAAACATTTACATTATAATCTTGTGTTGGTACATCATTTTTAAAAATTAAATCGCTTAAGTTCGTTTCATTTAAAAAATTTCTTGGTTGTTGTGTAATTTGCAAACTAACCTCATCATCAAAACCTCCGTTTACATTTCTATTCTGCACAACATCAAAATAAGTTTGCTCTACAGAATTCATTAAAGGCACAGCTGCTCTTCTATGCTGAATAGCATAACTGGCATTAACTCTAACTTGTAAAGAACCTGGTTTACCCTGTTTTGTTGTAATTAAAATAACACCTGTTGCACCACGAACCCCATAAATAGCCGTTGATGCAGCATCTTTTAATACATTAATAGTTTCTATATCTGATGGTGGTATTCTAGGATCTCCATCTTGTATAACACCATCTACTACATACAAAGGAGTATTATCTCCAGACAAAGAAGTAACCCCTCTAATAAGTATTTCTGATGCGCCTCCTGGATCTGAAGAAGCCACAATATTTACACCAGATACTTGCCCTTGTAAAGCAGATCCTAAATCTGAAGAAACAACACTTTGTAAATCTTCTGCTTTTACTTGAACTACAGCTCCTGTAACTTCTTTCTTCTTAACAGAACCATACCCAATTACAACAATCTCTTCTAAACTTTCTACAGATGGATCTAAAACAACATTCATTGTTGCGTTTTTAACCTTCAAAGATTTCTCTGCCATACCAATGTAACTAAACTCTAAAACATCACCAACATTGGCTTTGATAGCGTAAAGTCCATCAAAATCTGTTGACACTCCTTTTTGAGTACCTTTAACTACCACACTCACACCCGGAATTGGCCCTTTATCTTCCGAACTCGTAACGGTACCAGATACAGTAATTGACTGCGCATTAGAACTAAACTGACACAACAGTGCGAAGAGTAAAAGCAAGAAACTTCCTGCTTTGGCTTTCCTCAATAATAAATTTAAAATTTTCATGTATTTAATTTTAATTTTTGAACTTGATTGAACTTGATTGATTCTGTAAACTCATAGATAAAAAATAACAACACCTTAATAATCCTTATTTTTTAACATAAAAATACAGTTACAAAGTAACAGCATAATCAGAATTATGTATATATGGCATTTATCTTATCATTACTGTATTTTATCCTCATTGTATGTTATATTAATGCAAAAGAGAATATAGTACTGATAAAAGGATTCACTAGAAAATTACATTTCTAATAAATCTAAAACGTGGTTTACTGATTTAGAATCCCTTACCACTAAAACAATCTTAGTAATCATTTTTTTTATTGAAATTGAATACTGAAGCTTTAGTTCTTTTAAAGGATTTACGGCTTCTAATTTTATTTCTTCTACTATTTTTCCGCTTTTATCCTTTAAAAGCAATAAAGATTGTCCTTCTATAAAAACGCCATAAGAACCTTTTAAAACTTTAGTTTCTTTATTAATCTGTAATTTTTCAGTAATAATACCCGTAAGGTTTACATCTAAAATTGGTGAGCTTTCTATTTTGGCTGCTCCATGAATTTCTTTGTATCTAAAACTTTCTTGTGGTTGTAGTGTATATAAAGGTGTTTTTACTTCCGTTTCTAAATACCCTGTTTCTAAACCACTACAAAAAATAGCCATGTTAATTCCGTGATCATATTCTAATGCCTCATTATAAGGTTCCATAATTTTTACAAAAGCGGTGTTTGTAATTTTGTTTACATAGCAAATCCAAGATTTGGATGAAATAATATGCAAACCCGCCATTGCATTATAATCGTATTCAACTTCATAAATTCCGGGAGCAACTTCTCCTTTCCAATTTGTACCTTGGTTAAAGTATTTTTTGACATCTTCTGGATTATTTTTATCAATCTTAAAACGATTTCTATTGATAAAGTTCCATCGTTGTTGTGGCGTTGCAGATATTTCAAATTGAGCGCCACTTGGTAATTTTAAGTCTTCTGAAAAAGGGATAAAAGCACTAAAATTATGTCCGTCTTGCAGTTTAGCATCACTCCAAGAAACATGCTGACTAGAAATCATCAAGCCTTTTTTAATTGTTTTATCTCCCACATTTTTTAAAGTATGGTCTATAAACACCAAACTAGAATTAGGTTCTATATATAAACTTCTAGCATATTGAATTTTTTCATCAACCTTTTCTGGGTATAAAAATTTCTTTTCTTTTCCATAATAAAAAGGAACTGGTAATTCTTGCACGCCAGATTGTACATCAATTGTTTTCTTTCCTTCAGAATTTTCTCCTATAGAAACGTTATAAGGCGCATCACCAATTACAACAGGTGGCGGCCAACGGTTACTTTTGTTTCCGTTTTTATCTATCGAGGAATTTTCAATAGGAGTTGGCACCAATCGATATCCGCCAAAGTTTCGCCATTCATTCATTTTTACTTCATCTGAAGTACCAAAAGACTTGCCAAATAATTTAGGATTTACCCATAAAGAAGGAACATCGCCTAAGTTATATTCTAAAATTCTACCTGCTGCTTCGGGCACAACGGCTAAACTGATGTATTTGTTTTTAGCAACATACACATTACTCCACCCCCAATTATTGTAATTTTTTTCTATGGAAATAGTTTCTTTTTGTTGCGAATAGATACTTATTACAAGGAATAAGAAACCATATTTTATGATTGTTTTCATTAAAAGGATTGTTTTAAGATTAACTTTAGTTACCTATTTTTCTATAACTTTAGTTGAAGTCATAAAAAGAATAAAGTGCAATATTGTAATAATCTTAAAGTAAAAAACACCTAATAATACCTCTTAATACGTCAATTTTACCAAACTTAAAAGGCGATGTAAATCAACTAATTTTATAAAGAAGCTTTGTTTTCTTTCTCGAAATTTCGCAAAACTTTCTGTTGTTTTGTAGATAATTGCTGGTTTTTTAAAAACCAATACACTCTTCTTGCTTTGATAAAATCTGATGATAAGAGCGGAAAAACATTTTCAATTACTTTTTTAGAATGGGGGTTTTTAGTTTGCATTACATCTAAAAAAGATGAAATTTCTTGATAAGAATTCAATTTCGAAACTTCAGCACTTAAAGTATCTAAATACGGAGTTGAAATGGTGTATTTAATTGATTTTAAAGATCTAATTACGGCTAGTTTATGTGCGGTTTTACCTTTAAAAAACAGGTATTCTGTTGCCGAAAAATAGGTGTTTGAAGGTGCTTTTTCTAAATAATTAAAAGTAATTTTTAATAAAGATTCTTCTTCTAAAACTCTTTTTGTAATACTGTTGATAAAAGGCTGTGAGTACATTTTTCTTCTAGCCAACTCTTGTAAGACAACCTTAAAATACGTAGGCTTTTCAGCAACCAAAAAAGCATGTAATTGTTGCTCTGTTAGAGATTTCCCTGTAATTTCTTTAATCTTCTCAACAACATCTCCATTTGCCCAATGCCATAAAGTATAACATGTTAAAGCTGCACCAGGAACGGTATCTTTTTCATCTAGTTCTAAAGCGGTAGCTCCAGAAACGGCATCAGATTCTTCATCATGTTCATCTACAACGGTTAAAATTTCATCAATATAAACCTCTTTAAAAGGAGAATCTTTATTTACTAAAACGGAATGTAGTTTTTTATAATCTTCAGAAGCAAATACCTCATCTTCATATTTTTCTAAAGTGGCACCTTTTTCTAATTCATATTTTTGATAATCGCCAATGGTATTCCAAAAAATTCTTACAGGAATTACCTTACAAACCTGTTCTAAACAAATTACAGATTGCACATCCATATAATAGGAAGTTGGAAGTCCGTTTTTATCTAAAACCTGATTGAGTATAATTGTTACAACTTCTTTTTCTCCAGGATGTTTTACTGCTATTTTATGCTGAATTGTTTTCTCTTTTTGTTGAGAAACACCTAAGCTACCTATCAAAATAAATGGAACAACTAACCAAAAATATGTTTTTATAAAATGTATCATTTATTTTGAAGCGTATTTAATCTTTACTAAAATAACCTCTTTACACATCAATGATGTTACTCACTGTAAACCAAAAGTAGTTATCCGTAAATAGCTTAAATTCTAACCTGTTTACAAATAACTACTCTAAAATTATAAACTATTTTTTTTAAGCAACACTATTAGAATACCCAATAATAATAACGGCTATTATTAAAACCAAAAGCCCAAGTAACATAATGTTAAAAGGTTTTTTTGCATCTTTCCACTCCTTGTTAATATACGCCCAAAAGTTACCAACTATAAGTGATAATCCTAACAATATAGGCCAACCTATTACTGCACCTAAATCTCCCATTAACGTTGCTCCTTGGCCGTAAACACCTAAGGCACCAAACCATAACAACGCTGCTATAATTGACCACATATACGCTTTGCCTGCATTAGGAACTGAAAAAGAATTCCAAGTTTTATTCTTAGCTAATAAAAAGATAGCATACCCAGCATTTACAATAAAACCACCCCAAAGAACCACTACCCAAATAGCCAAACTACTATTTCTTGCAATAGCTCCTTTAGAAATCGCCAAAGCACCTATTTCTCCTCCTTTATCAAAACCAATTGCCAAAGCAGCAGATAAAAGTCCGCTTAAAACAGCAATGGTAATTCCGGCTTTAAGATTTACTTTACCATCTACATTATCTATCTTTAAAATTTTGTCTTTTAAGATGCCTGCATACGCGGTAATAGCAACACCAATTAGCATTACAATGACACCTGTAACAATATATGGAAACGATGCCAACTCTGTTGGATTCTCTAAAGCGAAGAAAGGAATTAAACTACCCGCTGCTGCACAAACTCCCATTACAATTCCGTAGGTTAAAGACATGCCGATATACGGAATACTTTTTCCAAATAAGATACCTCCAATTCCCCAAAGGGCACCAAAAGTCATAGCTAACAATACAGCATCTATAGACGCATTAGAAAGCACTGTAAATAAATCTGGAACCACCATAAGCCCCCAAACTGTTGGTACAATAATTAATGCAAACACTGAGTGAACAAGCCACCATGCTTCCCATTTAAGAGGTGCCATAAATTTCATACCAAGGCCAAATGAACCTTGAAAAATACTCGCAAAAATGACTAAAAAGAGTGGTAAAAATTCCATATTTATAATTTAGTTAGATTTTTAAATTGAATGATTTGAGATTATTCTTTTACTTCCATAAACTCTACAGGCGCTCCGTTATGCTCAATAAAAGCTACTCGTACTCCTTCTCCTGGTGAAAATGTAGGTACTAAAATTTTTCGGCCATCTAAAGCTTCCTCAATATTATCTACAAAGTAAGCTACATGAGGCATGGTTTGCATCATCTTTGGCATGGGACTGTCTTCATCGAATTTTACCCATTCGATTTTATATTCATCTTTATCAAATTCTGTAAAATGGATTTTTCCTGGTTCATAAAAACCATCCCAATTTTTGTCTTCTGTTGTAGGAATTCCGATATGACTAAATGTGTAATTCATCATTTTTATCTTTTATTAAAAGTTATTTTTAAATTAATTTATCTACTATTAAAAGCTAGCAAACCTCTTTTTTATGATAGGCGAACCCAAAGTGTGAAGTGTTTACGCTTTTAAAATTTAATTTCTAGAACACCTAGTTCATAAACCTTATCAACCAGGTGTTACTAAAATTTATTGTTTTAATATCAATGAGTTATGCAGGTAAAATATCAATCTTCAATCAAAAAAAATTATTAATTATGACCCTTTAACACCTCTTTTTTATCTTTATATTACTTCATTAAAACAGGCACCCAAACGGTCATTTCTGCTTCTCCTCTATTTGCCCAAGCAAAATAAGGTACAAATTGAGCGTTGTAGTTTTCCCATTCCATGTTTTTCATTTCACGGTACATTCCTTCTTTTTTGTCTTTACGAATTTTAATATTTCCGTTAATTGTTGAAATTCCACCTAAAAATTCAGGTTTGTACGTAGCAGTTAATTTAGAAGTCACTGGTAAGTAAACGTCTAAAATATCTGTGCCTTTAGGTAAATCTGGAGATTCTACACAATACACAACCGGACCTCTTTTAATTGCTGCTTGGTTACGCACTTCTTCAATTAAAGGATTCCCTTCTAACAATTTAACTTCCATTGGCATTTCTAAAGAAATAACATCTCCTTTGTTCCATTTTCTATTAATTTGTGCATAAGTTCCTGGTTTTACATCCACTTTTGCATCAGAACCATTCACCTTAATTTTTGATCCAGAAGCCCATTCAGGAATTCTTAATAACATATCAAAAGCCTCTTCTTTACATTCTTCTATGGTTACTTTTACAGAACCTTTCCAAGGATATTGTGTTTCTTGTTTTAATTTTAATGCAGAACCATCTAATAACTTTGTAGTTAATAAGTTTCCTCCATATAAATTAACTGCAACACCTTTATTTGTTAAACTATATGCCCAACCAGATACTTTTGCAATAGTACGCACCAAGTTTGGTGGACAACAAAAACAAGGAATATATGGCTGACGAACATCAAACTCTGTATCATTTCCTGGGTCATAACCATCATGACTTACACGCAACGGATTTGCATAAAAATAATCTTTTCCTTCTACACTAATACCAGACAAAGCACTATTAAACAAAACCAACTCCATAGTATCTGCATATTTAGATTCTCCATGTAAACCAAGCATTCTGTAACTAAACATAGAGTTACAAACATTTGCACACGTTTCATTATACGCGGTTAAATTAGGCATCATATATTCATTTATAAAACCTTCATGAATCATGTCTACATGCGAAGACGCACCGTGATGCGTTTGCCCAACAGCACCTGTTACATACATTTTTTTATCAACCACATTGGTCCATAATCTGTCTAAAGCATCAATCAATTCTTGTTCGCCTGTTTCGGCAGCAACATCTGCAGCACCTGCATAAAAATACAACGCCAATACAGCATGACCTTCGGCAGTTTTTGATTTTCTTAAAGGCGTACGTTCTTGTACCATGTCTCCAATAAATTTATAACTTGCAGTTGCATCAGGCACTACTTTACTCTTACCTCTCATATTGATAAACAATTCTGCTAATTCTAAATATTTTTTATCCTTTGTAGTTCTATACAATTCTACCAATCCCATAATTTGAGTTTGATTAAATCCAAAACGTTTTAGATGATCTGGTTGTGGCATAAATACTTTATACAAATGATCTGCATGCTTAATTGCAATGTCTAAAAAGTTTGTTTTCCCCGTGATACGATTATGTATACATGCACTTGTATACAAGTGACCACTATTGTACATTTCATGATATTGTCTATCTCCAAAACGTTCTAAATCTGTAATCTGAACTTGAGTTTGCAAGTAACCATCAGGAGCTTGTGCTTTTCCTATAATCTCAATATAATCATCTAAATCTTTAAGAATTTTTTCATCTTTATTCTGAGCGTAGATATACATAGACGCTTCCATCCATTTATAGAAATCGCCATCATGCCATTTCATTCCTTTGTGCTTCCCTTCTTTTAATCCTGCAGCAATTTTAAAATTGTTTAACGCAAAACCAACATCTCCTGTTAGTAATTCGCCCATGTAAGGCACCATGGTTTCTTCTGCAACTTTAAATTTATCTGCCCAAAAACCATCGGTCCATTGGCAATCTCCTATGTTAATGCTCTTAAATTTCACATTAGGACTATTCGTATTATTAATGATACCTTTATTGGTATCTAACGTATAGTCTGCACTTGTTCTGGTATTTGTTGCCAAAAGAGTACTACTTTTTGACACTTTCTTTTCATTACATGAAGTAATTAGCAATAAGCTAAAAACTACAATTGATAAACGGTTTACTATTTTTAGTTTCCTCATTATTTATATTGGTTTAGTAATTGTTTTAGTTTATTTTTTTAATCTTTTTTAATTTTAATAATAGCTCGTCTTCAAATCTATCAATAAGCTATAAAATTCATGTCTTTAAGGGTACATTAGAGGTGTTTTTAAGTAATTAAAACACTACAAATCAATAGATATAGTAAGGTTTTTCTGTTTTTTTTGAAACAGAGACTTTTTAAAACAAAAAAAGGGCAAAATAGTAAGATTCCACCCGTTTTATAACTCCTTTATAAGCACAAAATAGTGTTTATAAAATCTATTTTTTAGAAGGTAAATCTACTAACATATCCACTTCAAAAGTTTCATTATATTCTGGCATTCTACCATCATTCCATAATTCTTCATCTTTTGCTGAATAATACCATAAAGGTTGTACAAAACCTTCGGTCCATTTTTGTGTTTCCGCTACCATTTTTTTAAGACGTTCTGGGTATTTACCAGCCATATTTTTCTTTTCGCCAATATCTTGAGTAATATTTGTCAATCGCCAAGGTTCATTACCCATTCTTGTAATTTTCCAATCGCCTAATCTTGCACCAACATCACTAAAACCATGACGATATCTTAAACAGTAAATCATATCATCTTTATGTGGTTCTGTATTGTTTTTTACAGCTTCAAAAATATCTTTCCCATCTAATTTTTTGTCTTTCGGAATTTTAGCATTCGCTAAATTTGCAAACGTTGGATAGAAGTCTAAAGACGAAACAGGAAAATCGAATTTCACCCCTTTTCCTAATTTTTTTGGATAATGGAAAAACATTGGCACCCTATAACCACCTTCCCAAGCATCTCCTTTCATCCCTTTAAGCGGATAATTATTGGCTCCGTGATCAAAATTACCTCCGTTATCACTTAAAAACACAATTAAAGTATTCTCATATTGATTGGTTTCTTTTAGCTTTTTCACAATCTCCCCAACTCCTCTATCTACCGCGTACACCATAGCGGCATAGGTTCTTCTATCTTTGTCTTTAATACTGGCAAAAATCTTTAAATCTTCTGCTTTTGCTTCTAAAGGAACATGTGGCGCATTGTACGCCAAATACATAAAGAAAGGTTCTTTTTTAGTGGCAGCTAATTCTATATCGTTTATAGCTTCTCTAGTTAATGCATCTGTAATGTATGCTGTCTCTTTTACTTCTTTGCCATTATGTTCTAGCGGAAGAATATAATCGCGAATTTCTTTATTCCCTGCTTTTAATTGTTTCTGATAATCTTTCTGATATTTTTGTGGAAAATAATTATGTCCTCCACCAAGAAACCCATAATAATTATCAAATCCTCTTGTATTCGGATGAAATTTAGGAGCACTTCCTAAATGCCATTTTCCAAAAGCACTTGTACGGTACCCAGCATCTTGCAGTACTTTAGACATATAGGTTTCATCCGTTGGAATCCCCATATTATCCGCATCGTTCATACTAGAATTACTATGCAAATTAAAAGCAACTCCCATTTCATGCGGATAACGCCCTGTTAATATTGATGCTCTACTTGGGCCACAAAAAGGATGTGCCACATAAGCAGAAGTAAAAGTGACTCCATCATTTGCTAATTTGTCTAATTCTGGTGTAATAATATCTGTAGATCCATTAAAACCAACATCATTATAGCCAAGATCATCACACAATACAAATAAAATATTAGGACGCTCTTGTTGTGCTGTACAACCTATTACGGATATAAAAAATACAAAGAACACTAGTTTAAATTGTTTAAAAATCTGTTTCATAATATGATATAATTTAGAATGATATTTAACACGTTTTTATTTTTAATTATTGCCCATAACAACCGTTCTATTGGTTGCTTTTACTGTCTTTTCTAGAACTTCACCATTAGAATAGGTAACTTTTACTTTTACAGATTTGCTACAATCTCCTAATCCGAAATGTACAAAAGTGTTGTGATTTAAAGAATACTGAGAAGATGAAGTACCTACTCTTTGCCTTTGTTTGTTACCACAAGAAGAAATGGTAACTACAGCTCCTAAAGGAGAAATATTTGACTTTTTAGCGTTTTTAACCTCAACCGTGAATGCTTTATTTTCAGGAGCCATTTCATTTTTAAACAAGTGCCATTTACCTCGTTCTTGTCCAATAACAACATCTACTTTTCCATCTTTGTTATAATCGATACTCTCAACAGCCATTCCTATTCCACCTAAATCATTGGTCATAATATTATGTCCTTCTTTTGCTCTAAAACCAGATTCCCCGTTGTTTAAATACAAAATAGATTCGTTGGCATATACCAAATCTCCTCTTCTAATAACCAATAAATCCTTGTAACCGTTATTATCATAATCTGCAACAGTAACTGCCATAGTATGGGCTTCTAAAAATACGTTTGCTTTTTTAGTAACATCTACAAACTTAGATCCTTTATTTTCTAATAAAATATCATTTAATGCCTTTGGATGTGCAGATTCTTTGTAGTTTTTTACGTTATGCACAACTCCTGTTGCTGGTGCCCAAAGAAAACCACCAATTCTCCATTTCTGATTGCCAACATAACCAATATACCAACCTTTTTTCTCATTGTAATTAGGATTATCAGGAAAACCCAAAGCATCACTTACGACCAAACTGATGTCTTTACCAGAATGTGTTTCTCCTTCAAAAATATAATCATAAGAAGATTCTCCAATGTAATAGGTATCATTATTGGGCCATTGAGATTGAAAGTTTTCCATTTCTAAAACTTCTCCAGAAACAAAATCATCTAATTTTAATTCGCCTCTTTTGCTATAAAAACCTAAATCTTTTGTTTCTTTATTGTAAAAAGTTTCTCCTTTTTTAAACTCTAATCCTCTGGTGAAAAACAAATCCGTATCACCATCATTATCGTAATCTATTTCTGCAATTCCAGTTACATCATCAATATCATAAGGCAGTACTTTTTTGGTAACGTCTTTAAAGGTTAAGTCGCCTTTTCCCTGATACACAATTACATTTTTATTGCCGTATAACAGCAAATCTATAATGTTATCATTATTAATATCTGTAAGCAAGGTTTTTTGTCCGTCTACTTTACTTGCAGGTAATGTTCCGTGTAAAATGAGTTCTCCAGAACCATTGTTTTCATAAATGTAGTTTTCACTTGCCCCTTTTTTTGCGCCATCAGGAAATGCAAAATTTAACAAATCTAAATCACCATCATTGTCTAAATCTACAAACTTTACCGTTCTACCACGCATTAATGCCAAAGGTTCAGTAAAATCTGCTACCGGAATAAACTCTCTTCCTTTAACTTTATATATTTTAGAATTTCTAGCATTACTTCCAGAACCTCCACCACGAGACATAATTACCTCTAAATAACCATCATTATCAAAATCGCCCACAGAAACTCCGTGCAAATCGCCCATAATAATATCAAAAGGCTTTGCAAATTTTCCTTTATTATTCCATTGTACTTGAATTCCGTATCCATGATCATTTATCAATAAATCTGGATACCCATCTTTGTCTAAATCTGCCACCACAGGAGCATCCCACTTCCTTAAATTCTTTTCTTGCCTTGGAAATTCTTTAGAAACTTCTTTAAATGAACCACTTTGAGCATTTGATATATTTACTGCTAAAAGCGATACAATAATCCCTAATAAACCAAGGTTTTTAAATTTATTCATAATACTATTTTGATGAAATTTTTACAATTATTACAACATTCAAGAACCGAAAAAAAAAGGATACGTAATAACAATATTATACCTTATGCTGTAACAATATTACCATCATTTATCTAAAAAATAAACACAAAAAAAACAGCTCCGTCTTTTTCAGTTTTCCTGAATAGACGAAGCTGCATTACTAAAATTAATCAAATATATTTACCAAACAACAGGCATAAAAACCGTCATTTCTGCTTGCCCTCTATTACTCCAAGCGTAATAAGGAACTAATTGTGTTTTGTACGTTTTAAAAACAGGTTTAGTAGTTACTTGATACATGTCATCTGTTTTACCTTCTCTTAATAAAAGTTCCGTTTCAATTACTGTAACTCCTCCTAAGAAATCTGGTTTATGAACTGCATTTAAAGCAGCATCACCTTTAATATAAACATCTAAAATTGGGGTATCTTTTGGTAAATCTGGAGTTTCAATGGTATACACAATTGGCCCTCTTTTTACTGCTAATTGGTTTCTAACTTCTTCAATTCTGTTATGACCTTCAATAAAAGTTGGTTCCATAGGCATATCTAAAACAATAACATCTCCTGCTTGCCAAGTTCTATGAATATTTGCAAAATTACCTGGATTAATCGCAACACCAGCATCTTCTCCATTTACTTTTAAAGTACTACCCAGTGCCCATTTAGGAATTCTAACTTGAATATCAAAAGCCGAATTTTTACATTCATCAACCGTTATTTTTACCAATCCTTTCCAAGGATAATCTGTGTCTTGAGATAATTTTAATGGAGACCCATCCAACATTTTTGTATCTAAATGATTCCCTCCAAATAAAACAACAGAAACACCATTTTCTGATAAATTATACGCCCATCCAGAACTTTTACAAATGGTTCTTACCAAGTTCGGAGGACAACAGAAACACTCTAAATACGGCTGTCTAACAGGGCTTTCTGTTACATCATCATGCGAATCGTAGTTTCTAGAATTGTTAACCATTCTTAACGGATTCGAGTAGAAATAATCTTTCCCTTCAATACTAATTCCAGATAAACCACTGTTATACAATACTAATTCAATAATATCGGCATATCTAGATTCCCCATTAATCCCCATCATTCTATGGCTAAACATGGCATTACATAAGTTGGCACACGTTTCATTATAAGCTGTCATATTTGGCATCATGTAGGCATCTATAAAACCTTCTTCAATCATGTCTAAATTTGTAGACGCACCATAATGTGCCTGACCAACAGCACCTGTTACATACATTTTTTTGCCTGTAACGTTTTCCCACAATTTATCTAAAGAAGTTAATAACGCTTTTTCACCTGTTTCTGCATACACATCTGCAGCACCTGCGTAATAATACAACGCTAAAACTGCATGACCAACCGCTTCTTCAGACTCTCTAAAAGGCGTTCTTTCTTGTACCATGTCTCCAATAGGATATCCAATGGTTGTATCATCATGCTTTATTTCATAAGTTCCTCTTCTGTTGATAAACTTTTCTGCTAATTTTAAATACTTTGTATCCCTTGTAGTTCTGTACAATTCTACCAAGCCCATAATCTGAGTTTGATTGAAACCAAAACGTTGATAATGCTTGGTATCTGGCATAAAATAAGCATGTAATAAATCTGCCATTTTAATTGCAATATCTAAGAAATTACGTTGCCCTGTAATTCTATAGTGAACAGACCCAGCAATAAACAAGTGTCCGAAATTATACATTTCGTGGTATTTTCTGTTCTCAAAACGATCTACACCTTCCGTAATTTGAACATGCGTATGAATATATCCATCTTCTTCTTGTGCTCTTCCAATAACCGCGATATACTCGTCTAATTCTTTTAAAATTGACTCATTTTTAGTCAATCCATAGACGTACATTTTAGCTTCCATAAATTTATAGAAGTCACCATCATGCCAATAAAAACCTTTATGCTCTCCTTCTTTTTCTCCTGCAGCAATTTTAAAATTATTTAATCCATGGCCAATATCACCACACAGAAGATCTCCCATATAAGGCAACATTTTATCTTCTGCATTTTTTACTTTTTCAGACCAAAAGCCAGCGTTCCATTTACAATCACCAAAATTGATGCTTTTTAATTTTACAAACGGACTTTCTGAAGTGTTAGTTATTGCGTTATTATGAAGGTTTAAAGTAGTACTCATACTATTAATTTTTTTGAAATAAGTTTTCTTACTATTGATTTTTTACTGTTTTTTCTTGATCACAATATTGTCTATCAAAAGTTTTGCGGCTCTAGTTTTAGGCAAATCTTCTTTTCTAATTTCAATAGCAATTGCATCTTTTGCACCTGAAGCAACCTTTCTAGATATGGTACTCTCTACAGTAATCCACTGGCGTCTTGGTTGTTTTCTAAGGTCTGCAAAAGTAACCTCTAATGCTGGATCTTGTAAAACCAAGTGAATTTTATCTGCAATAACTCCCTGATCTAACCAAACCTTTGCAGAAATGGTATACTCACCAGCTGCTAAATTTAAAGAACCTTCTGGTGCCATTGCAACTGCTTTTTCTACTTCTAAACTTTCTGTTTTACTAAAGCCAGCAAATTCTAAACTGTTTACACCTTGGTAATAATCGCCATAAGCTATTGATAAGTATTTTGCTGAACCTTCATTAATTTCCCAGAATTTCTGATACTCATCTGGCACAGAACTTTCTGGCAATAAGGTTAAAGGTCTTCCGTTTTCTTCACACAAAATTGGTCCTTCAAAACCATAAAATGCTGCATCTTCTGCTAATAAATTATCTGATGGTTTTTGCCAAACTCTCATATATTCAATTTCAAAATCTACAGGTAATTCTTCTTTATGAGGCAAACCTAACCAAAAGAATATCTCAGAATCTAACCAAATTTCCATCGGGTTATTCAATACAAAAGAAGTCCCTAATTCGTCCTGAGTAAAATGACGAATCATCTTACCATCAATAAATAATTTTAAGTAATCTACCCCCCATTCTGCTCCGTATACATGAAAATCATCCGCAGTTCTAAAGTCTAAATTTTCTACATGATTAAATATTTTTGTTGGTCTTTTAGCAGGTGGACTCCAATCGTGCGCAGTTGCTAGATAAGAATCTTCTCTAATGTTTCCTTTTTTACTTTTAGGATTCCCCATCAATTCATAAACGTCTAATTCTTGTTCGTGCCCAATTGCCCAAAAAGCGCCAGTAATTGCCGCATTACCAACTTTAGATTTCACCTCCATATACCCATATAAAAAACGTTTGTTGGTTAAAACACCCGCTGTAGTAACTGGCATTGGCGTTCCGTCTTTGTACACACCATATTGAGACGACCCCATATTACCATCTGCATAACTTTCTTTGATAAAAGGATAATCTAGTTCCCAGGCTGTTCTTAGCTTTAATTTACCGTCTTCTACAATAACATTTTTAGCTACAAACTGAGAAGGAGCACGTCCTTTCCAAATATAATATTGATCATTTCTACCTTCTACAAACCACTTTACAGTGTCTATCTCTGTGCCTTTAAACTCGTCACTTAAATCTTCATTCAATACCCAACCACCTTCGTTTTGTAGATCAGAAAATGGCATTGGAGTGGTTATTTCTGTTTTAACTTTATCTGCCTTTTTATTTTGTGCACAACTTACACTGGCAAGTGTTAACAATCCGGATAATGCGATAAAAGTATATCTCTTAAATTGTATCATTCTATTCTTTTTTTAATTTATTGCTTTGTGATGATTTGTAAATTTCACCCTTAATTTCCTATAAAATTCGCTCTATAAAATCTGCTAATTAGTATATTTCTCCATTTCTTTTTTCACTAATTCTGGAGTTCTGTAACGATCCATTCTATCAATGTCATATTTTTCGAAACGTTGTTGTAACATCCATAAAGGACGTTCTTGTGTTAACTCCCATTCAAATAGTTTTTTAAACATTTCTTTAACACGTTCTGGTTCTTGTAAAGCCAAATTGTTTTGTTCTGTAATGTCTTTTGATACATCATACAATTCTGCTGGTCTATCTGCAAAACGGATTAATTTCCAATCATTATCTCTACAAACTGCGCGCGCTTCTTTTTTCCAAAACAGATATTTATGTGGTCTCGCTTTATTTGAACCATCAACAAAAGGAATGATATTTACACCATCAACTTTATCTAAATCTTTTACATCTCCTCCTCCAGCAGCATAAAATGTTGGCAGTAAATCCATAGTACTCACAGGGTAATTGTATACTTGACCTGCTTTTAATTTTTTAGGCCATTTCATTAAAAAAGGAACTCTTAAACCGCCTTCTAAATGGTTTGATTTTGTACCACTCAATGGTAAATTTAAAGAGGCATTTTTATCTGTTGGTCCACCATTATCATTAGAAAAAACAATAATGGTATTCTCATCTAGTCCTAATTCTTTTAATTTATCTAACACTTTTCCACAAGCTCTGTCTAGTGCCAAAGTCATTGCTGCTACTTGCTGACGTTTCCCTTTTAAATTAGGGAATTTTGCCAAATCTGCTTCTGTAGCTTCCATGGGTGTATGCACTGCATTAAAAGCCAAGTAAATAAAGAACGGATTGTTTTTGTTTTTCTCTATAAATGATATTGCTTCATCTGCAAAAACATCTGTTGCATAACCATTTGGTTCTTCAAAATTTTCGAAATTACGTTCCATTTTATTATCATGGTGAATTCCTTTAAAATTCTTGATTGGAAAGAAACTTCTTGCGCCACCTCTAAAACCATAAAACTCATCAAACCCTCTTTTTAATGGATGAAAACGATCTGCATTTCCTAAATGCCATTTTCCATAAACGGCACTTTTATACCCTAATTTTTTTAAGTAATCTGCAATGGTTTTTTGATCTAAAGGCAAACCCATATCATCACCTAAATACTTAGAATTTTTACTCATATAATTTGGAACATTAATTTCTTGGTATCCAAATTTTTGTTGATATTTCCCTGTGATTAATCCTGCTCTAGAAGGACCACAAGTTGCGTCAGTTACATATCCTTGTGTAAATTTCACACCTTCTTTAGACAATTTATCCAAATTAGGAGTTATCATAACATCACTACCTTGAAAACCAAAATCTGCATACCCTGCATCATCACAGAATAAGAAAATAATGTTTGGTTTTTTTTGAGCGCAATTCGTTAATGAAAAGCTTAAAACAACTAGTATTATTATTTTTTTCATTTTTTATTTTTTTTGCAATTTCACTTGAATTTCTTCTAAAGAAAGTCCTTTGGTTTCTAATAGGTATTTGTATAAAATAATTAGGCCCACAAGTACAATACCTGCGTAAATTATAAACGTTGTGGCAGCTCCAAATATCTCCATTTCTAAAGGGAATAAGTATTGTACCAATGCACTAACGGTACTAGAAATTAACGCAAATAACGGTATTGCCACTCCACGGTTAGAAATTGGAAAAATTTCTGAAAGTAACACCCACATAATAGGGCCTATTGAAAAATTAAATGCGGCAATAAAAGTTAAAATACTCAGTAATATTAAGATAGCATTCATGTGTGCCGTTTCTTTAAATATGACACCAGAGTTGTCACGTGCAGACTCCACGCCAAGAATATCACTCAAAGAATTCTTAAACTCAATATCACTAGTAAATTCTAGTCCAACAATAGTGTTTAACTTTTCTATATTAGGGATATCTTTCATTTTAACAATGGCGTCTGGAGTTACCTTATATGTTGCTTGTTTAAACCCATAAGAAACCGTTGAGATGCTTATTATAATCAAAATTAAACCACCCAAAACTAATGGTCTACGACCAAATTTATCTATTAAAGACAAGGACACCAACGTAGATACCAAACCAATGACACCAATCCAAATAGTACTAGAAAAAGCGGCATCTGTACCCAAACCTAATTGCTCAAACATAGTTGGAGCGTAGATCATAACCGCATTCATACCTGTAAATTGTTGAACAATAGCTAATGTAAAAGCTAAAATTAAGACGATTCTTGCTCTACTACTAAAAATTTCTTTTAATTGACTCACTGTAGATCTATTACCTTCTACACTATCTACACTTTCTACCATTTGTAGAATTTGTCCATCAACTTGATCTTCTGGATATACCTTTGCTAACGACTTTTTGGCCTCTTCAATTCTACCTTTATAGACTAACCAAGCTGGACTTTTTGGAATTAAAAGCAATAACAAAAACCAAATAACAGCAGGCACTATTTCTATACCAAGCATCCAACGCCAACCTGTTTCGGCTAGATTTAAATCTTTTACCCATTGTAAATCAGATCCCATTTGTTGTAAAATCCAATAATTTATTAAATAGGCAGCTGTAAATCCAATTCCCATGTTTATTTGTAGTGTAGAAACCAATTTACCTCTTTGCTCTGCAGGTGCAATTTCACCAATATACATAGAAGCTAAAGTAACAGAGCTAAAGGCTAATCCTCCTAAAAATCGAAACCAAAATAACGACAAAAATGAGGGTGCTAAAGCAGAACCAACTGCAGATACAATATAAAATATTGCAATAATTTGTAATGTAAACTTTCTTCCAAACTTGTTTGCAGAAAATGCTGTAAGTGGTAATGCTACTAAAACCCCAATACCTGGAGCAGAACCAATTAAACCTACTTGTGAAGCTGTTAAATTAAATTCTTGTGTGATAAATTTAAATCCTCCCGAAATTAATACAGCATCTAAACCAAAGACAAACGACCCAATAGCTACAATGATAGCATATAAGAAAGCATTTTTTGTGTGTTTACTCATTATTATTGTTATTTAGTTAGTCCTTATTTTACAACTCATTATTTTCACACTAAAATGAAAGCAATTAGTTGGCTAACAAAGAAAATATAATTTAGACGTATGCTGTTGATTAAATTTACCAACTCTTAACCCTATTTTACCTTACAGATTTTTTATTTTTTAAATCTAAGGGATAATCTACTTGATTTAATATACAAATAACCTACTGCTTTTTGGTAACGTATCCTTTTTAAAAGTAACTCTTTTTTGATACTTTACAATAATTTTACTTAATGTAGAAGCGATAATAAACTACTTTCTATAATAAAAAATGCTGAAGATAAATCTTCAGCATTTTCTCAAATCAAATTCAAATAACCTTACAATTAAGTAAAATGTTTTTTAATATCCATAATTTTGCTCTAAAGAAGCATCCTTATCAATTTCTGTTTGTGGAATTGGTAAGTAATATCTATAATCAAACCAAGGTCTGTTAACCACGGTATACTCTTCATTCGTTAAAGTTCCGTCAGTAGCTCTTGTCCATTTTAAACCTTTAATATCATAGCCTCCAATATGATCTTGCACCATCCACCTTCTTTCATCAAAGAAATTATGACCTTCAAAACAAAGTTCTACACGTCTTTCTCTTTGAATTGCTGCATATAAATCATCTCCTGATGCCGTAATATTTGGTTGTAATGCTCTTGCCGATACTTTGTTTAAATAGGTTCTAGCCAAACTTTCTTGTCCTCCCACTTCATAAAGTGCTTCTGCATAATTTAAATACACTTCTGCCAACCTGTACATAATATAAGGGCGATTTACAGAAAAAGTTGTTAATGTAGATAGACTTTCATCTTGAAATTTTCTTATATTATATGCTGTTTTTGATGAATGCAATTGATTTCCTAATCCGTTTGGGGAATCTAAACCATCTGGAGTTGCATCACTTGAAACTTCTGCTAATGCATAATCTACTTTACGATTTCTAAACATTGCTCCTTGAAAATTTAAATCTGCATAATATCTCATTTCTCTATTTTCGTTTGGTTCAGAAGGATTATATGCTGCTGAAGTGGTAGCAGAACCATCTGCCATATTAAATTCTAATGCAAAATTAAGCGTAGGAGAACACAATCCCCATCCACCATAACCATTGGGAGTTTGAGCCATATCTGGTAAGGTGTTTATATCGTTAGCCATTTCTGCATACAAACTACCATAAGAGCGTCCGAATAAAATATCTTGATTTGTTGATAAAAACAAATTTTGATATTCTGTTGCATCTGCTACAGCAATTAAATCTCTATTACCCACCAAATCTATAACAGCTTTTGCAGCGTCTGCAGCGTCTTGCCATTTTGTTGTTTTGGTATAATCATACAGTGGCCCATTAGGTACTGTACTAGGGTCATGTAACTTACTAGCCGCATACAATAAAGCACGCGATTTAACTGCCAAAGCTGCTAACTTAGTTGCTCTACCAAATTCTGAAGCTTCCATAGGTAAAACTGCCGCAGCTTCATCTAAATCCGCTACAATAAAAGCTACACAATCTTCAAAACTATCTCTAGAAAAATTAAAATCATCATCTAAACCAAATGAGTTTTTAATAATTGGCACACCACCATAATATTTAATTAAATTAAAATAGGTAAACGCTCTTAAAAAGGTCATTTGTGCTTTTAATTGCGCTACCTCATCAGGATTTTCTTCCATTGCTTGACTACCTTCTATTTTTTCTAAAAATTCATTGATTAGTTTTACATAATCCCAAGAAGTTGCCCATCTATTATTAAAAGCTAAACCAGCATTACTAGGAGACCAACCACCTCTCATTTTATATGGGTTATCTAAATCTTTAAAGTTAAATTTAGCTTCCCAAGATGCTCCTTCAATACCAATTCTTTGTGTCCACCATTGAAAACGATTTATAGCCCAACTATCTGTAGTATTATAAGCCGTTAGCACCACAAGTTTCGCTTGGTTTACGTCACTATAAATGGCATCTTCTGTAAAAGAACCACTTGATTCTGTATCTAGAATATCATTACAACTCACTATTGTAAAAATAGCCAGAATTGCAATTGCAAATTTTATTTTTATACTTTTCATTTCTTTGTATCTTTTTAAATTTCTTATTAATTAAGATTTGATTCAATATTTACTTAAAAATTAAAATCTAAACCAAACGTAAATGATTTTAAAGAAGGATAAGTACTACCTCTAAAACTATTATATCCTTCAGCTTCTGGATCTAAACCTAAATCATATATATCAGAAAATAGGGTTACCAAATTATAACCTCTAAGGTAAATGTTAACATCTGCAAATTTTATAACATCTTTAGGTATAGAGTACCCTAATTGAAGTTCCTTTAACCTTAGATATGAAGCATCACGTAAGTAAAGATCTGCTCCTTGAAAAGTTTCTGGTCCGTTTAAACTAGTACTGTATGAATCACCATTTGCAAATGCTCTTGGATATCTTGCATTTGTATTTTCTGGTGTCCAACGTTGATTAAACATAAAATCTGGTAATGCTCCATTTCCTTCAAAAAATACTTGCATTTTAGCTTTTGCTTGCCCTTGAAATAAGAAACTGAAATTCCAATTTTTATAATTTAAGCCACCATGAATACCATATTGAATTTCTGGTACGTTAGAAGAATAAGAACGAATTCTATCTCCTGCATCAATTTTTCCATTACCATCGGTATCTATATAATAAGGTTCCCCTGGCACAGTACCTGCTAATTTTACAGGTTCAGCATCTACTTCTGCTTGATTTTTAAACAGTCCGTTTGTTGGGTAAATTAAGTACGAATCCATTGGATGCCCTTCTTGTTTAATAGCATCTGCAACATTTTTAGCTTCATCTAAATAAACAACTTCGTTTTTAGCTTTGGTAAAATTAAATCCAAAATTATACCCTAATTCTCCTACTTTATCATTCCAACCTAATTCTAATTCCCATCCATAATTATCTACTTTACCAATATTTTCTTGCGGTAAAGTTAACCCTGTATAATCAGGTACAGAGGCACTTCTGGTGACTAAAATATCTTCTCTTTTTTGATAGAAATAATTAAAATCTCCTGTTAATCTGTTGTCAAATAATGTAAAGTTTAAACCTATATTTTTCATATCTGCAGCCTCCCAAGTAATATTTGGATTTGCAGCGGCTACACCAATACTAGAATACCCATTATAATATTCACCACCAAAATTGTAATAATTAGGTTGCGCACCAACATTACCAGCGTAGTCATATTGTGTTAAATACTGAAAACCTGCAATACGATCATTCCCCATTTTAGCCCAAGAAGTTCTAAGCTTTAAAGAATTTACCCAAGAAACATTTTCCATAAAAGATTCCTTGTTAATAGACCAAGACAAGGCAACTCCTGGAAACGTACCAAATCTATTACCTGGACCAAAATTACTAGACCCATCATGTCTTAAGGTTACGTCTACATAATATTTTTTCATATAATCATACGAAAATGAACCAAAATAATTTACACGTGCCCACTCAAAAGAAGTACCGTCTGCAGTTTGTCCATCTGCATCACCAGCAAACAATTCTGAATGTTCAGAATCTGGAAAACCTTTCTTTTGTACCCAAAAATTTCTTTGATCTGAGGTAGTTTGCTCATACCCAACAAACCCACTAAAACTATGTTTATCATTTATTGTTTTAGAATAATGTAAGGTTGCATTTAACATTAACTCATTGTATTTCCAAAAACTTTCACGTAAAATATTTTCATTACCATCTTGAGAAAAACCAGGTTGCGAAACATACTCATCGGTACTTTGTAGGTAAGAATAAACTGTCCAAGGGCTGTACCAAGATTTTTGATCGTAATTCATTTTTCTCATACCTGCATATCCTTTAAATTTCAGGCCTTCTGCAAGTTTGTGTAAATCGTAATCTATAGAAAACTTCCCTCTTAAATCGGTATCTATTTGCTTATCAAAACCAGACTTGTTACTAGACATTATAACAGGGTTTGCACCATTTTCTCCTCCCCAAGCAATTAAACCGTTTGGATATACGGCTGCATTTGTTGGCGAGTTATTATAAATATTTTTATAGATATAACTTGTACCAATACCTGGCTCTAAAGTTTCTCCAAACCTACCTGATAAATCTACTCCTAATTTAAAATCGTCTGTAATCTTAATATCTAAATTAGATCTTAATTGATTTTGATCGAATTTTAAATCTCCAGATTTATACATTCCTGTTTGACGAATCATATCTCCACTTACAAAATAACTTACATTTTCAGTTCCTCCAGAAAGTGACAATGAGGTTCTTGACTCTGGAGAACTTTTAGCAAAAGTCTCTGCAGCCCAGTCTGTGTTTGCATAATTTATAGGATCTGAACCATCTGCAAACTTATTAATTTCTGTTTGCGAGTATATTGCATCTCTACCATACCTTGCTTCAATTTCATTATTATAAATTGCATATTGCTCTGAAGACATTAAGCTTGGCGTAGCAGAAAAAGAAGAAACAGTGTATGAGGTTGATAAACGTATTTTAGTTTTTCCGTTTTTACCTCTTTTAGTAGTTACTAAAATAACACCATTTGCTGCTCTTGCTCCATAAATAGCCGCTGCTCCATCTTTTAAAACTGTTAAGCTTTCGATATCTTGCGGTGCTAAATTAGAAAAAGAGGCAGCTGCAATACCGTCTATTAAAATTAAAGGCGAATTGTTTCCTAAAGTAGATTTACCTCTAATTAACAAAGTTGCATCATTAGCACCAGGTGTACCACCTCTATCTGAAATAATTAAACCAGAAACTTTACCGGCCAATGATTTTACTAAATCTTTACTTCCAGATTTTGCAATCTTATCTGCTTTTAAAGTACTCACAGAACCTGTAATATCACCTTTTTTTCTAGAGGTATAACCAATAACAACAACTTCATCTAAATTTGCTACATCAGCCACCATCGTTACATTAACTTCCGTTTTACCACTAACAACTACTTCTTGTGTTTTGTAACCGATATATGAAAATATTAAAATAACATTTGCATCTTTAGTTGATAAAGAATAATTACCATCAAAATCTGTTACTGTACCTTTTGTACTTCCTTTTACTTGAACACTCACCCCAGGGATTGGTCCGCTTTCATCTGAAACTGTTCCAGTAATACTTTGCTGAAACGTAGCTTCATTAACATTTTTATCACTTGCCTCTAACGAGCTTGCATTGGCAAACTTTGGAAAAGTGATGATACAAATTAGTAATAATCCTATCACCCTAAATTCTTTCATAAAGGATACATAAGAACTATTATTAAAAAATAGTTTTTTTCTCATAATTGCTTAGGTTTGTTAATTGTTAAAATTATGAATTCGATAAAAATTTAATTCACTTTCCAAATTTCCATAAAATAAACCTCCTAATTTTATGAATCTTACCTTTCTTTAACACTAATTTACCTTTATTGTATACAAAATTAACCTACAGAGATAAAGTTATTTTATGCTGATGAAGTTATATTGATAAAATATTTATGCATAAAAAAACTCGCAACATTTGTTGCGAGTTTTCACTAAATACAATTATAAAAATTGATTATATTTTTATCATTTTTTCTATTGAAAAATCTTGATCAGTCTTTATTCTTAAAATATAAATTCCTGCAGGTAAATTAGAAACATCTACTCTTGGATTACTCACATTGGTTTCTTTAACTTTTTTTACTGATTTTCCTGAAGTTGTAAAAATTTCAAGTTCTAATTTTTTGATATTTGTTTTAAAACTAAAATCAAAATAATTATTAGCAGGGTTTGGAGAAATACTAAACAATTGCTGTAAAGTTTCGTTTACACTTAATACTTGTTCTGTTGTATCAAATAAATCTGCATATCTTGGTAATGTTTTAGTATCAAACCATAATTTTCTATGAGGATGTCCGTCTCCTCTTTCATGATCAAACCAAGCTGGTTTTACATCTTTAAATTCTCTAACCCAAGCAATTGCTTTATCTAAAAGATTCTGAACAATTTGTTCTCCATTTACTTCACTATTCCTTACATCAGTAGTTTCTCCTTGATCTGTTAGTATATTAAATAATCTCCAATTTCCATTTCCTCCTGTTTTTACTATTTTCCAAGGATAAGAAGTAATAGCTCCATTATGAAAACCATTTTGAGGTCTAATAACATACAAAGGCTCATCATCTTCTCTAACTCTTTGACCCGCAATTATTTTGTCCATAAAATCTTTACCATCAATTTGTTTTGTTGCAGGTATAGTTGCCCCTGCTAAACCTACCAAAGTTGGGTAAATATCTAAAGAGCTTACTTGGTAATCATACGTGCTTGGAGACGTAATTTTATTTGGCCAACTTACAAACATTGGTACTTTATGACCACCCTCTAAAACACTTCCTTTTTGTTGTTGTAACGGGTAGTTTACGGCTCCTTTACTCCATCTATAACCACCATTATCACTTAAAAAGATAATAACGGTATTGTTAAATACATTCATATCTTTTTTTAATTCTGCTACAACTCTACCAATATTGTTGTCCATATTAACCGTCATAGTTGCATATGTAATACGTGCTTCTACAAACTCCTCTACTAAAGCATCTTTTTCTGCTTGCGTTGTTAATTTTGCTACTGGTTGAGATTCTGTTAAATACGTACTACTTCTAACTAAGCTTTCAAAATTAGGATTATCTGCTTTAAATTTTGCAATTTCAGTGTCCTTAGCTTGTAAAGGTGTATGTGGAGCATTGTAGGCTAAATACATAAAGAAAGGATTTGATTTACCTCTATTTTCACTAAGATATTGAATGGCATTATCTGTAAGAACATCTGTTAAAAAATCTTCGTTCTCAGCATTGCTATATTCTTCTCTTGCCACATAAGCCTTGTCTCTTTGTAATGGATCTTGATACTCATTTGTAACTGGGTTTACACCACCTTGTCTGTTATAAAAAGAATCTTCATAATAACTCTCAAAGTAATTTTTCCCTCCTCCTAAAAATCCAAAGAAATGATCGAAACCTCTATCTAATGGCTGAAACTTACCATCCTCGAAACCTAAATGCCATTTACCGATTGCTGATGTATTATAATCTGCATCTTGTAATACTTTAGAAAAATACGTCTCACTTTCCGGAATACCTAAAGGAGAAGTAATATCATTCGGTAAATTATATTGAGCTCCAATTCTATGAGGATAAATACCCGTTAATAACGCAACTCTACTTGGTCCACAAAATGGGTGTACTACATGGGCATTCTTAAAAATAATACCACTATTTGCTAATGCATCTATGTTTGGCGTAGGAATTATTCCTTGGTCTGCAGGGAAACTAGCATCTCTATTAAAACCAACATCTGCATACCCTAAATCATCCGCTAAAATTACAATGATATTAGGTTTTGTTCCGTGAGTTTGTGCATAATTACTAACCGAAATTAATACCATAAAAAAGAATGCACAATATTTAAAATAATTGTTTTTCATAATTTTTATTTAATAATGATTTTTTTTGTTTGCTTTGTTTTTTCTGATGTAACTGATAAAAAATAGACTCCTGATGATAAATTAGAAACATCTACTTTAGTGCTACTAACATTACTTTCTTTTACTTTTTTTACTGATTTTCCTAAGGTTGTAAAGATTTCAATTTCTATTGCACCTTGGCTTTCTCTAAAGTTAAGATTGAAAGAGTCATTTACTGGATTCGGAAAAACACTAAACTGATTAATAGCTTGATTTTTTAAACTTAAAACACCTGCAATACCAATATCTCCCGTTGTACTGCCAGAGGCTTTATCAAAACTCCACAAGTTGTATTCTGTATCTTCTGAAAACACCCAGTTATTTGCATCATTAATACTTGCTCTTAATTGTGCAGGTGTACCAGATAAAGCACCTTTGTATACTCCAAAATCATGCTTTTCTCCTACATCGTTGGCATTTACCCCATTGGTTAAAGCTGTTGGTAAATCACTAACAGTATTCCCACTTCCAACACCCCATCCTAGAGCTGTATTTACACCAGTTACCCAAGCTGCTGAATTAGAATCTGTTGGCAATTCAAAAGGAGCTGCTTGAAACATTAAAATACCTTCTCCATTTACTGAAAAATCGAAATCACCATCACTTGCTTGTGCTACTTTACCCGTATAATCATGAGAAGTTGTACCTACAACTACCTCCGCATTGTTTATAATTTGCTTAACCTGTCCGTCGGAATCTAGCATAAAAATATCTCCCGAACTATAATCAGCAACTGCAGTCCATGTCCAAATATCATCAACAGAATAATCTCCCGTAAATTGATTCAAAGAATTATTCCATGTTCTATTAGAAATAGATAAGGTTGTTGCAGAAGTAATATCTTTTAAAAGCATAAAAGCCAATTTACCGCTTCCAGATTTCCAGCCAAGTATAGCAACATCTCCTGCTGTTAATATTGTAGAAGCAACAAAGTCTGATAACTGAATACTTGCTGCAGTTGTATTTACTGTTTTAGAACTAGAAGATTGTAACGTAATGGTAACGGTTTCTAGAGCTTCATCAATGCCATCTTCCGTTGCATCAATAATTATTTGAGACGAATTCGTTCCGTTTGCTATGGTAACCGTTTTTAGTAGCGTAGTATAATCTTGCCCCTCAGTTGCAGTTCCTCCTACCGAATACGTAATGTTAATATCTTCGGTTGCAATTTCTCCGTTAGATAAAGCTACAGTAAAGATTCCATCGGTATTTCCTTCAATAGCATCTATAGTTCCAATTACAGATATTTCGTTTGTTTGTTGTTGCCAAACTCTTATATATTCTATTTGATATTTTGCAGGTGTTTGTAAATCTGATGCTTCTGGTAACCCTAACCAAGGAAAAGTTTCCGAATCGAACCAAATCCAAAAAGGAACATCCGTTACCCATCTATCTGGATCTGCACCATTGTTTGTTAAAACAGATTTTAAAATGGTACCATCTGGATGCAACACACCATCAATATAAACTTTTATATAATCTGCCGTCCACTCAAAACCATATACATGAAAGGCATCTGCGGTATTATCTGTTGCTTGTATATTTCTAGTATGCGTTGTACCTATCTTACCAATGGCTCTTTGTTCTTTATAAATTTCATTATTTGGGTCCCAACTTATGATGTTAAGCTTTAACCTTTTTTTCCAAGCGTCGTTCGTTTTATGACCACCAAACATTTCAAACATATCTAATTCCGACGCTCCACCTGGTTTTCCTGGTCCAGGTCCTGTTGTCCAAAAAGAACTTGTTATTTCTGCATTTGCTGCTTTAGATTTAATTTCCATATAGCCATATTGAAATTGTTTTTTACTAATTACAGCTGCTGTAGTTATAGGTTTAGATACTCCATTATATTCTCCTAATTGGTTACCACTATTATCTTTATTAAAAGGATAATCTGGTTCCCATTTTGTTAAAATTTTTAATTTACCATCCTCTAAAATGGCATTATCTGTAGAAAACTGAGCGGGAACTCTTCCTATAAAGTTAGATTGGTATTGCCCGTTTCTACCTTGAATTAACCATTGGTCTTCATTTATAGTAGCCCCTTCAAATTCATCTGAAATTTCTGTATTTAAAACCCAATTTCCAGAATTTTGTTGGTCGGAAGCAGGGAATGTTTGTGCCTTAGTAGTATAAACACATAGTGCAAGCACCATAAATGTAATACTATATTTAAAAATTATTGAAAAATGTAGTTTTGTTAAATACATGTCTATTTTTAGTTAGACCTCAAAACTACATGATAATTTAGCACATAATTAAGCTAATATTAACCATAAATAGCATCTTATTATCATAAATTAGTTGGTAGTAATTAAAAATTATACTTTTTAATAACAATAAAATAAGCGTGTTAACATAGATAAAAACTGCAGGCTAAATAGCCTCTCTAAACTTTTTAGGTGTAGAACCCATAATTTGTTTAAACTGCTTATTAAAGTTGGTAATTGAATTAAAACCAACAATATAACAAATCTCTGAAACTGGTAAATTTTCTTGCACTAAAATTCTAGAAGCATTACGAATACGAATTTCATTTAAAAATTGCGTAAATGATTTGTTGGTCATTTTTTTAAAAAAACGACAAAACGAATTGGTTGTCATACAGGCAACGTTAGAAATATCATCTAAACTAATACTAGATGCATAATTATCTGAAATAAATTTTAAAACGGTATCTATTCGCTCAGAACTTTCTGTAGTTGTTTGTCTCATATCTGACGATGATAAAACTTTTCTATCTGCTTTATCAACCAAAGACAACCTGTTTAAAATACTTAAAAGCATGATATGCTTTTCTGTAGATGACAACTTTGGAAGTGACATAATATCATTATGAAGAGGTTTACTAATTTCTTTACCAAAAGACAAACCTAGTTTACAATCTTCAATTAACTTTCTAATATTATAAAAATCTGGCATTTGAAAAATATCTTTACCCAAAAAGTCATCTGTAAATTTGGTAACAATTGTTTTTACTTGCTGAGTACTTTCATCCGAGTAATAAGAAGGATCGTTTCTCCATAAATGTGGTAAATAAGAGCCAACCAAAACCAAATCTCCTGCAAAAAAGGGTGCAACACTATCTCCCACAAAACGAATACCATTACTTTGAGAAATATATAGTAATTCGAATTCTTTATGGTAATGCCATGCTGCATCTAAACAAGGAACATCTCTTGTATAAATATCAAGTTTTTTACTTACAGGCGCATCAGATTTTTTTAAAATTAGTTTCATTCCTAACAAATATAACAATTATTTCATGGAAGTAAAATTCACATGAGTTTTTTAACAAATATTATCTAATTATAATATTAAGCAGCTTAACACCACATAAAACATATATTTTATGCACGTTATTACTCTAAAAATCTAGAGGAAGTTTTCTGTTTATAAACAACATTATTTTTAATAAATAGCCATTTTATATGTTTTAGGAGTAGTATTCATAATTTGTTTAAATTGCTTATTAAAATATGTCATAGAGTTAAAGCCTACGAGATAACAAACTTCTGAAACTGATAAATTTTCTTGAATTAAAATTCTAGAGGCATTTCTAATTCTAATTTCATTTAAAAACTGAGTGAATGATTTGTTTGTCATTTTCTTAAAAAATCGACAAAACGAATTGGTTGTCATACATGCAACTCCCGCTACATCTTCTAAATTTATATTCGAAGCATAATTATCAGAAATATACCTTAAAACTAAATCTATTTTATCCGCTCCATCAGTACCAGATTGCCTCATATCTGAGGATGATAAAATAGTTAATTTACTCTCTTTTACTTCAGATAATTTATGCAAAATGTTTAGCAAACCAATGTGTTGCTCTATTGATGATAATTCTGGTAGTTTCATAATCTCTTTGTGCAAATCTCTACTTACTTCTTTAGAAAAACACAACCCAAATTTAGATGCTTCTAATAATTTATTTACCTTATAAAATTCTTCATTTTTAAAGAAATCAGCCCCTAAAAAATCTTTAGTGAACTTACTAACAATTGTTTTTACACTCCTATTACTTTTCGATTCATAATAAGACGAATCACTTCTCCATAGATGTGGTAAATGAGAACCTACCAAAACCAAATCTCCAGGAAAAAAAGGAGCTACATGATCACCAACAAAACGAATTCCATTACTTTGAGAAATATATAACAATTCAATTTCTTTATGATGATGCCATGCAGTATCAAAAGAAGGAATAACTCTCTTAGAAATATTTAATTTTTTATTTAGAAGAGTATCTGATTGTTTTAAAACTAATCTCATAATTTGTGGTTTTATTTTAGACTTTTATCCATTAAATACTAGCAATAAATTGCTTTAAATTAGTTGACCTAGAAATATTTAATTTCTTTCTTAACCTACTTCTCGTGGTATGCACACTTTCATTAGACATGCTTAATAACTTTGCTATTTCTTTACTAGAAAAATTAAGCTTTATTAAGGCACAAAGCCTTTGATCGTTACTTGTTAATGTTGGAAATTTCTTGGTAAGTTTGGTATAAAATTTTTTATTAATTGATACAAATCTAGTTTCAAATTCATTCCAATTTTCAAGATTATTTATAGAAATAGAATTGACAATTTGTTTTGCTTCCTGTCTATTTATTTCACCTTTTCCACTAGATAGTTTTTCTTTTAGTTGATCTATAAATGCGTCTTTTTCTATCAATTTTATTACAGAAGTAGCCAGTTCTTTATTTTTCAATTCAATTACCTCTTTGTTTTTCTGAAACTCAAATTCTCTTTTCTTTTGTAATATTTTCTTTTCTACTAAATGCTTAGACCTTATATTATAGATCAACAAAATACCGAACAATATTAAAAAAACAATAAAACCAAATAGCAATATTCTTTCTAAAAAAACTACTTTTTCTTCATGTTCTAACTGATAAAGTCGTTGTTCTTTAAACGCAATTACTTGTCGCTTTTTTGTCTCTAAAAATTCATCCTGAATTTCTAAAAGGGGTCTATTGGTTGCACTTCTGCTATCAAAATAAAGATCATCTAAATCTTTTGCTTTTTTTAAGTTGATAAAAGCTTTATCCTTATCGCCTGTTATTAAATATAAATTAGATAATCTTTGATAAATTAAAGGTGCAAAATCTTTGTGTACGTTGTATTCTTGAGATAAATTTAACGCACTCAAATAGTAATTTTCACTTTTTTTATACTCCCTTAAATTTTTATAACAATCACCAACATAAGCGTAAATTAAAACTTTATAAGATGGTAATTCTTTAGAAAACCAATCTAAACTAGTCTTAAATTCCTTTAAAGCTTCTTTACATTTTCCTTGATAATCTAAAATAACCCCATGCTCAAAAGTATAAAAAGCTCTATCTCTTAACATGGTATCTTTTTGTAAAAAAACTGCACTACTATCTAAATATATTTTAGCAAGTTTAAAATCATTTAACTCTCTAAACGTGGCAACAAATGCTAAATAAGCATTTGTTAATGTTGCTTTTTTCGATTTTTTATTATAGTACAAATCCTTTCTTAAACTTAAAGACAAATTCAAGAATTTTAGAGCCTTCTCTTTTCTTTTATAATAGCTATAATGCCTACCAATATCTCTATACAAAAACGCTTTCTTATCTCTATTTTTTGATGCATCTGCCAATAATAAAGCCTCCCACAATTTATCATAAGACTCTTTATGGTTTCCTTGATGACTATAGATGAGTGATAATTTCTGAAGTGAATTAATAGCTTTTAAAGTATCCTGTTTCTTTATATAAGTAACATATCTTTCTTTTAAAACCTGAGCAGCACTATCAGAATATTGTTCAAGTTTTTTTAAGGTCTGTTCCTTCCTTTCTTGAGCAAAAAAAGAACCGCACATAAAAAACCCAAATAGTGTAATTATAAAGAAATTACCTATTAAAGTGTTCCTAAAAAATAATTTACACAATCTATACATGTTTATATTTTTTGCCCTAGACGAATCCTCGTAAAACCTTTAACTACAATGTACAAATCATATAAAGACTTAGAGTAGCTAATAATTAGAAATAATCTCTTGTTATGTTTTTGTTTAGTTTTTTAAGAGGTTTTGTTTGTATTCTGTTAATTATACTATCTAAAAACCATTTTTACAACTCAATAATTAGTTCGTTATTTCAACATATTGAAGCCTATAAATGTTATGTTTTTTTAATAGAATTCTATAAATAAAATCCCCATAAAAAAACTTAATTTTATTATGGGAATTTTTAAAATGATGCTATAAGAATCTATTACAATTTATTTAATCCTAAACGTCTCATCAAACTTTGGCATATCATCTTTTTTCCACTGAACTCCAGTTTTTACATCGTGCCACCATTCTGGTTGCACATGTTTATCACTCCATAATTTAGCATTATGCACGAGCTCTTTTAATATTGCAGGATGTAAACTACTAACATCATTTTTCTCAGAAATATCATTTTCAATATTAAATAATTTCCATTTTTGGTTGTATGCTTTTACAGCTTTCCATTCGTTTTTTCTAACACCTACATCACTAAAACCATTTCTATGACGCATCACAAAAATATTATCATCTTTATGTGCATCTTTTTGAAGTAAGAAATCATCCCATATATTTTTACCATCTAATCTTTTACCTGAAGGTATTTTTGCTCCCGCTAATCTAGCAAGGGTTGGATAAAAATCTATAGCAGAAACTGGAGTGTGAAATTTACGACCAGCAGGCACAACATTTGGCCAATTAAAAAACATAGGCACCCTATACCCACCTTCATAAGCACTTCCTTTTCCTTCTTTTAAAGGATAATTTGTTGCTCCGGAGGTTGTTTTACCTCCATTATCACTTAAAAAAATAATTAAGGTATTGTCTAACTGCCCAGAATCTATTAAAGCTTGCTTCACTCTTTTAACTCCACGATCTACAGCATAAACCATAGCTGCATAAGTTCTTCTTTTTTTATCTTTTATATGAGAAAATAATTTAAGATCTTCTTCTTTTGCTTCTAAAGGTGTGTGTGGTGCATTGTAAGCTAAATACAAGAAAAAAGGATCTTTAGTTTTGCCAGCATCTGTAATAAAACGAACCGCTTCTCTAGAAAAAGCATCGGTTAAATATGCTGTTTCTTTTATTTGCTTTCCATTATGTTCTAATGGGTGCAAATAATCCCAAATTAATTTATTTCCATTTGCTTTTTGCTTTTTATAAGCTGCTCTATATTGCTCAGGAAAGTAGTTATGACCGCCTCCTAAAAAGCCAAAGAAATCATCGAAACCTCTAACATTTGGATGAAATTCTGGATTAGAACCTAAATGCCATTTACCAATAGCGCCTGTATTATAACCAGCATCATCTAATACTTTACTTATAAAAGTTTCTTCTAAAGAAATTCCTTTTTTTATCGTTTCACCACTATTTGGAGGCAAATTAAATTGCGCACCAATTTCATGAGGATACATCCCTGTCATTAAAGCCGCTCTACTTGGTCCACAAAATGGATGCGCAACATAAGCCGCAGTAAAAATAGTTCCGTTTTTGGCTAGCAAATCTAGATTTGGTGTAGGAATGTCTTTAGAACCATTAAAACCTACATCTGAATATCCTAAATCATCACAAAGAATTACCAAAATATTTGGTTTTGCAGGTGTTTTAATAATCTTTACTACCTTTTTTGAACCTTTATTAGCGTTCCTTTTATCTTTTGTACTTGTACAACTTGTTATAAATAAAGAAAATAAGCAAACAACAATTGTGTAAATTGCCGTTAACATTTTTGTTTTTTTCATTGTTTTGTCTTTTTGATTCTAAGAGAATATGAAACATTTTCTGAATGAAAAAAGTTGTTTTCTTTACACAAAGAAAACAACCTTAAATCCAGTTAATAAATTGTAATAAACTTATTTAACATCTTTTAATCCGTTTCTCATTTTTCCACAGCACTTTACTCATTAATTATTGTACCTTTTTCTAAAATTAAAACGATGCATTTTACGTTTTAATGATTAATTTTTTAATTTCTCTCTTTGTATTTTTAAAAACGAGCTTAGTTCTTTGTAATTTTTACCCGTTAATTTAATAAGGCTATTATGAAATTCAGAAGCTAATTTTTTAGAGATTTCTTTTCCTTCTTCTTTAGAAATTTCTCCTGATTTTCTTTTATTTTGTAAATCCGAATAAGCCAAAACCATTTTTGTTCTAAAGTCTACTAGTTTTTCTTTTTGACTATCGTCTAATTTGAATTCCTTAACAGCATCATCTACAAATTGATTGATCTTTTCTTTTTGCCATTTGTTTTGTCCAAATGAAACTATTGCTACAAAAGCAAATACTAATGTTAAAATGATTTTTTTCATAATTGTTAAATTTTAATTTGTTTTTATGTGAATCGTTTCTTTCTTTTTCTAAATTATTTTTTTTGCCAAATTCTTACGTATTCTATTTCATAATCTACAATTCCATCTTCTTTTTCTCCTTCGGGACTATTTAACTCTAAGTCTTCTTTACTATCTGGCACACCATGCCAAGGAAACGTTTCTTGATCTAACCAAATAGATATTGGTCCGTCCATAACCCATCCATTAGGATAGTTTTTAGCTTTTGCATACGCATCTACTTGTTCTTTTGTAGCGCCTGTTTTATAAATACCATCTACATATAATTTCAAGCCGTTTTCATCCCATTCAATTCCATATACATGAAAATCGTCTGCCACTCTAAAACCATAATCTAAATGCTCTGTATATACACTTTTCCCTTTCCCTTCTTTAGACCAATCGTGTATAGACCACCAAAGCTCTCTATCTTTTCCGTTAGCTTCTTTTTGTGGTTGCCTATGGTCTCCAAATTGTTCAAAAATATCTAACTCGGTACCACTACCAATTGCCCAAAAAGCACTTGTTATTTCTGCATCTGCAGCTTTACTTTTAATTTCCATATAGCCATACTTAAAAAACTTACGACCAACAAAACAAGCAGTTGTTAGGTTCTCAAATTTTGCAACTTGTCCTTCTTTTTTACCCCAAGGTTTTTGTTTATCATCAGAAAAAGGAAAATCTGGCTCCCAACGTGTTTCTAATATTAGTTTACCATCTTCTAAACGGTAATTTCTACCAGAAAACTGAGACGGTGCACGTCCTTTCCAAACCTTTTTGTTTGGTAAATCTGGATGTTTGTAAAATGGTTTTCCGTCTTTAAACTTTCCAACAATGTACCATTTGTCTTCATCAATTTTATCAGCATCAAACTCATCACTAACATCTGTTCTTAATTTCCAATTCCCTGTATTTTCTTTATCTGAAAAAGGGTAAACAGCTGTATTATCTTTAGCTGACACCGCATTTGAAGTGTTTTTTTGATTACCACAAGACAGTAACAACAAAACAGTTAATGATAATAATAATGCTTTAAAATTTTTGAATAATGTAATATTCATACAAATACTTATTTAAAATTAATTAACTTGTTTAAACCTTAGTAACAAATCTAATTACAAAGTGAGGTTATTAGATTCATAAAACTTACCCTCTTATAATTGTAATTTACCCTTAAACTAACCGTTCTTTTAATTATTTATCTAAAAAATTATAAAAGGATTCTCTAAAGTTAAATTAGGTACATAAAAAATCCCTCTAGAAGAGGGACTTTTTAATAGTAGAAACGATATTTATACATATGATTTTTACACCTCTATAATTTTAATTAAATCTAAAGGATGTTCTAAAATGTGTTTTGCACCAGCACTAATAAGGCTTTCTTTATCTCTAAAACCCCAAGAAACACCAACAGGAAGCATATTGGCATTTTTAGCTACCAATATATCTACATCAGTATCTCCAACAAAAATGGTTTCTTCTGGATTTACTTTTATATGCTCACATATTTCTAAAGCTACTTTCGGGTTCGGTTTCTTATCTACTTCTTCCTTTAATCCTAAAATAGGATTAATGTGGTTTGGAAATAAAAATGACACTATTTTTTTTGTTAAAGTATCTTCTTTATTAGAAAGTACACTTACCTTAATATCTTTTGCTTTTAATTGTGCTAATAAATCAAAAACACCTTCGTAAGCTTTTGTTTTATGTGTGCAACATTCAGAATAAACCTGCATCATATCTTTAAGACACACCGCAACTTCTTCTTTGCTTGGATTCGCATCAGGAAGCGCTTTAACAACCAAACTTTTAACACCGCTACCTACAAATGTTTTATAGGTTTCATAATCGTATGTAGGATATTTGCGTTTTTCGAGTACAATATTCATTGCATCTGCAATATCTTTTATAGAATTTACGAGCGTACCATCTAAATCAAAAATAACAGCTTTATACTTCATTTTTTTTTGATAAAATTACTAATAATAGCTGATTCTGAATTAGAAATTCATAAAAAATTATTCATTTTTGAATATAAAAAAACCCCTCAAAAAGAGGTCTTTAAAATAGTAATAGCTATAATTCTAACGATTCATGTTCAGTTTAGAAAACTTAAATTTTAAGCTGTTCTTTTCTAAAATCATTAGGTGTTTTACCCGTAATTTTTTTAAAAGTTCTAATAAAATAAGACATGTTTTCCATACCTACCTTTTCTGCAACATCTTTTAACGGATCAACAGTTGTTAAAAGCAATAATTGTGCTCTTTGTACACGTTTAGACTGGATATATTTTATAGGTCTCATGCCAAAATTCTGATAAAAACTTCTAGAAAAATGGTCCTTATTAAGGTTACAATATGCCGCTAAATCTTCTACGGTTAACTTTTCATGTAAATTTTCAGATATATAAATAATTGCTTTTTCAATATTACTTTTTGTAAAAATTTTATCTTTATTGATAGAGTTTTTAATAAATTTAGAGAATAAAACAGACAAAATACCTTGAGTTTCTAAATACCTACTTGTTGTTAATACCTCATTTTTATTTTTAAATTTAAAAAGAGTTGGCTTATTGTCATAAATTTTAGGATCGTTATTTACAAGTGTTCTACCAGGATTTATTTCTAACAATCTTTTAAAATATGTGAGTTCTTTATCTGTAGCTTTTATTTCATATATAAATTTTTTAAAACTATAAATAGATAACCCATTGGCAACCTCTTCTAAAAAACTTATATAATATTGCTCATGATAAAAATTGCATTGATACCTACTGTATGTATGACTCGGTATTAAATACATGTGATTCGGTTTTAAATAAAACACTTTATTGTTATGATACACTTTAGCATCACCAGAGGTAATGTAATACATTCTAGAAAACGGACTAATAACATTGTCAAAATCCCATTTATGATCTAATTGATCAAACCCAACATTTAATAAGCTTAGTTTTAGAAATTGTAGATAGTCTTGCATGATGTGAAAATTAAAAAATAATTAAACGTTTTAAATGCTTAAATGCTCTTTTCTATACTTACTTGGCGATTCATTTGTATGTACTTTAAAAGTTTTAGAAAAGTGAGAAACATCTTTAAAACCAACTTCATTTGCTATTTTTTTTAAAGAATAATAAGTCGTTAAAAGAAGTAATTGAGCTCTCTCTATCCTTTTTTGTTGAATATATTTATGAGGTCTAATTTCAAATTTTTCCTTAAATGCTCTAGAAAAGTAATCTGTGTTTAAAGAACAATAAGAAGCTAATTTTTCTACACTAATATTTGCATGCAAATTTTGAGCTATATAAATAATAACCTTATTTAAATCCCCTTCAATAGATTTCTGTTTATGAGGATGATTGCTATTTTTTATAAATCTAGAAAGTAAAATAGAAATAATACCCTTTGTTTCTATATAATAATTAGTTATTAAATTTTTATCTTTTCCATGTATCCTCTTCATATAAGAACGGTTTACAAATGTTTTTGGATTGTTATCCTTAATAACCATATTCGGATTAATTTCTACCAAACGCTTAAAATAATCCAAATCAAATTCATTTGCCTCTACCTCGTAAATAAAATTTTTAAAATTATATATAGATAAACCATACTTTATTTCATCAAAAAAGCTAACATAATATTGTTCATGATAAATTTCGCATTGATATCTATTGTAAATATAACTTGGTATTAAATACATGTGACCTGGCTTCAAATAAAATGTCTGATTTGTATGATGAATTACAGCACTTCCTTTTGTCACAAATATCATCCTACTAAAAGGACTAATTACATTTTCATAATGCCAATTATTATCTAATTTAGCATAACCCGCATGTAATAAGTTAATTTTTAAATAATTTAATACACTATTCATACTTCAATACTAATATAAAAAACATATAACTCTTTAGATAAAACTAATTATTCTTGTTCAAAAATACACAAAATGTCGGAAATAGACATTTTAAAGTCTGATTAGAATAAATATTTATTAGAACTTACGTTTAATTTTGTGACCAATTAATTATTATATTTTATGATTAAAGGCACGAGATTATACACCCTATTATTTGGGGTGCTTTTCATTTTTTCATGTGGTGGACCAGATTTACCCAAAACAGTTTATGCTGAATATCAAAAACTACCTAAAAAAGTAGATTTTAATCAGCATGTAAAACCAATTCTTTCTGATAAATGCTTTCTGTGTCATGGACCAGATAAAGGCAATATTAAAGGAGGTTTACAACTACATACTGCAGAAGTTGCATATGCAGAATTATCTGAAAGCCCAGGTAAATTTGCAATAAAACCTAAAAACCTAGACAAAAGCGAGTTTTTCCATCGTATTATAACCGATGATGAAAACTTAATCATGCCAGAACCAAGCTCTCACCTTACGTTAAGTGACTACGAAAAAGCAGTTCTTATTAAATGGATAGAGGATGGTGCAGAATACAAAGATCATTGGGCATTTTTAAAACCAGAAAAACAAGAAGTACCACAAGTTAAGCAAACCAATTTTGTCTCTAATCCTATTGACAACTTTGTTGTTAAACAACTAGAGAATTTAAACTTATCTCCTTCTAAAAAAGCTGATAAAGAAATCTTATTACGTCGTGCTTCTTTTGATTTAACTGGCTTACCGCCATCCATAGAAGAACTAGATGCTTTTGTTAAAGATACCTCTAAAAATGCGTTTGAAAAACAAATAGACCGCCTTTTGGCTTCTCCTCATTATGGAGAATATATGACTTTAGACTGGATGGATCTTGCGCGTTACGCAGACACACATGGGTATAGTAATGACAGATACAGAGACACATCTCCTTGGAGAGATTGGGTTATTAAGGCGTTTAATAATAATATGCCTTATGACAAATTTATTACTTGGCAACTAGCGGGAGACATGTTTAAAAACGCCACAAAAGAGCAAAAATTAGCAACAACATTTAACCGCCTACACCCACAAAACTTAGAGGGAGGTATTATTGATGAAGAGTTTAGATCTGAATATGTTGCCGATAGAACTGCAACTGTAAGTCAGGGTTTATTAGGATTATCGTTTGCTTGTGCAAAATGCCATGACCATAAATACGACCCTATTTCTCAAAAAAACTACTTCGAAATGTATAGTTTTTTTAACAACATAGATGAAACAGGTTTAATTCCATGGGATTTAGCAACACCAGTTCCTGCAATGATGCTTCCCACTGAAGAACAAGAAAAAGTACTTGCTTATTTAGAAACCTTAGTAAATGATTCTGAAGATAAAGTAAAAATCACCACTAATAAAGAAAATAGTAATGCAGAAAAATGGATTGCTAATAATCAATTTAAAAAAATTAAATCAAAAGACAACCCAGCAGAATTAATTGCAGCATTTAATTTTGAAAATGAAAAACTGATTAATATTGCTGGTGGTAATAAAAATAACAAAATCAGAATGCGTCAGCAATTTGTTGATAACGAAAAAGTAATCCTTAAAAAAGGCGCACACGGAAAAGGACTTTTCTTAAATGGAGATACTTGGTTAGATTTAGATAAAATTGGTGTTTTTCAAAGAAGTCAACCTTTTAGTATTGGCATACAGGTATTCATTCCTAAGGAATTAGAAACAGGTGTTATTTTTCATAAAATGAACAGCCCAGAATTACATAGTTTTAGAGGCTACCATTTAAAAATAAAAAACAATAAAATTGAAGCTTTACTAGCACATGTGTATCCTGACAATGCCATTGTTATTGAATCAACTAAAGAAATACCAAAAGAAAAATGGGTGCAATTAACTATGACTTACGATGGTTCTAGTAAAGCAAATGGGGTGTCTATTTATATGGATGGAGAAAAACTACAAACAAAAACGAAGTTTGATAATTTATATAAAGACATCGTTTTTCATGGCCTTAGGCTGTATGGCGCTAAAAGTCCACGTTTAGAACCTGGTTTAAGAATTGGAGCTGTTTGGAGAGGAAAAGGTATTAAAGATGCGACTATTGATGATTTATTAGTTTTCGAGAAAGAGTTAACAGAAATTGAAGTGATGCAAATTGCCAATTCTGATCGCTTAGAAAAACTAAAACAAAAAAATTATGCTGAGTTATCTGATTCTGAAATAGAAAAACTTAAAAAATACTACCTGGCTACAAACTCTAAAGCATACAAAACTGCTATAAAAAAATTAGAAAAAGACAGATTAGTTTTAGCAGATAGTATTGACCCTATTAAACAGATTATGGTCATGAAAGAAAGCAAACAAAATAGACAAACTTATATTTTAGGTAGAGGAAACTACGATAACCCAACAGATAGTGTTTTTCCAAATACTCCTGATAAAATATTTCCGATGACCGAAGGCACACCTAAAAACAGACTTGGACTAGCCAAATGGATAACGGATAAAAACAACCCTTTAACAGCAAGAGTTGCTGTAAATAGGTATTGGCAAAATATTTTTGGTCGCGGATTGGTAAAAACATCTGAAGACTTTGGTAATCAAGGCGAATTGCCTAGTCATCCTGCATTACTAGATTGGTTAGCTATTCAGTTTATTGAATCTGGTTGGGATGTGAAAGCTTTACACAAAACCATCATGATGTCTAGTATTTATCAACAAACCTCTGTAATTAGCGAAGAGCTATTATCTGTAGATGGCGAAAACAAGTGGTTAGCAAGAGGGCCTTCTAATAGATTATCAGGAGAAATGTTAAGAGACAATGTTTTAGCCGCTTCTGGTTTATTAAATGAAACAATTGGTGGAGAAAGTGTAAAACCTTATCAACCAAAAGGATTATGGAAAGTAAATGGAGATACTTATGTTCAGGATGGAGAAGAAGGGTTATACAGAAGAAGTATGTATACTATTTGGAAACGTACAGTACCCAACCCAACAATTTCAATTTTTGATGCGCCTACAAGAGATTTATGTACCACACGTAGACAAAAAACAAATACTCCGCTTCAAGCTTTGGTTATTTTAAACGATCCAACTTATATTGAAGCTTCTAGAGTTTTAGGAAAACAAATTACAGAGGCTAAAGATGTAAAAACAGGAATTTCTAATACGTTTAAAAAATTAACTGGACGTAAAATTACTGATCAAGAATTAGAATTATTGATTGCATTACAAAAAGAAGAATTTAAAAAGTTTGAAAGCAATCCTAATAAGGCTAAAGGATGGCTTCAAACAGGTGCTTTTAAACTCTCTAAAACAGATAATAAAGCCCTAATTGCTGCAAATGCCGTAGTAGCTAGTACTATTATGAATGCAGATGCAAGTATTACTAAAAGATAAATAAAGTAACTCTAAATAAAGAAAAGACATTATGTGTAACGATCATCACAATAAATTAACATCTAACAATAGAGATTTACAAAAACTTGAAAGACAAATTGACCGAAGACATTTTTTAAAAAAAACGTCTTTAGGTTTAGGAGCTATCGCTTTAGGTAGTTTATTAGGTGCAGAAAAAATGTTTGGAGGTATCGGTCAAAAAAGTACCGAAGATTTAATTCTAGACAGTTATAATAAAAATAGGCTTGGTTTACCACACCATTTACCAAAAGCAAAACGTATTATTTACTTATTTCAAAGTGGAGGACCATCTCAAATGGACTTGTTTGATCACAAACCGAAATTAGTAGACATGTTTGGTAAAGAATTGCCAGAATCTATTATTGGCGGACAACGTTTAACAGGAATGAGTGGAAGTCAAAGTACTTTACCAATAGCTCCATCTACATTTAATTTTAAACAATACGGTGAGTCTAAAGCCTGGGTAAGTGATGCTATGCCTTATTTATCTGAAGTTGTTGATGATTTATGTTTTATGAAAGGGATGCAAACCGATCAAATTAATCATACGCCAGCTATTACGTTTATGCAAACAGGAAATCAATTACCTGGTAGACCATCAATTGGCTCTTGGTTAAGCTATGGTTTAGGATCTGATAATGAAAACCTACCTACTTTTATTACGCTAGTTTCTAAAAACGGAAAAGGGCAACCTCTTAAATCTAGTTTATGGGGAAATGGGTTTTTACCTACAGAACATCAAGGTGTACAATTTAGATCGGGTAAAGACCCGGTATTGTATTTAAGTGATCCTGAAAATTATGATGGAAAAGATAGAAGACACATGTTAGATTATCTTGGTGGTTTAAATGATATTCAAAAAGATGCGTACGGAGACCCAGAAATTCAAGCAAGAATGTCTCAATACGAAATGGCGTTTAAAATGCAAACTTCTGTACCAGAAGTAGCAGATTTATCTGATGAGCCAGAACATATTTTCGATTTGTATGGTAAAGATAGTAAAGACCCAGGTACTTATGCAGCCAACTGTTTAATGGCTAGAAAGCTATTAGAAAAAGGTGTAAAATTTGTACAATTATATCACCAAGGTTGGGACCAACATAATAATTGTCCTGGCGGATTAAAAAATCAATGTAAAAAAACAGATCAAGCAACCGCAGCTTTAATAAAAGATTTAAAACAACGTGGTATGCTAGATGACACACTTGTTATTTGGGGTGGAGAATTTGGAAGAACAGTATACTCACAGGGTCAATTAACAAAGAAAAATCACGGTAGAGATCATCACCCAAAAGCATTTACAATGTGGATGGCCGGAGCAGGTGTTAAACCAGGTTTTTCTTATGGAGAAACAGACGATTTTAGTTACAATGTAATTAAAGACCCAGTACATGTACATGATTTTCATGCTACATTAATGCATTTAGTTGGTGTAGATCACGAGCGTTTAACCTTTAAACACCAAGGTCGTCGCTATAGACTAACAGATGTTCATGGTCATGTTGTAAAAGACCTTTTAACTTAAAAACACTTAGCATGTCTACAAGAAGAAATTTTATAAAAAAAGCAGGGGTAGCTGGTGCTGCCTTAGCAACTATGCCTTCATTTGGTTTTCATATCATGAAAAAATCAAAAGAAAAAGATGTAATTCTAGGGCATGGAGATTATCAATATAAATTAATTAGAGATTGGGCTAAAATGAGCTCTATTGAAACCCCTTTATTAAACTGTCATGAAATGCAAATGGACAGTAAGGGTAGATTAGTGATGATTGGAGATCACCCAAAAAACAATGTCATCATTTTTGATAAATCTGGTAACGTGATAGATTCTTGGGGAACGGCATATCCTGGTGGTCACGGTTTAACCATATCAGACGAAGGCGGAGAGGAATTTTTGTTTTTGGCAGATTCTGGCTGGTTTTTAAACAAACAAGGTGGTTGGACAAAACACAACGGTCGTATTACCAAAACAACAATGGATGGTCGTGTTGTTTTTGACATAGGACACCCAATTACTATAGGTATTTATAAGCCTGGAGAATCATTTTGTCCTACAGAAACAGCAGTTGGTCCTAATGGAGATATTTATGTAGCTGATGGATACGGAATGAGTAGAATTATTCAATATGATTATAACGGACGCTATATAAGACATTGGGGAGGAAGTGATAATCCTGATAAAAACTATCAAATAATGAGTGCTCATGGAGTTGCTATCGATTACCGAGAAAAAGGCAACCCAATGGTGGTAGTTACCTCTAGAAACCAAGCTTCTTTTAAATGGTTTACGCTTGATGGTAAATATATAAAAACATTGCACTTGCCAAATATGCAAGTTTGTAGACCTGTGTTTGACGACACTAATTTGTATGCTGGTGTTTGTTGGTCTCAACCAGAAGTAGGCAAAACAGATTGGACACAACCTACAGGTTTTGTGACCATTTTAGAAGGCGATAAAGTGGTTTCTAATCCTGGAGCAACTGCACCTATTTATATGAATGGAGAGCTTCAGAAATCGTATCAATTACCAGACAGACCTATTTCTCATGGTCATGATGTTTGTGTTGATAATGATAAAAATTTATACATCTGTCAATGGAGAGCAGACAAAACTCCTCCATTAAAATTAGAACGCGTTTAAAAAAAAAAGAGTAAAAATATATGGAAAACAGTGTTCCAGATTTTGTGTTGTTTATTGGTAGGTTTCACCCATTATTGGTGCATTTACCTATTGGTTTTTTAGTTTTTGCTTTTCTTTTAGAGCTATACAGTCGTTGGCAAAAAGATACTTCTTTAACCAAAGCAATACCGCTTGCTTTATTAGTAAGTGGTGTAAGTGCATTATTTGCATCGATACTGGGATATATGCTTTCTCTAAGTGGAGATTATGAAGAAAGTATGGTAGACAGCCATTTATGGTTTGGAGTAGCTACTACTGTTTTTACTTTTTTAGCATGGTTAATTCGTATTGAAAAAATTAAAGTCCCAAAACTTCCTAAAGTTAAAACAAACATTGCTGCATTAACGCTATTGGTTGTTTTAATAAGTATTACAGGACATTATGGAGGAAACTTAACTCATGGTAGCGACTATTTAGTAAAATATATTCCTTTTGGAGAGAAAGAAAAACAAAAAGAATTAGCTAAAGTTACAAAAATTGAAGATGCTTTGGTTTTTGATCATTTGGTGAATCCTATACTAGAAAATAAGTGTGCTAGCTGTCATAATGAAAGTAAGAAAAAAGGTGGATTATCTTTACAAGATTCTTTATCTATTATGAAAGGTGGTAAAAACGGAACTATTTTAACCATTGGAGATGCCTCTGCATCAGAAATGATAAAAAGAGTTTTATTAAATCCTGATCATGATGATTTTATGCCTCCAAAAGGTAAAACTCCTTTAACAGAAGAAGAAACAGCCATCTTAACGTATTGGATTAATAATGCAGATGCTAATTTTAAATCGACAATAGGAGCCATAGAAACACCTGAAAACATTTTAGGGTTTGCTTCTAGTTATTTAGGATTATCTGGTCACGGAAGCTCCTCTAAAGTAACTTTACCCGTTGCTACTAAAATTGATGATGCCATTTTGCAAGATTTAATTAATGAAGGTTTTAGAATTTCTGAATTGGTATTTGATTCAAATATCTACGAAGTAGGATTACCAGCAAAAACAGTGACAAAAAACAATGCAAAAGATATCAATACTAAACTTGAAAAATTATTAAAAATAAAAGATAATGTGCTTTGGCTTTATTTAGAGGACAATCAAATTACCGATATCCATTTAAAACATCTTGTTCCGTTTAAAAACTTACAAAAGTTAAAACTAAATAATAACCCAATTACAGATAATGGCATCTCTAAAATTGTAAGTCTTAAGAATATTGAAAGTATCAATCTTTACAATACCAACATTACAAAAGCAAGTTTAGCTTCTTTTGATAAAATGAAAAGTCTTAAAAACGTGTACGTTTGGAAAACAGATATCGCCCCAGAAGACAAAGATTCATTAACTAAAGAATCTAAAAATAAACTGAATTTTGTTTTTGGACTTTAAATATTTTGCTAAATATTAACCGACATAAAATAATTGCCCTTTTTATAATTACGCTTTTTTGTTTAAGTTGTAATCATAAAAAAAAAGGAAATGTAATAGATAGTAATGCTTACATTCCACTACCAAAAACTGTTTTATCTCCAAAAGAGAACCCAACATCACCAGAAAAAACAGCTCTAGGTAAATTACTTTTTTACGATCCCATTTTATCAGGAAATAGAGATGTAGCATGCGCTAGTTGTCATCATCCAGAATTTGGTTATGCAGAATTTGTAGATATTTCTATTGGTGTAAACGGAGAAGGACTTGGTAATAATAGAAGGTTTAAAAAACCGAACGACATTCCTTTTGTTAAAAGAAATGCACATACTATTTTAAATACTGCTTTTAACGGAATAAATGCAGCAGGAAACTATTCCCCAGAAAAAGCACCAATGTTTTGGGATCTAAGAGTACAAAGTTTAGAAGACCAAGCCTTGGCTCCCATAAAGTCTTTTGAGGAAATGAGAGGGCATTCTATTGCAGAAAAGGACATATTAGACTCCGTTGTTAACCGACTACAAAACATACCCGAATATGTTGCTTATTTTAAAAAAGCATTCGGAACATCAAATGCTATTTCTAGCACGAACCTAGCAAAAGCAATTGCCGCTTTTGAAAGAACTTTAGTAACCAATAATTCTAGGTTTGATCAATACATAGCTGGTGATTCTACTGCCTTATCCTTATCTGAAAAAGAAGGTTTTAAACTTTTTAAAAAGGCAAAATGTACTAGTTGTCACTTAGGACCAATGTTTTCTGATTTTAAAGTGCATACTTTAGGAGTTCCTGATAATGAAAAACTACCAGTTTCTGATGATGGCTTTGAAAAAAAGTATGGTTTTAGAACACCAACCTTACGAAATTTAAGATACACTGCACCTTATATGCATACCGGTAAGTTTAAAAATTTGCAAGAGGTTTTAGAATTTTACGAAGATATTTCTTCAGGAGTTGCTAAAAACCAACATGTTTCTTACCAACAAATAGACCCACTTATTAAAAAAGTAAACATTAAAGTAATAGATATGAAACCTATTATCTACTTTTTTAATAGTCTAAATGATGAACATTTTGATAAAACAGTTCCTGAAAAAGTACCTAGCAAACTACCCGTTGGTGGCAATATTTATAGTCATTAAAATACCTCCATTTTAAAATGGAGATATCTTAAACGCAAAAGCATGCTTTCCTATTTTTTTACTTGGAAGTTGAATGGTTAATCCTTTTTCATTTCTTACAAAACTCAGATCTTTATTATCGCCTAATAACTGTATCGATTTTATCTTTTTAGGAAATAATCCATTATCTTTTACCAAAGAATTAATCGTAAATTCTTTTCCTGCTGGCCAATCTAAAGCAATAGCATATAAAATATCTCCTTTAGTTGTAAATCGAATATCATCCGCTGTATTGTCTGCATTTTTTTGTTCGCTCAAGTGCCCTTCAACCACTTTTGCTTTTCCTTCGCCATAAATATCAAAAGTTCTAGTACCGTAAATAGCTTCTCCGTTTGTTTGCAACCAAGCTCCCATTTCTAGCAAACGCTCTTTAACAGGCTCTGGAATTTCTCCATTTGCTTTAGGAGTAATATTTAAAAGTACAGCTCCATTTTTACTAACCACATCAACTAAAAAATCTATTAATCTATTGGTCGATTTGTAATTAGGATTTTTAATGTGTGACCAAGAATTCCAGTCTATAGAATCATCCGTTAACCAAGGAAATTCTTTCTTTTCACTCATTCTAGCTCTTTCTAAATCTAATACTGCAGAACCTTTGGCAAAATCTTCAAATTTATAAGTAGATACTACTTCCTGATTTTTCTTATCTGCATGATTATAATAATATTCTAAAAACTCTTCCCTGTGCTTTTCAGAAATAATATCCATTTTATTATCAAACCAAACTAAATCCGGATCGTATTTATCGATGATTTCTTTTAACCTATTTAACCATTCATCATTAAATTCTTTTCCTGCCATTGGGTAATGAAATTTTTCTCCGTTTGCAGTTGCATTCTTTTTTTTGTGTGGAAATTGAAAATCTCCTTTGTTTACTTTAGGTCCATACAAATCTGCAAATTCTGGATTACCCGCATCAGTAGTTTTATCCCAAGTAGGAAACCATGCATACAACCATTGTCTATGAAAAGTTGCAATAAATTTCATGTCTCGTTTTCTAATTTCTTTAGAAAGCTCTCCCATAATATCTCTTTTTGGCCCCATATTTTTAGAGTTCCAACGAGTTAAATCACTATCCCACATTGCAAAACCATCTGCGTGTTCAGATACAGGTCCTGCAAATTTCGCTCCTGCTTTTTGAAACAAATCTGCCCACTCTGCAGCATCAAACTTTTCGGCAGTAAACATGGGAATAAAATCTTTGTATCCAAATTTATCTAACTCACCATACGTTTCTACATGATGTTTGTAATAATGACTTGCTTCTCCTTTTTTAGCTTCCGGATTGTCTTTATTTACATACATCCAATGTGAATACCATTCGTTTTTATATTCGGGCACAGAATAAGGTCCCCAATGACAATAAATTCCAAATTTAGCATCTAAAAACCATTCTGGAGTCTTATGTTGCTTTAACGATTCCCAATTAGCTTGATACTTCTTTTTCTCTACCTTTTGTTGACAGGAAGCTGTAAAAAAGACAAACACCAAAACAGCTAGTAGCTTTATATATTTTTCCATTTTTAAATAATTTAATCTTTGTTCATTTTTTTGATTTAATAAACAATTAAAAACCTCTAGATTTTACAGTATCTCGTTTCGTTTCATACTCTTTTCCATTTTCACCTGATAATTTATCAAAAAATTTATAATAATTTCCATAGGTATAGGTTTGATTTCTTTCTCTTATTTCTGCCCCCATTGCCTTAAACTTTTTAGAAGCTTCTTTTTGATCCCCAATCAACAACATGTATTCGTTACTTGAAATTACTTTTCCTTTGGCATCTTTTAACTCTAACGTAACATAAAAATTCTTTTTTACTTTTTTAAGCACCTTGTCTTCTATGCTTAAAACCTTTATTGAACTATTCTCTCCTATTGTATTTACATCAAAAGATTGCTTTTTAAGCACATTGCCTAAATCATCTTTAATAATATAAGTTCCTTTTGTATTTTTATATTGTTCATAAAAATCATTCACTACCCATATCTCCCCTTTAAAACTTTCTGAATTAGACCATCTTCTTTTAGGAAATTTTAAATTAATCAAAATAGGTTGATATGCTCTTTTTACATAATAATAAGAACGTTTGGGTTGGGTATAATTGTCTACAATTCCCCATTTCATATCTGGCCAATAGGTAATAAAATGACACAATGAAATTCCGCTTGTTCTTGGTTTTCTTCTTCTAAAATGCTCAATAGATAATTGAAAAATAATTCCTTGAGCATCTTGGGTAGCATCTACAAATTCTTGTAAAGACCCCGTTTTTTCATCACCAAAAGCATCAAAATTCTGAATTCTTAATCGATCTAAATCTGCCCAATGATGTCCCCAACTTACACCTGGAGTCCATAATTCATCTTTTGGAATAAACTTCTTTAAACTTTCTACATTAGGCACCGATGTAATAGCCAACTCTGGCACAATAGGATAATCTAAACTAGAAAACCAATCTTCCATTAACCATCTTCCCATTCCGTAAAAATACCCCAATGCATGCACTGCTTCTTTTGGTTTGTAACCTGCAGATTGTGCTGTTTCACATGTTAAAGGAGAATCTGGCACATAAGGTAAATCTACTTTTGCTTGTAATCTTTTCCCTAAAGTTTCTAAGAAATTACGTGTAAACATAGCGTCTCCAGATCTTAAAAACATTTCTTCTCCTCCTTCCATCATAATTAAAGATGGATGGTTTCTTCTTTCTGTAATTACACTTTCTCCTTCTTTAAATATCTTTTCTAAAAACACAGGGTCTTTAGATAAATTTCCAGTCCCTAAAGGTATAATATCTTGCCAAACTGTAATTCCTGCCTCATCACAAAGTTTGTAAAAAATTGGAATTTCAGGAGGATGCCAACCAAAAATTCTGATGTTATTCATATTCGCTTCTTTAGCCAATTGAATCAACCTCTTGTATTTATCTTCGGTAGTTCTACCTACAAAAATATCTGGTGGACCTCCCCAACAAGCAGATCTTATAAAAATAGGTTTCCCATTAATTACTGTGGTTCTTGGAAAACTAACTTCGTCTTTTGTAAACCCAGGATTCCATTGCATACTCACTTCTCTAATTCCAAAAGTAGTCTCTGCAAAATCTTGATTTATTTTATTCTCCGTTATCGAAACTTTAGCCACGTACAAATTAGGTTTCCCTAAATCCCATGGCCACCACAACTGGGCATCTTTAACTTTAACTTGTTTTTTTACAACGTGCTTACCTGGTTGTACCAAAGACGTAAACTCTGTATTGATTTGTTTACTTTTAAAGTTACTACCTTCTATAGAACTTGTAAACGTAATATTTTTAGGTTTTGAAGAAGTATTTTCTACTTCAACTTCTAAATGTACCGTTGCTGATTTATCTTTATTAATTTGAGAATGTACATACAAATCTTGAATTCTAGACTTTCCAGTATACACCATTTTAATAGGTCTAGAAATACCAAAAGGAATTAAATCTCTCCAATAATCACCAAACCAAGGTGTTTTTCTACCTGCCACTTTAGAGTTTACCTGCGGTGGTGGAGCCAAACGAATCATTAATATATTAGAACTTTTTAAGTTTTTTTTAGACGTCCTTATCGCTTCATTAATATTAAAAGAAAAAGAAGAAAAAGCGCCTTCATGACTTCCTAAAAAGACTCCGTTTAACCAAACATCACAAGCGTAATCAATTCCATCAAAATCTAAACGGACTAAATTATCACCAACATCTTCCGTAACATTAAATTGATAAGAATACCACCATTCATATTGCATTACCCATTGTGCCTTTACACTATTTCTACCAAAATAAGGATCTTCTATTGCACCCGCTTTCCATAAATCTGTATATACATCTCCTGGAACATGTGCAGGGTTCCATACTAAGGTTTCAATGTCTTCTGGTGGTAATTTGTGTAAACCTTGCTTGACACCTTCTCCTGGTAACATCATCTTCATTTTCCAACGATAACCACTAAGGTCTCTCACCAATTGACTATTATCTTCATGTGAATTTATACTTCCGGGTTGAGCAAATGCAATGGAAGCAACCATAAAAAAGTATAAAAGCAGTACGTTTTTTTTAGTTATTTTTTTCATTTTATTTATGTGTATTTCTTTAAAATCAATGATATTTAGAATTAAATTAATTTACAGACAAATCCGACTACCTTAAATTAACTTAGTATAAAAATAAGCATATTTTACACACATATTTAAACACAAATCCGACTATTTATAAAACAAAAAAGACCACTTTAAGTGGTCTTTTTTTGTTTTATAATGATTGCTTATTTGTCTTTAGCCTCTTTATCTGAATTGGCTGTATGTTTTCTCATAACTCTTGTTTTAAATCCACGAATATATTGATAATTGTAGTTCATATATTCATGTGTTAACCCCCAACGTAAAATTTCTGTTGGTTCTTTCTCGTTATCAGCAGTTCTGTTTAATCCTATAGCATGAGGAGCTCCTTTTACAGCTCCCATAATTTCAAAATTAATACCATCTGGAGACCATTGTACTGTATTTCTTTCTGGACCATCTGTGGTAATTAAAGATGCAATACCCCCATTATATGGCCAAACACAAATTTCGTGTCCACTGTTAGAAATTGGGTTGTATTCCGATTTTACATAAGGACCTTTAGGATTGTCTGCAATAGCAACTCCATGTCTAATTTGACGACCTCCAAAAGTAATCCCCTCACCCATTTGCTCTCCTTTATAATATAGATAGAACTTTCCTTTATAAGGAATAATACAAGGATCATGTACTTTATGGCTATCAAAATCTCCTTTTTTCTCTACAGAAAAACGATCTTGTAAATCATCTCCTTTCCAAATTCCATTATCAGCAGGACTTAAAATAGGTTCTTCACTTTTTGTCCAAGGTCCGTTTGGAGATTTAGACCAAGCTAAACCAACTTGATTTTTAACCCTTTTATTATATGGATTTTTTACTGTTTGGTAACATAAATAATACATTCCTTCGTTTTCCATAATTTCTACAGTAAACACAGAACGATCATCATAAGAACCTGCTTTACCTCTAGCAACAGCCATTCCTTCTTCTTTCCAAGTAATTCCGTCTTCTGAAGTTGCGTACCAAATATCACATCTATCCCAAGGGAATACCTTTTCATTTTCTACATCACCACCAAATCCTTGAGATTCTCCTGTACTTCTACTATACCAAGTATAATATTTGCCATTGTACTTAATCATAGCACTTGGATCTCTTCTTACAACACCTTCTTCATATGCAAAATCTCCTTTTAAATCGTACACTTGATACTCAAAATACCAATCGTTGTTGTGCAACAATTCATCTTTCCATTCTAAAGCTCTTTTAGATGCCGTACTTAATTTATTTTTATTTGTAATTCCTAAAAAGTCTTGCTTTTGATCACTAAGAACTATTTCTTTACTACAATCAGTCTCTTTTTCTGCTTTTTGTTGGCAAGAAAACAGCCCTAAAGCTAAAACTATTGGGATTATATATTTTAATTTTTTCATTTTTAATCTAATTTATAATTATGCTAATGTGTTTGAATAAGCAATAATGATGATTCCGATAACCATACAAGAAAGACCTAAATACAATGAGTTTTTAGCTTTAGTTGATGCTTTTACCCATTCTTTTGTAATTAACCCACTAACAATTGCTGTTACTACACAGGCTGTATTAAATATTGCATACCCAACACTACCTCCTAATTCTTTTCCTAATTTAAAAGCTGCATAAGCAAATACTACAGAAGCTGCAAAGTTAAAAACTCCCATTATTGTTGTTAACATAATATTTTTACCCAAATGTGGCGTTTTAAATTTTCCCCATAATTTTTTAGCCGTTAATTGCTGAATAAAATAAACAGCAATAGCAACACCACCAGCCATGTATATTACATACATAACAGCAACGGCACTTTTCCAAGATGCATTTCCTTGCGCCTGAGATGCTTGATCTATAATTTCTGCTCCATAAGAATTAGCAAAACTGAAACCGGTAGCTAACAACCCACCAACAATTGCTATTGCAATACCCGTTAATATAGAACCGCCCTTTTTATCTCCTGTACTAGCTCCTTCTTCATCTTTTTGACGTAAAATACCCGCTCTACCATTAGCCATTACACCAATAAGAACCACAACTAATCCTCCTAAAATAGTTAAGAAAACGTTGGTTGACGGAATACCTCCAACAAAGAATGGAATTAAAGAACCTACCAGAATAATAGTACCAATAAAAATTGAAAAACCTAAAGACAGGCCTATATAATTGATTGCTTTCCCCCACATCATAGCTCCAATTCCCCATAAGACACTAGAAACAATCATTCCAATTAAAACATTACTTGGAATAGCAGCTAATACTTCTGAAAAACCATCAATAAGTACAAAAGCAGCTATATTTGGCACTACAAAAGTATTGATTGCAAAAAACATACTCCATGTATTTTCAAATTCAAAATCTTTTGTAAATTTTTCTGGAAGAGCATATAACCCTAATAACAATCCTGCAAGAATTGCAAATAAAACACCTGTAATCATAAAATAGTAAATTAAGTTAGTTAATTGTATTTTTTTTATCAATCCTTAGAAGATTGAAATCTTTAATTACCAAGAAAACTGAAAGATTGTTGTACTTTTAAATTCTTCTCCTGCTTTGGTAATCGATTTAGGAGAATTTTTGATATTTGGTCCATTCTGATATCTATGTGTTTCGCAACAAAAACCACGAAACCTACCATACTGCTCTCCATTTTCTCTTTTTATTGCATCTGATGTATATTTACCTGTATACAATAACATACATGGTTCTGTTGATGATACTGTTAAGGTTCTACCAGACGTTTCTGATTTAATTTTAGCTACTTCTTTTAAATCAAAATTAGCATTATCAAACACATAAAAATGTTCAAAACCATCCTCCATAGCTTCGTGTACATCTCCTATTCTTTTTCCCGCTCGTAAATCATCTGCTTCATTTTCTACACTTAAAACTTCTCCAGTTCCCGCTCCGGTTCCATCCATTGCTTGTCTTTTAGAAGTATGCACTTGTGCAATATGATTTTCGACAGTTTCAGAAAAAGCATCTAAATTAAAATATGTATGATTTGTTAAGGATAATGGTGTATCTTGATCTGGAATAGCGCTATAATCAATTATTAATTCGTTGTCTTCTGTGAGTGTAAAAAGCACTGAAACCTCTACATTTCCTGGATATCCTTCTTCTAAATCAAGACTAATTAAAGACATTTTTAAAGAAGAAACGCCTTCGTTATTCACAACTTTGGCATTCCAAATTCTTTTATCGAACCCTACTTTACCTCCGTGTAAATTATTGTCTCCACAATTAGCATTTAAATTGTATTCTTTTCCGTTTAAACTAAATTTAGCATCTTTAATTTGAGAGCAATAACGCCCAACGGTACTTCCAAAATATGGAGAATTCTCAACATAATCTTTTCCAAAATAACCATCTAAAGTATCAAACCCACAAGCAATATTTTCTAATTCACCTTTATCATTAGGAACAATAATAGAAGTTATTGTTGCTCCATAATTAGAGATTTTTACCTCAATTCCATTATTATTACTTAAGGTATATATGTCAATATTTTTGTCGTTATAAACTCCAAAATTGGCTTTATTTGTCTTCATAAGATGATGTTTTTAGTTCGTTATTTTTTATTTTTCCTCGAAAGGACTTAATTTTTCCCAATCAAAGATTACACCTACACCAGGATAATCAGGTGCTACTGCTCTATAATTTTCTACCACTAAAGGTCTCGTTGTATATTCATCAATAGGAAAACTATGTACTTCTAACCAACCTGAATTGGGTTGAGAAGACACTAAACTAACATGTAACTCTTGCATACCGTGAGAACATGCTGGTATACCATGTTTGTCTGCTAATCTTGCTGCTGCTAACCAACCTGTTACTCCTCCACAATTAGAAGCGTCTGGCTGCACAAAAGATAGTTTTGCTTGGTCCATTGCATACTCAAATTCGTGAATAGTATGTAAGTTTTCTCCCATTGCTAATGGAAATCCTGTAGCATCAGCAATTTCTCCAAATCCTTTGTAGTTATCTGGAATAATTGGCTCTTCAAACCAAGTAATATTGTGTTCTTTAAACCCTTCTATTGCTTTAATAGCCTTTTCTACAGTCATAGAATAATTGGCATCTACCATAAACGTTACATCAGGACCAATATATTCTCTAACCGCTTTGATACGATCTAAATCTTCTTGTAAGTTTTCTCGACCTATTTTAATCTTTACAGCATTGAATCCTCTTTCTAAATAACCTTTCATATTATTTAAAAGTTTATCAATAGGAAACATTAAATCAATTCCACCGCAGTAAGCTTTACAAGTATTTCCTGCTCCACCGGCCATTTTCCATAAAGGTTGACCTGCTTTTTTACATTTGATATCCCAAAGCGCAATATCTACTGTTGAAATAGCAAAAGAAGCGATTCCTCCTCTACCAACATAATGTACGTGCCATTCTAAGAAATCATAAATACCTGCTATATCTGTTCCATCTTTGCCTACTAATACATTTGCAAAATCGTGTTCAATCATCGATTTAATAGCAAAACCTCCTTTTCCTCCTGTGTAAGTATACCCTGTTCCTTCACTTCCATCTTCTAGAGTAATTGTAGTGGTTATTAACTCAAAATGATAATGGTCTCCATGTTTAGCATCTGACATTACCTCTGGTAAAGGCACTGTAAATAATCGAACAGCTACTTTTGATATTTTTGTACTCATATGTGTATTTATTATAAAAAAATAGACTGATAAATTCTACTTTTTCAAATAGAACTCATCAGTCTTTAAATTAAATTAAGCCTTATGTCTAATGTAAAAAGTTTTCTTTTCCATGTATTGTTCAAACCCATACTTTCCATCTTCTCCTCCAGATCCAGACAACTTATATCCGTTATGGAATCCTTGATGTTGCTCTCCATGACCTCTGTTTACATAGATTTCACCATATTCTAGTTCGTCATTACATTTCATAATTGTGTTCATGTCATTTGTAAACACCATAGCAGCTAACCCATATTCACAATCGTTTGCAAAACCAATAACTTCTTCAAAAGTTTTGAATTTTAATACCGGTAAAATAGGTCCGAATGATTCTTCATGAACAATAGTCATATCTTGAGTTACATTGGTTAAAACCGTTGGCTCAAACCAATATCCTTTTTCAAACTGAGCACCTGTTGGTCTTTTTCCTCCTGTTGCAATTGTAGCTCCTTCTTTAACACTAATGGCAACTAATTCTTCCATGTGTTTTAATTCAGCTGCATTTACTTTAGGCCCCATGTCTGTTTCTTCTAACATCGGGTCTCCAACTTTTAATGCTTTTGTAGCTTTAATAAATTTTTCCATAAATACATCATAAATCCCTTCATGAATATACATACGCTCATTACAAGTACAAACCTGCCCACAGTTATCAAAACGAGAATGTAATGCTGCTGCTACTGCTGCATCAATATCTGCATCTTCAAAAACTATAAATGGCGCTTTTCCTCCTAACTCTAATTGTACGTGAGTTAGATTTGTTGCTGCGTTACGAGCAATTTGCTGTCCAACAGGTGTAGAACCTGTCATAGTAACCATTTTACAAATTGGGCTTTCTACCAATGCATTACCCATTGCTCTACCAGGACCAGTTAAAATATTGATAACTCCCGCAGGGATACCAACTTTATTTGCCAAGTTTCCTAACTCTAAAGTTGCCAATGGAGTTTCTGATGTAGGCTTAATTACAATAGTATTACCTGCTACCAAGGCTGGCCCTAATTTACGACCTGCTAATGCTAATGGAAAATTCCATGCTGTAATAGCAACAACTACTCCACGAGGTACTTTCTGAATCCAAATTTGTTCGTTTGCGTTGTCTGAAGGAATAATATCTCCTTCAATTCTTCTTGCACCTTCACAAGCGTATCTAATAAAGGAAGCGGTTACTGCTACCTCAAAACGTGCAACTTTTAATAGTTTACCTTGCTCTTTAGTTAACAACTGAGCTAAGTACTCTGTATTGGCATCAATTTCATCTGCCAATTTATATAACAAATCAGCTCTTGTACGTGCTGGTAATTTTTTCCACTCTTTTTGAGCTTTATCAGCAAATGCTAACGTTTCTAAAGCTTCTTCAGCAGTTCCGTTTTGAACACGTGCTACTACTTCTCCTGTTGAGGGACTTAAAATATCAATAGTTTCGCCCGAAGTTGAAGTTCTCCATTCTCCGTTTATAAATAATTGGTAATCCTTAATTTCTGACATTCTTTAATTTTTATTGATTAAACCTGATACTATCTTCCCATCCAGCCACCGTCAACAAGAACAATTGATCCATGCATATATGCTGCTGCTTCTGATGCTAAAAACACTGTTGGCCCTGCAAAATCTACTGCATTACCCCAACGTCCGGCAGGAATACGAGACAAAATAGAAGCTGATCTTTCTGGATCGTTTCTTAAGGCTTCTGTATTATCTGTAGAAATATAACCTGGAGCAATTGCATTTACATTTACTCCTTTACCTGCCCACTCGTTTGCAAAAGCCATTGTCATTTGACCGATGGCTCCTTTACTTGCAGCATAACCTGGTACTGTAATTCCTCCTTGAAATGTTAATAAAGATGCTGTAAAAATTACTTTACCAGAACCTCTTTCTATCATATCTCTACCAAACTCTCTTGTTAAAATAAACTGAGCATTTTGATTTACTTCAATCACTTTATCCCACATTTCATCTGGATGTTCTGCTGCTGGAGCACGTAAAATAGTACCTGCATTATTTACCAAAATATCAATTTGTGGATGCTCTTTTTTTACTTCAGCAATAAAAGCATACAACGATTTTCTATCTGAAAAATCACATTGATACCCACTAAAGTTTTTTCCTACTGCTTGTACCGCTTTTTCTACTTCACTTCCATTTTTTTCTAAAGAAGCAGATACTCCAATAATGTTTGCGCCTGCTTCTGCTAAACCAATAGCCATTGCTTTACCAATACCTCTTTTACAACCTGTTACTAAAGCTGTTTTTCCTTCTAAACTAAATTTATCTAAAATGCTCATTATTTTGTTTTTTTACTTTTCGTTTTTTTTTTACAATTGACAATCCATTAAAACTTTCATTCCATCAGGATTTTTATCTATGTTTTCAAAAACTTGTTGAATTTTTGTTAAAGGTTGTACGTCTGTAATCATTTGTTCAAATGGCAATTCATTTGCTGTGATTAATTGGATTGATTTTTCGTAATCTTCTTTCTCATAAACACGAGCTCCAATTAAGCTTAATTCTTTCCAGAAAAACTTAAATAAATCAACTGGTTTTTTCTCTCCATGAATAGCTACCATTAAAATTCTTCCACGAATACCAGCAACTTCACACATTATATCTAAAGTAGGTTGTACTCCAGCAACTTCAAAAACAACATCTGCTCTACGGTTTTCTGTTTTACCTTTTACATACTCTACTAAATCTACATCCATTGGGTTTACTGCATCAAAACCTAACTCTTTTGCTTTAGCAACACGCTTTGGGTTTACTTCTGAAACAATTACTTGCGCACCTACCTCTTTGGCAACCATTGCAACTAATAACCCAATAGGACCACCTCCTAAAACAACAGCAGTTTCTCCTTTTACCAAACCACTTCTACGAACATCGTGTGTTGCTACCGATAAAGGCTCTATTAATGCTGCTAATTTTAAATCTGTTTCTGCTTTTAACTTATGTAAAATAAAATCAGGAACATTCCAATATTGTTGCATAGCACCTTCACTATCAATACCAACAAATTTTAACTCTTCACAGATGTGATTAAATCCTTTATCTGATGGTTTCACTAAACGATCATCTAATGGACGTACTACTACTTTGTCTCCAACGGCATACTCAGAAACACCTTCTCCAACGGCATCAATTACACCAGACATTTCGTGTCCAATAGTTTCTGGCATTTTTACACGTTTATCCATCATTCCATGATAAATATGCACATCTGTACCACACACCCCTACATAGGCCACTTTAATTCTTACTTCTCCCTTTTGAGGTTGTTCTATTTCTTTTTCTATTACTTTGAAGGATTTGTTTCCTTCATATACAGTTGCTTTCATTTGAATAAATTCTTTAATTTATATTCAAATTTAGATTTATAATTTTGATACAAACAACACGTATGTTTTAAATATGAGAATAAATGATTATAATCCATATAATATTACGCTAGTGTATATATGCATATTAGCGTAATTACAATTATTAATCAACTTGACAAATACTTGACAAAAGGACTAATAACCCCTAAATTTTAATTGAAATAGATTTTAAACAGATTATCTATAATTGAAATACTTTTTCTAAAGAAATCCACTTTTCACCTTCTTTTGCCCAAGGTAATTCTTGTTGATAATCCCACATTAGATTTTCCCATTCTTGTACTTTTGGATTACTTGCATCCATTTCTGCTTTCTTTTTAGGGTCAAATGTTTCATCAACTTCCATAATCATAAACATTCTATTTCCTGTTAAATAGATTTGCATATCTATAATTCCGGCATCTTTAATACTTTTAGTTATTTCAGGCCAAGCATTACCTGCAGCGTGGTATTTTTTATATTCTGCAATTAATTTAGAATCATCTTTTAAATCACAAGCGTAGCAAAATCTTTTTGTGCTCATATTTTATGTTTTTAAGTTATTATTTACTTTCTATAAATAGAAAAAGAGCTGAAAAAATCAGCTCTTTTTTGTAGTGTATTACACTGTATTATTTACTTGTTTTCCAAGTTGCATATCCATATCTAGCAACTACTGCCAAACAGATTAATGGTAAGATGAAAGAGAAATTTACTTCAGGAATAAAACCTAATATTTTCATATCTGCAAAACCAGAACCACCCCAATCTAAAATCCAACCTTGTAAGATAGGTAATAACGCCCCACCTACAATAGCCATTACTAATCCTGCAGAACCTATTTTGGCTTCATCACCCATATTTTTTAATGCTATTCCGTATATTGTAGGAAACATTATTGACATAAATAGAGAAACAGTAACCAAAGAATACAGTCCTAAAGTTCCGTGAATTAAAATAGCTCCCGCACAAAACACAACACCTCCAATACCAAATAACATTAAAATTCTAGAAGGGTTTATTGTTTTCATTAAACCTGTCCCAATCCATCTTCCTGTTAAGAAAATAATCATAGCTGCTACATTAAACCAAGTTGCGGTTAATTGTTGATCTGCTGGTAAACCTTCATTTAAATTATCTACATATTGAAAAATATAAGTCCAACACATAATCTGTGCACCCACATAAAATGCTTGTGCAATAACTCCTTGTTTGTAATTTTTATTTGCAAAAAGCATCTTAAACGATTCTGATAAGGACATTTTATCTTCTTCAGGTGTTTTAGGTATTTTTATAAAAATAATAATTGCCATAATTATTAAAACCAATACACCTAAAGCAATGTATGGAATACTAATAATACTTAAATCGTTTTCTCTCACAGCAGATTTTGCCGTTTCTGATAATGTATCATAAATTAAAGCTCCAGACGCATCTTTATCGTCAGAACGCAATGCAGAGATAACAAATTGTTGCGCTACAACCATCCCTAATAATGAACCAATAGGATTAAAGGCTTGTGCTAAGTTTAAACGTTGTGTGGCTGTTTCTTTATCCCCTAAAGATAATATTAACGGATTTGAAGTAGTTTCTAAAAACGCCAATCCACAGGTTATAATCCAAAGTGAAATTAAAAAGTAGTTAAACTCCTCATTTGCGGCAGCTGGATAAAACAAAAATGCACCAATAGCATATAAAGATAAACCTAAAATAATTCCGGATTTATAACTGTATTTTCTAATAAATAATGCAGCAGGCAATGCCATAAAGAAGTATCCAAAATAAAATGCAAATTGCACTAAAGATGCTTGCACATTAGATAATTCTGGCATTACTTTTTTAAATGCAGAAACCATTGGGTTGGTTAAGTCATTTGCAATTCCCCATAAAGCAAATAATGATGTAATAATGATAAAAGGGAACAGTAATTCTTTTTTAACGATGGGTTTCTTTATAGCCTTGCTCATAGTTATTGTTATCTTAAAGTAGTAATTGTGTTAGTAATTTCATTAAATAAATCTTCTGGTAACTTGCCTTCTTCCCAAGCGTTTAAAACGTCTTTCAGTTGCTCTATTCTAGTAGGGCCAACTACAACACGATCTGCTTCTGCAATAGAAAAAACGTATCGCAAAGCTAATCTTGATAAAGGAATATTATTTTTTTTAGCAATTTTATCTACGGCCAAAGCTACATCAACATCGTCATTAGAAATCCATTCATTATTGGGTCTTTCATCACTATACGCACCCAATCGACTACCTAACAACCCCATATGCAAAGCAGATGCTGCATAATACGCCATGTTTTCTTTTTCTATGATTGGTAAATCTTTTTGAAATCCGGTTAAATTACAGGCATCTAATTTTAAGAAACCTGAAACAGCATCAAAATTCTCCTTAATCATATGTGGATAAAAACGATCTATAGGATTACCTCCAATACCTAAAGACTTTACCAACCCTTCTTTTTTAAAGGAGTTTAAGCAATCCATAATTTCATCCATTTTTTCTACAGGAACTAAATGAGGTTCGTGTAAAAATAATAAATCAATACTATCAACTCCTATCGTTTCTAAACTCTCATATACACTTTTACGCATTGTTTCTGGCGTATAATCTACAATAGTGTCTTCTGCTCTATCTGCCTTTAAACGACCAACTTTGGTACTCACAAACGGTTTTTTACCTGTCCATTGTTTCAACGCTTTTCCAACATATTCTTGCGATTTGTTATAAGAAGGAGAAGTGTCTAAAACACTAATTCCGTTTTCTAAGGCGTGCATTAAGATGCCAACTGCTGTTTTTTCTTCAATCGGTCTCCAAACACCTCCTAAACCAGAACACCCTAACACTAATCTACTATCATTATTAAAAAATTCGCTCTTTTTATAATCTCCTTTTATATAGGTTGGTTTTGTTTTCATTTTTATAAATTATAAAATTTTATCGCATTTTCTCCTAGAATAGCTGCTTGTGCAGATTCTGAATATTTGCTTATAAAATTGGTTACTATTTCTTTTACTTGTCCGTAATTACCTGCCACCAAACATACTGGCCAATCAGATCCAAACAGTATTCTGTTTGTCCCAAAAGCGGTAAAAACTACTTCTAAATATTTTTGCAATTCTGCCTGTGTCCAAGATTTGTAATCTGCTTCCGTAATTATACCTGAAACTTTGCAAAACACATTTTTTTGTTTGGCGATTTCTTGCATTAATACTGCCCATCCTTCATATAAACCATCTTTTATGTAGGGTTTTGCAATATGATCAATTACAAATTTCTGATTTGGAAAACGTTTTACAAATTCTAAAACAGCGCCTAATTGATGTGGAAACACTAAAATATCATAGGTAAAATCATACTTTTTTAAAGCAGCAATTCCTCTTAAAAAATCAGGTCTTAATAAAAAATTATGATCTGGTTCCCCTTGTACAACATGTCTAAAACCTTTCAGTTTTTTATATTTACTATACTTTTCTAATACTTTATCAATATTAGCTGCTCGTAAATCTACCCAACCAACAATTCCTTTTATAAAATCGTTCTTATCTGCTAAATCTAATAAAAAATCGGTTTCTTCTAAAGTTTGATCTGCTTGTACAGCAACACAACCATCAATGTTATTTTGTTGATATACTTTTTGCAAATCAGCTGGTAAAAAGTCTTTTCTGATGACTTTCATATCGTCATCTATCCAACTGTGTTTTACCGGTTCATATTTCCAAAAATGTTGATGAGAATCAATAACCATATTTCAAAAATTATTTTACAAATTCGTTTAAAGCAGTTTTCATTCCTTTATTCTGAATCTCTTCTAAATAAATAATGACAGCTGTTTTTAGGCCTTCAATTTTTGTTAAATCTGTCCCCCAGAAATCGGTGTTTGATAATGTTTTTTCTGCAACTTCACTTATATTGTTAGTGCTCCAAACATTTTTAAAGAAATCTAATACCTTGGCATCATCTTTTAAAGCGATGGCTTTTCCGTTTCTATCTCCTTTATAAAAAGTGATTAATGATGCTAATGAGAATAACAAATTCATTGGTAACGCCTCTTTTCTTTTGATAAATTCTAACACAGATGGCAATACTCTTGTTTTGTATTTTGAAATTGAATTTAACGAGATACTCATTAATTCGTGCTCTAAATAAGGGTTTCTAAAACGGTCTAAAACATCCGCAGAAAACTGGCTTAATTCTTCTTCTGGTAAATCTAACGTCGGACAAATATTATTGAATAACGTGTCTTTTAAAAATTGACCAACTACTTTATCCTCTAAAGATTCACGAACTCTATCGATACCATATAAATAACCAACAGGTACCAAACTGGTATGTGCACCATTTAAAATTCTTACTTTTCTAGTTCTATAAGGTTCTTGATTGTCTGTAAAAACAACATTTAAACCACAAACTTCTGATGGAAATTCTTCCTTTACAGATTTTGGCCCTTCAATTACCCATAAATGGAATTGCTCTCCTTCTACAACTAAATTATCTTTATACCCTAATTCTTTGGTTATTGCGTCCATTTTATCTCTTGGATATCCTGGAACAATTCTATCGACTAACGTATTACAAAAAATATTATCTTCATTAATCCACTCCACAAATTCTTTTCCTAAATCCCAATCATCTGCATATTGAAGTATAATCTTCTTTAAGTTCTCTCCGTTTTTATCAATCAATTCACAAGGAATTAAAATCAATCCTTTATCAGAAGCTCCTCCAAAAGTTTGGAAACGTTTGTACAATAATGCTGTTAATTTTCCTGGAAAACTACTTTGTGGTGCATCCTCTAATTGATCATCAGCATTGTATGCAATACCCGCTTCTGTGGTATTAGAAATCATGAATCTTAAATCTGGGTTTTCTGCAATGTCTAAATAGTCACTGTAGTTTTCATATGGGTTAATTCCTCTTTGAATACAATCTATGATTTCATGCTCACTAATTGCTTTTCCGTTTTTAATTCCATTAAGATACAACGTATACAATCCATCTTGATCATTTAACATCTTAATTAAACCTTGATTAATTGGCTGAATCGCCACAACTCCTCCATCAAAATTGGCTTTTTTATTCATTTCATGAATCATCCAGTTTGCAAAGGCTCTTAAAAAATTACCTTCTCCAAATTGTATAATTCGTTCTGTATATGTGTTTACGTTGGCCGTGGTTCTGTTTAAATTTATCATCTTTTATTCTTTTTATCCTGCAAAGTTTTTAGATCCTTGTAGGTATATATTTTTGTTATTTCTTATCAGGCTTGCAGATTAACTATTTCTATAATGAAACCCCTCTTTTCCAAGGAATAAAATCGTTATTTCCATGTAAAACTGCCTTTGATGGTGTGATTCCACTGGCAACTCTAATAATATGGTCTAAAATCTTTTCGCCCATAGATTCAATGGTGTCTTCTCCAGTAATTACGGTTCCTGCATTGATATCTATAATATCATTCATTCTTTCAAACAAATTGGTATTACTAGACATTTTTAAAACAGGGGCAACTGGATTTCCTGTTGGAGTTCCTAACCCTGTAGTAAACACCACTACATTACAACCAGAACCAACTAAACCTGTAGTAGATTCTACATCATTTCCAGGCGTACATAATAAATTTAAACCGGGTTTTGTAACTTGTTCTGTATAATCTAAAACTTCTACAACAGGTGACGTTCCTCCTTTTTTGGCAGCTCCTGCAGATTTCATTGCATCTGTAATTAAACCATCTTTGATGTTTCCTGGTGATGGATTGTTTTCAAATCCTGAACCTACTGCAACTGCTGAGGCTGAATACGCCCTCATTAAATCGTAAAACTTCTTAGAATCTTTTTCGGTATTACATCTTGTAATCATTTCTTGCTCTACACCATTTAATTCTGGGAATTCTGACAACACAGGACTTCCTCCTAAAGCAACCAATAAATCAGACGCATAACCTAATGCTGGATTTGCAGAAATTCCTGAAAACCCATCAGAACCTCCACACTCTAATCCTAAAACCAACTTGCTTAATGGTGCTGGTTTTCTGGTGATTTTATTCGCCTGCGTTAAACCAATAAAAGTATGTTTTACTGCTTCTTCTATCAAGTGTCTTTCGCTGGCACTTTGTTGTTGTTCTAGATAATGAACGGGTTTTGTATTGTTGGGTGCAATGTCTTTAATAGCTTCTTGCAACATGCTAATTTGTGCATTTTGGCATCCTAAACTAAAAATAGTGGCTCCTGCAACATTTGGATTAGAAATATATCCTGCCAATAATTTACACAAGGTTTCTGAATCTTGACGAATACCGCCACAACCACCATCGTGCTTTAAAAATTTAATTCCATCTACATTCGGAAACAATCTATTCTTAGATAATTCTTCTTTTGTAGTGATAATAGGCGTATTAAAAAGCTCTTCACTAGAAGCACCTGCTTGGTATTGTTTAATTAAAGCATCGGTATCTACAGCAAAATCTTTCTTTGTTTCATAACCTAATTTTTCTGTAAGTGCTCCTTCTAAAACATCTACGTTTCTGTTTTCACAGAAAGTTAACGGAATCACCAACCAATAATTAGCAGTTCCTACTTTTCCGTCTTCTCTATGAAATCCATCAAAAGTTCGTCCTTTAAAATTAGAAGCATCAGGTGCAGTCCAAGTAAATTTTTCTTTTGCATCGTTAAATTCTGCTGATGCATGTTTTACATTATCAATAGTAATAGCACAACCTTCTAAAATAGGTTCTGTTGCTTTCCCTATTAAAACGCCATACATGTAAATTTCATCGCCAATATTAAAATTTTGTAATGAAAATTTATGCTTTTGTTTGATATTCTCTTTTAAAACAACTTGTTTTCCTGCAACTAACGTTTTTAATCCTTTTTCTAGAGGATTAATAGCCACAATAATATTGTCTTTTGGATCTATTTGAACGTAATTTTTAGACATTTTAATTTTATTAAAAGGTTACAGTTGCTTTTATAACGCCTGTTTTTGGATCTAACCAACTATCAAAATTGGCAATCATTTCTGTATAATCTACAGAATGGGTAATAAATGAATCTGTTGGAAATTGATCTAACACATTAATTACGTGCTCAAAATCTTCTGTGGTTGCATTTCTACTACACATTAAAGTCATTTCTTTGGCATGTATTTTTGGGTGTGTGTAAGTTAATTCTCCTTTAGATAATCCTACCAGTACAAAACGACCTCCGTGAGACATATAATCAGGACAAGCTTCTAGTGCATACTTATTTCCGGATGCATCAAAAACAGCAGTACATAAATCGCCATTAGTGATTTCCGAAATTTCTTCAACAGCATTTTCTCCTGCTTTCACAATATAATCTACACCAATTTTTTCTTTGGCATATTTTAAACGGTCTTCATTCATATCAATAGCAATTACTTTTGCGCCTGCTATTTGAGCTAATTTCATAATTCCAATTCCAATTGGACCCGCACCTACAACCGCCACAATTTCTCCTTTTTTTATAGCTGCTCTTCTCACAGCATGAGCACCAATAGCTAAAGGCTCTACAATAGCCATTTCATTATCTGAAAGGTGATTTGCTTTTAATAAAATATTTGCAGGAACTGTTATTTGTTCTTGCATCCCTCCATCTCCATGAACACCTAAAACGGTAATATTTGTACAACAATTTGTTTTACCATTTCTACAAGCAATACATTTACCACAACTTACATAAGGCATCACAACAACTTTGTCACCTGCTTTAATACCATTTTCATTTTCTCCAATTTCTAAAACTTCAGATGCTAGTTCATGACCTAAAATTCTTGGATACGTAAAAAAAGCTTGATTACCTGCATAAGCATGTAAATCTGTTCCACAAATTCCCACTTTATTAATTTTTAATAAAGCTTCTCCTTCTTTTCTAATTGGAGCTTCTTTTTCTTTTAAAAGAAATTCCCCTGGTTTTTCACAAACTATATATTTCATTGTAATAGATATAAACTTGTTTAAATAATAATGTTTCCTAATTTTTTAATTTCTTTCTAAGCTCAGAAAGAAAAGGTAAAGTTCGTTTATAACCTTCTTTTTAGTAATAATATATGTTCCAAAGACTATCACGTATGGTCATTGTTTACTACGAAAAGAACCACCTAGCTATAAGTATACCTTTGTAAACAAAGCCAATACAACCACAGACTTCAACAATTCATTAAATCAAGACTGTAATGATCTTCTTTTTTAAATGTTATTTTAATACATTTGTTATATGGTGATTTATTTAAAAAACTTACGATTTCTTCAAAAAGTAATTTTAATATTATGTACACTTGGGCTATCAAATAGCTTTGGTCAAAATCTATTAAAATTTCAACACTTAACCACTGAAGATGGATTATCTCAAAGTGATGTAAATGCTATTTTTCAAGATGACAATGGATTTATGTGGTTTGGAACTCATGATGGACTAAACAGATACGATGGTTATAATTTTACCGTTTTTAAACCAAATTCAAAAATTCCAAAAAAAATTAGCAGTAATTTAATTTGGAATATTATAGGTGATCAAAAAGGTGATTTATGGATTGGAACAACTGGAGGTGGCCTAAACTATTTTAATCAAAAAACAGAAGAATTTAAAACATTTAAACACGACCCAAAAGACGAAAACAGCATAAAAAGCAACCACATAAGAGTCTCATTCATAGATAGTAGCAATAGGTTATGGGTTGGTAACTCTAAAGGAATTGATATGGCTGATTTAACAAAGCCTGTAGATTCACTAAAATTTCAACATTTTAATTTATATCAAAACAGCTCAATACCTACAAGAAATATAGATAATGTAACTACATTTTTCGAAGACAGTAAGCACCAAGTGTGGATTGGAGGAGTAATTGGGTTATCTAAAGTGTCTAAAGACAAAAATGGCGACACCTATTTTCAATACGTAAACAAACAAATAAATCTACCACAAGTAGAGGTAAGATCAATAGTAGAAGATAGTTTTGGAAACTTAATATTAGCAACAAGTTATGGTTTATATCGCTACCTCCCTAATGAAGAAAAAAATCAAACACAACTGATAAGAAAAGGAGCTTACATTACTGTTTCAATAAGCAATAATCATATATGGGCAGGAACAGATGAAGGCCTTTTAGAATTCAACAATCTTTCTAATTTTAAAAAACCTTCGCTCATCGGTATTTTTAAATACGACCCTAAACATCCTAATTATAGCCTAACTAAAACAGCCATTAAATCTTTATTTATAGACAAAACAGGCATTGTTTGGATAGGTACAAATGGTGGAGGTGTTAATAAATTTGACCCTCATAAAAAGCAATTTACTCATATTAAAAACAATTTAGATCCGGGTAGTTTAAGTAATGATAAAGTTAGAGCAATCTTAGAAGATAGTGAGCAAAATTTATGGATGGGGACTGAAGGAGGAGGCTTAAATTTTTTAAGCAAAGAAGATACTAACAAGAACTATAATAAATTTCAACATTTTACAGGTTTAAATAAAGTATTTGCCATTGAAGAAATAAAATTAAAAGACTCCAAAAAAATATATATCGGCGGCGAAGGCGCTCCGGGGTTATTTGAAATTGATTTAGCAAAAAAAAATACAATTACAAAACACCCTTTTAAAGAAATTCCTAACAGTGTCTTTTCAATTCTTCAGGATAAAGATAATAATATTTGGATTGGTACTTATAGAGGAGGTATTCATAGATGGATGATAAACGAAGATGAAACTACCTTTAAAAAAGATATCATTCGCAGAAACCCTAAACTAGAGTCTAGCCTTCCAAACAACATAATTCGTGATATTTTTCAAGACTCAAAAGGAAATATTTGGTTTGCAACCGGAAATGGTTTAAGCAAATTACCCTCGAACCAGATAAATGCTAAAAACCCAAAATTTGATAACTTTAAAAACAATCCATTAGATAAAACATCTATCAGCCACAATTACATTTTAACTGTTTTTGAAAGTAAATCTGGAGATATTTGGATTGGTACTTTTGGAGGCGGATTAAACAAACTGATTGCAGCTACTAAAGAACATAAAGTACGTTTTAAATCGTATTCTAAAAAAGACGGACTACCAAACAACGTTATAAAAGGCATTTTAGAGGACGAACAAGAAAACCTTTGGATTTCGACAAATAAAGGCCTCTCTAAATTTAATATTGCAAACAACACCTTTCAAAACTACGACGTAAATGACGGTTTACAAAGCAATGAGTTTAGCGAATTAAGTGCCTTTAAAACCAAAGAAGGAAAAATGCTTTTTGGAGGTGTAAATGGCTTTAATGCATTCTACCCCAGTAACATAATTAGCAATAAAACAAAAGCAGAAACCGTGCTTACAAAATTCTCTATTTTTAATCAACCTGTAAGAATTGGAGAAACCATAAACGGTAGAATTATCTTAAAGAACTCTATTAACACAACCAAGGAAATTGAATTAAAATATAGTGAAAATAATTTTTCTTTTGAATTTTCTGCTTTGCATTATGCTGCTTCTAAAAAAAATAAATACGCTTATAAATTAGAAGGATTTAATGATGATTGGGTATACACCACATCTTACAACAGGCATGCCACTTATACCAATTTAGAACCAGGTTCATATACTTTAAAAATAAAAGCGTCTAACAACGATAATCTTTGGGACGACACACCTGTTAAACTTAAAATAAACATCACCCCTCCTTGGTGGAAAACAAATGTTGCACAATTTATTTATCTACTTTTAACAATTGGACTTCTATTAGCTTTTAGAAAATACACCATTATTAGAACTACTAAAAAGCATAATTTAGAACTCGATCATCTAGAAAAAGAGAAAAATGAAGAAATTCAAAAATTAAAATTAGAATTTTTCACAAATATCTCTCATGAGTTTAGAACACCGTTAACACTCATAAAAGGTCCTTTAGACTACCTATTAAAAAAAGGTGATACCCTTAGTCAAAAAGAAGTAAATGACCAGTACAGTTTAATGAATAAAAATACAAAGTATCTTTTAAGGCTAGTAAACCAACTTTTAGATTTTAGAAAAATGGATCATGGAAAAATGAACCTTAATCTTAGCAAAAGTAATATTGTAGAATTTTTAAAAGAAATTGGAGAACCTTTTCAAATTTTAAGCCTCAAAAAAAATATTTTCTTTAAAACAAACACATCTAAAGACTCTATTTTAAGTTGGTTTGATGCAGATGCACTAGAAAAAATTATAAATAATCTTTTATCAAATGCATTTAAATTTACACCAGAAAACGGTACCATTTCATTAGATATTTTTGATGGAAGCGATTTTGTAAAACCACACTCTTTACAGCTAGATATAGATCAATCTAAATATGTTGTAATACAAGTAAAAGACTCTGGTCCCGGTATCCCTGCACACAGAATTCAGCATATTTTTGAAAGATTTTATACTGAAATTGGTATCACAAAAACAATTTTAAAAGAAAAAGGAACTGGTATCGGGCTTTCATTTACTAAAAATTTAGTAGAACTACACCAAGGTATTATAAAAGTAAAAAGCGACCCAGAAAACGGTACAACCTTTTTTGTTTGGTTACCTAGAGACAAAGAAACCTACAAAAATAAAAGTGAATTAAAATTTCATGAAGTATTTGAATCTGACACCTTTATAACCAGAGAAGATGCAGACTCTCATGCCATTAGTGTTATGGATGATATTGTTGATAATAATATGATAAGAACTAGATCTAAGTTACCGGTTCTATTAATTATTGATGACAATGCAGATATAAGATCATTCATAAAAAAAGGTTTAGGAGAATCTTATTATATATACGAAGCTGAAGATGGACAAAAAGGGTTTGAATTAGCAAATAAATTTATACCAAACATTGTTATTACCGATTTAATTATGCCAATTATGGATGGTATAGAATTTTGTAACAAACTTAAAAGCACCAAAGAAACAAGTCATATTCCTGTTGTAATGCTTACTGCAAAAATCTCACAAGAAAAAGAAATAGAAGGTTTAAAAACTGGGGCAGATGCTTATATTAGAAAGCCTTTTGATATGGAATTATTAGAACTAAAATTATCTAATATATTAAACCATAAAGAAGAGCTAAGAAAAAGGTTTAATAGAGAAATAACCCTACAACCTAAAGACGTAACGGTTACATCTTCTGATGAAACATTTCTACAAAATGCAATTGAGCTTGTAGAAAAACACATGATGAATTCAGAATTTAGTGTAGAAATGTTAGTTAAGGAAATGAATATGAGTCGAAGTAATTTATATTTAAAAATTAAAGACCTTACAGGATTATCTTCTAGTGAATTTATTAGAAATATTCGCTTAAAAAGAGCAGTTCAACTTTTTGATAAAAGTGATTTATCTGTAAAAGAAATTATGTACATGACTGGTTTTAATACTGCCTCATATTTTTCTAAATGCTTTAAAAAACAATTTGGAGTTATCCCTAGTAAATACGTTAAAATTAAAGAAGATAAAGACTCTTAAATAGAAACTAGGTAAAGATAAAAACATCTATTTCACAAAAAAAACCATCTGTGTTTATCAAAACACAATACTTATTGCAACTTTGCTATAGTATTTTGATTTGATTTGATTTAATTAATTAACAATACTCATTTTTAAAAGTGAGTATTGTTTTTATAGATAGCCTACAGAACATGAAAATTAAAATTTATTTATTGCTATTTTTATTTGCAATTACCAGTTGTACCAAAACAGAAAAAACTACCAAAACAAAACCTAATATTGTTTTTATTTTTACAGATGATCAAACATATTCATCTATCCACGCCCTTGGAAATAACGAAATAATTACTCCAACCATGGATCGGTTGGTACATGAAGGAACCACATTTACAAATGCGTATAATATGGGCGCATGGAGTGGTGCTGTATGCGCTGCTTCGAGAGCTATGTTAATTTCTGGAAGGTCTGTTTGGAGAGTAAATAACTTTAGAAAAAACTGGATTAAAAAAGACTCTTTAAATAAAACTTGGGGAAAGCTATTAGAGGCAAATGGTTATGAAACTTACATGACCGGTAAATGGCACGTAGATGCTCCTGCCGATAGTGTTTTTCAACACACAAAACATATTAGACCAGGAATGCCTAAAGACGCTTGGGATCATTGGAAAATGGTTGCAAAATTCGATTCTTTATCAAAAGTAAAACATCCAGATTACCAAGCAATCATGCCCAATGGATATAACAGACCGCTATCTAAAAAAGACACTTCTTGGTCTCCATACGACACTACAAAGGGTGGTTTTTGGCAAGGTGGAAAACATTGGAGTGAAGTATTAAAAGACGACGCTATTTCTTTTATAAATAAAGCAAAATCTAAAGACAATCCTTTCTTTATGTATTTAGCTTTTAATGCTCCTCACGATCCAAGGCAAGCTCCAAAAGAATATCAAGATATGTATGACATAAATAACATATCAATTCCTAAAAGTTACCTTCCTCAGTACCCATATAGCCAAGACATTGCTAGTGGAAGAAACGTAAGAGACGAAGCATTAGCTCCTTTTCCCAGAACCGAATTAGCAGTTAAAACACATACTAAAGAATATTATGCTAGTATTACGCATGTAGATGCTCAAATAGGAAAAATAATTGAAGCTCTTAAAGCTTCTGGAAAAATAGAAAACACTTATATTATTTATACTGCAGATCATGGATTAGCCATGGGAAAACATGGTTTAATTGGTAAACAAAGTTTGTTTGACCATAGTATTAGACCTCCAATGGTTATCATAGGGCCTGATATTCCAAAAAACAAAAAAACCAATATAGATGTATACTTGCAAGATGCTATGGCAACATCTTTAGATATAGCAGGTGTACAAAAACCAAAATATATTGAATTTAATACTTTTTTAGATATTGCAAAAGGTACAGCAACAAAAAGCAAATACAAAGCTATTTATGGTGCTTATAAAGATGCTCAGAGAATGATTAGAAAAGACGGATATAAACTAATGGTTTATCCTAAAATCAAAAAAGTGTTGTTGTTTGACTTAAAAAATGATCCTGAAGAAATGGAAGACCTTTCTAAAAATCCAGCTCAAAAAGAACGAGTAAAGAACTTGTTTCAAGACTTATTAAAGTTACAAAAAGAAATGGACGACACTTTAGACCTTTCTGCTTTAAACTTAAAATTATAAATATTTAATTTACACAAAAAAGTAATGCAAAAATTCAAGCTAAACTTATTACTATTTATTCTATCAATTCCTGTATTTTCGCAACAAAATGATTGGGAAAACCCAAAAGTAAATCAAATTAACAGGCTTCCTGCAACAGCTACTTTTTATAATTTTGACAATGAGTCTCAAGCTATTGCCGGAGAAAGAGAAGTATCGTCTAATTTTAAAACACTTAACGGCGATTGGAAATTTAATTGGGTGGCTACTCCTGCTGAATCTTCTAAAACTTTTCATGAAGCAGGTTTTAATGCATCAAAATGGAATACCATTGATGTACCTTCAAACTGGGAAATGAGAGGGTATGGAACTCCTATTTACACCAATGCTGTTTACCCTTTTTTTAGTGATTTTCCGTACATAAACAACTCAGACAATCCCGTAGGGCATTATATTAAAACTTTTGAAATTGATGATTCCTGGAATAAAAAAGATATCATTCTTCATTTTGGAGGAGTATCTTCTGCATTTTATGTTTGGGTAAATGGTGAGTTTGTTGGGTATAGTGAAGACACTCGTTTACCATCAGAATTTAACATCACCCAAAAAATTAAAAAAGGTAAAAATACTATTGCTGTAAAAGTATACAGATGGTGCGACGGTAGTTATTTAGAAGCCCAAGATCATTGGCGTATGAGTGGTATAGAAAGAGAAGTATATTTAAAAGCAGTACCTAAAGTACGTTTATCTAACTTTTTTGTAAGAACAGATTTTGATGATTCTTACAATAATGCTTTATTACAAATAAGACCAGAGTTTATTGCCAACATTACAAATAAGTATATTGAAAAAGTGGGTCATTTTGGAGATGCTCCTTTAAAAACAACAGTTGATAATTGGACATTAATAACCAAGTTAATCGATGCTGAAGGCAAAGCTGTAGGTCATAAAAACTCTTTAAAATTAGGGGATTATTTTGGAGAAAGATATCCACAACGTGATAATGTATATTTCGGTTTAATTGAAACTGAAGTAAAGTCGCCTAAAAAATGGTCTTCTGATGCCCCATATTTGTACACATTATTATTTGAATTACAAGATGACAAAGGAAACTCCATTCAATATTCAAGTACAAAAGTTGGTTTTAGAGAAATTGAAATTGATAAAAAAGGTAGGTTTTTAGTTAATGGAAACCCCGTAAAAATGATTGGTGTTAATAGACACGATCATAATATGAAAAATGGAAAAACGGTATCTAGAGAAGATATGGAAACTGATGTTAAATTATTAAAACAATTTAACTTTAATGCTGTGCGTACCTCTCACTACCCTAACGATCCTTATTTTTATGATTTATGCGATCAGTACGGAATTTATGTGATGGATGAAGCCAATCTAGAAACACATGGAATTCGTGGTAAATTATCAAATGAACCAAGTTGGACTCAAGCTTACCTAGAACGTGCTATTAGAATGGTTGAACGTGATAAAAATCATCCTAGTATCGTAATGTGGAGTTTAGGTAATGAATCTGGAATGGGGCCAAATCATGCTGCTATGTCTGGATGGATTAAAGATTTTGATCCAACAAGATATATTCATTATGAAGGTGCACAAGGTGTTCCAACAGCTCCAGACTACAAACAAAACTTTTTTAAGAAAAGTAAAGGTAACCCAACAGATCCATCTTGGGTAGATATGTTAAGTAGAATGTATCCTACACCACAAGACTTACAAGATTTAATAGACCATACAAGTACAATTGATAACAGACCTGTTGTAATGTGCGAATATGCCCATTCTATGGGGAATTCAACTGGTAACATGAAAAAATATTGGGATGTTATTTATAAAAACGACAGAGCTTTAGGGGGGTATATTTGGGATTGGATTGATCAAGGTATTGTAAAAACAGATGAAAACGGTGTTGAATTCTTAGCGTATGGTGGCGATTTTGGTGATAAACCAAACTCAGGAAGTTTCTGTATAAATGGCGTTATAGCTTCAGACAGAACACCCAAACCAGCCATGTACGAGTGTAAAAAAGTAAATCAACCTGTAGAAATTTATGAAGTTAATGCTCTAAAAGGTGAGTTTACAATTTTAAATAGACATCACGCAGTAGATTTATCTAAATACAATTTATTTTGGAACATTACAGAAAACGGTGTTGTGGTTAAACAAGGTACTATAGATGAATTAAATACACAACCTTTTAAAACAAGTACAATAAAAATAAACTACAAAAAACCTAAATTACATACCAATAGCGACTATTATATCAATATTGAAGGTAAACTAAAAGAGAATGAATTATGGGCCAATAAAGGTTATGTCATTTTTAATGAACAGTTTAAATTAAACTATACAGTTAAAAAATCTGCTAGTATAAAAAGCAATTCAGCATTAAATATAATTGAAAAAGGGAACACTATAACTGTTAATAACAAAGAAATTAAACTTCAAATAAATAAAGAATCTGGTTATATAACTTCCTATATTTCTAAAGGAACATCACTAATGTCTTCTCCTTTAAAATTAAACTTTTGGAGAGCCGAAACAGAAAATGATGAAGCCTATAGAAAAGCAGCTAAAAAACAAAATGAATTAAATTGGATGCATGCTGGAGACAATTTTAAACCAGAAAAAGTTACCGTAATTAAAGATAAAAAAGGAAAAGTAATTGTAAATGTACTAGGAGCTATTGCCAACCCAAAAACTAAGGTAAATTTACAATACACCATTTTAGGAAATGGACAGGTAAAAGTATCCTACACCGCTAAAATTAGCGATGGAGCTCCAAATGTGCCACGTATAGGAATGCAATTTGATATACCAAATACCTTTAAAAATGTTACTTATTTAGGTAAAGGACCTCAACCAAATTATATTGATAGAAATTATGGTGCACATGTTGGTTTGTATTCTGATGATGTAAATAAAATGAATTACCAATACGTGTATCCAGAAGAGTATGGAAACCGTACAGAAATAAGCTGGTTTAGACTTGAAAACCTAAAAGGTAAAACGTTGTTAGTTTCTGGAGAAGAAAAACTAAATTTTAGTGTATTGCCATATAGTACACAAAATTTACAAGAAGCAAAACATACCAACGAATTAATTGATAGAGATGTTTTTACTGTCAATATCGATTTAAATCAAACTGGTGTGGGAGGTGATGATACTTGGTCTCCAAATGCTATGCCTCACAAAGAATATTTAATAAAATCTGGTGAATTTAAATATCAATTTTATTTAATTCCTTCAGATTTAAAGTCTAAAACAAAAAATCCAAAATCAATTAAGTTTTAAACCTTAATCAAAGTATATCGTTTCATAAAATATTAGCATTCATTTCAATTCTGTTGATATTTTCATACAACAAAAACCAACCTTGTAAATAAAGGTTTTTAAGTAAAATGTTTGCCAATTGTTAAGGAATCAACAAAAAAGGATACTATTAAAATAAAAGCAATATATAAAAGGTTTAGAAGTAGATAATATTCTAGTAATTACTAAATAATTTTATACCTTTCATTATCGTAAACACAAACTCAAATGAAACATTTTTTTAAGCTTAAAACAATTTCAAAAGTCTTATTAGCAGCAACACTAATAACCTCTGTATTGGGATGTAAAGACGCTAAAAACAAAACAGTACAAAGTGCAGAAGTACCTCTTAAAAAAACCACAAAACCGAATATTGTATTTATTTACTTAGACGATTTAGGTTATGGAGATATCAGTGCAAATGGAGCAACAGAAATCAATACACCAAACATAGACCAATTAGCCAATGGTGGTGTTCGTTTTACAAACGGATATGCAACATCCGCAACCTGTACTCCAAGTCGTTACGGAATATTAACAGGTATTTATCCTTGGAGAAATAAAGACGCACAAATTTTACCAGGTACTGCGCCTCTAATTATAAGTACAGCACAAATGACGGTTCCTAAAATGTTAAAACAACAAGGATACCAAACTGGTATTGTGGGTAAATGGCATTTAGGATTAGGTAAAGGACATGTTAATTGGAATGAGCGTATTACACCAGGACCTAATGAAGTAGGTTTTGAAGACTCTTACATAATGGCAGCAACACAAGATCGTGTACCAACAGTATATATAAAAAACGGACATGTTGATGGTTTAGACCCTAAGGACCCTATTGAAATTGACTATGCTAAAAATTATAAAGGGCAACCTACAGGTAAAGATAACCCAGAACTTTTATCAATGAAATGGCATCATGGGCATAATAACAGTATTGTAAATGGCATTCCAAGAATTGGATTTATGAAAGGTGGAGAAGCTGCAAAATGGGTTGACACTGATATGGCAGATCATTTTTTAAACAAAGCAAAAACGTATGTAAAAGAACATAAGAATGCACCTTTCTTTTTATACTATGCATTACAACAACCACATGTACCACGTACACCAAATCCTCGTTTTGTAGGTAAATCTGGTTTAGGACCAAGAGGAGATGTAATTTTAGAAGCAGATTGGGTTATTGGAGAATTCATAAAAACCTTAGAAGAAGAAAATCTATTAGAAAATACGTTAATCGTTTTATCTAGTGATAATGGCCCTGTTTTAAATGACGGATATTATGATGATGCAGTAGAAAAACTAGGAAAACACACTCCAACAGGAGGATTAAGAGGAGGTAAATACAGCCTATTTGATGCAGGTACGCACATACCATTTATTACGTATTGGAAAGGTACTATCAAACCATCTGTATCAAACGCATTAGTTTGTCAAGTAGATTTATTAAGTTCTTTAGCTAAATTAACTGGAAGTAACGTTAAAACAGATGATAGTGAACAAATAATGGATGTCTTTTTAGGAAAATCTAAAACAGGAAGAACAGATTTAATTTTAGAAGCTGGACAAAAAACAGCCCTTCGTAGTGGAGATTGGGTACTAATTCCACCATACAAAGGACAACCAATTAACAAACAAGTAAATATAGAATTAGGGGTTTCTAGCAACTATCAATTGTATAATTTAAAAGAAGATTTTAAACAACAAAAAAACCTTGCAGAAACAAATAAAGAAAAATTAGCAGCAATGATTGTTACTTATCAAAAGTTAAGAGGAACAGAAAAAACAGAAATTAAAGAGTTAGAATTAAAATAACCATTACAAATCAATAAAAAAAGGCTTTGAATTTTCATTCAAAGCCTTTTTTTATGCCCATTTATTTTTTAGAAAATGCAATAATTAAGCGTGCTAATTCCCTTTGTGTACAACTATAATGATAATTAACCATATGTGATAGCATTCTGTACATTACTAATTTAATAAATATTAGATTATGAATATTTTTATTTTTTTTAATATTTATATCAAATGAAACACGTAAAACTCCTGTATATTTTAGCTTTTTTCTTTGTTGTGACAAAAATTTCCGCACAAAATTTAACCATTCCTCCAAAGAATTATGTAGATTCTATTCAATTAGAAAATAGAGTACACCGTTTAAATTCAAGTTTTCCTTTATCAGATCAAAATAATGAGGAACATTGGAAATTACAGAAAAAATACTCTGATGAATTTGATCATAAAAAATTGAATGAAGACAAATGGTATCCTAATAATCCCAAATGGAAAGGTAGGCCACCAACCTATTTTCATGGTTCTAATGTAAGCTTAGAAAATGGAGAATTAGTAATTAGAGTGAATAAGCATGGGAAAGAAAAATTACCCAAAGATTTTACGCATTCAACAGGTTTTATAAAAAGTAAAAATAAATTTCTATATGGCTTTTTTGAAGCTGAAGCTAAATTAATGGACGCACCGTGGGTTTCTGGTTTTTGGATGACAAATGTGGGTAAAGATTGGTGGACAGAAATTGATATTTGTGAAAACGCTCCTGGTGTAAACTATAATCGTCACGATTTAAGTTCTAATATTCATGTATTTAAATCTCCTAAAGACCAAGGGGATGTTAAAAATCATTTCTCTAGAACTAAAAAATACTATTTCCCCGAAGAATTACAAAAAGATTACCACGTTTGGGGCTTGGAATGGACCAAAGAATATATCCGATTCTATATAGATGGTATATTATTTAGAGAAGCAAAAAACACGCATTGGCATCAACCTTTAGAAATCAATTTTAATTGCGAATCAAATAAGTGGTTTGGAGCCCTACCAGACAACAACAAGTTAGACGGAGAATATCATGTAAAATATTTTAGAGTTTGGAAATAAAAAAACAGAAAATGAATAAAACATACGCAATATTAATTTTAGTATTATTGTCTTTACAAGTTAAGGCACAAACGCTTCCAAATGGTTTTGAAGCCGGAAATAGAACAAAAACAAACCTAAACCTTGGTTGGAAATTTCATTTAGGAGATCTTAAAACTAGTCCTACAAGTATTAGTTTTGATGATAGTTCTTGGAAAAACGTTTCAGTTCCTCACACACCACAATTAATTTCTTATGAATTGGATAGTATTAAAGAAACTTGGGTACAAGAAAAATACCTTCGTGATATTAGCTGGTATCGAAAAAAATTAACAGTACAAGCAGATCCTTCTCAAAAAGTATTTATAGAGTTTGAAGCCATTCATAATGCAACTGAATTATGGGTTAATGGAGAGAAGGTTGGTAATTATGCCGTAAACGGATACACTCCTTTTCATTTTGATATTACCAACTTTGTGAAATTTGGAGAAGAAAATACCATTGCCATTAAAGCAGATAACACCTATAACCAAACCATTGCTCCTGATCCACATAGAACCGATTATGTGAAATTTGGAGGACTTTACAGAGATGTATATTTAGTTACAACCAACAAAATACATGTAAATTTTAATTGGGAAGATTTTGATGCTGGTGTACACATAACAACACCAACTGTAAATAAAAATAATGGTACTGTTACTATTAAAACAACTGTAAAAAACGAAAACTCTACTGCTAAAAAGAGCAAAATAGTTACCAATGTTATCAATAAAGACGGATTAGTTCTTAAAAAATTAGTTTCAGAAATTACTATAGCTGCAAACTCAACACATACATTTAGACAATCTACAACTGTAGAAGAAGATTATCATTTATGGTCTCCAGACACACCATACTTGTATCGTGTAAACTCGGTGATTTACGATGATAAAACACCGGTTGATTATGTTGAAAATAAATTTGGCTTCAGAAAATTTTCTTTAGAAAAAGGCAAAGGATTTGTACTAAATGGAGAACCATTATTTTTAGTAGGTGCAAACCGCCATCAAAGTTATCCTAATATTGGTGATGCAATACCAAACTCTTTTCATTATAACGAAGCTTTACAATATAAAAAAGCAGGAATGAATATAATACGGTTATCTCATTACACACAAGATGATGCTTTTATTAATGCCTGTGACGAATTAGGAATTTTTATTTATGAAGAACCTTCTACATGGATAGAATGGGGAGATGATAATTGGTTTGCAAACCTAGAAAAAGCAACCAGAACTATGATTCGTAATCATAGAAATCATCCATCAATTATTGTTTGGGGAGCAGGAATTAACCATAGAGGCCCTGTACCAAGAATGCAAACCGTTGCCAAAGAAGAAGATCCTTTTAGATTAACAGCCTCTGCTTCTGCTCCTTGGGATGGACCAAAAAATGAAGGCATTACAGATGTACATGCTACTATGGATTACAGAAGAACAGAGTTCCCAGAGAGTGCCTTTACCATGGTTATGGAACACGGAAGTTCTCCAAACGGAGAAGTAAATCAATTTCATATTTCAAGATATAAAGGCAACAAAAATAATTTTGCAGCGATTACCTGGTTAGGTGCAGATTACAATCATTTACAACCCGATATTGTTGACGACCAATGGTCTAGAGATTTTATGACAACTTACGGTGTACTTTCTCCATACAGAGTGCCACGTCCAGTATATTATTGGTATCAATCTGAATTGGTAAAAAAACCAATAGTACATATTGCTGACGAAACCGCTTCTAAAGACGGTAAAGTTAGAGTTTTTAGCAACTGCCAAGAAGTAGAATTGTATTTAGACGGTAAACTTATTGCAAGACAATTACCCGATAATGATATTACCAAAAGCAACTTAAAGCATCCTTCATTTACATTCAAACATCATTGGAAAAATGGAACATTAAAAGCTATTGGTTATTCTAATGGTGAAAAAGTAACAGAATTTACAAGACAGAAAGAAGGAAAACCACATCATATAAAAGTTGAATACAATATTAAGAACCAACCTTTTTATGCAGGAGGATCTGATATAAGATTGGTATATGCTTCTATCTTAGATGAAAACGGTACTGTTATTACCAATAGTAATAATAACGTTGAGTTTTCTATATCTGGTGCTGGAGAAATAATTGATAACGGAAAAATTTATGCAAACCCTGCTAAAGTTTATAACGGTGTTGCGGCTATTTATGTAAGAGGAATTAACAAACCAGGAAAAATAACCATTACCGCAAAAGTAAAAGGGCTAAAATCTGGCAAAGCAAGCATTCATACAGTCAACTTTAATACCAATGAAGTAACTAACCACGCCAAAGCTATTTACGATTATCCAATAGAACGTGTAGATATTGGTGGAGATAAGCAATTGGTACAATTTGAATGGCAAGAATGGACAGGGAACTCTAACAACAATTTAAAATACAATTTAGAAAACACCAATGCTAAAGTAGAAATAAGTGCTACTACAAAGATTAATTGGTTAGGAGATGGTGCAAGTATGTTAGGTGATTTAAGTTTTGTAGGTACTGATGGTATTTACATAGAAAACGGTGAATTATCTTTAAAACTGCCAGACTTAAAAACAGGTAAATATGCCATAGAAACCTTCCATCATGCAAGAAAGACCAATATTAAATTAACCAATGAAATAGAGGTAACCGTAGAAGATGCAGCTGGCAGTTTTACTAGAATTTCCGATGATCATATTGTAAACTATTATTACAATGATAGTAGTGGTGAACGTCAACCAATTTCAATAAAATCAACCTTTACATCTGATGGATCTAAAACGGTTATTCTAAGGTTTAAAAACGTTAACAAAAATGGAACTTTATGGCTAAATGGTTTCATTTTAAAGCAAATAAAGTAATGAATTTAAAGAAAGTATCAATTGCTGCCGTATTATTTACATCCATAATAACTGCACAGAATTATAATGTAGAAGTTTCATATGTATCACTAAAAAACGGAGAAGCTTCTCCAATAAAAAAATACGAAACAAAAATTAATCCTAATAGTAAAGTGAATCAAAATGATTTTATTGTATTGATTCCTAAAGTTGAATTTCAAACCATTGAGGGTATTGGCGGTGCATTTAATGAAAATGGTGGTGAAGCTTTATTTAGTTTACCAAAAAACAAACAACGTGAGGTCTTAAAAAACTTATTTAACACTAATAATGCAAATCTCGTTTTTAATAGAACTCCTATAGGTGCAAGTGATTTTTCTTTAGATGCATACAGTTATAGCATGGTTCCTGAAGATTATAAAATGAACCATTTTTCTATTAAAAGAGACAAAAAATACTTATTGCCTTTTATAAAAGCGGCGTTAAAAGAAAACCGCGATATGCTACTACAAGCATCACCTTGGAGTCCACCCGCTTGGATGAAATATAGCAATGCAATAGATAAAAATAATGTTAATAAAGCAAAAAGTAGGTTAAAAGAATCTCCTGAAATTTACAAAGCCTATGCGAAGTATTTAGTAAAATACATAGAAGCTTATAAAAAGGAAGGTGTAATTATAGATCGATTTTGTGTACAAAATGAACCTGACACCTACGCTCCTTTTCCTGGGTGCAATATGACCATGGAACAATTACAGGAATTAAGCTTAGATTATATCATTCCCGCTTTTAAAAAGAAAAAATTAAACACTGGTATTTGGGCAGGTACTTTTAGAACGATTAACAGAGGCGATCATTATAAAATACTGAATGCAAAAACCATAAATAAATTTGATGGTATTGGTTTTCAATATGCTCTTGAACCTTTTATGCGAGAAGTATCATTATTAGCACCTAACATGAAAATTATGAATACCGAAACAAAGTGTTATAACGGTGATAATTCTACCCAACAAGCCAAAGAAAGAATAGCTGAAATTGCAAATTATATAAATGCAGGAAGCACCAATTATTGCTATTGGAATCTCATTTTAAATGAAACGTCTAAAAGCGCTTGGGGTTGGAAACAAAATTCTTTGCTAATTATCAATCGTAAAAATGGAGATATTAAATATACGCCAGATTACAATGCCATGTATTTAGCTAGTAACACTATCATTAAAGGTGATAAAAGAATTGCTCACATTTCTAAACACAGAATTGTAACAACTAAAAACCGTAATAATGAAATTAAAGTATTGATTCAAAATGATAAACCAACAAATAAAGTTATAAGGTTAATGATTGATGAAGAGGAAATAAACATTGAGTTACCTAAAGAAGCACTGTGTAATCTAACAATAAAAACAGATCTCTAGAAGGTGGAGCATAAACATTAAAAATCAGTTCAAGATTAGATTTTTTTTGGTCAATTAGACAAATTAGTTTTATCCACTTGGCGGCACAATACGAATGTTCAATAAAAATAAAAAACAGACACAGAGACAACAACAAAAACAATATAAAACTAACTTCTTATAAATTTCATGAAAAAACACATCACTATAATTACGTTTGTATTTACAATATTGTTTCCTAATTTTTTAGTTGCACAAGCCTTAAACTACAATAACAATAGAATTGCTTGCAGTGCAGATGGAAATGCGCAACCAGATTTAAAGTATACCGGTAAATACAACTATGCAGACCCCGATGACTGGGGAGCAACTCCTGCAGCACTTGTTATGTTGGCTAAAAAGCATTTACAAACTAAATTGGTACATTTTTCATACAATAACTTTATACCTTCTCCTCCCCATACTACTGTTAGAAATTATATGAAAGAAGGCGTTGAGGGTTCTATAAAAAGATGGAATTTTGATAAAAACATCTTCTTTGATGTTGGAACTCAACAAAAAGAAGCTATCGAACATTTAAAAAAAGAAATAGAAAAATCGACAAATGAAAACCCCTTATATTTTATAAATATGGGACCTTCTGAATTTCTTTATCAAGCTGTTCTATTGGTTTTAAAAGACGGAAAAGAAGAGGCTTTGTCGTTTGTATATATTTTATCTCATAGCAATTATAATGATAATCACTTAAGGAGGCCCAATCATCACACTATTGATCAAGTAATTGCTCTTAGTGAAAATCGAGTAAAATTTAAAAGAATTAAAGATCAAAACAAAAAGAACAACCCTAACGAAGGTTGGAGTTCTAATCACGATTGGAGCGTTTGGAATTGGTTAAAAGATCATAAAAACAAAGATATTGCTTGGATTTGGAAGTGCATGAAGAAACACAATGAAAAAAGAGCTGATATATCTGATGCTGGAATGATTTACTATCTAATAACAGGTGATGAGGATGGAAGTCCTTCTAAATTTCAAACTTTCTTAGGAGACAAAATCTAATTATATTTTTACCTCCCTTCAAACATGGTTAACTATTATAAAGCTTGCCAAATTCATCTCTTTTTCAAGAAGAAAACAAGGCTAATATAGCAGGCTAACAGCAGCGAAAGCATAAGTTAATATAGAAAGTGTTCATAAACAGGTTTACAATAAATTATAATCTAAATTCAAGGGCTCTAATGCTATAACTCTAAAATTTAAAAATATTAATAAAAAAGAAATAATTATATGAATTTTATAAAAACTAAACTCTTATTATTAGGAAGCTTCATTGTTATAAACAGTTGTAATTCAACAAAACAAACGGAACCTAAAACAGAGATAATATCAAAGCCCAATGTCATTCTCGTTATTGCAGATGATCAAGGGTATGGAGATGTTGGTGTACTTGGAAACACCATTATAAAAACACCCAATATTGATGATTTTCACAAAGAAAGTTACCATTTAACTAATTTTCATGTGGGTCCTACTTGTGCACCTACTCGATCTGGATTAATGACTGGTAGATATGCTAATAGCACTGGAGTTTGGCATACCGTTGGCGGTTGGTCTTTATTAAGAGAAAACGAAAAAACCATGGCCAATATGTTTGCGGAAGCTGGGTATAAAACAGGCGGTTTTGGTAAATGGCATTTAGGAGACAATTATCCCTTTAGACCAGAAAACAGAGGTTTTCAGGAAACCGTAATGCATGGCGGTGGTGGCGTTCAGCAAACTCCAGATTACTGGAATAACACTTATTTTAACGATACCTATTTTCATAATGGGAAACCTCAAAAATACCAAGGATATTGTACCGATGTGTTTTTTAATGAAGCCATCAATTTTATAAAAAAGAACAAAGACAAACCTTTCTTCTGCTACATTGCTACAAATGCACCTCACAGTCCTTACAATGTGCCTATAGAATATTATAATATCTATAAAGATTTAGGAGACGATATTTTGGCCGATACTCAAAAGCGTTTTTACGGAATGATTACCAATATTGATGATAATTTTGGTAAACTAAGAAACAAGTTAAAAGAATTAAAGGTTGCTGATAATACTATTTTAATTTTTATGACAGATAATGGCACCTCTGCCGGCTATTATAGTAAAAAAGGAAAAACAACCGGATTTAATGCCAATATGAGAGGTACCAAAGGAAGCGAATATGAAGGAGGTCATAGAGTTCCATTTTTTATCCATTGGAAAAACGGAAAAATAACTACCTCTAAAGACATTCATACACTTACAGCGCAATTAGATATCATGCCTACTTTGGCAGAATTGTGTGGCATTGATTTACCAAAAAACCATCAACCAATAGACGGGCAAAGTTTAGTTCCTATATTAAAAGGAAAAGACACCTTAAAAAACAGAATGCTCGTAACAGATTCTCAACGCGTTCAACATCCTAAAAAATGGAAAAACTCTGCAGTAATGCAGGGAGATTGGCGATTGGTTAATGGAAAAGAGCTCTACAACCTTACACAAGATAAAGGCCAGAAAAACAACATTTCGGCAGAATATCCTGAAAAAACAAATGAAATGAAAGCCTTTTATGAAAACTGGTGGACACAAGTTTCTAAAGACTTTGATAAGGAAGTTTATTTTAAAATAGGTTCGGAAATGGAGAATCCAATAACACTAACGGCCCATGATATGCATGCTGAATCTGGAGCTTATCCTTGGAATCAAATTTACATAAGAAAAGGCACCATTGGTACTGGTTATTGGAGTGTTGATATTCTTAAAACAGGAAAATATGAAGTATCACTAAGAAGATATCCTTTAGAATCTAATTTAGCTATAAATGCAACAACACCTGCAATTACAAAAGAACAATTACAAGGTTTAGAAAAAGATATTCCAGAAGGAAAAAATCTAAATTATGTAAAAGCTACTATAGAATTTAAGAATCAACTTAAATTAGAAAAAGACGTACATCTAAATGATCTTTCAACCACATTTACTGTTTCACTAAAAGCTGGGAAAACTAAATTTTTAGCCAATTTTTTAGACAATAAAAATGTCCCAAACTCGGTGTACTATGCCTACATCAAAAAAATATAAATAATGAAACAATTACTCGTTTTTATTTTAACTGATGACCAATCTAACGATTTATTAGACTGTAAGGGAACTCAATAGTTAAAATTGCTAATATTGATAATTTTCTGGTTTAATTTGTAGCAATAGAAAAGGAATAAGAGACTATTTGTTTTACCAAAAAATCATGGTCTACACTTTTTGGAAATCCGCGTTTCGAATCTATTCAAAATAAAAGATGGAAAATTGAAATACCCCAAGCTAGAAAAACTGTTAAAGTAGAAATTTACAGATATACTAATGATTTATACCAAAAAGGCAAACATTAACATCAAAAATAAAGCAGTACTTATTATAGTAAAAATTAAAAATACAAACCCTATACTTATTTCTATTAAAGAGACAATACCTTCTTACAAAAAATAGATTATTAGACGTTAGGAGCAAACAGAATGGAAATAAATTATAAAAGCAAACATTATGAAGCATGTAGTAGTATTAATATTTTTTATAATTGGATTTCAAGCTGAGAATTATTCACAAGCATATGAAATAAAAGATAATATTAAACGCATTGTATTTTTAGGAAATAGCATTACGTATCAAGGAGGATATATAGATTATATTGACACCTATCTATCAATTAAGTACCCTGAAAAAAATTATGAAATTATTAATGTGGGTTTACCAAGTGAAACGGTATCCGGTCTTTCCGAACCCAATCATGCTAAAGGAGCTTTTCCACGTCCAGACTTACATGAACGATTAGATAGAATATTAACCAAAACAAAGCCTGATTTGGTACTCGCTTGTTATGGTATGAATGATGGTATTTTTATGCCTTACGATGATAATCGATTTAAAAAATATAAAGATGGGGTGAACTGGTTGCATGATAAAATTAAAAAGTTTGGTGCAGAAATAATTCACATCACACCTCCTATATATGATGAACAAAAAGGTAAGGCCTATGCTAATGTTCTTGATATTTATGCTAATTGGTTAATTAGTAATCGATATACATCTAACTGGAATGTTATTGATATTCATTCTCCAATGAAAAAAAATCTTGAAAAACAACGACTTTTAGACTCTACTTTTGTTTTTGCTAAAGACGGGATTCATCCAAATAAAAAAGGTCATTTTTTAATAGCAAAACACATTCTTATATATTTAGGCCAAACGGAATTTACTAAAATAGATGATATTAAAAGTTTCCTTTCTACATATCAAAATGGAAAAAAAATATTAAGTCATGTAGAAAAGAAACAAGCAATTATGAAAGATGCATGGTTAACCTCTATAGGCCACCTGAGACCTAGAATGAAATTAGGTCTTCCAATTGATGAGGCTCGACAAAATACAATTGAAATAGAAAAACAAATACGCCTTTTATTAAAGAAAGAATGATTAATAATAACCATACGTTTCTGTTTCTTGAACATAAAATCAAAAAACAATATTAAATATGGTTCAAATTATATTGTTATCGAAGCTGAAGATACAGGTAATACTATTGATAAATGGGTGATTAGAAAACCTGGTGATCCTAAATATTTAGATAATTTTGACGGGGTTACTGGAGCACCAAGTGCAATTAACAACACATATTTAGAGTATACAGGTGCATTAGGAAACAAAGATCATGGAAATCTTACAAAATGGAAACTCAAATATTACCATTTCTAATATTAGTGGTCAAACAATATATAACAAGAATATAAGAGATACCAATAAAGATATTGATGTCTCTTCTTTTACTGCTGGATTCTATTTTATTAAAGTTACAGAAGGATATTCTGTAACCACTAAAAAGCTAATTATTAATTAATAACAAAGTCTATTAAATTAAAAAAGCCACATTGTTAAATGTGGCTTTTTTTTTTAAATTATAATACTCTCAATTACGATATCTGAAAATATCTTATTACTTAATTTCAACGGTAAGAGAATCACTATTTAATCCTTTCCCTTTAACGCTAACCTTAACACTGCTACTCTCTTTTTTAGATTGAATAATTAGCAATGCATGTCCGTTGTTGGTGGTCACATTATTAGACTTATAATCTTGAATACTCTTATTCGATCCATTATCTACACCTAAAACACGCACAGTACCTTGTACATCAAAACTTAAACTAGCTTCCGTAGAAGTTACTTTATTGCCGTTTGCATCTAACAATTGAGCAATTACATGAGCTACATCATAACCATCTGCAGAAAGTGTTTTTTTATCAACCGTTAATGCTACGCTTACTGGTGCAGAAGTTGTTTTTAATTCTTTTTCAATTTCCTGCCCTGTAAAACCTGCTCTTGCAATTAAAGTTCCTGCTTCGAAAGGTACAGCCCAACGTAAAATTCTATCCGGACTGTTACTTAATGCTCTCCATCCTAAAGAACGTCCGTTTAATACTAATTCTACTCTTGGTAAATTAGAAGGAACCTCAACCATAATCATCTCCTCTTTTTTATAGTTCCAACTTTTTTGAGCTCTACTATTTACCCAACTAGGGTTTTTAAACGGCTTTACTTCGCCACTTAATGTATCTATAATAGTAGTATCTTCTATAGCATAAGTACCCAAAGCAATGTTTGGTTCATTTACCCAAATAGTTTTAAAATGATCCCAACCTGCTTTTTTAAAGCCTCCGAAATCTAAAATATCTCCTTCCCAACCTTTTTGTGGCCATTTATTATGAGCTTCTCCTAAATAATCAATTCCTGTCCACATATACATACTATACACCATTGGGTCTTCAATTATAGAATTCCATTCTTGCCAAGTACCCGAGTTTTCGTTTCCTGTAAAATGTAAATCTGGATAGTTCTTTTTACTCCAATCATATTGATTTACTTGATAACTAAAACCAACAACATCTAATGTTTGAGCATAACCAGAAGCTAAACTAGCAACAGGTATAATTAAATTTGCAGTAACTGCACGAGTTGTATCTAAAGACTTTACCAACTTAGAAAGCCTTTTAGCTGTTTCTGCTAATTTATATTTTCTATTTGGCAACGCATTATAACGTGCTTTCATTTCATCAGCAGAAATATTAGGTACTCTGTTCCAATAAGGCTTTGCACCTTTGTCCCACAAACCACTTACATGTTTGTAATGTTCGTAAGTCCATTCTATTTCATTTCCAATACTCCATTCAAAAATAGAAGGATGATTTCTATCACGTAAAATAGATCGTTTTAAATCGCTTTCTCCCCACTCCTGAAAATGTTCTGTATAACCTCTAGAAATATAATCGTTATGTTGCTCCTGTAAATTTAAACGTTTGTCCTTTGGATTATCAAATTCATCAAAAATCTCTGCTTGCACCAAGAAACCCAATTCATCACATAAATCATAAAATTCTTGAGAAAACGGATTGTGCGAAGTACGAATTGCATTAACTCCTGCTTCTTTTAAAGATAGTAATCTTCTTCTCCAAACACCTTTTGGAACTGCCGTACCTACCAAACCTGCATCGTGATGTAAACAAACACCTTTTACAAAAGTAGATTTTCCATTTAAAAAGAATCCTTGTTCCTTGCTATGAGAAACAGTACGTACCCCAAATGAAGTTACATATTCATCAATAGTTTTACCATTTTTAGAAATTTTTGTTACTGCTTTATACAAGTTTGGAGTATCAATATCCCAAAATTTAGGATTAGAAATAGACAACGATTGTTTAAAAATTTCTTTACGGTTTCTTTTTACTTTTTTTGATTCTGATATGCTTGCAACTTGATTCCCTTCTGAATCTATAATTGTTGTTGTCAAATCAAAATACATTGTTTTTTTATATTGATTTTCTATCGTCAATTCAATGTTAGTAGTTGCTTTTTCTTTTGTAATAACTGGTGTTGTTACAAAACTACCCCAAATAGGAATGTGTAATTTATCTACGGTAATTACTTTTACATTTCTGTAAATTCCACTTCCAGAATACCAACGACTGTCTATATAACGTGAGTGATCTACATGCACTGTAATAATATTATCTGAACCATCCGTTTTTAATTTGTTGGTCATATCAAAATACGTTGGCGAATATCCGTAAGGGTTTTCTCCTAATAATTTTCCGTTTAAGAAAAAAGTAGCGTTGTTATAAACTCCATCAAAAAGTATAAAACTACTCTTTAATTTTGGGTTGATAGCTGTTTTAAAGTGTTTCTGATAAATACCTACTCCACCAGGTAAATAACCTGTAGCACCATCCATTTTCTCATCAAAGGGAGCTTCTATACTCCAATCATGTGGTAATCTAATTGCTTTCCAATCGGTATCTTTTAAAGGAATTTCTGATGGAATTTTAGTTTCTTTTACTAAGGTAAATTTCCAATCAAAATTAAAATCAGTTTCTCTATTTTGAGCAGTCGTTACCTGAGCAATTATTAATAATAAAAAGAGGTTAAAAAATTTTCTATTCATTGTATTTATTTTAGTAGTATTTAATATTGATAGTTAATCGTTTAATTTAAAATTCGATAAACATGGTACTAACATCTATTGCTTCTTGTGGGTTGTTATTGCCATTTACATCTCTTAATATAACTTCTACTTTATAAGAATTATTTTTAGTAATATATTTTTCTAAATTTAAAACATGTTCCATTTTTCCATAACCAGGTTGCACATCTACAGTAATTTCCGCAACCTTTTTATCCCATTTTATTTTCATTCCATCTTTAATTTCAGAAACCCTAAAACAGATTGTTCTTTTTGCATTTGCCTTATAACTTAATGGTATTTTTATTGATTTAGGAGTATCCGCAGTAATAGTTAGTATTGGTAGAATGACACTTTCTTGATAAAGCTTTAAAGTAGATTCGTGCTTTTGGCTAATGCTTGTATCATTTAAATCGACCAATTGATAACCTCTTACCCAATCATAATACACGGTATTTTTGGTTGGATTTGCTAGTTCTTCATCTGTTGGTAACTCTATCCAAGGAAAAGGATATGTTTCTGATACCAAACGCATACGCATAGGTTGATTAAAAGGTTTTGGAAGAATTTTATCGTAGAACTTAATTTGTTTTGGCGCTCTTTTATCGTAATAAGAAATTGCTGTATTTTCATCTTTCCACCAACCTCCATACACATGAAAATCTTTAGAAGCAACCTCTTTATTTGTAAACTTTACACTTGGCGCTCTTAAATCGTGCTTTTTACCATCGCAATCGGTATACCAAAAATGTCCGTTAGAATTCATTCCGTTTGCAAAGAAGTTTCCTTTAAAATCACCACCTCTTCCTATAGATTCATGAATATCCCACTCCAAACCATAACTATCACATCCGTTAGGTCCTTTTGTAGAACTTACTGTAGAAAACCAAAATGTAGTAGACATTGTTGTAGCAGCAGCTTTTGCACGCGTTTCATAATATCCTAAAAAAGCTAATTTTTTTGAAATTACAGCACCACCTGCAATGTTAAATTTTAACTCTCTTTTATATCTATTAACAATAGTATCTTTTTTTAACTTTTCTCCTTTTATCTGAAGAAAACCATCTTTAACAGATATTTGAGAAGGTAAAAATATACCGGGTTCTCTACCCGACCATTTAGGATGATGATCTAACCATTTATCAGAATCTAATGTGGTTCCATTAAATTCATCAGAAAAATCTTCATTTAAAATCCATCTTTGTCCCACAGGAGGTTCTGGTGGTCCATAAGTTACTTGTGCAATTAATTTATTAAAAGTACCTGCACAACAAAGTAGTATTAAAAGGAATATATGGTTGTATTTTTTCATTTCATTGATTTTTTAATTAACAAAAACTATAGTTTAACCAATATCCATAATGGTCGCTATGATTGTAAGATTGATCTCTAACAAAAAATAACATCTCTGGTTTTAGTTTTTTTAAGTCACTTAAAATATCACCATGACTGCTATTTTTTTTAAGGATTATCATCGTAAGATTCTTTTTCCTTTAAAAAATCATTGTTGTCTCAAAAAAAAGCTTTTATGAAACAACAATGATTAATTTAAAATGATAATATTTTAGTCTTCGTGAGCATTCACATCTCCACCAATATTATTTTCTGTATAACCTTCTAAGACTATTTTAAAAGCATGTGCGTACTCTGTAGGAAATGTTTTAGGAGACTGAATAACAAGTCCTCTTTCATTTCTTTCCCATTTAATAATTTCTTTACTACCTAGTAATTCAACTTTTAAAATTTTAGAATTTAAAGCACCTATTTGTGTACTTAAAGATTTTATTACAAGCTCATTTTCTGGTGTATCCATTACAATAGCAAAAAATTCTTTGTCTGATTTTTTTGTAAATCGGATGTCTGTATTTTTATATTCAATTTTTACTTTCTCTTCTACTTTATGTCCACCTTCTGGTAAACGTGTTGGACCTTCTCCAAAAACAACCCAAGGTCTTGTACCATAAATAGCCTCTCCGTTTACATTTAACCAAGCCCCAATATTTATAAGTAAATCTTCCATAACCTTAGGAATAGAACCATCTGGATTTGGTGGTACATTTAACAACATTAAGCCATTTTTAGAAACAATATCTACCAATACATCTACTAACTCATTTGGAGTTTTAAACTGAGCTCCAGGACGATAAAACCAAGCTCCAGGAGACGTATCTGTTAACCAAGGATTTGCTTTAGGTTGGTTTGGACGTCCACGTTCGTAATCTTTTATAGCTGTAGCTTCTGTAAACGTAGTTTCTTTATAACACACAGCAACATCCTTATTCCACTCTAAACCTTTGTTATAATAATACGTTAAGAATTTTAAACGAGCTTCTTCTGTCATATTTTCTAACCACCAATCAAACCAAATTAAATCTGGCTGATAAACATCTATAAACTCTTTTAATTTTGCCCACCAATCTTTATAAAATTGTTTATCCGGAGTATCAGAATCTAGCGAATGTGGGTTTGTGTATAAATCATAATCTTTGGGGTTAATACCACCATGCGCATGTGCAGGCGCAAAGTATTTCCAAGTAAAAGCATGATGAAAAGAACCCATAAACTTTAAGCCTTTAGCTTCAATTTCTTTTTTAAGAGCTGCAGAAGGATCAATGCCTCCGTAGTTCATAGAATTCCATCGTGTTACTTTACTGTCCCACATAGCAAAATTATCATGATGCATGGCTACTGGACCTGCAAATTTAGCGCCTGACTTTGCAAATAAATCTGCCCATTTCTTAGCATCAAAACCAGTTGTTTTAAATTGCTCTATAATGTATTTATAACCAAACTCTTTTGGATCTCCATATTTATCTACATGCATTACATAGTTACTAGAAGGTTTTCCGTTTGGTGTAGGTACAATTTTTCCATCAACATACATTTTCATTCCATGCCAACCTGCATACCATTTTGTTGGGTCTGTACCTTCAAAAGCAGACGATACAGGTCCCCAATGTGCATAAATTCCAAATTTAGCATCTTGAAACCAATCTGGTGCTGGATTTACATTTTCTATTGATTTCCAATTTTCTTTAAAACGTTTTTTATTCTGACTATTTATGTTCTTTGATATAAAGAAGACTAGAATAAATAAAAATGAGGAAGATACCTTAATGAGTCTCATGTATTTAATTTAAGATTATAACTAATTTTTGTAATGACAAATATTGTAAGAAACTACTTTTTTTATTTGTACAATTGTATCATAGACCACAACAAATGACCAATTTTATAATCTTTTTATAAAATACAGTTATTAACAAGTCTAATTAAAAATTACTTATTCAATTTTTGGTTTTCTGCAGCAATTCTTTCTTTTTGAGCTTTACTTAAACCTTGTTTATAATAATGCTCTGGCTTATAATAAATATGATTCTTTTTCATTCCTGGATCATTTACATCCTGACTTAAATCACAATCAAAACGTGCCAATACTGCATGATTAGTAGACCAACCATTTACTGCGGTAAAATGAGAAATTCCCCAAGTGATACCTCTACCATCTTTTGTATCAGTAAAAGCATCTGGTATAAATGGTCCTCCTGCATTTGGTAGCATATTACTAATAGCAGCAATGTCAAAATTCTTTCCATCTTCTGCAAATTGTATGGTATTGTGTTCGTTACCATCACGAATAACCAAAGCTGCTATCCCGTTTTTAAATGGAAACATAGTCGTTTCATGTCCAGAATTCATAATTGGGTTTAAAGGATACTTTGTAAAAGGACCTAAAGGATTGTCTGCCGTTGCCAACCCTTGCATTCTAATTAAATTTGGTTGTCCGTTAAAGTCTGATTTATAGTATAAATAAATTTTACCTTTATACACAAGTGGATACGGATCGTGAATAGAAAATTGATCCCATTCTCCTTCTCCTCCATTAGGTATTACAACTTTATTATATGCCGTCCACGGACCATCTGGTGAATCTGCATAAGAAACTGCCACAGGACAATCATCTCCACGCTTACCACTAACTTCCATAAAACCTTGATAATACAAGTAGTATTTTCCTTTCCATTCTAAAATATCTGTAGTTGTTACAGAACGCCAACCAACATTTGGTTTTGGTGGTCTTGGCACTGCAACCCCTTCCTCTTTCCATGTAAAACCATCTTTAGAAGTAGCATACCAAATTTCTGATAAATCCCAATCTGCAGATGGAATAACATCTGTTGCTTTATCTGCATTAGCAGTACCAACTGGTGCTGTTTTTGTATTTCTATAAGTATACCAAACATAATATTTTCCATCATGAAAGATTACTTTTGATGGGTCTCTTCTAGAAATTGTTCCATCATGATTATTATAATCAAAACCTTTTAACTCTGTATATTTAAATTGCGAATACAGTTCGTTATCTTGAGGTGTTGCTCCCATATAAGCATCGTAATTTCTTTCTAATGCTTTACTTAATGGAATATTTGGTTTCGTTTTTGGAAGTTTAAAAGGAAACTTTGAGTTTTGTGAAACTTTCGTTGAAACGTCTGTTGAAACCTCAACTTCTTTTTTACACCCCATAAATAGTACTCCATTTAAAAGTAGTACTAATGCTATTTTTTTTAAAGTCATTTTTATAAATTAATCAGATTAAGTTGCTTTTTATACAAAAAAATAAAACTAATTTAATTCACGTTTTTTAAAGAGCAATTATGGTTTTATTTCAAGAACAAATCGTTATTTAATAATTTATTTTTATTCTAACCCACTTTGTTTAAAGCACGTATAACAAGCATAGAAAAGATTTTTAAAAGAGTAAAATATAGTTCTTAATCAGAAAATTAGAAATAAGCTGACTTTAATTTTAATTGTTCTATCTCTATCTCAAAGGATCATTTTTGTTGCAGAAGCCTCTTAAAGGACAATTACCATAACCCTTTAATTTTTGAAACATAACCTAAAAATAAAGGGGTAATTTTGTACTTATAATTTTATAAAGAAGTAAAAGGTACTTTTATCAATTCTTATTTACTTTAATAGCTTTCTTACCGATTTTATCAGAATTAAAAGACTTAAAAGAACGCTCTAATTCCTTGTTCATATCTGTAGTAACATTCTTAAATGTCATGTTCTTTACATCATTAAAATAAAATGGAGGTCGAGCATCATTTCCTCTAAAAGTTACGTTTACATTTTTCATGAATAACCCTTTAATATGTCTTAAAAAAAATGCAGAAGATGGTAATTCATTAAAAAAATGTTGTTCTGGATATACTGCTTCAGCTTCTGGTACTTCTTTATCTAAAAAAGCAGTCATATTATCAACTCCGGCAAAAGACAGGTCAATATTTTCTAATCTTATGTTTTCTATATAATGCCCTGGAATCCCTGTAATCATTACAGCATCTTGATCTCGTTCAAGCGAGTTCATTTCTGCTTTTATATCATGAATATATATATTTTTAATACTCCCTACTGGGGCACCTTCTGGCTTACTTTTATCGGTATATGTTTGAGGTATAGATTTATCATAAAAACGCCCTCTGTTTCCTAATCTTATAAAAATAGGTCCAGTACATTGATACATTTGTATATGGGAAATTTCCACATCCTCCATAATACCACCATCTACAATCATTAATTTTATTGCACCATCCTTATTACCAAAAAACTGGCTATTAGAAATCTTGATATCTTTGAACCCAACAGCAGAAGATGTACCTAATTTAAATGCAGCACCTGCCATACTACTTACCACGCAATTAGTTACTCGTACTTTTTCGCATATTCTGCCTGAAGTACTTTTTAGGCAAATAGAATCATCAATAGTTTGAAAATTACAAGAATCTACTTCAACATTATAACAGCCATCAAAATCTACACCATCATTGTTTCCGTTTGCGTAATTGTAGATAGAAACATATTTTAAACTAACGTTTTCACAACCGCTAAATGTTGTACACCATGAGCCCGAATTCTTTATAATAATTGAATGAACAGTTACGTTTTTACAATTTTCAATTCTAATTATCTTTGGACGACGCCATTTATAAGAAAAATTAAACCCTCTACCATTTATAAAGGCATTTCTTCCCCCTCCTATAATTGCTACATTTTCTGCTCCATCTGCATAAATTAAACACTCAGAAAAATGTGGTTCTTCTAAACTCTCAGGCAATTTTTTATAATCTTTAATATTATCACTCCCTTCTAAAGCAGACATTTCATCTACATATAAGGTAACGTTATCTTTCAGTACAATAGTTCCAATAACAAATCTACCTGGTGGCACCAAAACGGTGCCTCCGCCATCTGCACTACATTTATCAATGGCATTTTGAATACCTTTTGTACTTAATTTTGAATCGTCTGATTTCTTTCCACGACCTGCATCTACAGCACCAAAATCTAAAATATTATAAATTTTAGATTTATTTCTTGCTTTATCATTTACCTCTGTATAATAGGTAGAATCAAATAAATGTTTCTTTTTTTTCTGAGCAAAACTAACTATTGAACATAGTAGCAATATTATAACTATACTTTTTTTCATCATTTTTTGTTTATCCTTATGGTTTAAAAATTCACTTTATTACTTTATTTAAATCTTAGTATTTTACTATTTCATATACAAAGATTAGTCTACACTTCCTTTACCTATTTCTTTTTCCAAACCCTTACATAATCAATATTGTAAGTTTCATCAAGCCTTTTATCATCAGGAAAAGCCAATAACCACTTATTAGATTCGCTATTAAAATTAATATACAAATCTTGATGCCAATATAAATTTGGTGATTCTCTAAAAAGAACTCCATCAATATACCATCTAATAAAATCTTTGTCCCACTCTAGTCCCCAAACATGGTACTCTTTTTGAAGCTCAAAAGGGATATAATACTTCTTTCCAAAAGAAACTAATTTCTTGATATCTCCTTTATCTACTGGGGCTGAAAAAACATGAAGATTCGATGTTAAATCGTGTCGATTTTCATAAGCTCCAGGATTGTTCTCGCAAATATCTATTTCTGTTCTCCAATTATCTTTGTACCACCAATTATACAACCAAAAGCAACTTACCCAAGGAGCATCCATAAGTTTTGCGCGCATTTCTAAATATCCATAGGTTAAAGATTTTTTACTAATTACCCATCCAACAAAGAACTGAGCTAAAAAACAACTCTTTTCTTCATTAAATTTACGCACTATTATTTTAGGCTCATAATGCTATGAATTCGTATTTTGAGCTTTTATTTTTTATGTAAATACTACTTATTTTGATAAAACAGAAACGTACGTTTCGTCATATGGTAAACCTGATTTTGCAATAGCAAAACTCTGTTTTATCAGTTTATTTGAAACCGCTATTAAAGCCAATTTCTTACTCTTACCCTTGTTAACAATTCGCTCATAAATCTCGCGACATCCTTTATTATGCTTGCAAGCTGTAAAAGCACAGAGAAACAAGAGGTTGCGTAACTTCCTATTTCCAACCTTACTTATTCTACTTCTTCCACGTACACTACTCCCAGATACTCTTATCGTTGGAGTAATTCCTACATAACTACATAATTGTGAAGCTGTTTCAAATTTCTTAAATCCATCAGTAATTACAATTAAAAACAATGCCGTTTTCAATCCTATTCCTGGAATACTAGTTAGCAATGTTAACTGTGCTTGTTGGTCTTGTTTTACTAATGATAGTACTTTTGTTTCGATTCCTAAAATCTCTTTGTCTAAATGTTTTTTAGTCCGTTTTAATGAACCATAAACCCACTTAGAGGGAATCCCTAAAACTTCTTCTCCGTGGATTTTATTCTTAACCGCTGTGCGTTTTTTAATATCACTATCTAATAACCTAAACAACTGTAAACACTCACTCTGAACATTAGTAAGAGCCGTATACAATGGAACTTCATTGATACTTCCATATTCACAGATAGCCTTTGCATCACTTTTATCCGTCTTTACTTTAGATAATTTCATTTGGATAAAACGCTTTACAGACAAAGGATTTACCACCGATACAAAAATGCTTTGTTTGTATAAAAACTGAGCTAATCTGTAATGGTAATAACCTGTTGCTTCCATAATAACTAATGAGTTTTTAGGTAAACTTTTTAAAAAGGTTTTAAACCCTAATTCATCATTTTTAAATTGATCATGACCATTTGTACTTCCATAAACATCAAAAACGTCTTTACTGATGTCAACTCCAAAAATTTCCTTATATTTATTCATAAGAACTGATTTATGAAAGAATAACCTACTTTTACTCACAACAACTTGAAATCGAGATCTAGGTCTCACAGAACTGAACGTGATTGTTAGTAGAAAAGAGAGAGGATTATCAATGTTGTCGAAGTCTTGGCTTCACCGTGTATATTAACCTTAATTCTCTCTTTTATTCTTTCTGATTTATATACTTAAATTTAGTCTTTTATTATAAAATGCTAACTTAAGCTGTGGGTATACCCTTCTTTGAAGGTTATGTCTTTTGCTTGATTGATTGCTAAAACCAATTCTCCTTTTTCTAAAGAAACATTATCTGGATGTGCCATAGATGGTTTACGCCCCAACCATTTAGGATGTGTGCCATACCACTTATTAGTATCTAATTTTTCGGCATTAAATTCATCTGAAAAATCCTTTTGAAACAACCAACTTTTATCTTTCTGATGTGAAAGAGGGAGTATATTATTAACTCTTTTTGGGGCAGAATTTAAATTTAAAGTATCCGTATAATAATTAGTAGGTTTTGTAGAGTCTTGTGCGTAAGAAAATAGTGTACTTAATAAAATAAGCATCTTCATAAAAAGGAGCTCGTTCATATCTTTTTTAGATTTAAACCAAAAGTCTTCTATTTTAGATGCAAAAAATATAAATCTTGTCTTAATAAACAGAACAAATGTTTAAACCCCTCATTTAATTCATTATTAACACACTACTTGACTAGAATCCACATCAAAAAAAGAAATAAAACAGCTTTTACTACACTTTAATCGATAACACATTTACTACCTTATACTGAATTTAAACTTACATATTAATAACATGTATCTCTAAGTATATTTTTAAGAATAAAGGTTAATAAAACAAACTAAAATATAATAAGGCATTAGGTTGCTGAAAACAAAGCTATTACTAGTTTCAATACAATTACTATAGTAAAATTATAGTCTAAAAAGTCTTCAATAAAATCATTTAAGATAGCATTTAAGCTATTTATTGCCTTAGAATACTATTTACTTAAATACTTTTATTTTTCATAGTAAAATTGAGTTTTAGCATCTTAAACATGGGTAAAAAAATAATATTGTTCGTATTAAGTTTTGGGTACATTATCACTACTTTTTCGCAAACAAACATCTTATTTATAGAATCTGACGACCAAAGCAATCAAGCTTTAAAAGCTTACGGAAACAAAGCAATGATTACCCCTAATATAGACAAATTAGCTTCCGAAGGTGTTTCCTTTACATCTGCTTATAATATGGGGTGTTGGTCTCCTGCAGTATGTGTACCCAGTAGAACAATGCTGATATATGGTAAGTATTTATGGGATTCTAAAAAAATAACCAAAAAAAACGCTCCAAAATCATTGCCAGAAAAATTACACGATAATGGTTATTATACCTTTATGACTGGTAAATGGCATGCAATGGGCAATACAGCACAACAAATTTTTGATGAAACTGGCAGCATACAACCAGGGCAATTAAAAACTTATAATTCACCTGCAGGTCATATTACTGATATTACAGGAAAAGAAGCCGTAAATTTTATAAAAACCTACAACAAAGAAAAACCTTTTTTTGCATATGTAGCTTTTAATGCTCCTCATGTACCTAGGCAAACTGAACAAAAATATTACGATTTGTACCCCTATCAACAAATAGAATTACCGCCAAGTTTTTCTGATAAAATGCCTTTAAATAAAAATGTAAAATATCAATATGCACCAGATCCATTAAGTAAACAAACCATGCAAAAACGTGTGCAGCAAAACAATGCAATGGTGACACATATGGACGCAAGAATTGGCGATATTATAAATGCATTAAAAGAAAAAGGATTGTATGAAAACACATTAATTGTTTTTACGTCTGACCACGGAATCAATTTTGGCGAAAATGGTGTGGCAGGAAAAGTTTGTTTGTATGAACCGAGTGTTACAGCTCCTTTAATTATAAAGAGTGTTAACATAAAAGCAAACAGTAAAATTAACGAGCGTATTTACTTACAAGACATTACGCCTACTTTATTTGATCTCTTAAATATAAAAACAAAACAAGTTACAGATTTTAAAAGCTTACTGCCTTTAATCACTAAAAAAGGGCAAGCAAGAAAATCTATTTACTTGGCAATGTTTGATGATCAAAGAGGTATTATTTCTGAGGATAAAAAACTAATAATTTACCCAAAAACAGGTGTTTTAGAATTGTACGATTTAGAAAAAGACCCTTGGGAAACTCAAAATATTCTATCAAAGAAGAAGTCAAAATCTACCCTTAAAAAATTATTGAAAGAATTAAAGCTTTGGCAAGAAAAAACAGGCGATGCAACCAATTTATCAACCATCTACAAACAATATATTTAGACTATGAAATCATTTGTATTATTTTTATTTTTAAGTATTTCTACTCAAATTAGTGCCACAACCTATAATGTACTCGATTTTGGTGCAAAAGGAGATGGTGTTACTTTAGATACCAAAGCGGTGCAACAAGCCATTGATATGTGCTCTTTAAAAGGTGGTGGAAAAGTGATTATTCCTTCAGGAAAAACAGTACTTATTGGCACCATTTATTTAAAAGACTTTGTAACCCTACATATAGAAAATAATGCCGTTTTATTAGGTAGCCCAAACTATACAGATTACACCACAGATACCCACAAAAACACCTATAAAAACGAACCTCATATGGATCGTTGTCTCATTTTTGCAAAAGACGCAAAATCTATAGCTATAGAGGGTTTAGGTACTATTAATGGTAATGGACATCCAAAGAACTTTACAAAGAAAAAAGGTGGACGCCCAATGTTAATGCGTTTTTTAAACTCTAATGACATCCATCTGAAAGATGTAACACTATTAAACCCGGCTGCTTGGACATCTGCTTGGTTGTATTGTAATGAAATTGTGGTAGATGGTATTAAAATAATCAGTCGTGTAAATCATAATGGAGATGGATTAGATTTTGATGGATGTACAAACGTACGTGTAGCAAATTCTTCATTTGATACGAGTGATGATTCTATCTGTTTACAAACCTCTAGACCAGACAAACCTTGTAAAGATATTGTTATAACCAACTGTGTATTTACTAGTAAATGGGCGGCCATGAGAATTGGTTTAGCCTCTAGAGGAGATTTTGAATCGATAACGGTAAGCAATTGTACTTTTCATGACATACAAGATTCTGGATTAAAAATTCAGATGAATGAAGGTGGAGAAATGAAGAACATGGTTTTCTCTAATATTGTGATGAAAAATGTACCAAGACCCATTTTTATGACCTTTTGCCAACAAAGAGCAGGTGTAGATTCTCCTGAAGAAATGTTGCCAATGAAAGCAATGCATCATTTTATTTTTGATAATTTTATTATTGACAACCAAGAGTTGGATAAGAATTCTGTTATTTTTCTTACAGGAATGCCAAACCACTACATAACGGATATTCAGCTAAATAATATTCAAATGACAGTTTCTGGAGGAGGCACAAATGAAGACGCTACAAAAACTGCAATTAAAGAATATACCTTAGAAACTTTAGGAAATTGGTGGCCAGAGTTTAGCAAAGTTGGCACCTTACCTGCATCGGGTATTTTTGCAAGACACATAAATGGGCTATATATTTCTAACTTTCATTTAAAAACTATAAATGATGATAAAAGAGCCGCTATCGTTTTTGATGATGTGTTAAATTCTAACCTAAAAAGCACTTATTTGAATCGTAAAGAAATAAGTAGTAAAATTTTAAAATAAAATTAAATACAATGAAATTTAAATCAATTTATACAATTCTATTCCTTTGCCTTTTTTCTTCTTTAAAAGCACAACAACCCAATATTGTTTGGGTGGTTTCGGAAGATAATTCTACCCATTACCTTCAATTATTTGACAAACATGGTATAGAAACACCTAACATAGAAAAGTTATCAGAAAAAGGAATTCAATTTAACAAAGCCTTTTCTAACGCTGCCGTATGTAGTGCAGCAAGATCAACTCTTATTACGGGTGTTTATGGTCCTAAATTAGGTACGCATTATCACAGGTCTGAACAAAAAGTAACATTGCCAACCAATATAAAAATGTTTCCTGAATATCTAAAAAACGCAGGATATTACACCACCAACAACGCAAAAGAAGATTATAATATTTATAAAGATAAAAATGTCTGGGACGATTCTTCTAGAAAAGCAACTTGGAGAAACAGAAAAAAAGGACAACCCTTTTTTCATGTGTACAACATGCAAACAACACATGAAGGCAGTTTACATTTTACCAAAGAAGAAATGGAAACAAACCCAACAAAAACCTCAACAGAAGGAATATTTGTAGAACCTAATCACCCAAATACAAAAACTTTTAGATACACAAATGCATTTTATAGAGATCGTATTCAAAAAATGGATGCTCAGGTTGGTAACTTAGTAAAAGAATTAAAAAAAGATGGCTTGTTAGAAAACACCATCATATTTTATTACGGTGATCATGGTGGCGTTTTACCAAATAGTAAAGGCTACTTAAAAGAAACTGGTTTACACGTTCCTTTAGTAGTATATGTACCTCAACAGTTTAAAAATTTATCGCCATTTCCTATTGGTTCATCAACAGAAAAATTTGTGAGTTTTGTAGATTTTAGTGCTACAGTTCTAAATTTAGCAGGAATTAAAGTTCCTAAAACGATGGATGGAAAACCTTTTTTAGGAAAAAATACATCTAATTCAATTTCTAAAGACAATGTAACTTTTGGTTATGCAGATAGATTTGATGAGAAATATGATATGGTTAGAAGTGTAAGAAAAGGGAATCTAAAATACATTAGAAACTTTCAGCCTTTTAATATTGATGGTTTAATGAATATTTACAGATACAAACAACTTGCCTATAAAGAATGGAAACAACTATTTGATGATAAGAAGTTAAACCCAATACAGTCTCGCTTTTTTGAAACTAAACTCCCTGAAGAATTGTATGACCTTGAAAAAGATCCTTATGAAACGAATAACCTTGCAAACAACCCTGCATTTTTAAAAGAACTAAAACACTTAAGAAAACAATTGTATTCTTGGATGAAAAAAATGCCTGACCTCTCTTTTTACCCAGAACATTATTTAATTGATAATGCTTTTAAAACTCCAATAGAGATTGGTAAATCTCATAAAAAAGATTTGGTACATTATCTAAAAATAGCCAACCTTCAAGTAATTCCTTTTTCTAAAGCAAAACCTAAATTAGCAAAACTTTTAAAATCTTCTGATGAAATAACACGCTATTGGGCATTAATTGTTTGTACTACTTTTGGTAAAAAAGCAGCTGTTTTTTCTGATGAAATTCAACAAATATTAACTACAGATTCTTATTTAGCAAATAAAATGAGGGCTGCAGAATTTTTAGAACTAACAGGAATTAAAAACACCTCTAAAAACATGGTTGACTTATTATATCAATCTAAAAATGACACAGAAGCACTCCTTATTTTAAACAGTATTACGTTACTAAAAGATTTTTATCAAAAAAACTCATTTATAATAGATACGTCTAAATTAGATAAAAAAGTAAGAGAAAACAAACATGTTATAGACCGCCTAAACTATTTAAATTTATAAACTTATTCCAATATATAATAACTCAAACAGTATACCCGGTATATCAATTTGAAAAAGAAAAAAGATCAAAATAAACCAAAAATTATTTTACATCTGTCTTTATGTTTTGTAATTAATAAAACTTAAAAAGTTCAACCATATTAAAAAAGGAAAATTCTAAAATTATTACATAAATTGTTTTAAGAACCTATAAATCAACTGCTATTTTTATTGACACAATAAAAGATTCAGTGACTTAAATATGCGTCTAATAGATTGTAACACTTTTTATTAGGATAACATAACTGTTATAGATAAAACCATATGTTATACTAAACTCTTAGTTAAGATTTGATATTTGTGTAAGGTCTTACTCAATATTGCAAGACTCAATTAAATAATCATTCAAACTAAACAATTTATGAAAAATGAACAATTAACTTTATTTAAAAAAAGAAGCATATTATTGCTACTTTTTGCAATTTATGCAATTCCGCAATTTTATGCCCAAAACATTAATGTAAAGGGTATTATTAAAGATGAAAAAGGTATAACAATTCCTACCGCGAACATTCTTGTAAAAGGAACAACAATAGGTACTCTTTCTGATTTTGATGGAAATTTTACTATTGAAGCAGATACCAATGCAACTTTAGTTATTAGTTTTTTAGGGTATAAAACCCAAGAAATCCCCATTAATGGACGAACAAGTATTACCGTAATTTTAGCTGAAGACACAAGTGCTTTAGACGAAATAGTTATTGTAGGGTATGGCTCACAAAAAAAAGCAAGCATTACAGGTTCAATATCAACTGTTAAATCAAAAGACCTTGTAAAAATACCAACAACTAACGCAACGGCTGCCCTTGCAGGAAGATTACCTGGTCTAGTAGTAACTCAAAATAATGGTCAACCTGGTGGAGATCAAGCAAGTGTAAGTATTAGAGGATTTGGAAGCGCTTTGGTAATTGTTGATGGAGTTCCACGAGATTATCAACAATTAGATCCTAATGAAATAGAATCAATTTCTATTTTAAAAGATGCATCAGCAGCTGTATACGGAGCTAGAGGTGGTAACGGAGTAATATTGGTAACGACCAAAAGAGGAGTTGTAGGAGCACCAAAAATAAATTATTCAGGAAGCTATACATTACAACAACCTTCATTTTTACCCAAAATAGCCGATGCTGCAGGCTATGCTAAATACCAACAACAAGCAGAATTGTTAGAAGGTGTGGCTATTGCAGACTTAAAATATTCAGATGAAGATATTGCAAAATACCAAGAAGGTACTCAACAAGGGTATAGAGGAACAAATTGGCAAGATGTTGTTCTAAAAGACTGGTCTACAACCACACAGCATAATTTTAATATACAAGGAGGTTCCGAAAGTGTAAAATATTTTACTTCTGTAGGGAACTTGCAACAAAATTCGTTGTTAGAATCTGGAGATGGAAAATTTGAAAGATTCAATATTGGAGCTACAGTAGACGTTGCCGTAAATAAAAAATTAGATATAAGTGTAAATCTTAAATATAGAGAAGAAGAAACACAAAGACCAAGTGGGGTTTCTGGAGATAATGATAGTTATTATAGAATATTTAGATTTTTAGCATCTAGTAACCCTACCATAGAACGTAATCCCGACACTAATTTTCTTACTGCAACACATCCTTTAGGACAAAACCCTCTTGCTTTTTCTTCTAGAGATATAACGGGTGTTAATGATACCGAAAGAAAACAATTTGATGCAATTGTAAGTTTAAAATACAAGTTACCTTTTATAGAAGGATTAAATGTAAACGGTAAAATAGCTCATCAAACAGTTCATTCATTAAATAGATTAACAAGAGTGCCTTTTACAACCTATAATTACAATGCTGATACAGATGTATATACTCCAAGTTTTACTACTTCAGAAAATAATGTAAATGTAAGCAATAATGATTTGGTTCAGACAACTACTCAAATAGGTTTAGATTATAAAACTACTTTTAACGATGTGCACAATGTATCTGCAACAGTTGTTTTAGAAAACAGATATGTAGATAGAGAATTTTTTACAGCTAGTAGAACCGATTTATTGTCTCCAGATGTACCTTATCTGTTTGGAGCTACAGGAGTACAAACAAATGATGATTTTTTGGTAAACCTAAATAATGGCAATCCAATCCCTCTTCAAGAAGGACGTCAAGGTTATATAGGACGTTTAAATTATGATTACAAAGGAAAGTATTTGGTAGAAGCCTTATTTAGAGCCGATGCTAATATTCAATTCCCTAAAGAGTCAAGATGGGGATATTTTCCAGGATTATCTGTAGGTTGGGTAGCGTCTAAAGAAAATTTTCTAAAAGAATTCAAAGCAATTGATTTCTTAAAATTTAGATCTTCTATTGCAAGTCTTGGATATGATGCGACTTCTAATTTTGATTACATCAATGGATATGGATTAGAAAACAGTCAAGGTAGTTTGTATGCTTATGGTTCAACACCATACAATTCAACACTACAAACAGTAGGAATCGCAAACCCAACAATTACATGGGAAACCTTAAAAACTTATAATTTTGGTGTAGATGCTAGATTATGGAATAGTAAATTAGGTGTTGAGTTTGATGTTTTTTACAGAGAACGTTCAGGTCTATTAAGAGATCGTGAAGACCAAGTTCCAGATACATTTGGAGCAGATTTACCTCAAGAAAATCTAGGAGTAGATAGTAATAGAGGTTTTGAATTGGTATTGACACATAGAAACAAAATTGGAGAAGTAAATTTGAATATTAGCGGAAACGTAACTTGGACAAGATCTAAAATTATAGATAATGTTGAGAGAGAATTTGATTCTAATGAACCAGATGATGCAAGAATAAATCAAAGAAATGGGCAATGGGCAAACCGTAGGTTTGGATATAGAACAAATGGTTTTTATGATACACAAGAAGAAATAGATAATGATGGTATTGTCTATGATCCTGATCTTGAAGAACCTTTGATAGGTGACGTAAAATACGTGGATAAGAATGGAGATGGAACTATCGATTGGAGAGATCAAGAAGTAATTGGTAGAGGACAAACCCCTGAATTGTTCTATGGGTTAAGTGTAAATGCAGATTATAAAGGTTTTGATTTATCAATGTTATTACAAGGTGCTAGTAATTTTGATGTCTTGGCAGGTGCAGGAGAACGTGCAGCAAATACTAGTATTGGTCAAGTACCATTTAAATATCAAGTAGACAATTCATGGAATGCAAGCAATCCATCTGCTGCAAAATTACCAGCCCCAAATACAGCTGGTTTAAATCCTCATAATAATCAACCATTAGATATTTATTTGAGAAACGGAGCTTATTTAAGATTAAAATCTATTGCTTTAGGATATAGTATTCCTAAAACAACTTTAAGCAAAGTTGGGTTAAAGAGCGCTAGAGTATATGTAGCAGGTTACAATTTACTTACTTTAAGAAGTTCAAGTATTTTTGATTTAGATCCTGAAGCAAGAGGAGATGATGGAGTCGCTACATATCCAGTTCAAAAGAATATTAGTTTAGGGATAAATATTGGGTTATAATTTAAAATTTTATACTAATGAAGAATAAATATATATATATAGGGATTTTTACAATTATAAGCATTTTGTTTTCTTGTGAAAACCCTTTAGAAAGAACAGCATTAGGTATCTTTTCTGAAGAAAATGTATGGGCTGATGAAACACTAACAGACCTGTATATTGCGAATGTTTTTGCAAGAACAAATTTTCTTCCTGGAGGAGGAAATGGAGATGTTGGACAATTGGTTGTAGATGCTTGCGCTGGAGGATACGCTAGAACCTATGGAGGATGGCCTACAGGTTATCAATTTACAAGAGGAGCCTTTTCTAGTCAAGGAACAGGAAACGCTTCTAATGAATATTGGAAATGGGATTTGGTACGTGATATTAATACAGGTATAGAAGAATTAAGTAATCCTGAAAGTACTTTATCTGAAGAATATAGAAACATTCGTTTAGGAGAATTACACTTTTTAAGAGCATGGGTATACCTTCAAAAAGTGAAACGTTATGGAGGTGTTCCAATTATACGCAAAGCACAATCCGTAGAAGACTCTTTCGAAAAAATTTCTGTACCTAGAAATTCAGAACAAGAAGTATATGATTTTATTGCTGAAGAATGTGATCTAGCAAAAACGCTTTTAGAAGGAAAAACACTTGAGTATGGAAGAGCAACTTCATGGGCGGCTTTGGCTTTAAAAAGTCGTGCAATGCTATATGCAGGTAGTATTGGAGAATTTGGGTCGATACAAATGAATGGTTTATTAGGAATTGATAATGCAGACAAATATTGGCAAATGTCATATGATGCATCTAAAAAACTGATAGCAGAAGGAGGTTTTTCATTATATGGAGCTGGAGCGGCTACTTATGAAGAGGCAGAGAAATCTTATTACGAACTCTTTACCAAGGCAGAACAAAATAGTGAAACTATCTTTGCTGAAGTTTTTGTAGGTGATGGTTCTAAATCTGAAGATTGGGAAAGATGGAATGCTCCGTCTATAGTGAACGGGACAACTTTTTTAAATACCTATCTAGAAACTTTTGAAATGTATGAATATATCGATGGTACTTCAGGAAAATTAGACAGATCTACTCTAGTTGAAGGAGTTTTTCATAATATGGCAGATTTTATAGGTAAAAAAGACCCAAGATGTAGAGCTAATATCTTTTTGCCAGAATCTACTTACGGAGGAGAGACCGTTTGGATGCATGAAGGTTTATATGTTGGTGGCGTTTTAAAAACAGATAATGTTACAGGTATAGATATACCAGCTAAAGGCCCTTCGCGTGATATTCAACGCACAGGTTTTTTTAATAAAAAAAGATCAAATGAAGAGTATTTAGTAGGAGATGGATTTGGATTAGGTGGAACTGATTATATGGTTTTTAGATTAGGAGAAATTTATTTAAACTTGGCTGAAGCAGCATTTGCTTTGGGTAAAGATGCTGAAGCTTTAGAAGCTCTAAATACTGTCCGAAGACGTGTTTTAATGCCAGATAAACCAGCTATAACTTGGGAAGTTATTCAAAATGAAAGAGGTGTTGAATTAGCATTTGAGCAACATCGTTATTGGGATTTAAGAAGATGGAGAATAGCTGAAACTGAATTAGACCGTAGAGGAAATAAATATTCTGGTGTTCGTTGGAGAAAAGATTATGACAATCCAGGTATGTATGAAATTATTCTAACAACTACAGGTACAGCAACTGATAGTTGGGATAGAATATTTGAAGAAAATCACTATTATTTCCCAATAGGTTTAGATAGAAGACAAAGAAGCCCTGCCTTAGTAGAAAACCCTGGGTATGAATAAAATAATTTAATCGTTTAATTAAAAAAAGAACTCATTGGAATTTTCAATGAGTTCTTTCTTTTTACAATGTTCTTTTCATAATAGAAAATTATAAAAAAATGAAAGCAATACGCCAAATAATAATTCTTACTAGTATAATTTTATAATTCTTTAATTAAAAGACTTTCAGGTATATAATTACTTCAAAATAAACATATGTCTTAGAATTAAATATGTTTGTAGTATTATTTGATTATTCTGAATGGATTGAACAATTTTTAAAAAATTAAATTTGTTAGGTACTATATACTTTTATCAAACAAGAAAAATAACAAATTAATATTCAAAAAAGTTTCGAATACTAACAAAAATTTAAACCTATAAACTTACCAATGAAAATAAGAATAAAATTAACAGTTTTAATTGCACTATTACTATCAAGTACCCTTCTTGCACAAAAAGCGCCAACTTTTAAAGATGGTGAAGATCCAAAACCGGCAGATAAAAAATGGAAATTGATAAAAAATATGTCTGACGAGTTTAAAGGCAAAAAAATTGATGAAAAAAAATGGCAAATTTCTGGACAAGGTTGGATTGGGCGTGCACCAGGATTGTTTATGAAAGAAAATATTAAAGTTGAAGACGGAAGTTTAAAAATAACAACTACAAAATTGCCAAAACCAATTATTAAAAACAACCAAGAGTATACGTATGGTGGTGGTTATGTGGGCTCTAGAAAAGGTATGACGTACGGTTATTATGAAACTGAAATGAAAGCGAATAAAACATTTATGTCTTCTACCTTTTGGTTGATTAACGAAGGTAAAGGTAGAGAAGGTTGCGATAAAAGAACCACAGAATTAGACATTCAAGAATGTGTTGGGCAAATTACAAATTCTGCTGAATGGATGAAAAATTTTGATCAAGCTATGAATTCCAATACCCACAGTAGAAATATACCAGAAGGTTGTGATTATATTAAAGGAACGGCAAAAGGTAGCGCAAAAACAAGCGGAAAAGTATATAACGATTTTCACGTATATGGTGTTTGGTGGAAATCTAAAGACGAAATTTTATTCTTTTTAGATGGTAAGTTTCAGTCTAAAGTTAAGCCAACTGCAGATTTTGATATTGAAATGTTTTTACGCTTAGTTGTTGAAACTTATAATTGGAATAAAGCCCCCGAAGATGGAGGTATGTCTGGTTCTATAGAAGATAGAACTACTACATATAATTGGGTGCGTTCTTGGAAACTGACAAATTAAGGTGAAAATGAAAAATAGGATTAGAATATTTTTATTTATATGTATTGCAGGGTTATTATTTTCTTTTTCAAAAAGAGAAAAAACCTATCATGTAACAAGTTTCGGAGCAAAGGGAGATAGCATTACTATTAACACAAAAGCAATTCAAAAAGCAATTGACAAGTGTTCTAAAAAAGGTGGTGGAACCGTAATTATAGACAAGGGTGTTTTTATTAGCGGAACGATTCTCTTAAAAGACAACGTAACACTTTTGGTAAAAGAAAATGCAAAATTAGTAGGGAGCTCTAATCCACAAGACTATCAAAGTATAGATACCTTTACAGATGCTGTTGGACAACAAAGAGGTACTTGTTTAGTTGGTGCAATTAATGCTAAAAACATAGCAATTACAGGCAAGGGAATCATAGATGGAAATGGTGCTGCGTTCTTAGCCAAAAACTTAAAATTGAGAAAGAAAGAATTAGGTGTTACCGATGATCAAAATTTTGGAAGAAACAGACCTTTTTTATTACGTTTTGTAAAATCTAACCAAATTACAATTACCAATATACATCTAAGAGAAGCGGCTGCTTGGGCTTGTCATTTTTTTCAATCGAGCGATATTCTTGTAGATAATATTACAATATATAATCATGCAAACAAAAACAATGATGGCATCGATCTAGATTCTAGTCACGATGTAGTTATAAAAAACTGTAACATAAACTCTGGAGATGATGCCATTTGTATAAAAGCAACAAGTCCGTTACCTACTTATAATGTAAAAGCATATAACTGTACTTTAAAAAGTAATTGGGGAGCCATAAAATTTGGAACAGAATCTATGGGAGATTTTTACAATATAAACATTAAAGATTGTAAAATTTATGATACAAAAGGAGGTGGTATAAAATTATTAAGTGTAGATGGGGCTAACATTTATAACATAAACATAGAAAACATTGAAATGACCAATGTAGATATGCCTATTTTTGTAAGACTAGGAGAACGTTTAAGAACTTATAGAAATGCACAAAAACGTAAAGTGGGTTCTATTGATAATGTTAAAATTCATAATATTAAAGCAACTACAAGAAGTTTAGAAAACTCAAGAGTTTCTCCTCCATCAGGAATTTTAATTACCGGAACTCCAAAACATAATATAACATCTATTCACTTAGAAAATATAGCAATTACACTACCTGGAGGTGGTATAAAAGAAAATAGAAATATAACGGTTCCAGAAGATGAAACTCGTTATCCAGAATTTAGTTTCTTTAAAGTAGTCCCTGCATACGGAATGTACGCAAGACATATAAAGAATTTAAAGACCAAAAACATCACCTTTAAAACACTTTTACCAGAAGAAAGATTTGAAACTCTTATTGTAAAATAAACAGTATTAATTTTACGTATTTTTTTTGATATTGATACAACAATAACAGTGTTATAGTAACATATTAAATAGTTTTCACTAATTAAGAAATAATTATTTTCAGATTAGTGAAAACTATTTGTGGTAAATAACGAATCATATATGGTATCGCTTACCTAAGCTTCCTTATATATTTACCAAAACCATTTTTTTCTAAAAAATTATTTATGTTATTAAACACAATTTCTTTAAAGAATACTGTATTTTCTTTTAATTCAAAAAAAATAACAGACCATTTACACGTCTTCTTATTCTTATCTGTTTTTTTATGTTCATTCGTTACGCAATCTCAAAAGATTAAAGTCGATGGTATTATTTTAGACGAAACTAATACTCCTATTCCATTTGCTGCAGTAGGAATTGTAAACAAAAACATAGGGACATCTAGTACCCAAGATGGTGAATTTTCTATGTTATTATCCAAAAGTAACCTGCAGGATAGTCTTTCAATTTCTTGTTTAGGATACAATACTTTTAAAATAAAAATACAAGATTATTTAAAACAAAAAGAAAAGAAAATTCTATTATTTGAAAGTGTATTTGAAATGAGTGAAATAACACTTATAAAGCCTTCACATTATATTTTTAGTGCTGTTAAAAAACTTAAAGAAAACACAATAAGCACATATCATTTAAAAGAATTACTCTTTAGAAGAGCCGCTACAGAAGGTGGTAAATCTAAATTTTTTGTAGAAAATTACATAAAAATTAAAGGGCGTGGACCCGCCTACTCTTTAGGTACCGTGAGGGTTACAGAAGCTAGAAAATCTGCTGATTACAGAATATGGAAGCGCACACAATGGACGCATTCTATTAATTATATGGCTAGTGGAAATCCATTATCACCATCAGAAAAAAAACCTAACCTTAAAAAATATACTTGGAAAATTATAGGAGACTCATCATACGAAGGGGAAGAAATTGTTATTGTTGAAGGTACTAATAAAAAAAAGAAATGGGATAAGATGAAATTTTATATTGGAGTTGATACCTATGGGGTTTACAGAATAGAACGTCAAAAATCATTGTATGTTTATAAAAAACACAAAAATGGTAAATTGTATTTGAGTTATTATTCCAACGAATGGGGACTTAACAGAGGTATGATTCCTGAAAAATACTGGAATACGGAAGCAGAAAAAATGAGTTATCGTTTAGAGGCTTTTGTTTTAAATATTGAAGCCGACAAGAAAAAGATTAGATTAACAAGTTTTGGAGACGAAATAGATATGGGATCACAAAAATTACCTTATCACCCTAATTTTTGGAATGACTTAAGCATGCCTCCTGATACTAAATTTTATAAAAAAATTAAAAGTGAACTCGAAGGAAATTATGGAGTTTCTTTAGAAAAACAGTTTGAATTAGTTAATAAATAGAGTTGTTTTTTATTGCAATAAACCTTCATTTACAATAATAAAAAATAAATCACATTGTTGTTGTATATGAAGGCTTATCCTAACGAATACAATTATTATCACCTACATTTTTTATAGTCATCTATAAAATATCCGATTTTTTAGGTATTAGTACTCAAAGTAAGTATTAAAAATAAAAGCAACCAATAAAAGTTGCTTTTATATATTTAATCTAAAATAGATTTTAATGCATTATTTATTGTGGTATTTAATTTTTACGGTTTTCTCCTGCACTTGTTTTTAAAATTACTCTTTCTCGTTCTTTTCTTGTTTTTAATACATTAGGAATATGTTTGTCAGGCCAAATATTTGTAACATTTATTTTATCCCATTGCTCATATTCAGCTTGTAACTCTTTTACTTTCTGAGGGAATATCTCTCTTAAATTATCATGTTCATAGGGATCTTTTTTTATATTAAACAAAAATAGTTCATTACGTACAAGCTCTTTTATCAACTTATAATCACCTTTTCGAACTGCATAACCTTCTCCATCACTATAGCGCCAGAAAATGGTTTTGTGCAAAACTTCATGAGCCTTTTCCTCTTTTACAAAAGGAAGCAAATTGACACCTTCTAATAACTTTTGTTTTTTACTAGTTATATTGGCGGCTTTTAGAATGGTTGGAAAAATATCATAACCAACTATAGGTTCATTATACTGAATACCTCCTTTAAAACCTGCAGGCCATGACATTAAAAACGGAACTCTAATACCTCCTTCAAATAGCATCCCTTTTTGTCCTCGATAAGGTGCTTGTGACGAGCCCTTTCCGTGTCCTCCATTATCACTGTAAAAGAAAATCAATGTATTTTCATACTCACCAGTTTGTTTTAGTTTTTCAATTACTTTTCCAATACCCACATCCATCCCCGCAACCATTGCTCCATAAGCAGCTCTATCTCCTTGCTCAATATGATCTGTTAGCTTAAGGTATTCTGTTGTAGCTTGAATAGGTGCATGAGGTGCGTTATAAGCAAGATACATAAAAAATGGATTGTCTGATTTGCTGTATCCATCTATATACTCTACTGCTGCTTTTGTAAAATCATCTGTTAGATAGCTCAAGTTTTCTAGAGGTTCTGGTTTTCCATTACGCATAATTTGGTACCAGTCTACAACATTTTTATTCCATGATTTATCCATCAATTTACCCCAATAATTTCTAGATCCACCCGCAAAACCAAACCAATCATCAAACCCTCTATTGTTTGGCCAAAACGCTGAGGTATTACCCAAATGCCATTTACCTATAGCACAGGTTCTATATCCATTTTCTTTTAAAACTTCTGAAATTAGCGTTTCACTTAACGGAAGTCCTGCTTCAGGGCCATCAAAATCAGAACCTATATTGTTCTCGCAACCAAATCGTTGCTGAGATCTTCCTGCCAAAAGACCTGCACGACTAGGTCCACAATAAGGATGAGTAGCGTATCCTGCAGTAAAAATTACTCCATTTTTTGCCAGAGCATCTAGCTGTGGTGTAGGAATATCGGTAGCGCCGTTAAAACCAACGTCTCCCCATCCCAAATCATCAGCTAGAATAATAATTACATTAGGTTTTTTGTTTTTTTTTGATTGCGAAATAACGTTAAAGCTCTGTAATGCTACTAAAATTAATAAGATTAAGGTTTTATTTTTCATCTTTAGTTTATTTTTTCATGTATTTTTATTAAAAATACATCATTTAAACAATTATAATCTAATTTACTTTTGGAATAATTTCTACAGGAATATTTAGTTTTTTATCATCAGAGCCACCTGCAAAATCACTAATATTATAACTATTAGATTTAGACCAATCACACTCTACACAACCATCTCCTAGAACAATATTGCCTAGTTTATTTCGAAACCAATCTGCTAATTTTATATATTTGGCATCATCGGCTACATTCAATTTTTCATCAGGTTCGTTACGCAAATCATATAAAACCATATTCGCTTTAGGACGATCACACGTCAAAGCCCAAGTAACATTATCATTTAAAAAAGGGGCTTGTGAGTCATCCCATTTATCTCTAGAACGCATTGAAAAAGCAAAATTATCCGAATGCATATATGCCCGTTGACCACAGACCACAGTTAATTCTCCGATAGCATAGTCTCTTTTTTTTGCTTTCTATGCATTCACTTGTGTAAAATTTCCTAAAAGTAATATTATTATAGCCACAAAAAAATGATTTTTAATTCCCTTTTTCATTCTCTTCTAAATTAAATCAATCGTTCCAATGTTTGTCAATCACTTTTTGAATTTCAGGATAATTTTTATCCGTTTCATTTAATTCTTCTCGTTGCTTCAAAATTTCTACTTTTAAAGAATCAATAATTGGTTTGTATTTTAAATCATTGTAACGATTATGAAGCTCTTCTGGGTCATTTTTTAAATCATAAAACTCCCATGCTACAGGTGTATTCCACCCAATACTTTTCATTTCTTTTACCCAGTAAAACTTATCCCAGTCTGACTCTGGAAGATAATGTTTTGAATAGAAAAATATCAATTTGTATTGTTTAGTTCGTACACCAAAATGTGCCGGAACCCAATGATGAATATTATGCATCCAATAGCGGTAATAAGTTGCTTTACGCCAGTTTTTTTCTTCTTTACCTTGTAAAGTATTAATAAAACTCATTCCCTGCATATAGCTTGGTTTTTTACCTTTAGCCAATTCAATCATAGTAGGTGCAAAATCGGTATTATTTATTAATAAATCCGTTTTAGAACCTGCTTTTATCATTTTAGGATAATGCACAATAAAAGGCATATGCATAGATTCTTCATACATCCATCGTTTGTCAATCATGTCATGCTCTCCTAACATCATACCTTGATCTGCTGTATAAATAATAATAGTATTATCCCAAAGTCCTTCTTTTTTTAAGTAATCAAAAAGTCGTCCTAGATTATCATCTACCCCTTTTACACAACGTAAATATCTTTTTAGGTACTCTTGGTATGCTAGATGTGTTGCAACTTGTCCTGAAACAGTGTCTTTCAAAATCATATTAACATAATTACGTTTTAAATGTTTTTCAGACACAGAGGAACCAACCAATTCTCTCATTTTCCCATTTCTCCCCATTGTCGCTTCAGAACCAAAGTTTGGTTGAAAATACAAACTAGCAGGTTCTGGAATTTCTACATCTGCCAAATAATCTTTATATCGGGGCGCAAACTCAAACATATCATGCGGAGCTTTGTAATGATGCATAATAAAAAATGGTTTCGATTTATCTCTCTGCTTTAGGTAATCTATAGTTAGATCTGTAATCACATCCGAAGAGTGCCCAATAGTTTTTACTTTATTTTTAGGCCAAACACCTTTTCCTTTCTCTAAAAATTGAGGATTAAAATATTTTCCCTGGCCATCTAACACCTTATAAAAATCAAAAGATGAAGGTTCATTTTTAAGATGCCATTTCCCTATCATTGCGGTAGTGTATCCTAACTTTTTCATCTCCATAGGAAGGTATTCTTTTGCGGTATCAATTTTTCCATCCAGATCTAACACACCATTAGTTTGTGAATATTGACCTGTTAAAACGCAAGCCCTACTTGGTGTACATATTGAATTGGATACAAAAGCATTCTTAAATAACATTCCATCATTTGCAAAAGCATCAATATTAGGTGTTGGATTTAATTTGGCTAATCTACTCCCGTAAACACCAATGGCTTGTGAAGCATGATCATCTGCCATGATGTAAATAATATTCGGCTTGCTTTTTAATGACTGACCGATGGCCAATTGACCTAATAAAACCAATAATATGGTAATCTTATTATTTAAATTTTTCATTCCATGAATCTGTTTTTGTAAAAAAAACACTTCTAACGACTAGAGAAAGAAGTGCTTTTTTTAAGCTTTATTTTTTAGGTGTAATTTTAAAAGCAAAAGCATAATCCCCTACTTTTTCTTTTGGTAACTGAATATGCAATCCATCATTCTTAATCGAATATTTCATCATTTTTTTATTAGCCAAAAATTCTATAGATTCAATTCCTTTAGTCAAATAAGAACCTCCTTTTTTTAGTGAATGAATTACTAATTCATTTGTTGAAGGCCAATCTAAAACAGTGGCATAAATAATATCTCCTTTGGTAGTAAAACGAATGTCTTTAGCAGTATTATCTCCGTTTTTGTCTTCACTCAAATGACCTTCTTTCACTTCAAAATCTCCTTCTCCATAAATATCAAAAGTTCGAGTTCCATAAATAGATTCTCCATTAGTTTTTAACCATTCTCCCATTTGCAACAAACGTTCTTTAACTGGTTCAGGAATTTCACCATTTGCTTTAGGTGTAATATTTAATAATACTGCTCCATTTTTACTCACCACATCAACTAAAAAATCAATCAAACGATTGGTTGTTTTATAGTTAGGATCACTAATATCACACCAAGCTTTCCAATCTATAGAATCGTCTGTCAACCACGGAAAAGGTTGTTTCTCTTTCATTCTAGATCGCTCTAGATCCAGCACTGCTGTACCTTTAGCAAAATCATAAAATTTATAAGTTGAAACTACTTCTTGATTGTTTTTCTCTGCATGGTTGTAATAATATTCTAAGAATTCTTTACGATAATCTTCACCAATAACATCCATTTTATTATCAAACCAAACCAAATCTGGATTATATTTAGTTACAATTTCTTTCAAACGATCTAACCATTCTTTATTAAATTGCTCTCCTGCCAAAGGATAAAATCGCTTGGAATTGGCATCCATTTCTTTTGGGCTTTTTGGGTATTGAAAATCGCCTTTATTTACTTTAGGACCATACAAACCTGCGTATTTGGGATTAGATGCATCTGTTGTTTTATCCCAAGTTGGGTACCAAGCATATAACCACTGACGGTGAAAAGTAGCAATAAATTTCATATCTCTTTTACGAATTTCTTTTGCTAGTTCTCCCATAATATCACGTTTAGGTCCCATGTCTTTAACATCCCAAGTTGTCAAATCACTATCCCACATAGCAAAACCATCTGCATGCTCAGATACGGGGCCTGCAAATTTTGCTCCCGATTTTTCAAATAAATCTGCCCATTCTACAGGATCAAATTTCTCTGCTGTAAACATCGGAATAAAATCTTTATATCCAAATTTATCTACAGAGCCATAAGTTTTGGTATGATGCTCATAGAATTCACTAGCTTTTCCATTTTTTGCTTCAGGATTGTCTTTGTTTACATACATCCAATGTGAATACCACTCATTTTTATAAGCAGGAATAGAATACGGTCCCCAATGACAATAGATTCCGAATTTTGCATCCAAAAACCATTCTGGTGTTTGGTGTTGTTTTAAAGACTCCCAATCGGCTTTGTACTCAATTTTATTTTCTGTTACTCTTTGCTTTATTTCTTTTTGTTGGGTATTGCAAGACACTAAAGCTAAACTTACTAATCCTATAATGGTGCTTTTCATCTATTTTATATTTTATATTTTGCTAACAAAATATGGTCACAAACCAATACTAATTCTTCACGTTGATTAAAAATTTCAACATGCTCTGTAACATGACCTAATCCTGGTTTATTCGATTCTTTTTTTTCATTAATGGTAACTACTACTCGAATAGTATCTCCAATATACACAGGTTTTACAAAGCGTAAACGGTCGTATCCTTTTGAAAATGCTTCTGGGTTTATTTCTGTTGCAGTCATTCCAATACCTACAGCAAAAGTTAAAGTTCCATGAGCAATACGTTGTTTAAATGGTTGTGTTTTGCACCATTCCGCATCCATATGATGTGGAAAATAATCACCTGTATGTCCTGCGTGTACTACAAAATCTGTTTCTGTAATGGTACGTCCTAAAGTTTCTCTTTTACTACCCAATTGATAGTCTTCGTAAAATCGTGATACTATATACATGTTATAACTATTTAAATATTATAATTAGGGACAATTCCCCCTTTGTCATTAGATTCATAAGCTGCCTCAACAATTGCCATAGAATGTGCCACGTCTTCAACACTAGTAGGCAGTTCTTTAGTAGTACCTTCAATATAACGCATCAACGATGCCATGGTTCCTACAAAAGCATCTGGAAACCAAGACCCTTCCAAATCAACCTCAATCCATTTTGGCTCTTCTCCTTCTTTTAGAATACAATATTGAAACAAATCTGGTTTTCCGTTTGGGTAATCTAATAATAATCCTATTCTTGCTTTAATTGCCCCTTTTGTTCCTTCCCATTTTACAAAACTTTCCTGATTTTTTTCTCCAAAATTATGATCATGATTGGTATTGATGATAGCACGCATTTCATCACTATAGTCCATAATAGTTGTAGTACGTGTAGACGACATTGGTTTCCCAGGGTTTCGTAGCGTTTTGGAATATACTTTCTTTGGGTTTCCTAAAAACGAGTGAATCAAATCAATGTAATGAATACTATGTTGCTGTATTTCTAACCGAGGATGATTTACCACATTTGGAAAATATTCCCAAGGTGTATATATGGTTAAACGAACTTCAAAATCGTACAATTCACCTATTAAACCTTGTTCTATTAAATATTTTGCAGCCATTACATATGGTGCATATCTCATTTGACAATTAATAGCTGCTTTTAATTTTTTTCTTCTACAAACCTCTAAAATTTCCAATGTTTGCTCGTAATTATCTCCCATTGGTTTTTGAATTAATACCGCTGCTTCATCTGGCAATAATTCTAATGTTTCTACAAATTGATTTGGCATTAAAGTCAAATCAAAAACTGCATTTTCAGGTGCTGCTTCAACCATTTTTTCAACAGTATCATATACACTTGGGATATTAAATTCTGATGCTAAATCTATAGCACGTTGCTTTGTTCTGTTTACAATTCCTTCAACAACAAAACCTGCATTCTTATAAGCTGGTAAATGTGCATCACGAACGATTCCTCCTGCTCCAATAATATAAATCGGATGTTTTTCTTTTGGTAATTTTGGTTTATAACTAATTTCCATATTTAATTATTTTCTATTTTATCGATTTGATTTTGAGCCAAATCTAAAATTGTTTTAATATTTTTTGATGAATTTATCACCTCCAAAACCACTTGATCTATCACATCTGCAATTACAGACCAATTGCTTTTTCTAGGTAAAGAGCGGGTATTTTTATGTAATTCTTCTAATTTATAATAATAAGGTACAATCTCGTTTACCTCAGTATCGTTCCAAGTAGATTTTCGACAACCAATTGCCCCTTCTAGGGTTAATAGTTTATCGTTTTTAGCATTTACTGCAAATTTGATAAACTCATATGCCAGTTCCTTATTTTTACTACCATTTCCAATTACATACATCCAGTAAGCATTTAAAGAAAGTTCTTTTCCGTTTAAACCTGCAGGTACATTAGTTACATCAACTTTTCCTTTTACTTTTGAAGTTTCCATCACTTCACACATAGAAGCAAAACCAAACCAATTTACCATCATCGCTAAATTACCGTTGGCAAAAGCCAATCCAGATTTTACAGAATCAAAATCTCGAGAATTTGGATGAATTGCATTGGTATTTTGGAGTGCTTTTCGGTAAAAATCCATCCCTTCAACCGCTATTTCAGAGTTTAATTTTATTTTTTTGTTTTCATCAAACAAATCACCACCTCGTGTCCATAATTGTAAACAAAAATCAAAAACGGTATTATGTCCATCAGGAAATGCAGCAAAAGTAGTTCCGTATAAATTTTGCTCTGGTCTGTTAAAAAATTCAGCAACTTCTATTAAGGCATCCCATGTTTTTGGTATTTCTAAAGGTTTACCATAATCTCTATAAAAAGCAATACCTTCTTCAACAGATTCAAATAAATCTTTTCTATAAATTAAACATTCTGGTCCATCATGAAAAGGCAATCCAATAGTTTTACCTTCAAATTCTTGTTTATAAAGCAAAGATCTTGACCAACCATTTGGAAAATCTTCTGGTGGATTATTCTTAATAAAACCTGTTAAATCTACTACAGAATTTGAGGTATAAGCCTCTGTAATCCAATCGGTATTAATTAAAGAAACATCCCAAGTTCCATCGGATAACCCCTTATTTTTTAATATTGTATCGTATAACGGATGTAAATCAAAAGGAACCGCTTCTAACTCTAAGTTACATCCCGTTTTTTCACAAAAGGATTTCCAAATTTTAGCTAGAGCTGATTCAAAAGCATCAAATTTTCGTACCGCTATTCTAAATTTTGTCTGTTCCATTTTATTCTTCTATTAGTTCTTTTATAATTGCAGTAGTATGCTCCCCTAGAGCAGGAGAACCGAGTGTTGATGTTAAATGTACTCCATCAATTTTAATAGGGCAACGTGTAGTTTCATACTCAAAACCATCTCCCATTTTCACCTTTTGAATCATATCTAACACTTTAAATCCATCGTGCTCAAACAATTCATCCCAATCCATTACTTTTGCACACCAAATGTCTGCTGGTTCTAAAATTGACAACCATTTTTCTACTGTATCTGTAGCTAAATGATTGGCCAATATTTGTTTAATTTCATCTCGTTTTGTAAACCAACTTTCTCTTTCTGTATAATTTAATAGGTCTTTACAACTTAATAATTCACCTAAAAAAGGAATTGCTCCCATAGCCAATGCCAAATAACCATTTGTTGTTTTATAAACACCGTATGGCGCCCCCAAATATGCGTGTGCACTGTTACTTGCCGGACGAATGGTTGGAGCTCCTCCATCATGATAAAAAGTGGTAATAGACTCAAATTGAAAATCCATAATTGATTCCATCATACTAATAGAAACCTTTGAACCCAATCCTGTTTTAGATCTTTTTAACAATGCTGCTAAAATACCTTGAACCAAATGGCCTCCTGATAAAATATCAACAATTGCCAATCCAACAGGTACCGGACCATCACTTACTTTACCATTAATCCAAGTTAATCCAGATAGAGATTGTACTAATAAATCTTGCCCTGGTTTTGCTTTCCAAGGACCTTCTGAACCATACCCAGAAATATCACCATAAACAATTGATGGATTAATTTTTTTAATAGTCTCATAATCAAAACCTAAACGCTCAATAACTCCTGGTCTAAAATTGTGAACTACTACATCTGCTTTTTCAATTAATTTTAAAACGCGTACTTTATCTATAGTGTCTTTTAAATCTGCTTGAAAACTTTCTTTATTTCTATTAATAGCTCTAAACACCGAAGATTCTCCGTTTAAAATTACATTTGAAACATATAATTGACGGCAAATATCACCAGTTTCTGGTCGCTCTACTTTTATAACTCTAGCACCTAAATCTGCCAAACGTAATGTTGCAGAAGGCGCTGATAAAAACTGACTTAAATCTATAATTAATATATCTTTTAATGGTTTCATCTTTAAAATTATTTTGACTTATAGATTAAATTCCTTTATAATATCCTCGGTATGTTGCCCTACTCTTGGAGCTGGTTTTGAAGCATATAATCGCTCATCATTTATACGAATTGGGCAACGTAATGTATGAACCTCCTCTCCAGAAAGTAACTGCAGTTTTTGATCCATTCCTAACACTTTATAACCTTCATGACTTAATAAATCTTTATAGTTAAAAACATCAGAACACCAAATTCCTGCTGGTTCTAAAATATTCAACCAATCCTGCGTGTTTTTATTGATGAGATATCCTCTTAAAATATCCATGATTTCGTCACGTTTTGTAAACCAAGAATTTGACTCTTTATAAACTAGTAACGCATTACATTCTAAAACTTCAGCGAGTTTAATTAAAGACCCCATTGCTAAAGACAAATAACCATTTTTAGTTTTATATACCCCATAAGGAGCACTTAAATAAGGGTTTGCAGATCCTTCTTTGGCTCTTTTAGGTTTTTGATTTCCATCATTCAAATATGTTGTAATTAATTCAAACTGAAAATCTAAAGTAGATTCTAATAAACTTACCTCAATCCAAGCACCTTTATTTGTTTTTTCACGACGTAGTAAACCCGCTAAAATTCCTTGTGCCAAATGTGTACCTGTAATAATATCTGAAACTGCTGCACCAACTGGCACAGGATCATCATTTAAATTACCTGTTAAATTAGCAAATCCAGACATAGATTGCACTAACAAATCTTGTCCTGGTTTTGCAACCCAAGCTCCTGTTGTACCATAACCAGTAACTGAGCCATAAATAATTTTTGAATTTATTTCTTTAACCTTATCATAGTCTAACCCTATTTTTTCCATTACTCCCGGTCTAAAATTATGCGTCATCACATCAGCCTGCGCAATTAATTTTTTAACTCGTTCTAAGTCTTCAGGGTTTTTTAAATCTGCTGCATATGAATCTTTATTTCTGTTTGCTGTATGAAAAACCAAACTACTTCCATCTAAAAATAAGTTCTTCAATGCTATTTGACGACCTGCTTCTCCTCGAATCGGACGTTCTATTTTTATAACACGTGCACCTAAATCTGCCATTTTAAGTCCTGCTGAAGGACCTGCCATAAACTGTGCAAATTCTAATACCGTAATTCCTTCTAATGGTTTCATTTTATCTAGATATCAAGTGATTTAATATACAATTCATTTAATTCTTTTAGCAATGCTTTTTCACAACCACCATTCATTAAATAATTTCTGATAGGTGCACCTGCTCTATCTTGAAAATACATATGACCATTGTAACGAGGACGTAAAAACGCACGTTCTAAACTTGGTAACGTATTCTTAAAGTAATTTACAGTTAAGCTATTGGTGTATTCATCTGTCCAAGCTTTTTTGTGCCCCGGTTGTCCACCTCCATCAAAAAAAAGTGTTTTCTGGATAGCTTCAGACCCCACATATTCAACATATTTCATAATCGCTTCTAATTCAGTAGATTTTGCAGAAACAGCCAAACCTGTACCACCTAAAGTAGAAATTGCTTTTCCTGTTCCGTTAATATCTACCATGTCATGAAAATGCAATAGTTTACGAGCATAACCAACTTTACTGTAATTAGAATAGCCATAAGCCCAAGGGCAATACACATATTTATCGGTTAAAGTCATGGCTTCATATATCTTAATTGGATTCCAATCAAAAATTTGAGGATCCATTTCAACAGCTAAAGCACGCAACATTTTTAAAGCTTCAATACCTATCTTTTCACTTACAACATGTTCTTTTGAAGAACAAACATTCTCTCCTAAATTACAACACATCATATAAAAATTCATCAAGGTATCTTGAGGAATCCCTGGCATAATTACCAATCCTTTTTTTGCTAATATTAATAAATCATCATAGGTTTCAGGCAGTTTTAAACCCTTTTCTTGCAACAAATCTGGTCTACTTGATGCTATAGGAGTTGCTGCATCAATAGCTAATGCATATTGATGACCGTTTGAACTATAACTCTCATGCGAACGTCCCACTGAATTTTCAGCTAAATTGGCTAAAAATGCTTTTGGTAAGTATTCATCTAAAGGTAAAATAACATTTGTTTTTCCTGCAAAACCAGCCCAAGGATGATCAATTACCAATAAATCATAACGTTCTGCCAACTTATCAATAGGTTCATCTGCAAATGCCTGTAATGATCGTTTTTCCCAAGTAATTTCTACCCCTGGATTTAATTCTGAAAATCGCTGTGCCGTAGCAACCATCGATGTAAAACCTCTACTATGATTCCAGGTGATTCCTTTTAATTGAATTATTTTTGTACTCATTTTAAAATGTATTGTATTTTCTTTAACTTTTTTTTTAATGTACTAATTCAGTTTCCGACCCCAACATACTTCCGTAGGTCATTACCACAAACGAAATAATTAATATTACCAAGGCAACTAACAGCGTGCTATAAGTTCTTTTTGAAACCTGCACCCACTCTTTCATAACTAATCCAACGATATAACTAAAGAAAATTAGCATTGACATATGAATTACCCAACTTGCAAATTTGAAAGCCCCCATTTGCACATGCCCAATTCCGTAGAAAAAAAACTGTCCATACCAAAGTGCTCCACTTAGAATAGACATTCCAAAATTTAATATGAAATTTTTACGACCGATGCTTTTTACATCTATCAATTCTTTTAGTGTTCCTTTTTTTAACCCAGAGATTGAAAACCATATAAAATTAGTAATAAACGCCCCCCCTGTTGACAAAATTAAATTGGCATTTCCTTCAAAATTACCCGCACCATATTTTGCTGCAATTTCTGCCACTGGAGCACCAACTTCTAATGAAATTCCAAATACAGCTGATAATATACCGGCTACAATAGTAAGTGTGAGCCCTTTTTTCATATTAAAAGTCAAAGGTTCTCCTCCATCTGCACTCATTAACTTTAAATCTTTCTCTTTTCTATACCCTGCAACACCACAAACAATAATACCAATCAAAGCCAAAAACATCCCTAAAAAAATAACACCTCCTCCCGGACCATTAAATTTTTGCATAAATGTTCCGTGCATTAACAATGGCACAATTGTTCCTAAAATTGCCGAAATTCCAATAGAAATAGTGTAAGTTAATGAATAACCAATATGCTTAATTGCAAAACCAAAACACATTCCTCCAAAACCATAAATAGCGCCTAGTAAAGTAGCATTTATCAACACCTCAAAAGAAGCGTCACTAAATACACTCATTAAATTTGGAACGGTTAAAAAACCTATTAAAAAAGGAAAAATAAACCAAGCAAAAGAGGCTTGCACAAGCCAATAAGAATCCCAAGACCATTTTTTAACTTTTTGATAAGGAACATAACAAGTAGAAGCAGAAATGCCTCCAACTGCATGAATTAAGGTACCTAATAATGGATTTGCCATTTTTTTAATGTATTTTATTAATTAATTTATTTCATATACAAATTTAGATTTTATATATGAATTAACCAAAAATAAAAATAGATTTGTTAAATTTGTATTTTAAAAACAACAAATGGCCGATTTAACACCAACTAAATACAATGCACCAGCGCTAGACAAAGGCTTAGATATTCTAGAATACTTATCGGCAGAAGGAATCCCTTTAACACAGGCTGAAATTGCTCTTGGTATCCAAAAAACACCAAGTGAAATATACCGAATGCTGGTTTGTTTAGAAGAAAGAGGCTATGTAATTAGGGGGTCTAATGCTGGAAAATATCGCTTATCATTAAAGATGTATAGTCTTTCTCACAGGCATACACCTTTTGATGAGTTAAAAAGGGTAGCACATTACCCAATGCAATCTTTATCTGAAATTACAAGACAATCTTGTCATTTAAGTATTATGAACAATGATCAATTACTAATTATTTCTCAAAAAAGGAGCCCAAATGCCGTTTCTCTTTCTATAGAAGAAGGTACACATTTTCCATTATCGATGACAACTTCAGGAAGAGTATTGCTATCTATGTTTTCTGAAGATCTGAGAAAAGAAATATTATCAAGAGATGTACATTATAAAAAATGGAGCAAACAAGAAAAACAAGACTTTCTACAAACTATAGAACAAGTAAAAACGGATGGTTATCGTCATTCAAATAGTAAACTTACTAGTGGAATTACAGATTTAGCCATTCCAATTGGCTTGGATAATTCTGATTTAAGAGCAGTTTTGGCTGTTTCTGTATTTACTTCTAGTTTACAGAATGAGCTAAACATAGAGTCTATTTTAAAAGCATTAAAAAACACCCAACAAGAAATAAATAAATTAATTTAAAAGGCATTCTTTAAAAATCAGCGATTAACAAAAGCCACAGATACACATCTTAATCTAATTATAATGTTACTTACTAGAGATATTAAAATTCTATAAAAAAACTTATCTCAGTAATTTTTATAGCACTATTATCCATTTGTTACTGTAAAAAACAGATTAGTCATATTTATAAGAAATCAACTTATCTAAATTTGACTAAAAAACAATTCACATGCTTAAAATTACTCAATTTATATGCCTCACAGCAATTCTTTTATTCACTTCGCTAGTCTCTGCTAAAGATGTCTACGTAGCAACTAATGGAAATGATGTAAATGGAAATGGAACCATAAGTAATCCTTATAAAACTTTTAATAAAGCGGTATCTATAATGTCTGCAGGAGACGTTTGTATTATTAGAGGTGGTGTCTACGAAGAAGAACTTATTATTAACAAAAACGGAACATCTAGTAATTATTTAACCTTTAAAGCTGCCGATGGTGAGGATGTTGAGATTAGAGCTACCAATAAAATAAGTGGTTGGCAAACACATAGCGGAAACATATACAAAGCAACCGTTAACATGTCTATAGAAAGTCGTTTTAGAGCCGTATATCACAACAATGAATATATGGATTTAGCTCGATGGCCAAATAATACAGACAACAATCGTTGGACAGTAGATTCGACTCCTGTAACAGGTGGAGATGGATCTTATTTTCTTACAGACGGCATACCTAATATAGATTGGACAGGTGGTTTGGTTTATTATTTGGGTGCACATTCTGGTGCTAGTTGGACCCGAACCATAACAAGTAATACTACCACTAGAATTAACCATACAGGTGTTGATATTAACAAATGGCCTTTTACGCCTCATAACCCTACTGTTTGGAGAAATAACCCAAACAATAACAGAGGACAATTATATTTATTTAATAAATTAGAAGCATTAGATTATGCTAATGAATGGTTTTATGACACTACAAGCAACACACTTTATCTTCAAACCGCTGATGGAAATATACCTACTGATGACACTGTTGAATATGCAACTTCTAAATTTGCTGCAGAATTAAAAGGAGATTATATAAAACTTGAAGGCTTAAACTTTTTTGGAGGAAGTGTAAAAATTCACAATAATGCAGACAATAATCAAATGATTAATTGCTCTATAATTCATGGTAGTGAAGGTCATGATTCTCTAACAAATACTTCTGCTCAAGTTGGTGAAGCGGCTCTAGAAGTTCTTGGAGATAACACGGTAATTAAAGGTTGTACTATAAACCATAGTTCTGTAAGTGGAATTGTTGTTTCTGGATGGGCAGCCTCAGATTGTATTATCGAAGGCAATTATATTAGTAATATCGATTATATCGGTATTCATGCCTCACCTATAAGAACGAGTGGTAATAATATGAAAGTGCTTAAAAATACAATTATTAATGCAGGTAGAGATGGTATGTATGTAGCTGGTTCTAATTCTGAAATTGCTTATAATGATGTTTCTGCTTCCCAAAAAATAAATAGTGATTCTGGCGTATTTTATACTGTTGGTAATACTACTTTAAAAAACAATGAAATACATCATAACTGGTTTCATGATGCTACAGCACCAGCTTATTCTCATTCTGTTGGAGATCCTGGTAAAGCTGCAGGAATCTATTTAGATAACAATAGTAAAGGCTACACGGTACATCACAATGTAATTTGGAATGTATCTTGGAGTGCTTACCAAGTAAACTGGAATAATACTGATTTAGATTTTTATCATAACACCATCTGGAATGCAGAACGCGCTATGGATTCTTGGGTAAATGGTTACCATCAAGAAAATAATAAAATCTATAACAATTTTGCAAATACAGGTAATTGGTTTACTCAAACCTCAACAGATTTTGATATAAAAGACAATCTAATAGCAAGTACATCACCTTTTGAGGATGTTAACAATCAAAATTTTATGCCTACTACTAATAGTGCCGTAGTTGATAAAGGTAGAATTATCGCTGGTTTTACAAATCCGTATAAAGGAAACTCTCCAGATATTGGTGCTTATGAATTTGGTGGTACAGCTTGGACTGCTGGTGTAAATGCAATAGAAGACACTGGGAATTCATTAAACACTTCTAAAACTCTTTTATCTAAAATTAAAATGTTTCCAAACCCTGCAAACAAGCATATATCGATTGTTTTACCAACCGATTTAAGCGATAGTAAGCCATTTATTGAAATTTACTCACTTTTAGGACGTGCTATTCATACAACTCCTATTATAAATAACAATAAATCTGTAACGGTACCTATTGATAATTTAGCTTCTGGAACTTACTTTTTAAGGATTTTATCTAATAATGGAGAAACGTATAAATCAACATTTATAAAAAACTAAAGCAGGAGTATTATTAATTTATTTTACACACAAAAAAGACTTCTAACGAAGTCTTTTTTTATGATGAATAAGTAAGGATACATTCAATTGAAACACCCTTAAACACTACCCTATTTTATAAAACACATTAGGTCTATATGAACCTTTCGTTGAAATTGATAGCATCTTACTTACAAATAAAACAATTTTGTTTATATTTTTGTAGAAACACCACTTTTTCTTGTGGTATTATAAGCTGTAAAAAGAGCTTTAATTTTTAATGCATATTTAGGATTATGAACTAAATTTTGTTGTTCATTTTCTTCTACATTCTCATTTAAATTAAAAAGCGCCTTAGGTGTTCTGGTAGCTCCTGTTTTGTCCTTTTTATCAAAAGAAATAATTAGTTTCCAACCATCCTTTATAATAATACCTTCTTTACCTGTACCCGATTGCGTCATTAAAAAAGGATGCACATCGGCATTATTCTCTCCTAATAAAATTGGCAATAAACTTGCAGAATCATTTGCTTGGTTTTCTTCTATTTTTTGATTTGTAATAGCTGCCAATGTACCTAAAACATCCAAAGCTACAATTGGAGTTTTAGAAACCGTTTTTGCTTTTATTTTTCCTGGCCAAGAAGCAATAAAAGGCACTCTGTGTCCGCCTTCATAAGGTTGATTTTTTCCTCCTCTATAAATATCGTTGGATTTATGACCCGATTTTATCGTTTCTGACTTTAACAACCCACCATTATCAGAAGTAAAAATAATAAGTGTATTCTCATAAACACCTTTCTTTTTTAAAGCTTCAACCATCATATTCATTTGAACATCTAATTCTTTTACCATATCTAAATGACTAGAAGGCGTTGTACCTGCTATTTTAACACCATTTAATTCTTTTGATGGTGTATGCGGTAAATGCACTGCTTGTGAGCAGTAATACATAAAAAAAGGTTCTTTATCTGAAGCGCTGTTAATAAAATCTACCGCTTTATTAACTAATAATGAACCAGAATTATATGGATTCCAATAACTATCACCTAAGCCTTCTTTTTTATCTAGTTTAACATTTATTTTACTCATATTTTTCTGAGTAATTAAAACGATTTCTGATTTTTCATTTAAAGGCATCATCACTCCGTTTTCATAAACAGCATAAGGTTCTGCCTGAATTCCTGCAGGGTACATAAAACTATAATCAAAACCATTTTGCACAGGACCTTTATCTATTACCTTAGAAATATCAACATCCATTTCATGTTCCTTTCTAGCCGATCTATACACTTTACTTGAATCATCTTTTCTTGCGAAATCCATTCCAAATCCCCACTTACCAAAGAAAGAGGTTTGATATCCTGCCTTTTTCATCAGTTTACCCAATGTAAGTTGATCTGATTTTATAGGCGAAGGTTGGTAAGAACCCCAAACACCCCAAGGAGCATAACTTCTATAACAATTATTCCCTGTCATCATTGCATAACGAGATGGTGCACATAATGCTGCAGGTGAATGTGCATCAGTAAAAATCATCCCTTCTTCTGCCAACATATCTATTGCAGGAGTTTTAAGGATTATATTTTTTGAATGCTTTTCTCTGTAATAAGAAATATCTCCAACGCCAATATCATCCGCTAAAACAACAATAACGTTTGGTTTATCTTGAGAAAATGAACTACTTGCAAATAGCAGTATAAAGCATAGACATAAAATATTTTTAATCATTATTATTTTGAAATTATTTATTTATTTATTTATTTATAGCAGGGTTTCGTTTTATTAATTTACCTCTTTACTTTTATCATATGAAAACCAATCAAATTTAGCTTTGTTGTTACTAATCCTTCCTAATGAAGTAGCATACATCCCTATGTAAACACCATTAAATCTTTTGGCAATTTCATCAGAAATTAAGGTATAATCTTGTACTTCACCAATCTTTTTTAAATCACCTTCACTTTCACCATAAAAAAACTGAACGTTTATTCCCTTTACTTTTACAGCTAAAACAACCTCCTGCTTTTTAAATGGAACTGTTACAATTGTAGTGGGTGTAAAATTCCCTTTATTATCCTTTTGATAAGCTTTAATTAAAGAAATGCCATTTTTATTTTTTAACAACTGATAATTATTACCATAACGTCTATAAATTACCAAACCTGCTTTTTCATTTTCTTTTTTAGTTTTAAACGATATTTTTGTTGACGCATTAAAACTAAAGTGCTTGGTACGTTTTCCTATAAAAGAAGGATTTACGAGTTCTGTAATTGTTTCTGGACGTAATTTAATTTCTAAATTATCATCATTTAGTTCATACCATTTGGTATTAGGTGTTAATAAGAAATTCCACTCTAAATCAAGATTCTTACCCGTAAAACCATCACGCGTTTTTAATTTAGGAACTGGAGTAAAAGGCAAATCTGGTCTTTTTTGCTCAACTTGCAAAAGTCCTATTCCAGGATTAAAAACTGGAGTAATACCACTTTCTTGCTGTGTCATTTTAACTTTAGCTAAAAAAGTTTCTCTTGCTAAGGTTACAAAACCTTCATTAAGCCTTTTGGCTAATAGTACGCTCCACCAATCTCCATTTTGCGTTTGTACCAAATCTCCGTGACCAGTTTGTCCAATAGGATACGTTTTTTCTAAATGACGATGTGTTAAAACAGGGTTTGCGTGATTGGGAATATATGGTCCCCACAATTTTTTGCTATTAAATACAGTAATTGCATGATATTCTCCTGTACCTCCTTCTCCAATCACTAATAAATATTCCCCATTAATTTTATATAAATGTGGCCCTTCTGCCCACCGTGCGTTTGAAGCGTGACCATAAGTTAATTGTTTTTTATCACCTAATAAAACACCTTTATCAGGATCAATTTCTTGCATCCAAATGCCATTTTTACCTTGCCATTCTTTCTTAGAACCATCAATAACTGCTGCTCCTGTATAATAACATTTACCATCTTCATCCCAAAAAAGAGAAGGATCTATACCTGGTGCATCTTTAATATAAATTGGATCACTCCAAGGACCTTCAGGTTTTTTAGCTGTGATGATAAAATTCCCTTTTTGCCCAACCATCGTTGTAATAATGTAAAACGTTCCATTATGATATCTAATTGTAGGCGCAAAGATTCCGTTTGAATTATCTAAACCTGATTTGTACACAATTTGTGTTGTACGATGTAATCCGTGTCCTATTTTTTCCCAATTTACCAAATCTTTACTTTTATGAATAGGTAAACCAGGAAACCATTCAAAACTAGAATTAACCATATAATAAGTATCTCCTACTCTACAAATAGATGGATCTGGATAAAACCCTGATAAAATAGGATTTTGAAATTTTTCTGGAGCATTTTGTCCAAAAAAATTAGTCGAAATTATGAGTATACTAAGTATTAATAATTCTTTTAGGTTTAACATATTTTCTTTAGTTAACAATGTAAATCAGTAAAATGCTAAAAAAACACTTTTTTTTAAACATATTACTTTAATAACAACCAGTTTAAATTTACAATTTTAGTAGCTCCCCAATCAGATTTAAAAACAACAACAATATCTTGTAAGCCTGTTACTTTCTCAGTTAATTCCGTTTCTATTGTTGTCCAAGAGTTCCATCCGCCAGTATATTTTACAGGAAAAGTTGCTATTAATTTCCCTTTTGGGTGTTTTAAGTGAATTTCGAAACTACCAATACGTTGTCCGCTAGCAATTCTTGCTTGCATTTTTGTTGCAGTACCATTGCCAAAATCAACACCGTTAAATTTAACAGAACTCATCATAGGCGTTTCGCAAACCATCCATCCATCAGGTTCGTCACCTCCTACAAAAGCTGTTTTAGCTCCACCACTAATTTCATTATATCTATCTACCTGAATTAGTTCTCCAATTGTTGGGTTTCCAATTCCTCTTTTAGTTCGCTTCACTTTTTTAATGGTACCATCTTTTTTAAATTCCATATAATCAGCACACATAGATCGTAGTTTACTAAAACCACTTAAATCCCAGTGATGATAAAACAGTATCCATTTTCCATTGTATTTTACTATGGAATGATGATTTGTACCATTATTAATATTATCCATAATTTTACCAGCATACACAAAAGGACCCATTGGGTTTTTACTAGTTGCATAACCAATTGTATAGCCTTCATCTGGAAAAACGTGTGCAAAAGTTAAGTAATACGTATCGTTACGTTTAAATGTAAATGGACCTTCAACATAACCTGCAGGAATCCCTTGAACTTTAATAGGTTCTCCTTGAATTTCTTTCATATTATCTTTTAATCTTGCAGCCTTTATCGTTTTGTCTCCTGCAAAATAGATATATCCTTTACCATCATCATCTAAAAATAATCCTGGATCAATTCCACTAATACCTTTTATGTAGTTTTTTTCCCATTTAAATGGTCCAGTCGGATTTTTTGAAGTTCCCACACCAATTCTTCTGAATGAAGAGCCATCTTTTGGTTTTGCAGGATAATAGTAATAGTAAGTATCCCCTTTTTTAATACAATCTGGAGCCCACATTGCAAAAGTATCTTTGTCTCCCCAAGGCACATCATTCTCTTTTAATATCCATCCGTGATCTTTCCATGTAGATCCTTTTTCTAAAGAAAAAGCGTGATAACCAGGCATACAAAAACGCGGAAACTCTTTTTCTCTCCCAGCAGGAGGATAAGTATCGCTTGAAGGAAATACATATAGTTTGCCGTCAAATACGCGTGCAGTAGGATCTGCAGTAAACATATGAGTTACCAATGGGTTTTGACTAGATAACTCTAAAAAAAAGAGACAAGCCATAAAAAAACACGTGCGTTTCATCATCATTATTTTATTTGATACTATTTATTGTAAAAAACACTTCTCTACCGTTGTTAAGAATTAAATCTTCCCCTTTTAATTCAATTTTACCTTGTAGACGAATATCTGTAGAAGAAGCACCAATTTTAAAGAGGTAATCATCTGCTTCTACAATCCATTTTTGATTTTTATATTGTACCAATTGTTGTGGAGACACTTTAAAAGTTACTTTTTTAGTTTCACCCGCTTTCAATGAAACTCTTTGAAAGCCTTTTAATTGAATTGGTTTTATTGTTGATTTTTCACTTACTGGAGAAACATATAATTGCACAATTTCTGTTCCGTCTTTTTTACCTGTATTTTCTAAATTAAATGAAATTGAAAATCGGTCATCTGTCAATTTTGCTGACTTTCTTATTTTAAAATTACTGTACTTATAATTCGTGTAAGACAATCCATACCCAAATGAATAGAGCGGTTTATTTGCTGTATTGTATCCATTTTGATAATTAACTTCTTCCTTTACTTGAGAGTTAGGATACGTAACACATAACTTCCCAGAAGGATTTACTTTACCTGTTAACACATCTGCAATAGCATTACCTCCTTCTTCACCAGGAAACCAAACATTTACAATAGCGGCACATCTTCCTTCTAATTTATCTATTACTTGTTGTCTACCACCAAATAATACTAAAATTACTGGTTTTCCTGTAGCTAACATTGCTTCTACAAAAGCTTCTTGTTCACCTGGTAATCCTATTCCGTTTCTAAATCTTCCTTCACCATTTAAAGAAATATTTTCTCCCATTGCAGCAATAATTACATCGCTTTCTTTGGCTATTGTGATTGCATTTTGCAAATCTGGTTGTGGCAGTCCTTTTACAGTTAATAGTTTTAACCTACCTATTCTATCATCACCAAATCCTTCTTTATCAATTTTAGCTTCTAATGGCGCACTCCAATCGCAACCACGTTCATGTGCTATCTGAACTGTATTTTCTAATGCATTTTCTAAACCTTCTTTTAAAGTGACTAACTTTGGGTTTAAAGGATCGTATGCTGCACTTTTCCAAAAAGAACGCATTGCCTGGTATGTATAATCTCCTAATAAACCTTGTGTTGTAGCTGCATTTGGACCTACTAATGCTATTTTTTTTACCTCGTTTTTTAATGGTAAAACTCCATTGTTTTTTAATAAAACGACTGATTGTGAAGCTGCTTCATAGGCTAGTTTTCTAAATTCTGGTGGATCAAAATCCAATACTCCATCTTTTCCTATTTGCGGATTTTCATCTAACAAGCCTAATTTAGCTTTCATTATTAAAGACCTTTTTACTGATGTATTAATTACTTCTTCTGTAACTAATCCTTTTTTAATGGCTTCTTTTAAAAGTGGGTATGTTTTTGGTGATGATAACTCTATATCTATTCCCGCATTTAAAGCCATAGCACCTGCCGTCATTTCATCTGGCGCTTGTTTGTACTTTTTATACACCATATTAATTGCGCCATAATCACTTACCACCAAACCATCAAAACCAATTTCTCTTCGTAACATTCTATCTAACATAGTAGGGTTTACAGATATTGGTAAGGATTTATAAGTACCATAAGAAGGCATTACACTTTTTGCCCCTGCTATTTTTATAACAGCTTCATGTGGCATTAAATACTCTTCATATAAAGTTTTCTCATCATTATTCTTTGTACCATAACCTGCAAAATGTTTTACAGTTGCTGCAACACCGGTTTTAAAATCGTCTCCTTGTAAACCTTTTACAAAAGCAACCCCCATTTTAGATGTTAAATAAGCATCTTCTCCATAACTTTCTTGATGACGATTCCAATGTGCAGTTCTACTTAAATCTAACATTGGAGACAGTGCAAAAGTGGCACCTGCAGCTCTCATGTTTTTTCTTGTTGATATTGTATTTCTTTCTACCAACTCCGGATTCCAAGTACAACCAATACCAATTTGTTGCGGAAACGTGGTGGCTCCTAAAGTTGCAAAACCAGTAATGGCTTCTTCATGAAAAATAGCAGGAATTTTAAGTCGTGTTTCCGTCATTAAAAAATGTTGAATTTGACGTACTAAATCTCTTAATTCTTCTGGTTCTAAAGATTGACCAGTAGAAAACTGGCAAAAATGTCCAATACCATTTATAATATGTTCTCTACACTTTTCTAAAGATAGTTTACCATCAACCATTAACTCTCTAATTCGAGTACCTGTTATTTGAGCTATTTTTTCGTCCATTGTCATTTTAGACATTATGGCATCTACTTTTGCATCTATTTCTGGAGTAGAAAAAGGTTTATTTACCTGACCTTTAATTTGCACACTGTTAAACAGGATAAATAGTGAACAAAAAACGATTAATACTACGCTGCTTTTTTTACCAAACATAAATGCTACTTTTTTGTGGATATTTTTGTTTTATAATTATACTTTCAAAATTAATTCCTAAAAAAACGAGTTCTTAAAGGTTTTTAAATTTCGATGGAAATTTTGTAATCGGACTGATTTTTATATTTTTATAATATACTTCTGCGGCTTCAGATTGTATTTGTATTTTTCCTTTAGTTATGGTTTTTGTTTTACCATCAATATCATAACGTGTATTCTTAACTCTATTTACAACATGACCATTCACTAAATGAATACTTTCATTATCTAAACAATAAATTTCTAACGTATTCCATTCTCCATTTGGTTTTTCATATAAGCTAGATTTGCTCGCTTGACCTGAATCATATTTTTGCCATTTTAAAGGAACCAATTCTCCTTTAGAGTCATACTCGTAATACGTTTTACCATTTGCTCTTGTTTTTTTCTTTGCAGGCACATCTCCATAAACGTCACCTAGCGCAATAAAATCTCCACAATCACCTTCTTGTACCTGAAACTCTAAACTAGCCATCCAAACATTCCAAAAAGCGCCATGTTTCCCTGTTGCATGATATAGAATACCGCTATCTCGTTTGTCTTTAAGACGTGGTTGCCATTTCTTTTCTCCCCATTTAAACTGCGTTGTAAAATGATAATTAGAATATTCGTTTTTACTCGTTAAACCTCCATAAATTTCACCTGTAATTTTTAAAACAGGCTCTTCGTTTTCTTTTATTACAGAAAACACTTTTTTAGGATCATTATTTAATCCCATTGGTTTTCCTTTTCTAACATCTTCTGATTTTTCAAAATCAATGTCTACTGATGGATGTACAGCCCCCATCCAAACATCCCATTTAGAAAGGTTTTCATCTAACAAATTCTCTCCATTTGCTTTTATAGAAACTTCAGACTCATTTAAAGCCCACTTCATTCCTTCTTCTAGATGTTTTACAAATAATGGATTGGTGTACGTTTTATTGGTGTGTCCCATGGCAGTATAAAAAACACGAGCTCCTTCGTACGTATGATACCAAGAAATTGGATGTTTTGTTCCCATTTGCTTTCCTTTATAACTAGACTCATCAATGTCAATTAAAACATTGATGTGAGATGCCATTGGTTTTTTAAAATTATACCATTCATCAAATTTTTCAAAAGTTGGAGCAAAATGAGCAATTGCAGGATGATTTTTATGATTATGAACATTTAATTTTGCCTGTTGCTGTTTAGGGTGACTTTCGAACTGAGCACCAATCATTTCTGCATAAAATGGCCAATTTGGTTCTGTATCTGTAGCCGAATGAATCCCTACAAAACTACCTCCATTATGAATAAATTTTTTAAAACTTTTTTCTTCTTCAGAACCTAAAATATTGCCCGTTGTGTTTAAAAACACAAGCATTTTATATTTTGATAAATTTTTAGAATTGAAAACTAAAGAGTCTTCAGAAAAATCCATTTGCCAATTATTTTCAACACCTAATTTCTTTAAAGCTAAAATTCCTGATGGAATAGATTTATGGCGCCAACCATTCGTTTTAGAAAACACCAATATATTTGATGGTGTTTTTTCTTCAATATTTTTTTGATTCTTCTTAAAGGATGTTGTTTTATTAACAGCGTTACAACTGTACAAAAACACCAAAAAGCCTAAAACTATAAAACCTAGTAAATATGTTTTTAAATTACTTTTCATATCAAAAATTTATGTATTATTTTTTTTATGGAATCGTTACTAGATCCAAATTTTACTATTAGTTGGTATATACTGACTTGTTTTAAACCAAAAAAGCACATTTAAATTAAAAAATGTGCTTTTATATTTTCTCAAAAAAATCGTTTAAATATCAAGAGCAATTACATAGGCAAAATCACATGGTTTTACTTTTGGCATCGTTACAATTAAACCCTCGTTGGTTTGAGACCATTTAATTTTGTCTGAACTACCTAAAACACTTATATCTGCTATTTTTATATCTTTTGCATATTTAGCTCCTTTTGCTAAAGTTGTAATATTAACTTTACCATCTTTTGGCCAATCTAAAACAATGGCATATAACTTATTTCCTTTGCTTGTAAATCTTATATCTTTTGATGATAATCCTTTATTATTACCTTCAGAATGGTGTCCTTTTTTAACTTCTGTTGGTCCTTCTCCAAACGTTTCCCAATATTTAGTATCATAAATAGCTTCTCCATTTGTTTTTAACCAACCTCCTATTTGAAGTAAAATTTCTTTTTGATCTTCTGGAATTGTACCATCAGATTTTGGACCAACATTTAATAATAAATTTCCGTTCTTACTTACAATATCTACCAAGTCGTCTACAATTTCATTAGCCGTTTTAGACTCCCAATTAGTTACATAACTCCAAGAGTTTTTACCTATTGATGTATCTGTTTGCCAAGGTAATTTTCTAATTCCTGGTAATTTTCCTCTTTCTAAATCGTAAATTACAGTTCCTTCTGGAAAAGCTTCGTGAGAGAAGTTTTTATCTTGCAACACCACTTCTTTTCCCCATTCAATTCCTTTATTATAATAGTATGCAGCTAACTTTGGTCTTTGATCTGCATAATCTGGAATATCTAAATAAAAATCAAACCATAATATATCTGGTTGATAATTATCAATTAAATCTTTAGTTCTTGCCCACCAACGTTCTTTAAATTTTTCTGAAACAGGTTCTGTTAAATCTTTTCCTTTTGATGAATATAAATCTGCATATTGAGGATCTGTAGTATCAAAATGATCTTTTTTATTATAGAAAGACCAGTTAAAAGCAAAATGTGACGATGCCCCCATAATCATTCCTTTACTTCTACCTACTTTAAAAAGTTCTCCTAAAACATCTCTTTTAGGTCCCATATCGTAAGCATTCCATCTTGTAGTATTCGATTTATACATAGCAAATCCATCGTGATGGTCTGCAACAGGTATTACATATCTTGCACCGGCTTCTTTAAATAAATCGATCCATTGATTGGCATCAAATTTTTCACCTTTAAACATCGGTATAAAATCCTTATATCCAAATTCTTTTTGCTTTCCCCATCTTTTTTTGTGATGTAAGTATTCTTTAGAAGGCCCCATTTTACCGGTATTTAATTGGGCATTAAAGTTAGCTGTATCCATATACATTTGTCTTGGATACCATTCTGAGCCATATGCAGGCACAGAGTAAGCACCCCAGTGAATAAAAATTCCAAATTTTTGTTTATTAAACCATTCTGGATCTTTGTAGTTTGCTTTTATAGATTCCCAATTTGCCTCATAAAGTGGCTTTTTAGCTCCTGCTATTTCTTTTTTCTGGCTTTTTGGGTCTGCACAAGACAATACAACCAAGCAAAATGCTAAAAAACTTAATATTGTATACTTACTTATCTTCATTTTAAATAATTATTAAAAATTGGTATTCAAACTTTATCAATGCTAAATTCTAATTATCAACGCAAAAGCAACAAAACGTATGGCTTTAATACTAGACCAAATGTTTAAAATGCTAATTATTACTATTTAAGTCTTGAAATTATTATAGAATCTGCATCACCTTGCCAAGGTGAGATAAATTTTCCGTTTTTGGCAACTGGTAAAATTGGACTAAATTCCCCTGTTAAGGTATTAAACCATTGCATGGTTCTGTCCTTACTTTGTTTTCTTAAAAAGGCTGCATCAATACCATAGTTTTCTTTATGAATATACAGCAAAACCGTTTCATTCTCATCTGTTAGATTGTAAGCACTTCCATTTTTCCAAGGAGTTGGTTTCATTTTACTAAAATCAAATAAAGAAAACAGTTTTTTCATATGTTTAAAATACTCAAACTTTGGTTTGATAAAATCTGCAGACTGTTCAAACGGATTGTAAATTATAGCATTCCAAGACGCTCCTTGCCAATAATAGGTGCTATAAACACCTGCAAAAAGACACATGTAATTTCTACGTAAACAAATTTCTGCATTGGTATAATCACCTGTAAACACTTTATACGGAGATTCTTCATAACCACCATGTTCTATATTAAAAATAGGCTTTCCTTTAAATTTATTTCTAGCATCTAACATTTTATCATAAATGTTATGAGACCAGTTTTGTGTAGAAATAAAATCTACTTTTTCTGGAAAACGAGAACAATATTTAAAATCATGAACAGACACTAATCTTTTAAATGCGTCATTTTTTCTTAGTCGTTCAATTCTCCCGTGTATATAAGCTTCATCTGCCCTACCATAAAACAAGGCTTCTTTAGAAATATCCCAAACTATGTTTGGAAATGCCTGATAACGTTTTATGATATAATCAAAATACATATTATCTGCATCTGTATTCATATCTGGCCATGCAACAAGTTTATTCCACACATAAATCATTAAATGAGATACTATTCTTTTATCATGCATTAAACTAATTGTTCTGTCAAACTTTTTAAAAAAAGCTGGATTTAATGCTGAATAATCTGGATTTTCGTTGTTACCAAGAAATGGAAATATATCTTTTGGACCACCAAATTCATGCTCTGGATGCTCTTTTAATTTATCATCTTTTTTCCAGCTTACATCATAAGAAAACACATTCATTACAATTTGATTGAATCCGTTTTCATCAATTAGATTTAATAAATGATCTGTTTTAGGTAATTCTTTATCATTATGATAATCTAAAGCATATAACCAATCGCATTCAAATGCTAATAAAAAATATGGAGTTCCATCTTCATAATAAAAATGCTCTGGTTTGTTTTTATTAACTGTAATTGCTCCATGATTGTCTTTTTTAGCTTCTACAACTTTTACTTTTCCTTTTTTACCACTTAATTTATTAGAATCTGCTTTGGTTACAAAACTCCAATTACCTGTTAATGAACTTGAAAAACGTATAATCCATTCGTTATTACCATTATAAAACCCAGGCACCTCTTGTACAACACCACTTTCGTGTGTAAAAATGGCTATAAAATTAGCCGTAAACGGAGATTTTAAATTGGTTTTACGAGTAACAGAGATATCTAAAACCTCCCATTTTGGTATTTGGTAGGTTTTAGATGATTTATAGGTTTCTACTTTTAATTGACTAAAACCATTAATTGAAAAGAGGACAAAATAAAGGAATCCTATTTTAAAAAAATATTTCATATTTTTTATTTTTTAATCATTCCAGTGTTCATCAATTACCTTTTGAATATGAGGATATTTTTCACCATCCTCTTCATTCAATTCTTTACGTTTTTTAATCATTTGCTCCTTTAAATCTGCAATAATATCTTTGTATTTAGCATCTTTATAAGCGTTGTTCATTTCTTTTGGATCTACTGATAAATCGTAAAATTCCCAAGCGGCAGGAGTATCTAAATCGAATCTGTTACCCCAGCTCTTTTTATTCCAACTAGCATTAGGATCTTTTGTATCTACCCAATATTTACCATAGAAAAACATTAATTTATATTGTTTTGTTCTAATACCAAAATGCGCTGGATTTGCATGTGCATGTGCCATGTGCATCCAATATCTATAATAAGTAGATTGTTGCCAGTCTTTAGGCTCTTTGCCTGTTTCTAAAATAGATTTAAAGCTATTACCTTGCATTTGTTTTGGTGGTGTTCCTCCAGCCAATTCAATTAATGTAGGTGCAAAATCTGTGTTATTGATAATTGCATCTGTACGTGTTCCTGCTTTTATTTTTTCTGGATAACGTACAAAAAATGGCATTCTCATAGACTCTTCATACATCCATCGTTTGTCTATATAATCATGTTCTCCAAGCATAAAACCCTGATCTCCTGTGTAAACAATAATTGTATTTTCATACAACCCTTCGGCTTTTAAAAACTTAATTAATCGCGCCACGTTATCATCTACACCTTTTACACAACGTAGATATCTTTTTAAGTATTCTTGATACGTTGCATGTGTATACTCTTTATCACTTAATCCTTCTACTTGCGTAGGATCAAAATCTGGATTATTATTTCTAGTATATTGCTTACTCCAAATACGCATCCCCATATTTCTAATGGTATTTCTTTTAGAAACAGAAGAACCTATTACATGAATTAATGAATCATTTTTTCCACGTGTTCCCTCAGAACCATTATTTTGATTATCATACAAGCTTGCTGGTTCTGGAATCTCAGTATCTTTAAGATAATCTAAATAACGAGGTGCAAATTCAAAATCATCATGAGGTGCTTTATATTGATGAAACAGTATAAAAGGTTTTGATTTGTCTCTTTTATTTTTTAACCAATCAATAGAAATATCTGTAACGATATCTGTACTGTGCCCTTTGTATTGTTTACCTTCATAAGCAGGGTCTTTTTCTTCTGCAAAATTCATTCCTGTTTCAGTTAAATAAGGATCAAAATAAGAACCTTGCTGACCGTGTTTTGTAAACACATTAAAGTAATCGAAATTAGGTTGTGCTTTTAAATGCCATTTACCAACCATTGCTGTTTGATACCCTAATTTTTTCATTTCCATAGGCAAATACTGATGATCCATAGGTAAAGTACCCTCTAAATCTAATACGCCGTTTGCTTGACTGTATTGCCCAGATAAAATAGCGGCTCTACTTGGTGTACAAATAGAATTATTGGTAAAACAGTTGTTAAAAATAATACCTTCATTGGCAATTTTATCAAGTGTTGGTGTAGGGTTTAAACCCGCCAATCTACTTCCATAAATACCAAATGCTTGAGTTGTATGATCATCTGACATAATATAGATGATATTTGGTTTTTTAGCTATTGCCTTTTTTTGTTCTTGTTTGCAAGAGGTAAAAAAAACAGTAAGGAAACAAAGTGTAAGTATTTTATTCATTTTCTTTTTTTTATAGTGTAAATATTAAAAATTTAAGTAGTAATGAATACTACATATGGTCTTAATATCATAAAATATGGTTCATATAAATATAAATTTCCTCTTTTGTACGATTGTAAAACTTATTCATCAAAAAAAAGCCCATTTGAATATTTTCAAATGGGCTTTTCATTAAAAAATTAAAATGAATTATGGTCTAACTTCTTTTTCTACTAAATAGAAGTTATCATAATAAACTATTGCATTACTATTATTAGCTTGAGAACTAAAACGTAAATAGAGTTTTGTAAATGCTGCACTAGATTTATAATCTATTTCCTTTGTTACCCATTTACCTGTTGGATGTAAAGTTTCATTTTTATAATCCATCCAGAATTGCCATCCCCAATTGGTAATTAAAAACATACCACCAACATTTGGACGAACCGTAGTTGACTCATCTATATACATATCATACTTTAATGTATATGTTTTAGTACCATCTAATGCAATTGCATTTGGCAAAATTGCTTGAGCTTCTGACCAAGCCATACCCGGTGTTATTGTCATTTTTAGACTATAATCACCCGATGCCGATTTTTCATTTGATCTTTCTGGTGTTCCATTACTCGCATTCCATACAGACCATCCCATACCAGTGTCTAAAGTTGCAATGTCTGAAGGAATTAAATTTACATCATGCATTTTAACAACTTCATCTACAAATGCAACTGGCGTTCTAGTATCAGTAGATTCCAATCCACTTCCATCTAATAAACTTACTTTAATAACATCTGGTCTATAAATTTTTTCTTCTAAAACTAGGTCTAAAATTGTACTATCATCTGGGTTAATAGTAACTGACGCTACTTTAAAATCAACATCATTCACAGAAACTTTAAAGAAACTTTCTTTATTTAAAAAAGGTGAAAACTCACCATTAAACGGAACTTGAATCGTTTCATCTTCTTTTTCGATTATTGTTCCAGAAATTACAAATGGTTGAGATGATGGAATTACCTTAAATGGCGATACTAAATCATAAGTATCAGAATCTCCAGGAACGTTTTGTCCTGTTCTATTCGCTGTAATTCTAGCAGTAAAATGTCCTAGTTTTTTAAAGACAATATCAGCCACTTCTGCACTGCTAGAAGCAACTACTTCTTGTGTTCCTCCTTTTGCTCTAATAGACCAAAATCTTCCTGTTGGTTCACCAATTGTAGTTTTATCTATAAATTGAACCTTATCTCCGGCTTCTACATAAATAGTATCTTTACTTGTATAGTCAACCAAAGCACCAAATTGCTTCACTTCTATTTGAGGAATAATAGTATCAAATACTTTTACAACAAATGTAGTATCAATTACCCAAGAATTACCTTCTTTTACTGATGCCATTATGTAATCTCCTCTTTCTTGACTAAACCCTCTAAAAGCAACAGAATCTTTAAAAACATTACGTAATCTAACTTTCTGTAAGCCTGATTTGTTAAATAACACATGTGCCGATTTTTCTTTTGTTACAGTATCTCCAGCATTTACCACATATTTCTCAAAAGATTTTTCAGTACTCTTAATAGGTCCTTTTAAAAAGTTATTACCTTCTTCGATGGTCCAACTATGTTCTGTATATCCTTGTGATAAATCTAAAAAGGACATGTAGTCAAAAATATTTAGTTGTATTATACTATTTTGACCCGCTCCAGTATAAAACCCAACATCAGAAAATGAATTTGGAGCTTCATATTCTTCCTCTGTACAGGATGTAAAAAGCAAACTAATGAATGCAATTAAAATTAATGTATTTTTCATGTTTTTCGTATTATTTAATTATAAAATTGAATTAAAATAAATCTATTTAAAGATTTTTATTCATCACCAAGTACTGGGTTTGTAATAGTTTCTCCATTTGGTAATTTCCAATAGCCATTTTCATCTTCATTATAATTAACAGCTGCTTCTTGAAATTCATTCCAAGCTGGATCTACTGTATCATCATCAGGACTAACTTCAACTATAACAGATCCCCAACGTGTTGGACCTGCCGTACCATCTTCTTTCGTCCATTCATAATTTTCTCCTTTATATCTCTTTGCAGCAAGCTCAACAAAACGTTGTCCTTTAACACCCCATCGTCTTAAATCTACATTTCTTGTTCCACCATGTCCTTCACAAGATAATTCTAAAGGATATTCTTTAAATCTTAAATGTTTCATTAAACTAGTTGCATCATAAGCAACATTGTCATGATCATTTAAAGGAAACTCTCCCGTACCATTAAGGCCTAATAATTGAACCCCAGAACGTCTTCTAACTTTATTAATATACATCATAGCTCCATCAACATCTCCCAATTCAATCAAACATTCTGAATACTGTAAATATATTTCGGCAAGTCTTATTAATCTTTCATTAATACCACTTCTTACTTTTCCTGGAGATCTAGCAGCTTCACTTTCAAATCCTAAATCCCAATTGGTATGTTTTCTCCAATAACAAGACATTTTATTTTGAAAATGATGCGCCTCTGCCGTTGTAGGGCTTCCATAATACTCCAATGCTGGGTCATCTACAAGTGCCACAGACCAAGAAGTTCTTAAACTAAATTTTCTAAAACTTTCTGAGCCATCTTCTGCAATAATTTTGTTTCTTGGATCTGCATAATCTAAAGCTTCATTTTTATATTCTAAAATTAACCAGTTAGCAACCACACCACCATTCCATCCACCAATAGGTGTTAATCTTTGTTGAAGTGATGAAGCACCTGTATCTCTCCAGTCCCATTGATTTAACTCTCCTTTAAAATCAGTTGAACGTACAATCTCTAAAATAGATTCTTCATTTAACTCATCCATTGTAGTAAAATTACTTCCAATATTAGACGTTAAAGCATACCCATAATTCTCTATTACATTTTTAAAATATACTGCTGCTTTAGAAAAATCATTTTCAGCTAAATAAGACTGCCCTAAAACTGCTTCTGCTGCACCTGCTGTAATTCTTCCCTTTTCTCTTTCATCTTCCCATTTAATTGGCAAAGTTTCTTTAGCATACTCTAAATCTGCTCTATAAAAATCTTTAATTTCTTGTGCACTACTTACACTACGGTAAAAACCATTCTCTCCACCAGGTACTACATCCCACAAAACAACCTTTCCTTCATTAAAAGTAGTACTTAAAATAAAATATGAGAACCCTCTTATAAATGTTGCTTGAGCCTTTACAACTTCTGCTTCTGCTTCTTCCGTTTCACTATTTAAAGTTCCTTTAAGTCTATCTGCAGCTTCTATAACTTGGTTTGCTCTAAAAATGGTAGTGTACAATTGAGACCATTTATCTTGCCCTTGTTTTGAAGCTTCATTATACGTTTGAAGGTAAAGATCATTTACATTAAAAGGTCTTTGCCACCCAGTACCCCATGCAAGATCACTTCTTACCAACTCGTCTAGTAACATGTAATTATTATCGCTACTAAAAGATTTGTATGTGGCAACTAACCCTACATTTAAATCATCTACTGTTTTCCAAAAACTATCTGTGGATAGTTGATTAGGATTTGTTTGTTCTAGAAAATCATCTGAGCAACTAACCAATGTTACAAGAAATAACATTATTAAGGTTAGCTTGCTTATTCTTATATTTTTCATTTTGAAATGTTTTTTGTGAATTTTTATATCTACTACTTTCATATTTCTCCTTATAGATTAAAATCCTAGTTGAATACCTGCTCTTACTTGAGAACTTACAGGATAAGTACCTTTGTCTATACCTCTAGTACTTAAACCATTGTTTCCTACCTCTGGGTCATACCCAGTATACTTTGTAAAAGTTAATAAATTTTGACCAGCAACATACAATCTTAACTTAGACAGTTTCATTTTGGTTAACATTTTTTTATTAAAATTATAACCCAATGTTATATTACGTAATCTAACATAAGTACCATCTTCTAACCAAAAATCATTTCTTCCTCTAAAGTTATCATGCGTTTGAGCACCTCTATATACAGGTATATCTGAAGTTGGATTTTGAGCTGAATATTGGTAAATTAAATCTTGATGATTCCCATATTGATAAGCATACGCTTTACTACCATTCATTATTTTACCTCCAAAGGCTCCATATAATTGTGCAGAAAGATCAAAATTGCTATAAGAAACAGATGTATTAAAACCCATTTCAAACTTTGGTGTACCACTACCAGAATATTGTCTATCATTAATATCAATAACTCCATCTCCTTTATCTGGTATTCCGTCACCATCCGTATCTACAGTTAAAGCATCAACCAATCTTAAGTCTCCTACTTTTGCTCCACTAGTAGGAAATTCAGCAAGATAAGCGTCTAATTCCCCTTCTCTAATAATTCCATCTGTTTTAATTAAAAAGAACGCACCCGCTTCATAACCTTCTGCCAAAACAGAAACTGCATCAGTATCATTATCTGTACCCGCAATATTACTATCATTAAAATAAATGATTTTATTAGAACCACTCATTTTGGTTACTTTATTTTTATTCTTAGTAAAATTAACTCCAGCATTCCATTTTACTTTCCCTCTTCCTTTATTTTTATAGTTTAAGGCATATTCAACACCAAAGTTTTCCATATCTCCAACATTTAAAACTACCGAAGCATCACTTCCAGAACCTGCACCAACTGTTGGTGGTAAAAATACAGGGAATAACATGTCTTTTTTGTTTGTTGTATACACATCTTGCGTAAAAGTTAACCTATTCTTAAAAAATGATAAATCAATACCAAAGTTTTTAGAAACAGATGTTTCCCAAGAAACCAACTCATTTGCATAGGCTTGTTGTGTTGCTCCTAATTGTAAATTTTGATTGTCTCCAGCCCCAAAAACATAATCGTTTTCTAAAGTAATTACTGGTGCGTATGCATAATCTGCAATACCTTGATTACCTGTAGTACCATAACTTGCTCTTAACTTAAAATTATTAACAATGTTTTTAACCGGTTCCCAAAAGTTTTCGTCAGAAACGTTCCAACCTGCAGAAAAAGAAGGAAAAGTTCCCCAGTGATTATTTTTAAATCTAGACGACCCATCTCTACGCACACTGGCACTTAACAAATATTTTCCTTTATAATTATATTGTAAACGAGCTAACATACCAATCAGTGTGTTTTCTCTATCTTGTCCCCATTGTCCTTTTCCAGACCCTGCTAAAGACTCTCCCGTTGCACCATTAATAACGGTAATATCGTTACTATTAATATCAAACTTCTGTGCAAAGAACGAAGAAAAATTATATTTTTCAGCAGAATAAACTCCAACAAAATTTACATTGTGATTTCCAAAAGATTTATTCCAGTTGATAATGTTTTCCCAAGAAAATCTAATCGATGTTGAGCTAGAATTATAAATTCTAGATTGCTGTCCCGGTAATGGTTCTCCTTCAAAATCATATGCTACGAATTCTGGACTGATCGTTCTTCTAGTTGCATTTTCCCAACCTGAAGATATTCTTGAGGTAAATTTTAAATTTTTATTAAAATTATAAGAAATATCTAATCTTCCATCAAAATAATGTCTTTCATCATTATCTTCTTGAAGTAATTTTCTACCTAAGTAAGATAAGTTCTGAGCAGAACTTCCATCACCTGCATCTCCAATAGATTCTAAGTTATCTTCAAGATCTACTTGTAATGCTTGGTATCTATAAGCGTCTCTTAATAACCCCCAAGGTGCTATTTGTTTTTCTTCAACTCTAAAAGACATACCAGTTTTAATATCCCAATTTCCTTTTTTTAACTGAGCGTTTGTTCTTACATTGAACCTGTCATATCCAGAATTATAAACCATACCTTCTTGAGAAAACAAGTTTGCCACAACACTATATGTTAACCCAGCTTTACCTCCTGAAAGAGACAAACTATAGTTCTGAATTGGAGCAGCATCATTCTCTATAAAGTCAATTAAATTTGTATTATTAGTTAACTGAGATGAATTATTTTCTGCACTATGCCAAGTGTTTCCATAAACATTTCCATTTTGAGCAAAAGATTGTAAGAAGTGAGAATACAATTTATCTTCACGATCCATAATATGTGTAACAGAAGTAATATTTTGTACACCGTAGTAGGCATCTAAATTAATCTTCATTACACCCGCTTTACCTTTTTTAGTTGTAATTAAAATTACACCCGCTGCACCACGTGTTCCATAAATTGCAGCAGAAGCTGCATCTTTAAGTACATCTATACTTTCAACCTCACTTGTACTTAATTTTGGATCACCGTCAAAAGGAATTCCATCTACTACATATAATGGCTTATTAGAACCATTAATAGAGGTTAAACCACGAATCATAATGTTTGCTTCAGAACCAGGAGCACCATCACTAGCAACAACTGTTACCCCTGCAATTTGTCCTTGCAGTGCAGAACTTAAATCTGAAGTTGAAATTTTCATTATCTCTTCAGATTTAATTTGAGATACAGCACCTGTTAGCTCTTTTTTCTTCTGAGTACCATAACCAATAACCACAATTTCGTCTAATTGAGATACATCTTCAGATAAGCTAACATTAATCGATTTTTTCCCATTTACCTTAATTTCTTTTGTAGCAAAACCAATGTAAGCAAATATTAACGTACTATTGTTCTTCGCCTTAATTACATAGTTACCATCAAAATCGGAAACAACCCCATTTGTTGTTCCTTTAACAAGAATACTTACCCCCGGTAAAGGTTGTCCTCCACCTGTAACATTACCTTTTACAGTAATTGTTTGCGCTTGCAACACACTAACACACATAACAAAAAAGAATGCGATGTAGATAGCTTTGTGTTGATACTTTATTATTTTAAATTTCATATTTATTATAATTTGAATTTATTTATGTTTACAAATATTTGATTTTAATACTATTTTACTAATAACAAATGATTTTATAATTAAAACAAATGTTGAAAAGCTTAAAGTTTTGTTAATATATAAGGAATTACCAATTTTTTACTTTAAAAAACATTTATTTATAAAAAGATTGTATCTAATTTAATTTTTTACTATTTTTTTTGCAAAACCGTTATCCCCTACTAAGAAATAAATCCCCTTATTTAAACCAGAAATATCAAGAATATTTTTAGCTTTAAAGGTCTTTACAGTTTTTCCTAATAAATTAATTACGCTAAGAATTTTAATATTAGAAACATCAGAAATATTTATAAAATCAGTTGTAGGATTAGGATACACTTCTATTTTCTTTTCTTGAACAGAAAAGTCTTTATTAGCCAGAGTTGCAGCTGCATCTACACTAATATTATATTTTTCAATTTGTGTTGATGAAGCTCCTGCAGCAAAAATTTGAAGTGTATACCCAGAAACATCCACAGTAGGTGTGTACTGGTATGTTTCTGTAATAGAAGTTGCACTACTTTCTGTGAAACCATTTTTATAATCTGCATTTTTAAAGACCGCAGGACTAGAAGCTGGCTCATAAAACCTAATAACAATTCTTGCCTGATCTCCAACAGGTTGTGTATTCCCAGGAGCTACAGGTAAATTGGTATAAGTAGCTTCTATATCTAAAGGAACATTTGTAGGTAATGTATTTACAGGGCTTGTTGAAGCAAGAAAATCATCTATAGGCTTGCCGTTAACTTTAATTTCTAACGTTTGTGCTAAACTTGAAAACCCAACAAGAAAAGCAATTAGTACAAAAGTAATTTTTTTCATATTTTATGTTTTGAATTAATAATATTCAAATTTTAAAATAAAAACAGCTGTACCTTAATACTGATGGTTTATTTAATAAAACATATGTTTTATTAAATAAATATCTTTTTTACAATAACACTTCATAATTACTAACTTTACATACGTTAAAATGATGTATTTTATAATTTATTATTATAAATTTCAATGATTTATTTTTAGAATCCCCTTTTTTTGTCAAGTTTCTAGTTTAAAATTATAATTTTTCACCAAACAGATCAGTTATCATGCTTAACTTATAATAATATATTAAAACGAAAAGTTGTCACTAAAAAAAGCCTCACATTTCTGTGAGGCTTTTTTGTAAGTGCTATAAATTTTTAATTTTCAGAATTTTAATTTAAAAACTTTGGCTTAATCACTAACATTGCCCAAGCCCAGTTTTGATTATTTGCTGCAGCTGCTTCTGTTACGTTTTTTAGTTCATACATACCGTCACTTGCAAACATTTGAGAATATCCAAGTGCTAAAGAATATCCTTTAAATTTCTTTTTGTACACTAAATCTATTTCTGTTCCTAAAGATTTTTCTCCACTTGCTAATGCTTGTTCTCCTCTAAAATTAAGTGCTTTAACCATTAAGCTAGAAGAATCGTTTAAAGTGAAGTTTGCACTTAAATGTAGGTCTACTAAACCAATTGAGTTTGCATGATTCCCTACATAAAAATAATCCATAAAACCATTAAACTTATGGTTTGTTCCATATAAAGGGAAAAATGCTCCCGTTTCTCCTGCATCACCATCGTTACCACTAATAGCCTCTACACCTAATCCTAAACTTACTTTTGGCGCTACTTTATACGTTGCATCTAAACCAACTAAATACGCTCCTTTTACATCCACATCTCCCTGACGTTTTCCTGTCTGTAAAAAAGCGTTTGCAGACAAACCAAAGCTACCAGATTTATAATCTAAATGTGTTCCTAAGGTCTGTAAATTACTTACGCCGTCTGCTTCTCCTGATACAGCATCAAATTCTTGAAATCCATTATTTAACAATAATAAACTACCCGTTAATTTATTCCACTTTTGTTTCATATATAACATTTGCATCGTTTTATATGAGAAAAAACCGGTTGTATTATACGCAGTACCTGCAGATTGAAAACCTGTTGGATTTGAATAATCTTGGTTAAATGCCAATGCAAAATCTAACATAAAATTATCTTTTTTATATTTAAGTAAAGCTGCATCGTGGTTTCTACCTTGTTGTGCCCAATCTAATCCTCCTAAGATTCTTTGATCATCATAAGATAAAACTTGACGACCAACTCTTGTTGATGTATTTTCTCCTAACTTTAATTCTGCCCAAGCCTGAAAAACTGCAAAAGAATTATTTTGATCATAAGGTAAAATTTGTCTGTTTTCTCCCCACACCATTACATCTTGTAAACTTACGTACACCCAATAATTGTCTGTCATGTAGCTGGTATTTAAACGTACTCTTGTAGAAATTCCAAAACCGGCATCTGCTGCATCCGGAATTAAACTTCCAAATCCGTTTCTATATTCTGTTCTTGGTCTAAACTCTCCATCTAATGTAAATTGTGCATTTACAAACTGAAAACACGCTAACATTAGCCCTAAAATTACGTATTGTTTTTTCATTTTTTTCTTATTTAATTTAATCCTATTTGGTTTTTAATTGTAATTATTTGAGATTGAAATCTCAAAGATAACGCCCCTTATTTATGAATATTATGATAAATCTCATATTAAAAGACATAATTATCTTTTATTTAATGTTCTAAAAAATCTATTAAATGTTTTCTGTATGCATAGTAATCATCATGCTCTAAAACAGACTTTCTAGTTCTTGGTCTTTCAAAATTGATATCTAAAATATCTCCTATTTTTGCTTTTGGCCCACTTGTCATCATTACTACTCTGTCTGCTAAAAAAATAGCTTCATCCACATCGTGTGTAATCATCACAGCGGTAATTTTTTCTTTATTCCAAATTTCTATTAAAATGTCTTGCAATTCTCCTCTTGTTAAAGAATCTAACATTCCAAAAGGTTCATCTAACAACAATACTTTTGGTTTTATTGCAAATGCTCTTGCAATACCTACTCTTTGCTGCATTCCTTGAGATAATTCACTTGCTTTTTTATAAAAAGCATCTTCTAAACCTACTTTTTGTAAATAGTATTTTACAACATCATTTCTTTGTTTTTTTGTTGCATTAGGAAAAACCTGATTTACACCCAACAAAACATTCTGTAAAGAAGTCATCCAAGGCATTAAACTAGGCGATTGAAAAATAACACCTCTATCTGGTCCTGGTCCTTGTATATGTTTTCCTAACACAGAAATATTTCCTCCAGAAATTGGGTTTAATCCTGCAATCATAGAAAGCATTGTTGTTTTACCACAACCAGAATGCCCAATAATAGTGACAAATTCTTCTTTTTTTATTTGTAGATTTAAGTCTTCTAAAACTACATAATCTCCTTTTGGAGTAGGATATACTTTTTTAAGATTTTTTAAATCTAACATTACGTCATTAGAAGGAAAACGTGTGTTATTCGTAATAATTTTAGGTGTTTCTTGTTTTATTATAGTGCTCATTAGATTCCAAATTTAAACTGATTCACAAAATCTTTAGGCGTTAAATCTGGAAGTACATATTCCTTTTTAGCTTCAGATTTACGTTCATTTCCAATATCCATTAAATACTCAATAATAGCATTTCTGGTTTTTTTAAAGCTCTCATTATCATTCATGGCTGTTTTATCTCTCGGACGCTCTAAATCAATTTTAAATTCTGGACCCAATGTTGCATTAGGCCCAGGCCTTAAAGGAATAATTCTGTCTGCCATATAAATACCTTCATCCACATCATTTGTAATTAACAAAGCTGTTCTCTTATCTTTCCCCCAAATATTTAAGATTTCGTCTTGTAAATTACCACGTGTTAAAGCATCTAAAGCTCCTAGAGGTTCGTCCATAATTATCATTTCTGGTTTCATTGCCAAAGCTCTTGCAACCGCAACTCTTTGACGCATTCCTCCAGATAATTCGTTTGGTCTTTTATTAATTGCTGGCGTTAAACTCACCATTTCTACATAATTGGCAACAATTTCATTTAGTTCCTTTTTGTTTTTCTTCGGAAAAGCTTCTTTTACTGCCATAAACACATTCTGACCAACCGTTAACCAAGGTAATAATGAATAATTTTGAAAAATTACTCCACGCTCATGACTTGTACCAACTACAGGAGCTCCTTTAAACAACACTTCTCCACTTGTTGGTTTTATCAATCCATTAATTAAATTAACTAATGTTGTTTTTCCACTTCCTGTAAAACCTACAATTGCAACAAATTCGCCTTCTTCTATTTTCAAGTTGATATTAGACAACACTTCTGTTTCTCCATCTGCTTGATGATAATTTTTGTAAATATTATTTAGTTCTAAATATGCCATCTTATTTATGTGTAATTGTGTAATTGCTGAACTGTTTAATTGTTGCTAAACTTACGTTTACACGTTTAAACAATTCCACGATTAAACATTATTTATATTGCATCCGTTTTATCAAAAGACACCCAATTCTGAATCGTTAACATCAATCTATCTAATAAAAAACCGATAATACCAATTACAAACATGGCAACAATAATTTTTGCATTAGAATCGTTTGCGCCATTTTGAAATTCTTCCCACACAAACAACCCTAAACCAGGACTCTGTGCCAAAAGTTCAATTGCAATTAAAACCATCCAAGCAACTGATAATGTTATTTTTAACCCTGTAAAAATTAAAGGCAGCGAAGAAGGTAAGATTACTTTAAAAATCTTCTGAAAAGTTCCTAGTTTTAAAACTTTTGCAACATTTATATAATCTTTATCTACAGAAGAAACTCCCATAGCCGTATTTACTAATGTTGCCCACATAGAACAGAAACCAACACTAATAAATGAAATGGTAAACGAACTATCTTCATTAGAATCTATCAACAATGTTTTTACAATCATAAAAACTAATAAATACCAAACTACAGGTGATACTGGCTTAAAAATCTGAATAAACCAATTAAATGCACTTTTTAAAGTAGCACTTAATCCTATAAAAATACCTAAAGGAACTGCAATTAATAAGGCCAATAAAAACCCAGCAAATACCGTTTGTAAACTTCTAAATATTTGATCTACAAAAGAAGGTCTACCCGTGTAGGTAATTGCCTCTTTTCCTTCTGCAATTCTTTTGGCATTTAAAGCTGCTGTTTTTTCTATAAAAGCAGCTTTATCTGCACTAATAATTCTGTGATCTCTTAATAAAGAATGAAAAGATTCCCAAACCTGAGCAGGAGATGGTAATGTATTTGGCTGACAACTAGATTCACCAGAAGCAATACAAGCTTTTAAAGCATCTGCCGCAACTTGACCTTGGTCTTGTAAAGCCTTTTCTATTTTAAATTCTGCCTCTATATTGTATAAAGACTTTGCCCCTAAATGCCACAAACCAATAAATAATAAAATGGAAGCAAGCGGCACTATTGTCTTGCGTAAAAAGTTTTTAAATGCTTCTTTTTCTAGTTTTCCAGTAAACAGATCTTTTAATGTTATAAAAAAACCTAATCCTATAAAATTAGAAACCTTCTCTAGTGTTAAACTTGCTTTCATGTGTTTATTTTTAAAGTTCTCGATACAAAATTTCTGAAAATTAATTTTTACTCGAATGACAGTACCTTATTTTTCAGTACTAATATTTTACGTTGTCACATCGAGTGATTTCGATTTTTCTTCGAAATTGTATCGAGATGTTTTTTTATCCTTTCGACAGAGTGAGGTATGAACGACGAGAAATCTTATAAATAGTGAGATTCCTCCTCATACTTCGTTCGGAATGACAAAATCAATTATTTTTTATCTTTATTTCCTATTTTAAAACTATTGATGTATCCTATAGGGTCTTTTGCATCGTACATTGTTCCATCAATAAAATCTGCTGTTGCTGGTTTGTAACCATCTGTTGCAGGAATATCTGTTGCAGGAATTTTTCCTTCTGCTACTAAAAGAGCTGCTGCTTTTTTCCAGATATCTGGTCTGTAAATATCCTTAATTGTACTTGCATACCAGTCTGCAGTTTTTGCATCAGGTATTTGTCCCCATCTTCTCATTTGTGTTAAAAACCAGATTCCATCAGAATAAAAAGGATAAGTAGCATTGTACTTATAGAATACATTAAAGTCTTCCATTTCTCTTTTATCTCCTTTTTCGAATTCAAAAGTACCAGTCATAGAATTTGCTAATACTTCTACCGGAGCACCTACGTATTGAGACATAGATAAAATTTGTACAGCTTCTTTTCTATTTTCTGGTTTGTCTAACCATTTACCAGCTCTAATTAATGCTTTGGTAACTGCAATGGCTGTATTTGGATTTTCGTTTACAAATTTCTCTGTCATAACAAATACTTTTTCTGGGTTGTTTTTCCAGATATCATAGTTTGTAACAACCGGAACTCCAATTCCTTTAAAAACTGCTTGCTGATTCCAAGGTTCACCCACACAATACCCATGAATAGTACCTGCTTCTAACGTTGCCGGCATTTGTGGCGGAGGCGTTACAGATAATAAAACCTCAGCATCAATTTGTCCTTGTACGTTTTCTTTGGTGTACATTCCAGGGTTGATTCCTGCTGCTGCCAACCAATATCTAATTTCATAATTGTGCGTTGAAACCGGAAAAACCATTCCCATTTTAAAAGGTTTACCAGAATTTCTATACTCAGTAATTACAGGCTTTAAAGCTTCTGCTTTTATAGGATGAACAGGTTTACCATCTTTATCTTTTGCTACATGTGGTTTCATTTTAGACCAAACATCATTAGAAACTGTAATTGCATTTCCGTTTAAATCCATAGAAAAAGCAGTTACTAATTTTGCTTGACGACCAAAACCTGCTCCTGCAGCAATTGGCTGACCTGCTAACATGTGCGAACCGTCTAATTGACCATCAATAACACGGTCTAAAATATTTTTCCAGTTAGATTGTGCTTCTACAGAAACAAATAATCCTTCGTCTTCGAAAAATCCTTTTTCTTTTGCAATAGCTAAAGGAGCCATGTCTGTTAACTTAATAAATCCAAACTTTAATTGAGGTTTTTCTATAGCTAATGTTTTCGTTTTTGATATTGTTGCATCAACTACTGTTGTTGCCTTTTTAGTTTCTTTACCTCCACAAGCAAATAATAACATTGCTACAGGTAAAATGTAAGTTGATTTTTTAAATAGAGATTTCATTTTTAGTAAGTTTTATTAATCTACGTATTAATACTTATTTGTTTGACAAATATATAAGTAGATATGTTTCTAACTTATGGGAAACCTCATGTTAAAACCTCTTTTTAAAACATATTATAAACTGCGATAAAACATATTACAACAGTAAAATAATATTATTCAACACATTAAACCAACATAAAACATATACGTATAATTCTACGTACTTATTTTTAGATTAATTTTTATACGTAAAAAACCCTTCAGGTTTTAAAATCTGAAGGGTTTATAATATTAATTTTTAAAAATAGACCTAAACTTCATTAGACCAGTCCAAAATTTACAAGAGTATTAAGAATCTAGATAATAATTATGTTCACTAATTTCATTCTTTAAATTCTGAATATTAGCAATACCAATTTTTTTTCCTTGAGCAATAATCAATCCTTCCTTTTTAAGTGTAGAAAAAATTCTTATGACTTGTTCTTCTGTAGTTCCTGCATAATCTGCATATTCTTTTCTACTTAAAGGTAGGTTTAAAAAACCTCTTAAATCGCCAAATTTTCTATGAATATATAACAATGTATCAATAACGCGTTCACGAACAGTCATTTGAGAAATCGTTTTCACTTTAGATTCACTTCTATTTAATTCGTTAGCGTAAAACAACATCATATCATACCCAAATTTAGGGTTTTCTAACAACGCTTCTTGTAAATCGTCTTTAGAAAAGTAACACAAAACAGTATCTTCTAAAGCAATAGAACCAATAGAATAATACTCTTCTGTACCAAAACCTCTATGCCCTATAATTTCTCCTTCTTTAGCAAAACGCACAATTTGTTCACGTCCATTAATACCAGTTCTAAAAACTTTTACAGTTCCTTTTAAAATGAAAAACAAGCCATTTACAGGTGCTCCTTCCATAATAAATTGTTGCCCTTTTTTACATTTAAGCGTTTTCTTATGCTCTACAAAAGCTGAATTCGGTAAATTAGGTAGATTTTTCTTTATCAAACAATTCGTATTTATACAAGAAGCACAAGAAAAATCAGTAATTACTTTTCTTGAGTTTTTTAATACTATGTTTGAATTTATAATCAAATTATTTATGCTATATGTTACTTATTTAACTAATACTACTTTTTTAAAACTACTTTTAGGTGCTTCACAAAGCGAACATTCATAGCTTTCTGGAAGCGTACTAAAAAGGGTTTCTGCAGGGATATTTTGAGTAATATCGCCAAAGGCTTCATCGTAAATTGTGAAACAATCTTTACATTGATAAACTTCTAATTCTGTGGTTTCTTTTTGTACCTCAACTTCTTTTTCTGCTTCGATTTCACTTCCTAATTGATCAAAATACAACTGACTTAATTCCATTAACAAACCGGGTAATTCTACTTTATCCACGTCTTGAACGTGCATAATATATTGCCTTGTATTTGGGTCGAAATTTTTAGCATACAAAAGATTATACGTATCTCTTGTTTGAAAGTTGCCAATCATTTCTGGTTGTTTATTTCTTTCCACTACAATTGATGTAAAATAATAAGCTGCTTTGCTGTAATCTGTAATTCCGAAGGTTAAACCATAGGTACTAATATCATTTTGATCGAAATTAGAAACCAAGTATTTCTTTAAATTTAAAGCATCTTTATTAGCTACAGGAATATGCCAATTTAACTCTAACATAGAATGGCGCACATTGATTCCTCGCTTCCCTAAAAACTTCTCCCAAACCAGTTTAGATTCTTTCGGAATCCCTTTAACTACAAAAGATTTCCAAGGTGTAATAGAAATTTTACCAATCTTATTTTCAGAACACAATTCGCACATTTCTTTTAAGAAAGAAACATCATATTTATTGTTTCTCCAATACAAACCTAACCAGTATTTATCCATCCCAATTTTGTTCATTCCTTCAAAATAAGGAAAAGGATAAAAAGGCACTTCTAAAGGTTTATCTACCGTTCTATTATTGGTGTCTACTGCATCACTAACCAAATCGAAAATCATTTCGATGGTTTCTGGCTCTTCTTGAAGAACGTTTTCAATGGCAGTTTCAATCTTATCTAAATCCCAACTATAAATTAAAGCAGGATACATTTGTGTTTTTTTCCAATCTGGAAGCCTCACATACAAATACCAATAATCTTCGTGTTCTGAAGCGATAAAATTTATATTCCCTGTAAACAAAGGAACTAAACGTTGTTTTGGATCTGTTAAATTTATTTTTAATTTAGATTCTGTGCTAAATTGTTCTAAAAGATATAAATATCTATCTCCGGTTAACCAAGACGTACTCGGAAAAATATCTGCACAAACATAAGACGAAACAATGTTTTCTACGCCTGTTTCATTGGCTTCTACAATTTTTAATTTATCAAATTGAGCTAACTCTTCTTGATTTACTTTTTTAGGTAATAAAATATCTTGTCTAGATCCAAAAGAAATGGTTTTTAAGCCCAAACTTTCTACAGATTCACAAATGTACTTTAGTTCTCCAGGAGATAAAACTCCACCTCTTACAATGATTCTATTTAACTGCTCGCTCATACTGTTACTTTTGCATTGTTCAAAATTTCTCTTACTTCCGTTTTACAACTTCCACACCCTAAACCTGCGCCTGTTTTGTTACATAATTCCGTAAAATTAGAACATCCTTTAGCAATGGCTTCTTCAATATTCCCTTCTCCTACTTGGCTACAAGAACAAACTAATTTTCCTAAAACAGGTACATCATTAGATGCGCCTCTTAACAAAGTATCTCGTTTGTCAGACATTTCAATCTTGCTTTCAATTAAGGTTTTAAACTCTGCAAATTCATTTTTATCACCTACTAAAACAGCACCAATTAGTAAATCGTCTTTTACAATACACTTCTTATAATATCCTTTAGAAATATCTGTAAAAATAATTTCTTCGTAACTTGGGTCGTTGTCTGGTACAGAAACCTCTCCGATACTACATAGATTTAAATCGCTAAATTTTAGAATATTCATTAGCACAGAACCTTTGTAAGCCTCACTAATATCGCCTGCAATAAAATTAGCTAAAATGCCTGCTTGTTCTTCTGCTGCAGAGGTAATACCAAATAATTTATTATTAAATTCGGCAATTTCCCCGATGGCAAAAATATCTGGATGAGAAGATTGTAAATGCTGATTTACCTTTACGCCTCGCCCGCAAACAATACCGTTATTTTTAGCAATTTCTATATTTGGCCTTGTACCAATTGCATAGACAATGGCATTGGCCGTAATGTATTTTCCACTTTTTAGGTTGATGGTTAACTCACCAGTATCTTCATCATCAAAAACAGTACTTACTTCATTATCAAAATAAATTTGAATTCCTCTTTCTTGTACGTTTATTGATAATAATTTACTAGAAATTTTATCTAATTGACGTTCCATTAATCTAGATGCACGCTGAATAATAGTGATTTTTACATTCTTGTGCTTCATCGCTGCAGCCAACTCTAAACCTAACAAACCTCCACCAACAATTACAACATGTTGTTCTTCTGGTAACAAACCTGTAGCATCTAAATAATTTTTAAATCGATCTGCATCATTTTTATTACGCATGGTAAAACGACCTGGTAAATCTATTTGCACATCTTTAGGAATAAAAGGTCTACTTCCTGTTGCTAAAATCAACTTATCAAAAGAATGGGTTTCACCGTTAGAATCTGTTACTATTTTAGTCTCTTTATCAATTTTATTGATAATTGTTTCTGGGTGAATTTTAATATTCAATCCCTTTAATTCAGCATTTTTTATTTTTAATAATTGCTCCCAAGACAGTTCTTCTGTAATATATTCTGGTAATAAAACACGGTTGTAAAACAAGTTAGATTCCTTAGAAAAAACATGAATTTCATCTACCTCGTTATAATCTCTATAATTTTGTAAAAATCTAAAAGCGGCAGCTCCAGCACCTGCAATAATAATTTTGTCTTTCGGTTTTTTATATTTTGAAACTGAAACCGATGTAAATTTAAAATCTGGCTCTTTAGAAACCGGATCTATATGTGTATTGGTTAAATTATTAGCTCTATTTAAATTACTATTTAGCACTTTACCCCAATGCATTGGTAAGAAAACAACGCCTTCTTTAATTTCGTCTGTAATTTTTGCACGTACTCTAACCACTCCGTTTGCACTTTTAATTTCTGTAATATCTCCGTCTTTAATTTTGTTTAAAAAAGCATCTACAGGGTTAATTTCTAAAACAGGTTTTGGATAATGTGTTTTTAACCTTGCTACTTTACCTGTCTTTGTCATGGTGTGCCACTGATCTCTAATACGACCTGTGGTTAAAATTAAAGGAAATTCATCGTTTGTTTTTACCGATGTATTTTCTATGGTTGATGGAACATTAAAAATTGCTTTTTGAGAAGGTGTATAAAACTTTTTATCTTCAAAAAGACGTGGCGTTCCTTTACTTCTATATTCATTTACAGGCCACTGAAAAGTACCTTCGTTTTTTAATCGATCATAATTTAAGAAAGAAACATCAATATTTGTTCCTTTGGTCATCGAAGCATATTCGTCATAAATTTCTTCTGCACTGTTAAAATTAAAACCTCTAAAGCCCATTCTTTGTGCAAAATCACAAAAAATTTCTACATCTGGTCTTGCTTCTCCTGGCGCTTCAATCTCTTTTGGTAAATAAGAAATTCTTCTTTCAGAATTTGTCATAGTACCTTCTTTTTCTAACCATGCAGCAGCTGGCAACACCAAATCTGCATAGTTTAAAGTATCTGCTTTATGAGAAATTTCTTGTACCACCACAAATTTAGATTTTGCCATGGCTTTTTCTATTTGATGAGAATTTGGCATACTCACCAACGGATTTGTACTCGCAATCCACACTGCTTTTACCTTTCCGCTTTCTAAAGCATCAAATAATTCTGTTGCTGTTAATCCTGGTTTTGCAGATATTTTATCAACACCCCAAAATTGCGCAACTTCTCTTCTATGTTCTTCGTTATTTAAATCTTTATGAACCGCTAACAAGTTTGCCATTCCACCAACTTCTCGTCCGCCCATTGCATTTGGCTGACCCGTTAATGAAAAAGGACCTGCACCAGGTTTACCAACCTGACCAGTTATTAATGATAAGTTTAAAAGTGATGTGTTTTTGTCTGTACCAATTACACTTTGGTTTAAACCCATTGCCCACATACTGATAAAGCCTTTAGATAGACCAATCATTTCTGCAGCTTTCTGAATTTCTTTTGCAGGAACTCCACAAATTTTAGATGCTTGTTTTAAAGTCGTTTCAAAAATAACTTCTTTATAACCATCAAAACCTTGTGTGTGGTTTTTAATAAAATCTTCATCAATTAAACCACTTTTGTACAAACACCTACCAATAGCATTGTATAAAACAACATCGGTTCCTGGTGTTAATTGCAAATGCAAATCTGCAAATTTTGCAGAATCTGTTTTACGTGGATCAATTACAATTACTTTTACCTTCGGATTTTCTTCTTTGCGTTTTTCAATTCGTCTAAACAAAATTGGATGACACCAAGCAGGATTTGCACCTGTTATTAAAAAAGTATCAGCTAATTCTATATCGTCGTACGAAATTGGCACACTATCTTCTCCGAATGTTTTTTTATAACCAACCACTGCAGAACTCATGCATAAACGTGAGTTGGTATCTATATTATTGGTTCCTAAAAACCCTTTTGTCAATTTATTGGCAATGTAATATTCTTCTGTTAAACTTTGTCCAGAAACGTAAAACGCTACAGCATCTGGACCATGTTTTTTTATAATTGATTTAAAAACGTTGGCAGCTCTATCTAAAGCCGTATCCCAAGAAACACGCTCACGCGGATGAGAGCGACTCCAACGCATTTCTGGATATAAAATTCTATCTGAAGTATCATTGGCAACATAATGCAAGTTCATACCTTTAGAACACAACATCCCTTTGTTAACAGGATGGTCTTTATCTCCTTCAACAAAAACCTTGTTGTTCATGTCTTTTTTTACGATAATTCCGCAACCTACTCCACAATAAGAACACGTTGTTTTAATTTCATTTTTAATCATTTAGACCAAGGTTTTATACAAAATACGACATTAAAATATTACTAACCAAAATTCCATTTTTTTATTCTGATACATTAAAATTAGAGAACTGAATTTTTAAATCTGTTTTTCGATTCTTAATGTATTAGATAATTGGGGGACAATCATCTGTTTTATCTTTTTACTTTAATTGGTATCAACTCTGGTGATAAACCATTTATTTTTTCTGTTTCATCTTCTTCCTCTGTAGAAAACTTTATTGCTAATGCTGCAATACCTGTAGCAACAACCACAAAACCAATTAATAAATATCCGTTTGCAACGGCACTTGAAGAAGCTGCAGATTGCGCTGCTTTAATAACCTCATCTCCCAAACCTTCGCTAGATACAATGGCTGCTTTTTCTGCCAATGAAGATTTGGATTTTAATAACATTGCTGCTAAAAATGCACCAACATTTCCTCCTGCTCCAACAATTCCAGAAACAGAACCGATGGCTTTTTTATTGATAAATGGCACTACAGAAAACGTTGCTCCTTCTGCCATTTGTACACTTAAACTAAATAAGATTAATAAAACAACTCCTAAAACCAAACTTGTTGCTCCTGAGAAAGATATTAACATAATACCTTGTAAACTTAAGATGAAAGACAAGAATAAAACACGCCCTCTCAATCCTTTTAATTTCCCAAATTTATCTCCAAAGAAACCACCTAGAGTTCTTGCAAAAATATTCATCAAAGCAAAAGATAATACAATATTACCAGCGGTTACTCTTTGTAATTGAAACGTATTCTGAAGATAATCATCCATAGTTCCGTACACTGTTAATTCAATTCCGAAACTTGCAGCATATACTACAAAAAGAATCCAAACTCTATAATCTTTTAATACTTCTAAAAATCCTATTTGATCCTTTTTAGTAACAATCATTTCTCCAGCGGCTTTTAATTCGCCAAAGTTTCCTTTTGGTGTATCTGTTGTAAATACGTAATATACAATACCCATTAAAAAACAAACAATACCAGCAATTACCATAGAATATCTCCAAGCTTCACCGTCTGCAACTCCAAAAGCAACCACTGCTGCTGCAATTAAAGGCATACCTAATCTATTTGCTCCACCACCTAAGTTACCCCAACCTGCAGAAGTTGCATTTGCGGTTCCTACAATATTTGGTGCAAACATTAAAGAAGTATGTACTTGTGTAATTACAAAGGAAGCTCCAATAAAACCAATAAATAATCTACAAACTAAAAATTGCGTTGGTGTTTGTACTAATCCACATAAAACAACAGGAATTGCACCTAACATTAATAACCAAGTATAGCATAATCTTGGTCCGTATTTATCACATAATTTACCAATAAGCAAACGTGCAAAAACGGTTCCTGAAACGGCTAAAATAATTGAGTTCCATTTTTGATCTGGAGTTAAGCCTAAATCTTTTACAACATCTGGCATAAATGGTACAATACCAAACCATGCAAAAAAGCATAGAAAGAATGAGATTGATGTAATCCAAAATGTACGAGTGGATACATTCTTAAAATCGAATAAACTTAATTTTGTTGACTTTTCTTGAGATAGATTTATCATAATACATATTTTTAGATACACAAAACTAAGTATAAATACTTAATTAATGTACTAAAAAATACGTATTTTATAATTATTACTAGATTAATAATTACGTAGTATTGAATTTAAGAATATGATAAAATTGGAGTTGAAAAATAATTGTTATGAAAAAGGTGTATTCCAATAAATGAATATTTTACAGAGAAATACTTAGGTTTCCTGGTTGTTATGAGTTGTTACACAGAGCTTCACAGAGAAACACAAAGATACACAGAGTTTTTTTCTTTGCGCCCTTGGCGATATAACTTTGAGAACTTTACGGTGAGTTATTACACAGAGGTTCACAGAGAAACATAGAGATACACTGAGGTTTTTTCTTTGCGCCCTTGGCGATATAACTTTGTGAGCTTTGCGGTTAGTTGTTATACAGAGAATCAAAGAGAAACGCAGAGATGCACTGAGGTTATTTCTTTGCGCCCTTGGCGATATAACTTTGTGAGCTTTGCGGTTAGTTGTTACACAGAGACATCTACAGTCAAAAGACCTATATCAACTGATACTCTCTGGCCTTATTTGTTAATTCTTGTAAGTTTTTAGCTTCTAATTTCTTCATTAAATTAAAACGATGCACTTCTGCAGTACGCTTACTAATTGCTAATTCTTCAGCAATATCTTTATTATTCTTTAACTCTAAAACTAAAGTAAGTATCTGTCTTTCTCTTTTAGTTAACTTAAAAGGAAGCTCTTTTAATTCTGTTTTTGGTTCTGAAACTTTCATTGTATTACCATTTACAAAGTTATTCATTATAATGGTAGAAACATCACCTGTAAAATACTTATCGCCAGCAGCTACATTATTCACGGCTTTTAAAAACTCTTCTTTACTAGCTCCTTTTAACAAATAACCATCTGCACCGGCTTGTATCGATTTTACAACATACTCTTCAGAATCGTGCATAGAAAGCACTAAGGTTTTTACATCTATTTTCTGTTTTGTAATTTCTGCAACCACTTCAATACCATTCATTTCTGGCATACGAATATCTACAATAAGAACATGAGGTTTGTTTTTAGCAATTACCTCTAAAGCTTCTTTTCCGTTAGAAGCTTCATCAATAACCGTAATTCCTGTCTGATCTTCTAAAAGTGCTTTTATTCCATCTCTTACCAAAACATGGTCGTCTGCTAAAACTACATTAATCATAATTACAATTATTTTATACGTACAAAAATAAGGTTTTTAAGTAAAACTACGTAATTAAAATAATCTCTAACCGTTACTTAATTTTCTAAAAGAATCTATCTGCATTATAACTACACTGTCACATCGAGTGATTTTGCTTTTTTTTTGCAAAATTGTATCGAGATGTTTTTTTACAAGAAATAAAAGTTAACAACCCTAAAAAAGTTTTCGATACAATTTTTCTTCATTCTTCAGAAAAATCACTCGAACTGACATTATGTAAAGCATATCTATATTAAAAAGTTAAATAGGAATATTCAAAGTAACTCTAGTCCCTTTTCCTAATTCAGAATTTAAGAATAAACGACCATCAATATATTTAATTCTTTCTTTCATAAAGGTCATTCCCATGCCTCCATCTCCGTTTTTTACTTTCTTTACTTTCGATGGTTCAAAACCTTGACCATCATCATCAATAACAATACTTAAAATATTTTTACTGTGAGAAAGTGACACTAAAATATGTGAAGAATCTGCATATTTAATAGCATTGTTAATTGCTTCTTGGGTAATTCTGTAAATATTAATTTCTACCAAAGAATCTAAACGATCATTAAAACCTGTTTTGTTATAAAACATAATTTCTTTACCTGTTAATCTCCCTAGCTCTTGTGTTAACTTGGTTATTGCAGGCACAATTCCGTGATCTGATAATTCAGGCGGAGTTAAATTAAAAGTAGCAGTTCTAACTCCTTTTATAATATTGGTGGTTAATTCTTTTAGGTGTTCTATTTTTATCGTTGTCTTATCAATATCATTCATATTAATGCTTTCTAGATTGTATTTTAACCCTGTAAGCATTTGTCCAATTCCGTCATGAACATCTTTGGCAATTCTGTTTTGTTCTTTTTCTTGATTTTCAATAATCTTACTTGAGATTATTTTCTGCTGACTCATTTTCTCCTCGAAATTCTTTTTTACCAACCTTTCAATTTCTATCTGGGCAGCTTTTCTATCTGTAATTTCTGAAGCTATAATTAACAATTCTGATTTATCTTCTGTAGGCCTGTAAGGAACTATAGACATTTCTAACCAAATACCAACATCTCCTTTAATAGTTGCTTTTACCTCTCCTTGCCAACCCGTTTTTTTATATTTATTAATTAAATCTTCAATTAATAATTGCTCATTTTCATTGGTTGATAAAACATGCCAAAAGAAAACTTCTTTTTTAATTTTTGACAATCGAAATAAGCGAGAAAACTTATTACCTATATGAATTAAACTTCCGCTTGGAGAAATTCTTGCAAACAATAGCGTTTCATCCATTGCATGACTTAAAGCACGTAATTCTTTAATTGATTTTTCTTTAGAAAGACTCAGTTCATCTGCGTCAAAAGCCATTTTTTTAGCTTTTTTTTCTGCAAATAATAAATCAGACAACGTAGCTTTTACTGATTTTGCTGCTGGCCAAAAAATGAATAATAACTCTCCAAAAAGAATCAATAAAGTTAAGCCCATTAAAGTAACCTCTAACTTTCTTAACCAAACTACTTTTTCTTCTGCTTCTAAATCATACTGATTTACAATCTCATCCATTATCAACAAAAAAGCACTTTCGTTATTGGTTACCTTTTTAATTTCTGATGTTAATTCATCATTAGAAACATTAGAATTTTCTAACTTATTTATAATTGATTTTGATGCTTTCTGAATGGTATCAAAAACAGGATTGATTGCTATAAACTTGTTTTTTATTTTATCGCTATTCTGTTTAGGAAGCCCTAAACTATCATTTCCGTTTTGAAGTGAATAATGAGACAACTCCCATAAATGAAGTGTTTCTGTAATTTTATTTTTAAGAAGAATTCTGTTTTTTTCATCCGAAGAAACCAAAAGAGAAACAATTTCTTTGGTTAATTTCTGACTCAACATTCGCTGCCTACCCGCAACATTAATTACGGTAGAATCGCTTTTTTGAGTTTCTAAATGATTGCGAACTAAAACCTGACTAATAATTACAGAAAGCGCAATAGCACTTAACGCAATCATATACAAACGGCTTAATTTATTAAACGTTCTTTGGTCTAATGAATTACCGTTTTTAGTCATTTTTTAGGTTATATTTTCTATGAAATAGCTTGTTTTACCAATGCTAAACTTTTTTCTGAAAATGGTATTTTTAAAGCTGCTGCGTGTCCAGCATCAGACATTTTTACCCATGTTTTCTTTAAAATATCAATGATTTTTTCATCGGTATGTTTTGCTGCAAATTCATCAAAGTAATAATCTAGAAAAACCAGGCAAATAACATCTTCTAAAGTTTGAGATTCTTCGTTTTTCTTGATGAGTTTTTTTAAGATAATTTTCTGAACTCTATCTACAAATTGAGCATCAAAACCAACTTGTTCTAAGATTTCTCCAGTCAATTCTGCGTGCATCTTTTTTAATTCTTCACGCCATTTTAGATACCCAACTCTATCCATCGGAAACTCTTTTCTACCAATTTTCCAACGACAAATATGTTGTGCTCTTGCCGCAATTTGAAGTGCTTTTGATGCATTTGGATCAAACTGAAGCAACTTTCTAGTCATCCTTTGAGAATACAATAATTCTTTAGGATACTCTAATCCAGAAACTTGGTAATTGTTTGGGTCTTCTGCGTTTTTTTTATCAATAATAGCAATAGCAGTTTCAAATCTTGTTGGCTTCATTTTTTAGTTTTATTCTGAGAAGCCAATATACACATTTTCTGCTTCAATCTTAACAGGATATATAGCAATAGGCGCTAAATCTGCATTTAAATTTTCGCCAGTTTCTAATGAAAACGTTTTTTTATGCAAAGGACATGCAATTTTAGGAATCCCTTTATGATCGCCCAACATACCTCTAGACAACACCATTTCTTGTTTTTCTGGTGATAAATTTTGACACGCATACCATTTGCCCAATCTAGAAAAATTGAAAACAGCAATTTGTAAATCTTTGTATTTTACACACGCACCACCATCTTTTGGAAACGCACTTATTGGAGCGGCTTTAAACCAAACTTTTACTTCTGCTTCTTTGACTGTTTTGTATTTTAAAAGTAATGTGTCCATAATTGTTGTTTTTGTTGATATGTTCTCGATACAAAATTTCTAAAAAAGAAATTTCACTCGAACTGACAGTTTTCGTTTAGCTATTTTATTTTTAATATTGTCACATCGAGTGATTTTGCCTTTTCGCAAAATTGTATCGAGATGTTTTATTTTAATTTTTCCAGAGTTCTGGCATTTTTTGATCACGTAAAGGCACAAATACTAAGTTGTCATCTCTATCATCTGAATTTACAAAATGATGAAAACGTTTCTTTGTTTCTTCGTTTGCGATGGCTTGCTTCCACTCACATTCGTAAGCATCCACTAAGAATTGCATCTCTTTTTCTAAATCTTCAACAATATTTAAGCTGTCTTCTATAACCACTTTTTTCAATTGCTCTATTCCGCCTTCTAATTTATCTAACCAAGCAGCAGTTCGCATTAACGGAGCGGCTGTTTGTATATAGTAAATTAAATAACGATCTAAATATTTTATAACCGTTTCATTGTCTATTTTTTCAGCTAATAACTGTGCGTGTCTTGGTGTTGCTCCACCGTTTCCACCCACATAAAGATTCCAACCACCTTCTACAGCGATAATTCCAAAATCTTTACCTCTTGCTTCTGCACATTCACGAATACAACCAGAAACACCACCTTTAATTTTATGCGGAGAACGCAACCCTTTATACCTGTTTTCTAATTTTATGGCAAAAGAAATACTTTCATCTAAACCATAACGACACCATGTAGAACCTACACAACTTTTTACAGTTCTTAATGATTTTCCGTATGCATGACCACTTTCAAAACCTGCATCAATTAACTCTTTCCAAATTGCTGGTAAATCATTTAATTCAGCTCCAAAGAAATCGATACGCGCTCCACCGGTAATTTTTGTATATAAATTATATTTCGTTCCTATTTGTCCTAAAACAATTAAGTCTTGTGGCGTTACTTCTCCACCCGCAATTCTTGGCACTACAGAATAGGTTCCGTTACGCTGTATGTTTGCTAAAAATTTATCGTTTGTATCTTGGGTAACATCTTCTTTATTTGGAGTATCATTATATAAACTTGCAAAAATTGAAGAAACTAACGGCTTACAAGTTTCACAACCATGACCGGTTCCTGTAGCATCTAAAACCTCGTTAAAAGTAGTTAGCTTTTTGGCTTTTATAATTCCGTATAATTCTTGTCTGCTATATTCAAAATGTTCACAAATTACATTTTTAACTGTTTTACCTAACGATTTCAACGTTTCGTTAACCAAATCTGTAACCATTGGTTTACAACCACCACAACTTGTACTTGCTTTTGTTGATGCAATAACGCCTGCTAAATCCTCACACGAACCATCTTTAATAGCTCCACAAATTTGACCTTTACTTACGTTTTCACAAGAACAAATTTGTGCCTCGTCTGGTAAATCTAATGCACTACCAAAAGCACCGCCTTCTGTTGCTGGTAATATTAATTGCGCAGCATCTTCTGGAATTGCCATTCCGTTTAAAAATACTTGATGCAACATATTGTAGTCTGATGCATCCCCTACTAAGATTCCTCCTAATAAAGATTTACCATCTAAACTAACGTTAATTCTTTTATATAAATGCTGTGTTTTGTTTTCGAAAATAACAGAATGTCCTTTAGATGCAGGCATAAAAGGTTCTCCAAAACTTGCTACATCTACACCAATTAATTTTAATTTGGTAGACATGTCAATTTCGGCAGGCATTAAAGTTTCGGTCTTACCTAAAATTTGATCTACAGCAACACCAGCCATATCGTAACCAGGAGCCACTAAACCATAAATCATTTGGTTGTACAAAGCAACTTCTCCGATTGCGAAGATATTTTCGTCGGAAGTTTTCATTTTATTGTCAACTACAATTCCGCCACGAACGCCCATTTCTAAGCCACATGTTTTACCAAGTTCATCTCTTGGACGAATTCCTGCAGAAACTACTAACATTTCTACGTCTAAAACATCGTCTTCGCCAAACTCCATTCCCGTAATAGCATCGTCTCCTAAAATCTGGTTGGTTGCTTTACTTAAATGTATATTTAATCCTATCGATTCTAATTTTAATTGCAATACTTTACTACTTCTTGCATCTAATTGTCTTGGCATTAATTTAGGTGCAAACTCTACAATATGCGGTTCTAACCCCATATCCATAACAGCTTTACCAGCTTCTAAACCTAATAAACCACCACCTAAAACAGCAGCTCTTGCATTTGGGTTTCTCTCTTTAAGATTTGCAGCATACGCTAACATACCTTCTAAATCCTCTATAGTTCTGTACACAAAAACCCCTTCTTTTTCTACACCTTTAATTGGCGGAACAAAAGCAGAAGATCCTGTTGCTAAAACTAAGTAATCGTAATTAAAAACTCTGTTTTTAGCAGTAATTATAGTTTTTGTAGTTCTTTGAATGTCAGAAACTCTTTCATCAACAATTAAATCGATTTTATTTTCTTTATACCATTCTGCAGGTGCCATTTCTAAAGCTTTTGCATCTTGGTTTTCGAAAAACTCACTTAAATGGACTCTATCATAAGCAGGTCTTGGCTCTTCACCAAAAACAATAACTTTAAATTCTTCATTTACAGATGCTGCTACAAATTTTTCACAAAATTTATAACCAACCATTCCATTACCTACAACTATAATTGTTTTCATAATTACGTATTTGAATTACAAAACTAAGTATTATTACTTATTTATACGTATTTAATTTTATAAAATTTACGTATTAATTAAATTATTATTGATTTAAAGAAATGAATACTTATAAATTTGATATTATTTAAAATTTAGCAATTAGAATTGTTAATAGTGTATTTACGTTTTATTTCGATTACAGTTTTTAATATCTTTGGCAATCACACCTAATTAATTTTTAAATGGACGATTTTTTACTGTATTTTAAAATGGGCTTAAACCATGTGTTAGATTTATCTGCTTATGACCATATTTTATTTTTAATTGTTTTAGCAGTTGTATTTAGCTTTAGGCAATGGAAAAAAGTTTTATGGTTGGTTACTTTATTTACAATCGGTCATTCTGTTACCTTGGCTTTATCCGCGTATGGTATTTTAAAAATTAAAATGGATATGATTGAATTTTTGATTCCGGTAACCATCTTTATAACCGGACTTGTAAATGTACTTACCGCTAAAAATGCGTCTTCGGGGAAACAAAATATCAACTTAATTTTTGCTGTATTTTTTGGTTTAATTCACGGATTAGGTTTTTCTAACTATTTTAAAATGATGGTTGGTAAAGAAGAAAATAAGTTGTTTCCGTTATTAGAATTTGCATTAGGTATAGAAGCTGCTCAGATTATTATTGTTTTAGGAATCTTAATTGTTGGTACACTACTACAAAACTTTTTTAGAGTTAGCAGAAGAGATTGGATTTTAGTTTGCTCTTCTATTGTAATTGGTTTTGCGATACAAATGATGTTAGATAGAGTTTTTTGGTAAATAACAAAATTTTCGTTTTTTTCTGCTGATAACAAGTAAGCTGCGTTAGGGATTGCAGTGAAAATCCTTTTTATGAAGAATGAATAAAAAGATTGTAACATAAAGCCCGACCTTTAGGGGAACGCCCAAAAAAGAGTACTTAGAGAGCGTCTAAATAAATTTTGTCTTATTATTAACGTCTTATTTCTGTAAATATTTTTACTTTCGTTCTAGTATGACGGATAAGAAACAATTAAAGTACGATAGAGCTTACTTAAAAATGGCTTTTGAGTGGGGAAAACTCTCACATTGTAAACGTAAACAAGTAGGTGCACTCATTGTAAAAGGCAGAATGATTATTTCTGATGGTTTTAACGGAACACCAACTGGTTTTGATAATTGTTGTGAAGACGATGAAGGAATTACAAAGTGGGAAGTTTTACATGCAGAGGCAAATGCTATTTTAAAAGTTGCTTCTTCTACCCAATCTGCAAAAGGTGCTACACTTTATATTACCTTATCTCCGTGTACACAATGCAGTAAATTAATTCACCAAGCAGGAATAAAACGTGTGGTTTTTGCAAATTCTTACAGAGATACATCTGGAATCGATTTTTTACAAAAAGCAGGCGTAGAAATTATGCATTTACCTTATGAAAAATAGTAACAACTTACCTATATATTTATCTTTAGCAGTTATTTTAGGTTTACTTATTGGTGTTTCTTTAAACGGAAGCCCTATGAATATGATGTCTCTTTCTAAGAATTCTTCGCAAGAAATGAAGATAAAGAAACTGATTAATTTTATTGAAAAAGATTACGTAGATACTTTAAATACAGATAGTTTATTAGATGGTGCCATAACGCAAATGTTGGGTAAGTTAGATCCGCATTCTGTGTATATACCTAAAGAAAATTTGCAAGCTGTTACAGAAAACATGCAAGGCAATTTTGTTGGTATTGGTGTGCAATTTAGAATGATAAACGATTCTATTACCGTGATTCAACCTATAAAAGGCGGACCAAGCATAAAAGCAGGTATTAAAGCTGGCGATCGTATTTTAATGGCATATAAAGATACGTTGTATGGTAAAGATATGTTTACAGACAAAGTGCCTGGTTATTTAAAAGGGAAACCAAATACTAAAGTTGCACTTCAAATTTATAGAAAAAGTACAGACTCTCTTTTTACAATTGATGTGACTCGTGGTAAAGTAAATATTAAAAGTGTTGATTTGGCATATATGATTAACGATTCTGTTGGTTATATTAAATTAGATCGTTTTGCTAGAAACACCTATACAGAATTTAAATCATCATTACATACTTTAATAGATGATGGAATGACCGATTTGGTCTTAGATTTAAGAGGCAATGGCGGTGGTTTTATAGACATTGCTAATAGTATTGTTGATGAATTTTTAGAAGACGATAAATTAATTGTTTTTACCAAAAACAACAAAAATAAAATTGAAGAGTCTTTTGCCACTTCTAGAGGTGATTTTGAAAAAGGTGGTTTGTATGTTTTAATTGATGAAAACTCTGCCTCTGCATCAGAAATTGTTGCGGGAGCCTTACAAGATAATGACAAAGGAACTATTATAGGTCGTAGATCTTTTGGGAAAGGTTTGGTGCAAATAGAAATGGATTTAGGTGATGGTTCTGCAGTGCGTTTAACAACGGCTCGTTATTACACTCCAACAGGTCGTTCTATTCAGAAACCCTATAATCATAATGGAAATAAAAATTATTATAAAGATTTTCAGAACAGAATTACAAGCGGAGAACTACTAAGCAGAGACAGTATAAAAGTAGTAGATTCTTTAAAATTTACAACACCAAAAGGTAAAATTGTTTACGGTGGTGGTGGTATTATTCCGGATGTTTTTGTACCTATAGACACTACTTCTTACATGACCAATTTCTATTTTAACACTATAAATAATTTTGCTTTTGATTATGTAGATAACAATAGAAAAGCTCTAGAAAAATGGACCATAGACAGCTTTGTAACAGATTTTGACACAGATAAAAAAGTATTTAATTCTTATTTAACAGAAGTTAAAAACCGTGTAAAACCAAATACTAAAACCAAAGAAAGTTTAAAAAAATACTTAAAAGCATCTATTGCAAACACTCTTTTTGGCGATGTAGGTTTTTATAGAATTATGCACAAAGATGATAACATGATTCAGAAAGTATTAGAACTAGAAAGCCAGAAATAATTAATTCGGTTAGTTTGTATTAGTAAAAGACGGTTACTCATAGTTGTTAGCACTAAAATAATCTTTAATGGTACGTATTAATTTGCTATTGTATACATGCTTTTGCACCAATTAAAAATATAATATCTTTTCTAAATTCATTGTAGTAGTTATAAGTGTTTTAAAAACCCATTACTGTTCTAAGAACTACAATAAACCTTACTTATAATTACAATCAATAAAACCAATTGTATAATTAGGTTTGATAATGAAAGTTTCCAAGTTTTATTCGACTTATATTGTATATTTGCAGACAATTTAGATTTAATCTATTTAAAATTATGATAAAAGTTTCAGACACAGCGAAGAAGAAAGTCGTAGAACTAATGACTGACGATGGCTTTAATGCCGCAACCGATTATGTTCGTGTTGGTGTAAAAAGTGGTGGTTGCTCTGGTTTATCTTACGATTTAACTTTTGATAATAAAAAAGATGAAAACGATAAAGTCTTTGAAGAGAATGGTGTGAAAATTATTGTCGATAAGAAAAGTTTTTTATATTTAGTAGGAACAACTTTAGAATACTCTGGAGGTTTAAACGGAAAAGGATTTGTTTTTAACAATCCAAACGCAAACAGAACATGTGGTTGTGGGGAGAGTTTTAGTTTATAAAGTTCACAGTAAAAAAGTTTTTAAAGTAGCGTAATGTTATGGCAAAATTTAGTTCTTTTGAAGAAATTATTTCTTGGCAAAAAGCAAGAGAACTAAATGTTGTCTTATATAAGATTACAAATTCAAATGATTTATTTTCTAAAGATTTTGGATTAAATAAGAAGGGCGTCAGTTTCAATTTCTTCTAACATTGCAGAAGGTTTTGAAAGACAAACAACTAAAGAATTTATAAGATTCTTATATATAGCTAAAGCATCTGCGGGCGAAGTTCGTTCTCAATTGTATTTAGCTTTTGACATAAAATATATTGATAAAAATGAGTTTGAAGAATTAAAGTTAAAAACAAATGAAGTTTCAAAATTGATAAGTGGACTATTAAAATATCTGCATTCAACTTTATAAACTTTTAACTTTTTAACATTATAAACTAATTTATGAGCAAGTACACAGAAGAAGATTTAGAAAAAGAATTAGAAACCCAAGAATATAAATACGGTTTTTATACAGATATAGAAAGTGACACATTTCCTGTTGGATTAAGTGAAGATGTTGTTCGCGCAATTTCTAAGAAGAAAAATGAGCCAGAATGGATGACTGAATGGCGTTTGGAAGCTTATAGAGTTTGGGAAAAAATGGAAGAACCAGAATGGGCAAATGTGCATTATGAGAAACCAAAGTTTCAAGACATTGCGTATTATTCTGCTCCAAAAAAGAAACCTAAATTAAATTCTTTAGATGAAGTTGATCCAGAATTATTAGACACTTTTAAACGTTTAGGGATTTCTTTAGACGAACAAAAAAAATTAGCTAATGTTGCTGTAGATATTGTTATGGATTCTGTTTCTGTAGCTACTACTTTTAAAAAGACATTAGGTGAAAAAGGGATAATTTTTATGCCAATTTCTGAAGCAATTCAAGAACATCCAGAATTGGTTAGAAAATATTTAGGAACCGTTGTACCAACAACAGATAACTTTTATGCAGCATTAAATTCGGCAGTTTTTTCTGACGGATCTTTCTGTTACATTCCTAAAGGTGTTAAATGCCCAATGGAATTATCTACCTATTTTAGAATTAATGAAGGTGGTACAGGACAATTTGAAAGAACCTTAGTTGTTGCAGATGCAGGAAGTTATGTTTCTTATTTAGAAGGTTGTACTGCACCAAGTAGAGATGAAAACCAATTACACGCAGCTGTTGTAGAATTAATTGCAATGGACGATGCGGAAATTAAATATTCTACCGTACAAAACTGGTATCCTGGTAATAAAGAAGGTAAAGGTGGCGTTTACAATTTTGTAACCAAAAGAGGATTGTGTGAAACCAACGCTAAAATTTCTTGGACACAAGTAGAAACAGGTTCTGCAGTAACATGGAAATATCCTTCTTGTATTTTAAAAGGAAACAATTCTGTTGGTGAATTTTACTCTATTGCAGTAACCAACAATCATCAACAAGCAGATACTGGTACAAAAATGATTCACTTAGGCAAAAATACCAAGTCTACCATTATTTCTAAAGGTATTTCTGCAGGACACTCACAAAACTCATATAGAGGTTTGGTACATGTTGGAGCTCGTGCAGAAAATGCACGTAATTTTTCTCAGTGCGATTCTTTATTAATGGGTAATTCATGTGGTGCACACACGTTTCCTTACATAGAAGCAAAAAACAAATCGGCACAAATAGAACACGAAGCAACTACAAGTAAAATTGGTGAAGAACAATTATTTTACTGTAACCAACGTGGTATCGATACAGAAAAAGCAATTGCATTAATTGTAAACGGATTCAGTAAAGAGGTTTTAAACAAACTTCCTATGGAATTTGCTGTGGAAGCGCAGAAATTATTAGAAATTAGTTTAGAAGGTTCTGTAGGTTAAAAAACTACAAATAGTTACTGTTTACTTGTTTACCTATTAAATTACATAAACAACGAATACAGTTTAAAAATATATAATTATTAAAATAATGCTGATAGCCAAAAGCTAAAAGCCAATAGCATAAAGAGAATGTTAAAAATAGAAAATTTACAAGCAAGTATAGACGATAAATCAATTTTAAAAGGATTGAATTTAGAAGTAAAAGCAGGTGAAGTACATGCAATTATGGGGCCTAATGGTGCTGGAAAAAGTACCTTGGCAAACATTATTGCAGGAAAAGAAGATTATGAAGTTACTGCCGGAACTATTGAATTAAATGGTGAAGATATTAGCGAATTAGCACCAGAAGAAAGAGCACATAATGGTGTCTTTTTATCTTTTCAATATCCTGTAGAAATTCCTGGAGTTTCTGTTACAAACTTTATTAAAACGGCTATTAACGAAACTCGTAAAGCAAAAGGTTTAGAAGACATGCCTGCTAAAGACATGTTAAAAATGATTCGTGAAAAATCAGAATTATTAGAAATAGACCGTAAATTCTTATCTCGTTCTTTAAACGAAGGTTTTTCTGGTGGAGAAAAGAAACGTAACGAAATCTTTCAAATGGCAATGCTAGAACCAAAATTAGCAATTCTTGATGAAACTGATTCTGGTTTAGATATTGATGCTTTACGTATTGTTGCAAACGGTGTAAACAAATTAAAATCTAAAGACAACGCAGTAATTGTTATTACGCATTACCAACGTTTACTAGATTATATTGTACCAGATTTTGTACACGTTTTACACGATGGAAAAATTGTAAAAAGTGGAGACGCTTCTTTAGCTTTAGAATTAGAAGCAAAAGGATATGATTGGATTAAACAAGAACTAGTATAGTTCACAGTAAATCAGTAGCAGTTTGCAGTCAAAAAACTGCATGCTAAAACAGAAATAAAATTAAAATAGTTAGTCATTAAAGCAATTTATACATGTCATTGGTAAACTGCCAACTGAAGACTGACAACTGAAGACTGAAATAATGGAATTAAAAGAAAAATTAATATCATCATATGTAGCTTTTGAAAACGGAATTGACATTAATTCTGATGTTCATGAGATACGTTCTAAAGCATTTCAAAACTTTGAAGCGTTAGGTTTTCCTACCAAAAAGTTAGAAGAATGGAAATACACGTCTTTAAACTCAGTTTTAAAACAAGACTATAGTATTTTTCCTAATAAAGCCAATAACATTGAATTAGCCGATGTAAAGCAGTATTTTATACATGATATAGATACGTATAAAATTGTTTTTGTTGATGGTAAATACAGCTCGTTTTTATCTGAAACAACGCATGATACTGTAGATGTTTGTTTAATGTCTGCCGCTTTAACAAAGCCACAATACAAATCGGTTATAGAAAACTACTTTAACAAAGTTGCAAAACAAGATAATTTAACGTCTTTAAATACGGCATTTGCTACAGAAGGAGCTTATATAAACATTCCTAAAAATGTTGAAGTAAAAAAACCAATTCAAATTATCAATTTTACTACAGGTTCAGAAGCTGCAACCATGCTACAACCTAGAAATTTAATTGTTGTTGGAGAGAATGCTCATGTTCAAATTATAGAACGTCATCAAAGTTTAACAAGCAACCCAGTTTTAACAAATTCGGTTACAGAAATATTTGCTGATAAAAGAGCTTTTGTAGATTATTACAAAATTCAAAATGATGATAATAATGCATCATTAGTAGACAATACTTTTGTAGAACAACAATCTAATACTGTTGTATCTGTGCATACTTTTTCTTTTGGAGGAAATATCACTAGAAACAATTTAAACTTTTATCAAAAAGGAGAATACATAGACTCTATCTTAAAGGGAATTACAATTATTGAAGGAAAACAACACGTAGATCATCATACTTTGGTACACCATATTGAGCCAAATTGTGAAAGTCATCAAGATTATAAAGGAATTTATGATGAGCGTTCTACAGCTGTTTTTAACGGTAAAGTAATTGTAAATAAAGAAGCTCAAAAAACAAATGCTTATCAACAAAACAACAACGTTTTATTAAGTGATAAAGCAACCATTAATGCAAAACCTCAACTAGAAATTTTTGCTGATGATGTAAAATGTTCTCACGGTTGTACTATTGGTCAATTAGATGATGAAGCTTTATTTTACATGCAACAACGTGGTATTCCTAAAAAAGAAGGAAAAGCATTATTAATGTTTGCTTTTGCAAATACGGTTTTAGAAAGCGTTAAAATACCAGAGGTAAAACAACGTATTACCAAGTTAATTGCAGAGAAATTAAATGTAAATATTGGTTTCGATTTGTAAGGCAACGCAGTTGCTTTTTGTATAAAGATTAAACCACGCTTTTTGCGTGGTTTTTTTATGCTCAACTATTTTTTGTAACTTTAAAAAAACAAAATTATGAACAAAACAATTAAAACAATTTTATTATCTGCAGGAGTAGTACTTCTTGTTTATGGAATTTACACAATGGTACAGCCAGAAACCGAAATTTCTATTGGCGATTTAGATTTAGTAAAAGCACAAGACAATACAAACTCTTATATTACAATAGCATTAGGAATTGTAGCTGTAGCACTTAGTTTGATAAAAGGAAAGGGCTAAATAATTCAACCTATTTTTTTACAAATGGTATTATTCTTCAATAGCAGAAATAACACCTTTTAAAAACTCATTTTCATCAAAGTTTTTTAAGCCAAAACGTACAATAACCATTTCTTGATCGGGTAAAACATATACCCTTTGTCCTTGAAAACCATCTGCATAATACATGTTTTTAGGCACATCTTTAAAGTGATTTTTTGCATTTAACCAAAACTGAGCACCATAAGTTCCATCAGAAGTTGGTGTTGGTCTGGTTATATAATCTACCCATTTTTTTGTAAATAATTGTTCTCCGTTCCAATTTCCGTTTTTAAGGTATAAAAGACCAAATTTACACCAATCTCTTGTGGTTGCCCAAGAATAAGAAGAACCTACGTAATTTCCACTTAAATCGGCTTCTAAAAGCATAGAATTCATTCCTATCTTATCAATAAAATCTGAATACCAAAAATCTAAATATTCTTGATGTGTTTTAAAATAGCTTTTTAAAATTCCAGATAATAAATTAGTGGTTCCAGAAGAGTAATTCCAAGTTTCGTTTGGCTTGCCAACCAAAGGTTTGTTTTCTTGCATTTTGGTCATATCTCTTTCTAAAAAAAGCATTTTAGTAGCGTCAGAAATTTCTTCGTAATTTTCATCCCATTCCAAACCAGAATTCATTTGTAATAAATTACTGATGGTAATATTTTTTCGTTCATCTTTTTGCCACGACGCAATTGGTGCTTTATCATTTACGCCCAATTTTCCTTGATGTTCTAAAACACCAAAAACAGTACTTAAAATACTTTTAGTCATGGACCAACCCAATAATTTTGATTCTTTAGAAAATCCATCGGCATATTTTTCTAAAACAATTTGATCTTTATAAATGATTAAAACCGCTCTTGTTTGGTTTATTGAATCAAACAAAAAATCTACAGAGCTATCTATTTTAGCATAATCTAAATTTGCAAAAACCGTATCTTTTTGTGGTGCATCTCCATAAGGATACACCTTTAAATTATCCCTTTTTTTTCTTTTAGGTATTAGGTAATTGGCAGTTTCATCCTTTTCTATTAAGGTTAAAACAGCGCCTAAACCTTTTCTATAAACTGCTTTTCTAGTTAATAAGCCAAACGCAGAAGAAATTGCTATTTTACTTTCTAAATCAATTGCATCAGAAGCTAAATTAACAGGCGCAAAATTATTATCTGTTTTGTCTGTAAAGGCTAAAGTTCTATCTGCAACAAAAACAGAAGAAGCAATATTTTTAGCAGAATAGCCCGATAACATATTCAATTTTGGATAATTATAAATTATTGTACTTAAAACAAGAATCAATACTAAAAGTAGAATCCGTTTAAAAATTTTCATGAGAAAAGAGTTTAGTTATGTAAAAATAAGAAAATCATATTGGCTTTTTTACAAGTTTAAAAAATCAACCTTTATCTTTGTCTTTTAAATTGATTTTGTATGATAAATGTTGATAAAATTCGAGAAGATTTTCCCATTCTAAAAAGAACGGTTCACGGAAAGCCTTTAGTCTATTTTGATAATGCTGCCACTTCACAAACACCGCAAGTTGTTATTGATGCCATTGTAGATTATTATAGCAATTACAATGCTAATATTCACAGAGGTGTGCATACTTTAAGTCAGGAAGCAACAGACAAATATGAGCAAGCACGTATTAAAATTCAGAAACATTTTAATGCAAAAGAAGCTTATGAAATTATTTTAACTTCTGGTACAACAGACAGTATTAATAGAGTTGCTGCTGGTTTTGCAACCCTTTTAAATGCAGGTGATGAAATCATTGTTTCTGCATTAGAACACCATTCTAATATTGTACCTTGGCAAATGTTGTGCGAAAAAACAGACGCTATTTTAAAGGTCATTCCGATGTTAGAAGACGGTTCTTTAAACATGGAAGCTTACCACAATTTATTGAATGAGAAAACAAAATTGGTTTTTTGTAACCATGTTTCTAACGCATTAGGAACCGTTAACCCAATTGAAGAAATTATTAATGCTGCACACAAAGTAAACGCTGCTGTTTTAATTGATGGAGCTCAGGCTACACCTCATATAAAACCAGATGTACAAGCTTTAAATGTTGATTTTTATGTAGCTTCTGCTCATAAATTATGTGGCCCAACAGGTGTTGGAATGTTATACGGAAAACAAGAATGGTTAGAAAAACTACCTCCTTACCAAGGTGGTGGAGAAATGATAGCTACCGTAACTTTCGAAAAAACAACCTATGCTGGTTTGCCTCATAAATTCGAAGCTGGAACACCAAATATTTGTGGTGGAATTGCTTTTGGAGCTGCCATAGATTATCTAAATTCTATTGGTTTTGATGAAATTGCAGCGTATGAAAATGAACTTTTAACTTACGGTACGCAAGAACTTTTAAAAATTGAAGGATTAAAAATTTACGGAACCACCAAAGAAAAAACTTCGGTTATTTCTTTTAATGTAAATGATATTCATCCGTATGATATTGGCTCAATATTAGATAAATTAGGAATTGCCGTTAGAACAGGTCATCATTGTGCACAACCCATTATGGACTTTTATAAGATACCAGGAACCATAAGAGCTTCCTTTTCATTCTACAACACAAAAGAAGAAATAGATGTTTTAGTTGCCGGCGTAAAAAGAGCAACAATGATGCTTTCATAATTGTCATTGCGAGGAACGAAGCAATCTGCTTAGTGTAAGCTACAAATTTTTATGTATTACGTTCTATAATATAAAAAAAGGTTGAGCAATTGCTCAACCTTTTTTTTGTACTTAATTGTATGTATTTCTTACTGTAAAAGCGGTGAATAATTTGTTGTAAAATCTCCTGCTTTTGCCAAACCATTTGTTGCTGTTGTAAAGTTAGAACCAAATTTAGCATCCATAGCAGCTAAAATTTTGTTAGCCATTAAAGCATAACCTCTACCTGTTAAATGAACTCCATCTAAACTTACCAAACCACCCGTAACTAAACTTGTTGTCATGGTATAACCATCAAACATTATTCCTGTAGAAGCTTCTTGTAAAACACCCTTAAAATCTACCAAAGCAATATTATCATTTAAAGCAGCAGCATCTTCTATAATTGTATTATAAGCATCTGTAGCGGTTTTTATTGCTAATTGTTCTTGTGGTGTAAGTACCCACTTATCTTCTAAAGGAAGGGTAATTCCTTCTGCAGAAAACTGACCCGCTAAAGTTGCTGGTAAAAGTCCATTACTTTGAGCAATTAAAGTACCCGCTGCAGTCATATTTACTGTTCCGATTACTCTACTACTTGGTAAAACAAATAAATCATTAGAAGTTGCAGATCTTGCTTTTCCATATTGTTGCCCTAACAAATTAGCCACCAAAGGTGCCGCTGCAGCAGGTAACCCTATCGATTCTACAAAAGGAACAAAAGTTGGACTCGCACCTAAACTATTAGTAATTGCAGCAGTTAAATCTGTGGCATCTTCATCATATATAACTAAAGAATTTGTTTCTGTAGCAGAAAAAACAATAGCACGTTCTGGTTCTCCAGCACCTACATACACCTGATTAACAGCGCCAAAAACTGAATTTAATAACGGAATTTGAGCTTTTAAAGTTGGTCCAGTTTCTGCATCATTAGGGTCTAAAGGATTATAAGGCACGGTTGTAAAGTGTGCTAATGTTGTAATATAAGGTAAATTAGCAACTACTCCTTTTGCTCCACCAGAAGTTAAAGTTGCAATCATACCATTAAAAACATTTGCAAAAACTAAAGGGTTTGTAATATCATTAGATCCATAAGTTGCAGGGTTTAAATTCCCTGTAGGATTTCCTTCAGATGGAGATTGATCTACACCAGTACCTCCAGAAAGTGCATAGCCTAAAACATCATTACCACCAATTTCTGATAATGTAAAAAATGTTGGTGACTGTGCCATTGCATCTCCTAAAACCGTTGCTGTAGATGAAGAAGCCATTCTTGCAAAATAAGGGTTAGCTAACCCTGGTATAACGCCTGCTGAGTTACCATAACCTGCCGCTAATAAATGAAAGCTTTTTGCCCCAGGAATACCAAAATTATTTAAGCTACCGCTAACAGTAGAAGTAACTTCTGTAGTTGGTGTTGCTGTTAAAGATTCTGGCCCAGAACCATTAAAAAATAATCTTGGTCCTTGTATTACATTTCCTGAATACAATAACCCACCAATATTATCATTCATTAAAGGTTGATTAAAATCTCCTCCTCCAGCAGCTTTAAATTTTGATGCTAAGATATTAGGAAAAGAATTTTCTTGTGCTACTTTAAACAAAGCTCCATCTGTAAAACCTGCTGTAAAAGAGGCTCCAATAGAAACATATTTAGAAAAATCTAACCCATTTGCATTTAATTGAACTTCTGCTGCTACTTCTTCTGGAATTGTATCCAACTCATTGTTTACATCACAAGACATAAAACCAAGCGTTAAAAGAAACAATCCTACATATTTATAATTCTTCATTAAATTTTGATTTTTTTTTTTTTAGTTATTAATTGTCCAAGAAAGGTAGTACTGAGAACCAATAGCACCAACACCCGGAGCACTTAAATATTCTTTACCTGTTAAATTAGCACCTCCTAATTTAAAAACAGATTTCCAAGTAGGCACACTATAATTAATTTGTGCATCTAATACTGTTCTAGATGCAATTGTTGCGTCTAAGAAAGTAGATTCCCATCTGTATTCATCTTGCCATCTTGCATTAATATTAAAACCAAAGTTTTTAAACAAATTGGTGTTTCCAAATTGTAATTTTACTTTGTGTTCTGGTGTATTAAACCCTGCTTCAAAATCTGGATCAGAAGCTTGATCAAAATCAAATTTAGAATACGTATAATTTAAACCTAGATTAAAATCATTTAAAACCTTTGTGTTTAAACCAATAGAAGCCCCATAAGAATTAATATCTGCTGCAGAATTGGTATAGGTTTGAAAACCTGCAAAATCACCATTTCCTATAGCTATTAAAGCTAAAGGAACATTAGCACCACCAGGACCTACAGGTGCCGTTTGTGTTAAGTTTACATCTCCATAAAAAGGAACTACCACATTTTTATTTGCGATAAAATCTTCATATTGATTGTAATACACACTTAAATCTACAGAAATATTAGAGTCTCCTGTTGGTACAATACCTCTATACCCAACCTCAAAAGCAGTTACTTTTTCTGGTTTTACCAATGCTACATTTGCATTTGTAGGTAAATTAGATTGATCTGCTGCAAAGGCCTCTACAGAACTTTGAGAAAAGGCATTTTCATAAGCCATTCTACCAGAAATAGAAGTAGTACTTCCAATTGGAGTAGTACCAAAATTATTAGCAATAAATTGACCTCCTCCACTAACAGTTAAAGGACTTGTAGTGTATCTATCTAAATTATCTGGTGCAGAACCTACTAAAAAACCTCTACCTGCATTTAAACCGATGTATTGATCTTGTGTTGTTGGGTTTCTAAAACCTGTTTGAAAAGAAGCTCTAAAGTTTTGATTTTTATTTTCGCCACCTGCGTAGGCAAATGAAATTCTTGGTGAAAAATTACCTTCAAAATTTTGTGCTTTGTCATAACGAATAGAAGCTGTAATTTTTAAACGATCTTCTTCTAAAAATTTCTTTTGTGCTTGTGTATACACACCATATTCATTGTATTCTATTGGACCATCATAATCTGTAAAAATACTACCGTTAGAATTTAAAGAGTATAACCTGTATGAACCACCAACCTGAAACTCTGCCCAATCTGTAATATCTTGTAAGTTATAGTTTGCATCTGCATGATAATATTTAGTATTGTCTTGAAATTTAGCACCAGTAACTAAATCTGGGTCTTGGATTACCTCTTCAAAAGCGGCTTTAAAACCTGCTGATCCAGGAAGTAACCTACCCGATTCTGCCGTTTGTCTTGCAACTGCATGTGCTTGATCTGCCGTTAAACCTGCTAACGTTCCTTGTACAAAAGCTCCGGTATACTCTCCAAACCAAGTATTGTCATCTTTCCAAGCTCTATTAATATTAATAGCAGCAAAACGAGTATCGTAAGAATTACCTGCATCTTCACTAGTTACATAACCTCTAACAAAAAAGTTTTTACCTTTTACTTCCAATTTATGTTGCTCCATTAAGAAGTCTTTAATATTGTATCTGTTGGTACCTTGATAAATAGTGTTTCCAATACCAAATTTAGAATTCCATACAATTTCTAAACGATCATCTCCAAAAGGACGATAATTTAAAGAACCTCCAAATTTTACACTTTTTGCTTCATAAGTCATTAAATCTCTTTCATCGTACCCTGTTCTACTTACATTTTCGCTAGGCACTAAAGCTGCTGCACCAGATGGTAAAATACCTAACCCCTCTAAGGTTTCTGCAACGCCTCTTAAATTGGTAGAGACCTCATCTCCATAAACATTTAAACCATCGTAGTTTCTATCAGAATTTCTATCTCCAGAAGTATAACTGCCATCTTTTGTATTTCTATAATCTGTTGCATACCATTCTGTACCTTTTAAATAAGATAAAGTAGCTTTTGCAGCAAACTTATCTGAAAAAGCATATGCCATTCTAATATTTAGATCTTTAAATTCGTTGTCTCCTGCAGCATCTTGACTTGTAATTCCTGATTTTAAAGAAACACTAATTCCTTGATCTTCAAAAGGGCTTTTACTTGTCATAAACATAATACCATTAAAAGCATTGGCACCATATAATGCAGAAGATGCCCCTGGAAGTAATTCTACCGTTTTTACATCTAACTCAGACATACCTAACAAATTACCCAAGGCAAAATTTAATGCCGGAGATGAATTATCCATCCCGTCTACCAACTGCATAAAACGCGTATTAGAAAACGTAGCAAAACCACGTGTGTTAACAGATTTAAAAGTTAAACTATTTGTATTAATATCTACTCCTTTTAAATTTTCTAGGCCATCATAAAAACTAGGTGCAGATGTGTTTTTAATTGACCTACTATCCATTCTTTCTACCGTAACAGGAGACTCCATAATACGTTCTGGAGTTCTAGAAGCAGAAACAACTATTTCATCTAAAGAAGTTTCATTTTCAATTAAACTAGCAATTACTTTTTGATTATTTTTTGTAATTTCTATTTTTTCTGGATGAAAACCTAATACAGAAATCTCTAAAGTAAAAGGTGGTTTATCTGTAACCTGTAGTACAAAATTACCATCAAAATCGGTAGTAGTACCTACCGCTTTTCTTGAAATTTTAATATTAGCACCAGGAATTGTTTCTCCTGTTTTGGCGTCTTTAACAGTACCTGTAACCGTGGTTTGAGCAACCATGGCAACACTACTAAAAGCTATAAACGCTAGAAGTATCATTTTTTTTATCATAATTTGAATTATTTGTTAGCTAAATGCAAAATACAATTTTTTTTGAATAATTCAATAAATAGTGCTGTTTTTTAAGATTATAACAATAATACCCCGTATTTTTATCAAATAAAAAGTTCTAAAAACTACTCTTTTACATATTAGAAGAAACGGTTAGTTATTGTACATTTGTAATATCTTTAATTATCTTTTTTTTGGATACAATTCAGAATATTTCTAATTTTTCTACTTCAGAAAAAACATACGTAACCATTGGTACTTTTGATGGGGTACATTTTGGGCATCAAAAAATTATTGACAAGCTTGTTTTAGAAGCTAAAAAAGCCAATAAAAAATCGGTGTTGCTTACCTTTTTTCCGCACCCAAGAATGGTGTTACAAAAAGACAATTCTTTAGAGTTGATTAACACGATTGAAGAACGTGCAGAATTGCTTAAAAAAACAGGTTTAGATTACTTAATTATTCATCCTTTTAGTAGGGAATTCTCTAGAATGACGGCCTTAGAGTTTGTACGTGATGTTTTGGTAAATAAACTTAATATATCTAAATTAATTATTGGTTACGATCATCATTTTGGTAAAAATAGAGAAGGAAATATTGTTCAGCTTACTGAATACAGTCATTTATATGATTTTATTGTAGAAGAAATTCCGGCACAAGACATTGATGATGTTTCTGTAAGTTCTACCAAAATTAGACAAGCTTTAGCAGAAGGAAGTTTAAAAACCGCCAACAATTATTTAGGTTATAATTTTATGTTAAGTGGTACTGTTGTAAACGGAAAACATTTAGGCGGAACAATTGGCTACCCAACAGCCAATATTGATGTAAAAGAAAACTATAAACTAATACCAAAAACAGGGGTTTATGTTGTGAAATCTACCCTTGATAATAAAACTGTTTTTGGAATGATGAATATTGGTAGTAGACCAACGGTTGATGGAAGCTACCAAACTATTGAAGTACATTTTTTTGATTTTAACCAAGATTTATACAACCAATACCTTACCATTGAATTGCTTTATTTTTTACGAGATGAAGAAAAGTTTAGTTCTATAGATGCTTTAATTGTTCAGCTTAAAAAAGACGAACAAACTGCTAGAGATTATATTAAAAACAAGCTTTAAGTTTTTTACATAGGTTATGTTAATGCTACCTTTTTTTTAAGGAACCTTGCATCTCTTTTGCTATCACTGTTATGGGACTTCTCATTGCATTCGAAGTGACAACTAGGGTGGTTTATTATGCTTTCTAAATTAACATACAGATTTGTCATTTCGAAATGAGCATTTTTAAGCGATTGAGAAATCACATAAAGTTAACCAACTTTATATTAGCTTGTTTATGGGATTTCTCCTAACGTCGAAATGACAAGTTGGGTGTGTAGTTTTGGGTTTTCATTGTTATGGGACTTCTCATTGCATTCGAAGTGATAACTAGGGTGGTTTATTATGCTTTCTAAATTAACATACAGATTTGTCATTTCGAAATGAGCTTGTTTAAGCGATTGAGAAATCTCATGAAGTTAACCAACTTTGTGTTAGCTTGTTTATGGGATTTCTCCTAACGTCGAAATGACAAGTTGAGACTCTATTGTGTTTCTATGTCTTTTTGCTTCCTTTGTTTCTACACAATTTGTCTTTTCGACCTTTTGGGAGAAATCACATAAAGTTGATCTGTTTTATGGAATCACTGCTATGGGATTTCTCCTAACGTCTAAATGACAAGTTGGGTGTGTAGTTTTGAGTTTTCATTGTTATGGTGCTTTTTATTGTTTCGAAGTGACAATTGGGGTGGTTTATTATGCGTTCTAAATTAACATACAGATTTGTCATTTCGAAATGAGCTTTTTTAAGCGATTGAGAAATCTCATGAAGTTAACCAACTTTGTGTTAGCTTGTTTATGGGATTTCTCCTTGCATCGAAATGACAAGTTGGGTGTGTAGTTTTGGGTTTTCATTGTTATGGGACTTCTCATTGCATTCGAAGTGACAACTAGGGTGGTTTATTATGCTTTCTAAATTAACATACAGTTTTGTCTTTTCGAAATGAGCTTGTTTAAGCGATTGAGAAATCTCATGAAGTTACCCAACTTTGTGTTAGCTTGTTTATGAGATTTCTCCTTGCATCGAAATGACAAGTTGGGTGTGTAGTTTTGGGTTTTCATTGTTATGGGACTTCTCATTGCATTCGAAGTGACAACTAGGGTGGTTTATTATGCTTTCTAAATTAACATACAGTTTTGTCTTTTCGAAATGAGCTTGTTTAAGCGATTGAGAAATCTCATGAAGTTACCCAACTTTGTGTTAGCTTGTTTATGGGATTTCTCCTAATGTAGAAATGACAATTATAAAACCCTTTCAGGTTTTTAAAACCTGAAAGGGTTAAACTGAGTATTTTTTTAAGAACCACCTTCTTTAGTATTCAGAATAAGTAAATTGATTAAATTTATTTGGAATCTCTATGCGTTAAGGATAGAGCAATTGTTTGAGCTCTTTTTTGTTTTTCTACAAAAAAAGCGAGTGCGAAAGCCTGACCCTTGTGGTAACGCCCAAAAAGCGCCCTTTATAATTCTTCTTTTTGTGCTATTTTTTGTACGTATTTATAAGGAAACTTTTTATTGATGATTTCGTGGTAAATCCATTGCACAAATTATATCTTTGCATTTACAAAATTCTACAAAAATGTTACAAGTACAATTTATTAGAGACAACAAAGAAACTGTTTTAGCAGGGTTAGCAAAACGTAATTTTGCCAATGCAGAAACAATTATTGAGCAAGTTTTAACTGCAGATGAAAATAGAAGAGCTACTCAGGTTGAGTTAGACAATACGTTGGCAGAATCTAATAAAATGTCCAAAGAGATTGGTGGCTTTTTTAAGTCGGGAGAAGTGCAAAAAGCAAATCTATTAAAAGAAAAAACGGTTCAGTTAAAAGAAAAATCTAAAGAACTTGGTGAGCGTTTTAATACGTATGCAGAAGAATTACAAACACTTTTGTATCAAATACCAAACATACCGCATGCTTCTGTAAAAGCAGGAACTTCTGAAGAGGATAATGAGAAAATTTTTAGTGAAGGAACGATTCCAGATTTAGGAGAAAATGCATTACCTCACTGGGAATTAGCTAAGAAATACGATATTATAGATTTTGAATTAGGAAATAAAATTACAGGTGCTGGTTTTCCGGTTTATAAAGGAAAAGGTGCAAGATTACAACGTGCTTTAATCAATTATTTTTTAGATAAAAATACCAAAGCTGGTTATACAGAAGTGCAAGTGCCACATTTAGTAAATACAGAATCTGCTACTGCAACTGGGCAGTTGCCAGATAAAGACGGACAAATGTATCATGCTACAGTAGACGATTTATATTTAATTCCTACTGCAGAAATTCCTATTACCAATATGTTTCGTGGTAATTTAATGCAAGAATCAGAATTTCCAATAACAGTTACAGGTTACACGCCTTGTTTTAGACGTGAAGCAGGTAGTTATGGTGCACACGTTCGTGGATTAAATAGATTGCACCAGTTTGATAAAGTAGAAATTGTACGAATTGAACATCCAGATAATTCTTATAATGCTTTAAATGATATGGTAGAGCATATTAAAGATATTTTAAGAGACTTAAAATTACCTTACAGAATTTTACGTTTGTGTGGTGGAGATACTGGTTTTACCTCTGCCTTAACGTTCGATTTTGAAGTGTTTTCTACAGCACAAGATAGATGGCTAGAAATTAGTTCTGCATCTAATTTTGAAACTTTTCAGGCAAATAGATTAAAACTTCGTTTTAAAAATAAAGAAGGAAAAAGCGAATTAGCGCATACCTTAAACGGAAGTTCTTTGGCTTTACCGCGTGTTTTAGCCGGTATTTTAGAGAACTACCAAATAGCAGACGGAATTAAAATTCCTGATGCTTTGGTACCTTATTGTGGGTTCGATATTATAGATTAGTACTCAGTATACAGTTGGCAGTAATCAGTTAGCTTGTTTGTGTAAAAAATTGTTTTTATACAATTGAGAACTGTTTACTGCAGCTGCAAACTGAAGACTAATTTGCAACGACAGCTACCATTAATCTTTTATATTTATTCATTTCTAATAAGGCATTTAAATACGCACTTATTTGTCCGTTTTTCATAAACTCAATTGAGTTATTTTTTGCAATTTCGTATTGTTTAGAAAAAGTATTCATCATCTTTAAATTTGATTGGTTATATACTCTATAGACAAGTTTTATGCCAAAATGTTACAAAAGGACGTTAAGAATAGCTGCCTTTAATAAAAATTTAACATTTATGTTGATTATCTTTGATTTGATATGAAAAAACTCTTTTTACTTATTTTCCTTACTATTAGTAGTATTGGCTATGCTCAAAACGATTATTTGTTGGGAGAAAGTTATTACAGAGAAGGAGAATATGAAAAAGCAGCACAAGTATTTAAAAAACTATATGCTAGTAGTCCTTTTAATACATCGTACTTAAGTAGATTAATTTCTTGTTATCAAGAAACAGGGCAATTTTTAGACGTAGAAACATTATTAAAAGACAAACTAAAAAAACATGCTGAACAAGGTTTTTTATATGTGTACTTAGGCTATAACTACGAAAGACAACAATTAAAAGAGCAAGCACAAACCAATTATAATTTAGCTTTAAAAACTATTGATAAAAACCCTTCTTTTGCTGGAATTATAGGCCGTATTTTTAAAGACTACAACTTGTTAGATAACGCTATTTTAGCGTATGAAAAAGCAATGACTAAGAATGAAAACGCTAATTATAGTTTTCAAATTGCACAGATTTATGGTGAAAAAGGCAATTACAAAAAAATGTTTGAAGCCTACATGAATTTGGTTGATAAAGATGACCAATACTTTAGTTTAGTACAAAGATATACCAGTAAATACATTACCGATGATTCTGAAAATGAAGCCAATATTGTTTTTAGAAAAACATTATTAAAAAAATCTGCAAGCAACCCTAAAAATGTGTGGAATGTGTTGTTAAGTTGGCTATTTACCCAACAAAAACAGTACAATAAAGCATTGATACAAGAAAAAGCATTGTACCAAAGAAATCCTGACGATTTAACTGCAATTTTTAGATTAGGAAAAATAGCTTTTGAAAACACCAGTTACGAGGAAGCAAAGGCTTGTTTTGGTTTTATTACCGAAAAATCGACCTTTAATGAAGAAAAAATTGCGGCATCTTTATACCTCGCAAAAATTGCAGTTGCCACAAAGAACCCAGACACAGAAAAGTTATTTGCTGTTCTTTTTAATGAATTTGGAAAAAATACAGCAACCATAAAATTACAAGTAGCATATGCAGATTTTTTAACTTTTCAGAAAAATAAACCTAATAAAGCTAAAGAAGTTTTAGAAGCTGCTATCAATTTTTCTAGTTCTAAATTTGATAAGGCAAGAATAAAATTAAAATTAGGAGATATTTTGGTGTTTACAGGCAACTACAACAAAGCATTAATTTATTTTTCTCAAATACAAACACAACTTAAAAATCACGAATTAGCGCAACAAGCAAGGTTTAAAGTAGCACAAACAAGTTATTTTAAAGGCGATTTTACATGGTCTAAAGCTCAATTAAAAGTACTAAAGAGTTCTACAACACAAATGATTGCTAATGACGCTTTAGAGCTGTTTTTAAAGATTACAGACAATGAACCTGTAGATTCTATTCCTTCTGGATTAAAACAGCTAGCAAAGGCAGAATTACTGTCTTATCAGAATAAAAATGAGGAAGCATTGGCAGAGTTACAAAGCTTATTTACTCCTAAAAACGTTTTTGCAAACGGATTAACTCTAGGTGATGTTATTTACGATGATGTGTTATTTTTTAAAGCAAAATTACTCATCAAACAAAAAAAATATGAGGAAGCTATCATCAGTTTTACTAAAATTATTACTGCCGATAACCAAGGAATTTATGTCGATGATGTGTATTATGAAATTGCCCAATTGTATAATAATCAATTAAACAATCCAGAAAAGGCGTCAGAATATTATCAAAAGATTATTTTTGATTATTCTTCTAGTATTTATCTAGTAGATGCCAGAAATAAATATCGAAAATTAAGAGGAGATAAACTTTTGTAAGGTTTTTAGAACCTAATAAGGTATAAATGCCTATTTAAATATACCTACAAGGTTTTAGAGACCTAGCAGGATAAAACCAAAAAAATGTACATATACAACGTAACAATAAATATAGATGAAACGGTTCATAAAGAATGGCTTACCTTTATGGAAACGCATGTTTTAAAAGTATTAAATACTGGTAGGTTTACCGCTGCAAAACTAACCGAAGTTTTGGTTGAAGAAGAAATGGGTGGTAGAACGTATTCCATACAATATACGGCCAATACAAGAGAAGATTTAGACGATTATTATAAACACGATGCAGAAAAATTACAACAGCAAAGTCTTAAAAAATTTGGTGATAAAATGTTAGCTTTTAGAACAGAGTTAAAGTTGATAAAAGAGTTTTATCCCACGCACATAGAAAATTAAGACAGTTCTAATTCTTTATTTGTTGATAATATTTTAGCCTGATAATCTAAGAGTTCTTTCTTTAAAATAAAATACCCTCTAGAAACCAAAAATTCATAACTATTTAAGGCTGCAAATAAAGTTTGAAGGTTGTTATCAAAATACGTTTGTTTACCAAAATATTGTAATTTTTCTGAGGTATATAAACTTAGAGTTTTTCTCATTTCAGCATTAATTTCAGCTGTATATAAAGCATCATCTAACATCGATTTTAACTCCTCTTTTAATTTATTTTCTAAAGGTTCTATTCTTAAAAATTTAGATTTAATTTCATCGTAAGGAGTGTTTTGACTGATAAAATCTAATTTTTCTAGCAGATCATAATAGATTTGCATCTTGTTATCAAAACCACCATCAAACTCAATTAAGTTTTTATAGAGGGCTTTAATTTTTTGAGGATTAGTTGATACTTTTTCACAGTACTTATAAATACGAATATCTTTATTTTTTATACTTTGTTCTAAAACCTCTAACTCTTTTTTAATATTATTAATTAAGGTATCTAGGTCTTTTTTGGAGTATTTTTCTCCATCATAGTCAAAAGTTTTAATTTTTATTTCGCCAGATTTTATCAAATTTAAGATTTCAAGATCATTTTTTAATGACAGTTCTATATAATTTCTATGAACACTCTCTGAAGAAAATAAATCTTTTCCCTTCACCTCACTATCCATTATAAAATCTTTTTCAATATCAAATTTTACAGGGTTCTTATTATCATAATACCCGTTATAAATTTCAGGAAAAGTATTATCTATATATGTTTTTTGAATTTCTTCGGCAAAATTTTCTAAGGAACTGTATACTGGTTTAGCTTCGTATTTTATATCATTAAATATTTTTTCAGTTAACTTTTCTTGGAGCTCTAATAAATTACGAAACAAGTTACCAGCCAAATTAAAATTCTGAATTTCTTTTTTAAAATCAGTCGCTTCAAGATTTTTAACTCTTTGTTCTATAGTAGGATGAGATGCCCATTGGTCTTCTATATTTAGTTTAGATTTATTATACCTATTTAAATCATTAAGTTTAATAAATGGTAATCCATTTTTAATTTCAATTTTATCTTTCTTTGCTAAGAAATTAACTAAATAACTTTGTTCTGCATAAATATTTTTACTTTTAATATTGTCAATCACTTTAGAATCATAATGTGATAAAACACCATTAAAAGCTACTTCTGCCAAATCTAGTCTTAGTAGAGAGTCTTTTAATGGTTTATAACCCGTTATGCTTGCTGCAGTTGTATCTGCATGAAATTCCATTTCTCTAGATAAAGCCATATAGCTTTTATTTAAATAATTATAAAGTTGTTTTAAAACCCATTGAATCCCTTTTACAATCTCTAAACCAATCATTACAAAAATGGCAAAATAATTACTCGTTTCTCCCCAACTTCTGGCCGCTTTATCAAATGAGTCATTATCATATAACATGTTAAATATTATTTGATTAAAATTATGAACATAACTTCCTACTTTCATACTTTTTTGACTAAAATGACCAAATTCATGAGCTAATATTGCCTTTAATTCTATTTCCGTTGTTGTATTAATTAATCCCAAACCTATTTGTAAGTTCTTTTTAATAGGAAAAAACATACTCCAAAAACTAGAATCATAAAAAACAGCAGCAGTCACTTCTGGAGATAAGTATACCTTTTTAGGAAATGGTGTGCCTATTTCTTCTACCAAATTATCTATTAATTTAAACAGTTCTGGTTGCTCAGTTCTATGTATCTCCGTTAAATGAGACAAGTCTTTTTTATTAGATTTAAAAAGAAATTTTATAATAAAAAAGAAAACTAAAACACCTAAACTAGCAAGACCAATACCCAATGCAATTGTAATTAGGTGTGGTTTTGATATAACCATAGTTATTGCACCAAAAACACAAATTACTGCAAGAGCAATGCATAAAAATACAATGAGTAGATAAACGAATAAAAAAACAACAATTGAGATAATTGCTTTTTTTGCTTGATTTTTAAAATTTTGGGAGATTTCTATTTCTTTTTTCATATTTTTTTCAAAACACCAATATAAAAAATATAAAAAGATTTAAAACTGTCTCTTTTAATTTTTTGTACTTTATAAGAAGATCCTAAAATTAAATACAAAAGTGTTAGAGTTTGTATTACTTTTGTTTTTTAAGCATAAAACATAAACATGTCAGTTAAAGCAAAAAAACATTTAGGTCAGCATTTTTTAACGGATGAAAGCATTGCAAAAGATATTGCAGATGCTTTAACTGAAAATGGATATGAAGATGTCTTAGAAATTGGTCCTGGAATGGGTGTTTTAACCAAATACTTGTTACCCAAAAAAGCAAAAGTTACTGTAATGGAATTAGACCGAGAATCGGTTGCTTATTTACACGATACATTTCCGCTAGAACATATTAAATTAGATACTTCTAAAGAACATTTTGAAATTATTGAAGGTGATTTTTTAAAGCACAGCATTCAAGATATTTTTAATAAAAAACAAGTAGCAATTATAGGGAATTTTCCTTATAACATTTCTACACAAATTGTTTTTAAAGCGATAGAAAACAGGGAGTTTGTACCAGAATTTGCAGGTATGTTCCAGAAAGAAGTAGCCAAAAGAATTGCAGAAAAAGAAGGTAGTAAAGTTTACGGAATTCTATCTGTTTTAACGCAAGCTTTTTTTGATGTAGAATACCTTTTTACTGTACCACCAACGGTTTTTAATCCACCTCCAAAAGTAGATTCTGGTGTTATTAGATTGATAAGAAAAAAAGATTATTCACTACCTGTTGATGAAAAATTATTTTTTAGAGTTGTAAAAACAGCCTTTAATCAACGAAGAAAAATGTTGCGTTCTAGTTTAAAATCTTTTAATCTTTCGGATACCTTAAAAGAAGAGCCTATCTTTGCGAAAAGACCAGAACAATTATCTGTTTCTGACTTTATTTCACTGACGCAAAAATTAGCAGAAAATGACATTTGAAATCACTGATGAATTTTTAGAAAACCTATCAGAGCTTATCATTTCTAATAATGATAAAGAAATAACATCTTTATTTTCTGAAGTCCATTTTGCAGATATTGCAGAAGTTTTAGACGAAGTAAATTTTGATGAAGCTATTTATATTATTAAACTTTTAGATAGCGAAAAAACATCAGAAATTCTTACAGAATTAGATGAAGATATCCGTGAGAAAATTTTAGAAAACTTATCTGCAAAAGAAATTGCCGATGAAGTTAGAGAAATGGACACCGATGATGCTGCTGATATTATTGGAGAACTATCCGAAGAGCGTCAGCATCGAGTAATTTCTGCATTAGAAGATGATGAGCATGCAGCAGATATTAAAGAATTATTATCTTATAATGATAATTCTGCCGGAGCATTAATGGCAAAAGAATTGGTAAAAGTATACGAAACCTGGACCGTAGCCGGATGTATGCGAAGAATTAGAGGACAAGCCAAAGATGTTACCAGAGTGCATTCTATTTACGTAGTAGATAAAGAAGATAAATTGGTGGGGAGAATGTCTTTAAAAGACTTAATTATTGCCAAGTCAGACCATAAAATTGCAGACATCTGTAAAGCAAAGGTAGATGCTGTAAATGTACATGAAGAAGAAGAAGCCGTAGCTAAAATAATGGCAAAATACGATTTAGAAGCCATACCCGTTGTAGATGATAATAACGTTTTGGTAGGTAGAATTACTATTGATGATATTTTAGATGTTATTAGAGAAGAAGCTGATAAAGATTACCAAATGGCGGCTGGTTTTTCTAAAGACGTAGAAGCAGATGATACTATTTGGGAACTTACAAAAGCACGTTTACCTTGGTTAATTCTTGCTCTCTTTGGAGGCTTTATTTCTGTTTCTGTTTTAGGTAGTTTTGATGGTGCTATGAAAAATTTTCCAGAACTATTTTTCTTTACCCCATTAATTGCTGCCATGGCAGGTAATGTAGGTGTACAATCTTCTGCAATTATTGTACAAGGTTTGGCAAACGACAGTTTAAAAGGCTCTTTATTTAAAAGACTTTTAAAAGAAATTTTACAAGGCTTTTTAAACGGTTTTGTATTAGCAACTTTATTAATGTCTGCAGGAATGTTGTTTTTAGGTTTTAATATCAATCTAGGAATTACTGTAGCGGCATCTTTAATTTCTGTAATTATTATTGCCTCAATTATTGGAACATTTATTCCTATTATTTTAGCAAAAAAAGGCGTCGATCCTGCATTGGCAACAGGGCCATTTATTACTACAAGTAATGATATTTTAGGTATCTTAATCTACTTTAGTATTGCTAAATTAGTATTAGGTTTTTAAGCCTTTACTTTTTTAAAGCAATTTATTTCTCACAAAATAGAGCACGCAAAACAAAATTATAAAAGAGCATAAAAAAAACCTTTCAGGTAAACTGAAAGGTTTTATTCTTTTTCCTTGTTTCGATATCCCTACGGATACCTGCAATAATTCCCCAATTATAAATATATAATTATATAACAAAAATACAACTTATCTAAAACTAGAACATGTAAAAAACCGAAAGTAAAAATGTGGTTTTCCGCAGAAAAGAATATTTTCTAGACAAAAACTATAAAAAAATCCTTAAAAATTAATCTATAATCCCTAATTCTTTCGCTTTAAGCACCAAATCAGTATTATTTTTAGCGTTTAAATCGGCTCTTAAATTACATAATTTAGTTTCTATAGAACGTAGTTTTATAGGAGTATCATCTGCCTTTGTTATCACCCCTTCTAAATTGCTTATTTTAGGATAATTAGGAAGCTCTTTTAAAATTTGAACAGCTACATCATCCATTTGTATCTGAACGATGTTTCTACGCATTATTTTTTGATGAATTTCATGCGTGTAATAGTAATCGTTGGCTAACATTTTTTGAACCGCAAAACCAATTTCTGTAGCATCGCATTTACTTTTTAATAAATAAGCATTAGGATTTAAATTACTAATAACATTATACACTCTATTGGTTTCTGTATGCCCAGTAATCACCGCTATTTTAATATCAAATTCATTATTTTTAATGGCTTTTATCAATTCTTCTCCTCCATCTAAATTTGTTTCGTCTGTAGTATTATCAAAACTTAAATCTGTAAATAATAATTGAAAAGGATGAGTCTTTTGGTGCTGTTTAATCAACTGAAAAGCGTCATCACAATTATTAGAGGTAACCACATCAAAATCTCCCACTTCTTTTAACGAACAAATAATACCTTGTAACACTAATTGATGATCATCAACAATTAAAATTTTTGTTTTATTTTCCATTTTTAGGGATTTCAATATCAATACTTGTTCCTTTTTCTAGTTCACTTTCAATAATAAAAACACCATTAATTTCTTCTACTCTTTCTTTCATATTTTTTAAGCCAATTCCACTTTTCTTATCCTCTATATTAAATCCGTTACCGTTATCTAAAATGGTTAAAAAAACAGCATTTTTTGTCTCTTTAAAACTTAGAGTAATTTCTTTTGCAGCTGCGTGTTTTTTAGTGTTTTGAATACTTTCTCTTATCGATAAAAATAACGTTCTTTTTATAGCATTATTAATTTCTTGCCAATTTACGCTATCTATTTCTTGTACTTTTATTCTAAAATTAACTTCAAAAAAATCTGATACTAAGTTAATTATCTGATCTTTAAAAGATACTTTATCAAAACTTTCACTACTTAATTGATGTGATAAATTTCGAACATTGTCTTTTATAACATCTAAACTTTTGGCTTCTTCTACCAGATTGGTTTTTGCCAACCTTAAGTGCAACATTCTAATATCACCGGCAACCTCATCGTGTAAAGATTTTGCTATTTGTTGTCGCTCTTTTTCTCTTACTTCTACCTGCTGTAACTTTGCATCAAAAAGCATTTTCTTACGTCTACTAGAAACAATACTTGCCCCAAAACCAATAAATAAAAGACTTCCTGCTGCAAGCAACCAACCAATTGTTTTTTGTTGTTTTTCTTTTTCTAACTCTAATTGTTTTCTTGTATTTTCTTCTTTTAAATGATCATTTTCTATGTCCTTCTTTTCAGTTTCATACCTTACTTTAGCAAACTGATTTTTTAAAGATCTTTCTCTTCTATACAAACTGTCATTTAATATAAAATGCTCTTCTAAAAGTAGCCTTCCTTTTTCTCCTTTTATTAAGGTTGATAAACGAAAAAGGTTTTCTAAAATATATCGATTATAGCTTATTTCTTTGGCTTTTTCTAAGCCTTTTTTAGAATGATAAATGGCTTTTTTAATATTATTTTCATCTTTATAAAAATCACCTAAAATAGAATGAGAAATAACCAAACCTCTTTTATAGTTTCTCTTTTCTCTCAATTTTAAGACTTCTAAATATCCTTTTAAAGCTATTTTTTTATTACCCAACATAAAGTTATTGTAAGAAAAACCCGCCAATGCAGATTCATATCTGTAATCACTTTTATATTTAAGACTGTCTATAGATAAACTTTTATTAAAATATTCTATTGCTTTTTGGTTATTTCCTTCAGATTCGTAGGTATTTGCTAAATGGTTATATAACCTGGCCTTTTCATATTTTATTTTTAAATGCGGACTTTTCTTTTGAAGTTCAAAAAATTTTAAATAATTTTTTCTAGCTTCTTCTTGTCTTTCCGTCATAAACATTACGTTTCCTAAACGTTCATACAAAAGCCCCGTAAAAAAAACCTCATAAGGCGATTTTTTAAAACCAAACTTTGCAATATGTGGCTCTACAAAACGCAACCCTTCTATAATAGAATTTTCGCTCCCTAAATAATCTTTTTCATCATACTGAATGGCAGCCATAGGAAGCAATCTTCTTGTTGCTTCGAGAGAATCTTTTAATAGAACAGAAATATTTTTAGACTTGTTATAATAATAAAAAGTACTGTCTGGTTTAAATTGAAGTTTAAAATACAGTGCTCTATAATAATACTCTTTGGCCAAAACCGTAGTGTCTTTAGTTCTAGTATAATATTGGTGTAGTTTTTTTGCAGACAGCTCTAAATTAACCAAATCTTCATTAAAAAAACTACGCTTACCAAAATTAACATACGTACACTTTAGTATAGAATCGGTTTTACTTTTTTCTGCTAATAAAAATGCTTTTTGGGGTAAATTAGTTTGTTTTGTCTTTTTATATTCTTTTAATAAAACAGTAATAGAATCACCATCTTTTTTTTGAGAAAACACGGTAAAACTGAGTAAAAAAAGTAAAAAAAGAGTCTTTTTGGGGGTAAAAGATAAACATCTTAATTTTTGAAGAAATTTATATTTAGTCATCTTTTACAATGATTCAAATTTATTGTTAATTCTTTAAAATCTTTTTCTTTTAACATCATTAAAATAGGGAATTTTTTAGATTCTTTAAAAATAGAATTTTAGAATTAAAAATCAACTATAAATTATTCATTTTCTGAAATAAATCCCACAAAACAACACCTGTAGTTACAGAAATATTTAAAGAATGTTTGGTACCCAACTGCGGAATTTCAATACACAAATCTGAGGCACTTACCACTTCTTGCTGCACTCCTTTTACTTCATTACCCATTACAATAGCATATTTTTCTCCTTCCGTCGGATAAAAAGTATTTAGTTTTGTACTATTTTCTGCTTGTTCAATTGCCAATACTTTAACGCCGTCTGATTTTAATTTTTCTACTAAAGTTAAGGTATCTTCTACATACTCCCAGGCAACAGATTCGGTTGCTCCCAAAGCTGTTTTATGAATGTCTTTGTTAGGCGGAGTTGCACAAATACCACATAAATAGATTTTTTCTATCAAAAAAGCATCACTAGTTCTAAAAACAGAACCAATGTTGTTTAAACTTCTAATATTGTCTAATACTACTATAATTGGGGTTTTCTCTACAGTTTTAAATTCATCTACTGTAATTCTACCTAACTCGTTATTCTTTAATTTTCTCATATCTTGTGAATAAGTTCACTGCAAACTGCTACTGAATACTGCTTACTAATTTTTATCTTCGCAAAACTAACTGAAAATTTCCAAAAACTTGGCAAAATCAAAACCAAAAAAGGTAACTCCTTTAATGAAACAATACAATGCAATCAAGAATAAATATCCTGATGCGATGTTACTTTTTAGAGTAGGAGATTTTTACGAAACTTTTGGTGAAGACGCTAAAAAAGCTGCCGGAGTTTTAGGAATTACATTGACAAAACGTGGCGCTGGTAGTGAAACCGAAACTGCCTTGGCAGGTTTTCCGCATCATTCTTTAAATACCTATTTGCCTAAGTTGGTAAAAGCAGGAATGCGTGTTGCTATTTGCGACCAGTTAGAAGACCCAAAAATGACCAAAACTATTGTAAAACGTGGTGTTACAGAATTGGTTACGCCTGGTGTTTCTTTAAACGACGAAGTTTTACAAACCAAAACAAACAACTTTTTAGCGGCTGTTCATTTTGATAAAAAACAACTCGGAATTTCATTTCTTGATGTTTCTACAGGTGAATATTTGGTAGCGCAAGGAAATGCAGAATACATAGATAAATTGTTGCAAAATTTTAGTCCGAGTGAAGTTTTGGTTCAGAAACAACACAAGCAACAATTTTTAGAATTATTTGAAAACCGATATTATACATTTTATTTAGACGATTGGGTTTTTCAAAAGGAATATGCAAATGAAACTTTACACAATCATTTTGAAGTTAAAAGTTTAAAAGGTTTTGGTATTGCAGATGTTAAAAACGGAATTATTGCTGCCGGAGCCGTCATGTATTACTTATCGGAAACGCAACACAATCAATTAAAACACATTCAGCATATTAGCAGAATTGCAGAAGACAATTATGTTTGGATGGACCGTTTTACGGTAAGAAATTTGGAGCTTTACAATCCGAATTCAATAAATGCTGTCACGCTTTTAAATGTGATTGATAAAACCATTTCGCCAATGGGCGGACGTTTATTAAAGCGTTGGTTGGCATTGCCATTAAAAAATATCGACGAAATTAAAAATCGTCATGAATTGGTAAAGTTTTTTATAGATTCTGATGATTTTTCTCAAACGGTAACCTATCAATTAAAACAAATATCAGATTTAGAACGGTTAATTTCTAAAGTAGCAACCGGTAAAGCTTCACCAAGAGAAATTGTATTGTTAAAAGATTCTTTAAAAGCGATTCTGCCGATAAAAACATCCGCAGAAAAAAGTAAAAATAACACAGTAAAAGCACTCGGAAATCAATTACATACGTGTACAGATTTAATTGAAAAAATTAATGAAACCTTGTTTGATGATGCTCCGGTAAACATCAATAAAGGAAACGCAATTGCTACGGGTGTTCATACAGAACTAGACGATTTACGTGCCATTTCTAACTCCGGAAAAGAGTATTTAGACAATATGTTAGCGCGTGAAACGGAACGAACCGGAATTACAAGTTTAAAGATTTCTTTTAACAACGTTTTTGGCTATTATATAGAAGTTAGAAACTCGCATAAAGACAAAGTTCCACAAGAATGGATACGTAAACAAACCTTGGTAAATGCAGAGCGATATATTACCGAGGAACTCAAAGAATACGAAACCAAAATTTTAGGTGCCGAAGAAAAAATAGCCAAATTAGAACAAGAAATATTTACTAAATTATTACAATACATCATTCAATTTGTACAAATTGTACAAGAAAACGCACAGATTATTGCAAAAATAGATTGTTTACTGTCTTTTTCTGTTTTAGCTATTGATAACAATTATGTGCGCCCAATTATGGATGAAAGCACCGATTTAGAAATTAAAAATGGGCGTCATCCAGTAATTGAAAAACAGTTACCCATAGACCAAACGTATATTGCCAATGATGTTGTTTTAAACAGAACTCAACAACAAATAATTATGATTACTGGGCCGAATATGTCTGGTAAATCGGCCATTTTAAGACAAACTGCATTGATTGTTTTATTGGCTCAAATGGGAAGTTATGTTCCGGCTCAGAATGCAAAAATAGGAATTGTAGATAAGATTTTTACACGTGTTGGTGCAAGTGATAATATTTCTATGGGCGAATCTACTTTTATGGTAGAAATGAATGAAACAGCATCCATCTTAAATAACGTTTCTGAGCGCAGTTTAATTCTTTTAGATGAAATTGGTAGAGGAACGTCTACTTATGACGGAATTTCGATTGCTTGGGCTATATCCGAGTTCTTACACGAGCATCCAACCAAAGCAAAAACACTATTTGCAACACATTATCATGAGTTAAATGAAATGACCACGACTTTTGAGCGCATTAAAAACTTTAATGTGTCTGTAAAAGAATTAGAAAACACCATTATTTTTTTACGTAAACTGGTTTCTGGAGGTTCTGATCATAGTTTTGGTATTCATGTCGCTAAATTAGCTGGAATGCCAAATATGGTGATTCATAGAGCTAATAAAATATTAGCACAATTAGAAAAAAACAATAAAAGTGCCGAAGTTAAAGATGTTTTAAAACAAACTCAAGAGGAAGAAATGCAATTGAGTTTCTTTCAGTTAGATGATCCTTTGTTAGAAAACATTAAAGAGGAAATTCTTGCTACAAACATTGATACGTTAACTCCTATTGAAGCATTGATGAAATTGAACGAGATTAAGCGAATGTTGATTAAAAAGTAATGGTAAACAATTTAGAACAAGGTTTTTTCGGAATCGGAATTCAGAATGGAAAAACACCAGAAAATTTAGGTGTCCTTTGGCGTTCTGCCCAAAATATGGGCGCTAGTTTTATTTTTACCATTGGCAATCGTTATGCAAAACAAGCTTGCGATACGCACAAAGCTACAGGTGCAATGCCCTATTTTCATTACGAAACTTTTGAGGATTTCTTTAACAACCTCCCAAAAGGCGCTATGTTAGTTGGTGTAGAATTAGATGAAAAAGCGGTACAATTAGAAACATTTGAGCATCCAAGACGTTGTGTTTACTTATTAGGCGCAGAAGATCATGGAATGTCTAAATTAGCTATTGAAAAATCGCATCATTTAGTGAAATTTAAATCTGAGTTGAGTTTAAATGTATCCGTTGCAGGAAGCATTTTGATGTACGATAGGCAAGCTAAATTGAATTTTAAGGTTTAGATAAGTTAAGAGAATATTGATTTAAAAACGTGTTTGTATAAGAGAAGTTGCGTAGTTTAAGCATTAAAGTTAGCAAAAAAACATAGATAGAAAGTCTGCGAGAACTTTCGTAAATAGACTTTTACCAGCAATTTTTTTTATACGTTGTTGTACGCAGGCTGTTGTCATTCGTTAATTATCTAAATTTTCATTATTAGTTCCTAAATTTAAGCTCTTTGTCAAGCTTTTTTTTTAAGCTTGACAATGTACTGGATTTAATAGTTCCTAACTTCTTACAAATTTTCCTAAAAATTCCAAAAGTTGTGGATTATCTTCTAATGCTATTTTAGCAACAGCATAAAAATCACGTATCCAATCATCTAATTCTCCAAATGCTGTATCTTTTAGTTTCTTTGTATCTTGACTTTTCCTTTCTTGTTTTAAATATTTTGTTCTTGCAATTTTTAAACTTGCTATTAATATTATTGTTTCTTGTACTTTGTAAACAACTGTAGTTTCGTTACATCTGTTTAAAGTATTTCTTGTTAATAAAGTATTCTCATAACCAAACTTTGCTATTATTGAGGCTATTTCTGTTTGTTTTCTATTGATATCGACATTGATTTAATAATTCTGCTTATGTGAAACTTCTTTTTGTAATTACTTATTCTATTTCTAAGGAATAATGATAAGAAAATATTTATTACAGGTATAAAAAATAACATAATTATCCGTAATTAATATCACGTATTAGTTACGGTTAGTCATAAAGAATAAAGTTTATTTGCTATTATTTTTATGAAAATTACTCAAGAAATGTGTGAAATGTTATTTAAGTAGGTGAGATTTTTAACAAAAAAAACTTATAAACTTGTGAAATTGAGAATATATAAAAAAGTATTATAATTTAAAAAATGTTACACTAAAAGTTAAATCTTTTTAGAGTTTTAACATTTTTAAATATTTCATACAAAGCAATAAAAATAGATAAAGAAAGTAAAATTATAAATTTGCGTTGTGTTAAAATAGGGTTGTTAAATATTAAATTTATTAAAGCATTTAAGATACATAAAGCAATAAAATAAAAAGAGGTTTTCAGTAAAAATAGTTTTAATTTTTTCATAATATTTCGGAATATATAAATCCTGTTAAATTATATAAAGAGTGTAAAAGTGTAGTCATTAAAATAGCAGAATAATTACTCTTTTTTTGCTTAATAGTTAAGAAATAATAATTTAGAATTAAACCAGAAAAGAACGCGTATATCATATAAATAATACTATAGTAATGAAACAATGCAAAAAATATACTACTAATTACGATTAAGAACATGAAGTTTTTAGTGAATTTTGATAGAATAGTTAAAAAAATGTAATTAGAAACAAGGGTTTCAAAAAAGGGTGCTACCAATACTACTGAAATGAATAAAACTATTAATTCAGTATTTTCTGAGTTTAAAGAAGAATTAAGAATATTGAAATATGAAGATAATAAGTTAAATAATATAGCAATTATTATTTTTATCATGTAACAAGCAAAAAATAATAAATAGTTATTTTTTAAAATTAATTTAAGCATATTTTTAATATTGAACTAAACCCTAATTAACGTTATACTTACGAGTAATTTTATTAAAGCTAATTAGGGTTAAGGGGTAATAAATCACATGCACATATAGGCGTTACCAGAGTCATGGTATAAATATTTCTTAATACCACCAGTGATATACCAAAAAGCATCATAAAAAAAATCAGTTTCTTTAGTTGGCTCACCACCATTAATATTGATTTGTTCTTCTAACTTTAACTCGATTAAACTATTATTTTTCATGTCTTTTTTTTTTAGTTTTCATTCCAACCATCAACAATACCAGATTTAATACTTGACCAATTATCTATAACTTCAGCCGCTAAACCAAGCCATCCAAGTTTTTTTACCCAAGGAGGTAAACCTCCATTAGTTGATGTAATCTCATGTGTATTCAATTCTTGAACACCATAATTTTGTAAATTCTTCATTTTTAAAAATTTAAAGTTAAACAATTATTTAGTATCAAAAAATATAAAACGTGCACTTTTTAATTATTTTTGATAGTGCTAATATAAATTTGGTCACTCTAATAGCATTGGAGTAAAGTAATTTTTTATGCAACCACCTGCAATTTTTATTTTTTCTTTAGAAGTTAGTAGTTCAACCGAATAATTAATCTCTAATTCACAGTCCTCAAGATAAACATAGCTTTTTAATTTTCGAGAATAGGTTATTGGAAATCCTTTAATTTTTAAATTTTCTAATACATTGTAAAGTTGACTTTCACTAATGTTTAATTTGTTAGCAAATTCATTTGGAGTACCAGTGTTGCCAACTTTTACATATTGATGAATTTTGCGTAAACGTTCTAGCTGTTTGATTGTTTTCATTTTCTTAGTCTTTTATATTTAATTATCAATTTTTGGTACTTGTTGTTGCCATAAATTGTAATAGTATTCTTGCTTGTTGTACAGTTCGTTATGAGAACCTTGTTCTATTACCTTTCCTTTTTCTAAAACTACAATTTTATCCGCATTTATAACAGTACTTAGACGATGCGCAATTATTATAATGGTTTTTTGTTGTTCTCGTAAATTTTTAATTGTGCGTTGGATATAATTTTCAGAAGTACTATCTAGTGAAGATGTAGCTTCATCTAACACTAAAATTTCTGGTTGCTTGTACAAGGCTCTTGCAATAGCAATACGTTGTTTTTGTCCGCCAGATAATGAAGCTCCGTTTTCACCCAAATACGTATTAAAACCATTAGGTAAACTTTCTATAAATTCTTGAATACCGATGTTTTTACAAATAGAAAGTATCAATTCCATATTTGGTTGAAATTCTCCTACAGCAATATTTTCAATTACATTGCCAGCAAACAAATCTATTTTTTGTGGTACTACACTTACTAATTGACGTAAGCTATTGTTTTCTATATATTGTAAATCAAAATCACCAATTGCAATTGTTCCTTTTTGCAAAGGGTACATGTTTTGTAATAATGAAATAAGTGTTGATTTACCTGAACCACTTTCGCCAACAATTGCTGTAATTGTGCCTTTTTTAATATGAAGATTGAAATTTTTGTACACTTCTACACGCGTACCATATCTAAACGAAATATTTTTAAAAGAAATGTCTCCAATTTTATCGGCAGTCAGTTTGAATTTGTTTTCCGTTTCTTCACGTTCTAAATCCATTATTTCAAATAATCTGTCAGCAGCAATTAAGGCATTTTGTATTTGTTTATTTGCACCAACCAAATTTGCTATAGGGTTTGTAAAATAACCTATAATTGCATAGAAAGACATTAATTCACCTGGCGTTATTTCTCCGTCAATTACAAAATATGAACCACTCCATAATAAAACAATAGTAAAAACTTGAGAAAGTGTACTTGAAGATGTACCTGAAAAAACACTGTTTAAAGCAGACTTATACCCTGTATTTAATAAACTAATAAAGCGAGTTTCAGTTTTAATATTGGCAAAATTTTCTAAACCAAACCTTTTAATTGTACCCACTGAATTTAAAGACTCTACCAACTGACTCTCTAAATCAGCCGCTTTTTCCATAACTTTACGTTCAGTTTTTTTATTGAGTTTATTTACAATTGCATAAATAATTATGTAAAAAGGTATAATAGTTAACATAATTAAAGCTAGTTTCCAATAATAAGTAAACATTAACCCAAAAGAAAAAATAACTATTAATAAATTAACGGCTAGATTTAAAGCGACACCATTTATAAACGTTCTTATTTTTACAGCATCATTAATACGAGATATGATTTCACCTACACGCATTGTGTCAAAAAACTGTTGTGGAAGTTTTAATAAATGTTTGTAATACCCTAAAATTAAAAGAGCATCAATTTGTTGCCCTGTTTTTATTAGAAATATATCTTTAAAAAGCCCAATCAATACTTTTAATATTAAAAGTATAAACATTATTATACTTAATAAGTTTAAGAGTTTTGTATTTCCTCCAACTAATACAAAATCTGTTATTTTTTCAATATAAATAGCTGTTGAAAAACCAAGTAAAGTAAAAATAACAGCACCAACAAATGCCTGAATTAAAATGTATTTATGTGGCTTTAATAAAAACCAAAAGCGTTTTAATACAGAAACTTTTTCATTACCTGTTTTAAAACTCTCGGCTGGTAGTAACAATACTAAAACTCCTGTCCATTCTTCTTGAAATTTTTTATGCGTTTTTTTATGGAACTTACCTGTGCCGGGATCCATAATTTTAATATAAGTCTTTGTAACTTCATAAATAACGACATAATGTTGCAGTTGTTTTTTAACAATAATATGTGCTATTGCAGGTTTTGGTATTTTGAATAAACTATCAAATTCACCACGAACACCTTTTGCTTCAAAGCCTAATTTTTGAGCAGCTTCAATTAACCCTAATACATTTGTACCTTTTTTATCTGTACTTGCATACTGCCGAATACGTGCAATTGGAATTTGTAAATTGTAATGTGCAGATATAGAAGCTAAACAAGTAGCACCACAATCTGTAATATCGTGTTGTTTTATTGTAACCTTTTTCATTTGTTTTTTGTCAATTTTTTAAGTAATACTTTGGTTACTTGGGTTTAACCAATCATCAATTTTGTCATATAATAACTGATATAAAGTTCTTTCAGTTAGTTTAAATCTTGCACTAAAAGTCATTCCTTTCTTTAAGTTTCCTTTAAAATTGTTTTTTAATGTTAGATGTTTTTGGTCAATTTTACATCGGATTTTAAATATTGGAGTTTCGTTAATAAGTTCAATATCTTTTCCAATTTCTAAAATTTTTCCTGTTGCAAGTCCCCATTGATTGTAATTAAAAGCATCGATTTGAAATTTAATAGTATTATTGGGATTAATTAGACCGATGTCAATAGGAGATACATAACACTCGGCAATTAAATTACTATCTGGTGAAATTTCAGCTAAAGGAATTCCTGCATTAATGAAACTACCTTCTTGAATACCTATAATATTTATTAATGTACCATTAATAGGTGAGGTTAATACATAATAGTTTTTGTTTTCTTTTTGAAGTTGAAGATTATTTTCTAATTCGTTTAACTCTCTTTTTTTATTTGTTAAATCTGTTTACCAGTTATTTATTTGTTGTTTTTTTAATTGTGCAATGGAATTGATATTTAAATCATATTCAAATTTGTAGTTTTCATATTCAACAGCAGCAATAACTCCTTTTTCAAAGAGTTTTTTATTTCTATCATAATCTCGTTTTGTTTTTTGAAATCGAGTTTGTAATTCTTGCAACTTTTCTCGGTATTGGATGTATTCCTTTTGATATTTTTGAGAGTACAAACTGTCTAAAATAATTCGTTTATTGTTAATAAGGAATTTAGTATCGTGTAAGAATTCTTTGGTGTCTTTGATGTTTATTTTTAACAAGTCTAACTTGTTTTCAATAGTGTAATCATCTAAGACTAATAGGGTGTCACCTTTTGAAACTTGTTTGTTAATTTCAATTGCATTTTTCAGTACTTTCCTGAATAAATTGTAGTTATTTTTATGTGCTCTTTGTCGGATTTTATGATTCCTCTTGAAGAAGTATATACATCTACTTTAATAAATGGTAATGAAATAAATGCTCCAATTAAGGAAATTATAAATATTGAATAAATAATTGAACTTTTCTTACTGTGTTTAAATTGGTGAACTTGTGTTGTGTTCTCCAGTATTTCTTTGGGGAAAATTTGTTTCATAGTTTTTTCTTTTTCAATCTATTGGCTCATTGAGTGAAAGCTCTTTTAATTTTGTGAGGAACGAGCAAAATTAAATGTGCTTTTACAAGCTGTTGGTTTCGGTCAGAGCTTGCGTACAACCATTTATATAAAAATAAATAGTTGTTTTATCTGTTTATTTTAACTGATAATCACAATAAAATTTATGCTTTTAGTTATACAATTACAAAGAAGACTATTCTTCTTCTAGCATATTTTTTTAACAATTATTTTTCAGTAAATCTAAACCATAAAAACACACTTATCAATCCCCGAAAACAGTGAAATTTATTCTCACTGAAAATGGTGAAATGTCTAACTGTTTTCAGTGAGAAGAAAATAGTCTGTAGAGGCCTTAATGAAATTAAATAAAATAAAAAGGATGTTGATTAAAAAGTAATTATCTTTGTTGTATGAATTCAACTCTTTTATTTATTAGCGGCCCAGAAATTATGGTTGTCATGTTAATTGTGGTGATGCTTTTTGGTGCAGATAAGATTCCTGAAATTGCCAGAGGATTAGGAAAAGGAATGCGTCAAGTAAAAGACGCAACCAATGATATTAAAAGGGAAATCAACGAAAGTTCAGAGAAAATAGGGATAGATACCGATATTACTAAAAACATCAACAAAGAAATTACAGATGTAAAAGATAGTATTGATGATATTACAGGACCTATAAAACGTAATATGTAAAGCGTTTTATACCTCTCTTAACCTATTTAGTAGCTCGTTATTTTACCCTACTTATTGTTAATCCATCTCTTATAGGCAATAAAACAGTTTCTATTCTATGGTCAGTATTCAGTAACTTATTATATTCTAAAAGTACTTTAGTGTCTTTATCTTTTGGGTCTAATTCTTCAACTACTTTTCCACTCCAAAGTACATTATCAGACAAAATAATACCACCAGAATTCATTTTATCAATTATTAAGTGAAAATAATTAATGTAGTTAGATTTATCTGCATCAATAAAAACCAAATCAAATTTTTCATCAATAGTGGGTATAATTTCTATGGCATTACCAACATATTGTACTATTTGATCTCTAAAACCAGATTTTTCGAAATATTTATTTTGTAACGTTTCTAATTCTTCGTTTTTATCTAAAGTAAAAATTTTTCCTTCGGATGCTAAACCTTCTGCTAAAGACAATGCAGAATACCCTGTATAAGTACCAATTTCTAAAATGTTTTTAGGTTGAATCAGTTTAGAAATCATAGACAATACTCGCCCTTGAAAAGCACCACTTAACATTCTAGGGTTTAACACCTTTTGCCAAGTTTCTTTACTTAATTCTTTTAAAATTGTAGGTTCTTGTTGTGAGTGATCTACAACATAATTGTCTATATTTTCTGGTAAAAAATGCATGGTAATGTTTGGTTGAGCGCAGTCTAAACCTTATTAATTGATTAAAGAATAAACCTTTCTACTGCCGCTAGAAAGGATAAAATCAAAAGTACAAAAAAAACGGAATCTATATTTCTATAAATCCCGTTTCTATCTAACAAAAAATCAAAAAATGTGATTTTCTAAAAATCACGAAAATATTTTTATAGCTTAAGTTTTTCTAACTCTTTTTTTAGAGCATCTTTATCTTCTTTACTTAAACATCGTGTTGTTTCCTTGCAGCTTTTTGCATGGCCTTTATATATTTTTGTAAGCGTATTATTTTGCTTGGTATATAGAGAGCAAATTCTACATCTTAAAAAATGAATGTTCAATTTCACTTTTTCTGCTAATGTAGCAGCTCCGTATTGGCTTTTGTCACAAATAGTTGTGGCTTCGTCGCAAGTAATTTTTAAACTTTTAAACATGTCTTAATTATTAAACCAATTATCTTCCATACATTTTCTGAGCTGTGTTCTTGCTCTATGAATGATAACCCATAGGTTAGACGCTGTGATATCTAATTCCTTACAAATTTCTTCCGTTTCAAATTCTTGAATGGTTTTCATTCTAAATACCATTGCATATTTTTCTGGCAAAGCATCTATACAAGAATCTAATTGACTTTTTAATTCTTCGTTTTCAATTGTTTTTTCAGATTGATTGTCCCAACTTTGTGGCACTCTTTCCTCTATCCAATTTCCTTCATTTTCACCATCATCATAAAAATTCATTCTAACTTCGGCTTGTCCTTTTTTAGAATTAATTTTTCTATAATGGTCTATTATTTTTCTTTTTAAGATTGAAATTAACCAAGTTCTTTCCGTAGATTTTCCTTGAAAATTTTTAGCAGACTTAAAACCTGCAAAAAAAGTATCTTGTACCAAATCTTTAGCTAAATCTCCATTATTTACACGCACAACAGCATAATTATACATATAATCTGCATAATTATCTATCCATTTGTCGGTATTTAATACAACTTGCTCTTGTGTCATCTTAGAATTAAAAAGCCAAATATAGTGCAAATTTTTATTAAAAATAGCTTTCCAATTTCCTCTTCTTTTAATAACTATTTGTTTTAACGCCAATTTAACAAGTAAGTTTTAAATATTTTTTTTCTATAATCAGAGAAAATACAAACCTAACAAGCTCCTTATAAATAACTTATTTACAAAATATTAAAAAAATTCAACTCTTACTTGAGTCCTAAAAAATTAGTAAAATCAACAACCTATAAACTTGTTACATATTTGCTGCTTTTTCATACATTTACATATACATAAAAAACAAAAAGTATGTCAACAGCAAAGAAAGAATATAAAAAAGTTACTGTAAAATCTCTAGTAGATATGAAGAAAAATGGAGAGAAAATTTCCATGTTAACTGCGTATGATTTTACAATGGCTAAAATTTTAGATGGGGCTGGTATAGATGTTCTTTTAGTAGGCGATTCTGCCTCTAACGTTATGGCGGGTCATGAAACAACGTTGCCTATAACTTTAGATCAAATGATCTATCATGCAAGTTCTGTAGTTAGAGCCATTAACCGTTGTTTGGTGGTGGTAGATTTACCTTTTGGTAGTTATCAATCTGACCCAAAAGAAGCATTGCGTTCTGCTATTAGAATTATGAAAGAAAGTGGTGGACACTCTATAAAATTAGAAGGTGGTAAAGAAATTAAAGAATCTATAAAACGCATATTAAATGCAGGAATTCCTGTAATGGGGCATTTAGGTTTAACGCCACAATCTATCTATAAATTTGGTACTTATACCGTAAGAGCCAAAGAAGAAGAAGAAGCAGAGCAATTAATGGAAGATGCTTTAATGCTAGAAAAACTTGGTTGTTTTGCTGTTGTTTTAGAAAAAGTACCTGCAAAATTAGCACAAGAAGTTGCAGAAGCAATCTCTATTCCGGTAATTGGTATTGGAGCTGGAAATGGTGTAGATGGTCAAGTTTTAGTTACCCATGATATGTTAGGGATGACACACGAATTTCATCCACGTTTTTTACGTAGGTATTTAGATTTATATAAAGACATGACAGGCGCTTTTGAAACTTATATTGATGATGTAAAAAGTGGAGATTTTCCTAATGATAAAGAGCAATATTAAATAACTGTTATTAGATTTTTTGATAATTAGATTGTTAGATTTGACATAAACATTCTAAAATTGGATGAATGAAACTAACAATTTATTAACAATCTAGTTATTTTAAAATTTATAAAATATGCACAGGTATAAAGATTTAAAATTCTGGCAATTAAGTAGAGCATTTTGCACTGATATCTACATTGTTACTAAGACTTTTCCTACTGATGAAAAGTTTGGATTAATTTCTCAACTAAGAAGAGCAGTAGTCTCTATATCTTCTAATATCGCTGAAGGAGCAGCTAGAAGTTCAAATAAAGATTTTAAACGCTTTCTAAGAATTTCTTTAGGATCTTGTTATGAAATAGAAACACAACTTTTAATTTCCTTTGATTTAGGTTTTATTGATAAAAAAGAACTTGAAAATCTTAATAACACTCTTCAACAAGTTATTAAAATTTTCAAGTTCTTCTCTAAAAATCTAAAATTCCAATAATCTAATAATCTTACTTTGAAAATATTACACTTAGACTCCAACCACGCACTTTTAATTAATCAATTAAATGATTTAGGATATCAAAACGATGAAGATTATACGTCTTCTAAAGAAGAAATTGAAGCTAAAATTCACAACTACGATGGTTTTATTATTAGAAGCAGGTTTTCTATTGATAAAGCATTTTTAGACAAAGCTACCAACTTAAAGTTTATTGGACGCGTTGGTGCAGGTTTAGAAAACATAGATTGTGCGTATGCAGAAAGCAAAGGAATTACATTAATTTCTGCTCCAGAAGGAAATAGAAATGCGGTAGGAGAACACGCTTTAGGTATGCTATTATCACTATTTAACAAGCTAAACAAAGCTGATAAAGAAGTTAGAAACGGCAAATGGTTGCGCGAAGAAAATCGAGGAATTGAGCTAGACGGAAGAACCGTTGGGTTAATTGGCTACGGAAATATGGGAAAATCATTCGCAAAAAAATTACGTGGTTTTGATGTAGAAGTTTTATGTTATGATATAAAACCAAATGTTGGCGATGCAAATTGCAAACAAGTTTCATTAAAAGAATTACAAGAAAAAGCAGCTATTCTAAGCTTACACACTCCACAAACGCAACTTACTGAAAAGATGATAAATTCTGATTTTATCAATGGTTTTAAAAAGAATTTTTGGTTGATAAATACGGCTCGTGGAAAATCTGTTGTAACAAAAGATTTAGTTTCAGCTTTAAAATCAGGTAAAATATTAGGCGCAGGTTTAGATGTTTTAGAATATGAAAAAGCTTCTTTCGAAAATCTTTTTTCCGACGATAAAATGCCCGAAGCTTTTCAATATTTAATCCAATCAGAACAAGTGCTTCTATCTCCACATGTGGCAGGTTGGACAATTGAAAGTAAAGAAAAATTGGCACAAACAATAGTAGATAAAATTAAAGCAAAATTCTACTAGTTTCTAATCTTTATAAAAACTTAAAGAAATGAAAAATAGAGTAACAGGCATAGGTGGTGTATTTTTTAAAACTGAAGATACAAACGCAACAAAAGAATGGTATAAAAATCATTTAGGTTTTAACACCGACGATTGGGGTTGTACTTTTTGGTGGAAAGATAAAGATGGTAATAAATGTTCTACACAATGGAGTCCCTTTCCTAAAGACACCAATCATTTTAAACCTTCTAAAAAAGACTTTATGTTTAATTATAGAGTAGAAAATTTAGTAGAATTATTAGCAGAATTAAAAAAAGAAGGGGTTACTATTGTTGGTGAAATACAAGAATACGACTATGGTAAATTTGGTTGGATTTTAGACAACGAAGGAAACAAAATAGAGCTTTGGGAACCTATTGATGAAGCTTTTATTTAGAATTAGATATTAAGAAATTAATCAGAAAAAACATGACAGAAAAAAATAAAAATTTAGACGAAAACGTAAAAAATGCTGCAAGTTCTATTTCTAACGAAGCAAAAGAAACCTTAGAAAACACAAAACATAAAGCCAGTGAATTTGCAGACACTGCAAAAGAAAAAACAACTGAGTTTGTAGAGGATGCTAAAGAAATTTTTGAAGAGGCAAAAGGAAAAGTAAATGAGCTTTTATCTGATGAAAATATAGAAAAAGTAAAACACAAAGCAGAAGGTTACTCCGAAATTGCAAAACAAAAAACTAGTGAATTTACAGAAGAAGCAAAAGAAACCTTTGAAGATATAAAAGAAAAAGGTTCTGAATTAGTTGGTGAAGCTGCAGAGCATTTAGCAGATTTTGCAGAAGATGCCAAAGAGGAACTAACAGATATCAAAGAAAAATCGAAAAGCTTTTTACAACGATTATTCAAAAAATAATAAAGAAACATAAGTATGCATTTTTTATCTGACTACCCTACTGAGATTTTAATCTTAGTATTTTTAATCATTACTTTCTTAATATCCGCATTTGAAAAAATACTAGATTGGAAAGGAAATGTATTTTTTATAAAAGATCATTTTAAAAACTCTCCATTAAAAAGTAGTGTTCCTTTTTTATTAGCCATTTTATTAATCATAGAAATATTTGCTGTAGGATTTATGATTACCGGAGTCTATCAAATTTATACTTCGCAAGTAAAAGAAATTGCATTACTCGGAATACAGCTTTCTGCGATTAGTATAATTTTAATGCTTATAGGACAACGTTTGGCAAAAGATTATCCAGGAGCGATGTCTTTAGGTGTCTATTTTATCATTACACTTTGTGGTGTTTATTTACTAAATAGTTAAAATTGATAGAATTTAAATAAGTTAATAAATAATATTTATAATAAAACCTCTTAAAACAAGCGTTCTAAGAGGTTTTTAATTTTTCTTAAACAACTAACACTATTAAATAAATAAATATTAATTACAGTTGTTTAAAATCGTTTTTAACTCTTTTTAAGCCCGTAAATTAAGAAGAGTATTCAGAGATTGGTCTTGCTTTTTAAATTTGAAACAAAACCTCTATAAAAAGCTCTCATAGATTCATTTTACCGGTTTTGTATTTCTCTCTTAAAAGAGAAACACAATAAGAATCAAATTTCATTGGTAACATTTGCTCTACAATCATATTCTCTTCAGAAAATATTTTATGAATAGAAATTTAAGAAAAATGCCAAAGATGTCTTGGTACAGCAAAAGCAAACCAATACTCTTTATAATATTTAGCATCATCACTTTTTATCATTCGGCAATGCAATAATTAATATTCCGTTTTCAGAGAGTAATTCTTTTAACTTTAAAATATAATCAGATAAATTTTCTATAGGTTCAAAAACATACCAAAGTATAATTAACCTAATTTTTTTCTATCTGAAGTAAATCTTCTTTTAAAAAAATCACTTGTGCCCTCCCCTACATCTAAAATACTTTTCGATGCAGTTTTAAAAGAATTAATTAAACTTGACTTTCTTTTAGGTTTTTGTCTTTTTACAGATGGATATACTTTATCAATAAACAATTTTTAAGGATCTGTATGCAAAATATAATTTTCACTTTTATAGTAGTTTTATAAATCTACAAGAACAAGTAAAGTTACAATCATATCATATTCTGCATAAAACATTCCTTTAAAAGTTTCATCGGGCACCATAAAATTCTTACAATTTAATAAAGGCCCTAATATTTTCTGAAGCCCTTTTTTTTCTTCCATAATTTTCTATTTTAATTAAATGTTCCACGAGGAACACTAGCATTTTTTTTATAAATTATCTATACATATAAACCAATAGTATAAAAAAATGTTATCAAAAAAAACTCAGAAACCTAGCATACTTTTAATATTAAGGTAGGTTAAATTTTACTTTTTAATAAGTACATCAGCAAATAACCCCTATAATTTTTGATTCCATTAAAAAAGTTTTTTAGAGGTCAGTATTTAAATTCATATCTTAGAAGTCAATAAATATAGTAATTAAATGAATATTTTTAAGGGACAAAACCTTCTAGAGTTTGCTGACCGTTTTAAGACTGACCTAGATTGTAAGAAATATCTAGCAGATATTAAATGGAAAGATGGTTTTCAATGTGTAAAATGTAGCCATAAAAAAGCTCAGATAAGAAAAGATTTCTCACGTACTTGTAATATTTGTTCTCATCAAGAATCAGCAACATCAAACACACTTTTTCACAAAGTAAAATTTGGTATTAGAAAGGCATTTTTTATTGTTTTTGAAATGAGTACAAGCACTAAAAGTCTTTCAGCAAGCTATGTTTCAGTTCGTTTTAGTGTTACTGAAAAGACAGCTCGTTTATTTATGCTTAAAATTAGAGAAGCTATGGAAAGCAGTGGGAATAATCCCATGACAGGTACTGTTCATGTTGATGAATTTGTACTTGGCGGACGCGAAAAAGAGAAAGTTGGCAGAAGTTATAACGTAAAGAAAAAGAAGGCCATTACTGCTGTTGAGTTAACTGATGATGGAAAAGTAAAAAGAATGTATGCTATGAGAATCGAAGATTTTTCAGCAAGTTCGCTTCAATATATTTTTGTGAATCATATTAGCAGAGATGCTAAAGTGATAACCGATAAATGGAGAGGTTACAGACCAATTGCAAAAGTTTATGATATTACACAGATTGAAAGTAATAATGGTATGAATTTTAAAGCTCTTCACACTATGATTCATCAAGTAAAATCATGGATAAGAACAACGTATTCTTGGGTAAGTAATTCTAATATAAATAGATATTTTAATGAATTTTGTTTTAGAATTAACCGTTCACAAAGCAAAGCAACAATATTCAATAATCTTATAACTAAAATGGTCAAAAAAGAAAAAGTTAGCCACAAACAAATTATATGTAGCTAACTACTGACCTCTAAAGTTTTTTATTACTGTGTAAAGCAGCATTAAAACTAATTATTGAGAAACTCTATCTAGATACAATACGAAAATTTTAATATTACATACTTGTTAAACTCCATAGAAAAATAGTAGACCAGAAAAGAAATGTACTTTTTATAAAAGAGTATTTAAAAACCTTAACTTTAAAAATGATGTCCAATTTTTATTAGATAAAGCGCATTCTAAAAACTATATAATTTTTTATGTTAATCGAATAGAGTTTGGCAAAAGCACATCCAAAAACTAAATATAAAGATATCTTCTTTGTAACTACACTTTTTAATGTTTATTTACTAAATAATTAGAATTGATAATTTTTTATAAATTCGATAAATAATAACTATAAAAAAACCTCCTAAAACAAGCGTTTTAAGAGGTTTTTAATATTTTCTAAACAACTACGTTATTTAATTATTAAACGTTAATTAGAATTAATTAAAATCGGTTTTAACTCTTTTTAAGCACATATATTAAAGAAGAATATTCAGAAGTTGTTCTTGCTTTTAAATTTGAAACAAAACCTCTATGAAAAGCTTTAATAGGATTCATTTTACCTGTTTTATATTTTTCACTTAAAAGCGAAACATAATAAGAATCAAATTTCATAGGTAAAGTTTGTTCTACAATCATATTATCTTCAGAAAATATTTTATGAATAGAAGTTTGAGAAAAATGCCAAAGATGTCTTGGTACATCAAAAGCAGCCCAGTACTCTTTATAATATTTTGCATCATCACTTTTATGATTTGGTACAGCAATAATTAGCCGTCCATTGTCAGAAAGTAATTCTTTTAACTTTAAAATATAATCAGATAAGTTTTCTACATGTTCTAAAACATGCCAAAGTGTAATTACATCAAAGTTCTTATTGTTAATCTGCAGTAAATCCTTTTGTAAATCAACCCCTTTTTTCTTAGCAATATCTCTTGCATCAGCACTTGGTTCTACACCAGAAACTGTCCAATTATTACCAGCACAAACTTTTAAAAAATCACCTGTTCCCGCCCCTACATCTAAAATACTTTTCGAAGGTGTTTTAAAAGAATTAATTAAGTTTAACTTTCTTTTTAAGGTTCTATTTTTTACAGATTGATACACTTTATCCATAATCGATTTTTTACTATCTGTATGCGAAATATAATTTTCGCTTTTATAGTAATTTTCTAAATCTACTGGTACTGGTGAAGTCACCAACATATCATACTCTTCATTAAACATTACTTCATAAGTTTCATCAGAAACCGTATAATCCTTACAATTTAAAAAAGGTACTAACCTTTTGTGAAGTCCTCTTTTTTCCCCCATATTTTTTCTTTCTTTATAAAATGTTCCACGAGGAACATTAGCAATTTTTTTTTAATTCTATCTTCCCATATAAACCAAAAGAACAGAAATGTCGCTGGGGGAAACTCCACTTATTCTACTAGCTTGTGATATTGATGTAGGTTGAATTTTACTCAACTTTTCCCTCGCTTCAAACGAAAGAGATTTTACTTTTTGATAATTAAAACTAGAAGGAATCACAACATTATCTAAACGATTTAATTTATCGGCATTATTCTTTTCTTTTTCTATATACCCCGAATACTTTAAATGGATTACAGCTTGCTCAATAACTTCTTTATCGATTTTATTTTCTTCTAAAAATGTATTTAATTTCTTAATATTTTTAAAATCAGAAAACTCTAATTGAGGTCTCGCTGCAATTTTATAAAGCTTCATAGATTGATTAATCAAGGCTAAATTTTTAGCTTCTAAAATAGGATTTATCTCTGCTTCTTTTACACTTGTATTCTGTAAAAACTGAATTAATAAATCTGCTTTTTCTTGTTTTTCTACAACTCTATCTAATCTTTCTTTAGAAGCTAATCCTAATTTATAACCAATTGGTGTTAATCTTAAATCTGCATTATCCTGTCTTAAAAGCGTTCTATATTCTGCTCTAGACGTAAACATTCTGTAGGGCTCTTCTGTACCTTTTGTAATTAAATCATCTACCAGAACACCTATATAAGCTTCATTTCTTTTTAAAATAAAAGGATCTTTTCCTTGCGTTTTTAAAGCCGCATTTACACCTGCCATTAAACCTTGTGCAGCAGCTTCTTCATACCCAGTTGTACCGTTAATCTGACCTGCAAAAAACAAGTTCTCTATAATCTTAGTTTCTAAAGAATGTTTTAATTGTGTAGGTGGAAAATAATCATATTCTATAGCATAACCATATCTTAAAAATTTTACATTTTCGAAACCTGCAACAGAACGAATAGCTTTATCCTGAACATCTTCTGGAAGCGATGTAGAAAATCCATTTACATACATTTCACAAGTAGTCCAACCTTCTGGCTCAATAAACATTTGATGTCTATCTTTAGTTGCAAAACGATCTATCTTATCTTCTATCGAAGGACAATATCTTGGTCCTGTAGATTTAATTCTACCATTAAACATTGGTGATCTATCAAACCCTGTACGCAACAAATCGTGCACATCTAAATTAGTATATGTTAACCAACATGAACGTTGCTTTTGTAAAGGTTTAGTAGTTGGTAAATAAGAAAATTTTTCTGTCATTTCATCACCAGGTTGCTCTATCATTTTAGAATAATCTAAAGACCTACCATCTACTCTTGGCGGTGTTCCAGTTTTCATTCTTCCAGATTCAAAACCTTTAGCAACTAAATCTTCTGTAATTCCGGTTGAAGCTCCTTCTCCTGCTCTACCACCTCCAAAACTTTTATCACCAATATGAATTAATCCATTTAAAAAAGTACCCGCAGTAATTACCACAGTTTTTGCTTTTATTTCTAAACCTAAGGCAGTTTTAACTCCTATAATTTTATTACCATCAAACAATAAACCATTCACAGAATCTTGATAAAAATCTACATTTTCTGTTTGCTCTAACATCGTTCTCCAACATTCTGCAAATTGCATTCTGTCAGATTGTGCTCTAGGACTCCACATTGCAGGTCCTTTAGATTTGTTAAGCATTTTAAATTGAATAGCAGTCTTATCAGTAACAATTCCACTATACCCTCCTAAGGCATCAATTTCTCTTATTATCTGACCTTTTGCAATTCCTCCCATTGCAGGGTTACAACTCATTTGCGCAATATTCTGCAAATTCATTGTAATTAACAAGGTGTGAGCACCCATATTAGCAGCAGCTGCAGCAGCCTCACTCCCAGCGTGACCACCTCCTACTACAATAACATCGTATGTTGTTGAAAATAAACTCATTATATTATAGTTCCACGTGAAACCTAGTATTTATATTATTGATTATCAATTATTTGAACTGAGAAAGTGCTTCATCTTCTGCATTTCTCATTACTTTTTTTTCTTCTTCTGTTTTATCTTTTAAGCCCATGTAATGTAGAACCCCATGAATCATAACTCTATGCAATTCATTAACAAAAGAAACCTCAAAATCTTTAGCATTATCAGCAACTCTTTCTACAGAAATATAAATATCTCCACTAATTAACTTACCTAAAGTATTATCAAAACTGATAACATCTGTTAAAGTATCGTGCTGTAAAAATTCAACATTCAATTTATGAAGATACTCATCATCACAAAAAATATAATTTAATTCTCCTAAGCTAAAACCTTTATTGGACACCACAGTATCAATCCAATATTCTAAAAGATTCTCATCTTTTAACTCAAATTCTGTTTCGTAATTAAAAGTCACCATCTCTACTCTTTCTTTATGTTAGAAAAATATGCCCTAACTTTATTCTTATAAATTTGCTGCAAAGGTAATGATTGTCTGTTTAATATCTCTGTTTGATTATAAAACTGCTTTTTAAATTCTAAAGCTTTAATATTTCTTTTTTTAAACCTATTTAAACTAGCATTAGATTTTCTTTTTTCATCTTCTCCCTGTTCTAAATTCGCATCTTTTAATTTTAATAATTGATAATTTAATTGCTGCATTTTTTGTAATGTAGCACCATTAAAACCTTTCTCTAAGATTTCATTTTCTAGTTCTTCCATCTTTTTTAAAGCCTTTATTGCTTCTGTATTGATAGCTTTGTTAGAATTTTCAGATAGTTTTATTTGGTTTTGAAGTTCATTTCTTAATAAACTTTGTTGCTTATAAATCTCATATATTTCACCATTTAAATCATCATTAGCATTTCCTTCACTTCCCTTACCTCCTTTTCCATTCTTTCCGTTCTTTCCATTTTCACCAGCTTCTCCACCTTTACCTTGTTTACCACTTTTACCTTTATCACCTGGTTTAGTTCCTTTTTCACCTTCTTTACCATCTCCTTTATTATCACCAGGTTTTGATCCTTTTTTCATACCCTTTTTCATCTTTTCAGATAAATCACCTTGTTTCTTTATTAAATCTGGCAAACTAAAACCTTTTCCTTTTCCTTTCTTTCCTTTACCCATTTTCATGGACATAGAATTTTGCATACTACTTAAAATGTTGCTTAAATAATCTGCTAAATTATTCACTGAAGTCATAACATAACGTTGATTAGATATCCCATTTGAGAACATATTTTCAGAAAAATGCTCTAAGGATTGTTCTAAATTATAATGTACGGTTGATAAATCATCTTTAATTTTTGCTGAAATTTTAGGCAACCTCATAGACAACACATATAAACTATCATCTATATGTTCAAAATACGTTTTAAGTTCATTTTGCTTTTTTAAATCTTTACCAAAATCTGGGTGCGATGTAGAAATGGCATCAAACTTCTCCATTAAGGATTCTTGTTTAAAAGAAAAAGTAACTAGATTTTCTAAAATTTTTCGCAAATCATCCATATTTTCTTCAATAGATTCTCCTTCCATTTCCATCATAGCTTTTTGCATTTTGGCACTCATCTCCTTCATTTTTTTAGAGGACTTCTTCTGGCTTTGTTTTGCATCACTACTTTTTTCTTTAGATAAATTCTCTTCAGATTTTTTTAATTCGGAATCTATATCTTCTTTCTCATCTTCCACATCCGGAAGCTCCATTGGCTCTTTTAACTTTTCATTATCCTTATTTAATTCTTCTAATTCTTTTTTAATAGCATCAAATTCTTTTTTAATATCCTTTTGCTTCTCTAAAACATCTTGTTTTTTGTTAGATAAATCCTCTTGTTTTTTTGATAATTTTTCTATTTTGTCTGCAATTTGCATTGTCTTCTGCTCCACATAAAAACGTTTAGTTAATTCTAAAATACGCTCTAAACTTCTTTCTTGTTGTTTATTTTGTTGTGATAATTCTTTCGCCTTTTTTAACAAATCATCTTTGTTAAGCTTCTCTGCCATTTTCTGAATTTCATCTAACAACTTTTGTTGTTTATCTAATTTTTTTAATTCTTCTATACGTTTATTTAATTCCTCTTTTTTATTCTGCAGATCATCATTCTCTTCCTTTTTCTCTGATAAATTCTCTTGTAACTTTTCAGTTTGACGTTCCATCATTTTATTATAATTATTCTGACGTTCTACAAACTTTTCAATCTTCTTTTTATCATTCCAATTAATCTTCTTTTTACCTTGTAAATCTTCTTGTACTTTTTCTAAATCTTTCTGTTGCTTTTTTTGTTTCTGAATAGAATTCTCAAGATTGTTAATCGTATTTTTTTGATTTTCCAATAACTCCTCTCCTACTTCATCTTCTGTTTTTTGTCGATATTTAAAAACAGAACTTTTAGTTTTTTTACTACCATTTACAGCATCATTATCAAATACCTGAAAAAACAACTCATAATTGATTCCTTCTTCAATATGTAAACCATCAGGAAAATTATAAAAAAAAGTTTGAATGTTTTGATTGGTAATCGGTAAATCAAAAGTTCTTAGATTCTCTGGTTGTTGATTATCATAATAAACAAGCTGCAATTTTTTTAACCCATAATCATCAGAAATTTTACCAGCAAATAAAGGTGTACTATTAACAATACTATCCATATTAGATTGAATGGAAATAATAGGAAACTCATCTTTTATAACATCAACAGAAAACTGTAAATTTTCAAAATCTTTTAAATTTTTATTTGAAGATGCAATCTGATAATTGATGGGGTTTTCAATATTTTTTGAATATTTGAAATGATTATCATAAATCAACTCAAAAAAAGTTCTTTTATCATTGTTGATAAAAGCCACAGAATCCGTTTTATTTGTACTAACTTTCCAAGTAATGGTAGTACCTTCGGGAACAATAATATTTCCAGAATTTTTTACGGTTTCATTTTTCTTTTTAAGATATCTAGGGTAATTTATATCCAAAGAAATAGTATTTATAGTTGGTGTTTGTATAACTTCTATTTTATATTCTTGAGATTGAACACCATTAGCTTCTATAAAAAAATCAATAGGTTTTTGAACATCAGAAAAAGTATAAGAAAAGGCTCCATTTTTATTATTTTCTAAAAAATATTGCTGATTTTCAAAATGGATTTGTACTTCACTTGGAACTACTTTTCCTTGGGTCTCAACCAAAATAGAAATAGATTTTCCTTGAATTACTTTTAAGTCTGAATTTTTTATTAAAAATAAAAAAGGTGCAGGCGGATTATAAACAGTATTATGATTTACAACGCGATGAAAGCTTTGTGATATTTTATCATTACCACCTGTAAATAAAGTAATTAACCAAATTAAAATAGGAACTATAGCATATTTTAAATATTTTTTATTTTTTGTAAAATCAACTGCTTTTACAAACGGAATAGGTTGTAATTCTTCTGATTTTTGATTGATACTAGCCAACAATAAATCAGTTTGATTAGTATTTTTTTTTAACTGTAAAATATTTAATAATTTATCTTGAACTTCAGGTAAATGACTTCCTATAATTTTTGAAGATTCTTCATCAGAAATTCCTTTTCTTAAACCAATTAATTTAAAAATTGGCATCAAAATAAATCGAATTAATAGAAATAATTCAACTCCTAAAAAAAGCCAAAATAAAATGGTTCTTGCAGTGGGTTTTAACCACAGAAAATATTCTATAAATACCGTGAAAAAAAAATATAGAAATCCTAAAGAAATAAATAAAATTCCTCCTTTTATCAATTCACTCGTGTAATATTTACGCGTAAATTGATGTAACTTTTCCTCAATGTTTATAAGTAACGCCATAATTAACTATTAAAAATACTATTTTTACATTGATACACCATCAAATTACATCATAAAACCAAATACATCCTAAAATAATAAGAATTTTAACGCAACCTTAAAGGTACATTTACATCTAATATTTGATACTTCTCACAATATTAAAGAGTTGTAAGTTTTAAAAAAAATAGACAACTAACAAAAAAATACATCTTTACACTATGAAAAATTTATCAAAACTTCTATTTTTATTTATTAGTATTTCTGCCTTTTCACAAGGTCCTTGGACACAAGAAAAAGGAAAATTCTACACCCAATTATCATTTACTACCATACCAAATTATAACGAATTATTTGGTGACCCGGATTATGCTATAGAAGGAAAAATAACAGATAATACCATACAACTTTATGGAGAATATGGTATTACTAACAACACAACTCTAATTGTAAATTTGCCTTATAAAATTATTAAACACAAAGAATTGGTAAATCCGTGTTTAGTTGGTCCTTGTCCAGAACATACAAATAAAGAAAACTCTTTAGGAAACATTGAAGTTGGTTTAAAACACAATTTTTACAAAAAAGATTGGTTGCTTTCCGGCCAGTTTTCTATAGAAACAAATACGGGTTCTTTTAATGAAAATTCAGGAATAAGAACTGGTTATGATGCCTTTACTTTCACTCCGCTATTTTTAGCAGGTAAAAGTTTTAATACATCTTATTTGCAAACTTTTTTAGGAACCAAAATTAGAACAAATAATTACTCATCTAACTTTAAAATTGGTGGAGAATATGGTGGTAAAATTTCTAAGCATATTTGGTTAATTGGTTTTCTAGATATAGAAAAGTCTTTTAAAAATGGAGACATTGATTTACAAAATTCTAATTCAGCAACAGCTTTATATGTAAATGATCAAGAATATGGTGTTGTGGGTGTAAAAGCAATTGGAGAGTTTTCTGACAATTTTGGAGTTACCGCAAGTTTACCCGCAGCTTTTTTTGGAAACAATGTTGCCAAACAAGTAGCGTTATCTGTAGGAATTTATAAAAAATTCTAAATAGTTTACAATATAAAAAACAACTTAAAAGCCTTTTCTAAAGGCTTTTTTTTATGCCTTTAGAAAACTATCTTTGCAATCATAAAAAATAGAAAAGATGGAATCTAATGTACGTGTTCGTTTTGCACCAAGTCCTACAGGACCTTTGCATATTGGTGGTGTAAGAACAGCTTTATATAATTATTTATTTGCAAAAAAATATAACGGAACTTTTGTACTTCGTATAGAAGACACAGACCAAACACGTTATGTTGCAAATGCAGAACAATATATTATAGACGCTTTAGAATGGTGTAATATTCCTTTTGATGAAGGCCCAGGAAAGAACGAAAAATTTGGCCCTTACAGACAATCAGAACGTAAAGAATTGTACAAAGAATATGCAGATAAACTCATTGAAACTGGTTGGGCATATTACTGTTTTGATTCTTCTGAAGCTTTAGACGCAGAAAGAAAAGCGCATGAAGCAGAAGGTAAAACTTTTATCTATAACTGGCATAACAGAGCAGGCGGAACTTTAGTAAACTCTTTAGTTTTAACTGATGAAGAAGTACAAAACAGAATAAATTCTGGCGAAAATTATGTAATCCGTTTTAAAACGCCTCAAGATGAGCTTTTAAGAATGGAAGATGAAATTCGTGGAAATATTAGAATTGATACCAATACTTTAGATGATAAAATTTTATTTAAAGGAGATGGTATGCCAACCTATCATTTAGCAAATATTGTTGATGATCATTTAATGGAGATCTCTCATGTTATTCGTGGAGAAGAATGGTTACCTTCTATGCCATTACACGTTTTATTATACAAAGCTTTTGGTTGGGATGCTCCTAAATTTGCACATTTGCCATTAATTTTAAAACCAGTTGGTAAAGGAAAATTAAGCAAACGAGATGGAGATAAATTAGGTTTCCCGGTATTTCCTTTAGAATATACAAACGATGTTACAGGTGATGTTTCACGTGGTTATAAAGAAGATGGTTATTTTTCTGATGCTTTTATAAATATGTTGGCTTTCTTAGGATGGAATCCTGGAACAGAACAAGAAATTTTTAATTTAGAAGCTTTAATAGAAGCTTTCGAATTAAAACGCGTTAGTAAATCTGGTGCAAAATTTAACCCAGATAAAGCAAAGTGGTTCAATCAACAATATATGCAAACGAAAGATGATGAATCATTGACTGAGTTGTTTTTGCCTATTTTATCAGCAAAAGGAATTACTAAAGACAAAGAATTTGTTTTAAAGGTAGTTGCATCTATTAAAGAAAGAGCAGTTTTTGTACATGATTTTTGGGATTTATCTAGTTTCTTTTTTGAAACTCCAACAGAATACGATGCTAAAGCTAGTAAGAAAAACTGGAAAGAAGGAACTGCAGAACTAATGCAAGAATTAATTACTCAAATTTCATCAATCGAAGATTTTACATCAGAAAATACAGAGAAAGAAATTAAAGAATGGATTACTGCTAAAGAAATTGGCTTTGGTAAAGTAATGCAACCTTTAAGATTGTCTTTAGTTGGTAAATTAGCAGGACCACATTTATTTGATATTATTGCAATGATTGGTAAAGAAGAAACTATTAAAAGATTAGAAAACGCAATCGAAAAATTATAATTATGAAAAATATAATCCTATTTATTTTACTGTTTTGTGCCATTACAACACAAGCACAATATGGATACGGCAATAGCCAAGGCCAAGGCAGACGTCAGAACCAAATGATGCAAACAGAACAAAAAGCACCAGAACCAAATTTTGATGTAGAAAGATATATAGGGATTGTAGTTTATGATATTGAAAAAGCAGCAAAAAAATCGAGCATTAAACTTTCTTCTAAAGAAGGACAAGAGTTTGAAAAAGTATTAACTAAATACAATAAAGATATTAAAGACATTACCAGAATTAATACTTTTGTATTAAGAAGTACCAAAGATATGGTAGAAAATTATCAGAAAAAAGTGATGTCAACTGGTGATAATTCTTCTCAGAAAAAGGTAATGACAACCATGAATGAGAACTTAAAACCTATTTCTGTAGTACTTAAAGAAGAAGATCTAAAATTAGATAAAACTATGAAGAATCTACTTTCTGAAAAGCAATATAAAAAATGGATTAAGTATAATAGAAAAATATATAAAGTTTTTCCGAAAGAAGAAGAATAAATTAAAATGTTAACTATAATAAAACCCTGTAAAATTAAATTTTTACAGGGTTTTATTTTTAAAAAAAAGTGTAACATATATATAAAAATGCGTCCTATGAATAACTACTGAAAATCAGTATCTTTACGTAAATCAAATTATTAATTAAAAAATAAACTATGTTATCTTCAATACCTATTATTATCGTACTTGGTGCACTTGTTCTTTTTGCTTCCTTTTTTATGGTAAAACAACAATCAGCCGCTATTATAGAACGTTTTGGAAAATTTCACAGCATTCGTCAATCAGGACTTCATTTAAAAATTCCTTTTGTTGATAAAGTTGCAGGAAAATTGAGTTTAAAAATTCAACAATTAGATGTAATTATAGAAACAAAAACATTAGATGATGTATTTGTAAAACTAAAAGTTTCTGTACAATACAAAGTAATTAAAGATAAAGTATATGATTCTTTTTATAAATTAGATTACCCTCATGAACAAATAACAAGTTATGTTTTTGATGTGGTAAGAGCAGAAGTACCAAAAATGAAATTAGACGATGTTTTTGTAAAAAAAGATGATATTGCTATTGCTGTAAAAACTGAATTAAATGATGCCATGTCTGATTATGGTTTTGATATTATTAGAACCTTAGTTACTGATATTGATCCAGATGCTCAGGTAAAAATAGCTATGAATAGAATTAATGCTGCAGATAGAGAAAAAACAGCCGCACAATATGAAGGAGATGCACAACGTATATTAATTGTAGAAAAAGCAAAGGCAGAAGCAGAAAGTAAACGTTTACAAGGACAAGGTATTGCAGACCAAAGAAGAGAAATTGCACGTGGTTTAGAAGAGTCTGTAGACGTTTTAAATAGAGTTGGTATAAACAGTCAAGAAGCATCTGCATTAATCGTTGTAACACAGCATTATGATACTTTACAGTCTATTGGTAGTGAAACAAACAGTAATTTAATATTATTACCAAATTCGCCACAAGCAGGAAGTCAAATGTTAAACGATATGGTAGCTAGTTTTACAGCAAGTAATCAAATTGGAGAAGCTATGAAAAATGCAAAACCTAAAAAATTAGATAAATAATTATATAAGATTTTACTTCACCTTTTATAACAACAATAAAAGGTGAATTTTTATAATAAAAAAATTAAAAAGAAATGATTGTAACAACTACACCCACCATAGAAAACAGACCTGCAACTCAATATTTAGGTATTGTAACAGGAGAAACCATTATTGGAGCAAATTTTATTAAAGATTTCTTTGCAGGAATTAGAGATATAGTAGGTGGTCGTTCTGGTTCTTATGAAAAAGTTTTGCGAGAAGCAAAAGATTCTGCTTTAAAAGAAATGCAACAAATGGCAAATTCATTAGGCGCAGAAGCTATTGTTGGCGTAGATTTAGATTATGAAACTGTAGGTTCTAATGGAGGAATGCTAATGGTTACAGCCTCTGGTACAGCTGTAAAACTATAAATAAAACTAAGTTTATAACAAAACACTTAAGGTAATTAATAATTATTTTTTATTTTTTACCAAAAATTAAGCTTTGATAAAACCTTTTAGTCTAGAGACTTTTATTATAAATAAGTTATCAATAACTGTATTACACGGACTATTAGTTTTTCTATTTTTAAACGTATTTAAACCTTTTAAATTATATCTATTAAAAGAACATTTATTTGGGTATACTATCTTAATGGGAATCTTAACCTTTATACTTCCATTTTTAATATTTGTATTCTTAGAAAAAATAAATTATAAAAAATGGACTATTGGATCTCTTGCTCTATTATCTATTTGTTTTTTAGTAATTTATAATTACATTTTATGGTTTTCAAGTGGTATTTATAAAGATATTACTGGTTTAGTTAAATTAAGTTTTTTACTCTTTTCTAAGTACTCTTCTAGCTTAGCTATACTATCTTTTGCAACCATATTTTTATTAAATGATTTAATCCTAGATTTTAAAAAAAAGAAAAAAAATAATCAGATAAAAGCACAAGAAATAACAATCTATTCAGAAAATAAAAAAGAAAACTTACGAGTAAATATTAATAAATTAATTTATACTTCTGTAACTGGTAATTATACAAGTTTTCATATAATAACTGAAGAAGGAGTTAAAGAAGTAGTTTTAAGAAATTCTTTATCTAATGTGCTTCTTCAAATAAAAAAATTTCCTACTATTTTTAGATGCCATAAATCTTATATAGTAAATACATCATTTTTTAATACTTTAAGTGGAAATGCAAGGGGGTATTATTTAGAATCTGAATTATTAACAACACAAATTCCTATTTCTAGAAGTTTTAAAAAAGAAGAACTTAAAAAATTAATTTTCAATGAAAAAAATTATTAATTGGCTTTCTATACCTTATTATTTTAATCCATCGGTAAAATTTAAACTTAAAATAAGTTTTTTTCATGGATTATTTATATTTCTTTTTTTATATCTTTTTAAACCCTTTTATTTAAATCTATTTGAAGTAATTATTTTAGAATATACTTTAGGTATAGGCATTATTACATGTTTAGGTACTTTTATTTTTTTATACATACCTGCACTTATTTTTAAAGAATACTTTAATGAAGATAATTGGACTATTGGTAGAAATCTACTTTTAATGGTTGTAGGGGTTACATCAGGTAGTGTACTTTTATGGTATATTACTCAAATATATTCTGAGACGTATCAACTAATAAAAATTAGTTTTTTAGAATTTCTTTTTTACACTTTTTTAGTAAGTTTAATTCCATTAATCTTCTTTATATTTTTTAATGAAAAAAAGATAAGAATTAGAAGAGAAAAAAAGGTTTCTGAAATTAAAGAAATTAAGAAAGAAAAAGAGATTGATCTGATAATAGAATTAGCCAAAGAAATTAGCATCTACTCTGATAACGGAAAAGAAAATATTACTTTCCTTATAGATAATTTAGTTTATGTAACTTCTCAAGGAAATTATGCAAGTTTCTTTTTAATAAATAAAAATAACGAGTTAAAAGAAAAAATATTAAGAGTTACTTTAACAAAAATAGCAACTGAATTAAAAGAGTATTCTAATATCATTAGATGCCATAAAAGTTATATCGTAAATATTGATTACATAACAGATATTTCTGGAAATGCAAGAGGCTATTTATTAAAATCAGATTTTATTTCTACAAGTATTCCTGTATCAAGAAGTTTTTCTAAGCAATCTTTACAAAGATTGATACGTTAACCCTTCCCATTTATCCCAAATACCCCTAAAAAGTTCCTGTTTACAACAAATTTTTTAAAATATCAATTATGAAATCTATATTTGTTGAACATAAAAAAGGATTAAAAATTTTGGGGGATTTTTTTAATTCAAAATACAAAAGCTCAACTTGTTTATACAAATTGAGCTTTTTTTTTATGATTATAAAAAAGAATTAAACCGTTATTTCTTCTCTTCTATTTTATCTTCTGAATCTTCTTTAGCAGCGTTTTTAAACTCTTTAATTCCACTTCCTAAACCTTTCATTAATTCTGGAATCTTTTTTCCACCAAATAAAAGTAAAACTACTACTACAATGATTATTAATTGAGGTCCCCCAATAAATAGAAAATTTGTTGATAAACTATACATGTTTTATTTAATTTAAGAATACAAAGATACAAAAAAGCATATAACAGATACTCTAGTTAATTTCTTTTTTGAATAATACCACCAATAACTTTTTTATCTTTTACTACTTCTGGATTTCCTTTGTAAAATATAGATCCTCCAAAACTTACTTTAGCACTTAATGTTTGTCCTGCTAAAATTTCTGCCTTAGCTCCTGTACCCGCAAAAACATTACAGTTACCTGATGTTTTCATACCAAAACCATTGTAAATACCATATAAATCTACTTCTACTTCTTGGTTTTTTGTACTACCAGAAAGTTTTACGATTCCTCCAGAAGAAGTTTTAACGGTAAGATATTTAACTTTTGTTGTTAAGTTGATAAATGCTCTTTCTTGTGCGTTTACTTCTAGTTTATCTTGGTTAAAATCTTTACCAGTTATCGTTGCGCCCTCGTTGGCATCTAAAATAGCGATATTTTTGTTGTAATAAAGTTTTATTAGAATTTTACCATCTGCGGCATTATTTTCTGGTTTTAAAGAAAACGGTAATGATAATTTTAAGGTGTTATTTACATTCTTAATTTTTACCTTTTCAGATTTTTCTCCGGTGATTTCTAATCTTTGATCAGAAGATTTAATCAACTCTAACTCTATACCATTATACACTTTTAACTCAGTATAATCTCCTAAATTTTTAGTAATAGTTGTTTGTGCAGCTAATGTAAAACTAAACATTAGTGTGCAGATAAATACTATTTTTTTCATTGTTTTAAAATTTAATTACCGTGTTTAAATCAATAAACATACCACTATAAAAACTTAATAACGTTTATATAGTGGCAAAATTGCTAATTTTATTTTTCTATTAAACTAAAATCTAAATGTTTTCTTTCTAAATCGGTATGTTTTACCCTTACTTTAACATCATCTCCTAACTGGTACAAATTTTTAGTAGATTGCCCAACAATAGCATACTGTTTTTCATCAAAAATATAATAATCACTTTTTATATCTTTAATTCTAACCATTCCTTCACATTTATTAGACGTAATTTCTACATAAATACCCCATTCTGTAACACCTGTTATTACACCATCAAAAATTTCATCTTTATGATCTTGCATGTATTTTACTTGCATGTACTTAATAGATGATCTTTCTGCTTTAGAAGCTAGTTCTTCTCTATTAGATGAATGTTTACACTTTTCTTCATAAGGATCTGATTTTGGCGAATCTCCGCCATCTAAATAATGTTGAAGCAATCTATGTGTCATTACATCTGGATAACGTCTAATTGGCGATGTAAAATGGCTGTAATAATCAAAAGCCAATCCGTAATGACCAATATTTTTAGTGGTATACACTGCTTTAGACATGGTTCTGATGGTTAAAGTTTCTATCATATTAGATTCTGCTTTACCATGTACATCACTTAATAACTGATTTAAAGAGTCTGAAGTAGCTTTTTTAGTATCTGTATTAATTTTGTAACCAAATTTACGAACCATATTTTCTAAAGAAGCTAACTTTTCTACATCTGGCTCATCATGCACTCTGTAAATAAAAGTTTTATTGGTTGCTTTTCCTTTAGAAAAACCAATAAATTCTGCTACTTTTCTGTTTGCTAATAACATAAATTCTTCAATTAATTTATTAGCATCTTTAGATTCTTTAAAGAAAACACCTACTGGGTTTGCTTCTTCATCTAAATTAAACTTCACTTCTACTCTATCAAAAGAAATTGCACCAGCTTTCATTCTTTTTTTACGAAGAATTTTAGCCAATTCGTCTAACTTTAATGTAGCTCCTACAATTTCTGGAGTTACTGTGTATTCTTTATCAATGATAGAAATATCTTTAGGCATAACGTAAGGCTGCACATCGTCAGATAACTTTACATTTTCTATAATAGATTGTGCTTCTTCATACGCAAAACGTTGGTCTGAATAGGTAACGGTTCTACCAAACCACTCGCCTACAATTTGTGCTTTTTTATTCAATTCAAAAACAGCAGAAAACGTTAATTTTTCTTCATTTGGTCTTAAAGAACAAACTCCGTTAGATAACATTTCTGGTAACATTGGTACCACTCTATCTACTAAATAAACAGAGGTTGCTCTTTTATAAGCTTCATCATCTAAAATAGTTTTAGGCTCTAAATAATGCGAAACATCTGCAATATGAATTCCTATTTCATAATTACCATTTTCTAATTTTGTAAATGATAATGCATCATCAAAATCTTTTGCGTCTTTAGGATCTATGGTAAAAGTTAAATCTTTACGCATATCTCTACGCTTAGAAATTTCTTCTTTTGTAATTTCTATCGGTAAATTTTGTGCTTCTTTTTCAACCTCTGGTTCAAATTCAAAAGGCAAACCATATTCTAATAAAATAGAATGCATTTCTGTATTATGATCTCCTGGTTTACCAAGAACAGTTGTAATTTTACCAAAAGGATTTTTAGAGTTTTTTGGCCAATCTAAAAGCTTTGCCTGAACTTTATCGCCATCTACTGCGCCATTCATTTTACTTTCAGAAATAAAAATATCTGCATACATTTTGTTGTTATCTGGCACTACAAACCCAAAATTTTTGTTTTTGTTTTTTTGTAAAACTCCTACAAATTCTGTTTTTGCGCGTTCTATAATTTCTACAACGTCTGCTTCATATTTCTTTCCATTACGTCTTTTGTAAACAAAGGCTTTAACAGTATCGTTATGCAAACCTTTACCTAAATTAATATTCGGAATAAAAATATCATCTTCATAATCATCCGTAATAAAATATCCATTACCTGTAGATGTTACATCTAAAGTACCAATAGAATATTTTTTATCAACATTAATTTGAAACTTACCTCTTTCTACTTCTTTTATTTGTTTTGTTGCAGCTAATTCTGCTAATTTCTTTACTATTTGGGTTTTACCATCAGTATCAGAAATTTTTAATTTTGCAGCTATTTGCTTATGATTATAAGTTTTTTCGCTGTCTTCATTTAATACTTTAAATATATTTCTGGTTAAGTCTTTTACAACATTCCCTTTCTTTTTATATATTTTTTTCTTCTTTTTTGTCATTAATTCTTACTTCTTATTATATACTACCAAATTACAATTTTTTACTGTGATTTTCATTAAAAAATAGTTATCAATCTAATATTGAATTTTGGCTTTAATTTAATTATTATTTATGTCTCAATTAGACAAGTTTAGTGTTTATAATTCTTGGTTTATAATTGCAAATCCTATCGCTGGAAATCTAAAATTTTCTATACAGTGGAAGGAAATTAAACAATTATTAAACAACAAGAATATAGATTATTCTTTTGCTTTTACACAATTTTCTAAACACGAAATTGAATTGGTACAAAACGCTATTCAAAAAGGGTTTAGAAATATTATTTCGATTGGTGGAGATGGAACACTACACAATGTAGTTAACGGAATAATGATGCAAAGGTACGCAAAAACTTCTGATATAACTATTTCTGTGATACCTTTAGGAACTGGCAACGACTGGATAAAAACATATAACATACCTAATAACATAGAAAAAGCTGTAGAAATTATCCATAAAAAGAACACGATATTACAAGATATTGGTGTTTTAAAAACCGAAAGTAAAACTATCTATTTTAATAATGTGGCTGGTTTAGGATACGATGGTTATATTGTTAATAAACTAAAAACTTTAAAACGTTTTGGATCTATTGCGTACTTAATAAGCGGAATAACAGGTTTACTATTTTATAAAAAAACTATTTTTAAAATTATTTTTGATGATAAAGTTATAGAAACTAATTGTTTAATGACAATTATTGGTATTTGTAAATTTTCTGGTGGTGGAATGCAGTTTACAGAAAATGTAAATTCTTCGGATGGTTTATTCGATATTACAATTGCTAAAGACTTAACAATTTTAGATTTATTTTTTAATCTTAAAAAATTATATTCAGGAAAAATTGTGCATCATAAAAAAGTAGAAACCCATAAAACAAAAGCCATTAAGGTTATTCCACAATCTTCTAAACCGTTTATACAAGCTGATGGAGAATTAATTGGAACTGGTACTATTTCTGTTGATATTGTTGAAAAAGCCATTAATTTTTGTGTTAATTAATAATAGATTTGTTTTTAATATATATTTAATCCCATTTTTCAACGGGATTAAATAAAAAGTTTTTTAAATTATAAATCTCGCTTAAAATAGTGATTAATTAACTTACTAATTATATGCAGTACCTCCTAGTTTTTAAAATTTAAATTTCAATAAGTTAAAAAAATCTTAATTTTTGTGTAACGTTTTATAAATCAATACGTCTATATAAGAAAGGAACCAATTATTAAGATGAAAAATCTACGTAAAATCATTGCTTTATTCTTATTTATATTTATTACAGGTATTGTTGTTACGGTAATGAGTATAAATTCTTCTTTAAATAACAACAATGTTGAAAAGGAACTCGTAGAAATTCAAAAAGATACTTTATCTCTCTTAAATGCTGAGAAAAAAACAGTTTAGTACTTTCATCTTTTATTTCAATCTCTTCTCTACTTTATAAATTCTTTTTCAAAGAAACTTTAAATGAAGTAATCTCATTAAAGCAATTTTAAAAATTTTACTTTACTAACAGTTATCAACATTCTATATTATAATTATATTTTCTTTTTAAATTTAAAAAAAACAATAATGGTTATAATAGTGTGTGAATAGCTACTATAAAAAAATCACTTTTTATTTTCTTTTTTGAGTTATTAAAAATCATTGACAAGTTATGAGTTACTTAAAAGCTTAAAAATCAATTTAATTTTAGAGTTATTAACAATAGTTATAAACAGTAGTTCACTTAAAATTCTTAATAGTTAACATTAAAATCTATGTAAACAAATGGTTAATTTTATGTTGATAAACTTTTATCAAAAACTCATAAAAAAAGTTGTGTATGTGATAGTACTCGTTGTATTGTAATATTTTTTTTAAATACCAAATTTACTTGTAAAAGTTTACCGATACTTCTTAACAATTACCTAACATAGCTAAAGAGTTAAAAATTAATTAGTTATTAAAAAAGCTATTTTTTTGATTGTTTATAACTGTTGATAACCATAAAAAACTATATTTTTGTTGATGTAACTATGTCATTGCGAATGTAATGAAGCAATCTGTTAATTAATAAAAAGATTACTTCGTCATTCTTCTTCGTAATGACAATATATAAAAATTAAATTATGACAATTGCCATTGGTAACGATCACGCCGGTACAGAATACAAATTCGAAATTATAAAACATTTAGAAGAAAAAGGATATAAAGTTCTAAATTTTGGAACCGATACAAATGCTTCTATGGATTACCCAGATGCAATTCATCCAACTGCAGATGCTGTAGAAAGTGGTAAAGCAGAAATGGGTATAATTCTTTGTGGTTCTGGTAATGGAGCGCAAATGACTGCTAATAAACACCAAGGTATTAGAGCTGCCTTGTGTTGGAATAATGAATTGGTAGCCTTAACAAGACAACATAATAATGCAAACGTTTTAACGATTCCTGCACGTTTTGTGTCTTTACAACAAGCATTAGGCTTTGTAGATATTTTTCTTTCTACAGAATTTGAAGGTGGAAGACATGGAGATAGAGTACAAAAAATTTCTTGTGCTGGATAAATAACTTTTTCCGATACAAAATTTAAAAAGAATCACTCGAAATGATAATCTGTTAATAACTGTTGTTTTTTGAGTGATTTTACTTTTTTAGCCAAAAAATAAAGAGAATATTAAGACTTTAAATAATGAATTTTCAAATAAAAACCTTCTTAGAGTTAACAACTACAGAACTGTATCAAATACTTCAATTACGATCTGAAGTTTTTGTGGTAGAACAAGATTGTGTATACCAAGATGTAGATTTTAAAGATCAAAAATCTTTGCATGTTTTTGGTACTAAAAATGATAAAATAGTGGCCTACACGCGTATTTTTAAACCAGGAGATTATTTTACTAACAGTAGTATTGGTAGAGTTGTGGTAGCTGCACCCGAAAGAAAATATGGCTACGGACACGATTTAATGAAGGCGTCTATAGAAGCGATAAAAACTCATTTTAAGGTTGCTGAAATTACTATTTCTGCACAAAAATATTTAAAGAAATTCTACGAATCTCATCATTTTATTCAAATTGGTGAAGAATATTTAGAAGACGGAATTCCGCATATTAGAATGAATAGAAATTAATTAGTTTTCATCCAACTTGTCATTTCGACGATAGGAGAAATCTCATAAACTTACTCAACTTTAAATTTCTACTTTTCAATACTTAAAGGTGATAAAATTTTAGGTAAATTATTTTCTTTTAAAAACGGACTCTAAAACTTAAGTTAGGTGTAAAAGGCAGTGAATAATTGTCTACTCTTCTTACATTATTTTGGCTATTATCATCTACAACATAATAAGAATCTATTGTATTTTTTTTATCTGTAATGTTGGTAAAACCAAGACGAATAGTTGCTTTTAGCGCATCAGAAAAATCTAATTTATAGCTTCCAGAAAGATCTAATCTAAAGAAATTAGCTAAATTTTCTTGGTTAGGATTGTCGTAATTTACAATGGTTCTATTTCCGTTTTGTATGGTTTCATTTCCTAGAACAGGTTTTGTATAGGGTTTACCAGAACGTAAAACACCACCAAAAGACACTTTTAATTTTTTAGTAAAACTGTAATTAAATGCAGCACTTACAGAGTGAGAAATATCTAAACTATTGGCAAAGGTTTCTGGAGAAAAAATATCGAAAGAATACTCATTTTTAGAATAGGTATAACTTAACCAAGTACTAATATTTTCAGTTTGTTTATTTACTAAAAATTCAACCCCTTTTACCTCGTAATTACCAATAGAATTAAAGGTTTGTATGTTGTTGTAAAAACCTTGATTTGCTGCTGTAATTCGGTCTACTTTTTTATAAAAACTTGTAATATCTACGTATAATTTATCTTTAGCATAGGCAGTACCAAAAGATACTTGTTTGCTTTTTACTATAGGGATATTTTCATCGTCAGAAAGAATCCATCTTCGTTTTTCGATGCCTAAAAAATTTTCTTCAAAATCTACTTTTTGCGCCGTTGTTTGGTTTTTTAATTCACCTTCTAATTTTAAAGAAAAGGCAGTATTTAACTGTTGTCTTATATTAATTCTAGGTTCAATTACAAATTTATTAAACTTATCAAAATAGTTTGCACGTACTCCAAACCTAGCATAAGTATTGTTTTTTTGATATTCAATTTCAGAATAAAAAGCACTTTTTAATAACACTTTTTTTTCTGTAGTAGAAAAAGTTGGTGCGTTTACAGTGGTGGTATTTCTAATGCCTATTTCATTAAATACCAATCCGTTAGTAAAAAATAAAACATCAGAAAATTCGTATTTAGAATTCAGTTTTATTTCTGTTTCTAAGACATTATTAAACTGCGTTTGAAACTGATCAGTATCATTATTAAAATCTGATGAATTAATTTTATAATCTGAATAAAAGGCAGATAATGTAGTAGAAAATTTGGCATTCCAATTTGCATCCCAACTAATTTTTGCACCTACATTTTCTTGTTTTAAAGCACTATTTTCTTCAATAAGTGTATTATTAGAAGTGTATTGTTCTTTATAATCTAAATTATTTTTAATGTGGATAAAATTAGTTCTTATGGCATGATTATAATTAACATCATATAAAACTTTAAAAGAATAATCGTAGAAATAAAAATCTGATTCTGTGTTATTTACAATATTTGAAGAAATAGAATTATCCTGAAAACTTCTAGAGAAATAATTGTTATATGTTGGTGTGTTAATAACATCTGTAAATGATCTTCTTGCAGAAATATGTACTTCTAAATTCTCTTTTAGAGGTACTTGTACAAAAGCATCTGCACTTAATAAATTAAAACCGGCACCACCAGAAAATTTATTGGTAATTCTGTTAGAAGTTTCCATATTTATGGTAGATGAAACTCCGTCTGAAAAAGTACTACTTGTACCATTTTTAGTCACAGAAACCTTCTTTGTTAAATACGGATTGTAAGCAGAAATAAGTCCGAAAAAATGACCAGCATGGTACATTTTTATTCCATCCCAAAGAATTAAATTTTGGTCGTTTGTACCGCCTCTAACGTTAATATTAGAAATACTTTCGTTTACACTTTCTACACCTGGTAAAATTTTAATAGTTTGTAAAATATCAGGTTCTATTAAACCCGGTAAAATTCCGAATTTTTCGGTATTTAAAACCGTACTTCCATCAGTACTTTTTTGCAAACCAGCAGTTAAAAAACGCGGCATTATAATTTCTGATAATTGCTCTAAGGCTTCTTCTAAAAACAATTGTTTACAACTGGGTAAAAACAATTCTTTAGCCGCAAAATTTTTAGTTTTAAAACCGATAAAAGAAATATTTAAAGTAGCATTTACAGGCACATTTTTTAAATGAAAAACACCGTTATTATTGGTTGTTGTTCCTAATTTATAGCCATTTACTTTTACAGAAGTTAGTAATAAAGGTTCTAGCGTTTTGGCATCTAAAACGGTACCGCAAATAGCAATGGTTTTGTTTAAAAATGAAACGGTTACGTATCTATTATCTAAAGTTTTAAACTGTAAAAATGTTTTTTTGTTTAAAAATGATAATAATTCATCAATAGAAATTCCTTGTTTTGGTTGTGGTATAAAAATGTCTTTTACATCAGTATCTGAATAAGAAAACTTAATATCGTAACTTTTTTCTAATGTTGATAACAAGGTAGAAAGTGCAATTTTATCAGAAGAATTCTGAGTAAAAACAACACTTGTCATCAATAATAAACAACATAAAAGAAGACGTATTTTAGTGATCATAAGTATAGATAGTAATTTTTTTACCATCAATTTTATAAGACAATTGCAGCGGAATTGTAATAGATTTTAAGGCTACATTTATATCTGAATGTGTAAAACCACCAGAGTATAAAATATCTAAATCGATGTTTTTAGTTTCAATCGTATAATCAAACTGATTTTCTATTTCTTGCAATACAAAACGCAAAGCAGTACTTTTAAAATTAGACTCTTTTTGCAACCAAGATTTCTCGCTAATATCAAACGTATTGTTGGTATCAATAACACCATTAACTACTTTAAAAATAGTACCTTTTGGTAGTTTTACAAGGGTATCTTTATAAGCAACACTTACCAAACCTTCGTAAGTTTTTACTTCAAAATAATTAGTTCTTTCTTTTACGTTAAACTGTGTACCAAGCACGGTTACTGCTCCTATTTGAGTATTTACCGTAAACTTTTTTCCTTTTTCAACCTTAAAAAAAGCTTCTCCCTTTAGGGTTAAATTTCTACTATTTTTCCAATCTTTTTTAGAATAGGTAATTTCTGAGTTTGCGTTTAAAATTACTTCAGAATTATCTGGTAAATTAAAACTTTTTGTTTGTGCAAATTGGGTTTTAAAATTAGCTTCATTATTAAAAAGTAGAAAATACGATGTTGTTAACAATACAACAATTGCAGCAGCATATTTGTAGAATTTTTTAAAATTAAAGGAAACAACTTTGCCTTTTTTAGTGGTGTTTTTTGTCTTTAATTTTAAGTCCGCAAGGGCTTTTTCTACATCTACTTTTGGTGTTTCTATTTGCGTGGAATAATGTGCAATTTTTTCTAGAGTAGTAAAGTCTTTTGTTTCTTTTAAACGCGTCAATTCTTCATCAGAAATATCTCTGTTTAGCCATTTTAAGATGTCGTTTTCGTTTTCCATTTTTTGTACTTCTATATATGTAACAACTAATACGTAGTTTACCCTACCTTACATTGGTATTAAATTCCGTCTATGTTAGTTCTTAATTTTTTTAATGCTGATGACATTCGTTTTTCTACTGCTTTTTGAGAAATTTCTAACATTTCTGCAATTTCTCGGTATTTTTTACCATCAATTCTATTCATTAAAAAAACCTCCCTCTCACCTACTGTTAAACCTGCAATGGCATTTTTTAGCTTGTTTTTAAATTCTTCTTCTTCTAATAAATAATCTGGACTTTGGTTATCTACATCTAAATAAGGACTACTTTTTGCATATTCAAAAACTACCTTTTGATGCTTTACTTTATTAAGAAAAAGATTGTTAATAACTGTAAATAAGTAAGACTTTGCTTTCGTAAAATCGACTTTAGCGCAATGTTCCCATATTTTTATAAATGCTTCTTGTGCTAAATCTAAAGACGTATTTTTATCACCAGACTTATAGAATGCAAAATTACTTGCAGATTGTATATGAGAAGTGTAAAACTCATTAAAATAAATTTCGTTACAAAGAGATTTATTAGTCATATAGGGGTTTTAAATAATAAAAATAAAAAAAAATTAAAACAAAGGTAGGGTAAATAAATGTTTAGTTGTTTTACTTACAGAATGACAAAAAAATAATCATTCTAAAAAAAAGGTAGGGTAAAATAAAACAAAGTTGTTTTACTCATATAAACAAGAAACATTAATTATAAAATTTATTAAAATGAAAACATTAAAATTAATTACAGCAATTGCTTTTACAGTACTATTAGGATTTACTTCATGTCAATCTGAAGAAAGTAAAGAAATAGGTACCAATCCAAATGCTAATTCATCTACATCACCAACCGCTTCTAATTATGAAAGAGCAGCTCAAAATGATGGTTCTGATGATGATTTTTTAGACGGAAATTCTTGTACTGAATTATTATTTCCTTTAACAGCTACTGTAAACGGACAACAAATTACCTTAATTAGTAAATTAGATTTTTCTTTAGTTTTAGATATTATGGGAGAATTAAATAACGATGCTGATGTTGTAACTTTCAATTTTCCTATTAGTGTAAAAACAAGTAATTATACAGAAGTTGTTGTTAATAACCAAGCAGAATTTGATGCTTTACAGCAAGAGTGTGAAAATGCAGAAGCACAAGGAAAAGGTGCAATTTCTTGTATAGATATTAACTTTCCGGTTACCATGTTAACTTATGATATTAGTTTAGAACAAACCGGAAGTGTGGTTGTACAATCAGAAAAACAACTGTATACGTTTATGACAGATTTACAATCTGATGAGTTATTTGCCGTAAATTATCCAATAAATGCAACTTTAAGTAACGGAACTGCTGTAACAATTAAAAGTGATGCAGAATTTCAAAATGCTATTTCAGAATGTGTTCAATTTGAAGATGAAAAAGACGATGCAGCAACTACAGCAGCAGAGGTTGAAGCTATTTTAACAGGAACAAAATTTAAAGTAGAAACTTTTATTACAGCGGGTGCAAATACTGCAAACGATTATGCAAATTGGTCTATAGAATTTACTAACGATTTAAAAATTGTGGCTACAAATGTAGTTAATGCTGCACTAGGAGAAGTAGAAGGAACGTATACGGTAAGTTCGGAAACAGAAGCTTTTGTAAATATTAATTTTGCTAGTAATACCGCACTAAGTGCTTTAGGAAATGATTGGGTTATTAGCTCTTTTACTAACACCTTAATTACATTACAAAGCAAAACAGATGCTTCTGTTACTTTAGCATTTAAGAAAATTTAAAAAGGAGAAGTAGTAGTAGGTTTTAGTTAGTTGATGATAACTTTACAACTATTATTCCCGAAATTTTAGTTGTAAAGTTTTAAATAAAAGTAAAATGAAAAATATTTTTTTAAGTGTAATTTTAGTGAGTAGTATCCTTATTTCTTGTTCGTCAGAAAATGAAGAAATAATAGATGGAGAAACAGGTAATACCGTTAATGTAGCTACAAATAGACAAGCTACAGGTTCTTCTGCTAACGATTTACTTTCTGCAAATACCTTTAAAAAAATGATTGTAGAACTTTCATATATAGAAGGTTTTAAGCCTTCTGATGCAGCCATTAACAATTTTAAAAGCTTTATTACTAACAGAACTAACAAACCAGAAGGAGTAACATTTAGTATTAAAGAAATAGCCGCTACAAACAAAGAAGTATATACTTTAGATGAAGTAGTAGCTTTAGAAAAAACAAACAGAACTACTTATAATTCTGATACAACAATTGCTGTTTGGGTATTATTTATCAATGGTAAATCTTCTAGTGATACTAATTCTAGCGCAATTTTAGGTTCTGCATATTGGAACACTTCTTTTGTTATTTACGAAGAAACAATTCATGGTTTAAGTAACAGTGCTTTTGAACCAGAAAGAAGCTTATTAGAATCATCTGTAATTCATCACGAATTTGGCCATATTTTAGGGTTAACAAATTTAGGAACCGAGTTACAAAGTGATCATGAAGATACAGAACATCCAAAACATTGCGATGAAAAAGATTGTTTAATGTATTGGGCTGCAGAAACTAGCCAAGGAATTGGTTCTATGATTACTGGCGGACAAATACCAACTTTAGACGCACAATGTTTGGCAGATTTAAAAGCCAATGGCGGAAAGTAAAAATAAAGGTAGGGTAAAATAAAGTTGAGTTGTCTTATATACGAGAACAATAAATATAAACTTTAAAATTATTTAAAATGAAAACATTATATATAACAATAGCATTATTAATTACAGGTCTTTTATCTGTAAAAGCACAAGATAAAAATAGGGCTACAGCAGGTATTAAAGGAGGATATAATATCTCTTCAGTTAGTTTCGATGGAAGCTCAGAAACGGGTAGGTTACACGGATATCACATAGGTATTTATGGCGAATCTTACATTGGTAAATACCTTTCTATTCAGCCAGAAATTTTGTACTCTAAACAAGGTTATAAAATTATAGATGATAACGGAACGTACACACAAAAGTTAGATTATATAAATGTACCATTGATGTTAAAATTATATCCTGTAAAAAGTTTTTTTATTGAAGCAGGACCACAAATAGGATTTTCAATTTCGCACAAAGAAACCTTTGATGCAGGTTTTATTCTATATGATACATCAGAAGAATTTGAACCTAGTAATTTAGATTGGGGTGTAAATGTAGGAACCGGTTTTAAGAGTGATGGAGGCGTAAGTTTAGGAGTAAGATACCATTTAGGTCAAAGTGATGTTTATGACCAAGACAAGCCAAAAAATAGAGTATGGCAGCTCTATTTAGGATTCGAATTTTAATCACAGGGAGATAGCCAAGGATTTAATTACCAGATTATTGTATCGAAATTAAAAAACATGTTTCGGAAGCATACGTCGTACCCTTGGGTCTAGGGTGTTGATTCAAAAAAGGGAGATAAATAATTATTTATCTCCCTTTTTTGTCATCTTATAAATTAAGTAACCAAAACCCACTAAAAAGTGTAAAATGATTACTGCCGCAACTATATATAAAGTGGTGTTAGAATTATTCATTTTGCAAAAATATAAAGATAAATACTTTTTTTTTGTGATGAATGTTACATTAGGGTATCAACTTCTTTTACACCACAAATTTCTAAATCTCCCAAAGTAATTTCTCCTATTCTAACACGAATTAGACGTAAAGTAGGCAAACCTACAGCGGCAGTCATTTTTCTTACTTGTCTAAATTTACCTTCTGTAATAATAATAGAAACCCAGCTTGTTGGTCCGTGTCTTTCATCCCTAATTTTCATGCTTCTAAGCGGAAATTTAGGATCGTCTATTATAAAAGCTTTACCAGGTTTTGTTATGTATTTTTTGCCATTAAAACCAATTTCTACTCCGGTTTGTAATTGCTCAATTTCTTTTTGGGTAATAACTCCATCAACCTGAACGTAATATTCTTTTTCGTATTTATGAGATCTAATTTCTGCAGAAACTTTACCATCAGTTGTTAATAATAGTAAGCCTTCAGACGGAACATCTAAACGACCTATAGCCATGGTTCCTTTTGGAAAATCGTGTAATTCTCCTAATAATTTTTTCTTCCGCTTTGCGGGATTTACAAACTGAGAAATCATTCCCCAAGGTTTGTGAATTATAAAATGACGATGGTTTTCTATCAATTTATTGAGCTTTTAAAGAAGATAAAAAACTATTAAAAGAAGCCCAATAAGTTTCATTACCTTCCGTAGTTTTCCATAATGCTCTAGAACCGTGAATACCTTTTACTTCTGGTATAAAATGAGTTAGATAAATAGGGTTTATTTTATTAACCAAAGTAGTTACGCCTGCACTTTCACTTTTAGAAGAAGTAACAAAAACAGGTTTTGTATACGTACTTATGGCTTTATTTATATCGATACCTTTAAAATATTCACCAGGACTAAAAGCTGCAACTGCTTTAATTTTAGAATTATTTTCTCCCATTAAAAGAGCTAAAGAAGAAGAATAAGAACTACCAACTAACAAAATTTGTTTTCCTCCATTTTGTTGATATATGTAATCTATTGCAGCTTCAATATCTTGCCTTGCATCTAAATAAGTAAGCCCTAAACCTTTTGTTTTGGCAGCAATTGCTGTTTGGTTATCTATAGTATTTACAGTGTTGCCAGAACGTTGATCTATTGCCATTACAGAATATCCTAATTTATTTAATTCTATGGCAGTATCTTTATATTCTCCTCTACTATAACCCGCCTGATGGCATAATAAAACAGTAATAGGCGCTTCTTTAATTTTATAAATATCTGCAGTAATTGGCAAACTATCTTTAGAAGGAAATGTAATGGTTTCTTTTTCTAAATTAGGTTTTGTTTCTTCTTGTATTGTTTTATTTTCTGACACAACATTAGTTGGAGTTGTCGGTTTATTTTTACAAGAAAAAAGTAAGAGTACGCTAAGAATTAAAGAATATTTTATCATTTTGTTTAGGATGAAGTTTTAATATTTATAAATTTGATAACTAAGTTTTTTAAAGAAATTATAAGACTTTAATTGTTACAGAAAAAGTATTTTTTCCTTCGGATAAACGCATGTTTTCTTCAGAAAATTTTTGGTCTGTGTAAGAAGTATACTGTGTAATTGGTTCAATACAAAGCATGTTATCAACTTCTGTCCATAACATAAAATTATCAAAGTTTTTTGTAGTAATTTCTATGTCGTTTTTATCACTATTTTTTAAGATGATTTTATCAGCATTTAAAACCGGGCAAGCATTTGAACCCGCTTTATAAACATCTGCCAAAGTAATTTCTGTATCGTTAGAAATTAAGGTTTCAGTACCTGTATTAGATAATAAAAATGCAGGATGATAGCCTAACATAAAAGGCATTCCTTTTTCTGACTCGATGATAAATTGGATATGTAAAACATCGTTTTTTAAGGTAAAATTCTTTTCAAATGTAAAATCGAAAGGCCAAAAAAGTTTTTCTTCTGTAGATTTTACAGGAAATTTACTGTTGTTAATAAGTGTATTCTTTTTGTATTTTTTGATGAATTTTGCACTGCTTTCATCCGAAGAAATTAAAGAATAATCCATTTCTCTTAACAAACCATGTTGATCTAAAATAGCATCACCATTTTTGGTATGCACTCTAAAATTATTTTTAGAAGTTGGGCCAATTACCGGAAACATTTCATCGTCAGCATTACGCCAACCTTTACTTCCTTTTTGATGAATATACTCTTGGTTGTTTTTCTGAAAACTAATTAGTTCTCCTTTTTCGATTTTAATAAGAGAGTTTACGTTTTTTAGTATAATAATACTCATTTTAATTATTTTAATTTATCAGGGTTTTTACCTAGTTTTTTAGATTCAGAAATAACTCTTCTTTCTAATTTCTTTATATCTTCTTCTGCAGGTAAGTTTTCTGGTTTAATACCTCTTTCTAATAATATTTTTCTTACAGATCTATTGTTAGTTATATGTTCTGCAGAAATACTTCTTTCGTTTCTTAAATCTTTTTCTTTAGTATTAAAGACCGTTATTTCTGTTGCAAAATCTTTTGCTTTTATAGTGATAGTTGGTAAATAATCTGCCAATGCTCTACTATTAGGAATTCCTAATTTAGCTTTCATATCTTTTGTTGATCTTCCAAATAAAGCTTGGTCTCCTTTACTTCTTATTAATCCAAAATTTTTATCGTTTCCTGTTTTTTCGTAAATTAATTCTGATAAATCCTTTTCTGAAATTGTTAGTTTTTGTCTTGCCTGTAATCGTTCCCAATCTTTAATTCTTTGTTCAATTAGCTCAAACTTTCTTGTTTGCATTGCAAAGTAATTTTGTGCAAAAGCAATACTTTCTTTTCTTGGGTCTCCATTTTGTGCAATTAAATAACAAGCATATCTTGTAAGCATTAAATCTTCTATTTCTCTTTTGGTATTAGAACCAATTTCAACCATTTTCCTGACGTCAGGAAAATGGTCAAGAATATCATTTCCAGTTATATCACAAGAAACCTTTGCCTTATTAATAACTTTTATAAAATTTTCCCATTTTGAATAACCTAATAGAATTTGCAAATCCCTTGCAAACCAAAACTCTATACCACTTTCAGTAGTTTGAGAATAGTCTTCAAAATTTTTAGTTAGACTTTGTACAATTTCTTTTTTCATCTTTTTCAATTTTTTATAAAAATACAAAAAAAGATGTGTACAAAAACAAACTCTTTTTGTAACTTGTGGCACTTATTTAAAAATAAAACAAGCAAGATTAATGGCGGCAGATAAAGAAAAAACAGCAAAGCTAAAAGCACTTCAACTTACTCTAGATAAGCTAGATAAGACTTATGGTAAAGGAGCCGTAATGAAATTAGGTGATGTAGTTACCGAAGATATAGATGCAATTTCATCTGGTTCTTTAGGGTTAGATTTAGCCTTAGGCGTAGGTGGTTATCCAAGAGGAAGAGTTATTGAAATTTACGGACCAGAATCTTCTGGTAAAACTACTTTAACGTTGCATGCAATTGCTGAAGCTCAAAAAGCTGGAGGAATTGCAGCATTTATTGATGCAGAGCACGCATTTGATAAATTTTACGCAGAAAATTTAGGAGTAGATATCGATAATTTAATTATTTCTCAACCAGATCATGGTGAGCAAGCATTAGAAATTGCAGAAAACTTAATTCGTTCTGGTGCAATTGATATTGTTGTTATTGATTCTGTGGCAGCATTAACTCCAAAATCTGAGATTGAAGGAGAAATGGGAGATTCTAAAATGGGTTTACATGCTCGTTTAATGTCTCAAGCATTACGTAAATTAACAGGTACTATTTCTAAAACAAAATGTACAGTTATATTTATTAACCAATTACGTGAAAAAATTGGTGTAATGTTTGGTAACCCAGAAACTACAACGGGTGGTAACGCATTAAAATTCTATGCTTCTGTACGTTTAGATATTAGAAGAAGAACACAACTTAAAGACGGAGATAGAGTTATTGGTAACAGTACTAAAGTTAAAGTTGTTAAAAATAAAGTAGCACCGCCTTTTCAAATTGCAGAATTTGATATTATGTACGGGCAAGGAATCTCTAAAGTTGGTGAAATTTTAGATATTGGTGTAGAATTAGGTATTGTTAAGAAAAGTGGTTCTTGGTTTAGTTACGGAGAAACAAAATTAGGTCAGGGTAGAGATGCTGTTAAAGGTTTAATTAAAGACAATCCAGAATTAGCAGAAGAACTAGAAGGTAAAATTAAGATTGCTATCGAAAATCAAGAATAAACATTAAAAGTTCTAACTATTATTATTAAACTGCTATAGAAGTAATCAATCTATAGCAGTTTTTTTATGCGTTTTCTAAAAGTATAATACAACAAACTATTTTTTATTGTGCAATATATATGTGCTTTTGCAAGACAGTGATTACTTTTATAGGTTTGTAGCATGATTCATCTAACAGAACAACTATCCTTACAAAAGATAAAAACAGAAGATTATACCAAATTGTATAATGTTATGCGTGAGGTTTACCCTTTAGCTTACAGCCATTTTTGGACAGATAATGGAGATTGGTATGTAAATTCTCAATACGCTAAAGCGCATATCTTAAAAGAATTATCCGAAGAAAATACAGCGTATTATTTTGTACTGTTTAAAGATGAAATTGTGGGTAATTTTAGAATTATTTGGGATGAAACTTTGCAAGGTTTATCCGAAGAAAAACAAGTGAAATTACACCGAATTTATCTTCATAAAAAAACACAAGGAAACGGAATTGGTAAAAAATTAGTTGCTTGGTTATCAGAAAGAGCAGTTAAAAAAGGATACAATGCCATTTGGTTAGATGCTATGGATGAACAACCACAAGCTTTTCAGTTTTATAAAAAGTTAGGGTTTGTGTATCATTCTCATACTTTTTTAGCATATGATTTATTATATAAAGAAGTACGAAAAATGAGTCAGTTATATAAAATTTTAAACCCTTAATAGTTGTTTTTTAGAGTTTAAAATATAATAATTGTAGTTTGAATATTTTATTTAATCCTTTAAAAATATATGTTTGTACTGTATATTTAGTAATTAATACTTTTTATTTATAAATTTGCAAAAGGTTTATTTTTTGAAGATGATACCTTTTAAAAAGCATAAAATGAAATATACATATATCATTATACAAGATAAAATTGATGATTTTGATGATTTAAAAACAGCTTTAGATGAATATTCTGATTATAAATTTATAGCTACAGCAACAAATTTAGAAGATGGTTTTTCTTTAATTGTGAAAGCAAAACCCAATCTTATTTTTTTAGATGTAGAAATTAATGATAGAAATTCCTTTACACTTATTCCTAAATTAAAAGAGTTTTTTACTGATTTGCCAATAATTATTATGACAACAAAACATAATTATTATGCAAAAGAAGCAGTAAACAACCAAGTTTCTTATTTTTTAAGTAAGCCAACAGAGGCTGTAGAACTAGAAAATTCATTACTATTTTTTGAAAAAGTATTTACAGAAAGACAAACACACCTTGTAGTAAAAACAGGGGCAGATATCTATCTTTTACACTATAATGAAATTTCTTTTTTACAAGCGGAAAGAAATTATACGAGTATTTTTAAAGCAAACGGAAAACGTTTTTCAACATCAAAATCTTTAAAATATTTCGAAGAAACCTTACCTAAAAAATTTATTCGTGTTCATAGAAGTTTTATTGTAAATAAAAACTGCATTGAAAGATTAAATACTAGAAAAGGACAACTCTTTTTGCAACCAGAAGATTCATTAAAAGACTTAGAAGAAAATTTTATTCCTATCGGAAAAGAATACCTACTGAAACTTAAAAACTCTTTTTCTTTTTAAAAATTATAACTCTTTTTTATCAATTATTTGGTTATAAAAAATGTTGTTAATCCTTAAAAAAATATTGTTAGTAGTTGTTTAGTGTGTTTTTATCCTAATTCATATAAATTTAAAAGAAAAGGTAGTAATTTTAAATTACTACCTTTTTAAGTATTTTAAATATTATTCTTTAGATAGAATTTTTACCAACCATAAAATTAAATAGGCTCCAAGACCTAAACCTCCAAATAAAACCAATAAGACAAATAATATTCTAATATTTTTTGCAGAAAACTGTGTTTTTGTACTTAACCATTCACATACTCCTAAAATCATAATTTTATTTTTTAATTTTTGTTAAACTCCTGTACTTCCAAAACCACCAGCACCACGTTCTGTTTCACTTAAAACAGTTACTTCTTGCCAGTTTATACGTTCGTGTTTTGCAATAATTAATTGCGCTATTCTTTCGCCATCATTTACAATAAATTCTTCATTAGATAGGTTTACTAAAATAATACCAATTTCTCCTCTGTAATCTGCATCTACAGTACCAGGAGCGTTTAAAACAGTAATTCCTTTTTTAGCAGCCAAACCACTTCTTGGTCTAACTTGAGCTTCAAAACCAACAGGTAACGCTATAAATAAGCCTGTTTTTACAATGGCTCTTTCTAAAGGTTTTAAGGTGATTGCTGTTTCAATATTTGCTCTTAAATCCATTCCTGCAGCACCTTCTGTTTCGTAATTAGGGGTTGCGTGTTTCGATTTATTAATTATTTGTACGTTCATTGTCATTATAAATTATATAAAAATGTAATTACTTCTAAAAATTCTGCTTTCCAAAAAGACTCTGTATGTGTTCCTTTTGGTGCAATTTTAGTTTTTATGTTTTCTGATGGAAAACCAAGATCTATTAAGCGTTCTGCCATATTTTCTGTGTCGGTAACCATAATAGCTTCTTCTTTATCACCGGCTAATAAATAAAGTCTTGTATTTTTTTGATTCCCATTTTCTTCTGCAAATTTAATTACTTTATTAGAAAACCAAAAAGAGGAGGAAAGTGCACCTATTTTACCAAAAACTTCTGGATGTTTTAATCCGCCATAAAAAGAAATCAATCCTCCTAAAGAGCTACCAATGATGGCTGTGTTTTCTGGAGCTGGTTTGGTTCTGTAATTTTTATCAATAAAAGGTTTTAATTCATTTATTAAAAAATCGACATAAATAGCTCCTTTTCCTCCACCATATTTTAGGTTTTTCCAAGGTGTATATTCTTCAATTCTTTTCTCTCCACCATTTTCAATCCCTACAACAATAAAGCCTTTACCCTTTTTTTTATAGAGTTCATTCAACGTTTCATCAATTCCCCATTCGCCAACAAAAGAAGTTTTGTTATCAAACAAATTCTGAGCATCGTGCATATAAATTACATCATATTTTTCTGTTGATGTAGTATAATTTGGTGGTAAATACAACCAAATTTTATGAGGAATATCGTTTAAACCATCAATAATAAATGTTTTTTGTAAAATGGAAACATTGATTGATTTTGTAGAAAGTTTTTCTGTATTTTTTGTTTCTGTAATTTCTTTTTTTACTTCAGATTTTTTGACTTTACAAGCGTTAAAAACCAGTAGTAAAATTAGAAAATATATTGATTTTATATTCATTTCTATCGTTTTAATATTTGTTTAATTTCCTCTTTTTCATTGTAATAAATCAATCCGAAGAAAAGTAAAATAGTTACTATAGAAAACCAATACTGTCCTCTAAATACTATAAAAGAAACCCACTCAAATAAAATTGAAAATATTAAATAATACGCTATTTTTTTTAATTTATAATTTACTGGATAATGCTTTTTACCAACAAAATAAGACAACACCATCATGGTACCAAATGCTATTAACGTTGCCCAAGCGGAAGCCATAAAGCCTATTTTTGGAATCATTATTAGGTTAAAAATAATGGTTATTAAGGCTCCCACAATAGAGAAATACATTCCGTATTTTGTTTTATCCGTTAGTTTATACCAAATAGATAAATTATTATAAATGCCTAAAAATAAGTTTGCTAAAAGTATGATTGGCACAATACAAAGTGCTTCAAAATATTCTGGTTTTCCTAATAAAATTTGTGCAAATAAATCTATAAAAACAACTACAATAAGCATAAAAAAGGATCCAAAAATGGTAAACCAAGTTAAAACTTTAGAATAGGTTTCTTTGGCATTTTTTTTATCAGCATTATTAAAGAAAAAAGGTTCTGCACCCAAACGAAATGCCATTATATACAAGGTCATAAAAACACCTAATTTGTAACAAGCTGCGTAAACTCCCATTTGTTTTTCACCCAAGATATCTCCTAACAAAAGTTTGTCTAGATTTTCATTGGTTACAAAAGCTAAGCTTCCAACCATTATTGGTAAACTATAGGCTAACATTCTTTTAAAAAGCGTAATATCAAACTCGAACTTAAATTTAAAAACAGATGGAAAGAGCAATCCAAAAGTAGATAAACTGGCTACAGTACCTGCAACAAAAATATGAATGACTTTTGGGTAGTTACCATAGTAATTTACAATGGTTTCTGGTAATGAAATTCCGTTTTTAATAGCATAAGGCACAAACCATAAAAAGAAAACATTTAAAATAGTAAAAACACCAATATTTATCAGTTTTATTGCTGTAAATTTTAAAGGTTTGTTAGTAACGCGTAAATATGCAAATGGTACAACTACTAGGGTATCTAGCGTAATTGTATAAACTAATAATTTAAAAAATAAAGGGTTTTTAAACCCGAAGAAAGTAGCAATTTCATTATTAAAAAATAACGCTAAAAAAAAGAAGATTAGCGTTGAAATTAACAAACTAATAAAGGATGTAGAAACTACTTTTCCTTTCTCTTTTTCCTTAGAAAAAAAACGAAAAAAAGCAGTTTCCATTCCAAAAGTTAGTAGTGCATTTAAATAGGCAGCATAAACATAATAATCTGTATTAACTGCATATTTTTCTGCATCTAATGTAGAGGTATGTAATTTAACCAAAAAGATATTAATTGCACGTGGCAAAACAGCGGCAATTCCGTATATTATGGTGTCTTTAAAAAATCGTTTTAAGGAACTCAAAAAATTAGTATTAGCATACACAAATATAATAATTCACAAATGCATTCATCATTAGATACTAATTTTCTTACTTTTGATATATAAAATGATCAATAGATGAATGAGCACAAAAAAATAGCGGTTTTTGGTGGTGGTAGTTGGGCTACGGCCATTGTAAAAATGTTGAGTGAAAACCTTGATACCATTGGTTGGTACATGAGGAGTGAGCAAGCAATTGAGCATATTAAAGAAAACGATCATAACCCAAATTATTTGCAATCTGCAGATGTGTATGCACGTCAGTTAGATTTGTCTAGTGATATTAATTACACCGTTAAAAACTACGATATACTTATTTTTGCAATTCCTTCTGCCTTTTTAATGAGCGAATTAAAGAAATTAGATACTTCTTTAGAGGGTAAAATTATTTTTTCGGCAATTAAAGGAATTGTACCAGAAACAGGTTTAATTATAGGCGAACATTTTAATAGAGAATTTAATATTCCTTTAGAAAACATAGGTGTTATTACGGGGCCTTGCCATGCAGAAGAAGTTGCTATGGAGCGATTATCATATTTAACAATTGCTTGTAAAGATGAAAATAAGGCAAAATATATAGAAAAGTCTTTGCAAAGTTGGTACATAAAAACCAAGATTTCTGATGATATTATAGGTACTGAGTATGCAGCAATGTTAAAAAATATTTATGCTGTAGCTGCTGGTATTGCACACGGTTTAGGTTATGGAGATAATTTTCAGGCAGTTTTAATGAGCAACGCAATTAGAGAAATGAAACGCTTTATTAAAAAGGTACATAAAATGAAACGTAACATTAATAACTCTGCTTATTTAGGCGATTTATTAGTTACAGGTTATTCTCTTTTTAGTAGAAATAGACAATTTGGTAACATGGTTGGTAAAGGATATACTGTTAAATCTGCACAAATGGAAATGAGTATGATTGCAGAAGGGTATTACGCTACTAAAAGTGCCTTTAAGATGAAGGAAGAAAACGGAGCAAATACGCCTATTATAGATACGGTTTATAATATTTTATATGCGAACAAAAACCCTAAAAAAGAATTTCAAAAATTGACAGATAAATTAGATTAAATGTTTAATTTTGAACATTGATATAAAATATTAAACAATTGTAATGAAAACAATACAAGAAGTTGTAGAAAGTACCATTAGAAAAACACCTTTTATAGAAGAGGCTTTAAATGAAAAGTTGATAAATGTATCTTCTTTAGCAAGAATTATTTTAGCAGATGTTTCTGCTGCTTTAAAAAAAGAAGTAAAAGTAGGTGCGGTAATGATGGCAATTAATAGGCTTTCTCCTGCAAGTGAATTGCGTATTAGAAAGAATATTAAGAAGTTAGCTTTAGATTTAGGTGATGTAATTGTACGTTCTGATCTCTGTGATTTTACCTTTAAAAATACACCTTCTTTATTACGAGAAATTGCAAAAATTCTAACAAAATCATCAGAAAATTCTGATTATTTTTTAACCGTTTCTCAAGGTATTTTCGAAACAAATATTGTTACTAGTAAAAATTTAGAACCTTTTGTTAAAGAAATTTTTGAACAAGAAATTTTAACCAATAGTATGCTAGATTTAGCTTCTATTACTATAAAATTACCTAAAGAAAATTTAGAACAATCTGGTATTTATTATTTTATTTTAAAACAACTAGCTTGGGCAGATATCTCTTTACAAGAAATTATTTCTACTACTAATGAAATGACAATTGTTGTAAATGAAGAAGATATTAACCAAACATTTGCCATTTTAATGGATATGAAATTACGTTAGTAAAATGGCAAAACAAGATCCTTATGCAGCCTTAAGAATAAAAGAATTTAATATATTTCTATTTGTTAGATTTCTCCTTGTTTTTGGTTGGTCTATGCAATTTATTGTTATTGAATGGGAAGTATATTCTCTTACAAAAGACCCTTTAAATTTAGGAATTATTGGTTTAATGGAAATTATTCCGGCATTTACAATGGCTTTATTTGCAGGTCATATTGTAGATCAAAATGAAAAAAGAAATTTATTAGCTATTTGTACGGCAGCTTTTTCATTAATTAGTTTAGGCTTATTTTTATTAACATCAGAGAGTGTAGTAGGGCATTGGTCTACAAACGCGGTTTTATACTCTATTTACGGGTTGGTTTTCTTTGGCGGCTTTTTACGTTCGTTTTTTGGGCCTACCATTTTTTCTTTAGTAGCCTTGTTAGTGCCTAAAAAAATATATCATAATGCGGCAACCTGGAGCACAAGTACCTGGAAAACAGCGTCAGTTTCTGGAGCTTTATTTGGTGGTTTTTTTATAAGTTGGATTGGTGTTGACATGACCCTTTGTTTAGTCTTTATATTGGTAATCTTATCTTTAACGTTCACTTTTTTAATTAAAAAGAAACCAATTTTAAATAAAAAGATTGGTGAGCCAATGAAAGAAAGCTTAAAAGCAGGAGTAAAGTTTGTATTTCAGAACAAAGCCATTTTAGGAGTTTTAACTTTAGACATGATTGCTGTTTTATTTGGAGGAACGGTAGCTATTTTATCTGTTTTTGCACAAGATGTACTTAAGGTGGGACCAGAAGGTTTTGGTGTTTTAAACGCCTCTATTTCTATGGGAAGTATTGTTACCATGTTTTTAACAACTTACATTCCTATCAACCGAAAAACAGGTAAAAAAATGTTGATATCTGTCTTTGTCTTCGGATTAAGTATTATTGCCTTTGGGTTGTCTTCTATTTTCTGGGTAAGTATTTTAGCTTTATTTGTAAGTGGTGCTGCAGATGGAATATCGATGGTTATTCGTCAAACTATTTTACAATTAAAAACTCCGGATGATATGAGAGGTAGAGTATCTTCTGTAAATTCTATGTTTGTGGGTTCTTCTAATGAATTAGGTGCTTTTGAAAGTGGTTTAGCAGCTAAACTATTAGGCCCTGTAGTTGCTGTTGTTTTTGGAGGAACAATGACCTTAATTACTGTAGTAGCTATTGGTGGTTTAAACCCAACTTTAAGAGAGTTAGATTTAACAGCAGAAATAGAAGCAAACGATAAAGAAGAATAAAAAAACCTGCTTTAGTAAAAAACAGGTTTTTATAAGATGCAATTTTATGGATAATTAATAGTTATCGGTGAGTGTTTTCATAAAAGAAATAAGACTCTTTTGCTCTTCTGTACTCAAATTTAAATTATCAAAAGGTAACGTTTGGTATTCTTCATAAATACCAATTCCTTTTCCACCGCCACGATTATAAAAATCTACGACTTCTTCTAATGTTGTGTATACGCCATTGTGCATATAAGGTGCTGTTTTAGCAATGTTTCTAATAGTAGGTGTTTTAAAAAAACCTTTTTTTTCTTTAGTATGAAATAAATTGTATCTACCAGGATCACTGCTAATTGTAGCATTTATAGTATCTTTTTTTTCAGGAACACCAATCAATTCTAATTCTGTATCTGTAAAATTAGGAGGCACAGTTCCGTTAAATAATGGAGGAAAATGACATGTAGCACAAGCTGCTTTTCCCATAAATAAATTAAAACCCTCTTTTTCTTGATTGGTTAACGTATTTTCTTTTCCGTTGATATTGTTATCAAACTTAGAATTAAAAGAATTTAGCGTTCTAACATAAGATGCAATAGCATGTCTAATATTAAAATCGATTCTTTTAGATTGATATAAAGTTGTTAATAAATGCTTATATTTTGTGTTTTTTTGCACCCTATTTACAATAGAATCCATAGGCAGGTTAAATTCATTGTGGTTGTTAGCAACGCCTATTATTTGCCCTTCTAAGCTTCCTGTACGAGCATCCATAAAATAAGATTGTTGATAGGCAGCGTAGGTTAAAGTAGGACTGTTTCTAATCTGTCTGCTATCAAAAGTTTTTTTACCATCCGTAAAAGCTAAATCTTTTATATGACAACTAGCACAAGCCATATTTTTATTTTTAGAAAGAATTTTATCATTAAATAACGCTTTACCAAATAATTCTTTTTGTTGTAAATGCGTGGTATCACTTTTATAATCTGTAAAATAGAATACATTAATTGCTTTCGAATTAAAAAGGGCAGAAGCGGTATTTGAGATGGCCATTTCAAAAGGAAAAGTAACGTTCCAATCTTTTTGAGTTTCTATTAATAACTTTAATTGCTTGTCTGTATTTTCTTTGATAAAAGCAAACCTATCAAATGTATCAAAATCTGTATTTAATGCTTTAATAGCCGTTTTAAAAGAGGTAATTAATTGTTGATAAACTTTTTTAGAGGTAAATTTATCTTCAAAAAATTCTACGAGTGTTATTAGCGTTTCATAAGTGTATTGACTTTCTAACAAGGATGCTTTTAATACAGGAGAATCAAATCCTGTAATTCCGGTTGTAGAAATTCTAATAATTTGATTTCTTAACAACCAAATAACATGATAATCTTTTAAGTTGATGTTTATATTTTTTTTAATTAATTTTAATCTATTACTAGTTACAGCAACTGTTTTTTTAATATTTAATGAATCTAATGTAGTATCATAAAGTAGTTCTTCTATAACTTGAAAACCAAAAGGATTTGAAATTTTTATATCTGTTAAATCTTCTTCTTGTACCTGTAAAATGTTAGGTGCGTTTAAAGATTTATAGTTGTTTTTATCTAATGAAGCTAAAATAGGTTCTATTCTTTTAAAGTGTTCACGAGCTTTTTTATAAAGAGTTTTATTGGTTGCTATTTTTTTTGAAAGAGATATAGAATCTAGTAGTGTAATACAGGTATTTAATTGTGAATCATAAAATGTTTTTATGTTTTTGTTTGTAGAAGAGATGTTTATCATTTTCTCTTCTTTTTTGCAAGCTACTAGGGTTAAAAGCAAAAGACATATACTAAAAGTATATGCCTTGGCTTTCATAAATAAGATGTTATTCATGATGTTTTTTTAAATTATCTTTCTAAACCTTTAATTAAATAAAGCATAGAACCTTCTTTTCTGTTTGCTAAATCTGGGTTTGCATTTGGGTCTGTAAAAGAAGTTCCGTCTGCAGGTTCCCATCCATGATTTTGTGTTATTACTAAGAAGTTGTTGTCACCATTGTTAACAACATCTGTTACATCTATCATCCCTGTAATTTCCCATCTACTAGAAGTCTTACCGTATCCAATACTCGCAGCTCTATTTTGATCACATTCTAAAACCGTTTTAATAGCTCCTGTAGCTAAGTTGTATTGATATAATTTAGCATATCCATGAACAGCAGTATCTAAATATCCGTTAGGATCTTCTTGTATGTATGCATAGTTTTCTGTTACTAAGATATTATCTGGAGAGTGAAAACCAGCTGCTTTACCACCAATTTTATCACCATCTAATACACAGGTAATTTTACAAGCTCCTGTTGGATCTGTTTCATTTAAAACAACTTTGTAAACACGTCCTAAAACGCTTCCTTTACCAATTAAATCTGGTTTATCACGTCCTGTAACACAGAAATAGATTTCTCTTTGGTTTGCTGCAGAGCCTCTTCTCCAGTCGATATCTTCTAATCTAGAGAATCCCATCACACCTTTTGTTTTTGCTTCTGTGTCTAAGGCTGTAATTTCTCTTTCATTTAACTCTACAAATTCTGCATTATATTCTGTTCCTTCAGCCATGTCTATTTCAAAATCAACACCAGTAGAAGTTACTTTTAAGCCATACAATTTACCTCCATCTAAATCTCCTCTATTTCCAACATACATCCCTAATTGACCAGAAGGAACTGTATTGTCTGAGTGATCATCTCCAATAAAAATAACTGTTTTGTCTGCATAAGCATCTTTACCAATTGGTACTGCATTTTCTGTAGACCATTGTCCTAAAGCAGACAATAATTCTCCTGTACTAGCATCATCAGGACTTTTTGTAGGGTCTGTTAAAAACACACCTTTTGATGCTCCTCCCCATTCACCACCAGATAAATACAAAGGACCAAATCCATGTTCTTCCTGACTGATTAATGTTCCTGAACATTGTGCTGTTTGAGCCGTAGCTGTTGCATTTAGGATATATTCTCCATGAAATGGTCTTAAATTTTTATTTAATAAAATACGTGCTATCGAATAATCTGCTTCAATATTATTAATTAAAGTAAAGGTATCATCTCCGTTGTTAATTAAACCTGCACCATCAGCCATAGATCCGTATACGAAATCTGGAGTATTTGGTATTACGTCTTCAGAAGTTAATAAAGGAGTAATTTTTAAGTGTAAAAAATCGTTTGTAACTTTTAAGAGACTAGGTGATTTTGAAGTTGCTAAGAAAACAGACGCGTCTTTACCATTTTCTCCGTTAATTCCGTCTTTTCCATCAACACCATCAATACCGTCAATACCATCTTTTCCATCTTCTGGTTCACAGCTTATTAATATTGTACTAGTGGCTGCCATCATAAAAAGTGCAATTACTAGTTTAAAATAATTTTTCATAATTCTAATTTAAGTTTTGTTGTTAATTTTTGACAAAACTATTCTTTGAATGTATGAAAGGCGTTAAATTAATAAGGTTGTATGATTAACTTATAGTTAGTTTAAAGTTATTAAGGTTAAAAAATTTTTAAGCTTTATGAACAGCTTTTATAGTTTACAATTAATTTGTATTTCTGTTTTTAAGGCATAAAAAAACCGTTTATCAGTTGTGTTGATAAACGGTTATAGAAGTTTATTATTTTTCTTCTGTTATGGCTGTAATAGATTTAACAGTTTCTTTTTCGTCTGTAGGATTGCCATCTTCATCTAAAAGATCAATTTCTTTATTTACCCAAGTAATATTAAATTTCTTTCCAATCAATTCATCTTCATACAAAGAAAGCTCTATATTTTCATCTAAGTCGTAAAATAAAAACGGAACATTCTTATCATCTACAAATTTAAAATATTCAGTTTCTGTAAGTCCTTTAAAAGTAGCAATAATTTTGCTTGATGTTTCTTGAGCAGAAATTGTATTTACAGCAATAGTTAAGGTAATAAACAGCACGAATGCTGATGCATATAATTTTTTCATGATTTTTAATTTTAAGGTTATTTTTTAATAAATATAGTAGCTCGCTCTTTTTCCTAAAAGAACCTGCTTTTGTTTTGAAGTACTCGAAACTATATTTTCATAAGCCTTAAAATTACTGATATGTGTATATCAAATATACATTTTTTTTCGATTGAAAATTAAATTTGATATTTATTTTTCATTCAACAAATAATTATTTTTAAACACTCGTTTTTGTTGTTTATTACGTTGATATTAAGTGTATTAAATTCTATGTGTTTTTTTATTAAAGTTGCTGTATAACCTGTTTTAGCTTGATAAATAGGGTTAGAATATTATGAATATCATTTTATAAATTTAATTTAAAGTAATTTTCTTATAAGAAAACACTACCTATATTTAAGTTATAAAGGTGGATCAAAAAGATGATAAAATACTATTTTGCTGCTTTAATAGATAATATGGTTTTTACAACAATTTTAGAACCTGTTTTTTGCCCTACCGAATTGTATTCATCTACAAGTTTCTTTTTCCAAGTAAGTGTAAATTTTTTATTTATTTTACTATCATCTTCTTTTTCAAAATCTACATTTTTTTGTACATCATAAAATAAATATTCTACATTATTAGCATCTACAAATTTATAGTCTTGATTTTCTGTAGGACCAACATAAGTTGCAACTAATGTATGTACTGTTTCTTGAAACGTAATTTTTTTTGCAGAAAAAGAGATAGTAATAAATAAGATAACAGCCGTGGTATAAAACGTTTTCATAATTTTTAAATTTAAGTTTATTGTAAATTATAAATATTTTAAATACGCTTTTTGGGAGAAAGAAGTTATTTAAATAGAAAAGCGTAAAAAGTATAAATTCATAAGCGTAATAATTATATTAAGATCACTCAAATATAAACTATTTTTTTATTGAAAACCAGTATTAAGTTTAAATTGTTGCACTTTAATTATTCTGATGTTCAGTGTATTGGGTGATTAAAATACTGTTGAAAAATAAAGACCTCACAGACTTTTTACAATCTATGAGGTTTTTAAATTTGTATTTGAAAAACAATATTTTACTTAAAAGTAGTAGCCAATTGTATTTTTTCTTCTAGTTCTTTTAGATGTTTTTCTGTTGTTTTTTCGTTCCAAGAAAAATAGTTTTTAAACTCATTAAGCACATACTCTTTGTATAAAAATACACTGCGTGCATCAAAAAATAAACGTCCGGTTCTGCGCATAAAAAAATCGGTGGGAGTACAGGTCATTTCATAATTTATGGTAAACCAAACTTCTGCTTTCATCATTTTTTCTTGCATGTTATCATGCATTAAATCATCAAACTTTTGTAAAATAATATCTGTTTGTTTTCCATAATTATGCACTAAATATTCTGCATCTTTTCTATCGAAATCTACTTCTGCAATTCTATTCTGGATAGCGTCTGTATAACTTTGTACTTCTTGGTAATTATTAAAAGCTCCACCAGAAAGAGCTATTTTTTTTGTTTTTATATCCTCAAACTTTGTGTCGAATCTTCGTTCGTATTTTTTGGCAACCAAATCTACAATACGTTCTGCCATTTTTCTATAACCGGTTAATTTTCCGCCTGCAATAGAAATTAATTCTGTATCAGAAACAAAAATTTCATCTTTTCTAGATAGTTCTGAAGAAGACTTTCCTTCTTCGTGTATTAAAGGTCTTAAACCTGCCCAAGAGGACTCAATATCATCTAATGATAAATTGATGTCTGGAAACATATTATTTACCGCAGAAATCAAATAAGTGGCATCTACTAAATTAGTTTCTACATTGTTTTTATCTAGTTGATAATTGGTGTCTGTAGTACCAAAATAAGTAACTTTTCCACGCGGAATGGCAAACATCATACGACCATCTGGTATATCAAAATAAACCGATTGTTTTACCGGTAATTTATTATGTGCAACTACCAAATGAACTCCTTTGGTTAAATGTAATCGTTTTCCTGTTTTAGAATGATTGGTTTGTCTTAAATCATCTACCCAAGGTCCTGTTGCATTTACAACATACTTTGCTTTTATATCAAAATCAGTATTAGAAATTGTGTCTTTTACGGATGCTCCAACAACCCTATTATCTTCATAAATAAATTGTGTGGCTTCTGTATAATTTAAAATTTTAGCCTCGTAATCTAACGCTGTTTTTAGTACTTCTATGGTTAAACGGGCATCATCGGTTCTGTATTCTGCATAATAACCAGCGCCATTTAAAATACTTTCTGGCAACAAAGGTTCTTTTTCTAAAGCTTCTTCTTTTTCTAACATTTTACGTTTGTCTTCTCCTTCTACAGAAGCTAAAATATCATAGACTTTTAGTCCGATAGACGTTAACCAAGAACCATAGGTTCCGCCTTCAATTAAAGGTAAAATCATTTTTTCTGGAACCACCAAATGAGGTGCTAAATCATGCACAATGGCGCGTTCTGTACCCACTTCTTTTACCAACCAAAAATCGAATTGTTTTAAGTAGCGCAAACCACCATGAATTAGTTTTGTAGATTTACTAGAAGTACCAGAAGCAAAGTCGTTTTTTTCTATTAAAGCCACTTTCATTCCTCTAGAAGCAGCATCTAAAGCAATACCTGCACCTGTAATTCCACCACCAATAATTAAAACATCAAATTCTATAGTTTGTAAATCTTTGGTAATATTTTCTCTATTGAAGTAAGAAAAGTTGCTCATAATTAAAATTGAATTTCTTTAAATAATAATCAGTATCGATTATTTGTTAGCAAAGTACAAAAAAGCAAAACATTCATTTTATCTTTTTAGTTTTTTTTAATTGCCTTTTCTACATCATTTGTTTTATATTTATAAAAAAACAAAATGGCAATTTTAGATTTATATTCTAAAGGAAAACACCAACAAGAAATAGGACATTTTGCAAATATTGTAAAAATTGCAAAAGTAGATGGTGAAATTACCGATGATGAAAAAGAATTATTAATTAGAATGGGGAAAAACTTAAACTTAACATTAGATGAGTTTGCAGTTATTCTTAATAATCCGGAAAAATTTCCAATAAATGCACCTGTCAGTTATAATGATAGAATAGAACGTTTACACCGTTTAACAAAAATGATTTTGGTAGATGGTAACGCTAAATTAATAGAAGTTCAATTGATGAGAAAAATTGCTGTTGGCCTACATTTTTCTACGGATAATGCAGAAAAAGTATGCGACGAAGCTATTCATTTAGTTTTAAATGAGAATAGTTTAGAAGATTTTACCGCGGCTATTAAAAAAGTACATAATTTTTAATTGCAAACAATTCACAAATTAGAGCTGTGGTTGTCCTGGATGGACGATCTTGCAGAGCAAGATTATGTGGTTATTGATGATTTTATAGACAACAACCTTTATAAAGAAATTAAAAACTTCCTTTTTAAAAACATAGATGTTTTTGATAAAGCAGGTATTGGTTCTCTTAACCAACACACAATAAAAAAAACCATTCGTGGCGATAAAACCTATTGGTTAAATAAAGAACGAGATACAATTCTTAAAGATTTTTGGAATTTATTAGAAGAAACAAAAAGCACGTTAAATAGGTATTGTTATCTAAGTTTATCTGGGCAAGAATTTCATTTAGCTCATTATCCTTCTGGAGGTTATTATAAAAGGCATTTAGATCAATTTGAAGGTAGAAATAATAGAATGATTTCTATGATTATTTACCTAAATGATAATTGGGAAACAGAAAATGGTGGACAATTAGAAATTTTAGATAAAGATAAAAAATTGCAATTAGTAGAACCTATTGCAAAAAGATGTGTTTTATTTAAAAGTGATAAAGTTCCACATGCTGTTTTAAAATCTTTTAAAGACAGATATAGTTTAACAGGTTGGTTGCTTTATCAACCAATAGGTTTAGGACCATTATTAGGTTAATTATAGGTTTCTTTTTTATAAGTTACAGAAATACTAATAATATTAGTCTAAAATTTTTGTTGGTAAACCATCAATACTGGTTTGGTTTTTATCTTGCCAGTATTGTGCTATACCTTCTTTACCTTGCTCTGTTGCCCAATCATTCAGCTCGTTTCTTTCTCCTTTATATTCCATAAACGGAATAGACATTCCGCAAGAGGTTTGTGCAGATGTTATAGTAATATCAAAAATCTGACGCGTTCCTGGAGTTTCTGGAAACAGCGTAATTAACTCATTCCAAGTAGCATCACCTTCTTTAATTTCTTTCCCTTTTCCGTACAAACGCAAAATATTTGGTGCACCTTCAAAAGCACAAAACATCATGGTAATTCTGTCGTTTTCTAATAAATGAGCAGCAGTTTCGTTTCCACTTCCAGTAACATTTAACCATAAAACACGGTTTTCACTTACAACTCTAAAAGAATCCATACCTTTTGGCGATAAATTAATTCTACCAGAATTTGGTGCAGTAGCAACAAAGAATATTTTTTGTGCTTCAATAAATTTTTGAAGTCTTGAGGTTATTTTTGTATAAAATTTAGACATATAAGGTTTCTTTTTAAGTGGACAATTTACAAAATATCGATTGATAAAATGTTTTATAAATTACTACCTTGTAACCAAATTAAAATTTCTCTTTATGGAATATGGATTTCTATCAGTAATACCACCAATTGTGGCCATTATTTTAGCCTTAAAAACCAAGCAAGTATACATTGCGCTATTATTTGGTATTTGGTTTTCTTGGTTAATCATAGAAGGATGGAATCCGTTAGCGGGAACGTTAGCAATGATTGAAGGAATGTTAAACGTTTTTCAGTCTAAAGGAAATACAAGAACCATAATGTTTAGTGCTTTAGTTGGCGCTTTGTTAATTTTTATTCAGTTTTCTAGAGGAGTAGAAGGTTTTATCAATATTATAAATAGAAGATTAGTAAAACTAGAAAATAAAAAAACAGGTTATAGTAGAATAATGGTGCAAGTTTTAGCAACAGTAACCGGTTTATTACTGTTTGTAGAAACAAGTATTAGCTCTTTAACCGTAGGTACTTTATACCGTCCTATTTTCGATAAATTAGGCATTCCAAGAGAAAAATTAGCATACATAGCAGATTCTAGTTCTGCACCATCATCCATATTAATACCTTTTAATGCTTGGGGCGCTTTTATAATGGGTCTTTTATTAACACAAGGAATAGACAAGCCTTTTGCAATGATGATGAGTTCTATTAAATATAACTTTTACCCATTAATTGCCATTGTAACTGTTTTCATTATCATTTTTACCAAAAAAGATTTTGGACCAATGAAACAGGCTGAAAAGAGAACCAAAGAAACAGGCGAGTTAATGAACGAAGGCTCTACACCAATGGTTTCAGATGAAATTACCTCATTTCCGCCAAAAGAAGGCATTCCTGCAAGAGCATATAATATGATTGTGCCGCTTTTAACCATGGTTTTAATGATGCCAATTAACTTAGTTTACACAGGTTGGAATGAGGTTAAAGAATTTACATCAACCTTAGATCATATACAACAAGCAATTGGTGCAGGTTCTGGTTCTTCATCCGTTTTATACGCTGTAATTACGGCACTTTTAGTGGCAATTGTAATGTATATGATTCAAGGATTTTTAAAGCCAAAAGAAGCTATTAATTTAACCTTAAAAGGAATTAGCGAGTTAATGCCATTAGCGTTATTAATGCTGTTAGCATTTGCTATTGGAGACGCTTGTAAAGTATTAGATACAGGAAACTATGTGGCAAATGTTACAGAAAGTTGGTTGTCGCCAGAACTGTTACCGGCGGTTGTTTTTATAGTTAGTTCTTTCATCGCATTTTCTACAGGAACATCTTGGGGAACCTTTGCAATTATGCTGGCAATTTCTATACCTATGGCAAATATTCATGGGGCAGATGCAACTATTGTAGTGGCTGCAACTTTAGGTGGCGGAATTTTTGGAGACCATTGCTCGCCAATTTCAGACACTTCTATTATCTCTTCCATGGCATCTGCAAGTGATCATATAGACCACGTAAAAACGCAATTACCTTATGCTTTAGTTGGTGGCGCAATTACTGTAATTATGTACTTGGTTATCGGTTTTATGGGGTAGTAGGGTAGCATTTGGTAGAAAAGACTAAAACTAAAAAGTAAATATTAAACTAGAAATATGCATTTAGAAAAGTTAACTTTAAGTCATTTCATTTTAACTTTCATAATTATTTTATCTTTTAGTAGTTGTACAAAAGAAGACATTTGTACAAAAGAAATTAATGTGCCTATTTGGAATGAAGAAGCTCAAATATTTGAAGATAATTTTCAAGATTTCCCTTGTGATTTTAATGGAATAACTAAAAGTGTATCAGAGTTTACTCTAAATGAAAAAAAAATACTTTTACTAAATTTAAAAAATAAAAAGACTACAGAAATTTCAGTACAATCTCCTGCTTATTAAACAACAAAGTTATGTCATTGCGAGGAAGAATGACGAAGCAATCTGTTTAATCAAATAAAGATTTTTTTAAACTTTCAGTTTATAATAATTTGGGCGTTACCACAAGGGTCGCGCTTTTCACTATATCTTTTTGTAAAAAACAAAAAGGATGCCGTTGCAATCGCTAACGCGGGCGTATTTGTTAACAATTTGTCATTTCGAAAAGAGCTTTTTTAGGCGATTGAGAAATCTCACATTCAATTTGTCTTTTCGATCTTTTGGGAGAAATCACATAAAGTATGTAAATATTGTTATGTTATCAGTGCCATGAGATTTCTCAGTACTTCTAAATGACAAGTTTTATGGCTCGGTGTTGCGGGATCACTGTTATGAGATTTCTCCTGTCGTCGAAATGACAAGTAGTGTGAGTTGTTTTATGGTTTCACTGTTGTGTGACTTCGCATTATTTTGAAGTAACAATTTGTTTTTTTTAAGTTTGATGTACTTATTAACACAATCAGTAACCCATACAGCTTGTCATTTCGAAAAGAGCTTTTTTAGGCGATTGAGAAATCTCACATTCAATTTGTCTTTTCGATCTTTTGGGAGAAATCACATAAAGTATGTAAATATTGTTATGTTATCACTGCCATGAGATTTCTCAGTACTTCGAAATGACAAGTTTTATGGCTCGGTGTTGCGGGATCACTGTTATGAGATTTCTCCTATCGTCTAAATGACAAGTAGTGTGTGTCGTTTTATGGTTTCACTGTTGTGTGACTTCGTATTATTTCTAAGTGATAATTTTGATTTTTTTTAAGTTTGATACAGTTACTAACACAATCAACAACGTACAGCTTGTCATTTCGAAATGAGCTTTTTAGAGCGATTGAGAAATCTCATAATCTTTTGAATTAAGAGGCTTCTATCTTCTATTTTATCGGAATGATACCTAGAAATTGTGTGTGCTTAATGAAGAAAAAATTGAATTTGTAAAATAGGATGATATCCTCAAAACTTTACTTACTCCGCTAAAATACCACGCTTTTTAATTTCATCAATCATACGTAAAGCACCTTCTTTAACGGTGTTTTCTTTAAAGAAAAATGTTTTTTCGTGTAAAGTGTTTCCTTCAAAAAAAGAAACCTGAAAACGGTTATTTAACTTGAATAATTCTGGTTGAATAAATTCAATTTTAGCAAAAGAATTTGCGGGTAGTTTGTCTAACTTTTTACGCAACAAAGAAGTAGTTTTTGTATCAGAAAAACCCTGAGAAACAATGACCATCATTTCTAAGTCTACTTTCTTATTATTAATAATATACACATTCCAATCATCTGTTTTGTACAAATCATTGTATTCATAAACAACAGCCATTTCTACGTCTGTAACTTCTGGTATGTGAATGTCTTTTTTCATAAAAAATAATTAAGTAAATAATTTTTTTGTGTCTTTGTAATTTGGTGTGATAAAACCTCGTAAATTATTTAGAATAAGATGCTCAAAAACCACCTCGAGACCATAAATTTCAAAAAGATTTTTAGGATTAAAAACAAAGTCTTTAATTCTTGTAAAATACAAATCGCAAAACAAATCTACGTTTAAACTTTTGCGAAGATACTCTTTTTCTATAGCCTCTTCAAGCAAAGGTTTTAAGTTGTTTTTTATAAAGTTGTCTTTAAAATCTTTAAAAACAGTGTCTGCATTGTGGTAATATTTCTTAATTCCGTATAAAAATGTAGGCTGAAAATAGTTTAAATATTGAAAACTATTTTTCTGAATTAAGAGAATTCTTTCTATAGGATCTTCTGTGTTTTTTAGAATTTTATCTACTTCGTGTAAATATTTATCTACAATAAAACGAACCCCTTTAGAAATGAGTTCGTCTTTATTTTTAAAGTGTTTGTAGATGGTTTTTTTAGAAATACCAAGTTCAGAAGCAAGCTGATTCATAGAAAAACGCTTGCTTCCAAATTTGATAAAGTTGGTAATAGAACACTCTAAAAGTTCTTGTTTACTAACCATTTTAGTTTATTTTAAACCACCTCCTAAAGCTTCATAAAGGTTAACAACAGATTGTAATTGTTGTAATCTGCTACCAATTACTTTAATTTCAGAGCTTAATGCACTTTGTCTAGCCGTTAATAAGTCTAAATAAGTGGCATATCCATTTTTTAATAATTCTTCAGAATTTTTTTCTGCTTTGCGTAAAGCTTCTACTTCGTTTTGTAAGAATTCATACTTTTTGTTTTCAGAATTGTAAGAATAGAGTGCATTAGAAACTTCGTTACCTGCAACTAATAAAGTCTTTTTAAAGTTTAGTAGTGCTTGTTCTTGTTGTGCAATAGCAACTTCTTTTTGTGTTTTTAATTTTCGTTTATTAAAAATAGGTTGTGTTAACCCCCCAACAATATTCGCAAATAATGAATTTGCGTTAAATAATTTATCAAAATCTAAACTTTGCAACCCACCAGAGGCAGTTAAAGTTAAAGAAGGATATAAACTACTTCTAGCAACATTTGTTAACTCGAAAGCACTAATTAATCCATATTCTGCAGCCATCACATCTGGTCGGTTGCTTAATAATTGAGAAGCAACCCCTAATTTCATTTCAGAATTTATGGTTTGTTGGTCTAAACTACTTCTCTTAATTTGTTGAGGTGCTTTACCTAACAAAATACCTAGTGTATTTTCTGCTTTAAAAAGAGCCACTTGTAAATCTATTTCTAATGCTTTAGCGTTATTGTATTGTGCAATATTTTGATCTACTGCTACCTGATTTGTTAAACCAGCCTCTTTTAAAGCGATAATAGTTTCTACTCCTTTTTTTCTAGTTTTAATAGATGTTTTGGTAATTTCTAACTGTGCATCTAAAGCCAAAATAGTGTAATATGTATTTGCAATACTAGAAATTAGTTGCGTTTTTACGGCTTGATGTCCTGCTACACTTTGTAAAAAAGCAGCTTGTGTTGCACGTTTATTACTACGTATTTTTCCCCAAATATCAGCTTCCCAAGAAAGTGAAGCGGTAATATCATACTGGTCTGTAGATGTATTTGTTAAAAAAGCACCAAACTGACTGTTTTTAGACAATTCTTGATGTGTAAGATTTGGACCAACACTTAAAGTTGGTAAATAACCTGCTTTACCTTGTTTTGCATAGGCTTCAGCTGCAACTATTTGTTGTATTGCAATTCTAATATCCATATTGTTTTGCAATCCTTCTTCTATGTATTGCTGTAAATAGGTATCGGTAAACAAGGTTTTCCAAGATACATCTGCCATAGATATACTATCTGATGGCAAATTATCTGTTCTGTACAAGTTTTCTGTTTCTGTAATTTCTGGTCTTGTATACTCTTTGGCAACAAAACAACTTTGTAACGTAAAAGCCATTACAGCTACTACGACTCCTTTTTGAAGGTTTTTGTTTTTTATAATTGAGATCATCTTATTCTTCTTCTTTTTGTTGAGAAATAACGGCTGGTTTACTAGAAACTTTTTCTTGTAACCATTGAAATAATATAAATAGTATCGGAATTACAAAGACTCCTAAAATGGTACCAATTAACATTCCACCAACAGCACCTGTACCTATCGAGTTGTTTCCTTCAGACCCTACACCTTTTGCTAATACTAATGGCATTAAACCAAGAATAAAGGCAAATGAGGTCATTAAAATAGGTCGTAAACGAGATTTTGCTCCATGAATAGCAGCATCTACAATACTTTCTCCATTTTTACGTCGCTGCAAAGCAAATTCTACAATTAATATGGCGTTCTTGGCGAGTAGACCAATCAACATAATTAAAGCAATTTGGAAATAAATGTTGTTTTCGAGTCCAAAGAAGTATGTACTAATATACGCTCCAAATACACCAAACGGTAATGATAATACAACAGCAAAAGGTAATAAGTAACTTTCGTATTGTGCACTTAATAAGAAATATACAAATAGAATACTTAATGCAAAAATAAATGCAGTTTGGTTACCAGCGTTTACCTCTTCTCTTGTTAAACCAGAATATGCAACGGTATAATTACTTGGTAATTTTGCTACTTCTTCTTCAATAACTCTAATAGCATCACCTGTACTAAAACCTTCATTTGTAGCACCAGTTATGGTTGTAGAATTAAATAGGTTAAAACGAGTAACTGATTGTGGTCCATATACACGTTCTAATTTTACAAACTGTGTAATAGGTGTCATTTCTCCAGTATTTGTTCTAACATACATGCTATTTAAATCATCTACACTAGCTCTATCATCTGGTAATGCCTGAATGTACACTCTAAATTGTTTTCCGAATTTAGAAAAATCCGAAGCATACACTCCACCAATATAACCTTGTAAAGTTGAGAAAATACTACTAATTGGTACCCCTTTCTCTTTGGCTAAAGGCACATTAATGTCCATTTCATATTGTGGGTAATTTGTGTTGAAAGAAGATTGTGCATATTTTACTTCAGGATGCTTCATTAAAGCCATGGCAAATTCTTTATTCGCTTTATCTAAGTCTGTAAATTCTCCACCAAATTTGTCAAGTAAATTTATCTCAAAACCAGATGAATTACCAAAACCACGAATACTTGGTGGCGAGAAGAAAATAATATTTGCTTCTGGCATTGTAGATACAATTCCGAATAATTTACCTGTAATGGCTTGTACAGAGGTTGATGGATCTTTACGTTCTCCCCAATCTGCTAATTTTATAATACCAAAACCATAATTACTACCCGCTCCACTAATTAAACTTCTACCTTTAATAAAGTTAACAGCAACTATTCCATCAATATCTTTAATTTTTCCATACAAATCTTTAGCAACCGCATTAGTTCTATCTAAAGAAGCTCCTGCAGGTAACTCTATATTTGCAAAAATAATTCCTCTATCTTCATTAGGTACAAATCCTGTTGGTGTATTTTCAGTTGCCCAAAAAATTCCAACAACTGCTAAGACTAATAATAAAACTGGTACCCATTTTCTTTTGTATAAGAAATGTAGCGATTTACCATATCTTTCTACAGTAGCATTAAAACCACGATTAAATAAAGTGTAAAAACGTTTTAATGGGCTTTTTCCTTTTAACTCTTCATCTTCTTTATGCGTTTTTAATAGTAAAGCACACAAAGCCGGACTTAATGTTAATGCATTAACTGCAGAAATAAGAATGGCAATAATTAATGTAACACCAAATTGCTCATAAAACACTCCTGTTGGTCCTGTAATAAAGGTAACCGGAATAAATACAGCTGCCATTACTAAGGTAATAGATATAATGGCACCAGAAATTTCGTTCATGGCTACCAATGTTGCTTTCTTCGGATTTTTCTCTCCTTCATCCATCTTCGCATGCACCGCTTCTACAACCACAATAGCATCATCTACCACAATACCAATGGCGAGGACTAATGCAAATAGTGTTAAAAGGTTAATGGAGTATCCAAAAACATTTAAGAAAAAGAAGGTACCAATAATAGAAACGGGTACTGCAATTGCAGGAATTAACGTAGATCTAAAATCTTGTAAGAAGATAAACACCACTAAGAATACCAATAAAAAGGCTTCCATTAAAGTACTAATTACTTTTTCTATTGATGCATTTAAGAATAAACTGGTATCGTAAGGCACAAATACATTTAACCCTTCCGGAAGGTCTTTTTTAACGCCTTCTAAAGTTGTTTTAATGTTTTCAATAATTTCTCGTGCATTAGAACCTTTGGTTTGAAAAATCCCCATAAATACGGCAGGTTTTCCTAAACTCATCGCATTAGACGCATAAGATTGTGCATCTAATTCAATTTTAGCAACATCATTTAAACGAAGAAATTGTCCGTTTCCTAATGCTTTTATAATAATATCTCCGTATTGTTTCTCTTCTTTAAAACGACCACTATACGTTAAGGTATAAGAAAATGCTTCTCCATTATTTTGACCTAAAGAACCAGCTGCTGCTTCTAAATTTTGTTCTTTTAAAGCTGCAGTAACATCCGAAGGAATTAAATTATAAGCGGCTAATTTTTCTGGTTTTAACCAAATACGCATTGCATAATCTTGTTGAGAAAATACACTTACATCTCCAACACCACTAATACGTTGCATTGCCGGAATTACGTTTATTTTTAAGTAATTCTGAATATAAGTAGCATCGTAATCTGTATTCTCAGAATACATAGAGATAAACATTAATGCACTTGTTTCTTGCTTTTGAGTTGTTACCCCTGTTTGTATTACCTCTTGAGGCAGTAATGGTGTTGCTCTAGATACACGGTTTTGTACGTTTACAGCAGCAATATCTGCATCTATTTCTTGATTAAAGTAAACAGTAATTTCTGCGGTACCTGTATTAGATGCCGTAGAGGTAATGTAAGTCATACCTTCTACACCATTTATTTGCTCTTCTATAGGAATAATTACACTCTCTAAAACGGTTTCTGCATTGGCTCCAGGATAAGATGCAATTACCTTAATTGTTGGTGGTGCTATATCTGGATATTCTTCTATTGGTAAGCTTGTGATACTGATAACCCCTAGTATAACGATGATAATAGAGATTACTGTTGAAAGCACGGGTCTTTCAATAAATGTTTTTAACATGTCTAATATTTTTGTTAGTTACTAGTTTTTAAATAAGGTAGCTACTGGTTTAAGAGCCTCATCAAAAGAGGTTTCTTTAGGAGAAATAGCCATACCATTTCTTAATTTACCAACACCAGATGCTATAATTTTGTCGTTTAATTCTACACCAGATGCTACAACATATAAATTATCTATGCTGGCTTTTACCTTAATAATAGAAGTGGCAACTTTGTTATCTTTATTTAACTTAAATAATATGATATTTCCTTGTTGTTCATAAGTTGCTGCTTGCGGAACCACAATGGCATTTTCATAAACTGTTGGAATTTGAATTTTACCACTATTACCATTTGTTAATAGTTGGTTAGGATTGTTAAAAACAGCTCTTAAACTAATAGTACCGGTGTTTTTATTTACTTGCCCTGTACTGGTTTCTATTTTCCCTTTTTCTGCATACGTACTTCCGTTTGCTAAAACTAAATTAATAGCAGAATAATTAGCTAGTTTTTCTGCTAAGTTTTTACCTTTTGCATTTTGTAAAAAGTCTAAATACTGACTCTCGTTTAAACTAAAAAAAGCATATACTTTACTAATATCACTAACCGTTGTTAATGGAGTAGGATCTGCAGGACTAACCAATGCACCTTCTCTAAAATTAATTGCACCAACATAACCATCTACTTGGCTTCTTATGGTACCGTAACCTATGCTTGCAGAAATACTACTATAATTAGCTTTTGCTTGTGCTAAATTAGCTTTTGCAGTTTCTAATTGTACTGCACTTATTATGTTTTTTTCTACTAGAGGTATTAATTTGTTAACCTCTACCTGTGCTACATTAATACGAGCTTTTGCTGCTCCGGCATCTTGACTTAAAGATTGTGTTTCTATTTTAAATAATACTTGTCCTTTACGTACTTTTTGTCCCTCGTCTACCATTACTTTTTGAATGTATCCAGAAACCTTTGCTCTTACAGCACTATTTACGATACCTTCTATACTTGTTGGGTATTCTTTGTAACCCGTTACTGTTTTAGTTTGCATTGCAATTACAGGAAAAGAAGGAGCAGGACGGTTTGCTGCAGTTGTTGCTGGTTTTTCATCTTTTGCACAACTTGCAATAACTAAAAATACGCTTAGTGATAGTAGTGTTAATAATTTATGGTGTTTCATTTTTTACTTCGTTTAAATATGGAATTGGTTGTTTATTAATTTTTCTCTTAATGTTTTTACTGAAAATGATGCTTCATCTATAAACTTAACATAATCGTTGTGAAAACTTAAATCAAATTTATCTTCTTCATTTTCAATTTTTAGACTGTTCTGTTTTTCTTTATAGTCTTTAATTTCTAAATGTATTGAGCGTTCTTCTTGCCAATGGCTTATCATTCTATCAACATGTTGAATAATAGTATCCTTATTAATGATAAAATATTTTTTACGATCTCCTGTTTTAGTGAAATACTCAATTTTATTTAAATCTTGTAAATGATTTAAATGGGTAGATATAGTGCTTTTACTAGCGCATAAAATACTTACCATATCTTCAAAAGTGGCTCCTTTTTTACCTGTTAAAATTATATAAGATAAAATACGAGCTGCAACAGGTGCTAATTGTTCTCTATTTTCTAGATGAACACCCAGTCTTTCTACCAAAGCCATTTTTTTCTTGCAGATTTCTTCTTTCATTTTAATTCGTTTTATACTGTTTTTGAATATCAATATTTTATTCACAGTGAAATTCTCTGCAAATATATATTATTAGTTCGGAACAAACCGAACTACACGAAGTTAATTTATTGTTAAAGAAAAAAACCGATATTTCTATCGGCTTTAAATTGTGTAAGTAAAAATGTATTTTAATACTGTATTATAGCTTTTCTATTTAGATTTGCTAAGTATAATGCTATTTTAGTTTGTTTTAGTATTTAAAGAATTACCAAACTTTATAGAAATCTTCTTTAGAGATTAGATCTCCATCACATTCGTCAATAGTTAATGTTTCTTCACACAAACCACCAAATTGATCTTCAAGATTTTCATCACTGTATTTTGTAACTTTTCCGTTTGCATAAACGGTAATTTGTTTTAAAACTTCATCGGCATCATTGGTTTCAAAATACCAAGTAGAGGTTCCCCAATCTGCATATTCATCATCTCTGTTTTCATCCCAAAATTGTGTAAAATAGTTCATTATATAACTTATTTTCTTAAAAATGATGTATCATTTTTGATTAGTCTCCTTGTTTTTCTGTTAATGTACATCAGAAAGATTATCAAGGATAATTTTATAAATATACGCACTCTTTCTTTTCGGAAAGACTAAGTTGTACTTTTCTTTTATAAAACAGATTTAAATTGCTCTAAGAAACGTTTGTCGTTTTCATAAAACATTCTAATATCTGGTATTTGATATAATAACATAGCAATACGTTCTATTCCCATACCAAAAGCGTAACCAGAATATTTAGTTGGGTCTATGTTTGCATTTTTTAATACATTAGGATCTACCATACCACAACCCATAATTTCTAACCAACCTGTACCTTTTGTAATTCTATAATCAGTTTCGGTTTCTAATCCCCAATAAATATCTACTTCTGCACTTGGCTCTGTAAACGGAAAATAAGAAGGACGTAAACGAATTTTAGATTTACCAAACATCTCTTTTGTAAAGTATAAAAGTGTTTGTTTTAAATCGGCAAAAGAAACATCAGTATCTATATATAAACCTTCTACCTGATGAAAAATACAATGTGCTCTTGCAGAAATATCTTCATTTCTAAAAACTCTTCCTGGAGAAATAGTTCTTATAGGTGGTTTATTTTCTTCCATATAACGTACTTGTACAGAAGACGTGTGTGTTCTTAATAAAATATCTGGATCTTGTTCTATAAAGAACGTGTCTTGCATATCTCTTGCAGGATGATATTCTGGTAAATTTAAAGCGGTAAAGTTATGCCAATCATCTTCAATTTCTGGTCCTTCAGAAACGGTAAAACCAATTCTATTAAAAACATCAATAATTTGATTTCTAACCAATGAAATTGGATGACGAGAACCTAAATTAATTGGTTCTGACGGACGCGTTAAATCTCCATAAAATGATTTCTGACTAGCAGCTCCTTCTAAAGATTCGCTTAGTTCAGCAACTTTTCCTTCTGCAGACTTTTTTAAATTATTTAATGCCTGACCAAAATCTTTACGTAATTCTGCATCTACATTTTTAAATTCAGCAAATAAGTCTTTCAATAAGCCTTTGCTTCCTAGGTATTTAATTCTAAAAGTTTCTACTTCTTCTTTTGTAGTGGCATTAAATGCTTTTACATCACCAATCAGTTCTTTTACTTTGTCTAACATTTTAAAGGATAATTAAGGGGCAAATTTAATCTTTTTTAATGAAAAGTGGTGTTCCTTTTTTAGAAGAGTTAAAGGCTGTTAAAGTCAATTATACGAAATCGATTAAGTAAACGAAATAAATTAGGTAAATAAATGGTTTTTTAAATTTAACAAAATGTAAAATAATTATATTTGCACATTAAAATTATCATAATAATTGAATATTTAATTTATGAATTCTAAAATAAATGCCTTTGTGGATTATGTTAAAGAACGTAATCCAAACGAACCAGAATTTTTACAAGCAGTATACGAAGTTGCAGAAACTGTAATTCCGTTTATAGAGGAGAATTCTAAGTATCAAAATAAAAAATTATTAGAAAGAATGGTAGAGCCAGAAAGAACGTTAATGTTCCGCATACCATGGGTTGATGATAATGGAGAAACACAAATTAATAGAGGATATAGAGTAGAATTTAATTCTGCAATTGGTCCTTATAAAGGTGGGTTGCGTTTTCATCCTTCAGTTAACTTATCTATTTTAAAATTTTTAGGTTTTGAGCAAGTTTTTAAAAACTCGTTAACAACTTTACCTATGGGTGGAGGAAAAGGAGGATCTGATTTTAATCCGAAAGGAAAATCAGACAGAGAAGTAATGGCATTTTGTCAAGCTTTTATGTCAGAATTATTCCGTCATATTGGTGCAAATACAGATATACCTGCAGGAGATATTGGTGTTGGAGGAAGAGAAATTGGTTTTATGTTTGGTCAATATAAAAAATTACGCAACGAGTTTGTGGGTGTTTTAACAGGTAAAGGTTCTAGTTGGGGAGGTTCTTTAATTAGACCAGAAGCAACAGGTTACGGAAACGTATATTTTGCACAAAACATGTTAAAAAGAAAAGGAGATTCTTTAAACGGAAAAAAAATAGTTATTTCTGGTTCTGGTAATGTTGCACAATATGCTGCAGAAAAAGCAATAGAATTAGGGGCTACAGTTTTAACGTTATCTGATTCTTCTGGATATATTTTAGATGAAGAGGGTTTAAATACAGAAAAACTAAAACACGTTATGTTTATTAAAAACGAAAAACGTGGAAGAATTAGTGAGTATGTAGAGAAATATCCGAATGCAAAATTTGTGGCCGGAGCAAGACCTTGGGGCATAAAATGTGATATTGCTTTGCCATGTGCAACGCAAAATGAGTTAAATGGAGACGAAGCCAAACAACTAATTAAAAATGGTTGTATATGTGTTTCTGAAGGTGCAAATATGCCTTCTACACCAGAAGCAATTCATGAATTTCAAAACGCAAAAATTTTATTTTCTCCAGGAAAAGCATCTAATGCTGGTGGCGTTGCTACCTCTGGTTTAGAAATGAGTCAGAATTCTTTACGTTATAACTGGACCAGAGAAGAAGTTGATGTGAAATTGCATCAAATTATGAACGATATTCATAATTCTTGCGTACAATACGGAGAAAATGAAGACGGAACAATAGATTACGTAAAAGGAGCAAATATTGCAGGTTTTGTAAAAGTGGCAAACGCAATGTTAGACCAAGGTGTTGTTTAAATTACAACCTTAATAATAGGTAAAAGCGCATCATTTTTTGATGCGCTTTTTTTTTATTTTTATAAGAGTTAGAAACTAAAATTTATATCTTGTGTGTTCAACAAGAAAGCAACTAATATGAAAGAAAATATAATAGACAACTTAAAATCTTACGCATTTAAAGAAGTTACTTTCGATAAGTTAATGAAAAAAAGAATTAACCAAGTGTTAATAGTTTGTTCTAACTATGATTTTTACATGCTCGAAGAAGATGGTAGAATTGAAGAGCGAATTTTTAATGAATATACTTCGTTAAACTTAAGATATCCACCAAATTTTGTGCACGCAAATTCTGCAAAAAGAGCCATTAAAATAATGGATTCTCATAAAATAGACATTGTTATTACTTGGTTAGATATTGGTCATTATAAAGCATTTGAAACATCAAAAATAATTAAAGAAACGTTTCCTAATGTACCCATTGCGGCATTAAGTCATCATTCATCAGAATTAAGAAGCAAGTTAAAAAAAGGGAACACAGGTATTATCGATTTTGTTTTTCATTGGAATGGCAATGCAGATATATTTTTGGCCATTATAAAGTTAACGGAAGATAGAATGAATGCCGAAGTTGATATTAATGGTGTTGGTGTAAAAGCCATTTTGTTGGTAGAAGATTCCCTTAAATTTTATTCAAGATATATTCCACTTATTTATAAAGTGATCCTTAAACAAACCCAACAAATAATGTCTGAAGGGTTAAATGAGCAACGAAAAATGTTGTTAATGAGAGGAAGACCAAAAATTTTATTGGCAACAACTTATGAAGAAGGAATGCATTTATTTGATACCTACAAAGAAAACTTATTAGGTGTAATATCTGATGTGAATTATTTTAAAGATGGTGTGCGAAATGAAGATGCAGGATTTTTATTTTTAGATTATGTAAGAAATTACAAGCGTTATTTTCCTTTTTTAATTCAATCTTCGGATGCCAATAATAAAAAACGAACTTTAGAGCTTAAAGGGAAATTTTTATACAAGCATTCAGAAACATTAGGGGTTGATATTAAAAATTATATTGTAAAATACTTTGCATTTGGCGACTTTGAGTTTTGGGATCCCATACAAATGAAAGTCTTAGCTAAAGCCAAAGATTTAAATGAATTTCAAAAAGCAATAAAAATTGTTACAGAAGATTGTTTAATGTATCATGCCACAAGAAGCGAGTTTTCTAAATGGTTAAAATCTAGAGCACTTTTTCCTTTGGCAGATTTATTAAGCACTATAGAATATGATGATTTTGAAAACAGCAATCAAATAAGAGAGTTTTTAAATAACGCTATTAAACTATATAGAATTTATAGGTCTAGAGGAGTAATTGTAAAATTTAACAAACTTAAATATGATGAATTTGTTGGCTTTGCAAGAATAGGAGAAGGAGCTTTAGGAGGAAAAGGAAGAGGTTTGGCATTTATAGACTCTTTTTTAAAGCGAAATAATTTATATAATAAATATGAAAACGTAAGCATATCAATACCAAGAACCGTTGTAATAAGTACCGAAGTTTTTGATCAATTTATTGATACTCATAAGCTAATTGAATTTGTTGCAGAATGTTCTGATGATGATAAAATACTAAATAAATTTATTTCAAAAGATTTACCAGAATGGGCTTTAGAAGATATTAAAGCATTTTTAAAAACAACCAAATGCCCAATTGCCATTAGATCTTCTAGTATTTTAGAAGACTCTAATTTTCAGCCTTTTGCAGGTGTTTTTTCAACCTATATGATTCCGGATTCTGATATTGATAAAAAAGTTGAAATGGTTTCTAATGCCATAAAATCGGTTATGGCTTCTTCTTTTTTCGAAAACAGTAAAACCTATTTAAAAGCATTATCACACACCATAGAAGAAGATAAAATGGCGGTAATTTTACAAGAGGTTACCGGTAAACAATACCAAGACGTGTATTATCCAAATATATCGGGAGTGGCACGTTCTATTAATTTTTATCCGATTGGAGAAGAAAAACCAAACGAAGGAATTGCTAATATTGCTTTAGGTTTAGGAGAATTGATTGTAGGAGGAGGAAAATCTTTACGTTTTTCACCTTATCATCCCAAAAAAGTACTACAATTATCCTCTCCGGGTTCTACACAAAGAGATACACAACAATATTTTTATGGTTTAGATGTAGACCCAGAAAGTTATCAAACATCTACTTGTGAAGCCATTAATAAAAAGAAAGTAACTATTAGAAAAGCAGAAAATCATGGTTCTTTAAAATTTGTTGCATCTACCTACGATCTACAAAATAATAGAATTAGACCTGGCGTAATGCATGATGGAATTCGGGTAATTACCTTTGATAATATTTTAAAATACAACACTTTTCCTTTGCCAGAAATTTTACAAGAATTATTAAGAGTTGGGCAAAGAGAAATGAGAAATCCTATAGAAATAGAGTTTGCAGTAAAGCTAGATGTGCCTTCAGGAAAACCCAAAGAATTTAGTTTTTTACAAATTAGACCTATTGTAGAAAGTGTAGAAGCAGTGTGTAAATTGCCCGAAAATTTAAATGTTTTAGATACTATTATTTATTCTGAATCTGCCTTAGGAAATGGAAAATATGAAAACATTTGCGATGTTGTTTATGTAAAACCTCACACGTTTAATTCTGCTAATACAAGAGATATTGCAAAAGCAGTAGAAGCCATTAATAAAAAATTTGTAGCCGCAAATAAACCCTATATTTTGGTGGGTCCTGGTCGTTGGGGTTCTAGTGATTCTTGGTTAGGGATTCCGGTACTTTGGTCTCAAATTTCTGCAGCAAAAATAATTGTAGAATCTGGTTTAAATGATTTTAGAATAGACCCGAGTCAGGGAACTCATTTTTTTCAGAATTTAACCTCCTTTAAAGTGGGGTATTTAACCATAAACCCGTTTATACAAGATGGTTTTTTTGATGTAGATTATTTAAATGAACAAGAAGCTGTCTTTGAAGATTCTTATTTAAGACATATTTCTTTTAAAAACCCGCTTACCGTTATTGTTGATGGAACCAATAATAAGGCAGCAATTTTTAAAGCAGGTATTTCTTTAAAAGATATTTATCCTAATGAAGAAAAAACCGATGAAGAGTTGCCTCCTGAGGGATTTATGTAAAAATATGTATTCAATAAAAAATATCCTTTATGAATTTAATTATATTTCATATTCGTAAAAAAGAGTTATTTTTTTGTTAATCCTTAAAAATACAGCAAAATATGTTGTTTAAAAATCAATTTTAAAAATGTATTTTTGTTATTAAAATGATTTTATAAATAGTTGTTAATTATATAAATATGAATGTTACAGAAATTTTAACAAATCTAGAAACCAAACATCCTAATGAAAAAGAATATTTACAGGCTGTTAAAGAGGTTTTAGAATCTATAGAAACAATTTATAATGAAAACCCACAATACGAATCGGCAAAAATTATTGAACGTTTAGTAGAACCAGATCGCATTTTCACTTTTAGAGTTTCTTGGATTGATGATTCAGGAAATGTTCAGGTTAATTTAGGTCATAGAATACAATTTAATAATGCCATTGGCCCTTATAAAGGAGGTATTAGATTACACCCAAGTGTAAATTTAAGTATCTTAAAGTTTTTAGGGTTTGAGCAAATATTTAAAAATGCCTTAACCACATTACCAATGGGAGGTGGAAAAGGAGGCTCTGATTTTAATCCTAAGGGAAAATCGGATACAGAAATTATGCGTTTTTGTCAGGCTTTTATGCTAGAATTATGGCGCTTTATTGGCCCAAGTACAGATGTACCTGCAGGTGATATTGGTACTGGAGCTAGAGAAATTGGGTTTATGTACGGTATGTATAAAAAATTACAACAAGAAAACTCGGGCGTTTTTACAGGTAAAGGTTTAAATTGGGGTGGAAGTTTAATTAGACCAGAAGCAACAGGTTTTGGTGGTGTTTACTTTACAAAAGAAATGCTACAAACCAAAAATGATGATTTTAATGGAAAAACAATTGCACTTTCTGGTTTTGGTAACGTTACTTGGGGTGTTGCTTTAAAAATTACAGAATTAGGCGGAAAAGTAGTTACAATTTCTGGTCCTGATGGATATATTTATGATGAAAAAGGTTTGGATGAGGATAAAATAAGTTACTTACTACAATTAAGAGCAAGTAATAATGATATTGTTTCTCCGTATGCAGATGAGTTTCCAGAAGCTATTTTTTATGCAAATGAAAAACCTTGGGGCGTAAAATGTGATATTGCAATGCCATGTGCTACTCAAAATGAGTTAAATGGAGAAGATGCTGTTAAATTAATAGCAAATGGCGTACAATATGTTGCAGAGGTTTCTAATATGGGTTGTACTCCAGAAGCCATTCATGAGTTTCATAAAGTTAAAATTTTATACGCACCAGGTAAAGCAGTAAATGCAGGTGGAGTTGGAGTTTCTGGCTTAGAAATGTCTCAGAACGCAATGAAAATGAACTGGACAAAAGAAGAGGTAGATGCTAAATTACACCAAATAATGAACTCTATACATACTGCTTGTTTAAAATTTGGAACAGAAGAAGATGGGTATATAAACTATGTAAAAGGAGCAAATATTGCTGGTTTTATTAAAGTAGCCGATTCTATGTTAGATCAAGGAGTTATTTAATAAAACTCTTTTAAGTTATTACAAATATGAAACGCGTCAATTTTTTGACGCGTTTTTTTGTTTATTTGCCTATGTAAAAAACAATTTATGCACATTCTAATTTTTATTTTCTTAGGTTTTTGTATTGCTGCTGCAGGTAGTATTACACCTAGTTTTTTAAACTTAACGGTTGTTAAATTCAGTTTAAGAAATGGTAAAAAAGCAGCATTTTATCTTATTGGTGGTTATGCAACCATCTTATTTTTTCAAGCAAATATAGGAGCCTATTTGTCTAGTGTTTTAATGAAAAATTCAGAATATATAACCTTAATTCAAAAAATTGGAACAGGAATACTTTTTCTATTATCTATCAATTTTTTTAGATTGTATTTTACATCAATAGAAAAGAAAGAGAAAAAAGAAATTCCAAAGTCTAAGGCTTATCTGCACGGTATTATCATGTCTTCTTTAAACACCATTGCCATTCCTTTTTATTTTACTTCAATTTCTGTTTTAATAGGATTAGAATATTTTGAATACTCCTATTTAAATAGTTTTTACTTTTCAATTGGTTCTACTTTGGGTTCTTTTACTTTATACTCTTTGTATGCGATTATTGCAAACAAAATAGAACACAAATTAACTTTTATTGCTTCTAAAATGGATTTTATTTTAGGTTGTTTAACAGGAGTTGTTGCAATTGGAAATGCTGTATATTTGTATATATAATAATTAATTTTGAACATACTTTTACTTTTTTTCTTCGGATTTTTCTTCTCTTTCGTGGGGTCTATTACACCAAGTATGTTAAACATGACTGCCTTAAAAATTAGTTTAGAAAAAGGAAGAACCGCTGTAAATAATTATGCGTTAGGTGTTTCTTTAATAGTTATTCCTCAAGTAATAATTGCCGTTATTTTAACCAAGTATATTGCAGAAAACCCCACAATTTTAGAAACGTTAGAAAAATTTGGTATTGTTATTTTTATTCTCTTGTCTTATTATTTTTATAGAGAATCTAAGAAAGAGAAAATTAAAGTTGATGGCATAAAAGCGAAAGACTCAAAACCTCTTTTAACAGGCATAACCTTGTCTGGTTTAAACATGTTTGCAATTCCTTTTTTTAGCGGAACAGCTATAACTTTAGAGGCTTTTAATTTATTTAGTTTTAAATATATACCTATTTTGTTTTTTACTTTAGGATCTGTAATTGGTACGTATTATATCCTCTTTTTGTATGGGAAATTTGCAAAAACAATTCAACAAAAAACAGGAAAACTAACAAAAGATATCAATATTATTTTAGCAATTTTAACCGGTTTTGTGGCTCTTTTTTCTCTTGTAAAACTCTTATTTTAATTCGCTACAGTAATTTTTTCAAATAAATTCCGACAGAATTGTTACTAAATAAAGTAACATGATTTCGCTATTTTTCTTTGGGTTTGTTTTTTCCTTTTTAGGATACACGCTACCAAGTGTGTTAAATATGACTGCCTTAAAAATTAGTTTAGATGCTAATAAAAGAGAATTTACCAAGTTTACATTGGGTGTTTCTTTAGTTGTTTTTATTCAAGTTTATGTGTCTATTTACATGATAGAATACATTTTAGAAAATCCTAGACTGTTAGAGGTTTTAGAGAAGTTAGGTATTGTTGTCCTTATTTTCTTATCAATTTATTTTTACAAACAGAATCAGAAAGAAAAGAAACAGTTAGAGGTAAAGAAAAGAAACTCATTTTTTACAGGCATTATTTTGTCTTTATTAAACATGTTCGCTATTCCTTTTTTTTGTGGAGCAGCAGTACTTTTAATGACATTTAAGAGTTTTAATTTTGATGTTGTTTCTACGCTTTTTTTTGTGTTAGGATCTGTAATTGGTGCCTATTTTATACTTTATTTATATGGCAGATTTGCAAAATGGATTCAACAGAAAACAGGTAATTTAACCAAGAACATCAATTTGTTATTAAGTTTTATTACGGCAAGTTTTGCTTTGATTACATTTCTTAAATTTGTAGTATAACTTACAGAAGATGAAAATAATTAAAAACTTCCTTGTTAAAGGAAAACATAACAAACCGATTGTAACAGATGTTTTTTATAAAGAAGAACATCAACCAAAAAAAATAGTTATTTTTTGTCATGGTTACAAAGGTTTTAAAGATTGGGGAGCTTGGAATTTAATGGCAGAAGCATTTGCAAATGCAGGATTCTTTTTTATCAAATTTAATTTTTCTCATAACGGAGGTACTTTAGAGCAACCCATAGATTTTCCAGATTTAGAAGCTTTTGGTAATAACAATTACTCTAAAGAATTAGATGATTTAGGGAGTATTATCGATTGGATTTCATCCGAAGAAAAATTTAAAAATGAGGTTGATGCTGATGATATTTCTATAATCGGACACAGTAGAGGTGGAGGTATTGTATTATTAAAAACCAATGAAGATGCTAGAGTTAAAAAAGTAATTACGTTAGCAGGAGTTTGTGATTTCGAAAAAAGAACAGCAACTGTTGGTGATTTAGAAGAATGGAAACAAAAAGGTGTAAAATATGTTTTAAACGGAAGAACAAAACAAAATATGCCTCACTTCTATCAATTTTACGAAGATTTTATTCAGAATAAAAAACGTTTGGATGTTAAAAAAGCTACGGAAAATTTAAAGATTCCGCATTTAATAATTCATGGAGATAAGGATACTTCTGTTTTAATTAATGAAGCAGAAAACCTAAAAAAATGGCATCCAAAAAGTCAATTTGAGATTATAGAAAATGCAAATCATGTGTTTAACGTTTCTCATCCTTGGCAAGAAAAAACAGTTTCTAAAGAGCTAGCAAAAGTAACGCAGCTTTGTATTGATTTTTTAAAATAGATTTGTCATTACAAATGAGGAACGAAAGAAGTAATCTGTCTATTTAAAAAGTGACTGCTTCGTAAACTCGCAATAACAAACAACATCTTTTTTGTATTTTAGAAACATGGAATTGCAACCACCTTTTAGAAAAATAATTCATGTAGATATGGATGCTTTTTACGCATCTGTAGCAGAATTAGACAATCCAGAATTAAGGGGAAAAGCGATTGCAGTTGGTGGCGAAGGTAGACGAGGAGTTATTTCTGCGGCAAGTTACGAGGCCCGTAAATTTGGTGTAAAATCTGCCATGAGTGGTACTTTAGCAAAACAAAAATGTCCGCATTTAATTTTTGTTAATTCAGATTTTAAGCGTTATAAAGAAATTTCATTACAAGTAAGAGAAATATTTTATGAGTACACAGATTTAGTAGAACCACTTTCTTTAGATGAAGCTTATTTAGATGTTACAGAAAATAAAAAAGGAAATCCGTCTGCAAATACCATTGCAAGAGAAATTAGACAACGTATTTTTGATAAAACGGGTTTAAGAGCATCCGCAGGTATTTCTATAAATAAATTTATTGCCAAAGTAGCTTCGGATATCAACAAGCCTAACGGACAAAAAACGGTTCATCCAGAAGAAGTTCTTCAATTTTTAGAAGAATTACCCGTAAATAAGTTTTATGGAGTTGGTAAAGTAACGGCAGCTAAAATGTATAATTTAGGCATTTTTGTGGGAAATGATTTAAAAAAGAAGTCTTTAGAAGAATTGATAAGGTTATTTGGTAAATCGGGGACGCATTATTACAATATTGTTCGTGGTATTCATAATAGTGTGGTAAAACCCAATAGAATTCGGAAATCTGTGGCAGCAGAAAGAACTTTTAGCGAAAACATTTCTTCAGAAATTTTTATGATTCAAAAATTAGAAAAAATTGCTGACGAGTTAGAAAAACGCATGAAAAAAACGGATACAAAAGGAAAAACTATTACTTTAAAAATTAAATATTCTGATTTTACACAGCAAACAAGAAGTAAAACCAAAGACTATTTTATGCAAACCAAAAAAGAATTTTTTCCTGTGGTAAAAGAGTTGTTGTTTCAAGATAAAATTACAAATTCTGTACGTTTATTAGGTTTATCTTTTGGCAATCTAAATACAGAAGATAATGAACCTGTTTGGGTGCAATTAAAGTTCGATTTTTAGATATGCAGTGTCTTTTAGTATTATTAGCAGATATTTTTTTAAAAGCTACTTAACTGAAAATGTAATTTGATTGAAAGTAGCTAACGAAGCTAATAAAGAAGGATTTGAAAATATTTTTTTTGAAATGATAAAAAACACAAATTATGATAAAAATAATCAGAACTAATTCCGAGAATATAGATTTTATCAATTTGGTAAAAGAACTAGATGCTTATTTAAAAATTACAGATGGAGATGAACACGATTTTTACCATCAATTTAATAATATTGATGTTTTAAAAAATGTTGTTTTAGTTTATGTTGATAAGGTGGCAGTTGGTTGTGGTGCAATAAAAAAGTTTGATAAAACTTCGGTTGAAGTAAAAAGAATGTTTGTTTCTCCTGATAAAAGAGGTTTAGGAATTGCACAAAAAATACTTACAGAATTAGAAATTTGGGCCAAAGAATTGGGATATCAAAAATGTGTATTAGAAACCGGAAAAAGGCAAGTAGAAGCAGTTAAATTTTATAAGAAATGCAATTATAAAGTGATTGAAAATTATGGTCAGTATACAAACATGGAAAATAGTATTTGTTTTTCTAAAACAGTTTAAATGGATATAAAAGAAGCTCTTTTTAAACAATGTGAGTTTTTTGTAAATAAACGGTTACAAACGGTAGATGATATAATTTCATCTAACCAAAAAGCGTTGCAATCAGAAACTAAAAGTTCTGCTGGAGATAAGCACGAAACAGGGCGTGCAATGTTACAGTTAGAAATGGAAAAAGCTGGCCAGCAACTTGCCGGAATTCATCAAATGAAAGAGGTTTTGGCTAAAATAGATGTTTACAAAAAAAGTACTATTGCTCATTTGGGGAGTGTAATAGAAACAAGTTCTGCAAACTATTTTTTATCTATTTCTGCAGGACAAATAATCGTTGATGGCAAGATCTATTTTGCTATTTCAGTTTCATCACCCATAGGGAAACTACTATTAGGTAAGAAGACTAGTGACCAAATAGTTTTTAATAATAAAAAAAGTATAATTAAAAGGATTAGTTAAAATTATGTACTTTAGGGATTTAAATAGCTCATCATCAATGATAAAATCTCCCATTATAACTCATAATTACCAAAAACTCGAAAAATATAATTTTGATATTGTAAAACTCGAAAAATTAGTAGAACTTGAAACTGAAGAAGTCTTAACAAAAAATCATAAAGTTAGTTTTTATGCATTAATTTTTATTACAGAAAATACGGGTAAGCATTCTATAGATTTTACAGATTATGATTATACTAAAGGAACAATTCTGTCTATTAGAAAAGACCAAATGCATAAGTTATATTTAGATAAAAAGACAAAAGGTTTTTTGTTGTGTTTTAAAGAAGAGTTTTTAAATAGTTATTTAAATGAGATAGAGGTTGCTAGTGCAATACAGATGTTTAATGAGTTATTAGTGTCTCCAAAAACACAATTAATAAATAGCGATTTTGTAAGTATTTTTCAATTAATAAAAGGTATAGAAAAAGAAGTTTTACTTGTACATGATATGTATTCTTATAAGTTGATTAGAAGTCTTTTGCATATTTTAATTACCTTAATTTATCGATTAAAATCTAAAGATTATAATAACATACAACAAAGTAAATATTTAAAAGAGTTTATTAAATTTCAGAGTGCTTTAGAAGAAGATTACGCTAAAACTAAAAAAGTGTATGATTATGCAAATAAATTAGGTTTTTCAACAAAAAAATTAAATACAGTTGTAAAATTTATAGCCAATAAACCTGCTAAAGAGTTTATTGATGATACCGTTATTATAAAAATAAAAAGATTGCTTTTGCAATATAATCTTTCTATAAAAGAAATTGCATTTCAGGTAGGTTTTAAAGATCCTGCTAATCTTTATAAGTATTTTAAAAAGCATACTACATTTACCCCAGATGCGTTTAGAAAGCAATTTATAAGTTAGTTTGTCCCATTTTTACAGTTTAAAAGCACTTTATTACCTTTCTTGTATTATAGTTTACACTTAAATTTGCAGGACAACATTTAATGTTTAAAATACGAATTTATATTCCCCAATTTTTCATAGAATTTACTTTTTTGAAAAGTATATAATTAAATTGCCTTAATTCTTTTTTTAGAATTAAGGCTTTTTTTTGAATTTATGTTATCTAAAAGATCGTTTATTTTTTACAATTTTAAAATTGATGAGCTAGCAATCATGGTTAAAAAAAAGCCTTATTTTTACCATATTAAGTTTATGAATTATATTATTTCTTTCTATGAAAAAACTTTTCTTTTTTTTAGTCCTACTATTTTCTTTACAAATGTTTTCTCAATCTAATTTTAAAAGTTTTTTTAAACTTTCTGCCCCCATAAAAAAATGGGTATTATTTCATCCTTTTAAAGCAAAAAAATCTTTGGAAGTGTCTAATGAAGCAAATAAGGTTTCAGATTCTATTGCAAAAACTAACTTATTAGATGGCGATGGTGCAGGGGGTCAGGTAGATGCCTTTAGGCATGCCTATTGGATGGCACGTATGCATCAAGAAATAGGAGAAAGAGCTGCGCGTTCTTTAGGGAAAGCACATGAAAAAGAAAATTATATTACTTATAAAAAAAGAAATTTAGAAGAAGGAGTAGTGCCAGATGAAATATCTTCTGAAATGGATTTATATAATAATGAACAAGGATTACAATTAATAACAAAAGGAAGTAAAATTTCTAAAAAGGGATTAATTTATAAAATTGTAAATGCTATTAAAAAAGGTACCTTTAAAATTATAAAAAAAGATATGAATGGTAATTTTTTAACTTGTGAGGGAGAAGTTATTGCCAAAGAGTCACTTAAGGGAACTTGGGAAAATAATAAGTGCTTAATTTCTTCTAAAAAAGGTAAAAACCTCGTTTTTAATTAAGAAAAAACTTACTACAACGTATTCGTTCAATAGGCATGGTTGTTAGCGCAGATTTATCTAAAAAAAACCAACAATAGCAAGACTTCAAGTGATAAATATCATAAAAATTTATTGTTGTAAAGCCCTACTTTTGCCCACTTAAATGAAATTCAGTTTTTTATAAAATTATACTAAAATAAATATTAAAAATTATGGAATTTTTTTCAGAATTACTCACTAAAGATTACTTCGTGTTATTTCTAGTTATTGGCTTAGGAATTACCCTTGGAAACATTCGAATTAAAGGGATTAATTTTGACACTTCAGCAGTTATTTTTGTAGCTATCTTTTTCGGGTACTTGTATAATTTAAATGGTATTACCTTTAATATTCCACCAATCATACAAAGTGTTGGGTTAGTTTTATTTATTTATACCATAGGTATGCAAGCAGGTCCTTCTTTCTTTAGTTCTTTTAAAGAACAAGGAATAAAATTAATTATTTTAGCAGGAATTACTGTAATTACAGGAGGAATAACAGCAATATCTATTTCTTATCTTTATGATGTAGATATGAATATGATGAGTGGTTTGTTAACAGGTGCATTAACATCTACACCTGGTTTGGCGGCTTCTATAGAGGCTTCTCACTCTCCTTTAGCTTCTATTGGTTATGGTATTGCCTATCCGTTTGGGGTATTAGGTGTTATCTTATTTGTAAAATTAGGACCTACTTTATTTAGAGTAAATGTAAAAAAAGAAGAAAAAGACTTCGAAGAACAATCTACTTCTAATACACCAATGGTAATTAACAAAAACTTAATTATCTCTAATGAAAACGTTAATGGAAAAACCATTAAAGAGTTAAGAATACGTTTTATGACCAAAGCGAATATTTCTCGTATCATGAAACCGAATCAGTTACCAATTTCACCTACAAAAGATACCATTTTAGAAACAGGAGATATTATTAAAGCTGTAGGTACTGTAAATGCATTAGAAAGAATAGAGGTTTTATTAGGTAAGGTTACCGATATAAAAATTCCTCGTAGTGGAACTTACGAAGTAAAATGGTATGTAGTAAGTAATGATGCTGTGGTAAACAAAAGCATTAGAGAACTTAATCTTTTAGAAAACTATTCTGCAACCATTACTCGTATTAGAAGAGCAAGTATAGATCTTGCACCACACCCAACAACCAAAATAAAATTTGGTGATAAAATTTTAGTTTCTTGTTCTAAAGGAAACGTTCCTGCTGTTACACAACTTTTTGGAGACAGTTTAAAAAGAATAGGACAAACCAGTTTTTTACCTGTTGCATTTGGTATTGTAATTGGTATTATTGTGGGGGCTATTGCCATTCCTTTAGGAGGTATCAGTCTAAAATTAGGGCTTACAGGAGGAGTGCTTTTAGCTTCGATATTTTTAAGTTGGAAAGGAAAAGTTGGATCTGTAATTTGGAATTTATCAGGACCTGCAAATCAAATATTACGTCAGTTCGGTTTGTTATTATTTCTTACCCCTGTAGGGTTAAAAGCAGGACAAAGTTTAATTTCAGCTATTGAAAAACATGGGTTTATTTTATTTTTGTACGGAGCGCTTATTACATTAATACCAATGATTGCAACTGTTCTTGTTGGGCGTTTCTTGTTAAAAATTAATTTTTTATCTATTTTAGGGGCATTAACTGGTGGAATGACATCTACTCCAGGATTAAGTGCCACAGATTCTATGACCGAATCAGAAGCACCACAAGTTGCTTATGCAGCAGTATATCCTTTTTCTTTAGTACTTATAATAATTGTGGCAGAAATAATGGCAATGTTATAATCTATTTTTAATCAACTTAAATTTGCAGTTATTAATAATTAAACTATGACAACTACATTTATTATTTTAGCAATAACAATTATTCTTTTTGTTTCCGGAAAAATTAGGCCAGATATTGTAGCTATCACTAGTATGATGGCATTAAGTATGACAGGCGTTTTAACTGTTGGTGAAACATTTTCTGGATTTAGCAACTCAAGTATTATTTTAATTGCAGGTCTTTTTATTGTTGGAGAAGCAATGAGTAGAACCGGATTGACTTCTTGGTTGGGTAATAAAATTATTGTGTTATCTAAAAATAATTCAAATAAGTTATTAGTTTTAATTATTATAGGTTCTGCTATTTTATCTGCTTTTATGAGTAACACAGGTACAGTTGCCTCTTTAATGCCTGTTATAATTGCAGCTTCTTGGAGGTTGAAAACACCTGCTTCAAAAATGTTAATTCCCTTGTCGTTTGCAGCGGCAACTGGAGGGTTGTTAACCCTTACAGGTACACCCACAAATATTGTAACAAACCAAGCAATGATAGATGCAGGTATTCCTGAATTTGGCTTTTTTGAATTTGCTTATATAGGAGTTCCTTTATTGTTTTTAACAGTAATTTATATGCGTTATTTGGGTACAAAGTTATTACCAAGTAATAAATCTAGAAGGTTAGAAGATATTGATGAATCAATACAAAGTATAGAAGATTCTTATCAATTATTTGAAGGATTTTGGAGGGTAAGAATTAGACCTAATTCTTCTGCTGTTGGTAAAACAATGAAAGAGTTAAAGTTAGGGTCATTAATGGGAGTAACTATTATAAAAATGATTTCTAAAGAAGATATTACAACTTCTTTTCTTAAAAAAGTAGGTTTTAAAAAAAGTGATTTAGATGAGTTTCCAGATTTAAATAGACAAATGAATGTTGGCGATGAGCTTATTGTAAACTGTAGTGAAAATCGTATTCATAGATTTATTGATAAATATAATGTAGCAGCAACTAAATTAACCGATGTTGATGGTGAATTTATCAAACAAAATGTACTTTCTGATGAGATTGGAATGTGTGAATTGATTATTGCACCAAAATCTAATTATAGAGGTAGACATATTAATACTGGTAGATTTGGTAAAAAATACAATTTACAAGTTATTGCAGTAAGTAGATACAACAAAAGAATTAGGGGTAGAGAATTCGATTTGCAAGAAGGAGACGTTATTTTGGTAAGAGCAAAATGGGAAGATATTAAAGCAATTCAAGAAGAAAGTAGAGATTTCTTGATTATTGGTTCTCCAGAAGAACTATCTAAAGAAGTAGGTACCATAACAAGAAAAGGTGTTATTTCTATTTTGGCAATGATATTTATGGTTTGCATGTTTATTTGGGGGCCTTATTCTTCATCAATAACAGTAATGTTAACTGCTTTTATTATGATTGCGGGTGGTTGTATTAATATGAATCAATCTTATAGATCTATTAATTGGAATGTGATTATAATAATGGCAGGTATGATACCGATGGGGGTTGCACTTCAAAAAACCGGAGGCGCAAAATTTATTGCAGATTCTATGATTTTATTAGTGGGAGAAAAACATCCCACATATTTTTTAGCAGGTATCTTCTTAATTACTTCTTTTTTAAGTCAGGTAATGAGTAATACTGCAACGGCCATTTTAATGGCGCCAATTGTTTTGGTAGCATCTTTAGAGTTAGGGTATTCTCCACATCCATTTATGATGGCATTAGCTGTTAGTGCGTCTACGGCTTTTTTAACACCTTTTGGTACGCCAACAAATACAATGGTAATGAATGCAGGTAATTATAAGTTTACAGATTATTTAAAAAGTGGTGCTATTTTACTTTTAATGTTTTTTATAGTAAGCATTGTGTTGATACCTATAATTTGGCCATATAGTTAAAGCACTATTAAAAGGGATTTTATTTTAACTCTTTTTTTGGTTTACCAATTTAATAAAAGATATAATTTGTCATTATTTTTTAATAAATATTAATATGTAAGAATCTGTTGTTTAGCGTTTTAAGGTGAATTTATTTTCTTTATTAAAACGATTCTAAATAACTAAAAAATAACCATTATATTTCAATAAAGAATATGTAAATGGTACATTTGTAAAACAACAATTATAACTTAATTATACATTTATACAATGAGCGGATTTTTCAAATCTTCAGTTGGAAGAAAGATAGCCATGGCGCTTTCTGCATTCTTCCTCATGTTTTTCTTAATTATACATTTAGCGGTTAATGTTACCTCACTTTTTAGTGAAGAGCTCTTTAATCAATTATCTCATTTTATGGGTACAAATCCTTTAATACAATTTGCTTTGCAGCCTGTATTAATTTTTGGAGTTGTTTTTCACTTTGTGATGGGGTTTGTATTAGAATTGAAAAACAAAAAAGCAAACGGAGTTGCCTATGTTAAAAACAATGGAGCAGCTAATTCTACATGGATGAGTAGAAACATGATTTATAGTGGATTGGCTATTTTAGCTTTTATTGCACTACATTTTATTGATTTCTGGATTCCAGAATTAAACCACAAATACGTTGCTGTGTTGCCAGAAGATCCAACAAGATATTTTCATGAATTACAAGAAAAATTTATTCCAATCTGGCGAGTAGCTGCTTATGTAGTAGCATTTGTTTTCTTAGGATTGCATTTAGCACACGGTTTTACATCTGCTTTTCAATCGATGGGAGTTACCGCAGGAAGAAAAAAAGCATTACAAAATTTTGGTAAAATCTATTCAGTAGTTATTCCTTTAGGATTTATCATTATTGCATTGTTTCATCATTTTAATCATAACCATTAATCTTAAATAACTATGGCTTTAGATTCAAAAGTACCAGAAGGTCCAATTAAAGATAAGTGGACAATTTATAAAGACAAAATTAATCTTGTAAACCCAGCAAACAAACGTAATATAGATATTATAGTTGTTGGTACAGGTTTAGCAGGTGGTTCTGCAGCGGCAACGTTAGCAGAATTAGGATATAACGTAAAAGCATTTGCTTATCAAGATTCTCCACGTAGAGCGCATTCTATTGCAGCACAAGGAGGTATTAATGCAGCAAAAAACTATCAAGGAGATGGAGATTCTAATTACAGATTATTTTACGATACTGTAAAAGGAGGAGATTACCGTTCTCGTGAAGCAAACGTACACCGTTTAGCAGAAGTATCTGGTAATATTATAGATCAATGTGTGGCACAAGGAGTTCCTTTTGCACGTGATTATGGTGGTTTGTTAGACAATCGTTCTTTTGGAGGAGTTTTAGTTTCTAGAACTTTTTACGCAAAAGGACAAACCGGACAACAATTATTATTAGGATGTTATTCTGCAATGAACCGTCAGATTGCTCGTGGTAAGATTGAGATGTTCAATCGTCATGAAATGTTAGATGTTGTAAAAATAGATGGTAAAGCAAGAGGTATTATTGCACGTAATTTAATTACCGGAGAAATAGAACGTCACTCTGCACATGCAGTTGTAATTGCAACAGGAGGTTACGGTAACGTTTATTTCTTATCTACCAACGCAATGGGGTCTAATGCTACAGCAGCATGGAAAATTCATAAAAAAGGAGCCTTTTTTGCAAATCCTTGTTTTACACAAATTCACCCAACGTGTATTCCTCGTTCAGGAGATTATCAGTCTAAATTAACATTAATGTCTGAATCTTTACGTAATGATGGTAGAATTTGGGTTCCTGCAAGAATAGAAGATGCAAAATTAATACAGCAAGGTAAATTAAAACCTACGGAGATTGCTGAAGAAAATAGAGATTATTACTTAGAACGTCGTTACCCTGCCTTTGGTAACTTAGTACCACGTGATGTTGCTTCTAGAGCAGCAAAAGAACGTTGTGATGCTGGTTACGGAGTAAATGCAACAGGAGAAGCGGTGTATTTAGATTTTGCTTCTGCTTTTGAGCGTTATGGTAAAGAGCAAGCTAAAATACATGGTATTAAAAATCCTTCTAAGGAAAAAATTAAAGAATTAGGTCAAGCAATTATTGAAGAAAAATACGGAAACTTATTTCAGATGTATGAAAAAATCATCGCTGAAAATCCGTATGAAACTCCAATGATGATTTATCCTGCAACCCACTATACAATGGGTGGTGTTTGGGTAGATTATAACTTAATGACTACTGTAGAAGGTTTATATTGTATTGGAGAAGCAAATTTCTCTGATCATGGTGCGAACAGACTTGGGGCTTCTGCCTTAATGCAAGGTTTAGCAGATGGTTACTTTGTATTGCCTTATACTATTGGTGATTATTTATCTAATGACATTAGAACAGGTGCAATACCTACAGATACCAAAGAGTTTGATGACGCAGAAAAAGAAGTAACAGATAGAATTAATTTCTTCCTTAACAATAAAGGAACAAAATCTGTAGATCATTTTCATAAGCGTTTAGGTAAAGTAATGTGGGATAAAGTTGGAATGTCTCGTAACGAAAAAGATTTAAAAGCTGCAATGGCAGAAATTAAAGCAATTCGTGAAGAATTCTGGAAAGATGTTATGGTACCTGGAGCAGCTAATGAAATGAATGTTGAACTAGAAAAAGCAGGTCGTGTAGCAGACTTCTTAGAATTAGGAGAGTTGTTTGCAAAAGATGCTTTAATAAGAAATGAGTCTTGTGGTGGACACTTTAGAGAAGAATCTGTAGAGTTAGATGGCGAGCAAAAAGGAGAAGCAAAACGTAATGATAAAGATTTCGCTTTTGTATCTGCCTGGGAATATAAAGGAGAACCTGCAGACGCAGTTTTACACAAAGAACAATTAGAATTTAAAGATATAGAACTTAAACAACGTTCATACAAATAATAAAGACATTATGAATTTAACACTTAAAATTTGGAGACAAAAAGACGCTGGTTCAGAGGGTCAAATGGTAGACTATAAAGTGACTGATATTTCAGAGCATATGTCTTTCTTAGAAATGCTGGATGTTTTAAATGAACAATTAGTAAACGCAGGTGAACAACCCGTTGCTTTTGATCATGATTGTCGTGAAGGTATTTGCGGAATGTGTTCTTTATATATTAATGGAGAAGCTCACGGACCTGATAGAGGTATTACTACTTGTCAGTTACATATGCGTATGTTTAAAGATGGAGAAACTATTACAATAGAGCCATTTAGAGCATCAGCATTTCCGGTAATAAAAGATTTAATTGTAGATAGAATGGCTTTTGAGCGTATTCAACAAGCAGGTGGTTACATTTCTGTAAACACTTCTGGTAATACACAAGATGCTAACTCACTTCCTATTTCTAAACACGCAGCAGATGAAGCTATGGATGCAGCAGCTTGTATTGGTTGTGGTGCTTGTGTAGCAACATGTAAAAACTCTTCTGCAATGTTATTTGTAGGTGCAAAAGTATCTCAGTATGCTTTATTACCACAAGGACAAATAGAGGCTGCAGATCGTGTAAAAAACATGGTTGCACAAATGGATTTAGAAGGTTTTGGTAACTGTACAAATACAGGTGCCTGTGAGGTAGAATGCCCTAAAGGAATTTCTTTAGACAATATTGCTAGAATGAATAGAGAATTGATGAAGGCAAATTTATAATACAAAGTTATATTTTTTTTAGAAAAACCTGCATTTTGCAGGTTTTTCTGTTTTATAAACTGACAACAACATTGTTTAGGTTTTTAATTCATTCTTTTGTTCTAGTTTAACCAGAGCGTTTAAGATTATTTTTCTGTTATATCTTTATTCGTTCAATATTTTGCAAATTAGAAATTTGAATTATAAGAATGAAAATGAAAAGCGTTTAAAACAGTACAATACACTGTACAACTCACTATACACCTCCTTGTGTTTGTTTTCTAATAAGTATATTGATAACTTAGAGAAGGCAAAAGATATTGTACAAGATGTTTTTATTAAATTTTGGAATAACAACATAACATTTGAAGATAAAGTAGCTTTAAAATCTTATTTGTATGTCTCAGTAAAAAATAAAAGTATCGATTATCTTAAAAGTAAGGAGTATAAACTTACACAAAGGGTTGATTCTTTAGATTATTTTGAACTAGAATCTGATCTGTATTTCGATAAAGAATTCTTTATGGAAGAGGTTTCAGTTGCTATTGAAAAAGGCCTAAAAACGTTACCAGAAAAATGTAGGGCAATAGTAGGGTTAAGTATGAATGGGTTTAAAAACAAACAAATATCTGAAGAGTTAGGTATTTCTATCAACACTGTTAAAACTCAAAAAAAAATTGCTTATAAGAAATTACGCTTATTTTTAAAGTCTCCATTTGTTGAGTTTTTCATTATTTTACTGCTAAATAATTAGGTAAATAGCATTTATACGTACCTGTAATTATATATTTATTAAAAAAAGTTAAATTTTATTCACCCGTTTTTATAAATCGCTCGTTTATTGATAGAATAAGCGCTAGACAATTATTGTAAATGAAAAGAGTTAGTCAATTAATAGAATTAGCAAAGGAGATTGCATCGTCCTTTTTAATGGATCGAAATATAGATACTGAAAGAATGGAATCTAACTTTGATAAAGAGAGCGCAAAAGAATTAATGGATCGATTAAAAGACCCAGAAGAGCGTAAAAAAAGAGCAAGTATTGTTCGTGAAATTGATAAGGAAAAGAAAGAAACTTGGAGAAAGATAAAAGAAGCAATAGCTTCAAAACCAAAATTTAATTATTTTAAAATATTTTCTAGAGTTGCCGCAGTATTTATCGGTTTAATAGGATTTGCTTACTTTTTGTTCCATAACAAACCAGCAATAACTATTGAAGATAATCTAATTGCTGAAGAAGAGATTGTTTTAAAATTATCTAACGGAAATACACAAATAATTACCAAAAATGGGGAATCTAAAATTATTGATGATAAAGGAAAAGTGGTTGGTGCTCAAAAAGGAAATAAACTAAATTATAAAAATAGTTCTACAACGATTTCTAAAAAACTCATTTTTAATGAGTTGAAAGTACCTTATGGAAAAACCTTTTCACTTGTTTTGTCTGATGGAACCGAAGTACACCTAAATGCAGGTACCGTATTAAAGTATCCCGTTCAATTTTTAAAAGAACAAAACAGACAAGTATACTTAACAGGAGAAGCATTTTTTAAAGTAACCAAAGACAAAGAACATCCTTTTGTGGTGGAATCTAACGACTTAAATATTAGAGTTCTTGGTACTAGTTTTAATGTGTCTTCTTATGCTGAAAATAAAGATATTTTTACAGTTTTGGTAGAAGGAGCAGTAAGACTGTATGGTAAAGACGAATTGTACACTGAAGAAAAATCGAAATTATTAATGCCAGGTAGAAAAGCCAGATGGAATAAAAAAGATCAAAAAATCACCATTAAAAAAGTAAATACATCCATTTATACAAGTTGGATTGATGGCACATTGGTTATAGAGAATTTAAAATTTAAACAAATCATTAAAAGACTAGAAAGACATTACAACATCAAAATTATAAACAATAATAAAGAACTATCTAATCAGGCATTTACGGCAACTTTTAGAGTAGAAAATATTCAGGAGGTTTTAGAATCTTTTAAAACAAATTTCTCTTTTAAATATAAAATAGAAGGAGATACCATAACTATTAATTAATCAACTTAAAAAAACAAAAAATGAATTAAACAAAAGATTTCACATTAGGATATACAAAAAGATTGGAAAATGCTGGAACATTTCCCAATCTAAGACTTGTATGATTTAACACATTTATTAAACCAATAATAACTAAAACAAAAGTATGAAAAAACTAACTAATATATGGGGAGGTAACTTCTTGCCCCATAAAATAAGTCGTAAAATGAAATTAACAGCTTATCTTATATTTATTTCACTTTTTCAAATTCAAGCAAGTACTAATTCAGAAAATGATAAAGTAACTTTAAGTTTGAATAAAGTTACCTATTTAGAAGTATTTAGGGCAATAGAATCTCAAACAGAATTTAATGTATTGTATAATAACAATGAATTAAATAATGCAAAGGAGGTATCGGTAAATGTAAAAAATACACTTGTTTTTGATGTCTTAAAAAACTTGTTTAAGAACACTAATATTGAGTATAAAACTGTTGGAAAACAGATTGTATTAATTCATAAAAACATTCCAAACACTATTTCTAAAAGTATTATTAAGTTAGAAAATCCTGTAAAGATTACTGTTAAAGGTATTGTAAAAGACCAATTTGGCAACCCAATACCAGGTGTTAGTGTTTTAGAAAAAGGATCTACAAATGGTACAACTACAGATTTTGATGGTGTTTATGCCATTTCTATTACTGATAAAAGTACTGTTTTAGTGTATTCATATCTTGGGTATAAAACGAAAGAAGTTGTAGTAGGCAATCAAACAGACATTAATGTTACTTTAGAAGAAGAAGTAGGTCAGTTAGACGAGATTGTTTTAGTGGGTTATGGTAGTGTTAAAAAATCTGATGTAACAGGTTCTGTGTCTTCTGTAAGTGCAGAACAACTAACGCAAACGCAATCTACTTCTATTGCACAAGCTATTCAAGGTAGAGCGCCAGGGGTTTCTGTAACAAAAAGTTCTGGACAACCAGGATCTACGCCAACAGTAAGAATTAGAGGTGTTGGTACTGTTAATAATGCAGATCCATTGTATATTGTAGATGGTGTTCCTATTAATGATATTAGCAATATTAATATGGACGATGCAGAATCTGTTCAAGTTTTAAAAGATGCTTCCGCTACAGCAATTTATGGTTCTAGAGGAGCTAACGGAGTTGTATTAGTTACCACTAAAGTTGGTAGTAAAAATAGGACTATCATTTCTTATAAAACTTATACAGGTATAGAAAATAGAATTGATAATTTAAAGGTGATGAATTCAGAGCAATGGGCTACACTTTATAATGAAGGAAAAGTAAATGACGGAGCTACTCCAGAAGCTGCTTTTGCAAATCCATCATCATTAGAATCATATGATTGGAAAGATGCTGTTTACAGAACAGGAACTTTACAAAGCCATCAATTATCTGTATCAGGTGGTAGTGAAAAAACATCTTATTACGTTTCTTTTGGGAAGTTAGATCAAAAAGGAATTGTAAATAATACCTCTTTTGATAGAACAAATTTTAGAGTAAATAGTACCTATAAAATAAAACCTAAAATTAGAGTAGGTCAAAACATTCAGTATTCAAAGTCTACCTCTAATGCTGTTGCTTCTTTTGGGCAGAACTCTAATAATAAAAGTGCTTTTATTGGGTATGTTGTAGACCCTGTTTCTCCTATTTATAATGAAGATGGTTCACCTGCAAGACCTTTATACTCTACAGAGATAAGAAATCCTGTTGGGTTAACAATTTATGAAAGAACACCTTTAACAAAAGAGAGCTTTTTAGGAAATGTATTTATAGAAGCAGATTTAATAAAAGGTTTAAAGTTTAAATCTAACTATGGTTTAGAGGTAAATAATAGAAAGATGGATAACTTTCAACCAGAATACTATATCTCTGCAGAACAAAATAGACCTGTAAATATTTACAGTACGTTAAGATCAGAAAATAGAGTTAACGTTTGGTCTAATACCTTAAGTTATAACACAACAATTAAAGAAAAGCATAGTATTAGTGCCTTGTTAGGACATGAATCACAAAAATTAGATTTTAACAATGTTGTGGCCACCAGAAGTGCAATTCCAGAAGGAGTAAAAAACCCTACATTAGGTTCAGGTTCAGTAGATTCATCAACAAATAATGGAAGTATCTCTAGCTCATCATTATTATCATATTTTGGTAGAGTAAATTATAATTATGATGATAGGTATTTATTTACAGGTACTTACAGAATAGATGGTTCTTCTAGATTTGGAGAAAATAATAGATTTGCCCAATTTCCGTCTTTAGCCTTAGCGTGGAATATTCACAAAGAAAAATTTTACAATATTGATGTTATTAATCAATTTAAATTCCGTGTTGGTTGGGGAGAAACAGGAAACCAAAACATACCAAACTCAGCAATATTTAGTAGCTTAAGTACTAGTGAAAACTATGTATTAGGTAATGATGAAACAACTACAATTGGTTTGGCTCCACTAAGCCCAGGTAATCTAGATTTAAAATGGGAAACAACTACTACCACAAACATTGGTTTCGATTTAGGTGCATTTAATAATGCACTTACATTTACTGCAGATTATTTTATAAAAACAACCTCTAATATGTTGTTAGAATCTCCTATTTTACAAACATCTGGATATCAATCTGCACCCACTATAAATGCAGGTGAGATTGAAAATAAAGGTTTAGAATTCTCATTAAATTACAAAAAGAGTATCAATGATTTCTTTTTTAGTGTGGGTGGTAATATCTCAATCATAGACAATACAGTACTTAACTTAGCCACAAAAGGCAGTATTATTAGTACAGGTTTTGCAGGTAATGGTTATAAAGATATTAGTAGAACAGAAGCAGGGCGACCAATTGCATCTTTTTATGGTTTACAAGCAATCGGAATCTTTCAAAATCAAAAAGAAATAGATGATAATGCAAGTTTAAGCGGTAATTTGCCTGGAGATGTTAGGTATAAAGATATAAGTGGAGATGGTATAATTAATGATGATGATAGAACATTTATAGGTTCTCCTTTACCAGACTTTACCTACGGAATTAATGTTGATATGACGTACAAACAATTTGACATGACCATGTTTTTTCAAGGAGTACAAGGAAATGACATTTTTAATGCTACAGCATATTTATTAGAAGGAAAGTTAGATAGTAATTTAACTACTTATTATTTAGGAAGATGGACAGGAGAAGGTACTTCTAACTCTATACCTAGAGCTACTTTTGCTGGGTTTGCTAATAATACAAAGCAGTCTAGTATGCTTATAGAAGATGGATCTTACTTAAGATTAAAAAATATTCAAATAGGATATAATTTTACAAAAGATGTTTTAAGTAAAACATTTATTTCAAAAGCTAGAATTTACGTAGCTGCTCAAAATTTATTTACCATAACAGATTATAGAGGTTTAGATCCAGAACTTGGTGTTGATGAAACTCAAAGTGGTACCAGAACATCTTTAGATTTAGGGATAGACAGAGGTAGATACCCATCTACAAGAACAGTTTCTTTAGGACTAGATATTAACTTTTAAAAAACATAGATTATGAAATTATATAATAATATTAAGATATATATAAAGTACAGTTTGTTATTGTTACTAGTTGTAATGGTTTCCTGTACAGATAATTTAGATTCTAAGGCTTATGGAGAACCAGTTTTAGAAGATTTTTATACAAATCCAGTTCAAGCAGAGCAAGCTTTAATAGCAGCTTACTCTTCTATGAGTGAGTTGTCTGGTAGCGATTTTTGGGGCACCATGGGAAATGATATTATTTTTGGAGAAATAGGTACGGACGACTTTATTAAAGGTGGACGAACTGCTGAAAATAATGCGCCATTATTTGAAAGAGATAAATGGACTATTTCTACATCAAACCCAGTATTAGGAGAATTATGGAAAGTAAACTACAAAGGTATTTTATTTGCTAATTTGGTACTAGAAAAAGTACCAAACATCACTTTTGATGATGCTGTTAGAAAAAAGGAAATTTTAGCAGAAGCTCATTTTTTACGTGCTTTTTATTACTTCGATTTGGTAAATACTTTTGGTGGTGTACCCGTTATTGACAAGCTTTTAAGTATTGGAGAAGTTAATGTGCCTAGAGCAACAAAAGAAGCTACATATACTTTTATTGAAGATGATTTAAAAATAGCAATTGCAGATTTACCATCAAGATTAGAAAGAGATGCTAATTATAACGGACGTGCAGATAAAGGAGCCGCTTTAGGGATGATGATGCGTGTGTCTTTATATCAAAATAAAATGAGTCAGGTAGAAACTTATGGAAATCAATTGTTTGCATTAGGCTTTGAATTAACACCAGACTATACAACCATTTTTCAGCCAGAAGGTGAGTGGAATTCTGGTTCTCTTTTTGAAATTAATTTTTCTTCGGATGCAAGTATTTTAGGTACTGGTATACCAAAACGTGTAAACCCAATTAGTAATAAAGGAGGAGGTTTTGTACAAGCAAGAGACGGTTTAAGAAATGAATATGAAGCAAATGATCCTAGATTAAATGCAACGATGTTTTTTATAGATGCTCCTTATGGTACAGATTGGTATGTAAGAAAGTATGCTTGGGCTCCATATACAAATTATACAAAACCAACCATAGGAGGTGATAACAATAGTGCAAATAACATTCGTATTATTAGACTTGCAGATGCTTATTTAATGTATGCAGAAGCAATTTATAATACAAATCCTGTAAAGGCAATAGAATATGTTAACAAAGTTAGAACTAGAGCAAGAGGTACAGCTTTACCTACTGTAGTACCTAATTTACCAAATACATTATCAGGTCAACCATTATTAGATGCTATTTATCATGAAAGACGTGTAGAATTGGCAGGAGAAGGTTTTCGTTTTCATGATTTGGTAAGAACTGGAAGAGCAGGCGCTTTATTAAGTCCTTATGGGTTTATAGAAGGAAAACATGAGTTAATGCCAATTCCTGTAGATCAAGTAACTTTATCTGAAGGTATTTTAGAGCAAAATAACTACTAATTTATTTTCTACAAGATAGATATACTAGTTTATAAAATTGATTGAAATTTTTTAGTAAAAAAAGCCCGAAACTAATTATTAGTTCCGGGCTTTTCTATTTGTAAACAATTGATAATATCAATGAATCTATTTCCTTCCAAAATCTGCAGGAATTTCTCCCCAAGCTTTGGTTTCCCATTTCAAAATAGGATTTTTATATGTGTTTTCTTTCAGCCATTTTTCGGCTCTTTTTATCAAGTCTAATAAATCTTTATTAGAAGCATCAAAATGCATGTTGGTTTTACATCTTTTCTGTTTTACCCAACTCATGGCAATCTTAGAATCAGAATAAATAGGAATATGCTCTTTGTTCTTACTCTTTAAAAGCGCAATTCCGTGTACTAAAGCTAAAAATTCGCCAATATTATTGGTTCCCTTAGCAAAAGGACCTTTTATAAAAATTTGTTTCTTATTATGTGTTAAAACACCTCTGTATTCCATTTTTCCAGGATTTCCAGAGCAAGCAGCGTCTACAGAAATACTTTCTAAAATAGGTCTCCCTAATTTTTCTTTTTCTGCGGATGATAAAGTTGGTTTTTTAGTGTCTTTACCAACGTAATCTGCATAGTTTTTGGTAGCCGCAATTTCGGCTTCGTTTAAATCGGCAAAAGATTTGTATTGTGCGCCTTCAAAACCTTCAATTTGCTTTTTACAGACTTTCCAAGAAGTAAAAACACCTTTTCTACGTCCGTTCCAAACAACATAAAACTTTTTTTTACTCATTTATAGTTAAAATTACATCTTCAATAACTCTTGGAAAGTAACGTTGTTCTAAAATATGAATCTTTTCTGCGATTTTTTCTGGTGTATCTTCACTTAAAAGAGCTGTTTTTTCTTGAAAAATGATAGCTCCTTCATCATAATTGGCATTTACGTAGTGAATAGTGATGCCTGTTTCTGTTTCTTTATTTTCTTTTACAGCTTTATGAACGTTCATTCCGTACATCCCTTTTCCTCCATATTTTGGCAATAAAGCAGGGTGAATATTGATGATTTTATTAGGAAAAGCATCAATAATTTTTGTTGGAATTTTCCATAAAAAACCGGCCAAAATAATATAATCTGCTTGCTCTTTTAAGAGATTTAGAATTTCATCCGTAGTAAAAAAAGCTTCTTTTTTAAAATGTAAACATTTGATGTCTAAATTTTTACATCTATCAAAAACTTTGGCATGTTCATTGTTACATAATACGGTAGTAACCTTAGCGGTTTTAGTATGATTAAAAAATTTAATAATGTTTTCGGCGTTCGTTCCAGAACCAGATGCAAAAATAACAATACGTTTCATAACTTCATTTCTAGGCTACAAAAAAAAGAATAATTATTAACAATTAGATTGTTTTAAGTGAAGATTAAATATTTTTCTTTACTTTTAAGAATCATTTTTACGGCAAAAATTAGTTTTAATTGTTAAGATTCGTATTTTTGCCACGATTAAAATTTTAAAAAACACAAAATTATGTCAGACATTGCATCAAGAGTAAAAGCTATTATCGTAGACAAATTAGGAGTAGACGATAACGAAGTAACAACAGAAGCTAGCTTCACAAACGATTTAGGAGCAGATTCTTTGGATACTGTTGAGTTAATTATGGAATTCGAAAAAGAATTCGATATTCAAATTCCAGACGATCAAGCTGAAAACATCGGAACAGTAGGTCAAGCAGTTAGCTATATTGAAGAAGCAAAAAAGTAAATTTATATGCAATTAAAACGAGTTGTAGTCACTGGACTTGGCGCACTAACGCCAATTGGTAATAATATTGAAGAATATTGGAATGCTTTAGTTAACGGAGTTAGCGGTGCAGCGCCTATTAAAGGTTTTGATGCTGCCAAGTTCAAAACTCGTTTTGCATGTGAATTAAAGAACTTTGAAGTTACGGACTTTATCAATAGAAAAGACGCCCGTAAAATGGATAGGTTTACGCAGTATGCAATGGTAGCTTCTGATGAAGCTATTGCAGATGCAAGCCTAGACTTAGAAAAAATTAACAAATTACGCGTAGGTGTAATTTGGGGAGCTGGAATTGGAGGTTTAGAAACTTTTCAAAACGAAGCCATAAATTTTGGAGCAGGAGATGGCACACCAAGATTTAATCCTTTCTTTATCCCAAAAATGATTGCAGATATTGCACCAGGAAACATTTCTATTAAGAATGGATTTATGGGGCCAAATTATACTACAGTTTCTGCATGTGCATCATCAGCTAACGCAATGATAGATGCTTTAAATTATATTCGATTAGGTACTTGTGATGTTATTGTAACTGGTGGCTCTGAAGCTGCAGTTGTAATTTCTGGTGTGGGTGGTTTTAATGCTATGCACGCTTTATCTACAAGAAACGAAAGCCCAGAAACAGCTTCTAGACCTTTTGATGCAGAACGTGATGGTTTTGTGTTAGGTGAAGGAGCAGGTGCTATTGTACTAGAAGAATATGAACATGCCAAAGCTAGAGGAGCAAAAATTTATGCAGAGGTTATTGGAGGCGGTATGTCTTCTGATGCTTATCATATGACAGCACCACATCCAGAAGGAGTTGGTGTAATTGCTGTAATGAAAAATTGTTTAGAAAATTCAGGAATTAATCCAGAAGATGTAGACCATATTAATACACATGGTACTTCTACACCTTTAGGTGATGTTGCCGAATTAAAAGCAATTTCTGAGGTTTTTGGAGAACATGCTAAAAACATCAATATTAATTCTACAAAATCAATGACAGGTCACTTGTTGGGTGCTGCAGGAGCTATTGAATCTATTGCTGCTATTTTGGCAATGAAACATAGTATTGTACCACCAACAATTAACCATGTTAATGTAGATGAAAACATCAATCCAGAATTAAACTTAACTTTAAATAAAGCTCAAAAGCGCGATATTAAAGTAGCTATGAGTAATACGTTTGGTTTTGGTGGTCATAATGCATGTGTTGCATTTAGAAAATTAGATGAATAATACTCTATGAATTTTATTCGTAAAATAGTAAAGCCTCGCAATGAAGAGGACGCACAATTATATAACGAATTAAAAAAATTACTCAACTTTTCACCAAGAAGTATTAATAAATACAAAAAAGCATTTACACATAGATCTGTGCAAATGCTAGACAGTAAAGGAATACCAATTAATTATGAACGCTTAGAGTTTTTAGGTGATTCTATTTTAGGTTCTGTAATTGCTGCCTATTTGTATAAAAAAGTTCCTACGGGAAGTGAAGGTTACCTTACGCAGATGCGCTCTAAAATAGTAAGTAGAGAGCATTTAAATGAATTAGGTAAAGATTTAGACTTAATACGATTTGTAAAAAGTAATATAGATCAAGCTAACGTTGGTGATAATATTCATGGTAATATTTTTGAAGCATTAGTAGGTGCTATTTATTTAGATAAAAACTACAATACCTGTCAGAAATTTATTTACGAAAATGTAATTGTTCCTTACGTTGATATAGAAAAACTAGAAGGAAAAATAACCAGTTACAAAGGTCTTATTATAGAGTGGTGTCAGAAACAAAAGAAGAAATATACTTTTGATACTTACGAAGATTCTGGTAACGAGGCTATTAAACATTTTAGTGTAAAGGTTAGTATAGATGGCGAGCAAATAGCCAAAGGTAGAGCCACTTCTAAGAAAAAAGCAGAAGAACAAGCAGCTAAAAGAGTATATTTTGCTTTTCAGGAAGAGATTTCTTTGGGGTAAATAGCTAAGGTTTTTGTGTATTACATAACTTGTAAAAGCCTAAATCTGCATATATAATTAAAATAATTTTTTTGGTTTGATTCTACAACTTGTTTAGAGTACTTTTTTTAAGGAAAGAATAAAAAAATAACGTTATTTTAAAAGCTGTAATAATTTTTTAAGAAGCAAAAAATAGAACGTACTTATTATTTCAAGAATGCATTAATTTAAAGTAACAACGATAACGTTTTCGTTAAATTAACACTAAAATTCGTAAACAATTAGTAATTTAGCTAACTCATAGAAACGAGTATTAGTTATAATTTATGCAGGTACACGCTTTAGAAATGGACGATTTTTTTGAAGAAGAATATTCTTTAATAGGCATCCATTCTACCTTAGAAGATTATAAACTTGCCTACTTATTAAATAAAAACCTAAACGCAAGGTTTTATAAAGCAAAAGAAGATTTAGAGTTTGTTAGAGAAAAAAAGAAATCCTCTTTTTCTATTTATAAATATAAAAATATAGAATTCGATTTCGATTGTTTTTTAATAGCAAATAGTTATAAAGGAGAAAATCAAACAGCGTCTAATCAGTTATTACTAACATTAGAAACAAAAACATATTTAATTCCAGAAAAGAAAAAAGTAGATTTCTTTTTAAAAATTTGTGGAGTATCAGAAGATGAATTTGTTTTGAAAACGATAAATAGAATTAAAAGTATTGACAATGTAATTACGGCATATTCAATAGATAAAAACACCTTAAAGTCTAAAGACTTTTTAATATTTTAAACATGAAAAACTACAAAAAAACAAAAATAGTTGCAACCTTAGGTCCAGCAATAGATACCAAAGAAAAAATGAAAGAATTGGCCGTTGCTGGTGTCAATGTTTTTAGAATTAATTTTTCTCATGCAAATTACGATATCGTAAAACAAAACGTACAAAGAATTAGAGAAATTAATGAAGAAGAAGGATTTAACGTAGCCATTTTAGCAGATTTACAAGGACCAAAACTTCGTGTAGGAGTAATGGAAGAAAATGTAGTTTTAAAAGATGGAGACTTATTTACTTTTACTACAGAGAAATGTGTTGGTAACAAGAACAAAGCATTTATGACGTACCAACGTTTTCCTAAAGATGTAAAAGTTGGTGAACAAATTTTGGTGGATGATGGTAAATTATTATTTGAAGTAGTTTCTACAGATAAAGATAAAGCCGTTGTTGTAAAAGTAATTGTTGGTGGACCTTTACATTCTAAAAAAGGAGTAAACCTACCTAACACTGCTATTTCTTTACCAGCGTTAACAGAAAAAGATAAAGAAGATGCTATTTTTGCCTTAGGTTTAAATATAGATTGGATGGCGCTTTCTTTTGTAAGAACACCAGAAGATTTAAGAATGTTACGCGATTTAATTGATGAACATTCAGATTATAGAGTCCCTGTAATTGCTAAAATAGAAAAACCAGAAGCAGTTGCAAATATAGATGCCTTAATTCCTTATTGTGATGGATTAATGGTTGCCCGTGGAGATTTAGGAGTAGAAATACCTATGCAAGATGTGCCATTAATTCAGAAAAAATTAGTGAGACGTGCTAAGAGAGCAAGAATTCCTGTAATTATTGCAACGCAAATGATGGAAACAATGATTGACAATCCTGTGCCAACAAGAGCAGAAGTTAATGATGTTGCAAACTCTATTATGGATGGTGCAGATGCAGTAATGTTATCTGGAGAAACATCTGTAGGGAAACACCCATTAAGAGTAATTCAAAAAATGTCTGAAATCATTAGAGCTGTAGAGAACTCTAACATGATTAAAGTACCACACGAAGCACCACATATTAGAACAAACAGATTTATAACAAAATCAGTTTGTCATCACGCAGCATTAATGGCAAATGATATTGATGCAACCGCAATTTCTACATTAACAAATAGTGGGTATACTGCATTCCAAATTTCTGCATGGAGACCACAAGCTAAAATTTTAGCATTTTCATCAGAAAGAAGAATTTTAGGAAAACTAAATTTACTTTGGGGTGTAAAAGCTTTTTATTACGATAAAAACTTAAGTACGGATGATACAGTTGTAGATATTAATAAAATATCTAAAGAAAAAGGCTTTGTTAAAGAAGGAGATTTAATGATTAATCTTACTTCTATGCCAGTAGAAGCTAAAGGTATGGTAAATACCTTAAGAGTATCTGAAATAGACTAAATACAAGTCTTTAAGAATATTTAAAAAGCATCTTGATTTTGTCAAGATGCTTTTTTTTGTGTGAAAATAAAGTTTTTAATGTTGTATCTATTTAAAAAAAAATACAGAAAGAAGAATAATAATTATTTTTAAATGATTATTTGATAAATAAGATTCTTTATTTATAAGAAATTAAAAAAAAATGAATGTAAATGTTGCATAAAACAGAAAAAACAGTACATTTAAAAGAACTAAAAACGAAACTATTATGGCAATTAAAAGCTTTCAAGGAAAAAGAGACGTAAGTCAAGGAAAAGATGAGTCACAAATTTTAGTATCTGATTATATGACAACAAAATTAGTAACTTTTAAAGCTGAAGACACTTTAGACCATGTAATTAACCAATTAATTACCTATAAAATTTCTGGAGGACCGGTTGTGAACGATAAGAATGAATTGATTGGTATTATTTCTGAAACTGATTGTATTAAACATATTTCTGAAAGTAAATATTACAATATGCCTTCTGATACTAATAATACTGTAGGTAAATATATGGTTACAGATGTGGATACGATTGATAAAAACATGAATATTTTTGATGCTGCTTTTAAATTTATTAGCTCGCACAGAAGAAGATTTCCTGTTGTAGAAAACGGAAAATTAATAGGACAACTTAGTCAAAAAGATGTTTTAAAGGCTGCGATAAGTGTAAAAGGTAATACTTGGAATAGTTAAACTGTATTATTCTTTTCTGATCAATAAAAAGGTTTCATTTTCTAAAGCCAAATAACCTTCATTGTAAATATAAAAATAAGTATTACCTGTTTTTGTTTTATAAATAGAGGTAAAAAACTGAAAGTCGAAACCTTTATCATATAATTTGGTTCTAGTTACTTTTGTTTTTCCGGAAGTATTTAATTCTGATAAAATTTTATAGTTTTTTCTAAGACGATTATTAATATTTCTGATAAGGTTTTTACTGTCTTTATTAACACGATTGTTATAAGCATTTCTGCAATAATCAGAACAAAATTTCTTATCAATTCTACCCTTTACTATTTCATCACACTCTAAACACTTTCTACTTTCCATAATTTATTTTTTTTAGTTCATACCAATTTACTTGCTTATTACCTTCTTTAAATTCATTAACAAATTGCAAACCAATTTTTTGTAAAATCTTATTAGAACCAATATTTCTTGTTTCTGCAGCTCCATAAATAATATTATAACTCATGGTTTTAAAACCATAATCTAAACAGGTAATTGCAGATTCTAATCCATACCCTTTTTTCCAATATTTAGGAATAAATCGATAGCCAATATCAATAAAATCTTGGTAACCATTTAAACTTTCTTTTTTACCTTTATTTAGTTTTAATCCAGACCAACCTATAAAATTACCCGATTTTTTTTCTATAACAGCAAATCTTCCAATACCATTTTCTTGGTATTGCCTCCTAACAAAAGCAATATTTTTTTCTGCCTCTGCTTTGGTTTTAATGGTATTATTTCCTAAATATTTATGTACCTCTGGGTTAGAATCTAATTCAAACATACCTTCTAAATCACTTATTATAAGGTCTCTAAGAATTAATCTTTTTGTTTCTAATTGAATTTTCATAGAGTAAATATACTTAAAAAATATCCGTTTACAAACGACTACAAGTAATTACAACCGAAAGTAATTGTTTTGTAACCGAATAAAATTGCAATGGTGTTGCAACTTTGCGGTGTCAAAACGAATTGACAACAATAAAATAATAATTTAAAAACTTATCTTATGAATACGTTAAGAAACAAAGTACAGTTAATTGGTAGATTAGGTCAAGAACCAGAAATAGTAACTTTTAAAGATGGCAATAAAATGGCTAAATTTTCTATGGCAACAGATGATAGTTATAAAGACAAGGCAGGTAATAAAGTAGAGCGTGCTTATTGGCACAATATTGTGATAACTGGTGGTTTGGTTAATGTGGTAGAAAATTATGTAAAAAAAGGACAAGAAATAGCCGTTGAAGGGAAATTAACAAATAGGTCTTATGACACAAAAGAAGGTGAAAAAAGATATGTAACAGAAATTTTGGTGAACGAATTGTTGCTTTTAGGAGGCAAATAAATTTACGGTTTTTGGTAAAAATAAAAGCATTGGTTTAAGTACCAATGCTTTTATAATGTACATTCATTATTTTTTTTGATAGCCATAAATATCTTTTAAAACTGTTGTTTTACCACTAATTGAGTCTTTTATATTTAAATGATATCTAATGGTAATTTTAGTATTGACGGGAGCATAATAATAGATAACCCAAATATCTGATTCTTTTGTGCCAATACAGCCATTAGAATAGGCTTTTTCTAATGTTTTAGGATTGGTAGTTGTATGTATTAATTGCCCGTAACGGATGCCATTAATTTCGGTTTCTATAAAAGGCACTTGTGGTAACTTTGTAACCTTTTTATCATCTCTGTTGGTTAGATAATATCGATGTCCATTTGCTGGGTTATAGAAATCAGGAAAACGTTCATAGCCAACTATTTTTCCTTCTCCTGTTTTTGTTTTTAGATCTAAAATACGTCCGGCCATTTTTAGATACTTTTTTTCATTTCTACCCACTCTAATAGGAAAACTATAAAGTTCTTTTGAGTTTTCTAAAATTCGGAGTTTAAATTCAGGAATATTAACATCAATTCTTGTACTTTTAAAAGAATCAGACAACTTTTTAGCTAATTTAGAGTTGGGTACAATAAGTTGATCTCCTTTTTTTAAGACAATCATTTTTTTCTGATCATAAACAAAAGAATCCTTTTTAATCATCAGATAATAATCTGTATTTTTTAGTACATCAATTATATAAGGATTTGCCCTAACCAGTAAATGTTCTGTTAACTTATAGTTTGTTAAAGAATCGTATTTTACCACTACAGAATCTATAAATTGAAAGTAATTTTCTACGGTTATATTCTTTTTTACCTTTACTTTTTTAGGGATAAAAGTACGTTTTAAAATAGGGGTTACTTGTAGAAATGTAATTGCATTCGAATTGCTAATATTAAAGAATATTAGTACTACTAAAACGATATAATATTTTACTTTATTTTTCATAATTCAACGAATTAGAAACCTAGTAGACCTAAGTTATACTTTTTTTAAAAGAAATAGAATGATATTCATCATACATAGAACTAGCTGATGAATATCATTTCTAATTGATATAATTTTAAGTTCTTTTACATAAGTATTTTAAAATGTATTATTATGAAAATAGAACATTTAGAAGAGCGGATTAATGATTACAAAGCATCTATTAAAATAGTTGTTGATAAAAAATCTGAGTGGGAAACTAATACTAAAAAGTTAATATTAAAAACCTTACGGAATACTGTTAAAAGCTATAATATTGGGTGGAAAGTTCAAGAACTTAATTGGATTAATAATAATGAAGCGGTAAATATTATATTCGATTCTTTTCCTGCAGAGCTTATGGATTGTACAAATAAAATACCTGCATATCAATTTATACAAGGAGGTGCATTGGTTTTTTCACAATCGTATAGCGGAGATGTATATGTAATGGTTCTTTTTCCGTACGTAGAGCAGTTACCAATAGAAAACAATAGTTTAGAATTAGGTATTTATGGTCCAACAGAAATTACAGCAAAGCTAATTATAGAAAAAGTAGATGAATTTTTAAAAGAGATGATAAAATGGGAAGTTCCGTCTTATAAAACTCAATTAGGTTTTCAGCACAAATAGTTTTTTGTAAAAGATTAAGAATTATCGTGTGTAACCTTTTTACCTGTTATTTCATCAATGGTAATTTTAAATACAATAGGTGTATTATTTTTGTTTATTTTATGTGAAAAATCACTAATACAGTGTAAGTTTCTATGTTCTTTTTTAGAAATAAGCTCTTTAATTCCTGCATAAAATTCATGTAAATGTTTTTTTGCTTCTGAGCCAGATAATTCTTTATAGAAGCCATGTACTAAAACAGAATTACAAACAGTACTGCTTTGTTTTTCCGAAACTTGTAGAGATACTTTTCTATAATTTCTCATTGCCATTGTTTTATGACCGTCTTCAGAATAACCAATAATAATATTTTCCTTATCAAAAAAATAGGTCATAGGTACAACAAAGGGTCTGTCAATATAAATATAACCTAATTGCCCTACATAGTTGTTAGATAAAATTTGTACGCATTCATTATCGTTTAAATTCGTTACCATGATGCTAGTTTTTAAGTGAAAGTATGACTAAGGTAGTTAAAGTCAGGTAACTAAAAACTGATATAAATCAGTTTTTTAAAATTAAAAAAGATGATCTTTAAATAAATCTTATGGCTGTGAAGTGTAAATAATAAGAAATTATTTTAATTTTTTACTCTTTTTCATAAAACGTAAGCTTGTTTTGCAAATCTGTAATTTCTTTTTTTAAAGCATCTACTTGGTTTAATAAGTTGTAAATTACATCAACACCTTCTAAGTTTATGTTTAAATCATAGTGTAAGCGAATCATTTTTTCTACTTCTGTAATTTGAGTAACTTTTATATAATGATTATCATTTTCTACAATAACTTCTATTAATTCGTATTCTTTTAATTCATTTATAAAAGTTTTAGGAATGCTGTAGTGCTTACAAAATTGCTGTATAGATATTAAATTTTGAGTTTCCATAATTAGCGTTGTTTTTGTAATTCTTTAATTAGCTCTATTTCTTTTTGGCTTAGTTTGGTAGGTATTTTAAGTTTATAGGTGATAAACAAATCTCCAAACTGACCTTCTTTTTTATATGTAGGAAACCCTTTTCCTTTCAATTTTACTTTGGTGCCATTTTCTGTTTCTGGTTTAACCGTTAATTTTACTTTTCCATCAAAAGTATCTACCATTAATTGACCGCCAAGTAAAGCTGTGTACACGTCTAAATCTACATCAATATAAAGGTTGTCTTTGTCTCGTTTAAATTTAGTGTTGTTTACAATAGAAAACTGAATGTATAAATCGCCATTAGGTCCGTTATTTACGCCTTTACCGCCATGACCTTTAATTTTGATGATTTGTCCGTTTTCTACACCGGCAGGAATGGTAATTCTAATGTTTTTACCATTAACAGTAATTACCTGTTTTTGGGTTTTATAAACATCTTTTAAATTTAGTTGAATTTCAGAATTGTAATCTTGTCCTCTATATTTTGCACTTGTTCTTCTTCCAGAAGTTGCACCACCGCCAAAGATGTCTCCAAAAATATCAGAAAAATCTTCTTGAGAATAACTTCCTTGACTGCTTTGAGATCTTTTTTGATGTGCTTGTTGTCTTTGTTTTTCTTGTTCGTAAGCCTCCCCGTTTTGCCAATGCTCACCATATTGGTCGTATTTCTTACGATTTTCTGGATTGCTTAAAACTTCATTAGCTTCATTAATTTCTTTAAATTGTTTTTCGGCAGTTTTATCATTCGGATTTAAATCTGGATGGTATTTTCGTGCTAATTTTCTGTAGGCTTTTTTAATATCAGCTTCAGAAGCACTTTTAGTAATTCCTAATATTTTGTAATAATCTACAGTTGCCATTTTTTGTTTTTTTAAGCTTCTAGAGCAAAATTAAAAGTAGTACAATTAAATTATAGATAAAATGAGAAATATCAGTTATTTAAACCGATAACTAATCATTTTAGCAGTTTTTTAAATTAATCAATAAAAACCAAAAAGAAGTTTAACATTGTGTTTTTTGTGCAGACTATGTTGTTTTTTCTAATGCTAAATTTAGTTTTTTAACCAAGTTAAATTCAGATTGATCTGTATCGTCTACAGAAGCTGCTATTTTGGTAGCTGTTTTGCTTATTAGACTTTTAATGCCTTCTGTAAATAAAGATGGATGTTCTTTTTTAAAATCTATAAACTCAGCATAACAAGTTTCAGAATTAGAAAAACCTTCGGTATTTAACCAATCGAAAACAGTTTCAATTTGATAGGCTGCATCAGAATGAAAATCATCATCAACAGGATCTACTTTTGTCCATTTATTTTTTACAATTTCTTTTAAAATAGTAAACTCAATTTCTTCTACAACATTATCGGCGGCAGCAATTGCATAAAATAATTTACCTAGGTTTTCATAAAAAGAAATAATAGTGTTTTGTGAAGGTTTCATAATTAAAAGGTTTATGAATGTTTGTAAATTTATACTATTATTTACGGTTAAATTATGACATTCGTCATTATTAAGTGTCTCTTTTGCACAAAATATAGTATTTTTAAACCTTTAATTAATCTGATAATTTATTACAAATAATGCTAAACAAAGAGCAAGATATTTTTAATGTACTTTTTGAAGCTGTTTCAGAGGGAGTTGTAGTGGTAGATGATCAGCAAAACATTGTTTCTGTAAATACTTCTGTAGAAAAAATGTTTGGTTACGAGAAAGGTGAGCTTGTTAAAAAAAAGCTAGATGTTTTAATACCTAAAAATTATCATGCCGGTCATGGAGCTCATTTTAATGGCTTTATGAAGAATAAAGAAAAAAGGCAGATGGGGAATGGGCGAGGTTTATATGGAGCTCGAAAAAATGGAGATATTTTTCCTTTAGAAGCCGGTTTAAATCCGTTTGAAATTTATGGAAAAACTTTTGTAATGGCTTTAGTTATAGATATTTCTGTTAGAAAACAACAGGAAGAAGAAATCTATAAATTAAATGAAGAGCTCGAAAAAAAGGTGAGCGAAAGAACAAAAGAACTAAGCAAAACGGTTAACGAATTAAAGGTAGTTAATTTAGAGTTAGACGAAGAAAACCATAAAAGGATAGAAGCCGAAAACCAAATTAAAGCCGCGTTAAAAAAAGAAAAAGAGCTCAATGAATTAAAAACCAAATTTTTATCGTTGGTATCTCATGAGTTTAAAACACCTTTAAGTGGTATTTTAACTTCTACCATGTTATTAGGTAAATATAAACTGTCTGAACAACAAGAAAAAAGAGACAAGCATTTACAAACAATTACCAATAAAGTACATTATTTAAATAATATTTTAAATGATTTTTTATCCGTAGAAAAATTAGAGACGGGTAAAATAAATTACAAGTTTCATACTTTTAAATTAAGCAAGGTTGTAGATGAGGTAATTTACAATGCAAATATGCTTTTAAAAGAAGGACAAAGAATTAATTATCCAGAAGACATCGATGAAATTTCTTTAACACAAGATGAAAAAACGGTGGAGTTAGCGTTATCTAACTTGGTAAACAATGCCATTAAATATTCACCAGAAAATACAGAAATTAGCATCAATATAACACAAGATAAAAAAGAGACTACCATTAATATTAAAGATAACGGAATTGGTATTCCGAAAGCAGATCAGAAAAATATATTTAATCGTTATTTTAGAGCAGAAAATGCTTTATTAACACAAGGAACAGGAATTGGCTTAAATATTATTAAAAGTCATTTAGAAAATTTAGGAGGAACGATTACTTTTGAAAGTGAAGAAAATGTCGGTTCTACTTTTACAATGAAGATTATTAACAAAGCAATATGAAAAAAATATTATTAATAGAAGACGATGTAGTTTTAAGAGAAAACACATCAGAACTTTTAGAATTATCTAACTACGAGGTTGTAAATGCTGCAAATGGAAAAATAGGAGTACAAGTAGCAAAAGAAACTTTACCAGATATTATTGTTTGTGATATTATGATGCCAGAACTAGATGGTTATGGTGTTTTAGAAGCTTTAACTAAAAATGAAAGCACACAACACATCCCTTTTATATTTTTATCAGCAAAAACAGAAAGAAAAGATGTTAGAAAGGGAATGGATTTAGGTGCAGATGATTACATAACAAAACCTTTTAGTGAGGATGAATTGATTAGTGCCATAGAAAGCAGATTAGCAAAAGCGTCTATACTAAAAGATATTAGAGAAAAAAAAGTAGTAAAAGTAGAAGAAACAGAAGATATAAGAAGTCTTAATGATCTAAAAAATTATTTTGAAGATAACGGAGAGTCTTTTGTTTTTGCTAAAGAAGCAACCATTTATAAAGAAGGTAATAACTCTAATTATATTTACTTAATAAATAGAGGGTTGGTAAAATGCCATAAATTAGATGAACAAGGTAAACAACTTACCACTGCTTTATACAAAGAAGACGATTTGTTTGGGTATACTTCTTTTACTCAAAATTTAGCCTATCAAGAATCTGCAACTGCAATTCAAGAAACCGAGTTGGTAGGGCTTTCTAAAAAAGCATTAACCAATGTTTTAAACAAAAATCATAAAGTAACGTTAGAATTAATAGAATTGCTAACAGAAGATTTGGCAGTTGTAAAAGACCAACTTTTGCAAATGGCCTACAGTTCTGTAAGTAAAAAAACGGCAAAAACAATTTTAATATTTGCAGAAAAATTAAATAGAAAACCAGAAGATCAAATAAAAATTTCTAGAAACGATTTAGCAAGTGTTGCTGGTATTGCAACAGAAACATTAATAAGAACCATGTCTAATTTTAAAAAACAAGGACTTATAGAAATAGAGGGTAGAACTATTAGAATTTTAGACTTAGAAAGGTTAAGAGAAATCTGCTAATACGTACTAAGTGTAGGTTGATATGACCAATATCATTTTTTAAAAAGCATTGTAGCCATAAATTTGTCTGATATTAAAGACGAATTACAATGAAAAATATTTTATTACCTACAGATTTTTCTGATAATTCTTGGAACGCTATTGAGTACGCTTTAAATTTTTATAAAGACTCAATGTGTAATTTTTATTTATTACACATTAATAGACTAAGCAACGTTGCAACAGAAGATTATTATTACGCCCAAACACAAGAACTTCTTGTGGATGTTAATATAGAAAACGCAAAAACAGCATTAAAAAAACTACAACAAAAAATAGTAGAAAATTTTAATAACACCAAACATAAATTTGTCACTTTAACAGATACCAACTTTTTTATAGAATCGATAAGACAACATATCGAAGAAAAAAAAATAGATGTAATTGTAATGGGAACAAAAGGAGCTAGTGGTCTTGCCGGTTTTATTACGGGTAGCAATACTGGAGATGTTATTACAAAAGTAAAATGTACCACTTTAGTAGTGCCAGAGAATGCAAAATTTGGTAAAATTGAAGAGATTGCATTTCCTACCGATTTTTCATTGTCTACAGATTTGCAATTATTACAACCTATCATAAATATTTTAGAAGAAAAAAAAGCATCATTAAGAGTTTTAAATATCAGTAAAAAAGTAACTGCATTAAATGCAGATCAACAAAAAAGTAAAGAATTACTAGAAGATTACTTTTACAATTACAGTCATAGTTTTCATTTTTTAACCAATAAAAAAGTAGAAGATGCTGTACAGTGTTTTGTAAACAGTAGAAATATAGACATGATTGTTATGGTTGCAAAAAACCTTAACTATTTTCAACAGATACTATTTCATACCAAAGTGGCAGAAATAAGTTATCATACAGACGTTCCTTTTTTAGTGCTTCATGAATAAAACATTATGTTATGGAAAATTCAATTTTTTTAGCAAAGTTTTGGGGTTATTATTTACTTATATTTTTCGTTATTCTAAGCTTTAATCCAAAAAGGATTCGGCAAATATTTAATGATTTAGAAGATCAGAAATTTTTAATTATTTTATCTTTTTTATCAATTATTATTGGGTTGATAAATATTCTGCTTCATAACATTTGGCAGCCTAATTGGAAACTCATCATAACCCTAATTGGTTGGTCTTCATTACTTATTGGTTTGTTTCTTTTTATTTTTCCGAAACGAACAATCAATTGGTTAAAGTTTGTAAATATTAAATTTGTACAAGTAATTTACACACTACTTTTTTTAGTAGGTATTTACCTATTAAATATAGGATATGCCATTATAATCTTTTAAATTAAAAGAATTCCTCTTGATGTTTTTAGAGGTTTCCTTAGATATTGTCTCTCCCATGAAATGGGAATTTATATTAACTTAAAATTCATAAAGATGAAAATAAATATTCAATTTGTTAACATGTCTACAAGTGAAACTATGGAAGCTTATACAGAAAAAAAGCTAGCTAGTTTGGTTAAAAAATTCGACAAAATTTTAAATGCAAACGTGTTTTTTAAAAAGGAAAATGATTCTAAAGATAAGGGAATGATTTGCGAAATAGAATTGAGTGTTCCAGGACCAAGACTATTTGCTTCTTCTAATGAAAAAAATTATGAACTTGCTGTAAAAAACACTATTTCAGATTTAGAAATTCAATTAAAAAAGAGAAAAGGAATTGTAAAACCTTATTTATAATTTTAGCATTAAAAATCTTCTAAAATAGCACTCTTTTTTAAGCTGATATATATCATACTTTTATTGTAAAGATAAAGTTAGCTTTAAAAAATGTACGCTACATATACGTGCAATGATAATAAAAGAACTTAGTTAGTACTTAAAAAGCATTAACTAAGTTTTTTGAACCTGTAAAAGTAAAAATAAATTTAAAAAAGAATTAGCACTCTTTTATAAAGGTATTGATACTAAAGTAAAAACTGTTTAAGCTATAAATGATATGGCTTATAATTAGGTAAGCTCATTGGGTAGAAATTTTCTACATCTTACAATTTTGTTTATAATGTTCTTTAATTTTCAATATGGATGATACTAATATAAATGTCATAAAATATTCTGGAAAAAAAGTAAAATTTTCTACAAGTAAGCTCTATGCTTCATTAAAAAGAACCGGAGCAGAAGATGCTATTGTAAATCAAATTATAGATAAAGTTAGAGATGAGTTATACCAAGGTATTTCAACCAAAGAAATTTATAATAGAGCGTTTGCGCTACTTAAAAAGAAAGAACGTCATTTTGCCTCTAAATACAAATTAAAGAAAGCAATTTACGAGTTAGGACCCACTGGTTTTCCTTTTGAAAGGTTTGTTGCTGCAGTTTTTAAATATGCTGGATACAGTGTAGAAGTTGGTAAAATTTTAAACGGTAAATGTGTTACACACGAAATAGATGTAACTGCAACAAAGAATAAGGAAACCATTATTGTAGAATGCAAGTTTCATGGAGAGCAAGGCTTTAATTGTAATGTAAAAGTGCCTTTATACATTAACTCTCGTTATTTAGATGTAAAAGCACATTGGGACACAAACAATCAAACAGAATCTAAATTAATAGAAGGTTGGGTTGTTACAAACACAAGATTTACAGAAGATGCATTAAAATTTGGTAACTGTTGTGGTTTGCATTTATTAAGTTGGGATTATCCTAAAGGAGATGGTTTAAAAGATAAAATAGATCGTTTAGGATTGTACCCAATTACAGTTTCTACCTTACTAACAAATAGAGAAAAAGAATTTTTATTAAACAGAAATGTAGTTTTATGTAGAGAGGTAATAGAAGACGTTTTTTACTTAGATCATTTAGGTATTTCTAACATTAGAAAAGATAGAATTCTAAATGAAATTAAGCAATTGTGTAACAGTAAAAATCATTAATCAAATGGAACATTTTGCTAAAATAAATTTTTTAGGAGCTTCTGGAGTGGTAACAGGCTCAAAATTTTTAATTGAAACTTCAGAGAAAAACATATTGATAGATTGTGGTATGTTTCAAGGTTTAAAAGAACTTAGAGAACTAAATTGGCAAGATTTACCTGTTGATGTTAGCAAAATTGATGTTGTACTTTTAACACATGGCCATTTAGATCACGTTGGATATTTACCTAGATTAGTAAAACAAGGTTTTGTAGGTAAAATTATAGGAACCGCACCCACATTAGCCATTGCCAAGATTATATTAAAGGACAGTGCTAAAATTAATGAAGAAGAGGCAGAAAAAGCAAACGAAGAGGAATATTCATCTCACAAACCTGCGTTACCTTTTTATACTATTGAAGATGCCGAAAAAACCATCAAGCAGTTTGATGTAAAAGAAGATAACGAGTGGCTTTTGTTATCAGAAAATATAAAATATCGTTTTCAACAGAACGGACATATCATTGGTGCAACTTTTATAGAATTAGATATTAAAGGTAAACGTTTTGTGTTTTCTGGAGATATTGGTAGAAAAAATGATTATCTTTTACAAGATCCCAAAACACCAGAAAGGGCAGATTTTTTATTTATAGAAAGTACGTATGGTAATAAGCTACATCCAGTAGAAGATGTAGAGCAAAAATTGGCTACTATTATTAAGGAAACTATTCAAAAGAAAGGAAACCTAATAATTCCGAGTTTTGCTGTAGAACGCTTGCAAACGCTTATGTATATTTTATGGAAACTGTATAAAGAAAATAAGATTCCGAATATCCCTATTTTTGTTGATAGTCCGATGGGTAATAGAGTTTTAGATGTTTTTAAACGTTTTCCTACCTGGCATAAATTACCAGTAGAAGATTATAATGCCATGTGCAATCATGTAAATATTGTTCAATCTTACAAAGAAACATGGGAAACAATAGACGATAAAAGATCTAAAATTATAATTGCCGGAAGCGGCATGGTAACAGGTGGTAGGGTATTAACCTATTTGCAACAATTAATAGATGAAAAAGCAACTACAGTTTTATTAGTAGGCTATCAAGCAGAAGGAACTCGTGGAAGACAATTATTAGATGGCGCTCACGAAATTCGTTTTAGAGGTAAATATTATCTTGTAAAAGCAACAGTTAAAACCATAGAGAGTTTATCTGCACACGCAGATCAGCAAGATTTAATAAGCTGGATGAAAAACATTAAAAATGTTCCAGAAAAAATATTTTTAATTCATGGAGAGCCCACCGATTTAGATGCTTTTAGGGTTAAAATAAAAGATACTTATAATTGGAATGCAGTAATACCTAAACTAGATTCTGTTGAGAAAGTTGAAATTTAATAAAAATTGAATAAAATGGAAGCAAACAAAAGTTATAAAAGTTTTAATGAAAACAAATCTATTGAAGAATTAAAATACAATATGCTTCAATATACAATAAGAATAGAAGAAGAACTTATTGAATATAAATTTTATCAAAATCTTATAGAAGGCTCTACTTTTAAAGGAAACTCTATGAATCTATTTGAGAACTTAGAAATGTTTAAAAAAGATATTAAGTCTACAGAAAAAGAAGCTTTTGCGTTGTTAGATGAAATTAAATTACATTCAAACTCAATTTCAAATAAAATAGAATGTGATGATTTATCGTGCGATAATTTCTTTATAAATAAGCACAATGAGTTAGAAGAAAAAACATATAATTTTTTCAGGAAATGCAAGGCCTTTAAAATTCAAATGTTTCAATATTTAGAAAGTGTTTTAAAAATATAAATATTAATTAACTGATAATTATCAGTTTATGGGTTTTTTGTTATTCGTAATTTGGTACGAGAATTAATGATGACAAAGAGTTTTTAAGAGTACCTTATATTTTTATAAATAAAAATCACTTTTTTTTAGTTTATAAAAATATAAAAACAGCAACCAAAGTAACTTCTAAGGTTGTGTAAATGTAATTAATAAGTAGTTAGGAGTTCGGGGGAACTCCTTTCTACTGATTAGATTTAAAAATAACATCATGAAAATAGCACAAGTAAATACAAGTTTTATAAAATGGTTAAGTGCAGAAGAAATGCATAATGACTCTAAAGAATGGCTTATAGATTTAGAATTTTTAAATGATGAATATCTTTTTTTTGAAGATTTAATAAAGTGGAATACGCTTCAATTAATCGATTTTCAAGCCTATTCTAAAAGTAAAGAATTTATCGAAATTTTAAGTAACTCTAAAAAAACCAATGACAAGTTAATTGAGTTGGTTAAAAAGCATAAAAATGGTCTTGAAGTTTTAGTAGACGTAAAAGATGAACCTAAAAAAGAGGAAGCTTATAAAACAGAACACAAAACAGTTCTGGTTCTGTTTAAAAATCATTTAAAAGAGCACAGAGCTCTAAAATTAAATTTATTTGAGATTTTAAAAAAAATTAAAAAAACAGAAAAAGGAAAACGAATAATAGATGTAGAATAAGATTATTGTAAAATATTAAGATAAAGCTGCAGAAAATTGCAATGAAAATTAAGAACTCGTTCATTATTGAACGGGTTCTTTTTTGTTAAAAAAATCACAAATACTCTTGGTTTTACATCTGGTTAAAATAACAACGGCAATTTTTTGTAACTTTCAAGTTAAATTATAAACCTCTTTCTATGCCAAATTATAAGCTTCATATTAACGGAAAAGTACGTGCAGTTTCTGCAGATGCAGATACACCCTTGTTATGGGTTTTAAGGGATGAACTAAATTTAGTAGGTACAAAATTTGGTTGTGGTATTGCACAATGTGGTGCTTGTACAGTACATATAGACGGTGTTGCTACAAGAAGTTGCCAAATGCAAGTTTCTATTTTAGATGATGTAAAAATTACAACGATAGAAGGGTTGTCTGATGATGGAAAACACCCTGTACAAGAGGCTTGGAAAGAAATTGATGTACCACAATGTGGATATTGTCAGGCAGGACAAATAATGACTGCTTCTGCGTTTTTATCAGAAAATAAAAATCCTTCAGAAGAAGAAATAAGAGAAGCTATGCATGGTAATATTTGTAGATGTGCTTCTTATAATAGAATAGAAAAAGCGGTAAAAGTTGCTGCAGAAAAAATGTCTTAATATAAAAAAGTGGTTCCTCAAATTTTTTTTGAAGAGGAAAACCTAAAAATTACTTCACAAAATGGAATCTAAATCAAAGAATAATTTTAGCAGAAGAAACTTTTTAAAGGCATCTGTTTTAGCAAGTGGTGGCCTTTTAGTTGGTTTTAATTTATTAACGGCTTGCAAACCAGAAGCCGTAATGCCAGTAGATCTTGATAGTTTAAACTTTAATGATTTTAATGCGTTTATTAAAATTTCTGATGATGGTTACGTTACTATTTTTTCTCCAAATCCAGAAATTGGGCAAGGTGTAAAAACAGCAATGCCTATGATTATTGCAGAAGAATTAGATGTAGAATGGAGCAAAGTACGTGTTGTACAAGCTAATTTAGATACTAAAAATTTTAAAAGACAAGTTGCAGGAGGTAGCCAATCGATACGTTTTGGTTGGGATGCTTTAAGGCAAACAGGTGCAACCACAAAACAATTGTTAGTTAATGCGGCTGCCGTAAAGTGGAATGTAGATGCTAGTACTTGTAAAGCATCAAAAGGAATTATTACAAATGCAAACGGAGATAAATTAGGCTATGGAGATGTTGTAAAAGAAGCAGCTTTGTTATCAATTCCAGAAGATGTAAAGTTGAAAGAAATTAAAGATTTTACAATTATTGGTCAAGAAATAGTAAACGTAGATATTGATAAGATTATTACAGGAAAACCTCTTTTTGGATTGGATTATAAGGCAGAAGGTATGTTATATGCATCTGTTTTAAGACCTCCAGCTTTTGGGCAAATATTAGAAAGTTTTGACGCTTCTGAAGCAAAAAAAATAAATGGTGTTATTGATGTAATTACCATTGGCGATAAAGCGAGAAAATTTTTGAATTCAGGGAAGAAAAACTGGACTTTTAAAATGTCAGAAACCGATAAAGTAGTGGTAATTGCAACAAATACTTGGGCTGCAATTAAAGGAAAAAAAGCACTTACTGCAATTTGGAAAGAAGACTCTAAATTAGAATCTACAGAAAATCAAAATAAAGCATTAACGAAGATATTAGAAGGAAAACGTTTAGCAACAAGAAGAGAAGATGGTAATTTAAAAAAGGCTTTTGCAACGGCAGATAAAGTGATTGAAAAAACATATCATTCTCCTTTTTTACCACACAATTGTATGGAACCTATGAATTTTTATGCAAATGTAACTGCAGAAAATATTCAATTAGCAGGTCCTGTACAAACACCAGAATTTGCAGCACAAGTGGTTGCAGAAATGTTAGATTTTAATGTAGATAAGGTGTCTGTAGAAATGACAAGAATGGGAGGTGGTTTTGGTAGAAGACTCTACGGAGATTTTGTATACGAAGCCGCAGAAATATCTAGTGTTATAAAAAAACCGATTAAATTAATCTCTACAAGAGAAGATGATATGACTACAGGAGTTTACAAGCCTTCTGTAAAATATAGAATAAAAGCCGCTTTAAAAGACGGAAAAGTAATTGGATATCATTTAATTGAAGCAGCTGTTGGTAGTAATATGTATGGATTAATTCCTAATTTTTTTCCTGCAGGATGTATTCCTAATTATAAAGTAGAAACAGGCAATTATAAAAGTAACGTTACAACAGGTGCATGGAGAGCTCCTTATACCAATTTTTTAGCATTTGCAGAACAAAGTTTCTTTGATGAATTGGCATCAGAATTAAATATAGATCCTATTCAATTACGTTTAGATTTATTAGAAAACGTAAAAGGAACTACTGATAAAAAAATTGAATATTCCGGACAAAGAATGCAAGACACTATTAAATTAGTGAGAGAAAAAGGAAATTGGGGAAAAACAAAAGAAGGTGTTTACCAAGGTTTTTCTGCATATTATAGCCATAATACACATGTCGCAGAAATTGCAGATATTGTTTTAAAAGATGGTTTTCCTATAGTTAAAAAAGTAACTGTTGCGGTAGATTGTGGTGTTGTAGTAAACCCAACAGGAGCAAGAAACCAATTAGAAGGTGGTGTTTTAGATGGAATAGGGCACGCTATGTATGCTGATTTTTCTTTAAAGGATGGAAAACCAACACACAAAAATTTTGATACATATAGATTAATCAGAATGCAAGAAACGCCAAAAGTCGCCGTTCATTTTGTAGAAAATGATTTATCTCCTACAGGTTTGGGAGAACCAGGTTTACCTCCAGCAGGTGGGGCAGTTGCCAACGCAATTAATGCGGCTTTAGGTAAGAGAATTTACAAGCAGCCGTTTATAAATGAATTAAAACAAGATTCAATTTTAAGCTAATTTTAAATGAGTTTAAAACAAAAAAATTGCCAAAACCAAATACATGGTTTTGACAATTGGATGTGAGTAACTTTTTTTGTTAAAATTCTTAGGGAACCTTTTAACTTGCTACTCAATATTTAGCACATTTATGGGGGCATTGCTAATATGATACAAATATAAAGCGTTTCTAAAAGTAATTTTTTAAATGCTTACAAAGTGTAAGTGTCTTTCGATTATTGACAATAATCTGTCGATTAAAAGAGTATCTTTAGTCGTGTAAAATTGCTGATAAACTAAAAAAAGCCACTTAAAAGTCGCTTTTTTTAGTTTATCAGTAAATAAAATAGATTTAACTTACTTGTTGTCCGTTTTTAACGGCTTTTTCTGGCTCTACAAAAGCTAATTTTCCATCAGGAGTATCTGTCATTAAAATCATACCTTGGCTTTCTACGCCTCTAATTTTTCTGGGTGCTAAGTTTACCAAAACAGAAACTTGCTGACCAATAATATCTTCTGGCGAAAAGCTTTCTGCAATACCAGAAACTATTGTTCTTGTATCGATACCAACATCAACCTTTAATTTTAAAAGCTTTTTAGTTTTAGCCACTTTTTCTGCTTCTAAAATAGTACCAATTCTAATATCTAGTTTGGTAAAATCATCAAACTCTATGGTTTCTTTTTGTGGTTCTACTACTTTATTTTCTTGTTCGTTGGCAAGTTTAGTTGCTTGTAATTTTTCTATCTGAGCATCAATTGTTTTATCTTCAATTTTAGAAAACAACAATTCTGCTTTGTTTATTTGATGCGCTGCAGGTAATAAAACATCTTTTTCGGTAACATCTGTCCAAGAAAGCGAGTCATCAATATTTAAAATTCCTTTTAATTTATCCGAAGTAAACGGTAAAAATGGTTTAGAAGCCACTGCCAATGCTGTAGAAATTTGCAAAGCAACATACATAATTGTTTGTACACGTGCTGCATCAACTTTTATAACCTTCCAAGGTTCTTCATCCGCTAAATACTTGTTACCAAGTCTTGCTAAATTCATTAATTCTTGGCTAGCTTCTCTAAATCGGTATCTTTCTATAGACTTACCAATAATATTCGGAAACTCTTTTACAGCTGCTAAAACATCTTCATCTACTTCTGTAAAATCATTTGGTGCAGGTACAATTCCCTCGTAATATTTGTTAGTTAAAACCACAACTCTATTAATAAAGTTACCAAAAATAGCAACCAATTCGTTGTTGTTTTTAGCCTGAAAATCTTTCCAAGTAAAATCGTTGTCTTTACTTTCTGGTGCGTTTGCTGTTAAGGTATAGCGCAAAACATCTTGCTGATCTGGAAATTCTTCTAAATACTCATGCAACCAAACTGCCCAGTTTTTAGAAGTCGATAATTTATTTCCTTCTAAATTTAAGAACTCGTTTGCAGGTACATTATCTGGTAAAATATAATCTCCATGTGCTTTTAACATCGATGGAAAAATAATACAGTGAAAAACAATATTGTCTTTTCCTATAAAATGAACCAATTTGGTATCATCCTTTTTCCAATAATCTTCCCAGTTTTTTCCTTCTCTTGCTGCCCATTCTTTGGTAGATGAAATGTAGCCAATTGGCGCATCAAACCAAACATATAAAACTTTTCCTTCGGCATCTTTTAAAGGAACCGGAATTCCCCAATCTAAATCTCTTGTTACTGCTCTTGGTCTTAAACCATCTTCTACCCAACTTTTTACCTGTCCGTAAACATTCGGTTTCCAATCTTTTTTATGACCTTCTAAAATCCACTCACGTAAAAAAGCTTCGTGCTTATCTAGAGGTAAAAACCAGTGTTTTGTTTCTTTTACTGTTGGTACATTACCTGTAATTGCAGATTTAGGGTTAATTAAATCTGTTGCGTTATGAGAAGTACCACAGTTTTCACATTGATCTCCATAACTTTCTTCGAAACCACATTTAGGGCAAGTTCCTACTACAAACCTATCTGCTAAAAACTGATTTGCTTCTTCATCATACAATTGTGCAGAAACTTCTTCTATAAACTCACCATCATTATACATTTTTGTAAAAAATTCAGATGCAGTTTCATGATGAACTTTTGCTGAGGTTCTAGAATAATTATCAAAAGAAATTCCGAAATCTTCGAAAGATTTTTTGATGATTCCGTGGTATTTATCAATAATTACTTGCGGAGAAACGCCTTCTTTTTTAGCTCTCATTGGTATGGCAGCTCCGTGTTCATCTGAACCAGAAATGTAGGCAACATCATTACCAGTTAAGCGTAAATAACGCGCATAAATATCTGCAGGAACGTAAACACCTGCTAAATGACCAATATGAATTGGACCATTTGTATAAGGTAAAGCGGCAGTAATTGTATATCTTTTAGGAGCACTCATGTGTTCTATGTATTAATTGTGGACTGATTTTTGAAGTGCAAAAGTACGAAAAACGGAGTTTTAAAAACCATTGAAAATTGATACATTTACCATAATAAGATTTTTATACAATCAGAAACAAGAAACAACACCTATTTTGAAGAAAAATATGCTATTTATTACGTTTTTATTGATGATTTTTTCATCGATAAAAGCACAAGAAAAACTAAGTACACCTGCTTATTTAAAAAAAGGAGATACAATTGCTATTGTTGCGCCTGCTGGAATTTTAAAAAACAGACAAGCAACCATTCTTAAAGCTAAAAAATTAGCAGAAAGTTGGGGTTTAAAAGTAGTTATAGGTAAAAACGTATTCAAACAAAACAATCATTTTGCAGGAACGGATGTAGAACGTTGTCAAGATTTTCAGGATGCGTTAGACAACCCAAACATTAAAGCAATTTGGGCTGCAAGAGGCGGTTACGGTTCTGTAAGAATTTTAGACTTATTAGATTACACAACGTTTATGGAGCACCCAAAATGGATTATTGGGTATTCTGATATTACCGCGTTTCACAACCACATTCATAATTTAGGCGTAGAAACCATTCATGGAATGATGGCAAGTAGTTTAGAGGAGAAGCCAGAGGAAATTATTAAAACAATTTCGAGTTTTAAAAAAGCGTTGTTTGGTACAGCTATTTCTTATAAAATTCCATCATCAAAATATAATAGAATTCCATCATCAGAAATAATAGAAGGACAAATAGTAGGAGGAAACTTGGCTATTTTAGCATCTATGTTAGGTTCTAAAAGTCAGTTAAATACGGATGGTAAAGTGTTGTTTATTGAAGAAATTGGCGAGTATAAATATTCTATTGATAGAATGTTACAAAGTTTAAAACGTGCCGGATATTTTACAAATGTAAGTGCTGTAATTATAGGTAATATGTCTTCTATCAGAAAGAATTCTACTAAATGGGGAAGTACTATTGAGCAATTAATTTTAGATGTTGTTCCAGAGGATATTCCTGTTTTCTTTGATTTCCCTGCGGGACATGAAGCAGATAATAGAGCAATGATTTTTGGACGAAACATAAAGCTATCTGTTGGTAACGGACAGTATTTTGTTAAGTTTACAAAATAGATTTTACTTTAAATAAAGTAGCGTCTAGCTCATTGTAAAGTTTTAAAAACCGTTGTTTACGATTTTCTTGTTGCTTAAATTCATTAGCCTGAAAACCACCAATAAAATTCAGCCATTTGTGTTTTGGTTTATTGTGATTTTCTTCATTTAGGTTAAAGTCTATTTGTGATATTATGAATTTTATTTCTTTAGAAAATAAGCTTTCTTTAATTTTCTGTATAAATCTTTTTATTTCAATTTCTAATTGATTAAACTCATCATCAGTAATAATTTTATCATTTTGATGTCTTTTGGATTCTGTTTTTAAGAACTCTAAATATTTAATAAGCGTTTCTTTTTCCATTATTATAAAAGTAAGTAATAATTTGTAAATTAACATGCTGCAATTTTCAATTTAACAACAGACTGAAAACTGCCAACTGAAGACTAAAAACTTAAAAAAAATGGCAGAACACAATGAACTTGGAAAAGAAGGAGAAAAATTAGCCATTGATTTTTTATTAAAAAATGGTTATAAAATTTTAGAAACCAATTACCGTTATTTAAAAGCAGAAGTAGATATTATTGCTAAAAAAGATAACACTTTAGCGGTTGTAGAAGTAAAAACAAGAAGTACCGATTATTTTGGTAATCCGCAAGACTTTGTAAATCCGAAGAAAATAAAACTCTTACTGTCTGCAATTGATTATTACGTGGTTGATAAAGATTTAGATGTTGATGTCCGTTTTGATATTATTGCGATTATCCATCAACAAAAAGAAACAAAAATTGAGCATTTAGAAGATGCTTTTCTTCATTTTTAACAATTCCTTTTCAGCTGAACATCGTAATCAATATTCAATAAATGAACTTTTTAAAAGCCTAAGTTTTAGTTTCGTTCTATGGTTACAAAAAAGTTTTGGTTTGGTGTTCTTTTAGGTGTTTTAGGTATTGTCCTTTTTTCTTCTAAAGCTGTAATGGTAAAACTGGCGTACAATTATAATGTAGATGCCATTACTATGTTATTGTTAAGAATGTTATTTTCTTTTCCTTTTTATGTGGTGATTGCGTTTTTGTACCGGAAACAAAATGAGCATATTAAAACGACTCATAAAGATTATTATTGGGTAGTATTTTTTGGTTTGGTTGGTTATTATTTATCAAGTTATTTCGATTTTGAAGGCTTAAGCTATATAAAAGCAAGTTTAGAGCGTATTATTTTATTTGTATATCCTACCATTGTTATTTTATTAAATAGATTATTCTTTAAACAACCTATTACTAAATTTCAGGCGCTTGCCATCTTTTTATCATACGTAGGTATTGTAATTGCTTTTTCTGATGAGGTTGATATTTCTGGTAATAATGTGTATTTAGGAGGCTTTTTTGTGCTTTTAAGTGCAATAACCTATGCTTCTTATTTAGTAGGTAGCGGCTGGTTAATTCCTAAATTTGGTGTGGTAAGGTTTACGGCTTATGCCATGTTAGTTTCTTGCTTTTGTGTGTTTGTTCACTTTAGCATTATTGGTGATACAGATTTGTTTCATCTACCTTGGCAGGTATATGGTTTTGGGTTTTTAATAGCAATATTTGCAACCGTAATACCTTCGTTTTTAGTAAGTACTTCTATTAAAATGATTAGCTCGTCTAACTTTGCTATTGTTGCTGGTGTTGGGCCAATATCTACCATAATATTAGCGTCTTTTTTCTTAGGAGAACGGTTAACTTTACTTCAGTTTTTTGGAGCCTTTTTAGTGGTAATTGGTATTATTATAACCTCTTTAAATCAAGCAAAGAAAAAGTAAGACTACTTTAAAGCTTTTAAAATAGCTTTTCTTAAATCACTAATATCAGATTTTTTATTGCCACTATCTATGTAGGCAATTTTTCCTTTTTTATTGATGATAAAATAAGAGGGGTATACTTGTTGTTTGTTAAATTTCTGACTTACATCCATAGCAGAATAAGCAATTTGAAAGTTAAAAGGATGTACTTTTAATAGTTTTTCTATTACTGGTTTTCTATCTAATGCAGGTGCAATAAATAAAATATCATCTCTTTTTTCAAACTCTTTTACAAGGTTATTTAATTTAGGAATGTCTGTTAAACAAGGCATGCAAGAGGTAAACCAAAATTTAAAAATAACTACTTTTTCTTTAATTTCTTTATTGGTTAATTTTGTACCATCTGTAAGCCATAATTTAAAGCTAGGAGCGTCATCATTAATTTTAAAATATTGTTGACTAACAACACTATAATTAATAAATAACGCAAAAATAACTACCCATTTTTTTACCATTACTTTTCGGTAAAAAAATCTTTTACATCTTTTAAATGTTCTGGTTTTGCAATAATTTTTTTGTTAGCATCTAAAATAAAATAACTTGGTGTAGAAACAATATTATAGGTTCTTGCAATTTTGTTTTCCCATTTGTTTAACCCTAAAACATGATGCCAATTTGGTAGTGTTTTCTTAAAATTGTTCCATCCAAAAGCTTCTTTTTCTAAAGAGAAAGCAACTACTTTTACTTTTTTATTATCTTTTAAAAATTTATGTACTTGTGGTATTTCGTTTAAACAATGTGAGCAAGTGGTACTCCAAAAAATTAATAAATAATTTTCTGCATCGTCTAACTTAGAAAGTTTTAATTCTTTACCGTTTTCTTTCCAAGAAAAATCTGGTGCAATTCTACCTACTTCAGCAGCAAATAAGGCTTGCTTAGCTTTTTTAAAGTTTTTATCTTGAATGTTAGCTGGTAATTTGTTGTAATAAGTTTCAAACAAATAATCTATTAAATCTAAATTCATAGAAGATTCAAACTGAGTAACCAAAAACTCAATTACATCTTTTTTATAAGTGATATTTTCAATTTTAGAAAGTACGGTATCTACCGATTTTTTATATAAATTTTGTTGTGTTTCTTGGTCTTCAGAATAATTAATATAAAAAACATAGTCTGTAATTCTACTGATTAAAAAAGAAGAGTTTAAAAGCGTTTTATTATCAAAATCTATGTTGTTAAAAAAAGTATTATTCATGCTAGACATATATTCTTCTGGAGTTTTTAAAATATCCGAAGAATTATTTTTTAACGAAGCTTTAATAAAAGGCTGAACATACATGCCGTTTGAAGTTTCTAAATATTCTTTTTGAATATCATTTACTTGCTTTAAAGCTTTTTTATATTCTTTATTTAAATTTAAACTTTTATTTTGTAACCCTACAACTTGTATAGAATCTAATGTTTGTTGCGCTGCAGAACTTTTGTCTAAATAACTTTTATATAAAATATTTTCTTTTGAAGCTGTAAAAAAAACGGTTTGGTTTCCGTAATTAGGATTAAAACTAAAACTTACATCTTCTTTATTAAAAATAAAATCTACAAAACCAGCTTCCTCTAATTTATAAGTTACTCTATAAGAACCCGGTTTTGTGTTTGTTGGTAGTGTAAAACTAAACTTACCTATTGCTTGTTTTTTTCCTTGAATTGTAACAGTATCTATTGCTATTTTAGAATTTTGTACAAACTTTTGTGTGGCTCCTTCTATTTTATATAAAATAACCCAATCACTTTTTAAAGTAGGATACATTGTACCGTTAACAGTGTATTGTGCTTGTGCAAATGAAGAAATTAAGAAGATAAAAGCAAGTATTTTTTTCATTTTTTAAGTTTGATTTGTTCTTATTAAGCTAATTTCAAGAAACGTACCAAAAGTACTATTTCTCTATTAAATTAGGAATTTATTTAATAAATTCTGCCCATAAAAAGGTTCTAAAAAGAAAACAATATTACAGGTTATTAGCGTATTGTTAATAATTTAGCGTGTCAAAATAGTTTATAATAGCTTCTTTCATTAACACAGTTTGTTCTCCTGGTTTTAAGTTTGGTAATTCTGTAAGTGTTTTATAATGTGGCCAAGCATCATCATCAAAAAAATTGAATTCGTAATAACCATACGGTTCTAAAAGCTTACAAATGGCAATATGCATTAGGTTTACTTTTTCGTCTTTCTTAAATTCTCTATGACCTTGCCCTAATTCTTGTACGCCAATTAAATAGATAATTCCATCCATATTTAATTCGTCTCCATCTGCAAATTGATCTGTTAATTTACCAACTAACAAATCCCATTTTTCTTTTAAGGTGAGTGTTTTAGACATCTTACTTTTTTTATAAGTTGTAAAGATACAACTGGCATTTTTAAATTGACTAAAAATTATGTAGGTTTGAGAAAATTAATTCCATGAATATTTTTGATATTATTATTGCTTCTTTACTCCTTTTTGGTTTTGTAAGAGGATTGTTAAAAGGGTTGTTTGTAGAAGTAGCTTCTTTGGTTGCATTAATAGGTGGTGTGTACGGTGCAATCCATTTTTCGTATTTTGTTTCAGATTTTTTAAAAGAATATGTTTCTTGGAAACCAGAATATATTTCTTTAGCCTCTTTTGCAATTACTTTTGTAATTATAATTGTAGTAATTGCACTTTTAGGAAAAGCATTAACTAAAATTGCTGATTTTGCCTCTTTAGGAATTCTAAATAAAATACTAGGTGGTGTTTTTGGCGCTTTAAAGATTGGCTTAATACTAAGTGTTGTTTTTATTTTCTTTGGTAAAATGAATGATACCATTCCGTTTATAGAAAAAGAAACTTTAGAAGCATCTATATTATATGTTCCTGTAAAAAAAGTAGCACCAGCTATTTTTCCATCGATAATTAAAGAAGATAAAGCGGAAAAACCTTTATAGAAATTTTAAGTTTTTTTGATAATAAAGAATAGGCTGTTTAAAAAGGGTAAAGCTTGCCAAAAAAACTTTTTAAACAGCCTTTTTAATTTCTAATCTAGATGGTAAATTTTCATAATATCTTCTAGATATTTTTCAAAATCAATCTTAAGATCTATTAGTTTTCCTGTATGAATATCAAAAACCCAACCATGTACTTTTAAGCCACGATCTCTGTATGCTTTTTGCACTGCCGCAGTTTTAATTAGGTTTACACATTGTTCTTTAACATTTAATTCTACCAATCGTTCATACTTTTTTTCTTCAGAATCAATTGTATTTAGTTCGTCTGCATGAATTCTATAAACGTCTCTAATATTACGTAACCAAGGATTTAAAATACCTAAATCTGCAGATTGCATTGCCGCTTTTACACCACCACAACCATAATGACCACAAACAATAACGTGTTTAACTTTTAATTGGTCTACGGCATAATTTACAACAGACATTACATTTAAATCGATACTAATAACCATATTAGCAATATTTCTATGCACAAAAACTTCTCCGGGTTTTGCGCCCATAAGTTCTTCTGCTGTAGCTCTACTGTCTGAACAACCAATGTATAATAACTCTGGGTTTTGGCCTTTCCCCAATTCTTCAAAAAAATTTTTATTGACAGATAATTTTTCTTTTACCCAATCTTCATTGTTCTTGAAAACCTTATTTAAATCCATTTTTTTAAGTTTTAATTAGTGTTTTTTCTGTTTTGTTTAATCCAATTGGTACAGGCATCAAAAGATTTAAAAATGTGTTCTTTTGGAATAAAATCTGGAATGATGTCAATTCTTTCCATCATATATCTAGGCTGTTTTAAAAGATCAACAAATAAAACCTCTACGTTTTTAGTTTTTAAATCTAACAACATATCTTCCATAGCATACAGACCAGATTGGTCCATATATTGCATTCTGCCCAAACGCATAATTACTATTTTAGCAGTATTAGGTATTTGTTGATAAAGTGCTTGAAAATCGCTTGTAGAGCCAAAAAATAAAGGCCCTTTAATGTGTTTTATAAACACTTCTTCTTTTAATATAGAAGGAAACTCTTTCTCATCAGACCATTCTTCTTCTTTTAATGATTTTACATCAGATCTTTCTGCCGTTAAATCTCCAATTTTTTTCATGAACATGAGTGATGCAATAATCAAGCCAATACCTACTGCGTATACTAAATTCCAAAAAGTAGAAAGCAGCATTACTACCATCATAATTAACACCTCTGAACTTAATTTTAAAGGACCTATTTTAATATCTCTAGGCAAACTAGGTATTGCCTTTAATCCTTTGTAATCCATAACTCCAATACCAACGGTAATTAAGATGCCTGCTAACACTGCTGCGGGTATTTTAGAGGCAATAGGACCTAAACCAAGCATTACAATTAGTAGCATAACACCAGCAATCATTCCAGAAAGTTTTGTTTTTCCTCCTGCATTAATGTTTACTACAGTTCTAATAGTTGCCCCAGCACCTGGAATTCCACCAAACAAAGCGGCAATACTATTTCCTATCCCTTGTCCTACTAATTCATTATTTGGTTTGTGTTTTGTTTTGGTCATGTTGTCTGCAACAACACTTGTTAAAAGAGAATCTATGGCACCTAAGAGCGCTAATGTTAATGCTGTAAAAATATAAGGAGTAATGCTGTTTAAAGAAAATCCGGTAAATATTTCCCATTTAATAGATGGTATTCCGCTTGGAATTTCTTGTATCGTTCTATATTCTAAGCCAAAAGCAACTGCAATACCAGACATTACCACAAGTGCCACCAATGTACTTGGTACTTTAGTGGTAATTCGTTTAAAGCCATAGATTATAAAAATGGTACCTAAGGCCAGTAAAAGTTCTAACCAATCTATATTTTGTAGTGCTCTAGGAATTGCTTTAATAGCACCTAATGCGCCAGAAGTTTCTTTGGCAGCTAGTATTTGTGCTTCTTTTTCAATGTCTTTAGATGTTGTTTTTTGTGCTGTAGTAATTGTTTCTTTAAAGTTGTCGATGACTAAAACTCCGTCTCCAACTTCATCTTTTAAGATGTTTTCTAAAATAACTTGTTGTGCTTGTGCATTAAATTTACTTACAAATTCTACATCATCTTTAGGGTAATACCCTACAGAAGGCAATACTTGTGTTAGTAAAATAATTAGACCAATTGCGGTCATAAAACCAGAAACTACTGGATAAGGAATATATCTAATATATTTTCCTAAGCCAATTAACCCTAAACCTATTTGAAATAAACCTGCTAATAAAAAAACGGTTAAAATTGCGGGTAGAGCTTTAGATACATCTCCATCATTTGCTGCAATAAGACCTGCAATAACAACCATACTAACAGCGGTCATTGGTGCTGTTGGTCCAGAAATTTGGGTGCTTGTTCCTCCAAAAAGTGCCGCAAAAAAACTTATAAAAATAGCGCCATATAAACCTGCGCTAGGGCCTAAACCAGAAGATACTCCAAAAGCAAGTGCTAGTGGTAGTGCTACAATACCTGCTGTAATACCACCAAAAATATCACCTTTTATATTTGAGAATAAATTTTTCATATAGTAGTTCTAAATATTCTAGGTAATATAATTAATATATACTTAATAAAAGAGATTTTTAAGGTCTCTTTTATTAAGTAATAGGGTGCTTTTTTAATTAAGGAAGGTTACGCCACCGTCGTTAATATTATACATGGCACCCACAATCATAATTTCTCCATTTTCTTCCATGGTAGATAAAACTTCACTTTCGTGTCTAATTCTTTCTATAGTAAGTGCTACGTTTTTTGCAGCAACATTGTCTACAAATTCTAGGTTAGAAGAATTTCTTAAAGAAGGATCTTTTGGTTCTGAAATAGCGTTTACTGCTGGTTTTATTTTATTAAGCATTGCTGTTAAGTTTCCTAATCTAGCGTTATCGCAAGCTCCTTTTATGGCTCCACAGCTTGTGTGTCCTAAAACAACTATAAGTTTTGTGCCTGCTAATTTACAACCAAACTCCATAGATCCTAAAATATCTTGGTTTACAAAGTTACCAGCAATTCTAATACTAAAAACATCTCCTAAACCTTGGTCAAAAACAAGTTCTGCAGAAACTCTAGAATCGATACAACTTAAAATAGTTGCAAAAGGAAATTGACCAGAACTGGTATCGTTAACTTGTTCTAATAAATTCCTATGTGCTTTTAAATTGTCTTGAAATCTTTGGTTTCCTTCTTTTAAATACTGTAATGACTTTTCTGGTGTCATTGTAGCTTGCGTTTCTCTTGTATGTGCTTTCATAATCTTTTTGTTTTTTATGTTGTTAAAATAAGAGAGCAATTAAGGTTTTTAATTGCCTCTTTAATATTTGATTTTGTTGTGTTACTATGATTTCTATTTACAAAAAGTAAATTGATACTACTTTTTGATAAATAATTGCAAATGTTTTTCATGGCATTGTCTCCTTTTTCAAAAACGTACTCAGTTGTTTTTTTATCGTTAGATAAAGGTTCTTCTTTTAAATGACTAGAACTATCTACTATTTTAAAAGAAGTTAACTGTTTGTTAGAAGAACTTAAAATATGCTCTACAAGTATATTATTAGATTTTGTCTGGTTAAATATACCTAAAGACATTTCTTTAGGTTGTTCTAAAGAATTATGCTCATCTGCAATAACAATTGTTCCTTTGTGTTGTTGTAAAACAAAGTCTGTAATATTATCTCCAAGAAAATGTAAAGATTTCGATTTTCTTTTTCCTAAAACAACAATATCTGTGTTGTTTTCTTTTAAATAAGTATCGATTTCGTTTTTTACGTTGCCAATAGTAAAAGAATATTTAATAGGTACGTTATTGTCTTTAGTAAACGAATTTACAATGTTTTTAATTTCTTTATCAATTATAAAAGACGATTCATTTATCTCCCTTTTGGCAGATAATTGATTGTCGTTTTTTACAATATCTGTAGGTGATTTGGCATAAAAAAAATGAATGTCTGCATCTATTATTTTAGCTAAACTTACAGAGCTTTTTAAGACACTTAGTGTGTTTTCTTTTAGATCTGATAGTACTAAAATTTTATATTTTTTCTTTTTTTCCATCGTCTTTAACTTAAACTTAAATTAGATTTAGGTCTATCATTAAAGAAGTGAATAAAACTTGCCGGATTTTCTACCGTACCACGTTTAGATATTAATTTTATTTCAATGTTTCGTTCTTTTGCTTTAAACAAGAAATCTTCTAGAATTTCTATAATGTCGTTATCTAAATACCTTGTTTTAATAAGATTTATTTCTAAATAGGTATCTCTTGGTAGGCTATCTAATTCTTTTAAAATAGCACCTTTATTAAAGAAAGTTACCTCTTCTGCTAAAGTCATTTTTATTTTGTGTTTACCATTGCTATTATCTTCAATATGAAGAAAGTGAGAGTTTTGGTAACTTTTTAATAAAATAACTACAATTCCTACCGCTAATCCTAAACCAATACCTATTAACAAATCTGTAAAAACAATACCAACAACCGTTGCAATAAACGGTACAAACTGTTTCCATCCTAGTTTATACATTTGTTTAAATAATGCTGGTTTTGCTAATTTGTAACCAACAACTAATAAAATGGCAGCTAGTACGGATAATGGAATTTTATTTAATAAAGTTGGAATTAAAATTACAGAAATTAACAAAAGGAAACCATGTATAATAGTAGATAATTTTGTTTTTCCGCCAGATTGTACATTTGCAGAACTTCTTACAATTACTTGCGTAATTGGTAAACCTCCTACTAAACCAGAAACGATGTTTCCTGCTCCTTGTGCCAATAATTCTCTATTGGTTGGTGTAACGTTTTTGTCTGGATCTAATTTATCACAAGCTTCTACACTTAATAAAGTTTCTAAACTTGCTACTAATGCAATTGTAAAAGCTACTACCCATACTTCTGGATTTGTAATTGCACCAAAATTAGGAAAACTAAATTGACCTAGAAAAGAATCAATATCATCAGGAATAGGTACACTTACTAAATGTGATGCAGAAATAGCTAATGTTTCATTACTACTTGTAAGTAAATGGTATATAATACCTAAAACAACTGCAATTAATGGCCCTTGAATAACCGTAAAAAATTTGGCTTTTTTAGCCAAAACAGTATCCCAAAATAAAATTACAGCTAACCCTAAAAGACCAATTACAACAGATCCTAAAATAAGATGATCGAAAATATTAAAAATAGAAGAAAAAGTGTTTTCTCCTGAAGTTTCTAAGAAAGCATCAGCTCCTTCTGGTTCTGCATCATACCCAAAAAAGTGTGGGATTTGTTTTAAAATAATGATGATACCAATACCGGTTAACATCCCTTTAATTACAGAAGATGGAAAATAATAACCAATAACTCCGGCTTTTAATACCCCAAAAATTAATTGAATAATACCTGCTAATACTACAGCAACTAAAAAGTTTTCATAACTACCTAAGGTTCCAATAGCGGTTAATACAATAGCTGCTAATCCTGCTGCAGGACCACTAACACCTAATTTAGAGCCACTAAGGCTACCTACTATAACACCTCCAATAATACCGGCAATAACTCCAGAAAATAATGGTGCCCCACTTGCTAAAGCAATACCTAAACATAAAGGTAATGCTACGAAAAACACTACAATACTTGCAGGTAAATCGTTTTTAATGTTTTTAAACATATGTAATGTGTTTTTACTCCGTTCTTATAAGAATAGAGTTTTTTTGTTAAGTTAAATAAATTGTTGTTTTTTTTGTACGAAGGTTAAAGTACAAACTTAGGTGGTGGGGTAGTTATCTTAGGAAACAAAGAGGTGTAGTCTTTAGATGTAAAACGTACAATTTCTCTTCTTTCAATTTTTCTAAAAAATACTTGTAATGAGGAATGCGGATATACTTTTAGTTCTTTAAAAGTTTCTGACTCGTAATTGTCTTCTTCTTCTTCATTTAAACTTAAGAAAATTGAAATATCTTGATTTTCATCAACAAAACTTATAATTGTTGGTGCTGTAATAACACTCACAAAAAGTATAGAGAATAAGATTGCAATTTTAATTTTCAAATATTTTTTATTTTTCCTGAATTGCAAAAATAGCAAAGCAAATCTTAAAAACTTGTTAATTAAACATTAAAAATCACTTATTATTTTAATTTCGTCAGCAATTATCCATCCTAATTTACCATCGGCTAGTTTAATCTTTTTCCAGTTATCTACTGCATCTAAAACAAATACTTTGGTGCCTTCATGTAACGTAAAAACTTCTTCAGAATTTAATGTTGGCGCATTTCTAACTTCTGTTTTCTCTGCAAAAACAATGGCTTCTTTGTTATTTATAGAAAAATGATATTGATTATAAGTAATAAATAATGAAGCAATTAAAAGTATAAAACTAATGCTACTTGTTGTAAAATAGAATCGTTTTTTAGAAGGGCTTTCTGCAAAGTAAAATAATAAAAATAACAAACTACCTAAAATAGAGCATGCAATAACTACTACTGCCCACTGGTTATAAGATAGTTTTTGTAAATAATTTACAGAAAACTTTTGTAAAACTGTTTTTGGTAATACCTCAATATTATCTAACGCTAAGCGTTTTGCAAAAACCAAATTGTTTTTTACATCTTCATTTAAAGGATTTAATTTTAAAGCTTTTTCATAATAATAGATAGATGGACCTACTTTGTTAAGTTTATAATAAGAATTACCTAAATTATAATACAACTCTGACGATACTAATTTTTGCGATTCTACTTTTTTATATAACTCAATAGCTTCGTTAAATTTACCGTTTTTATATAAATTATTTGCAGATACAAATAAGCTATCTACATTTTGTGCAGTAACCGAGTTGACAATTATCAACAATAAAAAAAATAGTTTCTTCATTTTATAATTGTTTATCTAATTCAACAATAACTTGTTTAGCTCTTTCAAATTCAGCTTCCATTTCTGTGTTGGTTATTTGAGAGTAACGTGCCATATCAGAATGTTTTAATACTTCTATAAATTGATGAATTGTGGTTGTTTCAATTTTTTTATTTTCTAAAATTTCAGTAATTTTTTCTTTACTGATATCTGCCGTCTCAATACCTAATTTTGCTTTTAAGTAATTGTGTAATGCGCGTTCTAAAGCTTCGTAGAAAGCTTCTTTTTTACCTAATTGTTTTTGTGCTTTAGATAAATATTTCTTAGCCAATCTTTCTGCTTTTCTAAGTTTGTTTCCAATAAGATCGTTACTTCTTTCTTCGTTCTTTTTAGCAATAAAAATACCAATCGGAATTGTAATTAGAGGTAATAATAATAAAATATAAAACAAGTTCGATTTAAAGAAATCACTTGTGTCTACAAGCTCTAAATTACTTTTTGTTTGTATATATCTAAAGTTTTTACCTGTAGAAGTTACGGTTTGTTTTTGAATCGTATTAGTGTCTGTAACTGGTTTTAATTCTTTGCCTTCTAATACGTTTACATAGAAATCATCGGTTGTAATAGTGTGGTATTTTTCTTCCTTCGGATTAAAATAAGAGAAAGAAACATTCGGAATTTTATATTTTCCTTTATACTGTGGTACAATGGTGTATAAATCGGATACCGAACCCGAAATTCCGCCAGAATTCACTCTAACTTTTTCTTTTCTTTCTGGTTGATATTTTTCTAATTCAACCGGAGTTGTAATTTCTGGTAATTCAAATAATTTTAAATTTCCTTCTCCAGAAACGGCTACTTTAATTTGAGAACTTTCATTTGCTTTTAAAACATCTTTATTTAAAGAAACATCAAAATTAAAATCTCCAACAGCACCATTATAATTTGTAGGTTTGCCTTTTAAAGGAAGACTTTTAGGAGTAATTGTTTTTTTTACGGAAGCAAATTCTTTTCTAACATTTCTGGTAATTACGTTTCCAAAAAAATCTGCTCTCCCTGTAGGAACACCAATAACAATATCCATTTTCATAGGATCTATTGCTAATTTTCCTGTTTTTGTAGGTATTAATAAAGCTTTTTGAAGCACAATGTATCTGTAATCTTCTCCATTATATTTCCCCATTTTTACAGGGTACGCATCTATTTTAATAGCCTGATTCCAAAAACCATTGTATTGTGGTGCTTCTGTAACATTGGTATCGTAAACACTAACATTTTCGCTTACATAAAGTCTATATTCTACATAGATTCCTTCTCCTACATAAGGGCTAGATTTAGAAATTTCTGCAACCAAATGTATGTTTTGTTGTGCAACATAATTAGGGTCATTTGGGTTTTTGGGTACAGCAACAGCATCTGAAACAATAATTTTTATGGGTTCAGATTTTATTGTTTTTCCGCCAATTTTAATGCTTGCTGGCCCAATAGTTAATTCTCCTTTTCTTTTGGGTTGAATAATGTACGAGTAAGACTGTGTAAAACTAGCTTTTCCGTTTATCCAAGATTGACTTACCGATTGGCTTGGTCCGCCAACAACTTTGAAATTAGAAAATTTAGGAGGAGAAAAATCATCTCCACCTTGTTTGTTTATTGAGAATTCAATTCGCAATCGTTGGTTTACGCCCAACTTATTTTTACTCACTTTTGCTAATAAGGTTGCTTCTTGGGCAACTCCTGTAAGCGAAAGCAAACTTATAAATAATGTTATGTAAAATTTCAACTTCATATTCGTTTCTCTAAATCTCCCAAAATGGGAGAAACACGCTTATTTTATTTTAAACTATATTTTCCTCAACTATAAATAGTCCTTTAAGGTTGAGTTTCTTCTTTTTTGAAGAAGTAAAGATGGGATTTTTTTACCAATCTTTCTCTTGTTTTACTTTTTTACCTTTTGCTTTTTTAGCATTCATTTTTTTCTGAGTTTTCTTTTCCTCATTATTTAAGCTTTCTAGCAATTGTTTTATTTGTTGCGGAGACATTTTTCCTTGTTGAGGTTTGGGTTTTTGTTGCTCTTTTTTCTCATCTTTTTTAGGATCTTGGTTTTTCTTTTGATCCTTGTCTCCCTTACCATCTTTATCTTTGTCGTCTTTTTTGTCCTTGTCGTCTCCGTCTTTTTTGTCTTTATCCTTGTCTTTATTTTTATCGTCTTTGTCTTTCTTGTCCTTATCTTTTTTATCCTTATTGTCTTTATTATCCTTGTTTTTGTCGTCTTTATTATCTTGATTTTCTTTTTCTAATAATTTCTGGGCAACGGCTAAATTATAGCGAGTTTCATCATCATTAGGATTGTTTCTTAAAGAATTTTTATAGGCATCAACCGCTGGTTGATATTGTTTTTGCTCCATCATAGCGTTACCGATGTTATGAAACGCTTCTGCCTTTGTAAATTTATCTTTTGCAGTTTTTGCAGTTAATTCGTATTGAGGTACAGCCTCTTTAAAATTTTTATTTTGATAAAAAGCATTCCCTAAATTATAAGAGGCTTTATCGTAATTAGAGTTGTTACTTAATGATTTTTGATAAGCAACAGAGGCGTCTGTAAATTGCTTTTTACTGTACAATTCATTTCCTTGTCTTAACAACTTTCTTGCTTGTCGTTGTAAAGCAATAGAATCTTTTTGTGCTAAAATTTCTTTAGATGAAAATAGCATTAAGAAAACGATAAGGATGTATTGTAAATTCTTCATCTTATTTTGAATTTCTTTCATAATTCTGTATCATTTTTCATAAAAATTAATGATTACAAAAGTAAGGCATTCAAAAAAAGTATTTTGTTAATAAGTTGTTATTTTTAATAATTTATACAGTGTAAAAATTACATTCTTTTTTAGTTAAAAGACCTTTATAATCTATAAAACTAAAGTTTTTTTAGGGTTGTAGTTGGGGTATGTTGTTTACTGTCAGTTACCTAAAAAGGTAGGTGTTTTTGTATGGCTTTGCATAAAACACCTATAAACAAAAAATTGATGAACAATAAATAGTATTTACTGTTCATCAATAGAATTAGGGGTTACTTCTTTAACCGATATTTACAAAGGTTGTTTTGTCCTTAATTCTTAATCTATTTATGCAGCTAGTTCACGAGTTAACCAACCACTTTTACCTGCTGTTGCAATTGCATATGGAGTAATCCAGAATAATCCGAAGGTGTATAAAATACTGTACGAGTATGCCCACAAAGCTTCTTTTAAATCATATTTTTTTGAGTAAAATAATACAGGGAATGTAGAGAATATTAAAATACTTAATAGTGTAGAACTTATAAATAAAACGGGATGTGTTAAGACGAAATAGAACATGAATATTAAAAAAGGGTAAGACATTATCATTTTTATTGATTGCGTAACAAATAACAATCTCGATCCAAATTTGCTACCTTCTTTAAAATTGGTAAAAACATATTTATACATGGCAATGTTTTCTCTAACGTTACTTCTGCCCCATCTAATAAACATTTTATACAAGCCCGTATAGTCTTCTGGTACATTTGTATAGGCATAGGCATTTTTTTGAAATAACACGCTGTAACCTTGTTTTAAAATCATATTGGTTAAGGCTCTATCTTCACCAATATCCGAAGCTTTCCCCATAAATTTTTGATCGATCCATTCTGGTAAACATGCAAATACGGCAGTTGCTTTGTAAGCCGCTAATGCTCCAGGAGTGCATAAAACAGAATTTAAACTGCTTTCTGCAGATCGTTTAAATTCGAAACTCATTACAAAACTTACATTTAGCATTTTTGGCAACAAGGCTTTTTTATTATTCAACACCTGAATGTTACCTGCTACAGCACCACATTTTTTATCTGTAACTATTGGACTTACTAAATTACGAAGGGTATCCTTTTTTACAATAGAATCACTATCTACCGTTACAAAAACTTCTCCTGTACCCATATGAAAACCACGGTATAATGCGTGTCTTTTACCCATGTTTTTAGGTTGTTGCATTATGGTTACTTGATCTCCTAAAATTCTTTTAGCTTCTTTCATCCAATACCAAGTATCGTCTTTACTACCATCATCAATGGATAGTAATTGTAATTTTTCTTTTGGATAATCGCTTTTGGCTAAACTTTCTAGCGTAGCCCAAACTTGTTTTCCTTCGTTATATGCAGGTACAATTACTGTAACAGTAGGGAGTTCGTTATCACTTACAGAGGCAATTGGTTTGTATTTAAAGTATAAGTATACATCGTAAATAAAAGTCATTGCTCCAAAGACAAACAATACGGCTGCAAATGTGAAAAATAGAAATCCAAAATTGTTATTTAATCTATTAAAATTAAATTTTGAAAAATCATCTTGTAATACATAAACGGAATAAGCAGCGCCAATCATTATAACAAATGAACTTACAAGAATAATAAGAGCTCTATAATTAATTGGAGAGGTTTTCTTATTTTCTATAGAAAATTTGTTATGCTGTAATTTTAAATTAAAGGTTGCTGATTTCATTTTTAAAAATTATTTAGATCTTGTGTATACATCTAAACCAATTTGCGTGCCGTTAGAAATAAGTGCCTATTTACTGGTATTTATAAGTTTTTAGTGTGTTTTTGTGTGTAATTTTTACCCACTTGGTGTGTAAAATATATACCTTATTGTTGTGCAGATTACTTTTTTTTTATTGTGGTTTTTGATAGTTGAACCCTTGTAAAAAAGTATAGGTAGTAGCTACCAATTGATAATTGAAGCTAGATTTAAAAAAATAGAAGGTTGTTTTTAAGTTTTGAGGGGATTTTGGATATTTATAAGTTATGTGTATGCAAGGGGATGAATATAAATAGTTTATCATAAAACTGAAAACTAATATCAATAGATTTTTTTGTTTTCAGTTTATTAATCGTAAATTTGTTTAGCTTTTACGGACGCTTTCCACTCATCATAGAGAAGTTGTATCGACACCGTTAATCAAAACATAGTTTAATCGAAGTATATTCTCGCTTCTGGAGAATGATTGATGAGTGACATTTTTTATAGCGATTACAAATATATTTTACGATGAAATTAAGTTTAAATAAATATAATATTAAGTACATAAAAAGATGTGCGAAAAATATTAAAAGAGAACAAAACCTTCCTTACCATCAAGCTTTAAACATAACAGTTGAAAAATTAGGATTCAATAATTGGAAGCATTTCCTGAATGAAGCAGAAAAGTGCAATAATAATTCACCACACAAAATTAATTTTGCACCAAAAGAATCTATTGAAGGGGAAACACGTGATCCTTACAGAAACTTACTTGTAGGTGCGGTGAATAAATTAATTGAACAAAATTACATTTCATTAGATTTAGGGGATGTTAACGAAGAAAATGAAGAAGGGCATATCTTCTGTAAAATTTTTGGTTATAGCTCTGTAATTATTTGGCGAAATATAGGCTTTGGAGAATTACACATTTCTATTTGGTGGAAATATAATCACAACAACCATCCACAAGTTAATCTTAAGGGAAATCAGAAAGAGAATTTTAATTTAAGTCAACCATTAGCAAAACGAAATCATTATCCAAAATTTGTTGGAGTTGTAGTAAATTGTTGGTTAGAAAGGAAAAAAGGTAAATATATTCAAGGTACAAATCGAGAAAGTATTTTTGATACTTATACACGAAAAGGAGAATTAAAACATCTAAAAGAATTGCCTATTCTAAAACCTAACGGTTATGAGATTTCGGGGCCTTTTCGTTTTTAAAGAAAATTCAAAAATGATTATTTAATAGAACTTATGGCTATTAATGAATAACAATTTAATTAAGTTTTTAGTTTAAAAAGGTCTGCAGACAATAACGTTTAAAAAAACATAGGCTTTTTTATTTATTAATAAAGTTCGAAAAATAATAGCAAACTATTTTTCACACCAAAAGAGCCGATTAAAACTTAATCGGCTCTTTTGGTATTCTGTATTTTCAGTTGATAAAATTGTGTCTTTTTTAGAAGTAACTTAGGTTATTTATTTGTTTTTTCTTCATTAAACAAATCTACTTTTCGTAACCATTTTGTTTTCTTATCAAATAAGAAAATATCAATCAATAAAAATAGTAACCCGATGGCTAAAAACCACTGAAATTGGTCTTTGTAATCAGAGAATTGTTTGGTTTCAAATTCGCTTTTTTCAGCATTTGCAATCACATCAGCAATAACCTTAACCGGTCTTTCTGTAACATTACCATCAATGTAATTTCCATCGGCAGCATCTGCAATACCTTGTAAAACATCTGGCATTCGCTTGGTAATAACAGTTTCTCCTTTGTTGTCTTTTTTATAGCCAATCATAGAGCCATTTACGCGCATAGGTATAGGTGCTCCTTTTTCTAATCCTACACCAATGGTGTAAATTTTAATGCCCTCGTTTGCTAAATTCTTAGCAACTTGTTTTGTTTCTTCTTGATGATCTTCTCCATCAGAAATAATTACTAAAAAACGATTGGTTTGTTCGTCATTATTATAATATGTTTTGGCTAATTCTAAGGCTCCATTGATGTCTGTTCCTTGGCTAGAAACCATATCTGGATTTGCGTTTTGCAAAAACATATTTGCCGCTGCATGATCTGTAGTAATAGGTAAAAGCGGATATGCGTTTCCTGCATAAATTATAATTCCCACTCTATCAGATCCTAATTGATCTATTGTTTTAGAGATAATTTGTTTTGCTTTTTCTAATCGGTTAGGCGCAATATCTTCTGCCAACATACTTTTAGAAATATCTAAGGCAAAAACAATATCTACACCTTCTCTTTTTACCGTTTTTAATTTGGTTCCCATTTTAGGGTTTACCAAAGCAATTATTAAAAATGTAATTCCTAAAAGTAAAAATACCAGTTTTAAAACCGATTTAAATGTTGATGAATTTGGTGCTAATTTTTTTAGTAAATTTAAATCAGAAAATTTACGTTGTGTTCTTTTTTTCCACCATAAAACCAACAAGAAAACAACAATCATTGCTGGAACGATTATTAGTAGGGAAAAATAAATTGGTTCTTCTATACGATACATATTGAAAAGGTGTAACTGTGTAATTGTTTAACTGTTTAATTGAGATTTTCTTAAAGCATTAAGCATATTTGATATTTTGTAAATACGTTGCCTTATATCATTATAAATAATTTCATCTATAAATTTTAATTTGTGACATAAAATAATATGATTTAAAACTTCCATTGTTGTACTAAAAGCAATTGTTGAAAAATGTGCTTTGTCTTTGTTTGTAATTCTTGATGTTCCTTCTGCAATATTTGCAGCTATTGAATTAGTTGCTCTTTTTAATTGGCTTGTAATTCCATATTTTTCATCAGCAGGAAAATCTTTTGAGATACCGTAAACTGCTACAGATAAATCAATAGCTTCTTGCCAAACTTTTAATTTTTCAAATGAAAATACGTACACCTTTTTTCAATTACACGATTAAACAAATAAACAATTACACCTTTTTCTATATAAAACTCTTAAATATTGTGTTCCTTAACAAGAATTCTAACAATAAGAATCCTAGTCCTAAAAAGACAAAAATTCTATATTTTTCTTGATAATTGTAATACTTAAATTCTTCTATTTTTGTTTTTTCAAGCTTGTCAATTTCATCATAAATTTCTTTTAAGGACTCGTTGTCTGTTGCTCTAAAGTATTTTCCTTGTGTTTCTGTGGCAATTTCTTTTAGTAACTCTTCATCAATTTCTACTGGTAGCTTTCTAAATTGTAAATTACCAGTTCTAGGATCTCTACTATAAGGAAAATCTGCCATTCCGTTTGTTCCAATTCCTATGGTGTAGGTTTTAATGTTTAATTCTTTGGCTAGTTCTGTAGCAGTTCTAGGGTCTATGTTTCCTGAGTTATTTACACCATCGGTTAGTAAAATGATAACCTTACTTTTTGCGGTACTTTCTTTTAATCTGTTAACTGCAGAACCTAAGCCCATTCCTATGGCAGTTCCGCCTTCTAATTGTCCCCATTTTAATTCAGAAATAGTACGTTTTACAATCCCTTTATCGCTTGTAATTGGTGTTTGTGTAAAACTCTCTCCGGCGTAAACTACAATTCCTATTCTGTCGTTAGGTCTTCTATCTACAAAATCTATAGCTACTTTTTTAAGAGCCTCTAGTCTGTTTGGTTCTAAATCTCTAGCCAACATACTTGCAGAAACATCAATGGCCATAACAATATCTATCCCTTTATTCGTTTTTGTTTTTTTACTTACAGCAACGTTTCTTGGTCTTGCCAAGGCAATAATAATTGCTGCCAAGGCGAATAGTCTTAAAAGATATAAAGCGGGTTTTAATTTAGATAAAAGAGAGTCTGTATTAAAACCTTTTATACTAGGGATTGTTAAAACTGCGGCATCTTTTTTACGCATAAAAAAGTGCCAAATTGTTAATAATGGTATGATTGCTAGCAGCCACAAAAACCCCGGACTATGAAATTCAAAATTACTCCAATTCATCATTTTCTTCAATAATTGGTTTAGGTTTTAAATTACTCACAATGTCTTGTGCGTCTTTTCTGTTTTCTTCAATTTCTATAGCTAAAGGTTTCGATTTTGCAAATTTCACCAAATCTGCTTCTTGTAATAACGCTTTTAACTTTTTAATGGTGTCTTCTGAGGTCTGAATTGTTTCTGCATCTTTAAAATCTTTTAACATATCTAAAACTTCGTCAGTTGTTTTTTCTAATGCAGGTACCTTTAATTCTCGTTCTATATAACCACGAACAATTTCGGTTAATTCAGAATAATATTCTTTTACTTTATTGTTTTGCCACAATAATTTTTCGTCTAATTCATTTAGCCTATAAATAGCTTCTTCGTAAGGCGGTAATGCTCTGTAAGTTGGTTCTTCTTCCTCTTCTTTTCGTTTTCTAATAACAAACCAGTAAATCCAGAAACCTATAATTGCCAAAGCAGCTAAAAGTATGTAGACGTATATTTTAAAATCATCAAAAGTATAAGGTTCGCTTTTAATAGATTTAATAGGAAATTTCTTTACCTTGGTAGTGTCAATAGCTATTGTAGCTACATTTACCAATAAAGAATCTGTTAAAAATGCTTGATTTTTTACAAATATTTGTTGTTGCGGAATGTAAAATGCACCACTATCAAAACCAGTTAAAATATACTTTCTGATTAAAGAATTTTTAATAGTATCTACTTGGGTAGAATCTATTACCTCTAAACCTTTTAAATGTAATTTAGGAACGATAACATTCTGAGTTTCATCTACCGTAATTTTTAATTGAAACTGTTCACCAATTCTAATATTGGTGGTATCTATTTCTGCTTTTACCATTGGGTTTTGTGCAAAACCTATGGTAGAAATAAATAGTAGTATGTAAAGTATTTGTTTTTTCATTTTTAGGGTAACTACGTTACTATCTTCCTTTATGTTTAAAATAACCTAGTAATTTTTTCACATAGTTTTCATCAACTCTAGCATTTACAGCACCTGCACCGCTTCTTTTAAACATGTTTATATAATAATCTGTTAAACGTAGTGCGTTTGCTTTGTAGCTTGTTCTTACAGATTTCGATGCTGTATTTATCAGCTTAACTTCTCTAGTTTCTGAATCTAACATTGGTACCATCCCTAAATTAGGGATTTCCTCATCATGTTTATCAAAAATTCTAATTCCTGTTAAGTCATGTTTATTTGCCGCAATTTTTAATGTTTTTTCGTAATCATCATCCATAAAATCTGATAACATAAAAACAATGGCTCTTTTTTTCATCACACTAGATAAAAACTTTAAAGCAGCAGCAATATTGGTTTTTTTACTTTTTGGTTTAAATTCTATTAACTCTCTAATAATTCGTAAAACGTGACTTTTTCCTTTTTTAGGAGGGATAAAAAGTTCTACATCATCAGAAAATAAAATTAAACCTACTTTATCGTTATTTTGCGTGGCAGAAAAGGCTAATGTAGCGGCAATTTCTGTAACAGTATCTTTTTTAAACTGCGTTGATGTACCAAATAATTCAGAGCCAGAAACATCTACCAAAAGCATCATGGTTAACTCACGCTCTTCTTCAAAAACCTTTATATAAGGCTCGTTATAACGCGCAGTAACATTCCAGTCAATGGCTCTTACATCATCGCCAAATTGGTATTGTCTTACTTCAGAAAAAGTCATACCACGTCCTTTGAATGATGAATGGTATTCACCTCCAAAAATATCATTAGACAAACGCTTTGTCTTAATTTCTATTTTACGAACTTTTTTAAGTATTTCTTTAGTATCCATCTTTTCAATTGTCAGTTAACATTTATCATTTATCAGTTTTAAAACCGATAATTGTTCATTGATAATTGTCTATGGTACTTCAATTTCGTTAATAATAGAATTGATAATGTCTACAGAAGTTACGTTTTCTGCTTCCGCTTCATAGGTAATTCCTATTCTGTGACGTAAAATATCAAAAACAACTGCTCTAACATCTTCTGGTATTACATACCCTCTTCTTTTGATGAAAGCATAACATTTTGCAGCTTTAGCAAGGTTAATACTTCCCCTAGGTGATGCTCCAAAACTAATTAAATCTTTTAATTGTGGTAAGTTGTATTTCTCAGGATAACGAGTTGCAAAGATGATATCAAGAATGTATTTCTCAATTTTTTCATCCATATACACTTCGTTAGCAACTTCTCTTGCTCTTATAATTTGATCTACAGAAACTACAGGATTTACTTTTGAAAATCCGCCAGATAAATTCTGACGCATAATAATTTGCTCATCTTGTAATTTAGGATAATCAATGACCACCTTCAACATAAATCTATCTACTTGTGCTTCTGGTAACGGGTACGTTCCTTCTTGCTCTACCGGATTTTGAGTTGCCATTACTAAGAAAGGCTCATCTAACTTAAAAGTAGTATCACCAATAGTAATTTGGCGCTCTTGCATTGCTTCTAGTAAAGCAGATTGTACTTTTGCAGGTGCTCTGTTAATCTCATCTGCTAACACAAAGTTTGCAAAAATAGGTCCTTTTTTAATTTCGAAACCATTTTCTTTCATGTTGTAAATCATGGTTCCAACAACATCTGCAGGTAATAAATCTGGTGTAAATTGTACTCTACTAAAACTAGCTTGTACCGCTTTAGACAAAGTATTAATTGCTAATGTTTTTGCCAATCCAGGAACCCCTTCTAACAAAATGTGTCCATTACCAATTAAGCCAATTAACAAACTTTCTATCATTTGTTTTTGCCCAACAATTACTTTATTCATTTCTAAAGTAAGAATGTCTATAAAGGCACTTTCTCTTTCTATTTTTTCATTAATAGCTCTTACATCTACATCCATTGTAATATTGTATTAGGTGTTATTTTTTACGAAAACAAAGCTACAATTTTAACATATTGCTATTTGTTAAAAGTAGGTTAAAGATTTCGTAAGTTTCTGTTTAATTTAAAGGGAATTATTATTGTATTTTAACAGTTTAAATTCGGAATCATTAAATTTTCCGTAGGTAAAATATTGAATCCAATCTCCTAGATTTATATAAGTTGAAGTTTGTTTAAGACTTATTTCTAAAGGAAGGTGTCTGTGGCCAAACACAAAATAATCGTAATGTTGTTCGGTTAGTTTTTCTTTACAGTACTGTACCAACCATTCATTATCATCCCCTAAATATTTAGCATCATCATCCCCAGAAATTAGTTTGTTTTTTACAGACATATAATGTCCTAAACGTACACCTAAGTCTGGATGTAACCATCTAAACATCCATTTAAATAAAGGAAATGTAAACACTTTTTTCATGCGTTTGTAACCATGATCTCCGGGGCCTAAACCATCTCCGTGCCCAATTAAAAACTTTTTATTGTTGATTAAAAATTCTTGAGGCTCATGATATACAGGTATGTTTAGTTCTTTTTCGAAATAATCATTCATCCATAAATCATGATTACCAATAAAAAAGTAAATAGGAATTCCGCTATCTTTTATTTCGGCTAATTTACCTAAAACTCTAACAAAACCTTTTGGCACAACTGTTTTATACTCAAACCAAAAGTCGAATAAATCACCTAATAAAAAAATAGCTTCTGCATCTTTTTTTACTTCGTCTAACCAAGCAACAAACTTTTTTTCGCGAGGAAAACTAGCTTCTGGCGTTGGTGCTCCAAAATGTTGATCGGATGCAAAATAGACTTTTTTATTTTCTGAAGTTGTTATAGAAATCAAGGAGTTGTTTATTTATATCGGTAAAAATAGAAAAACTAATTTATAAACTAGTGATAGGGATTAAAAACATCTCGATACAATTTTTGTTACCACAATTTTGTGGTATCACTGTTATGAGACTTCTCAATATTTCGAAGTGACAAGCTTTGTGTTTTTTTTCGTTTAGTTTTTTCTGCGTTCAGTTTTGTTTCCATCCAGTTTTGTCATTTCGACCTTTTTGGGAGAAATCACATAAAGTTTGGAAGGTGTTGTGTTATCACTGTTATGAGATTTCTCAATACTTCGAAATGACAAATTGAACGTGTTATTGTATGTTTTTATTACACCCAGTTTTGTCATTTCCGCTTAAGAAGTCTTTTGAATAATACATATTGTCAGTTCGAGTGAAATTTCTTTTTCAGAAATTTTGTATCGAGAACATTTCAATTAAAAAAAAAACTATTCTTTGATAATCTTTCTATATAAGTTTCCAGAATCTGTAAAAACTTTAATAAAATAAATACCAGCACTTAGTTCATTAAGGTTTATCTGTTTGCTGTTAGATTTTAGTACTTCTTTTCCAAAAGCATTAAAAAGTAGTGCATTTTTAAACGTACTGTTTTCTGATGTCTCAATCGTTAAAAAATGACTTACTGGGTTTGGATACAAAGTAATATTTTCTGATAAAAAATTATTGTTTTCTAAGCCTAAGGTTGTAGTACTATTTCTAGAAATTAAGTGATAATCTGGGTCAAAATCAATAGAACTTACAGAGAAATTTACATTTTCTATAAATATTTCTCCATTTGTTAAGTTGTTTAGAACCAAATCTAAAACTTCTCCGTTTGTTCCATTTAAGCGTATTGGAACATTGGCTTCAAAGAAAGAAACAGAAGGATCACTCTGCGCTTGGTTTAACTGTATGCTTATGGTGTTTGTTGTTGGTTGATGCCAATTTATGTTGTAAGTTGGATATCCTTGGTTGTACACCCAATCGTTAAAAAACTCGTTTAAATCTAGGCTACTCGCAGTTTCTAAATGTGTTATTAAATCGGGTGTTTTAGCGTAACCATAGGCCAAATTAGGATCGGTTATGTAGTTTTTTACACCTTTAAAAAAGTTAATATCTCCTAATTTTTTACGCAACATGTGTAAAACCATGGCACCTTTATTATAGGTTAATCTACTATTAAAAATTCTGCTAACACTTGTGGTGTCAGTGTCAGAAAGGTAAACCGCTCCACTTGTAGATGAGGTTACCGAGTTTATGGTAGTATTTCTCCAATTTTTAAAAGAAGCATCACCATCTAAATGTTCTATTGTTAAACCAGATAAGTAGGTTGCAAAACCTTCATTTAACCAAATATCTTTCCAACTACCACAAGTAACTTTATTACCAAACCATTGGTGTGCTAGTTCATGGGCAATTAACCCTCTACTAAAATTTCCCATAAAAGAAACCGTTGTGTGTTCCATTCCTCCGCCCCAACCAAACTGAGCATGCCCGTATTTTTCATTTTTGTAAGGATAATCGCCAAACAAATCGATAAAATTTTTCATAATATCAACTGTAACTCCTGTATTACTTTGTGCATACGCTATGTTTTCTGGGTACACATAATTCACAATCGGAAAGTTGTTGTCATTATGAGAAACTTGATGAGAATACGTAGTGTAATCTGTAACTGCAATGGCAATTAAATAAGCCGGAATAGGATATTGATGTTTAAAATGAGTGGTTTTAAGTCCTAAGGCAGTTGTTGTGCCTTGCTCTAATCCGTTAGAAACGGAAACATATTGTTCCGGTGCTGTAATGTACACGTCAATAGTGTCTATTTTATCATTTAAATCTTGTTTACAAGGCCACCAACCTAAAGCTCCATAAGGCTCAGAAAGTGTCCAAAGAACCGGCGTATTTGCTTCTCCATGTGTATTTACTTCAAAAGAACCAAAACCATTACTTGTTGGGTTTCCGTTGTATTCTATGGTTACCGATGCCGCGTTTCCTTGGTTTAAGGTGTTTAGAAGTGTAATAACTAATTCGTCATTTGCATTTTGAGTAAATAAAACTGAATTATTATTTTGAGTAACAGAGGTTACCGTCATATTATCATCTAAATCGAAAGTAACGGTAGATAATTGATCTAAAGCGGTAAAAGTTGTGGTTACCTTACCCGAAATAGCTGCCACAGCAGGATTTACTGTAAACTCTAATTTATGGTAAGTAATATTGTAATTTGAGGTGTTTGGGTTTGCTTTAAACTGAATTTTTGTTGCCGCAGATTTAGCTTCAGTTTCTGCAATTGCTATGATTTCTTGAGCAGTTGTACTGGAAATATAGATAAAAATAAGGAAAAAAAGTACAATATGGCGAATCATTACTCAGTGGATTAGAATTTAAAAGTACTGTTTAAAATGTAAAATAAAAAATATAGGTGTTAAAGTAGTTCTTTCTTTTTTTAGAATGTACCTATCTTTGCAACATGTTAGAAGATAAAAATACACAAAAAACGTCCTTGGCCGAACTAGGTGAGTTTGGTTTAATCAATCATATTACACAATATTTTAAAGTGCAAAATGCATCTACAATAAAAGCTGTTGGAGATGATGCTGCCGTTTTAGATGCTTCGGATAAACAAACTCTAGTAACCACAGATTTGTTGATAGAAGGTGTACATTTCGATTTAAGTTATATGCCGCTAAAACATTTAGGTTACAAAGCGGTTATGGTAAACTTATCTGATGTGTATGCAATGAATGGAGTTGCAGAACAAGTTACCGTTTCTATTGCGGTTTCTAACAGGTTTCCGTTAGAAGCTATAGAAGAATTGTATGCAGGTATTCAGTTGGCTTGTGAAACCTATAAAGTAGATTTAATTGGTGGAGACACTACTTCATCTACCAAAGGAATCTTAATTTCTGTTACCGCAATTGGTAAGGCAGAAACAGCCGATGTTGTGTATAGAGATGGCGCAAAAGAAACCGATTTAATTGTGGTTTCTGGAGATTTAGGTGCGGCTTATTTAGGTTTGCAAGTTTTAGAAAGAGAGAAACAAGTTTTTAAAGTAGACCCTAATAATCAGCCAGATTTAGATAGCTATACTTATTTAATTGAACGTCAATTAAAGCCAGAAGCACGTAGAGATATTGCTGGCTTATTAAAAGAATTGGAAGTAAAACCAACTTCTATGATTGATATTTCTGATGGACTTTCATCAGAACTTTTTCATATTTGTACGCAAAGTAAAGTAGGCTGTAAGGTGTATGAAGATAAATTACCTTTAGATCCGCAGGTAATTTCTGCTTGTGAAGAGTTTGAATTAGATTCTACCATGGTTGCTTTAAGCGGAGGTGAAGATTACGAACTGTTATTTACAGTGCCTATTGCAGATTTCGATAAAATAAAAGGAAATCCTAATTTTTCTATTATTGGTCATATTACTGCAGAAAACCAAGGGTTAAATTTGGTAACAAGAGCAGAACAAGAAATTGAATTGAAAGCACAGGGTTGGAATGCTTTGAAAAGTAGTAAATAATGAAGCCTGCGTTACTAATAATTGATATGCAAAAAGCTTTTCTTGAAGGTTATTGTAAATCTTCAATGGAAACGGTATCTCCAATAATTAATGAAGCGATTCATTGTTTTAAAGAGCAAGGATATCCAATTATATTAGTTCAGGATGTAAATGAAAAAGAAGGAGCTATTCCTGGTAAAAAAGGCTTTGATGTTATTGCTTGTTTAGACTGGAACAAAGTAGATTATACTATACATAAAAGCAGTTTAAACTGCTTTTATAATACAGATTGTAATGATATTTTACAAAAAGAAAATATTGATACCGTATTTCTATCAGGATTTTGTGCAGATTATTGTGTGCTTGCTTCTTATAAAGGTGCTTTAGATAATGGCTATACAGCCTCAATTTTAAGAGAAGGTATTGCTGCAGGAGCACAAAAAGATATAGATAAAGTGGTAGTAAATAATAATACAATATCTATTTCATTATTAAAAGAAATGGTTTGTACTAAATAATTGTAGACTCGTTTTTTTAGAAATACAACTTTAAAAAAAAACATCAAAAGTAATTTCTAATATTAGAATTGTCTACACGACCAATAATTTCAAAAATTCTATTTTTATGAACTTTCCCTAATTTATTTGTTGTAATAAGTTAGATCAATAATAGTAGAAGTTTATTTTGAGTTTGGTTTAGTTTAAAATTCTTTTTCTAAATCTTTCGGAATAATCCATTTTCAATGTAGTTTTTTGTTAAACGGATTGTTAACCACAATTAATACTTTTATTTAATTTTATCTTGTTCAATCAAATTAGCCAGACTCTGATTGAATGAGGATAATTTGTTCCCTAAAATTGAAAAGAAATCTAAGTCAGCATTTTCAACCGCTGTTAATGCTTTTTGCAAAACATCTGTACCTTTAACTGTCAATGTAACCACCTTAGCTCTTGTGTCAGTTTGGTGTTCTTGTCTGTTGATAAAATTCTTTTTTTCCAAAGTTCTTAAAACTTTGGAAACCATCATTCTATCTGCATTACTTTGGTTAGCAATATCAACTTGGGTAACAACATTTTTCTTTTTTGAAAGCCAACCTAAGGCAGCTAATAAGACAAACTGTGTCTGTGTTAAATCTAAAGGGTCTAAAACTATTTTTAGTTTGCGTTGCCATAACATAGTTACTTGTCCCAGTAAATAACCTGGACTATCATTTGGACTTTTAAATTGAAATTCGATTTCTTTCATTTTAAAGGGAAGGTTGTAAGAGGGTTATAGTGTAGTTGTCTGGGTCTTTTACAATCAAAGTTTTTCCAAATGGAGTGTTGTTGATTGTGCCTAAAATAGCAACTTCTTTCGCTATAAGGTCTGTTTGTAAATCTTCAATAGTACTGTCTATAGCAAACCAAAGTTGAACACCATTACCCAGTTCTTTACCATCTAGGTTCTCCATAGGTGTTCTTATAGCAAAACTTGCTTCTCCTTTATTGTATTTAAAAACATAAGCATACGGATTAGACATTTCAGATAATTCAAACCCTAATTTATTTGTATAGAAGTCTTTTGATACTTCTAAATCTCTTACTTGAAGAGATGCAAATTCTAATTTTCTCATTTCTTTTTTTTAGTTGCTGCAAATATAGTATTCGTGACAACTATATGCAAGTAATTTTACTTTTATTATTTTTGATTGCTATACGTTGTAACAAGTTTTTTTGGAAGTTTATTTAGAGAGAGATTTATGTATGGAAACAGCAAATTTTAGCGGGTTAACACTGATACTAAATTCTACATATATGTTTTAAACTAGTTTTCATCTTTTATTCTATTATTATTCAAGTTCTACACACTTAAAATTCAAACTTTCCAATAATTCAACAACTTTTATTTCTAAATAATTTATGTCTTCTATTCGTAAAATTTTGTCACAATCTTCAAGATCAAAATTCCATTTAGATTTACTGAGCAATTCATCAAGATAAGGTTTTAATAATTCTATTTCGGCTTTCCTTTTTACGCTTGTTTTAAAAATAGATACCATTATTAAGCTGATTTTATAGGTTGCTTAAAATTTTCTTGTCAATATAAAATGTACCAAAAGGAATGAAACAAGCTAAAATAACCTTCCAAGTTGTTTTTCTAAATTTCCAGTTTTGTTCAACACCAACACTTAATGTGTTTATGAGAAAAAACAGAAATATTGCTCCGTGTATAGGTCCTAATAATTTTGTTAAATTTGGATTATAAAAATAATATTTCATTGGTACAGCAATAAATACAAGAACCAATAGTGAAATACCTTCTAGGAAGCCAATAATTCTAAGCCTGCCAATTTTTGTTTTAAGTAAGTTTTTCATAATTATCTAAAATAAGGTCTGTTTGCGATTGGGGAAAAGGGCCAAGGAATTGCTATAAAAATAATTAATATAGCAATTGAAAACCAAATTAACATTGTTTTGAATTTTTCCTTGTCCTTTAATTTTCGCTTTGTCAAAGAAGAGCCAACTGTCAATAGTACAATTGCTAATAACATTAGGAATATGTGTATTAAGCTAAAAAATGTTGTGTCAACGTTCTTAATAGATTTATCAAAGTTTGCCCAAAAGTATTTTATGATTGGACTTTGGGTATAGAGTATAATACCTAATATAAGTTGAATGTGAGCTATTGTTGCAGTCCAATGCCTAGTAAGATTATCTAGTTTAGAAAATTGAAAATTTTGGAAATACCCTCTATAAGCTCTGTAAATTGAATAAATAATACTTATTAGGACAAGCCAACGTACAATAGAATGGAAAAATATTAGTGTTTGGTACATCAGTATTTTATTAAATAATGATGCAAAGATAATAAAAACATACTGATTGGTATGTTTTTATTTAAAGGTTATTAATTAAGATTACTTAAATAACTTTTAAGTTCTTCTAAATAAGAATTATAACAATCGTTATTATTGGATATTTTTCCAAAATTTCTGATTCCCCAATAACTTGATATTATAAAATAGGCAACTTGTTTTGGGTTTATATTGCTACGAACTTTACCATCCTCAATTCCTTTTTTTATGTTGTTCTCAATAGATGTTTGCCATTCAACAATTAATTCTTTAAGAGCTTTTGTAAATTCGGAATTCCATGGGGTCATTTCTTGTGATAAATTACCTGCTGGACATCCATATTCAAGTTTTAAGAAATTATTTTCTAATAACAGAGATTTTGTCATTAAATAAATTTCCTCAATTGGGTTTTCTGTATTTTGTAAGGGGAAAATAACAGATTTTTGCATTATAGGTTTAACAATTTCGTTGATAATAGCAATGCCCATTTCATCTTTTGTTTTAAAATGGTAGTAAAAAGCTCCTTTAGTAACTTTTGTTGTTGCTATAATCTCGTCAATGCTGGTAGTTTGGTAACCTTTCTTATAAATTAACTCAAATGCTTTCTCAAGAATATTATGTCGGGTATTTGATGCTTTTGTCATAAAAGATACTAATTAGTAGGATTTGAAAAGTAATCAAAAAAAACAAGTTGAAGAAGTTATTTAATTATGGATGTTTGTTTTGGATTACAGATAATAGTTAAGTTATTATTACAGCGTTAAGAACTCTAAACTTTGCTTTGAGTACCAAAAGGAATATTAACAATAAACCTTCTAATATTTGTTTTTTATTCATAATGTAACTTAATAATATCATTCTCAAATTAGTTTTTATCCAACCTAGCTTTGCTGAAAATTTTATTTCCACATCCCGTTTGATTCTGTTAAAACGATGGGAGTTTTATCTGTAATTAATATTGTTTGTTCATGTTGTGTTACATATCCACCTCTGTTTCCTACTAAAGTCCAACCATCATTCAACCCAACAGCAACAGTTGATTTTGTTGAAATGAAAGTTTCTATTGCTACGGTAGTATTTTTTTTAAATCGTTCTCTGTTACTTTTAACTCTGTAGTTTAAAATATTTTCAGGTTCTTCGTGCAAACTTCTACCAACTCCGTGACCAGCCAAGTTTTTAATGACTTTAAATCCAGACTTTTTTGCTTCGGTTTCTATTAAATATCCAATTTCAGAAATTTTTACTCCACCTTTAATATTGTTTATGGCTTTGCGTAAAATGTTTTTAGAAGCATCTACAAGGGGTTGGTGGTTATGAATGTCTTTTCCAAGTACAAAAGAACCTCCATTATCTGACCAAAAACCATTTAATTCTGCTGATACATCAATATTAATTAAATCTCCTTCTTTTAATATTTTTTTTTCTGATGGTATTCCGTGAGCAGCTTCTTTATTTACACTTATACAAGAGTAACCAGGAAATCCATAAGTTTCATAAGGAGCAGATTTAGCACCATAACTTTTTAAAATAGCTCCTCCATATTCATCTAGTTCTTTAGTTGACATTCCAACTTTAGCATATTCTATCATTAATTTTAGTGTAGTTCCAACAACTTCACTAATTTTTTTCATTCCGATTAGTTCGGATTCTTTTGTTATTGACATTTTTATTATGGTTTAAGCTTAGTATAGGGTAGAAAATCGGTAAGATTTTTAGGCACGAACTAAGCTGAAGTTTTTTGTTTTATTTATAATTATTTAAAGTTAAATCAACTAGGTTTGGTAATTTAGTAAATATAAACAAAACCTTGATTAAGAAACAAGCCTTGATTGATTTTAGACAGTGTTGTGTATAGTTATTTATTGATATAAACTGAATTCAAGAATAAATTTAATTTATATTTTGCTTTTCGTTTTGTCTAATTAATTTAGCACACCCTTGTAATTTTTGATTATTCCATTTAACTATAATGGTTTTACCTGAATCATTTCCAGCCATATCTAAACAACTTTCATTTTTATACATTATGGTTATTATTTCTTTATTAGAATCATTACCTTTAAAAAAGATATCTGTGTTTTCTTTTTCAGAGATATTGTTTTCTAAAATAAGATTTCCAGTTGTCTTTTTTTCTCCTAGCATGGTCATTAGTACGAAAGTGTAATCCTTCCCATTTTTATTAGATATAGTTATATTCCAATTTGGCTCAAAACCACTTCCGTTTATTTGACTTATACCAGTATTTTTAATATTTTTATCTTTACAAGAAAATATTGTGATTAATAATAATGTTAAAATTAAAATATTTTTTTTCATTTCTATGTATTTTTTTAATTGTGTTTAACTAAAATGATAAGGTGGTTTTTAATTCACTTTATCAGAAGTTAAACGAAGTTAGTTATTTTTTTATGAAAATAAAGTTTGATTTTTTACAAATAAGTATAGTAGAATATCTAAAATTGTTTTTAATTAAGGAAAAGTAAAAGAGTCTATGAGTATCTTAACTTTAAGACCTTAAAGAAATATTTATTTCAACAAAAAAATACATAAAAAAAAGGCGAAAATTTTCGCCTTTTTTGCTTCTTATAAAATACGAGTTGATACTCGTTAAAAACTACTCTTCACTTGGCTTTGTACCTGCGCCAACAGTTGCTTGTTTAAACCATACTTCTGCATAGCATCCATTTGCATATTGTTTTGCAATATCACCATTATAGGTTTCTGAGCCGGTATGCCAAACGATATTGTCTTTTGGGTCTTTACCGTTTGTTTGGTTGTAGGCACCTTGCTTAAAGTTTTGTAGTTCTCCTGCATAGCCATTTTCTTGTTCTACACCATCACGCCCAATTGCTGCGTACAGTGTTAAAATTTGTTGAGGAATATCTGACTTTTTAGAAAAGTCTGATTTGATTAAGCTCTTTGTAAACTTTTTAGTTTTGTGACCTTCGCTTTTAAAAGTAAGATACATTACGCCGTTAAATACGTTTATTGTATAACTGAATTCTTCGCCTAAGGCAATACCATTTTCTGGTTCTTCTGGGTAAGAAGTAGGAGTGTCTCCAACTACAGACATATCATATCCCCAAACTGCTGTAGAATAATCCCACCTTTTAGCGTTATCACCTTTGGTGTTAATTTCATAATTCCAAAAAATAGACCCTTTTTTGTGTCCCGGAAATTTTTTGTAAAATATTTTTAAAGGTTCATTTTCATGTCCGCCATTTCCATGTATTTGTCCAATAACTACCGAATAAGAAGCGGCAACTCTTGCATCACCAGAGGTGGAAACGTGCATTACTTTTCCGGTACCTGTTAACTTACCTCCAACTTCAGTTAACCATTTTTTATTTTGTCCTAGTTCTGTTCTTGTATTGCTAGAGGTTCTAGAAGTAATTCCAGAATTAGGTGTTTTATAAACTACCCAATCTGTTTTTCCATCATTAGCAACATAAAAAAAGTCTTTATGTTCTTTGTTTGTTAAGTTTTTAATTTTCTTTCCATCTCCACAAAGAATATTCCATTGGTCCATAAACGGAATAACATCACTTGGATATGTTATTGATGTAGCTTCCTTTTTAACAGTCGGTTTTTTGGGTGTGTTAGAACAACTGCTAAGTAATAAAGCAACTCCAATCAAAAAAAATGGTTGTATGAATGCTTTTGTGAGTTTTATATTCATTTTGTTTGTTTTTTATAAATAAAATAAGGTGTTCAATTTCCTAAAAGTTACTTTCTTCTGCCATTTTTACAACGCCAACAGTTAGTATTAAATTAGCAAATCTACGCTGTTCTCCTGTTTGAATAATTAAAGTGGTGTTTGGGTCTCTAATTTTGTCGTAGAAAGCCCAACGTTCCATTTCATCCCAAGTTACATTTCCAAGTAGTTTTTTATAAGCATCATGTATTTCTGCATTTGCTTCGGCAGGTTTTTCCATAACGATTGCTCCTTGTACAGGGCAAACTTCTAAGATGCCTTCTAGTACGGTAAGTGCATCTAACAATCCTGGTTTAAAATTAAGATGAACCGTTGTAGAGTTAGGACCTGTCATGGCGCCAACAGGTAAATTACCGTCTGCAATAACCACTTGCGCAAAATGACCAGAACGCGCAAGTGTTTCCATAATTGTTGGGTGTATAATCGGAGTTTTTAGCATAAAATTATATTTTAAAAAATTATGAATTACATATTATAAACACCTCCATTAATATCTAGGGTAGCTCCGGTAATAAAACCATCGTATTCTGATGCTAAATACAAAACTGCTCTTGCTACGTCTGCTGCATTACCTGCTCTTTGAATTGGTATACCTGCTGTTGTTGCAGCTGCAGATTCTTTTGTTGTGTGTGTGTTATGAAACGAAGTACCTAAAATTAAACCTGGGGCAACAGCGTTTACTCTAGTTCCTTGAGGACCTAATTCTGTAGATAATGCTCTTGTAAATGTTAAAATAGCTCCTTTACTTGTAGCGTAGACCAATGATCCTGGATGACCACCTTTACGCCCCGCAAGTGATGCCAAATTAACAATACTACTAGTGTTGTTCTTTGCTAAATGTGGCGCTGCTGCTTTTGTTACAAACATCATAGAGGTCATGTTAATGTCCATAACCTTGTGCCAAAATTCAGCTTCCATTTCGTTTAGCATTTTACGAGCAACAAGTGAGCCTGCGTTGTTAATAAGGATGTCTAAACTTCCAAACGCGGCTATCGTTTTTTCTACTATTGTAATTGCATCGGTTTCTTTTGTTAAATCACCAGCAATAGCAATTGCTTTTACTCCTTTACTAGTTGCATCTGCTACTAATTGATTGGCTGTATCTGAACTCGAAAAATAATGGATAGCTACATTGGCTCCACTATCTATAAAATGTTTGGTAATAGATTCTCCAATTCCTTGTGCTCCAGCAGTTATAAGTACGTTTTTACCTGCTAATTTATGATTGATTTTCATGATGTTTCTGTGTCTATAAGGTGTTTTGTTTTTAAAAAGTGTAATGCTATATTGTAGCTAAGTTTTACTGTTTTGCTTGTTTTTTGTACAAGAAATCATTTTTAGCAAAATAACCATCGTTAGAATAAGCATCATCACTTATGGTAATGTTGGCTGTTTTAAACCAAACTTCTGTATAATTTCCGTCTGCGTATTGTTTTTGAATGTCTCCTCCATGAGTTTCTGCACCAGAACACCAGTTTTTATTTATCTCAGGAGATTTTCCGTTTGTTTGGTTGTAGTTTCCTAGTTTAAAGAAACAACCTTCACCAGTATATGCTTCTGGACGTTCTACTCCGTCTTGACCAATGGGTACAAATAATTTTTGAGTTTGCTCAGGAATATCTGCCTTTGTTGTGTATTCTGAAACGATTATGTTTTTTGTAAATGTTTTCGTTTCATGTCCTTCACTTGTAAAAGTTAAGGTCATAATACCATCTTTAATATCTATTTCATAACTAAATTCTTCGTCTAAAGCAATTCCGTCTTTCGGCTCTTCTGGATATGTGCTTACATCGCTACCTACAACAGATAAATCATATCCCCAAACAGCTGTAGAAAAATCCCATCTTCCAGCATTGTCATCACCAGCGGTGTTAATTTCGTAATCCCAAAAAACAGAACCTTTGGTATGACCAGGAAATTTTTTGTAAAATATTTTTAATGGCTCATTCTCTAAACCATCGGCACTATGAATTTGACCTACAACAACCGAGTAAGATGCTGCTACACGAGCATCGCCAGTTACAGATACATTCTTTACTTTTAAAGTTGCTTTTAAATTGGCATCGGTTTTAGGCGTCCATTTTTTAGATTGTGCTAATTCTGTTCTTGTATTGTTAGAGGTTCCGTGTGTATGTCCGGCATTTGGCGTTTTAAAAACAACCCAATTTTCATTACCTTCATTTGCAGTAAAAAAGAAGTCTTTATGCTCAAAATTATTTGCAACTCCAGCGTTAGATCCATCACCTAAAATTAATTTCCAATGATCAAAAAACGGAATTACGTCACTTGCGTAAACGGTTTTTTCTGTTTCTTTTTTTTCTTCCTTTTTAGCGGTTTTAGAACAACTGTTAAGGGTTAGAAAAACGCCAAGAATTAGGCATGCAGCTACCGATGTTATTTTATTATTTTTCATTTTTTTATAATTTAGGTTTAATTGTTTCTTCGTTTTCTATGTGTTTTGATAATTTAAAAAAGTGATCATTCATCATCTTTGAAGCAAGTTCTACGTCTTTAGCCGCTATTGCTAAATAAATATCTTCGTGTTTTTTAATTTCAGAAATTACTTTATCACCTTCACATACAGTTGCTCTATCGTAAGTAATTAAAATAGGTGGCGTTATTAAAAGCATTAGAGAAACCATTGTACTGTTTTGGCTAGCCTTTGCAATTGCTAAGTGAAACAATAAGTCTTCTTCTAGATAATCGTCTCCAATAGTAATTTTTTCTTTAAAAGCATTTAAAGTGTCTTTTATTCGTTTTAAATCTACCTCTGTTCTTCTTTCTGCCGCTAATCTTACGGTCTTTAATTCTAATGAGATTCTGGTTTCTACTAATTCATTAAAAGTAGGTGCATCTAGCGCTATTATTTCTTCTACCATGCCATTAAACCCAGTTAACCCTATGGCTAGAATAGTACCACTCTGAGACATGGATTTTAAGATTCCGTAAAACTCTAGCTTTCTTATGGCTTCTCTAATATGGTTTCTTTTTACATTAAATTTTTCTGACATCATTCTCTCAGAAGGCAATTTATCTCCACGCTCTAAATTTTTAGCGTTAATTAAATCACGAATTTTACAGATCACATCATTCTGTACAATTCTGTTAGAATTTTCATTTATTAAACTTATTTTCACTTTAATTGATTGTTTTAATTGATGATATTCCCTTTTTTAAATACATTTAGAAACCGCTTTTAGTTGTTTAAAAGTAATTTAAAAGTGCCAATATGCCGTTGTAAGAAATTACTAGAGAAAAGAATAAGGCAGCAAACAAACCAATGTATACACCTAAAGTTGTCTTATAGTCTTTCATTACTTTTTTGCTACTTAACATTAATATAATTCCGAGGATTACAATGGGTAATACAAAGACATTAAATACTTGCGATAAAATTTGAATTTCTATAGGATTTGCACCAAATGCTGGCCCAATTAATGCAACTAAACAAGCAATAGCAGTGATGATTCTAAACTGACGCGAATTGGTATCTAACTCGCCAGATTGATAATCTGCAATTAATAAAGGCGCAATTAATAAACAAGGAAAAATTGATGACAAACCTGCGCTTAAAGCACCAAAAAAGAAAATAGAAACCGCCCATTTACCTGCCACAGGTTCTAAAGTATTTGCCATATCTAATACTTGTGTAACTTCTTTACCTTGGTAAAACAAAGCTCCTGCAGCCACTGCCATGATAACACCACTAATAATAAAGATTAAAATAGCCGCAGTTATAGAATCTTTTTTTTGTTGATCTAAGTTTTTAATAGTCCAACCTTTTCCTTTTACAAATAATGGTCTCGATAAGAATGTTGCCGATGCCATAGTGGTACCTACAAAGGCGGCCACCAACATTTTACCACCAACAACGTTTGGTATGGTTGGTATTAATCCTTTTACAACATCTAATGGTAAAGGTTGTACAAAACATAGTGATAATATAAACGAGAATCCCATTAAGGTTACAAATATGACAAGTATTTTCTCGAAGAAAGTATACTTACCCACCAACATTAATAAGTAAAAAGTAACAATTATTATAATGGCAGTTATTAATACGGTTTCGTATTTATAAGCGGCTAAACCTTCAAAATTTACGGCAAGTATTTCAAAAATAATATAGGCAGAAATACCTAAAATTCCCATTAAGGAATTCCATTGACCAAACGTAATACCCACAATAACTAAAATGGCTAAAACTTTACCATATTTTAAATGTTTTTTAAATCCGTAAAGGGCAGTTTCTCCTGTTAGTAAAGCGTAATTTCCGTAAGCAAACATTAAAATTCCAGAGAAAATACAACTTAACAATAACACCCATAATAATTGCATGTTAAATTTACTACCTGCAACAATCATAGAAGTTACACTACCAGTGCCAATGGTATATCCAATGGCGAAAATCCCAGGGCCAAATCCTAAAATAACTGCTATTATTTTTTTTAGAAATGACTTTTTATTTTGGGTTGTTGTCATAGTTAATTGTTTTTTATTTAGTTAATTATTCCACTCTGTATGATAGAATTTATTAGAATTGTCATTAATTCTTTGATAGGTGTGCGCTCCAAAATAATCGCGTTGTGCTTGTATTAAATTTGCTGATGAATTTGCAACCGCAAAACTGTTTAAGAAATTAATAGATTCGCTAAAATTAGGAATTGCTAATTCGTTTAAAACACCCCCAGAAACCACTTTTTTAATACTTGGTTTTAATGATTTTATCTTTTGAATTACACCTTCATCAGTCAATAAATTATCGGTTGATTTAAATACGGTAACCAATTCTACCATTAAATCAGACTTAATGATGCAACCATTTGTCCAAATTCTAGCCAATTCGCTTAAGTTTAAATCCCAATTGTAACTTTTAGAAGCCTCTTGAATTAATTTTAATCCTTGGTAATGATTTATAATTCTTGCAAATTGATATCCTTCTAAAATATCATCCGTAGTTAAGTTTAAATTTTGTGTAGTATTTTCTTTAAAGCTTTCACTAGCATTCACACGTTCCTCTTTATAAAAAGAAGTGTATCTCGCAAACAATGCAGAAGCAATCATGGTACTAGGCACTCCTAATTCTGCAGTGGCTATAGTGGTCCAGTTTCCTGTTCCTTTATTGCCTGCTTTGTCCATTATTTTATGAACTAACCAATCATCACCTTCTTTTTTTCTTAGGATGTCTATCGTTATTTCTAACAAATAACTGTTGGTAGTTGCTTTCCATGATTCTAAAATATTAGCTATTTCATCTGGGCTTTTACCTAATCCCTTTAACATTACAAACACTTCTGCTAATAATTCCATTTCTACATACTCAATTCCGTTGTGCACCATTTTCACAAAATGACCACTTCCTTCGGTTCCTATATGTATGCAACAAGGTAAGTTGTTTACGTCTTTAGCGGCAATGGTTTCTAAAAAAGGTTGTACCTCTTTGTAAACTTCTTTAGTACACCCAGGCATAATAGAAGGACCTTTTAATGCACCTTCTTCTCCACCAGAAACTCCGGCACCAACAAAATGGATGTTTTTAGATTTTAAATAATCAAAACGTTCTTTTGTTTTGTTGTAGTTAGAATTACCACCATCTATTAAAATATCTCCAGCATCTAAAAACGGCAAAAGATCTTCTATAACATCATCTACAATTTTACCAGCATTTACCATTAACATGATTTTTCTGGGTTTTTCTAGAGAATTTACAAATGCTTCTATATTATCAAAAGGAAGACTTGTTGACAATTCTTTAAATTCATTTTTAAAGTTTTTTGCAACATCTTCTTCTGTGTCTTTAATGTGTCTGTTAAATAGAGATATGTTAAACCCTTTATTTGCTAGGTTTCTACTAAGGCTTTTACCCATAACCCCTAATCCGAATAAACCAAATTCTGACTTTTTTAAGATTTCCTTACTAATCATTTCTACTATATTATTTGGTGTTAAATTTATATTTATATCAATGGCGTTTTTGGGAGTTTCTAAAATATCGAATTGAGATTTTAACAAATCAGAACTCATAAAATGCCCTTTACGATTGTTTACTCTTTCTTTTATTTGCTCGAAAGAACCATTTAGAAAAACCCATTTTGCATTTTCTTTTATTTTTGCATTTAAAATATCGCGATATTTTTCTTTTAAAGCAGAACAAACAATAATACAACCGCCTTTTTTTAATTGCTCTTTGGCAAGTTTATTTAAGGTTTGTAACCAACCCAATCTGTCATTATCATTTAATGCCTCTCCTTTAGACATTTTTAAAATATTTTCTTCGGGATGAAAATCATCTCCATCAAAAAACGGAATGTTTAATTTTTCTGATAGCAAGTTTCCTATGGTGCTTTTACCAACCCCAGAAACTCCCATAATAAAGATAATTGTTGATTTTTTTTGAAGCATAATTTTGGTTAACCAGTTTGGGTACCCAAATATATGTTTTTTAAATTTAAAAAAGTGCTTAAGAATCAGATTATTATAAAATTTATAAGAATTTGATCTTTAACGGATTAAAAAAGAGGGGTGTTTTGTACGTGTTTTCGCTTTCTTTTCGAAGAGATAAAATAGTTAAAGAAATATTACTTTTAACTGTTGATGAATTTCTGTTTCTAGTTATTTAAATTCAGGGAATTGAAAGGTAGATTTAGGGTTAAGAACTGTGTAAGAAATAAAGTTGAGGTATTGTAGGGAAGGATTAAAACAAAAAGAGTGAAAATTTTAAAATTTTCACTCTTTTTGTTTTTTTAAAGGTTTTTTTAAAGGTTTTTTTAAAGGTTTTTTTAAAGGTTTTTTTAAAGGTTTTTTTAAAGGTGTTTGGTTATTGGCGTGTTTAAACCATTAATTATACACGGCTTAAGTTACTTTTGATTTATTTTTTATAATAGTGTATTAGCTTGTACGTTGGGTAGATTTCACATTTTTAATGCCAATATTTGCGTCAACAGATTGAGAATCATCAACGATTTGTAATAAGAATAGTCCGAGGAATAATGAGCATTTAATGCTTTATAATTTAGGTTTTGTGTTTTTTATAAAGCGAATGCTTTTTATTATTCTGTGTGTAGAAAATTAATAGATGCTTTAAATTTTAGTTTTCTTTTGGTTTGTAAATAACAATTACTTGAATTAGAATTGCAAGAAAAATCAATATATAAATTTCTATTTTTGTAAAAAGCTCTACCGAATCAATGGCTTTTTCACTTAAAAACATTTGTCTTTTACCTTCATCTAACTGAATTTTTGACAAATCATTAAGATTTAATTTTACTACCGAAATATGATTGATTAAAGGTGTTTTATCAGCAAACTTAGACTGGATGAAATTGGTTTCTGAGCTTTTTAATATTTCTAAATTATTTTTATAATCACTAAATATTTTTTTCTCTTGTAGGGTTAGATTTGTTTGTTCAAACAGCTTAACAAAATCTTGAATATCTTGGCTAACTTTTTTATTTCTGTTTGAAAAAAATACGGAATCTGAGTCAACAACAGCCAACTCTTTTTCTTGTACCGAGTTAGACATTTTAAAGATTAAATCTTTTGCAATAAGTCTATCTTTATAAATTGCAACAACAGAATTTTTAACTCTAGAAAAATTGTTTCTATCAATAAGATTTGTTGCAATAATTAAAATAAAAACCATTAAAATACCAAGAACCCATTTTACTTTGTTGAAGAATACCATAGTTTATTATAAAAATTAATACCTATCAAATTTAAATAAAATGAAAACTATTAACAAAAAAAAGTGATAACTGCTTGTAATTCTACAATAGACGAAATTAACTTATTAACTAAATAATCTAGTTTCTATACCAATAATAAACATTAGTATTTTAACTTTAATGCTTCTCTTTTAGATGCATCTGTTAATTTCTTTTGTTTCCAATAAGGTTCATTACTGCTTGCTTTTAATGTAGCAGTTGTAATCAATCCGGTTCCATTATCTTCTGACCAACCTAAGATCTTGTAAGGAAAGTCTTTTTCTACATCAATAGAAATTGTTCTATCAATATTTAAGTATTTTATTAGATAACTTAAAGTGTTGTCTGTTGTTGTTTTACTGATGACTGCTTTTTTTACGTCCATTTTTTTGTAGTTAAAACGACTGTAAATGGTAGACGGAATTAAATCTATTTTTCCTTCTGGTAATTGCCCTTTGTTAATACGAATTCTGGTCATTAAATCTTCTTCTAAAAAGGCTTTTTTTATTGTGTTTTCTTCGTCTCCGTCAGATTCAAAATAAGAAAATTGTTTAAAATGATATGCGTTATCACCCAGATTTAATTGTGTAAAAGTATGTCCGCACCATTCTTGTATACTTGTAGATGCTTTTAGCGTAAACGGATATTTCTTAGCGTTGATGGGTGTAAAAGTAGAGGTGATGATAGAATAATCATAAATACCTGTATGAAACTTACGTACCTGGTTTAATTTCATTACAGAAACGTTATCGTTTCCTGCCTTTTTGGGGTAGTCTAATTTAACTTGTTTTGTTACAGAAAAAGGTTCTGTAACAAAAACTAAAACAACTTCACCATCGCGAATTTCACCATATCTAGCTTGTTTTAAAGCATAGCTACTTAATTCTGCTTTACCAGAATACCAATATCTATGAAATGCATCGTTTATAGAAAGTGCGTTGTTTTCTTTATTTACAGTTACCTGAGCAGTTTTATTGGTTTGTCCGGATTGGCAACTGATAAAAGAAAAAAGAAATAGGTAAAAAAGTGTTATTTTGATATTCATATATTTTCGATTTACTAATTATCTTATAAAACTATTAAGTGGTTTTATAGCAGAAGTTAAAAAAAGTAAGTCGTTTTTTATAAATAAGTTTACAAAACGAGTTTATAGTTCCTTTTTTTCACTTAAAACCTTTAATAGGTATTCATTTTGTTTTTCTAGAAGCTCATTGGTTTTGTTCATTAACTCAATGTTTTTAGGAGTAACAACGGCTTTGTTTTTTGGGTCGTCTGCTTTCTTTTTCATGGTATTCATTGCTTTTACAACAATAAAAACAGTAAATGCAATAATTAAAAAATCGATGCCTGCTTCAAATAGTTTACCATAACCAATGGCAATTTCATCAACAGTAATTTTTTCTTTAACAAGTACAGCTTCTCTTAATATAATTTTTTTGTTTTCCCACTTTGTACCATCCGTTATAAACGCTAATGGAGGCATTAAAACTTCTTTTACTAAGGTACTAACTACTTTATTAAAAGCAGCGCCAATAATAACACCAATAGCAATATCTATCATGTTTCCTTTTACGGCAAACTCTTTAAATTCTTCTAATAATTTAAATTTCATCACTTATTTTTTTACAAAACCATCAAATTACAACCTCTAATATCAGAATTGTCAAAACGACCAATAATTTCAAAGGTTCCGTTTTTGTGCACCTTGCCTAAATCTTGCGTAGCAATAAAAGAGCAAGAATTATAATTGGCCAAATCTATTACATTAATTCCGCCTGTTTTTCCCACTTGTTGAATGGTTAAGGCATCTTCTGTATCTCTAGTAAGAATCTGCATCCAAGGAGGCGTATCAAAAATACCGTTTCCGTTAGAATATCCTTGGCTCAATAATTCGGTCATTCCGTATTCTGAGTGAATTTTATCAACATTAAAACCATTCTTTAAAAGTTGATGTAATTCTTCTCTAACCAATTCTTTTCTTCTCCCTTTCATACCACCAGTTTCCATAATAATGGTGTTTTTTAGGTTGAATTGTAGCATTTCTACTAAATCTAACAAAGCAAAAGAAACACCAATTAAAAGTACTTTTTGTCCTTTTTGGTCTAAATTTGTTAGTTTTTTGGCTAATTCTTCTATATTATTGAGGTAAAATCCGCTTTCTGAGTTTTTAGATTTCTTAATTAAATCATCTACCATATAGACTAAAGAAGAACCTTTTCTTTCTAAATAATTTGGTAATAACGCCAAAACTACATAATCTTCTATATTGCCATAAAAATGAGCAAATCCTTTTAAATAACTTTCCTCGTAAAGCTTAATATCTGTTACATAATGGTTGCTTGTTACGCTACCTGTAGTACCAGAGCTGGTAAACGTTTCTTCAATCTCTTTGGTAGAAGAAAGTACTTTTCTACTCTTAAAAAACTGAATGGGTAAAAACGGAATTTCTTCCACCTTTGTAACGTCTGAAGGATGAATGTATAATAAGTCGCAAAAAGATCGGTACACTTTATTATTTTTAAATTGATGTTTAAAAACAGATAAAGCAACTTGCTTAAATTCTTCTTGATTTTGGATGTTAAAAATTGTGTTTTCCATATACGTTGCAAAAATAACATTATTAGACGCAACCTTTTTAAAAATTCTGCATCTTGTAAGAAAAGAACTAGATAATGAGATTAAAAAGTATAATTCTATTGTTTTTTGTGTTGATGGTTTCTTGTGAAAAGAATGATTTTGGGTTCAATAATAAAACACTTGTAATTGCATCAGAAAAAGTAGATTGTGTGGGTATTTCTCCTCAAAAATGTTTTTTAGTAAGAGAAGTAGATAAACAAGATTGGAACTTTTTTTATGATTCAATAGACGGTTTTACATATGAAGCAGGTTTCGAATATGAAATTTTAATTTCTGAAAAAGAACTAGAAAATCCGCCACAAGACGCATCATCAATAGAATATAAATTGATACGTATTATTTCTAAGATAGAAAAAACATCAGAAAATTTACCCAATTAAAAACAGCTAAAAATGAATTTTAAAAACCTTTTCTTTTTATTCCTTGTTACTGTGTTTTTTTCTTGCGAAAAAAATGATATCGCTGTAAATGCAGATAATTTATTGTTAGGAACTTGGGTAGATCCTGTTTATAATGATGAAACGACCACTTTTAAAAGAGCCAATACTTTACCGAGTGATGCGTATGGAATTTCGTTTACCGAAAACGGTAATTTGGTAGAGCGAACTTCTGGTTGGTGTGGCACACCGCCTTTATCTTATTTTAATATTGAAGGAACTTTTATACAAGAAAGTACACTTATCAGTATTTCTACACAAAGCTATCCCACAAATTATGCATGGAGAATAATATCGCTTACCGAAAATGAATTGGTGGTAAAAAGAGAGCTTACAGCACAAGAAATTGAGCACAGAAATTTAATGGATTTATTTAATGAAATTCAAGAGTTGTCTTACAGTGTTTCTTGTTCAGACGTTAGTAATTGGTTGTTTACAGCCTATGGAGCAAAAGCCTGTGGAGGTGCGCAAGGTTATATTGCGTATTCAGCTACAATTGATACTACTTCTTTTCTAAATAAGATCGAAATATATACACAAGCAGAAAAAGAGTTTAATGTTAAATGGGGCATAATTTCAGACTGTTCTATAACTAAAGCACCAATTTCTGTAGTATGCCAAAACGGATATCCAACACTTAAATATTAACTTAATTACACAAAAAAATGAAAAAAACTGCCTTACTTTTATTTGGATTACTTGTCTTTTATTCTTGTTTAAATAATGATAATGATACACCAAATTACACCTTTGAGTATTTATCAATAGATGAAGCTGTAGTGCCTGCAAGTTTTACTTTAGGAGAAATAGATACAATTACAGTAAAGTATTCTTTACCAAATAGTTGTTATGCTTTTGATCAAATTTATTACCAACCTAAAGATACTACAAGAGTTGTTGCGGTTACTGCAATTGTAAATTTAGATGAAAACTGTACAGAAGCTATTGTACAAGAAGAAAAAAAGATTGCTGTAAAAGCAACACAAGAAGAAGACTATGTTTTTAAATTTTTTAAAGGAAAAGATAGTGATGGTGAAAATATTTTTGAGGAAGTAATAGTTCCTGTAAATTAGAGCCATCAAACTAGAAGAACTCATAAAGGAATGCTGCAAGCAAAATATAGCAGCGCAAGCAGAGGTTTATCAGATTTTTTCTGATAAACTCTTTGCTGTTTGTTTAAAATATTCAAGAAATTATCAAGACGCAGAAGATAGTTTACAAGATAGTTTTATGACTATTTTTAGTAAAATTGAACAATATAAAAATAAAGGTTCTTTTGAGGGGTGGTTAAAACGGATTACCATACACACCGTTTTACAAAAGTATCGAAAGAAATCTCCTTTACAGTTTGTAAAAGAAGTTTCTGAAGAATTAGAAGAAGAGGAACTTAGTTTAGAAACAAATAATTTTAGTATTGATGTTTTGTTGAGGTGTATTCAGCAACTGCCAGATAAGTATCGATTAATATTTAACTTATATGTTTTAGATAATTATTCTCATAAAGAGATTGCAGAAATGTTGCAAATTTCTGTGGGTACCTCAAAATCAAATTTGTCTAGAGCTAGAAAAATTTTGAGAGATCAGTTAGAAATTCATCAAAATAAACAACAGAAAATACTCATAAATGAAACAGAATAATTTAGATAAATTGTTTCAAGAGCAACTTGATAATTTGGAGGCAACTCCAAATAAAAGAGTATGGAACAATATTGAGTCTAAACTTAAAAAGAAGAAGAGGCGTGTAGTACCTTTTTGGTGGTTTGCAAGTGGCATTGCAGCAATGTTGCTTTTAGGATTGTTTTTATTTCCTTTTTCTGATGATAAAACGGATGTTATTAAAACGGATTCGAAAATTATAATAACTGAAAGCCCAAAAAAGGAATTAGAGATAATGGATAACTCTAAAGTAGATGCTGTAATTAAAAAAGAAACAAGGAAAGAAGAAATGTTTGTTGTTGATAAAAAATTAAATGCTAGCTCAATAAAACCTAAAAGAAACACTAGTAAAAATACCGAGAATAAAAACAATTTAGTTAGCACAAAAAACGCTATGAAAAAGAATTTTTTAGCTGATAAATTTACAAAGATAACAGAAGGTTCTGTAAAGAATAAGCAGATTATTCTCGATGAAAACAATGTAGTGATTGCCGAAAATAAGAATACAGGTATTGAAAAAAAAGTTACACAAATAGATAAAGAATCCCCTAAAAATAAAGTTGATTTAAATAAATTTATAGAAAAAAAGGATAGCGTTTTTTCTGTAAAATCATTAAAAAAGAAATGGTCTATTGCACCTGTTTTTGCGGTGTTAAAATCTAATTCTTTTTCAAGCGGTTCGCCTATAAACGAGCACTTATCTAACTCTACAAAAGGTAAAAGTTCTTTTTCTTATGGCTTTAAAATAGGATATCAAATTACTGAAAGGTGGAGCATTCAATCTGGAGTTCATTTACAAGAAATGGGTTTTAAAAACAACCAAGTAACGGCCGTTCCTTCAATTTCAAAAAGTTCGTTACCAGTTGTATTTAATAATGGAGATTCTTTTTCTTTTAATGAAATGGTTACTCAAAATTCAGATTTGGTGAGTAATTCATCATTAGATAGAACTAGTTTACATGGAGATTTAAATCAAAATTATGGATACATAGAGATTCCTGTAGAGGTAAAATATAATTTTTTAAATACTAAAAAGTTTAATACACAGTTGGTTATGGGGTTTAGTTCTTTGTTTTTAAATAAAAATGCCGTAAACTTTAGCACTTCCATTATCTCTACATCAGGTAAATCTAATAATTTAAACAACATTAATTTTAGTGGAAACTTAGGTTTCGATTTTAATTATTCTTTAAATAAAAAGTGGTCTTTAAACTTAAATCCAATGTTTAAAGCACAGTTGCACACTTTTAGTCAAGATGTTAATGGTTTTTCCCCTTTTAATTTAGGGGTATATTCCGGTATTAAATATAAATTTTAAATAATATCTTTAATTAGATTCGTTTAACGAGTTTTATTGTTCGTTAATCGAAAAATAAAGTATAAAACATTTTTAAATGATTATTTTTGTTTAGGAGTTTTTTATATAATTATAAGAGTTAGTGTATTTATTTTATAAATATATTAATTTAAGACTCTGAAATTTATGAAAATAAAGAATATGACATTTTTAGCTGCTACATATAGAACGTTAAGTGGAACGAAAGAAATTATTGAAACATTAGAAAAAAAAGCGACACAGTGGGTTGTTTATAAAGATAATAAACCATCGTATTTTGTAGATTTTTACGATTTAGAAAAAGAATCTAATGCTATGATGAATAGTTTAGTTTTATGTACAAAAAGATCTATGCAAGAGGTTTTAGAAATTATTAATAAAAAGAATAATATTAATTTATCGGTACCTGTTGTATCTAGATTAGGTTATAAAAAACTTGTAAAATCTAAAAAAATAGAATTAGATTTAGAGCCTATTCCAGAAAAATGGTTGGCTTATTCTTTGTAAATTTTAACAACCAATTCATCTTTATCATTCATAGAAGCTCTATACATTCCTGCTGTATTAAATTCAAAAGACATATTTCCATTCTTATCTAAAGCAATAACACCACCCGTTCCTCCAAGTTTTGTTAATTTATTTTTAATAACATCTGTAGTAGCTTCTTTTAACGTTTTATGTTGATATTCCATTTGAGCAGAAATATCATACGCAACCAAACCCCTAATAAAATATTCTCCCCAACCGGTAGATGATACTCCGCAAGTATTATTATTTGCATAAGTTCCTGCACCAATAATTGGCGCGTCTCCAATTCTTCCCCAACGCTTATTTGTCATACCTCCTGTAGAAGTACCTGCAGCAATATTTCCATTTTTATCTAATGCCACACAACCTACCGTTCCAAATTTTGCATTTTTAATATCAGCATCATAAAAAGCGGCTTTTTTATCGTTATGATCTAATTCGGTTTTTGTTTTATTTTTTATTCTTTGAAGTGATTGAAAACGTTTTTCTGTATAAAAGTAACTTGGGTCTACAATTTCTAAACCTTTTTCTTTTGCAAAAATAGAAGCTCCTTTACCAGAAAGCATCACATGGTCAGAATCTGTCATTACTTTTATAGCCAATTCAATAGGGCTTTTTACATTGGTTACACCAGCAACAGCACCCGCATTTAATGTTTTTCCATCCATAAAAGAGGCATCCAATTCGTTGGTTTCTTCATGTGTAAAAACAGCTCCTTTACCTGCATTAAATAAAGGAGATTCTTCCATTACCTGTATTGTTTTCATCACTGCTTCTTGGCTTGTTCCTCCGTTTTTTAAAATAGTATGACCTACCTTTACAGCTTCTTCTAATTTTGCTTTGTAAGCAGCTTCTTTTTCATCAGATAAATTCTTTTTTAAAATTGTTCCTGCACCACCATGAATTATAATTGCAAATTCATGTTTTTGTTTCGTTGTATTTTTTTCTTCGGATGATGGTACTGTTTCTTGTTTGCATCTTAGAGAAATTAATAATAACAAGGTGATAAAAAAGGCGTTTTTCATAACTATATGTTTAATATTAAACAAATTATATTGTTTTTGTTTAATTTATAATTGATTAAAAATTATTCGTAAATTCGTCATTCGAATGTAAACAACAAAAACGGAACAGCAAAATGACAGACTTTGGAATACAAGAAGCTTTACAAGAATTAGGTTTAAAAGCTATTAATAATGGAACTTCTACAGGATCTAATAATTTTTCTAGTGGCGAATTGATAGAAAGTTATTCTCCTGTTGATGGAAAGTTAATTGGAAAAGTAAAAACAACTACAAAAGAAGATTATGAAAAAGTGATGGAAGCTGCCACAAAAGCATTTCTATCATTTAGAAATATTCCTGCGCCACAAAGAGGAGAAATTGTTCGTCAGTTTGGTAATAAATTAAGAGAAAAGAAGGCAGCACTTGGTAAATTGGTTTCTTATGAAATGGGAAAAAGTTACCAAGAAGGTTTAGGTGAGGTGCAAGAGATGATAGACATTTGTGATTTTGCAGTAGGTTTATCTCGTCAGTTAAACGGACAAACAATTCCGTCTGAAAGACCAGGACATGTAATGAGAGAACAATGGCATCCAATAGGTGTTGTTGGTATAATATCTGCCTTTAATTTTCCTGTGGCTGTTTGGGCTTGGAACACCGCTTTAGCGTGGATTTGCGGTGATGTTTGCGTTTGGAAAGGTTCGGAAAAAGCACCTTTATGTACCGTTGCTTGCCAAAATATTATTATAGAAATTTTAAAAGAAAATAATTTACCAGAAGGAATTTCTTGCATTATCAATGGAGATTACAAAGTTGGTGAAATGATGACTACCGACACAAGAATTCCATTAATTTCTGCTACAGGATCTACCAAAATGGGAAGAATTGTTGGAGCAACCGTTGCACAACGTTTTGGCAAATCCTTATTAGAATTAGGTGGAAATAATGCCATTATTATTACGCCTACAGCGGATCTAAAAGTGGTGGTTCCTGGTGCTGTTTTTGGTGCTGTTGGTACTTGCGGACAACGTTGCACATCAACCAGAAGGTTAATTATTCACGAATCTGTGTATGATAAAGTAAGAGATGCAATTGTTGGTGCTTACAAACAAATTAAAATAGGAAATCCTTTAGATGAAAATAATCATGTGGGGCCGTTAATAGACAAAGATGCTGTAAATACGTATTTAGCTGCTATAGAAAAAGCAAAATCCGAAGGTGGTACTATTTTAGTTGAAGGTGGTGTTTTAGAAGGTAAAGGGTACGAAAGCGGTTGCTACGTTAAACCAGCAATTATAGAAGCCGAAAATCATTTTGAAATTGTACAACATGAAACTTTTGCGCCTATTTTATATCTAATGAAATATAGTGGAGAAGTAGAAAATGCAATTGATCAACAAAACGGGGTTGCCCAAGGATTGTCATCTGCAATTATGACCAATGAACTAAAAGAAGCAGAGAAGTTTTTATCGTATTCGGGTTCAGATTGTGGAATTGCAAACGTAAATATTGGTACTTCTGGAGCAGAAATTGGAGGAGCTTTTGGTGGTGAAAAAGAAACGGGTGGCGGTAGAGAGTCGGGTTCTGATGCATGGAAAGTATATATGCGTAGACAAACAAATACCATAAATTATTCAGACGAGCTACCTTTGGCTCAAGGCATAAAATTCGATTTATAAGAGCTACCTTTTAATCATTTTATATAAAAACCCAACTTGTAAGAGTTGGGTTTTGTATTTTTATTAAAGTTGATTTTTTCAAAAAAATCAACTAATTTCGTCCAACACAGTAATTAAAATTTACTTTATCATCATTGATGGGTGCAACTAGAGATAAAATTATATATGAAACTACCTTTAAATTGTACCGCCACTTATATAAATGATTTTTTGAGTGATGAAGAAGCTAGTGAACTTTATTCCATTTTGATAAACAAATACAAATTAGACCAGTCTAGGATAATTATACAGGCTGGAGGTAAATTGATAAAAACGGATAGTTTTAAAATTTTATTTGCAACTGAAAGGCTCATGAAACAAAATAGTCATCCAGAAGAAGTGCACGGAAAATGTTTTGTTTGGGATGGACCAATGGCTAGATTAAGAGAAAAAGTTGAACGGTTATTAAATAAGGACTTTGAACTTGCTATGTGCCTTTACTATCCTGATGGAAATTTTTTTGCTCCTTATCATAGTGATCAAGAAACATCCGGATACAACACCATTTTACCTTCAATTAGTTTGGGAGAAGTTCGCGAGTTTAGCTTTAATGATAAAGCAACTAATGAAGTATACAACTTAGATTTAGCCAATGGTAGTTTACTGGTTATGGGAGCGTATTGTCAAACAAGATATACGCATAGTTTGCTTCAGAATTCCAAATATAAAAAAGGAAGAATCAATATTACGTTTCGAGAATCGAGTTTTCAATAAGTACAAAAGGAAAAAGCAATGCTTAACAAATACGTGTATAATTAATTGCTACGAAATTCCTGAATCGGAATTCAATCAAATTAATTATCTTTCCGAAATGACAAAAAGTACAACTCATATTTAACGGTCAAAAAACATATAAACTGTTAAATCACTGTTAGTAAAAACAAAAAATATTATGGCAATAAATTATTCATTTGGTCTTCCTCTTAAACACAACTATGCAGATTATATTTCTTATAGAGGGTTATTTCTTCCTCATGAAATAGATAGAATTCTTAACTTTTGGAAAGAAGATAAGATTATAAAAGCAACACTTTCTGGAGATGATAAATACAATGATAAGCTTAGAGATAGTTCTGTGATGTTTATTGATAATACCCCTGAAAATGAATGGATTTATAATAAATTGGCAAGTCTAGCAATTAGTTGTAATAATGAACGCTATTGGTTTGATTTGTTAGGTTTTCATCAAGAGTTACAATTAACAAGGTATTCTGAAGGAAATTTTTTTGATTGGCATTTAGATTTTGGTGCAGGAGAAATTTCTGCTCGAAAACTAAGCATGACAATTCAGTTATCTGATGCTGATGCTTATGAAGGTGGCGATTTACAGTTTATGATAAATAATAAAATTGAGAATGCACCTCGAGAAAAAGGAACCATTATTATTTTTCCGTCTTTTATTATGCACCGAGTTACACCAATTACCAAAGGAACAAGACAATCTATTGTTGGTTGGGTTTCTGGCCCACCTTATAGATAACATATTCGATAGTATTTTATTGATGAATTAAACTATCTTTAAGTTCTACAGTCTAAATAATATGAAATCAACACATATACAACATTTATATAATAGAATTGGTTTTGGTATTACTCCAAAAGAACTTGCACGTTTATCTAAAAAAAGTAAGAAAAATGTGGTAAACGAGTTATTTACAGCTTCTAATAAAACAACAGTTTTAAAGGTTGATATTTCTTTTCTAAAAGGTAAAACGTATAAAGATTTTAAAGATAAAGAGCAGAAACAAGCACTTCAGAAAATTAGTAGAAAAAAAGTTCTAGAATTATCTACAGCTTGGTTTCAAAGATTAAATAATCCTTCTGAAATTTTACGTGAAAAAATGACCTTGTTTTGGGCAAATCATTTTGTATGCGAAAACAAAAACATCTTATACGTACAAAGTTATCATAATATGTTGCGTAAAAATGCTTTGGGAAATTTTGGTGATTTCACAAAAACAGTTTCTAAAGAACCAGCAATGTTGGCATATTTAAACAACAAACAAAATAAAAAAAAGAGTCCGAATGAGAATTTTGCTCGCGAATTAATGGAGCTTTTTACATTGGGACAAGATCAATATACAGAACAAGATATAAAAGAGTCTGCAAGGTCTTTTACAGGGTATAATCATAATTTTAGGGGGCAATTTACTTTTAAAGAAAAACAGCACGACAATAAAGAAAAAACTTTTTTTGGTAAATCGGGTAATTTTAATGGGGATGATATTATAGACATTATTCTACAAAAGGAACAATGTGCAAGGTTTATTTCAGAAAAAATTTACACTTATTTTGTAAATGAAAATATCAATAAAAAACATATTGATGAAATGGTTGCTGTTTTTTATAAAGATTACAACATCGAAAAATTAATGCGTTTTGTATTGCTTTCTAAATGGTTTTATGAGGATGAAAATATTGGAACAAAAATAAAATCGCCCATTGAGTTTTTAATTGGCATCAATACAATTGTGCCTTATAAAATAGAGAAAGAGAGACAAATTATTCTGGTTCAAAGATTATTAGGTCAAATATTAATGAGTCCGCCAAATGTTTCCGGATGGAAAACAGGAAGGAATTGGATTGATAGTAATACCATTGTTACACGCTTGCGATTGCCCTCTGTACTGCTAAATAATGCTGAAATTGCCTATTCTGAAATTGGTGATGAAGAAACTATGATTACCAATTTTAAGAAAAGAAAACTCCGTAGAAAGGCTTTTATAAAAGTAAGTGCAGATTGGAATTCTTTTGAAGAAAACTATAAAAACAATTCTAATAAAGAGTTGGTGCATCAAATAATTACTTCAAAAATAAATAAAGGAACAGAAGAAATGTTAGAAAGAAATCAGCAACTTTCTAAACACGATTTTGTTGTACAATTAATGAGTTTGCCAGAATATCAACTTTGCTAAATCAAAACACATGAACCTTTCTACTAACAAATACATGATGATTTTTCTATTTAATTTTGGAAAGCAACATGTGACCATCAAAAAAAAATAAAAACGACCACATGAAACGTAGAGATTTTTTAAAACAGACAACTTTTGCTTCGGGGATGTTTTTTGTGCCTCAGTTTTTAAAGGCTTTCGAGAACAATTCTATAAAGCCCTTTAGCAATAAAAAAGTAGTTATTATTCAGTTAAAAGGGGGTAATGATGGTTTAAATACGGTGGTGCCTTTTAACAACGACATTTATTATCTACAAAGAAGTAACATCGCCATAAAACAAAACGATTTATTTAAAATTTCTGATGAAGTTGGGTTGCATAAAAGTCTACAACCTTTGCAGGATTTGTACAATAAAGGCTTTGTAAGTATCATTAACAATGTTGGGTATCCAAACCCTAATTTATCACATTTTAGAGCTACAGATATTTGGCAAACCGCTAGTGATAGCAATGAATATTTGCAAAATGGTTGGGTAGGTCGTTATTTAGATTATACCAAAGGAACTCCTTATAGCGCTATTGAAGTAGATGAGAGTTTGTCTTTAATGTTAAAAGGAAAAATGCAAAATGGATTGGCAATTACAGATCCAAAAATGTTTTATAATTCTATGAGTGCACCGTTTTTTAATAACGTGGTTGCTAATTATAATGATGCACATTTAAGCGAACATAACTTAGGATATTTGTACAATACCATGATTGATGCAAAATCATCTGCAAAACATATTTACGAGCAAAGTAATACCAAAAATTCGTTTGCAGATTACCCAAAAAATATTTTTGGAAAACAACTAAAAACTATATCTCAATTTATAAATTCTGGTTTAGAAACACAGGTTTATTATGCAGGTTTAAGTGGGTTTGATACACATGCAAACCAAGCAGGCACACAAGAAAGATTGTTAAAAGTGTATGCAGAAAGTATGGAAGTATTTATTAATGATTTGCAAAAAAATAACGCTTTTGATGATGTCTTGATTCTTACTTTTTCTGAATTTGGTAGACGTGTAAAACAAAACGAATCTAAAGGAACCGATCATGGTACCGCAAACAATGTTTTTGTGATGGGAAAAAACTTAAAAAAACAAGGTTTGTATAATGATTTGCCAGATTTAGGAAACTTAGATAAAAATGGAAATCTTACATATGAAATAGATTTTAGAGAAATTTACGCAACTATTTTAGATAAATGGCTACAAGTAGATGATGTAGCTATTTTAAATAAATCATTTTCTAAATTGGGGTTCGTTTAATGCTTGCTATTGTTAAAAAAACCTTTAATTTCGTCTAAGTCCTGATAGATTTATTTTATTATCATTTCCCCTATAACCGGAAAAAACTTAGAAATAAATGAAAGCATTTTTAGCAAACATTATTATTAAAACCACGTTAAAGTTTAAAGACAAAAAAAAATATCCAAAAGGAAGCCCTTCTGAATATAAATTAGCCAAAAGATATAGAGAACTTTTGGTAACCATTAAACGGAATTTTAAAAATGTAGTACTTATAGTAATTGGTATTTTTTCTGCCTCTTTTGGTTTTAAAGGCTTTTTGCTAACAAACGATTTTATAGATGGTGGCGCTACGGGTATTTCTTTATTAATAGCTGCCGTTACGGGTATTCCGCTTTACATTCTTATTATTTGTATCAACATTCCTTTTGTTTTTTTAGGTTATAAAATTATGGGAAAACAGTTTGCTATAAAAACGGCTTTGGCTATTACCGGGCTTGCGCTTTGTGTGGCAATTGTTCCTTTTCCTAATGTTACAGATGATGATTTGTTGGTAGCAATTTTTGGAGGTTTCTTTCTTGGTGCAGGTATAGGACTTGCTATTAGAGGTGGCGCTGTAATTGATGGGACTGAGGTTTTGGCTATTTACCTAAGTAGAAAATTTGGTGCAACCATTGGCGATATCATTATATTAATTAATGTCTTTATTTTCTCTTTTGCAGCGTATTTACTTTCTATAGAAGTAGCCCTTTATTCTATGATAACGTATATGGCAGCCTCAAAAACTTTAGATTTTATAATTGAAGGAATTGAAGAATATATTGGTGTCACTATTATTTCTTCTCAAAGTAATAGAGTAAGAGAAATGATTGTAGAAAAACTAGGTAGAGCTGTAACTATTTATAAAGGAGAAGGTGGTTATGCTAAAAATGGTGTCTCTAAAGAAATGGATATTATTTATACAGTAATTACACGTTTAGAGGTAAACAAATTAAATACAGAAATAGAAAAAATAGAATCGAATGCTTTTATCATTATGAATAGTATAAAGGATATAAAAGGAGGGATGATTAAAAAAAGACCTTTGCATTAACTAATGTTATTTTGTTTAAATAATTAGAAGAATTCTAATTATACTGTACTTTTCTAATAACACGCATGGCCTCTTTGTATTTTATATAAGTGGTTTTATCTTCTAAGTTTCTGATATAAGTTTTTGCTTTTTTTAGTTGATCTGCAGCATCTATAAAACCATGAAGAAAGCAAATAAGGTAGTTTGTAGGTAAGCGTAAAACAGCTTCGTTTTCTATATCAGAAAGCGGAATTTCTTTCTCAATTTTTTGTATAATAGCTTTGTTGTTTTTATAAATGTGTAGCATAATACCAACATCTAACTTAGGAGGAACAAATAAAAATTCTTTTACAATAACGTGTTTTCCGTTTTCTTTAAAATTGATAATTGTTTTCTCTAAAGGATACAGTTTTTCTTGCTTTTCTAAACCTAAATAAATGTATTCAGTAATAATAAAAGATTGATTATTATAACTAATTTGTACATCATCTAAAGCAGAAAAAAATAGTTTTACTTGTTCATTAATTAATTCAATATCTACTCTAGAAAAATATTCTTCTCCATTTATAATTTTCTTTTCTCCTGCCCAACACAACACAAATTGCTCATTAAAAACCTTGTATTGTGGGTTGTATGCTGGTTTGTGATTGTTGATGAAATCAAAAACACCGTCTAACGTTAGTTCTATATTGTTACGTGCATTTTTTTCTATTGCCTCAACAATTTCCTTATTGGTGTTTCGTAATTCAAAATTGCCAGATGATGGTATTGAGTTACTTCCTCGTCTGTAAAACGTGTTTCCTTTTCTATATTTCCAAGTATTTTTTAAAAGAGAAGTAATTTTATTATTCGGATAAATAGTAACCAAACCAATTACTTTATGACGCGGTAGCCTCGGAAAAGGAACATTTTCATATTCTATTTTTGGTGGGTTTTTTAAATACGCGTTTACCAAATTCTGAATCTTGCTATCATCAAAAAAATCGACACCAATAATCTTGTTTTCTTCGTCCTCGATACCAATTACCAAGTAAGAGTTGTTTTCTGGATTGGAGTTGGATAAGGCACAAATATGTTTTAAAAACTTTGCTTTACCTTCTTTAGAATTTAAAGATAACTTTTGCTTTTTATCATAAAAACTATTCTCATCATTATGAGAAAGTAAGTTTTTAATAAGTAAGCGTTTGTTTATCATTTTTATGGTATTTCTACTCCTTGGCTAGCTTCTAAAAGTAAAAACCAGTCTTCTGTATTTAAATTGATTTCTAATGCTTTATTTGCGTTTAGAATTCGTTCTTTATTTGTAGTGCCAATAACTGGAGCTATTTTTGCTGGGTGTTTTGAAATCCAAGCTAATAAAAGGGCGTCTTCGGATACTGTATATTTTTTAGACAATATATCTAAAACTTCTTTTACTCTTATAGTTTGAGGCGTTTTTTGTTTAAAAACGGTTCCTAAAGGACTCCAACACATTGGTTGTATCTTTTTCTGAAGCATTTGATCTAAACTCCCATTTAACATTGCTGTATGTTGGGTTAATGAAAATTCTATTTGATTTACTGAAACCGGAATTTTATCTGCAATTAAATCAACTTGAGAAGGCGTAAAGTTTGAAACCCCAAAATTGATGATTTTTCCACTTTTTTGTAATTCAGAAACAGCCTCGGCAATTTCATTGGGTTGCATTAATGGACTTGGTCGGTGTAGTAAAAAAGTATCTAAATAATCAGTTTTTAAATTTATTAGAGATTGTTCTGCACTCCAAATTATATATTCTTTAGAATAATTATAATGCTTTAATTTATTGTTTCTAGCTTTTCCAACAAGTTGGATACCACATTTAGAAATTAATTGAATTTCTTCACGCTGAATACCACTATCTAAAAAAGCTTTTCCAAATTCAGCTTCTGTAGAATAATCACCATAAATATCTGCATGATCAAATGTTGAATTGCCATTTTCTATGCAAAATTGTATCATATTTACTTGTTCTTTGGTAGAAAATTGTTTTCCCCATTTACCCCAAGACATACAACCAATTATAATTTTTGATGTAGGCATTTTTAATTTTTGTTTAAAATAGTTGGTGTTGCTTGTGCTGTTGGGTATACCACTAAATCTTCAATATTAACATGGTATGGTCTAGATATAACAAAGTAAATAATATCTGCAATATCATCAGCTTGCAAAGCTTTATAACCTGCATACACAGATTTTGCTTTTTCGGTGTCTCCTTTAAAACGAACTTCAGAAAATTCTGTTTCTACTGCCCCAGGATGAATTGCAGACACACGAATGTTATGTTTGTTTAAATCTATTCTCATGGCCTTGTTTAAGGCATTTACAGCGTGTTTAGACGCACAATATACATTTCCGTTAGGATACACGTCTTTTCCTGCAATAGAGCCTATATTAACAATAAAACCGTTGTTTCTATCCGTCATTTGCGGAATGATAGCTTTAGAAACATACAATAACCCTTTTACGTTAATATCTATCATGGCATCCCAATCATCAATAGACCCATCTTGTATGCTAGATAAACCATGCGCATTCCCTGCATTGTTGATTAAAATATCAATTTTCTTAAATTTTTCTGGTAAAGAATTTATGGCGGTTGCTACTTCGGTTTTATTAGAAACATCAAATTGTAAAGTAGTTACTTCTGTAAGTTTGCTTAATTCTTCTGCTAGTTTTGTTAATCGATTTGCTCTCCTTCCACAAAGAACTAAACGAATATTATTTTTTGCAAAAATTTCTGCTGTTGCTTTTCCTATTCCAGAAGTGGCTCCGGTTATAAATGCTGTTTGTTTCATTGTTTTTTTATGGTAATTTTCTTGTTGATATAAAAATCACAAGACTGTTATAAAATTAAGGAAACATATTTTGCTTGTCAGTATTTTAAAGATTAATTTTTCATCAAATTATTAACAAAGAAAAAACCGTCCTCCACAGGACGGTTTATCTTTCAATTGGTAACTAACCAATCAAAAATCAACTAACCAAACTTTATTTTAAATTTCTTCTATTCTTTACTTTTCTTGTTACTTTAGCACGTTTTCTATTGTTGTTCCTTACAATATCTTTCGCTTCTTTTTTAGATTTTTCACCTTTTAGGTATTGTACAAACCCTCTACCTATAAAATTATATGTGGTTTCAGAATTTACATTATATAACTCTATCCTCCCATCATTAATAACGCTTAATTCAAATTCTTCAATATCTCCGTTATCATAATTCAATGTTAAAATTTTTAGGTTTTCATAACCTGTCACATCAAATATTTCATATCCACCTACGTAATCCCAATCTATAATATCAATTAGTGTGCCAAGTGAATCCTGAGAACTATAAAATGTTGTAATATTATCTGGTGTAAAAGCTAAATAATTTTCATTATCAAAAGCATTTGGTACACCTCCTTTAGTCGATACTTTTTCCCAACCAATATATTCTTGTAAAAAGTATTCTATGTTTTCGTAAAACAATTTATCGTAATCAAATTCATTTACTTGATATCCAATTAAATAATAGCTTACGTTTTCTCTTCTATTATAGATTCTTATTTCATTATTAGAAATTATAGTCACATCAAAATCATTTGCACCGTCTAGATCGTGGTTGGTTTCTAATACACCATTATAGGTATTGTAAGTTCCAACATCAATCCCAAAACCATTACCGGTTTTTCCAATATCAACAATATTATTATTGGCATATAAAACGCCATCTATAAATGATAATGTAAATGCTCTAGAAACATAAGGAATATCTCCATTTCCTGTAGTTTGGTTATAATCTACATACCATAAATCATAATCAGAGACTACTTGTTCTAACGATATTTGATTTTGATAACCATCATCGTATGAATCTTGATAAACTGTAGAACAAGAAGACAAAAGTGTTACTGTAATTATAATTGTTAAAAGTAGTTTTATTGATTTCATAAGCTTGTATTTAGTGGTTATGCTTATGTAATTTCAAAATACGTGCCAAAAAATTAAAACCACTTAAATTGAGTGGTTTTAATTAGAAAAGTATTTAATTATTTTTCTTTTATAAGAGTCACTGAATCTCTTTTTTGTATGTTTTTAATTTTAAAGTATTTTGTTTTCCCTTTTTGTTGATAAGATATTACAGCCTCGTCTTCCTTTAAATTAAAAGGAAGTACTTTTGATGTAGGAATTTGATTCTTTAGTTCTTTTATTGGATTTATATCTAAAGTAAAATCTTTTGTTTTACTATTTTTTTGAAATTCAGCATAGATATATGTAAGGCCTCCAATAGTTTTAATTTTAATCTTCATTTTATTTTTTCTAAAATACAGGCTATCAAAATGGATGTTCTTTGTAGAGGTATATCTTATGTAGATATTAGAAAAAGTATTTTTGTGTAGAGTAGGAGAGTTGCTATAATAGGTGCTAGAAAGAATTTTAAATAGTGGTTTTTTATCAAATTTAGAGCTAGCACATTGAAAAAAAAGAAGGGTAATATTGAGTGTTAGAATTATTCTTATGGTTTTCATACGAGTGTAATTTAAAACTAAAATTTCAAATTGTATGCCAAGAAACAAAAAAGCGAACCAATTTGGTTCGCTTTGTATGCTATATAAAAAAATTATTAGTTATTTAAAGCTTCTGCTCCACCAACAATTTCTAAAATTTCATTAGTAATTGCTGCCTGACGTGCTTTGTTGTAAGTTAACAATAATTCGTCTCTTAATTCTGTTGCGTTGTCTGTAGCCTTATGCATTGCAGTCATACGAGCACCGTGTTCAGAAGCAAAACTATCTCTAATAGCTTTGTATAATTGTGTTTTTAAAGACTTTGGTATTAAAGCTTCTACAATTTCTTCTTTAGAAGGTTCAAATATATAATCAGAATTTACTGCATCAGCATCTCCTCCTTCTATAGGTTTAATTGGCAAAAATTGTTCTATTTGAGGTATTTGAGTTGCTGCGTTTTTAAATTGATTGTAAAAAACTTCAATTCTATCATAAGTTCCATTGGCATAAAAACTCATTAACTCTTCTGCAATTACTGCAACATTATCAAAAGTTAAATCGTCGTAGATATGATTTCTAGATTCAACAATATTAAATTGTTTTGCCAAAACATCACCACCTTTTTTACCAATAGTAAGTAAATCTACTTCAACATTACTATATTTTTCTTTTACCGTTTTAATAACTTCTTTGGTTATTGATGAGTTAAAACCACCACATAAACCTCTGTTAGAAGTTACTACAACTAATAAAACTTTAGAAACTTCTCTTTGAGTTGAATATACACCACCTGCATCACTATCTAAAGTTGCACTTAAATTTTGCAATAATTCAGTTAGTTTAGATGAATATGGGCGCATTGCCGTAATTGCATCTTGTGCTTTTTTCAACTTTGCAGCAGATACCATTTTCATGGCAGATGTAATCTGCATTGTAGATTTAATAGAAGTAATTCTATTACGTATTTCTTTTAAGTTTGCCATTCTATTGGAATTTTGAAATTCCCGCTTTCGCGGGAATGACAACTATGTTTTATGCGAAATGAGTAGAAATTTCTTTAGCTGCTGCTTCTAATACTGTAATTGTTTCTGGAGTTAATTTACCAGATTTCAATACATCTAAAGTATCTCTATGTTTAGAGTTTAAATAATCTATATAATCTCTTTCGAATTTTTTAACTTGGTCTACCGGTACATCTTTTAACAAGTTTTTAGAACCTGCATAGATAATTGCTACTTGATCTTCTACTGAGTAAGGATCATTTTGTGCTTGTTTTAAAATTTCAACGTTACGTTGTCCTTTAGAAATTACACTCATTGTAGCAGCATCTAAATCAGAACCAAACTTTGCAAACGCTTCTAATTCACGATATTGAGCTTGATCTAATTTTAAAGTACCAGATACTTTTTTCATAGATTTAATTTGTGCGTTACCACCAACACGAGATACAGAAATACCTACGTTAATTGCCGGACGAACACCAGAGTTAAATAAATCTCCATCTAAGAAAATTTGTCCATCTGTAATCGAAATTACGTTTGTTGGAATATATGCAGAAACGTCACCAGCTTGAGTTTCAATAATTGGCAATGCAGTTAAAGAACCTCCACCTTTTACAATTCCTTTTAAAGAATCTGGTAAATCGTTCATTTCACTTGCAATTTTGTCATCATTAATAACTTTTGCAGCACGTTCTAATAATCTAGAGTGTAAGTAAAATACATCACCAGGATATGCCTCACGTCCTGGAGGTCTTCTTAATAATAAAGAAATCTCACGGTATGCAACAGCTTGTTTAGATAAATCATCATAAATAATTAAAGCTGGTCTACCAGAATCTCTAAAGTATTCTCCAATTGCAGCTCCAGCAAATGGTGCATATACTTGCATTGCTGCAGGATCTGATGCATTTGCTGCTACGATTGTAGTATAGGCTAAAGCTCCTTTTTCTTCTAACATATTTGCAATTGCTGCAACAGTAGACGCTTTTTGACCGATAGCTACGTATATACAATATACTGGTTCACCAGCATCAAAAAATTCTTTTTGATTTAAGATGGTATCAATAGCAACTGTTGATTTACCAGTCTGACGGTCTCCAATGATTAACTCACGTTGTCCACGTCCAACAGGAATCATTGCATCAATAGATTTAATACCAGTTTGTAACGGTTCTGTTACTGGCTCTCTAAAAATAACACCAGGAGCTCTACGCTCTAGTGGCATTTCGTAAGTTTTACCTTTAATAGGTCCTTTACCATCAATAGGGTTTCCTAAAGTATCTAAAACACGTCCTACAACGCCTTCACCTGCTCTTAAAGAGGCAATACGTTCTGTACGTTTTACAGTAGAACCTTCTCTAATAGAAGTAGAGGCTCCTAATAATACAACCCCTGCATTATCTTCTTCTAAGTTTAATACGATACCTTCTAATCCGTTTTCGAATTCTACTAATTCACCATATTGAACATTAGAAAGACCGTAAACACGAGCAATTCCATCTCCTACTTGTAAAACAGTTCCTACTTCATTTAAAGTTGCTTTAGCTTCAAAATTTGTTAACTGTTGTTTTAAAATTGCTGATACTTCAGCTGGTTTAATACTTGCCATCTTTTATGATTTGATGTATAATTAAATTTTTGGAATGTAATGACTGTTGTCAAATTCCTTTTTCAATTCGTTTAAATAATTAGAGATACTTGCATCATATTGCACATCTCCAACTCGTAATATAAATCCTCCTAAAATAGCAGGGTTTACCACGTTTTCTAAATTTGCTTTGTCTCCTGTTAAGGCAACAATTTTTTCTAAAATTTGTTTTTCGATATCTGCAGTTAAAGGAACAGCTGTTGTTACTTTAGCAACTTGCATGTGTTTATCAAAATCATAAATTAGAGCATATTGTTTTGCTATAGAAGCAAGCATTGCTATTCTTTTATTATCTTGTAATAAGTGAAATAACCCAAGTGTAATATTGTTAACTTTACCTTCAAATAATGCGTTTAACACATTTCTTTTATCAGTAGCTTTAACAATAGGACTTCTTAACATTACTTCAAACTCAGCGTTTTCAGAAATTGTTTTTGTTATAAATAACATATCGTCATTTACGGCAGTTTCTTCTTTAGAATCTTTAGCAAGGTTTAAAATTGCTTTTGCATAACGTATTGCTGCTCTTGCGTTTTTCATGCCCTAACTTAGTTTAAAGTAACATCTTTTAAGATTCCTTCAACTAATTCTAGTTGATCTTTCTTATTAGATAATTCTTTTTTAATAACTGATTCTGCAATACCTATAGACAATTCTGCAACATTCTTTTTTAATTCTGCTAAAGCTGCTTGCTTTTCTTGAATGATAGCTGCTTGTGCATTTTCAATCAATTTAGTAGTTACTTCTTTAGCATCTTCTTTAGCTTCTGCAATCATATTATCTCTAATATCTCTTGCTTCTTTCATCATTGCTTCTCTTTCTGCTCTTGCTTCTTTTACTAGCTTTTCGTTATCGGCTTGTAAATTTTGCATTTCTTTACGTGCATTGTCTGCAGCTGCTAAAGCATCTTCTATACCAGATTCTCTTTCTTCCAAAGAAGTTAAAATTGGTTTCCAAGCAAATTTTACCATTAAAGCGATTAACGCTATTAATAGGATTAATGAAACTACAAATAACCCCGGTGAAAAATCGTTTAATAAGGTTTCCATTCTATAAACTAATTAATTTTTTATTTCTTTTTTTGTTTAATTTAAAAGAACTCCTTTATGTTTCTTTTAAAATTAGTTTTCCCATGCGATGGGAGTTTAAAAATAGGTTCTGTAACCAACCGTTACAGAACACTATTTTTTGTTTTTGTTTGGATTATTTTCCTAAGAATAATGCACCAAATGCTAAACCTTCTAATAATGCAGCGATAATAATCATTGCTGTTTGAATTTTTCCAGTTGCTTCTGGTTGACGAGCAATTCCTTCCATTGCTTTACCACCAATTTGACCTAAACCAATTCCTGCTCCGATTACGATTAATCCTGCTCCAATTAAATTGTACATAATAAATGTATTTTTATTAAATTAAACAAATTTGTATTAATGATGCTCAGGCTCTGCTACTGCCATACCTATAAATAATGCTGAAAGCATTGTAAAGATATATGCTTGTAAGAAAGCTACTAAAACCTCAATTAATGTTATAAAAAATGATAATGCAAAAGACAATCCTGTTGCTCCAACCACACCAAGTGATTCTTTTAGAGTAAACATAATTGCTATTAAGCTCATTACCACAATATGACCTGCTGAAATGTTTGCGAACAAACGTACTGATAATGCAAATGGTTTAATTAAAAAGGCACCTGCTAATTCTATAATTGCTAAAATTGGTCGAATTAAGTATGGTACACCTGGCATCCAAATCATGTGCATCCAGTATCCTTTATTACCACTTACTGTGTAAATTACAAATGTAAATACCGCTAAACATAATGTAATTGTTATTTGTCCTGTTACGTTAAATCCTAACGGAGTTAAACCTACTAAGTTTAAAACCCAAATAAAGAAAAATACAGTTAATAAATATCCTGTAAATCTTCTGTAGTGCTTTTCACCGATATTTGGTCTAGCTATTTCATCTCTAACATATAATACTAGAGGCTCTAGAACTCTAGAGAAACCTGTAGGTATTTTTTTTGTTTTGTATTGATTTGCCAATCTAGAAAACCAGAACAATAATAATAAACCTATTAAAAGAACTCCTACAACTGTTTTAGTCATAGAGAAATCTAAAGGTTTATGAGCATTTGTTGCATGGTGGTGTTCATCAAAAGAGATTGCTGAAGCACCTTTTTCTAATTCGTAAATCTTAGAATGAAGCTTCGCAAATTTTAACCCATTTTTTTCTACGATTACATGACCGTCATCATTATGATGAAACTCTGATGACATAAATGTAACCAAACCTTCACTTGACCATAAAATTATTGGTAATGGAAAACCAACATGTTTTCTTTCGCCATGATCACTTGTGTATGAAAACAAAGTGAAATCATGAGAATCCTTTATGTGATGTAACACATAGGCTTCTATTTCTTCTTTCGTATTTAAGCGACCGCCATCACTTTGGCCATCGTGCTTTTTATCAGATTCTGATGCAAATCCCACTGAAGTAAAGAGGGAAATTGCTGCTATTAAAAGAAACTTGATTGTTTTTTGTGCAATCTTCATTGTAAAAATACGCTTTCTAAATTCGCGGCAAAGATATGTAATAATTCAAAACTACAAACCTTTTTTTATGGTATTTAATTATTATTATTTTTTCTTCAATATTTTAGCAACAAATACTGCTTCTGTTAATAAAAAAACAATGGCAGGAATGAATAGGGATAATCTTTCAGAAAACGATAATTCATTTTCTGGAAATATTGATTTGTAAAAGATGATACTAAACAACGTTAATTTTAATAGAATTGTACCTAGATAAATGAAACCTAATTGCTCAAAAATTTTAGGTACTCTTGAGAATATTAGAAAATTTGTACAAATTAATAGGGAGAAAGCTAAATGAAATAAGTATACTTTTTTTAGTGAGTATGGTAATGTAATTTGCTGTTCTTCTATGAAATATTGATGTATTGTTAAGCTTAATAAAAAGAGGGTAAAGAAAACAATAGAAAATACAAGTATGCTTTTAATCATTAATTTTGTTGGCTTGTTTTATTAATGAATACATGGCCAAAAATATGGCTGTTAAAGTGATAGTTTCTGTTAAAAATGAAGTCTCAAATTTTTTATCTAACCATTCTCCTAATAAAAATCCTAGGTAAATAGTTAATCCCATTTGTAAACCTGCGCCTGATAGTTGCATGGCTTTGTTAAGCGGTTTTTTCTGAGAGTCTTTTTGGGTCATTACTTGCGTTTAATTCTTTTAGTGTTCCTTTCATTGTACAAGTTGCGTTGAACGAAGCACCAGGTTCTACAGAAAGTTTAGAGATAACTACTTCACCAGAAATATTGGCAGTGGATTTTACTGTTAAGATATTAGATACCGTAAGTTGACCTGAAAATTTACCTTCTATATCTGCGTTGTTGCTTTCTACTTTTCCTTTTACAAATCCTTCTGCACCAATAATAACTCTACCGTTGGTTACTAAAGTTCCTTCTAAAGATCCATCAATTCTAAAATCACCATCAGATTTAATATCACCAACAATTGTTGTGTTTTTAGCTATAACATTTCTTTCCATAACTTTATTCTTTTGCGGTTTTTTTGTCTTACTACTAAACATTTTACTTACTTAATTGGTTAACTATTTCTTTTGCTTTCTTTCCTTCTTCTGTGTTTCCATAGCTAACAGCTACAAAATCTAGCGCAATTTTGTAAGCTTCTTTATCTTTGTACTTACCTATAGCATATGCTTTTAAAAGTTCGAATTTAGGAATTAATTTCGAATTTTGAATGGTCGGTAGTATTTCATTTATTTTTGTAACTGTTTCATCAAACTTATCCTCTTTGTATAAATAGTACATTTCTTTATACAATTCTTCAATTTTATTGACCGCTATTTCTTCTTTAATAGGTTTGTTTGGGTTTTTAATTACTTGTGCAAACTTTGTTGTAGAGTAGTCTGTTAGAATTACATTTTTATGTTTGGCTGCTTTTGTAATATTATTTAAATCGGTGTATATTAGATATAAATGCCAGTTAATTGGTAGTATTAATTCTTTACTTGGGTTTAAAGAGGCAACTCTTTCTAAGCGTTCAATAGCTAATTTAGTGTCTTTAAATTGTTCTTTATAAATTACTCCTAATTCATATAAAGCTTCATTTCTTTCTAAGTGTAAGGAGTCAATTTTTTCTTTTTCAGTAGGAATTGTTTTTAAATAACTTGCTAAATCGTAACGAGAACTCTTTTTGTTTACCGTTATAGAATCGTTTTCTGTTATGTTTGCACTAATTTTAAAAGACCATCTCCAGTCATCTTCTAAGGCTCTATTTCCCCAGATTTTTTGAAATTCGGCTTTCCCATAATTTACTGATTCTGTATTGTAGAAATACCATTTTCCTTTTTTGTTAGATTTTAAAAGGTTTCCACCAAAAGTATCTCCAAAAGCTTGCTGGTTTAACTTTAATTGGGCAGCTTCTTCATCTTTCTTTTTTAAATCATCAATATATTTTTGAAAAAAGGCTTCTTGTTCTGATTTTGGTAGTGATACAATTCTTAAAATACTATCATTTTTAGAAACTGTTTTTTCAAAATCAATTAAGGAAGCTAAGTTTCTATGTTTTCTTTTGATGCGTCTAAATCTTAAATTTAGGGTATCTACGGCAATATTTAAAATACTATCGTAATAAGCGCTTGCTGCAAGATATTCTGAATTCTGAAAATTGATATTTCCAAGTCTTTCGTACGTAAATGTTTTTTGTTTTATATTGTCAGATTCGGCTCTAAGAGACTTGTTGTAAAAATCTACAGCTAAGTCTATACTATCATTTTGTTCATGCAGATAACCAACTTGGTAATTTAGTTCGTCTAAATAAGGTCTGTTTTCTCTTTCCTTAATTAATGCATACATTTTTTCTAATATAGCTGCGGAAGTAGAATCGTTGGTAGCGTTTTTTGCTAGCTCAATATGGGCATGCATTTTATATTTGTAAGGTGCTTTTTTAAAGTTGATGATTTTGTTAAACGCCAACAAAGCAGAGTCTTTTTGGTTTTCGGAACTATAAATCTGACCTAAAACAAACAAGTTTCTTGCTCCTTGGTTTCTGTCTTTTAAAATATCTGTAGCTTTAATTAAGTATTTTTTTGCATTTTGTATACTATCAGCTTTTATATACGCCATGGCTAAGGTGGTGTAACCATGTTCTTTCGTTTCTTCTGGTAAATCTACTTCTAAAGTGTCTTTTATTTTAAGAAGTAAATTCATAGATTCTATAGCAAACTCTTCATTATCGATTCTAATGTTTGTTTTTGCTCTCCAAATTTTAGTTTCTGCAATTAAGTTTGCATCAGGATAGGTGGCTATTACATAGTTAAAAGCTTCTAAAGCAGGAATAAAACGTTGCTCGTAATAACGAGCCTTTCCTAATAAAAAATAAGCATCATCAATTTGCCTATTGCGCTCTAGATCGTTAATATTCATTCCGTGTTTTTGGATTGCTTTTACAGCTTTTTCTTCTGCAATACCAAAAGGAGTGGTTGCTTTTGATTCTTCCTCATTGTCATCATCAAAACCAGCTCCCATTCCAGAATTTAAGTTCGGGATGATAATTTTATCTTCTTCAAATTTAATGGGTTCTATAGGTAATTGCTGAAACCAATCATCTTTATAGCCATCATTAATTTCTTTTATTCCTTGTTTTAAGGCTTCGTTACCATTAAATAATACATTAAACTTTGTATTTAAAACCTGCCAGTTTCTACTAATTAAAGTGTCTTTTTTTGCGCTACAAGAATATAAAACGGCAAATACAGAAAGAAGTAAAACTAATTTTTTAGTATATTTCACAAATAAATATTTGATTACACAATTTTTTTATGGCCTAAGAGCGTAAAATACTCTTATTTAGAACTATTTTCTTTTAAAAATAGTATAAATCATCGTGTAAAAATAGTAATAAAATAAGAATAGAGCGCTTATACAGAAAAATAGCTTTCTAATTCTTTTAAAGTTGCTGTAGATGTTTCAATATCTTTCACTACATTTCCTTTGTCTAAAACTACAATTCGTTCGCAAACTTCTGTTACATGTGTTAAATCGTGACTAGAAATTAAAACGGTAATTTCTCTATTTTCGGTTAGTGTTTTAATGATTGTTTTTAAGCGTATTTGTGTTGTTGGATCTAAATTTGCAAAAGGTTCGTCTAAAATAACCACTTTTGGGTTTCCCATTAAGGCGGCAACAATGCCTACTTTTTTCTGATTTCCTTTACTTAAATCTCTTAAATATTTTTTCTTACCGATGATTTCTTCGTTAAAAAAATCATTAAATTGAGTTAAAAAGGTAGCAATGTCTGCTTTATTCATGCCTCTTAAATCACCAACAAATTCAAAATATTCTTCTGGGGTTAAGTAACCAATTAAAAAAGATTCATCAATAAAAGAACCTGTAAAGTTTTTCCAGTCTTCACTTTGGTTTACTTGTATATCATGATTTACAATTGCTCCTGTAGTAGGTCTTATTAAATCTAAAAGAATATTAAAATAAGTGGTTTTCCCTGCGCCATTATTTCCTACTAAACCAAAACTTTGACCTGTTGGAATTTCTAATGAATCTATGTTTAGTACTGCTACTTTTCCGTATTTTTTTGAAAGTTGTGTAGTTTGTATCATTGTTTTGTAAATTAATTTTCTTGTTTAAAAGAATGAATCATTATGTATTTTGATGCAACATATTTTTTGGTGATTGCTGCCATTAATTTTTTATGTAAAGCAACACCTATAAAGCCTAGGCCTGCTAAAACAATTACGGCAACTTCAAAGCTAACTAACCAGTTTATCAAACCAAAAAGTCCCATGGGTACAAACATTAAAGGAATACCTATTAACCATTGTACTGCTCCTGTTCCTTGATAATTAAAAGCTGCTTTTTCATCTAAATTTATTTTCTTTCGGTTAAAGGAACCTCCGTATAAAATTACATGTGTGTTTACGCCAATATTGTAAATCATGGCTGCAAAATGTACTACTAAAATTTTCCATCCAAAATATACATAAGGTATACCAAGAAGAAATAAAATGATAATACTAGCGGTCATCAGCGTAAATTTTGATTTTAAATAACGCTCGTATTTAAAATTCTGACTCATTAAAAGATTGTAATAACTACTGTCCCAGGCAGGAATAAATTGTCCAAAATTGATTAAAAATGTTCCTGTAGAAAAGATTCCGACCAAAACATACATAAAAGCCATGTCTTTATAGGCTGCTTGTGGATAAAAGAATAAACCATACAACAAACCAATAATTAAGATAAAAAAGGAAGATTTTGTTCTTTTATTTCTTGTTATTAAGCGCAGGTCGTTTTTTATAAATGGCGCAACATCTCCTAACTTATCCGCCCAAGATAAATCAGACGAGTTTGCTTCTTTTACTTTGGTTGCAACTGCTTGGTCTAAATAGACTTGGTTTCTTAGTTGTTTATAATTTAGTTGATATAAAACTGCAAGTAAAATAAAACCTAAAAGACTATAAATTGGGTTGTGATAAATAAAATCGAAACCTTGACCAATAAAGCCTGCTATATTAAAAATTTCATAACGCTGCACTAAGAAACCACCTAATAAAATGACCAATAAAGCTCCAAAAGCAACATTGTTTTTATTGATTAAAAAATTTAGAAAGTTAGCAGATTGAATTAATAAAAGCATTAGTAATAACCATCCTAAAACGCCTTCTGTTACATAGCCTTCTTTAATTAAAACTAGAGAAAACGGAATGTAAAAAAACAAACTCATAATGTTAAAAAACGAAAAAGACGATTTTACCAAGACATAATGTACAATGGTATTTTTTTTAACGGGTAAGACCAACAATGGTTTAATATTCATTATTGGTAAATTTTGCATTAGGTACCTAAAAATTAAATCTCCTGTAATTGCAAAGAGTAAAAAACTATTTACAACCACTAAGGGATCTTGATTTGGAAATTGTTCTTTTACCATAAAAAAGCCTCCAATCCCTAAACCTAAAAACATTAAAATAAAGTACAGAGCAAAAAAGCCCATCAAAATTTTTACGCCAATACTTTTACCGAAGGAAGCAGACCGTGTAAATTGTTTCCATTCTAATTTTAAAAAGTGTGAAATCATAAGTTGGTTAATTAGTTCGATTGATAATAAGTAGTTTATAAAACGATTTTGTTACAAATTTTTAGAAAGTTTATATTCTGGATACGTTTCTTCTAATAATTCTTCTGCTTTTTGTGGGATGATTACAGAGGTAATGTAAGAGATAATAGCAAATAAAGTTGCTAAGGCGGCAATTAAGAATAACCAATAATTATTTAAAGTATTAAAATCTATTTGACTAAGGTTGATGATATTAAAAAGATTAACAAATGTTATTAAAGTAAAAGTACTTCTTGTTTCTCCAATCATAGCTTCTAGTAAAAAGATGTTTTCTTTTTTCTTGACTTTTATTTTGTGTTTCCTTCTTGTAATAGCTGTTTTTATCATTTCGTGAATAGCCAAACCTAAAATAGCAGCCATCAAAACATATATTGAAAAAGGTAGTGATAAAGCAAGGTAAAAAGTTAAAAAAATAGCGGAAGTAACCACTATTTTAGGTACTGTAAACCACTCTTTGACAAAACGTAAAATAATTTTCCAATATCGTTTGTTCATTTGGTTCTGTTTCTGTTCTACCACATCCATAAAACCAAAAACACCAAATTTTTTAAAAGACTTATCTCTTGCATCTTCAAATGTTAAAAGTGGCTGCGCTACCCAAATTTCTTCAATATCGTTGGCTAAATGATCTACCAATTCTGTTTGTACATCGTAGTGATATACATAATGTTTTCTGGTGAATTTGTAGAGTTCTTCTATGTGGGTTTGTGTTAGTTTCATGGTTAAATAATTACATTTGCATATTGCTCTTTCACTATCTTTTTATTCTGATGATGAATAGTATTTGTTGACCATAAAAACAATACAAATAATACAAAAATTCCTAATTGAATATTGTTATGAATAGGGTTTAAAAGACTTTCTGAAGTTCTAAATATTGTAATAGAATTAAACAATATAACTGCATTATTAATAATATTGAATAAGCTATTATTCATGTTTAAAGCTAAAAATTCTTCTTGCTTTTTTTTCTTTTTTATGAATAAACTAAAAAAGAAAACTAAAATGTATAAAAAACCAAACCCTGTTAAAATCTGAAAAAAGATTTCTTTATCTTCAAATAAATTCATTATCAAAAACAAGGCATAAAATAAAGCACCAGAAATAATAATTTTAGGCAATTTAAAAAATGTAATTAAAAACTCTAAAGACTGCCTATAAAACTTATTTTGTACAGATTTTGTCTTCTCTTTTAGCAAATTATTAAACCCTCGATCAGAAAAATTTCTATGAATATTTATAATTTCTTTTTTAAAATCCAAATCTGAATTTTTAGTAACTTTTTCTTCTAAAACATTAGCAAAATGGTCTACAATTTCTGTTCTAACATCATAATATTTTATTCCGCAAGAAAAAATGTAATTGTCTATTTGTAAAAGTTGCTCTTTAGTTAATTCCATAGCTATAGAATTTTATATTTTTTGATGGCTTCTTTATGTTTTTTGTAGAAATAATGGCAGATATAAGTTACTGCAAAACCGGCTGAAAAGAAACCTAGAAAAACTCCATTATCATTAAAATAATTTCCTCTGATTAAAGAAATAATTATAAAAATAATACTTAGATATTGTGTTTTTAGTATGTAGCTATAGGTTGTTTTTACTTTAGATTTTATGTTACTAACTATAATATATAATAAGTAAATAAGGCAGGTAGCTGAAGTGGTGTAAACAATTTGATTCAAATTATTTATGGTGTTTTTAGAAAGTACAATATTAAAATTTGTAAAAATAATTACAGGTAAAGAATAAGCTACTAAATAAATAAAGTAAAAAGGTTTAAAAATTTTAACGGCATTTTTTACAACAATTTCAGCTTCATTATACTGTAAGCCAAAATAAAAACTAGTAGTTTCGTCAAAATGTTTATCCCATTTTAAAATGGTTGCTTTAAAGGCATTCTCAAATAAGAAATTTTTGTCTATAAAATACTCTACATCAGAAACCATATGGTCTAAAATTTCGACTTTCAGATCTATATAATGAAACTTCTTTTTATCAAGATAATTTTCTACTATTTGTATTTGCTCTTTAGATAATGTTTTGACCCCTATAAAACAAGAGTAATCTTTTAAATTTCGATTATTAATTAAGCTGTTAAATTTTTCATCATAATTAGATGTTTATCTGTATTCCATTTTTCCATTGGGGTTATACGTCCCAACAATCCGTGAAGTCTTCTATTGTTATAAAATTTCACGTATCGTTTTAATATTTGCTCTATTTCACCAAAATATTGATAGTCGAACCTTTTAAAAACTTCTTTTTTTAATATTCCGTGATACGCTTCTATATGTGCATTTTCCTCAGGTGTTGCAATGTGTGTAAATTCTTGTTGTACTCCGATTAAACCTAAGTATTCACGTACTCTTTTAGCTATAAATTGGCTTCCATTATCACTTCTAATAACTACATTATTGGGGTAATCATAATCTTGAAACAACTCAGATAGTAATGTAATAACGTGATGCTGTTTAATGGTAAAAGAAAAATAGTCTTTTAGTATTCTACGAGTATGAACGTCTATGACCGAGAGTAAATAAGCATTCTTTCCTACACTTGGTATCCAAACCATTTTTATATCCATTTCCAGGCATTCTAAGGGCTTAGAAGTGTGAACTTTTCTGAACTTTACAAACTTGCGTCCTGAACCACTTCTATCTATCCTATTATCTAGTTTGAGTAAGCCTTCTTCTTTCATAATTCTATATAGTTTTTTATGATTTATAGTGTACCCCTCTCTTTTTAAATAGCTGGTCATTAATCGATAACCACAATCTATAAACTCATGCTGTAAAATTTCTTTTATAGCTGCAACTACATCGTTTTGTAATACAAAGCCTTTGGTCTTATGAAAAGTTTCTTTAGTTGGCTTATTTCCTTTTTTACCACCACTAGGTTCTCTGTAGTAACTACTCTCTACAATACCTACCATTTTTAGGATTTTTGTTTTGCTACACTTATATTTTTTATAAATTGCATTGACTAAATCTTTCTTGGATCGGACGTTCCAAACTTTTTTTTTAAAAGTTCTCGTTGTACTTCAAGCTCAATTTCTCTATCACTTAATAATTTTCTTAAAACTCGATTCTCTTCTTCTGCCTCTTTAAGTTCTTTACTCTTGGTATCATAAGTTACCTTCAAACCTGCTTCTCCTTTGTGCTCAAACTTCTTTCGCCAACTGTAAAATGTTCCAGTGCTTACACTGTATTTTCGGCAGGCTTCTACAATACCTATTTCTTCTGAAACTGATAGAATTTCTAACTTCTGTTCTAATGTCCATTTCTTGTATTTCATATCTCAAATATATTAGTTTTGAAATTTAAAATATCACTCCGAACTATTAAGGGGCTAAACTAGATAATTCCATAATTATGAAATTTTATATTTTTTGATAGTTTCTCTGTGTTTTTTATAAAAATGGTAATAAATATAAGTTCCCAAAATAAAAGAGAATAAAAGTCCAACTTGAAAGGGATTAAGATGTCCTTCTCTATTAAAAAAATCGAAGTCTATTAAAAGAATGGCTCCTAATAAAATATTTAAACCTTGAGTTTTTAAGATAAAACTGTACGTGGTTCTTTTTTTATTTTTTGAAATCAATAGAAAAACAAACAATACAACAGTTAAAACAGTAACAATTTGAAAAACTAAATTGAGGCTACTTTCTATATTTATAGAATATAGAAAATCCATTTTATTTATTAAAAAATATGATAGTAAATAAGGTATTGGCATTAAGAAAAACCATTTTTTAAAATTCTTTTTTGCCTTTTCTAATACTATTTTTGGGGCAGAATAAGCTACTCCAAAAAGCCAACTAGAAGTTTCTTTTAAATGCGTATCCCATTTATTAGTGACGCTATAAAAAACTGTTTCAAAATCAAGATTTTCCTTTGTCATTTTCGTTTCTATATCAGAAACAATATGATCTAAAACTTCAAAACGAACATCAATATAAGTAATGTTTTTAAGGTTTAAATAATGTTCTACTCTTTGTAGTTGTTCTTTGTTTAATTCCATAGCTAAAATTTTTACTCCAAACTAAATTTAGGATTCACCAATTGTTGCATCGTTTTTAAAAACTCTTGCATTTCATCCAACTTGTTGGCTGTTTCTTTGGTGCCGATTTCTGTTAACTTGTAATATTTTCTAAGCCGATTACCAACTTTAGCAACCTCTACATCTAATAAACCATCGGCTTCTAGTTTGTGCAATGCAGGATACAAAGCACCCTCGGTAATTTTTAATTCGCCTTTGGTTAATTCTTTTACTTTTTGAGTAATCTCATAACCATACATTTTATCGTTTGTTTCTAATAACTTTAAAATGATGGTTTGTAAAGACCCTTTATATAATTTCTGATTTCCCATTTTATTGATGTGTAATCGTGTAACTGTTTATTTGTTTAATTGTCATTGCAAGTTTACCAAGCAGTCTTATCATTAAAAACAGATTGCTTTGTTCTTTGTTGTGACAATTTCTTAAATACAAATATATACATAATTTTCTTATACATAAAATTCTTATGTATTATTTCCTTTTTAATTTATAGTGTTTATCCTTGTAGGTGTTTTTATAATTACACACACTTTTGTAATCAATAAAAAACATGCTATGAAAATGAAAAAAATTTACACTTACTTATTTATTTTAACATTGGGAGTTACCAATGCGCAAACAAAAGAAAACAAATTTATGAATGGAGAAAGTCAATATGATTCTTGGGCATTAAGCCTCTTTGTTGGCCCTAGTTCCATTTACACCGGAGATTTAAGAACAGATGAAACTGCTTTTAAGTTAGGAATTGCCGGTCAATTAGGAGTCACCAAATGGTTTAATCATGCTTTTGGTGTAGAAGGACTGCTACAATTTGGTAAAACTAGACAAACAAATGCAACTCCAAATTTAGATGGGAACACAAAATACTTAGGTCTTTCCTTTAACGGAATGTTAAACCTTAATACTGTTTTTAGAAGAGGAGATTTGGTTGGTAATAGAAAATGGAATGCTTATGTGTATGCAGGTATGGGGTTTATGGATTTTACTGCCAGGGTTAGAAATACCAAAACCAATGTAACAACAGTGTATAAAAATAACTTCCCTAGAAGAAGTGCTTATGTACAAGGGGGTGCTATATTGTCTCGAAGATTAAATGATAATTTCGATATTTCTGCAAGAGCAAACTTTATGTTAAATGGTAGAGACATGTTTGATGGTGTAGCTTCTACCAAACATGCAAATGCACAAGAGCGTTTGCTTACAGCAAGTATTGGTATAACTTATCATTTCGGTACAAAAGAAAAATTAGTTTGGTCAGATCCTTATGCACTTAAACTAAAGGATGCTTTAAGTAAACAAGAATTAAATAAACCTGTAAATAAAATATTAAACTTAAATGATGATGATAATGATGGTGTAGTCAATGAGTTTGATAAAGAACCAAACACTTTAAGTAACGCAGTGGTGGATGGTGCCGGAAGAGCATTAGATACAGATAATGATGGTGTAGCTGATGGTATTGATAAATGCCCTTTGGTTAAAGGAGAACAAAAAAATAATGGTTGCCCAAGTGAAGTGTCTAAAAAAATAGTTCAAGAAAATGAACTAGATGCCTTAAACCTTTCTTTAAGAGGTATTCAATTTGATACATCAAAAGCTATAATTAAAACAGAATTTTATTCTGTATTAAATAATGCTGTTTCTGTTGTTAAGAAATTACCTAATCAAAAATTTATGATTACAGGATATACAGATTGTTTAGGGAATTTAGATTCCAACCAAAAATTATCTGAAAGGAGAGCTAATTCTGTGAAGAATTACCTCATAAAAAACGGAGTTTCAAAATCTCAAATTTTTGTAAATGGACTCGGAGAAAATTCTCCTTTGCATTATTGTTCTCCATGTAATTCTTGTAGTAAAGAAGAGCACAAAGAAAATAGAAGAATAGAAATTAAAATTTTAAATTAGAGTTCGTTAATTATGCTGAATGAAAAGTGTTTAAACTATAATAGTTTAAACACTTTTTTTTATTATGGTAATCTTACTTTGTTACCTTTAAAACATCAGCAATAATGCGTTCTAATTCTGCTTTTGGTAAAGCACCATTTGCCATTTGTGGATCTCCTTCTGCAGGGCAAAATAACATCGAAGGAATACTTCTAATGCCAAAAGCAGCAGATAATTCTTGTTCTGCTTCTGTATCTATTTTATAAATGTCAATTTTACCTTCATATTCATTAGATAATTGTTCTAAAACAGGTGCAATTGCTTTACAAGGTCCACACCAATCTGCATAAAAATCTATTAAAGCGGGTCTTTTCCCTTCAAATTTCCATTCTTTGTTTTCTTCAAAATTAAACACCTTTTCTAAAAAGGCTGCTTTTGTTAAGTTTTCTGTCATAATAATATTATTTTCTTTCGATTAAAATCGAAAATATCTAATTTGTCTTTTTTGCCTAAGCAAGAATCTATTTATACAAAAGTAGTCGTTTTTATATACTTTAAATTACAGTATGTTAATAATTAGGTAAAAGTAGAGAAGCTTACAAAGGATGTATTATTTTAGTGTCTTCTAAAGAAACAATAAAAAAAGTTGATGTATCCAAAAACAAACAAAAAACCAGTTGTAGATTCTTATTTTGGAATCGATGTTGTAGACAATTACAGATGGTTAGAAGATGATGAAAGTCCAGAAACAAAAGCTTGGGTAAAAGAAGAAAACCAAGTTACTTTTAAATATTTAGATCAAATTCCGTACAGAAAACAATTAAAAGAACGTTTGTCTAAATTATGGAACTACGAAAAAATAGGAACTCCTTTTATAGAAGGCGATTACACGTATTTTTCTAAAAATGATGGATTACAAAATCAAAATGTAATTTATAGAACCAAAGGAAACTCTGAACCTGAAATATTTTTAGACCCAAATACTTTTTCTGAAGACGGAACCACTTCTTTAGGTGCTTTAAGTTTTTCTGAAGATGGTAAAACAGCTGCCTATTCTATTTCTGAAGGAGGTTCTGATTGGCGTAAAATTATTATTATTGATGTGGAAACCAAAACCACAAAAGAAGATATTTTGGTGGATGTAAAGTTCTCTGGAATTTCTTGGTACAAAAACGAAGGTTTTTACTATTCTAGTTATGATAAGCCAACTGGAAGCGAGTTGTCTGCAAAAACAGATCAACACAAATTATATTATCATAAATTAGATACTTCTCAAAAAGACGATACCATTATTTTTGGAGGAACTCCTGCAGAAAAACACAGATATGTTGGTGGGTACTTAACCGAAGATTTTAAATACTTGGTAATAACCGCACAAGTTTCTACTTCTGGAAATAAATTGTTTATCAAAGATTTATCTGATAAAAATAATGAGTTAAAACCAATTATAGAAACGGTAGAAAGTGATACTTATGTTGTTGATAATAGAGGAGATAAGCTGTTTTTGGTAACCAATTTAAATGCACCAAATAAAAAAGTAGTTACGGTAAACTTTACAAATCCTACGGCAGAAAATTGGCAAGACTTTATTCCGGAAACAGAAAATGTTTTAAGTATTTCTACAGGTTCTAATTATCTATTTGCACATTATATGGTAGATGCGGTTTCTAAGGTTTTTCAGTATAATTTTACTAGAGAAATTATTAGAGAAATTAATTTACCAGGTATTGGTTCTGCTGGTGGTTTCAGCGGAAAAACAAAAGCCAAAGAATTGTATTTTTCATTTACCAATTATAACACACCAAATTCGTCATATAAATTCAACCCTAAAGAAGGGAATTACAAATCTTATTGGAAACCAAAAGTAGCTTTTAATGCAGATGATTATGTAAGTCAGCAAGTTTTTTATCCATCGAAAGATGGAACAAAAATTCCGATGATTATCACGCATAAAAAGGGAATGGAACTAAACGGTAAAAACCCAACTATTTTATATGGCTATGGAGGGTTTAATATCAGTTTAACTCCTGCTTTTAGTATTGCAAACGTAGTTTGGATGGAACAAGGCGGAATTTACGCAGTTGCAAATTTAAGAGGGGGAGGAGAATACGGAAAGAAATGGCACGATGCCGGAACGCAATTAAAAAAACAAAATGTTTTTGACGATTTTATTGCGGCTGCCGAGTTTTTAATCAGCAAAAAATATACTACGTCAGAATATTTAGCAATTCGTGGTGGTTCTAATGGCGGACTTTTAGTTGGTGCAACCATGACGCAAAGACCCCAATTGGCAAAAGTAGTTTTACCTGCTGTTGGTGTTTTAGATATGTTGCGTTATCACACGTTTACTGCTGGCGCAGGATGGGCCTATGATTATGGAACCGCAAATGACAGCAAAGAAATGTTTGAATATTTAAAAGGATATTCGCCAGTACATACTATAAAAGAAGGTGTAAAATATCCGGCAACTTTAATAACCACAGGCGATCATGATGATAGAGTAGTGCCTGCACATAGTTTTAAATTTGCGGCAGTATTACAAGAAAAACAAACAGGAGAAAACCCAACTTTAATAAGAATAGAAACCAATGCGGGGCATGGAGCAGGAACACCTGTTGCAAAAACAATAGCGCAATATGCAGATATTTTTGGTTTTACGTTATTTAATATGGGGTTTCAACAATTACCAAATCCGCCAAAGGCGAAAAAATAAGTTATAGTTTATAAAATAACTAAATTGATAAAAAGATGGCTGTTACTTATAGCTATCTTTTTCTTTTTTAGCAATGTAGTTACATAGGTATTTTGCATCTTTTTTTACACCGCCTAAAGTAGCAGAACCTCTTGTGTATAACCAAGGTAGCCCAATAAAATACAAACCTTCCATATCGCTTACGCCTCTATAATTTTTAGGATAATGGCGGTCGTCTAGTTCAATATTATCAATCCAACTAAAGTTGGGTTTAAAACCTGTTGCCCAAACAATATTTTTAATATCGTTTATTTTTTGTTTTTCAAATATGATGGTTTTCTCATTGGCATCTAATGTTCTACCAACACACGTAATGTTCTCTTTTTTAAACAATGTTTTTACATCGGTTCCAATAACTGGCTGACCGCTGTTGCTAAGTTTTTTACCAATCCAAGAATATTTATTGGCAGTTAAAAAACCAACTTTACGAAACCACCACCATAAAGTTTTGCCTAAGAGTTCTTGCGGTAGTGAAACGATGTTTGTGTTTCCAGAAAAATAAACGGTTCTATCGGTTTTTGAAACTTCATTTAGAATCTGAACTCCAGAGTCTCCCGCGCCCACAACTAGTGTTGCTCCTTCTTGTAACTGATTTGGACTTTTATAATGTTCGCTATGAATTTGTAAAACGTCTTTAGCTATTTTTGTATGACAACTTGGTGTAAATGGTTTGTGAAAAGGACCTGTAGCTATAATTACATTCTTTGCTTTAAAGGTTTGTGTATCACTTTTTAAGGTGAAAACACCGTGTTCTTTTTTTAAAGAAGTTATTTTATGGTTAAACTCAACCTGAATATTAAATTTGAAAACATACGATTTTAAATAATCTGCTACTTCGTATTTATTAGCATAATGCCCTTTTTTATAAGGGAATTTCATTCCTGGTAAACTATTAAATTCAGATGGAGTAAATAATTTTAAAGAATCCCATCTTTTTAACCAAGGTTCACCAGTTTCAGAATTTGCATCAACAATTAAAAAATCTGCATTTTGTTTACTTAAATGATAAGCAATAGCAAGCCCAGATTGACCAGCTCCAATTATAATATAATCTTTCATATGCAGTTATTGTGGTTACAAAACTAATGTATTTAAAAGGGATAAGTTTTGTTTTTTTAGAGATAAACATATGAAATAGATATGTCGTTTTTTAATTCTTTATATTTGATATGGTATTCGAGCAATTACCAAATCAAGAAAAAAAACAGAACTAAAAGTTAAAATTTGTAACAATCTGCAATTGTTGTTACTAATTGTATCAATTAAACTCAATCAAATCAATAAATCATGAAGACAATTAAAAAAGTGTTTTTTGTATCGGCTATTGCCTCTTTAGGTTTAGTAGCTTGTAAACAAGACAAACCTAAGGAAGAAAAAGCCCCTGGTATTGCCTTAGAAAATATGGATAAAACTGTAAAACCTACAGACGATTTTTTTAGACATGTAAATGGAACTTGGATCGATAAAACAGAAATTCCAGACGATCAAACTTCTTGGGGTGGTTTTAATCAACTTCGTAAAAAAACAGATGCAGACGTTTTGACTATTTTAAACAAAGCAATTGAAGAAAGAAATTTCCCAAAAGTAAAAGATGCTAAAGGAAACGAAATAGATTCAGATCAAGAGAAAGCGGTAAATTATTACCAAACCATAATGGACACGGTTGCTAGAAATGCCCAGGGTAAAGCACCAGTAATGCCTTATTTAGCAAAAGTAGACGAAATTAAAACAAAGAAAGACGTAGAAACATATTTAACAAACATGGCGCCTTATGGTGGCGGAGGTTTTTATGGTTTTGGTGTTTATAACGATTTAAAAAACAGCAGCCAATATGCAGGTTATATGGGCGGAGGAAGCTTAGGTTTATCTAGAGATTATTATGTAGATGATAAAGTAAAAGACAAATTAGAAAAATACCAAGAATTTGTAGCAAAAATGTTACAAGAATTTGGAGACGATGCAACTACAGCTAAAAAGAATGCAGCTACAATTGTTGCTTTAGAAACTAGTTTAGCAACACCAATGATGTCTAAAGAAGAAAGCAGAGATATTCGTAAGCTTTACAATCCTATGACGGTTGCAGAATTGCAAAAATTATCTCCAGCAATAGATTGGCAAGCACATTTAGATGGTGTTGGTGTAAAAGATTTAGAAAAGGTTATTGTAACAGATCTGGGTTATTTTAAAGCGTTAAGCGATGTTTTTGCAAAAACGTCTGTTGCAGATATTAAATTATTATTACGTTGGAATACTATAAACAGTGCTTTAGGTTCTCTTTCTACAGATTTAGAAACTGCAAACTGGGAATTCTATTCTAAAGAAATGCGTGGCGCTAAAAAACAACGTGCAAGAGATGAGCGTGCTTTAGGTAGTTTAAATGGTGCTGTTGGTGAAGCTTTAGGAAAACTATATGTAGAAAAAATGTTTCCACCAGAAGCAAAGGAAAAAGCCAAAGAAATGATTGACAATGTAATGTTAGGTTTCGAAGCTAGAATTGCACAATTACCTTGGATGAGTGAAGTTACCAAAGAAAAAGCATTAGAAAAACTACACAAATTAACCGTTAAGATAGCTTATCCAGATGTTTGGAAAGATTATTCAGAATTACAAGTTAAAGGATTAAAAGAAGGTGGTTCTTACTTTGAAAACGCTATTAATGTTACCAAATGGAACTACAACAAAGAAATGGCAAAATTAGGGAAAGAAGTAGATAGAACAGAATGGGGCATGTCTCCTCAAACAGTAAATGCTTACTTTAATCCTGTAAATAATGAAATCGTTTTTCCAGCAGCAATTTTACAACCTCCTTTCTATGATTATAAAGCAGATGAAGCTGTAAATTATGGTGGAATTGGAGCTGTTATTGGACATGAAATTTCTCATAGTTTCGATGATTCTGGTGCTCGTTTTGATGGTGATGGAAACCTTAAAAACTGGTGGACAGAAGAAGATGCTGTAAAGTTTAAAGAAATTGGCGGAAAATTAATTAAGCAATACAGCGATATTATTGCAATAGACAGCATGCACTTAAATGGAGAATATACTTTAGGAGAAAATATTGGAGATTTAGGAGGTGTACAAGCGGCTTACGAAGGTTTACAGATTTTCTTACAAAAGAACGGAAGACCAGCAGATATAGATGGTTACACGCCAGAGCAACGTTTTTTCCTTTCTTGGGGAACCATCTGGAGAACCAAAATGAGAGACGAAGCACTTAAAAATTTAATTATGACAAACACACATTCTCCTGGAATGTATAGAGCGTATATGCCTCTTAAAAACGTAGATGCTTTTTACAAAGCATTCGATGTTAAAGAAGGTGATAAAATGTATCTAAAACCAGAAGAAAGAGTGAAAATTTGGTAGTCCCCCAATTGTTTTATCAATGTAATTTTTTATAGAAATTACTTTTTAGAACTTAAGAACCGATACGAAAGTGTCGGTTCTTTTTTTGGGCGTTACCACAAGGGTCACGCTTTCACTACTCGCTTCTTGCTAAAAAGCAAGAGAGCTCAAACAAGCCGTTCAATCGTTAACGCAGCATACTTGCTGTCTTTTAGCTATAAGAAATCAAATAGAAATCTTATTTTTGTAAAATGCTAAAAGTAAAAACTATTTCTTTTTCTTATCGTAAAAACAAAACAATCTTAAACGATTTTAAATTCACTTTACAACAAGGAGAACACTTGTGTATTATGGGAGAAAGTGGTTGCGGAAAATCGACACTATTAAAAGCCATTTACGGTTTAGTAGATTTAAATAAAGGGAAAATATTTTGGAAAGAAGACCAAATTTTTGGACCAGAAAAACACCTTGTTCCCGGTTTCGAAAACTTTAAATACGTAGCACAAGATTTCGATTTAATGCCTTACATTTCTGTTTCAGAAAATATTAAAAAATTCTTATCTCGTTTTTATCCAGAAGAAAGCGAACTAAGAACACAAGAGTTATTAGAAGTCATACAAATGACCGCTTTTGCTAATACTAAAGTTAAAAATTTAAGCGGCGGACAAAAACAACGTGTTGCCATTGCTAGAGCTTTGGCAAAAGAACCTCAGTTATTGTTGTTGGATGAACCTTTTGGACAAATAGATAATTTTAAAAAGAACTCTTTACGAAGAAATCTTTTCAGTTATTTAAAAGAAAAAAATATTGCCTGCATTATTGCAACCCACGATAAAAATGATGCACTTTCTTTTGCAGACAAACTCATTATTATCAAAGACAATAAGATTATTGAAAACAATGCTCCAAAAGAGATTTATAACAATCCAAAAGAAAAATATGTTGCTGCCTTGTTCGATGATGTAAACGAAGTAACCATCAATAATATAAAGGAGTTATTATATCCGCATCAAATAAAAATTGTAGAAAATTCAGTATTAAAAGCAACCGTGTTAAACTCTTATTTTAAAGGTTCTTATTGGTTAATAGAAGCAGATTTTAATGAACAAAAAGTGTTTTTTAATCATATGATAGATTTAGAAAAGAATACTGAAATAAATCTTCAATTTTTATAAGTTATAAATAGTGTCACTTCGAGTGATTTCCGACGATAGGAGGAAATTGTATCGAGAAGTAATTCAGTTTTCAATAGTTCTCGATACATTTTATTTCACCAAAAAAACAGCAATTCCATCACTGTTAAAATATTCTTGCTGATAATTTTTATTCCACGTTAAAACTTACTTTTTCATCACCAATTTTAAGAGTGTATTTCCCTTTTGGTAAATAGTAGCTTTCATTATCTGCTTCCTGGATAGTTACTTTTTTATTGACTTTTTTGTAAGCTTTTAATCCTTTTTTAGAAAAAGAAACATTATAAATCGCTTTATTATAACCTTTGTCTGCATCAATAGAAATTGAATTTATTTTTACCTTTCCAGCATACACATCAATCGTTATTTTTTTATCAGCATTTACGTAAAACGGAACCTCTACTTGCGGTGTGTTAGCTGCTCTCCAGGGGCTTCTTGAATTTCCCCACCTTTTACTTTTAGTAATGTTTTTAACTTTAAAAATAGCAACTGATTTCGCTAAAATACTGTCGTTCATTTTTTGTAATGCAGCAATATTTGTTTTGTATAAACTGCGTCCGTGTGTGGCAACAATTAAATCTTTTGCTGTTGGCTGAATCACTAAATCGTGTACAGCCACATTGGGTAAATTGTTACTAAATGCTTCCCAAGAAGTTCCTTGGTTTAAAGAAACGTACAAGCCATTATCGGTACCTAAATATAAGATGTTTTCATTCTCAGAATCTTCTTTTATGACGTTTACTGCAGAAGTCGGAATTTCTTTACCAATGTTTATCCAAGTTTGTCCGTAATCATCAGACTTGTAAATATAAGGCGTAAAATCATCAAATCTGTAACCGTTTAAGGTGGCGTACACACGCGCTTTTTTAAATTTTGATGCAATTACTCTAGAAACCCATAAATCTTGAGGAAGGTTGTCAGAAATTTTTGTCCAACTGCCACCTCCGTTGGTTGTTAAACTGATAATTCCGTCATCAGAACCTGTGTAAATCAATCCAAATTGAAACGGACTTTCAGAAATTGTGGTTAACGTTCCGTAAGCAACATTTCCTTTTTTGCCACCATGCGTTAAATCCTCAGAAATTGTTTCCCAAGTATCACCTTGGTTTAAAGATCGGTGTAATTTATTACTTCCTAAATATAAAATATCTTGGTTGTGTTTAGATAACTGAATTGGCGTTTGCCAGTTAAATCGATACGGTTTTTCTTTTTTAGCGGGTTTAGGCTGTATGTATTTTCTGCTCCCCGTTTGTCTATCTATTCTAAAATAACTTCCAAATTGAGAGCCCGTGTATACAATGTTAGAATTTCTATCATCAATTTGAACCTGCATGCCGTCTCCACCCATTATAGATTGATACGGGTTTTGACCATATTGTTTCCAACTTTTATCGATTCTTGCATTATTAGGACCAAACCAAACTCCATTATCTTGTAAACCCCCGTATACATTATAGTTTTTTTCATGGTCTACATTTACAGCATAAAATTGACCTACCGGAATGTTGTTTAACTTTTCCCAATTTTCTCCATCATCATAAGAAATATTTAAACCACCATCATTACCTTCTAGTAAATGACCCGATTTTTTAGGATTTACCCACAATGCCTGATGATCTGAATGTGTATTTTCTTTACTAATAGAAGTAAAATTTTCACCACCATCTTTAGATTTTATAATAGTAACACCTAGCACATAAATGCTGTTTTCATCTTGTAAATCCACTCTAATTTCACCAAAATAATATCCGTAAGAACTATAAATACCGTCTAAGTAATTAGTGTGTGTTTTTTTCCAATTTTTACCACCATTTGTAGTTTTAAAAACTTCTGCACCAATTACAGGTTCTTCAAAAGCAACGGCCATTTCATTGTCTAAAAAAGTCATTAATTCTTTTGGCTTCATTCCGCCAGGTTTTAATAATTGTTTTACACCTTCTGCTCTAAATTTTTCTCTAAAACCATATTCTTTTAAATAGGTATTTAATGTTTTGTTTCTAAGTGCTAAAACTTCTGCAGACGTTAAGTTTTTAAATTGTTGTTTGGTTAAATTATAAGAAGTAACTTTTTTTCCTTTTGGTTTTCTTCTGTATTGGCTATCATGCAAAGCATACACGATATTTTCATTAAAAATAGCTAACCCAATTCTACCAACTCCGTTTCCTGTTGGAAAACCACTGTTATCGGCAATTTTTGTCCAAGAATTCCCTGCGTCTGTACTTTTGTAAATGGCAGAATTTTCTCCATCACCATCAAAATTCCAAGCTTTACGCTCTCTTTGCCAAGAAGCAGCATACATTACGTTAAAATTTTCTGGCGCAACGGCAACATCTATAATTCCGGTGTTTTCATTAATAAACAAGGTTTTTGCCCATGTTTTTCCTCCGTCTGTAGTTTTAAAAATTCCTCTTTCTTTATTTGAAGAGTATAAATGACCAATGGCACCTACAATAACCTCATCAGGATTGTTAGGGTTAATTAAAATTCTACCAATATGATGTGTATCTAGCAAACCAACATTTTGCCAAGTTTGACCTTTATCCGTAGATTTTAAAATTCCGATACCTGCATAACTAGAGCGAGAAGAATTATTTTCTCCTGTACCTACCCAAATAGTTCCGGTTTTCCAATCTACTGCAATATCACCAATATTTAAAGTTGCGGCATTGTCTAAAACAGGAGTAAGTGTTGTTCCGTTATTGTTGGTGTACCAAAGTCCACCAGAAGCATAACCCACATAAAATTCGGTGGTGTTTTCTGGGTTTACAGCAACATCTACTACACGTCCGCTCATTACGGTTGGACCGATATTGATAAATTCAATATTCTTTACTAAAGAAGAATTCATCATCAGAGATTTCTGTTCTAAAGATTGTTGAATGCTATTTGCATCTGTTGTTGTTTGTGCAAGTAAAGAAATAGAAAAAAAGAGGGCTAAAAAGCGGAAAATAAACTTCATAAAAGATGTGGTTTGGTTTAAAATGATGAAATTACCAATTGTATTTTCAATACCAAAAAAATTAACATAAAAAGGAATTTTAAGAAAAATTCATCCTCAATTTTAAACAACGTATCTTTGCAGGCTGAAACAACTACATAAAGTTGCTTTCAAAAATAACTTTTATGACATTTAAAGATTTAGGTTTATCTCCCGCTTTGGTAAAAGCAGTAGAAGAAAAAGGATACACCAAACCATCACCAATACAAGAAAAAGCAATACCACATATATTAGAAGGTAAAGATATTTTAGCATCTGCACAAACAGGTACAGGAAAAACAGCAGGTTTTACCTTACCAGTTTTACAACATTTAGCAGAAACAAAGCATCCAAAATACAGACCATTACGTGCGTTAGTATTAACGCCTACAAGAGAACTGGCAGCGCAAGTTTATGATAACGTTAGAGAATACAGTAAGTATGTAAACATAAAATCTGCCGTAGTTTTTGGTGGAGTTAATGCAAAACCACAGATTGCAACGTTAAGAAGTGGTGTAGATATTTTAGTAGCAACACCAGGTAGATTATTAGATTTACACAGCCAGAAAGCAGTGTCTTTTAACAGAATAGATGTTTTAATTTTAGATGAAGCAGACAGAATGTTAGACATGGGTTTTGCAAGAGACCTAAATAAACTGATTAGTTTTATGCCTGCAAAACGTCAGAATTTAATGTTTTCTGCAACTTTTTCTGCGGATATTAAAAAATTAGCTTCAGGGATTCTAAATAATCCTGTTTCTGTCGAAGCAGAACCACAGAATTCAACCGCTAAAAAAGTAACGCATAAAGTGTATCAGGTTGATAAAGGTAAAAAAACAGAGTTTACCATTAAGTTGATAAAAGATGGAAAATGGAATCAGGTTTTAATCTTTACAAGAACCAAACATGGTGCTAATAAATTAACAGAGAAATTGATAAAAGCAGGAATTTCTGCCGCTGCAATTCACGGAAATAAGAGTCAGGGTGCAAGAACAAAAGCATTAAGAAACTTTAAAGAAAATACTATTAAAGCATTGGTTGCTACAGATATTGCTGCACGTGGTTTAGATATTCCTTTATTACCACACGTAATTAATTTTGAGTTGCCAAATGTACCAGAAGATTACGTACATAGAATTGGTAGAACTGGTAGAGCGGGAGCAGCTGGAGAAGCAATTTCTTTAGTTTGTAGTGAAGAAACGGAATACCAAAGTGAAATAGAAAAATTACTAAAAGAAAAATTAAACTCTACGGTAGTAGAAGGTTTTGAGCCTACAGATACTGCAGCACCTAAAAGAGCGGCAACACAAAGTAAAGGTTCTTTTGGTAAGAAAAAAAGACCTACAAATGGAGGTGCTTCTCAAGGAGACAGACCAAAAAAGAAACCTCATTTTAAAGGAAATAAACCAGCAGGAGCTACTTCTGGAAGAGGAAGAACGGGAGCACCTAAAAAGAAGCGTTTTTAGACACTAATTTCTCTAATTCAGACAAATTTTATTATCCTACAAGGTTGTTAACCTTGTAGGATTTTTACTTTTAAAGAACCTTTACTACTTCCTTTTAGGAACAAAAACCACAAAGTCTGTCATTTCGAGCGTAGAGAGAAATCTCATATTGTTTGTTTATTGTTTTGTTATCACTGTTATGCGACTACTCAATGCTTCGAAGTGACTGGTTATGATGTCTTTTTTAAGCTAACGGAATTTGCGTTAGGGATTGCAGTGACATCCTTTTTGCTTTTTTAGCAAAAAGATATAACCTTTCGACTTCGCTCAAGATAAATTACAAGCCCGCTCGAACGCCCAAAAAACAACAATTATAATGTATTATTTTAGTCTTTTTGATGTAAAATACAATTGAGCATAATAAAATATAGAAAGAGATTTTTATATTTTATTAATAGTGAAATTGTAGCTACCTAAATATTGCTACCTTTGTTAGTAAACATAAATTCATCAGTATGAAATACGATAAAATAGACTCAAAATTATTTATAAAAAATCGAAAAAACTTTATGGCTGCAATGCAACCAAATAGTTTGGCAATTTTTAATTCTAATGACATTTATCCGATTAGTGCAGATAGTACAATGCCTTTTGAACAACACAGAGATATCTTGTATTTAAGTGGTGTAGACCAAGAAGAAAGTGTATTATTTTTGTTTCCTGATTGCCCTAACGAAGCTTATAGAGAAATTTTATTTGTTAGAGAAACCAATGACCATATTGCGGTTTGGGAAGGAGAAAAATTAACTAAAGAAGCTGCTTTTGAAACAAGTGGTATAAAATCTGTTTTTTGGTTGCAAGATTTAGAGAAAATCTTGTTTGAATTGTCTACATATGCAGATACTTTTTACATTAACACAAACGAACATTATAGAGCTAATGTAGAAACAGAAACGCGCGAAGGACGTTTTACAAAATGGTTATTAGCTAAATATCCTGCACATGCTGTGGCTAAAAGCAATCCTATTTTACAAAAATTACGCTCTGTAAAAGATACTATTGAGTTAGATTTAATTCAGCACGCTTGTAATATTACAGAAAAAGGATTTCGTAGAATTTTACCTTTTATAAAACCAGGTGTTTGGGAATATGAAATTGAGGCAGAATTATTACATGAATTTGTAAGAAATAGGTCTAAAGGCTTTGCCTATACGCCAATTATTGCAAGTGGTAACAATGCAAATGTTTTGCATTATATAGAAAATAATAAAGAGTGTAAAGCTGGCGATTTAATTCTGTTTGATATTGCGGCAGAATATGCAAATTATAAAAGTGATTTATCTAGAACAGTACCTGTTTCTGGTAAGTTTTCTGATAGACAAAGAGCTGTTTATAACGCAGTACACCATGTTAAAAAAGAAGCTACAAAATTATTGGTACCAGGAACTTTGTGGAAAGAATACCATGTTGAGGTTGGTGATATTATGACTGCAGAATTGTTGAAATTAGGTTTGTTAGACAAAGCAGATGTGCAAAATGAAGATAAAAACTGGCCAGCATATAAAAAGTATTTTATGCATGGAACTTCGCACCACATGGGGTTAGATACGCATGATTATGGTTTGTTACACAAGCCAATGGAAGCCAATATGGTGTTTACCGTAGAACCAGGAATTTATATTCCAGAAGAAGGTTTTGGAATTCGTTTAGAAGATGATGTGGTGGTACAAGAAAAAGGAGAACCGTTTAACTTAATGGGAAACATACCTATAGATGCAGAAGAGATAGAAGATTTAATGCAAGGTTAATTCTTAATATTAATATTTAAAAGCGAGTTGTACAACTCGCTTTTTTTATGGTTTAAATTTTATAACAAATATTCTTAATTGTAAGAAACCTATATTATATTTGCCGAAAGTCAAATTTTCTGAAAAAAACAGTTTGCATATTAATTTTTATAGCCTTTGCTTTTAGGCCAATATATTCTATTGGTTATATAGCCTATTTTGAGCTAAATCTTAATTATATAATAGAAACCTACTGTGTAAATAAAGACAAGCCAGAATTACAGTGTAACGGAAAATGTCATTTAGCAAAACAAATTGCACCCAAGGTAGATTTTGATAACGGAGAAACAAAAGGTGTACACATGATAACGGAAGCATTTTTTCCTGTTTTTAAAGAAAATGACTACAGCTATTCTATTAAAAAACTTCTTTTTATAAAAATAAAAGATAATTGGAAATTAACCACTTTGCATCCAATTACTCTTATTGGTTCTTTAGAAGAGCCACCAGATTTTCTTTCATAAATAACAAACAATCAATAAACATTACAATCATTTTAGTAATGTGTTTTTGTGGTAATTGTATTAATTACTACCAAATACACTATGCTATCATTTATTTATGAAACCAAGTGCTTTAAATATAAGGCGCTAAAAACCAGTATAATGAAAATCACAAAATATATAGCTGCTTTTTTAGTAGCAGTAACTTTATCATCATGTACGTCTAATAATGACGAAGAACTTATTAGTGGAGAAGGAGCATTAATTTTAGAGTTTGACAATGCTTATAATACGTCTGATTTGTTAATAAACAGCACTACTTATGATGCTAATGCAACCGAAGATATTACCATTTCTAAAGTAAAATACATTGTTAGTAATATTCGTTTAGAAGATGAAAACGGAACGGTTTTTACCTACCCAGAAAACGATTCTTATTTTATAGTAAGTGAAGAAGATGTAGCTTCTCAATTTGTAAACTTAGCAAATGTTCCTGCTGCAAATTACACAAAAGTAACTTTTGGAATTGGAGTTGATCAAGAAAAATACTTAGAAGGAGCAACCGGACAAGGAGATTTCTTAACAATAGCTCAAGAAGAAGGTATGATGTGGAGCTGGCAAGCTGGGTATAAGTTTTTTGTTTATGAAGGCACATATACTTCAGAAACAACAACTACAGCAACTGCTTTTGCTTTTCATATGGGTAGCCACGGTACTTCTTTAGATAATTATAAAGAGGTTACACTAGATTTGCCTAATACAGCAAGAGTTAGAACAAATTTAACTCCAGAGGTTCACTTTATAGCAAATGTTTCTAAGGTGTTATCTGGCACTACAGAATTTTTATTAGATGATGCACCTCAGATTCATGTAGATGGTGTAAAATCACCACAAATTGCAACCAATATTAATGGTATGTTTACGGTAGATCACGTGCATAATTAATCTAATTTATATAAAACGTAACTAGAAAATTTTTAGTTGCGTTTTATCATTTATGTATGAAAAAAATAATCCTACTTGTTTTTGGGGTTTGTTTATTTGTTTCTTGTTCTAACGATGAGGAAGAATATGTGGCAATCCCTACAAACTTAGCTTTAAAAATACCGAGTAATTTTCCTGAAATAGCATATAATTTAGAGCAAAATCCTTTAACAGAAGAAGGTGTTGCTTTAGGTAAAAAACTTTTTTATGAAGGAAGATTGTCTTCTAACGGAATTATTGCGTGCGGTTTTTGTCATGAACAAGCCTCTGCTTTTACACATCATGGTCATACGGTTAGTCATGGTGTTGATGGTGCAATTGGTTTTAGAAATGCACAACCTATTCAAAATTTAGCTTTTTTTAGCGAGTTTACTTGGGATGGAGCAGCAATTCATTTAGATCTGCAACCTATAATACCAATTACTAGCGAGGTAGAAATGAATGAAACCATTCCTTCTATTTTAGCAAAACTAAATTCTTACTCAGAGTATAATACTTTATTTACCAATGCTTTTGGCGATGCTGAAGTAACCTCAGAAAGAATGTTAAAAGCACTCTCTCAATTTATGGTTACGATGATTTCTGGAGATTCTAAATACGATAAAGTAGTTAGAAATGAAGATAATGTAGAATTTACAGATTCAGAAAAAAACGGATTCGAAATTTTTAAAAATAAATGTGCTGCTTGCCATTCTGGAGCCTTATTTTCTGATAAAACATATCGAAATAATGGAATTCCAGAAAATCCAAGATATCCAGAAGAAGAAGGTAGAAAACGCGTTTCTGGCTTTGTAGAAGATCTTTATAAATTTAGAGTGCCTAGTTTAAGAAATGTAGAAAAATCTTTTCCGTATATGCATGATGGTAGGTTTGGTACTTTAGAAGATGTTCTTAATTTTTATACGGATGGAATGACAGAAAACGGAGGTGTGGTAGACTCTTTATTGATAAAAGCCGATGGTAGTTTGGGGATCGATTTAACTACAAAAGATAAAGAAGATTTAATTGCTTTTTTAAAAACATTAACAGATAATACATTTTTAAATGATGAACGATTTGCAGAATATTAACATAAAAAACAAAACACTTATAATTGCTCTTTTTTTAATTTTCTTTTCTAATATTAAAGCAACGCATGCTTGCGATTTGTGCGGTTGTTCTACAACAAGTGGTAGTTTTGGTTTAGGAACTTTAAATAATGCTAGTTTTTTTGGGTTGCGTTATATTTATCAAAGTTTCGAATCTAAAGATGGAATTTTTACCAACTCACCTGTAAGTAAAGAAACCTTTCATACGTATCAACTTTGGGGAAGAGTCCCTGTAAGTGAAAATTTTTATGTGAGTGCCATATTGCCTTATCAAGATTTAAATAGAGCATTTACAGATAGAAATGAGCATATAAATGGTTTAGGAGATGCTACAATTATGGGGTGGTATAAAATTAGATTTTATAAAAAAAAGGATAAAGAAAAAGAAAAACTATACACCGTTGTAGCTAAAGAACCTTCTGGTCATTCTTTAGAAATTGGTTTGGGTACCAAGCTCCCTACAGGTAAATTTCAACAAGTGCTTACAGATAGAGTAAACCCAGGTTTTCAATTAGGATCTGGAAGTTTTGATGGAATTTTGGCACTTTCTCACAGTTATGGTGCAGATAAGTTTGGAGTAAATAGTACGTTAACGTATTATTTAAAAGGAGAAAATAAAAATGATTATAAGTTTGGAAACCAGTTTAGTTATGCGTCTAATTTCTTTTATGCAGTTTCTAAAGAAAAATACATGGTTTTGCCATTTGTAGGGCTTTCTGGCAATGTTTATAACAAAATAGAGCAGTATGGCGAAAAGATTGATAAAACCGAAGGAAACATCTTTAATGGTACTTTTGGAGCAGAAATAACGACTAAAGATTTTATTTTTGGCGCAAATTATACAGCACCAATAACTCATGATTTATTTGGTGGAAATGTAACTCCAAAACAATCATTCTCTCTTTATTTAAACTTTAATTTAAATAATTAATTTATTTATACAAAAAAAAAGACAAACGTATAAGTTTGTCTTTTTTGTATAGATATATATTGTTTGTTATTATCTCTGTAATCTACCAGTAGTATTTCCCTCTAAAATACTCATTACTTCTTTTTCGTTTGCGTAATTAATATCGCCTAAATAGGTATGTTTAATAGCACAAGCTGCACTACCAAATTCCATAGTTTTAAAGTCATCAAATTTTTGTAAACCATGAATTATTCCGGCAGCAAAAGCATCACCAGTACCAATTCTGTCTACAATATGTGTTATGTCTAAATCTTGGGTTTCTTGAAACTCTTTACCATTCCACATTCTTGCTCTAATTTTATGCCAAGAAGAATTAATAGAAGTTCTTATTTTGTCGAACACTTTTTCTATAGTAGGATATTTTTCCATTAATTGCTTACTAGCTTCAATAAAATCTTCATTAGAATAAGAAAAATTGGTATCTAAAAGTTCATTTATTTCATTTACACCTCCAATAAAAACGGTAGAATAATTAACTAATTCAGATAAAATTTCTTTTGGAATTCCACCCCATTTCCATAAACCACTTCTGTACGTTGGATCCGCAGAAATTCCCATACCTTTTTTTTGGGCAAGAATTAATCCTTCTTTTAGAGTTTCATAACCCCCTTTACAAAGTGCAGGTGTTATCCCTGTCCAATGAAACCATTTTCCTTTTTTTAAAGATTTTTCCCAATCAACCATTTCTGGTTGAATTTCAGAAAAAGAAGAGTGAGATCTGTTATAAGAAATAGAACTAGGTCTCATAACCGCACCAACTTCTAAAAAATAAACACCTAAAGGTCTATTAGAACGAACAATTGCAGAAGTACTAACGTCAAATTTTCTTAGAAAAGAAATTGCTGTATCACCTATAAAATCATCAGAAATACATGAAATATGTTTTACATCTGCTCCAAAATTTGATACAGAAATTCCAACATTTAATTCCGTACCACCAAAATAAAATTCTACTTGGTTAGATTGAATAAATTTTTTATTTCCTGAAGGAGAAATTCGCATTAAAACTTCTCCAAATGTAATTATCTGATTCATAATAAAAGATTTTATAAAACAAATATACTTTATATAAAAGAATTAAAGCGTTGTTTTATTTTAATTATATTGAGGTATTATTGAAGATGTAATAATGTTAATTCCTTTGTGTTAAAGGGGTTTTGGATGTTTTAATTTTTAAATAGTTCTTTTGATAAAAATAAAAACTGAATAAAAAAGCCATATTTACGTCAATTGGTTAACCAATTTTAAGTAAAATAAGTTAAAATCAAATTTGTATAATAAAAGAAAATGAACAACTAATTATGCTCTTAAAGAAGATATAAAACGAATAGTTTGGTTGTTAAACATTTCTGGTTGCTCTACATTTACCACATGACCACAATTTTCTATAACAAAAAGTGATGAAGTAACATGTTTGGCAACAATGTTTTTTATAGAAGGCAAAAACAAATGATCTTCGGCTCCCATTACGTATAGTGTAGGAATTTTAATATCTTTTGTTCTAAAAAAGCGTAAAAGTGGGTTAATTTCTGAGGTTAATTTAAACCAACGTAAAAATTCTTTTTGATATAATTTTTTCGCTTCGTTTACAAACAACAATCTAGAGTTTTTATGATTTTTCTTTGGCATGATAATAAATGCAAAGAGTTTGTATAAAAGCATATACGGTACTACAGACTTAAAAATGTTACCTACTTTCATTAATACTTGAGAGCGGAAATTCATTTTTATAATAGCGCCTCCCATAATCATGCTTTTTACCAATTCTGGTCTTTTTTCTGCAAGATTTCTAATAAGAATGGTTCCTAAAGAAATACCAATAAAATGAGATTTTTTAATTTTTAAATGATCAATTACTTCTACAATATCTGCCGTAATAGAATCAAAAGTATATTTTGCTTTAAAAGTATCTTTTAAGGTTGGTTTGCTATCTCCATGACCACGTAAGTCTAAAATTAACACATTAAAATGTTTTTTAAAATCTCTAACTTGTTTAAACCAGATAGAACTACTGCCTCCTGCTCCATGAACAAAAGTTACCCATTCTTTAGATTCTGTATGTGGATATGAGTAGTAGTTTAACAAAAATTTATTTTTTTACGTAATTATGTGAAACGCAAAAATAGGGTATTTATTTTTGATGAAAAAGAAAACGTTTTTTGTGCCTAAATATTATTTATAATTAATTTAAAATAGCCGCCTTAAAACAATTCTGTTTCATTTTTTTTAAAATTTTGTAAATTGCCTAAATGGAAAAACAAACTTCATCTAACGGTAAAAAAAAGAAATTTAATTACGAACAAGAATTAACCCTTTTGCATACAGAATTAGTACACATGCAAGAATGGGTTAAAAGCCAAGGTTTAAAAGTAGTGGTGCTTTTTGAAGGTAGAGATGCTTCTGGTAAAGGAGGAACTATAAAACGTTTTACAGAGCCTTTAAACCCTAGAATTTGTAAAGTGGTTGCTTTGGGTGTGCCTACAGAAAAAGAGAAGTCGCAATGGTATTTTCAGCGTTACGTGCAATATTTACCTGCAGCAGGAGAAATTGTGTTGTTTGATAGAAGTTGGTACAATAGAGCAGGTGTAGAAAAGGTAATGGGTTTTTGTACCGATGATGAGTATGATGAGTTTTTACGCTCTTGCCCAGAGTTTGAACGTATGTTGGTTAGATCGGGGATTATTGTTTTAAAATACTGGTTTTCTGTAAGTGATGAAGAGCAAGAAAGACGTTTTAAAAACCGTATTTCTAATCCTTTAAAAAGATGGAAATTTAGCCCGATGGATTTAGAATCTCGTTCTCGTTGGTTAGAATATTCTAAGGCAAAAGATCAAATGTTTGCGCATACAGATACCAAGCAAGTGCCTTGGTTTGTGGTAAACTCCGAGAATAAAAAGCGAGCAAGGTTAAATTGTATTAGTCATATGTTAAGTAAAATTCCGTATGAAAAAATGGATTTAAAACCTATAGAGCTTCCACCGTTACCAGATGGTAAAGCGTATGTTAGGCCACCTATGGATTATCAAACTTTTGTGCCAGAAAAATTTTAGTGTATAAACACAAAAAAGGCGAACATTTCTGTTCGCCAATCACTATTTGAATAAAGAAATTATTCTACTATTAACGTATATTGTGGTGTTGGGTTTAAAGGACAGAAATAAACATATTCTCCTTTTGTAAGTGTTACTTCTTTAGAAGTTTCTTTTGTGTTGTTTTTTACTTGTGCAGTTACATACGCGTTTTTAATGTGCGCTTTTACATCTGCTTTAGGAGCTAAAACAAAACCTACATTATGACCAACGTTGTTGTTTGCTACTTCAAAAATATAAGTTCCTTCAGATAATGTAAGTTGTTTCTGAGTAAACTCACCTTTTGTTTGTTCTAAAGAAACTGTTTTTGCTTCTTGTGCGTTTGTATTAAATGCAAAACCTAAAACTACTACTAAAATTGCGATTACTTTTTTCATGATTGTTGTGTATTATTATGGATTAAAAAATTGATTGTTTATTAAATTGTTGCTACTTCTAATGCTTGTGCTACAGGGAAATCTACGGCAACATCTGTTGTTTTATGAAAGTAGTTGGTAATGGTAATTTCTCCTATTAAGATAATTGCATCTGCCAAGTTTCCTTTGGTATATCCTGCTGCGTATAAGTTTTCTACTGCTTCTGGTGTTGCAGCTCCTCTGTTTAAAGATACACTTCTAGAAAATTTTGCTAAAGCATCTAATTTTGAGTCAAAAGAAGCTTCACCTGCTCTTAGTTCTAAGATTTGCTCTTCTGTAAAACCATTCATTTTACCAATGGCTGTGTGTGCAGATAAACAATACACACAATTGTTTACTTGACTTACCGCTAGGTTTATTACTTCTTTTTCTTTGGCAGAAAAACTAGTTTTTCCGTTTCCTATTGCTAAAAAGTTACCTAATGCAGTTTCACTGTGTGCAAATGCTGCGTATAAGTTAGGTACAAAACCTAATCCTTTTTCTAACTGTGTAAAAATTGCTTGGTTATTTGATGATACTTCGTTTTTTGTTGGTACGTTAAATGTGCTCATAATTTTATTTTTAAAATGTTTTATTATTACTGTTTTGTGTTGCTTTTATATTAAGCTTCGCATTTGCAAAGTTGTTGTTCTGGGTTTTGATCGTCGTAGGTTTGGTATCCCCAACAATTTGGGCATTGTGTGTTTTCTATAGTTTTCATAATTGTTGTTTTGTTGTTGTTATTAATTGACTCTGCAAAGATGCAACCGATAGTGACTTCAAAAATTGGACAAAAGTTCCTTTGATTTGGACTCGTTAAAAAGTTGTCTTTTTTTTGATGATTGCAGTGCTTATTTTAAGTTGTCTATTTTACTTCTTAAACTGCTTTCTGTAATTAAACCCGTATGTCTGTCTGCAGGTGCTCCGTCTTTAAAGAAAATTAATGTTGGTATGTTTCTAATATTAAACTTTGCTGCTACTTCTGGATATTCATCAACATTTACTTTTTTAATGGTAATGTTGTCTTGTAACTCGTCTGCTAATTTGTTGATGGTTGGCAATAAAGTCTGACAAGGGCCACACCAGTCTGCATAAAAATCTAATAATACATTGCTGTTGTTTTCTATAACATTGTTAAAGTCTGTTTGTTCTAATTGAATTTCCATTTTTTCTTATTTTTAATTGCTGCTAAAGCAGGATTTATATCTTGTTGTTGTGTTGTTATTGTTACACACTGCAAAGATGCAACCGAGATAGAGGTTTAAAAATGGACAAAAGTTCTTACTGTTTGGACAAGGCAAAAATCTTGGTAAAAATGCACGCGTGAAGGATAGAGCAAGTTGTTTGAGCTCTTTTAAAGTTTGATAAAACTTTAAAAAGCGAGTTGCGAAAGCCTGACCTGATAAGGGCACGCCCAAGAAAAATAAAAAATGTTGAGTGAAGCTAAAACAATAAACCACAAACTTGTCATTTCGACAATAGGAGAAATCTCATAACAGTGATACCACAACACCAACCAAACTTTATGAGATTTCTCTCAAAAGGGTCGAAATGACAAAGCTGGATAAAAAAATACAAACCTTGTTACTTTGTGTTTTATGAAGCTAAGGGAAATAAATAGCCGGCTAATATTCCTTTTTAAATTGCAAAGGCGATTTTAAAATGGCCTTTGTAAAAAAGCGTGTAAAATAAGCAGGATCGTTAAAACCAAGCTCAAAGGCAATTTCTTTTACCGTTTTATCTGTGTAAATTAATTGACGTTTTGCTTCTAACAAAATGCGGTTTTTAATAAAGTCTGATGGTGTTTTTGCACCCAACTTCTGAAAATGTTTGCTAATAGATTTTGGCGAAAGTCCCAATCTGTTTGCGTAGTCTGTTACCGAGTGCATGGTTTTAAAATTCTGTTCTACCAACAAACTAAAATCTTTAAAAAGACGGGTTTCGGTGTCTTCTTTAATTACATGGTTTTCCTTTTTTACACGAACCGAAGAAATAATAAATTGCTTTAAATAAGATTGCAACATATCGTACTGTGCAGTTTCGTTTTGTTGAAACTCTTCTATAAGACTCTCTAAAATAAAGTTGAGTTTTTTGGTGTCTTTTTCGCAGGGTTTTACAAAGGGTGTTTCATATATATTGTTGAATAGAATTCCGTTGCAAGCTACTTCTGTATCGTGGGTTTGTATGCAATAAAAGTCTCTTACAAAGGTAAGTTTGTAGGCTGTTTTTATTTGTTCGGAATCTACTGTAAATACTTGTCCGGGTGATAAAAAGAACAACACATTGTCGTTAAACGTATAGCTTTCAAAATCGATATTATAAGTTCCACTTCCTTCTTGAATCCAATAAATAGAATAGGCGTTTTGTTGCACAGAATGATCTATGGTACACGCTTTTTCAAACTGAACCGTACTTACAGAAAAGGTTTCTTTAAAGGAATATTTTACAATGTCTTGTACTGCCATATATTGGTTTTATGGTTGGTTGGTCGTAAAGTTTATTGTTTCTTTTCAATTTTTTTAAAACGAACATTTTGGGGTAAAGGAGAAGAATATTCTTTACTAACTATTTTCCTTCTCATTGAAGGTTTGTCTTTAAAATGACGAGAAATATTTTTTACTATATCTAAATAATTATCAGAACCATCTTCTTTTTGATGATAATATATTTTTATAGAACGACAATTTTTATGTTCAAAAATAGTGTTTAACATGACCCTGTCTGATAAACCACAAGAGTGTCCTAAAATGATAACTTGAAATTTTTCACTATCAATTGTACTTAAAAGCTGGTCATAATTATTATTTTGAAAATATTGAAACGATTTAAAGAATTCTAAATATTTATTATCATCTATATTTTCTATCAGTTGATAATCTTCATCCATTTCATCTCCAAATCCGAAAACTGGTTTAAAATTTTCTGAATCTATTTCACCATGAATACTATTGATATTACCGTTTTCCATAGTCCCATCATATGTTTCTAGAAAATAAAGATGAGAACTGTCAGTGTAATTAAAGTTTACAATATAAGAGTAACAATGAATTTTATTATTTACTTTTTCATCTTTGTAAATCTTTGAAATATGTTCTGAGTCTGAGAAGGTGGAAAATTCCCGAGTATCCCATTTATTATCATTTAAAGAAGAGTTTGGTTTAAAAATTTTATACATTTCTAAAAACGCTTCTTTTGTTGTAATTTTCTCAATATTAAACTTTAGAAGAACTTTTTCTTTTAAATATTTGATTAAAAGATTTTTAACTTCTTCGAATTCTTTATTTAGTTTTTCTACCTTTTCTTTTTTTTCTATCAAATGATCTTCTTCACTTTTAGTGATTTGAAGTTTTGGAAGGTTAACAATTTTTTTTAATTGTAAATAATATTCATTTTCAATATCAACCCAGTTTTCAATGTAGTTTTTGCTGTTAATTAAGATGAAAAAATCATTTTTAACTTTTAACAAAACTCTTCTAAGAAATTTATTTTCGGCAAATAATGTATCACGTTTATAAGAAATATCTCTTGAAACAGACGTATTCATTAAAGTGTCAAAATCGTTGAAGTTTTCTATATTCTTCTTTAATAGGAATCTAACTAAATCATCTCCTAATTCAAAAATCTTACTTAATTCAGGATCTGAATGATTATTGGCTAAATTTTTCCAAATATCATCTATAAAATGCTTGTAAGAAGTTGGTAGACCATGAGCTAAATCAAAGCCATTTCCAACGAGTATTAGTTTATTCATTTGCAGTTTTCTTTTTCATCACTAAGTTAGTGAAAATAAAAACCAACAAAGCAGGCAATACCCAACCCAAACTATGTTCGGCAAAAGGGATGATGCTTTTAATTCCGGTTAAGTTTTCTCTAGGAATGATAAACCCTAAAAAATCTGGAATACTAAAAATAAAAGTGATAATTACTACACCTCTAAAAACCAATTTAGAAGCATATTTTTCTGGGACTACATTTAGTAGAATTAATACAATTGTTATAGGGTATACAAACATTAAAGCAGGTACAGCAACATCAATAATAAAACCAACATCGTTACTACCAACAATAATACCTATAACTGCAGAAACAGCAGCGGTAATTGTATAAGCTGTGTTAGAATTATTGCAGATTCCTCTTACATAATCTGCGGTTCCTGTAATAACTCCAATTGCTGTAGTAAAACAAGCTAAAGCAACTAAAACACTTAAAAAAGTGCTTCCTAAATGCCCTAAAGTTAGTGTGCTTAATCCAGATAAAATTTCAATTCTTGTTGCATTTTCAGCAAAAGTTGATGAGAATAAAGCCCCGCTAAAAATTAAGCCTCCGTAAATTAATAGCAAACCTGCTCCCGCAATGATTCCTGCTTTGGTAACAAGTTCTTTTTTTGCATCAAAAGTGGTATGCCCGCGCAAGTGTAAAGAGATTACAATTACTGCCCCAAGAATAACACCGGCAATGGCATCAAAAGTTTGGTAACCTTCTAAGATTCCGTCTACAAAAGGATGTTTAAATACTGCAGGATTTATGGTGCCAGGTGAAGTAAAGCTAGCAATTGCAATAATTATTAATAGAATTAGTACAATAATGGGCGTTAAAAACTGACCAATTAAACTAATTATTTTAGAGCGATTAACGGCAAATAAAAAGACCAAAACAAAGTAAATTACACTTGTAACCAATGCAGAAGACTCAAAAAAGGGCTGAATTGCTATTTCGTGTGTTACCGCAGCCGTTCTTGGGGACGGAATTGCTATGGCAATGATGTAAATTAAAAAACAATAAATGGTGCTAAATAACGGAGAAACTTTTTTACCAAAATCATACAAAGTTCCTTGTAATCTTGCATGTGCAAAAATTGCCAAAATAGGAATAGCAATAGCTGTTATTACAAAACCTAAAATAACAACCCACCAATCGGGTCCTGCTTTTACGCCTAAAGATGTTGGTAAAATTAAATTTCCTGCTCCAAAAAAGAGTGAAAATAATGCAAAACCTGCAATCCAAATTTCTTTTGTCTTATTCAATTTAGTTTGCTTTTTTAAGATGTAAATCACCAAAATCGAAACTAAAATCGGTTATAGGTGCAATAGGTTTCATGGTTGCATTTGTTGCATTTCCTTTTTCATCAAAAGTAAAGTTTACAAAAACATCTGCATCAAAACTTCTGTTGTTCCATTTTGCAACGTAGGTAGTTTGGTTGTAAGGTAATAATTGTCCCACTAATTTAGAAGAACGTTCACATTTTATAGTGTAAGAAGTTCCGTCATTAGAAATTATAATATTTCCAAACCAATTGTCTTTGTAAGTACCAACAATTTGACTTGGTTTAGGCAAGCTTAGGTCTTTTTTAGCTAGTTCTACTTTGCTGTAAATAGCTGTTTTTAAACTATCGTTATATTTTAAATACTTGGTGTTGTTTGTGCCTAATTTGTTTAACCAGTTTCTATCGTTATAACCTAAATAAGCATCTTTAATTGTGTTTGTAACGGTATTAAAAGCGCCTCCATTCATTTGATTGGTTAAAACAATAATTGCCAAATCTAAATCTGGAATCATCGTAAACTGAGTTACCGTACCTAATAAACCACCTGTATGATATACTTGTTTGTGCCCGCCTTTTACATCGGTTAAAAACCATCCTAAACCATAACCTCTAAAATTAGAGTTATAAGTATCATTTTTTCTAACCTTTAAAGGTGTTTGTAATTGCCAAAGTTCGTGAAATTGAGTTTCGCTTAACAAACGTGTTCCGTTTTTTGTAACAGCATCATTCATTAAAAATTGTGCCCAGGTAAGCATGTCGTTTACGTTACTCATAATTCCGCCAGCAGGATTTGCAGTTTCGCTCCAATCGTGCGGAATTTGTATTACTTTTCCTTCTGCTCTTGTGTGTGCATCAATTATATTTGTTCTATTTGTAACTCTATTGTAAGATGCTTTACTGTTGTTCATGCCAACAGGTTTCATAATTTTAGTTTCAATAAATTCTTCCCAAGAAAGACCACTTACACGTTTTAAAACTTCACCAGCAATAATAAACATATTGTTATTGTATGCAAATTTGCTTCTAAAAGACGTTTCTGGTTTTAAGTATTTTACGTTGTTAATTACATCAGCAACATGAAAATCATTTCCTTCTGGGAAAAACATTAAATCTCCTGCACCTAAACCCATTCCGCTTCTGTGTGTTACCAAATCTCTCACGGTAAATTGTTCTGTTACCCAAGCATCATATAATTGAAATTCCGGAATGTGTTTTCTAACTTTATCGTCCCAATTTAATTTCCCAGCATCTACCATCATTGCTAAAGCAAAACAAGTAAAACCTTTACTATTAGATGCAATACCAACTAAGGTATTCTCATTCATGTCTTTTTTATTAGTTAAAGAACGAACTCCGTGTCCTTTTGCGTACACTATTTTTCCGTCTTTTAAAATTCCGACAGAAATACCCGGTACATCAAAGGTTTTTAAGGTTTTTTCAATTAAGTTATCGAGATTTTTTTCTGGTATTTGTGCGTTGCTATTAATGGTTGTAAAAGAGGTTATTAATAGTACTAAAATGGAGATACTTGCGTGTTTAAAGTTGTACATTATTGAGGTAATTTTTATCCTTGAAATATACATATTTTTCATATCTTTAAAGATGATATTTTATAAATATTATAGGAGCCCTAAAAGGGGTTTAAACTCCTTTTAGGGCTAGTGTGAATAAAAATAAAACATGCGCGAATTAGAAACCATTAAGTTAGATTATTTTTATCATATTTATAATAGAGGAATTAATGGTGAAGATTTGTTTTATTCTGATGAAAACTATCGCTATTTTTTAAAATTATATAAAAAATATATTTTTCCTGTTGCGGAAACCTTTGCTTGGTGCTTGTTAAAAAATCATTTTCATTTATTAGTAAAAATTAGAAGTGAATCAGAAATTTGTGCTTACTTTTCTATTGATACAGAAAAAGCAGCTAAAAAACCATCCCAACAATTTTCTCATTTTTTTAATGCCTATGTACAAGCTATTAATAAGCAAAATAAACGGCATGGTTCTTTGCTAGAAAAACCATTTCGAAGAATAGAATTAAAAGATGAAACCTATCTAAAGAATTTGATTTTATATATTCATAATAATCCTATTCAGCATGATTTTGTTAAAAAATTGACTGATTACCCTTGGAGTTCCTACTTTTCTATAATTTCAGATAAAAATTCTGCGATTGAAAAAGATAAAGTAATTTATCAATTTGATACAAAAGAAAATTTTATAGATTCGCACCAACAAAAAATTGATAGTATTATTATAGAAAAATGGTCAAACATTTAGAATAATATGGTTTTGTTAAGTAGCCCTAACAGGGTTTCAAAACCCTGTTAGGGTTAAATAATTTCGAATTTATTGACGATGATTTTAGATTATAAAAAAGCTATGATTTCTTATACTGATTCAGGAAAAGGAACTGCCGTAGTTCTAATTCATGGTTTTTTAGAAAATGCCACGATGTGGGATAAAATTACTCCTGAATTAACCAAAAGAAACAGAGTAATTACAATTGATTTACTAGGTCACGGAAAGTCTGATTGTTTAGGTTATGTACATGCTATGGAGTTGTTTTCTGAAACTGTAGAAGCGGTTTTAAAGCACTTGAAAATTAGAAAATTTATTTTGGTTGGCCATTCTTTAGGAGGTTATATTTCTTTAGCGATTGCCAAAATAAATCCTACTAAAATAAAGGGATTGTGTTTGTTAAATTCAACTTCTAATGAAGATTCTGAAGAACGAAAAAAAATAAGAACAAGGGCAAATAAATTGGTGCAAAATAATTTTGAAAACATGGTTAAAATGTCCGTGTCAAATTTATTTAATCAAGAAAATTTATCAAAATTTAAAGAAGAAATAGAAGCTGTAAAAACAGCAGCATTACAAACTTCGTTACAAGGGTATATTGCAGCGCAAGAAGGTATGAAATTACGTGAGAATATGAATGCTTTTTTAGCAGATAGTCAATTTAAAAAAATGATTATTATGGGGGCAAAAGACCCTGTTTTAGATTTAGAAATATCTAAAGTAGAAGCTAAAAAAATTAATGCGGAGTTGGTGGTTTTTCCTGACGGACACATGAGTCATATTGAAAACACGCAAGAATTGATTATTACTTTAAAATATTTTCTTAAAAACTGTTAAACTTAACGGTTATCTTATTATTTACTGTAATGTGTTGAGTATTTATTCGACTATCAATAAAATTTAATAGAATGAAGCATTTTTTATTATTCTTATTTTTAGGAATTTCAACAACTTTATCGGCACAACAGATAGATTATAATACTAAAAAAGGCTTTGTTGCCGAAGGGTACGATGTGGTTTCTTATTTTGTAGATAAAAAACCTGTAGAAGGAAAAAATAAATTTCAAACAAATTATGACGGTGCTAAATTTAGATTTTCTTCAGAGAAACATTTAAAAATGTTTACAGAAAATCCTAAAAAGTACGTGCCTCAGTATGGAGGGTATTGTGCGTATGCTGTTGCTGAAAAAAATACAAAAATGTACATAGATGCAGAAGCTTATGAGATTAGAGATGGTAAGCTATACTTATTTTACAGCTCTTTCTTTGGAAACAAGTTAGATGATTGGAAAGAAGGAAATACAAAAAAGTTACAAATTAAAGGAGATGAAAATTGGGAGGTTTTAAAGCATAAAAAAAATAAATAATGAAAAAATTTGGACTATTTTTTTTACTGATATCATTTACGGCATTCGGACAAAAGCATGATTATAATACTAAAAAAGGCTTTGTTGCCGAAGGGTACGATGTAGTTTCTTATTTTGGTAATAAAGCTGAAAAGGGAGCTGAAAAATTTAGAACAACATACGATGGTGTGCAGTTTAAGTTTTCATCAAAAGAACATTTAGAAACGTTTAAAAAAGAACCCAAAAAATACATACCTGCCTACGGTGGTTATTGTGCTTATGCAATTGGTGTAAAGGCAGAAAAAGTGTCTATAGATCCGGAAACGTTTGAAATTAGAGGAGGTAAATTATATTTATTTTACAATTCTTGGGGAATAAATACGTTAGAGTTATGGCAAGAAGAAGGAGCAGAGAAACTTAAAGAAAAAGCAGATAAAAACTGGCTAAAAATAATTAAATAGTAATCGTTGGAAGCAGTCTTGGGGGAGATTTGTGAATGTAGATGAAAAAAAAGAGCTGAATTAACATTCAGCTCTTTTCTTGTTTTATAAAGTAGATGTTACTCTGCTTTTAATAAATAATATGTTTTTTTACCACGTTGTAATAACACATATTTATTGGCAATTAAGTCTTCTTTAGTAATAGAATAATCCTCTTTTACTTTTTCTTTATTTACAGAAATTGCGTTTTCTTTTAAAGCTCTTCTAGCATCTCCGTTAGATTTTAAGAAGTTTGTTTTTGCGGCTAAAGCACCAATCATATCTAAGCCTTCTTCTACATCAACGGTAGCAACAGTTGCTTGTGGCACACCTTCAAAAACATCTAAAAAAGTTTGTTCATCTAAAGATTTTAAATCGGAAGCTGTAGATTTTCCGAATAAAATATTAGAAGCTTTTAGGGCATTTTCATACGCTTCTTTTCCGTGTGTTAAAATAGTTACTTCTTCTCCTAGTTTCTTTTGTAATAAACGTAAATGCGGGTTTTCTGTATGTTCTGCAATTAAGTTTTCTATGGTTTCCTTGTCTAAAAATGTAAACTTTTTAATAAAGTTTTCTGCATCTTCATCCGAAGAATTTAACCAATATTGGTAATATTTGTAAGGAGAAGTTCTGTCTGCATTTAACCAAACGTTACCTCCTTCTGTCTTACCAAATTTTGTTCCGTCTGCTTTTGTAACTAAAGGAACAGTAATTGCATAGGCTTTTCCTTGCGCTTTTCTACGGATTAATTCTGTACCTGTGGTAATGTTACCCCATTGGTCAGAACCACCCATTTGTAGTTTACAATTTTTCTCTGTGTATAAGTGATAAAAATCGTATCCTTGAAATAATTGGTAGGTAAATTCTGTAAAACTCATTCCAACAGAAGATTCAGAACTCAAGCGTTTTTTTACAGAATCTTTTGCCATCATGTAGTTTACAGTGATGTGTTTACCAGTATCTCTTACAAAATCGATTAATGAAATATCTTTCATCCAATCGTAATTGTTAACCAGTTCTGCTTTGTTTTCTGCGGTAGCATCAAAATCTAAAAAACGTTCTAAATTTTCTCTCACTCCAGCAATATTTTTTGCTAAAGTAGCTTCGTCTAACAAATTACGTTCTGCAGATTTTCCAGAAGGATCACCAACCATACCTGTAGCACCACCAATTAATGCAATAGGGTTATGGCCCGCATTTTGAAAGTGTTTCAAAATGAAAATCTGTACCAAACTACCAATATGTAGAGAGTCTGCAGTTGGGTCGAAACCAATATAACCTGCAGTTTTATTTTTTAATAAATAGTCTTCTGTATCTGGCATAATATCATGCAATAATCCACGCCAGCGTAATTCTTCAACAAAATTTGTCATTATAAATCTAAATTAATTCAATTCAAAATACGAATGTCAAACTGAGCTTGTCGAAGTTTTTTTTGTATTGATACTGTAAATCATCAATTTCGACAAGCTGAATTTGACATGTTTAGCAATTAATTATTTGCTATTTTCATTGTGCAAAGATAAACTTATCAATGAAAAAATCATAAATTCGCCCTATGATTTTAGTTACCGGAGGAACAGGTTTAGTAGGCGCGCATTTATTGTATCATTTAGTTAAAAATGATGAAAAAGTACGTGCTATTTATCGAACTGAAGAAAAAATAGAAGCCGTAAAGAAAGTTTTTTCTTTGTATTCTGATGATGTAACGCTGGTTTCTAAAATAGAATGGTTTAAAGCTGATATTACAGAGGTACCTGCTATGATTCCTGCTTTTGTAGATGTTGATAAAGTGTATCATTGTGCTGCGTTTATTTCTTTTAATCCGAGAGATTATCGAGAAATGCGAAAAGTAAATATTCATGGAACTGCCATTATTGTAAATCTTGCTATTGATGCAAAAGTGAGTAAGATTTGTTTTGTAGGTTCTATTGCTTCTGTAGGGAATTCTTTAAACAGAAGTTTGATTACCGAAGAAAATGAATGGAATCCGGAAGAAGATAATAGTGGATATTCGATAACAAAGTTTGGTGCAGAAATGGAAATTTGGCGTGCAAGCCAAGAAGGAGTAGATGTGGTTATTGTTAATCCTGGTGTTATTTTAGGAAGTGGTTTTTTTACAGCGGGTTCGGGTAAATTATTTTCTCAAGTCTATAATGGTTTCAAATATTACACAAAAGGAGTTACTGGTTTTGTTGGCGTAAAAGATGTCGTTGAGGTGATGATTCAATTAATGAATTCTAGTATTAAAAATGAGCGTTTTATTTTGGTGTCAGAAAATAAATCATTTAAAGAAATCCTTTGTTCTATTGCTCGGTATTTTGGTAAAAAAGAACCCACAAAAAACATAAAACCTTGGCAAACGGGTGTTTTTTGGAGGTTTTCTTGGTTTTTGTCTTTAATTACTAGAAAAGAACCTTTATTAAGTAAATACTCTGCAAGAAGTGCTCATTCAGTCTCTAAATATTCATCAGAAAAAGTAGAAAAGAGTTTATCTTTTCAGTTTGAAAAAATAGAAGATGTTATAAAAAGAGTTTGCAATAATTTTACTCGTTTTCAGAGTTTTTAATAGAATCTGATTTTCGTAAATTAACGGCTGCTTTTTTAATAGAATCTTTTCTAATAGAGTCTTTTACAGTTTGTATTTTACTGTAGAATTCTTTTTTTTGATCTAAGTTATTTTGAACATCTTGCAGCATTTCTTCATATAAATCTATTTTAGAAGTGTAATAGAAATTACTGTTTTGAAAACGTAGACTGTCTATTTTATACTTATCGTATACAAATGCCATGTAATTAATTTTCTTTTGATCGTTATTGTTCTTCACAAATTTAGCTGAAGAAGCAATCATCATGTCTTGAATCAATAACGTCATTGTATCTCTAGGAATCAGGTCTTCTGGTTTCTTAAAAATAGTGTTACTGGTACAAGAAGCTAAAAAAAGAACAACAAGTAAATAGCTTAATTTTTTCATATTAGCGATTAAAAGTAAGGCGTTTTCCTTTAATATTATCATTAAATTTCCCCTCGTTGTAGATTAAATTTCCATTAACAAATGTATGGGTTATGGTTGATGAAAATGTGGTGCCTTCAAAAGGAGACCAACCGCATTTGTATAAAATATTGTCTTTAGAAACAGTTTGCGACTTGTTGGTATCAATTAAAACGATATCGGCAAAATAGCCTTCTTTTATAAAGCCACGTTTTTCAATTTGAAATAATTTTGCAGGATTATGACTCATTTTTTCAACCGCTTTTTCAATTGAAATTACGCCTTCTTTAACTTTTTCTAAAACGGCAGTTACAGCATGTTGCACTAAAGGTCCACCACTTGGTGCTTTTGTGTATACATTGTCTTTTTCTTCTAAAGTATGAGGAGCATGATCTGTTGCTAAAACATCTATTCTATCATCTAAAAGGGCTTCCCATAAACCTAATCTGTCTTTTTCTGTTTTTACAGCAGGATTCCATTTTATGTGCGTTCCTTTTTCATCATAATCTTTGTCAGAAAACCATAAATGATGAATACAAACTTCTGCAGTAATCTGCTTTTCTTCTAAAGGAATGTCATTTCTAAAAAGCTCAGTTTCTTTGGCTGTAGATAAATGAAAAATATGCAATCTAGCGCCCGTTTTCTTTGCCAGTTCAATTGCTTTAGAAGATGATAAATAACAAGCTTCTTCACTTCTAATAATTGGGTGGTATTTTACAGGAATGTCATCTCCGTATTTATCTATAAACTCTTGCGTGTTTTTTCTGATGGTAGCTTCATCTTCACAATGTACAGAAATAATCATTTTTGTTGATGAGAAAATTTTCTCTAGAATTTCTTCATTATCAACCAACATATTTCCTGTAGAAGAGCCTAGAAACAATTTAATTCCGGCTACTTTTTTAGGATCTGTTTTTAATAATTCTTCTAAATTATCATTGGTACCACCAAACATAAAAGAATAGTTGGCATAAGAATCGTTGGCTGCAATTGTAAATTTATCTTCTAATAAATCTTGAGTCGTAGCTTGTGGTACGGTGTTTGGCATTTCAATAAAAGTAGTAATTCCGCCAGCAACAGCAGCTCTACTTTCTGTGGCAATATTAGCTTTGTGTGTTAAACCAGGTTCTCTAAAGTGTACTTGATCATCAATAAAACCAGGAATTAAGTATTTACCATCAGCATCAACAACTTCAACATTTTCTGTTGCTTTTATGTTTGATGAAATTTCTTTTATCAATTCGTTTTCAATTAAAACATCACCTAAAAAAGTGTTGTTTTCATTTACAATTCTTGCGTTTTTTATTAAAGTTGATTTTGCCATGTTTTCTTCTTAAATATCCATTTTCATATTTACTAAACCCTTTGTAAAACCAAAGCGTTCGTAAGATTTTATAGCGTCAGAATTGTTGCTATAAACATCTAATCTTAATTCTTTTAAATCTTTTTCTTTAGCCCAATTTTTTAGAGCTTCTAAAATTAATTTACTAATTCTGTTTCCTCTAAAAGATGGTTTTACAAATATAAAACCAATATACCCATGTTTTGGATTTTTATGATAATGTTTAGAATTTTCTATCCTTAAGTAACCAGAAGCAACTAATTGGTTGTTAGAAACGGCAACAATTAAATGAATGTTTTTATTGGTAATTAATTCGGGAATATTGTAGTAAAACAATTTACCATCACCTAAAAAAGGGTCTAAAGGTCTTTCTGCTTTTATAACTCCTTGCTCAAATTCTAATAAAGTTTCTAAATCGTTTAGGTTAGCCGTTCTTATAGAAAATTTATTCATGTTATTTCTATTTAGGCAATCCTTTTAACTTCATTTTTATTACACCAAACAAAGCCTCATAAACAATATTACCACTCATTTTAGAGGTTCCTAAGGTTCTGTCTGTAAAAATAACAGAGACTTCTTTTATGTTAAAACCATGTTTCCATGCTTTAAATTTCATTTCTATTTGAAAAGCATATCCTACAAATTTAATTTTATCTAACTGTATGGTTTTTAGTACTTTTTTGTTCCAACAAACAAAACCAGCGGTAGTGTCAAAAAGTGGAATTCTTGTAATAAAACGAACATATTTTGAAGCAAAATAAGAAAGAAGTAATCTTTTCATATCCCAGTTTACTACGTTTACTTGGTTGTTTACATATCTAGAACCTACAGCAACATCACCTCCTTCTTTTTTACAAGCATTGTAAAGACGAACCAAATCTTTTGGGTTATGAGAAAAATCGGCATCCATTTCAATAATATAGTCGTAGTTTTTTGCTAGCGCCCATTTAAAACCATGAATATAAGCAGTGCCTAACCCATTTTTACCTAACCTTTTTTCTAAAAATAGTCTATTTGGAAATTCTAAAATTAAGTTTTCTACAATTTGTGAAGTTCCGTCAGGAGAATTATCATCCACAACCAAAATATGAAATTCTTTTTTTTGATTAAAAGTGGTTCTAATGATAACTTCTATGTTTTCTTTTTCGTTATAAGTAGGTATAATGACTAACGCGTCTGACATAAATAAAATTTCATGTGGTAAGTAGGCAAATATACATTATTTAATTACTAATTTTGTGTTAATCTTACCAAAACAGAAAAAGGTGCAAGCATTAGACAGAGCAGTCGTTGATAATAGTTGGATTACCATATTGTTGGTAGGTTTATTTGCCTGCGTTTTTCTTTTAAGAGGTATAAGCGTTGTAAGGTTAAGAGGTAGTGTTTATTCTTTAATAAACCCAACTTTTCTTGAAACTGAAATTGAAGAAAATTCGTCGTTTTTTAACTCATTTAAAAGCGTGATTTTTATATTTTCTGTATTCGTACTTTCGCTGTTAATTTATAAAATTTATCTACATTTCACTCCTTACTCTCCTGAAGGTTTTTATGTTTTTTTAAAAATTTGTGGAGTTGTTTTCTCTTATTTTGTTGTAAAAAGGTTGTTAGAGTTTCTACTTTCTTCTTTGTTTTTGATTCATAAAAAGCTAGATTTTTTTTTAGTTTCTAAGTCTATTTATTTGTACGCTGTTTCTTTTTTGCTGCTTATAGCCTTGGTTTTAGAGGAGTATTCACCATTAAACACGCAATTTTTAGTTTATTTTTCTGGAGTATTATTTTCAATTCGTTTTATATTTCATGGGGTTCGTAATAAAAAGCTGATTTTTAGCGAGTTGTTTTATTTTATTTTGTACCTTTGCGCCTTCGAAATAGCACCGCTATTTATACTGTTTAAATTGCTGTTTTAACTACAAAATGAAAGCATATGAAAGTGAAAACGATTTTAGTATCACAACCAGAACCAAAGACAGAAACATCACCTTATTTTGACTTGTCTGATAAACAAAAAGTTAAGATAGATTTTAGACCTTTTATTCATGTAGAAGGAATCTCTGTTAAAGAAGTAAGAGGAGAAAAAGTAGACTTAAATAAGTTTACAGCTATTATATTAACTAGTAGAAATGCTGTAGATCATTTTTTTAGAATTGCAGAAGAAATGCGCTTTAAAGTGCCAGATTCAATGAAATATTTTTGTCAGTCAGAAGCCGTGGCTTATTACTTGCAGAAATACGTAGTGTATAGAAAACGTAAAATTTATGTAGGTACTAGATCGTTTCTAGATTTAACAAAATTAATTAAGAAGCATAAAACTGAAAAATTTTTATTACCAAGTTCAGATAAGTTAAAACCTTTAATTCCAGAAGAATTAGATAAATTAGGTATAAACTGGAAACGTTTAGATTTATATAGAACTGTTGTTAGTGATTTGTCTGATCTAGAAGATGTTTTTTATGATGTATTGGTGTTTTTTAGTCCATCAGGTATAGAATCATTATTACAAAATTTTCCAGATTTTAAACAAAACAATACTAGAATTGCTGCTTTTGGTAATTCTACTGTAAAAGCAGTAACAGAAGCTGGTTTTAAGTGTGATATAGAAGCACCGTCACCAGAAACACCTTCTATGACAATGGCTTTAGATAAGTATATTAAAGCAGTAAATAAGAAATAAAATATTCTAAAACTAATTTAGAATACTCTATAAAATAGATAAAAACCGAACAGAAATGTTCGGTTTTTTTGATTTATAATATTTTTTATCGTGAGATTTTTACTCTTAATATTATTGTGGGTTTCGTATTTTTTAAATACCTTCAATGAGAATATCTTAACAAATAAAAATAGAGTAGCATGACTAAAAAATTGATAACATTTGGTGAAGTAATGATGCGTTTATCCCCTCCAGGATATTCTAAATTTTCTCAAGCAACCTCTTTCGACTTGGTGTATGGAGGTGGTGAAGCTAATGTGGCAATTTCTTGTGGTTATTTAGGAATGAAAGCAGCACACGTTACCCGTTTTCCGGATAATGCATTAGGTAAAGCGGCAACTCAATTTTTGCGAAAACATTGGTTAGGTACAGCAAATGTTATTTATGGCGATGATATGTTAGGTAAATATTTTCTAGAAAAAGGCGCTGTACATAGACCCAGTGAAGTAATTTATGAAAGAGAAGGTTCTGCTTTTTCTTTAATAAAACCAGAAATGGTTAATTGGGAAGAAGTGCTAGAAGGTGCGGATTGGTTTCATTGGACAGGGATTACACCAGCCATTTCAGAAGGTGCAGCTATGTGTTGTTTAGAAGCTATTAAAACTGCCAATAAAATGGGAATTAAGGTTTCTGGCGATATCAATTCTCGTAAAAATATGTGGAAATACGGTAAAACCATGCAAGAAGTAATGCCAGAATTAGTAAAAAACACAGACATTGTAATTTCTAGTAATCGAGGTATTCATGAAATCTTTGGTCTTGGAGAGTTGGGAGGCGGATTTAGTGGATCTGCTAAATTATTAATGGAGAAATTTCCAAGAATAGATAAAGTTGTAGGGAAAACTAGAAAATCTATCAGTGCTTCTCATCAGCAAATACAAGGTAAAATGTGGACTGGTAAAAAGTTTATAAAAGCAGAAACATTAGATGTTACACATGTTATAGATCGTGTTGGTACAGGAGATGCTTTTGCGTCTGGTTTAATTTACGGATTGTTACATTATGATAATGATATGGACGCTTTAAATTTTGCAACAGCTGCTTGTGCCTTAAAACACACGGTAGAAGGCGATGTAAATATGGTTTCTGTAGAAAATGTAACTAGTTTAATGGGTGGTAATACCTCAGGGAAAATAAAAAGATAAGAATAGATGTCATTTTTTATAAACCATATAGCACTTTCTGTAAAAGATGTTAATGATTCTGTAGCTTTTTATCAGAGGGTATTTCAATTAAAAGAGATTGAAAATAAAGCATCAAATTCTAATACGAGATGGTTGTCGTTAAACGAAGGCAAACAGTTGCATTTAATTCCTCGTCCAAATTTTGAAATCAAAACAAATAAAGCTGTTCATTTTGCTTTGTCTACATTAGACTTTGATTTATTTGTAAAAAAAATAGAAAATTTAAATATTGAATATACAGATTGGCATGATGTTCCTAATGAAATTTTTATTAGAAAAGATAGCAAAAAGCAAATCTATTTTCAAGACCCAAATGGGTATTGGATAGAAGTAAATAATGATGTTTAAGCAAACAAAGTAGCAAAAGCTTCTTCTATTTTGCCAACTAAAACCAATCTTATTCCGTGGTTTTTAGAAGAAATCTTATTGTATTTAGAAGCAACTAAAGTTTTGTAACCTAATTTTTCTGCTTCTGTAATTCTTTGGTCTATTTTAGAAACAGGTCTTATTTCTCCTGCCAAACCAACTTCTGCAGCAAAACAAACATTTGGGTTAATGGCAACATCTTGGTTAGAAGATAAAATTGCAGCAACAACGGCTAAATCTATTGCCGGATCATCTACATTTATGCCTCCGGTGATATTTAAAAAGACATCTTTTGCACCTAATTTAAAACCAGCTCTTTTTTCTAGAACCGCTAAAATCATGTTTAATCTTTTTAAATTATAACCTGTTGTAGAGCGTTGAGGTGTTCCGTAAACTGCGGTAGAAACCAGGGCTTGTATTTCTATCATTAAAGGTCTAATACCTTCTAAAGTGCTTGCAATTGCGGTTCCGCTTAAATCTGCGTCTTTCTTAGAAATTAATATTTCAGACGGATTAGAGATTTCTCTTAATCCGTTAGAAAGCATTTCGTAAATTCCTAATTCTGATGTTGAGCCGAATCTGTTTTTTTGGCTTCGTAATATTCTGTAAGTATGGTTTCTGTCTCCTTCAAATTGTAAAACAACATCTACCATGTGTTCTAAAATTTTGGGTCCGGCAATGTTTCCATCTTTATTGATGTGTCCGATTAATAAAACCGGGGTAGCGGTTTCTTTGGCATATTTAATCAATTCTGCAGCAGTTTCTCTTATTTGAGAAATAGTTCCGGGAGAGGCTTCTATGGAGCTTGTGTGTAGTGTTTGTATAGAATCGATTACCAAAACTTCTGGCATGGTCTCTTCTATGCTTTTAAAAATATTTTGAGTATTGGTTTCTGTTAAAATTAAACAGTTAGAGTTGTTGGCTTCTAACCTTTCTGCTCTCATTTTTATTTGAGACTGACTTTCTTCTCCAGAAACATACAATACTTTTTGGCTGATGTTTAAGGCAACTTGTAATAATAAAGTAGATTTACCAATACCAGGTTCTCCTCCTAAAAGTGTTACCGAGCCTTTTACCAATCCGCCACCAAGAACGGTGTCTAATTCGTTATTATTGGTTACAATTCTTTCTTCTGGATTTAGCTGAATGTCTGCAACTTTTAATGGCTTGTTTATGGTTTGTTTTGCGGTTGTAGATTGTTTCCAAACTCGTTTTTCCTCTTTTTGTATTACTTCTTCTACAATGGTGTTCCATTCTTTACAGGCTCCACATTGTCCCACCCATTTTGCATGTTGAGTTCCACAATTCTGACAGAAAAAAGTTGTTTTGGTTTTAGCCATTTAAAAAGAGTTTCTAAGGTTTGAAAGTAGTAAAGTTACAAAGTTTATGAGTGATACTTTTTAATAATCTAAAAAAATAAATTTCTCTAAAAGTTGGCAAACGGTTGCGTTAGCGATTGAAGTGGCATCCTTTTTTGTTGATAGGCGTCATTGCGAGGAACGAAGCAATCTGTTTTTATAAAGTAAGATTGCCGCAGAAAGTAAAAAAACTTTCCTCGCAATGACAAACCTCAAAAAAGATATAACGTAAAGCGCGACCTTTAGGGAACGCCCAAAATATTATTTATCTTTATTGTAAATTGGTAAAAATAAAAAGGCTAAACCTCCAAAAACGATAATCATTGCTGTTTGTGCGGTCCACATAATCCAACCAAAAGCGGTTGCAGGTTCTGTAGGAATATTAAATAAAGCCAATGCGCCGGCAACCGCAATTGGGTATAAACCGATGCCGCCATTTGTTGCTGCAATAGAAAATCCGCCAGCTATAAAGCCAATTAAAATTCCGCCAAAAGGTACTTCTAAGCCGTTAATTGCAGGTATTGTTGCCCAAAACATAGCTACATACATTACCCAAATAAATACGGTATGAAAAATAAAAGCCCATTTGTTTTTCATTTTAAAGATGCTTGTAACACCTTCAATTAAACCAGAAACAAAGGTTTTAATTTTTAATAAAAAGCCAGATGTCGCTTTTTTTACAAACGAGGTGAAAACAAAGAAACCAATGATTAGAATAACTAAACCAATAATTATTTTAGAAGGATCGAAGTTTTTGGTGAGGAGTTCGTAAATAAAATCGAACTGAACAAAAAGGGTAATTGCAACAATAGAAAGCATCATTATTAAATCTGCAATGCGTTCTGCTACAATGGTTCCGAATCCTTTTTCGAAAGGAATTTTCTCGTAATTTGCCATTACGGTTGCTCTAGAAATTTCGCCTGCTCTTGGTAGTGCTAGGTTTACTAAATAGCCAACTAAAACAGCCAAAACACTGTTTGTGAATTTAGGTTTAAAACCTAATGGTTCTAACATAAACTTCCATCTGTAGGCTCTAGAAAGATGACTTAAAATACCAAAGAAAAGCCCAAGAAAAATATAACTGTAATTGGCTTCTTTAAAGTAGGTGCCTAATGTTTCTAGAGAAATACCTGAGAGAGAATACCATACTAAAAAACCTCCCAAAGCGAGAGGTAGTATGGTTTTTAAGATTTTTTTAATATTCAAACTAAGTAAGTGTATTGTCTTTTTCGTTAGGAAATACTAAGGATGGTTTAAAGTTTTTAGCTTCTTCAAAATCCATAAATCCGTATACGATAAGAATTAATACATCATTTACAGCAACTTTTCTTGCGGCTGCTCCGTTTAATGTGATTTCTCCACTTCCACGAGGTCCAGGAATAGCATAGGTTTCTAAACGCTCTCCATTATTATTGTTTACGATTTGAACGCGTTCGCCTTCAATAATATTGGCTGCATCCATTAAATCTTCATCTATGGTGATGCTTCCTATATAATTTAAATCTGCACCTGTAACTTTTACACGGTGGATTTTTGATTTTACAACTTGTACTAACATGCAGCAAAAATACTGTTTTTTTTGATTATTATTTTTTTAATTGAATGTTGTCTATCAATCTTATTTCTCCTGCAAATACTGCAATAAAAGCGCGGTATTTATTATTAGATTCTTTGTTTTTTATGGTTTCTAATGTTTTTTCATCAGCAATTGTAAAATACTCTAAATTTAATAAAGGGTGTTTTTTAAATTGATTTTCTACCCATTCGGTTATTTTAGTAGCATTTTCTGTGCCAAATTTTTTACGTACTTTTTTAAGTGTTTTAAAAATAAAAGGTGCAGCTGCTCTATGTTCTAAAGATAATCTTGTGTTTCTAGAACTCATTGCTAAACCGTCTTCTTCTCTAAAAATTGGGCAGCCTTTAATTTTAACGGGCAGGTTATTTTTTTTGACCATTTTTTTGATAATCTGCAATTGCTGAAAATCTTTTTGACCAAAATAGGCTTTATCTGGTGTAACAATCTCGAAAAGTGTTTTTACAATGGTGCCAACTCCGTTAAAGTGCCCTTCTCTAAATTTACCTTCCATTTGATGTTCTAGTCCATCAAAATCAAAATTTTCTGATGTAATATTTTCTGCATAAATTTCTGCTACAGAAGGAAAAAACAATACGTCGCAAGAAACACTTTCTAGTAATTTGGTGTCGTTTTCTATTGTTTTTGGGTAGGTAACTAAATCTTCTTGGTTGTTAAACTGCGTAGGATTTACAAAAATACTAACCACAACAAGGTCGTTTTTTTTCTTTGCTTTGGTAATTAAAGATAAATGACCTTGGTGTAATGCGCCCATTGTAGGTACAAAACCTATGGTTTTGTTTTTCTCTTTTAGAGAGGTTAAATACGCTTTTATTTCTTGTTTGGTATTAAAAATTTTCATCCTAAAAAATTAAGTAAAGACTGCAAACTTACCAATTTAACACGATATTAGCATAATAATTTGTATTTTTGCGCTTCTTATAAAAGAGTTTGATTTAATGAAGGACAAGAGAATATTATTTGTTTCATCCGAAGTAGTTCCGTACTTACCAGAAACAGAGTTATCATCTACAGCCTTTAATGTTGCAAAAAACGCACATTCTAAAGGAGTACAAACAAGAATTTTCATGCCAAGATATGGCGTAATTAACGAACGCAGACATCAGCTACACGAAGTAATTCGTTTATCGGGTATGAACCTGGTTGTTAATGATATGGATATGCCATTAATTATAAAAGTTGCTTCTATTCCTAAAGAAAGAATGCAAGTATATTTTATAGATAATGAAGAATATTTTAAACGAAAAGCCGTTTTTACAGATGAAGACGATGAATTGTTTGAAGACAATGATGAACGTGCAATTTTCTTTGCAAAGGGAGTTATTGAGACTGTAAAAAAATTAAATTGGGCGCCAGATATTATTCATGTTCATGGATGGATGGCCTCTCTTTTACCTCTTTATTTAAAAGAATTTTATAAAGAAGAACCTTTATTTACAGAAAGTAAAATTATTACGTCTTTATACAACAATCCTTTTGAAGGAAATTTAGATGAAACTTTAGCAGATAAAGTAAAATTTGATGGTATAAGTGATGATAAAATAGCAACAATTAAAACACCAAATTTTACTAATATATTAAAAAGTGCCATAGAAAATTCTGACGCAATTATACATGGTAGTGAAGAAATTTCAGAGGAATTAACTTCTTTTATAGAAGGGAAAGAAATTCCGGTTTTAGAGTATCAATCTGAAGACTTAAAAGAAAGTTATTTAAATTTTTATGCTGATTTAATTGCAGCCAATTAATTATATTATAGGGTGAGGAAATTTTTAGAGAAAAGCGCATGTGTTGTTGCTTTAATATTGGTATTTACAGCTGTTGTATCTTGCGAAAAAGATTTTACAGATATTGGTTCAAGTATTGTTAGCAATACAAAATTTGATACAGACGCTTTAGTCATTAATGAAGTTACTATTGAGAATAGTGATGTTACAAGTGTATCTTCGGGTAATTTATCTTTAGAACCAGGACAATATTTATTAGGAGTACACGCAAGTGATGCTTACGAAAAAATAGAAGCATCTATTGTTTCTCAACTAGCTTTAAGTTCGGGTTTACAGGTGGTTGATGATGCAAATGTTTATGTCTCTGATACAACTGTTGTTACAACAATAGATACTGTTTTTGTAAAATTACCATATCAAGTAGTTTTAAATGATGATGCTACGGCATATGAGTTAGATTCTATAATAGGTAATCAATCTAAAGCATTTAATTTAAATGTTTATCAAACCAATACTTATTTAAGTACTTTAGATCCTGATAATCCATCAAAAATTAATAGTTATCAATCTAATGATGTTTTTGAAAAAACAGGGAGTATACTAAATACTACTGCAGACTTTAAGTTTTTGCCATCATTAACAGATTCTATTGTGGTTAAAAGATGGTTAAGTACTGGGGCGTTGGCAACAAAAGATACGGTAACTTATTTAAATTCTACTTCTACACTTCCTCTTCCTTTTGCAGCAATACCTTTAAATGAAGCTGAAATTAAAAAAATATTTTTAGATAAATATGAGTCATCAGAATTTGACACTCAGGCTGCATTTAATGATTATTTTAGAGGACTTATTTTGGAAGCGAATGGTGATGAAGGCTCTTTAATTTCTTTTAACTTTAATGGTACAGTTAAGCCTTCATTAGAAATTTATTATACAAATACGGTGGTTATTGGTGATAAGGTTCTGGATACAATTTACAAGAATGATAGTTTCTTATTATCAGGCGTAAGATCAAGTATCTATAAGATGGAAGATAAAACCTATCCTGCAGATAATATTGTAGTACAAGGAGCAGCGGGTAGTGAAGCGGTAATAGATCTTTTTGGAGTAGATGCTGATGGAAATGGAATAGCAGATAAAATTGAAGAATTAAGAGCAAGAAATTTACTGATAAATGATGCTTCTTTAACTTTTTATATCAATCAAGATGTAGATACAACAGCAGTGCCTTACCAATTGTTTTTGTATAAAAGTGATGAAAAAATAAACCCTACTTATAGTCAAATAAAAGACGTTTACTCAGAAGGAGCTGCTATTTTTGGAGGTTTATTAGAAAGAGATAGTAATGGTAAAAAAGAAAAGTACACTTTTAGAATTACAGATTATATTTCAGATATCTTAAGTGAAGAAACCGATTATTCTCCGAAATTAAGATTAAAAGTAATTAACTCAACAGATTTACAAACGGTTACAGATACTGTTTTTAGGAACTATAATTGGAATCCAAAGGCGGTTACCCTTTTAAATCAATCTGCTATAAACGAAGCTAAAAGAGTAGAGTTTAAGATTTCATATTCAGAAAAGAAAAACTAACTAACTAACTAAAAAAATAATTGTTATGTGTGGAATAACTGGCTATATCGGTTTTAGAGAAGCTTACCCAATAGTGATAAGTGGCTTAAAAAGGCTAGAATATCGTGGTTACGATAGTGCTGGAGTCATGATGTATGATGGTAAAGAAATACAACTTTCTAAAACTAAAGGAAAAGTATCTGATTTAGAAGAAATAACAAGTAAAGAGCTAGGAAGGAGAAAAGGAAATATAGGAATTGGTCATACCCGATGGGCTACACATGGTGTGCCTAATGATGTTAATTCTCATCCACATATTTCTCAATCTGGAGATTTGGTAATTGTTCATAACGGAATTATAGAGAATTATGATTCTCTTAGAAAAGAATTAATTTCTAGGGGGTATACTTTTAAAAGTGACACAGATACAGAGGTTCTTGTTAATTTAATTGAAGAAGTAAAAAAACAAGAAAACTGTAAATTAGGTAAGGCTGTACAATTAGCGTTAAATAATGTTATTGGAGCTTATGCTATAGCTGTTTTTGATAAAACAAAGCCAAACGAGTTAGTAATTGCTCGTTTAGGAAGCCCAATTGCTATTGGTGTAGGGAAAGATAATAAAGAATTTTTTGTAGCTTCAGATGCTTCCCCTTTTATAGAGTATACTAAGGATGCTATTTATTTAGAAGATGAAGAGTTGGCAATTGTTAAGATAGGGAAACCTATTAAAGTCCGTAAAATTAAGGACGATACGATGGTTGATGCTAATATTCAGCAACTAAAAATGAGCTTAGATCAAATAGAAAAAGGTGGTTATGATCATTTCATGTTAAAAGAAATTCATGAACAACCAAAGGCTATTATAGATACTTATAGAGGTAGGATGTTGCCAAATGAAGGGCTTATTAAAATGTCTGGTATTGATGACAATTTAAATAAATTTTTAAATGCTAATAGAATTATCATTATTGCTTGTGGTACTTCTTGGCATGCAGGTTTGGTAGGGGAGTATTTATTAGAAGATATGGCGCGCATACCTGTTGAGGTTGAGTACGCTTCTGAGTTTAGATACAGAAACCCTATTATTACTCCAAATGATATTGTTATAGCAATATCTCAATCTGGAGAAACCGCAGATACCTTGGCTGCTATTAAATTAGCAAAGTCTAAAGGAGCATTTGTTTTTGGAATTTGTAATGTGGTGGGATCTTCTATTGCTAGAGAAACACATGCAGGAGCTTATACACATGCTGGTCCAGAGATCGGTGTAGCTTCTACAAAAGCGTTTACCACTCAAATAACAGTTCTTACATTAATTTCATTAAAACTTGCAAAAGCAAAAGGAATAATGTCTGACTCTGTTTTTAGAGTATATCTACAAAAAATGCAATTAATTCCTGCAAAAGTAGAAGCGCTTCTAAAAATTGATCAAAAAGTTAAAGAAATAGCTGCTGTTTATAAAGATGCAAAAAATTGTTTGTATTTAGGTAGAGGTTTTAATTTTCCGGTAGCATTAGAAGGGGCTTTAAAATTAAAAGAAATTTCTTATATTCATGCAGAAGGGTATCCTGCAGCAGAAATGAAGCACGGGCCTATTGCTTTAATTGATGAAAATATGCCAATTTTTGTAATTGCAACTAATAAAGGTCATTACGAAAAAGTGGTTAGTAATATTCAGGAAATAAAATCTAGAGCAGGTAAAATTATTGCGATTGTTACAGAAGGTGATGTACAGGTTAGAGAAATAGCAGATCATGTTATTGAAATTCCTGAAACAGAAGAGGCGTTAACTCCTTTGTTAACAACAATTCCTTTTCAGTTACTATCATATCATATTGCAGTGATGTTAGGAAAAAATGTAGATCAACCTCGAAATTTAGCAAAATCGGTAACGGTGGAATAATTTTTGATAATTTACTATATAATAAAACCCAGCGATAAGCTGGGTTTTTTTGTTTTTAGAAAAAAAAGTAAACTACTATTATAACTAGTACTTGTTAAAAAAAAGAATCTTTATTTATTCATTGATAAAATATATATAAATGATAAAATAAAATTATGCTTATATTAGACTCTAATATACTTAATATAGAAAATAAATTATCAGCAGATATAAATTTTAATCTCTATATTTAGATAATCTAAAGTTATGAATTATAATCAAATAGCCATCTTGTTTTTACAAGGTACTATAGTTGCCTCAGTAATACTCTTATTATTCCGTCTTAGAAGACAATTAGGTATTGGAGTTATGTATGCTTGTTTGGGGTTGTTTCAATTTGTGCAAGTATTTCTATATAGTACTGTTTATGTTTCAGTAACAAGCGATTTTAATGTTCCTCCGGGGTCCGCGGTTTTTTTTACAGCAACTCTTTTTGTTTTATTAATGGTTTATATAAAAGAAGATACTAGTGAAACAAAAAAAATAATCTATGCGTTGTTTATTGTAAATATCGTAATGGCAATTCTTTTACAAACATTGAATTGGCATTTTGGAAATTCAACTATAAATGGCCCTATAGACCTGCCTACAACTTTTTTTGAAGTTAGTCCATGGGAATTATTTATAGGTACAATTACATTGTTTTTAGACGCTTTTTTAATCATAATTTTATTTGAATATATATCTAGAAAAGTACGATTCTTATTCTTACAAATTTTTTTAACAATGTTAATCGTTGTAAGTTTTGATACTCTTTTTTTTGTAACCGTAGCTTTTTGGAATTTAGAAAATTTAAAATCAATTATTATATCAGGATTGATCTCAAAAGGAGTTTTTACACTTTTTTATAGTGGTCTTCTTTATTTTTATCTAAGGTTTTTTGATTCTAGTGAGCCTTTAACACATATATTTAATATAAAGGATGTATTTCAGCCTTTAACATATAAGCAGAAGTTTGAATCTGTAGAAAAAGAAATTAAAGAAGCTGCAGAAATGCATCGTATACTTACAGAGCATTCTAATGACTTGTTTTTTTTGCAAGAACCAGATAGTACATTTAAATACATTAGTCCTTCTATAAAAAAGTTATTGGGTTATGAACAATTAGAGTTTATAGGAAAACAAGTTTTTAGTATCATACATAAAGATGATGTTGAGGTATTAAAAGATGTGTTAGAACAAAAACTGTTTAGCAATGGTATTATTTCCGAAGCAATTCCTTTTAGGGTTCGTCATAAAGAAGGGCATTATGTTTGGTTAGAGTTTTTATCGTCTCCAGTATATAAAGAGAAAGAAAAAGAGATTAGCTATTTTGTTACCTCTGCAAGGGATATTACACAGAAGGTAATTGCAAATCAAAAAATTCAAACATCATTAGAGTTATTAGAAAAGAGTGAAAATTCTTTAAAAGAGGCTAGTAAAGTGGCTAAAATAGGATATCAAGAATATGATTTAGCCACGGATACTTATAAATGGTCTGATTATGTTTATGATATTTATGGCGTAGACTATAGGGGGAAAATACCGTCAAGGAAAGAGATTGTGTCAATTTTTGACAAGGAATCTCAAAGAAAAATAAAGGAAATATCAGAAGCACTTACGGTTAAAGGAACTCCTTGCGATGTGGAATTAAGGTGTATCAATTTAAAAGGAAAAGAAGTTTGGGTGCGTTATGTAGCAAAATCTGTATACAACCAGCAAAATGAAATTATTGGAAGAAGAGGTGTCTTACATAATATTACAGCTTTTAAAAAGTCTCAACTTGAATTAGAGCTTTCTAAACAAAAAATTCAAACCTCTTTAGAATTATTAGAAAATAGAAAATACTCTATGGATGAGGCTAGTAAAGTAGCTAAAATAGGGTATTGGGAACATGATACCTTAACAGATAATATTATATGGTCTGAGTATATGTACCAAATATTTGGTTTAGATCCTAAAGATGGGGTTCCTATACGAGAAGAGGTTTTAGCATTTTTTAATAAAGAATCTCAAGAAAAATTATTACCAGCTACGTTGGATCTCACGTTGAAAGGTATTCCTTATGATATTGAATTGAAGTGCATCAATCTGAGAAAAGAAGAGGTTTGGGTAAGAAATGTTGCGCAACCTATTTATAACCAACAAAATGAAATTGTAGGTAAAAGAGGGGTAATGCAAAATATAACAAGTTTTAAGAAAACTCAATTAGAACTAGAGTTTTCTAAACAAGAGATTCAAACAACTTTAGATCTTTTAGAAAAAAGCCAATACTCATTAAAAGAAGTAAGTAAAATAGCCAAAATAGGGTATCAGGAATATGATATTGCAACAGATACCTATAAGTGGTCAGAATATATTTACGATGTTTTAGGGTTTGATGCAGATAAACCGATACCAACACGAGAAGAATTACTATCAATTTTTGATAAAGAGTCTCAAAGAAAGATACAACAATCTGCTTTAGATATTGATTTAAAGGGAATGCCTTGTGACATTGAGTTGAAGTGTACTACTTTAAAAAATGAGGAGATTTGGATACGAAACGTGTCTCAGCCTGTGTATGATGAACAGAATAAAATTGTGGGTAGAAGAAGTATTATGCAAGATATTACTGCATCTAAAAAAGCACAATTTGCATTAGAACTTTCTAAAGAAAAGATACAAACTTCTTTAGAGTTGTTAAAAAGAAGTGAATACTCTAAAAATGAAATGAGTAAAGTGGCTAAAATAGGGTATCAAGATTATGATATTGAAACGAATACCTATATATGGTCGGATTATATGTATAATGTTTTAGAATTTGATAGAAAAGAAGGAGTGCCTCACCTAAATAAAATTCTATCAATTTTTGATAAAGAATCTCAAAATAAGATAGCAAAAGCTTCTTTAGATGTTGATTCGAAGGGGCTTTCTAGTGATATTGAGGTGAAATACATCAACTCTAAAAAAGAAGAAATTTGGTTGAGATATTTAGCACAACCGGTATATAATAAACAAAATGAAATTGTAGGTAGAAAAGGAATTTTACATAATATTACAGAATCTAAAAAAGCATTGCTCGAATTAGAAGTTTCTAAACAAAAAATTGAAGATTCTCTTCATCTTTTAGCTATAAAAGAGCGCTCTATGAATGAGGCAAGCAAGTTGGCTAAAATTGGGTATTGGGAGTATGATATTGCAAACGATACTTACATTTGGTCCGATTATATTTATCAAATATTTGGTTTAACTCCCCAAAAAGGAACTCCAGTTCAAAAAGAAATTCTAAAATTTTTAGATGATGAATCTAAAGAAAAATTAGTAAAAGCAAATGAAGAACTTAATTTAAATGGAGGTTCTTTTGATATTGAGGTGAGACTAGTTAATAGTAAAAAAGAGGAGGTTTGGGTAAGAAATGTAACTCAGCTAATTTATAATCAGCAAAATGAAATTATTGGTAGAAGAGGTGTTGCCCAAAATATTACATCTTCTAAAAAAGCACAATTTGAACTAGAACTTTCTAAACAAAAAATTCAGACTTCTTTAAGTCTTTTGGAAAAAAGAAAGTATGCTATGGATGAGGCAAGTAAAGTTGCTAAAATAGGTTATCATGAATATGATATTGAAACCGATACTTTTATGTGGTCTGAGTATCTGTATCATATTTTTGGATTAGATATTAATAAGCGAGTTCCATCGAGAAATGAAATTATAAACTTTTTTAATAAAGATTCACAGAAAATAATAGTAGAAGCAACTAAAGAACTTGATACAAAAGGGATTCCTTATGATATAGAATTAAAGATACTTAATCAAAGAAAAGAAGAAGTTTGGGTACGTAACGTAGCGCAACCGGTATACAACCAACAAAACGAAATTATTGGTAGAAGAGGTATTACGCAAAACATTACAGAGAAAAAATTAATTGAAGAGAAAAATTTAATAATTACAAATAGATATAGAGAGTTGTTTGATAGTGCTACAATCTCTATTTGGAATGGGGATTTAAGTCTTGTAATGCAACAGTTAGCAGAACTTAGAAAACTTAACATAACTAATATTAGAACTTATTTAGAACAGCACCCAGATGTATTGTTTTCAATACTCCAAAAAGTAAAAATAAATAAAGTTAATAAGGCTACCGTAAAATTATTTAAAGCAGAAACTGATAAAGATTTTTTAGTAGGAAATATACAAGATACCTTTGGTAAAGGTGCTCATAAAGTGTTTGGGGAGTTAATTATATCCATATGGAATAATAAAAGAACATTTACATCAGAAGTAAATTACAAAACCTTAAAGGGAGATGAGTTTGCAGCTATAATTTCTATTCCTATTCCTCAAACAGAAATAGAACAAAAAACAGTTCCTGTTAGTATTCAAAGTGTTCAAAGTATAAAAGATGCAGAATCAGCAAAACGAGAGTCTATTAAGAGATTAAAAGAAGCTCAGAAATTAGCAAAAGTAGGAAGTTGGATATTTAATCCTTTAAACCAAGAGTCAGAGTGGTCTGAAGAAACATTTCATATTTGGGGTTTAGACCCAGGGATAGGTAATCCTAAGTTTGATACAATTTTAAATCAGATTCATCCAGACGACTTAGAATTACATAATAGTTCTGTTGATAAAGCTATCCGTTTAGGAATTCCATTCGATATTGAATTTCGAATTTTCCTACCCAATGGTGCTCAAAAAACGTTGCGAGGTCTTTGTCAACCAGTAATAGGTGATGACGGAGAAGTTATTAGTTTAAAAGGTGCCACTCAGGACATAACAGAGCAGAAACGAATAAGAAATGAAATTGAAAAAGCAGAAGAGATGTATCGTATATTAACCGATAACTCTAATGACTTAATCTGTTTACACGAAATGGATAGTACTTTTAAATACATTAGCCCTTCTATAAAAGGTATTTTAGGGTATGAACAAGCGGAACTTTTAGGTAAAAAGGTATTTAAAGTTGTCCATAAAGAAGATATTAGTTCTCTAAAAAAAGTTATGGAACAGAGAATGTTTAGTAGTATGGTTATTGATGCTTTTGTTTGTAGGGTACTCCATAAAGAAGGACATTATGTGTGGCTAGAATTCTTATCATCTCCTGTTTATAAAAATAAAAAAATTAGCTCTTTTATTTCCACCGCAAGGGATATTACACAATGGATTTTAGCAAAACAAGAAATTCAAGAATATCAAACATCGCTTCAAAAATTAACCACAGAAATGACTGTGATAGAAGAAAAACAGAAAAAAGAAATTGCGACCAATATTCATGATCATTTAAGTCAGTCTTTGGTTATTTCTAAAATGAAAATTAATGAGTTAAAGAAAAGGCCACACTTAAAATTAATAGATGATGATTTAAAGTTTATTGAAACACATATTTCTGAAGCTTTAGAAAATAGCCGAAAAATCACTTATGAACTATCGCCACCAGTATTATATCAATTAGGTATTATTGAGGCGTTAAATTGGTTGTTTGATAATGTAGAGGTAACTCATAAGATAATGTGTGTAGTTAAGAGTAATGTAGATAGTATAAATCTTGATGAAATAAAATCGATTTTATTGTATAGAAGTATACAAGAAGTTTTAATGAATGCAATAAAATATGCCAATGCTTCTTTAATTACTTTAGATCTCGATAAAAATAAACTAGGGCTAAATATTTTTATTACTGATAATGGTGTTGGGTTTGATACTTCTATATTAAACAACTATCAAAATCATTCTGGTTCTGGCTTTGGATTATTTACAGTTCAAGAACGTATTAGAAACATACAAGGAAAATTTACCATAAAATCGAAAATAAATGTGGGAACAACTGTAGAATTTTTTATACCTTTATCTAAATGACTTATCTAAAAGAAATTAAAATAGTATTAGTTGATGACCATAAATTGTTAAGAGATGGTTTAAGAAACATTATAGAACAAAGGTCTAATATGCATATTATTGGTGAGGCTTCTGATGGCAGAGAAGCTATAAAAACATGTTTAAAATTAGCTCCAAATGTTATTGTTATGGATGTTGCAATGCCTGGTTTAAACGGCATAGAGGCAACAAAACAAATTCATAAAGAAAACTCTGATATAAAAATAATAGGTCTTTCTATGCATTCTAGTAAGCAATTTATTCAGAGTATGTTTAAAGCGGGTGCTTTTGGATATCTATTAAAAGATGGAGATGCTGATGAATTAATAACAGCAATTTCTACAGTAATGCAAAATAAAAGATATCTCTCAAGAGAAATTAATCAAGAGTTTCTTACAGTACTTAAAGAGAAGAAAGCATTAGAAAAAACACAATTGAGCTCTAGAGAAAAGGAAGTATTGCAGTTAATAGCAGAAGGTAAATCATCTAAAGAAACAGGAGAAATTTTGTTTTTAAGCCCTAAAACGGTTGATGTTCATAGAAATAATATTATGAAAAAGATAGATTTACATACAATTCCAGAATTAACAAAGTATGCGATTCAAGAAGGTTTAACCTCATTAGATCTTTAACTTATTAGAGCATTAGTTTGTTTATTAATAATCAAATGATAAGCATATTGCTTATGTAAATACTTCTAAAAAAGGCCTACATTTGAGTTTCTCCCCTGGTAATTTTTTAAAATATTTGCCTTATCTTGAAATCAAAAAAAAATAATTTATTAATAGTAGAGGACAATTCATTTGTTGCAAAGGCTATTGTTAATGCTGCTAATGAAATTAGTAGTATTGGAGATGTTTGTTTAACAGAGTCTTTGCAAGAAGCAATTTCTTTTTTTGATAATACTTATTTTGAATTAGTAGTACTCGATTTAAAATTACCAGATGGACATGGAATAGAGCTTTTGAAAATTCTTAAAGAAAAACAAATAGAAACAAAAGTGTTTGTTTTTTCTGTAAGTACAGAGCTTAAGCTTTTTTGTTTAAAATATGGTGCATTGGCTTTCTTTGATAAAGCGAAAGATTTTGATGAATTAATAGAAGCTATTACAAACGCTTAACCAACCTACCACAAGTATTTTATTTTTTTATTTACATAGCATAAAAAAAGCTAAACGACAAGGGGGTGGCTTAGCTCTATTATTAATATAATTATGGGGGGGTAACTACATTAATATTTTTTATCAAAAATAGTTTTCGTTTATTTTAAAATTTCAAATAAACTACACTTCAAAGATAGATAAGAATGTTAGTTTTTTCAATAGGTAATTTTCTTATTTCTAGAATAACTTTTTAGGTGATTTTATTTTGAAGGCTATAAGGTGTTAAATTATTTTTTTTAAAAAATTAAAAAACTTTACATTATGCAGTATAGACTTTTATTAGTTGTTTAAAAATAGCTCATAAAAAAAGCTAAACGTCAAAGGGGGGAGTTTAGCTTTTTTATTAATACATTATGGGGGGGCTAAATACATTAATATCTTTTAATAAAATAGTTTTAGCGGTTTCTGTAATTTTATGATTTACAGATAACTAATAAACTATATTTCAAAGATAGATAAGAATGTTAGTTTTTTCAATAGGTAAATTTCTTATTTTTTGAATAATCTTTCGAGTAATTTTGTTTGAAGACTATTAAGTGTTAAAGTGTTTTTTATCAAAAATCAAAAAACTTTACATTATACAGTATAGACTTTTATCAGTTGTTTAAAAATAGCGCATAAAAAAAGCTAAACGTCAAAGGGGGGAGTTTAGCTTTTTTATTAATACATTATGGGGGGCTAAATACATTAATATCTTTTAATAAAATAGTTTTAGTGGTTTCTGTAATTTTATGATTTACAAATAACTAATAAACTACACTTCAAAGATAGATAAGAATGTTAGTTTTTTCAATAGGTAAATTTCTTATTTTTTGAATAATCTTTCGAGTAATTTTGTTTGAAGACTATTAAGTGTTAAAGTGTTTTTTATCAAAAATCAAAAAACTTTACATTATGCAGTATAGACTTTTATCAGTTGTTTAAAAATAGCGCATAAAAAAAGCTAAACGTCAAAGGGGGGAGTTTAGCTTTTTTATTAATACATTATGGGGGGGCTAAATACATTAATATCTTTTAATAAAATAGTTTTAGTGGTTTCTGTAATTTTATGATTTACAAATAACTAATAAACTATACTCCAAAGATAGATAAGAATATAAGTTTTTTCAATAGGTAATTTTCTTATTTTTTTAATATTGATTAAAAGTATGCTTTTTTAAAGGTTAATTGTTATAGCCTAATGATGGTTTAATAATAAAAATGATAAGCATTTTGCTTACGTTTATATCTAATAAAACCACTTATCTTGCCTTTAATTCATCTATTATACCCCTTATATTGAAATCAATTTTAAATAATTTACTAGTAGTGGAAGACAACTCTTTTATTGGAAAGAGTATTGTTAATGCGGCTAAGAAAAATACAGGAATCAAACACATTCGTTTAACAGAATCTTTACAAGAGGCAATTACTCTTTTTGCTGATACAAATTTCGAATTGGTGATACTAGATTTAAAACTACCTGATGGAAATGGTATAGAATTATTAAAAATCCTTAAAGAAAAACAAATAGAAACAAAAGTGTTTGTTTTTTCTGTAAGTATAGAGCTTAAAAGCTATTGTTTAAAATATGGGGTTTGTACTTTTTTTGATAAAACGAAAGATTTTGATAAATTAATAGAGGCTATTACAAACGCTTAAGGATAAGTGGTGTTTCATTAATTTTAAAAATAGCGCATAAAAAAAGCTAAACGACAAGGGGGTGGTTCAGCTTTTTATTAATATAATTATGGGGGACTAAATACATTAATTTATTTTTAAAAATAATCTAAAATCAAGATATAATATTTGTTAAAGATTACACTACAAATATAGATAACATTGTAAGGCTGTTCAATAGGTGAATTTCTTAGTTTTCAATTATTTAAAGAAAAAAATAAAACCCAGTTATAAACTGGGCCTTATTTTTTAGATTCTAACTTCAAAAGTAATAGGGATACTGTAACTAACACCAACAGGAGTTCCTCTTTGTTTTCCAGGAGTCATGGTAGGTAAGGCACTAATAATTTCTACTACTTCTTTTTCTAATCTAGGGTGTGGTCCTCTAGCTCTAACATTTGCTATTTTACCTTTTTTGTTAATTGTAAAAATTACAAATAATTTCTTTTTACCAGGTTGTAAGCCTAATTCGTTAGCTAAATTAACATCAAACTTTCTACCAAAAAACTCAGTTACTTTTTTTGTAAAACAGTCTTTTAAGGCTTTGTTATCTCCTTTACATCCAGGGTAAACAGGTACGTTTTCAATTAAGATAAAAGGGATGTCTTCTACAACCTCTTCTACTTCTTCTACCTCTACAATATCATCTGTATTTACAATTACACCTTCTGTTTCATCTGTTTCTGTAGATTCTATAACGGTTTCTTCTATTTCTTTTTCATCTTCTACAACTGTAATTTGTTCTACAACTGGTGGAGGTGTGTTTTTTGGTGGTGGTTTTACTTCTTGCATTTCTATGATAGGAATGTCTTCTTTCATATCATCGATCATATTGGCTTGTCCTAAGCTTTTTAAATCATTCCTTTCATATGTTTTATATTCAATTAAAGTGTAGGTAATAAATAAGGTTAGCACTAACCCTATTTGTAAGAAAATCTTGCTATAATTTTCTAACTGTTGTTTTGGGTTTTTTTTAACGTCCATTTTGAAATCCTTTTAAATTATGTAATTTTTACTTTGTTATTTAAAAATAGCTTTAGAATTATCAAATTCTCAGGAATTTGGTTTTCTATTGTAAAATTAAAAATTAAAAGGACTTTAAAATATGATTTTCATCATACTTTGTCGTGTATTTTTGTAGGGATGTTATTGTTCCAAATAGTAAGTATTTCTGTAGCTACACTTGCCCCACTACCGGCAGCAATTGCAAACTGGCTTCTGCAACCAGCTATTGTACCGCAACAGTATAAGCCATCTTTTATAAGATGGTTTTTGTTTTTAAGTTGAATTCTATCTTTAGAAGGGTTTGCACTACCATGAGGTTCTATAAAAGTGGCTAAACCTTCTATTGTAAATGGTTTAGAATAATTTAAAGCAACAATTACAATTTTACTAGAATAAGTAGCATTGTTGGTTGTTATTTGGTAGCCATTTTTAATATTTAAGACAGATAAAACTTTTTCGTTTTCTATTTGTTGTACATCTGGGTATAAGGTAGCAAGTTGTTCTTTACCTTTAATTAGAATATCTTTTCCTAAAGTTTTAGGAGGCAAACCTAGTACGTTATTAAATAATGCGTCTTGTAGATGAGATGCTCTTTGGTGCATAATAATTCCAATATTTTTATCGGCTGCAAAAGCTTTGTTTTTTGCAGAACCTAATACCAACGCACATTGCATTGCAGAAACGCCTCCTCCTATAATTAAAACATCAAAAATCATTTAAATAAAAAGGACTTTAATATTTGCTGCAAATAATTTTACAGAAATAGCTAATAAAATTACACCAAATATCTTTCTAATTATTTGAATTCCGTTAGGACCTATTATACGTTCTATTTTAGAAGATGTTTTTAATACAAAATAAATTAAAAGAACGTTTGCTAAAACAGCAACTATAATGTTTTCTAAATGAAACTCAGCTCTTAAAGAAAGTAAGGTTGTTAAACTACCTGGGCCAGCAATTAAAGGAAAAGCTAAAGGGAAAACAGAGGCTGTAATTGCATTAACATCGCCTTCATTATCTTTATAAAGCGTAATTCCTAAAATCATTTCTAAAGCAATAAAGAAAAGTATAAAGGCACCTGCAACAGCAAAAGAATGTACATCAATTCCTATTAATTTTAATAAACTTTGTCCTAAAAACAAAAAAATAATCATAATAATCCCTGCAATTATAGCTGCTTTTTCAGACTGAATATGACCTGCTTTTTTTCGTAAGTCTATAATAATAGGAATATTACCAATAACATCTATCACAGCAAACAAAACCATAAATGCAGTAAAAGCTTCTTTAAAAATAAAATTCATAATTTTTTATATTTTTGGCAAAATTAGGCAACTTAGTTTAGGAAAACGTAAAGTTATAGAAAAAAATAACACTATTTTTGCGGTATGTTTCAACTCGGAAAAACTATAGTATCAGAAAATATTATCGAAAAAGATTTTGTTTGCAATTTATCTGCATGTAAAGGTGCTTGCTGTATAGATGGTGACGCAGGTGCTCCCTTAGAAAAGGAAGAGACAAAAATTTTAGAAGATATTTATCCTAAAGTAAAACCTTTTTTAAGAAAAGAGGGCATTGCTGCAATTGAAAAACAAGGCACTTGGGTTACCAGTGAATGGGGAGAATTAGAAACTCCTTTAATTAATGGTGCAGATTGTGCTTATGTTATTTTTGATGAAAAAAAGACGGCTTTGTGTGCTATTGAAGAAGCTTATAATCAAGGAGAAATCGATTGGAAAAAACCAGTTTCTTGTCATTTATACCCGATTAGAATAAAAGACTACAGTGAGTTTTCTGCTGTAAATTATGATAAATGGGAAATTTGCGACGATGCTTGTACCTTAGGTAAAGAATTACAAGTGCCTGTTTATAAGTTTGTAAAGCAAGCTTTGATTAGAAAGTATGGTCAAGACTGGTATGATGAATTAGAAATAGTTGCAGAAAAGCATTTAAAAAATAGGTAGTTACACTATAAAAAATATTTTAGCCTAAAAGCATCAAAGAAATTTGATGCTTTTTTTGTGGCACGTTAATTGGTTTAACAAAGTTTTAACATTTAAAAACTTTCTAATTATGAAAAACACCAAGAAACTACCAACCAAACAATTAGAAAAATTCTCTAACCTTTTTATGCAGTTAGGGCTTGTATTAGTACTCTTTATAGTCTTTGTGACTTTAGAATACCAAACCGAACAGAAAACAATAGTTGTTCTTAAGCCAGATAAAAACAAAATTGTTTATGTAGAACCAGATGTAGATGTTCTTTTTACAAAACAACCTAAAGTTGTGCCTCAAGTAAAGGTTATAAAAGCAGCACCATTTATTGTAGATGAGGTTGTAAAAGGAGATAATACTATTATTGAAACAATTATAGATAATACTCCAATAGAAGATCCTGTTTTAATTGATATAGATAAAGTTGTTGAGGTTTATGTTATTGATGACTTTATTGAAGATGTAGATTTTGTAAGTATAGAAGATGCACCTGTTTTTAAAGGATGTGAAAATTTATCAAAAAAAGAAAATAAGATTTGTTTTGATAAAAAAATGAAACAGTTTGTACAACGTAATTTTGATGTAGGATTGGCAACTGAAATAGGTTTACGTTCTGGCAAACATAAAATACAGACGCAGTTTGTAATAGATGATAAAGGAGATGTAGTTGATGTGATGATTAGAACAGCGTATAAAGGTTTAGAAAAAGAAGCTTTAAGGGTTATTAAAAAGTTACCCAAATTTAAACCTGGTAAACAAAATAGTAGAACGGTTAAGGTTAGATATAATTTACCAATAGCTTTTCGTTTAGAGTAAAATAAAACCCAACCAAAAGGTTGGGTTTTTTATGGAATCCGTTTTATTATTTATTATTTTTGTAAAATGAAAATGAATCAATATTTAGACGCTACTTACTTAAAAACAGCAAGTCAGGCGAATCTTACGGAAGAAGAAAATCAACAAAAAGTGATCGATTTAATTAAAGAAGCTATTTTGTTCGATTATAAATTAATCATGATTCGTGCTAAATACATCCCTTTAGCCAAAGAAATGTTAGGTAAAGCTTCTTCTAAAACTTTAATAGGTACTGTAATTGGCTTTCACGAAGGAACTTATTCATTAGACGAAAAAATTAAAGAAGCTAAAGAAGCTATTAATTTAGGTGCAGATGAGTTAGACTTTGTTGTAAATTATCAGGCTTTTAAAAGAGGCGAAATAGATTTAGTTACCAATGAAATTACAAAGGGAATAGCCCTTGCTTTAGATAATAATAAAGTTGTAAAGTGGATAATTGAAGTTGCTGCCTTAACCAATAAAGAAATAGTTGTAATTTCGTCGTTAATTAAAAGTATTGTTTTTACTGTTTTTGGTGAAGAAAATGCAGAAAATGTTTTTGTAAAATCATCAACAGGGTTTTTTAAAACCGAAAACAATTTACCAAATGGGGCCACATTTGAAACTATGAAATTAATTATAGAAAATGCAAAACCCTTAAAAGTAAAAGCAGCAGGTGGTGTAAGAGATTATGAAACCGCTGTAAAAATGATAGATTTAGGAGTAGATAGAATAGGTACATCATCTTCTAAAGAAATAGTTAATAAAGAACAAAACAGCAATTCAGGATACTAATTTTGATAGAATATTTTGCACATGAAACGGCTGTAATAGATAACGATTGCAGTATTGGTAAAGATACCAAAATCTGGCATTTTAGTCATATTATGTCTAATTGTGTTATAGGTGATCACTGTAATATTGGTCAGAATGTAGTAGTCTCTCCAGAAGTTATTTTAGGTAAAAATGTTAAAGTGCAAAACAATGTTTCTATTTATACAGGCGTAATTTGCGAAGACGATGTTTTTTTAGGTCCTTCTATGGTTTTTACAAACGTAATTAATCCACGAAGCGCTATCAAAAGAAAAAATGAATATCAAAAAACTTTAGTAAAAAAAGGCGCAAGTATTGGTGCAAATGCCACCATTGTTTGCGGTAATACTATTGGTGAGTATGCTTTTATTGGTGCTGGTGCTGTAGTAACTAAAGAAATTTTACCATTTGCACTTGTAGTTGGCAACCCCTCTAAACAAATAGGTTGGGTAAGTGAGTACGGCCATCGGTTAGAATTTAATAAAAACGGAATTGCTATCTGTAAAGAAAGTAATCAAAAATATCAATTAAAAAACAACACCATTATAAAGTTATAGAATGATAAAAAAATACGTATTTCTAGTTTTATTATTTCCCTCAATATTATTTGCTCAAGAAGAAAAATATCCAATTTTCGAAGCTTGTAAAGGTGTAGAAATTCAATCATTAAAAGATTGTTTCTATGCGCAAACAAGAAAATTGTTTTTTGCCGAATTTAAAACTCCAGAAATTGCAAAAAACGAAAGTTTTAAAGGAACTGCCAATACTATTTTTGCGGTTACAACAGAAGGAGAATTTAAGTTAATTTACGTAAATACGCCATTTAATGAAGTAAGGGAAGAAGTAAAAAGAGCTTTTATGGTTTTACCAAAAATTACTCCTGGTTGGTATAATAATCATCCAATAGAAATGAAGTTCGAATTGCCTATCAGTTTTCCAGTAAACGAAATTTCTAAAGATTCTATTGTAAATAACGATGGTGCTAGTTTAGAAATTAAAAAAGAAAGTTTAATAGATGTTGTAGAAAAAAAGAGAATTGCAGATTCTACCTTTTTAGAACATAATAGTAAACTAAATATTCCATTTACACATAGAAGTTATGTAGATTATGAATATGCGTTGCACAAAGCAAAAGGTACACATACGGCTTCTAAACCTTATACGTACAATGAAATAATGCCGTATTATGATTTAACCAAAGAGAAGAAAAAGTTTTTAAAACCAAATAAAGAAACTTGGTTGGGTAAAAAAGTTTGGAATGAACATTTATTACAAGTAAAAAAGAAAGATTATTGGTTAACAGTAGATTTATTGTTTGATGTTCAAATGGGAAAAGATAATTCTGATGTAGCGTACACTTTTAATAATTCTAGAATTGTAAATGTAAACGGAGAGATTGGAAAGAATTTTTCATTTTCTACCACGTATTCAGAAAGCCAAGGTAGGTTTGCAGAATATGTAAATAGTTTTATAACCAATACAGCAGCCAATGTACGACCTAAAAATTCTGAAGGATTGGTTCCTGGTAGAGGTAAAACAAAAGGTTTTAAAACAGATGCTCACGATTATCCTGTTGCAGAAGCGTATTTAGCATACACACCAAATAAGTATATGCAGTTTCAGTTTGGTAATGGTAAAAACTTTATTGGAGACGGATATAGATCTTTTATTTTATCAGATGTTTCTTCTCCGACCACTTATTTAAAAATGAAGGTTGATTTTTGGAAAATACAATACACTAATATTTGGATGTGGAATACAGAACCCTCTTTAAGTACTGTCTCAGATCCAAATGAACATGCAAGAAAATATGTGGCAGCTCATTATTTGAGCATCAACCTAACAGATAAGTTAAATATAGGTCTTTTTGAAACTGCAATATCTGCAGGAGAAAACGGAATAGATGCAGGTTTTTTAAACCCTGTTTTATTTTATAGATCTTTAGAGTTTAATAGAGGAGAAGATGCCGGTAATGCCATTGTTGGTTTAACTGGTAAGTATAAATTAAATAATAATATCTCTTTATATTCTCAATTAGTAATAGATGAGTTTTCTGTTGGTAACGTAAGCGATTTAAGTGATTGGAGACATAAATATGCCTATCAATTAGGTGTAAAATATTTTGATGCCTTTAAGGTTGAAAATTTATTTTTACAGTTAGAGTACAATCGTGCTCGTCCGTACACATTTGCACATAAATCACCTATTTTAAATTACGGAAACTACAGCCAACCTCTTGGGCATTTGTGGGGAGCTAACTTTTGGGAGGCAATTGCAATTGCAAGATATAAAAAAGACAGATGGAGTGGTAGTGCTAAAATTATTGTAGGTAAAAAAGGATTTGATTTAGAAGACCAAGTAATAAGTTACGGTGGTGATATTTATCAATCTTATGATGATCGTGTAGGAGATACGGGTATAGAAATTGGACAAGGTAATACTGCAAATATTTTTATTGCAGATGTACAAAGTAATTATTTAATTAATCCTTCTAACAATACAAGTCTTTTTGCTAGTTTGTCTTATAGAAACTTCTCTTCAGATACGCCTTTAACGAGTTTTCCATCAGGAGGAAATGTTTGGTTTTCTATAGGAGTAAGAGCAGATTTATTTAATTGGTACTTCGATTTTTAAATTTTAATATTTTTTTGTGAAAAATAAACGATATTATATATATCTTTGTAGTGTGATTTTTAATTAAGTCACACTTTTTCTTTTTCATAGCAATTTTCCCACTCAATTTATTGAGTGGGTTTTTTATTTAAAGTTAAAAGCTTAATTAAATGGTGGTAAAGTCATAATTATCAAATATCTTTGCAAACTATTTTGAGAAATGGAAACAAAAGTAATTACAGACAATAAAATATCTATGCAGGCGATAATTTCAGATTTTAAGCAACTCACAAAAGTTGGTTTGTCTCTAAGTGTTGTGTTTTCTTCTGTTGCGGGTTATTTATTGGGTGTAGAAATTATTGATTACTTTACCCTTATTTTGTTGGCAATAGGAGGTTTTTTTATGGTTGGTGCTTCTAATGCATTTAATCAAATTATAGAAAAAGATACCGATGCTATTATGAAACGTACTCAGAACAGACCTTTACCAACTGGTAGAATGTCTGTAAATGTAGCACTTACTGTTGCTATTTTGTTTACTATTTTTGGACTTTCAATTTTATATAGTATTAACGCTAAAACAGCCTTATTTGGTGCTATTTCTATATTTTTATATACAAGTGTTTACACACCATTAAAATCTGTAACACCTTTATCTGTTTTTGTAGGTGCTATTCCAGGAGCTATCCCATTTATGTTAGGTTGGGTTGCTGCTACCAATCAGTTTGGTATGGAAGCAGGGTTTTTATTTATGATTCAGTTTTTCTGGCAATTTCCACACTTTTGGGCAATTGGTTGGTTACAACATGAAGAATATCAGAAAGCCGGTTTTAATATGCTTCCTATGGGATTAAAAGATAAAGGAGCTGTAAAACAGATTATTTTTTACACGGTAATTATGATATTAGTATCTACTTCGCCTGTTTTAAAACTATCTGGGGCATTTTATATATATCCTGCAACAGCAGTAATTGTTGCCTTGTTAGGTATGTATATGTTGTATTTTGGAATTAAATTACATAAAAGTGAAGAAAACATTGATGCAAGAAAACTAATGCTATCAAGTGTTTTGTATATTACAGTAGTGCAAATAATCTACGTAGTAGATAAATTTTTACATTAATAATGATAGTAGAACAAACATTAGAACAAGAATTAAAGGTTGCTAAGAAAAAATCTGCAAAACCTATGTTGTGGATTTCCATGATTAGTATGGTGATGTTTTTTGCAGGATTAACAAGTGCATACGTAATAAGTATGGAAAGAGATGATTGGGTTTCTTTTGATTTACCTCAGGCGTTTTATGTAAGTACAGTATTAATCGTAGCAAGTAGTATAACACTTTTTTTGTCGCAAAAATTCTTAAAAGAAGATAAAAGACAACTATCTTTAATACTTGTAGTTGTTACCTTATTATTAGGAATAGGATTTGTTTGGCAGCAATATGTTGGTTTTAATCAACTAAAAAGTGTAGGCTTATTTTTTACAGGTCCAGAAAGTACGGTATCAACATCTTTTATTATAGGAATCACTTTTATGCACGTTTTACACCTGTTAGCAGGGATTATAGTGCTATTAGTTGTTATTTATAATCATTTTAAATACAAATACAAATCAGACAATATGCTTGGGTTTGAACTCGGTACAATCTTCTGGCATTTTGTAGATATACTATGGATTTATCTATTTTTCTTTTTCTATTTTATTAGGTGATGAAAAATAGCTATTTTTGGCGCACTAACTAAGAACACTAATTAATAGAAATTATTATATGGAAGCAAATATTGCTATACCTACAGATGGTAAAGAAACTTGGAGCGGTGGTGGTGTAAAACCATTTGGAGCAAGTTATGGTAAAATGATGATGTGGTTTTTTATCGTTTCTGATGCTTTAACCTTTTCGGGCTTTTTAGCAGCTTACGGTTTAACACGATTTAAATTTATAGACTCTTGGCCAATTGCCGATGAGGTATTTACTCACTTTCCTGGTTTACATGGTGTACATGCACCAATGTATTATGTTGCATTAATGACTTTTATACTTATTGTTTCTTCTGTAACAATGGTATTAGCTGTAGATGCAGGTCATCAAATGAAACAAAAAAGAGTAGCATGGTATATGTTTGCTACTATTATTTTTGGGATGATTTTTATCGGCTCTCAAGCATGGGAATGGAAAAATTTTATTTCTGGTTCTTATGGAGCTGTAAAAACTACTGATGGAAGAATTTTACAATTTGTAAAAGACGGACACCAAATTGCATTGTCAGATTTTGTAGTAGGTGAAAGAGCAGACGGTAGAGTACAACAAACTAGAGAAAATGGATTGTGGTTCGAGAAAGAAGAAACAATTGCTAACTATTCGATAGCTCAAATTCAAAGTTCTTTTAAAGCAAATCCAGATATACAAATTCGTTCTGAATTGATTGATCCGGCAACAAAACAAAAAATAATTCTTTCTAGAGAAGAAGGATTAGCTCAATTGGCTAAAACAAAATTGGTTGTAGAAGGTGCTAACTTGCATGTAAATGAGTATGGAAATACTATTTTTGCCGATTTCTTTTTCTTTATAACTGGTTTTCACGGTTTTCACGTATTGTCAGGAATTATAATTAACATCATTATTTTCTTTAATGTTGTTCTAGGTACTTACGAGCGTAGAGGACATTATGAAATGGTAGAAAAAGTAGGTTTATATTGGCACTTTGTAGATTTAGTTTGGGTATTTGTATTCACATTCTTCTACTTAGTATAATTAAAAAGAGTACCTCTAGGTAAATTCTAAAGGTTTCTGTTAAAATTATCATTCCAGCGAAAGCGGGAATCTAAAAAATATTAAAATGGCACACGCACACGAATCAAACACAAAGAGAATTTGGGTAGTTTTAATACTACTAACCGTTATAACAACTGTAGAAGTTGCATTTGGTATTGTTAAACCAGCTTCTTTACATCTTACAAGCTTTTTAGGTACAAGTCCTTTAAACTGGTTGTTTATCATTTTAACATTGGTAAAAGCATATTACATTGCTTGGGCTTTTATGCACTTAGAGGGTGAAAAAAAATGGTTTAGACGATCTATAGTTTGGACCGCAGTTTTTCTAATTTGTTACCTAGTAACATTACTCTTAATAGAAGGTGGTTATTTATATGACACTTTAGGACCACTTGTAAAATGGTAAAATAAAAAATTTAAAAGGTGGTTTTAACCACCTTTTTTTATATACTGAAATTAATTTTAGTGCCTTAAAAAGAATAGATGATGAAACTTACTAAAAAAAGAGTTGTATTATTTTTACTATTTATTTTTCCATTAATCTGTTTTTTAATTTTATCAACCGGAAAAAATAATTTTACTAAATTACCTGTTGTTACTAAAGGTGTTGTTGATGTTTCTACCTTAGATACCTTACAAACATTTAAAGATAGAATTTCTATTGTTTGCTTTTTAGGTAACGATATAGATACACAAAAAGGCGGTTTCTTTAATCTTAACGAGAAAATTTACAAGAAATTTATAGAATATAAGAAATTTCAGGTAATTGCTATCTATCCCAAAGGAAAAGAAGAAGGAGTTAAACAGCTTAAAAAAGAAATTAGTGCTTTTACAGATATGGTAAAATGGAATTTTGTTGCCGGTTCTAAAGAAGAAATAGTAACTTTATATGGTAGTTTTAATTCTGGTAATGCATTATCTAATTTATACACATCTAACGTTTTTTTGATTGATAAAAACGGTAATCTTAGAGGTAGACTTACCGACGCAGATAGTAAAGATGGAAAACTTATTGGTTACAATATGAATTCTGTTTCTGAGTTAAATGCTAAATTAAAGGATGATGTTTTAGTACTCTTTTACGAGTATTATGCTGCATTTAAAGAAAAAAACGAAAATAAAGCAGATAGAAAAGAAGTTGGGTTATGAACAAAAAGTATTCTTATATAGGTGTATCATTTGTTATCCTTTTATTCGGAATTTATGTTGTTAGAAATTTAGATAGAAGAATAAATGATAATGATCTTGTGCAACATGATCGATTGGATAGAATTGACAAAAAATCTGGTAAAAAAAGTGGTTTATATACATTTAATAAAGTTCCAGATTTTGAGTTTGTAGATCAAAACGGAAAAATAATTACCAATAATGATTACAAAGGAAAAGTTTATGTTGTAGAATTTTTCTTTTCTACGTGTCCAACTATTTGTCCTTTAATGAATAAAAAGATGGTTACTATTCAAGATGAATTCTCTTCTAATACTAACTTTGGTATTGCTTCTATTTCTATTACGCCAGAAATAGATACACCAGAGGTTTTAAAAGAATATACCTTAGAAAATCAAATAACGCATAAAAATTGGCATTTGTTAACAGGTCAAAATCAAGAAATTGTTTATGATTTAGCTAATAAAGGATTTAAATTATATGCAGGTAAAGGAGATGAAGATCATGGAGGTTTTGAGCATTCTGGTTTGTTTGCTTTAGTAGATAAAGAAGGAAATATTAGATCTAGAACAGACGAGTTTGGTAACCCAATTATGTATTACAGAGCTTTAAGTGAACAAGGTTTTCCTGACCAAGTAGAAGAATTAAAAAAAGATATTAAAATTTTGTTGAATGAGTAATTTAGCACAAGAAAAAAAATATAAGAAAATTATTACAGGCTTATCCATTGTTATTCCTTTGGCAGTGGCAGCTTTATTTGGTATTAATTTAAGAAAACTAGGTTTTAATGTAGCGCCTTTAACTTTTTTACCACCCATTTATGCATCTATAAATGGTATAACTGCAGTTGTTTTAATAGCAGCAGTTGTTGCAATTAAAAAAGGAAATAGAAAGTTACATGAGCAGTTAAATACATTTGCAATTGCCTGTTCTTTAGTTTTTTTATTACTGTATATTGGGTATCACATGACATCTGATTCTACTAAATTCGGAGGTGAAGGTGCTATAAAATATATTTATTATTTTATTTTATTTACGCATATAATTTTATCAATTATTATAATTCCACTTGTACTTACCACTTTTATGAGAGCAAAGTTGGGTAATTTTCCGCAACATAAAAAAATAGCAAAACTTACATTTCCTTTATGGTTGTATGTAGCCATTACGGGTGTTGTTGTTTATTTAATGATATCTCCTTATTATGTATAAAAAAAGAGTAATTATATGGTTGTTGTTGATGGTTTTTACATCACAGGTTTCATTTTCTCAATGTGCAATGTGTAAAGCTGTAGTAGAAAATGGCGATGTTTCTATGGCGCAAGGTGTTAATAATGGAATAACCTATTTAATGGTTTTTCCGTATCTTTTGGTAGGTGTTTTATTTTATGTAATTTACAGGTATAAAAAAAATGCTAAAAATTAACATTTATATAAGATTGATATCTTGTAACAAATTTTACTTTTAGTCGTCTTATTGAAACATTATAAGAATTTTTTCTTTTTGATGATTACATTATTTTATATCAACCCAAAAAAAATACGTTTTGAAGACTAAACTTATCCTATTTGTAGCTTTTTTTACTACAATTGCTACTTTTTCACAAAAGAAATGGACTCTTAAAGAGTGTGTTAATCAAGCTTTAGATAAAAATATTTCTATTCAACAGAATAAATTAAACTTAGAAATTGCAAAAACGGATTTAAAGAGTTCTAAAGGAAACTTTTTACCTACTGTTAGTGCCAATTCTGGAGGTAATCTTTCTGCAGGTTCTAACTTTGATCCTGTTACAAACAACAGATCTGCAAGCACAACTTTTTTTGGTGGTAATGTTGGTTTAAGTGCAGGTATAACTGTTTTTAATGGGTTTAGAAATTTAAACTTATACAAGCAAGCAGAATTAGGTATCGAAACAAGTAAATTAGATTTAGCAAAAATTGAGAATGATGTTTCTCTGTTTGTTGTAAATGGATATTTAAACGTTCTTTTTGCCAAAGAAAATTTAGAAGTAGCTAAAGTTCAGGCAGAAATAAGCAAAAAACAGATAAGTGCTGCTAATGATAGATTTGAGGCTGGTACTATTGCAAAAGGAGAATTATTAAACTTTAAATCTACCGCTGCTAATGATTTACAGAGTGTAATAACTCAAGAGAATGCATTAGACCTTGCGCTCTTAAATTTAGCACAATTATTACAGGTTCCGGTAAATAATTTTGATGTTGCCTCCTTAGATGTTCAGTCACCTTCATCTGATTTGTTGTATAAAAATTCATCTGCAGTTTATGATAAATCTTTAACAAAAATGCCCGAAATTAAACGAGCTAAATTGGCAATAGAAAATGCAGATTTAGGTATTGCAATTAGCAAAGGAAGCTATTTACCAACAATTACCAGTTCTGTTTTTGCTAATTCAAATTATAGATATATTATAAAACCAACAGGAGTTCCTACTGGTAATTTTTTCGATCAGTTAGATGGAAACCTAGGTTATGGAGTTGGCTTTAACGTTAGCGTTCCTATTTTTAATGGTTTTAAAACTGATGCTAGTGTAAAAAGATCTAAAATAAATAAAGAAATTTTTGAAACTAGATTAGAAAGTGAAAAATTAAATTTAAAACAAACTATAGAGCAGGCGTTTTTAGATGTAAAATCATCTTTAAAAGCATATGAAGCTGCTAAAATTTCTTTAGAAGCACAAAAAGAAGCATTTAAAAATGCACAAGAAAGATATAATTATGGGGTAATGACGTTGTTCGATTTCGATTTAGTTAGAACCCGTTTGGTTAATGCAGAAGGAGCCATGATACGTTCTAAATATGATTATGTTTTTAAAACAAAAGTGTTACAATTTTATTCTGGAGAACTTATTTTAGAATAAATATAATATAGATGAACTTTAGAAGCCTCGCAAATTTGCGAGGTTTTCTTTTTTGGATGACTTATATTTGCATAAAAAATATAGAACTTGGTAATTATCCTTAACATAGAAACCGCAACCAAAAATTGCTCTGTTAGTATTGCGAAAAATGGTGAAGTTATTGCGCTAAAAGAATTAAATAATGGTAAGTATTCCCATGCAGAAGTACTGCATCCTTTTATTTTAGATGTTTTAAATGAAGCAAATCTTACTTCTAATCAAATAGACGCTGTAGCGGTAAGTAAAGGACCTGGATCTTATACGGGCTTAAGAATTGGTGTTTCGGCTGCAAAAGGGCTTTGTTTTGCTTTTGATAAGCCGTTGATATCTATTAAAACCTTAGAATCTTTAGCGCATGCTATTTCTGTTGATGAAGGCGTAATAATATCGATGTTAGATGCAAGAAGAATGGAAGTGTATGCTGCTGTTTTTAATAAAAATCATGACCAAGTAAGAGATATTAAAGCAGAGATTATTGATGAAAACTCTTTTGCAGAATACTTAGAAGCTGGTAAGGTTACCTTTTTAGGTGATGGTGCTCACAAGTGCAAAGATGTAATTACTCATAAAAATGCTGTTTTTGTTGATGATAAGTTTCCTTCTGCTAAAGAAATGGCGCAATTATCTTATGATAAGTACAAAAAAAACGACATCGAAGATGTCGCTTATTTTGAACCTTTTTATTTAAAAGATTTTGTAGTGATTCCAGAAAAGAAAAAGAAACCTACTTTTTAACATTAACTTGATGTGGATAAGGAATTTCAATTCCTGCTTTATCAAGTGCTAATTTTACATTTTCTGTTACATCAAAGTATACATTCCAGTAATCTTCTGTTTTACACCAAGGTCTTACAGCAAAATTAACAGAACTATCTGCTAATTCAGATACAGTAACTCCTGGGGCAGGGTCTTTTAATACTTTTGGATGAGAAGTTAACACATTCATTAAAACTTCTTTTGTTTGCTTAATATCTGCATCATAAGAAACGCCTATAGTTAAATCTACGCGTCTTGTACCTTCTGTAGTATAGTTAACAATATTTCCGTTTGATAATGTACCATTTGGTATTATAATTTCTTTGTTAGATAAACCAGTAAGTTTTGTTGTAAAAATTTCAATTTCTTTTACAACACCAATTTCACCTTGTGCTTCTATTAGGTCACCAAGTTTAAAAGGTTTAAAAATCATAATTAAAACTCCTCCAGCAAAGTTTGCTAAAGATCCTTGTAATGCTAAACCAACAGCTAAACCTGCTGCTGCTAAAATAGCTGCAAAAGAAGTAGTTTCTACTCCAAGTTTAGAGATAACAGCTATGATTAATAATATTTTTAGTCCCCAACCAATTAAGTTCCCTAAAAATTTTTGAAGCGTAAGGTCTAATCCACCTTTGTTCATTACTTTTCTAGATGTTTTAACAATTAGTTTGATAACTAATAACCCAATAATTAGAATTGCTAATGCAACTAATATTTTTGGTGTAAACTCAATTATTAATCCTTTTAAATATTCAAGATATTTATCCATTTTTTATTTTTTTGTTATAAATTAACTGCAAAAATAATGGTTTCTTATTGAAGAACGAAAAGATTAACAACTATAATAATTAGACATAGAGTTTAATGTTGTAGTTGTTTTTATATAATAAAAAAGCGATTTAATTTTACATTAAATCGCCTTTAAATAATTCTTTTTATGTTTTAATTTACTTCAAAAGTAATTTTTAAGTTAACTCTAAACTCGGTAACTTCATCTCCATTAACAACAGCACTTTGCGATTGTACAAATACAGATTTAATATTTTTTACAGATTTAGAGGCTTGTTTTACTGCCTTTCTTGTTGCTTCTTCCCAACTTTTTTCTGAGTTTGCTAATACCTCAATAACTTTCATAACTGCCATAATCTTATTTTTTAGTTAATATCTAGTAAAGGTATTAAATTAATATTTATTTACTCAATGTTAATTTAATGTTACCAAAATGTTTTTTAATTGTAACTTATTATGTATATTTGTATATATATTATGAACCCTAAAAAATAAAATCATGAAAAAAATACTAACACTTATAGTTCTTTGTGTAGCAGCAATAGGATATTCTCAAGATAAAGAAGTAACTTATACAGCAGAAGGTAATTTGGTAAAAGCTACTTATTACTATGAAGATGGATCAATAAGTACTCAAGGTTATTTTAAAGATAAAAAATTAACTGGAGAATGGACTCGTTTTGATAAAGAAGGTAATAAAGTTCAAATAGCCAATTATAAAGACGGTAAAAAAGTTGGCAAATGGTTTGTTTGGAACGATGATTCTTTAAGAGAAATTAATTATGATAACAATGCAATTGTTGATGTAAATTTATGGAAGCATGAAGCAAAGTTAGCTTCTAATAAATAAAAAATACTTTATGTAGCTTTTAAGGCTATATTAAACTCCAAAATAATATATTTTGGAGTTTTTTTATGGAGTAATGTTTCCTTTATAAAGGGTATTATTAAAGGTGTTTCTGTTACTTGTTATGTTTATAGAATTTGTTTAGTTTGTATAACTAAAAGTTGTTTTACTTAATTTATAGAGTATATATTTAAAAGGATTGATGTTTATATAGGTCTTATTGTACTTTACTATTTAGTAGTGATAAATATAATATTACTTTGTAGGTTTAAAGTAATCTAAGAAGGCTTTATTTAAGCTCATAAAAAAACCGTTTAGAGCATGCTCTAAACGGTTTTTTTATTTGTGTTGTAAACTCTATTACTCTACAATTAATGTAAATGGAATACTATATTTTACACCTACTGGTTTTCCTCTTTGTTTACCAGGTTTCATTTTAGGCAATTGTTTCATCACTTTAATAACCTCACTTTTAATTTTTGGGTGTGGTGCTCTAGCGTTTACGTTAACAATATTTCCGTTTTTATCAATTTTAAAACCAATAAATACTCTTTTTCTACCTGGAGATAAACCTAGTTCGTTAGGTAAATTTGCATCAAATTTTCTTGAGAAGTGCTTTTGTACCATTTTACTAAAACAAGCTTTTAACTCATTTTTACTTCCTTTACATCCAGGAAATACAGGTACATCTTCAATAATCATAAAACTTACATCTTCTACAACTTCTTCTACTTCTTCTACCTCTACAATTTCTTCTACTTCTACAGCTTCAGTTTCATCTGTTTCAGTAGATTCAATTACAGTTTCTTCAACTTCCTTTTCATCTTCAACAATTTCAATTTTTTCTGGTGCTGGTGGTGGTGGCGTTTTTGGTTTCACTGGCTCTACTCTTTCAGTAATTACAGTTTCTTCTTCCATTTCGGCATTCATCGTTACAGTACCTAAATCACCAATATTTCTATCGTATGTTTTCTTTTCTATTGCAGCATAGGTTACAAATAATGCTAAAACCAAACCTATTTGCATAAAAATTTTACTGTAATTTTCTAAATTTGATTTTGGGTGTTTTTTAATTTCCATTGTAAAGAGTTTTTAATAGTTCGCTAATTTAATTAAATTATTGGTTTATATACAAGTCTTAGTATGAATTAACTGTAATTTTTTTTAATATTAGATTAAAAACAAATAATCCTAACAGAATTCCTACCGTATTTGATAATGCATCTTTATAATCACCTGTTCTATATACAGTTAATGTTGCTTGCAAAACTTCAATAATTATGCCAAAAATTATACAACTAATTACGATAACGTATTTTAGTGTTGGTTTTCTATAAAATGAAAGCAACCAACAAAGAGAAAGCGTAAAATAAGCAGTCAGGTGGTATACTTTATCTACATTACTAAAACTTTCTTCAAGTTTGGGCATTTTCATTAAACTTAAATATGTAATGGTAATAGTTATTAGTATTGCAATGACGTAAAGGTTATCCTTGAATAAGTTCTTTATACGCTGCAGCATCTAATAAATTATTTATTTGAGTTGTGTCTGATATGTCCACTTTAATCATCCAACCTTTACCGTAAGGATCAGAATTTACAAGTTCTGGTTCGTCTTCTAAAGCTTCATTAAATTCAATTACTTCACCTGTTAAAGGCATAAATAAATCTGAAACAGTTTTAACCGCCTCTACAGAACCAAAAACTTCTCCTTCTTCTACAGTATCGTCTAAGGTGTCTACATCTACATAAACGATATCTCCTAGCTCTCCTTGTGCAAATTCTGTAATACCAACTGTTGCAGTATTTCCTTCAATTTTAATCCACTCGTGATCTTTTGTGTATTTTAACTCTAATGGTAATTTCATTCTTTAATTAATTTTATGGTGTTATTGTTAATTTCCTCCTAGGTTATAAATAATATTAAATCCTCCATTAATCGACTGTCTCGGAAAAGTGGTAGAGATTGCATATTTAGATGTTTGATGATTATAGTAAAATGATGCTGTTAGGCTATTGCTTAATCTATAATCTGCGGTAAATTTAATAGAAAAAAGTTTCTGTCCACCACTTATTTGATTATTATCTTCATCTACAGATCTAATTTGTGTTAAATTATCTCTTAAAGATACATCTGCTCTTAAGTTTATATCTCCTTTTAGAGTTTGTTTTTTTCCTGTAAATCGGGTATTAAACTTTACGTCTTTAAATACATAACCCATTCCAAAAACATATTCTGTTCCTTTAATATCAGTTAAAGTACTGTTATTAAAATTCATGGTAAGGGTTCTATCTCTTTTTACTTCTCCTCTAAGTGAGAAAGAGTTTCTCATTTTCATATCTAATTTAATTAGTGGAGAAAATTCATCAACTAAAGTAGCAGCAGCTACTAATAATTCTGGTTCATAATTGTTAGCTACATTTATATTTGCATACGGATTATTACCATCATACTGCAAGTTGTTTGTAAAACTAGATAGGGTATAAGAAGATCTATAACCATGTGATACTACAAAGTTGCTAAAGTTTTTCTTAAAGAATTTTAATTTCATTAACCCATTGTATCTAAGTGTCCAGTTAGGAATTGGAATATTTCTAAATAAACCTGTGTTTACTTTATCAGGGCTCTGCCCAGAATATGCAGCCATAAAAGCAGGTAATAATACTTGTTGACTATTTGCACCAAAACCACTTACCGGAACTCCATTTTCGTTTGCAAGTCTGTTAGAAATGATACTTCTATAGTCTCTTAATTTTTGAAACAATTCATCGCCGTCTGAAAATGCCGTAGAAACCATAGAATAACTAGTACTAAAGTTTCCTGTTTCAAAAGCAGCAATATTTTGATCTAACTCGCCAAACTCAGTTCCGTTATTTATAACATCTAATTGTTGAGATAAATCTCTTGTTTTAATTTTATTACCCCTAACATCTATATTTAAATCCTTAATTGGTTTTAAGGTAAATGTATAATCTAATTTGTTGTAATGTGTTTTACTGTAGGTTTTATTATAGTAATCTGCATCAGCATCTCTAGGTGTTACTAACCATCCATTTTCTAAGGCCTTGTTTCTAATGTCTACTTGACTACCAAAGGCAAAAGAAGTAGGTGCGCCTCCTAAAAAGCCAACATCTTCTGTGTAACCTGGTAATAATTGCCCGTTGTTTTCTGAGTAGCTAATTTTACCTTGTTTTATAGATGTTAAAATATCATAAGTACCTTTTAGAATTGTTTTACCAATAGATAGCTTTTTCTTTTTTACTCCTGTTGTGCTTCTTCCAGGAGTTCTAGGTAAACTTGGGCCGTTTAATCCTTTCGATTTTTTTATTTCTTTGATTCCTTTACGTTGACTCTTGGTTAGTAATAATTTTTCGAAACCAAGGCCTTTGTAAAAGCTATCAAAATTTAAAGTAGTATTTAAATTGTGGGTATTAGCATTCTGAATTACGTTTCCAATCAAGTCTACAGAAGATATATCAGCGCCATCAACATCTATAGTGTTTTGTGGTGCCGCTTGCCAATCGAAATCTGCTGTGTATGCATAATCTGCTTTTATAAATTTTAAAAACGGAATTTTATCAATTGGTAAATTATAGGTTCCGTTTAATGTTTGATGATATTGGTTTGCTCTTCCTGTGTTAAAGAAATCATCAAATACTTGAATCTCATCATTACTATTAAAAGTATCATACACATAACTATTGGTTGCATTAAAATTTAATTGCAACGATTTTGTTAGATCAAAACCAATTGTGTAATCCCAATCAAATAAGAACCTACGTTGTTTTAATTCTGGTTGTGGAGATAATCCTTCTACTAAATTTCTAGATTGTTGTTCGTTATAATTTCTATTGATGCTAGAATTAACGGCAAATGTTTTAGGTATTGGGTTAAAGTTAAAATCTTTTATCAACTTTAAATATTCACTTTTAAAGAGTGATGAGTTTTTAAAAGGTTCTATTGGTTTAGAATCGAAACTAAAGTTATAAGATGCAGAAGCTCTTACACTTTCGTTAATACGTTTTTTGATGTTGTAATTTCTCTGAAATTCTTTATTATGTGCATAAGAAACAGCTAAATTTTCTACATCGTAAAACTTAGGTTTTTTTGTAGAATTAGGATTTCTATTCTTTTTTACGTTTGTAAAACTAATGCTAGTTCTTTTGGTATAATCTCTAGAAAACTCACTGTTTTCATTTTCTCCCAAAGCATCTGCTAGTTCTACATCCTGAAATTGAGGATCGTATTTAGGGTCTATATAAACCTCACCAACACTATAACTCATAGGTAACTGAATTCCCCAATCTTTTGGAGTTAAGACTTTTCCTAAATTAATGGTTGTAGCAACATCATATTGTTTTGTTTCGTCTAAACTACGTTGGTTTACCCTTTCTTCTACATTCCCAAAACCTACGGTAGACATACTACCAGATAAAGATACATTTGCTACATCCGCAAAATTGGCATCGGCATTTAATACTGCAGCCCAACCACCTTGGTTGTCAAATCCAGAAGAACGTAATTCATTAAACCAAACCTCTCCACTTATTGGCGATGTTGTATTGTTTTTTAGCCCTAAAACAATTGTTTTTAATTGTGCTAATGTTGGGTTTCCTTTTACAGCTATTGTATACGGAATTTCTGGATCTTGTTCTATAGAGGTGTATAAATCTGTAATTGCACTTCCAGCTCTATCTCTTTCTAATTTTACTAATCCGAAAGTTTCTAAAAAAGCGTTTAAATTATTTGCTTCTGGCCAAAGATCTAAGGCAGAAGTACCGTTTGTAGAAACTTTTAACGGAACTTCTATTTGATAATAGTTGTCATCTAAATCTGTACCTAATCTTATAATGGCAGAAAAGTCGTTGTCACTTATGGCAAGAGCGCCTTCATTCTTTTGAAGATGCATAAACATCTTTAAATTTTTGAATCGCCTTAAATCCATACTAATATTTTTGTAAATAGCCCTTGCTTCATTTGGAGGCAGGTTGTTTACTTTTAAGGTAACAGATTGTTCGTTTTGCAGTTGTACACTAGTACTACCTTGCAAACGCTCTCTTTCTATTCCTGGAGGTTGTATGTAGCTTCCTTCGTTTTGCTCGATACTTACAACACCAACTTCAAAATCTTTTAATTGATTATCATCTAAATCTATAGGAGTTGTTAGGTCTTCATCTAGTGTTTTTGTGTAACGTCTCCAATCTCCACGTACCAAGTCTAATTCTCCAAAACGAATTACAACAGGTATTTTAAAATTGGTTAAAAACATTCTCATAAAACGGATACTATTAAAATCTGATATACCATTTACTGGTGTTCCGCTTCTTATAGGAACTCTAAATTGATACCACGTTGTTTTTTGATTTACACCGTTTTCTAAAGTAACATCTGTTGTTTTTTCATCAACAATAAAATTCTTTCCTACTACCAAATCATTTCTATTCATAGAAACTTTATACTCGTAGTAACTTTCTACGGTATTCATGGTTTGATCTTTATTAATATCTTCTACATCTGGATACGATGTTGATGATGTTGGGTACGTTTCTGGAGATTGATTTAAGGTTGGTGAGTTGCCTTGTGTGTTGTTGTAGTTTTTATATCTGGTAATAATTGATGCGTTACTTGCATCTAATTGAGATCCTCTAAAATATTGAAAGTTATCTGATGCAGGGTCATTTGGGTTTAATTTACTAAAGTTAGAAAGAGTAGTACTGTATTTAGCAAATTCATCAGTATCATTTAAACCATCAAAACCAACATCTTGGTTAGCTCTTGCGTCATCATCTTCATTAAAAGCATAAATAATAGATGGGTTTGTAGGTACTTTACCCCATGTAGTTGGTGCTGTATTTAGATCGCCGCCCGTTTCTGGTAAACCGTTTTCATACATTTTACGACTATCTTTTAAGATGTCTTCGGATACATTTCCTAAGTTAATGTATAAATCTCCTACTTGGTTTGAAACATCGTTAGGGTTCATTCCTGCAGGTAAACCTTCTTCTGGTCTAATTGAATAATTTTCATAAGGGTCCATCACCCAAAATTGTACGTATTCAATATTTGCTTGATCAAAATTATTGGTTGTTAAAGGTCTCATAACGCCTCCCCATCTATTTTCAGGATCAGAGAAAGTACCATCTGTATTTACATTGATTCCTGTATCAAAATTATAAGAACCTCTTTCTGATGGGAAATAAGCCAAATCTAAGGTTCTTATTAATGAATTCTGTGTAATGTCTAATTGAATATTAGGAAACAACTCTCTATAATTAATTTGTCTTGTTTCTGCTCTAGAAAGTTCTGCTGCACTTATGTTTGATGGAGTATCTCCTGCTCCGTAAAAAATTTGATCTACATTATACCAAGCCAATCTTCCTCTTTGGTAATTGTAAGATAAATCTTCTTGTTCACCATTAAAGCCAGGGAAATATTTAGGAGTACTTGCTTGGTGCCAATCTAATGGAGATAAGATGCTAATTGGTATTTGAGAAGCTTCAAAGTCATCTATATAAGAAGTTGCTGCACCTGTTACGTCTATTCCGCTTGGTGTACCAGGAAGTAAGTAGGCCATATCTGCTCTAACCGATAAATTAGAAGGTACATCTGTATCTACAAAAGGTAATTTATTTGCCAATTTTGTAAAATAGGGTACTTCTGTAGAATAATCTACATTCACCCCAAACATGGTGTTGTTTATTGGGTCTGATCCAAAGTTTACTTTAGGAGTAATAGGTCTTTCATTTACATTTAAAACAGTTGCACCAACAATAAATTTATCAGAAAATTTATGTTCAACATCAACACCCATAAATGTTTTTCTTTGTTGATTAAATACGGCATTGTTTTCTGTAGACACGCTAATTGGTGTTCCAGATGCTTGCAAGCCTGTGTCTATAATTTGTACACGACCAAGTTGATAATCTACCACATAATCTACTCCTTCTACCAATTGTCTACCACCAGCAGTTACTTTTACAGATCCTCTTGGTACATTAAATGCGCCAATAGGGATTCCGCCAGAAGTTTCTGATTTAAAATATCCTTTTAAGAAATACTTATCTTTATTTTGATAGTTGTTTTGTGCGTTTACCTTGGTATTTAAATAAAGTTCTTTAAATAGGTAAGTAGCATCTTCTGTATTGGTTAATTCATCGGCCAAATCATTACCAAAAGGTTCTGGCTCTGGAAAAAAGATAAATCCGTTTTGTGAGTTAACGGTAATTCCTTCTACATAATCGAAAAAACCGTCTGGAGATCTAAACTGACTCTGGTCTAACTGGTCTAATTTTAAAATTTGTAGTAAAGGTAAATTAGCGATTCCTGCAGTTTTAGCATTTTGTAAAACGTTAGAAGGAATTCCTGTTTGATCATCTCTATATTGAATTTCGAAACGAAAACCATCCTGCGTTAGCGGAAAAGCACCTAGGGCATATACGTTTTTCATCATTAAACGCCATGTAGGAAAAGACTCCTCTACAGTAACACCACCTATAACTCTATCTCTTTTTGTTTTTAAAATTTCACTACGTAATAATTTTACAGCTAAAGCTTGAGGAGCTAATATTCCGTCATTAGAAAACTCTCCAACTTTAAAAGAGTTTTTTGTGCTTCCTGTAACACCTCCAGCAATGGTATACTCATAAGCAACGGCTAAAACTTCACCATCATTTAATCTTCTATTTAAAGAAATAAAACCCAATTGAGCATTTAAGGTGTATTCACTTGTGTTTAATTTTCGAGCATTTTCTAACACAGAATAATCTGTACCTTCACTCATGTTGTAAGGCTGTAACGTGCTATTTACGGTAGAAATACTTCTAATTCCGCTAGTTGTAGTTAGTAGGTTAGATAAATTATTAGACTCATTTGCAGGAATATTTCCACCCGTAGTTGTTGGCGGACTTGTGGGTTGTACTTCTCCTGTTTGGTTTACCAAAACATCTGTATCAGATTCTCCAATATCTGCTAAAGCCACAATACTTCTATAATCTTCTGTACTAGCATTTCTGTTGGTTATCCAAACTTCTACTCTTGTAATGTTAATTTGACTGTTGATTAACGGATAATTTTTAAGAGAATTTGCGTAGTTGTCTATAAAATATTGTGATAAGAAAAAGTGACGATCATTATCATAATCTGTAGCCTGTAATTGAAATTCTTGTATAGATGCCCCACCTTCTGCAACAACAGTTTTACTTTCTGAGTTTTGCTGAGAAAAGACCGCAGTTATGTTTGTGTTACCAAATTTTAATTGTGTTTTTACACCAAATAAACTTTGCGCACCGTTAATTAAAGAGTTTTTAATGGGCATAGAAACGTTACCTGCTTCTATGCCTTGTAAAATATCATCTTCAGTAGGTTCGTAACCAATTTTTACTAAGTTCTGAAAATCGAAAGTAGATTGTGTGTCGTAATTTGCAGTGAAATCTAAACGTGTACCAACTTGCGCACGAATACTTGCATTAATTTGTTGATCAAAATCGAACGTAAAACTACTTCTATTTTCTTCTGATAATTGTGGGTTCTCTGTATTCTGATAAATAAAACCTAGCTTTAAATTTAAACTTCCTGTAGGAGTTACTTTAATTTCACTTCCACCAAAAATAGTTTTAAAAAAATCTGAATTTACATAATAAGTAGGTAGTAAATCTTTTTGAGCGTCTTTAGAACCCTTTTTCTTAGAATTTGTAGCGCTTACTTTGTCTTTATAATATTGCGTCATATCTCTTTTTAAGCGATAATCTGCGTATTCTCTTTGAGTTAGATATATAGGTGTTTTAGTATAATAATCACCTATTTTTTCTATGATTACATATTTATTTAAATCTTTATCAAAAATAATTTCTTTTTCTGCCAGATAATCTAAAAACAAACCTCCAGTTTGATCTTTTTTAAAGTTATATCTTAACTTTAAAGTATCATTTTTTACGGTAACAGAATCTGTGTTTTTATTTGTTTGCGCATGTAGGGAGATGTTTGCTATGAAAGCAAAAGCAAGAAATAAAATTATTTTTTTTAAAAAAATTCTCAAAATTATTATAAATTTTTTAAGGCTAGTTTTATTAAGTTTTCTACAGTGGCCTCTGGATTTTCTTTTAAAATGTTAGAGATTACTTTCTCAGACTGTTTTTTATTAAAACCTAAAACCTCTAAAGCAGATAACGCTTCATCTTTACTGGTATTGCTTGTAAATGTAGAAACTTCATCAATATTAAAAGTTTTTAAAATTTTATCTTTTAAATCAACAATTACTCTTTGTGCTGTTTTTATACCAATTCCTTTTACCGATTGTATTAATGGTACGTTTTCTGATGCAATTGCATGTTGTATTTCTTCTGATGTCATAGAAGATAACATGGTTCTTGCAATACTTGGCCCAACGCCAGAAACAGAAATTAATAGTTTAAAAACTTCTCTTTCTGTTTTAGAAATAAATCCAAAAAGGGTGTGTGCATCTTCTCTTATAGATAAATGTGTGTATAAAACAACCGCTTCATCATCTGGTAAACTAGAGAAAGTGTTTAGAGAAATATGTAATAAATAACCAACTCCGTTGCAATCTACTACAACTTCTGTTGGATTTTTTTCTACCAACCTCCCTCTAATTTGTGTAATCATAGCTCTTTTTTTCTTTGCGACTAAAGTAGTAAATATTATTTGTTGTTTCTTTTTTCTTTTTCCTGGGCGTCTACAGCAGCCAAAGCAGCCATATTTACCATTTCATCTACACTAGAACCCAATTGCAAAATATGTACAGGTTTACTTAATCCTAAAATGATAGGGCCAATAGATTCTGCGTGGTTTAATTGTTTTAATAATTTATAGGTAATGTTTGCAGATTCTAAGTTAGGGAAAATTAAAACATTTACTTTTTTACCATTTAGTTTAGAAAATGGAAATTCTTTTGCTAGCATTTCTGGGTTTAAAGCAAAATCTGCTTGTAATTCACCATCTATAACTGTATCTGGAAAATGACGATGTAAATAAGAAACTGCTTCACTAATTTTCTTTGAAGTTTCAGAACTAGAAGATCCAAAGTTAGAAAAAGAAACCATTGCCATATTTGGAGACATACCAAACATTTTTACAAAGTTACCTGTCATTTGTGATATCTTAACCAATTCTTTCGCAGAAGGGTTTACATTGATGGTGGTATCTGCTAAAAATAACGGACCTTGTTTGGTTAACATTAAGTTGGTTGCAGCAATTTTGGTAATTCCTTTGTCTTTTTCAATCAATTCTAAAATTGGTTTTAGAACTGTTGGATAAGGTCTAGAATACCCTGTAATTAATGCATCTGCTTCTCCTTCATTTACCATCATTGCAGCAAAGTAGTTACGCTCTCTCATTAATTTTGTAGCCTCGGATAGAGTACGTCCTTTACGTCTTCTGTTTTTCCAATAAATATTTCCAAAACGCTCTCTTCGTTCTGTTTCTTCATCGGTTTTTGGGTCTATAATTGGCACATTTGCTGTAAAACCAATTTCTTCTTTTAATGCTAAAATTACTTCTTTGCGTCCTAATAGTATCGGTTTACCAATTTTTTCATCGTGCACCCTTTGTGCTGCTTTTAAAACATCTAAATGGTCTGCTTCTGCAAAAACAATGCGTTTTCTATTACTTTTTGCTCTGTTGTGTAAAAGTCTTACTTCTTTACTTCCAGAACCAGAGCGTTCCATTAATTCTTCTCGGTATTTATCCCAATCTTGTATTGGTTGTAAAGCAACACCAGAATCCATCGCTGCTTTTGCAATGGCTGGTGGAATTTCATAAATTAATCTTGGGTCAAAAGGTTTTGGAATAATATATTCTCTACCATAAGCTAAACTTACTTCATCATACACAATATTTACTTGCTCTGGAACAGATTTTTTGGCTAAGTCTGCTAATGCATGTACTGCAGCCATTTTCATTTCTTCATTAATTTTAGTAGCTCTAACATCTAAAGCACCTCTAAAAATAAATGGAAATCCAAGTACATTATTCACCTGGTTTGGATAGTCAGATCTACCTGTTGCCATAATAATATCTTTTCTTGTAGCAACCGCTAAATCGTATTCTATTTCTGCAACAGGGTTTGCCATTGCAAACACTATTGGGTCTTTTGCCATAGACAAAAGCATTTCTGGAGAAACAACGTTTCCTTTAGATAGCCCAATAAAAACATCTGCATTATGCATGGCTTCTTCTAAAGTATTTAGGTCTTTGTCTGTTGCAAATTCTGCTTTTTGTGGAGTAAGATTACCTCTATCTTTTCTAATAACTCCTTTACTGTCGCACATGACAACATTTTCTTTTTTTACACCTAGTTTTAAATACAATAGGGTACAAGAAATTGCCGCTGCTCCAGCGCCATTTACAACAATTTTTACTTTGCTAATATCTTTGTTTGTAATGTCTATGGCATTTTTTAATGCTGCAGCAGAAATAATTGCCGTACCGTGTTGGTCATCGTGCATTACAGGAATGTCTAATTCTTCCTTTAATCTTCTTTCAATTTCAAAAGCTTCTGGGGCTTTAATATCCTCTAAGTTGATGCCTCCAAAAGTAGGGGCAATTGCTTTTACTGTTTGTATAAAAAGTTCTACATCAGTTGCGTCAACTTCAATATCAAAAACATCAATATCTGCAAATATTTTAAAGAGTAGGCCTTTTCCTTCCATAACAGGTTTAGAGGCATCTGGACCAATATCACCTAAGCCTAAAACGGCAGTTCCGTTAGAAATTACAGCTACTAAGTTTCCTTTTGCTGTATATTTATATGCGTTGTTTTTATCCTTTTCTATTTCTAAACAAGGCTCTGCAACACCTGGTGAATATGCCAGTCCTAAATCGTGTTGAGTAGCGTATTTTTTAGTAGGAACTACTTCTATTTTTCCTGGTTTTGGCTTTGCGTGATATAATAAAGCTTCGTGTCTTTTTCTAGAATCGCTCATGATATTAAGTCTTTGCTTGTTTAAGCTTACAAATATATGATTTTCAACGGAAGAGAAAATTTATTTTCTATTCTTTTAAAGGACTTTTTAACTTAATGTTTGTTCTAGAACTTTCTAATACGATAAAGTTTTTGTGGTATTGTTTTCTGAATAGGTAATAGAAAAAGAATATGTTTTAAGATTTGCTTTTAGTTGCGCAAAATCTTTTTTGGTAGACCAGGTTATATTTAATTCATTTTCAGAATTTTCATTGATGTTTATTGTTCCTTTAAATGCTTTAGAAGTATTTCTTAGTCGCATTATTTTTAGTTGGTTTAAAACAATATCTGTTTTAACGCCTTGTTCTATGTCTTTATTTGATAAGGTTGTTCTGTTAATTTCTTTGTGACCGCCGCTTCCGCCTTTATCTGCGGCTGCATAATTATTTTTACCTGCAAAAAGATCTAAATACCATACTTGAGGAATACCTGGCATAAACATTTGAATGGCTCTTGCTAGTAATAGTTTTTGTTCATTTTCTCCTAAAGCACTAAAAAAAGTTGCGTTAACTTGATAGTATGAAATTTTATTTCCGGCAGGGTCGTATAGGTTTTTTACTCTACCACCGCGTTCTAAAATAGTATTCATGATCGATTCTATTTCAGCGTCTTTTAGTAAACCGTTATTGTATTTTCCGTTGACTTCTTTTCCTTTTAAATCTAAAACAGGAATTCCGTCATGACACCCTAACATGTTTACAGTTTTATAACCTTTGCTAATAATCTCATTAGCCCAAGTTAAAAGAGCTTTAGCATTAGATGTTTCTAAGGTGTGAATCATTAATCCTGGTAAGAAAAAGTCGTAAATTTGATACCCTTCTTTTGCTACCTCATCATGTAAATCTAAACCATATTCTGCATGAATTTCTGGTAAAAGAATAAGATCATTTTTTTTAGCAATTTCATTAATGCGGTCTAAATAGGTCCAAGTTCCTGGTTTGTTAAAAAAATTAGTTTGCCCAATTTCTTTATGTAAATAAGCAAAAGCATCTAATCGTAAAATTTTGCATCCAAAGGTTTTTACTTTTGATAAAGTTTCTTCATAAAAATCCCAAACTAATTCAGATTTGGCATTTACATCCATTTGACCTAAAAAAGTTTTCTTTTTTTCTACTATTTGGATAATTTCTTTTTTAAATTCATTGTAATCAACAAAATCAACACTTTCTAAATTAAGTTTTTTATCAATAGCTGAATTGATTATTTCACAAATCAATTCAGCGTTTTTGAAAGCTCTAGGGGAAACTTCGATTAAATCTTCAATATTAATTTTTTGATAATTTATTTCTTGGTAAAAAGTGTTCCAATACGGTTTTTCTGTGCCGTCAGGAAAAGGAACTTTTAAGATAGGAAGTCCAGATTTTCTCATAAATAATTTACTAAGAAATTCTTCTTTTGGTATTACAATTCCTTCTTTATTTTTGGTTCCGTTTTCTTTCCAAAAAGTATTCCAGTTGATGAAAAAATCTTTGTATTTAGAGTTTTCGCCATTCTTTAATAAATCTTTGAATTGTGGAGAATTCACAGATAGATGATTTAAAACAATATCAAACTTTAATTCAATATTTAAATTTTCTAATGCTTTTAAATCTGCCTTTGAAACCAATTCTTCATTTAAATTATAATCTATTACAGAAAAACCTCTATCTAAATCACTATTAAAAAAGGTAGGTAATACATAGAATAACGAAAAAACATTTTTAAATTCTGGCATTTTAAGCATAGAAATAGTGTCGCTTAATTTTTGCCCAATACTATCTGGATATGCATTAAGCATTACTCCATTTGAAATTATATTTTTTTCTTCTTGCATGATGTTGTAATTGCTATAAAAGTTTAGATAAGATGTTAATATTATCTGGAAGTCTACCTACATTTTGAAGTTTTAAAGCGGCTAATTTTAAAGCGACTTGTAAACAATCTTGAATTGGTTTTTCTTTAATATAAGCGAATAAAAAACCTGACCAAAAAGCATCTCCTGCTCCAGTTGTATCCATTACTTTTTCAACTTTTATGGCTGGTAATTGAATGATTTTTTTATTAATTTGAGATAATTTAACCCCTTTACTACCTAGTGTTAAACATATAGTTTCTACACCTAGGTTATGAAAAAATGCAAAAATTTCTTCATGTGGTAATTCCGTTTCAAATAGACGCAACATGTCATCTTCGCTAATTTTTATTAACGGGTTGAATTTGCAATACGCTTTAATTACGTTTAGAGCTTCTTCTTGACTTCTCCATAATTTCTTAGCGTAATTTATATCTATACTTAATTTGCAGCCTAAATTGAATGCTTCTTCAGCTTTTTTTAAGATGATGCTTTGCGCTGGTTCTTTACTTAAAGCAAAACAAGTTGTGTGAAATATCTTTGTTTGTTTAAGTATTTTAGTAGCTATTTGTTCTTCTGTAATATGGTAATCTGCTTTACGAAAAGGAATAAAATCTGGAGTTCCATTTGATTTAGAAACAAAAATTACGCTTGTAGGTTTGTTATCAAGTTTTTTAATATTACTTGTATTTACACCAGCTTCTGCTAATCTTTTAAAAATGTAATCGCCAAAACCATCATCTCCAACAGAAGAAATCATTACAGGTTTTAATCCTAATCTAGCAGAATTCATTGCTACATTGGCAGGTGAACCACCTAGATATCTATGGTAATCTCTTGTGTTATTTATAAGTACATCAGATTGATGACCAATGAAATCGATAAGGATTTCACCAACACATAGTATGTCTATATTTTTAGTTATGTTTTTCAATTGTTTAATTTTAATTAGAGCTTTTAAACCTAGTAAGCTCTATAGTTATTCTGCAGAAATAGTTGTAGTTGCTACATTATCATTATTTGGTTCTTTAAGACGCAAGGCAAAAATACCAGCAATAACAAAAAGAACACCTCCTAGTAGAATTGCGTTTACAGCACTATTGTTTAGAATATTTTTTACGATAGGTCCAAATGTTATTGTTTGTATTCCCATAGGAATTACAATCATCATATTTAAGATGCCCATATACACTCCACGTCTTTCTTGAGGAACAATTTTAGAAACCATAGAATATGGAATTCCCATCATTGCTGCCCATCCAATACCAAATAAAATCATAGGTAAAATAACTAGCATAGGATCATGAATGTAGGGAATGCTAAGCATAGCAATACCTGTTAAGAACAAACTTAAAACATATACTTTTTTTCCACCCCATTTTAAAGCTAAAGGAACAAGTGCTAAAGCAAAAACAATTGTAGAAATGTTATAAGTTGTATTCATTTTTGCAGCCTGACTTAAAGCTTCAGACTTGTTAAAGCCCATACTTTCTTCAAACATTGGAGAAATAAATTGCCAATAAATAAACAGTGCATACCACTGAAATAAATATACTGCAGATAATTTCCACATAAATTTAGGCATGTCTTTTATTGCTTGAACTATTTCTGTAAAAGGGGTTCTTATTCTTTCTGAAAGAGGTAGTGCATTGTGTTTTTTAATTTCTTCTAATTCTTTATTTGATGGTGGTATTTCTGGAGTTTTTAATACTGACCAAAGAATGGTTGCAATAGATAGTATTGCTCCTATAAAAAAGGAATAGTACAGCCATTGAGGTATAGAAGTTGCTGCTGTACTTGTGGTTTCTTCTGTGCCAAACCAATCTTGAAAAAGAAAAATAGAGGCATTTGCTAAAACAATACCAGCGCCAACAAATAAACTTTGCATTTGGTACCCAAAACTTAATTGTTTGTTTGGTAATTTATCACCAACAAAGGCACGATAAGGCTCCATGGCCATGTTGTTTCCAACATCTAAAATCCATAATAAACCAACTGCAAACCATAATGATGGACTGTATGGAAAAGCAAATAAACATAAACTACCTATTAATGCTCCAATCAGAAAAAAAGGTTTTCTTCTTCCCCAACGTGGAGACCATGTTTTATCTGAAATAGCACCTATTATTGGTTGAATAATTAAACCTGTTACTGGGCCAGCTAAATTTAACAAAGGTAAATCTTCATGATGAGCACCTAAAAATGAAAATATAGGATTAACTGCTGTTTGTTGTAAACCAAAACTGAATTGAATTCCTAAGAATCCTACATTCATATTAAAGATTTGCCAGAAACTTAAATTAGGTTTTTTTAACATAATAGTTTTTTTAAATAATTAGAATAAGAAAGAGCCAATAGGGAATATTATTGGCTCTATTCCTTCATTCAAAATTCACTTAATAATAACACTCAAACTTAAAAACTATATTGTAAAGTTAAAGATGATGAGCGACCTGTAATAGACCTTGCTCTAACATAACGATCTGTACCGTTTATTGCAACTCCATCCTGACCTTCAACTTCTGTAATACCAACGGTGTCAAAAAGGTTATTTATATTTAAAGATAAAGATAAACCTTCTGTAAGACCTACTCTTCCTAAGAAATTGATGTATGCGTAACCAGGTTGTACTAAATCATTTGCATCTGTAGCGTAAGATTCTGTTGTGCCTAATACGGTAAACCCTAATACATGTTGTTTTTCTAAACCAAAAGCGTAAGAAGGAGCAATGCTGTATAGTAAATCAGCTTGTCTTCTAGGTTTGTTTCCGTCATTAGCTCCATTACCACCTCTATCTTCTTTAATTTTAGCATTTGTATATGTTGCAGATCCATTTATTGATAAATCACCAAAAGCAAATGCACTTTCTACTTCTAAACCTGTTGCTATATATTTGCTACCTACTGTATTTTGAAGTTCGAAACCTGCAGCCTCATCTGTAACAGAAGAAAAACCAGTTACATTTAAGGTTCCGTTATTAAAACGTTTTTTATATCCTATTTCTAGTTGCGAAACCTGGTCGTATTGTACATCTGCTGTACCATCTGTGTTGTAGCTATTTCTATCAGAAGCTCTACCAGAAGCACCTAAACTATATCTACCAAATACGGCTGCATCATCATTCATTTTATAATTTAAACCTGCAGAATAAGACGTAAAGTTATATTCATCAGAAACAATTTGATTTTGATTTGGTTGTACAATTGGTACAGCCATTTCAATTGGTTCTATAATGTTGTTTTTATTTACATCAAAGGCTCCTGTTTCTGGTCCACTAGCAATTGTACCGTCTACTTTTACGTTTTCGAAACGTACACTTCCACTAAAGTTTAATTTATCATTTAAATCTGCATCTATACCAACATAAGGTGAGTTTACTGTGTGTTGTGTATTGTATTTACGTTGACAACAGTTGCCCCAAGCCGGAGTTCCGTAAGCATATTGACCGCCTCTAGATAAACCGTCTACATTTACTAATCTTGCATCTCCACCTCCTTTAACTTCTTGCAAGAAAGAGTTCCATTGCCAAGATATTTTTGTGTTTTGAGTTGCAGTAAAGTAACCAGCAGTTACAGCTACATTGTCTGTAATTTTTTTACTTACTTTTAAATCATTCATTACATTACTTAAATCATCTATGGTAGTGTCAAAAACGTGTATGTTTTGAATTAATCCATTAGCAGGATTGTAAGAGGCACCATTATCTGCATAACTTAAAGTTGCTGGTTGCGGTATTGGTAAACCTGCAACAAAACTATTTGTTTCTCCGAATCCTGCAGAGAAAGGAGCGATAAATGCACCATTATTTAATGCAATTCTACCATTGTTTCTAACTTTCCATCCATCGCCTAAATCAAAAGAAAACTCTACGCCTACAGATTTAGAAATAGCATTGTTTCCGTCTCTAACATCTCTAGAGGCTCTATTTCTATCACTACTTGTTGGACCAGAACTTTCTTGTAAATATTTAGATTGTAAACCATCTGTTGTAATATCAAAACCAGGTAAATTTGCATACGTTGGGTTAGCATCAGTTCCTTGTAATAACATTGGCATTGGCATATACATTGCTGTTTTATCATTTAAAAATTTTAAATAAGTTCTAATGTAACCAGATTTAAATCTTTTTGTAATGTTTGCTTTAATTTGACCACCTTTATTTGCATTAAATCCAGTAGTTCTAGGTCCTTCTCCTGTTCTCATAAAACCACCAATATGATAAGATAAACCATTTTCTAAAGGTGTTCCGTATTCAAAATCTACTCTATTTGTACTATAATCTAACCCTGTAGTCATGGAAACAGTACCACCTTCTGTACTTCCTGTTTTGCTAATTAAGTTAATAATTCCGGCAGGACCATTAGACGTTTGTGTAGATGCAGAACCACCTCTAATAGCTTCTACTCTTGCAATGTTTTTATCTGCTCTTAACCAGTTATCTGAATTACCAAAAGAAGTATCTCCAAATAAATTTAAAGGCAAACCATCTTCTTGTAATTGTAAATATCTAGAACCACCAGAAGAAACCGGTACACCACGTACATTAAAATTTGAGTTTCCTTCCCCTGCAGAAGATTCTGCACGAATTCCAGGAATGTTTTTAAAAATTTCACCTGTAGTTCTAGGTGAAGATTGTTCTATTTGTTTAGTGCTAATTGTAGAAATAGAAACACTAGATTCTATTTTAGATTTAGGGTTTACAACTCCTGTAACAATAATTTCATCTAAAGACTGTGCGTTTTCTTTAATAACAATGTTTAAAGTTACTTTAGATGAGTTTACGGTAACTTCTTTTGTAAAATTATCAAAACCAATGTAAGATGCAGTTAGGTTGTAAGTACCGTTTTCTACATTTTTAATTTCATAATTTCCATCAAAATCAGATGTGGTTCCTAAGGTTGTTCCTTTAAGTATGATGTTTACCCCAGGAATCAATTCTCCATTTTGGTCTTTTACAGAACCAGAAATGGTAGATTGTGCTAATAAAGTTGAGGCTGTAAATGTCAACGTTATTAAAACTAGTCTTTTTAATTGTATTAGTTTTTTCATTTTAATTGTGAATTTAATAATTAGTTAATCATTATTTTGAGTAAAATTAAAATAGTAACGCAGTATTTTATAGGAATCTTAAATCGAAAACGTTTTCGATTTACCGAAAACGTTTTCGATTAAGGTAATTTACTATATTTACGGGGTAATAAAACATATATTTGCTCTAAAAATTAAACAATTCTATTTTGGTAACACTTAAACAAATAGCCGAACAATTAGGTATTTCTATCACAACCGTTTCAAAAGCATTAAAAGATTATCCGGATGTAAGTAAAAAAACAAGAAAGTTGGTGAGAGAAACAGCTTCTTTATTGCACTATAAACCAAATTCTTTTGCCGTTAATTTAAGAACTAAAGAATCTAAAATTATAGGTTTAATTATACCTGTAATTGTGCATCACTTTTTTTCTAGTGTTATTAAAGGAATTATTTCTCAAGCAGAAAAAAAAGGGTATTTGGTAATTATTCTTCAGTCTGATGAATCTTACGAGTTAGAAAAAAAGCAAATAGATTTATTACTTAGTAAAAGAGTAGACGGAATTTTAATTTCTTTAGCCAACGGAACAGGAGATTTTAAACACCTAACAGAAATTATTGAACAGGAAACTCCTTTAGTAATGTTTGATAAAATTGCCAAAGTGGTAAAATGTTCTAAGGTTATTATTGATGATAGAAAAGCTGCGTATACAGCAACAAAACATTTAATTGATATTGGGTGTAAACGCATTGCGCATTTTAGAGGGTCTTTGTTGCCTCAAAATTCTATCGATAGATTTCTTGGTTATAAAAAGGCTTTGCTTGATAATAATTTAGAGTACGATCCTTCTTTAGTATACGTTAATGAGTGTGGAGATATGAGTTTTGAGGAAGGGAAAGAAAATGCAAGACAATTATTAAAAGACCATAAAGATGTGGATGGTATTTTTATAAATACAGATTTAGTAGCAATTGGTGCCATGACGGAGTTTGCTAAATTAGGTGTTAAAGTGCCAGAAGATATTAGTATTGTTGGTTTTAGTAACTGGTTTATGTCGTCTGTAATTTCACCTTCTTTAACAACAATTAATCAGCCAGGTTTTGAAATGGGAAAAAACGCTTTTAAATTATTATATAAAGAAATAAAAGACAGAAAAATGAATAAAAGTATTAGTTATAAAGAAGTTGTCTTAGATACCGATTTAGTGATTAGAGAATCTACTAAAAGATAACTTTTAAGGTTGTTTTTTATATTCCTAAAATTTAAAATTAAGAAATTATTAGGCCTTGTTTAACAAAATTTAAGTGGTTAGATTTAGCATAAAGTTTATGTTTGTATTTATCAACCAAAATTACGTTATGAAATATTTTACTTTTCTACTCATTTTTTTTACCTCTTTAACGGCTCTATCTCAAGTAAAAGGAAGGATTACCGATGCCAAAAACAACCCTTTATCTTTTGTGAGTGTTTATTTAAATAAAACAGTAACAGGTACCACTTCTAATGATAATGGAGAGTATATTTTAAATGTTTCTAAAAAAGGAAAGCAAACCATCGTTTTTCAGTTTTTAGGGTATAAAACTGTAAAAAAGGAAGTGAATATTACTACTTTTCCTTTTGAATTAAATATGCAATTAGAAGAAGAAGATGTGCAATTGGCTGAGTTTTCTATTTCTACGAAAGACAATCCTGCAAATAGAATTATTAAAAATGTAATTGCAAGTAAAGAGAAAAATACAGATAAGTACGCAAAGTATACGGCTAAATTTTACTCTCGTGGTTTGTATAAAATAAAGGATGCACCAGAAAAATTTTTAGGTCAGAGTTTGGGTGATTTTGGTGGTGGATTAGATTCAACAAGAAGCGGAATTATTTATCTTTCGGAAACTGTTTCTGAAATCCATTTTCAGAAAAAACCTAAAAAGTTTAAAGAAAAAATTATTGCTTCTAAAGTTAGTGGAGAAGATAACGGAATTAGTTTTAATAGGGCAGAATCTGCCAATATCAATTTTTATAATAATAGTGTTGAGTTTGGTAACGATTTAATTTCGCCAATTTCTACCAATGCTTTTAGTTATTACAAATATCAATTAGAAGGTACTTTTTATGAAAAAAGCGGAAAACAAATCAACAAAATAAAAATCATCCCGAAAAGAAAGAATGACCGAGTTTTTAATGGTTCTTTATATATTGTAGAAGATGATTGGGCTTTATACGGTGCAGATGTTTCGGTAACCGGAGCACAAGTAAATATTCCTATTGTAGATGTTTTGTATCTAAAACAGAACTATAATCATTCTGAAGAAAATGATGCTTGGGTTTTAATTAGTCAGAGTATCGATTTTAAAGTAAATGCTTTTGGTTTTAAGTTAGATGGACGCTTTTCTTCTGGATATTCCGATTATAATTTTAACCCTACGTATCATAAAGATACTTTTACTAATGAGGTTTTATCCTTTGAAAAAGAAGCAACAGAAAAAGATACGGTGTATTGGAATGCTTTAAGACCGGTTCCGTTAACGTTAGAAGAAACATCAGATTATAAATTTAAAGACAGTTTAAAACTTGTTCGGAAATCTAAAAAGCATTTAGATTCTGTAGATAAAAAGCAAAATAAGTTTAATTTATTATCACCAATAATGGGGTATACTCATCGAAATTCTTATAAAAAATGGTCTGTTTCTTATGATGGTTTAATAGATGATTTTAGCTTTAATACCGTGCAAGGTTTTAACACCTCTTTAGGGGTGAGTTTTTTTAAAGAACAAAATGATAAAGGAAAATGGTGGAAGGCAGGTGTGAAAGCTAATTATGGTTTATCAGAAAAACGCTTAAGATCAACCTTCTTTTTTACAAAAAAATGGAATGATATTTCGAGACCAAGAATGACTATTTCTGGGGGAGTTACTACTGCTCAGTTTAATGATAGGAATCCTATCATGAAGTTAAATAATACTATTAGTTCTTTAGTAAGAAGGTTAAATTATTTAAAGATTTATGAAAAAGAGTTTGCTAAAATAAGTTATTCCGAAGAAATTAAAAATGGTTTTTATCTGTCATCATCTTTAGAATACGCAAATAGAAAGCCTTTATTTAATACTACAGATTATTCGTTTGCTTCGAAAGATAATAATGGAGGCTATAAATCTAATAATCCTTTAGATAGAAACGATTTTGATAATGCAGCATTTACAGCGCACAAAATGGCGACTCTAAATGTAAAAGGGACTTTTGTTTTTGGGCAGAAGTATTTGTCTTATCCAAATAGTAAATTTAATGTAGGTAATCCTAAATTTCCGACTGTTAGTGTTACCTATACTAAAAAGTTTGAAGCGGCTAACTCTGAGTTGAATTCAGATTTGTTTCGTATTAATGTGAGGCAAGATATTGATGCCGGAAATTACGGAAAGTTTGTGTATAATGTAAAAGGAGGTGTTTTTTTAGAAAAGAAAAATATTCCTTTTATGGATTTGTTGCAAGCTAATGGAAATCGTTTGCTATTTCCTTTAGATGGAGAGTTAAATAGTTTTGGGTTGTTAGAGTATTATAAATTTTATACAAATGATAGGTATGCAGAAGCGCATATAGAACATAATTTTAAAGGGGCTTTTTTAGGTAAAATACCGTTGCTAAATAAATTGAATTTCCACTTAGTAGGTGGAGCAAAAACGTTAATTATGGCCGATAAAAAACCGTATACAGAATATTCTGTAGGTTTAGATAACATTGGTTTTGGTAAATGGCGTTTTTTAAGGGTTGATTATGTAAAATCTTTTCATGCAGGAATTAAAAGTAACGGTTTGTTGTTTCGATTGAGTATGTTTTAATTATTTTTGAAAGATGAAAATTCAAATACTTTTTTTTGGGATTACAACAGATTTAGTAGGTGCTTCAAATTTAGATTTAGAAATTGCTGATGCTTTAACAGTTGTAGGTTTTAAGAATTTTTTGAAGGAAGAATATCTGCAGTTAAAAAATATCAATTCTTATGCTATTGCCGTAAATGAAAGTTATGCTGCAGATGAGTTAGCCTTAAAAGAAGGCGATGTAATTGCTGTAATTCCGCCAGTTAGCGGAGGGTAAAAAAGCCTGTTTTTTATACCTCGAAGGGAAGAAACAAGCTTGTATGATTTTCTGAAAAAATAGAGATACTTATTTTTGACAATATTTTTTATCAATATAAAAAGTACCAAAAGGAATTACAGAGGCAACTAAAACAATTCCTAAAGTTTTGTTACTCCAATTCATTTCTTTTTTAATTACAATCGCTAAAACTACATACAACATAAAAAGAATACCATGAGGCATTCCTAACATTTTTACATAAGTTGCATCACCTTGAATATACTTAATTGGTGTTGCTATAAATAACAATAATAAGTAAGAAATCCCTTCTAAGATGCTTACAAGTCTAAAGATGTTTTTCATTTTATAGGTATTAATCATTGCGAACAAAGTGAAGTAATCTGTTTAAATTAAGAGATTACTTCGTGGAAAACTCCTCGTGATGACGTTTCATTTATTTTTGCGAAAATACAATTTTGTTTTCCTATTTTTGTTGATGAATGGAAAGAACTTCAATAAAAATTACATCAGAAAAATTAGATTTACAAGAATGTTACAATTTTGTAGAAGATGATGCTTGTGGCGGAATTTCTGCATTTGTAGGTACTGTTAGAAATGATACACAAGGAAAAGAGGTGTTGCAATTAGATTTTTCTACTTACAAACCAATGGCAATTAAAGAAATGCAAAAAATTGCAGATTTGGCTTTAGAGAAATTCGATATTAAAAAAATAGCCATTCATCATGCAGAAGGAATGTTGCAGGTTGGTGAAATTCCTGTAATTATAACAACTTCTTCTAAACATAGAAAAGCCGCTTTTGAAGCTTGTGAGTTTGCTATTGATACCCTAAAAGAAACAGTGCCAATCTGGAAAAAAGAATACTTTGCAGATGGTGAGGTTTGGGTAAATGCACATCCGTAATTTAGTTGGCGGTTCTCAGTATTCAGTTTGCAGTCAAAAATTTTAGCCAATGCTGTTGCGAGCGTCTCGCTCGTACCTTTTCTTAAAACATCGTAGAATAAGTTCGTGGAAATTACGCCGCATGTTATTGGTGTTTGCACGAGCGGGACGCTCGCGCTAGCGGGGGCTTGTGGAGGTATTTTTAGCCAATGCTGTTGCGAGCGTCTCGCTCGTACCTTTTCTTAAAACATTGTAGAATAAGTTCGTGGAAATTTCTCCGCATGTTATTGGTGTTTGCACGAGCGGGACGCTCGCGCTAGCGGGTAACTTTTAATGATTGCCAGATTGTGGCTTGTGGAAGTATTTTTACTTGCTTACTGCTTACTACTTTCTGCCTTTCTGCTCTGGATCCATAAGTAAAACTGCAATCCAAATAAAATAGCACCCGCCAATAAATGTGTTGCTTGTGTGCCTAAAGGAAATTCTGCATAATACATTAAAATACCTGTAATGGTTTCTAAGAAAATTAAACCAACTACCCAATTTACAAGTTTGTAGCCTAGGTTTTTTGCCTGATTTAGATAAAATAAAGCTAAATTAATTAGTACAATTGCTATGGTAAAGGATCTGTGAAAATAGAATTTAAAACTCGGATTCATTAAACTATAATCTTTGTTTTCGAAACCGTAAAGTTTTACTTGTTCGTCTATAAATTGTCTTACTTGGGTACCCATTGCAATTTGTATCAAAGAAAAAGCAGCAGAAACAATTAGTAATTTACTAAAGAGTGAATTGTAAGTGTAGGTCTTTTTTTTATCCGAAGTAATAAATTTTAATTGTAATAAAAGTGCAATAATAATTAAGCCTATTACCATGTGAATGGTAATAATTGTTGGTTTTAAATTGGTGTCTACCACTGTTTTTCCTAACCAAGCTTCTACCAACATTAAAAAGAATGCTGTGTAAGCTAATAACGGAACGCGTTTGTTTGTTTTCCAGAATTTTGTGGCCCAGTATATAAGGAATAAGAAAACAAAACCAGCTAAAACAGAACTTAACCTGTTAATGTATTCTGTCCAAGAGTGGTATTTATTAAATTTAGCGTAATCGTGTTTGGTATATTTTTTCCAATTATCAATTTTAAATTCAGAATCCGTTTTAACGGTGTGTTCTGCAACATATAAAGCTTCATCTTTAATGATGATAAATCCTTTTTTAAATTCGGTATTTGGTTTCCAAGTAATTTGTTCTTCTGAGGTTGGCGGAATATAATAGCCAAAACATTTAGGCCAATCGGGACAGCCCATTCCAGAACCAGTCATTCTAACAACAGCACCTGCTAAAAAAATTAAGTAGACAGATATGATAGCAATTTGTACGGTTTTTGGAAATCTACTTTTCATAAAAGAATATTATTTCTGCAAAAATAAGACAAAAAAAAGCCGCTTAAAAAATAAGCGACTTGTTCTTTTTAAAAAATTTAAAAGAATAGAATTAGATAACTCTAACGTCTACTGCATTTAAACCTTTTCTACCTTCTTTAAGGTCGAACTCTACTGCGTCACCTTCTCTAATTTCGTCAATTAATCCTGATACATGTACAAAGTACTCTGTGTTTGAATCATCTTCTGTTACAAATCCAAATCCTTTAGATTCGTTGAAGAATTTTACTGTTCCTTTTTTCAAAATAATATAATATAAATGTTAATAATACTGCAAATATAAGATTATATTAATTGGTTTTACCTAATTGCTGTTTTAAATAATTTTTTTACTTTTTTTTATAAAAAAATGAGGTTTTAAAAATGAAAATTGTGGGTGCAAAAAGGTCATAATAATTCTTTGTTAGCAGTATTTTAAGAATGTCAACAGTAGCAATGACTTAGCCGTTTTTTATGTTTTAAGGTATTGATTTTCATTTAATTGAAAAAGCGTTATTTTTCTTTAAACTTGAAAAAAAAACGGCTATTGTTAAAAACTTCAAGGGATTTGTGAATAAGTATAACTTTCTTTTTGGAACAAAAAAAGCAATCTTTGTAAGACTTGTTCTTAACAACAAATTAACCTTCAAATAACACCAATTTACCGTGGAGATTACGCACATCATAAAAAGAGACTCTGAAAGAACCACTTTTGAGTTAGAGAAAATTATTAATGCTATTGAAAAAGCAATGCTTACTGTAAATAATGGCTCTAGAAACGACGCTATTGCAATTTCTAACATTGTACATGGTACTTTATTAGAAAGAAGGTTAAATGAACCCGATTATACACCCACGGTAGAACAGGTTCAGGATATTGTAGAGTATAAATTAATGGACAGCCCTTTTCATGATGTGGCAAAGGCGTACATTTTATATAGAGATGAACAAACAAGAAGTAGAAAGCCTAATATTTTTGAGAAAAGGATAAACTTAAAACCTTACGATTATCCTGCTTTAGGAGAATATGTAGATGCTATTAGACACTCTTATTGGATACATACAGAATTTAATTACACAAGCGATATACAAGATTTTAAAGCAATTCTTACTGATGTAGAGCAAAATGCTATAAAGAATACCATGTTAGCCATTTCTCAAATAGAAGTAGCTGTTAAAACTTTTTGGGGAGACATTTATAAAAAAATGCCGAAGCCAGAAATTGGTTCTGTTGGTGCAACATTTGCAGAGAGTGAAGTACGTCATCATGATGCGTATTCTCATTTATTAGAAATTTTAGGATTAAATAATGAGTTTAAAAACTTAAAGAAAAATCCTATTATAATGAAGCGTGTTAACTATTTAGAAGGCGCGTTAAAAAATGTAAATAGTGAAGATAACCAAGAGTTTTCTGAATCTATCATTTTATTTTCTCTATTTATAGAGCACGTATCTTTATTTTCTCAGTTTTTAATTATCATGGCCTTTAATAAGCATAAAAATGTTTTAAAAGGTATTTCTAATGTGGTAGAAGCTACTTCTAAAGAAGAGCAAATTCATGGAGATTTTGGTATTGATCTTATTAAAATTATAAAAGAAGAAAACCCAGATTGGTTTGATGAAGGTAATAATTTATTGGTGCAAGAAACTTGTAAAGAAGCCTTTCTTTCTGAAAGTAAAATTATAGACTGGATTTTTGAAAAAGGAGAATTAGATTTTCTTCCTAAGAACGTTATTAAAGAATTTATTAAAAATAGATTTAATAATTCTTTAGAGAGTATTGGTATATCAAAAGTATTTGATGTAGACCAAGTATTATTAAAAGAAACTGATTGGTTTGATGATGAAATTATTGGAACCAAACATGGTGATTTCTTTGTAAAAAGATCTATCAACTACAGTAAAAGAACTAAAAGTATAACTAGCGACGACCTATTTTAAATTATGAACCTGAACGAGACAACCACCACATCAAAATTAACAGAACACGAAAAATTAATTCAAGCAAGAAACGCCGCTAGGAAAGAAATGCTTAAAGATACTAAGGAACCAGAAATTACATGGCTAACAGAAAATAGTCGTAAATTTTTAGAGTCTGGGTATTTAACAGGAAACACAACTCCAGAAGAAAGAATACGAGAAATAGCAGACAATGCAGAAGGGATTTTAAAAATTAAAGGTTTTTCTGATAAGTTTTACAAATACATGGCTGCCGGATATTATTCTTTAGCATCGCCAGTTTGGTCTAACTTTGGTAAAAAAAGAGGTTTGCCTATTAGTTGTTTTGGAAGTCATGTTGCAGATGATATGGGAGATATTTTATTCTCTCAATCAGAAGTTGGTATGATGTCTAAATTAGGAGGCGGAACGTCTGGTTATTTTGGTAAGTTACGAGAAAGAGGAGCAGATGTAAAAAATAATGGTTCATCGTCAGGGTCTGTACACATTATGCAATTGTTCGAAAAAATGGTTGATGTTGTAAGTCAAGGTTCGGTAAGAAGAGGTCGTTTTTCTCCATATTTACCAGTAGATCATAAAGATATTAAAGAGTTTTTAGAAATAGGAACAGAAGGAAATCCAATTCAAGAATTAACCCATGGTGTTACTGTAAGTGACCAATGGATGCAAGAAATGATTGATGGAGATGTAGAAAAGAGAAGTATTTGGGCTAAAATATTACAAAGAAGAGGAGAAATAGGATACCCTTATATACTTTTTAGAGACAACGCAAATAACGGAACGGTAGATGTTTACAAAGACAAAAACCACGAAATTTATGCAAGTAATCTTTGTACAGAAATCATGTTACCATCTAATGAAGATTGGTCTTTTGTATGTTGTTTGTCATCTATTAATTTAGTGCATTATGACGAGTGGAAAGATACAGATGCAGTAGAAACATTGGCATATTTCTTAGATGCAGTAATGCAAGAATTTATCAATAAGTTAGAAGTATATAGAGATTCTGCAGATAGAGACGATCAGTTTACGTTTCGTTTTATGGAAAAAGCCTATAAATTTGCAAGAGAAAATAGAGCATTAGGTTTAGGTGCTTTAGGATGGCACTCTTTATTACAATCTAAAATGTTGGCCTTTGATAGTGCAGAAGCATATTCTTTAAACAGTGAAATCTTTAAAGTAATTAAAGAAAAATCATACAAAGCATCAGAAGAGATGGCAAAAATGTATGGAGAACCAGAAGTTTTAAAAGGATATGGCAGACGTAATGCAACCTTAAATGCAATTGCACCAACTACATCATCAGCATTTATTTTAGGACAAGTATCACAAGGTATAGAGCCAATTTGGTCTAATATTTATGTAAAAGATATCGCTAAGATTAAAACAACTATTAAGAACCCAATTTTAGAAAAACTTTTAGAAGAAAAAGGGCACAATACATCAGATGTTTGGAAAAGTATTAGAGATAACGATGGTTCTGTACAACATTTAGATATTTTAACAGAAGCAGAAAAAGACGTTTTTAAAACGTACTCAGAAATAGATCAAAATGTAATTGTATATCAAGCGGCAAACAGACAAAACCATATAGATCAAGGGCAATCTATCAATATTATGGTGCATCCAGATATGCCAATTAAAGATGTAAATGCAGTATATATTAATGCTTGGAAATTAGGTGTAAAATCTATGTATTACCAACACAGTATGAATGCTGCACAGAAGTTTAAACAAAAGAAAGAATGTGCTAGTTGCGAAGGTTAATTAGTATCAGAAATAAAGATAAGAGAAGTCGAAAGGCTTCTCTTTTTTTTTGTAGCTATTTCCAGCTTTCACTACTCGCTTTTTTTGCCAAAAAAAAATGGCAAAAAAGAGCTCAAACAGACCGTTCAATCTGGGCTAAACCTATTTAGATGCTTTTAGAGAATGCAGTCAACTTTCATGCTGAACTTGTTTCAGTATCTCAACTCAGTAATATTAAAACGTTATAAGAACTTGAAATAAATTCAGGTTGACAACAAAAAAAGAGAAACCTTAAGCTTCTCTTTTTCTATTTATAAACTATTTAATAAGAGATTTATCACTCATTAATAACTTCAACCTTAGCACTTGCTCTTAAAATAAAGTACCCAATTACGGCAGAAATAAGCGAGCCTAAAAGAATTCCTATTTTTGCAGAACTAATGTATTCTGGTGATGAGGTAAAGGCCAAACTAGCAATAAAAATAGCCATTGTAAAACCAATACCTGCAATAAACGAAACGCCAAAAATTTGTTTTACACTAACATCATCAGGAATTTGAACCAAGTTTAATTTCTCTGCAAGTAAAACAACTAACGGAATCCCTAATCCTTTTCCTAACACCAAACAAAGGATAATATTTATAACCAACGGCACTTCTATACCAACAGAACTGTCTATTAAAACACCCGCATTTGCCAATGCAAAAACAGGAATGATAAAATAGGCAACCCAACCATGTAAACTATGTTCTAAATGCTGTAATGGAGACTGAAACTTGTGGCTCCAATCTTCTAATTCGTCCATATGTTCTATTTGAGCATTAGATAAAATAGGTTTTTTTAATACCGTTGCATTTTTAATATCATTGTAAATATTTTCTAATTGAGATAAAAATGTGGCAGTTTCTATTTTTTGTCTTATCGGTACAGAAAAAGCTAATAAAATACCTGCTACAGTTGGGTGTACTCCAGATTTTAAGAACAATACCCAAACGATTATTCCGGTAAAAAACATAATAAATTTAGAGTAATACCCTTTGTAAGACAACAAGTATAAACCAGCTAGTAAGCCCAAACCTATAAATAATAAGGTGGTTTTAATGGCACCACTATAAAAAATGGCAATCACCAAAACAGCTTCAATATCATCTACAATGGCAAAGGCTATTAAAAATATTTTTAAACTTAAAGGGACTCTTTTTCCTAGAGAGTTTAATACAGCTAAAGAAAAAGCAATATCTGTGGCCATGGGTATTCCCCAACCTTTAAAGGTGTCTGGGTTCTGATTTAAAAGCATAAATAGGGCAACAGGCGCAATTACACCTCCGATAGCTCCAAATAGCGGGAAAGCTATTTTTTTAATTGAATTTAATTCGCCAATTAACACTTCTCTTTTAATTTCTAAACCAATTAAAAAGAAGAAAATAGCCATTAAGCCATCGTTAATCCATAATATAAGCGGTTTTTTTAGCTCAAAATTTTCTCCGGTAACTCCAATTTTATACTCTAAAAGAGAAGTGTAACTATCGCCAAAGCTAGAATTTGCCCAAATTAAGGCAATTACAGTGCTTAATAATAATAGAATACCACTAAAGCCTTCAATTTTTATAAACTTTTGAAACGGTGTAACAAATACTTTTTTTATCATAGAATTTTAATTAAAATAAACAGCTTCAAAAATTGCTAAAGGCGCCCTTCGTCCTACATTTAAAGACAATACATCGTCTTTTACAGTATAATTATCGGCTAAGTTTAAAACCTTTAAAAATGCAGGTTCATCTGTATTAGGGCAAAACATTCTAGTAGATACTAATTTGCTAAATTTAATTCGGTTACCCTCTTCTAGGGTAAATTCTCCAGAAACGGAATTACAGCCCGCAAAACCAGTTACCCTATTATTTTGAGTTTTTAATGTGATAAAAATTTCACGTTCTTGGTTTTCATTCATTTTAACTTCTTTTCCTTCTAAGGATTTTAGTTTCCAGTATTTTCCTGTGATAGCAGTATCAAAAGAATCATTACTTTTTTTTTGTACAGAACTACAACTCATTGCGGTTATTAGTATTAAGTAGAATAGTATTAATTTAGCTTTCATATTTGATTTTTTGTTAAAAAATAAATATACTTTTACTTGTCAACATAGTAAATTTAAAATTATTAAAGTCTTCATAAAATTTAAAGACTAAAATTGGTTTGTATTGTTTTTTCTTTGCTTTTATCAATCCAAAATAATAGTTTGTACTTTTACACATCAAACTTTATAATTCATACATAATGAACTGGGAACAACTCCTTTCTTTAAAACGCTTTGGAGATACGCAAAAACGCGAAAGAATAGCACAAGATGAAACTCGTTTGGGTTTTGATGTAGATTTTGATAGAATTATATTTTCATCTGCATTTAGAAGTTTACAAGACAAAACACAGGTAATTCCGTTGTCTAAAACCGATTTTGTACACACACGTTTAACACACAGTCTAGAGGTCTCTGTGGTAGGAAGAACCTTGGGAAGACGAGTAGGAAAGGTGTTGTTAGAGCGTCATCCTCATTTATCTAATTTAGGATATACTTTTAACGATTTTGGTGCCATTGTAGGTACTGCTTCTTTAATGCACGATATTGGAAATCCGCCTTTTGGGCATTCTGGAGAAAAAGCAATTGGAGAGTATTTTAAAACCGGAAAAGGCGCAAAATATAAAGCAGAATTAACAGCTATAGAATATCAAGATTTAATAGATTTTGAAGGAAATGCAAACGGATTTAAAATTTTAACAGAATCTAGAGAAGGCATTTCTGGTGGTTTGCGTTTAAGTTATGCAACGTTAGGTGCTTTCTTAAAATATCCTAAAGAAAGTCTTCCTAAAAAACCAACAAATCATATTGTAGATAAAAAATATGGGTTTTTTCAATCTGAAAAGAATGCGTTTTTAGAAGTGGTAGAAGATTTAGGAATGAAGCAAAAATCTGCCTCTGCAGTCTCTTTTTATAGACATCCATTGGCATATTTAGTAGAAGCGGCAGATGATATTTGTTATACAATTATAGATTTTGAAGACGGAATTAATCTTGGTTTAATAGAAGAAGAGTTTGCTTTAGAGTACATGATTAAGTTGGTAAAAGATACTATTGATATTAAAAAATACCATTCTTTACAACATAAAACAGACAGAATAAGTTACTTAAGAGCTTTGGCAATTGGTGTTTTAATTAATGAAGCTGTAACTATTTTCTTGGCAAATGAAGAAGCTATTTTAAACGGAACGTTTGAGAAGTCTTTATTAGAAAAATGTAAGTACGAGGCACAAATTAACGACATTATTAAATTAAGTATTGATAAAATTTATAAAAGCACAGAAGTTATAGAAAAAGAGGTGGCTGGTTATAGAATTATTGCCGATTTGTTAGATGTTTTTGTATCGGCATTAAATAATAAATTTGAAGGAAATCCATCTAACTTTGATAGTTTGGTGTTAAACCTTTTACCAAAAGAATATCAAACAGAAACCAATAACTTGTATCATAGAATTATGCATGTTTGTAGTTATGTTTCTAGAATGTCTGATAGTTATGCCATTAGAATGCATAAAAAAATAACAGGAAATACAATTTAAATTCCATATTGAAGAAAACCACTAAACTTGTTTTTAAAAAAACCATATGCTATGTTAAACAAAACGATACGATTATTTTTTTTAATGTTGATTTCTAGTTTATTTTTCTTCTGCAAATCAAACCAAGTGAATAAAAATAACAGTAAAAAAAAGGATGAGATTATAACCTTTAATGACCACAAAGTTGTTAAAGAAATTTATAATCAAAATAAATCTAAATTATTGATTTTAAATTATGTAACTACTAAAAATCCTGTAATTACTTTCAATTATCAGGTGCTGGATGTAAAAACAAAAAAGGAGTTAAAAAAAGGTGTTTTTATTGGGGAGAAAATGGAGTGGTTAGATGAAAGTTCTTTAAAATGTACACCTTATATTGGTATGATAGAAAAAGAAAATGATGTAATTATAGAAGAAAACACACCGAAAAAAAAGAGATATACTACTATAAAAATTAACTAACCGAAAAAACTATGAAAATGAAAAAAAAATATTTATCAATTGTTGGATCCGTATTTTTATCATCCCTTCTTTTAGTTGGATGCCAGCAAAAAGAAAAAGAAAGGTCTATAAAGAATAATTTTAATAAAATTAAGAAAGAAAAAAAGACAGAAGGGGTTCATAAAAAAGGAATTGAAAAGATTGCCGATTATCAAAAACAGATAAGAAAAGGAATCGATGAAGAGAATTCTACTTATAAAAAAGGATACCTTATAGAAGAATATAATAAAGCAAAACAAAAAGCATTTAAAAAAGGTAATGCTAGCGCTATTTCTCCTGTTTTTAAAGAAAGAGGTCCTAGCAATGTTCCTGGAAGATCTAGAGGTATTGCTGTAGATCCTAATAATGCTAATAGATGGTTTGTAGGTAGTGTTGGTGGTGGTGTTTGGTTAACGGAAGATGCAGGAGTAACTTGGTCTGTACTAACCGATTTTAAAATACCTAATCTAGCAACTTCTACCATTGTCATTAGTCAAACAAATCCTAATGTATTATACGTGGGGACTGGAGAGCCTTTTGGTAATTTAGGTGCAATTGGAGGTACTGGCGTATATAAAACAATAGATGGTGGTGCTACTTGGCAGAGTTTAGTGGCAACCACCGGTTTTGGTGATGTAGGAAAAATCATTATAAATCCTTTGGATGATATGAATGTTTTAATCGGTACCACTGAGGGGATTTATAGAACTACAGACGGAGGTACTTCTTGGGTGAAAACATATAGTTTTCCAATTGATGGTTCTTTTACAGTACAAGATTTAGATGCAGATCCTTCTAATTTTAATATTCAATATGGTTCTGTAAGCTCTTTAGGTTTGGTAAAAAGTACAGATGGAGGTGTTACGTGGACCATTGTTTTTGATCGTGCAGATTTTAACGAAAATCATAGAAGATTTGAAACAGCTGTATCGCCTGTAGATTCAAATACTATTTTTTTAAGTGTTTTTAGCAATTCTGGAGCAACTGTAGGTGTTAATACAGATTTTTATGTTTCTAGAGATCAAGGAGCCTCTTTTACAAACCTTACTTCTATAGATACTAATAAAAACTTGCTAACAGACCAAGGTTGGTATGATAATGTAATAATGGCACATCCTTATGATGCAAATATTTTTTATGTAGGTGGTGTTGCCGTCTTTAAAGTAACGGTTTCTGGAAGTACATTTACTGCTACTTCTATAGCTTCTGGTTATGATAGCTCCCAAATAAACACGGATATTCATGTAGATCAACATGGATTATCTGCTATTTTAGGAGAAAATGAAACGTTTAGAATTTTATTAGCAAATGATGGTGGTATTTATAGCTCAACGATGAAGCAAGACTCTGGAGCCACAGAAGGAGATTGGTCTGAAGCTGTAGGAGGTAAAAATAGTACTCAATTTTATGGTGCAGCCAAACAAAATGGGGCTGATAATTATTTGGCAGGTGCCCAAGATAATGGTTGTTGGGTATCTTTAGGAGATGATGCTACTGAAGATAAAACATACATAAGTGTTTTTGGTGGAGATGGTTTTGAAGTTATTTGGCATTATGATAATCCTCGAGATTTTATTGTTTCTTCTCAAAACAATAGAATTGGTAGATATGTTAATTTTAACTATGAAGGAGAGATATCTTTAGAAGAAGAGCCAATATTTTACACAAAAATAACAAATGCAAATAACAATCCTGATGTAGTTTTTGCTATTTCAGGGAATGGGGTTTATCGTTCTACAGATTTTGCAGCAACCTGGAGTTTAATACCTATAGTTTCTAATTACGCACCAAGTACTTCAAGTGCTTTAAATGTAAAAGTATCTACAGCAGACCCAAATATTGTTTGGGCTGGAGCTGCAATGACAGAGAGTGGTAGTTATGTGTTACATGTTTCTAAAGATAACGGACAATCGTTTACCAATGCAGGTAGTTATAACAATCCTAATGGTTCTCTTAACGCATATATTTCTGGTATAGCAACCTCTTATACCGAAAAAAATAGAGCCTATGCACTTTTTTCAAATCAAGGGGAACCAAAAATTTTAAAAACTGAAGATTTAGGAGTAACATGGAGTGATATTACAGGATTTGAAACAGGAGCAAATACTGGTTTTCCGGATGTAGCAGTTCATAGTGTTTTAGAAATGCCTTTTAACAAAGATATTATTTGGGCAGGTACAGATATTGGTCTTTTTCAAACAGAAAACGGAGGGACAAGTTGGAGCATGATTACAGATTTACCAGCAGTAGCGGTTTATGACATGAAAGTAGTAAATGATCAGGTTGTAATTTCTACTTATGGTAGAGGGGTGTGGTCTGCAACTATTTCTGATTTAAATACGTACACATTACCAGGATATTTAGAGTTTGCACAAGCCGATACACAACAAAAAGAGATTGAAAGCTTACAAACTGTTGTTAGTTATAAAATACCAACAGATGATGTAAACAGAGTTAAAATATTTATAGATGGTATAGAGCAAGCAGAAGTAATACAAGATTTTTCTGCTGGTGTAACGTATTCTTATGAAACAATAGATTTGGCAGAAGGATATCATCAACTAGGTATTCAGGTTTTTGATGATACAAATAATCTAGAAACCCCAATTAATAATCAAGAGTTTTTAGTAATCGATTATGATGATGCAGCTACTTCTATAGAAATTACAGAGTTTCAAGATTCAGATATTTTTTCTTATAAGTCAGATTTTACAATAAATAATTTAGATGATAACGTGTCTAGTTTAGTGTTAAACAACGCTAAGCATCCTTATAATAACGCAACCACGTATACTGTAGCGTTAAAAAAACCATTAACAATTTCAGAAGATAATAAAGATTTTAGGTATGAAGATTTTGCTATTGTAGAGCCATATACAGATGATCTAACAGACTTAACTCAGTTTTATGATTATGTTTTAATTGAAGCTTCTACCGATTTAATTACTTGGAAAACATTAGATAAATACGATGCAAGAAGATTTCCAGAATGGTTAGCAGAATTTAATAAAGGAACCGATGCGGTGGGAAGTGATGCTTTATTTAAAGAACAAAACATTGTGTTAACAGATAAAGGCTTTGCAATTGGAGATACGGTTGTTTTTAAGTTTAGTTTAGTTTCAGATCCAGGAGCATCTTCTTATGGTTGGGCTATTCAGTCGATAAATAAGAATACAGCTACCGCTTCTGTAGCCGATGTTTTAGCAGGTAATCAGGTATTTGCAATTTATCCTACGGTTTCTAAAGGAAACTTTACTGTACAAGCTAAAAATTCTTTAGGAAAAGCCAAAATGGATATTTTTAGTCTTAACGGTAAAAAAGTATATGCTAAAGAAGTCGATTTTACATCAAACGGTAAACAAGAAATTTCTGTGAGTTTAAATGCAGGAGTTTATATTGTAAACCTTATTGATGGAAACAATAAAAAAGCTTCGAGTAAAATAGTAATTGAGTAGTTTACTCTACTTTCTAGGTGTAAAAAAAGACGCTATTTAGCGTCTTTTTTTTTATGATTATAATTTAAATGCTTCGGATAAACTATGAGCGTCTAAATCAAGTTTTTGCTGAAGCTTTAAAACACTTCCATGTTCTATAAAGGCATCAGGAATACCTAATATTTTTATTTTATGTTGATAATTATTCTGGGATGCAAACTCTAAAATAGCACTACCAAAACCACCTTTTACAGTGCCATCTTCAACCGTAAAAATCGTTGTATATTTTTTAAATATTTGATGTAATAAGTTTTCATCCAAAGGTTTTACAAAACGCATGTCATAATGAGATAATTTATCAGAATTATCCATCAACTCTAAAGCTTCGGAAACATTTTTAGCAATAGTTCCTATAGATAAAATGGCTGTTTTATTGCCCTCTTGTATGCAAACTCCTTTGCCTATTTCTATTTTTTCAAAAGGTTTTTTCCAGTCGATAATAGTACCTGTTCCTCTTGGGTATCGAATGGCAATTGGGTTTTTTAAACCTAATTGAGCAGTGTATAAAATATTACGCAATTCAATTTCATTTCTTGGAGCAAAAACAATCAAATTAGGAATTAAACGCAAGTACGCCAAATCGAAAACACCATGATGTGTTGCTCCATCTTCGCCAACCAAACCAGCTCTGTCTAAACAAAAAATAACGGGCAAGTTTTGCAAGGCAACATCATGAATTACTTGATCGTATGCACGTTGTAAAAATGTAGAATAAATATTGCAAAAAGGCACCAAACCTTGTGTTGCCATACCTGCAGCTAAAGTTACCGCATGTTGTTCTGCTATACCCACATCAAAAGTTCTTTTAGGATATTTTTCTAGCATAAATTTTAGAGAACCACCTGTTAACATAGCAGGTGTAATCCCTACAATATTTTTGTTTTTAGAAGCTAACTCTACAACTGTTTGTCCAAAAACATCTTGATACTTTGTATATAAACTTTTGGCTATTTTTAATCGTTCACCAGAAATTTTATCAAATTTTCCGGGTGCGTGATACGTTACTTGGTCTTCTTCAGCTTGCTGTAAACCTTTTCCTTTTGTAGTAATTACATGTAAAAACTTTGGACCTTTTACATCTTTTAATCGTTCTAATTCTGATAAGATTTTAGGTAAATCATGTCCGTCAATTGGTCCTGAATAATCAAAATTTAATGCTTTTATAATATTGTTTTGTACAGCAAGTCTTTTATCAGTTTTAACCTTTGTTAAATATTCTTTTAAAGCCCCAACAGAAGGGTCGATTCCAATAGCATTATCATTTAAAATGATGAGTAAATTTGCTTTAGAAACCCCTGCGTGATTCAACGCTTCAAAAGCCATTCCGCTGGCAATAGAAGCATCTCCAATAACGGCAATATGGTGTTTTTCTGTTGCTCCTTTAATATTAGATGCAATTGCCATTCCTAAAGCTGCAGAAATAGAGGTAGAGGAATGCCCAACGCCAAAAGCATCAAATTCGCTTTCTTTTCTTGAAGGAAAACCCGCAATGCCACCAAGTTGTCTATTGGTATGAAAAACGTCTTTTCTTCCGGTTAAAATTTTATGTCCGTATGCTTGGTGCCCAACATCCCAAACCAATAAATCATTAGGCGTATCAAACAAATAATGCAAGGCAATGGTTAGTTCTACAACGCCCAAACTAGCACCCAAATGGCCTTCTTTTGTAGACACGATATCAATAATAAAATCTCTCAATTCTTTAGCGAGTTGAGGTAATTGTTCCGGATTTAACTTTCGTAAATCTTCTGGGTTTGATATATTTTTCAACAAATTATTTGTCATAAAGGCAAAAGTACGATTTTGGCGTCAAAAAGTTTTTGTAATATTGAAAACTTAAATTAATGGCAATGATTCAACCTTTTGACGATACTTATTTTATGAGAAAAGCTTTGCAAGAAGCTGAAATTGCCTTTGATAAAGGTGAAGTGCCAGTTGGAGCAATCATTGTTTTTAAAGATCAGATTATTGCAAGAGCACACAATTTAACGGAAACCTTAAATGATGTAACTGCCCATGCGGAAATGCAAGCTTTTACGGCTGCTGCTGATTTTTTAGGAGGAAAGTATTTAAAAGAGTGTGTGTTATATGTTACGTTAGAGCCTTGCCAAATGTGTGCTGGTGCCAGTTATTGGGCACAAATTGGTAAGATTGTTTATGGAGCATCAGAACCAGAAAGAGGATTTAAGAATTTAAATACTACGTTGCATCCAAAAACAAAAGTGGTAGCAGGTATTTTAGAAAATGAATGTGCTCAGCTCTTAAAACGTTTTTTTGTTGAAAAACGGAACTTAAATTAATTTTAATATTGTTAAATATTTAATAAAAAAATCTTAAAAACTTGTGGGATAAGTTGTTTTAAAGAAACTTTACAAGAATTAATTCAAACTTTATTCCTATATGAAAAAAATCTTACTTTTATTCTTGTTCTTTTTTGCTGTTTCAGTAATTACAGCACAAGATACGCCAGTCCCCAATTACAGAGCAGCTGCTAAATATTCTCCAAAAAATTTGGCTAAAATGGTACACTCTACAACGGTAAGTCCACATTGGTTAAAAAAAGGAAATCGCTTTTGGTATGCTTATAAAACATCCGAAGGTTCTAATTATTATTTAGTAGATGCAGATAAGAAATCTAAAAAAGCCCTTTTTGATAATGTAAAGATGGCAAAGTGGTTAACAGAAATCACTAAAGATCCTTACGATGCAAAACACTTACCACGTTTTAGCTTTAAATTTAATAAAGCAGAAAACGCTATTCGTTTTAGAGTAACATCTACAGAAGAAGTTGAAGTTATTGATGATAAAAAAGAGGTAAAAAAAGACTCTGTATCATCAAAAAAAGTAAAAAGTAAGAAACCTAAAATGGAGAAAAAAGTCTACCATTTAGAATATAAATTAGGTGGAAATGGTTTAACAATTATAGATAATTTAAAGAAAGAAAAAGAAGACTGGAAAAAGTGGGCAAACATTGCACCAGATAGTTCTATTGTTTTGTATTCTAAGAATTATAATTTGTATTGGATGGATAAAATAAACTTTAAAAAGTTTATTAAAAATGAAAAAGATAGTACAGTTGTAGAAAACCAATGGACTAAAGATGGTGAAGAAAACTATGGCTACGGAGGTGGTTCTAGAGGAAAAGATAATGTTGATAAAGAAAAAGATAAGGATAAAAGAAACGGAGTTAGTGGTGTTTGGTCTCACGATTCTAAGAAGTTTGTTTTTCAAAAATCAGATGCTAGACATATTAAAGATTTGTGGGTAATTAATTCTACAGGTAAAAAAAGACCAACCTTAGAAACCTATAAATATCATATGCCCGGAGAACAAGAATATTATAAATCTGAATTATTAATTTTTGATATTCCTACAAAAACGCATGTAAAAGTACCTTTAGATACAATTAAGCAACAAAGTATTTCTGTTTTTAGAGCCCCAAGAAAACAATCTAGTAGAGATGATGATTTTAGACCATCATTATTACTATCTAAAAAAGGAAAAGTATACTTCAGTGTTATTTCTAGAGATCGTAAAAAGTATGATATTAATGTTGCTGATATAAATACAGGAGCCTACAAAACCTTAATTGAAGAGCGTTTTAATACGTATATAGAAGCACGTCCGTTAATTTTATTGAACAATGAAAAAGAAATGTTGCATTGGGCAGAACGCGATGGTTGGGCACATTTTTATTTATATGATTCAGAAGGAAACTTAAAGAACCAAGTTACAGAAGGTGATTATCATGTGGCCAATTTTGAAGGTTTAAATGAAAGTACAAGAACCTTGTATTTTTCTGCTAACGGAGTAAATAAAAAGCAAGATCCGTATTATGCACATACTTATAAAATTAATTTAAACGGAACGGGATTGAAAACATTAAACCCGGGAGATTTTACAGCAAGCACAAGTATGGCAGATTCTAATCAGTATTTTGTAAGCAACTTTTCTAGAGTAAATACCGTACCAAAATCGGAAGTTAGAGATGCTAACGGACGTAAAATAATGGATTTAGAAACGGCAGATTTATCGCAATTATTTGCATCGGGATATCAATTTCCAGAAACGTTTAAAGTGAAAGCAGATGACGGAATTACGGATATTTACGGAGTAATGTATAAGCCTTTTGATATGGATTCTACTATGGTTTATCCTTTATTAGAGTATGTTTATCCTGGTCCACAGACAGAAGCGGTAAATAAATCTTTTTCTTACAGAATGGATCGATTAGATAGAATGGCGCAAGTTGGTTTTGTGGTGATTACTTTAGGAAATAGAGGAGGGCATCCAGACAGATCTAAATGGTATCATAATTATGGTTACGGAAACTTACGTGATTATGGTTTGGCAGATAAAAAATATGTAGCGCAACAATTGGCAAACAAACATAAATTTATCGACATAGAAAAAGTAGGGATTTACGGTCATTCTGGTGGTGGATTTATGTCTACAGCAGCTATGTTAGTCTATCCAGATTTCTTTAAAGCAGCAGTTTCATCTGCAGGAAATCACGATAATAATGTGTACAATTCTTGGTGGAGTGAAACGCATCATGGGGTTAAAGAAGAAATTGATGAGAAAGGAAAAATTTCTTATAAATATAAAATTGACACCAATCCATCTTTGGCAAAAAATTTAAAAGGACATTTAATGTTGATTCATGGAGATATGGATAATAACGTAAATCCTGCAGGAACTATAAGAATGGCAAACGAATTAATTAAAGCTCATAAACGTTTTAAATATATGATTATGCCAGGGCAAAGACATGGTTTTGGAAGTATGACAGAGTATTCTTTCTGGTTAAGAGCAGATCATTTTAGTAAGTATTTGTTAGGTAAAGAAGCTACAGATGTAGATTTTATGTATATGAATTTAGATAAGCCAATGAATAAGTAATATTTGTCAGTTCGAGCGCAATCGAGAACTTATTTTTAAAAAACTCCGAATGAAAATTCGGAGTTTTTTTATGCTGTTATTTTATTTGAATAGTTCTCGATACAATTTTTCTTCCTTCGTTAGAAAAACCAATCCAACTGACAGTTCGTATTCGTTTTATATTTAGGGTGTCACATCGAGTAATTTTGCTTTTTTGCAAAATTGTATCGAGATGTTTAATCTTCTGTATATTCTAAAATGTCTGCAGGTTGACAATCTAAAGCCTTACAAATTGCTTCTAAAGTAGAAAAACGAACTGCTTTTGCTTTACCAGATTTTAAGATTGATAAGTTTGCGGTAGTAATGCCAATAATTTCTGCCAATTCTTTACTCCGCATTTTGCGTTTGGCAAGCATTACATCTAAATTTACAATGATTGCCATATTATATTGTTAAGTCGTTTTCTTGTTTTTGATTCTTTGCAATTTTAAAGACTTCGCTTAAAACTAAAAAGAACAAGCCTAAACAGATAATTACTAAATGTTGATTTAATCCAAACTCTAAAGTTATTTTTTCTTGAAAATAATATCTATTAATCATAGAAATTGTGAGAGAAATAATTCCAGAAATCAATAATAGATTCCCTGTTTTTTTGAAAGATTCAATAACTTTTTCTTCAAATATTTTAACTCTTACAAAGTAATTTAATACTTTTCTAAAAAAATATAAAGCGGCAATTATTAATAAATAGTTTAATGCAGAGATAACCAATAATGTTTTTGATAGCAAAGTATCATTATTAAAATTTAGTGAATTTATTTTGATGTTTAATTCTCCTAAATCAACAAAGAATATTGCAATAGAAAAACCAATAATTGCCAAGACTAAGGGCATAGAGAGTATCCAAAGTAAGTCTGTAATAGCTTTTAATATGTTTAATTTTCTCATAATTATATGGTTAAATCGTTTTCTTGTTGCAATAAATTTCCTTCTTTAAAAATTTCTGCTAGAATAAATGCAATAAGCATTAAAAATAATGGTGTAAAATTAATATTTGTACTACTAAATCCTCCTTGTTGAAAATTTACTTTTACGTAACTCGATAATAGAAAAATCATAAAAATATATTTACCTATTTTTCTGAATGAATTAACGTTGTTTTTTTGAAATGTTTTAAGATGCTTAACAGATTGCATTATTTTTTGAAACTCTTTAGTAGCTAAAAAGATGAAAAGTAATATAGCAACAAGCTTAAGGTAATTAATGTATAAAGATGTTTTTAATATTTTATCTATAGTATATACATCTTTGTCTTCTAGTTTTGTAGAACTAATTTTCCATCTCTTAGATTTAATAATTTTAAACCCCGAAGTTTTATTATGGAAACTATAGTTGGCTTTATTATAAGTGTCTGGATCAATTTGAAGATGTATGAAGATTCCTGTTAATATTATAAATACAATAATGTAAATTACTCGAATGCTTTTACAAACAACAACAGCAATGTTTAATAGTTTATTTTTTTCCATAGTTTTATTTATTTGACATTGCAAATATATAAAAATTATCGAAAAACAATAATAAAGTATTAAAAAAAGGTAATTTTATACCTTTTTGATAACGCTTGTTACAATTCCCCAGATCATAAAATCATTTTCTTCGGTGATGTTTATAATTGGGTAATTAGGGTTTTCTGGTTGTAACCAAACTTCGTTTTTTTCTACACGTAGGCGTTTTACCGTAAACTCGCCATCTAAAAAGCAAACGGCAATTTTATTATTGGTAGGTTCTAAACTTCTGTCTATTACTAATAAATCGTTATCGTCTAAACCAGCACCAATCATAGATTGTCCTTTTACTTTTGCAAAAAAGGTAGCATCTTTATTCTGAATCAATTCATCGTCTAAAGAAATTCTGGTTTCTCTAAAATCATCTGCAGGAGAAGGAAAACCAGCAGAAATACCAGTATCTACAAAGATAGCTCCGTTTCCAGAAGAAGTTTTAGGAGTAAAAAAAGTAAGTGTTTTAGATTCAGTCATAATTGTTTGCAAATTATAACTTTTCTTTAAACTTTTTAGATATTATTTTAGAATTAAAATAGTGCCTTACAATCATTACATATAGGTCTTGTTTTTTCAAAAAAAGGGAATAACATATAAAAGACATTTTTTCTTTGAATAGGAGCAACTAAAATTCTAGTAGAATTACAAGTAGGGCAAGAAATATCATTTCCGTTTTTATCTTTTTGATAGTTTCTTGTTATTTTCGACAGTGTGAGATATGAAGAACGAGAAATCTTATAATTATGAGATTCTTCCTCGTTCCTCGTTCGGAATGACAAGCTGACTTAAAAAATATTTTTTTTAGAACTGATTGAGGTAATACTTAATGCCTTAAGAGGCTTTTACAATTATTACATCGTTAATATTTGTAGTAAATCTAGCAGATAATCTTTCTTGACGCATTTTCCAAGTACGTTTTAAATCTTGGTTTCCTAATTTAATTTTATCCGATTTAAACTTTTTATTCAACTTATCAATCGCAGACATTAAAGGTTTGTGTTTTGGGTTTTCGCTTGAAAATAAATCTAATTGAAAATTATCATTGGGTACTAAACCTGTAACAATAACGCCAGCTCTTTTGTATTTAACACCGGTTTTAAAAATAGTTTTTACAGCTTCTACTGCTGCGTTGGCAATGGTTAACGTAGAATCTGTTGGCGAAGAAAATACAACCGTTATGTTTTCTCTATGTTGTTGCATTTCTTTTTTATGTCGATCGCTAGAAAGTTGTACAATTAGCATGTGGCAACTAGATTTCTGATTTCGTAATTTCTCGGCGCAACTTGCTGCAAAGGTAGAAATACGCTCTTTAATATTGTCGATATCAGAATACGTGTATTCGAAACTTCTAGTAGTTGCAATCATCTTTTTAGAAGAAACAGCATTTTCTAAAGGAATTTTAGAAATGCCTTGTAAGTCTTTTTGCAAACGCCATTCTACAATAGAAAATTCTTTTAAAACCCAATCACTAGAAAGTTGTGTAAAATCATAGGCAGTAATACAACCTTTGTCTTGTAAGCGTTTTTTTAAACGACTTCCAATTCCCCAAACGTTGCCAATTTTTGTCCATTTTAAGGCTTTAATTCTTTTTTCATCAGAATCTATAATGCAAATTCCTTTAGATTGCTTAATGTTAGAACGTGCAATTTTGTTGGCAACTTTAGTCAGTGCTTTGGTGGGCGCAACACCCACACAAGTTGGTATTCCGGTCCATTTTAAAATTCTGCTTCTAATTTTTGTAGCATATTCAGACAAATCATAATTTTCAAAACCTTTTAATTCTAAAAAAGATTCATCAATAGAATAAACTTCTACGTCTGGCGAAAAATCTGCCAAAATATTCATCACTCTCGCACTCATATCTCCGTATAACGGATAGTTAGAAGATAAAACGGTAATATTATTTGCTTTACAAAAAGCATCCCATTTAAAAATAGGCGCACCAAAAGGCAATTGTAATTTCTTAGCTTCATCGCTCATAGAAATAACACAACCATCATTATTGCTTAAAATAGCAACTGGTTTCCCTTGTAAATTAGGGTTAAAAACCCGCTCACAAGAAGCATAAAAATTATTACAATCTACGAGTGCAAACATGCTATAAAAGTATCAAAAAATAGCAGGCAAAATTACGTTGTTAATATCTTAATCTTAGAAAAAAACTAATTTTTAAGAACTTACTCAGTTACCTTATTATAAGCACTTTTTAATTTTTTAATCACTGTTTCTATCTCTTCTAAATCTAAATGACCAAAACCAAAACGGATAGCGCAGGTGTTTTTGTTTTGATAAAGAATTGTTTTTGGTAGAAATAAATGGTGTTTTTCTGCTTCTTCGGCTAGTTTTACTAACGATATTTGATGTTGAAATTGTAACCAAATTGCTAATCCGCCAGCAGGAACTTTCCAATGTGCTATTTCTATAAAATATAGCGTTAAGAGTTTACACAAACAATCGCGTCTTTGTTTGTAGATGATGATGTTTTTTTTCATCAAACGATAAATTTCACCTTCATTAATTAATTCGGATAACATTTGTTGCTGAATTAAATCGCCTTGTGCATCTAATAATTGTAAATAGTTTTTTGCTTCTGAAATTAAGTTTTCTGGTGCTATTACAAATCCTGTTTGAAAACTAGGGAATAATGATTGCCCTAATTTTCCTAAATAAATAACCATTCCGTTTACATCGGCGCTTGCCATTGGTAACATTGCAGAACCTTCGAACTGAAAATCGTAATCGTAATCATCTTCAATAATTGCAAAACCGTATGCTGCAGCTAATTGCATTAAAGCTAAACGACGCTCTACACTTAATTTAACCATGGTTGGGTAATCTCTATGCGCACATATATATATACATCTAATACTGCCTTTTATAAAATGTTTTCTAATATAATCTATGTCTAAACCATTGGCATCTACAGGTATTGTTTTAATGGTTGCGCCTGCTTGCTGAAAAATCATATTGGCGGCATAATTACTTAATTGACCTACCAATACTACATCATTTTGTTTTATTAATAATTGAGAAACAATATACAAACTCATCTCTGTGCTACGTGTACTAATTAAGTTGTTGGGTTTGATATGAAAACCTCTTGTTGCATTTAAATAATTAGAGAGCTGTGTTTGAAATAAGGAATAAGAAGATTCGTTAGCTCTATTCCATTTTTTTATCAATGTTTTTCGATTCATAGCCGCACTATACCATCTAGAAAATTGATGAACAGGGTGCAAACGTAAATCTGGTTTTCCATCATTAATAATATACTTTGCATCTGTTAACTGCGTAGTTGATGCTAAATGAAATGATTTTTGAAATGGAAACCCTGTTGTTTTGGCGTAATTGTATGCTTGATTTATTTTTTGTGAAGTCGCTTTTATTTTTGCTGTTTTTAATTCTGGCTCTAAAATAAAAGTGCCCTTGTTTGGTATAATTTCTACCCAACCTTGTGAGGCTAATTCTTCGTAAATTGCAACAGCTGTATTTCTATGGATTTTTAACAATTGACCAAATACGCGAGTTCCTGGTAAAAGAGTTCCTTTTGTTAAATAGCCACGTTGTATTGCATTTATAATTTGCTGTGCAACTTGTATGTACACAGGTTGAGGTATCGATTTGTCAAAATCAATTAATTGTTTAAAAAGTATATTAACCGGACTATCTATCATTTTAAAACTGGACTAGTTTAGTCGTCCGGAAAGTTACGACTTTTGCATGGTATTTAAATTACTATTTATGAAAATTAAAATTGCGTTAGTTAGCACCCTTATTTTTTCTGCTTTACAGATAAATGCACAGGTAGCTCCTATAAAAAGAGACACTTTAAAAGAAATTATTATTACGTCTACCAGAATAGATTTACCTTTTAAAGAGAATTCTAGAACGATAGATGTTATTTCATCCGAAGTAATAAAGAATAGTGCTGCTACAAATGTTGCAGATTTATTACAGCAAGTTGCAGGTGTAGATATTAGAAGAAGAGGAACTGCCGGTAGTCAGGCAGATTTATATATTAGAGGTGGAGGTTTCGATCAAACATTACTTTTAATTGATGGAATTAAAATGGATGATGCACAAACAGGACATCATACCATGAATGCCGCTTTACCAATTGAGGTTATTGAAAGAATAGAAATTATTAAAGGTCCTGCTGCTAGAGTTTTCGGACAAAATGCATTTACAGGAGCAATCAATATTGTAACTAAAAATAAATTAGATGATACGGTTTCTGCAAATGTAGAAGCGGGGTCTTTTGGTCAAATTAATCGTTCTATTACTGTTGGCAAAGATTTTGAAAACACCTCTATTATAGCACACGCAGGTGTTTTACAATCGAACGGATATAGAAATAATTCTGATTATGAAAATAAAAATTATTTCTTAAAAGGTGTTTTTAATAAAGAAAAGCAACCTATAGAAGTAATTGCTACTTTTTTTGATAAAAAGTATGGAGCAGAAAATTTTTATACCACCAATCCAGATTGGCATGAGTATGAAGAAACTCAGAATAGTTTATTAGGAGTATCAACAACTTTTAGAACCGAAAAATTTAAAATTACGCCAAGAGTTTATTGGAAAAGAGGTCAAGATATATTTTTATTAAAAAGAGATGATCCTAGTTTTTTTAGAAATCTACATATTACCAATAAAGTAGGTGTAGAAACCAATGCGTCTTATTCGTCAGGTTTAGGAGTTACAGGTTTTGGAGTAGATGTTTCTAGAGTGTCTATAAGCAGTAATAACTTAGGAAAAAGAAATAGAACCATGGCTAATTTATTTTTAGAACATCGTTTTAAATTTGCTGATGATAAGTTAGATATTACACCAGGAGTTGCGGTTACTTATTTTTCTGATTTTAAATTCCATGCTTTTCCAGGGTTAGATATTGGTTATAAATTTTCTGAAAACTTAAAAGTCTACGGAAACTTAGGTGTTACGTATAGAATACCAACGTATACAGATTTGTATTATAATGATCCAGGAACTATAGGAAATGAAAACTTAGAGCCAGAAGAAGCGTTTGCTCAAGAAATAGGATTAAAGTATAACTCAGGAAGATTTACAACTTCTGTAGCAATTTTTAATAGAGATGCTACTGATTTAATCGATTTTATTAGAGAAAACACCACAATATCTAAATTTACTGCCACTAATATTGCAAAAGTAAATACCAAAGGTTTTGAGGCAAATGCAGATTATCATTTTAAATTAAGTGATTTTAAACAAACATTATCTTTTGGGTATACTTTTTTAGATGATGATATTTTAGAAGAGAATAAAGACTTATCTCGTTATTCTTTAAACACGTTAAGACATCAATTTATAACTCGTTTTGCAAGCAAATTCTTTAAAAATGTAAGACAAAATATTATTTACAAATATGCAGAGAGAACTGTTGGTACAAGTTATAATGTTTGGGATGCTTCTATAATTGTAGATGTTGATAAATTTAGTTTTACAATTACTGCTAGTAATATTTTTGATGCAGATTATATAGAATCTGGTTATGTACCAATGCCACCAAGTAATGTGTTATTCGGTTTGCGTTATGCGTTTTAATACATAAAAAAATAGCTATGAGTGGAGTAAGGCATAATTGGACAAAAGAAGAGGTTTTAGAAATTTATAACAAACCCTTAATGGAGTTGTTGTACGAGGCAGCTACGATTCATAGAAAACAACATGATCCTAATGTAGTGCAGGTGTCAACTTTATTATCAATAAAAACAGGTGGTTGTTCCGAAGATTGTGGTTACTGCCCTCAAGCAGCAAGATATCATACCAATGTAGAAGGTAATGATTTAATGACGGTAAACCAGGTAAAAGCACAAGCGTTAAGAGCAAAAGAAAGCGGAAGTTCTAGAGTTTGTATGGGAGCCGCTTGGAGAAATGTAAAAGACGGACCAGAATTTGACCAAGTTTTAGACATGGTGAGAACCGTAAATAAGTTAGATATGGAGGTTTGTTGTACGTTAGGTATGGTTACCGAAAATCAGGCTAAAAGGTTGGCCGAAGCAGGTTTGTATGCCTATAATCATAATTTAGATTCATCAGAAGAATATTACAAAGAAGTAATTTCTACAAGAGGTTATCAAGATCGATTAGATACTATTGAGAATGTTCGTAAGACAAGTGTAACTGTTTGTTCTGGCGGAATTATTGGAATGGGAGAAACTGCGGTAGATAGAGCAGGCATGTTGGTTGCTTTGTCTACATTAAATCCGCAACCAGAATCTACACCCATTAATGCATTAGTTGCCGTTGAAGGAACTCCTCTGGAGGATGAAAAACCCGTTGAAATTTGGGACATGATTCGTATGGTGGCAACAACCAGAATTGTTTTGCCCGAAACACAGGTTCGTTTATCTGCAGGAAGAACACAAATGAGTAGAGAAGGGCAAGCAATGTGTTTTTTTGCAGGTGCCAATTCTATTTTTGCAGGAGATAAATTATTAACAACTCCAAACCCAGATGTAAATGAAGATCTAAAGATGTTTAAATTATTAGGTTTAAATCCGCAAAAACCATTTACAAAAAAAGTGCAACCAGAAACAGTTTCTGCAGAGAATTCTAAATATCAATCTTTAGAAGAAAAACCAAAATGGACTAGACCAGGCCATAAAATTAAAAGAAATGAAGAGGCACGACTAAAATCATAGAAGGTTGTTTTTAAAACAAGTTTGATGATTGTAGCTCATGTTATTTTGATGCTATCAAGTAGTGTTTTATTTGTATTGCAAAATGAATTAAAAAGAGGAAGTAATAAAAAGCTTTGACATATTTGTGTCAGGGCTTTTTTGTTTTTTAATAATTTATGTAACAAAATTAAGTTTTAAACTACTTATAAGAGAAGCTTAACGATACTTAGTGCTTTAATACGATTCATTTTTGATGTTTATTAAAGTTTACACCCAACAAAATTGCGCTTTTTAAAGTTGGATAAAGTAGAAATGAGTTTCTCTTTATAATGATAGAATAACGTGTTCTATTCAGTCAAAAAACTTTATATTTATTCACTTTTTTAAAACAAACTGCTATGATGGAATGGTTTCAAGAATTAACTACTTTCGAAAAGACCTATTGGGTAATTACCGGAATTTCTACATTTATGTTTTTGTTGGTTTTAATAACTACAATAATTGGTGCCGAAACAGATGATATTGGCGATGTAGATGCCGAAATTGATGCCGATACTGGAGCCGGATTTCAATTTTTTACCTTAAAAAACTTAGTTGCTTTTTTTACCATTTTTGGATGGAGTGGAATTGCAAGTATGGATGCAGGAAACGCTACCGGAACTACCATTATGATCTCTGTGTTTTTTGGTTTATTGATGATGTTTGTGATGGCAGCATTATTTTATTACATCAGTAAATTATCTTCTAGCGGAACCTTAAAAATGAAAAATGCTCTAAATGCTATTGGAGAAGTGTATTTAACAATTGGTGCAAATAGATCTAAAACAGGTAAAATTCAGATTAAAATTCAAGGAGCTTTAAGAGAATTAGAAGCCTTAACAGATTGTAATGAAGATTTAAAACAAGGAAAAATAATTAAAGTAATAGAAGTAACAAATAACGGAATATTAATAGTAGAACCTCAAAATTAAAAAAAAGCTATGTTAAACTTTATGGTATTACAAGCCAGTCAATTTGCTGGATTAATCGGAATAGGAATTGCAATTCTCTTTGTTTTTATATTGCTAATTGCAATGGTAAAACGGTATAAAAGATGTCCGTCAGACAGAATTTTGGTTGTTTATGGAAAAGTAGGTGGAGGAGAATCTGCTAAATGTATTCATGGTGGAGCCGCATTTATCTTTCCAGTAATTCAAGATTATCAATTTTTAGATTTAACACCAATTTCTATAGAAGTAAATTTGGTAAACGCGCTTTCTAAGCAAAATATTCGTGTAAATGTACCAAGTAGATTTACAATTGGGGTTTCTACAGAACCAGGAATTATGCAAAATGCTGCAGAAAGATTATTAGGTTTAGACCAAGACAGTATTCAGGATTTAGCACAAGAAATTATTTTTGGTCAATTACGTTTGGTAGTTGCATCAATGGATATTGAAGAAATTAACAACGACCGTGATAAGTTTTTAGCAAATATTTCACAAAGTGTAGAAACCGAGTTAAAAAAAGTCGGATTAAAATTAATCAACGTAAATATTACAGATATTGTTGATGAATCTGGTTATATAGAAGCTTTAGGTAAAGAGGCAGCTGCACATGCAATTAACGCAGCAAGAAAATCTGTAGCAGAGAAAAATAGAGATGGTTCTATTGGTGAAGCTAATGCGGTACAAGATGAAAGAACACAAGTTGCAGCAGCAAACGCACAGGCGGTAGAAGGAGAAAATACAGCAAAAATTGCCGTAGCCAATTCAGACTCGGTACGTAGACAAAGAGAAGCAGAAGCAGAACGTACAGCAATTGCATCAGAAAAGGTACAAACTGCAAACGCATTAAAAGAATCTTATGCAGCAGAGCAAGAAGCAGAGGTTGCCAGGGCAGAAAGAGAACGTTCATCTCAATTAGCCGATATAATTGTACCTGCAGAAATTGATAAACGTAAAGTAGAAATAGATGCAGAAGCAAGAGCAGAAAACATCAGAAGAATAGCAAAAGGAGAGGCAGATGCAATTTTATTTAAAGCGCAAGCAGAAGCACAAGGTTTGTATGAAGTTTTAACAAAACAAGCAGCTGGTTTAGATCAAATTGTAAAAGCAGCAGGAAACGATTCTCAAAACGCAGCCTTATTATTAATTGCAGATAAATTACCAGAATTGGTAAAAACGCAAGCAGATGCCATTAAAAATATTAAGATTGATAAAGTTACGGTTTGGGAAAATGGTGGAGGAAAAGATGGTAAAACATCAACATCTAACTTTATTTCTGGTATGTATAAAGCAGTGCCGCCATTACAAGAAATGTTTAATATGGCAGGTATGGAGTTGCCAAGTTATTTAAAAGGGAAAGATATTCCAGCAGAGGTATCTGCAGAGATTATTGAGGATAAAGAGAACTAGTTTATTTAAAAATAGAAGTCTTAATTTAAACCATCATTCATGTTTTAGAATGATGGTTTTTTTTTGTAACTAATTTACTTTCTTGTTCTTAATGTTAAAGGTGGTTATAATAAGGTAGATTAAATAATCATTAAATAGGTATTACTACAGGTGTTTAAATAATTTGTTTTTAGTAGCTTGCGAGTGCTAAATGTAATTCTCCCAATATGAAAGCTTGTCCTAATTGTAAATCTGCATCTAGACATAGAATGAAAAGAAAGAATCTTGTTAAAATAATACCAGGTACAAAAGCATATGCTTGTGATAATTGTAATACACAGTACACTTGGTTTTCTCTTATCAATAGATCTTTTAAAGTGTAACAAAAATGCCTCACTATTTTAAAAATTGTGAGGCTTTTTTGTGAGCTATTTCCTAAATTAAATAACTTAATATCCTTTCTATTCTAAAAAAGAATAAATGAATTAGCGGTAATAATGTTTTTAAAAACGTATTTGTAAAGTGTTTATTGTTATGGTTTTAACGTTGTAAATAGGGGAATATACCTATTAATTATAATATATAAATCAGGTAATCTAGAATATATTTATCCTTTACAATCTCACTAAATTTCAAGTGTCTAACCAATCAGTAATAATTATGAAAGCTTGCCCAAGATGTAAATCTGTGTCTAGGCATAGAATGAGAAGAAAGCCGATTGCTAAATTAATTCCAGGTGCCAGAGCATATGCTTGTGATAACTGTAATACACAGTACACTTGGTTTTCTATAATTAATCGTTCTTTTAAAGTTTAAAAAAAGCCTCACTGTTATAGTGAGGCTTTTTAATAGCTTTTATTTTGTTTAGTTGAATAACCTAAAAATATCGTTTCCGTTAGCAAAAAGTAACAATGCTATTAAAAGAATAAAACCTGTTACTTGAGCATATTCTAAAAATTTATCTCCTGGCTTTTTACCTGTAATCATTTCCCAGAGGGTAAATACAACGTGTCCACCATCTAAAGCAGGTATTGGTAAAAGATTCATAAAACCTAACATAATAGATAAGAAGGCTGTAATGTTCCAAAAAGATTGTGCGCTCCATTCGCTAGGAAAAATACTTCCAATAGAAATAAACCCACCTAAACCTTTATAAGCACCAGTACTTGGATTAAAAATTTTCTTTAATTGTTTTATGTAATCTGTTAGTGTTTTTACAGATTTGTTCCATCCTGCAGGAATTGCTTCTGCAAAAGAATACTCTATGTTTGCTAATGTGTAATACCCCAGTCTTTCTAAGTCTTTAGAAGGTAACTGTCCTAAACTAACACCTAATTTTCCTTCATCCGTAACTTTTACAGGTAGTTCTTTAGTTTCAATACCTCTTTTAACGGTTATTTTAATGTCTTGATTTTTAAATTTATCTAATTCTGTTTGCGCTTCATCAAAATACTTTATGGTATTTCCATTAATGGCAACAACTATATCTTTAGGTTTTAAATCGGCACCTATGTTAGGTGATTCCGCAGCAACGGCTCCAATAATAAAAGGGATTCTTGGTTGTAAAATTAACCCAGCATCTTTACCTCTATCGACTAATTGAGAAATAAAATCTTCAGGGATTACTTTATCAATAATTTCTCCTTTTCTCTCTATTTGAAAATTATTTCCATTTACAAATCCAAGTGTTAATTCAGAGAATTTTTTAATTTTTTCTCCATCAATGGTAAGCACTTTGTCTCCTGTTTTTATGCCCAAATTAATGGCTAACGAATCTTGTACCCAAACACCATCTTTTACATTTTCGTTTGGTAAATATTTTTCACCATAAGTATACATTAACATAATGTATATAAAAATACCTAAAACAAAGTTTACAAAAACTCCACCTAGCATTATAATTAAACGTTGCCACGCAGGTTTAGAACGAAATTCCCAAGGTTGTGCAGGCAAAGCCATCTGCTCAGTATCCATGCTTTCATCAATCATACCAGATATTTTTACATATCCGCCTAAAGGAATCCAACCAATACCGTAAACGGTATCACCAATTTTTTTCTTAAAGATTGAGAATTTATAATCAAAGAATAAGTAGAATTTTTCTACTCTTGTTTTAAACAATTTTGCAGGGATAAAGTGCCCTAACTCGTGCAATACAATTAATAAAGATAAACTTAAAATAAATTGCGATGCTTTTATTAATATTTCCATTCAGCGTTAAATCATAGTTAAAATGGTCGCAAATGTACGTTTTTAAAGAGAGTTGTAAAAGGGCTTATAGAACTTGATTTTTTATTTTAACAAAGATTTTACAAAGTATTTGTTTTTGTTTACTTTTCTAAGGGGGTTTTAAGTCGTAAATTTGTGCTTATAAACTTATTTTATGGAGTTAAAATTCTTTAAAAAATCGTTGCCAACGCTTATTTTTTTAATTGTTGTTTCGGCAATTACAATCCCTGTATTTTATCATTTATTAAAGGTTGATAATCGTCTTAAGATATACAATCCAGTAGATGTAAATCCGAGATTGGTAGATGAAAGCATGCTACATATTCAAAAAAATCACACCATTGCAAATTTTAAACTCATCAATCAAAATGGTAAAATTATTACTAATGATGATTATAAAGATAAAATTTACATAGCAGATTTTTTTTTTACACGTTGCCAAACTATTTGTATTGCGATGGCTTATAATATGAGTGAGTTGCAAGCGTATTATAAAAACGATGAGGATATTATGTTTTTATCACATTCTGTAACCCCTGTTATAGATAGTGTTTCTGTATTAAGGGAATATGCAGATAGAAAAGGAGTTATAGATGGAAAGTGGAATGTTACTACAGGACCTAAAAAACACATTTATGAGTTGGCTAGAAAAAGTTATTTTGCGGTAACAGATGAAGGAGATGGAGATGAAAACGATTTTATACACACAGAACAATTTGTATTGGTAGATAAAGAAAAACGGATTCGTGGCTATTATGATGGCACCGAGAAAAAAGATATGGAAAAACTAAAAAAAGATATTGTTTTGTTAAAAGAAGAATATGCTTCTAAATAACTTGTTTAGACTCATTCTAAATTCTTATCTTTGCCTTCCAAATAAAATTCATTGAGCACAATAGCTACATTACGTAAGGGAGAGATTGGGTATATTTCTGAAGAGTCTTTAGATTTTATACCTTTAAAATTACTAGAAATGGGGTGTTTGCCAGGTGCTGAGGTTCAACTGGTTCAAATAGCTCCTTTAAAAGATCCAATTTATATTTGTGTAAACGGAAGCCATTTGGCCATAAGAAAAGAAACGGCTTCTAAAATTATAATCCTTAAAGCAAATTTGTAATGTCTAAAAATGATATAAAGGTTGCTTTAATAGGGAATCCAAATACAGGAAAAACATCACTTTTTAATCAACTTACAGGTTTAAATCAAAAAGTGGGTAATTACCCGGGTGTAACTGTTGATAAAAAACAAGGAACCAGTAAATTATCAGCAACTCAGAATGCCATTATAACAGATTTACCAGGTACTTATAGTATCAATCCTACTTCTATGGATGAAAGTATTGTTTTAAAAACATTACTTAAAAAAGACATAAAAGAATCACCAGATGTTATTTTGGTTGTTGCAGATATAGAAAACTTAAAAAGAAACTTATTACTTTTTTCTCAGATTAAAGATTTAGAAATTCCTACAGTTTTGGCAATCAATATGGTTGATCAAATGCATAGAAAAGGGATTACTATTGATTTGTCTTTATTAAAAAAAGAACTAAATACAGAGGTTGTTTTAATAAGTGCAAGAAAAAATGAAGGAATTGAAGATGTAAAAGCAGCAATTATTCGTTGTCATGTGGCAGCAAAAGCATCTCCACTTTGTGGAATAGATCATAAAATAGATCCCGATTATTTTGCAAAATTAAAAGAAATTAGTCCTAATTACTCTTTGTATGAATTATGGTTAATGGTTACTCAGAATAATTATCCAGAGACTGTTAATAAAGAAGAAAAGGAAAAATTATTAGCATTTAAGAAAGACGTATCTAAGTTAAAAAAATATCAGCATAAAGAAACTATTTATCGTTATCAAGAAATTAATAAAATTCTAAAAAAAACATATATAGTTGATAAATCAAAGGCAACAGACTTACGTGGACAATTAGATAGAATTTTTACGCATAAGTTTTTTGGGTATTTTTTCTTTACCCTTTTGTTGTTGGTGATTTTTCAATCTGTTTTTGATTGGGCTTCAGTGCCTATGGATTTTATTGATGCTACTTTTGCTGAAATTGCAGATTTTGCAAAAAGTAATTTACCATCAGGAATGCTTACAAATCTCTTAACGGAAGGAATTATTCCAGGTATTGGAGGTGTCATTATATTTATCCCACAAATTGCCATTCTATTTTTATTTATAGCTGTTTTAGAAGAAACAGGTTATATGAGTCGTGTTGTGTTTTTAATGGATAAAATTATGCGACGTTTTGGTATGAATGGTAAAAGTATCATTCCGTTAATTTCTGGTACAGCCTGTGCAATACCTGCAATTATGGCAACTAGAACAATTGCCAGTTGGAAAGAGCGTTTAATTACCATTTTGGTGGTGCCTTTTACAACCTGTTCTGCCCGTTTACCTGTGTATGCTATTTTAATATCTTTAATTATACCCGATAAAAAAATCTTTGGTTTTTTAAACTTACAAGGTTTAGTTTTATTATCATTATATGCATTGGGTTTTGCCACAGCAATTATAGCAGCTTATATATTACATAAGACATTAAAGATAAAATCGAAGTCGTTTTTTGTGGTAGAAATGCCAAATTATAAGTTACCATCTGTAAAAAATGTATTTTTTGAAGTGGTAGAAAAAACAAAGTCGTTTGTTTTAGAAGCGGGTAAAATTATTTTAGCATTGTCTATTATTTTGTGGTTTTTAGCATCAAACGGATCAAGTTCTTTTGATAATGCAGAAAAAAATACAGTTGAAAATGTTGCAAATCAGAATTTATCAGATCAAGAATTACAACAAAAAATAGCATCTGCAAGATTAGAGAATTCATATATAGGAATTTTAGGAAAAACAATAGAACCTGCAATTAGACCTTTAGGATACGATTGGAAAATAGGAATTGCTTTAATAACATCATTTGCAGCAAGAGAAGTATTTGTGGGTACTTTGGCAACTATTTATAGTGTAGAGGCAGATGATGAAAACACTTCTACAATTAAAGAAAAGATGCAGTCTGAAATAAACCCAGAAACGGGTAAAAAAAGATTCAACTTTCCTGTAGGTATGTCTTTAATGGTTTTTTATGCCTTTGCAATGCAATGTATGGCAACTTTAGCTATTGTAAAACGTGAAACCAAAACATGGAAATGGCCATTAATACAACTTTTCGGTATGGGCTTGTTGGCTTACATGGCTTCTTTTATAACCTATCAAATTTTAAGTTAATGCAAGAAATTATAACATATATAATAGTGGTGCTAGCTGTTGCTTTTATAGTTAGAAAATATATTTTTCCTTCTAAAAAAAAGAAAGGCTGTAGTTCTGGTTGTGGGTGTTAAAATTCTTTAACACAAAATTAGCTTCTTATCATTGTAAGGTTTTTTATTTTTGATGACTTAGTTTTTAATTATATTCTAAATTATAAAAATGAAAAAAACAATTTTATTAGTAGCCGTTTTTGCAATGGCAATGATTTCATCAACAGATGCTTTCGCTCAAAAATTTCCAAGATTAGATGTAAGCCCTATGGATGCAGCTACTTTTCCTAATGATTGGAAAAACTCAGACAAATTAGTAAAGGTTATTTATGGTAGACCACAATTAAAAGGTAGAGAAGTATCTTCTTTAGCTGCGGTTTCTGATAAAGGTGTTTGGAGAACAGGAGCTAACGAGGCTACCGAGATTACGTTCTTTAAAGATGTTTCGTTTGCTGGTAAAGCAGTAAAGGCAGGTACATATACTTTGTTTACAATTCCTGCAGAAAAAGAATGGACATTAGTTTTTAGTTCTGTTAGAAACGTTTGGGGGCATTATACCTATGATAAAAAAGATGATGTTCTTAGAGTATCAGCCAAAGTTTCTAAATCAGTGAAAACAATAGAAGCTTTTTCAATTGCTTTTGATAAAGCTAAAGACGATCAAGTAATAATGTATTTAGGATGGGGAAACACAGTGGTGTCTGTTCCTTTTAAAGAGGTTGTTTTAAAATAATAAGTTTTAGCGCTTGTGTTTTATAAGTGTTAGAAGTGTTTTAAATAAAAAAAAGCTTCAAATTCTTGTCTGTCAATTTTGATAGAAAAGAATTTGAAGCTTTTTTATTGCTTTTAAATAGTTTAAAAGAATTATTTACCCATTGGTATCACTATAATACCAGAGAATTTTTTCTGAAACTTTATTAAATCTTTATCGGCTTCTAATTTTGTTTTATAATTACCTACTTGTACCTTCCATTCAGGCGCATTGTAAACTAATTTTGAGAAAATTCCAGGAAATTCTACTTTAAAACGAGCCATAAATTTTCTTGCTGTTTGTTCATTTCCATTGTAAAGTTGAATTCTATAACCAAATCCGTAAGTACTATTAAAGCTTCTTTTTTTAGAAATAATTCTTTTAACTTCTGCAGATTCATTAGTTTTATTTTGTGAAAAAGAACTGTAACTAGTTGTTAATAAAACAATCAAAAATGAAAGTGCTGTTAATTTAATATTCATGCTATTTAATTTTGTACAAAAATAACGACTAGTTTAGAAATAAATTAGTTTAACACCTTATTTAGATTAATTATAAATTAAGTTTAACATTCTTTTAGCTTTTCAGATTTTAGGAAGAAGTAGTACTTTTGTCAAACGGAAAAAAATGACATTTATCATTTTATATTAGATATTTTTAAACAAAGTTTAAATATGAAAAGTGTAGAATTGCACAATAGACTAACCACATTACTTCTAAAGAGTTTTACTTTTCTTCTAATTTTTGCATTTAGCGTATCTGCTTATTCACAAGATGTAGATGAAGCACGCCAAAAAGAAGGGAAAAAATTATTTAAATCGTTATGTGCTTCTTGTCACAAGTTAGATAAGAAACTAGTAGGACCTGCTCTAGGTGGGGTAGAGGAAAGAAGAGAGAATGATTGGTTAAAAGCATGGGTTAAAAATAATGCAGAGCTTAGGGCGTCAGGAGATGCGGATGCAAATGCCATTTTTGATGAGTATAAAGGAGCTTCAATGACTGCTTTTCCTCAATTATCAGATAAAAATATAGATGATCTTTTATATTATACAACTGTTGGTGAGCTTAAGAAAAAAGAAGCTGTAGCGGCTGTTGGTGCTACAACTGCTCCTACTGCGGCTGCTCCGGGTTGGTTAATATATATATTAGCAGGTGCTATTATTGTTGCCTTTTTAATGATTGCTAGTTTATTAAAACAAGTAAGTGAGTTAAAAGGAAATACTGCGCCGGGTCAAGACTCTAATCTTAAAAGAGATTTACATGAGCTTTGGGCGGGTTTAAAGCAAAATACATTCTTAAAAGTTTTAACAACTATCTTTTTATTGTTGGTAGGTGCTTATTTGTTTTTCGGAACCTTATTTAAGGTAGGTGTAGATGAAGGGTATCAGCCAATTCAGCCAATTGCATTTTCTCATAAGATACATGCAGGAGATAATAAGATCGATTGTCAATACTGTCACTCATCAGCAAAACATAGTAAAACATCTGGTATACCATCTGTTAATGTTTGTATGAATTGTCATAAAAACATCTCTGAAGTTGCAGACGATACTGTTGTAGAATTAGAAGACGGAGTAGTTCTTGGAAAGCAAGAGTTAGATCTTGAGATTGCTAAAGTTTACAAAGCAGCAGGTTGGGATGCAGATAACTTAGAGTATACAGGTAATACATCACCTATTAAATGGGTAAGAGTTCATAATTTACCAGATTTTGTATACTATAACCATTCTCAGCACGTAACGGTTGCAGGGGTTGCTTGTCAAAAATGTCATGGTCCTGTAGAGGAAATGGATGAATTGTATCAATATTCTCCATTAACAATGGGTTGGTGTATCGATTGTCATAAAGAGACTAAAGTGAATTTAAAAGGTAATGATTATTACAAAAAGATTCATGAAGATTTGGCAAAGAAATACAATGTAGATCAAGTTACCATTTCACAATTAGGTGGTAAAGAGTGTGGTAAATGTCACTACTAATAAAAAAGAATTAAAAATTAAAAGATTAAAAAACGGAATGTTTTTCAGTTTTGAATCTTTCAATCATTAAATAAAAAGTATAAATGGCTTCAGACAAAAAATACTGGCAAAGTGTTGAGGAACTTAAAGGTAGTTCTATTGTTGAAACGTTAAGTAAAAACGAATTTGTAGAAGAAATTCCTACAGATGAGTTTTTAGGTGATAAAGAAACATTAGAGAATTCTTCTACTTCACGTAGAGACTTTTTAAAATATGTAGGTTTTACTACAGCTGCTGCATCACTAGCTGCTTGTCAAGGGCCTGTTAGAAAGGCAATTCCTTATGTTGTAAAACCAGACGATATAACTCTTGGAGTTGCAGATTGGTATGCAACTTCTATGGCAGATGGATACGATTTTGCTAACGTGTTGGTTAAAACACGCGAAGGTCGTCCTATTCAAATAATGCCAAATAAAGAAGCAAACGGAACAACAAGCGCAAGAGTGCAAGCTGCCGTTTTATCTTTATATGATGAGAAATTACGTTTAAAAGAACCTACTAAAGCTGGTGAGTCAATTTCTTGGGCAGATGCAGATAAAGAAATTGGTGCTAAATTAAACGAATTAAAAGAAGCAAACAAACCTGTTGTTTTATTAACAGGTACTATGGCTAGCCCATCTACTGATAAAATTATTTCAGAATTTATTGTTGCAAACCCAAATGTAAAACATGTTGTTTATGATGCGGTTTCAGAATCTGGAGCAGCAGATGCTTTTATGGCAATGTACGGTAGACGTGCATTACCAAATTATCATTTACAAAAAGCAAAAACAATTGTTTCTTTTGGTGCAGATTTTCTTGGAGATTTTCATGGAGGTTTAGAAAAACAATATATAGCTGGTAGAAAGCCTGCAAAAGGATACATGTCTTACCATGTACAGATAGAAAGTAACATGTCTTTAACAGGTGCTAATTCTGATAAAAGAGTGGTTGTAAAACCTTCTGATCAAGTATTTGCATTGTTAAATTTATATAACGCTATTACAGGGGCTAACGTTCCTTCTAAAGCAACTTCTATTGATGCAACTATTAAGAAATTAGCTTCAGATTTAAAGAAAGCTGGTTCTAAAGCAGTCGTATTAACAGGATTGAATGATAAAAATGCACAACTAATTGCTTTGGCAATTAACAAAGCATTAAATAGTGAAATTATTGATGTTAACAACACATTAAACATCCGTCAAGGAAATGATGCTGAAGTTGCTCAATTAGTTTCTGATATGAAAGCGGGTAAAGTTGCAGGATTAATTTCTTACAATGTAGATCCTGTTTATTCATTATCAAGTTCATCAGATTTCTCTGAAGGATTAAAAAAATTAGAATTATCAGTAGCATTATCAACAGAAAATAATGATACCGTAAACGCTTCTAATTATGCATTGCCAGCTCCACACTTTTTAGAGTCTTGGGGAGATACTCAGTTTGATGAAGTAACTTATGGTTTAATGCAACCAACAATTCAACCATTATTTAATACGCGTCAAGTTCAAGATACGTTATTAAAATGGTCTGGAAATGCAACTAAATATTACGATTATTTAAAATCTTTTGCTACTTCTACTATTTTAGTTGGTGGTTCTTGGAACAAAGCTTTACATAATGGTTTCTTTACAAAAGAAGTTGTTATTTCTGAGCCAGTTTTAACAGAGGTAGAGGTATCTATTTCTGATGCAGCTGCAAAACTTTCTAGTGCTGCTAAAAAAGCATCAGGTTTTGAATTAAATTTATATACCAAAACAGGTTTAGGAGATGGTAAGCAAGCAAATAACCCTTGGTTACAAGAATTCCCTGATCCTATTACAAGAGCTTCTTGGGATAATTACTTAATGATGTCTATGGCTGATGCCAGAGAATTAGGTTTTTCTAATCCTGTAAAAGATAATGGTGCTATAAATGGTGATTACGCCAAAGTATCTGTAAACGGTGTTTCAGTTGTTGTTCCGGTAATGGTGCAACCTGGTCAAGCAAAAGGTTCTATCGGTTTAGCTTTAGGATACGGAAAAAAGTTTGGTTTAAAAGAAGAAATGCAAGTTGGTGTTAATGCATATCCATTATACGCTAACGGAAATAATATTCAATACGGAGTTACTATAGAAAAAGTATCTGGAACTCATAAGTTTGCTTGTACACAAGTACAAAAAACAATTGCTGGTCGTCATGATATTTTAAAGGTAGCTTCTTTAAAAGAGTACAATAGTAGTGCAGATCCAAAACATACTTGGAACAAACCTGCTTTTGTATCTTATGATCATAAAGAAGTTGAAGCTAAAACCATAGATTTATGGGACGAGCATAACAGAGAAGTTGGTCATCACTTTAATTTATCGATAGATTTAACATCTTGTACCGGTTGTGGTGCCTGTGTTGTTGCCTGTCATGCAGAAAACAACGTACCTGTTGTAGGTAAAAGAGAAGTTAGAGTTGGTAGAGATATGCACTGGTTGCGTATTGATAGATACTACTCTTCTGAAGTAGAAACTAGAGAAGAAGCAAAAGAATTAGGATTAAGTAGAGGAGATACTTATTTAGCTTTAGAAACTGAAGCAGAAAATCCTGAAGTTACTTTTCAACCAATGATGTGTCAGCACTGTAATCATGCTCCTTGTGAGACTGTTTGTCCTGTTGCTGCAACTTCACACGGTCGTCAAGGTCAAAATCAAATGGCATACAACAGATGTGTAGGTACAAGATATTGTGCAAACAACTGTCCATATAGAGTTCGTCGTTTCAACTGGTTCCAATACTCAAATAATAATGAGTTCGATTTCAATATGAACAATGACTATGGTAAAATGGTTTTAAACCCAGATGTTGTAGTTCGTTCTAGAGGAGTTATGGAGAAATGTTCTATGTGTATTCAAATGACACAAGCAACAATTCTTAAAGCTAAAAAAGAAGGAAGAGCTATTAACACAGATGAGTTTGAAACAGCTTGTTCATCTGCATGTACTACTGGAGCTATGGTTTTTGGTGATGTAAATAATAAAGAAGATGAAGTTGCAGCATTAGCAGCAGATAAGAGATCTTATCATGTCTTAGATTACTTACAAACAAAACCGAATGTAGTATATCAAGTTAAAATTAAAAATACAAACGAAGCGTAAAGATATTTAAAGTGATAAAGTTTTTATCACTTTGAACCTTTGAAATTAAAAATAAAAACTAAGTAATTAAAATATGTCTCATTACGAAGCACCCATAAGGGAACCTTTAGTATTAGGTGATAAAAGTTATCACGATATTACAGAAGACATTGCAAAGCCTATTGAAGGAGCTGCAAATAAAAACTGGTACATAGCATTTTATATTTCTTTGGCAGCGATGCTTTGGGGATTTGGATGTATTTTTTACACCGTAGGAACTGGTATTGGAGTTTGGGGTTTAAACAAGAACATTGGATGGGCTTGGGATATCACAAACTTTGTATGGTGGGTAGGTATTGGTCACGCAGGGACTTTAATTTCTGCTGTACTATTATTATTCCGTCAAAAATGGAGAATGGCCATTAACCGTTCTGCAGAAGCAATGACAATATTTGCCGTTTTTCAGGCAGGATTGTTCCCTATTATTCACATGGGTAGACCATGGAACGGATACTGGGTATTGCCAATGCCTAATCAATTCGGATCATTATGGGTAAACTTTAACTCACCATTATTATGGGATGTTTTTGCAATCTCTACTTATTTATCGGTATCATTAGTTTTTTGGTGGACAGGTTTATTACCAGATTTTGCAATGATTAGAGATAGAGCTGTGAAACCTTTTCAAAAGAAAATATATGCTTTATTATCTTTTGGTTGGTCTGGTAGAACTAAAGATTGGCAACGTTTTGAAGAAGTATCTTTGGTACTTGCAGGTTTAGCAACACCATTAGTACTTTCTGTACATACAATTGTATCTATGGATTTTGCTACATCAATTAACCCTGGTTGGCACTCAACAATTTTCCCCCCTTATTTCGTAGCAGGAGCAATATTTTCTGGATTTGCAATGGTACAAACGTTATTAGGGATTATGAGAAAGGTTACCAACTTAGAAGATTATATTACACGTATGCACATTGAGTATATGAACATTGTAATTATCTTAACGGGTGGTATTGTAGCTGTAGCGTATGCAACAGAATTCTTTATTGCTTGGTATACAGGTTCACCTTATGAAAACTATACCTACTTATCTGTAGGTGCTGCAACAGGTCCTTATGCTTGGGCATTCTGGTCATTGTTGATATTCAATATCTTTACACCTCAGTTACTATGGATTAAGAAATTTAGAAGAAGTTTTATAATAACTTTTATTATTTCTATCGCAATTAACATTGGTATGTGGTTTGAGCGTTTCGATATTATTGCAATTGTATTAAGTAAAGGTCATTTACCATCTACATGGTGGCGTTTTGAACCTACGTTTGTAGATGTTGGTATTTTTGTTGGAACAATTGGATTTTTCTTTGTATTATTCTTATTATATGCAAGAACATTCCCAGTAATCGCACAAGCCGAAGTAAAAACTATTTTAAAATCTTCTGGAGAATTTTACAAGAAGAGAAGAGAACAAGGTATACCTACAAAACCAGCTATTAATGTAGCAAATGTAGCAGGTACATCTGATAAATCTAATAAAGAATAATTATGGAATCATCAAAAGTTATTCACGCATTTTATAACGATGACGAAGTTCTAATGGACGCAGTGAAAGCTGTAAAAGCAGAACATCTTCATATAGAGGAAGTATTTTGTCCTTTTCCAGTACATGGTTTAGACAAAGCAATGGGGTTAGCTCCTACAAGATTGGCAATTACTGCATTTTTCTACGGAATTACAGGATTATCATTTGCCATCTGGATGACTAATTACATGATGATACAAGATTGGCCACAAGATATTGGTGGTAAACCTAACTTTTCTTGGTGGACCAATATGCCAGCATTTGTGCCAATTATGTTTGAATTAACAGTGTTTTTTGCAGCCCACTTAATGGTAATTACTTTTTATATGAGAAGTAGAATATGGCCATTTAAAGAAGCTGAAAATCCTGACCCAAGAACTACAGATGATCATTTTTTAATGGAAATACCTGTAAATAATAATGAAGCTGAAATTACTGCTTTATTGGCAAAAACAGGAGCTGTAGAAATTAATGTAGTAGACAAGCACTAATATATAGATAATGAAGAACTTTAAATTAATTATCGCTCTAGTTACCCTTACAAGTATTATTTCTTGTAATGATAAACGTACGCCTCAATTACAATATATGCCAGATATGTATGTGTCTGTACCTTATGATGTAAATGGTGCGAATGGTATTAATGGAGAACCTGTAAATTCTAAACCTGTTGCAGGTACGATTCCTAGAGGAGGACACCCTGCTTATGATCTTCCAGATACAAATGAAGGTTATGAATTGGCTAAAACTACATTAACAAATCCGTTAGAAGCAACTGAAGAGAATTTGGCAAACGGTAAAGCGATGTACGATATTTACTGTATTTCTTGTCACGGTAAAAAAGGTGATGGAAATGGAGTTTTATCGCAAAGAGAAAAATTTTCTGGTATTCCTAACTATAAAGATAGAGATATTAACGCAGGTAGTATTTATCATGTAATTATGCACGGTAAAAACTTAATGGGTTCTCACGCATCTCAAACAACGTATACAGAACGTTGGCAGATAGTACAATACGTAGAAAAATTACGTTCAGAATTATAATTACAATAAGAAAGAATACGAAAAGATATGTATCAATTCTCAGGTAAATTAAAAACATTCTCATTAGCACTAATACTTGTTGGTTTAGTGGGAATTGCTTATAGTTTTTATTCAGCTCCTAAAACGGTTGAAGAAGCTAAAGAAATTATTGCGCATCAAGCTGCACATGGTGATAACCATGCTACTTCTCATGAAGAGACTAAAGTAGATGCACATAAAAATGAAGCTCATGTGGGTGATGAAAGTCATAACACTACCGAAGCTCATCATGATGCTGTAAAAGATGCTCATGTTGTTGCAGATGCTCATGGTGAACACCATGATGATGCACATGCAGAACATGTTTTACATCAATTAAAAAATAAGCCTTGGTCTGCTTTATATGTATCGTTATTCTTCTTTTTAGGAATTACTTTATTAGTATTGGCATTTTATGCAATTCAAAGAGTTGCTCAAGCAGGTTGGTCTATTCTTCTTTTTAGAGTAATGGAAGCTATAACAGCTAATATAGTACCAACATCTATTGTAATGTTATTTGTTGTAATTTCTGCTGTAATGCATTGGAACCACATGTTCCCTTGGATGGCAGAAGGTACTTTTGATCCAACAAGCCCAAATTACGATCCTATTATTGATGGTAAATCTTGGTGGATGAATGTTCCTGGTTGGGCTATTAGAAGTATTATCTATTTAGCTATATGGAATGCTTACAGATGGTTTATTCGTAAAAACTCTATAAAAGAAGATACTGCAAATGATAATAATAAAACTTATAAATTAAGTTATAACGTTTCTGTTGGTTTTATTTTCTTATTTATGATTTCAGAGTCTTTAATGTCTTGGGATTGGATTATGGGACTAGATCCTCACTGGTTCTCTACATTATTTGCTTGGTATGTTTTAGCTAGTTTATTAGTAAGTGCTTTAACAGTAATTGCTTTTGTAACTATTTATTTACGTTCTAAAGGTGCTTTACCAGCAGTAAATGATAGTCATATTCACGATTTAGCAAAATATATGTTTGGTTTCTCGGTATTCTGGACTTACTTATGGTTTGCTCAATTTATGTTAATTTGGTATGCAGATATTCCAGAAGAAACTACTTATTTTGCAATGAGATTTAATGAGTATAATTTACCATTTTTAGCAATGGTTGTTATGAACTTTGTTTTCCCTGTATTGTTATTATTAAATAGTGATTTTAAAAGTGTTCCTTGGTTTGTATTCATAGGTGGTATTGTTATCCTTGCTGGTCACTACATAGATATCTTTGTAATGGTTATGCCAGGTACAGTAGGTGCTCAATGGTCATTTGGTATACCAGAAATTAGCTCATTATTGTTCTTTTTAGGAGTCTTTATTTATGCTACATTTAATTCATTTGCAAAAGCAAACCCTATACCAAAAGGAAATCCTTTCTTAGGAGAAAGTGAACATTATCACTATTACAATATTGAACACAGAGGTGAAAGTTCAGGAGATCATCATTAATAAATAATTTAAATTAAAATAATTAAGACGAGATAAATATGCTAGCTCTATTTTATATTTTTATAGCTGTTGCAATCGGTGTAAGTTTTTGGCAGATTACCAGAATCATGAACTTAAGAAGCGTAATTGCTACTGATAAAGACAACGCTACCCAAGGTAGAAATGCCATTTACTTTATGGTGTTTTTATATGCAATGATGATTTATTGCTTAATTTTCATGAATGTTGTAATGTTACCAGAATCGGCTTCTTTTGAAGGTGAGCATGATGATAACCTTTTTGATATTACATTTTGGTTGATTGGTATTGTACAATTTTTAATGCAATTTATACTTTTCTATTTTACTTTTAAATATAAAGGTGAAAAAGGAAGAAAAGCAAAATTTTATTCTGATAGTCATAAATTAGAAGCAATTTGGACAATTACTCCTGCTGTTGTATTGGTAGTTTTAATTGGTTACGGATTATGGCAATGGAATAACGTTATGGATTTGTCTGATTTAGAAGATCCTGTTGTTATAGAAGTTTATGCACAACAGTTTAGATGGGATGCTCGTTACGCAGGTGAAGACAACACATTAGGCTTAGGTAATGTAAACTACATTAAAGGTATTAACACTTTAGGTGTTGATATGACTGATAAGAACTCATTAGACGACAAACAAGTTACTGAATTGTATTTACCTAAAGGTAGAAAAGTACATTTTAAGTTCCGTTCTCAAGACGTTTTACACTCAGCGTATATGCCTCACTTTAGAGCGCAAATGAACTGTGTACCTGGTATGGTTACTCAGTTTGGGTTTACACCAAAGTATACAACAGAAGAAATGAGACAACAACCTGAAGTAATTGAAAAAACAGCAGGCATCAATAAAATTAGAAAAGCAAAAGGAGAAGATCCTTATGTTTTTGATTACATTTTATTGTGTAATAAAATTTGTGGAGCATCTCATTACAACATGCAAATGAAAATTACTGTTGTAGAACAAAAAGAATACGATGAGTGGATTGCTAAGCAACCTACATTAGCATCAGTTATTAATTAATTATTAAAATTACACTACAAATTAATAAGATTATGTCAGAACATCATCATAAAGAAACATTTGTAACAAAATATATTTTTACTCAAGATCATAAAATGATTTCTAAGCAGTTCCTTGTAACTGGTATGTTTATGGGAATCATTGGTGTACTAATGTCTATGTTATTTCGTATACAAATTGCATGGCCAGAGCAATCGTTTTCTATTGTAGAAGCGTTTTTAGGACATCACCAAACGGACGGAATTATGGACCCGGATATGTACTTAGCATTGGTAACAATACATGGTACTATTATGGTTTTCTTTGTATTAACTGCTGGTTTAAGTGGTACTTTTTCAAACTTATTAATACCATTACAAATTGGAGCTAGAGATATGGCTTCTGGTTTTTTAAATATGGTTTCATACTGGTTATTCTTTTTATCAAGTGTAATTATGGTATTTTCTTTATTTATTGAAGCAGGACCTGCATCAGCAGGATGGACAATTTATCCACCATTAAGTGCTTTACCGCAAGCAATTCCTGGTTCTGGTATGGGTATGACTTTATGGTTAGTATCTATTGCTATCTTTATAGCTTCTTCTTTAATCGGATCTTTAAACTATATTGTTACTGTATTCAACTTAAGAACAAAAGGAATGAAAATGACCAGAATGCCTTTAACAATTTGGGCGTTCTTTATTACAGCTGTTATTGGTGTAGTTTCTTTCCCTGTTTTATTATCTGCAGCATTATTATTAATTTTCGATAGAAGTTTTGGAACTTCATTCTATTTGTCTGATATCTTTATATCTGGAGAAGTTTTACATTATCAAGGTGGATCACCAGTACTTTTCGAACATTTATTTTGGTTCTTAGGACACCCAGAGGTATACATTGTAATTTTACCTGCAATGGGTATTGTTTCAGAAATTTTAGCAATTAACTCTCGTAAACCAATTTTTGGTTATCGTGCAATGATTGGTTCTATTATAGCAATTGCATTTTTATCTACAATTGTTTGGGGACACCATATGTTTATTTCAGGAATGAATCCTTTCTTAGGTTCTGTATTTACATTTACCACGTTATTAATTGCAATTCCATCTGCAGTAAAATCTTTTAACTGGATTACTACTTTATGGAAAGGAAATTTACAATTAAACCCTGCAATGTTATTTTCTATCGGTTTGGTTTCTACCTTTATTACTGGTGGTTTAACCGGTATTGTCTTAGGAGATTCTGCTTTAGATATTAATGTTCACGATACGTATTTTGTTATTGCGCATTTCCACTTAGTAATGGGCGTTTCTGCTATCTTTGGGATGTTTGCTGGTGTGTACCATTGGTTTCCTAAAATGTATGGTAGAATGATGAATAAAACATTAGGTTACTGGCACTTTTGGTTAAGTATTATATGTGCTTATGGAGTATTCTGGCCAATGCACTTTATTGGTTTAGCAGGTTTACCAAGAAGATATTATACAAATACGAATTTCCCTATGTTTGATGATTTATCTGACATTAACGTTGTTATTACATTGTTTGCATTAGTGGGAGGTATTGCTCAATTATTCTTTATTGCTAACTTTTTTATCTCAATTTATAGAGGTCAAAAAGCAACTCAAAACCCTTGGAACGCTAATACTTTAGAATGGACTACCCCTGTAGAACATGTACATGGTAACTGGCCAGGTAAATTACCAGTAGTTCATAGATGGGCTTATGACTACAGTAAACGTGTAGACGCGCAAGATGATGATAGTGATTATTTACATGGACAAGATTTTGTTTTACAAACAACGCCTTTATTAGACGGAGAAGAGGAATCTTAGACAATTAATACTACTTTAATCATTTATTATAAGTGATTTAAATATAAAAACCCAGTGAATTTATTTCACTGGGTTTTATTTTTTTATAATAGGTATGATTATTACATAAATTTTAATGATATTCATTAATAATTTTACCTGTGATCTGTCTTTGTTTATGCTATTGTTGTTTGTTTACTGTCTTTTAAGTAATTCTTTTTTATGCTTTATAGTTCTATGATACTTTTATTTTTGGATGTTTTCTTACGCTTATTTCAAGTTTATTGGTTTGTTTAAAGGTAGTTTACTAATATTTAAAACGATTCCTTATGAAGTAAAATAGAATGACTTAGTTTATAAGTTCATTTATTTTATCATTAGGAATAAACCCTTTTAGAATTAAAAAAATACCACACACAAAAAGTATAATTCCCATTATTCTTTTCATCCTATAAATAACCAACGGTGTCATTTTGTTTTTTAGTTGTTTTGCTAATAATATTTTACCTAAATCTGTAAAAGCATAACCTAATATGATGGTTGCAAAGTACCAAAAAATACTGGTAGGGTTCATGTCTAAAGTTGGTCCAATAACTAAAACAGTACCTAGCCAAAATGCTAAAACACCAATATTTATAAAATTTAAAAAGTATCCTTTAAAAAATAGTTTTATATAATTACTTTTAACGGGTACCTCTATCGTTTTTGTATGTTCTAAAGCTTCTTTTTTGTTCTGCCTGTCAAAGTAGGTGATAAGGCCGTAAACGATTAAAACCAATCCGCCTACAAAATAAAGTCTAGGATCATCTTTAATTTTTTCTAACAAAGATCTACTTCCGTAATAAGCGATTAATATAAATGTAATATCACCTAAAATTACCCCAATATCAAATGAAATAGCTGCTCTAGCACCTTTTAAAATACTAATTTGTATAAGCATAAAAAAAACGGGGCCAATCATAAAAGCCATGAAAAAGCCTATTAAGAAAGCATTTTTAAAGTCGTAAATATCCATTGTATAAAATTAAGATTTTTATCTGAGGGATAAAAAAAAGGATGGAGAAACCATCCTTTTTAAGTAAAATATATTGTAAATTTTGATGTAATGATTAAACATCATCAAAATCTATTTTTATTTTTGATGTTGTTGGGTATGCCTGACAAGCTAAAACCAATCCTTCTTCTATTTCGCTGTCCGTTAAAATAGAGTTTTTAACCATTACAGCTTTTCCTTCCGTAACTTTACACATACAAGAACTACAAACACCTCCTTGGCAAGAATATGGGGCGTCTAGGTCGTTACGCAAACTAGCAGCTAAAATGTTATCTGTTTGTTGCATTGTAAAGGTTGTTTCTTCATCATCTAACAATACAGTAATTTCTGTAGTTCCTTCTTTTATTTCAGAAGCTGCTTCTTCATCAAAAGATATGGTAAATAATTCAAAATGAATGTTTTCATCAGCAAAACCACGTTCAGAAAGTGTTTTAGAAACTTCATTAATCATCGTTTCTGGTCCGCATAAATATGCAGCATCAAAATTGGTGTTTTTGTAACTATTATTTATGTAAAAGTTTGTGTGTGCTTTGTCTATTCTACCAAATAAAGAACCTTCTATTTGCTCTCTACTATAAATGTAATGTAAGTTTAATCGTTCTGGATTCGCTTCTTTTAAAGCGTCTAATTCGTTCTTAAAAATGGTATCTGCAACTGTTTTGTTACCATAGATTAAAGTAAAAGTAGACGAAGTTTCGTTTTCTAATACGTCTTTAATCATAGACATAATTGGTGTAATACCAGAACCGGCAGCAAATGCTATGTAATTTTTATGTGGTTTAGGTTCTAATATAAATTTTCCTTCTGGTTCAGAAATTTCTATAAAATTACCAGATTTTAATTCTGATGTTGCATAGGTAGAAAAAGTACCATTTTCTACAGCTTTTATAGCTACTTTTAAGTAGTTATCTGTAGGAGAAGAACAGATAGAATAGGCTCTTCTAACTTCTTTACCGTTAATTGTTTTTTTAAGGGTTAAGTATTGCCCAGCATGAAATGCAAATTTAGATTTTAGATTACCAGGTATTTTAAACAAAAGAGAAACCGCATCTGCGGTTTCTCTTATTACTTCTTCAATATGTACTTTATGAAATGTTGACATAACATGTATTTTACACCAAATTATTCGCTATTAAATATTCGGCAATTTGTATTGTGTTTGTAGCTGCTCCTTTTCTAAGGTTATCTGCAACAATCCACAAATTTAAGGTATTTTCTTGAGATTCATCTCTTCTAATTCTACCAACAAACACTTCGTCTTTATTATGTGCATTAATTGGCATTGGATATACATTGTTTGCTAAATCATCTTCTACAATAACTCCAGGAGTTTCGCTTAAGATGTTACGTACATCTGTTAAATCAAAGTCGTTTTCAAACTGAATATTCACCGCTTCCGAATGTCCACCTGCAGTAGGAATTCTTACAGCAGTTGCAGTTACAGAAAAAGAATCGTCACGTAAAATTTTCTTAGGTTCTTTTACCAACTTCATTTCTTCTTTGGTATATCCGTTTTCTAAAAACACATCACAATGAGGTAATGCATTTCTACCAATTTTATGAGGATATGCCATTTCTCCATCTATACCTGCTTCTTCATTATCTAATTGTTGCACAGCTTTTACACCTGTACCAGAAACAGATTGATAGGTAGAAATAACTACACGTTTCATTTTATATTTTAAATGCAAAGGCGATAAAGCCATTACTAATTGTATGGTAGAACAGTTAGGGTTTGCAATAATTTTATCATCTTTAGTTAAAACGTCTCCGTTAATTTCTGGTACCACTAATTTTTTTGTTGGATCCATTCTCCAAGCAGAAGAATTATCGATAACTGTTGTACCTACTTCAGCAAATTTTGGAGCCCATTCTAAAGACGTATCTCCACCAGCAGAAAATAAAGCAACATCTGGCTTCATTTTTACAGCATCTGCTAAAGTTACAATGGTATATTCTTTTCCTTTATAAGATATTTTCTTTCCAGCAGATCTTTCAGACGCTACAGGAATTAATTCCGTTATAGGTAAATTACGTTCTTCTAAAACTTTTAACATTACAGTTCCAACCATTCCAGTTGCTCCAACTACAGCTATTTTCATCAGATATTTATTTAATGATATTATTTATACTGCAAAGATGCTAAAAAAAAACACGAACTAAATTACTTAAAACGCTCTAAATAAGCCAAAGTTTAAAATTTTAGCACAAATTTTCCTGATGTTTAAAATTAAACAATTTGATATAATTTTATATTTATAAGAGGTTAAATATTGATCTCAGTTTTATATTTTCCAAACAAGTAACCATATGGGAGCCCTACAAAGAGTGCACCACCAACAATATTACCTAAGGTAGCCGGAATTAAATTTTTAAAGATAAAAGTAGTCCATGTTATATCTGCTCCTTCAAAAATGGCAAGTGGAATAAAAAACATATTTGCAATACTGTGTTCAAAACCAATAGCAACAAAAGCCATAACGGGTAACCAAATAGCAAACATTTTACCAGTAGTGTCTTTGGCTGCCATACCTTGCCATATAGCTAAACATACTAACCAGTTTGCGCCAATACCTTTTATAAAGGTAACTAAAAATGTATGGCTTGTTTTACCTTCTGCAATACTGTAAACAGAGTCTACATAAGGAGCAGTATGTACAATGTGTGTAAGATAGGTAATGACATAGGCGATAAAAAGTGCACCCACAAAATTACCAGTATAAACTAATCCCCAATTTTTAAACATATCAGAAATAGGTTGTTTTTTTCTTATTAGGTTGGGTATAAAATAGGCGTTATTTCCTGTAAAAAGTTCTGCGCCTACTACAACAACTAGTATAAGTCCGATAGGAAAAGTAGCGCCAAATAGAAACTTTACCAAACCAGGGTTGTTAGCAGCTAATCCTGGTGCTCCACCTGCTACTATTATGGCAAGTAATCCGCCGAAGGCAACATAAGCACCTGCTAAAATGGCAAGAATAAATGTTTTCTTTATTTTATATTTTCCTTTTTTTAAAGCCAGTTGGCTAACTAAATTTATAACTTGTTTGGGGTTGTTCATTCTTTGTTTTTAATGTAAGAACTTAAAGCAATTCTAATTTATTTTTACTTTTTTAAAATAGTTACTTAAAATATTTGATGCTTCTTCTAGTTCTTCTTTTGTATTTTCTCTTGCATCTTTTAATTCATACTCCCAACCTAAAGCTTCCCATTTATGGATGCCTAATTTATGATAAGGTTGAAGCTCTATTTGTTCTATAGTTTTATAATCTTTAAAATAGGTACCTAATTGATGTAATAATTCTGGGGTATTTGTAATTCCAGGAATTAAAACATATCGTAGCCACAATTTTTTACCAGAAGCTTCTCTATGTTTTGCAAAATTAAAAGTGGTTTCTTTGTTTCTTTTACCTGTAATTTGTTGAAATCCTTCTTCGGTCATATGCTTAATATCTAGCATTACCAAATCTGCATACTCATCAATTAATTCTATGGTAGGATGATTTAATAAGCGTCCATTAGTATCTATATTGGTATGAATACCTTCTTCTTTTAATCTTTTAAAGAAAGGAATAAGATTATGTGCTTGTAATAAAGGTTCTCCTCCAGAAACAGTAACTCCACCTGTTTTACCAAAATAAGATTTCATTTTGATGGCTCTTTGTACTAAATCTTCTATAGGAAATTCTTCTCCTCCATGAGTGTCTATTGTGTCTGGATTATGACAGTAAAGGCATTTTAATTTACAACCTTGTAAAAAAACAACCATTCTTATCCCTGGGCCATCATGAGTACCAAAAGACTCAATCGAGTGCACGTTTAATATGTTTTCTAAAGTTTTGATTGTTTTGAAATTTAAGTGAATAAAAAAAGGGGATTCAAAAAATATGGTTACTTTTTTAAATCCCCTGTAAATACATAAAAATACTACATAGATTCGTGGAATGAACGCGAAATAACTTCCATTTGTTGTTCTCTAGTTAATCTTATAAAATTAACAGCATATCCAGAAACTCTAATTGTTAATTGGGGGTGATTTTCTGGGTGTTCCATTGCATCTAATAAAGTTTCTTTGTCTAAAACATTTACATTAAGATGTTGTGCTCCATGATCAAAATAACCAGTTAATGTAGCGGCTAAATTGTCTATTCTTTCTTCTTCAGTAGCTCCTAAAGATTTAGGAACAATAGAAAATGTATTTGAAATTCCGTCTTGAGAATCTTTATAGTCTATTTTAGCTACAGAGTTTAAAGAAGCAATTGCGCCATTAGTATCTCGTCCGTGCATTGGGTTTGCACCTGGTGCAAAAGGAACACCTAAAGCTCTACCATCTGGTGTTGCACCTGTTTTTTTACCATAAACTACATTAGAGGTAATTGTTAATACAGACATTGTTGGATCTGCATCTTTATAAACTTTTAACTTTTTAAGTTCATTATTAAAATCCTCTACACCATTATGTGCAAAAATATCTACTCTGTCATCATCATTTCCATATTTAGGAAATTCTCCTTCTATTTTAAAATCTACAGTTAAACCCGCTTCATTTCTTATTGGTTTTACTTTTGCGTATTTAATAGCTGATAAAGAATCTGCTACAATAGATAAACCTGCAATACCGTAAGCAATATTAATTTGAGGATTTGTATCAATTAAAGCCATTTGAGCTTTTTCGTAGTAATATTTATCATGCATGTAATGAATAATATTCATGGCATCATTATAAACACGAGCAACTTGTTTCATTGCTATTTTAAAGTTTGCCATTACTTTGTCGAAATCTAAAAACTCATCTGTAGATGGTTCAATACCATCAACCATTTGAGTTCCTGTAATTTCACATTTCCCTCCGTTAATTGCTAATAATAACGTTTTAGCCAAGTTTGTTCTTGCACCGAAAAACTGAATTTGTTTTCCAATTTCTTGATAAGAAACACAACAAGCAATTCCGTAATCATCAGATCCTCTTAAAGTTCTCATTAAATCATCATTTTCAAACTGAATAGATGACGTATCGATAGCTACCTTAGAACAAAATTTTCTAAAATTTTCTGGTAATAAAGGAGACCATAAAACGGTAATATTTGGCTCTGGTGATGGGCCTAAATTGTATAAAGTGTGTAAGAAACGGAAAGCTGTTTTTGTAACTTTAGATCTTCCATCGTTTAACATACCACCAATTGCTTCTGTTACCCAAGTTGGGTCTCCAGCAAAAATTTCATCATAAGCAGCCATTCTTAAGTGACGTACCATTCTCAATTTCATAACAAATTGATCGATGTATTCTTGTGCTTCTACTTCTGTAATTGTTCCGTTTTGTAAATCTCTTTCAATATAAATATCTAAAAAAGTAGAAACATTACCCAAAGACATTGCAGCTCCGTCTTGCTCTTTTACAGCAGCTAAATAAGCCATGTATGTCCATTGTACTGCTTCTTGTGCAGTTTCTGCAGGTCTATTTAATTCTAAATTGTAATGATTACCCATTACAATCATATCTTTTAATGCTTTAATTTGTTCAGAAACTTCTTCTCTTAAACGAATTACAGCATCTGTCATTGGTCCTTCAATATTAGCTAAATCGTATTTTTTAACGGCAATTAACTTATCAATTCCGTATAAAGCAACACGTCTATAATCACCAATTATTCTACCACGAGCATAATTATCTGGCAAACCAGTTAAAAAGCCTAAAGATCTAAACTTTTTAATTTCTGCGTTGTAAGCAGAAAAAACACCATCATTATGAGTTTTTACATATTTGGTAAATAATGTATTAATATCTTCACTAGGTTTTAAACCTTGTTCTTCTAATGCTTTTTGAACAACTTTGTAACCTCCAAAAGGTTTCATTGCTCTTTTTAGTAATGTATCTGTTTGTAAACCAACAATTACTTCATTTTCTTTATCGATGTAACCTGCTTCAAAATTAGAAATTCCAGAAATAGTTTCTGTGTCTACAGAGTGAACTCCCCCGTTTTTTCTTTCAATTTGAGTTTCTTTTTTACAACGATCCCAAAGTTTTTGAGTTTTTTTACTGGCACCAACCAAAAATCGGTCATCTCCATAATAAGATACAATGTTTTTTAGAACAAAATCTCTAACGTTAATAGAGGTGTTCCATACACCTTCATTAAAGGCAACTTTTTGCGGTTTTTCTAAGATTAATTCTTGTACTGCCATATTAATTATTTTATATTTTTATGTATTTCTTAATAATATTGCAAATTTAGCTTTGATGTTAATTTTAAAACATGATAAAAGTTAGTTTTTAGTTTTACTTAAGAAAACGATGTAGTTTTTGTTGCTTGAAAATCAGCTGTCTGAAAGATTTTGTTTTTGTATAAATCAATTTTAAAAATTAACTACATTTGCAAAAATATTTAGTTTAACCTAATTCGTATAGCATGCAACTGTACAATAAGTTAAGCGCCATAGAACGCGCTGCATTAATAGATGAGGCAGGCAAAGACCGCCTCACAATTTCTTTTTATCAATATTATAAGATAGAAAACCCACAATTATTTAGAGATAAATTATTCTTAGAATGGAATGCTTTAGATGTACTTGGTAGAATTTATGTTTCTTACGAAGGCATTAACGCTCAATTATCTGTTCCGTCAGAAAACTTTTATGCCTTAAAAGATCAATTAGATAGTATTTCTTTTTTAAAGGATATTCGTCTAAATGTTGCTATAGAGCACGATAATAAATCGTTTTTAAAGCTAAAAGTAAAAGTTAGAAACAAAATTGTTGCTGATGGTTTAAATGACGAAACTTTTGATGTTACTGCAAAAGGTATTCATTTAAATGCAAAGGAGTTTAACGAAATGTTGGCAAACCCAGATACTGTTTGTGTAGATATGCGTAATCATTATGAAAGTGAAATAGGTCATTTTGATGGTGCTGTAACTCCTGATGTAGATACCTTTAGAGATTCTTTAGACATTATAGAAGAAGATTTAAAAGATAACAAAGAAGACAAAAACTTGTTGATGTATTGTACAGGTGGTATTCGTTGCGAAAAAGCATCTGCCTATTACAAACACAAAGGTTTTAAAAATGTTTTTCAGCTAGAAGGCGGAATTATAGAATACACGAGGCAAGTAAAAGAAGAAGGTATCGAAAATAAATTTATTGGTAAAAATTTTGTGTTCGATCATAGAAGGGCAGAACGTATTACAGATGATGTGGTTGCTAACTGTCATCAATGTGGTAAACCTTGCGACACACATACAAACTGTGCCAATGAGGCGTGTCATTTATTATTTATTCAATGTGATGAATGCGCAGAAAAAACAGAAAACACTTGTTCTACTGATTGCCAAGAAATAATTCATTTGCCTTTTGAGGACCAAAAAGAGTTAAGAAAAGGCAAAGGAAATAGCAATAAGATTTTTAAAAAAGGAAGATCGGAAGTTTTAAAATTTAAAAAGTAAATTTAAAACGTACTTAAATAAGTTCTTTTTTTGATATCTTTGTATTATGGAAACAGTAAATTACACAGATTTTCGTTCTAATTTAAAACATTGGTTCGATAAAGTTTTTAATGATGTAAGTGATATTGTCATTAAAAGAAAAGGAGGTAAAGATTTAGTTCTAATTTCATTAGATGAATATAATTCATTAAAAGAAACTACTTATTTACTTACAGGTAAAAATAGAGATGTTTTGTTAAATTCTATCAAAGAACTAGAAGCAGGTAAAGGAGTTGAAAAGGAAATAATAGACTAAATGAAATTAATTTGGTCTACATCTTCTTGGAATGATTATATCTATTGGCAAAAGGTAGATAAGAAAATTCTTAAAAGAATTAATGAACTTATAAAAATTTGTACTAGAACACCTTTTGAAGGTATTGGAAAACCAGAAGCTTTAAAAGGAGATTTACAAGGCTATTGGTCTAGAAGAATAACATCTGAACATAGGTTGGTTTATAAATATGAGAATGAAGAGTTGTTAATTGCTGCTTGTCGTTATCATTATGGCCAGTAAAATTTATAAAATAAAATTACATATAGTAATAAAAAAAATAAAAAATAAGACATGCAAAAAATCGAATTAATGGCGCCTGCTGGTAATTTTGAATCTATGCAGGCTGCTTTAGATAATGGTTGCGATTCTATTTATTTTGGAGTAGAGCAACTAAATATGCGTGCAAGAGCATCTATCAATTTTACTTTAGATGATTTGGAAGAGATTGCAAGAAGATGTTCAGAGAAAAATGTTAGAACGTATTTAACCTTAAATACAATTATTTATGATCATGATTTATCAATTGTAAAAACATTGATAAAACGTGCCAAAGAAGCTAATATTACAGCTGTAATTGCCATGGATCAGGCAGTGATTTCTATGGCAAGAGAACAGGAAATGGAGGTTCATATATCTACACAAATCAATATTACAAATATTGAAACTGTTAAATTTTATGCACTTTTTGCAGATACTATTGTGTTGAGTAGAGAATTGAGTTTGCGTCAAGTAAAAAAAATTACAGAACAAATAGAAAAAGACCAAATAAAAGGACCTTCGGGTAAATTAATTGAAATTGAAATTTTTGGTCATGGAGCTTTGTGTATGGCTGTTTCTGGTAAATGTTATATGAGTTTGCATTCTCATAATTCATCAGCAAATAGAGGTGCTTGCAAACAAAATTGTAGAAAAAAGTACACTGTTATCGATCAAGAAACTGGTTTTGAAATGGAACTTGATAATGAGTATATTATGTCTCCAAAAGATTTATGTACTATCGATTTTTTAGATCAGGTTGCAGAGGCAGGAATCAAAGTTTTAAAGATTGAAGGTAGGGGAAGAGCGCCAGAATATGTTGCCAAAGTAATAAAATGTTACAGAGATGCTATAGATAGTTTGGCTAACGGAACGTATGATAAAGAGAAGGTGATTTCTTGGATGCAAGAATTAGAAAAAGTCTACAATCGTGGTTTTTGGAATGGCTATTATTTAGGTCAGAAATTAGGAGAGTGGAGTAAAGAATCGGGTTCTCATGCAACGCAAAAGAAAGTGTATTTGGGTAAAGGAGAACACTACTTTGATAAAGCAAAAATTGGTCAATTTAAAATTGATGCTTATGATGTTGCTGTTGGAGATACTATTTTAATTACCGGTCCCACAACTGGTGCGCAAGAAATGGAAGTAAAACAAATGTTTGTAAATGATGCTTCTGCCCAAAAAGCAACAAAAGGAGACGAAGTTACCATGAAGTTAGACTTTAAAATTAGACGATCTGACAGGTTATATAAAATTGTAAAAACAGAATTCGCAGAAAACTAATGGTGGTAATTACATTACAAAGAAACAAATGTATTGGTTGTAATTACTGTGTAGAAGTAGCACCAAATCAGTTTCAGATGTCAAAAAAAGATGGTAAAACAGTGTTGTTACATTCCGTAGAAAAGAAAGGGTTTTTTACCATAAAATCTTTTGATGAATCTATTTTTGATTGTTCTAACGAAGCAAAAAAAGCTTGTCCTGTTAAAATTATAGAAGTAAAACAGGTTTAATAAGCACATAAATAAAATATAGAAAGACCTCATTTTTTGGGGTCTTTTTTTGTGCCTATTTTTTAATAGAAGTAAATTAAAATTATTTATTATGCAACAAACAAATAGCTACACGAATTCTAATTTAATCGTTACAAATTCTAAAACGAATAAAAGTTACACAAACGTTCAAGCTATATTTGAAGTGTAATAAAATAAAAAATTAGTTATAATAACTTTACAGTAACCTATTTTTTCATTCTTCGAGAATGCGTATATTTACGAATTAGTGAAGATTAGGCTGTGTTTATGTATCTGTCTGATAATCAATTTATGAACCAAGAGGTTTTTAGTCTTTCTGGCGTCTTTTTTAGTGGATTTGCTGCTTAAAATAAACCTTAAAGAATATCAACTATAAAAATATATATACTTACATGGCATGTGGAAGTTGTGGTACAACAGAAAATGGAGTACCAAAAGGTTGCAAGAGTAATGGTAATTGTGGGGCTGGAACCTGCGGAAGTGGTAGTAATAAACTAGCTGTTTTTGATTGGTTGGCAAATATGACGTTGCCAAGTGGACAAGAAAGATTTAATATTTTTGAAGTCCGTTTTAAAAACGGAAGGAAACATTTTTATAAAAATCCAGAAAATTTACCCATAACAATGGGGGATATTGTGGCTGTAGAAGGATCTCCAGGACATGATATTGGTACGGTTTCTTTGGCAGGAGAATTGGTAAAAGTGCAAATGAAAAAGCACAAAATTACTGAAGATCATGAAGATGTAAAGAAAATTTACAGAATAGCAAGTCAGAGAGATATTGATATTTGGCAACAAGCAAGAGCAAAAGAAGAAGAAACACAACGAAAAGGAAGAGAAATCTTAGGTCGTTTAGGTTTGCAAATGAAATTATCTGATGTAGAATATCAAGGTGATGGAAACAAAGCTACGTTTTATTATACTGCAGATACAAGAGTAGATTTTAGACAGTTAATTAGAGATTTGGCAAGTGCTTTTTCTATTCGTGTAGAAATGAAGCAAGTAGGAGCAAGACAAGAAGCAGCTCGTTTAGGAGGTGTAGGTTCTTGCGGTAGAGAGTTGTGTTGTTCTACGTGGTTAACAGATTTTAGAAAAGTAACAACTTCTGCGGCACGTTATCAACAATTATCGTTAAATCCTTTAAAATTAGCGGGTCAATGTGGTAAATTAAAATGTTGTTTAAATTTTGAATTAGACACCTATTTAGATGCTTTAAAAACGTTTCCTAAACAAGATTTAGTTTTAAAAACAGAAAAAGGAGATGCTGTCTTTGTTAAGATGGATATCTTTAAAAATCACCTTTGGTACACTTATAAAGAAGAGCGTTTTAAGTGGTTTAGACTTACATTAGAACAAGTTTTAGAAATAATAGATCTTAATAAAAATAATGAGAAATCTATTTCGTTAGAAGAGTATGAAGCAGACGTAGAAATTCCTGTAAAAGTAGATTTCGAAGATGCAGTTGGGCAAGATAGTTTAACTCGTTTTGATGCTCCTAAAACAAGTAATCGTAAACGAAATAACAGAAATAGAAATAAGAAAAAACCGGTTGCGGTTGCAAATTCGAATAATAATAGAAGTAAGCCAGCGGCAAAGGTAAATCCTAATCAAAAGGCAAAACCTAACCCGAATCAAAAGCCAAATCCGAATCAAAAAAGAAAGCCACAAGCTAAAAAACAATCAAATACAAACCCAAATCAGAAACCAAAGCCGAACGCTAACCCAAATCAAAAGGTTAAACAAGAGGTTGCACAGAAGCCAAAGCCTAAACCAAGACCTAAACCAAGACCAAGACCAAAAGCTCAGGGAAATGAAAACAAACCAGAGGGAGAAGTTAAAAAGGTAAACAAACCAAGAAGAAATAATAGAAACCGTAAAAACAACAACCCGAAAAATGATGACAATTCTGAAAAGAAATAATTTTTCAATTGTTTTAGCAACTCTTTTTTTGTTACTTTCTTGTGATGATGTTACTGATTTTAATCAATACAAATCAATAGGATCAGAAGGTTGGAAAGCCAATGAAAAAGTAGTTTTTGAGTTTGATGTAAAAGATACAATATCAAAAAAAAACCTATTTATCAATATTAGAAATAATAACACGTATGCTTATAGTAACTTATATTTAATTACAGAGCTTGTTTTTCCTAACGAAACCAAGGTAATTGATACGTTACAATATGAAATGGCAGATAAAACAGGACGGTTTTTAGGCGCAGGCTTTACTGAAATTAAAGAAAATAAATTATTTTATAAAGAAAAAAAGGCATTTCCTATTTCGGGAAAATACATTTTTAATGTGCGCCATGCAATGAGAAAAAATGGTGATGTAAATCCAATTGAGTTTTTACAAGGAATTCAGGATGTTGGTTTTAGCATCGAAAATTAAATAAGGTTCCCGTTTACACGAGAAAGACAAATTAATGAAATCTCAACCATGTTGGGAAACAGTTTTTTATTATGACACAGAAGAAAACAACAGATTTTAAAAAATATATAAAATGGTTTTGGTTGCTAGTTCTTGGCGGATTTGCAGCAATACTATTATTGTTTTTAATAGCTTCTTGGGGTGGTTTAGGAAAGTTACCAACCTTTGAAGAATTAGAAAATCCAGAAAATAATTTAGCAACAGAAATTATTTCTTCGGATGGTAAAACCTTAGGAAAGTACGCTACAGAAAATAGAACACCCATTAAATTTAAAGACTTGCCAGATAATTTGATAAAGGCATTGGTTGCAACAGAAGACGAACGTTTTTTTGAGCATTCTGGTATCGATTTTAAAGGAACTGCAAGAGCTGTTTTAAAACCAGGAAGTGGTGGTGCAAGTACTATTACACAACAATTGGCTAAAATGCTATTTACGGGTAGAGCTTCTAGAAATATCTTTTTAAGAGTTGGTCAGAAAGTTAAAGAATGGGTAGTTGCTCTTAAATTAGAAAAACAATATACCAAAAACGAAATTCTAACCATGTACTTAAATAAGTACGATTTCTTAAACCAAGCAGTGGGTATTCGTTCTGCAGCACGTATTTATTTTGGTAAAGAACCAAAAGAATTAGAGGTTCAAGAATCTGCGATGCTAATAGGGATGTTAAAAAATTCATCTTTATATAATCCTTTAAGAAGAGCAGAACGTGTGCAAAACCGTAGAAATGTTGTTTTAAAACAAATGAACCGTAGTGAGTTTATTTCAGAGCAAGAAAAAGATTCTTTACAACAATTAGACTTAGGTTTAGATATTAATAAAGAAGGCCATAGTGATGGTTCTGCAACTTATTTTAGAACCTATTTACAAAAATATTTAAGAAAATGGGTGCAAGAAAACCCTAAACCAAATGGCGAAGAGTATAATATTTTTAGAGATGGTTTAAAAATTTATGTAACCATAGATTCTCGTATGCAAAAATATGCAGAAGAAGCTATAGATGAGCATATGTCTAATTTACAATCTTACTTTTTTAAAGAACAAGAAAGAAATAAAACAGCACCTTTTTACGATTTAGAGAAAAGTGAAATCAACGGAATTTTAGAAAGAGCTAAGAAAAATTCTGAAAGATATAAACGATTAAAAATAGCAGGAAAATCTAAGAAATATATTGATGAAGTTTTTAAAACAAAAACTAAAATGAGTGTTTTTTCTTGGAAAGGAGATAAAGACACCATTATGTCTCCAATGGATTCTTTAAGATATTACAAGTATTTTTTACGTGCCGGATTGTTATCTATAGAACCTCAGTCTGGGCATATAAAAGCTTGGGTTGGTGGTATTGATAATAAACATTTTAAGTATGATGCAGTTGCGCAGCAAAAAAGACAAGTAGGTTCTACTTTTAAACCTTTTGTATATGCTACAGCTATTAATCAATTAAAATTATCTCCTTGTGATGAGTTTCCGAATATTCCATACACAATTCCAGAAGGAAAATATGGAATTCCAAAAGCTTGGACACCAGAAAATGCGAATAAAAAATACGGAGGAATGTTAACTCTAAAAGATGGTTTGGCAGGTTCTGTAAATACAATGTCTGCTAGGTTAGTAGATATGGTTTCTCCAGAAAATGTGGTTCGTTTGGCAAAATCTGCGGGTATAGAAAGTGATATTCCTGCAAATCCATCAATTGCATTAGGTGCAGTAGATTTATCATTATTAGAAATGGTAAGTGCCTACTCTACCTTTGCTAACAAAGGTTTACGAGTTGCACCAATGATTTTAACAAGAATCGAAGATAAAAACGGAACCGTTTTACAAGAATTTACACCAGAAACAAAAGAGGTTTTAAGTGAGGAATCTGCTTATGTAGTTTTAGATTTATTAAAAGGAGTTACCCAATCTGGTTCTGGAGTTCGTTTACGTTTACCATGGAAAAAAGCAGATTATATTACCGGTCATCCTTATAAATTTACCAATCCTATTGCAGGTAAAACCGGTACCACTCAAAATCAATCGGATGGTTGGTTTATGGGAATTGTACCTAATTTAGCAACTGGTGTTTGGGCTGGTGGAGAAGATAGATCTACCCATTTTGCAGGTATTGCAAAAGGACAAGGAGCAACTATGGCTTTACCTTCTTGGGCGTTGTATATGCAAAAATGTTATGCAGATAAGGCGTTAAATATTAGTAAAGAAGATTTTGAAAAACCAGAAAACTTATCAATCAATATTAATTGTGATGATAAATCTGATGAAAAAGAAATAAAAGAAGAAGAAGAGGATACCGATTTCTAAAAGAAAAATATTTTCGGAGTCTTGTTTTAAACATTGTTGATTTCAAAAAAAAAAGTTATTTTTTGATAAAATTTCTTGTACTAAATATTTTTTAGTAAATTATTCCATTGTCATTTTTTTGGATAGTTGATACATTATAAAAAAGAAACATTATGATTAATAAAAAGGTAAACAATGTACAAGAAGCACTGCAAGGTGTTAAAAACGGAATGACTTTTATGTTGGGTGGTTTTGGTTTATGTGGTATTCCAGAAAATGCTATTGCAGCATTAGTTAAGCTAGATGTTAGAGAGGTAACTTGTATTTCTAACAATGCAGGAGTAGATGATTTTGGCCTGGGTTTATTGCTTCAAAATAAACAAATCAAAAAAATGATTTCTTCTTATGTAGGAGAAAATGATGAGTTTGAACGTCAAATGTTATCTGGCGAGTTAGAAGTAGAGTTAACTCCGCAAGGAACATTGGCAGAAAAATGTAGAGCTGCACAAGCCGGTTTTCCTGCATTTTATACACCTGCAGGTTACGGAACAGAAGTTGCACAAGGCAAAGAAACCAGAGAGTTTGATGGCAAAATGTATGTCTTAGAACCCGCTTTTAAAGCCGATTTTGCCTTTGTAAAAGCTTGGAAAGGAGATGCCGCAGGTAATTTAATTTTTAAAGGAACATCTAGAAACTTTAATCCTAATATGTGTGGAGCAGCAACCATTACCGTGGCAGAAGTAGAAGAGTTGGTAGAGGTTGGTGAATTAGACCCAAACAATATTCATATTCCAGGAATATTTGTACAACGTATTTTTCAAGGAAAAAATTACGAGAAAAGAATTGAGCAAAGAACGGTTCGTATGCGTAATTAATCAATATAGAAATTTAATAATGTAACAATGAAAAATCCAGTAGTTGACAAATCTATAGAAGTTGCATTATTAATAATTGAGTATTGTGAAATTTTATAAGTTGAAAGAAAATAGGTTATTTCTCGTCAATTATTAAAATCGGGAACAAGTATTGGAGCTAATGTTCATGAAGCTCAAAATGCAGAAAGTAAAGCAGATTTTATTCATAAAATTAAAATTGCAACAAAAGAATTAGAAGAAACAAAATATTGGTTAGTTCTTTGTGAAAGATCAAAAACATATCCTAATAATAAAAAATTAGTTGAAAAAGTTAATGAATTAGGGTTAATTTTATATAAAATTCTAAGTACTGGTATTAAATCTCGTAAACAGAATTGATACATTTTTAAATTGTTTAATTGAAACATTAAATATGTTAGATAAAATAGGCATTGCAAAAAGAATTGCGCAGGAAGTTCAAGATGGATTTTACGTAAACTTAGGTATTGGTATTCCAACTTTAGTTGCTAATTACGTTCGTGATGATATAGAGGTTGAATTTCAAAGTGAAAACGGCGTTTTAGGGATGGGCCCCTTTCCTTTTGATGGAGAAGAAGATGCAGATATTATTAATGCAGGTAAACAAACCATAACAACAATGCCTGGAGCAAGTTTTTTTGATTCTTCTATGAGTTTTGCTATGATTCGCGGTAAACATGTAGATTTAACTATTTTAGGAGCTATGGAAGTTGCAGAAAATGGTGATATTGCCAACTGGAAAATTCCGGGTAAAATGGTAAAAGGAATGGGCGGAGCCATGGATTTAGTAGCTTCTGCCGAAAATATTATTGTGGCAATGATACATACTAATAAACGCGGAGAATCTAAGATTTTAAAAAAATGCTCTTTGCCTTTAACAGGTGTTGGTTGTGTAACTAAAATTGTTACAAACCTAGCCGTTTTAGAAGTAAAAGAGAATGGTTTTCATTTATTAGAAAGAGCTCCAGGAGTTACTATTGATGAAATTAAAAAAGCAACAGAAGGTACTTTGGTGATAAATGGAGAGATTCCGGAAATGAATATTTAAGATGGCATTATTTAAAAAAATATATTGGTTAATTTATCCAATGCTTATTGGATTGTTTATGTTGATTTTTGATCTAGTTTATAAAACAGATAATTTTATTCTAAAAATAGGAGTTTGTAGTGTTATCGCCTTTATTTTATCACCAAGAAAAAAAATTATACTTACACAAACAGGAAAAATAAAACAAATTACTTGGCTCTTTTTAAAAAAGCCAATTAGTTTAGATTAGAATTTTAAAATTAATATGGATTATCTTGCCAAAAGACCAAGTTTAGTAATTTTTTTGTTTGTACTTATTTTTATTGCAATTTTAGATTTTGGCTTTAAAATAGACAATTCTATTATGCGCATTGTTATAGCAGCACCTTTGGCAGGATTTTTGTCGCCAAGAAAAAGGAAAATAAGTACACAAACAGGAGATAAAACTCAAATTACTTGGATTTTTTTAAAGAAACCAATTATTATAGATGCATAATTAAAATTAAGAATACGTTCTCTTTTAGAGGATTAAAAAATATAAATGAAGATAATATCATACAACGTAAACGGAATTAGAGCAGCCTTAAAAAAAGGATTTTTAGATTGGTTAGAAGCCGCAAACCCAGATGTAATTTGCATACAAGAAACCAAAGCGCACAAAGAACAATTAGATCTTACTGATTTTGAAAATGCAGGGTATCCGTATCATTATTGGTTTTCTGCTCAGAAAAAAGGGTATTCTTCGGTAGCCATTTTTTGTAAAGAAAAACCAAATCATATTGCATACGGAACCGGAATAGAATCGATGGATTTTGAAGGTAGAAATTTACGTGTAGATTTTGATAATGTTTCTATAATGAGTTTGTATTTACCATCCGGAACAAATTCTGAAAGGTTAAGTTTTAAGTTTAATTATATGGATGAATTTCAAGAATACATCAATACCTTAAAACAAGAGATTCCTAATTTAGTTATTTGTGGCGATTACAATATTTGTCATGAAGAAATAGATATTCACAATCCTAAAATGAAAGGAGTTTCTGGTTTTTTACCTGAAGAAAGAACTTGGATTGGTAATTTTATTAAAAGTGGATTTATAGATAGTTTTCGTTTTCTAAACCAAGAAAAACAAGAATATTCTTGGTGGAGTTACAGAGCAAATTCTAGAGCAAATAATAAAGGTTGGCGTTTAGATTACGCTATGGTTTCTGAGCCCTTAAAAGATCAAATTTCTAGAGCATATATCTTGCCAGAAGCAAAACATTCAGATCATTGTCCAATTGCTGTAGAACTTAAATTTTAAAATTAAATATGAAGCAACTAATTATATTCCTCCTAATAACTAGTTCTATTTTTTCTCAAGAGAAAAAAGACACTTTATCTTTAAATACAAAAGCAGATACTGTATTTATTGCCAAAGATTCTATAAAAGAACCTATAGATCAATCGTTTTTTTCTGATAGCGATTTAGATCTTATTGATAGTTTATTAGTAAATGAAAAATTTAACTCATTATTAGTAGATTCTCTGGCTTATGTTATCAATGATAAAGATATTGTTGGGAATACCTCTACGGTTTTAACAACAGATTTATTAAAGTTACGTCTTGCTGCATTAAACAATAAAACGCCTTTTAATTTAGCTTTTAATCCGTCTTTAGAAAATGTAATTAATAGTTATTTATTGTATCGAAAAAAATATTATCCAGCATTGTTTGCAAAAGCAAAGTATTATTTTCCAATGTTTGAGCAATATCTAGATCAATATGATATTCCTTTAGAAATGAAATATTTAGCTATTGTAGAATCTGCTTTAAGACCTAAGATAAAATCGCGTGTTGGTGCAACAGGTTTGTGGCAATTTATGTATGGTACAGGTATAGAGTTTGATTTAAAAGTAAGCTCTTATGTAGATGAGCGTCAAGACCCTGTAAAGGCAACCATTGCAGCATGTAAATATTTAAGTCAGTTATTTACTGTTTTTGGTGATTGGGATTTGGCTTTAGCAGCATACAACTCAGGACCAGGAAACGTAAGAAAAGCCATAAAACGTTCTGGAGGTTATAAAAATTATTGGAATATTAGACCCTATTTACCAAGAGAAACGGCAAGTTATGTGCCTGCTTTTTATGCAACCATGTATATTTTTGAGTATGCAGATGAACATAATATTTATTCTGATTTACCACAATTCTTTAATTTTCAAACCGATACAATTCAAATAAAAAGAACCATTAGTTTCGATCAAATTTCAGAAAAAATAGATGTTGATGAAGAAGTTTTATCAGAATTAAACCCATCTTATAAGTTAGATATTATTCCGTTTATAAAAGATAGAAAATATGCTTTAAGATTACCTAGCGATAAGATTATAAACTTTTTAGATAAAGAAAAAGAAATTTATGCTTTAGCAGACACAGATGATGCGCAAAGAGAAAAACCTTTGCCTAAATACTTTGAAATGGATCAGCGTATTCGTTATAAAGTAAAAAGTGGCGATTATTTAGGTAAGATTGCAAATAAATTTGGAGTGCGTGTAAGTGACCTTAAACGTTGGAATGGTTTAAAAACAAGCCGATTAAAAATAGGGCAAAGATTATCTGTTTATCCTAAAAAATTAGGTAGTTAACTACTATTTATAAATAAAGAAGGTTTCTTTTGATTAAACTTAAAAATGGAACAATATTTGGAGTGCTAGGTTTAAATACCTAGAACGAAATTTAAAAGCTAAACTTATGAAAAATATATTTACCCTATTTGCAATTGTACTTTTATTAACTTCTTGCGGAGGCAATGAAAAAATTACGCTACGATCATCTGTAGGTAAAGTAAACAAAGTAATGGTAGTTACCAAAGCCAGTGATTGGAATGGCGATATTGGTAAAGAAATAAGAAACTCTTTTGGCGAATTGATGGTGGGTTTACCGCAACCAGAATCTCTTTTATCTGTGTCTCAAGTGGCTCCAAATGGATTTGGAAACATGATGAAAGTGGGTAGAAATATTATGATTATTGGGGTTGGTGACGAAGAGCAATACTATGTAAAAAAGGATGTGTACGCTCAACCACAAACAATTGTTTATGTATATGCAAAAGACAGAGCAGGTGTTGTAAAAATGTTTAAAAAGCACGAAAAAGAAATCATCAAAACATTTATAGAATCTGATATTAGTATGGTTCAGCATTTATTTGCAAAACATAAATTAGATGATTCTCAATTTAAAACATTGCAAAATTTAGGAATTTCATTAACCATCAACAAGAATTTTAATACGGTAGATGATACAGGTGATTTCTTATGGTTACGTCAACATTTATCTAGCGGAATTGCAAAAACAGGAAGTAATAATATTTTAGTGTATTCTGTTCCTTTAGAAGACGAAACAAAAGTAGCAGACAGTATTGTGGCTGTTAGAAATAGAATTGGTAAAAAATACATTCCGGGTTCAGACCCAGAAACCATGCACATGATTACAGAAAAAGCATATACACCTTTTACTTTTGATGCGGTTATAGATGGCAAAAAAGCTTATGAAACTCGTGGTAAATGGGAGGTGAAAAACGATTTTATGGCGGGGCCTTTTTTAAATTATACCGTGGTTGATAAGAAAAATAATAGACTTGTTATTTTTGAAGGATTTACATATGCTCCTTCGGTAAACAAAAGAGCTTTTTTGTTTGAATTAGAGGCTATTGCTAAATCTATGAAGATTAAGTAAAAGAAATAAAAGCATAAAAAAACCGAAAGAATTTACTTTCGGTTTTTTTTATGCTTTTATTTTACTAGTAACCAATTTTGGCTCTTACTCTTTTTAAAACTCCTTTAGCAACTTCAGATGCTTTTTCTGCTCCAATTTCTAAAGCAGCATCAATTTCATGCTTGTTTTCCATAAAATGATTGTAACGTTCTCTTATAGGAGAAAATTGTTCTAAAATCAATTCGTACAAAGCTTGTTTAGCGTGTCCGTAACCATAATTACCACCTTCGTAATTAGCTCTCATTTCTGCAATTTGAGCCTCAGAAGCTAATAGTTTATACAAACCAAAAACATTATCTGTATCAGGATTTTTAGGATCTTCTAAACCTAAACTATCCGTTTTAATAGACATTATTTGTTTCCTTAATTTTTTGTCTGGTAAAAAAATATTGATAATATTATTTCTAGATTTACTCATTTTTTCTCCATCAGTTCCAGGAACTAATTTGGTGCCTTCTTTAATTTCTGCTTTTGGTGGTACCAATGTTTCGCCAACAATATGATTAAACCTATTGGCAACATCTCTTGTCATTTCTAAATGTTGCAATTGATCTTTACCTACAGGAACAATTTCTGCATCATATAATAAAATATCTGCCGCCATTAACATTGGGTATGTAAATAAACCTGCGTTTACATCACCTAACCTATCTGCTTTGTCTTTAAAACCATGTGCTAAAGTTAGCCTTTGGTACGGAAAAAAACAGCTTAAGTACCAAGTTAATTCTGTAGTTTGTGGTATATCACTTTGTCTGTAAAATAGTGTTTTATCAATATTTAAACCACAAGCAAGCCAAGTAGCAGCAACACTATAAGTGTTTTCTCTTAATAGATTTCCATCTTTAATCTGTGTTAAAGAATGCATATCTGCTATAAATATAAAAGATTCATTTTCTGGGCTATTTGCCATTTCTATGGCAGGTAAAATAGCTCCTAATAAATTTCCTAAATGTGGTGTTCCTGTACTTTGTACACCTGTTAAAATTCTTGACATTATGCTGTGTTTATTTTATTTTTAAAAAAAGGTATCTGAAACTTATCAAAAAAAATAAATAATATTTGAGTGAGATACAAAAACCGTTTCGGATAGCAAAAATAAGGTTTTGTTTAAGAAAACCAATCAAACAAAAGAATATTAGTATTTTTGTTTTTAGAGAGCTCTTTGCGGGCTCATTTTTTATTCTTTTTTAATGATAGATACTTAAAGATACTATTAAACGTTTATGAATATTGTGAAGTATATTAAAATTCCTTTTCTTTTAATTTGGCGCTTGTGGTTCTACATTTTAATGTTTACAACGGTTATATTAATGTCTCCTTTATTGTTTATTTTTACAATAAAGGAAGATTCTTATCACTTATTATGGAAACTAATTAGAATTTGGTCTAAAGTACTTATTTATGGTATGGGTTTTAGATTAGACATTCAATTAGATGAAGAAATTGAGCCTAACAAAAGTTATATGTTTTGTCCCAATCATACTTCTTTAATGGACCCGTTTGTGTTGGTTGTTTTAAGTAAAAACCCAATTGTTTTTGTGGGTAAACACGAGTTGGCTAAAATACCTGTTTTTGGTTTTTTTTACAAAAGAGCAGTTATTATGGTAGATAGAACAAACCCAGAAAGTAGGCGAAGGGTGTATAGAATGGCTAAAAAAAGACTGCAAAACGGAGTAAGTATGGCTATTTTTCCGGAAGGATTAGTACCTGAGGAAGAGGTAGTTTTAGCACCTTTTAAAAAAGGAGCTTTTAGTTTGGCAATAGAATTTGAGATGCCAATTGTGCCTCAGGTTTATTACGATTGCAAACGTTTTTTTTCTTGGGATGTTTTTAAAGGAGGTATCGGAACAATTAGAGTACATCAACATCCGTTTATTTCAACAACGGGATTGTCTATACGTGATATGAATACTTTAAAAGATAAAACATTTGATATTATTTACAATGATTTGGTAAATGATAAAAAATATATGAAGGACACAAATAGCAAAAAATGAGTGAAAAATTAAATCATGGATATTCTGAGACCGAAGAACGATTAAATGTTTGGTCTCATGGTTTAGGTTTGTTTGCAAGTATTTTGGTTTTTCCTTTTTTAATTATAAAAGCGAGTACATATGCTAACTTTTGGAATATTACTAGTTTTGTAATTTATGGGTTGAGTTTAATAATCTTGTACGCAGCTTCTACGTTTTATCACGCAGCAAAAAATCCGAAGAAAAGAAGACGGTTAAATATTTTTGACCATGCAGCTATTTATGTGCTAATTGCGGGTAGTTATACTCCTTTTTGTTTGGTTGCTTTACACTCTAATTTAGGTTGGTATATGTTTATTGCTGTTTGGGTTTTTGCTTTAACAGGTGTTATTTTAAAGTTGTTTTTTACAGGAAGGTTTGATAAACTTTCTACAGCAATGTATCTTTTAATGGGGTGGCAAGTGGTGTTTTTTATAAAACCTTTAATGGGGGCGTTAACCAGTTTTGGTTTTAATTTATTAATTGCAGGAGGTGTTTTTTATACAATAGGCGCCATTTTATATTCTATTAAGAAAATGCCTTACAACCATGCTATTTTTCATGTGTTTGTATTATTGGGCAGCTTAAGTCATTTTTTGGCAATCTATTATTTGTAAATTTTTATGCCCAATCTTTAAAAGGGTTTTTGCTAATACTAGAATTATAGTATTTTACATTACCAGTTACTTCTTTGTCTAGCCAATTTGGTTTGGTAAATTCTTCAGATTCAGAATTTAATTCTACTTCTGCAACCACTAAACCTTTGTTATCACCATAAAATTCATCAACCTCAAAAGTATGCGGGCCAACTTTTACCAAATACCTGGTTTTATCAATAATACTTGGTTCGCACAATAAAAGTAAATTTTCTGCTTCGTTTTTGTCAATTTCTTTTTCCCACTCAAAACGTGTTGTGCCAGAAATATTAGATTGTCCTTTAATTGTTATATAAGCTTTATCGTCGGCAATTCTAATGCGTACTGTTCTGCTTTTATCAGAATTTAAATAGCCTTGTTTAATGCTTTTTTGTGCGTAACTATCACTTTTAAAATCATCGTTTTTTACTAAAAATTTTCTTTCTATTTCTACACTCATACATTCTAATTATTAGTTCTTTAAAGTAAGCTTTAGCAATTAAATAAGTTATTTTTTATTGTTATAAACTCCAAATACAAAATCAGATTGATTTGTTTTTAAATAAGCATCTTCTAAGGTGAATAGCTCTTTTAAAACTTTTTCTTTTTCTGAGTCTAGATCAAAAAAATGATGAGAAATATCTCTTAATGCACTCATCAATAAGTTTCCACCGTACGGTTTTTCTACAGTGATATTATAGTGTTTGTGTATGGCCGGAAGAATGCTTTGAGAATCGATACATTCTGATGGATCTGCCATTATCATTCTAAGCACACCAACACCTCTGTATTTGTTTTTATGTAGTTTACTTTTAAACCGTGTTCTAAATTTTTTAGGAATTAAATTTAAAGCTTCATTAATTGCTTTTATTTGGTTTTTAGTAAATTGATGCCTTGTGGCACCTACAAACTCATTTATTATTAAAAAACCATTAGGCTTTAAGGCTGTTTTTATTCTACCAGACAATAGCGATTCTATTTTATCGAAATGATGTAAAGACGATTTAAAGAATACAATATCAAAATCATTTTCTTTAAACTCAAAATCGTCAATATTTTTAGCAACAAACGTAATATTTTTTACATTGTTTTTTGCTGCTTTTTTTGCTGCAATTTCTAATAGATTATCAGCAATATCTATGCAAACAACTTCTTTAAAAATGGAGTTATTTTTAGCCAATTCAATTTCTGGATTGCAAACTCCAGAACCAAGAGAAAGCAATCTTAAGTTCGTTTTTTCCTTTAATACATCTTCTAATATATAATCGATGTAATCTTTATTTTGATCACCAGAAATTAATAAATTCCATCTTTCTCTTATTTTGGGAATAGACCAAAAGTTAGAAGAAACAAAAGAAGTATTATCAAAAGCACTTTTAGTTCTATTTTCTTTATTAAACGTAAATTTTGAAAAGAAAAATTTATGGCCTCTTTGTACTGCTTTAAAGTATGTGTCTATAAAGTCATCTAAAGTAATTATTTTCATTTTTTTTTTGATGTAATATGCTTTTTTTAGAACTTTAGAAGGCCAATTTTTTATTAAGAATATACTAATTATTACAAAAGTACTTTTTTTTATTAAAAGGAAATGTAAAAAGAATTCTTTCTCTAGTTTTTAGATTTCTATTAAAAAAGAGTAGGTTTAAAAATAAAATTAAACATGTACTAATAGTGGCATGTTTACGTTTTATGATAAAAAAGAAATATCTTTGAAATATCAAATTAAAACAATGAGAAAACTCTTTTCACTCTATATTTTATTTTTTACAGTATTCTATTCTGCACAAACAGATTATAGCGATTCTTGGGAAGACTTTTATTCTTATAACAATGTAAAAGATTTTGTTAAGGTAGACGATGTTATTTATGCCTTGGCAGATAATGCTGTTTTTACCTATGATATAGTGTCAGAGGAACTTAACAAGTTGTCTTCTGTACAAGGTTTGTCTGGAGAAACAACAAGTTCCATTCATTATAGCAGTGCCTTTAAAAGGCTTGTAATTGGTTATGAGAATGGATTGGTAGAGGTTGTAGATAATGACGGGCAAATAACGATTTCATCGGATATTGTAAGTTTTAATCAATTTGGAGAAAAAAGTATAAATGATATTACAGAATTTAATAACAATTTATACTTGTCAACCCCTTTTGGTATAGTGGTTTATGATATTGATAAATTAGAATTTGGAGACACTTATTTTATTGGTAATGGCTCTAGCTCTTTATTAGTGCACCAAACAGAAGTTTTTAATGGGTTTATTTACGCAGCTACAGACAGAGGAATTTATAAGGCAGATGTAACCAGTAATTTATTGATTGATTTTAACAATTGGCAAGAACAGTTTTCTGGTAGAGACTTTACCCAAATTACATTGTTAAGCAATCAATTATACGTAGTAGAAAATTATTTAGTAGGTAGCCAAAAAAACACCACATTATTTGGTTTAAATGGAAGTGTGTTAACTCCAAAACAAACATTTGCCGGTGATATTATTTCAACCATAAAAGCATCGGAAGCTAATTTATCTTTAACCTTAAATAATACGGCTATTATTTTAGATTTAACAATGAATGAAATCTTTAGGGTTACTGCAAATACAGATACTAACTTTACCTTAAATGCATCCTATTTTGAAAATGATACCGTTTTTTTAGGAACCAAAGAGTTTGGTATTTTAAATACAACTTCTGGTCAATTAAGAAGTTTTAAAGAAATTCATCCAGAAGGGCCGTTGTTTAATGATGTCTTTTCTATAGCTGCTAGCAATGATAATGTTTGGGTAGTTTATGGAGGGTATAGCAGTGTTTATGGTCCAATTCAAAATAAAAAAGGATTTAGTCATTTTAATGGAGAAAATTGGATAAACACTAAATTTAATTCTAACTTTCCTGTAACAGATTTAAACCATGTTTCGATAGATTCTAATGCAGATAACAGAGTGTTTATTAGTTCTTTTGGTGATACCAATGATGTTAATAGTGTTTCAACAGGTGGTTTGTTAGTGGTGGAAAACGATGAAATTAAAACCTTTTATAATCAATTAAATAGCCCTTTAGAAGATATTTACGCAACAGATCCTAGTAAAGTTACCATAAGGGTTAGTACATCCGTTTTTGATGCTCAAGGAAATTTATGGGTAACAAATATTGGTTTAGGTAACGAATTAAAGAAGCTCTCTACAACTGGTGAATGGTCTAGTTATGATATGAGGTCTGTAGAAACAAGCGAAAAGTTTGGTTTAAGTGAGATTGCCGTGGATAGAAATAATAGTCTTTGGTATGGCTCTAGAGGAAATGGTGTGTACGTGTTTAATGAAAACGGAAATAGAAAGAAAGCATTAATTGCAACACCAAATTTAGGAAACCTGCCAGATGTAAATGTAAGAACAGTTGCTATTGATGGTAATAATAGAGTTTGGTTGGGTACTAAGTCTGGCTTGGTAGTGTATAATAATGCATCAGGGATTTTTGATGATGCAACTCCAAATGCAAATGCAGTAGTTATTAATGGAAATGATGAAGGTTTTGGAGAAAGACTTTTAGGAGATCAAACCATTAATTCTATTGTAGTGGATGGTGCAGAAAATAAGTGGTTTGGTACAGATAATGGAGGAGTTATCTATACAAATTCTAACGGACAAACAACATTGGCCAATTTTAGCATGCAAAACTCGCCATTACCCTCTAATAAAATTGTGAAAATAGCGGTAGATAATAGTACCGGAAAAGTATATTTTGCCACCAACAAAGGTATTGTAGTTTACAATAGTAAAGTTGCCCCTTTTGGCGATGTTTTAGGGGCTGTTTATGCGTATCCAAACCCTGCGTTAAAAAATCATGAAACAGTTACAATTGATGGTAGAAACGGAACACATTTACCCAAAGGAACAAACGTAAAAATAATAGATGTTGCAGGCAATTTAGTGTATGAATCTAATGTTGTAGAAGGACAAGAATTACAAGGAGGAAAAGTGGTTTGGGATAAAAAAAATCTTGCAGGTACCAAAGTTGCTTCTGGTATTTATATTGTTTTACTTTCTAATGATGATGCTTCTGAAACAGCGGTTACAAAAATTGCAATTGTAAATTAAAATGGCAGTTGTAACAACTAAAGCAATTATTTTAAGCTCTTTAAAATATGGCGATTCTAGTTTAATAGTAAAATGTTATACGGAAGAAGAAGGTGTAAAATCGTATTTAATTAGAGGAATTTTAAAAGCAAAAAAAGGTGGGCTAAAAGCGGCTTATTTTCAACCTCTAACACAGTTAATTATTGTTGCAAGCCATAACAATAAAGGAAATTTAAACTCTATTAAAGAGGTTCAAATTTCTAATCCATATCAAACCATTTATAAAGATATTGTAAAACAATCTGTAGTTATGTTTTTATCTGAAGTTTTATCTTATGCGATAAAAGAAGAAGAAAAAAATGAAGAACTTTTTGAGTATTTAGAATCTGGACTTATCTGGTTAGATCTACATGATAAAATTTCAAATTTTCACTTGTTATTTTTATTGAATTTAACTCGTTTTTTAGGCTTTTATCCAGACTTGTCTGAAAGTGATAAATTAGGGTTTGATTTGGTTGAAGGAAATTTTACAGATTTAACTCCATATAAAAATATTATTTCAGGAAACAGTTATTATCAATTTAAAAAGCTGTTAGACATCAATTTTGATGCAATAGAAAACGTGTCTTTTGGTAAACAAGAAAGACAAATAGTATTAAAAATAATAATTCAATATTTCGAGTTGCATTTAGATGGTTTTAGGAAACCGAAATCATTACAAATTTTAGAAACCGTTTTTAGTTAATTATTTAAGTTTCTTCTTTTTTCCTTCTTCGGTAAAATGATCGTTTAATGCTCTTTCTGTTTTTATAACACTTACTAAAACAGATAAAAGCACCAGAACCATTGGTTGCCAAGTTAATTCTTTGGTAGCAAAATTAGCAAAAACCAAACCGCCTAGAAAAGAAATTCCTGCGTAAATAACCAAGTTTTTATTAAATATGCTATTTGCAAAATCCCAAATTTGTTGGTTTAGCGTTGCTTTAGGAGTTCTGTAACCGTACCAATTATTTATTTTTTTTGGTGGAAATTTCCAAAAAATAATACTCAATATAAAAAGTAATCCGTTTGTGGTTAAAATATAAATAATAGGACTCATTTGTTATAATTTTTTAATTTTGCTTACTGCTTACTGCTTACTGCTTACTGCTTACTGCTTACTGCTTACTGCTTACTGCTTACTGCTTACTGCTTACTTTTTAATCGGTCTTAATAGGCCTTCTTGTGTTACAGAAGCTATTAATTTACCATCTCTTGTAAATATATTTCCTTTAGATAAGCCTCTTGCTCCAAAAGCATTAGGAGATTCTACTGTATATAACATCCAATCATCAAAGTCAAAATCTCTAAAAAACCACATAGAATGATCTAAACTAGCAGTTTGAGTGTTTCCAAAATTATGATTACTTGCATTGGGGTTAAAGGCAGGATTTAGTATGTTATAATCAGAAATATAAGTAAGAATTTCTTGTTTTGTTCTAAAATCTAAATCTTGTTTTTCTCCTTTTAAACGAAACCAAACTTGTTCTGTTGGTGGTAAATCTTCGGGTTGTAAAGGATTGGGGATTCTTACGGGTTTAAACTCTATGGGTCTTTCTATACTTAAAAAATATTTCATAGATTTTGGTAAAAAATCACCAAACTTTTCTAATATATTGTCCCAACTTAACAACTTTTCGGGTTGTTTTATTGTTGCATCAAAAGCTACCTGATGCTCAAAGCCTTCTTCTTTTTTATGAAATGAAGCGGCTAGAATAAAGATTGTTTTATCATTCTGACTAGCTGTAACTCTTCTTGTAGAAAAACTACCTCCGTTTCTAACTTCTTTTACAAGGTAATTTATAGGAATTGTTAAATCTCCTGCTTCTAAAAAATAAGAATGTAAAGAGTGTAAAATTCTATCTTGTGGTATTGTTTTATAGGCAGCATTTACTGCTTGTGCTAATACTTGTCCGCCAAAAACATGTGGACTTCCAATGGTTACACTGTTTCCACTAAAATTATGATTTCCTAAATCTTTTAAGTTTAACAGGGCAATTAATTCTTTAGTGTTTTTCATGCTTCGTTTCTACAGTTTAAAAGGAAATTTTTGTTGAAATGGAGTTGGTTGAACTCTTTGCAAAAATAACTTTAAAATTTTGTTTTTTATAGTTTTCTTGTGACGAAGATACATGGTTAAATCTTGAGGAACTGCACCTACAGAACTTTTTATCTCGCTAGCAGTTCTACCGAAGTTTAAATTTTTTAGTTTTTTACTGATGGCAATTTCTATATAATTATATAGCATTCGTTGATAAATAGCATGTTCTCTATTTAGCTGATAATCGATACCTACAAAATGTGCATCTAAAGAATCTTTATTGATGATGCCAGAGATAAAACCTACTACTTTATCTTCTAGATGATAAGATTTTAGAATATAATTTTCTCCGAATTTTTCTTTTAAATCTCTGTATGTTTCTAAGTTGAAAATACCTAAATTAAAACCAGCATTTAAAGCCACTTTTTCATATAAAGCAGTCATTTTAGGTAACACTTCATCGATGTTTTCTAAAGTAACTTCTTTAATTTTAATTTTTGCGCTTTGCTTAAAAGCTTTTTTAGCTTTTACTCTAAACTTGGTTTTCATGGCAGCTAAGTAATCATCAAAATTCTGCCAATTTTCATCAATTTCTAGTTTCATGTTTGGTTCTACAGAAAACGGATGATAGCTATAGTCTGTTAGTTCATCAGAAATAAATAGAGACTCTTTTGTAAAGTCTTTCAGTAAGAAAGCATCAATTTGTTTTTTTAGTTTTTTATCAGAATTTACAAAATGATTAATGCTTTCTGCCAATTCTTTTATGATGGCTTTTTTATCTTGATTTTCCTTTATAAAAACACCATGTTCTCCACTTACAAAAGTGTTGCCGCAAATTAAGAGTTTTAAGGGGTTTTTATCTGGAAATACATGTAGTTTTCTACCAATGGTTTTTAAAAGTTCAAAATCATTTTTAATTGAGTTTAGTTCAAAATCAATAATTTTTAAGCTAGCAAAAGCAGTTGGTTCTTTTTTATGATTCACTAAAACAATATAAGAAAAGGTTATTTCTTGATGGTTTTTTTCTAATGATTTTAAAAAATCAGGATGAAAGTAATAATTTTGGGTACAATCTAAAGCTTCCCAAATCTGGAAAGGAATTTCATCTATAGAAGAGAAAAATAATGCAGTATTTGTATTTGTACAACAAATCAAATTAATTCATGTAGTGTTTTAGGTTTTCTGGCCCTTCTAAAAGGGTTCTTTTTATTTGCAAAGTTCCGTTTTTTAAAGTTATAATATGCCATTTTATAAGGCAGATTTCATTGTTTTCAATTTCTATACCTGTAATAGATCTAGGGTGTACACAGCTACCATCATTAAAAAAAGGAATTTCATTTTTATTAGGAAAACGTGGTCTGTGTGTATGACCAGTAATCATCATTTGATTATTGTTTTTTTGAATCCATTTTTCTAATTTTTGTTCAACTTTAATACGTTCTTTAAAATTCTGAGCAGGACTTGTTGGGTCTGAAAAACCTAAAATTTGTAAAGGTTTCCAAAGTACTTTTACCAAGAAGCTACTAAATCGCCAAAAAACATAATTAAACCAATCTGCTTGATGACCATGTAGTAGAAAAATCTTGTTCCCCGAATTTTCATCTTCTAAAACAATTGCTTCAGAAAACGTTGCACCTATTAGTAGCTCTTTCTTAGTACTTGTTACAGAGTCGTAATAATAATGTAGGTTCTTACGAATTGCAGTAGGGTTTTTATATTTCATGTCGTGATTTCCCCAAATAAAATGCAATCGGTTCTTATCATGAAATTTTTTAAGCCATAAGTAAACGTGTTTATTGGCTTTAAAGATCTTAGAAAAGTTTCTGTTTTCCCATAACTCATCACCATCACCCAATTCTATATATGTAAAATTGTTGTTGTAATAATATTCTAAAGCATGTTTAAACATGTTTCGGTTGTGTGCAAAATCATCTGCAAAACTATTGTCTCCTCTATGAGAATCGCTAAAAAGCACAAATTTAGAATCTGTGTTAAAACATATTCTTTTCGCATTTTTAAATGCACGAGAAATTCTAAAATTAGAAGACATCTTTATTTCTTTTTAATGATATAAAGATGCTAAAAAAAAGTGGTTTTATAAGTTTTACTTTACAGTGGTAGTTTTTTGTTTTTTTTATATTTTCTTCCGTACCACAATAATACGCCAGTTACAGGTAGTGTAGCGGTAAGTAAACTTATAATAAATGCAATGATTTTTCCAACGATTCCTCCAATAGCGCCAATATGAATGTCGTAATTCATTCTTAATATTTTATCTGGTATTGTGGCATTTTCATATTTACCGTAAAGAGCTTCTGTTTCTATTTCTTTTAAGGAATTCTGGTCGAAAAAACGAAAATCTGAATCATAAAATAAGCCCTTACTTTTAGAAACCTCTACATAAATACTATGTGCTGCACTTTCTGGGTAATGTAACTCAAAACCATCCGCTTGCGGATTTTCTTTTTGCAACCTAGGTATTAATAGGTCTATTGGTTTTGTATTACTTGCTATTGCAATTGAATCTTTATTCATAGGGATTTCAAAGAAGACTGTTCTTTCTCCTCCGGTAGATTTATAAACTACATATTTAAGCCAGTCGTAAGACATAAGAGAGCCAGTAAATGCAATTATAAAAGCTAAAGAACAAATGTAAAAACCAGTTACTGTATGTAAGTCGAAATTTTTACGTTTCCACTTTGTAGTTTTTTTCCAATCGAATTTTAAACGTTGTTTTAGGTTTTTCCTCTTTTTTGGAATCCATAAAATAAAACCAGAAATAATAATTAAAAGAAAGATTAAAATAGATGCACCAACAACTTGTTCTCCAATTTTTTTTGGTAACCAAACACGCATGTGCCCTTTTAAGATAAAAGCAAAAAAACCAGTTAAATGATTATCAACTTGAATAACCTTTCCAGAATAAGGGTTTAGAAATACACTTTGATAAAATTCTGGTTCTGCGTCATAAAAAATAACTTCTACAGCGTCATTTTGTTGCTTAAAAAGGGTTCCGTGAACGGTATTTGTAGGAAATAGTACTTGTGCAATTTCTTTTGCTTCTGTAACTGTAATTATTGTGCCCTTTTGAGGAGAAACTGTTTTGTAATCATCATACAAACTTTTAATTTCTTCTCTAAAAGTCCAACAACAACCTGTAATTGCAACAATAAATACAACAATACCGGTAACTAAACCTAATATTTTATGAAGCTGAAAAATTATTTTTTTTGTTTTCATCTTATATAACTATCTATAACCTCAAAAGAGCATCACGCTAATGATGCTCTTAATTTTAGTATTAATTATTTTAAAATTTATAAGCCAATGTTGCAATAAAAGACCTTGGTTGTTCTGGTGTTATCGTACTCCAACCAGAATAGTATTCTTTATCTGTAATATTGTTTGCTTTTATACTTATTCTATAAGTATTTGTTTCGTAGTAAGCAGAAGCATTAAATATGGTATAAGAAGGTAGGTTAAAACTACCCGTTACGTATTTATAGCCAACCATTGTATCATATTCACTAGCTCCATTAAAACCAGCTCCAAAACCTAAGTTTTTAACAAAACCTTGTTTAAACTTATAATCTGCCCAAAAGTTATATGTAATTTCTGGTCCTGATTCTTGATAACGTAAACCTTCTAAGTAAGTTGCTGAAGGAGATTTTTTTACCTTAGAATCATTATAACTAAAACCAGTGTGAATATTTAATCCGTTTACTGGGTTTGCATTTACATCTAACTCTATTCCCTGACTGTTAATTTTTCCGTCTTGAGTTTTAGTGTAGAATAAATATTTATTCTGAACAACGATATTATAGTAGCTTAATGTTGTTTCTAGTTTGTTATTAAAGATGCTTGTTTTTACACCAAACTCTAATTGATTTGCTTCTTCAACATCAAAAGATTGTAATGTTGAAACAGCTGTACCTGTAGAGTTGTCTGTTATGTATTGCGGGTTTACATAAGAAAATCCATTTTGATAATTTGCAAATAATGATACCTTATTAAGTATTGGTTGGTATACAATACCAAATTTTGGTGAAAATGTAGATTTAGTATATTCTGTGTTATTATCCGTATCGGTGTTTTGGTCTCCTTTGTATTGAAACCTGTCATAACGTACACTCGCCATAAATGACAATTCTGGTAAAACATTTATTACATCAGAAACATAAGCACCTAATATATTTTGATGAAGATCGCTATTTACATTGCCAGAACCAGATAAGGCAGCACTTAAATTAGTTGCAGTAATAGCAGGTCCTCCAAAAGGTAATTCTCCCTGAGGTGTTACACTATGTAGAGAAGCCCAATTAGAGCTTTTGTCTGCTATCTTTTTTGATAAATAATCTACCCCAACTAATAGCTTATTTCTTAAATCTCCTAATTTAAAATCGCCAAGAAAGTTTTGCTGTGCATTAAAAGCCTTTGTTTTTGTGTCTAATTCACTTGCGTATAGCGCAAAGTAAGGTGTAACAGTTGGTTCCGATGGATTTGAGTAATCTGCGTAATTCCATAAATAGGTATAATAACCGCTAGAAGAAGCAGTGCTTCCAGATATAATTGATTGAGAAGACCAATTATCAGAAATTTTCCAAGCAACTTCTGCTCTATAGTTTTGGGTTGGACTTTTAATAGTAACGCTATTGTCTGTAAAAGATTTATTTGTGTCGTAATTTAAGGCATCTAAATCTACATAATATGAAGTTGCGGCTCTGTTTAAGAATAAAGAAACTCCATTTGTTTGTTCTGTAGAGTTTACTTCGTAAGATAAGTTAAGCGTTAAATTATTGTTTACTTTATATGAAATTGCAGGAGCCATAAAGACAGATTTTTTAAAACCAGCATCCTGAAAGCTATCTTCATTTTGAAAACCGGTATTAAAACGTAGAGAAAATTTTTCACTTTTATCTGTAACGTTTATATCTGCATTTAATTTTTCGAAACCAAAAGAACCATAACTCGCAGAGATGTTACCACCTGTACCGTTGTAAGGTTTTTTTGTGACAATATTAATCAATCCTCCGTAAGAAGCAACAGCACCTCCAAATAAGGTTCCAGAAGGTCCTTTAATAACTTCTATACGTTCTATGTTAGAAGAATTAATAAAACTATTTGTAATACCAGCAACACCGTTTACTAATTGAGGTTGCACAGAAAAACCACGACTACTAAAAAATGCAGCTCCATCATTAGATCTACCTGTAGACGCCCATAATTTAGAAATACCTGTAACGTTTTTTAAAGCATCATCTAAAGTATTTACAGATTGAGATTCTATTAATTGATTTGTAACTGTATTGTAAACTTGCGAATTTTCGATGTCTTTTAGCGGCATTTTTGCAACATAAGCACTTTGTTTTCTAGAGAACTTATTTTTTCTATTTGATTCTATAATAACTTCACTTAAAATTTCATTTCCTTCAAAAAGAAGAATTGTACCTAAGTCTTTTGTTTCATTATTTAAAATCGATACTTTAATTTCTTTAGTTTTAAAACCAAGATAAGAAATAGATAAAGTATAATTTCCGTGCTCTATGTTGTTTATTTTAAAGACACCATTTTCATTTGTTTGAGCTCCTATTTTTGTGTTTTTTATTAAGACTGTAACTTCAGATAATATTTGTTGTGAATTGTCTTTAATAATACCTTTAATTACTGATTGCTGACTAAATGTTATAAAAGTAGTTAGTAATAACAGTAAAATTGATAACTTGTGTTTCATTTGTTTTTATTTAGACTTAATATGTATAGTTGATTTTTTGACAAATGTATTTTACATAATTGATACTTGCAAGTTATTTATAATAAATCTAAATAATATTTTAAGTGCTTGTTTTTATAGTATTTATTTATTGTTTTTTGTTTAGAGGAACCCTTTTTTTTAGGAAGAAAAAGAGATGGGGAAATTTCTATTTCCCCATAATTTATCACCATCAGCCAACTCTATAAAGGTAAAATTGTTGTTATAATCATGTTCTAAAGCATGTTTAAATATGTTTCGGATGTTTGCAAAAATATTTGTAAAACCACTGTCTCCTTTATGAGAATCGCTAAAAAGAACGAATTTAGAATCTGCATTAAAACAAATTCTTTTGGCATTTTTAAAAGCATGAGAAATTCTAAGGTTAGAAGATATTTGTCATTTTTTTTTAAATATAAAGTTGCATAAAAAATAGGGTTTCATAAAATTATGATTTTTTTAACAAAACCTTAATTAGTTGCATGTGCAACTAATTAAGGTTTTGTTTATTTTAGCCAAGTGAAAAATGATGAAAAACATATAGATTTTGAAAATTCAATAGGTCCTTGGTTTGGGAAAACTAATAAAATGGTTGATTTTTTTTTTCAGGAATCATTTAAATCTAAAAATATAGACCTTACCAAAGAACAGATGATTCTTTTAAAAAAGTTGCAAGATCAAGATGGTTTAAATCAACATGATTTGGCTTTTTTAACATTAAGAAACAAATCTTCTTTAGCACGTTTGTTAGTAAATATGGAAAAGAAAAATTACATATTTAGAGAACAAAATAAAGATGATAAACGTATTAAAAATGTATATATAACTAATTTAGGAAAAGAAGTTTTTAATAAAACAAAACCTATTATTCAAGATTTAATTACTACGATGGAGAAAACTATTTCTCCGGAAGAAAAAGAACAAATAATTAATACTTTAAAAAAAATACAAACAAATTTATATTCTAAAATAAAACAAATTTAATAACCGATATATGAGAAAAATTATACTAGCTGTTCTTGGAGTATTAACTATTGTTGGGGCAATAATTTTGGGGAATTACTTAATTGATAAAAACCAAAAACCAAAACCAAAATATAAAAAACAAATTAAAACGGTGTATGTAAAGGAAGTAGAGAATACTGAGATTCCTATTATTTTATCTGCTAATGGTAATTTAACAGCAAAAAATAAAATAGAAATTTATTCTGAAGTTTCTGGTATTTTAAAATCGTCTAAAAAACTATTTAAAGCAGGTACAAATTATTACAGAGGCGAAACATTGTTAAGTATTAATAGTGATGAGTTTTATGCTAGTTTACAATCTCAAAAAAGTAATCTAAATAATTTAATTACGGCAATTCTACCAGATTTACGTTTAGATTATCCAAAAGAATTTGGCAAATGGGAGGCTTACATAAAAAGTTTTAATATGAATACATCTACTCCAAAATTACCAGAATTTTCTTCTGATAAAGAAAAATATTTTATTAATGGTAGAGGTATTGTTACTGCATATTACAATGTTAAAAACTTAGAAGTACGTTTGTCTAAGCATCAAATAAAAGCACCTTTTACTGGGAATCTTACAGAAGCCTTGGTAACACCGGGTTCTTTGGTTAGAGTTGGACAAAAATTAGGGGAATTTATAAACCCAAGTGTTTATGAAATGGAAGTTTCTATCAATTCAGAATTTGCCGACTTATTAAAAGTAGGCAATACGGTTGCCCTCACAAATTTAGAAAAAACTAAAAATTATATAGGTAAAGTTGTTCGTGTAAATGGTAAAGTAGATCAGGTTTCTCAAACGATAAAAGTATACATAGATGTACAGCACCCAGATTTAAAAGAAGGAATGTTTTTAGAAGCAGATTTGGTTGCAAAATCAGAATCAAACGCAATAGAAATCTCTAGAAAGTTATTGGTAAATAATAAAGCAGTGTACACAGTTAAAAACGATAGTATTTTAACATTAACTAACATTAATCCTGTTTATTTTAATTCAGAAACGGTTGTTGTAAAAGGTTTAGAAAACAATCAAAAAATGTTATCACAGGTTTTACCTGGTGCATTTAATGGTATGATTGTAAAAATTAATAAAAAGTAATTATTACTGAAATAAATTCAGCATAAAATGAAGAAAATAATTACATATTTCATAAAATTCCCAGTAGCAGTTAATATATTTATTATTGCTTTTGTTTTGTTCGGATTGGTAGGTGCTTTAAGTATGAAGTCCTCCTTTTTCCCGCTAACAGACTCGCAATTAATAAATATTTCATTAGCATATCCGGGAGCCTCTCCACAAGAAATGGAAGAAGGTGTGGTGTTAAAAATTGAAGACAATTTAAAAGGTATTGTTGGTGTAGAAAGAGTAACCTCTGTGTCTAGAGAAAATTCTGCAACGGTAAATATTGAAGTAGAAAAAGGAAAAAATATAGATGTTGTTTTATCTGATGTAAAAAATGCAGTAGACAGAGTGCCTTCTTTTCCTTCTGGTATGGAGCCAGCAGTTATTGCAAAAGTAGAAAACATTAGGCCCACAATTAGTTTTACGATTAGTGGCGATAATTTAAGTCTTAAATCTATAAAGCAATATGCTAGAAATGTAGAAAATGATATTAGAGGAATAGACGGAATTTCGCAAGTTGCTTTATCTGGGTTTCCAGACGAAGAAATAGAAATAGCAGTAAGAGAAAATGATTTACTAGCGTATAACATGTCTTTTTCTGAAGTAGCTGCAGCAATACAAAACTCTAATCTATTAATTACAGGTGGTAATATAAAAACCGAACAAGAAGATTATTTAATTAGAGCAAGTAATCGTTTTTATTATGGAAGCGAACTTTTAAATTTAATTGTTAGAACAGAAACTAACGGAAATATTATCCGTTTAAAAGATGTAGCAGAAGTTAGAGATACTTGGTCTGAAACACCAGACAGGTTGTATTATAATGAAAATTTAGCCATAGATATTACTGTAAGTAATACAAATAATGAAGATTTAATTTCTTCTGCAGATAAAATAAAAGAATACATACATAAATACAACCAAGAAAACCAAAATGTACAACTTAATATTACAAGTGATAGAAGTACTACATTAAATGGTAGAACAAAATTATTAATAGAAAATGGTATTGCAGGTATTTTACTGGTTCTTTTCTTTTTAGCATTATTTTTAAACTTACGTTTGGCAATATGGGTTGCTTTTGGTTTGCCAATTTCCTTTTTTGGGATGTTTATTTTTGCTGCTCAATTTGATGTTACTATAAACGTATTATCTCTCTTTGGAATGATCATCGTTATTGGTATTTTGGTAGATGATGGTATTGTAATCGGAGAAAATATTTATCATCATTATTACGATTTAGGGAAATCTAAAATACAAGCAGCCATAGATGGTACCATGGAAGTAATTCCGCCAATTGTTTCAGCTATTCTAACTACTCTTATCGCGTTTTCTACGTTCTTTTTTGTAGACGGAAGAATAGGAGATTTCTTTGGTGAGGTATCAACAATTGTTATTTTAACACTAACTGTTTCTTTAGTAGAAGCTTTAATTATCTTACCAGCTCACATTGCGCATTCTAAGGCTTTAGATAGAAAACGTTTAGAGAACGGAGTAGAAGTTAAGAAAAATGCGTTAGATGCTTTTTTTAATAAAATAAATAGAGCAGCAGATATAGGTTTAGGTAAATTAAGAGACAATTATTATGTGCCTTTTTTAAAGTTTTCATTAAAAAATAAAATCTTTGCATTTGCTATTCCAATTGCCTTGGTAATTTTTAGTTTTATGGCAATGAAAGCAGGTATTGTAAAACAATCTTTTTTTCCTAGAGTAGCAAGTGATAGTGTTAAAATTACACTAACAATGCCACAAGGTACAAACGAGAAAATTACAGATTCTATTATTTCATCCATAGAAAAAAAGGTTTGGTTGGTGAATGATGAGTATACCAAAAAGCAAACAGGTAATGTACAAGTTATAGAAAATGTAATTAAAAGAATTGGTCCTGGTAGCGCAAATGCAACCTTAACCGTAAATTTATTGCCAGGAGAAGCAAGAGATTTTTCATCACCAGAAATAACAAATACAATTACAGATAAAGTTGGTAAAGTTACAGGTGTAGAGAGTTTAATCTTTGGTTCTGGTGGTAATTTTGGAGGAAGCCCAGTGGCGGTTTCTTTATTAGGAAATAATATTACAGAATTAAAAGCTGCCAAAGAAGAATTAAAACACGAGTTAGAAAATAATCCGCTTTTAAAAGATATTTCAGACAACGATCCGGCAGGAATTAAAGAGGTTAAAATTAAATTAAAAGACAATGCCTACTTATTAGGCTTAACCTTGCAATCTGTAATGAGTCAAGTTAGGTCTGGTTTCTTTGGTTTTCAGGCACAACGTTTTCAAAGAGGTCAAGATGAAATTAAAGTTTGGGTTCGTTATGATAGAAAAGACCGGTCTTCTATAAAAGATTTAGATGACATGCGTATTATTACGGCAACAGGAACAAGAATTCCTTTTTCTGAAATTGCAAATTATACCATAGAAAGAGGAGATATTGCCATTAATCATTTAGATGGTAAAAGAGAAATTCAAATTACGGCAGATTTAAAAGACCTTGAAACGAGTGCAACAGAAGTTTTAGATGACATTAAGTTAAAAGTAATGCCAGAAATACTTTCTAAATACCACACCGTAACTCCTTTGTATGAAGGTCAAAATAGAGAAGCTAAGAAAACTACAGATTCAGTTGGCGTAGTAGGTCCTATTATTTTACTATTGATTTATATTGTAATTGCCTTTACATTCCGTTCTTACAGTCAACCAATATTATTAATTGTAATGATTCCTTTTAGTATGATTGGTGTTGTTTGGGGACATTATTTTCATAATTTTTCAATTGGTATTTTATCATTTTTAGGAATTATAGCTCTGGTAGGAATTATGGTAAATGATGGCTTGGTTTTAATTGGTAAATTTAATAATTACTTAAAAGAAGGAATGAAATTCGATGAAGCTCTTATTAGAGCAGGTCAATCTCGTTTTAGAGCTATTGTATTAACTTCTTTAACAACAGTTGCAGGTTTGGCTCCGTTATTATTAGAAAAAAGTAGACAAGCACAATTTTTAATCCCTATGGCAATATCTATTTCTTACGGAATAGCCATTGCAACGATATTAACATTGGTAATGTTGCCATTATTATTATCTGTTTCTAACAGTGTAAAAGTGGGTATAAAATGGCTAAAAACAGGAGAGAAAGTAAATAAAGAAGAAGTAGAAAGAGCTATCATAGAATCTAAATTTGATGAACATGAAGATCATTAGAAACACCATATTAGTAGTCGGGTTTTTATCGACTTTACAAGGATTTTCGCAAGAAATTCTAACAAAGAAAGAAGCGCTAGAAATTACCTTAGAAAATAATTTCGGAATTAAAATAGCGAACAATAATTTAGACGTTGCAAAAAACAATAAAAGTATTTACAATACTGGTTTTTTACCGACGGCTAGTATTTCTTCTGGTGCAAATTATAGTAATAATAATCAAACCAACACACCACAGACAGGAGCCCCAACATCTACAACAGGTGCAATAACCAAGTCTTATAATGCAAGTATTGGTTTAAATTATACTCTTTTTGATGGTTTGGGAAGAAAATACAATTATCAGCAATTAAAAGAAACGTATAATTTAACCGAATTACAAGCCAGAGAAACGATTGAAAACACGTATTTACAATTGTTTACCTCTTATTTTCAAATTGCAAGGTTATCAGAAAATAAATCGAATTTAGACGAAGCATTGTCTATTTCTAAACAACGTTTACTGCGTGCAAAATATCAATATGAATACGGGCAATCTACCAAGTTAGAGTTGTTAAATGCAGAGGTAGATGTAAATAATGATAGTATAACTTTAATAAATGCCAATCAGCAATTAAGCAACGCAAAACGTAATTTAAACATTATATTGGGTGTTGAGAAAGAGGTAACTTTTATTGTTGAAACTGAGGTTCTTTTTAATAAAATGATGAATTTTGAAGATTTGCAACAAAAAACAATTTCTAATAATTCTACCCTTAAACAAAATGAAAAAAACATTGCAATTAGTGAGTTTAACATCAAAATAAATAAGGCAAATTATTTACCGACTTTAGGGTTTAGTTCATCTTATGGTTGGAATCAGAATGATAACGAAAACCTTGCCAATGCCTTTCAGCCAAAATCTACATCATCTAACGGATTAAATGCTGGTTTAAGTTTGTCTTGGAATTTGTTCGACGGAGGAGGTACAAAAACAAGAGTTGCCAATGCTAAAATTGCTTTAGAAAATCAACAAATATTATTAGCACAACAAAAAGTTACAATAGAGAATAATTTAAAAAATACTTGGGAGAATTATCAAAATCAATTATTTATTTTAAAGGCACAAGAAAAAAATGTTTTAACTACTCAAAATAATTTTGATAGAACCAAAGAACGTTACAAATTAGGGCAAGTTACTTCTATAGAATTTAGGCAAGCTCAGATTAATTTTATCAACTCTAAAACAGCGTTTAACAATGCAAAATTTGATGCTAAATTAATAGAATTACAGTTGTTACAGTTAAGCGGAGATATTCTAAATGAGCAGTTTTAAAAACTGATTTTAATCATATGTTAAAATATTTTTATATATTAATTTTGAATTCAAAATTAGAAGAATATGAATTTTTTAACCATACCACAGGTCTCTTGGGTAAATGGCACAATTATGATTGGTATTTTTGCACTGGTTGTAGTAGGCTTAGTTGTAGCTGTTTACTTATTAATGAGCACAGATAAAAAAGCAAAATAGATATCTCTATTTTTATTGATGCCTGAGTTTAACTCGGGCTTTTGTTGTTCTATTAAAATCTATTTCACTATTTTTATAGATGAAAAAATAAGGAATAATGATAAGTAAACTAGAAAGCAATTTTGGGTATCTTTTAGAGAAAGATTTAATTTTAGAAATTCAAGAATTAGGTGTTTCTAAAGAGTTTAAAGAAGATACCACAATTATTGAGGTTGGAGATTATATAAAATCGATGCCTTTATTAATTTCTGGAGCTATTAAAATTCTTAGAGAAGATGAAGATGGTGATGAAATAGTTTTATATTACTTAGAAAAAGGAGACACTTGCGCCATGACCCTTTCTTGTTGTATGGGGCAAACCAAAAGTAAAATTAGAGCCGTTGCAGAAACAAATGTTGAGTTAATTATGTTGCCTAAAGAAAAAATGGCAGAATGGTTAGGGAAATATAAAACGTGGCAAGCCTATATTTTACAAACATATCATCTTAGAATGGATGAGCTTTTAGAGGCTTTAGATACCATCGCTTTCTTAAAAATGGATGAACGCATTTTTAAATATTTAAAAGACAAAGCAATGGTTACTCATAATGATCTTTTACATGTTACCCACAAACAAATTTCTGAAGATTTACATACATCTAGAGTTGTAGTATCTCGATTATTAAAAAAATTAGAAAACGAGCGTAAAATAGAACTTTTTAGAAATAGTATTAAAGTTTTAGAACTGTAACATTAGTTACTGAATAATAATAAAATACATCCTATTTTTGTAATAAAAATAGATGAAATTTTTCAGTTTATTTATAGCACTGGCTTTTATATTTGGATGTAAAGATGCCAAAAAGACTCCTTCTTATTCTAAAAAGGCGGCTTCAGAAACACAAGAACATGTTGGTAAAAAGTTAATGGAAACAAACTGTTATGTTTGCCATAATGCTACCACACCAGAAGATAACCGAATTGCACCACCAATGATTGCCATTAAAAAAAGGTATTTAATGGGGAATTCTACAAAAGCTTCATTTATAGCATCGATGCAAAACTGGATTAAAAACCCAACCAAAGAAAATGCTATAATGTATGGCGCCGTTCAACGTTTTGGTTTGATGCCTAAACAGGCTTTTCCTGAAGAAACAATTCAGCAGATTGCAGATTATATGTTTGAGTCTGAAATAGAAAAACCAGCATGGTTTGACGAGCATTACAATCAACAACATGGAAACGGAAATGGCAGAGGTAATGGAATGGGTAGAGGTAATGGAAACGGAATGCAAAGACAGCAGCAAGGTGCTAATTTTAAAAACCTAACTTACAGTGAAAAGGGGTTAAAATATGCACTAGGTACCAAAGCTGTTTTAGGAAAAAACTTAATGGGAACAATTCAAAAAAAAGGAACCTTGGCAGCATTAAAATTTTGTAATGTAAAAGCATATCCTCTAACAGATAGTATGTCTGTAGTATATAAAACAAGTATAAAAAGAGTTTCAGACAAACCAAGAAATGCAAGTAATGCCGCTAATAATTTAGAGAAAGAATATATTACTGTTTTTAAAAAAGACGCCCAATTAAATAAAGAGTCAGAACCGATTGTTGTTGAATCTGCAGAAAATGTAAAATTTTATTATCCAATTAAAACAAATAGTATGTGTTTGCAATGTCATGGTAAACCAACCCTAGATATTAAAAGCAATACTTTAGCTGAAATAAATAAGTTATACCCAAAAGATTTAGCTGTTGGCTATGCAGAAAATCAAGTAAGAGGAATTTGGAGTATTACCTTTCATAAACAATTATAAAATTCTTAGGCATGAGCAATTTTTTAGACGTTATTAATCAAGACAAACCTGTTTTAGTAGATTTTTTTGCAGAATGGTGTGGGCCTTGTAAAACAATGAGTCCTATTTTAAAAGAAGTAAAAGATGCTTTAGGAGATAAAGTATCTATAATTAAAATTGATGTTGATAAAAATCAATCTTTAGCAGCTAAATATCAGGTTAGAGGTGTACCAACGTTTATTTTATATAAGTCTGGTAAACAGGTTTGGAGACAGTCTGGAGCCGTACAAAAAACAGCATTAATTACTGTTATAAATAATCTGGGGGGATAATTATTATAATAGTAATAAGTTGAAAAGCATCTGATTAAAGTCAGGTGCTTTTCTACTTAGAAATACAATCTAAACTGTAAAAACCACCACAATTAACAGTTCTCTTTTTAGAGAATTGGGTAATTAAATATGCCGTTGTAATTAAATTTCTTAACTCGCATAAATCTACAGAAAGTTCTGAGTGATCATATAAACGTTTGTTATCTTCATACAATACTCTTAGTTTTTTTTCAGCACGTTTTATACGCTCGTTAGAACGTACAATACCCACATAATTGGTCATAATCGTTTTTACTTCATTTCGATCGTGCGCAATTAATATTTTTTCCATGTTTTTAATAACGCCATTGTCATTCCAAACAGGAATATCCGTTGGCATTTTAGCGTTATCATATTTTTTAGAAATATTTAAAAAGGCATTGTGAGCGTAAACCAAGCCTTCTAATAAAGAGTTAGACGCCAATCTATTTCCGCCATGTAAACCCGTTCTAGTTACTTCGCCACAAGCATATAGTTTTTTAATAGAAGTCTTTGCTTTTTTATTAACATTTACACCACCGCAAATATAATGAGAGGCTGGTACAACCGGAATATAATCTTTGGTAACATCTATATTTAAAGAAGCACATTTTTCTGTGATATTAGGAAAATGCTCTTTAAATTTATCCATATCTAAATTAGTACAATCTAAATATACATGTGGTTTTCCACTTTTCTTTAATTCGTTATCTATAGCTCTAGCAACAATATCTCTAGAGGCTAATTCTTGTCTTTCATCATATTTATGCATAAAGAAATCACCATTGTAATTTCTTAATCTAGCACCAAAACCTCTTACGGCTTCAGAAATTAAAAAAGCAGGGTATTCTCCTGGGTTGTACAACGCTGTTGGATGAAACTGAATAAACTCCATTTCAGAAATTTCGGCTTTTGCACGGTATGCAATTCCTATTCCGTCTCCAGTAGCAACCACAGGGTTTGTTGTGGTTTCATATACTTGGCCATTACCACCAGAAGCTAAAACAGTAAATTTACTTACAAAAGTTTTTACTTTTGCATTTTTTTCATCTAACACATAAGCACCGTAACAAGAAATTTTTCCGTTTCGTTTTGTCTTTCTCTTTTTTGTTTGATGTTCGGTAATTAAATCAATTGCATAATGATGCGTTAAAAAATCAATATTTTTAAGCGCATTTACTTGCGCTAATAAAGCACGTTCTACTTCTGCACCTGTTATATCTGTATGATGTAAAATTCTATTCTGAGAATGTCCTCCTTCACGACCTAAATCGTAATCACCATTTTCATTTTCATCAAATTGTGTTCCCCAGTCAATTAATTCTTGTAGTCTATCTGGGGCATCACCTACCACCATTTTTACCACCTCTTCATCGCATAAACCATCACCTGCAACTAAAGTATCATTGATGTGTTGTTCAAAACTATCAACGGTTCTGTTGTAAACAGTGGCAATACCACCTTGTGCATACTTAGTGTTAGACTCACTTTGTTCGTCTTTAGTAACTATTGTAATTTTAGCGTCTTTAAACTTAGTGGCTGTTTTTAGCGCAAAAGTTAATCCAGAAATTCCAGAACCAATTACTAAAAAGTCTGTAGAAATTATTTTTTTATCAGGTAACATTTTAAGGCGTTATTTAGAAAGTTCTAACATTCTATTAATAGGAATAATTGCTTTTTTTGCTAATTCTTCTTCAACTTCTATGTTAGGTAATTCGTGTTTTAAACATAAATACAATTTTTTCATTGTATTCATTTTCATGTAAGCACACTCGCTACAAGCACAGGTATTATCTTCTTTAGCAGGAGCAGGAATAATTATTTTATCTGGGTTTTCTTTTAACATTTGGTATAAAATACCGGCTTCTGTAGCTACAATAAATTTTTTCTTTTTACTGTTTTTTACATGATTTAAAAGCCCAGAAGTAGAACCAATATATTTAGCAACCTTAAGCATGTGTGCTTCAGATTCTGGATGCGCAATTAATTCGGCATCTGGATGCTCTTTATATAAGTCAATCAGTTTTTCCATAGAAAAAGCTTCGTGTACCATACAAGCGCCATCCCAAAGTAACATTTCTCTACCTGTTTCTTTGTTTAAATAAGCACCTAAATTTCTATCTGGTGCAAAAATTATAGGCTGATCTAAAGGAATTGCATCAATTATTTTTTTAGCGTTAGATGATGTACAAACGTAATCGCTTAATGCTTTAATTTCTGCCGAACAATTAATATAAGTGACAACAAGATGATCTGGATGTTGTTTTTTAAATGCAGCAAAATCTTCTGGCGGACAAGAATCTGCCAATGAACAACCCGCTAATAAATCTGGTAAAAGAACCTTTTTAGTTGGGTTTAATATTTTTGCAGTTTCTGCCATAAAATGAACTCCTGCAAAAATAATCATATCTGCATCTGTTTTGGCAGCTTGTTGCGCCAAAGCTAAACTATCACCAACAAAATCTGCAATTTCTTGAATTTCATCAATTTGATAATAGTGTGCTAAAAGAACTGCATTTTTTTCTTTTTTTAGCTTTAAAATCTCCTCGACATAATTTATATCAGGAGTTTCTATATCTAAAAATCCTTTTTTAGTAAGATTTTTCTTTGCAGTTTCTAAAGTTTCCATAAAAAGTGTTTATTTTGAACTATAGTGCAAATATAAACTCTATTTTGTTGGTAAGAAAATGATTGACATTCATTCTATTAAATAATGATTATAATTTACTAAAAAATGAACTTATCGGAAGAATTTTGGGATAAAAAGTATCTAAATAATAAGGTTGGTTGGGATTTAGGAGTTGTTTCTCCTCCTTTAAAAATGTATTTTGATCAACTTATTAATAAGGATTTAAAAATACTCATACCAGGAGGTGGAAATTCTTACGAAGCAGAATATCTTTTTAACCGTGGTTTTAAAAATGTTTTTGTGGTAGATCTTTCTAAAACTGCTTTAACAAACCTAAAAAATAGAGTTGTCGGTTTTCCGTCATCACAATTAATTCATGCTAATTTTTTTGATGTCGAAACTACTTTCGATTTGGTGATAGAACAAACTTTCTTTTGTGCTATAGATCCACTTTTAAGAGAAAAGTATGCGTTAAAAATGCATCACTTATTAAGAGCTAAGGGTAAATTGGTGGGTTTGCTTTTTGATGCAAAACTAAATGAAGATCATCCACCTTTTGGTGGAAATAAAAACGAATACACTTCTTATTTTGAACCCTTTTTTACAATGGATGTTTTTACAAAATGTTACAATTCTTATGCAAATAGGCAAGAAATGGAGTTGTTTATGAAGTTTGTAAAAAAATAAAAGATGATGTATAAAAAAACCTCAAAGGGTTTTAAAATCTTTGAGGTTTGTATAGCGTAGGTTTTGGTTTTAACTAGAATACATACTGTAAAAAAGCAGAGAAATTACGTCCTGGTTCTGTAATTGGCGTTCTTCCAAAATCTGCTTGGTTTGTAAATGAAAAATTTAAATGACTATTATAGCCTTTATCAAATACGTTTAAAACAGCAACACCTAAGGTTACATTTTTAAGTGGTTTGCCTCCAAAACGAAGATCTAAAGTTTGATATCCATCTGTACTGGTTTCTCCATAGCTTTCAGAAATATTATCTTGTTTAGAAACTAGATTATATTGTGCGTTTGCCCATAATTTTTCTTTTTCGAAACCAAGTGATAATTTGGTTGTAAAAGGAGGTGTTAAGGGTAAAGATTCCTCTAAATCTTTGTTTTTTGTATACACGTAAGAAAATGCTGTTTTAAAATTATAGTTCTCTAAAAAATCTAGTCTAGCCATGGCTTCGAAACCTGTTTTGTAAGCTTCATCTAAATTTTGAAAAACTTTTACATTGGTGGGTTCTGCGGTAGGGTTAAATTTTCTTGTAATGTTTGGGTTTACAATACCAACAATGTAGTTTTCGAAATAAGAATAATAAACAGAAGTTTCGAATTGAAAACTATTAAAGCCGTTTTTAAGTTCTTCAAAACCTTTAATCCCTATTTCGAACTGATTGTTTATTTCTGCTTTTAAATCTGGGTTTCCAATATATTCATACGGATCTTGCCCTACCGTAAAATGATTTATAAAACGCTCAATCATATTTGCAGTTCTAGTTCCACGACCATAAGCGGCTTCTAATATATAGTTATCAGAAATTATTTTTTTAACCGAAACAGTTCCGCTAAAAGTGTGTTCTGTGCGTTTTTTTAAATCATACATGGCTGCAAAATCTGCTTCTGGATCTTTAATATCTGAAGTTACATTGTCATAACGAACACCTGCAGTTAAAATGGTGTTTTCTGCTAAATTGTATCTTGCTTCTGTAAAAACACCAAGATCTGTAATATAAGAATCTTGCCAAACTTTATCATTAAATGTTTTTGGAGTAGCTAGTTTGTTGCCATTCATTATTTTTACAATTCTGGTTCTTCCGCCATCTCTTGCAATATTCATAATATCAACTCCAGAAAATATATCTAGGTTTTTAGAAGGTTTCCAATTCATTTCAATTTTACCACCAATAGTTGTTGCCTCTACGGCAGAAGCGGCTTCCATCATCATAAAAGAAGGTCTGTTGTTATTGGTCATTAAATGATCTACATAACTATGGTATCCCTTTACGGTAATAGACTTTATTATTTCTGCAATATTGTCTATTTTGTAATCTACGGATAGAATGCTACTGTTATCATAATCAGTATCCATAGGCAAAGCGGCATGTAAAACATCTCGTCCAAAAGATTGTCTCCAGTCTACTTTTAAACGCTGATTTTGTGTAAAGTTATAGCCAACTTTAATTCCGTAATCAGAGCTTTTAAAAGAAGACGGAATTGTGGTTCCAAATCCATCTTTATAATTACCAAAATCACGATAACCAACATTGGTAACAATATCAAATTTTTCATTGATATATTTTAGTTCTGCTAAACTTACAAGAGAATTTCCGTTGCTTTCAAAGCCACCAGATACTTTTCCGTGTAAACCATAATCGTTATAATCTGGTTTTTGTGTAACAAGGTTAATAATTCCACCAAAAGTAGCGCCATATCTAACCGTGTATGGACCTTTAATAATTTCAATTCTCGAAATTTCTTCAGGAATAATGTGTGTTGTTACAGGATCCATTCTGTTAGGGCAGGCATGCATTGCTTTTGTGCCACCGTCATATTGAATGTTTAATTGTTCGTACTGTGCGCCTCTAAAAGAAGGATCTATGGCATAATTACCTCTTTTAATTACAGAAAAACCGTTAATGTTGTTAAACAAATCGGCAACATTTTTAGGTTGCACAATCTTTTTAGCATATTGATTAGCAATAGAGCTAAATACAGGGTCTTTCTTTGTTTTTCCTGTAATAATCACTTCATCTAGTTGTACTGCTTTTTGTTTGGTACTATCTTTTTTTGTGTTCTCTTTTTCTTGACTATAAGACGTAGCCGAAATTAGCGCGCATAAAAGCACTTTATAAAATATTTTCATTGATAATTGTTTTTATTTTTAGGTATTTAATGTTTTATAGAAACTCTATAAAATGAAAAAACAATTATGCATTTGGTGGATGAAAATAAGTAGTTGATAATTTAAAATAATAAAGATTTAAATACTGAAAAGTTGGTTTGTTTTGATAGGTGTTTTTAGTAAAATGAAAAGAAGAAATTTTTTGATTGTAAACCAAAATATCTTTAAAATTGATGAGTTCTACAGGTTGATTTTTTTCTTGATTGGCTGTTTTGGTAATCTTTTTTAAATGGCATTTACCATTACATTGTAGTTCTGGTTTGTCTTTGTTTTCGCAAAAAGTCTCAATAAAACCTGCTGTATCTAAATTATAATAGATGTACGTTATAGAAACTCTTAAACTGTTGTAAAGTATAAGAGTGCTGAATAATATAGAGAAAATTAGTTTCCAGTTTTTCACAAATACAAAATTAGAAGATATAAGTATCTTTTATTATGACTTTTATCATTTAAAGCTTCTATTGCTTTTAGGTTTGTTAGTGTGATACAATAGTATCGTTATATTTTTAATATCTGTGCTACTTATGTTACAAAAAAGAAGCCGTATGAAGTGTAATTTTACACTGTAAAAGTTAAAATGATATACTTATGAATACCTTAGAAACAGCAGAACAAGAAGCATTTGCAATGCCAAGAATTGGAGATAAAGCTCCTCAATTTACAGCAACTACCACGCAAGGAGAAATTAATTTCCCTTCAGATTATAAAGGTAAATGGTCTATATTATTTAGTCATCCTGCAGATTTTACGCCAGTTTGTACTTCAGAGTTTATGACATTTGCGCATTTAGAAGAAAAATTTGAAAAAGCCAATTGTAGTCTTATCGGTTTATCTATTGATGGTTTATACAGTCATATTGCATGGTTAAGAACTATTAAAGATAAAATTGAATTTAACGGAATGAAAAATATAGAAGTGAAGTTTCCCTTAATCGAAGACATTTCTATGAATGTTGCCAAAAAATACGGAATGATTCAACCAGGAGAAAGTAAAACACAAGCCGTTAGAGCAGTATTTTTTGTAGATCCTAATGAAACTGTTAGAGCAATTATTTATTACCCATTAAGTTTAGGGCGTAATTTTGATGAATTATATAGAGCATTAATTGCTATGCAAACATCCGATGAGTTTAATGTAGCAACTCCTGCAGATTGGAATCCTGGAGACGATGTAATTGTATCTCCTGCTGGATCTTGCGGTGTAGCAGAAGAAAGAATGACTTCTACAGAAGAGTTAGATTGTAAAGATTGGTTTTTCTGTACTAAAAAACTAGATAAAGATTTAGTTTTAGATACAATTTTAAAAAAATAATAATTTTATTAATTTCTTACAAAAGAGACTAGTGTTTTAAAACGGTCTCTTTTGTAATATTAGTTACAAATAGCTTCTAATTAAGAACCTAAATTTGTGCATTAAATATCAATAAAATGGTTAAAGAACATTTTTATCAAGTTAACGTAAATTGGAAAGAGAACAGAAAAGGAGTGTTAAGTTCTAACGTTTTAGATGAAAAAATAGCAATAGCTACACCTCCAGAATTTCCTAAAGGAGAAGCAAATATTTGGACACCAGAACATTATTTTGTAGCCGCAATTAATGGTTGCTTAATGACGACCTTTTTAGCTGTGGCAGAAAATTTTAAACTCAATTTTGTGAATTTTGAATCGAATGCGGTAGGAAAACTAGAAATGGTAGACCGCAAATTTATGATGAGCGAAGTAGTTTTAAAACCAATTGTTACAATTTCTAATGAAGCCGATATTGATTTAGCTAAAAAAGTGGTAGAAAAATCAGAAAATGCATGTTTAATATCTAATTCTGTAAATGCTACGATTAAATTAGAAATAACAATTAAAGTAAAAAAAGACTAAAAATATAGACTTAAAAAAGATGGCGTTTCAGGAGTGAATTCCTTATTTTTATTGGCGCTTATAACCATTACTATTTTTATAATAAATTAAAAAAGTTTTCTATGGAAGACATGCTCTTTTATGATAGAATGCAATTTGCATTTACTATTACATTTCATTATCTATTTCCACAATTAACCATGGGTTTATCTTTGTTAATTGTTTATTTTAAATGGAAATTTCTTAGAACAGAAATTACAAAATACAATGATGCTGCAAAGTTTTGGATGAAAATATTTGCACTTAATTTTGCCATGGGAGTTGTAACTGGTATTCCTATGGAATTTCAATTCGGAACAAACTGGGCAAAGTTTTCTGAATTAACAGGAGGTATTATTGGTCAAACTTTAGCCATGGAAGGCATGTTTTCCTTCTTTTTAGAATCGTCCTTTTTAGGGCTCTTTTTATTTGGTGAAAAACTATTGGGGCATAAACTGCATTTTCTTACCGGTTTTCTGGTTTTTTTAGGTTCTTGGGCAAGTGGTTATTTAATTATTGCAACCCATTCTTGGATGCAATACCCTGTAGGATATGAAATTTTAGAAAACGGAAAATTTGTGCTAAATAATTTTGGAGCTTTATTTTCTAACCCTTGGCTATTGCCTTCTTATTTACACAATCAGGCAGCTTCTTTAGTTACGTCTTCATTTGTAGTTGCTGCTATCGGAGCCTTTTATTTATTAAGTGATAAGCACCACGAATTTGGAAAACTATTTGTAAAAACAGGTGTTGTTTTTGGTTTGGTTTCTAGCCTATTAGTGGCTTTTCCAACAGGAGATTTAGCTGCTAAAAATGTAGTAAAACATCAACCTGCAACCTTTGCAGCAATGGAAGGAATTTTTGAAACCGAAGATGGTGGGTCTGAAATTGTATTGATTGGACAGCCAAATATGTTAGAAAAAAAATTAGATAATAAAATTGCAGTACCTAATATATTAAGTTTTTTAACGTATCAAGACTGGAATGCAGAGATTAAAGGTTTAAATGAGTTTGATGAAAGTGTGCATCCTACAAATGTGCCAGGGTTGTATTATTCTTACCATATAATGGTTGGTTTAGGAACTATTTTTATTGGTTTAATGCTATTAGCTTCTGTACAATTGTTTCGAAAAAAATTATATAAAACAAAATGGATTTTATGGGCATTATTATTTATGCTGCCATTTCCATACATTGCAAATACCACGGGTTGGTATACGGCAGAATTGGGTAGACAGCCTTGGTTGGTGTACAATTTATTAAGAACTTCAGAAGGCGCATCTCCAACAGTTTCATCAGGAAATACATTATTTACTTTATTGGGTTTTATTGGTTTATATCTCCTTTTAGGAATGTTATTTTTAATGTTAGCAGGAAAAATTATTAACAAAGGTCCAGAACTAGAAAAACACTAATAAATTATGGAATTATTTTGGTATATCGTTTTAATGACAATGTTGGCTATTTATGTAATTTTAGATGGTTATGATTTTGGTGCAGGAATTATCCACTTGTTTTTTGCAAAAAAAGAAAAAGATAAAAAAGCAATCACTAATGCAATAGGTCCTTTTTGGGATGCAAATGAAGTTTGGTTAATTGCCGCAGGAGGAGTTTTGTTTTTTGCATTTCCAACTTTGTATGCATCTTCGTTTAGTGGTTTTTATTTACCATTAATCATGATTTTATGGCTGCTTATTTTTAGAGCAATTGGCTTAGAGTTAAGAGGGCAGGTGCATAACAAAATGTGGGAGGCTATTTGGGATAAAGCTTTTGGAATTGCTAGTTTATTGTTGGCTTTGTTTTTTGGAGTTGCGCTAGGTAATGTTGTTAGAGGTGTAAATTTAGGGGGTGTTGTAAACGGAGTTTCTACCCACGAAGCACATTATTTCTTTTTACCACTTTGGAATCCTACTTTTAGTCCGCAAGCAGAACAATTGGGTATTTTAGATTGGTTTACCGTTTTGCTAGGAGTAATTGGTGTAGTAGCTTTAACAATTCATGGTGCCAATTGGATTATTTTTAAAACCAATTCTGATATTAATGAAAAGCTAAAAAAAGTAGTGTTTAACTTAACTTTTGTATTGTTAGGTTTGGTAATTATTTCTCTTTTGGTTTGGCATGTTATGGAGCCAAAACCTTTTCATAATTTCTTAAACAAACCTTGGTTATTTATTTTTCCAATCATCACTTTTACGGGGTTATTTGGCTTGTTTAAAGTAAAGTCGTTTCAACAACATGGTAAAGGATTTTTATTTAGTTCGTTGTTTTTATTTGGTGGATTAACTTCTACTGTGGCATCTATATTTCCAAAAGTTTTACCATCAACAAATAACATAAACCCAGATTTAACTTTGTATAATGTTGCCGCAGAAGAATACGGATTATCTGTGGGGTTATACTGGTTTCCAATAGCAGTTATTTTAGTAGCTATTTATATGGTAATACAGTATAAAGTTTTTAAAGGAAAAATGGATGATGTGGGTTATGGAGAGCATTAATTTAGACAATACTTTATGTTATGACAGATACGCTTATTGCAATCATTAGTATTTTTGTAGGAATGATTGGAGCAAATTTTTTAGGTGTTTTTGCAAAGAAATACTCATTGCAATTTATAGGAAATACCATTACAGGTATTTTTGGAAGTATCTTCTTTATAAAAATGTTGGGTAGATTGGGTTTTGACCCCAGGACAATTATGAAATCTGGAACTGTAAATATAGTTTTGTTTTCTATTAATATGCTGGTGTCCTTTTTTGGGGGTGTTTTGGGTTTAATTTTTGCGAAGTGGATGATTAGTAAAATGAATAAATAAGTTGAAAAATAATCAAACAGATAAGGTGTTTGATTATTTTTTGTACATTTGTTAACCAAATGGTTAAACTATACAGTTAATAATGAAGAGTAAGAAAAACGAAAATACCGAAAGTTTAATTTTAGAAGCAGCAAAGTCTATTTTTCAAACAAAAGGAATGGATGGTGCTCGTATGCAGGAAATTGCAGATAAAGCGGGTATTAATAAAGCGATGTTGCATTATTACTATAGAAATAAGCAGTTGTTGTTTGAGGCAGTTTTTAAAAATGCCTTTTCATTATTAGCGCCTCAATTAAACACCATTTTAAATGATGATTCTACTATTGAAGAAAAAGTGATAAATTTTTCATCAAACTATATTTCATTTATAGCGGAGCATCCATACTTACCCAATTTTATTATTCAAGAATTGAATAGAAACCCTGATTTTATTTTAAAAATGAAGGAAAGTAACGGATTTCCAAATCTTAAAAAATTTAAAAAACAAGTAGAGCGTGAAGTTGAAAAAGGGAATATTAAGAAGATAAAAGCCGCACAATTATTCATTAATATTTTAGCGCTAAATGTATTTCCTTTTATAGGGAAACCATTAATTAAGAGCTTAATTTCGGTTGATGAAGAAGGTTTTCAGCAACTCATAGAAGAGCGTAAAACAGCTGTTGCCGATTTTATCATTAATTCAATAAAAATATAAGATGAAAAAAATAGCATTCATTTTAATAGTAAGTATTAGTGTTTCTGCATTTTCGCAAGAGCGTTTTACGCTTACGGATTGTTATCAACTATTAGAAACAAATTATCCTTTGGTAAAACAACATCAATTATTAGAAATTCAGCATCAAAAAGATGCAGAAATTATTTCTAATTCTAAATTACCTCAATTTAATATTGATGCACAAGCAACGTATCAATCAGATGTAATAGAACTTCCTGTTGCAATGTCTAGTGTTGAGCCTCAAAATAAAGATCAATATCGTGCTACATTTTCTATAAATCAACTTATTTATAACGGAGGTGTAACAAATGCCAATTTAAAAATAAAACAAGGTCAACTTAAAACCAATCAAAAACAAATTGATGCAAATATGTATCAGTTAAAAACACAAATTAATCAACTGTATTTTTCAATTTTATTAACGCAAGAATCTTTAAAATTATTAGAGGTAAAAGAGCTTCAGTTACAAACTAAATTAAAAGAAGTAAAATCAGGAATTAAATATGGCACATTATTACCTGCTTCAGATAGTGTTTTAGAAGCAGAATTGTTAAAAATTAAACAGCAATTTATAGAGGTTGAAAGTAGCCAATTATCTTTAATAGAAACGTTATCTAGTTTGGTAGGGAAACCTTTTAAAGCTGATGTAAAATTAGAAGTTCCGTTAATTAGTACGCAATTAAATAACGAAATAAACAGACCCGAATTAGAATTATTTAGGTTAAAAAAAGAAGAAGTTAATAATTATAAATTGCTTATTTCTAAACAAAATTTACCAAAAGTAAATGGTTTTGCAACTGGCGGTTATGGTAACCCAGGGTTAAATATGTTAGATAATTCTTTTCAAACTTTTTACACTGTTGGTATTAAATTACATTGGAATGTTTTTGACTGGAACACCAATAAAAAACAGCAAAAAGTGGTTGCTATCAATAAAGATTTTATAGAAAATGAAACAGAAATTTTTAAATTAAATACCCGTATAGCATTGAATAAGCAGCAAAAGGAAATTGAAAAAATTACTGCATTTATAAATTCTGATGTAGAAATTATAGCACTTCGTAAAAAGGTATTGAAAACGTTAGACTCTCAACTTAAAAACGGGGTCATTACATCATCAATTTACACAACAGAATTCACCAATTTATTTGAAGCAGAAAACACTTTGTTAAAACATAAAATACAAATAGAATTAGCAAAAGCAAATTACAATACTATAAAAGGAGAGTAAATACGCCGCAAATTTCGCAAATCTACGAAGATAAAAAGTTTGCAAAAAAAATCAGCGATAATCTGTGAAATCAGCGGGAAAAAAATTAAAAAACGAACTAAAATGAAAAATTACAATTACATATTAGCCTTAATCATTATTGTCACAACATTATTTTCTTGTGGAAAAGACAATGGAAAAGCAGATGGTTATGGGAATTTTGAAGCTACAGAAGTAACCATTTCTGCAGAAAATAACGGAAAACTGATTCAGTTTACTATTGATGAAGGCGATCAACTTAAAAAAGACCAATTTGTTGGTTTTATAGACACTGTGCAATTGGCTTTAAAACGAGAACAATTAATGGTTTCAAAATCTGTAATTAGTTCAAAATCTAGAGGGGTTCTATCACAAATTTCTGTGTTAAATTCCAAATTAAAAACAGCCAAAATTAATAAAGCCAGAACAGAAAACTTAATTAAAGACAACGCAGGTACACAGAAACAATTAGATGACGTTTCCGGAGAAATAGATGTTATTAAAAGTCAAATTAGGAGTGTCGAAATTCAGAATGCACCTGTTGTGAATGAGCTAAAAAATATAGATGTTCAATTGAAACAACTTGATGATCAAATTCAGAAAAGTAAAATAATTAATCCCGTAAACGGAACCGTTTTAACTAAATATGCAGAGCCAAATGAAATTACTGCTTTTGGAAAACCACTGTATAAAATTGCAGATTTAAGTACCATGGAATTGCGCGTTTATGTGAGTGAAACACAATTAGCAAACATTAAAATAGGACAAAAAGTTGAGGTTAAAATTGATGTTGCAGATGCGATGGAAACGTATCAAGGAATTGTTAGTTGGATTGCTTCGGAAGCAGAGTTTACGCCTAAAATCATTCAAACCAAAGAAGAACGAGTTGCGTTAGTGTATGCTGTAAAAATTAATGTTGTAAACGATGGAAGTTTAAAAATAGGGATGCCTGCAGAAATGTGGTTAACACAAGAATAAATGGGTATTACAATTAATAACATATCAAAATCTTATAAAAAAGTAAAAGCCTTAGAAAACATTTCTTTTGAAGTGAAACCGGGTGAGCTTTTTGGGCTAATTGGTCCTGATGGAGCTGGTAAAACAACCTTGTTTAGAGTTTTAACCACACTCTTAATAGCCAATGAAGGCACAGCAAGTGTTGCGGGTTTTGATGTAATTAGAAATTATAAAAGTATCAGAAAAAATGTGGGTTATATGCCTGGGAAATTTTCTTTGTATCAAGATTTAACGGTTGAAGAAAACTTAAATTTTTTTGCCACCATTTTTGGAACAACCATCGAAGAAAATTACGATTTAATTAAAGATATTTATATTCAAATAGCTCCTTTTAAAAATAGAAGAGCGGGTAAGCTTTCTGGAGGGATGAAACAGAAATTGGCTTTGTGTTGTGCTTTAATTCATAAGCCAAAAGTGTTGTTTTTAGATGAACCTACAACGGGAGTTGACCCAGTTTCTAGAAAAGAATTTTGGGAAATGTTAAAACGTTTACAGCAAAAGGAGATTACTATTCTAGTTTCTACACCCTACATGGATGAAGCTGCTTTGTGTGATAGAATTGCATTAATTGAGGGTGGTAAAATTTTAGAAATTGATACACCACAAGCCATTGTAAAACAGTATCCAAAACAAATTTACAATGTAGGTGCCAATAATATGTATCAGCTTATTAATAGTTTAAAGAAGTATAAACACAATCATAGTGTGTATCCTTTTGGTGAATTTGTGCATTATACAGATGGTAGGTCAGATTTTAATCCAACGGAGTTGGAAACGTTTTTAAAGTCTAAAAACCTAACCAATATCAGCATAGAAAAAACTGCCGCAACGATTGAAGATACTTTTATGGAATTAGCAAAATAAGTATCAGTTAGAGCGTTGTTGGGAACTATTTTTAATGTCAAGACTGTGTTTAATGATAGAAAAGAGAGAAAATAATGAGTAGTAACAATGTTATAGAAGTAGAAGGGTTAACCAAAACATTTGGAGATTTTACTGCTGTAAATGCTATTTCTTTTGATGTTAAAAGAGGTGAGATTTTCGGTTTTTTAGGTGCAAATGGAGCTGGTAAAACAACGGCTATGAAAATGCTGATAGGTATTTCTAAGCCAACTTCTGGAGTTGCAAAAGTTGCTGGTTTTGATGTATACACACATGCCGAAGATATTAAGAAAAACATTGGTTATATGAGTCAGAAATTTGCATTGTATGACGATTTAACGGTGAAAGAAAATATTACTTTTTTTGGAGGAATTTATGGTTTGTCTAGAAAAAGTATCAAAGAAAAATCTTCTGTGTTAATTGAAGAATTAGGCTTAGAAAGTGTTGCCACAAAATTAGTAGGTTCTTTGCCATTAGGTTGGAAACAAAAATTATCGTTTTCGGTGTCTTTACTTCACGATCCTAAAATTGTGTTTTTAGATGAACCCACAGGTGGTGTAGATCCGATTACAAGGCGTCAGTTTTGGGAATTGATTTACAAAGCCGCCCATCAAGGAACCACTGTTTTTGTAACTACACATTATATGGATGAAGCAGAATATTGCGATCGTGTTTCTATTATGGTAAATGGAAAAATAGAAGCTTTAGATACTCCGAAAAAATTGAAAGAACAGTTTAAAGTTGATAATATGAATGATGTGTTTTTAAAATTAGCGAGAGGTTAAATACTATCCCACAGATTTCGTAGAAAAAGTATAAGTAACTCTAGAAAAAATCAGCGTTAATCGGCGTAATTAGAGGGAGAAAAACTAGAAAATAAGAATGTTGGGTTTTAAAATTAGAAAAAAATAATAAAGGTGTCTCGCAGATAACGCAGATTTACGCGAATAAAATAAAAAAAAGAAACAGTTATGGAAGAAAAAACAGAAAATGAAATATCTTATATAATTAGAGGAGCAATTTTTAAAGTCTATAATGAATTAGGTCCAGGTCTGTTAGAATCTGTTTACGAATCTATTTTATTATATGAGCTAGAAAAAGAAGGGTTATCTGTTAAAAGACAAGTTTTGTTACCAATATTTTATGATGATATTATACTGGATAATGGTTATAGGTTAGACTTATTAGTAAATAATAAAGTAATAATTGAAATAAAATCTGTTGAAAAACTGGCAAACGTACATCATAAACAAGTGCTTACTTATTTAAAGCTTTCTAAATTGAAATTAGGAATATTAGTCAATTTTAATGAAGATAATATAACAAAAGGTATTTTTAGAAAAGTGAATGGATTATAAAGAGTGTTTCGCGGATAACGCAGATGTTCGCAGAAAATAGAATAAATCTGCGTTTATCAAGGCAATCTGCGGGAGAAAAACTAGAAAATAAGAATGTTGGGTTTTAAAATTAGAAAAAAATAATAAAAAGTGTCCCGCAGATAACGCAGATTTACGCGGATAAAAAAAAATAGTTTTAAAAAATCAGCGCTAATCTGTGAAATCAGCGGGAAATCAGTTACAGAAATAAAATAATGAAAAGATTTATAGGCTTCATAAAAAAAGAATTTTACCATATTTTTAGAGATAAACGCTCGTTGTTTATCCTCTTCGGCATGCCAATTGCTCAAATTATGCTATTTGGTTTTGCAATTACCAACGAAATTAATAATGTAGATATTGCTATTTTAGATCACTCAAAAGATGCTACTACAGAAGAAATTATTCATAAAATTGCTGCTTCAAAATATTTTAGTATTAAACAAATTATAGAAAAAGAAGCTGATATAGAAACTATCTTTAAAAAAGGACATGTAAAAGCTGTTTTAAACTTTGAAAACGATTTTAGCAAAAACCTTCGTAAAAAAAACAAAGCAACTATTCAAATTATTACAGACGCCACAGATCCTAACACTGCCAATACCATCAGCAATTTTGTAAATGCAATACTTCAAAAATATCAAAAGGAGTTAAATAAAGACATTACAATTGCCTATCAAATTGTACCTGAAACACGCATGGTGTACAATCCGGAATTAAAAAGTGTATATATGTTTGTTCCTGGAGTTATGACTATTATTTTAATGCTAGTTTCTGCAATGATGACATCCATTTCTATTACGAAAGAAAAGGAATTAGGAACCATGGAAATACTGCTAGTATCACCTTTAAAACCATTTCAAGTAATTATTGGTAAGGTGTTTCCTTATATTTTTCTATCTATAATTAATGCTATTGTAATTGTCTTGCTAAGTATTTTTATATTTAAAATGCCTGTTCAGGGAAGCTTTTTGCTCTTAGGTTTAGAAAGTGTTTTATTTATTATTTCAGCCTTGGCTTTAGGTATTTTAATTTCAACAATTTCGGCCACACAACAAACTGCAATGATGATTTCTTTAATGGGATTAATGCTACCCGTAATTTTATTATCTGGTTTTATTTTTCCTATTACAAGCATGCCTTTACCACTACAAATTATTAGTAATATTATTCCTGCAAAATGGTTTATCATCATCATAAAAGGCATTATGCTTAAAGGTGTTGGAATTGAATATGTATGGAAAGAAACCTTAATTTTATTAGGAATGACAGTGTTTTTTATTGCATTAAGTGTTAAGAAATATAAAATTAGATTAGAGTAAAATAGATAACAATATTCAGTTCTCAGTAAGCAGTAAAATATGAAAACAATTCTATACATTATACAAAAAGAGTTTAAGCAAATCTTTAGAAATAAAGGAATGCTTCCAATTATTTTTGTTTTGCCATTGTTGCAATTGGTTATTTTATCTAATGCGGCTACTTTTGAAGTAAAGAATATTAAATTTGGCTATATAGATAATGATCATACATCAACTTCAATAGCATTAATAGAAAAGTTTAATGCTTCTACCTATTTTAATGTATTAACAGATTTTCCATCAGAAGCATTGGCAAGTTCTGCAATGTTAAAAGGAGATGTTGATGTACTTTTACAAATACCACATTATTTCGAACGCGATTTACAAAAGGAAAAATACAATAAATTAGGGGTTACACTTAATGCTATTGATGGTGCGGTGGCTGGAGTGGAAAATGTGTATGTAACTCAGGTTGTGCAACGGTTTAATCAATATTTAAAAATTGACCTCATCCAAATTTCAGACCAACAAATACAACCGGTTAGTATAGAAACCATTCCTTTATTTTGGTATAATAAAACATTAAACTACAAAACATTTATGGTTCCAGGAATCCTTGTTTTATTGGTAACTATGATAACGTTGTTTTTATCAGGAATGAATGTAGTTCGCGAAAAAGAGATAGGTACTTTAGAGCAAATAAACGTAACTCCAATTAAAAAAAGTCAGTTTATAATTGGGAAACTTTTTCCGTTTTGGGTAATTGGTATGGGGTTATTAACGGTGGGTTTAACTTTAGCAAAAGTTATTTTTAACGTTCCTATGATTGGTAGTTTGCCACTGATGTACTTATACACGTCTATTTATATTTTAGTAATTTTAGGCATTGGGCTATTCATTTCTAATTTTACAGACACACAGCAACAAGCAATGTTTATTGCGTGGTTTTTTACTGTTATTTTTATTTTAATGAGCGGCTTGTTTACTCCTATTGAAAGTATGCCAAAATGGGCTCAAGTGGTTACTGAATTTAACCCTATAAAATATTTTGTTGAAGTAATGCGTATGGTCATGTTAAAAGGTTCTGGTTTTACAGATATTTTTCCGCAATTAATGAAAACTTTTTTTTATGCTTTAATTATGAATGGTTTAGCTGTTTGGAGTTATAAGAAAACAAACTAAATTTTTTGTGTAACATAAGTTACTGTGTAGGTTTTAAGTTGAAATTACCTTTACTTAAAATTAAAAGAATGTCTAAAATTGTGATCTTAGGGGCAGGTATTTCTGGTCATGTTGCTGCGGCTCATTTACGCAGAAAGCTATCTAAAAAACACGAAGTTGTTGTGGTTTCTCCTAATAGTAACTATCAATGGGTTCCTTCTAATATTTGGGTAGGAATTGGTAGAATGAAATCAGAAAAAATCTATTTTCCTTTAGCACCTTTATATAAAAAGAAAGGCATAGGTTTTAAACAAGCAAAAGCAATTTCTTTTTTTCCTGAAGGCGATAAAACAGAAGATAAACCATATGTTTTAGCAGAATATGTAGTTGGAGAAAACAAAGGTAAGCAAGAAAAAGTAACCTACGATTATTTGATTAATGCCACAGGACCTAAATTAAATTTTGAAGCTACAGAAGGCTTAATCCCCGGAAAAAACAAAACTTTTTCGGTTTGTACTTATACACATGCAGATCATGCTTGGGCAGGGTTAGAAGCCTTAATTCAAGAAATGAAAAAAGGTAAAAAAGCTAAAATTTTAATTGGTACAGGTCACGGAAAATCTACTTGTCAAGGAGCTGCTTTCGAATATATTTTAAATGTAGAGCGAGAATTACACAAACATAATGTACGTGATTTGGCAGAAATTACATGGATTTCTAATGAATATCAATTAGGTGATTTTGGGATGGATGGTATGTTGTTAAGCTACGGAGGCATGACCATGAAATCTCATGAAATGGTTGAAATGATTTTTGAAGACAGAGACATTAAATGGATACTTGGCGCAGGTGTAAATAAAATTGAAGACGGCATAGCACATTATGAAAATTTAGACGGAGAATTTAAGTCAGAAACGTATGATTTTGCCATGTTAATTCCTTCGTTTTCGGGTCATGGGTTTAAAGCTTATGATAAAAATAAAAAAGAGATTACAGAAAAACTCTTTAAAGGCTTTATGCTAGTAGATGCAGATTATACACCAAAGCCTTATGAAGAATGGTCTGTAAAAGATTGGCCAGAAACGTATCAAAACCCAAGTTATAAAAATATTTTTGCACCCGGAATTGCCTTTGCACCTCCGCATGCAATTTCTAAACCAAGAACAAGTAAAAACGGAACGGTTATTTCTCCTGCACCACCAAGAACAGGTATGCCTTCTGGTATTACAGCAATAATAGTAGCAGATAATATTATAGATTCAATAAAGAAAGGAAAAGAAGTACTTTCTCATAAAGGATCTATGGGCAATATGGGTGCAGCTTGTATTGCATCTGCTGGTTACGGACTTACATCCGGAAGTGGTGTAAGCATTACAACGTTTCCAATTGTGCCAGATTATGAAAAGTATCCAAAAACACAAGGAAGACAATTAGGCAAAACTTTTGGAGAAATAGGTTTAGCAGGGCATTGGCTAAAATTAGCATTGCATTATGCCTTTATTTATAAAGCTAAAATGCGTCCGTTTTGGTGGTTGATTCCAGAATAATATTTAGTTCACCTTGGCAATCATCAGTTTTTATAAAAAACAAAACACAAACAAAATGACACAAAGAATATCAAGATATCAAAGATTTAAAATGATGAATCCTATCATTCAGTTTTTCAAATTTATTTATTTAAGTATAAAAATAATGCTTGTTGTAGCTGGAGGGCACGGAGGAACTAGAAAAGTAAATTGATGTGGTTATCAGTTTTAGTTGGTTAAAGATGTTGGTTGGTTTCAATATCTTGAAAAAAAAGAGAGCTTTATGCTCTCTTTTTTGTTTAACTATGTAACATTTGTGGCTTTACAATTGTTTTTTATTGTTGAAATTTAATAATTAATTTTAAATGAGACAAGATGAAAAATTTTAATCAAAAGCACCAATTACCTATTGTAATAACAATAATAGTGCTTACTTTTTTATACGCATGTAATGATAACGATACTATTAATACTGTTAATGAAGATGCTACAGAGCAAGTTTTAATTGATGCAGACAAAGCTTCTTTATTATTTATGTTAGAAGAAGAAAAATTAGCAAGAGATACCTATATCTATTTAAATGATGTTTGGTCTATAAATCAATTTGCTAATATTAAAGATAGTGAGCAAACTCATATGGATGCCATTCAGAAACTATTAGTTATGTATCACATTGAGTTTACTATTTTGCCTATTGGTGAATTTAAAAACAAAGGTCTTCAAGATTATTATAATCAATTTAAAGTAGATGGAGCTATAAGTGCATCTAATGCTTTTCAAATAGGCGCTACCATTGAAGATTTAGATATTGTAGATTTACAAGAGTATATTGATGCTACTAATAATTCCTCTTTAATAACCGTTTTCGAAAATTTAAAATGTGGTTCTAGAAACCATTTAAGAAGCTTTATTAAAGGTATTGATAAAGCAGGAGATTCTTATACTCCTCAGTTTTTATCTCAAAATGAATATGAGAGTATAATTTTAGGTAGTCAAGAACAATGTAATTAAAGTTTTACTTCGATTATACCAAAAAGCACTCTTTTTAAAGTGCTTTTTTAATGGAAAAGGTTTTATAGCATGTAACATAAGTTACAGACCACCATGTATTCTAAACTTACTTTTGTACTAGATAATAGAACATACATGAAAAATACACTATACATAACCCTACTTTCTTTGTTTGCAAATGCATTGTTTGTGCAAGCGCAAGAAATAAAACCAATTTCTAAAAAAGAAATCTTATCTATTGTTGCAGAAAAAAATACAACAATTAAAATTTCTGAAGAAGCATTTAATGCTGCAAAGGGAGATTATAAGCAAACAAATGCGGTGTTTTTACCAAACATAACTGCAAGTCATACTGGTATTTCAACAACAAATCCATTAATGTCTTTTGGGTCTAAATTAAATCAGGAAATACTAACACAAAACGATTTTAACCCTGCTTTATTAAATGATCCAACAACTACTAGAAACTTTGCAACGAAGATAGAAATTCAGCAACCATTAATTAATTTAGATGGCTTTTATCAAAGAAAAGCAGCGAAATCTAAAATGGAAGCCATGTCTTTGCAAACAAAACGTACACAAGATTATTTGGTTTTTGAAGTAGCAAAAGCTTACATGCAATTGCAACTAGCTTATAAAGGTGTTGCCGTTTTAGAAAAAGCCTTAGAGGCTGCGAATGCAAATAAAGAAATGGCAGATAATAGTTTTAAACAAGGTTTTTTACAGCGAGCTGATGTTTTAAATGTAGAGATAAGAGTTACGGAGGTTAAAAACCAATTGCAAACAGCAAAAAGTAATGTGCAAAATGCATCTAATTATCTATCGTTTTTAATGAATGATAAAAGTGATGTTTTATATGAACCCACAGAAAGTTTAGCAGTTGCTAATTTTACTGTTGATAGTAAAACAATTTCAGAAAACAGAGCAGATATTAAAGCAATGCATTTAGCGTCTAAAGGATATGAAGCAATGAATAAAGCTGATAAAATGGCTTTTTTACCTCGTTTAAATGCTTTTGGAAGTTATGAAATGTATGACAATAAAGTGTTTCAAGGAAATGCCAATGGTTATTTAATTGGCGCTCAGTTAAGTTGGGATATTTTTAAAGGTTCTAAACGTTTTGGTAAAGCACAGAAAAGTAAAGCCGAATTTGAAAAATCGAAGTTAGAATACAACCAATATGTGTCTAAAAGTAATTTAGAATTGAATAAAGTAAAGCGCCAATTACTAGATGCAAAAAACAGGTTAGAATTAACCAATTTAGCTGTAGAACAATCTGAAGAGTCTTTAAGAATTAGAAAAAATAGATTTAAAGAAGGTTTAGAAAAAACGTCTGATTTATTAATGGCAGAAACTCAATTTGCACAAAAGCAATTAGAATATTACCAAACTATTTTCGAATATAATTTTACACAAACCTATCTAGAGTTTTTAACGAAAGAATAAAAAGAGAAACAAGAATTAAGAACCAAGAATCAAGACAACTGTTTGTGTATTTCTGGTTGAAAAAAAAGTAAATATAATTATCCTACAAGGTTTCAAAAATTTTGTAAGTATTAAATAAAAACCAAATTCAAATGAAAAAATACATACATATAATAGCATTATTTGCAGCTTCATTAATAATAACGAGTTGTGGAAGTGAAGAAAAAAAAGAAGCAGTAGACAATACACCTGCAATTAAGGTTGCAATAAGTAAAGTTGCTATAAACAATAACAGTCCGTTTTTATCTGCAAGTGGCAAAATACAAGCAACTAACAGTGCAGATTTAAGTACAAGAATGATGGGTTATGTGAAGAATGTACACGTAAATGTTGGCGATAAAGTTAGAAAAGGTCAGTTGTTAGTGTCTATTAATAATACTGATTTACAAGCAAAAAAAGGACAAGTAAACGCTGGTATTACACAAGCTAAAACTGCTTTTACAAATGCAGAAAAAAATTACAATCGTTTTAAAAATTTGTATGAAAGTAAAAGTGTTACCCAAAAAGAAATGGATGACATGACGGCTAATTATCAAATGGCAAAAGCAGGTTTAGAAGCTGCCAATCAAATGAAAAATGAAATTAATGCACAGTTTGCATATTCTAATATTACAGCGCCTTTTAGTGGTGTTATTACTAGTAAAAATATTGAAATAGGAGATATGGCAAACCCAGGAATGCCGTTAATTAGTTTGGAAGCGCCTGGTGAATTTGAAGTAATTGCAATGGTTCCTGAAACTGAGATTTCGCAAATTAAAAATGGTACAACTGTAAATGTTTTGGTAAAATCTATGGATAAAATATTAAAAGGTAACGTTACGGAAGTAAGTATTTCTGCTAAAAATACAGGCGGACAATATTTAGTGAAAATAAATTTAGAGAAAACTGCGGTACCTATTTTATCTGGCATGTTTGCTACGGTTCAGTTTCCTGTAGAAAGAAAAACAACATCAGCATTGGTTTTAATCCCTACAGAGGCAATTATAGCAAAAGGACAGTTATCTGGTGTTTATACCGTAAGTGAAAGTAACACAGCGCTATTACGTTGGTTGCGTTTAGGAAGAAAATTTGGAGATAAAGTAGAGGTTTTATCTGGCTTAAATGCCGATGAATCTTACATTGTTTCTGCAGAAGGAAAATTATTTAACGGAGCTAAAATAAGTGTTCAGTAAAACAGTTTTCAGTCATCAATTGGCAGTTGCAGTTATCAGTAAGATAAAATTTTAAACAAGAATTATAGCGTTAAGGATAGCAGTGGAAATCCTTTTTTAACTTCATAAAGAAGTTGTCATTACGAGGAGTGCAACGACGTAGTAATCTCTTAGTCGAGTTAGAGATTGCCACAGTAAATAAAAAATTTACTTCGCAATGACTTATAAAAAAGATTGAAACGGATAGCCTGTTAAAACGCCCAAAAAATAAAAAGAAATGAAAGAAGGTTTAGCTGGAAAAATTGCAAAAGTCTTTATTGGATCAAAATTAACCGTGTTGCTAATGATCGTTTTTATGGTGGTTGGTGTGTACGCTTCTTTTTTGATACCGAGAGAAGAAGAGCCGCAAATAGATGTGCCAATGGCAGATATTTTTGTGGGATATCCTGGTGCGAGTCCTACTGAGGTAGAAACGCGAGTGGTAAAACCTTTAGAAAAATTAATCTCGAATATTAAAGGTGTAGAGTATGTGTATTCTACGTCTATGAATGAGAAAGCAATGGTAATTGTGCAGTTTTATGTGGGCGAAGATATTGAGCGTTCTTTTGTGAAATTATACAATGAAATTAACAAGCACATGGATCAAATGCCGGCAGGTGTTACGTTTCCGTTGGTTAAAACGCGTGCTATTGATGATGTGCCTATGTTGGGGTTAACGTTGTGGAGTGAAAACTACAGCGATTATCAATTAGGTCAAATGGCGCAAGAATTAGAAAGCGAAATTAAAAAGGTAAATGATGTTTCTATTACCGATAAAATAGGAGGAAGAAACCGACAGTTACGTGTGGTTTTAGATAAAGATAAGCTGGCCGCAAGCGGATTGGATTTTTTATCGGTTTCTGAAATGATAAAAGCAAATAATACCCAATTAAGTGCGGGTAGTTTTGATAAAAGTGATTCAGAATTTTTAGTAAAAACAGGTAGCTTTTTAGCCTCTGTAAAAGATGTAGAAAATTTGGTGGTTGGTGTACAACAAAATAGACCTATTTATTTAAAACAAATTGCCAATATTGTTGATGGACCAGAAATTCCACAGAATTATGTGTCTTTAGGTTTTGGAAAAGCGAGTGAAAAATCTCAAACTTATAAGTCTGAATATCCGGCAGTAACTATTTCTGTAGCTAAAAGAAAAGGAGCCGATGCGATGAAAATTGCAGAGGTAATTTTAACAAAAGTAGCGCATTTACGTACCACTTTAATTCCGGATGATGTACACGTAGAAATTACTAGAAATTACGGAGAAACCGCTTCTCATAAAGTATCTGAATTGCTATGGCATTTGATTGGTTCTATCTTTGCAGTTACTCTAGTGGTTATGTTAGCAATGGGTTGGCGTGGTGGTTTGGTGGTGTTTTTATCTGTGCCAATTACGTTTGCGTTAACGTTGTTGAGTTATTATATGATGGATTATACGTTAAACAGAATTACGTTGTTTGCGTTGGTTTTTGTAACAGGTATTGTGGTGGATGATTCCATAATTATTGCAGAAAATATGCACCGACATTTTAAAATGAAACGTTTGCCGTTTAAACAAGCTGCTTTGTACGCAATTAATGAAGTTGGAAATCCAACCATTTTAGCCACATTTACTGTAATTGCTTCTGTTTTACCTATGGCTTTTGTTTCTGGTTTAATGGGGCCTTATATGGCGCCAATGCCAATTGGAGCTTCTATTGCAATGATATTATCTTTATTTGTTGCCTTAACAATTACACCTTATTTAGGATATATTTTCTTAAGAGAAAAAGATAAAAAAGGAGGAGAAGAGAAAGTAGAAAAACCTTTAGAAGAAACCTTTATTTATAAAATTTATAACAAATTTGAAAGACCGTTGTTAGAAAACGGAAAGAAACGTTGGTTGTTTTTAGGCGGAACATTTGTACTATTGATGGCAACAATGGTGTTGTTTTTTACAAAATCGGTTGCTGTAAAAATGTTGCCTTTTGACAACAAAAACGAGTTTCAGGTAGTAATTGATATGCCAGAAGGCACTACTTTAGAAAGAACTGGAGTTGTTGCGCAAGAAATTGCACAGTACTTAGCTACGCGACCAGAAGTGGTTAATTATCAAAACTACATTGGTACTTCTGCACCCATTACTTTTAACGGTTTGGTACGTCATTACGATTTACGTGGAGGTTCTAATATGGCAGATATTCAGGTGAATTTAATTGGAAAAGAACATAGAAGTATTCAGAGTCATGGAATTGCAAAATTGTTAAGACCCGAAATACAACGAATTGCTGCAAAATACAATGCAAATGTAAAGCTGGTAGAGGTACCACCAGGACCACCGGTTTTGTCTACTATTGTAGCTGAAGTTTATGGACCTGATTATAATGAGCAGATTAAGATTGCAAATAGCGTTCAGAATATCTTAAAAAATACAGAAGATGTGGTAGATATTGATTGGATGGTAGAAGATGACCAAACAGAATATCAATTTAATATTAATAAAGAAAAAGCCATGTTGTATGGTGTTGCGCCTCAACAAATTGCCTACACTATGAATATGGCGTTGTCTAACCGTGCTATTACTACTTTATATGATGAAGATGCCGTAAATCAGGTTGGTTTGGTATTGACTTTAGATGAAAAAGAAAAATCTACCATTTCTGATATTTCTCAATTAAAAGTAAAATCGAAACAAGGAAATTTAGTACCTATTGCAGATTTAGTAGAAATTAAAGAAAGTATTGCTGCAAAAAGTATTTATAGAAAAAACCAAAAACGTGTAGTGTATGTATTGGCGGATATGGCTGGGGAATTAGAAAGTCCGGCATACGCAATTTTAGGAATGGAAGAAAAATTGAATAAAATAGCGCTTCCTGAAGGATATAAATTAGATGAAATGTATTTGGGTCAGCCAGAATTTGAAGATAATTATACCGTAAAATGGGATGGAGAATGGCAAATTACTTTAGAGGTTTTTAGAGATTTAGGAATTGCCTTTTTAGGTGCTATTATCTTAATTTATATTTTAATTGTTGGATGGTTTCAAAACTTTAAAGCACCTGTTGTAATGATGGTTGCCATACCGTTATCATTAATAGGAATTATTTTAGGACACTGGATTATGGGCGCCTTTTTTACAGCAACGTCATTTATTGGTATGATTGCTTTGGCAGGAATTATGGTTAGGAATTCTGTTTTATTGATAGATTTTATCAACTTAAGATTAGAAGAAGGAGTGCCTTTAAAACAAGCAGCAATTGAGGCAGGAGCGGTGAGAACAACACCAATTTTATTAACTGCCGGAACCGTAGTTATTGGTGCATTTGTTATTTTGTTTGATCCTATTTTTCAAGGACTAGCAATTTCTTTAATGGGAGGAACTATTGTTTCTACAGTACTAACGTTATTGGTTGTGCCGTTAGTGTATTATATGATAGAGAAGAAAAATTATAAATAAAGAACTTTTTTCCGCAGATTACGTGGGTTTCCGCAGATAGGAATAGGATAAATCTGCACTTATCTGCGTAATCAGCGGGAGACAAAAAATAACAAACTCATGAAATTAGTGATCGTTACAGCAGTAGAAGAGTTTCAAAAAGAGGTTTTAAACATCTTTAAAAAAGCAAATATTGAAAACTTTAGTAGTTCAGATATCGATGGTTATAAGAATGCGCCTTCTTTATTAAAAGCCTCTAATTGGTTTTCGGCAGAGAAGAATGGGAATGAATCTATCATGTTTTTTTCTTTTACTAACAAGGAAAAAATTGATGGACTCTTTACTATAATAGATGAGTTTAATACTAATCTAGAAACAAATAATCCAATAAGAGCAGTTGTACTCCCAGTAGAAAGGTTTATTTAAAATTTCCTTTTTTTGAAAATAGAAAAAGAATAATAAATCTGCTGTTATCCGCAAAATCTGTGGGAAACAAAAACAAATTATAAGTAATTATGAATAGTCCTGTAGAAATCTGTAGGAGGTTAAAAAAATATAAGAAATGTTAAATAAGTATTTTAGAGTAATTGTAGGAGTGATGGTTTTATTAAGTGTTGTTTTAACATTTTATGTGAATCAGAATTGGATGTGGTTTACCGTTTTTATCGGAGTGAATTTAATTCAGTCTGCATTTACAAAATGGTGTTTGTTAGAAACCATTTTAATGAAATTAGGTATTAAAAAAGAAGGCGACTCATGTTCTTCTTGTAACTAGAAAAAGAGTTTTATCTTTTAATTTAAAACATAAAAAAAGGCTATAAACATAATTTATAGCCTTTCTATTTTTAAATTTTATCCTCTGTATCTATGTCTTTGACTTGGTTCAAATTTTTTGCCCGAACTTCCCAAACTATTAAATTTCCAAGTAAAAGTTAACATTGCATATTGTTTTAGTACTGTACTAGAAGAATCTTGTATATAATCTTCTGTTGCAACTCTTCTTGCATTTGTATTTTGATTTAAGATGTCATACACCTTTATACCCAATGCTCCTTGGTCTTTTAATATTGAGTATCTTAAAGTTGTATTCCAGAACCAAGCACTCTTTTGAAAACCATCTGCTATATTAGGGTTGTAATTAAATTTTACATCATTTCTCCATTCTAATTTTTTAGGTAAAAATGTTGCTGTGCTTATTAACACATCGTGACTTGTAAAGTTTTTATCACTAAACTGTTCTATATCATAAGTGTTTTTGTTCACGGATATAGTATATGAAGGTCTAATTTGTAAGATATCATCCCACATAAAATCAAAACCAAGTCTTGGAGAAATCGAGGTTGCTTTACTAGAGTATTGTACTCCATTGTTAAAGTTTACATTCTTATTATGGTTAGCAAAAACTCTAAATTCGGTTTTTAAACTACCAAAATCTTCCCATTTTTTGGTAACACTATAACTTCCGCCTGCTTGTAAGCTATAAAAACCATCTACGTTTGCATAAGAAGTTTCTCTAATAAGCGTATTTGTGTCTATTATGGTATTTGCAACCACTCTATCATTTGTTAAAGAAAGGTTACCAAAAGCCCAGAAACCAGTTCTTTCTTTCCAATTAAAATTGGATACTCCAAAACGCAAACTGTGCGTTTTTGTTGGAGCTAATTCTGGATTACCAGTTACAATATTCAATGGGTTAGATTCGTCTCTAAAAGGTTGTAATTGAGATAATGAAGGTGTACCATTTCTAAAGTTATATCTTAATCTATAACTACTTGTTCTATCTTTTCTATATCTAAGATTTACTCCGTATTCTAAATTATTAAAATCTCTCGTTAAGTTGGTTTCTGGCCTTAAAAAATCTTTGTTTTCTAAGGTTCTATTTACATAAGATACTTTTGCAGATGTAGACCATTTATCATTTCTGAATTCTAGTTTTGCACTCGGTTTTTTTACATTGTCTAAATACTCGAAATCGGTACTTAATAAATTACTAAACTCCGTATAATCACTTGTATTTTGATCAAAGTTAAAAGTACTTCTTTTTCGTTTCGTTTTTGTGTTTGAATATTCGTAAGCAACATCAAAAAATAAAAGTTTAGATACTAATGGAAAACGATACACAACCTCACTACCAGTTTCTACAATGTCTGTAATTCCGTCAGAAAATTGATCTCTAATTATTTGATCTGGATTGGTACCATAAACATTCGTTTCTGATTTTACCAAGTCTTCTGTTTCCGTTTTTTTAACATTTACTGTTAGTTCTACTTTTAAAAAGGCGCCGTTATCACCAAATAATTTGGTTAGATTTATTTCGTTATCAATTTTTTTAATATTAGAATCTGCAACAGAATTAGAGTTAGAATCGTTGGTAAGAGTATTAGTATCATTAAAACTTTCTGAATTACTCATGTAAGTGTTTTTATTGATGTCTGCATTAAAGTCTGTTTCAATATCAATTCTAAACGTACTGTCAATTTCAATTTCAAAATCTACACTTGCATCATGGCTATCACTTTCGTTAAAAGAAGTGTTATTCGATTTTCTGATAAAACTTGTACCGTCAGATAAAAAAGTTTCTCTATCGCTTGTTGTTTTGTTATCCGAATCACTGTTTTTATAGAAGTAATCACTAGAAAGTTCAAATATATTTCCAAAAGCATTGATATAATTTACTCCATAATTGTTAGAAGTAACAATACCTTGTCCACCACCAAAACTTCTATTATTACCACCAAATTGCAATCTTTGGTTTCCAAAACTAAAACCAGGCGAGTTTACATTATTACCACCTGCTAAAAGACCAATTCTTTCGCTTTGTTTAAAACGAGTTGCCATACCTGCGTATTCATATCTACCATCGGTACCTTTTCCTGCAGCAACTTTACCAAAATACCCTTTATTGTTTTCTTTTTTAATAGTTAAGTTAATGGTTTTGTTTTCTCCATCAGAATCTTCGCCAGCAAATGCTTGTGCTTTTGTCTTTGTATCCGAAATTTGAATTTTCTCAATAATATCTTTGGTTAAATTTCTTGTTGTAATTGTTGGGTCGTTACCAAAAAAGGGTTTTCCGTTTACCAATATTTTATTAACAGATTTTCCGTTTATAGTAATATTTCCTTCATCATCGACCTCTACACCAGGAAGTTTTTTTAGTAGATCTTCTACATTTGCATCTTTCTTGGTTTTAAAAGATTTTACATTAAACTCTACGGTATCTTTTTTAATTGTGATAGGAGCACTAGATCTAATAACAACTGCATCTAACACGTTTGCAGGTTCTAAAATTATAGTACCAATGCTTTGGTTTTTTACTGTAACTATTTTACTGTAAGGTTTGTAACCAAGATAAGAAACCACTAATTTTACTTTACTATCTGCAGTTTTACCACCTACATTAAAATATCCTTTAGAATTTGTAATGGTATACGCAATAATACTACTGTCTTTTAATCTTTCTGTATGTACAGTTGCTGATTCTAAGAACTCATTATCTTCACCTGATTTTATGTTTCCTTTTAATTCAAATGATTTTGTTTGCGAATACGTTAGACAACTTAAAAGTAAGCAAGTTAATAAAAGAAGTTTCTTCATTTTTGGTTGGTTGATTGGTTATTTGAGTAAGGTTTGAATAAGTGTAACTAAATTTTGAAGCAAAGGTTTAATCAAATAATTAGATAATCTATTTTTTAACACAACTTTGGGAGTTTATCGGTCTTTATCATTATTTTTTGTTAAAAAATAACACACCTATTTTGCAAAGCAAAATAGGTGTGTTATTAAAATAGTTGAGGTTTTTTAAAGAAACAGTGCTTTATTTTAAGATGTAAAGATGTTGTGAATTAAAAAGTATAAAGAGTGTAGTTTGGATTTAAAAATTAAAGTAGTGTGTTTTTTAAAGTCTTATTTTTATTTGTTCTAAATAAAAACTTATATTTGCAGCATAATTATTTGTAATGATTGTTTTTTATACTGAAAGTAAGCCTATAGTTTCTATGTTAAATACATCCGTTTGTGATAGTGTTTGTTCTTCTAATTGCATAAAACCAAAAAGTAGCTGTTGCAATAAGTATAAAAAAAAGGGCATCAACTGTAAGCGATGCCCTAATATTTTGCTAAAAGCTTCTTAGCTTAATTTACCCTTTTTTATATAACGGGTCTGCACCAATTGTACCGATTAAGCTTTCTAAATATTCGTTAGAACTAACATTTTTATATTCAATTTTTAATTTTTCTAAACGACTATTGATGTCCATTTCAGAAACTATAGATGCATTAAAAGGGTTTGCAATAAAGTCTTCGGAATATTTAATTTGATTACCGTAGAATGCAATATCTTTTTGTTGCTTTAATTTTAAACGCTCTTTGTACCAGTCGCTATTTATAACATACTCTCTGCTAAATAAATTACGTAATTCAGGATCGCTAATCTGTTTTCCTTGATAATTACCATACGCCATAATGTGTAATAGAACTTTTAAAGGAGGAATTGCAGCAGCGATACTACCATCTTCAAAATAATTTAAAGCAACTTTTTGTTGTGCTTCTACAATGTTTTTAATTCCGTCTACATAATCATCTAAACCTTGTAATTCTGGTTTAAGCATTCTTTCACTAAAAACAGCTGTTGGTTCATCAAAAATTCGATGCATACATCTGTAAGAGAATGTTTTTGTAATTCTGTATCCTAATCTACTAGCTAAAATAGTTTCTCCTTCGTATTCAAAATCCTCAATTTTTTCTAAAGAACCATTTTTAATTAATTCTTTAGGATCTCTGTCTTTTGGTTCTAATCTTGCCCAAATTTCAGGAATTAATAAACTTACATCATGGTCTATTTTGTTTTCTGCACCTACATAACCTGCCGCAGTACTAAATCCGTTAGATTCTGTTAAAATATGAGACAACAATGCATTGTTTAAATCGGTTGTTGGTGTAAGCATATTAAACGGTGCTTTAGTTAAAGCTCCTTCAGATCCAGCACCTGTAGTAGATGGAGATTTACCTGTTAAACTACAAATAAAGTCCATAAATAATTCTGGTGCTTCTTGGTAATGAATAGGATTGTAAACAGCCAAAGGTCTTATTCCTGCAACTTTATCAACAGGGTTGTTTCTTCTACCTGGTAAAACTGCATTTACAACATGGTGTACAGGATCTTTACTTTTAATTTTTCTAACCAAACGTACACCAAGATCTGCTAAATAAGTAGCCTCTGTTTCTACCACATTTTTATTAGGTTCAAGGTAACGAGGGTTTTTTGTAGGTTCTCCGTTTACAATTCTGGTATGAGAAGGAACCACAAAAAATTCTTCTTTTTGATCACTCTTTACAATACTTTCTATAAAATCTTTAACAGGTTGTGTGTATTTGTCAAAGTTGATAGTATCTTCATATAAAGCAATGGCATCTTCTTTTTTTAGTAGCTCGTAGTTGGTTAAAAAGCGTCCGTTTGTTACCAAATCTAATTCTGCCGCTTTATCATAACCTCTTACAACAGCTTCATCTGGTCTTTGAAAAAGATGCGCTTCGCAATTGGTTAATAATTTTAAACTTTTATTTGTAAACTCAGGATTTAGGTTGTTTAATAGATTTCTAGGTATGGTAATAGAAGCTGTAATATCATCTTCGGTTTGCACTTTTTCTGACGGAGAAAAATCTGAACGAAGTTTGTTTAACATCCAGTTTCCTTGTTCATTAAAACCAATACGAACATAACTACCCACAACAGGAGTGTTATTGTATAAAAGACTTGTGCCTTTTTTTCCGTTGATAATTTCAACAGACATATATTCTTTCCAGTTTAAACTTCCGTGAGCTTGTCTGTGTAGCCTTTTTACAAAAAGGACTAAAGAACGAATATGAACCGGAATGTTGTTTAGCATTTCATTAAACTCGTCTGAATTTTCTTTAGAAGGGATTAATAATTTAACGGCAGAACTTAAGGTTCTTTTTTCACTTAAAAAAGATCTAGATATAGGTCTGTTTGGGTCTTTAACTTTCCAACGATTTGAATAAACATATTGTATAATCTCATCTGCCTTTTTAAAGTCTTCTTCTATGCTATGGATGTTAAAAGTACTATATGTAATAGCATTTTGCATGGGTTTAGAAATCTCAGATTTACCACCTCCAGAAACCGTACAAGGTTTGTGGCAAAAAACACCTTCTGCAAAAGTTTCTATAATTCTCCATAAATCGATTGATTTATGTTTTTCTAATTTTAATTTACTTCCGGTAGGATGCACGTATGTTTTATAAGGAGACAAGGTTAGTTTTTGCTCTTTACTATTATGCATCCAAGTAATACTATTTGTATTGGTGTTTACGTATGCAAATTCTGGAATGTAAACAATATTAGGATATTTTTTGTCTACTGCATAATTTTCTGGTTTTACCTCTATGGTATCTCCTAAAAGTTCTTTTACGCCTTCGAAAGTATGTTTAAAATTATAGAAAGCAGCGTAATCTTTACCGTCTACAGTATCGCCCATTACTCTTCTTGCAAATGCAATTGCACCACCCGCATGTTCTTCTTCTACCAAACCAAATAAGTTGGCAGAATAACTAATTTGAGTTTTAATTTCTTTTTTAGAATATCCGTAGTAATTATCAGCAATTAAAGTAATAACAACCCCTCTATCATCTCTACAGGTAATTTTAAAAGCACCACCATCATTATAAAGTTCGTTTTCATTTTTCCAACACATTCCGTCTTTTCTTTGACGTTCTGTAGCGTCATCAAAATGAGGTAAACCAACGTCTTTCTTTTTTAACTCTTTTAATTGCGGAGCTAAAACGATACAACCTGTATGACCTGTCCAGTGTTCTGTATCTAAAGCAGCATCATTTTGCGCCAAATTAGGGTCTCCTGCATTGCCAAAAATAGATTCTACAAAATCTAGATTACTTACCAAGTTTCCAGGAACAAAGAATCTAACTTCTAAAGATTTTTCTGAAATAACACCTTTTACTTCTGGGCAAACAATAGGTCTAAGTAGTGTAGAAACCATTACTTTGGCTTGTTTTTCTTGACTAGATGTAAATGGCAATGTTTTTAAATCATCCGAAGGATTAAAAGCTGCATTTAAAAAATGTGCAAATACTACTTTGGGTACTTCAAATTTATCTAAAGGCACCGGTAAACTTCCCTCTACAATATGAAAAGTACCTTTTGTGGTTCTTTTATCATTTAAAGGATTGTTTAAAATACCTTGTTTTACTCTACTTGTAGTAACTAAATCACTTTTAAAAGAATTTCCATCTGGTGGTAAACTCACCTCTCTTGCTTGTCCTTTTTTTGATAAAACTAACGTGTCGTTTGGTATTGCAATTGATTTATCAATAGAAACATCTTTAAAATAATCGTCTATAAAATCTTGAATTCTTGTATCTACAGGAGAAAGATGATTGGATAATAATCTTGATTTCTCTTGAATACTTTTGATAAGACTGCTTGTTAATTCTTCGAATTTAGGATTTAAAAATTGGGTGGAATTTTCTGGTTTGTCTTTAAAAGTTGGTTGGCCTAATGAAGCTAATTGTAAATTGATAAACTGAATAATGTCATTTCTAGTTTCTTGCATAGTGAGATGTCCTTATTGTTATGGTATCGTTCTATAGCAAAAATAAAACATGAATTAATTTTAAAAGCTGTTAAATATCATGTTTACAGCGTATTTTGAAAGCTTAATTGAGGTTTTTAATAAAAAAGTGAATTTATTATGTTTAAGTTTAGTGTTTCTAATTAAGTTGATAAAAAATATTTCTACAATTTTTTTGATGCTAATTTATATCAAAGAGTATCTAGCCTTACAGTTATTTATTTAAAAGCACTTAAACCCGTTACATCTAAACCTGTAATTAATAAATGAATATCATGTGTGCCTTCGTAGGTAATTACACTTTCTAGGTTCATCATGTGGCGCATAATAGAGTACTCGCCAGTAATTCCCATTCCTCCTAACATTTGTCTTGCTTCTCTAGCAATTGTAATTGCCATGTCTACATTATTTCGTTTTGCCATAGAAATTTGAGCAGAGGTTGCTTTTTCTTCGTTTCTTAAAGTACCGAGTCTCCAAGCTAATAATTGCGCCTTGGTGATTTCAGTAATCATTTCAGCTAATTTTTTTTGTTGTAATTGAAACTGACCAATAGGTTTGCCAAATTGTTCGCGCTCCTTACAATAGCGTAATGCAGTGTCATAGCAATCCATAGCAGCACCAATTGCGCCCCAAGCAATTCCGAAACGAGCCGAATCTAAACAACCTAATGGTGCTCCCAATCCAGATTTATTTGGTAGCAAGTTTTCTTTGGGTACTTTTACATTATCAAAAATAAGTTCTCCAGTTGCAGAAGCACGTAAAGACCATTTATTATGCGTTGTAGGTGTTGTAAAACCTTCCATTCCGCGTTCCACTATTAAACCATGAATTCTACCTTCTTCATTTTTTGCCCAAACAACTGCTATTTGTGCAAAAGGCGCGTTAGAAATCCACATTTTTGCCCCATTTAAAAGATAATGATCTCCCATATCTTTAAACTTTGTTTCCATGCCTGAAGGATTAGAGCCATGATTTGGTTCTGTTAATCCAAAGCAACCCATCCATTCTCCAGAAGCTAATTTTGGTAAATATTTTTTACGCTGTGCTTCATTGCCATATTTAAAAATAGGGTACATAACCAATGAAGATTGTACAGAAGCAGTAGAACGAACACCAGAATCTCCACGTTCTATTTCTTGCATAATTAATCCGTAAGAAATTTGATCTAAACCTGCGCCACCATATTCTTCTGGTATATAAGGACCAAAAGCACCAATTTCTGCCAAACCACCAATAATTTGTGTAGGAAACTCTGCTTTCTGAGCATATTCTTCGATAATAGGAGAAACATCGCGTTTTACCCAATCTCTTGCAGCGTCTCTAATTAACTTGTGTTCTTCTGTTAATAAGTCATCTAAATTGTAATAATCTGGAGCCTGAAAAAGATCTTGTTTCATGTTTTTGATATCTAAGAATTATACTATTAGTTTTTTTATGGGGTTGTTTAATTGTGTTATTTTAAACAAATATATGTATTGTTGTTAAATTTTAATTAATTTTAAATTAAAAATTACTAAAGTTAAAGATACAAAATCTATTAAAAGTAGATGATTTCTATTAAGTTTGTAAATATGAAGCACACCCTAGGAAAAGAAGAACGTTTAAAAAGTAAAAAGCTTATAGAAAGGTTGTATACGGAGAGAAACTCTGTAAAAGCATTTCCGCTTAGAATGATTTTTTTACAAACAGAGCATACATCAAATTTTCCTGCTCAGGTTGGTGTTTCTGTTCCAAAACGTAATTTTAAGTCTGCCGTAGATAGAAATCGATTAAAGAGATTAATGCGAGAATCTTATCGTTTGCAAAAAGAAATTGTATATAATCATTTAGAAAAACCGTATATTTTTATGATTTCGTATATTGGAAAAGAAGCATGTACCTACGATGAAATGTTCTTAAAAATGGAAAAACTGTTAACTAGGTTTATAGAAGAAACCAAAAACATAAATAATGACAAAATTTAATTTTTCTAAAAAAACGATTTTGGTTCTTTTAGTAGGAACCCTTTTTTTGTCGTTTTCATTTAAATCTAAATTTTTTGAAGTTGCAAAACAAATAGAAATTTACAATACGTTGTTTAAGGAGTTAAATATGTATTATGTAGATGAAATTAATCCGGCAGAATTAACGAACAAAGCAATAAAAAATACCTTAAAAGATTTAGATCCTTATACCAATTTTTATAACGAGCAAGATGTAGAAGATGCCAAAATTAGAAGAGAAGGTGAGTATGGAGGTATTGGGGTTACCGTATATTACTTAAAAAATGGAATTCAAATTAATGAAGTTTATAAAGGATACGCTGCAGATAAAGCAGGACTAAAAGCAGGAGATGTTATTGTTTCTGTTGATGGGCAATCTGTAAAAAATATGGAAAGAGAACAGCTTTCTATGTTGATAAAAGGAACGCCAAACAGTAAGTTTTCTGTTACATTAGAAAGGCAAGGTAATACTATTCAGAAAGAAATTACTAGAGATAAAGTGGTTTTAAACCCTGTTCCGTTTTTTAAAATGATAGATGAAGAAACAGGATATATTGTACTAACACGTTTTAATAACAAAGCATCATCCGAAGTAAAAAAAGCATTTAGAGCATTAAAAAAGACCGGAATGAAAAAACTAGTTTTCGATTTAAGAGGAAATCCTGGAGGTTCATTATCGGAATCTTTAAATATTTGCAACTTTTTTTTACCAAAAGGGAAAACGCTTGTTACCACAAAAGCAAAAATTAAAAAATGGAGTAACACATATAAAAGCACAAATGAACCTTTAGATTTAGAGATTCCTATTGTGGTTTTGGTAAACGGTCGTTCTGCTTCAGCTTCTGAAATAGTAAGTGGTTCTTTGCAAGATTATGATAGAGCTGTAATTATGGGACAACGTTCTTTTGGAAAAGGTTTGGTACAACGTTATAGAAAACTAACGTATGGTACACAGTTAAAATTAACAATCTCTAAATATTATACACCAAGTGGTAGATGTATTCAAGAATTAGACTATACCAATAGAGATAAAGATGGTAATGTGCCTAAGTTTTCAGCTTCTGGTATTAATGAGTTTAAAACAGCAAATGGTAGAACCGTTTATGATGGAGGTGGTGTTTTACCAGATGTGGTTATTAAGACCTCTAAAAAAACAGAAGCAACTAAAAGTTTATTGGACTCAAGAGTTATTTTTAATTTTGCTACAAAATATTATTATAAAAATCTAGAAATAGAAAGTGAAACTAATTTTGATTTTAAAGAAGCTGATTTTAATGGTTTTACAAATTATTTAAAATCGGATACTACGTTTGTTACCAAGCAAGAAAAACTATTTAAAGAAGCTTATATAGCGTCAAAAGAAAAAGATATTTCTAAAGAATATAACCAAATTAAAGAGAAGTTATTTAAAGATAAGATTGATGAAATATCTAAAAATAAAGATATTTTAAAAAGCGTTATTAAAGAAGAAATATTAAAAAGATATTATTATGAAGAAGGTGTTTATAACCATAATCTAAAGAATGATTTTGTTATAAAAGAAGCAGTTAACTTATTGTATAACCAAGATAAATATAAGGAACTATTATCCGTTAAATAATTTTATCTTTGAAAACTAAAATTTAGAATGGCAAAAATAAATAAAACAGATAGAACCAGAGCGCAAGAGTCTACAAACGCTATAGAAAAATTATACATTTCTATGCGTCATTTATTTAGTAGAGGTTTTTATAAACCAATGGGAATTTCTGGAGAAACGTTACGTAAATCTTTACTTTCTCTAAGACCTGAAATTTATGGTTCAATTGCTGAAGAAAGAATTGAATTAAATGGTTTGGTGTATGTTATAGAAAGACTTCCAAAAGGAATTGAAGAATGCCAGTTTATAAATTTAACCGCAGATGAAGGATATAGTGATTCTCATTTCGAAAGCATAATTCCACCAAAAAGAAGAAGAAACTGTTACAGAATAGATAAAGATCAAATGAACATAGAGATTACTCGTGGTCGTTCTGAAATTTATGATATTCTTACACATTTAACTTTCTTATTTATTGAGTCTCATAAAATTCAAAAAAGAGTAACCATAAATGAAGGGACAGACTTTATTAGAGAATGGAAATATTTAGAAGATATTGTTATTTACAATAAAGAGATTACTGCCCAAGAAAGAGAGGTAGCTATTGCACACTTAAGTAATATTTTAGGAAGAACTTTTGAAGAGGTTTTAGAAATTCATAAAACGTTTAAAACAGCGCAAAATCAAGACAGATTTTTTCATTTAATTTATTGGTTAGGTAAGTTAGCAATTAATGAAGTTTTAGACAACAAGAAAAGAAAAGTTACTTTTAGTACTGTTTTAATTGAAGAAATTGGGCATCATATTTATGGTGATGTTTGGGCAAATAACATAAAGAAAGTTTTAAAAGAAAATAAGCTTTTAAAAAGACCTATACATATTATTAGCGCAAATATGCACAGTGTATTAAACTCTATTTACGCTAAAGGAGCATTACCAAAAGAAGCTGCAGAGCATGAAGGTTTTGAGCTATTTCAATTGTTAAGTAATTCAGACAGTAAACCATTACAAAGGGCTGTTAAAGAATATGCTTCAGAAAACGGTTTAATTTATATTAAAGATACTTCTGGTACAAATATAAATGTACAAGTTATAGATACTGATAAAATTGATTTTGAGCATGCTTCTTTTGATAAAGTAAATTCTATAAATAAAAAACCTGTAATAATTGTAATGGATTATGCGTTTGGAGAGCAGGCTTATGAGACAATGGATGAACTTTTAAAACCGTATAAAAATACCAAAAAGAAAAATCATTTAGACGTAAAATCTGTTTCTATAATGGGTAAAGCAGGAATTTTAGAGGGAGGTAAAGGAGATATTATGATTCCGACGGCACATATTTTTGAAGGTACTGCAGACAATTATCCTTTTAAAAATGAGTTATCTAAAGAAGATTTAGAAGGTTTTGGAGTGCAAGTATTTGATGGTTCTATGATTTCAGTGTTAGGAACCTCATTACAAAATAAAGATTTATTAGAATTTTTTCATGACTCCACCTGGAATGTTATTGGTTTAGAAATGGAAGGAGCACATTATCAAAAAGCAATTCAATCTGCATCAAAAATTAGAGGAAACATCGCCAAAAATGTAAAAGTAAGATACGCGTATTATGCTTCGGATAATCCTTTAGAAACTGGTGGTACTTTAGCTTCTGGTGGTTTAGGTATGACAGGAGTTACACCAACATATGCGATTACTCAAAAAATATTAGAACAAATTTTTTAATAGTTCAAGATTAAATTTTACAACCAAACTAAAATAATGTCAACAAGTCAAAACAACAACGAAGAAGAAGTAGATTTAGGTTCTTTATTTGTAATTATTGGGAAAGGGTTTTCTAAGTTTTTCAATTTTATTGGAAGTATTTTTAAAAGTATTTTTCATCTTTTAATTTCAATTTTACTCTTTTTTAAACAAAATATTTTAAAAATTGGAATAGCAGTTATAATTGGCGGAGGAATTGGAGCTTTTTTAGAAGCTAAAAAAGAAGACTTATTTAGCTCGGACTTATTAGTGAAACCTAATTTTAAGAGTGCTAGACAATTATATAGTAATATAGATTACTATAATGATTTAGTAAAACAAAAAGATACTGCTAGTTTAATAAAGACGTTTAATTTAGATAAAGAAACAGCAGCTTCTTTAAAGAAGTTTACAATAGAACCTATAAAAACAGAGAATGATATTATAGATTCATATAATAATTTTATTACATCTGTAGATACTACAACGGTAAAGAGTTATGATTATGAAGATTTTAAAATATCTTTTTCTGAATATGATTATAAAGTTCATCAAATTCGTGTTGTTGCAGCAAAAAATAACGTGTTTGCAGGTTTAGGGGATGTAATTATTTCTTCTGTTGTTAGTAATAAGTATTTTGATAGGTTAAAATCATTAACCAATGAAAATTTAAATAGAACAGATTCATTATTACGCCAGAATTTAGGGCAAGTAGATTCTTTAAGAAGAGTTTACATGCAGGTGATGATTGAGGAAGCAAAAAAACAAACAAGTGGTACTAATATAGATCTAGGTGGAGAGAAAAGAAGTACTAAAGAACTTGAGTTGTTTGAAACAAATAGGCAAATTAATTCAGAATTAAAAAATGTTGTAGCAGAAAGGTCCGAGAAATATGAAGTAATAAATATTGTTTCAGACTTTCAACCAATAGGCTATAAAATAAAAGGTGTAACTAAAAATTATGTTTTTTTATTAGGGGTTTTGGGAGCTTTAATTATGATTTTATTTTTATTAATAAAACAATTAAATGTTTATTTAAATAATTATAAAAAATAAGAATGCAAGCAATTTTAGTAACAGGAGGAGCAGGCTTTATAGGGGCAAATTTTATACCTTATTTTTTAGAAAATAATAAAGATGTACAAATTGTAAATTTAGATGTATTAACTTATGCAGGTAACGTTTCTAATTTAATTGAGGTTAATAAAGATTCTAGATATACTTTTGTACAAGGAGATATTTGCGATAGAGCTTTAGTAGAAAAACTATTTAAACAATACAATTTTAATGGAGTCATTCATTTTGCAGCAGAATCTCATGTAGATAACTCTATTAAGAACCCAGATACCTTTGTGAGAACAAATGTTTTTGGAACATTTAATTTGTTAGATGTCGCTAAAAATTACTGGATGGAGGCTCCAAACGTTTATAAAAATGGTTTTGAAACGGCTAGATTTCATCATATTTCTACAGATGAGGTATATGGAACTTTAGGAGCAACTGGTTTGTTTACAGAAGCAACCTCTTATGCACCAAATAGCCCGTATAGCGCCTCAAAAGCGTCATCAGATTTTATGGTTAGAAGTTATTTCCATACCTACGGAATGAATGTTGTTACCACAAACTGCTCTAATAACTATGGCCCAAAGCAACATGATGAAAAGTTAATTCCTACCATAATTAAAAAAGCAATCTCAGGAGAAAATATTCCCATTTATGGAGATGGAAAAAATATTAGAGATTGGTTGTATGTTTTAGATCACTGTAAAGGTATTGAGTTGGTTTATAAAACTGGTAAAACAGGTGAAACCTACAATATTGGTGGAAAAAATGAACGAGATAATTTATATATTGTAGATAAAATTTGTGGAATTTTGGATGCAATGATCCCTAAAACTAAATCTTATAAGGAACAAATCAGTTTTGTTAAAGATAGACCGGGTCACGATTTTAGGTATGCAATTGATGCATCAAAAATAGAAAGTGAATTAGGTTGGAAAGCAGATGAGAATTTTGAAACGGGTATACAAAAAACCATTGAATGGTATTTAAAAAAGTATCAGTAATATGAAAGGAATTGTTTTAGCAGGAGGTTCAGGTACAAGATTACATCCTTTAACATTAGCAGTAAGTAAACAGTTAATGCCTGTGTATGATAAGCCGATGATTTATTACCCAATTTCGGTTTTAATGTTAGCAGGTATTCATGAAATTTTAATAATATCTACACCTCAAGATTTACCATTGTTTAAGCGTTTATTAGGTGATGGAAAAAAATATGGATGTGATTTTCAGTACGCAGTACAAGAAGCGCCAAATGGTTTGGCAGAAGCGTTTATTATTGGAGAAAAGTTTATAGGTAAAGATAAAGTAGCTTTAATTTTAGGAGATAATATTTTTTATGGGTCTGGTTTGCCTAAATTATTAAAAGCAAACAACAACCCTGATGGAGGAATTGTATATGCGTATCATGTAAATGATCCAGAAAGATATGGTGTGGTTGAGTTTGATGACAATCAGAAGGCAATTTCAATAGAAGAAAAGCCAGAAAAACCTAAATCTAATTATGCAGTTCCTGGTATTTATTTTTATGATAATGACGTTGTGGAAATTGCTAAAAATATAAAACCAAGTAAAAGAGGCGAGTTAGAAATAACAGAAGTGAATAACGTGTATTTAAAAAAAGGGAAATTATCTGTAGAAATTTTAGATAGGGGAACCGCTTGGTTAGATACGGGGACTTTTGATTCTTTAATGCAAGCATCGCAATTTGTACAAGTAATAGAGGAAAGACAAGGCTTAAAAATAGGTTCTATAGAAGAAGCTGCTTTTAGATCTGGGTTTATTACCAAAGAAGAAATGCATCAATTGGCTAAACCATTATTAAAAAGTGGTTATGGCCATAATTTATTAAAAATAAAATGATAGTAAAAGAAACAAGTTTAAAAGATTGCTTTGTCATAGAACCAATTTTTTTTAAAGATAACAGAGGTTGTTTTTTATTGGAATATAATAAAAAAGAATTTCAAGAAAAAACAGGTTTTGATGGAGATTTTGTTTTAGGAAATCAATCTACTTCACAATATGGAGTTGTAAGAGGATTGCATTTACAAAGAGGAGAATTTGCACAAGCAAAATTAGTAAGAGTTGTTAAAGGAAAGATTTTAGATGTTGCTGTAGATGTAAGAAAAGACTCCGAAACTTTTGGTAAACATTTTTCAATAGAGTTGTCTGAAGAAAACAATAAACAACTTTTTGTTCCTAGAGGTTTTTTACATGGTTTTTCTGTTTTAGAAGATGACACGATTGTTTCTTATAAATGTGATAACTATTATAATCCAGATGCTGAAGATGGTGTTATTTATAATGATAAAGATTTAAATATTGATTGGGGTATGCCTTTAGGTGAAATTACATTGTCTGAGAAGGATACTAAGTTAAAAATATTTAAAGAGTTTTAAGTAATAAAAAGTATAGAAAATTTTTAGAAATTTATCTAAAAAAAAAGTTGTTTCTAGTTGTGTTTTTTAATTATATGATGAAGAAGGTACATTCTGAATATTTATTATTAGACAAAGATAAAGAGGGTAGGTTTGTAACTTACTGGAAATAAACTTAGTGAAAAATAGGTTGCTTAAAGTAAGAAAAATTGAATAGAATATTAGACTTTATTAAGAATAAAAAGAATTTAAAAATAATTAAGAATTTTTCAGCTCTTACATTGATTCAAGTGCTTAATTATTTATTTGTTTTATTGTTAATACCATATGTGGTTAGAATTATTCACGCAAATAATTTTGGGTTAATTACTTATTATAATGAGATATTAGTTTATTTTATAATTTTAGTTAATTTTGGTTTTGAATTTACAGCTACAAGAAAAATATCATTAAATATTGATGATAAATTAGAGATAAGAAAAATTTTTTGGGAGACAGTTTTTGTAAGAACCACCTTAATGTTTTTTAGCTTTCTTATCTTTTTATTGATAATATTCTATGCAGAAAGTATATCCAATATTGGTTTATTGATAATCATTTTTTGTAAGATTATTGGTTTAACCTACCTGCCTACTTGGTTTCTTACAGGTATAGAAAAAAATAATATAGCAGCCTATTTTGTTTTCTTTTCAAAACTAAGTGCTTTGATTTTAATATTGTTATTTGTCAATAATGAAGATGATTTTATTCTTTATGCATTAATTTTAACAATTGTAGAAATTGTAATAGGGTTATCTTTATTCATATATGTAATTTATAAATATGATTTATCTGTAGTTATAAAACCAAACTTAAATTCGTTATTTTCTATAGTAAAAGAAAATTTTTCAATTTTCTTAAATATTATTTTAAACCAATACGTAACTCTCAATTTTTTTTTATTAGGTTTTTTTGTGAGCGACGAATTATTAGGATATTATGGAGGTGCTTTTAAAATAATTATGCCAATTATGATAATTACTTGGTTCCCTTTAAATCAATCAATTTATCCTTTAATGAATAGAGCTTTTGATGAGGGGCTAAAAAAAGGAATTACTATTTTTAAAAAGATGTTACGTCCTATTTTAATATTTAATTGCTTATTAACGTTATTTATATATGTTGCTGCACCTCTTTTAGTGAAAATAGTTTTAGGAAAAGAGTTTGTTAGTTCTGTTAGAATTTTAAGGATATTTTCTTTTCTTCCAATCCTAGTAACTCTAACAAATTATTTAACAATACAAGGTTTGTATGCAATGAAATTAGAAAGGTTATCACCATATATTGGTTTTTTTGTAGGATTTACTTGTTTATCTTTAAATCTATTATTTACACCTGATTATGGTGTTTTATCTTCTGCATATATTTGGGTTTTTACACAATTATTGGCAGTGTTAATTACGATGTATGTATTATATAAAAATGGACTAAATATTTTAGAAAGAAATAAGAATAGTTAGAAATATTAAATTGTCTATTATATTATTCTTTATGAAAAAAAAGGGGAAGGTAGTTTTTAAAATAATAAGTTAATTAATTTTTTAGAATGATTAGAAAGATTGTTGAAATTTTTGCGCATTTTGTTAGTCTATTCTTTAATTATAGTTTAATTAAATATTGGAGGTTTTTCATAAATAATATTTACAGTTACAGTGTAAAGAGAAGGTTTAAAAAATGTGGTAATAATACTTTTATAGAAGCGCCAATATATATAGAAGGAGCTAGAAATATTACGATTGGTAATAATTTTTATTGTTTTAAAAGGCTACGAATTGAAGCTTATGAGAAGCATCTTCAAAGCAAGTTTAAACCTGTTATTTTAATAGGTAATAACGTTAGTATAAACTATGATTGTCATATAGGTTGTATTAATAAAATTGTTCTTGGAGATAACGTTCTTATAGGGAGTAGAGTATTTATTACAGATCATTATCATGGAGATACAGATAATTCTAACATATTAGATGTTGCTCCAAACAAAAGGCAGTTAGTATCAAAAGGGCCCGTTATTATTGAGAAAAATGTTTGGATTGGTGAAGGAGTGTCAATTATGCCTAATGTTACTATTGGAAAAAATTCAATTATTGGCGCCAATGCTGTTGTAACTAAAAGTTTTCCAGCTAATTCTATTATTGGAGGTGTGCCTGCCAAATTGATAAAAAAAGTGTAAAAAATGAAAGTAAGTTTAGAAGGGTTTAGTGTTGCTATTCCAGCATATAGTAGAGTAAAGGAGTTTGAAGAATTATTGATATCAATTTATGATATGTCTTTTTTGCCAAATGAAATTGTTATTTGTGAAGATGGTTCTAAAGAACGAAAGGAATTGTCAGCAATAGGCTCTCAATGGAAATCTAAATTTCAAGAAAAAAACTGTAACCTTATTTTTATTGAAAACGAAATAAATTTAGGTTACGACGCTAACGTTAGAAAATTAATTGAAGTCTCTTCTTTTAAATGGGTTGTTTTAATTGGTAATGATGATTTGTTTTTAAAAGATGGTTTAAGTATTTTAAAGGAGTTTACTGACAGAAATAAAAATATTTCTATGGTTTCAAGACCTTTTATAAGGTTTAGTGATGATATTAATAAACCATTAGGATTCTCGACAATAGATAGCAAAGAAAATATTTATAGTAATTCAAAAAAAAGTTCTTCAAAAATGATTTTTAGATCTTGTGGATTTGTTGGAGGATTAGTAATAAATAGAGATTGGGCTTTACCATTAGCAACAAAGAAATATGATGGTTCTTTGTACTATCAAATTTATTTAGCATGTAATGCTTTTTGTACAAATGGAATTGGCTATTTGAATAGACCTACTGTTGGTGGTAGAACAGGTAACCCACCTTTATTTGGTTCTGCCACAAGTGAATCTGAAATTCATGTACCAGGAGCTTACTCAGCAAAAGGAAGAGCAAAAATGTGGAAATCTGTATTAGAAATCTCGCAAGACATAGGTACAAAATATAAAGTAGATATATATAAAGATTTGAAGAAAGAGTTAATGGTTAAACAGTCTTTTCATGTTTTTGAAATGAATGTTGGAGTTGGAGTAAGAGAATTAAAGGAATTGAAAAGTGAATTAAAGAAAATAGAATTGTTTAATCATATTGTTCCAAAATTTTTATTTACTATAAATTATTTCTTCGGTAGAAATGCTTTAATTTTTTATCGATTAATTAGAAAAATAGCACAATAATAAATTGATAATAAAAACAAAATATTCACTTTTTAGAATTGTTTTAGTATTGGCTGTAATATTTAATATAGCTTTACCTAAAGGAGGGTTTGATGTTGTAGGTATACCTATTACTTGGGGCTATATTATCCTTTTTTTTATTGTTTTTTTTACTCTTTTTAGAAGTTTACTTTTAACTAAGATAGGGACTTATAGGCTTCAGGCTTACTTACTATCATTGCCTTTTACTATATGTTTTATTTTCTATTTATTTTATGTTAAGAAGTTTTCTTTAGGAGGAGGTTTTTTAATATCCTGTATTCTAAGTTTTGTTTTTTTTCCAATGATATTTTTATTGTTTTTTGAAGAATGGATAAAAAAAATTATTAAAGATTTTGATTTTTTTCACAAGATATTATTACGCACAATATTATTTATATCGGTATTTGGTGTTTTATTGTTTTTTTATAAAATAATTACAGGCGTAGCTTTTGAGATCCCTTATTTGACAGTGAATATAAAAGATTATGGTCTACTCAATTCGAAGCACAATAATAGAGGAGATGGCATATTTAAATTAATTTCAACTTATAGTAATGGAAATATTTTTGGAGTTTGTATGTTCTTTCTCTTGCCATTTACAAAAAACCACAAATGGCATAAAATATTTTTAAAATTAGCCATGATACTTACTTTGTCTAGAACAGTATGGGCAGGACTTATTATTTATGAAATTATTTCATATAGAAAACATTTTGTAAAAATGGCACTTATAGGTTCTGGTGTTGTTATTACTTTGGTATCTGTAATGGTATTTGTTTTAGGAAAAGATATGAGTTATCTTTTAGACCCTACCCTAAACGGTCGATTAAATGGGAGCTTTTTTCAAAAAATACATTTATTTTTTTACGATTTAGATTTTAAAGGAATTACTGAAATGACTTATAAGAGTATTTTAGAGCAAATGGGTATTGTTGGTTTTGTATTATTCGTTGTTCATTTTTTTTCTTCATTATTTGTTAATCAATTTTATAAATTATCTCAATATCAAAATGAATATCAAAAACAATTAAAAGTAGGGATATTGACATATTTAATTGCCGCTTTTGTAGATGGGGCTTATGTTTTAATACCCGTTAGTTTGTTTTTGTGGTTTTTTAATTCTTTAATTTTAACAAAAAAATTAAAAGAAAATGAATAAAGCTAGTTTATTTTTATTACCCTTAGCTGTTTCATTTCCTATAGAAAAGTTAAGTAACCTCTTTTTAGTATTGTTTTTTCTTACTCAATTGGTTTTGTGTTTTTTTAATAAAATAAAATTTACTTTCACTTATAAAATATTTAAGAATCCATTAGTAATATTATTCTTTTTCACTTTTTTCTTATTAAAATTAAGAACATCTGTAGGTGGATGGGATAGAGATTTATCTTTATTATTATTACCTATATTTTTTTCATTTAGAGAATTTAAACAAGGAGATATTTATTTTATTTTGAAGTGGTTTGTTTATTTACTTGGTTTAGGCGTGATTACTTGTCTTTTTTATGAAATAATAGCAGAGTTTTCTTTTAATAATTATGTCAATGAATGGAAATTAGTAGAACATTATAAAAATAATCATATTTTTTATTTAGTGCATTCAATTTCAGAAAGAATAGGATTTCATCATATTTATTTGTCATTATATATGTTTTGTGGTTTCATTGTTAGTCATTGGTTGTTGAGTGAAAAAGTTATTGATAGTAGAAGAGAAAGGTATTTTATAATAATTTTGATGATTTTCTTTTTTCTTTTTTCTTTTTTATCAATTTCAAGAATGACTATTATTTCTTTTATTCTTTATTTTTTAGGAGTAGTTTTCTATAGCTTAAAAAAAAGAAATAAGATAAATTATGGTTTAATAATATTCTTTATTTTTATAGGAGTATTCACGGTCTTTTTTTCAAATAAATTTACGGAAAGATTTAAAAATATAAAAAATGACCCTAGAGTTAATCTTTTTAATTTGTCTGTTGATTTATCTCAAGAAGCCTTTTTTTTAGGATATGGTGCTAGAAGAGGTGAAGAATTATTAATTGAAAAACAAAGGAAAGAAGGGGATAATGTATATTACAATAATCCTCATAACCAATATTTAGATTATTTATTGAAAGGAGGAGGTATTATGCTTTTATTCTTTTTAACACTTCTTTTTTTATTATCTAAGTATTTTATTGTAAATAATTTATATATAGGATATATATTTGTTTTCTTTTTTGTCTTACAATGCTTAACAGAAGCTTTAATGGAGCGTTACAGAGGGATTATTTTGTTTTCTTTTTTAATTAGTATATTTCTTAAATTGGTGTCTTTGAAAAGTGAAAAAAAATAAATTAAATTAATGAAAGTAGCTATTATACATTATTGGTTTATTACAAGAAGAGGAGGGGAAAAAGTTGTTGAATCCCTTTTAAAACTATATCCAGATGCAGATATTTACACACTTTTTTATGATGAAGAAAAATATGGAAATCATTTAAAGAAACACAAGGTATATACCTCAAAGTATAATACATCCTTTTTCAGAAAGCATTATCAGAAGTTATTTCCATTGTATCCTACAATTGTAAGATCATTAAAACTTAGAAAAGACTATGATTTAATTATCTCATCTGAGTCTGGACCAGCAAAAGGTATTAAAATAAACAATAATGCAAAGCATGTATGTTATATCCATAGCCCAATGAGATATTGTTGGGGTTTTACTGATGAATATTTAAAATCAATTAAACCAATTCTTAGGCCTGTAGCAAATTTTTTCTTTTTGAAATTACAGAAATGGGACAGAAGTACAATTGATAATGTTGATTTATACATTTCAAATTCAATTAATGTAGCTAAAAGAGTTGAAAAATATTATAAGAGAGAAGCTAAAGTTGTTTATCCTCCTATTGAAACTGCTTTATTTAATAAACCATTAAAAACGAAACTTAAAAAAGATTATTTTTTAAGTTTCGGAGCAATTACTCCTTATAAAAAAATAGACTTATTAATAGATTGTTTCAATAAAAGTGGAGAGAAATTAATTATTATAGGAAATGGGTCTGAAAAAAATAAACTTGAAAAAAAAGCCAAAAAAAACATAGAGTTTAAAGGTTTTTTACCTGAGTCAGAAATAGAGTTTTACATCGAGAATTCTAAAGCATTAATTTTTCCTGGTGAAGAAGATTTTGGAATGATACCATTAGAAGTAATGTCTTATGGCGTACCTGTAGTTGCTTTTAAAAAAGGAGGAGCTTTAGAGACGGTTGTAGAAAATAAAAAAAATGTTAAAGAATCTTCAGGAATATTTTTTAAAGAGCAAAATATAAAATCTCTAGAAGCTGCGTTGTTATTTTTTAAAATGATAGAAAATGATTTTAATACGGAATGGATTCGAAATCATGCGAAAAAGTTTGAGGAAAGCAATTTTTTAAATCAATTTAGCGTTGAAGTTAATAAAATTATAGAATCATAAACAATTTGAAAAAAAGATACTCTTACTTAATAAGACCGTTACAGTTCTTGTTAGATATTCTAATTATTAATATTATAGTCTATTTTATTTATGACAAAGCATATTTAAACATATCTTTTTTGTCATATATTACTTTGTTTTGGGTTGTAATATCTTATTTTTCAGGTTTTTATAGGGTTCGTAGGTTTACGAGTTTTTTAGGGGTTATTACACTTTTAGGAAAACAGTTTTTAATATTTATCTTTGGTTATTTTGCCTATTTTGGGGTTTTTAGAGAAGGAGATATTATTGACAATCAATTTCTAATATTATCCTCAATAATAATAAGTATAGCTTTTGTTAAGTTAATATGGCTATTTGTACTAAATAAGTATAGGTCTTTAGGTAATAATTTTAGAACCACTATTGTTGTTGGTTTTGATGATTCTTCAAAAAATATTATTAAACTTTTTAAAAGTAAATCTAATTTAGGATATAAATATCTAGGTTTTTTCTCTGATAAAAATTATAGAAATAGTGAGTATCTAGGTAAATTAGAATCTGTTTTTGAATTTGCTATAGAATACTTGGTGGATGAAATTTACTGCTCTTTATCATCATTAAATGAAGATCAAATAAAAAAAATAAACAAGTTTGCAATTGAAAAGGACATTGTTTTAAAACTGATACCAAACTCAAGTGAATTGTATAGTAAAAATCAAAGTGTAGAATATTATGACGATGCATTAATGGTTTTAAATGTAAATAAACTACCCTTTGAGTTTGCAGAAAACTTTTACATTAAAAGAGTATTTGATGTGTTTTTTTCTTTATTCGTAATCATTTTTCTGTTATCATGGTTATTACCTATTTTATGGTTTTTAGTTAAATTAGAATCCAAAGGACCTTTAATTTTTAAACAAGGAAGAGAAGGTATAAATGGAGAAGAATTTATATGTTACAAATTTAGATCTATGCAAATAAATGATATATCAGATAAAGTACATGCTACAAAAAATGATGCTAGAGTAACAAAAATGGGAGCATTTTTACGCAAAACAAGTATGGATGAATTACCTCAGTTTTTTAATGTATTAGTTGGTGACATGAGTGTAGTTGGGCCCAGACCACATTTAGAAAGTTTGTCTTTAGAGTATCAAAAAGATGTAGATGATTATTTAAAAAGACATATTGTAAAACCAGGAATTACAGGTTTAGCTCAAGTAAGTGGGTATAGAGGAGAAATAAAAAGAAGGACAGATATTAAAAATAGAGTACGTTTAGATATTTTTTATATCGAGAATTGGTCATTTTTTTTAGATATCAAAATTATTTTACAGACCATTCTTAATGTTTTTAAAGGAGAAGAAAAGGCGTATTAGATGACCGAAAATGTTACACTTACAGCCACAATTGTTCTTTACAATGAAAATCTATCATCATTAAAAAAAACGATTGACTCTTTTTTAAAAATAAATTTAGATAAGAAACTTTTTTTAATTGATAATTCACCTTCAAATACGTTACAGAAACACTTTATTTCTCCTGAAATTGAATATGTTTTTGTTGGTAAAAACATAGGTTTTGGTAGTGCTCATAATTTAGTTTTAGATAAAGTTAATTCACAATTTCATTTAGTTTTAAATCCAGATATTGAGTTTGATTCTCTAATTATTCCTATTCTAATTAGTAAATTAGAAGAAGAAAAAGAGGTTGCTTTTATAACACCAAAAGTTTTATACCCAAACAATAAAATGCAATTCGTTTGTAGAAAATTTCCAACTTTATTCAATTTAATAAATAGAAGAATTAAATTATCTAAAAAAGAAATTTATAAAAATGAGTATCGAGATCTAAATTTAGAAAAGTCATTTTATCCAGATTTTATTCATGGTTGTTTTATGCTCTTTAATACAGGTGATTTTATGGGTTTAAAAGGTTTTGATGAGCGTTATTTCTTGTACATGGAAGATGTTGATATTTGTCGAAAAATTGATATAATAGGAAAAAAAATACTTTATTTCCCCGAGGTTAAAATTATACATCAACATCAAAAAGGCTCATCAAAAAGTCTAAAACTATTTTTTAGGCACACATCATCTGTAATTAAGTATTTTACAAAATGGGGATTTTAATACAATACGCTTTTGCTATCAATTAAGGTTTCCTTAAAAATGTCTTTCCCACGAAAGTGGAAATCCAAAGAATTTAAAATATATTTGCAACAACAACACAACACAACACAACAAACAATGAATGTACTTATTTTAGGTTCTGGAGGTAGAGAACATGCTTTTGCTATTAAATTATTAGAAAGTAAAAAAATTAATAAACTTTTTGTAGCGCCAGGAAATGCTGGTACAGATAAAATAGCAACTAACGTTAATATTAGTGTTACCGATTTTGAAGCTCTTAAAAAAATTACCTTAGAAAACGATATTAAAATGGTCGTTGTTGGTCCAGAAGTACCTTTGGTAGCTGGTGTACACGATTTCTTTTTAGCGGATGAAGAATTAAAAAATATTCCGGTAATTGGACCTAAAAAAGACGGAGCTTTATTAGAAGGAAGTAAAGATTTTTCTAAGCAATTTATGCAAAAACACGGCGTTCCAACAGCTCGTTACGAGTCTTTCACGAAAGAGAACTTAACCGATGGTTTTGCTTTCTTAGAAACTTTAGAACCACCTTACGTGTTAAAAGCAGATGGTTTAGCAGCAGGAAAAGGAGTATTAATTTTAAATTCTTTAGAAGAAGCAAAAACCGAATTAGAAGAAATGGTTTCTAATCAGAAATTCGGAGATGCATCCACAACAGTAGTGATCGAAGAATTTTTAAAAGGAATAGAATTATCTGTCTTTGTGTTAACAGACGGAAAAAGTTATAAAATTTTACCTTCTGCCAAAGATTATAAAAGAATTGGCGAAGGAGATGCAGGTTTAAATACTGGTGGAATGGGCGCAATTTCTCCTGTACCGTTTGCAGATAAAGCATTTTTAGATAAAGTAGAAGAGTTGGTTGTAAAACCTACCATTGCTGGTTTACAAAAAGACGGAATCGATTATAGAGGTTTTATCTTTATTGGATTAATGAATGATAACGGAAACCCTTCTGTGGTTGAGTACAATGTAAGAATGGGAGATCCAGAAACAGAAGTTGTATTACCAAGAATAAATTCTGATTTATTTGACTTATTCGAAGGTGTTGCACATCAAAATTTAAATGAAAAATCTTTTTCTGTAACAAATCAAACAGCAACAACGGTAATGTTGGTTTCTGGAGGCTATCCAGAAGCGTACGAGAAAAACAAAGAAATTACAGGTTTCGATACTGTAGAAGAATCTTTCGTTTTTCATGCCGGAACTACCATTAAAGACAATAAAGTAGTTACAAGCGGAGGTAGGGTAATGGCTATAACTTCTTTCGGAGACACTATAGAAGAGGCTTTAGAAAAAAGTTACAGAAGTATAGATAAGATTCATTTCGATAAAATGAACTATAGAAAAGATATTGGTTTCGATTTAGTGTAGATGTTTTATTTGGGCGTTTTAACAGGCTTTCAACTATATCTTTTTTTTCAGAAAAAGAAAAAAAGGATGCCGTTTCAATCCTTAACGCACTTGTTTAAAATCAAAAATTTAGCCCTAAATTTTAATACGTATTAAAAAAATGGTAGCTTTAAATTGAACTAAAAATGAATGCTACCCAAAATAAAATAATTGTAGCTCCTTTAAATTGGGGCTTAGGGCATGCAACGCGTTGTGTGCCAATTATAAATGCGTTATTAGAAAACAATTTTACACCAATAATTGCATCAGATGGAAACGCTTTTAATTTTTTAAGAAAAGAATTTCCTAATTTAGAATATTTAGAAATCCCAACGTATGCTATTTCTTATCATAGAAATTTAAAGTTGGGATTCATTTTTCAACTTCCTAGAATTATAAGTGCTGTTCGTAAAGAGCATCAAATTATAAATAACTTTATTCTTAAAAATAAAGAGGTTGTTGGCCTTATTTCTGATAATAGATTCGGAGTAAGAAGCAACTTAATTCCTTCTGTTTATATTACACATCAAGTAAATGTTTTGTCTGGCAGTACCACTTACTTTACAAGTTATTTTCATCAAAAAATAATTAAGAAGTTTGATGAATGTTGGATTCCTGATACAACAAATTCTACTTTTTCAGGAAAATTGTCATCAACCCCAAAAAATCTAAATACAAAGTTTATAGGTGTTTTAAGCCGATTTAAAAAACAAGAATTACCTAAAAATATAGCGGTTTTAGTCATTATTTCTGGTCCAGAACCCAACAGGACTCATTTAGAAAATAAATTGATTTCAGCCTTTAAAAACGATGTTAGAGATGTTGTTTTTGTTTTGGGTAAAGTAGAAGCTGTGCAAAAAAAATGGATTTCAGGTAATATTACTTTTTACAACTATGTGCTTTCAGAAGAACTTCAAAATTTAATGAACTCTTGTGAGGTTGTTATTTGTAGGTCTGGTTATTCTTCTATAATGGATTTGGCTGTTTTAGGTAAAAAAGTGTTTTTTATTCCTACTAAAAATCAAGATGAACAAGAATATTTAGCAGAATTTTTAGAAGAAAAAAAAATAGCTCCATTTGCTAAAACTAAAGATTTCTCGAAAGAAAAAATCTTAAAAACAGCAAACTATAAAGGTTTAAAAACAGCAGAAACTAAGTTAAGTTCAAAATTATTTAGCCTTTTCGAGCGTAAAAGAAAACTCTGATCCTTCTCCGTAAGTACTTTTTAACAAAATGGTTTCATCATGCGCCTCTATAATGTGCTTTACAATAGATAAACCTAAACCAGAACCACCTTGTTCTCTAGATCTACTTTGGTCTACTCTATAGAATCTTTCAAAAAGACGAGAAAGATGCTGTGGTTTAATTCCTTCTCCGTTATCAATGGTTTTTACAATAAATTTATTTTCGTTGTAGCTTTCTACGGTAACAATAGTGGTGCCATTGGGTTTCCCGTATTTAATAGAGTTAACCACTAAATTTATTAAAACTTGTTCAATTTTTTCTATATCACCTTTTACAAAAAGAGGAAACTCATAAATTCTATCAAACTTTAAAATGATGTTTCTTTTTTTTGCTTTCATTTCAAACAAATCAAAAACATTTTGCACCAATTCTAAAATGTTAAAAACAACCTTTTTAGGTTTCATTCCGTCATTTTCTAACTTAGCAATCATATCTAAATCTTTAATAACAGCAACCAGTCTTTCTACTCCTTTATTGGCTCTTTCTAGATATTTTGTTCTAATTTCCTTATCGTTTACAGCACCTTCAATTAAGGTTAAAATATAACCTTGTACGGTAAATAAAGGTGTTTTAAGTTCGTGTGCAACGTTTCCTAAAAAGTCTCTTCTAAAAGAGTCTCTTTCGGTTAAACTTTTTATTTCTAGTCTTTTACCTTCTACAAAGCGTTGCATTCTTTTAGATAGTTTTTCAATATCTGTAGTAACAGAATCTCTACGTAAGTCATTAACATCTAAAATAGATACATCTTCATAGATCTTTTTAAGACGTCTATAGATAAAATGTTCTGTTCTATATTGAATGATAAAAAATGAAATGATGAAGAGAGTAAAAATGGCTAGAATAACTGTGCTTATTCCTAAGTGTGTTGTGTATAGAAAATAAGAAATGATACCAATTGTAAATGATAGTATGGTTAAATATAATGCAGACCAAAGTGCGTATGAATACGTTTTTTTTATTTTCATTTAAGGCAGTTTTTAATGTTCTGCGCCTTCTAAAACAAACTTATAACCAACACCTTTTACAGTTTTAAAGTGATCATCACCAATTTTTTCTCTTAGTTTTCTAATGTGTACATCAATTGTTCGTCCACCAACAACAACTTCATTTCCCCAAACAGTGTCTAAAATAACTTCTCTCTTAAAAACTTTACCAGGTTTAGAAGTTAATAAAGAGAATAATTCAAATTCTTTTCTTGGTAAAGAAATTCTTTTACCTGCTTTGTAAACTACATATTCATCTCTGTCAATAACAATATCTCCTATTTTAAAGGTTTCTTCGCTATCTTTTTCAGTTTTTAGTCTACGTAAAAGAGATTTTACCTTGCTTACTAAAACTTTTGGCTTTATCGGTTTGGTAATATAATCATCAGCACCAGCTTCAAATCCAGCTACCTGCGAGTAGTCTTCTCCTCTTGCGGTTAAGAAAGAAATAATAACATTTTCTAGTGTTTTTACTTTTCTAATTTTCTCACAAGCTTCAATTCCGTCCATTTCTGGCATCATAATATCTAATAAAATTAGATGTGGAATATTTTTTTTAGCAGATTTTATGGCTTCTTGTCCATTTGTAGCTGTAAAGATTTGATATCCTTCATTTTTTAAATTGTAACCAACAATTTCTAAAATATCTGGCTCATCATCTACTAATAAAATTTTAAAATCACTTTTATTCATATAGCTAGTTAAAGTACGATTGAATATCAAAAATAGTAATAATTATATTACCAATACGATTACTTAACAATCATTTAATCTCTTTGTTGTCAGTTAACGTTAATCTAACATAAGAATAATTACTTGGTTGAGCTTTAGTGTGTTGTTTTATTTTTAAATTTAAAGGTAAGTTAACGTGTTGTAAATCAGTGTTAATTTTATTATTTATATTTTTATGGCTATAATTTTAACAAAATTGCTTTATGAAAAAAAATTACTTTTTTACTTTTATGCTTACACTTTGTTTAACTGGAGTTTCTTTTGGACAAGAAATGCTGTTAAATGGAGGTTTAGAAAATTGGGATGATGATACTACCCCAACAAGTTGGTCGAAAGCAGAGGCTGTAACAAAGTCTACAGAGGCACATTCTGGCTCTTTTTCTGCTTTTAGAAATGGAGGTTCTGGTACAAAAGATTTATCTCAAACAATTACAGGTGTTGTTCCTGGTGAGAGCTATACAATTAGTTTTTGGTATAAAGTTACTGCCGGAGATGATAAAGATGCTAGAATTTGGTGTACTTGGAAAAACGGAAGTACAACTATTTATCATGTAGGTGATGGAAATGACCGTTCTAATGATCCTTTAAGAGGACCAGAAGATGGATATTTAGATAATAATGGTGGTGTCTGGACTAAATACGAAGTTACTGTTACTGCTCCTGCAGCTGTAGATGCTTTTTATTTTGAGGTAAGGTCTTACTCTAATTCATTAACTTATTTTGATGATTTATCATTTGTAAAAAATGCTACTGCTTCTTTAAAGAATAATTCAATAGAAGGTTTTGCCACGTATCCAAACCCAATTACAGATAAAAAAATCACTATAGCTAGTAATAGTTTAGATATTAAAGAAGTGTCTATTTTTAATGTTATTGGTAAAAAAGTGTTTTCAACTTCTTTTTCTGGTTTAAAGAAAAATTTAGATGTTTCTACAATTAATTCAGGAATTTATATTTTAAAAGTTACTGAAGCTGGTAAAACGGCTACTAAAAAATTAGTGATTAGGTAATTTATAAGAACGTTTTTATTTTATAATAGGCTGTTTTAAAAAAAGTGTTTTTTTATCAACTTAAACTTATTTTGGGGTCTTATCTCATTTGATTAAGGTACTGAACAGGTTTAGTTTGATAAGTTTTACACTTTTATGGCAGCCTTTTTTATTTTTCTTATCTTTCTAGAGAAAAAGAAAACGTAATGCTATGAATTTATCCGTAAAATTAAATGATGTACTTTTTTTAGATATCGAAACTGTTCCTGAACAAGAAAATTGGCAACTGCTATCTAAAGAAACACAAGAACTTTATGCAAAGAAAACCGAGTATCAGCGTAAGGAAGAGTTTAGCGCTTCTGAGTTTTATGAACGAGCAGGTATTTGGGCAGAGTTTGGTAAAATTATCTGCATTTCTGTGGGGTATTTTGTGGATGTGAAAAATAAGAAACAACTCCGTTTAACATCTTTTTTTGGTGATGATGAGCATCAACTTTTAAGTGATTTTAAAGTGTTATTAGATAAACACTTTGCTAAAAAAAGCAATGTGTTATGTGCGCATAACGGTAAAGAATTTGATTTTCCTTTTATTGCTAGAAGAATGATTGTACACCAAATAGAATTGCCTAAAAAGCTAAATTTATTTGGTAAAAAACCGTGGGAAGTTCCACATTTAGATACACTAGAATTATGGAAGTTTGGCGATTATAAACATTATACATCGTTAAAACTATTAACGTCTATTTTAGGGATTCCATCTCCAAAGGATGATATTGATGGGAGTGAAGTAGCTGATGTTTATTATAAAGAAAAAAATATACAAAGAATTGTAACTTACTGTGAAAAGGATACTGTTGCAGTTGCGCAAATTTTATTACGTTTTAATAATCAAGAATTATTAAAAGAGGAAGATATTGTGAGTGTTTAATTATTTTGAAGAGATCTAAAGAGAAACTAAGAAGTTCTTTCCTGTAAGGTTTCAAAAACCATGGAGGTGTTTTATTTTAGGAGTTGTTAGGGATAACACCTACAAGGTCAAAAAAAGACCTTGCAGGTGAATAATGTTTATTTTACGCTAATTTTTTTTGAGGTTTTCTCTATCAATCTCTTAAAAATCGGTGAAGTTTTCGAAAAAAACTTTACGTATTTGAAGTGAGGTGTTAATCTTCTAATTTCATAGAAAGCTCTAACCAGCGTTCTTCTTTTTGCTCTAAACTTGTTATAGTTTCTTGTAGCTCTTCAGATTTTTTAGCAATATCATCCGGAGCAATTTCTACATTTAAAAACTGTTTTTCTATGGTTGCTTTTCTTTTTTGAAGTCTTTCAATATCACCTTCTAAAGCACCAAACTCTCTTTTTTCATTAAAACTTAATACGTTTTTAGTTGTTTTTTTGGTAGCTTTTTTATCGTCTTTTTTTACGGATGTTTTTTCTGGAGCTTCAGTTAAAGCAGTACCGTCATCGTAGGCTCTAAAATCTGAGTAATTTCCTGGAAAATTATCAACAACACCTTCGCCTCTAAAAACAAAAAGGGCATCTACAATTTTATCCATAAAATAACGGTCGTGAGAAACTACTAAAAGGTTTCCTGGGTAATCTAATAAGAAGTTTTCTAACACATTTAGGGTTACAACATCTAAATCGTTAGTAGGCTCATCTAAAATTAAAAAATTAGGATTCTGAATTAAAACAGCACATAAATACAAACGTTTTTGCTCTCCTCCAGATAGTCTTTCAACAAAATCGTATTGTTTCTTTTTATCAAACAAAAAACGTTCTAATAGTTGTGATGCAGAAATTTTTCTTCCTTTAGTTAAAGGGATAAATTCTCCAAACTCTTTAACAACATCAATAACCTTTTGTCCTTCTTTAATATCGATACCAGCTTGTGTATAATAACCGTACTTTACTGTTTCACCTAAAATAACTTTACCAGCATCTACAGGAGCGGTTTGTGTAATAATATTTAAAAAAGATGATTTTCCTGTTCCGTTTTTACCTATAATTCCTACACGTTCTCCACGTTTAAAAACATAATCGAAATTGTCTAGAATCTTCTTATCACCAAAAGATTTAGATACTTTATGAAGTTCTAGAATTTTACTTCCTAAGCGCTCCATGTTAATTTCTAATTGCACCTGATGATCTTGCCTACGTTGATGTGCTTTTTCTTTAATTTGATAAAAATCATCTGTTCTAGACTTCGATTTTGTAGTTCTAGCCTTTGGTTGCTTTCGCATCCATTCTAATTCTTTTTTAAATAAACTTTTAGCTTTCCCTAAATTGGTTGCCTCTAAAGCTAAACGTTCTTCTTTATTTTGTAAATAGTAAGAGTAATTCCCTTTGTATTTATATATTTTACCTTCATCTAACTCTAAAATTTCATTACACACGCGTTCTAAAAAGTAACGATCATGAGTAACCATAAATAAGGTAATCTTTTCTTTTGCAAAAAAGGCTTCTAGCCATTCAATCATTTCTAAATCTAAATGATTTGTAGGTTCATCTAAAATTAATAAATCGGGTTTATTAATTAAAACAATGGCTAAAGAAAGGCGTTTTCTTTGTCCTCCAGAAAGCGCTCCAACTTTAAGCGTTAAATCGTCTAATTTTAATTTAGATAAAATTTGTCTGTATTGTGTTTCAAAATCCCAAGCATTATAATGCTCCATTTGCTCAAAGGCAGCTTGGTATGCATCTGTATCATCTAAGTTTTTTAAAGCTTTTTCATATTGATTAACAATAGAAAGAATTTTATTATCGGTTGCAAAGATGGTTTCTTCTATAGTTAGTTTAGGATCTATGTCATCTTTTTGAGCTAAATAAGCAATAGAAATGCCTTTTCTGCTAACCACTTGTCCAGAATCTGGTACGTCTAAACCGGCAATAATATTAAGGATAGAAGTTTTACCACTTCCGTTTTTAGCTACAAAGGCAACTTTTTGGTCTTTACTAATTCCAAAAGAGATGTCTTCAAATAACACGCGTTCTCCATAAGACTTAGAGATGTTTTCTACAGATAAATAATTCACAGAGATAAATTTGTTTTTTGCAAAGAAACAAAAAACCCAAGCGTTAACTTGGGTTTTTGATATCATTTAATTTTTTTAGGGGACTTTTGGGGGAAATAAATTAAATGTTTACTATTATGATGTAAATATATAGTAAAAAAAAGTATTTGTCAATCACTGAAAACAGTGAAATTTTCACCTCACTGAAAATGGTGAGAAGTCTCACTGAAAATGGTGATATAAAATAAAACCCCTTAAATATAATCTAAGGGGTTTGGTAGTGTTAGTTAGTTGATTTATTACTGTTTAGTGAATTTTCAGGTGAAAGTTTCTACTCTATAAATTGCTGTTTATAAATAAATTTATTTTTTTAAAGAATTTATATCTGCAAGGTTTTTTTTAGAGGTTACTGCTAAACCTAATAAATTTAGTACAATAATGATATAAATATATAGTAAATAAAAGTATTTGTCATTAACCGAAAAAGGTGATGTTAATTATAAATCCCAGGAGTTATGCCTGGGATTTATAAAATGTTTTTTATTCTTATTTATTGTTTTATAAATTTTTGAGTAAATGTTTCTTCTTCATCTGTTAGTTTTATTAAATAAATTCCTTTTTTTAGAGTGCTAATATTTACAGCATTATTTTTAATAATACCTGAACTTATTATTTGACCTAATACATTTGTAATGCTATAATTAGATGAAAGTAAACTAAAATTAGGATTGATGTTTAAGATATCTATAGCAGGATTTGGATAGATCATTTTATTTCCATTAAATAAATTGTTATTTGTTGTAAAACCTGTATTTGTTGATGGTAATGCGTTTACAGAGTTTTCGGTTACTCCATTGCCAACAATACCTTTAATAGTTACTTGGTCTATGTAAATATAATCGCTATTGTTAGAGGCGTCATTTTGAAATCTAAAAGCAGCATTGGTTGCAAAATTAACATCAGCATTATTTAAAGTAATTTTTGCTGTGTAATAATTGTTGTTTTCAAAATTTGTTCCACTTGCCCAAGCAGCTACTGTAGTCCAAGATGATCCATTGTAATAACGTAACCAAAAATCTTCTCCGTTTTCCATAGAATAAGAATAAAAATAGAATTCTATTTCTACAGAATTGTAACTCGTTAAATTAAATGTTGGTGATGTCATTGCAGATCCTGTACCAGAATTGTCTCTAATTCTTATTGAATAATTACCTTCATAAGAGCGAGAACCGGTGTATCTAAAACAATCAGTTCCTCCGTCAGACCATCCGTTCCAACCAGATTCAAAAAAGGCTTCATGTAGTATTGTTGTAGAACCTGTTATAGCCGCAGAAACTAGAACTGTTCTTGTGGTAGAGCTGCTGTTGTTAGAAGTGTCAGTTACGTTGTAAGTTATAGTGTAGGTTCCTTCGATTGCGGTATTTACATTTCCAGAGGTAGTAATGTTGGCCGTAATATCTCCATCTATATTATCGGTTGCAGTTGCACCAAGCTCATTATAAGTATCGCCAACGGTTAAATTTATTGTTGATGCGCCATTTAAAGTGATAATTGGAGCAGTTGTATCTGCTGTTGGTGTTCCGTTATCAATTTGAACTGTATAATCTTCAACCTCCCCATAATTAAAAGATTCGCAAGAGGTTGGTGTACCGTTGTATTTCATAGAAATACGCATTCTAGTTGTTCCGTTTAAAGCGGAATTTGGTATTGTTATTGTTGTATTAACAGGTGTTGTTTTGGTTGCGTTTTGAGATAGAATTTGTTCTCCTGCGTCATTAAAATCGCCATCTTGGTTGTAATCAATCCAAGCAGCATATCCTTCAGAGTATGAAGTTCCTGTCCAGGTAGGAGTTACTGTTAGTGTGTAAACGCCTCCTTTATTTAAGTTGGTTGAAATACTTGTAAAATCAGAATAAAATTGTCCTCCAGAAGTATTGTTTATAGTTCCTAGTTGTACCTTACTAATATATTCATCATTTACATTTGTACTTGCAGCGTTACAATAAGAAAGTGGTGTGCTACCTGTTGTTGTTATATTGGTACTTGTAGATGTTCCGCTTCCACCAGAACTGCAATTGGCAATTACAGAAACGTTATAAGTTGTTCCGGAAAGTAAATTTGTGGCATTAAAAGAGGTAGTCGTAACATTGGTTGTTGCTGCTCCTACTGTTACGTCATAAGATGCTGCGTTTGATACTGCGTTCCATGATAAGGTAAAACTATTGTTTGTAATAGAAGTAGCACTTAAGTTACTAGGAGCTTCTAATGTGCATGTTTGTACAAATTCTGCTCCAATACCTACCGCGTAAAAAGCATTGGTAGTTGCAATAACTTCGGGGCTATTTACACCATATAAGTCTTCTGCAGATTGTATTCCTGCTGTTCTTGCATCAGCATATTGAGATCCAGAAGATAAGTATACGCTCTCTGTTCTGTAGGCAATTGCAGCAGCTTTTGTAATGTTAATACCTGTAACGTTATAAGAATCTCCATTATCATTTGTTCCGCTTTTTCCTACGGATAAAATATAAAACCAATGATTTAAAACCCCACTATTATAATGTACCCCACCATTATCTCCTGAGCCAGAGTACCAGTTTGTGCCCTTATAAGTATCTGGTTGTCCGTAAGCATTTGGGTTAGATAAAGATCTAATTGGGCCTCCAATTTCTTCACCTAACAACCAAGTGTCTTTTGTAGGGTCTGCATAATATTCTACACTTGCAGCCCAAATATCAGAAAAACCTTCATTCATTGCTCCAGACTCATAAGAGTAGGTTAGGTTTGCTGTGTTTTCGCATACTGCATGCCCAATTTCGTGAGCAGCAATATCTAAAGAAGTTAAAGGAGAAAAACTTGTACCGTCTCCGTAAGTCATTACAGATCCATTCCAGAAAGCATTATCTTGATTAGAGTAACCATATTCTATCAGATCAAAATGCACATAACTTTTTATAGCGGCACCATTATTATCGTAACTATTTCTGTTATAGGTTTGATAAAAATAATCATATGTTTTTTCGGCACCCCAATGTGCGTCTAAAGCAGCATTGTCTTCATCAGAATTAGCGTGTTCAGATGCGGTCCAATTGTTGTCGTTATCAGTAAAATCAATGGCAGAATTGTAATTAATTCTAAGTTCCATATTATAGGTCTCAATTCCATTTCCTCTAGAGGTTTCTCTTAAAATATAGTTCCCACCACTTAAAGTTGTTTCAATATTTTGATTTCCACTGTATTTTGTAGCTGCATTTCCTGCAACAAATGCGGTGTTTACGTTTGGTGTTTCTGTTTTTTTATGAGAACCATGTTTCTTAGAACTGTTAAGATGCTTTATAATTGCATCTTTATAAACAACTTTACCAGAATGTGCATCTACATATATATAATTTCTACTAATAGGCTTAGTGGCGTAGATATCAAATTTATATACTAACCTCGCTTTTTTGTGTTTTGTAATTTCTTTAGGTAAAATTAAAAGTTCTCCAACAGGTTTTTTATAATTGTTCATTATTTTGGCTTCTTCAGGGTTTTGCCATAGGTACTGTTTTGCATCAATATATGAAATGGCTTTTGTAAAAGCTGTTTCTTTAGAGATGTTTGGGATGGTGTTTACTTTGCCGACATCGTAAAAACTTCCGTTCATAGTTTTTATAGAGTTGTTCTTAGAGTGGGCAATGTAGTTTGCAAATTCTACTTTAATACCTTTAAATTGTTGTTGATATTTTTCATGAGTAAAACCTAATTTGTCTGTTTCGGTTTTAATTTTCAGTAAATTTTCATCAGGAGATAGTTTTAATTTTTTCCTTAGAATATCTGGGGCTCTTTGTAAAGACTTTTTAGAAGAATCATTAAGTTTTATAAACTTAGTGTTTTTGCCTTCTTGGGCGTTTGTTGTTAATAATCCTATTAAAAAGAAACAAGTTATTACTACGTTTTTAAAGTTTTTATACATCATATAAACTAAAATTTAGAAATGGTTGATAAAGGGGTTAAGTTTTTGTATTGAGTTTAAGTCAGTATTTTGTATTAAAAAACTTAAATTTTTACAAATAACACAACAATATTACAAAATCATTAAATATTTCACAATACCTGAAAATGGTGAAATATATTCCTCCCTGAAAACAGTGATAAAACTCCCTGAAAAAGGTGAGTGTATTACTTTGTCTTTGTTAAATTCTAATTTCTTGAATTTCTTAATTAGTGCTATATTGCGAGCATATTATTGATAAAAGAAAAACATGAAAATAATAGTACCAATGGCCGGAATTGGGTCTCGTTTAAGACCTCATACATTAACAGTTCCAAAACCTTTAACTGTAATTGCAGGAAAACCAATTGTACAACGTTTGGTAGAAGATATTGCTTCTGTTATAGATGAAAAAATAGATGAAATTGCATTTGTAATAGGTACAACTGCTAAAGGGTTTCCTAAAGATACAGAAGCACAATTATTAAAAATTGCTGCAGAGTTAGGGGCAAAAGGATCTGTTTATGTGCAAGAAGAAGCTTTAGGAACAGCACATGCAATTTATATGGCAAAAGAATCTTTAAGCGGGCCTTGTGTTGTAGCGTATGCAGACACTTTGTTTAAAGCAGATTTTACTCTAGATGTAAATGCTGATGGTGCAATTTGGGTAAGTAAAGTAGCAAATCCAAGTGCCTTTGGTGTTGTAAAATTACAAGATGGTTTTATTACCGATTTTATAGAAAAACCAAAAGATTTTGTTTCTGATTTAGCAATTATTGGAATCTATTACTTTAAAAGTGGAGATAAGTTATTAGAAGAAATTCAATATTTAATAGACAACGATTTAAAGGAAAATAACGAATATCAATTAACTAATGTTTTAGAGTCTTTAAAACAACAGGGAGCTAAATTTATTCCTGGAACAGTAGATGCTTGGATGGACTGTGGTAAAAAAGATCCAACGGTAGATACCAATAAGCAGGTCTTAGGTTTTGAGCATGAAGCAGGAAATAATTTAGTAGCTAAAGATGTTGTTTTAGAAAATTCAGAAATTATTCAGCCTTGTTTTATTGGTAAAAACGTAGTGCTTAAAAATACAAAAGTAGGGCCTTATGTTTCTATTGGAGCAAATAGTGTAGTAGAAAATTCTACCATTGTAAATTCTCTTATACAATCTAATGTTGTTATTTCTAATGCAAATTTAGACAATGCAATGATTGGAAATCATGCAAAATACAATGGTAAATATACTTCTGTAAGTATTGGAGATTATACAGAATTAACATAAATGATTATAAGATTAGAGAATAAAGAACAGAGAAAAAAGAGGGCTATTTATGTAAAGTATGCTCTCTTCTCTCTTTTTTTTATGCTCTGTTCTTTCAATTTTTACGCACAAGATAGCATACCAATTGCTAAAGATTTAACAGAAGAAAAAGGGTTAAATTTTCAGCAATTTTTTTTTAAGGCCTTGTCAGAGAAATCCATTGGTAATTACCAAAAAGCTATTGAAAACTTAGAAAGTTGTAACCAGATTTTAACAGATAATGAGGCTGTTTATTTTGAGTTTTCTAAAAATTACTTGCTATTAAATAAAACATTATTAGCAAAAGAATATATTAAAAGAGCATTAGAAGAAGTGCCAAACAATAGTTGGATGCTTAAGCATTTGGTTAAAATTTATGTAAAGGATAGAAATTATTCTGACGCCATATCTGTTCAGCAAAAGTTAGTTGTTCTTAATCTAAAAGAACGATCGTATTTGTTGCAATTGTATTTGCAACAAAAAGAGTATAAAAAAGCTATTTTATTGATGGATGAAATGGAGCGTGATAATGCACTGTCTTCTTCTTTTAAGAAAATTAAAAATAACCTAGAAAATAAAGAGAGTAAAACGGTTGTAGAGAAAACAGTAAAACCAGAAGCTTCGTTAGAAGATCAATTTAAAGAAGAGAAGTCGTATGCTGTTTTAAAGCAGATTTTAATAACCTCTAAAGAGAATTCTGAAGTGCTTTTAAAATACTCAAATGAAGGAGTTTCTCTTTTTCCTGCACAACCTTTTGTATATTTAATGAAAGGAAAGGCATTAAATTATCAGAAAAAATATAAAAAAGCGTTATTGAGTTTACAGAACGGTATCGATTTTGTTATAGAAGATGCAATGGAGTCTAATTTTTATAAAGAAATGGCTATTTCTTATAAGGGTTTAGGTGATTTTAATAAGGAAAAGAAGTTTATTGAGAAATCAAAAAAAATAAAAAAGTAAGAATGAAATTTTTAAAATATTTTGTGGTCTTTGCGGTTGTATTTACTTCTTGTAAAACAAAAAAGAATTTAATAGATGCAAATGCTATTGCTACAGAAATGTCTGCTAAAAAAGTGGCTAGAAAACACGTTGCAGCTAATTTTGATGAAAAGACGGTTGATGCTAGGTTAAAAGCAAATTTTAATAACGGAAAAGTAAAACAAAGTATTTCTGTAAGTTTAAAAATGATAAAAGATGAGGTAATTTGGTTAAAAGGAACTAAATTTATTACCGTGTTTAAAGCAAAGATTACACCAACTTCTGTAAGTTATTATTCTCCTTATGCTAAAAATTATTTTGAAGGAGATTTTAGCATGTTAAAAAAAATATTAGGTACAGATATTAATTTTAATCAGCTTCAAAATTTATTTTTGGGACAGTCTTTAACAAATGTAAAAGAAGAAAAGCAAACGGTAGTTATTGCTGATAATTCGTATGTTTTATCACCAGAAATACAAGCAAGTTTGTTTGATCTTTTCTTTTCTGTAAATCCTTCTCATTTTAAATTAGATAAACAATCTGTTGTAAATTCGATAAAAAATCAGCGTTTAGATATTTCTTATCCTTCGTATAATGTGGTTGATGATGTTGTTTTTCCATCAGAAATAAAAATAAAAGCAAAACAACCCGGTAAGTTTACAAATATAGATTTTATTGTAAAATCTGTTGAATTTAATAAAGATATTGATGCTTCATTTTCGATACCTAATGGTTACAAGCAAATAAAATTATAGTGAAAAGTAGAAAGTTTTACATACCCGTTTTAATTTTTTTTCTAAGTATTTTTTCTGTTTTTGGACAAACAAGAAAAGAGTTAGAAGCACAACGTAAAAAACTTAATTATGAAATTAAGCAAGTAAACTCGTTGCTTTTTAAAGAAAAAAAGAAAGTAAACAATGCTTTAGATGACTTAAAAGATTTAAACAGAAAAATATATGTTAGAACGCAATTAATCGCTACGATTAACTCTGAAGCAAAAATTTTATTAAAAGACATTCGTAAAAATGAAACGGAGCTTAAAAGTTTAAAAAAGAAGCTAGCGGACTTAAAAGCAGATTATGCTGATATGATTTTTAAATCGTACAAAAGTAAATCTCAGCAAAGTAGAATGATGTTTTTGCTCTCTTCTCAAAGTTTTTATCAGGCTTATAAACGGTTAGAGTACATGAAACAGTATACTTCTTTTAGAAAAAAACAAGGAGAAGAAATTGTAGTTCATACAAATGAAGTGCAACAGTTAAATGATTCTTTATTGGTTCAAAAGGCTTTAAAAGATACTTTAATTTTGTCTCAAAAAGAGCAAAAAAAAGAAATTGAAATTGATAAAAAAAATCAAGAGAAATTAATTGCCACTATTAAGAAAAGAGAAAGTAAATACAAAAAAGAGCTTCAAAATAAAGTTAAAGAAGAGAAAAGAGTTACTGCTCAGATAGATAAGAAAATCCGTGAAGAAATTGAGCGAGCAAATAGAATTGCACGATCAAAATTAAAGGATAAGCCAAAGACTTCGGTTAAGAAAAATGAATTTATTTTAAGTCCAGAAGCCAAAGCTTTAGCAACAAAGTTCGAGTTAAATAAAGGTAGGTTGCCTTGGCCTGTAAGTGAAGGTATTGTTGTTAGAAAATTTGGAAAACAACCGCATCCATCATTTCCTGGAATTACTGTTAACGGTACTGGTTTGCATATTGTAACCAAACAAGGTAAAGATGCGCAAGCTATTTTTAATGGTAGTGTGCTTAATGTTTTGGTAAGTGCAGAGGGTAGAAAAAACGTTTTAATACAACATGGTAATTATATTTCATCTTACAATAACTTAGAAAAAGCGTATGTTAAAAAAGGAGATCGTATTGTAACGGGGCAAAAAATTGGTCAGATTTTTACCGACAAGGTTTCTAAAAAAACAAAGTTAATTTTTGTGTTGTTTAAAAATACAACACGTTTAAATCCTTCTTCTTGGATTTTAAAAAGGTAATTTAATTATCTGGTTGTGGAGAATATTTAATATTTTTTTGAAGAATAACAGCATTTGGTAAGGTTATTAATTCTTTTTCTGGTGTTCTTAATGTGATAAAAAAAGCACCAATATCTCTAATTTCACCTGTAATATTATTGTCTTTCTCTAAAATAGTAATAGTGTCTCCTATTTTTACAGGGTAGTTTATAAATAAAATTAAACCTGCTGTAATATTAGAAAGTATAGACCATTGAGCAAAAAAAGCAATTCCTAAAATGGTTAAAAAAGAAGAAACATATACTAATAGTTGTTTTTCATCAACACCCCAAATAAAAGAAACTAAAACAATTACTGTAATATAAATTAGCACGGTAACTATTTTATTAGTTACTATAATTCTTGCTTTTTGAAATCCAAACTTTGTTTGAATCTTTTTTAAAGAATTGGTAATTAATAAGCGTGTTAAAATAGCAGTTACAAAAATTGCAACCGAGTAAATAATTTTATATTTATATAGCTCCATCATAATTATTAGTATTTAACTAAATAGTGCTTTTAAGGCAGTGGCATCGCTAGGTTTTAGTTTGCCAGCTAAAACTAAACTTAATTCTTTACGTCTTAATGCTCCTTCAAAACGAGTTTCTTCTAAATCTGTTTCTGGTCTAATTTGAGGAATGGCAACAGGTTTTCCGGTATCATCTACCGCTACAAAAGTGTAAATTCCTTCGTTAACTTTAGTTCTAGATCTAGATTGTCTGTCTTCTATCCAAACATCTACGTATATTTCCATAGAGGTGTTAAAGGCTCTAGAAACTTTAGCTTCTATAGTTACCACGCTTCCTACAGGGATTGCTTTATTAAAAGCAACATGGTTTACAGAGGCTGTAACAACAATTCTTCTAGAATGTCTTTTTGCTGCAATACTACAAGCTCTATCCATTCTTGCTAATAATTCGCCCCCAAAAAGGTTTTCTAAATAATTTGTTTCACCAGGTAAAACTAAGTCGGTAAGTATTGTTAAAGATTCTTTTGGCGTTTTTGCTTCCATCAAAAAATATTTTTGAGCAAAGATACAATCACTTATTTAAAAGTGAAGTTTAAAAACGTTAAAGAAAAAGGAATTAATCTAATTTTTTAGTTAATAACCAAGCGTCTTTAGAAACTGTTTTTTGAATTCGGTAAAGACTGTTAATTGCTTTGTTACGATTAGAATAGCTGTTAAAGGTAACTTGTGTAAGTCCCCATTTGTTAACGCCAATTATTTTAGCATCATACCCTTTAGCCTTTAATTCGATAACTTTTTTTTCTGCATTTTCTGCAAATTGAAAAGCTCCAGCAATAATATGGTATGGTTTTGCTATTTCTTTAGCAACATTTAAATTAATAGTTGGTAAAGGGTTAGAAATTACAAAAGTAGCAGATTGTATTTTTTTCTGAATTGCTTTTTCTTGATTGGCTATAGTTACTTTTTGCTGATTATTTTGATAACCGTTATAACCTGCAAATCCTAAAGTTAATAAAACAGCAGCTGTTGCAGCATATTTTATAAATGCAGGTATTCCTTTTTTCTTTTCTTCTGTAAATACAGGAGTTAAAGGTTTTACTTGCTCTTTATATCTTGCAATTGCAGAAGATTCTACTGTTGCTAAACCAAAAGACTCTGTTAAATAGTTAACGGTAGTATTGGGTTCAAAAATAATTTGTTTTGCTTCATTTAAAGACAAAATACCTAAATTATCTATTTGTACTTGCTTATTTTGTAGCTCATTTTGCCACTTAATTACAGATAATGAAATAGCAGTAGATGCTTTCTCGAAAGAAATATTTTCTGCAGAAGCAATATAATTTGCTAATAAACCATCGTTGTGCTTTAACAGGCTGTTAAATGTAATTTGTTTTGTTGGTGGGGTAAAGGTGTTTGTAAAATTATTCACCTTTGCACCAATTCTATTTGTTACAAATCCTCCAAAGTCAGGTACAATTACGCAATCGTATCTGTATAGTAAATCGTTAATGTATGTTGCTAAATTCATTGTAACAAATATAGAAATTAAGACGTTTTGTAAAACAATTTCTTAACAATTTTATCAACAAATATTTTATATATTGGTATTCAAATTGTTACCAAATTGAAAGAAGAAAAATTATTGGCAATCTTAAGATTGCAAAAATGCAAAGCTATTGGAGATATTTTGGCCAAAAAGCTTATTGTTAATGTGGGAGATGTAGAACAGGTTTTTAAAGAAAACACTGCAATGCTCTCAAAAATAAACGGAATAGGAAATCATGCTTTAAAACATTTGTTTGATGTTAAAAATATAGAATTAGCACAAAAGGAATTAAAATACATAAAAGACAACAACATTTCTTACACCTATTTTTTAGATAATGATTATCCTAAAAATCTTCAGCATTGCATCGATAGTCCTATTTTAATGTTTAAAGATGGAAATTTAGATTTCTCTAATTCCAGAATTATTTCTATTGTGGGTACACGGAATATTAGCTCTTATGGGCGTAATTTTTGCAATCAATTTATAGAAGAAATTGCAACCTACAACCCTATAATTGTAAGTGGTTTTGCTTATGGAGTAGATATTTGTGCACACAAAGCAGCGGTAGAAAATAAGTTGCAAACAATTGCTGTGTTAGCACATGGTTTTGAGCAAATATATCCGAAGGTTCATAAAAAATATATTCATCAAGTAAATGAAAATGGAGGTTTTTTAACTGAGTTTTGGAGTGAAGAAGATCCTCTAAGAGAAAATTTTCTAAAACGTAATAGAATTGTTGCAGGCATTTCTACAGCAACAATTATTATAGAATCGGCATCTAAAGGAGGTTCTTTAGTTACCGCAGATATTGCTAATTCTTATAACAAAGATGTTTTTGCTGTACCTGGTAGAACTACAGATTTGTATAGTAAAGGGTGTAATGATTTAATTAAAAACAACAGAGCGCACTTGTTAAACTCAGCTTTAGATGTTGTAAAAATGTTAAATTGGGATGTTCAAGAAAAAAACAAAACAATTCAAAAACAATTATTTGTAGAATTGAATGAGAATGAACAAAAAATTCATGATTTGTTACACGATAAAGGACAACAATTGTTAGATGTTATTTCGTTAGAATGTAATATTCCTATTTATCAATTATCATCTATTTTATTGCAAATGGAATTAAAAGGGGTTACAAAACCTTTACCAGGAAAGATGTTTGAACTTGCTTAATAATGCTTATTTTTGATATTATGAAGTCAGAAAGAAAACTAATGTCTAAGAAGAAACCTACATTTCCTGTAAATGAAATGTTGAGTTCGTATTTAAAAAAATATAATAGAAACATAAAAATTCCTATTTTTTATGACGATCTGTTACGTTTTCAGGGCTCAATTACGGTTTACGATAAAAATGAAGAAGATACCCTTTGGATACGTACTTATTATTCTGAATGGGATAGAGCAGAAATTGATAAAAGTTTAAAAAAAATATATACCATGTTGCTTTCTGACGGAAGTGATGAAACCATTCCGTTTTTAAATGTAGACGCCATAGATTACTGTACGTTTGGTAATTCTAAACCCTTTAGAGTTAAGGTAAGAAATATTTTAAATGACAATTTCACTTATTTTTATGTAAAAAAAGCAGATGCTTCTCGTGTTTATGGTTTAGAATTAGAACATATATTATCTCCTCATAATATTAATTTCTTAGTTTATAAAGATACCTTAATAGAAGAGCATATTGTAGGGATTCCTGGAGACGATTTTATTAAAAATTTCTTACCAAAATGTACCGAATCAGAAAAATCTCAGATAGCCAAAGAGTTTGTTAAATTTAAAGAACGTTGTTTGGTTAGGTTGTTAGGAGATATGCGTTCTTACAATTATGTTGTTACACCAACGCACGATTTTTCTCATATTATTTATAAAATTAGAGCCATTGATTTTGATCAGCAATCTTTTGAAGGGAATTTAAAAGTTTACAATCTTCAGTTTATGAAAGAAAACTTTAAGATGGTAGAAATGGTTGGTAAAAAATTACAAAATAGTTCTATAAATCAATATAAAATAGAAGAACGTTCTTTTATGGCAAAACGTATGATTACAGCCCCTAGAAGAACAGAGTTTCTTATTAATTGTATGAAAAACGATACGATTTCTTATCCTAAAAATGTAGCATTATTAAAGAACCAACTAATTAAATATGTGGGAGATGTAAAGTTTAAAGAGTGTACAAATATGGGAGAAATTTTAGATACTATTTTATCTTTTGTAAAACGTAATTACTTAGATATTAGTAATAAAGAATTGTTTTAGAAGCTATTTCCTGCTTTGCACTATATCTTTTTATTTCTGTTACAGCTAATTTTCTTTATTGTAATCTCTGGCAATTTTATTATTAGAAACAGATTGCTTCGTTCCTCGCAATAAGCTTATAAAAGAGGCATAAAAAGGATGTCGTTTCAATCAGGGCTAGAGTTTGTTTGTTTTTATTTTAAAAATATTAGTCAATTATAATGCTTATTGGTAAGTTGTATTTTGTTTTTACAATTTTATCAGCTTGTTTTCCAGGGATTAATTGTGGTAATTTTTTAAGTGTTTTTATAACCTCTTTTTCTAATTTTCTGTTAGAAGATTTAGCTTTAATATCTGTTACGTATCCCTTTTTATCAACAATAAATTCAGTATAAATTTGGTGTTTACCTTTTTTTAAGTCTAGTTTTTGGGAAGGTTTCGTATTAAAATTTTCCTCAAAGAAAATCTTAATTCTTTTCTCAAAGTTTTTTTGAGTATTTTCTTCTGATTCTTTAAACTTTGGGCTTTGTTCAATAATAAATCCCATTATAATTTCTTCCTCTTCAATTTCATTAAATTCAATAACTCCATCAATTTTTAATTCTTCAACAACTTCGCCTGTAGTAACTATCTCTATAGGTTTGTCATTTTTTAAATTGGTATTACAAACTGTAATTCTAGTTGTGGCAGGAGAATGGGGGAGGGTTTCTTTTTTAGTTACAATAATAGTGTCTTCTTTAAGTATGTTTTCTAAGGAGTTAGTTTCTTTTTTAATATTATTAATTGTATCAATAATTACTACATCTTGTATTTTTTGTTTTTTACCATCCGTATATTGGCAAGAAAAAAGAGTTGTGCCCATCACAAAAAATAAAGACAGCACAAATAATTTTTGAAAAGATAAATGTTGATCAAAAACTACTTTAGGAATTTCAATTGTAATACTATTTAGTTGTTTTTTATAAAAATGCCCGCAAACTCGCTTTTTTTTATTTTTAATTAAGTAATCTGTAATTTCACTTGTAGTTTTTTTAGTAAAATCAATCACAGTTTTAGAACAAGAACTGCAAAATTTTCCTTTTTCTTTTTGGGTCATCTTGTTCCAATTTTCATGACAAGGTTTAGGAATTGTAATTTTGAGTTTCGAGTTCATAATATTAGTTTTATGAAGTCTAAATCAAAGAAGATGCCAAAGTTAAAATTTTGTTAAACAGTAAGTATTTAAAGCAAAAAGAGGCGTAAAATAAAATTACGCCTCTTTTTTATATCAGTCTTCTAAATTAGAAAGCACCTATAAAATGACTTCCTTCTGCATTTACCAATTCTGCACCTTTAGTTACAACACCAGTTTCTGTTTCTATAACATAAATGTTTCCATTTTGTCCTACAGGAGCTTGTGTTACGTATATTTCTGTACCATCAACTACAAAACCTTGGTATTGGAATAAGTAAAAATCTGGATCGTAAGGAATGGCATCAATTTTAGTAGCCGTTTTAGCATTTAAATCTACAAGAGCAAAAAAGCCTTGTGCACCTGCTACACCATCCTGAGAACCATTATGACGGTAAGCTACAACCGCTTTACCATTTGCAGCTGGTCTCCAAGCAAGAATATAAGCACCTTCTATTCCTAAAGCGTCATCTAGGTTAAAATTATAAGAATTATCATATTGGTTATCTGCACCAATTTTTAAGATATAAGAACCTTCTGGGTCACTTTGGTTGGCTTGGTAAACACTTCCTCCGTATTCGAAAGCGTTAATGCTTCGGTATCCGTTGGTGTTTCCATGTCCTAAAGTAGACGTAATTACCGTTGGGTTTAATAAAGATGGGTAATCTAATACAATTGTTTTAGAACCTAAAATTTCATAACCACTATCACTTTCTACAGTTGCAGGATCTACTTTACTTAAACGAGCTCCAATATATAGTTTATCTCCAGCCTTATTTAAAGTAGGCATGTCAATTCTAGAAATATAATAACCTTTTGCTTCTTCTTCTGCACTTAAACGTACAACATGCTCCTTGAATTCGTTTATTGAAGAGTTTACTAAGTCTAAAGTAACTACACCTATTTTAGCTTCTGTATAGTTATAAGTATCATCTGTAGCATCATCCGGAGTACCATTGTCATCAACTTGGTGCTCTGTGGATACATAAACTGCAGCACCTGTTTGGTCTCCATCAAATAATTTTATCCACCTTGGTGCGGTACCAACATAAGGAGCAATACTAACCTCAGAACCCGTAGGAGTAAATGTTTGTCCGCCTTCTACAGTATATTTTGTGTAATTACCACCAGTATCACCTGCGTAGCTAATGTTAAAAATAGTACTTCCATCTTCAGAAGATTGTAATCTTGCAGTTCTGTTTGATGGTGCAATAAATCCGTCTTCAAAAGGATTAATAGATACGGTTGGGTCTTTAGCATCTTCGCTAGTTACAGCGTAAATTAATGTTCCTCCGTTTCCGTCTCCTGGGTTATCTCCCATTTTTGCTCCAGCAATGGTAATCCATCTAGTGTCTTCAATTGGGTCTGGATCAACAATTGGTTCTTCATTAATATCATCACTACATGCAGTTAATGCACCGAATGCTAATATAAAGGCTAATGCTTTGGGGTTTGTAAATATTTGTTTCATTTTATACTATTTTATGGTTAAAATTTATTTATTGTGTAATTTAATTTTAGGTAAAAAGCTCTTCCAGGTTTCTGTACAGATAAATTATCATACACCGGTTTATCGAATATGTTTTTAACATCGAAACTTGCTACCAGTTTTTTGTTTGGAAAAGCATAACTAAGCCCAAGATCTTGAGCGAATTGTTTCGGTACTTTAAAAAAGTCAGCACCACTAACTCCAGATGGGATGTTTAAGTAGTTAAACTCATCTGTAAAATACATTGTGTAGAATAGATTTAAACGAGCTTTTTTCTGAATTACATTTTTAAAAGAGTATCTTAAACTACCATTCATAGTAAAAAAAGGAGTGTTTGGTACCGCTATTTCTACTCCTTTATTCATGATTTTTATATCAAAACGGGTAAGATTAAAGTTGAGGCCAAAATTGTTATTGTAACTATAGTTTAGTTGGGCTTCTATTCCTTTAGATGTACCGCTTCCTTGATTCACATAAATAATTAAATCATTATCAACATTTGTAGAGTTTATGATAGGTAAACCAATTCTATCTTTAATATTTCGGGTAAATAAATTTGTAGAAATTGTAAAGTCGTGTTTTTTAAAGTTAAAAGAACCAAATCTAAAACCAATATTAAAATTATTACTGTGTTCTGGATTAAGAAAAGAGTTTTCTACAACATTATCTCCGTTGTCTCCAAATACTTCCGTTTCATTTGGTAAACGAACTGCTTTTTCTGCCGAAGTTAATACTGTAATATTTGGCTTAATTGCATAGGAAAGTGCAAGACCATATCCATCAAATTTTTTGTTGCTACTTATAATTTTATCTACAATTCTTTGTGTTCCATCAGAATTTGTTTCTATATCAGGATCGATACTTGTTGTTTTCTGTTGGTAATATTTACCAAAAAAACTAGTTTTTAGTTTGTTGTCAAAAGCATTCATTTCATAGGTTAAAGCATAAATGTTTTTAGTTAAATCTCTAGTTCCTTTAAATGTATTTTCTAAAACAGAAACTAATTCGTCACTATCTTCTCTATCGATACCATTGTACAAATGATTTAGAAAAACTTTATGTTGCTTGTTAATCTCATAAGAAAGTCCTGTTCTAATGGAGGTTACTTTTCTATTTATATTTAGTAGTGTAGGTCCTTGTTCACTTTGAGATTCCCAAGTATATTTGTATTCATTACCTCTAAAGTCAATAGCTCTTTTTCCATTCCAACTATAAGCCCAAGCAACAGTGTCGTTTACAACACGATTTCTTTTTCCGTACATTCCATTAACATTTATGTTAAGTCCTTTTGTAAAAAGATCTTTCTTTTGATAGGTTAAATTTGCTAAAAGTGCATTAGATTTTAAAAAACGCCCTTTGTAGGGTGTTATGGTCATAAAAGCACCATGTTGTACTTCTTTATAGTCATCAGAACCTGTAAAGCCTATTAAAAATTGGTCAGCCCATTTTACATCAGTAAAACCAATTTGTGCCATTCCTCCGGTAGATCTATAAGCGTCATTAAACCTTTTTGCGGTAATTGGTGTTTGTGCACCTCCTAAACCAGTAACTAAAACGCTTCTACCTGTAACGGTATAATCATTATCGGAATAATTATGAAAAAGTGACCCTTTTAGAGTTAATCCAGATTCTTTAAAACGATATAAACCATTAAAGCTTGTTTGAGAAGTGTTAAAAGAACCATAGGAAGTAGAAATATTAAAATTAGTTTTTGCTCCTTTATGAAGTATAATGTTAATTGCACCACCCAAAGCATCATCTGCTAAATGTCCGGGAACTACACCTTTGTATACTTCTATGTTTTTAATCATAGAAGGCGGAATGCTATTTAAACTAAATGAAGATCCGTAAGTAGAAATTGGAATTCCATCAATAAAAATACGAACAGCACTCCCAGATAAACCGTTTATAGAATATTTGACCTCTGAACCTAAACCTCCATTTTGACGAATTTTAACACCAACTGTTGTGTTTAATAATTCGTTTGTTTGGATGTTTCTAAGACTAGCTTCTTTTGTTTTTATAACATTTACAGCAAAACCTTGAGTTTCTTTTTTTGTTTTTTCTGTTTTGGTAGTTATCCTTACTTCGTCTAATTGATTTTTTATCAACTCTAAGGAAAGATTAACTTCTTTTTTCTTAGTGTTAAGTAAAGCTGTGATTATTTTCCGTTTTGAATTTAAAGAATGGAATTGAATTTTATGCGTGCCGTAGGGTATCGATTTTATATAAAATTCTCCATTAAAATCAGTAACAGTTTCTTTGTAGAAATGCGCTCCTTTTATAACTACAAATACATCTATTCCAGGTTCGTTATTGTTAAATTTTACTTTACCATAAAAATCTCCTTCTTGACTAAATGAAGCGTATGATAAAAGAAAAAGTATACATGTTTTGATAAAATGAGACATTCTTTTTTTTTGACAAATATAGTTTTATTTATATTTAATCTAAATAAGCTTAGTTGTTTTAGTGAATTATAATTTTAAATACGGTTTTAGGTGTGATGTATTAATTTTAATGGGGTGGTATTAAGAATAATTAAAAAATGACACCTTATTTTTAATGATTCTACATAGTGTGTTCTGTGGATTTACCTCTTTTACATAGCAAAAACACCTCTAAAAAATGATTTTAAGGCATTTTGTAAAGAGAAAATCTAAAAAAGATATTAAATTTTGTAAGGTTTGCTGTTTTAGAAGTGGTTTCTGTTAAGTGGTTTGTTTTCCGCTTCTAAAACTCTCTATAACTACGGTTGATAAAATTAAACTTCCGCCAATAAAAGTGTGTAGGGTAGGAATTTCGTTTACAAAGAGGTAGGCAATTATAATTCCAAAAATGGGTTGTACACTACTAATAATACTTGCTGTAGTAACTGTAAAATGTTTTAGAGAATGCACCATCATTGTGTGACCTATAGCAGTAGTTATAAGGGCAACTACTATTAAAAGAGGGATTTGACTTTGTAGGTTAGAAAAATCACTAAAAAATAAAACAGGAATTAATAGTACAGCAACAACAATCATTTGGTGTAACATTAACGCACTTCCGTTATAGTCTTTTACATGTTTTTTAATGGTAAGATTTCTAAGAGCGTAACAGAAGGCAGATAAAATTCCGAATAAAATTCCTTTTAAATCATTGCTTTCTAAAGAAAAATCTGGAACTAAAATGTACACGCCAATTAAAACGATAAGGGCTAAAAAAATATGTACAGGGTTTAATTTTTGTTTAGAAAAAAAAGGTTCTAAAAAAGCAGTGATTACAGGAAAAGTATAAATAGATAGCATTCCTAAAGCAACATTAGATAGCTTTAGTGCAATAAAATAAGTAACCCAATGTGCACCCATAAAAAAACCACTAATGATAAAAGAAATAAAATCTGCTCTCGATTTTATTTTTAAATCGATCTTTTTAATTTTACAAAAGATATAAATAAAAACAGCTGCTAAAATTGCTCTACATAAAATAATAGCCTCTGCAGGCAAAGCAATATATTTTCCTAAAACACCAGACGTACTAACGAAAAGAGTTCCTAAAAGTAAAAATGATACGTTTTTTCCGTGTAAGTTTTCCATTAAATGTTATTGTAGTTTTATGAGGTCAATTTTTTTGTGCAAAATTGAGGGGAGATCAAGAAAGGCGAAGTTTTTGTTTGATTTTTTTTATTTTAAAGTGTTGTTATTTCCACTCTAAAGTTTCTATCAATCTTAAAATATCTTCTTTAATGTAACTTACGGCTGGTAAAACAGAATCGTAGTTTGGTTTTGTGTAAAAATATAAAGATCCTTTTATAAAATTATGCGTACTATCAGTTAAATGAAACTGAATTTGAGAAGCTGCATTTCCTGTAATCTCATAAATACTACCAAAGACTCTTTTTTTAGGGTTTACAAAATCTTTAGGAATAATTTGTTCAGCCTTAATGGTGTGTTTAAATACTAGTTTTTCTGCTTCGGTAAGCAATTCTTTTATATTGTTATTTACAGGTCTGTAAGTTATGTCTATAGATGCTTTTAAATTAGGGTATATAATGGTTAGCCAATTATTAGCATCGTCTTTAACCTTAGTGTCTTTTAAAATGTCAAAAGAATATGGACGCTCTAAAGTTAATTTTTGATATGATTTTTTAGGGTACGTTAAGCTTAAATAGGCTTTAGGTTTTGGTAGTGTATCTTCTTTGCAAGAAAGAAAAGTAATTGTAAATATTAATAGAAAAATGTTACGCATTTCTGGTTGCTTTAACTTGTTTAATACGTTTTTTATCTAACGCTTCTATGGTAAACGTATAGTTCTTAAAGTTTATTTTCTCTCCCTTTCTAGGGAATTTACCCGAAATTTCTAAAATAAATCCGGCTAAGGTTTCGCTTTCTCCTTTTTCTTCTTCAAAAATTTCTTCATCTTCATCATCTAAAACTCTACAGAAATCTTTAATAGAGGTTTTGCCTTCAAAAACATAATTGTTAGCATCTATTTTAGAATATTGTAAATCTTCATCATCAAATTCATCATTAATATCGCCTACAATTTCTTCTATTACGTCTTGTAAGCTTACTAAACCACTTGTGCCACCATATTCATCAACAACAATTGCCAAGTGATTTTTTTTCTCTCTAAAATCGCCCAATAAATCATCTAGTTTTTTGTTTTCTGGTACAAAAAATGGTTCTCTTAATAATGTAGGCCACTTAAACGTTGTTTTATTTAAATGCGCTAACAAATCTTTAGCATATAAAATACCAATTATATTATCGATACTGTCTTTGTAAACAGGATTTCTAGAGTATCCGTTTTTTAGAATTTTATCTAAAACAACTTCATAAGGCTCGTCATCAGAAAGTGCAAAAATATCTATACGAGGTACCATAATTTGTACCGTTTCTGTGTTTCCAAAATTTACAATTCCTTCTAATATTTTTTGTTCGTCTTTGGTAGTGGCTCCTTCAGAAGTTAATTCTAATGCTTGCGATAAGGTTTCTACAGAAAAGTTAGAGTTTTTACTCCCTAATTTTTTTTCTATCCATTTTGTTAATGTTATTAAGGGTAAACTAAAAGGGGTTAATAGAATACTTATAAAATGAATAAATTTAGACATTGTTTTAGAAAAACGGAGTGCGTTTCTAGAGGCGTAAACCTTTGGTAAAACTTCTCCAAATAAAAGAATTAAAAAGGTTACTAAAACAATTTCTAATAAAAAGCGAATAGGAATGGTAAAAAGGTATGCGTTTAATTGATAATCGAAATGACCAAATAAAGTTTCTGATAGGGAAGCAAATAATAAAACAATTAAAATGTTTATAAAATTGTTGGTTATTAGAATGGTTGCTAGTAATTTTCTGGGTCTTTCTAGTAAGGTTACAACAATATTTTGTTCTTTTCCGTTGTTAGAAAGTTCGTTTAAATCGGTTTGAGAAAGCGAGAAAAAAGCAACTTCTGCTCCTGATACTAGCGCAGAACTTAATAGTAAAGCAATTAGTAGTATTGCATTAAATGTGGTTAGTAAATCTGTTGAAGCTAGTAATAAAAATAATATTTCGGGATCTGGGTCCAATTGCTTTAGGTTTGATTAATTAAAAAGGTAAATCATCGTTTTCTTCTTCCTGAACAGCTTTTGGTGCTGGTGCAGAAGGTTTTTGATGTTGTTGTGGATTAGTATTATTAGGTGTTTCTAAGTTTTTCTTTGTAGATAACATGGTCATTTCATTTACATGAATCTCTGTAGAATAGCGTTTTACGCCATCTTGTTCCCATTGTCTGTTTTTTAATTTACCTTCAACATACACTTTATCACCTTTAGATAAATATTTTTCACAAACCTTTGCTAATCCGTTTCTTACAACAATATTATGCCAGTCTGTAGAGGTTACTTTTTCTCCGGTAGTTTTATTGGTGTAGCTTTCGCTAGTTGCTATAGGAAATCTACCAACACAGTTTTGATCATCAAAATAATGCATCTTAACATCATCACCTAAGTTACCAATTAAAATTACTTTATTTATTGTTCCTGCTGCCATAGCTTTATTTTTTTTGTTAATAGGTGTAGCGCAGTCTAGACCTATAAAATTTAATCTCTCGAAAAGCTGCGCTCTTACTTTTAATTAAAATATTTTTTAATTTTTGTAAGTCTCGAGTAGATAAACTTAATGTAAGTTAAAAATTTCACATCAAAAGTACTAAAAATATCAATTACTTTTTAGTTAGAAAAGTTTCTAAAAAATTAGCAATTAAAATAGGGACTGGGTGTTTTTCTATTTCAGTCCATTTTATGGTGGCTTTGTTTAGCTTTTTAGTTTCTATAATCCAAAATTGTGTATATAAATGTTGATGCGATAATTTATGTACGATTTCTTTTTTATTAAAGAGAGAAATCGTTGTTTCTGCAGGAAATAGATCAATAAATTCTTCGGATGAAACTAGTTCATTTTTGTTGATGTTTTTATTGCTTTCTATTAATGGAAATTGAAATAAACCTTGCCAGATTCCTTTTCCTTTTCTTTCAGATAAAATAGTTTTATTGTCATCGGTTTTTATCACCAAAAAATTAAAATAACGTTTTCTAACCTTTATTTTTTTCTCTTTTACTGGTAACTCGTTTGTTAGCTTTTTTTCTAATGCCATGCAACTACCCGAAAAAGGACAGCTATCGCACAATGGGTTTTGAGGTTTACAATGTAATGCACCAAAATCCATAATTGCCTGGTTATAGGTTCCAGGTTGAGATTCATCAATTAAAGTCTGCGCTAAAGCTTTAAACTCTTTAATCCCTGCAGATGAGTTAATAGGTGTTTTAATTCCGTTGTAGCGAGAAAGTACTCTGTAAACGTTTCCGTCTACAACAGCAGTGGGTTCATTAAAGCAAATTGATGCAATTGCAGAGGCGGTATAATCTCCTATTCCTTTTAGTTTTATAATCTCTTTATATGTAGATGGAAATTCGCCATTTAATTCGTTGGCAATTTGTTTTGCAGAAAAATGAAGATTTCTTGCTCTAGAATAATACCCCAAACCTTGCCACATTTTTAACACGGTACTTTCATCCGCTTTAGCGAGATCGAAAACAGTGGGAAAAGTGTCTGTAAATTTTAGATAATAAGACAAACCTTGAGCAACTCTTGTTTGTTGTAGCATGATTTCTGATAGCCAAATAAAGTATGGGTTTTTAGATTTTCGCCAAGGCAAATCTCTATTGTTTTGTAAGTACCAGTAAATTAATATATTGGGAAATTTCATCGTATAAAATTCGATTTGCAATAATATAACAATCGTTTTGAATTTTAGTGAATTCTTAGTAAAAGAGGTTAAATGTTAAAATATTTTTGTTAAAATTGTCTTTTATCTTGTTTTGTTAACATAAAATTAAGAGGTTTACGCTAATTAATTCAAATAAATTATTAAATGAAATTAAAAACTAACTTTATTTTAACGCTCTTTTGGGCGTTTGTAGTGCAAGTTTCTTTTGCACAAAGTAAAATGATATCAGGAACTATTTCTGATAAAACAGGTGTTTTGCCAGGAGTTTCGGTTCTTGTGAAAAGTACCAATAAAGGAACGGAGTCCGATTTTGATGGTAAATACGTTATCTCAGCAAAAGCAGGAGATGTTTTGGTGTTTAGATATCTTGGGATGAAAACCTTAGAAAAAACAGTTGGAACAGGAAGTGTTTTAAATGCGGTACTTGAAGAGGATTCTTAAAGTTTAGATGAGGTTGTAATTACAGGTATTACTACCACAGATAAACGTTTATTTACTGGTTCTTCCACATCAATAAAAGCTTCTGAAGTGAAGTTAGATGGGGTTCCAGAAATAAGTAGAGCGCTAGAAGGAAGAGCTGCTGGTGTAACAGTACAAAACGTTTCTGGTACTTTTGGTGCTGCTCCAAGAATTAGAGTTCGTGGTGCTACTTCTATTTATGGTAATTCTAAACCATTATGGGTAGTAGATGGTATTATTTTAGAAGACGCTATTGATATCTCTTCTGGAGATTTGGCTTCTGGAGATGCAACAACGTTAATAAGTTCTTCTATTGCAGGTTTAAATGCAGATGATATTGAGTCTTTTGAGGTTTTAAAAGATGGTTCTGCTACTTCTATTTATGGTGCAAGAGCAATGGCTGGTGTAATTGTAATTACAACTAAAAAAGGTAAAGCAGGTGTAAGTAGTATAAATTATACTACTGAAACTACCTTTAGAATGAGACCTTCTTATAATGATTTTAACATTATGAATTCTCAAGAACAAATGTCTGTTTATGAAGAAATGCGTGCTGGTGGATGGTTAAATTATAGTACTGTTGCAAATGCTAGTGAAAGTGGTGTTTATGGTGAAATGTACCAATCATTAAAACAATTAGATGCTAATGGTAATTTTGTGCTTGCAAATACGCCAGAAGCAAAAGCAGCTTTTTTAAGACAAGCAGAGTTAAGAAATACAAACTGGTTTAATGAGTTATTTAATATTAATGCAATGCAAAGTCATTCTGTTAATATGTCTTCTGGTACAGATAGAGCAACTTATTATGGTTCTATTAGTGCATTAATAGATCCGGGATGGACAAAATCTAGTAACGTAAATCGTTATACTGCCAATTATAAATCTTTATTTAAAGTAAATGATAGATTGTCATTTAATACAATAAGTACGGCGTCTTTTAGAAATCAGAAAGCACCAGGAACGTTGTCTCAAGATACAGATGTGGTTACTGGTACAGTAAAAAGAGATTTTGATATCAATCCATATTCTTTTGCCCTTAATTCTTCTAGAGCTTTAGATCCAGATAAATTTTATACAAGAAATTATTCAGATTTTAATATCGTTAAAGAATTAGAAGAAAATTATATTGATATTAACGTTGTAGACTTAAAGTTTCAGGCAGAGTTAAAATATAAACTTAGCGAAAAAACAAATGTTAGTTTTTTAGGAGCTTTAAAATATCAATCTACATCTTTAGAACATAATTCTACAGAGTTTTCTAATCAAGCAAATGCGTTTAGAGCAATGGGTAATGAAATTATTAGAGATGCAAATCCGTTTTTATATACAGATCCAGACGATCAATATGCTGTGCCAATTAGTGTGTTGCCAGAAGGAGGTATTTACAGACGTACAGATTATAGTATGTTAGGGTACGATTTTAGATCTACTTTCTCTTATAAGGATATTATTAAAGAAGATCATACTGTAAACTTTTATGCAGGAGCAGAGCTTAATTCTGCAGATAGAAAAAATTCTAACTTTACTGGTTGGGGATTACAATACTCTTTAGGAGAAGTACCTTTTTATGGGTATGAATTATTTAAGAAAGGAGTTGAAGAAAATAGCTTATACTACGGTTTAGAAAATAGTAGATACAGAAATTTAGCATTTTTTGGTAACGCAACCTATTCTTGGAAAAGACGTTATACCTTAAATGGTACATTGCGTTATGAAGGGTCTAATAAATTAGGGAAATCTACAGCTTCTAGATGGTTGCCAACATGGAATGTGTCTGGTGCGTGGAATGTACATGAAGAAGATTTCTTTGAACACTTAGGTGCCTTAGATAGACTTACTTTTAGAGCTTCTTATAGTTTAACGGCAGACAGAGGTCCAGATTATGTGTCAAATTCATTAGCAGATATTAGAAGTATTAACCCTTGGAGACCTTCTTCTGGTGTTAAAGAAAGTGCTTTGTATGTTAGCTCTTTAGAAAATAGTGAATTAACGTATGAGAAAAAACATGAATTTAATGTTGGTTTGGATGCTGGTTTTCTTGATAACCGTATAAATATAGGTTTCGATTGGTATACTAGAGATAATTTTGACTTAATTGGTAGAATTAATACACAAGGTATTGGAGGAGAGGTAACAAAATATGGTAACGTAGCTGAAATGAAATCTGATGGATTAGAATTTTCTATCTCTGCAACACCAATTAAAACAGAAGACTTTTCTTGGCAAACAGATTTTGTATATTCTAAAACAAGTAATAAAGTTACAAAGTTAGATACTCAACAAAGAGTAATTGATTTAGTTACAGGTTATGGTTTTGCAAGAGAAGGTTATTCTGTAAATTCTATTTTTTCTATTCCTTTTGCCGGTTTAAATGAAGAAGGTATACCTACATTTCAAGATCAAGATGGTAACGTATCTGTTAGCGATATTTACTTTCAAGAAAGAGATAAGTTAGATTTCTTAGAGTATTCTGGTTCTACAGATCCAACAGATGTTGGTAGTTTTGGAAATATTTTTAAATATAAAAATTTAACGTTTAATGTATTTACAACATTCTCATTTGGTAATGTGGTAAGGTTAAACCCTGTATTTAGTTCTTCTTATTCAGATCTTACGGCGTTGCCAAGAGAGTTTGAAAACAGATGGGTGTTACCAGGAGATGAAAACACAACAAATGTACCCGTAATTGCTACAACAAGACAACAAGATGATTATGGTTTTTATGATTTAAGAACCGCTTATAATGCCTATAATTATTCTACAGAAAGAATTGCAAAAGGAGATTTTATAAGACTTAAGCAAGTGTCTTTAGCATATCAATTTCCTAATGAACTTGTAAAAAAATTAAGCCTTAATAGCTTCTCTATAAAATTACAAGCTACTAATTTATTTTTACTGTATTCAGATGATAAATTAAACGGACAAGACCCAGAATTTTTTAATTCTGGTGGTGTTGCAAGCCCTTTAGCTAAGCAATTTACTTTTACATTAAAATTAGGATTATAAAATATAAAATATATAAAAAATGAAAAATAATAAAAAAATATTATTTGTAATATTTCTTTTTTCTCTTTTTGTGGTGTCTTGTGATGATTTTTTAGATGAAACGCCAGATAATAGAACAGAAATAGATACTGCAGAAAAGGTTCGAAAGATACTAGTATCTGCATATCCATCAACTACGTATGGTTTGGTAGCAGAATTGTCTTCTGATAATGTAGATGATATAGGTGCGGATAACCCTTATTCTGATAGATTTTCTGAACAAATTGTGTTTTGGGAAGATATTACAGAAACAGATAACGATAGCCCTACTTCTATTTGGGAAGGTTGTTATGGTGCTATTGCAAACGCAAATCAAGCATTAGCAGGTATTGAAGCTCTTGGTGATGGTTCTTTATCGGCAGAAAAAGGAGAGGCTTTAATAGCTAGAGCTTATGCACACTTTGTTTTGGTAAATATGTTTAGTAAGCATTATAACACACAAACGAGTAATGTAGATTTAGGAGTACCTTATTTAGAAACTGCAGAAACAACTTTAAACCCTCAATATGATAGAGGAACTGTTGCAGAAGTGTACGAAAAAATAAATAAAGATATAGAAGCAGCTTTACCGCTTATTAGAGACGATATTTACGATGTGCCTAAATACCATTTTAACGTAAAGGCATCTTATGCATTTGCAGCAAGGTTTAATTTATACTACGAAAACTGGGCAAAAGCAAAAGAGTATGCAACGATAGTTTTAACAGCAAATCCTACTAGTTTATTAAGGGATTGGCAAGCTCAAGGTCAGGTTGTTAGAAGTCAATTACCAGCGTCTACTGCATTTTATGAAGATACAAGTAACTTGTTAACACAGGCATATACTTCTATTTCTGGAGTGCATTTTGGAGCTTATTATACAGGTTCTCGTTTTAATCATACAAGTCAGATTTCTGCTAGAGAGTCTCTAGGGGTTGCTTTGCCTTGGGCAAGTAATGCAGGTTTATATCCATATTACAGACCTTTTGCTTATACTGCAGCAAACTTAAATAAAACATTGTTTATGAAAATGCCTTATTTGTTTGAATATACAGATGCTGTTGCAGGTATTGGGTATAGTAAAACAATTAAAAGTCCTTTCACTATGGATGAAACTTTAATTGTTAGAGCAGAGGCAAACGTAATGTTAAAAGATTATAGCGCAGCTTTAGAAGATTTAAATACATTTACTAGAAATTACAATCAATTAAGTCCAGAAACAGACATTACAGAAGTAAATACTTTTTACAATGGTGTGGCATATTCTACAGAAGATGATCCTACTCAAAAAAAGGTGTTAAGTCCTAAATTTACAATTGAGGCAGGTACACAAGAAAATATGTTACATTATACGCTTCAGTTAAGAAGAATACTTACAATGCATGATGGTTTAAGATGGTTTGATAATAAAAGATACGGTATGGTTATACCAAGATATCAATACACAGAAACAGAGCCTATTGTTGTAGATGTACTTACAGCAGATGATCCTAGAAAAGCAGTTCAATTACCTCAAGATGTTATTTCTGCAGGTTTAACTCCTAACCCTAGATAGAGTATTAATTAAATAATTATGACAATCATGAAAAAAATAAAATATTTAGTATTCATTTTAGCATTAGCTTTTACTAGTTGTGAAGAGAATGATGTACCAAACCCAGATAAGAGTTCTATTAGCACAGATTTTGGATACGAAAATCAATTTGATAAGTTTTTAAAGAGAGAATTTGTAGAACCGTATAATATTGAAGTTTTATATAAATTACCAGATGTAGAATCTAACTTTAATTATACGTTAGTACCAGCCGAATATGAGAAATCTATTAAGTTGGCAAACTTAATTAAATATCTATGTTTAGATGCTTATAGCGCTGTTGCACCAGCAGGTTTTTAGAGAAAACATTTCCTAAAATGCTAGTTTTTGTAGGTTCTTTTGGGTATAATTCTAATGGAACAATTCTTTTAGGAACTGCAGAAGGAGGGTTAAAGGTTTCATTGTATGGAGTTAATGATTTAGATGAAACGAGCCCAGAGCAATTAAATAATTATTACTTTAATACCATACATCATGAGTTTGCACATGTATTACATCAAAACATACCTTATACAACAGATTTTAACCAAATTGTAGGAGCGGGTTATATAAGTGATGAGTGGAGTACTACATGGGGTGCTAACGAATCTTTAGAGGCAGGTTTTATTAGTGACTATTCTAGTAAAAGTGCAAATGAAGATTTTGTAGAATTAATTTCTCATTATGTATTGGCATCTGAAACGGATTGGGAAGCTACTATTACTAATGCAGGTGATGTAGGAGGGCCTATCATTAATCAAAAAATAGCTATAGTTAAAGCGTATATAAAAAGTAGTTGGAATATAGATCTTGATGAGTTAAGAGCTGAAATACAAAACAGGTATGCTAATTTAGCTTCACAAGATTTAGATAATATAAACTAAAAAGACACATGAAAAAATATATAAAAAAATCATTAGCTTTTTTGCTGTTAGTTGTAATGGCAACTTCTTGTACAGATAATACGGAAGAAATGGTGTTTGAAGAGTCTAGCTCAGATAGAATCCAAAATGCAATTAGTGAATATAAACAATTATTAACTTCTTCAGAAAAAGGTTGGGTTATTGAATATTATGCCGGAGAAGATCAATCTTATGGAGGGTATAATTTTGTTATGAAATTTAATGAAGATTTAACTTCAGATGTGTTAATGGAATTAGATTTTGATACTTTAGAATCTAGTATGTATAATGTTATTGCTGCTGGAGGACCTGTTTTAAGTTTTGATACTTACAATGCGGTTACTCATTATTTTGCTACTCCAAGTTCTGCTAATGCAGATGGGTTGGAAGGTGATTACGAGTTTTTCTTATTATCTAGTACAGAGAATACGATTACCATGAAAGGTAGAAAGTTTGGAAACATCATAAGAATGGTTAAGTTTTCAGGAGAAGCAGAGGAGTATTTAACGGATGTAAGTGTTGTTAGTTATGTGCTTTCACTTGCTTCGGGATACGCTATTAATAACGAAATTAATAACGTAACTCTTGGTAATCATCGTATTGCTTTTTCAATAACAGGAGAAGATGCGGTAGATATGGCATATATTTCTACGACTACAGGTATTAAATTATACGAACCAATTACTGTTGGTGGAAATGAAATTACTGAGTTTACTCTAGATAAGGCTAAAAATCAGTTAGTATCTATTGATGGTTCACTAATTATAGACTTAATTATAGCTCCTTTTAATATAAACCAAGATTGGAGTATTGACACTACGCTAGCTTCTGATATTTCTGCAGATTTTTTTGGTAAATATGTTGAGGTATACAATGCTAACGGAGCTGCTTATGGAGAGACTTTACAAAGATCAATTTCGTTGGGTAATACTGCAAATGGTAGTGGTATTCAGTTTTATTCATTTGCACCACCTTCAACAACATGGACTACTGAGTATAATTTAGCTTTTTCACCTGTATTAGATTACTCGGATCAGTTAGCTATTGCTAAAGTTGGTGAAGGTTTAAATTGGTCTTTTTACACACATTTAAATCCTCTGTTAGATTATGTTGTTGATAATGCACCATATACTGCAGAACCAAATACACCAGCAAACCCAACGGAAGTTAAATTAACTAGTACAGTTGATGCAAATGCTTGGTTTGTTATTAAACTATAATAGTATCAATACTTTAAGTGAAAAAATCTAAGATTTTAATCTTAGATTTTTTTTCGCTTAATAACTTTTACTTTTTTTACATTAAACTGCTTGGAATTGATTAATTATCATATATTTGCATCCGCATTTTTGAAAGTAAATTAATAAAAATATAGTAAAAATAGAGACATGACGAAAGCAGATATCGTATCAAAAATTTCAGATAAATCAGGGATTGAAAAAACAGATGTATTAGCAACTGTTGAAGCATTCATGACTGAAGTTAAAGATGCATTAGAAAATGGCGACAACGTTTATTTAAGAGGTTTTGGTAGTTTTATTATCAAAACAAGAGCAGAAAAAACTGGGAGAAATATTTCTAAAAATACTACAATTAAGATTCCAGCACACAATATTCCAGCCTTTAAACCGGCAAAAACTTTTACAGAAGGAGTAAAAAGTAAAGTAGTAGTTAAGTAACACACACAATATTAATCTAAATCTTAACAGATTTAAAAAATCGTAACATTATGCCAAGTGGTAAAAAAAGAAAGAGAGCTAAGATCTCTACACACAAAAGAAAGAAAAGAGCTAGAGCAAATAGACACAAGAAAAAGTAAGCATCCGCTTACTTTTTCGTTTATAGTTTAGCACAAAAAAAACAACAAGTTCATTGACATAAGAGGTTAAAAAAACCTCACACGGTATTACAAATACCTGACAATATTAACCCATCTGCACAATGATGTGTAGTGTTAAAACCATTTCAGTATGAAAACAGAATTAATAATTCGTTCAAATTCATCTGATATTGATTTTGCCTTATTAAGAGATGGAAAACTTATTGAATTAAATAATGAAACTAGTGATAACAAATTCTCTGTTGGCGATATATTTTTAGCCAAAATAGGAAAAGTTTTAACTGGTTTAAATGCAGCCTTTGTAAATGTAGGGTACCCAAAAGACGGGTTTTTACATTATCATGATTTAGGTGCGCAAGTAAACTCATTAAATACATTCATTAAGAAAGTAAGCACAGGTAAGTATAAAGAATTCACTTTAAAAAACTTCCAAAAGGAAGAAGACATTAACAAAGACGGTAGTATTAACCAAGTACTAAAAACAGGGCAAAACCTATTAGTACAAATTGTAAAAGAACCTATTTCTACAAAAGGACCCAGACTAAGTTCTGAGTTATCAATAGCAGGTAGATATTTGGTTTTAGTTCCTTTTTCTAACCGAGTTTCTGTTTCTCAAAAAATAGCAGACCCAAAAGAAAAAGAACGTTTAAAAAGATTAGCAAAAAGCATTAAGCCCAAAGGGTTTGGTGTTATTTTAAGAACTGTTGCCGAAGGAAAAAAAGTAGCAGAATTAGATAAAGATTTGCAAAACTCATTAGAACGTTGGGTAAGAATGTGTAAAAGTATACCTAATACAAACACACCAACAAAAATTTTAAGCGAGTTAAACAGAGCATCTTCTATATTAAGAGATGTAATGAATGATTCTTTTACAAGTATTGTAACAAATGATGAAACTTTGAAAGAAGAAATAAAAGAATATTTACAAGAAATTTATCCCGAAAAGGAAAAAATTGTAAAATTACACAGATCCGAAACTCCTATTTTTGAAAAATACGGAATAGAAAGACAAATTAAAACATCATTTGGTAAAACAGTTTCTATGAGTAGAGGTGCCTATTTAGTAATAGAGCACACAGAAGCATTACACGTTATTGATGTAAATAGCGGAAACCGTTCTAACAAAGCAGGTTCTCAAGAAGATACTGCATTAGAAGTAAATCTAATTTCAGCTACAGAAATAGCACGCCAGTTACAACTGCGTGATATGGGAGGAATTATAGTTGTAGATTTTATTGATATGCACAAAGCTGAAAACAGAAATAAACTATTTCAGCATCTAAAAGACCAAATGGCTTTAGATAGAACAAAGCACAAAATATTACCTCCAAGTAAATTTGGATTGGTACAAATTACAAGACAAAGGGTAAGACCCGAGTTAAGTATAAAAACTACCGAAGCCAACCCAAACCAAAATGGAGAAGTAGAAGCACCAATAGTTTTGTTAGACAAAATTGAGGCAGATTTAGAGAAGTTTATGTCAAACTCTAAAGACGGGAAAATACAGTTAAATGTACATCCCTTTATTGCAGCTTATCTAACAAAAGGAGTAAATTCTATACGTTTTAAATGGTATTTAAAACACAAAAAGTGGATTACAATTATACCTCGTGACGCTTACACATACTTATATTATAAATTTAAAACTTCAAAGTCTTAAAGTCTTATAATATAAAGGCAATAATTTTTTATCAAAAAACCCCGTAACTTTTTTAGTTACGGGGTTTTTCTGTTTTATAAGATTTTTGTAATTATACAAAATACACCCAATTTGTCATTTCGAACATAGTGAGAAATCACATATTAAGTTTCATTTATTTAACCATGTTATTTTTGGGCGTTCCCACAAGGGGCAGGCTTTCGCACTCGCTTTTTTTGTAGAAAAAACAAAAAAGAGCTCAAACAATTGCTCTATCCTTAACGCGTAGTGAATATTATCTTGTAAGATTCTTAAAATCTAATTGGTTGTAAATCACTTAGCCCCTTCAGGTTTTTAAAACCTGAAGGGGCTCTTATAGAGGCCTCTTAACAGTGATTTCTCAATAATATTTACAAGTTATATGAGATTTCTCCATCGCTTAAAAAAGCTCATTTCGAAATGACAAACTATGTGGTTGTTAGGTGTGTAAGTGGTTCTTTTTACTCAAAAAAAAGATCCAAGCTTGTCACTTCGAAGTACTGAGAAGTCTCATAACAGTGATAACCTAACACCAACCAAATCCCATAAAAGTTCTCTCAAAACGTTAAAATGACAACCTAAACGCAAAGAAATACGTTGTAATTATAAAACTATTTAGCCTCTTTAATTAAATATAAATAAACAGGATAATGATCAGAATACCCACCCGTATACCCACCGTTAGAAAAACTTCTAAAAGGATATCCTTTGTATTTTCCTTTTTTAGTAGTTAAAAAACGTTTGTTAAAAATCATCGCTTTGTACATTTTATAAGTAGAAAAATCTTTTTCACCTTTATCTAATAAAGGCGACGTAAAGAAAATCATGTCAAATAAATTTATTTTATCCCTATATTTTAAAGTGTTAAAACCTCTTCTAAACATGTCTTCATAAGGGTTGTACAAATCTCCTTCGTTTACGTTTTTCTTTCTGCTTTTTGTTTTTAATACATTTTTAAAACTAGAATTTATAGGATCATCATTAAAATCGCCCATAATTAAAATTTTAGCGTCCTCGTCTTGCTCTCTAACTTGCGCTATTATTTTTGTGTTCTGGTAGGCTGCTTTTTCTCTGTTTGGTCTACTTGCGGCTTCTCCGCCCCTTCTAGAAGGCCAATGGTTTACAATGATGTGTATCAATTCATCATCTAGGTAACCAGAAACTAATAATTGATCTCTAGTGTAAACTGGGTAATTATCTTTAAATATCTTCGGGTTAAAGGCTTCGTGATGAATAGGATTAAAATATTTTTTCTGATATAACAAAGCAACGTCTATACCTCTTTTATCAGGAGAATCGTAATGTATAATTCCGTAATCATTTTTTATTAAGTGTTTAGAGTGTATTAAATCTTCTAAAACATTTAAATTTTCTACTTCAGAAACTCCTATAATTGCCGGACTTGTATTGGTTTTATCTGCACCAATTTGAGCAATTGTGCTACTCAGTTTTTCAATTTTATCCCAATAAACCTTAGATCTGTTCGATTTTAGCTCCATCATCGGGCTTGCCTCATCATTTTTATTTACATCATTAATGGTGTCAAATAAGTTTTCTAGATTGTAAAAAGCAATGGTTCTAATTTTATATTTTTTTCCATTTTTCTGAGCATTACAAGTAGTAATAGACAATACTAGCATAAAAATAAAAAACAATTTATTTTTCATTTTGTTGTGTTTTTTAATTTTGTAAAAGTAAGAAACTAAAGTGGTTTTAGGTGTTAAGCATCAGGTTTTTAAGTGTTTTAAATATTTTTTTACTAACTTTAAGTGCAAAAGAAAAAAGAAAATTTAGAGTAAAAATTAGTTATGAAAAAAATTGTTATGGCAACTTGCTTGCTATTAGCTTCATTTTCTGGTCTTTATGGTCAGGGTGTTGTAAAAGGTCTTGTTTTAGACAATAATTCTAAGAAACCTCTAAAGGGAGTTTCTGTTAAATTACAAAATGCATCAAAAAATAGTATAACAGATTTTAATGGTAATTTTTTAATAGAAAATATCCAAAACGGAACCACTGTTTTAGAGTTAAAATTGATGGGGTATGAAACTCAAAATATTCCCATAGAACTGTTTGGTAAAACGCTAAATTTAGGAAGTATCTTTTTATTTAAAGAGGTTGTAGAAAATCAAGATTTAAGTTTAATTACGCTTTCTGATGATGAGTTAAATGATGATGGAAGTGCTGCCGATAATATTTCTGGACTCTTACAATCATCAAAAGATATTTTTCTTAGAACTGCTGCTTATGAGTTTAGTTCCTCCTTTTTTAAGGTAAAAGGATTAGATTCTGGAAACGGGAAAGTGCTGATAAACGGCATAGAGATGAATAAAATCTATGACGGTAGAGCGCAATGGAGTAATTGGGGTGGTTTAAATGATGTATTAAGAAACCAAGAGTTTAGAAACGGTCTATCTCCTTCAGATGTTACTTTTGGAGGACTCTTAGGTGCTACCAATATGAATACAAGAGCATCAGAACAAAGACCTGGGTTACGAGTTTCGTATTCTTCATCAAACAGAAGTTATCAACACAGAGCCATGGCAACCTATGCTACGGGGATGTTAAAAAACAATTGGGCTTTTACTTTTTCTGGAAGTGGTAGACTAGGGAACGAAGGTTTTAATGAGGCTACTTCTTACAAGGCGTATGCTGTTTTTACATCGGTAGAAAAAAAGTTAAATGATAAAAACAGTATAAACTTTACAGGAATTTTCGCATTAAATAGAAGAGGTAAATCATCGCCAAACACCCAGGAAGTGTTTGATTTAAAAGGAATAAAATACAACGATTATTGGGGCTTTTTAGATGGAAAAAAAAGGAATTCAAGAATTAAGGAAGTAAATGAGCCTATTTTAATGCTAAATCATTATTGGAATATTACAGAAAAAACTTCTATAAACACCAATATTGCTTATCAATTTGGTAAGATAGGCAACAGCAGAATCGATTATAATGGAGGTGCTAACCCAAGTGCGGCTTATTATCAAAATTTGCCAAGTTATTTTTTAAGAAATAACGATTTTGAAGGTGCTTATAATGCTGAAAATAATTTTAAAAAAGACGGACAAATAAATTGGAATCGGATTTTTGATGCAAATAAAACTAATGAAACTGCAGGTTTAGAAAATGCTTATGTTTTGTATGAAGATAGAAATGATGATAAACAATTTACTATAAATTCTATTTTAAATACAGAGGTAAATGACAATGTTTCCTTAAACGCAAAAGTAGAATATAAACAATTACGGTCTCAAAATTTTGCAGAAGTTATCGATTTGTTAGGTGGAGTTGGCTACTTAGATATAGATCCTTTTGGGGCTACAGAAGATGAAAAACAAAATGATCTTTTAAACCCAAATAGACTAGTAGGTAAAGGTGACCAATTTAAGTATAACTTTAATTTAAATTCTGATATTATTTCTGCCTTTACACAAGCGCAATTTCAATACCATAAAATTGATTTTTTTGCAGCTCTAAAAGTTGCGAGTACCACTCATCAACGAGAAGGTTTGTATAAAAACGGAAGTTTTTCTGAGAATTCTTTAGGTGCATCCGAAGCACAGAAATTTATAGATTATGGTTTTAAAATGGGGGCAACGTATAAAATTACGGGGCGTCATTTGGTAGATATAAATGCAGCATATATTACTGAGGCACCAACTCTTAGAAATACATTTTCTAACTCAAGAGAAAATAACAATGTGGTTTTAGGTTTACAAAGCGAAAAAATACTTTCTACGGATGTGAGTTATGTTTACAGAAGTCCAATTATTACATCAAAAGTAACAGCGTATTATACCTCTGTAAAAGATGCAACGGAGATTTCGTTTTATTTTGCAGATGGAGTTGGAGGTGATAACACAGCCTTTGTGCAAGAGGTTTTAAATGGAATTAGTAAAAAGCATTTGGGGTTAGAACTGGGGGTAGAAGCGCAACTAACATCAACGTTTAAATTAAAAGGAGCTGCGGCTATTGGGCAATTTACTTATGATAATAATCCTAATTTATACTTAACCACAGAAGCAGATACAGAATCTTTGGCTGCAGGTTTTGTAGCTGGATTTAAAGATTTTGGCAAGACTAATCTTAAGAATTACAAATTAGCTGCCGGACCTCAAAATGCGTATTCGGTTGGTTTTGAATATCGTGACCCAAATTACTGGTGGGTGGGCGCCACTTTAAATTTTTTCAGCAACACATTTATAGATATTTCACCTTTAAATAGGTCTCGAAATTTTTATACAGATGATGATGGTTTGCCTTTTTTAGAATATGATAATGAGATTGCAAAGAAACTTTTAACGCAAGAGAAATTCAACGATTATTCTGTAGTAAATTTTGTTGGAGGAAAATCTTTTATCATTAATAAACATTATGTAAGTTTTTTTGTAACGGTAAATAATTTGTTGAATAAAACCTACAAATCTGGCGGATTTGAACAAGGAAGAAATGCCAATTACAGACAATTATTAGAAGATAAATCTTTAGATAAACCTGTTTTTGGGAATAAATATTGGTATGGTAGAGGCACAACTTATTTTTTAAATGTAAGTGTGTCGTTTTAATCGCAGGGCGATAGCCAAGGGTTTAATTCTCGAGGCTTGTCTCGGAATTAAAAAGCATGTTTCGGAAGTATACCTCGTACCCCTGAGGAGAGGTTGTTAATTAAAAAAAAATAAAAATGAAAAAGAATAAAATAACCGCAATAGTTTGGGCGCTTGTAATAAGTATCTCTTTTATAACCTGTGTAGAAGATGGAAACTTTACAGTGCCAGAAAGTTTAGGAAATGAAGAAAATGAAGCTGTAAGTCAGATTTTAGATAGTATTGCTGCCGGATCGCTTCAATTAAAAACGATACAACAGCTAAAAGAATTGTATATAATTGGGGATAATCCTTTAGAAATTACTTCTGACATTGTTGTAAAAGGATATGTAATTTCTTCGGATAAATCTGGTAATTTTTATAAAGAGTTTTATATGCAAGATGCTCCAGAAAACCCTACTGGAGGCATAAAAGTGGCTTTAAATTTAAGCAACAGTTATAATAAATTTAATATTGGTAGAGAAATTTACATTCGTTTAAAAGGGCTGTATGTTGGCGAAATTAATTCGGGAGATGGTAATATAACCATCGGAGGAAAAGTAAGTACTACAGATCTTAATGAAATAGAAAACGTAACAACAAATCAAATTCCGAATCATATTTTTAGAACAGAAACAACAGAAGAAATTGTACCAAAATTAATTGATTTTGCAGGGATTAATGAAACCCATATAGGAACTTTTATTGCTTTAAAAAATGTGTTTTTCGATGCTAAATTAGCAGGTAAATCGTATGTAGACCCAAAAGAAGATTTTGATACACAACGTAAAATTCAAACTTGTTTAGGGTTGGGATATGATTATATATTGCTAGAAACGAGTTCTTTTTCTCGTTTTTCAAGTGAAACCTTACCCGAAAAAGCAGGAACTATAAATGCAATTGTTTCTAAAAATTTTAATGGGGATTTAATTGTACTTAATTTAAATAATACAGATGATGTTTACATGAATGATGAAAGATGTACACCTTTACCGATAGAAGAGTATACGACAATTTTGTTAGAAGAAAATTTTGATACTGAGTCTGGGGAAATAGATGTTTTAAATTGGATTAATTTTAGGGAGGAAGGAACAAAGTCTTGGAGGTCTTATACGGATACCTATTCGCAAAGTAAAGCTGCGCGAATGAATTCTATTAATTCTGGAGATGAAAGCACAATTACTTGGTTAATTACATCTGGTATTGACTTAGATGCCACATCACAAGAGTTTTTGTCTTTTGAAACTTCTAATAGTTTTGGAAATGGTAGCGATTTACAAGTTTTAATTTCTACAGATTTTAATGGAAATGAAAAGAATATACATACGGCTACGTGGGCTATTTTACCAGCAAAAATAGTTTCTAATGGCGAGAATTATAAGAGTTGGGTGCATTCTACCTATATCGATTTATCCAATTATTCTGGTACAGCTTTTATCGCTTTTAAATATACCGGAAATGGTAATGTGAATTTTGATGGTACTTATGAGTTGGATAATATTAGTGTTATTGCTAAATAACTACTATCTAAGAGGTGTTTCCCTTACCTAAAAAAGGGAAAAACACTTTTCTTAATTAATGTATTTTACTACTGTTAATCAGTTGTTTACCTTTTATTGTCCTTTTTTTTTATTGCAATTTTGATGTATTGAAAATTAAAAGCGGTAAGATGAAAAATTTATTAAGTGTTGCAATTAATGAAATAGGAGTAAAAGAAATAGCAGGAAGTAGACATAGCAAGCGCATTTTAGAGTACGCAAAAGAATCTGGTTTTCCTTGGGTTAATGATGATGAAACTCCTTGGTGTAGCATTTTTATGAATTGGGTAACTAAAAAAGCCGGATTAAAAAATAGCAACTCTGCAGCTGCACGTTCTTGGCTAAATGTAGGCGAATCGGTAAATAATCCAGAACCTGGTGATGTGGTTGTTTATTATAGAGGAGACTTTAATTCATGGCAAGGTCATGTTGGTATTTTTATGGGGTTTTCTGCAGATGGAAGCAGAATTTACACTTTAGGAGGAAATCAATTAGATGCCGTATCTATTTCGGCTTATGCAGCCGATAAATTATTAGGTTTTAGAAGATTAAATCCCAGTAGAAAACCAATTTTACCAAAACCAATTTTAAAAAGAGGATCTAAAGGAGAAGAAGTTGTAAAGCTGCAAAATATCTTAAAAAGTCTAGACTACGCTGTAGGAACTTCAGATGGAGACTTTGGCCCAAAAACACAAAACGCACTTATCTTATTGCAATCTACAGAATTTGGTAGAGAAGCTAACGGAGTTTATGATGAAGGTACCAAAATATACATCAATTCTTTATTAGAAAATAGAAGCTAATCAATTTAAAAATAAAACCAAACGGCGTTAACCGAAAAGCCATTTTTAAATAGAGTAGGTAAAATTAAAACTAAAAACTAAAAAAGATGTCAAAAGTTCAACCACTAGGTTATCCGCACGCAGGTGCAGGAACCGTAGAAATTTTATTAAAAGAAGAAGACGGTGCAGATTATGCAGTATTATTTTCTCCAGATCCAAACAATATTTTATTAAGAGAAAATAATCAGGCAATGCAGTTTTATTATTATCCTAAAAACCCAAGATTGGCAAAGTTTCCTGATGATAGATTTAAATTTTCTATGCAAGTTTTTAAATCTGAAGCAGATGAAACTACCGTAATTGGGGCAGAAGGTTTAGAAGAAGAAGCAGGTGGTTACACAACACTTACTACAACCATAGATTTGCCAGAGGCTTTACTTAAAATAGCAATAGATAAATTAAAAGATAAACTTCATAAAGAATTTAACAACAATAGAACATCTAAGTTATTTGGACTATTTTCTTTTAAAAAAGGGGTAGATAGAGACTTTAATGAAACAAACGTTAGGCCAATTCAGTTAGTGGAAAACAATATTAATATGCATATTATTGGCGAAGATGGAGACGATAAACCTTTTGGAGGTATGAATCCTTGGAGCTTTAATGTACAAGGAGATGGAGCAGGTAGTACTTTTGGTTTGGGAGAAAATGCATTTTCTATCTTAATGGGGCGTAACAGTGCATCATTAGTTAAAAGTGCATTAGAAAACGGAAACAATAATTTAGTTGTAGAAAATGCTATTAGGTATAAAGGTTATTTGCCAACGACTACAATTAAAACTACTGTAAATGCTAAAAAGGTACATAACTACTTTTCTGCTAAAAGTAATGTAAATTTTGCCTTTGTAGATATAAATTGGGAACATGAGTACGAAAAAATTAGAACAGAGGGAGGTATTGTCTCTGAGGTAATTACGGATGAGCAATTTTCTTCTGATGAAAGAAAAACATTAGAAGAAAGTTTACTAACAAAGCAAAGAGAGTTTGCTTTCGAAATTCTAAAAAAACAAATTTTTGATGTTGCCGATAAAGAATTTACACCTGCAGAAGCTCCAGAAAAAAGAGGTGGGTTGTTCAATATTTTTAGATGGAAAGGTAGTGTAGGTGTTAGCTTAAAATCTGGAAAACAAATTAGAGAAGTAGATTTTACAGACGAAATTAAATTTTCTGCAATAGAAGTTATGGACTCTAAAATAAGCGGAAGCTTAGACCCATTAACAGATCTAACAGGAGATGCTGCAAAAGAAGATCTTAAAAAATATATTACAGAAGTTCGTTTAGATGAAGATTTTCAAAAAGTACAAATTATTACCTCTTTAAATGGTGGTTTAATAAAATTAGATAGAGATGGAGATATTATAAATGATAGTCCTGTAAGTCAGGTTTCTATAGAAGTTGGTTATCCTAATTCTAGAGGGAATATAGTTTGGAAAAGTTCTGGAAGAATGATTGCTCCAGAAGGCACTCCATACATAACAAAAACCAGTAGATCTGGTAAAACCATAGATGCTATTTTTCCTGCAACTTGGGGTTCTAGAGAAACAGAAAAAAATGCCTTTGTTTTTAGTTTTGTTAAAAATGAAACACCTAGTAAAATTACGGTGCGCCAAAACATAATGTATGAAAAAGATAAGCGAGTAAGAGTTAAAGATAAAGTAAATGAATTTGAGTTTGATGGCACTAAAATATTTATTCCGTTACCAGTACAAAATGCTGTAAACTATACTTTATCTACAGAAGAGCTTTATGAATGTGATACTTTAGAAGTTAGAATTAAGGCAGATAAAATGGCTACTAAAAAAATAAGATTTACAGAAGATAATTATGAGGATTTAATTCCGCTAAAGGTATGGTATGAAAACGATTATAAAATTAAGCCTACTAAATTTAAAATTAAATATACTTGTAAAGGTAAAGTAGATGGCAAAACAGAAAAGGTAAAAATTGCTACAGATTGGCAAGAACTAGACTATCAAGAGGGAGATGTTTTATTTGAAATTCCGTCTGGTACAGAAGAAGAAAATGAAATGATTGTTGCTATAAGAGAAGAGCTAGAGTAAACTTAAAAACTATAATGTTAAGAGGTTGTTTTTAAATTAATTCTTTATAAATAACCTCTTTTTAATTTTAAAAATAAATGATATGCCAAATGCTAAACTTTTTAAAGTACAAGGTTCTAAAATTGTACCTGCAAATAGATTTAACCTTAAAGCGTCTAAGCCTAGTATTAGTTTTAACGCTATAAAACCAAATGTTTTTTCCGTAATAAAACATCCTGTTGTACATTCTATTAACTTTGTTCCTGTTAAAAGTGAAGCTCATTTACCGTTGGTTAGTAATAGAAGTAAAATAACAAAAACAACTGTTTTTACAGATAAAAACAACTCAAAACTTAAATTGCAGTTTCCAAAAATTGTAATAACACCACTTAATAATACTCTTTTTTATTATGAAACTGTTTTAGATTCTAAAGGTTATGAAGATGGTTATTTGGGTAGGGTAACCTTAAAGTATAGTGTAGTAAAAATTAAAAAAGTTGGGTTTAATTATGTCGATTTAGATTTAAAAGAAGTTATTCTAAACTTAAAAGTTAAGCAAGAAGTTATAAAAATTAATGGTTTAATTGATTCTAAAGCTAAAAGTATCGTTTTTAAATTAAAAGACGAAGCTGTAAAAATTGCTTTTTTTAGCCTTATTACAGAATTTGATGATTTTAAGTCTAGTGTAGATTTGTTTTTTGCTTTTAAGGGGTATTCAAATCCAGAAGTAAATTCTAAGTTGGCAATTCAATTTAATAGAATAAAAGATTTTAGTTTACTAAGAAAAAAAGTAAAATTAACACAAAGCCCTTTATTATTTAGAAATAAAAAAGTAGAAAGTAATTTAACAATTAGAAACTTTAAGAAGCTTCAAATTAAAAATAAAGTAAAACCAACAAAAGACTCAGGTTTAGTGAAAAGTACATTTTTGCTAAGAATTAATGAGAAATTAAATTATCAATTGCCAGAAAATGCGGCACAAAGTATTTATAAAAATGTAAACGGAGGCTTAAATAATAACCCATTTAATTTAAATATAGAGTATTCAGATTTTAAGCAAATTTATGTACCGGGTATAGAAAATAATTACCTTTCTATCTATAAGTCTGCTTTACAGCCAAATACTTTTCTTTTAGTGCCAAAGCAATATCATTTAACTAGAGATATAGATACAATGCAACCTTGTATAACCACTATATTTCATGCTTTTGAAGATGGAACAGGTTTAACAGAAGATATTTCTAAAATTAGTTTTTTGTTTGCAATTGGTCCAAAATTAACAGATTTCGACTTAGCGAAACTAAAAATAGATTTATATAATAATAAATGCATTGAAAAAGATACTTTAAATTATTTTGACGAAATTCAATTTTTATTTCCTAATGATATCGGTGCTAAATATGAGGTAACTGGTAATTCTTTTTTACAGAAGGCAGCTATTACTGTAGATGGTAAGTATTTTATTTTTAATAGTGATACCGAAAGTTTAAACGAAGCTAGTTTATTAATTAATGCACTTAACAATTCAGTTTCTCAATACGCAAATATTAATTTTTCACATAAAGAAATTAAAGATTCTAGTATTTTAGAATTAAATGTAGAGAAATCTACAGGAGAAGCTATTAAAGCAGAAATAATAGACGAGTTTAAAAAAATTAAATTAGAAAACATATCACTTTCTCCGTGTAGGGTAAATGCAGTTTTAAGTATAGATCAATCAAATAAAACCTTTATAAACAAAAGTTTTTTTAACAATTTTCAACTTATAGAAAGTGAAGGTGTAGTACTTTTAAATCAAAATACATTTCTTAGTAATAATAGCACAGAAATAAAAGAGTTGTTTTTTAACCATGAAAGTATAGAAGATTTAAGTTCAGAGTTTAGCCAAATAGTATCTAGTTCTACAGATTATAATAGATATGTAACTGTAAGAATCAACTCACAAAAAGACAGTGTAAAAAAAGTTTTTATAGATATTACCATAGATGATACAGGGAGTAGTTTTAAGATAATGAAACACAGGCAAGATTTTAGAACACCAATATTGTTTAATTTTATTTTAAAAAACACAGAAAACAGACAAACAACTATTTCTTGTAAAACAGATTATTTTGATGTAAATGATAATTTAATAAATACCATTACAAATACTATAGATTACACAAATACTGCAAACATAAATATACAAGAAGGTTAAGTTTAAGGTTTTATTATTTCTAAAATAAAAAAATAACCATTACTTTTATCTATATGGATAAAATAGAACATATTGGCATTGCTGTAAAAGATTTAGAAAAGTCTAATCAGTTATTTGCTTCACTTTTTGGGAAACCACACTATAAAACGGAAGAGGTTGCTTCTGAAGGTGTAAAAACCTCTTTTTTTCAATCAGGTCCCAATAAAATAGAATTGTTAGAAGCTACACATCCAGAAAGCCCTATTGCTAAGTTTATCGAGAAAAAAGGAGAGGGAATTCATCATATTGCTTTTGCTGTTACTGATATAAAAGCAGAGATAGAAAGACTTCAGAAAGAAGGTTTTGTAGTTTTAAATAAGCAGCCAAAAAAAGGAGCAGATCATAAATTAGTTGTTTTTTTACATCCAAAATCTACCAATGGAGTTCTTATTGAGTTATGTCAAGAAATAGATTCGTTAAAATAATGCTAACAGTTACGGTAACTGCATTCTAATTATTATCTTGCAAACTTTTAAAACCAATCTAAAATATGTCTTCTAAATTTGATGCTTATCAAAAACGACGACTGCTATCTTCTTACTTTTCAGTAGTAGTAAGTATAGCTTTAGTACTTTTTATGGTCGGTATTTTGGGGTTGGTTTTGTTAAAATCTACCTTTGTTGCTAATCGTGTAAAAGAAAAAGTAGCAATTACGTTGTTCTTAAAAGACAATGTTTCTACAAAAAATAGAAATAATTTTAAAGAATCTTTACAAAAGGAGGCCTTTACTAGAACAATTATTTATACAAGTAAAGAAAAAGCAGCAAAAATTTATAGTGAAGAAATTGGTGAAGATTTTCTTAAATTTTTAGGAGAGAATCCTTTAAAAAACGGCATTGATATTTACTTAAAAGCCGATTTTGTAACTCCAGAAAAAATGCAAGAGCTAGAAGAACGTTTTCTTAAAAATGCTTTTGTATCGGATGTTTCTTATGACAAACCATTAATTAATTTATTAACCAAAAACATAAAACGAATTAGCTTTTGGCTGTTAGTTGTAAGTGGTTTTTTTGGTTTAGTGGCTATGATTTTAATTAATAGCTCAATAAGATTGTCTATATATTCTAAACGATTTAATATTAAAACCATGCAAATGGTAGGCGCCACAAAAGGGTTTATTAGAAGACCTTTTATTTGGCAAAGTATAAAACTAGGTATATTAGGCGCTCTTTTAGCTATTATAGCATTGGGAGTTGTTGTTTATTATGTAGATAAATATGCACCTAGTTTAGCGTTAATTAAAGATTATGTTACGTTAGGGTATTTAGTAGGAGGCGTGTTTATTGCTGCCTTTTTAATTACTTGGATCAGTACCTTTTTTGCTACACAACGTTTTTTAAACTTAAAAACAGACGAACTTTATTATTAAAACAATGGAAAACGAAAACACACAACAACCAGCTTTTTTATTTGGTAAAAAAAATTATATAATCATGATTGTTGGTATCATTTTTATTGCTCTAGGTTTTATATTTATGGCAGGTGGCGGAAGTGATAATCCTGAGGTTTTTAATGAAGAAATATACAACTGGCAACGTATTCGTTTAGCGCCAACATTAGTAATTATTGGTTTAGGAATTGAAATTTATGCTATTTTAGCAAATCCAAAAAAATAAACATGAATTTAATAGAAACAATTATTTTAGCTGTTATTGAAGGAATAACAGAATATCTGCCTGTGTCATCTACTGGACACATGATTATTGCATCGTCTTTTATGAAAATTGCTACAGACGATTTTACCAAACTTTTTACCATTGTAATTCAATTAGGCGCTATTTTATCTGTGGTTGTTTTGTATTGGAAACGATTTTTTCAGAGTATCGATTTTTACTTTAAATTATTAATAGCATTTATACCAGCAGTAGTTTTAGGTCTGTTATTAAATGATGTAATAGATAGTTTGTTAGAAAGTCCGGTAACGGTTGCTATTTCTTTAATTATTGGTGGTTTTATCCTCTTAAAAGTAGATGATTGGTTTAAATCTAATGAAGTTTATGATAAAGAAAACCCAACAGCGCATACAGAAATAAGTTATATGACTGCGTTAAAAATTGGTTTCTTTCAATGTTTAGCAATGATTCCTGGTACCTCTAGAAGTGGTGCAAGTATTGTTGGGGGTATGACTCAAAAAATTAATAGAAAAGCTGCCGCAGAATTTTCATTCTTCTTAGCAGTGCCAACCATGTTAGGAGCAACTGCATATAAAATTTATAAATACTATAAAGCAGGTTTTGAGTTATCTTCAGATCAGGTTAATTATTTAATTGTTGGTAATATTATTGCTTTTGTAGTGGCTTTAATTGCTATAAAATCATTTATAGATTATTTAAGTAAAAAGGGGTTTAAGATTTTTGGTTATTACAGAATTGTATTGGGAATTGCGTTATTAGTAATTCATTTTTTCATTTATAGATTAACAATATAATTTTTGTTGATGACTGAAGAAGATTTTAAAAATGGTCAAGTTTTATTAATTGATAAGCCTTTAAATTGGACCTCCTTTCAAGTAGTTAATAAGCTTAGATGGGAAATAAGACAGCGCTTTAAGATTAAGAAAATTAAAGTGGGGCATGCGGGTACTTTAGATCCGCTTGCAACAGGTTTGTTAATTATTTGTACAGGTAAGCAAACAAAAGAAATACACATTTATCAAGGGCAAGAAAAAGAATATACAGGTACATTTACAATAGGAGCTACAACACCAAGTTACGATTTAGAATCAGAAATAGATAAAACCTATCCAACAGCCCATATTACAGAAGAATTATTACACGAGACTACTCAACAGTTTATAGGTGATATTCAGCAAAAACCACCAATTTTTTCAGCAATAAAAAAAGATGGTAAACGTTTGTATGAGTTGGCAAGAAAAGGAGAAACTACAGAGATTAATGCAAGAACTGTAACTGTTTCAGAATTTGAAATCACAAAAATAAATTTACCAGAAGTAGCATTTAGAGTTGTTTGTAGTAAAGGAACTTATATCCGTTCTTTAGCGTATGATTTTGGACTAGCTTTAAACTCAGGCGCACATTTATCAGCATTAAGAAGAACCAAAATTGGTAATTTTTCTGTAGAAAAAGGAGTTTCTGTAGAGCGTTTTATTAATGATTTACAAGAAGATACTTTAGAATCTTAACAAAATAATATTTGTTTTAAGCATAAAAAAACCCAAGCATTTGCTTGGGTTTTTATTTTATAAAGAAAAGTAGAAAATTATTTCTTAGCTAATAAATCTCTAATTTCTGCTAATAAATCTTCTTGACTTGGTCCTTTTGGAGCTTCAGGAGCTGGAGCTTCTTTCTTTTTTGTTTTATTGTATGCTTTTACAATCATAAACATTACAAAACCAACAATAATTAAGTTGATAATTGTATCTATCCAAGCACCATAAGTAATTGCGTTTTCTGGAGTTGCTACTTTACCAGCTGCGTCTAAAACTGCTTCAGATAATATATATTTTTGATCTGCTAAACTTACGCCTCCTGTAAATACACCAACAATTGGCATCACAATATTACTTACAAATCCTTTTACAACTGCACCAATTGCACCTGCCATAATTACTGCTACTGCAAACTCAATTACATTACCACCAGTAATAAATTCTTTAAATTCTTTTAACATTTTATTTGATTTTTTAATTAATTATTAGAATACAAAAGTAGTAAAAAAAAACTACTACTTTAACACTTTGTTAACACGTTGAGAAATTGCTGTTAATGTTTCGTACGGTATTGTTTCAGAAACATCTGCAATGTGTTGTATCATTTCTTGATTGTTAAAGACAATTACGGCATCACCTTCTTTACAATCAATTTTAGTAATATCTACCATAATCATATCCATACAAACGTTACCAATAATTTTTGCTTTTTGATTATTGATAAGAACATATCCTTTTTTATTACCCAGTCTTCTAGACAATCCATCTGCATGACCAATAGGTATTGTAGCGGTTTTACTTTGTCTTTTAGCTGTAAAAGCTCTGTTATAACCAACAGTTTCTCCGGGTTCTATAATATGAATTTGAGAGATAATAGATGTTAAATTATGTGTATTTTTAAGTTGCGCCGTTTCTTTTTCATCATTACCAAAACCATACAAACCAATACCAATTCTAACCATATCAAACTGTGCTTTTGGGTAGTTTATAACGCCAGAAGTGTTTAAAATATGTAACATAGGTTCGTAACCCAAGTGCTTGTAGAATTGCTGTGCTATGTATGCAAAATTATTAATTTGGTTGATGCTAAATTCTTGCTCTTCTAAATCTTCACTAGCAGCAAGATGAGAAAATAATGAGTGTACTTTTACGTGGGTTGTTTCTTTTAAGTGGGTAATTATTGTAGGAATATCTGTATGCCAAAAACCTAATCTATTTAAACCTGTATTAAATTTTAGGTGAATTGGGTAATTCATTAGCGGAGTTTCATCTGCTAATTTTAAAAATGCATCAAAAATTCTAAAGTTATATAAACATGGTTCTAGTCTATATTCTACAATAGATGCTATGTTTTGTATATGTGGGTGTAAAACCAAAATAGGGGTTTCTACGCCTGCTTTACGTAGTGCAATTCCTTCAATAGCGTAGGCAACTGCAAAATAATCTACTTTTTCTTCTAAAAACTTGGCAATTTGTACGGCATCACTTCCATATCCAAAAGCTTTAACAACAGCTAAAATTTTTGTTTCTGGTTGTAGTTTTTCTTTAAAATAATTTAGATTGTGCAACAATGCATTTCCGTCAATCTCTAAAACTGTAACATGATTATTCATTTTATTCCGAACTTGATTCAGAATCTTTTTGACTTAAGATTCTTTGTTTTTGTATTGCTTTGTAATACGCAGCCCTACTTAAAGGCTCATATTCTTGAGTTTCCCCTAACATTACCAAATCATCATTTTTCGCTTTTCTAAAACTGTAATGCGCTAAGTTTCCGGTGTGTGTACAAACAGCATGTACTTTTGTAACATACTCTGCAGTTGCCATTAAAGCAGGCATTGGACCAAAAGGATTCCCTTTAAAATCCATGTCTAAACCTGCAACAATTACTCGAATGCCTCGGTTTGCTAAATCATTGCAAACGGCAACAATTTCATCATCAAAAAACTGAGCTTCATCAATACCAACAACATCAACATCTGTAGCTAATAAGCGAATGTTTGATGCTACAGGCACAGGTGTAGAGCGAATTCTATTATCATTATGAGATACCACTTCTTCTTCATCATAACGTGTATCAACCGCAGGTTTAAAAATTTCTACGCGTTGTTTTGCAAATTGTGCACGCTTTAATCTTCTAATAAGTTCTTCTGTTTTTCCAGAAAACATGGAGCCGCAGACAACTTCTATCCAACCAAATTGTTCTGAATGATTTACTGTATTTTCGAGAAACATTTTGTAATTTTAGGCTTTAGAATATTAAATTTGATGTTACTTTGAATTTCAACAAATTTATGAATATTTACGAGTAAAAAATAACTTCAATAGACAACTTATGCACAAAAAATTAGAAGCTGATTTAATCAGTTTAGCACACAGCATTTTACAATTAAAAAATAAAGAAGATGTGTTTGCTTTAAAAGAAATATCAAAAGAAATTTATGAGAAATTATCTTTGTTAGCATTTGTAGAAGAATATGTAAACACCACACCCGCTTTAGAAGAAACAACAGAAGAACTAATTTCTAAGGTTGAAAAAGGGTTAGAATTACAAGAAAAGTCTAAAGAGGATATTTCTATTGATATTGAGGTAATTGATGAAGTTGTTGTTGAAGAAATACAAGTAGAGGAAGAGCAAATTGTTTTACCAATAGAAGAAACAATTGAGCAAGAAATAGTTGAAGAAATAGCTGTAGAGGAGGTAAAAGAAGAAGTAAAGGTAGCTGTTGAAGAAATTATAGAACAACCTTTTGCAGAATTAGAAGAAATTATGTTTGCAGAGCCAGAACCTACAGAAATAAAAGAAGTTGTTAAGGCTAAAGAAAGTAAGGTATTGTCTTTAGAAGAAGAATTAGAAGATACTATTTCTGTGGATGAAATGGCTACTTTATTTGATATACCTGTACAAAAATCTTTAAACGATAGGCTAACAACCAATATTCAGATTGGTTTAAATGATAGAATTGCATTTGTAAAGAATTTGTTTGACGGTAGTCAAGAAGATTTTAACAGAGTTGTTTCTCAATTAAATACATACCCAACAGAAAAAGAAGCAAAAAAGTTTATCAATAAAATGGTAAAGCCAGATTATGATTGGTCTACTCAAGAAGCGTTAGAAGCTCGTTTTATGGAAATAATAGAACGCAGATTTGCTTAAAGAATACTTTTTACTTTTTCTATAATTTGTTTAGGAGCAATACTTTTTGCACAATCTAAATAACCTTCTGGATATTTATTACCATAAATAGAAGTTGGCACTAAAGGATATTCTTTAGTGTCAGCTAATAAGGCGTAATCTTTTGGTTGGTTAAATGGCGCAAAACCAGCAAACGGATGCGTAACTCCCCAAATAGTAATTACTTTTACTCCATACATTGCTGCTAAATGAGCATTGCCAGAATCCATAGAAATCATACAATCTAGGTTAGAAATGGTGTCTAATTCTTCTGTAAAACTTAATTTCCCTGCAGCTAAATAAATGTTTTGGTTTGTTTTTAGGGTTTCTAATTGTGCAACATCACTTTTACCGCCAAATAGCAAAATGGTGTAGTCTTTAGAAAGCTGTTCTACAACAATTTTCATTTGATCTAAAGGATACATTTTACTTTTATGAGCTGCAAAAGGCGCAATTCCTATAATTTTACGTTCTGAAGTTATAACGTTTTTTAAGGCAATCGGAATTGCTTTTTTATCAGAAAAAACAGGGCTAGATAAATCAATCGTAAAACCTAATTTTCTAAAAACATCTGCATAACGTTCGTGCGAAGTTTTTAGTTGTTTAAAGTTTTCTTTAGAAATTAATGCTTTTTTCTCTTTTCGTCCTTTATCAATCTGAATACATTTTTTATTAAAGAATAGCAGTTTTAAAACATTACTTCTTAAAACATTATGTATATCAGCAATTGCAGTAAAATGAAAAGGTTTTAATTCTTTGTATAATTTAAATAATCCTAAAAAACCTTTGTGTTTTCCTTTTTTATCAACAGGATAAACAGTTACGTTTTTAAAATCTTTAAATATAGGTGTTAAAAATTTTTGCGTTAAAATTGTAGCTGTAACATCTTTGTTTTGTCTAAATAAAGCGTCTAAAACAGGCACTAAAATAGCAACGTCTCCCATTGCTGAAAGACGGATTACTAAAATATTTTGCTTAGAGTTAGACAAGAAGTGTATTATTTAGAAGCTCTTAAAACAGGGTTTAATTCCGCGTCATTATACATTTTCATTTGCTTGTAAACCTTCATGTATTTTTTACCATTTTCAATATCTTCTAATAAATCATCAATTGCGGTAGATAAGTCGGTACGTTGTTCTAAAAGAACGGCTAATTTTTTAGAGCAACTTGCTTTGTGTGCATCAGAAGCATCTTCTCTAACCGTTTCTAAATGCATGTGGTAAATCTTTAAAGCTAAAATTGATAATCGATCAATTGCCCAAGCCGGACTTTCAGAGTTTATTTTTGCGTCTTTAGAAACTGTAATGTCTTTATATTTATCTAAAAAGTAGCTGTCTATAAACTCTACATTATCAGTTCTTACTTGGTTAGAAGCGTCAATTTTTCTTTTTAATACAAGTGCATCTTCCGCATTTATATTTGGGTCTCTAATAATGTCTTCATAAGCCCATTGTGTAGCATCTACCCAACATTTTTCGAAAAGTAAAAAATCTATTAAATCAGTTTTTTTATCAAAAGGATTTGTGCAAACTTGTTCAACCTCTGGTTTATTTTTATAAGTTTTAATACAATTATCAAAAATTTCGTTGGCTTTTTTAGAAAACATATACTATATAATTTAAGGAACAAAATTACAAAATAAAATTTAGGTTTTAGGTTATAATTGGTTTTAGAAAATAAAGATTTGTAACAAAGTTGGTTGGTAGTCGTCTCAATTTAAAACCTATTAACATGAAACATTTAGCAACCCTTTTATTTGCATTTTTTATTACAACCATTTCTGCACAAGAGGCAGCATTTCAAAATTTTTATAAAGTTAATAAAGATCAATCAACATTTTCTATCAATTTATCAGCTTCTTTAGCGGGTTCTTTTTTAGATAATGAAGAAGATGGAGATTTAATGAACATTATTAGAAAATCTAGCGATTTTAAACTCATGATTTTTAATAATCAAGACAATGCGGTTTCTAGTGATTTTAGAAAATTTAGCAGAAAAAATCACTTAAAAACATTGGCACGCGTAAAAGAAAACGGAAGTAAAGCCGAATTATTTTTTATCGAAAAAGGCAATTACATCAGAGAAATAATTATTAGAGCCAATAGCGATTCAGATAAAATGGTCTTGTTTGGCTTAAAAACAAAAATTACGCATGATGAATTAGCAGCAATGATTTCTTCTTCAGATATAAAAGTTTCATCAAACTAAAAACTACTAAAAGAGAAGGTTTTAACCAATCTTCTCTTTTAATGCTTCAATTACTTTTTTGCTGTTTCCAATAAAAATTTCATCATCAACAATAAAAACCGGACGCTTTAAAAACGTGTACTCATCTAACAAAAACTGTCTATAATCAGCCTCAGACAAAACTTGGTTTTTTAAATCCATAGCCTTATACAACTTAGCACGTTTGTTAAAAAGCGCCTCATAACTACCAGAAAGTGCGTACATTTCTTCTAATTGCGTCGTTGTAACATTGTTTGCTTTAATTTCTTGTCGCTCAAAACCATCTGTATTTACCTCTTTTAAAATTCTACGGCAAGTATCACAAGTTTGTAAAAAATAGACTTTCTTCATTTTTATAGATTATATTTACATCTCCAAAATTACACAAAAAAATGAAAATACAATTTGATCTTTTAAGAACATCTCGCACATTAGTTTTAAAAGAATTAGACGGTTTAACTTTAGAGCAAATCCATACAATTCCTGCAGGTTTTAAAAACAATATTGCTTGGAACGTGGCACATTTAGTAGTTACACAACAACTTTTAAACTACAAGTTAGCAGGTTTAAACTGTTTATGTCCAGAAGAATTAATCGAAGATTATAAAAAAGGAACAACACCTACAAAAAACTTTACAGAAGAAGAATTTGAAGAAGTAAAAGAGTTGTTGTTAGGTTTGCCAGATACTTTAGAAGAAGATTTTGAAGCAGGTATTTTCGAAACTTATAACGAGTACCCAACAAGTACAGGTTTTGTTTTAAATTCTATAGAAAGTTCGATTGCTTTTAACAATTTTCACGAAGGGATTCACTACGGAATCATAAGATCTATCAAGAAATTTTTATAGGTTTATTAGAAGCTGTTTCCAGCTTTCACTACTCGCTTTTTTTGAATAAAACAAAAAAGTGTTCAAACAAAGAACCTGTCTTGAGCGAAGTCGAAAGGTTCAATCTAGGCTAAACTTGTTTGCTAACTTTTAGGAATACCAAAGCTGAATTAAAACTTTAAAGATGAAATTTAATACAAAAACCATTCACGGAGGTCAACAACCGGAAGCAGCAACGGGAGCATTAGTGCCACCTGTTTTTCAAACATCTACCTATGCGCAATCTAGTTTGGGGTCAGACCAAGAATACCATTATTCTAGAGGGTCAAACCCTACAAGAACGGCGTTAGAAAATAGTTTGGCTTCTATAGAAAACGGAACCCATGGTTTTGCCTTTTCATCTGGTTTGGCAGCCATAGATTGCGTGTTAAGAACTCTAAACCCTGGAGACAAAATTATAGCAGGAATCGATTTGTATGGTGGAACCTACAGAATGTTTACACGTTTATTCGAAAAATACGGATTAGAATTTACCTATGTAGATACAGAATCTGTAGAAAATGTAGCGAAAGCAATTACAGAAAAAACCAAATTAGTTTGGTTAGAAACACCAACAAATCCGTTAATGAAAATTGCAGATATCCAAGCAATTTCTAAAGCTGTAAAAGATGTAGATTCTAACATTTTAATAGCGGTAGATAATACTTTTGCAACACCTTATTTGCAGCAACCTTTAAATTTAGGAGTCGATATTGTAATGCATTCTGCTACTAAATATTTAGGCGGACATTCAGATATAATCATGGGAGCTTTAATTGTAAAAGATGCAAAATTAGCAGAAGAGTTGCACTTTATTCAGTTTGCAGCAGGTGCTATTGCAGGTCCTATGGATTCTTTTTTAGCATTAAGAGGCATCAAAACATTACATCTTAGAATGCAACGTCATTGCGAGAATGCAATGGCAGTAGCTCGTTTCTTAAAACAGCAATCAAAAGTAGATGCTATTTATTATCCAGGTTTAGAAGATCATCCAAACCATGCTATTGCAAAAAAACAAATGAAAGCTTTTGGAGGCGTAGTTTCTTTCAGTTTAAAAGATAAAAGCAAAGAGGCTACTTTTAATTTTTTAGAAAATATTAAGTTTTTTACGTTGGCAGAATCTTTAGGAGGTGTGGAGAGTATGGTAAACCATTCGGCAACCATGTCGCATGCATCTATGCCAGAAGAAGAACGTTTAAAAATAGGTATTACAGCTTCTTTAATTCGCTTAAGTGTTGGTGTAGAAGACATCGATGATATACTTGCAGATTTAGAACACGCATTAAACGCATAAAAAAAGAGCCAATTGGCTCTTTTTTTATGTACAGTATTTTATAGATAAAAGTAAAACTTATTCTGGGTTTTTAACGGTAAAAATATTGCCATCTAAGTAATAATTGGCTCTTACTTTTAGTTCTTCAGAGAAATAGATAATATTTTCTGGCTGCTGTTTTAGTAAGTAGTTTCCTGTATCCCATTTATTATTTTTATTGGTATCAATAATGGCTCTGACAAAATAAGTTTTAGGTTCTAAAAGATTAAATTGTATTTGTTTAGATTCTGAAATAAATTGCCTTTCTATTAGGTTTTCTTTGTTTTTTCCTTCTAAAAGTTCAATAATTAAAGAGTTGGAAGTTTGGTTTTGTATATCCATTGTTATTCTCCCGTAATCTTCCAATTCTTTAGTAGTTAAGCTATAGTATAAGGTATCATTTTTTTGCTCAAAAATGTCAAAAATAGCATCAGGTAATATTTTTAAGGTATAGTTTTGTTCTGGTTTTTTATCAAAAAGTAAGGCAATTTTATTCTCTTTTTTAGAAATAAAACTAGTGTACGAGACTGCTAGCGTGTCCTTATCTGTAAAGGTAATTTTAGTGGTATCAATCTTAACAAGTGGGTTGTTCCCTTTAATAAACAAAGTATCTCTAAAATGTAACGTACCAGATGCAGAACTAGTTAATGTTAAGGTGCCTATTTTTTTCTTACGTAGCTTTACGGTAAGCGTATCAATAAAATTATCGTTGGTAACTATAAAGTTTAAAGAATCCGCTTCAAAAGGTTTAAACCAATAGTTTAGCGTGTCTTTACCTGTTTCAAATCTCGAAATACTTTTAAAATCCTTAGGTGTTTCAGATATAATTTTAACTTTTAAATCTTTTATTTCACCCTCGTAACCAAATGCAATTTTTCCTTTAGAAATTTCTTTACCACGTTTAAATTGATACGGTAAAGTTTCTTTAAATAATTTAATTGGTTTTTTAATAATACTGTCTTTAGGCAATGTTATAGTGTCTGTAAAAAAACCTATTTTGTCTTCTCTAGGATTAAAAAGATAATCGTTAGACGTTTCTTTTAGAGCAATCATAAGATACTTACCTTCTTTTAAGTTTGTGAAATTAAAAGCAGAAGAATCTAAGGTATTTGCCACGTAGTTAGGTTTGGTTTTAAAAACAATAGAATCTGTAAAAGCACTGTCTATTTTATACAGTAACACATTTATATTTTTTTGCCTATCATCTAAATAAGCATCTACTATTTCTCCGGAAGTTGTTAGAGAATCTATATAATTTCCGGTAGCAAAAACATATTTAAAATTTTCTAATTTATTACCCTCATTATTGTCTTCTACAGCATTACCAAAGTTGATAATATAAGTGGTGTTTTTAATTAAGGTATCAAGAATTTTTAAAGTTAAAAACTTACTTGCTGTTCCTTGAGGTGATACTAATAAAGGACTTTTTAGTGGAGGAGAAACAATTAATTGTTTGTTTAAATCTTTCAATTTTATAAACTCGTTAAAGTTTAATTTAATTTCTTTTTTATCAAAATTGATAGTTTCGTAAGGAGGGTTTGCAGTAACAAACAAAGGTGCATCTTCATCTTTTGGGCCACCTTCTGGTCTTCCTGTTCTTGCACAGTTTGTTAAAATAAGGAAAGAAAGGCTAAAAAAAAGAAATCTAAAAATTGGTTTCACAAAGGTAAATTTTATACAAATTAACAATATATTTTTGACTTAAAAAGCATAAATTTTACTCTGTGTAAGCCATTGTTAAAATACTGATTTTTACACCAGCGGTTTTTTGCAATTCTTTTGCACAGGCTTCTAAAGTTGCACCTGTAGTAATTACATCGTCAATTAATAAAACGTGTTTATTTTTTAATATTGTAAAGTCAGACAGTTGAAACTTGGTGTCAATATTATTAAAGCGTTCAAAACGAGCCTTAAAAGTTTGAGTTTTAGAAGTAGACGTTCTTATTAAAATGTTTTCTATTAACGGTTTTTCTAAGTGTTTGCTTAAGCTTTTTCCGAATTTTGTAACTTGATTATATCCTCTTTGTCTGCGTTTTTTAGGGTGTAAGGGAACAGGAATAATAACATCGATGTCTAAAAAATCTTTGTTTTCTTTTAAAATTTCGCCTAACCAATTGCCAAAAAAATGGCCTATTTCTTCATTTCCTTTGTACTTTAATTCGTGAATTAACTTTTTAGTAATTCCTGTTTTTCTAAAAAATAAAAGCGAATTAGCTTTTTCTATAGCAACTCTACCGTAAAAAGTTTTTGCAATTTTGTTCTCTAGAGAGTCTGTAAAATTGGTTAAAGGTAGATCGTGACGGCAAAATGTACAGAGTACATTTTCATTCTGTGTTAATTGATGCTCACAATTAGCACACAGTTTTGGGTAAAAAAGATTGAATAAGTCTTTTAAAATTCGCATTTTTACAAAGCCTTTTTTTTAGAAAGATAATCATATAATTTAAGAACAGGATTTGAATAACAGAATAAATTTTTTAAAAGAGTCTTTTAAAAACTTAAAAACATTAGGTACTGTTACTCCCAGTTCTCGTTTTTTGGCAGCAAGAATGTTAAAAGGAATCGATTTTTCTAAAGTAGAGGTTTTGGTAGAATTTGGTCCAGGAAATGGAGCAATAACCAAGCTTATTCTAGAAAAGTTGCCAAAAAACGCTACTTTAATTTGTTTTGAAATTAATGAGAACTTTTACAATCAATTATCACAAATCAAAAACAAACAGCTGATTGTGATTAAGTCATCCGCAGAAAAGATAGAAGAAGAATTAAAGAAATTCAATTTTAATAAAACCAATCACATTATTTCTAGCTTGCCGTTAACTATAATTCCAGAGGAAATTACCAACGAAATTTTAAAGAAATCATTTCTTGCACTAGAAGATAAAGGAACCTTTATTCAGTTTCAATATAGTTTAACCTATTTTAAAAAACTTAAAACGGTGTTTAATCAATCAATCTCTTTAGGTTTTGAGCCTTTAAACTTCCCTCCAGCCTTTGTTTATCATTGTAAAAAAGTAGATTAAATTTTTATTGATAAATTTTTAGATTGATGTATATTTGTCGCATTATGGCAAAACAAGAAGATCAATTTAAGAAAGTATTATCGCACGCTAAAGAATATGGTTATGTTTTTCAGTCTTCTGAAATATATGACGGATTAAGTGCGGTTTACGATTATGCTCAAAACGGAGTTGAGCTAAAGAAAAATATTAGAGATTATTGGTGGAAAGCAATGGTGCAAATGCACGAAAACATTGTGGGTATAGATGCTTCTATTTTAATGCATCCAACAACTTGGAAAGCTTCTGGGCATGTTGATGCTTTTAACGATCCTTTAATTGATAATAAAGATTCTAAAAAACGTTACAGAGCAGATGTTTTAATTGAAGAGTATTGTGCTAAAATAGAAGGAAAAATTAATAAAGAAGTTGCCAAAGCAGAAAAACGTTTTGGGGATGCCTTTAATAAAGAAGAATTTTTAGCAACAAACGGACGTGTTGTTGGTTATCAAGAAAAAATAAATACAATTTTAGCAAGAATGGGTGCTTCTTTAGAAAAAGAAGATTTAGCCGATGTAAAGTTATTAATTGAAGAATTAGAAATTGCAGATCCTTTAACAGGTTCTAGAAATTGGACGGATGTAAAACAGTTTAATTTAATGTTTGGTACCAAATTAGGTGCTTCTGCAGAAACTGCAATGGATTTATATTTAAGACCAGAAACAGCGCAAGGAATTTTTGTAAATTTCTTAAACGTGCAAAAAACCGGAAGAATGAAAATTCCTTTCGGAATTGCACAAACTGGTAAAGCGTTTAGAAACGAGATTGTTGCAAGACAATTTATTTTTAGAATGCGTGAGTTTGAACAAATGGAAATGCAATTTTTTGTAAAACCAGGAACTCAAAAAGAATGGTATGATGCTTGGAAAGAAATGCGTTTAAAATGGCATTTATCTTTAGGGATGGGTGCAGATAATTACCGTTTTCATGACCACGATAAATTAGCGCATTATGCTGATGCAGCTGCAGATATTGAGTTTAACTTTCCATTCGGATTTAAAGAATTAGAAGGAATTCATTCTCGTACAGATTTTGATTTAAAAGCGCATGAAAAATTTTCTGGAAAGAAATTACAGTATTTCGATCATGAAGAAAACAAAAGTTACACACCTTATGTTGTAGAAACTTCTATTGGTTTAGATAGAATGTTTTTAGCTGTTTTTTCTCATTCTTTACAAGAAGAAGCGTTAGAAAATGGAACAACAAGAACGGTTTTAAAATTACCAGCAGTTTTAGCACCTTTTAAAGCAGCTATTTTTCCTTTAGTTAAAAAGGATGGTTTGCCAGAAGTTGCTCGTGAAATTATGGATGATTTAAAATGGGATTTCAACGTGTTTTACGATGAAAAAGATGCCGTTGGTAAGCGTTACAGACGTCAGGATGCAGCAGGAACACCATTTTGTATTACGGTAGATCACGATACTTTAAACGATAAATGTGTTACTATTAGACATAGAGATACAATGGAACAGAAAAGAGTTGCTATTGCAGATTTAAAAGCAATTATAAAAGCAGAGGTAGACGTAAAAACTTGGTTACAGAAAATATAATTAATTTTTAAGTATAAAAAAAAGCAGCATCTAAATTTTCTAGATGCTGCTTTTTTATTTAAAATGGTTGTGTTATGCTGCTTTTTTATCAGCGCAACATGCTTTCTTACAATTTTCTTTGCAAGTCATTTTTTTATCTTTATTAGTTGTACAACATGCTTTTGTACTGTCTTTTGAATCACATTTTTGTTTGCATTCTTTTCCTGAAGTTGTTTTGTTTTCACATTTTTCTTTACAAGTATCAGAACATGTATGTTTTCCTTTGGTTGAAGAAAGAGAGGCTTTATATAATTCTCCACCAGCAATTCCGTCTACAAAAGCAATTAAATCTTTTTGAGAAGTTGTGTTGGCATCAAATTCTATGTTAGCAACACTATCTTTAAAAATAACTTTAGCATTTAAAACACCTTCTTTTTTAGATAATTTAGATTGAATTGTTTTTGCACAACCAATTTCGCAAGTCATTCCAGAAATAGCTAAAGAAACGTTTTGTTTGTTAACGGGTAGTACCTCTTTTTTTGCTTCACTTATACAGCCAATTAAAACAAAACAAGCAATAGCAAAAGAGAATAATATTTTTTTAGTTTTCATAAAGTAAGTTTACAGTGTTAATTTTTACATTTAAAATTGAATCTTCTAAAAACTTCAAGGAAGTCTGTTTAGAAAATAGATAAAATAATTTTACAAATTTATTAATAAAAGGGTTGTCTTCTAAACTTTTATCGGATTTTTGCTTAATATTTTTATTATAAATGAGTAAACAACAACAAAAGTGGTTTTATCTAACTGTACTTTCTATCGTTTGGGGTAGTTCTTTTATATTAATGAAAAAAGCACTTTTAGGTGTAAGTCCTATTCAATTAGGCGCTTTAAGGATGATTTTTACGGCACTTTTTTTACTTTCGGTAGCTTTTCCTTCTATTAAAAAAATTAAAAAGAAACATTGGCAGTATATTGTTTATACGGCACTTGTAGGTACATTTATACCAGGTTTTCTATTTGCTTTTGCTATTACAAGTATCGATAGTGCAGTGGTATCTATTTTAAATTCTCTTACACCTTTTAATACCTTAATTTTTGGAACCCTAGTTTTTGGTTTTACATTTAAGAAATCGCAATTATATGGTATTTTAATAGGTTTGGTAGGAACTTTAATTTTAATATTAGAAGGAGCAGATGTAAATCCACATCAAAATTATTGGTTTGCTTTATTAATTATAATTGCCTCTGTAGGGTATGCTTTTAATGCAAATATTGTAAAAAAGTATTTACATGATTTGGATGCTTTGGCAATAACAACTGGTAATTTTTTATTATTGATTGTCCCTGCAATCATCGTTTTAAGTTTTACAGATTTCTTTGTTACCTTTGATGTTAAGAATGAAGTGTTAATGCATTCTTTGGGATATTTGGCTATATTATCTGTAGTAGGAACAGGTGTCGCAAAAACTTTTTACAATAAATTAGTACATATTTCAGGTCCTGTTTTTTCATCTTCTGTAACGTATTTAATTCCTATTGTAGCTATTTTTTGGGGAGTGTTAGATGGCGAGAAGTTAAGTTTAATTCAGGTTTTAGGAGGACTTATTATTCTTTTGGGCGTTTACTTTGTAAATAAAAAGAAATAGTTTTTTATAAATAAAGGGTATTCTATTGATTTTGATAGAATTATTTATAAAAACTATATTGCTAAGTATTAAAAAAGATGTATATTTGCACCCGCATTTTCATTAGGATTATGCAAACTAATTAGTAATAAACGCAAAACAAATAGTATGTACGCAATCGTAGAGATGGCAGGGCAGCAGTTTAAAGTTGCAAAAGACCAAAAAGTATACGTTCACCGTTTACAAGGAGAAGTAGGATCAAAAGTTACTTTTGATAATGTTCTTTTACTTGATGAAAAAGGGAATGTAACAATTGGCGCCCCAGCTATAGAAGGAGCTTCAGTAACAGCTCAAATTTTAAGTCACTTAAAAGGTGATAAAGTAATCGTTTTCAAGAAGAAAAGAAGAAAAGGTTACATTAAGAAAAACGGACACAGACAATTTTTAAGCGAGATTCTTATTGAATCTATTGCTGCTTCAGGTAGTAAAAAAGCTGCTCCAAAGGCAACTAAAGCTGCTCCAAAGAAATCTGCTAAAGCAGACGACTTAAAGAAAATTGAAGGTGCAGGACCTAAAGCTGCAGAAGCTTTAGTAAATGCAGGTTTAGATACTTTTGCAAAAGTAGCAAAAGCAGATCCAGCAAAATTGAGTGAAATCTTAACTGAAGCAAGTTCTAGATTATCTCATTTAGTAACAACTACTTGGCCAAAGCAAGCTGGTTTAGCTGCAGAAGGTAAGTGGGATGAATTAAAAGAATTACAAGATAGATTAGACGGAGGTATTGAAAAATAATTCCTAATAATTTAACTTTAACCTATAAAAACTCAATAACATGGCACATAAAAAAGGTGTAGGTAGTTCGAAGAATGGTAGAGAATCAGAATCGAAACGTCTAGGTGTAAAAATATTTGGAGGACAAGCTGCAATTGCAGGGAACATTATTGTTCGTCAAAGAGGAACAACTCACAATCCAGGAGAAAACGTTTACATGGGTAAAGATCATACTTTACATGCAAAGGTTGACGGTGTTGTAGAATTCCGTAAGAAAAAGGATAACAGATCTTATGTATCTATTACTCCATTTGAAGTTTAAGAAATTAAGCTTTTAAATTATTAGAAACGCTCAAACATGTAAATGTTTGAGCGTTTCTGTTTTCTAGAGTATCTTAAAATTATTACATATTTATAGGATTCTAAATATTTTAAAAAATAAAAGATCAAAGAGTAATGTTTGTTAAATTAAATCAATCTTTTTCAATAACTTTTTAAGTTAAAGTATCGTCTTTTAGGTTGATGGATAGTTGGGGAGGAATGATTAAAAAGGGTGTAAAACTCTAAAAACACAAAAATAAAGGTACATACAGGCTAGTTGTAAAGATTTTTTTTAGAACTGTTTGTAGTTTTTTCAGAACATTTAGTGCTAGTTTAATATCATTTCCTCTTAGAATTCCTATTTTAGTGTAAAATTGAAACCCTCCTTCCCCCATGAGCAAAGTAAAAATTTTAGTCGTAGAAGATGAAGCCATTATTGCAGACAATATTTGCGATACGTTACAAAAATTAGGTTATGAGACTTTAGAGTCTGCGAACAGCTATACAGAGGCAATTAATAGAATAAAAGAACAACCGCCAGATATTGCTATTTTAGATTTTAGGTTGTCTGGAAAAAAGACAGGAATAGATATTGCAAAGAAAATAATAGAATCTTATAATTTTCCATATATTTTTTTAACTTCAAATTCAGATAAATTTACGTTAAACCAAGCTAGAGAAGTTATGCCTCTTACTTGTTTGGTAAAACCTTTTTCTAAAAATAAATTATATAGATGTGTAGAAGATACTTTACGTAATTTTTCTAAAAAGGTTGATGAAAAAGATCTTTACAAGCCTATTATTAAAGACTCTCTTTTTGTAAAAGAAAAAGGTCTTTATAAAAAAATTAATTTTGAAGATATTTTGTATTTAAAAAGTGCGCATGTTTACATAGAGATTATTTTAAAAACACATCAAAAAATAGTAGTTAGAACAAGCTTAAATGATATTCTAGAAAAGTTAGATATTAATTTTGTTAGAATTCATAGAGGGTTTATTATCAATACAAAATACTTATCTCAAATAAACTATACATCGGTAAATATTTTAAAAGAGGAAATTCCTATTGGTAAAAAATATAAAGAAAACCTTGTAAAAAGAATCAATTTTATTTAATATTTAGAACATTATAAGACCTGTATAGAACATTATTGATAATTTAATAGATTAGTTAAAGTATATTTGATTGTATATTTAGATTGTTATTAACATTTTTTTTCTGGGGAATAATGATGTTTTTATAAAATCTAAACACGTTAATAAGCTACTCTATACGGGTAGCTTTTTTTTATCTATTGAATTAAGTTGAAGCTTAGTTGTTACTATTTTGTATTTTTGCAGCTATGAAATTTTTATATAATTCTGTGGTTTTTATTACCTCTCTGATGCTGCCAATAATAGGCGTGTTCAGTGAAAAAATAAAACTTTTTGTAGCGGGTAGAAAAGAAACCTTTTCTAAAATTATAGCATTAAAGAATTCTGAAACTATTTGGTTTCATGCGGCTTCTTTGGGAGAATTTGAACAGGCAAGACCAATTATAGAAGAAATAAAGAGTAAGTATCCTGCTTATAAAATTTTAGTTACTTTTTTTTCGCCTTCTGGTTACGAAATTAGAAAGGATTACGAGTTAGCAGATGTTGTTTGTTATTTGCCTTTAGATTCAGAATCTAATGCTAAAAAGTTTATTAAAATAGTAAATCCTAAATTGGCTATTTTTATAAAGTATGAATTTTGGCCAAATCTTTTAAATGAATTAAAACAAAAAGAAATCCCTACCATTTTAGTTTCAGGTATTTTAAGAAAAAAACAGCTCTTCTTTAAAAGTTATGGAGGTTTTATGAGAGATTCATTACAAGCCTTTCATCACTTTTTTGTGCAAGATGAAAATTCTAAAAAGTTACTAAGCTCCATTAGTTTTAAGAATGTAACTGTTGCAGGAGATACCCGTTTTGATAGAGTTTCTAAAATTTTAGAACAAAATAATTCGCTCGATTTTATCAATCAATTTAAAGACGGTAAATACACTGTTGTTGCAGGAAGTACTTGGCAAGAAGATGAAGCGTTGTTGGTAAATTATATCAATAATAAAGCATCCGAAGATGAGAAGTTTATTATTGCGCCTCATAATATTAAACCAGAAGCAATTTTAGAATTACAGAAATCCATCAATAAAAAAACTATTTTGTTTTCAGCGAAAGCTGATGAAAATTTATCGGAATACACAGTTTTTATTATAGATACTATAGGCATTTTAACCAAAATATACGCAGCAGCAGATCTTGCGTATGTTGGTGGAGGTTTAAAAACAGGTTTACATAATATTTTAGAACCTGCAACTTTTGGAATTCCTGTAGTGATTGGAAATAAATACGACAAATTTAAAGAAGCTGTAGATTTGGTTAAAATAGGAGGTTGTATTTCTATTAAAAATCAAGAAGAATTTACAGCAAATTTTATCAACCTAAAAGAAGATGAGAGCTTTAGAAAGTTAACGGGAGTTATCAATAAAAGATATATTGCCGATAACCTTAAAGCAACAAAATTAATTATGAATTATTTAGAGGATACACTTTAAATGAATATCAGTTCGATTGATTTTTATCAGAATCGTATCGAGAATAAATGAAAGAAATTATGGATTTTATATTACAACCTTGGGCTTGGTATGTTGGTGGTCCGCTAATTGCAATTTCGCTCTTATTATATTTTTATTTTGGTAGAAATTTTGGGGCCTCTACAAACTTCGATACACTTTGTACCATGGCCGGTGCAGGAAAAGTATCTGATTATTTTAAGAAAGATTGGAAAGATCGAGACTTTGCATTGATGTTTGTGGTTGGGTTAATTATTGGTGGTGTTATTTCTGCAAAATATTTAATTCCGAATCAAACAATAGATTTAAATCCTAAAACGGTTCAAGAACTTACAGAACTAGGGTTTTCAAACGTGGGTAGTCAGTATTTTCCTGATGAAATTTTTGGGGTTGAATCATTTTTATCAATCAAAGGGTTTTTAATTCTTTTGGTATCAGGGGTTTTTGTTGGTTTCGGAACGCGTTATGCAGGCGGTTGTACTTCTGGTCATGCCATTACTGGTTTAAGTAATTTAGAATTACCATCGTTATTAGCTGTAATTGGGTTTTTTATTGGTGGAATGATTGCGACTTGGTTTATTATTCCAATGTTATTCTAATAAAAACCATTTTTCCTACAAGGTTTTAAAAACCTTGTAGGTGTAACTAAGTACAAATAAAATATACCTACAAGGTCAAAAAAAAGATCTTTCAGGATAAAAAATATTCAAAATGAAAAACATCAAATTCTTACTATTAGGAATCTTTTTTGCCATCGTATTAAGTAAAAGTGAAGCCATTTCTTGGTATCGATTTTACGAAATGTTTAAGTTTCAATCTTTTCATATGTTTGGGATTATTGGAGGAGCCGTTGTAATTTCGATGTTTTTTATGCAGTTGTTTAAAAAAGGCATTATAAAAGATATAAAAGGAAATAAAATTATACCACAACCCAAAGAAAAAGGTTTTATAAGAACTATTTTAGGAGGAACATTTTTTGGCTTAGGTTGGGGAATATCTGGAGCCTGTGCTGCACCTATTTTTGTAATTCTAGGCTTTAAATTAATACCTGCTTTAATTTTATTATTTGGTGCGCTTTTAGGTGCGTTTATTTATGGAATTTTAAGTAAAAAACTACCTAACTAAATGAGCAAATTAATAGACAATTTCGGTCGTCAAATGGAATATGTACGATTGGCAGTTACCGACCGTTGTAACTTGCGTTGCCAATATTGTATGCCTGCTCACGGAATAGAAATTGTACCTAGACAAGAGTTATTAACCTTTAAAGAAATGTATCGCTTAATTAGAGTGTTAACAGAATTGGGCGTTAATAAAGTTCGTTTAACAGGTGGAGAACCTTTTGTGCGTAAAGATTTTGTGGGGTTTTTAGAAATGTTGTCTTATAACGATTTGTTAGAAGCAATTAATATTACCACCAATGGCGCAATGATTTCTAAGCATATTTCTAAAATTGAAGCATTAGAAAAGGTAAAAAACATTAATTTAAGTATTGATAGTTTAGATCGAGAAAAGTTTGCAAAAATTACACGAAGGGATGTTTTTCCGGAGGTTTATAAAACCTTTGAGCTCTTAGAAAAAAGTAGCTTAAATTTAAAATTGAATGTAGTAGTGCAATCTGGTTTTAATACAGATGAAATAGTTGATTTTGTACGATTGACAAAAGATAAAAATGTTGCGGTTCGTTTTATTGAAGAAATGCCTTTTAATGGAAAAGGGGAACGAGAAATGAAAGAAAACTGGACTTTTAATAATATTTTAAATGAAGTAAAAACGGCGTTTGATGTAAAGGAAATTCAGTCTGAAAAATCATCAACTTCTAGAAATTACCAAATAGATAATCATGCAGGTACTTTTGGAATTATACCTGCTTTTACCAGAACTATTTGCAACGATTGTAATAGAATTAGAATAACCTCTACCGGAACTTTTAAAAATTGTTTGTTTGATGATGGTGTTTTTAATCTTCGCGATTTTATAAGAAAAGGCGCTTCTAATGACGATTTAAAAGAACTTTTTTTAGGTTTGGTAAAACAGAAACCAGAAAATGGTTTTATTGCAGAAGCCAATAGAAAAGATGGTGGCGCTTCTGAGAGTATGAGTACAATTGGAGGATAATAAAAGTGTAATCGTGTAATTGTTTAAATGTGTAAAACGCTTGAACACTTGAACAATTACACGATTACACAAATAAACAATTATACATTTTATACAAATGATTTCAGTAGAAAAAGCTTTAGAAACTGTTTTAAATTCAAATCGATATTTTGGGCTTGAAGAAGTTCCGTTTATAAAATCTGTAGGCAGAATTTTAAAAGAAGATATACTTGCCGATAGAGATTTTCCACCATTTAATAGGGTTTCTATGGATGGAATTGCTATTGATTATACTTCATTTAAAAACGGACAAAGAGCTTTTAAAATAGAAGGAATTCAAGCTGCAGGAAGTGAGCAAATTTCGTTAAATAATTCAGAAAATTGTATAGAAGTAATGACAGGGACAGTTTTACCAAACAACGCCAACACTGTTATTAGATATGAAGATGTTACCATAACAAATGGAGTTGCAACAATTACTGTTGATGCAATAAATGATGCTCAGAATGTGCATGCAAAAGGAAAAGATGGCAAAATTGGCGATTTATTAATCGAACAAAATACCAAAATATCGGCAGCAGAAATAGGCGTGCTAGCAACAGTAGGTAAATCGTTTGTAAAAGTAGCAAAACAACCAAAAGTGATGATTGTTTCTACGGGTGATGAATTGGTTGGTGTAGATGAAATTCCGTTAGCACATCAGATTAGAAGAAGTAACGTGTTTACTTTAGTGTCTTTGTTAGAAAGACTGAATATACCCTCTGAAACAGCGCATATTACAGATGATAAACCTGTTTTAAAATCGAAAATAGAAAACTATTTACAAGAATACGATGTATTGCTTTTTAGCGGAGCGGTAAGTAAAGGAAAGTATGATTTTTTACCAGAGGTTTTTGATGAATTAGGAGTAGAGAAACTGTTTCATAAAATTACACAACGACCAGGAAAACCTTTCTTTTATGGTAAAACAGATGAATGTAATGCCTTCGGTTTTCCTGGAAACCCGATTTCTACTTTTGTAAATTGTTTGGCATATTTTTATCCTTGGTATTACAAATCTATAGGTTTAGAAGTTGAACAAGAAATGGCAATTTTATCCGACGATGTTATTTTTAAACCTAATTTAACATACTTTTTACAAGTAAAATTAAATTCAGTTTTGGGAGATTTAATAGCAACGCCTATTACAGGAAATGGTTCTGGAGATTTAGCAAGTTTGGTAAAAACAGATGCTTTTATTCAGTTACCTAATGATAAAGTTGAATTTAAAAAAGGAGAAGTTTATAAAGTAATTCGCTATCGCTAATTATAATTTTAAATGTTTAGTTTTGAATGTTAAGTTTAAAATATGGCTATGAAAGAAAGTATCGTTCAAAAAAAAAGCTTTGAATTTTCATTAAAAATAATTTCTTTATATAAAAAATTACAACAAGAAAGAGAATTTGTCATTTCAAATCAAATTTTGAGAAGTGGAACATCAATTGGTGCAAATATAGAAGAAGCTTTAGCGGGGCAAAGTAAGAGAGATTTTACTGCAAAAATGTCTATTTCATCAAAAGAAGCAAGAGAAACTAAATATTGGTTGCGATTATTAAAAGAAAGTGAAATAACGAATATAGATGTTGATTCATTAATTTTAGATGTTGATGAATTGATAAGAATATTAACATCTATTGTTAAAACATCTCAACAGAATCTAACTAAAAACTAATCACTCAACATTTAAAACTAAAAATTGTGAGCAATTTTACACATTTAAACAAAAAAGGAAATCCTAAAATGGTAAATGTTTCTGATAAGAAAATTACCAAAAGAACAGCCATTGCAAAGGCAACCATGTTTTTAGGAAAAGAAGTAATTGCTCATTTTACAAATGAGGAGTTAGTCACTAAAAAAGGACCTGTTTTTCAGACGGCAATTATTGCGGGAATACAAGGGGTTAAAAAGACATCAGAATTAATACCAATGTGCCATCCTTTATTAATTAATGGGGTTGATATTGATATTAATATTATAGATACAGAAAATATAGAAGTTTTTTGTGAAGTTACCATTACAGGAAAAACCGGAGTAGAAATGGAGGCTTTAACAGGCGCAAATATTACCTGTTTAACCATTTATGATATGTGTAAAAGTATCAGTCAAGAAATGGTGATTAAGGAAGTAAGGCTGTTGAAAAAAACTGGAGGGAAATCTGATATAAATAATTAATTGTCATTACGAGGAGGAACGACGAACTAATCTGTTAATAAAAGATTGCTTCACTTTGTTCGCAATGACAAAATGAATAATATGAAAAAACACAAAAAACATACAAATTTAGAAAGAAGAGATAATGATAATTTTGCGCCAAATGAAATTGCAATTTTAGGTACAAATTGTGGTGTTATTTCTGACTTAGTTCATTGTCTTTCTAATAAATTATCCAACTATAAGTTGGCGTATTTTGATGCTTCTCATGCAAAAGATGTTGCAGAAAATTCGTTATCAGAATATACTTTTCATCATCAAGGAAATTTGCAGATCACCACTTCTGGAAACGTAAATAAATTTGAGCAACGCTTGCAATTTGCACAGTACGATTATGTTTTTATCAACGGAAATCATTATCAAGGAGCAAAACAAATCTTAATTTTAGATGAAGCAAAAGAAGCTTCGGTTTTAAAAAGATTAGAACAGTTAGATTGTATTCAGTTTGTTGTAAAGTTGAAATCTGACACGGAATATTTTTCGTTTTTGGAAGAAAAATATCCGCAGATAAAAAACATCACGTGTTATACAATTGACGAGGTTGATAAAATTGCAAACCACATTCATAATCTGATTCAAGAAAAAATTGCACCTGTAAAAGGTTTGGTGTTAGTGGGAGGAAAAAGTACTAGAATGGGGCAAGATAAATCTGAATTAGATTATTTTGGAAAACCTCAAAAAGAAGTTGCAAAAGAATTGTTAGAAAATAATAATTTAGAAACGTTTTATTCAGTTCAGAATTCATCACCAAAAGAAGATGAAATTTCTGATAAGTTTTTAAATTTAGGTCCGTTTGGCGGTATTTGTTCTGCGTTTCAGAAAGACCCAAATGCAGCTTGGTTTGTATTGGCAACCGATGTTCCTTTTGTTACTGAGCATATAATTCAATTGGTGCTTAAACATAGAAATCCGACTAAGTCGGCTACGGCAATTAAAGGCAAGAACAAAGATTTTCCAGAGCCTTTAATAACTATTTATGAACCAAAAGCATATGCCATTTTATTACAGTATTTGGCGCAAGGATATTCTTGTCCGCGTAAAATGTTAATTAATTCTGATGTAGAAATTGTTGAGGTTGCTGATGATTTTATCAGAAATATAAATACACCAGAAGAGTTTAGAGCTGCTAAAAAAGAGGTAAATTAGAATTTTAAACCTGTGAATAAAACTTTTTATATGAAAACGAAATCATTATTTTTTATTCTACTTTTTGGAATACTTTTTGTTGGTTGTGAGCCAGTACTTACTACCAAAGAGTTTATGGTGGGTAGTTGGCAAACTACCTATTTAAAAATAGAAATGTATACTGTTAATAAAACAGATTCTTTACAGATTTATGAAGATAAATTTGAAGAAGATTCAGAGTTAGTTGCGCAATCTAAATATAATAAAGATGGTACTTTTTCTGCTTGGTTTATAAATAAAAAAGGAGAACAGATATCTAAAGCTTCTGGTAGTTGGTCTGTTAAAAATGATTCATTATTAGTAGCTTTTAATTATGGAGGCAGAGATATGAAGGTGAGTTATGATATTACAAAAACCGATGAAGGTTTTATTGGTAAAAGTAAGTATGATTGGGATGAAGATGGTGATTTTGATGACCTATTGATGATGAAAACTAAAAGAATAAAAACAAACAAAAATTGACAAATATTAAAAAGATCTCTTTACGAATACGTATTTTTCTGTCCATGATTTTATTGGTGTTATTGGCATCCGTATTAATTTTGGTAGTTACTATTTATCAGTATGATGAACAGACAAAAGATTATAACATTCAGCGTTTTGAACGAAAAGAAGCAACCACAAAAGAAACAATTGAATTAGAATTAAAAAATAAGACTACATACCCTGTAAATACAGGTAATTTAGCTAAAATATTTCAAGAACGTATTTATGAAATATCCTCTATTAACAAATTAAATATCTCTTTTTATGATTTACAAGGTAATTTACTAAAATCATCTACAGCAAGTGCCTTTGAAAAAGTAGACTCTAAACCAATTCCACAAAACTTATTAAAAGAATTGGCAAATAACTCTAATCATAAAATATTAAAAACAAGTGTAGATAAAGGGATTGGTTATCAATCTTCATTTTCATTTATTCATGATCCAAAGTTTAAAAGAATAGGTATTTTAGAGTTGCAATTTACGCAAGATAACTCTGAGATAGAACAGGAGTTAAGAGAGTTTATATTAAGATTAAGCTTGGTTTATATTTTGATGTTTTTAATTGCCATTGCAACTGCGTATTTTTTATCGAGCTATATAACGAGATCAATAAAAACGATTTCTGATAAAATGCAGCAAACACGTTTAAATAAAAGAAACGAAAAAATTATATTAAACAAGGCAAGTTCAGAGATAGAAATTTTAGTAGAAGCCTACAATCACATGATTGATGAATTAGGAGAAAGTGCAGCTAAATTAGCTAGAAGTGAGCGCGAACAGGCTTGGAGAGAAATGGCAAAACAAGTTGCTCACGAAATTAAGAATCCGCTTACGCCTATGCGATTAACGGTTCAGAGTTTTGAGCGAAGATTTAATCCGTTAGATGAAAATGCAAAAGAAAAATTAAGAGAATTTAGTCAAACTTTAATTCAGCAAATAGATGTAATGAGCTCAATAGCTTCTGCTTTTTCTGATTTTGCCAAAATGCCAACGCAAAAAAAAGAGCAAATAGAAATTATTAGTGTTGTAAAATTTGCTTTAGATATTTTTACAGAAAAATATATAAAATATTTCCCTGAAGAAGAAGAACTGTATGCCAATTTAGATAAAACACAATTAATTAGGGTAATTACTAATTTGGTTAAAAATGCTATTCAGGCAGTAGATAAAGAAGAAAATCCTTTAATTGAAGTAAAAGTTTTATCGGAAGAAAGTAATTTAAAAATTACAGTTTCTGATAATGGAAAAGGAATTGCAGATGACGTAAAAGAACTTATTTTTGAACCTAAATTTACAACTAAAACTAGTGGCATGGGATTAGGTTTGGCTATGATTAGAAATATTATAGAAGCTTATGATGGCTCTATTTCTTTTACTTCTAAAGTAGGGATAGGAACCGTTTTTACAGTGATTTTACCTAAGAAATAATATAATTATCGCCTATGATTTTTGGTATAGGCAACTAAATAAATAAATGATGAAATTCGAGAATATTTTAGTTGAAAAAAAAGATAGTTTAGCACAGATTACTATCAACAGGCCTAAAAAATTAAATGCTTTAAATAAGGCGACTATCAAGGAGTTAAATATTGCTTTTGCAGCATTGGAAGATGATGAAACTACCAGGGCAATTATTTTAACGGGTAGCGGTGATAAGGCTTTTGTTGCAGGAGCGGATATTTCTGAATTTGCTGATTTTTCAGTAGAAGAAGGTGCTAATTTATCTAGACTTGGACATGAAATTTTATTCGATTATGTAGCAAACCTATCGATTCCTGTAATTGCGGCAATTAATGGTTTTGCATTAGGAGGTGGTTTAGAGTTAGCAATGGCTTGTCATTTTAGAGTGGCGTCAGATAATGCTAAAATGGGATTGCCAGAAGTTTCTTTAGGGGTGATTCCTGGTTATGGAGGTACACAACGTTTGCCGCAATTAGTAGGTAAAGGAAAAGCCATGGAAATGATTATGACTGCTGGTATGATTTCTGCAGAAGAAGCAAAAGAATCTGGTTTGGTAAATCATGTTACTACACAAGAGGAATTATTACCTTTAGTAGAAAAAATAGCAGGTAAGATTACAAGGAATTCTTCGGATGCAATTTCTGCAGCAATTAGAGCAATTAATGCTGGTTTTGAAGAAGGTGTTAATGGTTTTGATGTAGAAGTTGAGGAGTTTGGAGAATGTTTTGGTACAGAAGATTTTAATGAAGGTACTGCCGCTTTTTTAGGGAAGCGAAAACCTAATTTTTAGAAAGTGTATACATAAAAAGCGAGCCTTATTGGACTCGCTTTCTTTTGTCTATTGGAATAGATTGTTAGATTAGATATTGAAATTTTTCACATACATCCTGTTGTCTGTATATACAAGAACTTTATATGCTCCTTTTTCGGTTTTAGATAATTTGTAAACTCTGTTTAAAATTTCTTCACCTTCAATTTTTTCAGAAAGAATAACTTGGTTATCATAATATAAAACAACTTTTATAGGTTCTTTGTTAAAAGCAAGTTTAGAAATTAAGACTAGTTCTCCTTCAGTTCTAATTACAGGTTTAAAAATTTTCTTGTTTTCTTCTTTTAAGAAGGTAACAAAGCCATCTTTAACTTCCAATTTTTTTACAATAATTTCAAAGTCTTTATCTAATTCGGTAGTGTAAACACCGTCTTCTAAATTGGTTAAATCAAATGTTTTAGAAAAAGTTCCAGAACTTTGAATGACTTGTTTATATATTGTAATTCCGTTTTCATTTTTAATAGTTAAAGCGTGTCCTTTTTTTACAGACTTGTATTCAACTTTAACTCTTTTTACAGCTACTACATTAGTAGATTTCGTGTTCTCATTTGCGTATCCAATTAATGTTCCGAACATTAATGCTACTACTAAAATTGTTTTCATTGTTGTTCTCATTTCTTTTCATTTTAGAATTAATAACACCACAAAGGTATGGTGGTAGTTAAGTTTTAAAAACAACAGAATTGGTAAATATGTGTTCTAAATTATCAGAATTAATATATGTTAATTAATTATTAAGTTAATATAGGATACATTCTGGGTAATTATAAATAATTTTGAAGTACAGAGAATATTGTGTAAAGGTATTTTACAAATAAAAAGCGAGTCCTTTTGGACTCGCTTTTACCATCAAATTATAGCAGTAATTTGACGAAACAATTAACTAAATTTTTATATTGTAAGATCTTTTACATACATTCTATTGTCAGCATAAACAACAATTTTATACGACCCTTTTTCAGTTTTAGATATATTATAAACTCTGTTTAAAATTTCTTTACCTTCAATTTTTTCAGAGTGAATAAGATTGTTATCATGATATAGAACTACTTTTATAGGTTGTTTGTTAAAAGCAATTTTAGAAATTAAAACTAAATCTCCTTCAGTTCTAATTACAGGTTTAAAAATTTTCTTGTTTTCTTCTTTTAAGAAGGTAACAAAGCCGTCTTTAACTTCTAATTTTTTTATAACAATTTCAAAGTCTTTATCTAATTCGGTAGTGTAAACACCATCTTCTAAATTTGTTAAATCAAATGTTTTAGAATAGGTTCCAGAACTTTGAATGACTTGTTTATATATTGTAATTCCGTTTTCATTTTTAATGGTTAAAGCATGTCCTTTCTTTACAGAATGATATTCAACTTTAACTCTTTTTACAGTTACAGCATCTGTAGATCCTGTATTCTCATTTGCGTATCCAATTAATGTTCCGAACATTAATGCTACTACTAAAATTGTTTTCATAGTTGTTCTCATTTCTTTTCATTTTAGAATTAATAACACCACAAAGGTATGGTGGTAGTTAAGTTTTAAAAACAACAGAATTGGCAAATAAATACTCTAAATTAACACGTTAAGGCTTTGTGAATTAATTGTTAAGTTAAAATAGAATATATTTGTGGTAATTTTAGCTAATTTAGAAAATAGTTTTAAAATAAAAAGCGAGTCCTTTTGGACTCGCTTTTATCATTATCAAATTATGGCAGTAATTTGATAAAACAATTAACTAAATTTTTATATTGTAAAATCTTTTACATAAGATCTATTATTTGTACTAATAATTACTTTGTAATTACCTGCTTCATTTTCTGATAATTTATACACTCTTTTTAAGAATTTTTCTCCTTCAATAGTTTCAGAAAGAATCGCTTCATTTTTATAATAAATAACAATCTTTAGAGGTTGGTTGTTAAAATCAATTTTAGAAACATATAATAAATGTTTTTCTGCTCTAATAACAGGCTTAAAAACTTTTTCGTTTTTATTGTTTAAAAAAGTAACCAAACCATTTTTAACGTAAAATTGTTTAATTACAATTTCAAAATCTTTATTTAATTCAGCTGCATAGATTCCGTCTTCTAAAGCAGAAAAATCAAAAGTCTTAGAATAAGTTCCTGAATTTTTAATTTCATTATTGTAAACAGTTACTCCCTGGTCGTTTTTGATACTTAGAGTTTGTCCTTTTTTTACGTTACTAAATTCTACTTTTACAGTTTTCTTTGCTTCAAGATCATTGTTGTTTGTATGCTCGTTTGCGTATCCGATTAATGTTCCAAACATTAATGCTACTACTATAATTTTTTTCATTTTTGTTTTCATCTTTTGGTTATTTTAAATATTAATAACACTGCAAATTTATGGTAGAAGTTTTGTTTTAAAAACATCAATATTGGCAAGTTTGTGTGTTATATTGTGTTTATTGGTAGCTATGTGTGGTTTTGTTTGGTAATATAGAATATATTTATGGTAATTAAACATAATTATGAATCACCAAAAATTGTAGTTATAAAAAGTATTTTACAAATAAAAAGCGAGTCCTTTTGGACTCGCTTTTACCATCAAATTATAGCAGTAATTTGACGAAACAATTAACTAAATTTTTATATTGTAAGATCTTTTACATACATTCTATTGTCAGCATAAACAACAATTTTATACAACCCTTTTTCAGTTTTAGATATATTATAAACTCTGTTTAAAATTTCTTTACCTTCAATTTTTTCAGAGTGAATAAGATTGTTATCATGATATAGAACTACTTTTATAGGTTGTTTGTTAAAAGCAATTTTAGAAATTAAAACTAGATCTCCTTCTGTTCTAATTACAGGTTTAAAAATTTTCTTGTTTTCTTCTTTTAAGAAGGTAACAAAGCCGTCTTTAACTTCTAATTTTTTTACAACAATTTCAAAGTCTTTATCTAATTCGGTAGTGTAAACACCATCTTCTAAATTTGTTAAATCAAATGTTTTAGAAAAAGTTCCAGAACTTTGAATGACTTGTTTGTATATTGTAATTCCGTTTTCATTTTTAATGGTTAAAGCGTGTCCTTTCTTTACAGAATGATATTCAACTTTAACTCTTTTTACAGTTACAGCATCTGTAGATCCTGTATTCTCATTTGCGTATCCAATTAATGTTCCGAACATTAATGCTACTACTAAAATTGTTTTCATAGTTGTTCTCATTTCTTTTCATTTTAGAATTAATAACACCACAAAGGTATGGTGGTAGTTAAGTTTTAAAAACAACAGAATTGGCAAATAAATACTCTAAATTAACACGTTAAGGCTTTGTAAATTAATTGTTAAGTTAATATAGAATACATTTGTGTTAATTGTAAATAATTTTGAAGTATAGAGAATATTGTGTGTAAAAAGTATTTTACAAATAAAAAGCGAGTCCTTTTGGACTCGCTTTTACCATCAAATTATAGCAGTAATTTGACGAAACAATTAACTAAATTTTTATATTGTAAGATTCTTTACATAAGATCTATCATCAGTACTAACGATAACTTTATAATTACCATTTTGTCTTTCCGATAATTTGTAAATTCTATTTAAGATCTGATTTCCTTCTATTGTATCAGATAAAATTTCTTCATTATTATAATAGATAGCAACTTTTAAAGGTTCATTATTAAAAGCAATTTTAGAAACATAAAGTAAATTATTTTCTACTCTAATTACTGGTTTAAAAACTTTTTCGTTTTTATTGTTTAAAAAAGTAACCAAACCATTTTTAACGAAAAATTGTTTGATAATAATTTCAAAATCTTTATTTAATTCGGCAGTATAAATTCCGTCTTCTAAAGCAGAAAAATCGAAAGTTTTAGAATAACTTCCAGAATTTTTAATTTCATTATTATATACTGCTATCCCTTCGCCATTTTTAATGGTTAAAGTTTGTCCTTTTTTTACATTATTAAATTCAACCTTTACTGTTTTCTTAGCTTTAAGATCGTTGTCACTTATATTATTGTTTGCGTATCCAATTAATGTTCCGAACATTAATGCTACTATTATAACTTTTTTCATTTTTGTTTTCATCTTTTAGTTATTTTATAAATTAATAACACTGCAAATTTATGGCAGAAGTTTCTCAGAGAAAACATCAGTATTGGCATATTTGTATGCTAAATTATCTGTTATTTATATGTTAAAACAAACTAAAGTTAATTTAGAGTATAATTTTGGTAATTTTATATAGCTTTTTAGAAAATAGTGTTGTAAATTTGATTTAAAATAGGAATATGATGAATGTGAAACCAACTTTAGAAAAAATTAGTCCAGATTTTGGAAGCTCTATACTGGTAAAAAAACATACCGAGTTTTTAAAGCAAATAAAGGCATTTTGGCACTTTCACCCAGAAATAGAATTAGTTTATGTAAATAAAGGTAAGGGTAAAAGACATATTGGTAATCATTTATCATACTTTAATAATAGTCAGTTGTTATTAATAGGTTCTAACTTGCCACATAATGGATTTACAGATAGGTTAACCACAAATGGTTCTGAAACGTTAGTGCAATTTAAACCAGATTTTTTAGGAGAAGATTTTTTTGAAGTACCAGAGATGAAACCTATTAGTATTTTGTTTGAAAAAGCCAAAAAGGGTATTCTTTTTGGTGTAAAAACCAAAGAAAAATTAGGGCCAAGGATTGAAAAAATATCTGAAAAGAAAGGTTTTAAGCAAATTTTAATTTTATTAGAAATATTACACACCCTTTCTAAGTCTGAAGATTATACGCTTTTAAATGCAGATGGTTTTGCTTTTGAAACACAACCGCAAGATAGTAGTAAAATAGATATTATTTTTAAACATATAAACGAGAACTTTAATCAACATATTAGTTTAGATGAAATTTCTAATTTAGTGAGTATGACGGTTCCTGCATTTTGTAGGTTTTTTAAGAAAACAACAGGTAAAACGTTTACAAAATTAGTAAATGAATATAGGGTTGTACACGCAACTAAATTACTATCAGAAAGTCAAACAAGTATTACAGATATTTGTTTTGAATGCGGATTTAATAATTTTTCTCACTTTAATAAGTTGTTTAAAGAATTTACAGGAAAATCAGCTTCAAAATATAGAAGTGAAATGATTAGTTTGGTGCAATAAAAAATAGCGTATATATAAAGGTAGGTTAAAATAGAGCTAAAAAACTACTTAATACCATTCCACTCATCATCAAATTGTTTTAAAAAATTTACCATAAAAGAATGCCTATCTGCAGCAATTTTTTGCCCAGAAAGAGTGTTCATTTTATCTTTTAAAAGTAACAGTTTTTCGTAAAAGTGATTTATGGTTGGGGCAGAAGAACTTTTGTACTCTTCTTTAGTCATGTTTAAATTCGGAGAAATTTCTGGATCATAAAGTGCTCGATTTTTAAATCCACCATAATTAAAACATCGAGCAATACCTATGGCCCCAATAGCATCTAATCGGTCTGCATCTTGTACCACTTCTAATTCTTTAGAAGTAAATGTTTTTACCTTTTTATCAAAAGAATTTTTAAAAGAAATATGGTTGATAATATTAATAACATGTTCTATTATCTCGTTGTCAACTTTTTGCCTCTCTAAAAAAGTAGCTGCCATTCTAGGGCCAACAGTTTCATCACCATTATAAAATTTAGGGTCTGCAATATCATGCAATAAAGCCCCTAAAGAAACCACAAAAGCATCTACTTTTTCTTCTTTAGAAATTAAAATAGCATTCTTATAAACACGCTCTATATGAAACCAATCGTGTCCTCCTTCTGCATTTTCTAATTCTTTCTTAACAAAAGCAATGGTATTTTTTATAATGTTGGTTTTATTCATTTTACAAAAATATTAAAAATGAACTTAGGTCTTAGTTTCCTTTTGATTTAAAAATTATTTTAGATAAATAGCCATCACCGGAATGTCTATATGATTTATTAAATCTTCTGCTAAACTAAAGGTAAATAATCGCTGATATAAGTTACGTTCTTGGTTTAATAAACACACCATATCTATTTCGTTTTTTTGACAATATTCTGTTAATGATCCTTTTAGGTTTATACTATCGATAGAAATAAATTTTGTTTTTTTGTAATTAACAGTTAGGTTTTCCTTAAACTTATTCATTAAAGGAGTAATAGATTCTCCGTGGGCTAAATCGAAATGAACAACATGTAATTGAGCACTGAATTCTTTTGCAATTTTAGTTAATTTTTCTAGAGGTACAATTTCTTCGTCTCTATAATCTACTAAAAACATAATGTTATTAAGGTCTCCATCAAATTGAGCTCTTGCAGGAACGGCAATAACAGGTTTGTCTATTTCTTCTAAAATTTTAATAGTATCCGTTTCCATAAAAATATTAAAGAGACTACTGTTTCCTGTATTACGTGTTCCCGTTATAATGATTTCAATTTTATCATCTCGTTTGGCAACATATTTAAATAAGGAGTTTACAAAAATACCTTGATCTACAATATATTTTACTTTTAAATTTCCTTTTTTACTAGCTTTAATAAGTTTTTCGAAGGGTGGAAATTTATCTTTTTTATTTCTAAAATTATCGATATCTATTTTATCATAAATAGATTGCGTTTTTTCATCTACCGAAGTGTCTTCGTGGTAAGAGTGATACACAATTAAAGTAGCTTCTAATTTTTGAGCATATGCCATAGCATATGCAAAAGCGTTTAAAGAAATTTCTGAAAAGTCTGTTGGAAACAATATATTTTTCATGCTAATATGTTTTTAAAATGATACTTCTAGATTTAGTTCATAAATATTATTTTCGTTTAATGCTTTGTCGTTGTGTTCTGCATTTAAAATTAATCGTAAATATTTATTAACGGTGTAAGACACTCCTCCAATATAACGTTTAGTACCTCTAAAATCATCTGTTTTTAAGTGAAAGGAATCGTATCTTCCCCAAATGGCTAATGGAGATTTCTTAATCTTATATTCCCCAAAAAAACTATATCCATTATTTTTAATAGGTTTGTTGGTGCCTTCATATAAATAGCTCGCTCTAAAATCTCCAACACCTTTATGTGTTTGTGCTGTTAAGGTTAGTTGTTTTCCTGTATAAGTTATAAAACCCAAAACCTGGTTAAAATCTGGTGCTTCTTCATTATTTCCTTTTCCAATATTAAAATAACCACTTAGGTGAAGTTCTGGTAATGTATTAGCAAATGGTCTAACAGATAAACGTCCGGAAATTACTTTATTATTGTTTTTTTCTTCACCAGAATATCCTGCTCCGTTATAAATACCAATTACATAACTGGCGTATTTACCAGGCATAGCTCCATTAATTTCTTTTAAGAATTTTTTATCCATTTTGGGGCCAATATTACCACCAAAAGTTACACCAAAATCGGCAGAATTAAAAATTTTATTTCTTTCAATAAACATATTGTCTTGTACTCTGTACGTGTTTATTTTTTGCTCATAATCTAACCAAGGTGTATGAACCATACCAACTTCTAACCAGTTTCCTGTAAATACAGTACTATTAAAATTAGGTTTGGCTTTAACATAAAGGTATTTTAATCTTGTTTCTATATTACCAGCATCAGGTCCATCTCTGTCTACTGTCAAATCCATGGTGTATCTTACGGAAAAGGTTTCGTTTAAGTCTTTTTTTAAAGTAAAGTAACTTCGTTTTAAAACAAATGCACTTTTATGTTCATTTACAAGACCTTTTTCATCATCAGCCTGTGTTTGTGCAATACCGTCTCTATAAGCAATAAACCAATTACCAGACATTTTAAGAAAGTCTGCTACCACAATTCCTTTTTCTTCGGTGTCAATACCATTTTTCTGTATTTGAGCATTACAAAAAATAGAAAAATAAAATAAAGAGCTAAGTAAAATATGCGTTTTTAATTTCATAGTTCAGCCTTAAAATGAAGTTGCTAAAAATTTTACGCCATAAACAAGTAGTATACTTACTATAAGTCCTATAGATACTTTAAATAAGTCTTTACCTAAACTTTTAAACATTTCTTTACGAGCATCATTTTTACGCAATACTAAGTTTAATGCAATTTCTCTACCTGCTAAAATCCCTATAAATACCCAAGTAGTACTCATAGGTACGTTGTTTAATTCTTTAAAATAGAAAAGTACAATACCATAAGTAAAGTCAATTAAAGTAGCAGCACGTATGTCTACCGTATTTGTTTTAGAACGGATAATGCTTTGTATTGCTCCACCTTTAGAAGCAATTATAAAAGCTAAAAGTCCTAAAATAATAATTAAAGAACCTGCCAGTTCCCAAATATTTAAAGACCTTGGTAGGTACACGTAAATATTTGCAAAATCTTGAATTAACCATTGCGACCATAAAAAACCTGTAGATAACCACTGTAAGGCGGTCCATATATTTTTCTGACTATTTGTAATCGGATTTTCAATAAATTTCTTTTCAACAGTTTTAGATATGATTAAATACAATACAATTGCGGTTCCAAAAGCGACTAAATATCCAGACATAGATTTTAAAACCATATCCGTTAAATTCTTTTCATTAAAAAAAGTAAGTATTAAAAAAGAGGTACTTACAGGAATTCCCGTTCGAGTTAAAATCATTAACACTATTGGAGGTAAAATATAATACCAAGCAAATGGTTCTGGTAATGGATATTTAGACAATCTACCATAAGAGACATCTCCATTGTGTGTAAAGCATCCGTAAATTAAGGTTATAGTTAATATGCTACCCGCAAAAATCCACAAAACCCACCATTTTTTACGTTCATTAGAACTTAAAAAAGTACCTAACGTTTGTATTGTGTCGTTTCCTACAACTGAGTAAGCAGCTAAGATAAAACCTAAATACATTACTGTTATTTCCATAAATAAAATAAGTTAGTTAAAAAGTATAAATACTAAACAAAGGAACTTTTTTATTAAAGGGGCTGTGTTATTTAAAATTTAAATAAATGTAAAGTTTTGTTTTTTAAGTTTTTAGGTTTTTTGGTAGGGTAGATACGTAATTATAAAACATAAAAAAACCACGTAATTTACGTGGTTTTAATCTTGTTTCTTGTGTTAAAAAGTCTTGTTTCTTTTAAAGATTAACAAAACTCTTCGTAAGCCTGCGCTAAGTTTTGTGCAATCATTTGTGCAGATCTACCTTCAATATGGTGGCGCTCTAGCATGTGCACTAAATTACCATCTTTAAACAATGCAATTGCTGGCGATGATGGAGGAAAAGGTACCATAAACTCACGTGCTCTTTGTGTAGATTCTTTTTCTACACCTGCAAAAACAGTTGTTAAGTTTGTTGGTGTTTTCTCAGCCCCAAGAGAAGCAATTGCCCCTGGTCTAGCAGTACCTGCTGCACAACCACAAACAGAGTTTACCATCACTAAAGTTGTTCCTTTTTTAGACATTGCGTTTTCAACATCTTCACTTGTATATAATGCTTCAAAACCAGCTTTGATTAACTCATCGCGCATTGGTTTTACTAATTCTTCTGGATACATATTTTCTAAATTTAAAATGCAAAGATAGGTATTTGTTTTACAAAATTCAACATACTTAAAAATGGTAGTATCAATAGAAACATCAATAAAATTGATATCATAAAGTTCTTTTTATTTTTGGGCATGCCCATTTTTAAATAAAAGTTTCGTTGTCACTACACTTTTATTTAAAAACCGTTAGGCTTCGAGTTTATCTTGAGCGAAGTCGAAAGGCACTCGCTTTTTTTGAGAAAAACAAAAAAGAGCTCAAACAAATGCTACAATCCTTCATGCATAAGAACCCTTTGGCTTTATAAACTTTAAAACGTTTTACATTTCAACTAAATAACTTTGTAACTTTGCCTCTTTAAAAAAATAAATAAATGGGAAGTTTTACAAAATGGTTAGGAGCAGGTTTAGGATTTACTTTTGGGGGTCCAATAGGTGCAGCCATTGGTTTTGCAGTAGGTAGTTTTGTAGATGGTTTTTCAGAAAAAGATTTAAATGAAGAACAGCTAGATTACGAAAGAAGCAGACAAAGAGGTAGTAGAAGTACTGCAGACACACAATCTGGAGATTTTGAAATGAGTTTACTTGTTTTGGCATCCATAGTAATAAAATCTGACGGAAAAGTAGATCAAAGAGAGCTAGATTTTGTACGTGCTCAATTTGTGGGTATGTATGGTAAAGAAAGAGCAAACAATGCGTTTAAACTTTTTAACGGAATTATAAAAAAGCAAGTTTCTGCACGTCAGGTTTGTATTCAAATCAGACAAAACATGTCGCATGCATCACGTTTACAATTGTTGCACTTTTTGTTTGGTATTGCAAAAGCAGATCAATTTGTATCAGAAACAGAAGTAGAAGAAATTAGAAAAATTGCGGGCTATTTATACATCAATCAAAATGATTTTGAATCTATAAAAGCCATGTTTTATGATTCTTCAGAGAATGCTTATAAAATTTTAGAACTAGAAAAAACAGCTACAGATGCAGAGGTAAAAAGTGGTTACAGAAAAATGGTAAAAAAATACCATCCAGATAAATTACAAGGTTTAGGAGAAGAACATTTAAAAGGTGCCAACGAAAAGTTTCAGAGCATACAGGCAGCTTACGAACAAATAAAAAAAGAAAGAGGCTTGTAAATACTAGAACAACATTATAAGTTTTAAAGTGGCAAAGTTAAACCCAACTAAGGTTTTAATTTTGCCACTTTGTAGTTTTGCTACTTTTTTACCTTAAACTTTGCTACTTTCAACTGACTAAAATTAGAAGAAAATCCTTAATTTCGCAATCTTATCAGAAAATAGATATGATGAAAGCGAAATTTCCTGAATATAAAGGACTTGACTTACCAAAAGTAGCAGAAGAAATTCTTAATTATTGGCAAGAAAATAACATTTTTGAAAAAAGTGTAACCTCAAGAGAAAATGCAAAACCTTTTGTGTTTTTTGAAGGCCCTCCTTCTGCAAACGGACTTCCAGGAGTTCACCATGTTTTAGCAAGAGCTATTAAAGATATTTTTCCACGTTATAAAACCATGAAAGGCTTTCAGGTAAAAAGAAAAGCTGGTTGGGATACACATGGTTTGCCAATAGAATTGGGTGTTGAGAAAGAATTAGGAATTACCAAAGAAGATATTGGTAAGAAAATTTCTGTAGAAGATTATAATGCTGCTTGTAGAAAAGCGGTAATGCGTTATACTGATATTTGGAATGACCTAACCAATAAAATGGGATATTGGGTAGATATGGAAGATCCATACATTACCTACGAACCTAAATATATGGAATCTGTTTGGTGGCTTTTAAAAGAAATTTACAACAAAAAGTTAATCTATAAAGGATATACAATTCAGCCTTATTCGCCAAAAGCGGGTACAGGTTTAAGCTCTCACGAGTTAAATCAACCAGGTACATACCAAGATGTAACAGATACAACAGTTGTTGCACAATTTAAAGCAGTAGCAAACACACTTCCAGATTTTTTACAAAATGAAGGAACTGTTTATTTTATAGCTTGGACAACTACACCTTGGACATTGCCAAGTAATACAGCATTAACGGTTGGACCTAAAATAGAATATGTTTTAGTAGAAACGTTTAATCAATATACTTTTGAACCTATTAAAGTAATTTTAGCTAAAAAATTAGTTGGAAAACAATTTGCAGGTAAAAACAATGTAGAAGTAGAAACTACAGAAGAACTAAGTACTTATAATGCAGGTGATAAAAAAATACCTTACCACGTTATTAAAGAGTTTGTTGGTAAAGATTTAGTTGATATTAAATACGAACCCGTTTTAGATTACTGTTTGCCAAACGATAATCCGCAAGATGCTTTTAGAGTAATTGCTGGAGATTTTGTTACTACAGAAGACGGAACAGGAATTGTACATACCGCACCAACTTTTGGAGCAGATGATGCAATGGTTGCAAAACAAGCAGTGCCACCAATTCCGCCAATGTTGGTAAAAGATGAAAACGATAATTTAGTTCCTTTAGTAGATTTACAAGGAAAATTTAGACCAGAAATGGGCGAATTTGCAGGTAAATATGTAAAGAACGAATATTATAATGATGGCGAAGCACCAGAAAGATCTATTGATGTTGAATTAGCTATTAAGTTAAAAACAGAAAATAAAGCTTTTAAAGTAGAAAAATACAAGCACAGTTATCCAAACTGTTGGCGTACAGATAAACCAATTTTATATTATCCATTAGATTCTTGGTTTATTAAAGTAACCGATGTTAAAGATAGAATGCACAGTTTAAACAAAACCATTAATTGGAAACCTGAATCTACAGGGACAGGACGTTTTGGAAACTGGTTGGCAAATGCAAATGATTGGAATTTATCTCGTTCTCGTTATTGGGGAATTCCATTACCAATCTGGAGATCAGAAGATGGTAAAGAAGAAATTTGTATTGGTTCTGTAAAAGAATTAAAAGAAGAAATGGCAAAGGCTGTAGTTGCTGGCGTTTTAGCAAAAGACATTTTCGAAGATTTTGAAGTTGATAATAACTCGGAAGAAAACTATGCGAAAATAGATTTACATAAAAATATTGTGGATGAAATTGTATTAGTTTCAGCATCTGGACAACCAATGAAACGTGAAAGCGATTTAATTGATGTTTGGTTCGATTCTGGTTCTATGCCTTATGCACAATGGCATTATCCGTTTGAAAACAAACAAAAAATTGATGGAAACGAATCTTTTCCTGCAGATTTTATCGCAGAAGGAGTAGACCAAACACGTGGTTGGTTTTATACTTTACATGCAATTGCAACAATGGTTTTTGATTCTGTAGCGTATAAAAACGTAGTTTCTAACGGTTTGGTTTTAGATAAAAACGGACATAAAATGTCTAAACGTCTAGGAAATGCAACAGATCCTTTTACAACATTATCAACGTATGGAGCAGATGCAACACGTTGGTACATGATTGCAAATGCAAACCCTTGGGACAATTTAAAATTTGATTTAGATGGAATTGAAGAGGTAAAACGTAAATTCTTCGGAACTTTATATAACACCTATTCATTTTTTACTTTATATACAAATCTTGATGGTTTTTCTTATGAAGAAGCAGATATTCCTTTAGAAAAAAGACCAGAAATAGACCGTTGGGTTTTATCAGAATTACATACTTTAATTGCTAAAGTAGATAAGTTTTACGAAGAATATGAGCCTACAAGAGCTGCTAGAGCAATAAGTGATTTTACTCAAGATTACTTAAGTAACTGGTACGTACGTTTAAGTAGAAGACGTTTTTGGAAAGGAGATTATCAAACAGATAAAATTTCTGCATATCAAACGTTGTACACTTGTATGAATACTATTGCAAAATTAGCATCGCCAATTGCGCCATTTTTTATGGATAGGTTGTATCAAGATTTAAACTCTGTAACCGGTAAAGAAACATCAGAAAGTATACATTTATCTGATTTTCCAGTATACGATGCAAGTTTTGTTGATAAAAGCTTGGAACGTAAAATGGAAAATGCACAAATTATATCATCTTTAGTTTTATCACTTAGAGCAAAAGAAAAGATTAAAGTGCGTCAACCATTACAAAAAATTATGATTCCTGTTGATAGTGAACAACAGAAAGAAGAAATTTTAGCCGTTGCAAACTTAATTAAGAACGAGGTAAACATTAAGGAAATCCAGATTTTAGATGACGCTTCAGATATTTTAATCAAACAAATTAAGCCGAATTTTAAAACATTAGGCCCAAAGTTTGGAAAAGATATGCGCTTTATAGCTGCCGAGGTTCAGAAGTTTAATCAAGAAGATATTAACAAAATAGAAAAAGATAAAAACATTCTTCTTGACATTAATGGAAAAAATATTATTTTGGAGCTCTCGGATGTAGAGATATCATCTAAGGATATAGAAGGTTGGTTGGTTGCAAATGAAGGAGCGTTAACAGTTGCTTTAGATGTTACAATAACAGAAGAATTACGTAAAGAAGGAGTTGCTAGAGAATTGGTAAACAGAATTCAGAATGCACGTAAAGACACTGGTTTAGAAGTAACAGATAGAATAAAGTTGACGGTTTTAAATTTTGAGAACTTACAGAAATCTATCATAGATAATAAGGAGTACATTATGAGTGAAACATTAACTAAAGAATTAGTTTTTGTGGATGTGTTAGAAAATGGTACAGAAATTGAGTTTGATACCATAAAAAGTAGAATATTAATAGAAAAAATGTAAGAGTTATGTCAGAAGTAAAATCAAAATATTCAGCGGAAGACTTACAAGAGTTTAAGGCAATTATAGAGAAAAAAATAGCGAGAGCAGAAGAAGATTTAGCTTTGTTAAAAGCTGCATATAAAAATGATTCTAATAATGGTACAGATGATACTTCTCATTCGTTTAAATCTTTTGACGAAGGTTCTGAAGTAATGAACAAAGAAGCAAATGTTCAGTTGGCTATTAGACAAGAAAAATTTATTAGAGATTTAAAAAATGCTTTGTTACGTATAGAAAATAGAACGTATGGTGTTTGTAGAGTAACTGGTAAATTAATACAAAAAGAACGTTTAAGAATAGTGCCTCATGCAACTTTAAGTATAGAGGCAAAACGTAAACAATAATTGTTTTATTAAAATATAATTATCTAAAAGCTTCTTTTATAAGGAGCTTTTTTTATTTAAACTATTCAAAGAATGTTTGTTGTTTCAAGGTCTAAAGTTTTTGTATTCTTTTTATTAATTTCTTCTGTAGCTTTATCGCAAAAGAAAGTTTTAAAAAAGTTTGAAACTCAATCTAAAGAAATAGAAATTTCTACACTTGGGTTAGATGATCTTGTGATTGAAAATTCAACTTCTAATTTTGTAGAGGTTTACTTAATAGCAGAAAACGTAGCGGATCAACAGATTGTTTCTAAGGAAGCATATGGTTTGCTGAAAATTCAGTTTAATATACCAGAAAATATAACTGAAGAAAAAGTTTTTAGAAAATTTATTACAGAAAGATTGCATAGAGCAAGTGCTGTTATAAAGATTCCAAAAAGTAAAAAAATCACCATTTTTGGTGATGAAATAAATATTGAAACTAAAAGTTACCAAGGAGATTTAAATATTTATATTGAAAAAGGTATTTTAAAATTGCATACTATTTACGCAAGTTTAAGTGTTAAAATGTATGCAGGTAACCTTTATGCAGCTGTTAATAAAACCAATATAGATATAGTTTCTAAAAAGGGTAAGATAAAAATTAACGATGTTTTAGTTGAAAATTTACATCAAAAAAAGGAAGAAAAATCAGATGAAATAATTAGCATAAATTCTATAAAAGCTAATATTTTCTTAACAACCCAATAAACACAATAATATTGTTATTTTTGTGAGTACAAATTCAAGAAAAATGTCAAAAAAGAATCTTGCTATTCTAACCATAGGTATCGCAATTATTTTAGATCAAATCATAAAAATATATGTAAAAACACACTTTGTTTTAGGAGAAGAAGTGGTTGTTTTTAATTGGTTTAAAATACATTTTGTTGAAAACAATGGGATGGCAATGGGGTTTGAGTTTGGTGGTAAAGCAGGGAAACTTTTTTTAACATTGTTTAGATTGGTTGCCGTAACAGGAATTATCTATTGGTTAGTGCAAAACATTAAGAAAAAAGTACACAATGCTGTAATTATTGCTATTGGTTTAATTTTTTCTGGGGCAGTTGGTAATATTATAGATTCTGTTTTTTACGGAGTTATTTTTGATGATTCAAACCATAAAATAGCTACTCTTTTTACAGACAAACCTTATGGAGAATTATTTCATGGTAGAGTAGTAGATATGTTTTATTTTCCATTATGGGAAGGTGTTTTACCAGATTGGATACCTGTTATAGGAGGAGAATTCTTTACTTTTTTTCAATATATATTTAATCCAGCAGATGCTTTTATAAGTGTTGGTGTTGCTTTGTTGTTTATTTTTAGCAAGCAAGCTTTTCCTAAAGAAGAGGCTGTAAAAGAGTAATTTTCTTACTGTTAAAGTGGGGGTATATCAATACTAGCATTTATAATTTTCTATTGTAAGAAAATTATAAATCTAGCCACTGTGATTTTTCGTGATGTAAATATTTTAAATTATATCAAAGACATGTTAATCCTTCTTTTTAAAGTTGATTTTAATAAAATTAATAAGAATAGAGTTAAGGGAGTAATAAAACTAGTCTGTTAAAAAGAAAAGGCATTATAAGATTATTTGAAAAGTTGTCTATATTATATCAGCTTTCTGCAATTTACAATTGGCAAGTGGTAGATAATACAAACTAGTGGTTTTATAAAAGTTACAGATACATTAAAAAAGGCTATCAAAAATTAATTTGATAGCCTTTTAATATATAGAATGATTTTACTTTTTATTAAAACCCTTCTCCAAGTGGTTCAGGAGAAGAAGCTTGTGCTTTTTGCGGATTTAAGATCATATAGGTTCCTAATGCTGTTAAAGCAGCATATTTACCGTAGTTTCCTATCTTTTTAATTGCTTCTTTACGCGTAATATCTTCTGAAGTTTTTATATTTTTTTTCATGATGTTTAGTCTTTAAAATGATAGCTATTATTCTAAAATTATTTTTTTGTTTAACTTTCCTTTTCCAGTTTCAAGTTTTACAAGGTAAACACCTTTAGCTAATACCGGTAAAGCAATATCTTTAGTTCCGTTAGAAGTAAAAGCAGTTTTTACTACTTGTTTACCAAGCATACTGTACAACTTAATGTTAGCATTACCCTGTGGTAAACCAGCTATTCTTAAAGTAGTATTATCTAATTTATAAATGCTTGTGTTTTCTAAAGTTGCCGTTCCATCAATACTTAAAGTACTATTGGTTGTGTGAATGTAAAAACGACCAATTCCGTCTAAATTTTTAGATAAAGTAACTTTATAAGTACTGTTTGTTTCATTTAAACGAGTAAAGGTATTTGTAAGCCTGTCTTCTAAAAATATTTTTAGATCATCATTAAAGTTAGATGTGTTTAAAGAAAAAGTAATTTCTTTACCAGCAGTAGCTTTAACTCCAACAGGAACCACCATACTGTTATAATTAGTATCTGGTAATGTTTGTATGGCTAAATTTTTACCTTGATTATTAGAAACTAACTGGGTAAATACTTCAAAACTAGAAGAAACACCGTTAAACATTTTAGAGTCGTATCCATTATCAAAATCTGTAGTTTTACCTTCTATGTAGAAAACCTTAGTAGATTTTTTTGTATCGTTATTTTCAATAAACAATTCAAAAGATGTTTTAGGAGTTTGTCTCATAAAAGTATCTGTATTTTGATGGCTTCTATTAGTCGTAGAGAACAGTATAGCTCCATCGGTTGATGCTTCTATAAAGAAACCTTGACCTGGTGCAATTTCTATAGGACTTGTAGCATTGTATGTTGTGTATGAAGTACCATTCCATAACCAAACTGTTTTTTCTGTAAGTTTATCTGTATTTACGTTTGCAAAGTCACCTGAGTTAACATAAGCTGTATAAGGGTTACCAATTAAATTAAATTTATTTCTAGAACCCGATGCTGATACAGGAAACATTACGTTAGAAGTATTTAAATTACCCGTAGATGATAAATCATTAGGGGTATCTAGTTTTATTGACACACCTAATCCTGGAATAAAGTTACCGGTACTAGCTGTATTAGCGTAGAACCAAGGTGTGGCTCCATCATTTGAATAGCTACCAATACCAATATTAACACCTGTACCGCTTGCAAAAGTATTATTTGCCATTATGTTTTGTAATGTTTCATTTGCAATAGGTGTAGATGCTAAATACCAATTTGTTGTTGGTATATTTCTTTTAAAAGTTACGGGTCCGGTTACAGTACTTTGTGGTATAAAAGATGCTCCAGAATTAATAGTTAAACTGTTAAATGTAACTGCGTTACTTGCTGTTGGGTAATTATTTAGACTACTAGGAATAATAATGTCTGCATTTGCAGGAGGAACAGCATTTGTGCTCCAGTTAGATGGTTCACTCCAATCTGTATTTGTTACCCCTATCCAAGTTGCTGTATTGGTTTGAGTTACTGTAGGTACATCCACGTTATTAGATGTAAGACTAATTGCATCTTTTGCAATAACTACAAAATTATTAGCACTTTCTGCGGTTAAGTTAACAGTAAAACTCCAAGTATTTCCAGTAACTGTTGCAGAACCTAGAGAAGTTGTATTATCAGCAATACCATCATTGTTAGCGTCTATATAGGCATTAACAGTTATACCGTTTTCTGCATGAGTTCCAGAAATTGTTAATGTTGTTGAATTTGTTGTTGTAGTAGCTGAAGGGCTAGTAACTATTGGGTCTACCGGTGCTTCATTATCTAATACAAATGTATTATCATTTGTCCCTGTTGGTGTTAAATTAGTTAAGGCATTACCTACTGCATCAGCGATGTCTTGACCGCCTGCAAAGTCTAAAGTTACTGTTGCATTTAAAGCAGCTAAATCTCCACCAGAAACTGTTACTCTGTAAACATTACCACTTGGGTTTGTTACTGAAGCAACTGTAGCTGTTGTTCCGCTTACAGTGAAATCTGTTGCATCCACGTTACTAACAGGGCCATCAAAAGTTACATCCCATACTAATGCATCTGCGTCTGTTGGGCTTGTTGTTGGTGACTGACGAGCAATACTGCTAATAAGTGGTTCTGTATTATCTAATACAAATGTATTATCATTTGTCCCTGTTGGTGTTAAATCAGTTAAGGTATTACCAACTGCATCAGCGATGTCTTGACCGCCTGCAAAGTCTAAAGTTACTGTTGCATTTAAAGCAGCTAAATCTCCACCAGAAACTGTTACTCTGTAAACATTACCACTTGGGTTTGTTACTGAAGCAACTGTAGCTGTTGTTCCGCTTACGGTGAAATCAGTTGCATCCACATTGCTTACAGGGCCATCAAAAGTTACATCCCATGCTAATGCATCTGCATTTGTAGGGCTTGTTGTGGGGCTCTGACGAGCAATACTGCTAATAAGTGGTTCCGTATTGTCTACCACAAATGTATTATCATTTGTCCCTGTTGGTATTAAATTTGTTAAGGCATTACCCGATGCGTCCGTTATGTTTTGTCCTCCAGAATGTCCTAAGGTAACTGTTGCATCTAAAGCAGCTAAATCTCCACCAGAAACTGTTACTCTGTACACATTACCACTTGGGTTTGTTACTGAAGCAATTGTAGCAGTTGTTCCCAAAACAGCGAAATCAGTTACATCTACATTATTTACCGGCTCATCAAAAGTTACATCCCATACTAACGCATCTGCATTTGTAGGGCTTGTTGTTGGAGTTTGACGAATAATACTTGTAATACGAGGTGCAATTGCATCAACAGGAGCAACTGCCCAAGTTAATCCATCTAAAGCTAAATAATCTGCATTTCCGGTTGTAGAAATAATGATTTCATCAATACCAACATTAGAATAATCAGTACCGCCTTCGGTAGCAAAATTGATAAAAGTATAACCATTATTAGGACTGAAAGTTGCCGGATTAGAAAAACCAGAACTTTTTGTAATAGTGTATAGAGCAGTAGCTGCTCCATTTTTCTTACCCGTTATTGTAAGAGTTGTTGATGGTGTGCCTAAAGGGTATCTATTAGATAAAAATAAATAGAAACTTTTTATGATAATATCAGTTCCATCAGTAGTTTTAATAGAAAAAGAAGAACCATCATTTGTTCCTGGGGTTCCATTTGAATTATCAATAAAATTGTTGTCAGCCGCAGTTCCGTTCCATCCAGCGCCAAAGTAAGTTTCTATATCATAACTGATTTCACCAGGGCCATTAACAATTGTAAAGTGTTGTCCGTTGTCTGAAAATGTTGTCCCGCCAACAGCGTCATCTTCAAAAGCCTCTGTAGTTTGGGCACTTGCTTTTAAGCTTAATAAGCTTAAAAACAGGAACACCGCAAAAAAAGGGAGGCGTTTAAATGCTAAAAAAGTAGTTTTTTGTTTCATCTTTTTTTTTAAGTGGTTAGTTTTCAAATATATGGTTTATATAATTTAGAAAAAAATAATAATTAGGGTTGTTATACAAAACAGGTATAAATACCTGTTTTGTATTTCGAGAATACTTACGGGATTAGTTTTATGTAATATTGGTTGTTAAGGTGCTTTTTATGTGTAGTTTCATTTTTTTTTGTTTACGTACTTTAGTGTTATGTGAATTTCTGTTTTCAATAGAATTTAAAACTTGAAAAATTTTGTCGTAATTTGCTTGAAAGTTGTACTTGAAAAATTGTTTTAGATTAATTCAATTTACTGTTATATAGTGGTTTTTAATCCTTTTTATTCTAAATGCAGCACAAGTTTATATTAACTAAATTTTAATAATGGAAAAAGAAGGAGCTTTAAACGAAATAACTAAGCTGTTAGTGGAGTCAAAAACAGAAACTGAAGAAATTATTGCCGTTAAATTGTTATCTAGTTTTTATGAAGAAGTTCTTAAAAATTTTTCGATAGAAGAATTAAATAAAAATGAATTTGAGGTTCAGGGAGGTGTTGCTTTATCTCCGATACATGCCAAAGAATGCTTGTATGATTATATAAGAACTGCTCGTTTTATTAAAGGAGTTTATAAAGCAATTAATAATGCAAAGGAGAATTTTGTGGATGAAATAGTAGAGGTAGTGTATGCCGGTTGTGGACCTTTAGCAACTTTAATAATACCTTTATTATCTTTTTATGATCCAAAAAAGATATCAATTACATTAATTGATATACATGATGTATCCATAATGTCTACTAAAAAAATTATTGAGTATTTAAAATATGAGGAATATATTAAGGAGTATTGTATAACAGATGCAACAAAATATATACACAATAAAAAAGACTCATTGCATGTTGTAGTAACTGAAACAATGGATAAAGCTTTAATTAATGAGCCTCAAGTTTCAATAACACTAAACTTAGTAGCACAACTTTCTGAAGGAGGTATTTTAGTTCCAGAAGAAATTAAATTATCAACTAGAAATTCTTTTTTTGCTAAAGAAAAATGTTTTGGTAAGAGTGTGTCTAATGAAGATTATATTAATGATCTAGCATTTCAAGACTTATTTTCTGTAACAAAAAATATTAAAAAAACTAAAGATGATTTTAGTTTTGAATCAGGTTCTATTTTTTTTGATAAAGGTTTTGAAAAAACTCCTGACATTTGTATTTATACAGAAATAAGAGTTTTTGACGATGTTTATATCAATAAAGGAGAATCGCTAATAACAAACCCTTATTGCATTAAGTCTTTGTATTCTTTGAGTTTAAATTCATATAGGCTATTATATACTACAAAAAAAATCCCAAAATGGGATATAAAAAACACTCCATAATTTTAAAATTATGGAGTGTTTTTGTTATGTGTTTTAAATATTAACTTCTTGAAGGATAAACTCCTTGTAAAGCAATAACATAATTTATAGTTAAATAAGGTTGCATATTATTGTGCGCTAGGTTTCCACCACTATTACCAACAGTAATACTGTTAGAAGCAGCGTTTAGAGATACATCTGGTGTAGCATCATTGAACCCCATAGTTGCGTCAAAACCTCTACCTCCTGGTAATCCTGGAGTAGAGATTGATGAGTTTTCTGTAGCAGTCGCTTTTGTTGAGTTTGCTGAACTTACCTTAACGGCTCCTTGAGCTATGTGATTATGAGCAGGTATTTCAGTAATATTTAATGTATGATATTCTTGTCCGCTTCTAGAACCCAATCTGCGATCAGATAATCCTGGTCCTCTACCAGAGCTAACAGGAACTCTACCACGTAAATCGGGTAAAGCAAATGTTGTTCTTCCATCTCCACCATAGGTTGTTCCTAAAATAGAAAATAATGCTGTGTTTTGTGAAATTGGTAATAATTGTCCGTTACATAATGCCCATCCTCTTGGTGCAAAGTTGCCAGCGAACATACTAATTGATCCTAATAAAGGGTCTGCTGATGCCATAATAATAAAATTTAGTAGTTAGTTTAAGTTTATATTTCTTATTGTTAAAGATGATTATAACAATACAAAACAACCAAATATACATAAATAGGAGTAAATGTTTATGATTTTTACTAAAAACACGTATTAATACCTATTTTATTATAAGTTGTAATGGATTGGTATTAAGTTTGTTGAAGGAAGGTGTGTATAGCAATCCTTAAAGTAATAACTTAAAACATCATAATTTTATTGTCAATAAAAAATATAATAAGAATGTGTTTTTTAAAAGTTAAAATCTGGTGTAATCTCTATTAATTTTTTTTGAATTCCGTAAATAACCAAACCAGCTACATTTTTAGATTGTGTCTTAAGAAGTAAATTGTTTCTATGCCCTTCTACTGTTCTTGGGCTTATAAAAAGTTTTTCTGCAATTTCTGCGGTGGTATATTGGTCGCAAATTAATTCTAAAACATCTATTTCTCTTTTAGAAAGCAGCTTTTTATCTAAATCGCTTTTTATACGTTTTCCACTCGATGAAATGATGTTTTCATGAATAATCTTTAATACCTTTTCATCGTAATAAAACCCTTTTTTACTTACTTCATTAATGGTATGAATGACCATTTTAGGACTCGTATTTTTAAGTAGGTAAGAAGAAGCGCCAACATCTATCATGTTGGTAATAAAAGATTTTCCATCGAAACTAGTTAGGGCAATTATTTTAATTTCTGGATATTTTTTATGGATAACTTTAGTAGCTTCTACACCATTTATTTCTGGCATTTTTAAATCCATTAAAATAATGTCTGGCTTTTCTGTAGTAGTAGAAATAAAGTCTATTAGTTTTTTGCCATTTTCTGCTTCGTAAGAAATAGTAAGATTTTCTTCTCTTTCTAATAAAAAACGAATTCCTTTTCTAAAAAGTTCTTCATCATCAGCAATTATAATATTAATTTTTTTCATCATCTTGAGGGTATATTACAATTAAAATTTTAAAACCGTTGCCTATTTCACTACCAATACTATACTGTCCGTTTAATAAAGAAATTCTACTTTCTATATTTTTCATACCAAGACCTTTTTTATTATCTATGTTATCAGTATTAAAACCAATTCCATTGTCTGTATAGCTAAAAATTAATTTATTGTTTTTTTGAGAAATGTGTATGGTGCTATTATTTGCTTTTCCATGTCTTACAGAGTTGTTAATTAACTCTTGTGTAATTCTAAATAGGTGTAATTCATTTTGTGGGTTTAAATATTTGTTAGGGTAGTTAATAGTGTATGCAATGTTAATTTTTCTACTATTATTAAAGGAGTCTGCTAGTTCTTCAACAGCATCTTTAAAACCAAATTCTTCTAAAATAGGTGGTAATAGATTGTGCGCAATTTTACGGGCACTTTCTAAGGTTTTGTCTGTTGCTTCTAAGATGCCATTATTAACAATTAGGTATTCTTCTGGGGATAATTCTCCGTCTTTTAAAAGATTTGCATTAAGGTTAATTACATTTAGTTTAGAGCTAATATCGTCATGTAAATCTTGTGCAATACGTTTACGTTCTTCTTCTTGCGTTATAATAATAGATTGTATAATTTCTTTTTGATGTGTAACTTCTAAATTTCTTTTTTCTAATTCTTTTTCCACTATTTTTTTTCTAGAGAAGAAGAAAAATAATAGCAAAGCAACTCCCATTAGAAGAAGCATTAAAACACCTATTAATACTATTGTTATCACTTGATTTTCTTGAGCAAAAAATTCTTCCATTATGAGGTTTTAAAAACGCCAAAAACGAATTTACGGAATAATTTTTTATATAAAGATAGTTGTCGTTACACGATTAAAAAAACCTAAATTTAAAAACAGGGGTTTTTACCTAGTTGATTGTTTTTAAAGCTTTTAAATTATTAGTTGTTTTTAAAGCGGATAGGTCTTTTAAAATTTTGATACCATTCTATAAAAATAGCAATCTGAAAAATAAAGTATAAAATATTATTAAATAACCAAACATATGTTTTTACCTCTTTACTACCAATATTACCTAATGTAAAAATTAGTGTGCTACAAAGTGTGTATATAAAAAAACCAGAGTTAAAGTAAATGTATTTTTTACTTGTATTAGAATCTATCCTTCTTATAAAAAAGTAAAAACTATAAATTATTAGGGGTATTGAAGTGATAACAATTTCTAATTCAGACCATTTTATATAAATCTTAGGATTTACTTTTAGGTATATTATTAAAGACAATGCAACCAAAAAGATTAAAAACCTATTAACAATCTTATATTTTTTTACTTTAAACAATGTTGAAAAGAATAGACTTAAAAGAATAAACTGACCAATAAAATAATAATGACTTAAAAAAAGATTATGTTCTTTTAAATGAGATAAATACGAGGAATAAAACTGAATTGTACAACAAAGTATTAGATACATAATAAAGTACTTTAAAGCTTTGTCTTTTTTTGTATAACTTATTATAAATGAAAGGGTGTTTATGGCTAAAAAAAAATAGCCACCATTTGTAAGAAATTCATCAAAAGTCATTTAGTTATTTGTATTTATAAATTTCTATTCGTGTTTTATAAAAGTACTATTTTTTATGTTTTTTTTTGATTTAAAATTTTTATACCATTCTATAAAGATTAAGATTTGGTAAATTACATAGAGTATGGCATTTAATATCCAAACATTTTTCTTAAAAGATGATAATGATGAGTTAATAATATTACCTACAGAGAATAAAAAAGTACTAGAAATTAGATAAATAAAAATTCCACAATTTAAATAAATAAATTTTTTTGAAGAATTTAGGTTTTCAGAAAAATAAAAAATAGAGAATAATACAATGGGTATTGAGGTTATAATAACTTCTACTAAATTAAATTTAAAATAATCTAAAGGATTTATTATGTATAGAATAATAATAACAATAGGAATCGTGCTTAAAAATAAATTAACAACTCTTTTTTTTATTTGAGACTTTAAAATTTCTTTATAAAAAAAACTCAGAAAGAGAAATTGCCCTACAAAATAATAATGCGATAAATAAAGGTTGGGTATTCCTTGGATACTTAAATAAGAAGATCTTACTTGTATTAATAAGCAATATAAAAGGTAGAAAGGGATAATTTTAAAAGCTATCGATTTTTGTCGATAGCTTTTAAAAAATAAAAATGTATTTACGGCTAAAACAAAATAGCCGATATAAATAATAATTTTAATTAGAGGCATTTACTACTTTAATTTAGAGGGCTATCTGAGTCGCAAGCAGAAGGACAAGGGTCTGTAAAATCGAAAATACCACTATCATCTGCACTTTCTGCAGCTAAAGTATTTCCCTTAGTAGCACTAGGCAACATATCTTTTCCGTTTTCATCTACGCCTACAATCATTAATTTTTCTTCATATTCTTTTTCACCTTTACTGTTTGTAGATTCTTTTACACCAATATATGCGCGTATACTTTCTACTCCGTCTTCCGCAAGAACTTCTTGTAAATCTATTTTTGGGATGTTAAAAGCACGACATTTATGGTATTTGTTGTAGTCAGATTCTAAGTTTCTCCAGTTTTCTGCCCACTTTTTGGCTTCGTCTAGAGAAATGGTGTTTACCTTAGAAGGTGTTGGTACAGGAGTCTTTTTTTTAGTACCATTAATATTAATATTAAAAGTAATGTTGGTGTTTTTGTTGTTTTTTACAGTTAAGTCTACACTTTCTTTTAAGTTTTCTAAGTTTTCGTTACAATTACACATAAGTTTAAGTATTAGTTTAAATTAAATTTAGTTAGGCCATAAAGTTATGTAAAATAAATATCATTGTATGGGAAACCATAATATAAACTAAAAGTAGGTGTTGTTACTTGGTGTGTTATTCTTTAATTCTATTTTGTATTGGTTTAAAAATCCGTAATTTCGTACTATGCCTACACCTTTAGAACTTCAAATTAAAACCTTACCAAATGAACCCGGAGTTTATCAATATTTTGATAAAGAAGATGTAATTATTTATGTAGGTAAAGCTAAAAATTTAAAGAAAAGAGTTGCTTCTTACTTCAACAAAAATCATGAAAATGGTAAAACTAGGGTTTTAGTAAAAAAGATTGTTCGTATAAAACACATTGTGGTTAATACAGAAACAGATGCTTTATTATTAGAAAATAATTTAATCAAAAAATACAAACCACGTTACAATGTTTTGCTAAAGGATGATAAATCGTATCCTTGGCTTTGCATTAAAAAAGAACGCTTTCCAAGAGTTTTTATGACACGTAGAGTTATAAAAGATGGATCAGAATATTTTGGTCCTTATACCTCTATAAAAACGGTGAGAATTTTATTAGATTTAATTAAAGAATTATATCCGCTAAGAACTTGTAATTACGATTTAAGCCATCAGAATGTAAATGAAGGTAAGTATAAAGTTTGTTTAGAATATCATTTAAAAAACTGTAAAGGTGCTTGTGAAGGTTTAGAAACCGAAAGTCATTACAGTAATTCTATTGCAGAAATTAGAAATATTATAAAAGGAAACTTTAAAGAAAGCTTAGATAAGTTTAACCAAATGATGTTAAACTTTGCCGAAAAAATGGAGTTTGAAGAGGCGCAGAAAATTAAAGAAAAGTTACATTTATTAAGTAATTATCAATCTAAAAGTACCATTATAAATCCGTCTATAAATAATGTAGATGTTTTTTCTATTATTTCTGATGAAACACATGGATACGCTAATTTTTTAAAGATTTCTAACGGATCGATTATTCAGTCTCACACTACAGAAATTAAGAAAAAATTAGAAGAAACTGATAAAGAATTATTAGAGCTTTTTATTGTTGAAATTAGGCAACGATTCGATTCTCAATCGCCAGAAATATATGTGCCATTTAAAGTAGATTTAGGAGAAATAGTAAAAGTTACCATTCCTAAGTTAGGCGATAAAAAACGCATTGTAGAACTCTCTGAAAGAAATGCAAAATACTACAGGCAAGAGCAATTTAAGCAGGTACAAATTGTAGATCCAGACAGGCATGTTAAAAGAATTATGGCGCAAATGAAAAAAGATTTGCGTTTACATGTAGAGCCACGTCATATAGAATGTTTCGATAACTCAAACATCCAGGGTACAAATCCTGTTGCGGCTTGTGTGGTGTTTAAAGATGGTAAGCCAAGTAAAAAAGATTACAGGCATTACAATATTAAAACAGTGGAAGGGCCAGATGATTTTGCGTCTATGGAAGAGGTTGTTTTTAGAAGGTACAAACGTTTGTTAGAAGAAAAACAACCGTTGCCTCAGTTAATTATTGTTGATGGTGGAAAAGGACAATTATCATCTGGGTTAAAAGCGTTAGATGATTTAGGTTTAAGGGGTAAAATTGCCATTATTGGTATTGCTAAACGTTTAGAGGAAATTTATTATCCAGGAGATCCAATTCCTTTATATCTTGATAAAAAATCGGAAACTTTAAAAATAACACAGTATTTACGAAACGAGGCGCATAGATTCGGAATTACGTTTCACAGAAATAAGCGTAGTAAAAGTGCCATTAAATCTGAGTTAGAACAAATTCCTGATGTTGGTAAGCAAACAATTACAACTTTATTACGTAAATTTAAGTCGGCAAAACGTGTTAAAGAAGCTTCTTTAGACGAATTAAAAGAGGTTATAGGAAATGCCAGAGCTATAAAAGTATATCAATTTTTTGAGCTTCAAAAAAAATGAAAAAATTATTAGTATTATTTATTGTGCTGTTTTCGGTTAGTTTTTATAGCCAAGAAAAACAACCAAAAGTTGGGTTAGTTTTAAGCGGAGGAGGCGCAAAAGGCTTTGCCCACATTGGTGTTTTAAAAGAAATAGACAAAGCAGGTTTACAGATAGATTATATTGGTGGCACAAGTATGGGCGCAATTATAGGTGGCTTATATGCAATAGGATATTCTGGAGAACAGATAGAGCAAATTGTTTTAGAAACCGATTTTGTTTCGTTATTACAAGATAAAATACCCAGAAATTCTGAACCTTTTTTTGAAAAAGAATTTGGAGAGAAAACAGTATTTACCCTTCCTGTTCATAAAGGAAAAATAGGGTTACCTAGAGCGGTTTCTAAAGGGCAAAATGTACTCAATTTTTTAATGGAATTATTAGCTTCTGTAGAAGGTATTTCTGATTTTAAAAAATTTCAAATTCCTTTTTTTTGTATTGCAACAGATGTAGAAAACGGAAATGGTGTTTTATTAGAAAAAGGTTCTTTGCCTTTAGCCTTAAGAGCTAGTGGATCTTTTCCAACTCTATTAAATCCTGTGGTTTTAGGAGATAAGTTGTTGGTAGATGGTGGAATAGCAAATAATTTTCCTGTAAGTATTATGAAATCTAAGGGAGTAGATGTTGTTATTGGGGTAGATGTAGAAGGTAAATTGTACGATAAAGAGAAACTAAACTCTGTAGTTGCTATTATGGACCAGATTGTTAGTTATAAAATGTATAGTATTACTGATAAAGAAAAAGAAAAGTTAGATGTGTACATTCATCCAGATATAAAGGGGTATAATGTTGTTAGTTTTGATCAGAAAGAAGAAATTTTACAGAAAGGGATTGAAGAAGGACAAAAATTTAAGGACGTTTTTAAAAATCTAGCTTTAAAACAAACGCATAAGAAAAAGCATAAAAAATTAAATTTTGATGATCAAAAATTTAAAATTACCGATATCGATTTAACCGGTTATAAATACTATACAAGAGCCTTTGTTTTAGGTAAAATAAAGATTAGAGAAGGAGATAGCCTTTCTAGAAAAGAAATTACCAAAAGAATCTATTTTTTATCATCCACAAAAAATTATGAGAAAATAGAATATAAATTAAGTAAAAAGAAAGACAACACGTATAGTTTAAAATTGCATTTAAATGAGTCTGATGAAAATGCAAATCTAAAATTAGGGGTTCATTATGATTTTTTATACAAATCGGGAGTTTTAGTAAATTACAATCAAAAACATTTATTACTAGAAAACGATTTATTTTCTTTTGATATGATTTTAGGTGATAATTTAAGATATAACTTAAATTATTTTGTAGATAATGGGTTTTATATTAGTTATGGTTTTAGGTCTAGGTATAATCATTTTAGATCTAATTCTAAGTTTAATCCAATTGTTTCTGAGTTTGCAAATGTGAGTAGTATCAATTTAAAATATACAGATATAACCAATCAATTTTTTTTACAAACTACGTTTAATAGAAGGTTTGCTGTTGGGGTAGGTTTAGAGCATAAATATGTAAAAGCAACCACAGAAACAATTGCCTCTGCGAGTAACCAAGAAACTATTTTTGATGCCAGTCATTATTTAAATAGTTTTGGGTATATAAAACTAGATACGTACGATAAAAAATATTTTCCTACCACAGGCTACTTTGCAGATTTAAATTTTAAATGGTACATGGCTTCATCTGATTATAATGAAGATTTTACACTTTTTGCACAAACAAAAGGAACCTTGGGTTTTGCAACCACTTTTTGGGATAAACTAACTTTGCAAGTAACAAGTGAAGCAGGTTTTACTTTAAATGAGACCAAATCTGATGTTTTTGATTTTTATTTAGGAGGTTATAACAAAAATTATATCAATACGTTTGTTTCTTTCTATGGATATGATTTTGCAGAACTGTCTGATAATACTTTTTTAAAGACAGAGTTTAATTTTAGATATGCCATTGCAAAAAAACATTATGTTTCTCTTATAGCTAACTATGGTAGGTTAGAAGACAACGTTTTTAAGAATATAGATCTTTTTAAAGATGTAAAATCTGGGTATGCCTTAGGATATAGTTATGATACCTTTATTGGTCCGTTAGAAATTAAATATAGTTGGTCTCCAGACAATAAAGATAATTATTGGTTATTTAATTTAGGGTTTTGGTTTTAGATAAATCTTTATAAAAAAAAAGCCATGAATTTAATTCATGGCTTTTTTTTATGATAAACTTGTACTTATTTTACAGCTTGTTTTGTACTTAAATGAAACTCTTCATAAGTTTCTAATAAGTTCATTAAAGCTTTAATTAAATCTTTTGTTTCTAAAAGAATACTAAAATATAAGGTTGTGTTTTTTGGACTCGTTTCATCTGTTCTAATTCTTGCTACTTGCTTTTCTATAGATGATGATACATTTTTTAACAACTCTGTTTTTTCTATTAAAAGATCATTAAGGTTATCTAAGTCTCTTTTTTCAAAAACAGTAGCTTCTTTAGTTAATAAAGTAGATAATTGAGCACTGATTTCTTTTAAATCATTTATTTGTGCTTTCTTTAAGTTTTTATGATTGTTGTTTACGTGCTTGTAGCTTGCTCTAGAAATATAACTAATAGATTGTGCTACGTCTTGTAAATAACCTAAAACCATAATGTAAAATCTACTAGCTTGTACAGAAGTTTCATCTAAAGATTTAATAAAATAGAAAACACCATCTTTTAAACCATCAATTTCATCATTAAGTTTAGCAACGTGTTTATCTGTTTTACGTAATTTATTTAAATCGTGGTTAGATAAATCATTAACAACATTTGTATATAATTTGTTTACACGGTTTACAACTTCAGAGATATGATCTGCACTTTCTTCAATAACTCCGTTAATTGTAATTAATTCGGCTCTTTCTATAAATTCTTGTTTTTTAACTTCTTTAGATTTTTTTCTATGATTTAAAGTGTTTCTAGTAATTAAAAACGCAACCACAGCTAATAAGATAGGTATCATAATCATGTCCCAACTTATTAAATACGCTACTAAGGCTGCAGCTAAAAAGGCTATAATTGCAGTTAAAAACCATCCACCAACAACATTTATTACACCTGCAACTCTATATACAGCACTTTCACGTCCCCAAGCTCTATCTGCTAAAGAAGTACCCATGGCAACCATAAAAGTTACATAAGTAGTAGATAAAGGTAGTTTCATAGAAGTTGCAATAGAAATTAAAATACCAGCAACAATTAAATTTACAGAAGCTCTTACTAAATCGAAAGCCGGTAATTCATATGTTTTGTCTTTTGGTAATTCTATAACAGGTTTCTGAAATTTAGAATCTATATATGCTAAAGTAGATTTAGGAACGATATAAGTAATACCTACATTAAGTCCCATGGCAATTCTTACAAATACTCTAGACAAAGTGTTTGGTTGAAATTTTTCATGTCCTTCTCCTTGACGAGATAAATCGATTCCAGTTTTTATTACGTTTTGTGCTTTACTAGAAGTCCATAAGGTTACTACCATAATTAAACCAGCCACTAAAAGTAGCCAAACATTAGAAGGTACTTTCTTTGCTAAAATTCCCATAGAAAAAGCATCTGCAGCAACGCCAGAAACTTCCCAAGTTTGGTAAGAGTTCCAAGCGGCAATAGGTACACCTACAAAGTTTACCAAATCGTTTCCAGAGAATGCCATTGCTAAAGAAAAAGTACCAATACCAATAATTAATTTTAAGATATTAACTTTAAAAAATTGTATTAAAATTTGAGAAATAATTGCCCAAGTTACAAAACTACCTGCTATAATTAATAAGGTGTTTCCTTCAATTAAGTGCTCTATATCTTTGTAAAAAGGAGTTCCTTTTAATCCTTTAATAATGATGAAATAAGTAATTGCTGTAATTGCAAAACCACCAAATAAAGCACTAATATAAGTAGCTCTTTTATCAAAATTAAAAGAATAAATTAATCTAGAGGTAAATTGTACAATTGCACCTACAGAAAAGGCAATTACAACGGAGAGTAGAATTCCGAAAATAATTTTAGTAGCTGTTTCATGATTGATATAGCTCCAAAGGTCAGAGAATGATTGTGCCTCATTTGCAGATATTTTTATCAAAGAAATACAAACTGCAGCACCTAACAATTCAAAAACAATAGAAACGGTAGTTGAGGTAGGCATTCCAATAGTATTAAAGATATCTAGTAATAAAATATCTGTAATCATTACGGCCATAAAAATGAACATAATGTCTTGAAACATAAACATATTTGGGTTAAAAATTCCCTTTCTAGCAACTTCCATCATTCCACTAGAGGTAACGGCACCAAAAAACACACCTAAACTAGCAATTATCATTATATTTCTAACAGATAATGCTTTAGAACCAATGGCCGAATTTAAGAAGTTAACAGCATCGTTACTTACTCCTATAACTAAATCTACAATAGCTAAAATAGCTAAAGCTACTAACATTAAAATATATGGATCTCCCATGTTGTTTATTTAATTTTTTTTGTTCTGCAAATTTACAAACACAAAAAATTGTGAATGTTATGTTTATGTTATCTTAATTATTATTAAAAATGAATATCAACTTGTAATCTAAACAGTAGTTGATCTGATGTAAAACCAATATCTGTATAGCTTAGGTCTGTTTGTACTTTTAATTTATGACCTGCAATATATTTAGAAACACCTAAAGTGTATTGATTTTCTGCCCCTTTACCTGTAATATTTCTATCTAAAGTAACATTTGTGTAACGTGTAGATATTTCTACTGTTTTAGAAATTAAGTAACCAGATTGTACATTTAATCCGTTACCAACCTGTACAATATCTCCAGTTAGAGTTCCATCAGTATTTTTTGCGAATGGATCATCTGCTTTTCTATTTGCGTATTCTGCCATTAAAGAAAACCCTTTGTGTTTGTACATAGCATCAATAAAAACATTAGAAATATCTGTACTATACAATGTACCACTATTATTGGTCATATAGCTACCTTGGTTTCCTCTATTTCTAACGGCATTTTTATTTATATTATATCCAAAGGCAACAGATAGTTTTTGATGCTCTTCAAATTTTAAATCACTTCCTTTATAATCACCTTTGCTTGTGAAATCTCCAAAAGGGAAAAACTCAACTCTTGCGGTGTATTGATGACCACCTTCATTTCCTGTAGTTACGTTTCTTCCTTCACCCTGAGAAACAGAAAGTGTTTCTTTCATTAAAAAGGTTTCAGATAGTTTTGTTTTATGTTTTAGTTGAAGTCCCATGTCTCTGTCTATATTAAATCTACTATTTAATAAAGAACGATCTACCATTTGTAAATTACCAGAAGAAATAACACGTTCTCTATTGCCTGGTAATTTTGTTTGTCCAAACCATAAAACAAAATTTCCTGAGAAATTCCATTTTAAAACGGCATCCATTATGTATCTAGGTGAGTTGTGTGTGTATTCAGATGCACCAGATTGATCTCTATTAGATAAACCTAATTCTACTTTGTATTCTAATTTAGGCGAATAAGCAAAACCGTTAAACTTTAAACGAGACCTTCTAATTAACATAGATGTTTCTGGATTAGAAAGACCATTATTTACATCCCATTGAGAAGTTGCTAAGGTTTGGAATCGAAATCCTACTTTCATAGTCCAAGTACTATCCTTACCAACTAAGTTAAATAGCCCTTTACCAAACTTTGGGGTATTAGTTTCTTGTCCGTTTGTGGTTAAGAAAGTGCACAAACAGGTTACAATTACTGCTATACGCAGTATTGAAATTCTCATAATTATTAGTTTTTGTCACTGCAAAGAACCGATAATTATGTTAAATTAATGTTAATAGAGTATTAATAAAAAAAACTGCCTTGGCCAAAGGCAGTAGGTCATATAAAATAGTCGACAAAAACTAATTAATTTATGATGACAATTTATCTTTAAAGATTTTTACAAATGTGCAATCAATAATTAAATCTAATGTTTCTTTTAAATTAACTAAAGGTTAATTCATTTTTGTTAATTAACATTTAGTTAATGTTTCTGTAATACAAGCATAATTTTGAACTAACATAGAGTTTACAAATGCGGTGGACTTTTGCCGAAGTAAATTATACGAAAAAAAATGAAAAAATTTTTATTTATTACTTTTTTGGCTTTCAGTCAATTAATAGTTGCACAAAGCAAAGGAACGTTAAAAGGTTTATTAACGGACAAGGAAGCAAATAATGAGCCGTTGCCATTTGGAAACGTTCTTATTAAAGGAACAACTATAGGAGCAACAACAGATTTTGATGGAAATTACATGTTAAATGTACCAGCCGGAAAGCATACTGTAGTTTTTAGTTTCTTAGGATATAAAACAATTGAGAAATCAATTACAATTGTTGCAGGAGAGACTGTAACTGTTAACCAAGTATTATCTGCAGAAGAAGGCGTTTCTTTAGATGAGATTGTTGTAAAATCTTCTACTAGTAGAGAGTCTGTATCTGCTTTACTATTAGACCAAAAGAAAGCAACGGTAATAAAAGAAAGTATTGGTGCGCAAACTTTAGCTAAAACCGGAGTTTCTAATGCAGCTAATGCCACTACTAAAATTTCTGGGGTAACTAAAAGTGAAGGTTCTGGTAACATTTATATTAGAGGTTTGGGAGATCGATATTTATCTACAACCATGAATGGTTTACCTATTCCTTCGGATGATGTAGAAAATAAAAATGTAAATTTAGATTTGTTTTCTACAAACATTATTAAAAATGTAGGTATTAGCAAAACGTATGCTACTAGTAGTTATGCCGATCAAGGTTCTGGTAATGTAGATGTAAATACTAAAGAGTACTCTAAACAAGCATATTCTATTTCTGTTTCTGGTGGTACAAATACAAATGTATTAAACTTGTCCGATGATTTTAGAACATCAATTATAAATAATGATGTCACTTTAGGGTTTCATAAAAAAACGTACGCACTTCAAAATGCTATTACGTTGCAAGGTTGGGATACAGAAACAACTGCAACTCCAATAAATTTTAGTGGTTCTTTTTCTGCAGCAAAAAAGTTTTCTGTATTAGGTAAAGAAGTTGCTGTTTTTTTAACAGGATCTCATTCTAAATCTTTTGAATATAAAGAAGGACTTTTTAAACGTTTTAGATCTAATGTTTTAAACAATAGTTTTACGGATGTAGAGCAATACAATATTACTTCTAATACTACAGGATATGTAAATGTAAAATTAAGACTTAACGATACTAATAAAATTAAATACAATACCTTATTTGTTAATAAAGGTGAGGATAGATTGTATGAGCAAGGTAGAAATGGTTTAGGTTATGTTTTTGATCAAGATCCACAAGAAGAAGGCGCTTTTGTAAGAGATCAAAACTTTAAACAAACTACTATGTTTGTAAACCAACTTTTAGGTGAGCATAAATGGAATGAAAATAATACCTTAAACTGGGCAGGTGGTTATAATTTTGTATTAGCAGAAGAGCCAAACAGAATTAGAAATGAAGTAAATATTTTAGACGTTACCACTTCACCAGAAATTCAGTTTTCTCATGTTGGAGATTATCAACAAAGAAAATCTAGTCAAAAAATACAAGACACAGAATATGCTGCGCTTATAGAAAATAAATGGGCATTAGGAAGTAAAGATGAAGATGATAATAAGCCATATTCTTTAAATTATGGAATCAATATAAGACATAAAGAAAGAACCTTTAAATCTTTATTTGTAGGTGTTAGAGCTAAAGATTTTACAGCTCCTTCTGTAGATGATATTTCTTCTGTAATTACATCAAGTGGTTTTAATAATGGTTTAAAACTAAGAGTAGGAGAAACAGATAGATATAATGCCGATTTAGATATTATGTCTGGTTTTGTAAACTTCGATTTTGCTTTAGGAAACAAGTTATCTGGTAATTTAGGTTTGCGTTACGAAAGAGATGAGTTAGATGTAACTTGGGATATTACCAATTATGTTGGTAGAATAGGAACCTTAAATAGAGTTTATGAAAGTTTATATCCAAGTGTAAACTTAAAATACGAATTATCAGAAAACAACTACTTACGTTTTGCATCTAGCATTACGCAAACATTACCAGAGTTTAAAGAGTTAGCACCTTTTGAGTATGTTTCACCGACTGGTCGAGTTGTTAAAGGAAATCCGGCATTAGAAAAATCTGATATTTATAATTTTGATGTAAAATATGAAATGTTTCCACAAAGAGGACAGCTTTTTTCTGCAACAGCATTTTATAAACAAATTAAAAACCCAATAAACTTAGCACAAGCTAGAGGTTCTTCTGGTAATTTTCAATATTCAAACACTGGTGATGAGGCAACTGTTTATGGTTTTGAAATAGAAGCAAAAACAGATTTGTTAAAAAATGCTGATGATGATGGTATTTTAAACTTAACAGCAAATGTTACAAAAATGTGGCTAAAGCAAGATTTACTAGAAAACTTTCAATACAAAGATATTACAGAGTCTAGCTTACAAGGGGCTTCTGATTTTATAGCAAATGGTTCTTTAAGTTTTAGTGATAAAAAAGAAAATGAATTGATTGCAACATTAACAGGTAATTATTCTTCTGATAAAATATTTGCTCTAGGTTCTCCAGAAGATTTTGCAAATAGTGCCTCTTTATATAATGATGAAATTATAGAAAAAGGATTTGTATCGCTAGATTTAGTAGTCAGTAAAAAATTAAGTGATAATATATTGGTAAAGTTAGTAGGTAGAAATTTATTGAACCCAGAAATAAAGCAAACACAAAAAGTAAGAAGCTTAATTACAGATGTAGAAACCAATGAAACGGTATTATCTTATAAAAAAGGAAGCCAATTAACGCTAAGTGTAAAGTATACTTTTTAGGTAAGTTAACTAAGGGTTAACAAACCATAGATTTTCTAAATAAACCCTAACACACTATTAATATTTAGGTAAAGAAAACTAAAGGAATGGGTAGTTTCTTTGTAAAAAATAAAATTATAACCAATTAAAATAAAATGAAAAAATCAATTTTTAAAATTTTTAATATTGTAGCTTTTTCTTTAGTTACATTAACCTTAACCAATTGTGGTAGTAAGGAACCAGAAATTATTATACCTGGTGGAGAATCTGAAGTAATTGAAAACTTAAGTGTTGGAATTATGAATGGTAATCTTGATGAAGATTATACATTAAATGCAGGAACTGCCTATAGCTTAAACGGATCTTTTACTATAGATTCAGGTGCAAAATTAACAATACCTGCAGGAACAAAAATTCAAGCTTTAAATGGAGGAACGGAAGTTTTTATTGCAGTTTTACAAGGAGGTAAAATAGATATTCAAGGTACTGTTTCTTCTCCTGTTATTATGGCTTCTGCTTCAGGTAACCCTGGAGATTGGGGAGGATTAACAATTTGTGGTAATGCAACTACTACCGCTGGTGTAGGTGCAGAAGCAGAAGTTGGAGGTTTTATTTATGGAGGTACAGATGATGCTGATGATTCAGGTTCTATCAATTATTTAGTGATTAAAGGAACTGGTGCTCAAATTAGTTTAGAATCTCAATATAATGGAGTTTCTTTCTATGCAGTTGGTTCTGGTACTTCTATTAGTAATGTTGCTGTAATTAATGGATCTGATGATGGTGTCGAATTTTTTGGAGGTACCGTTTCTGTTTCTAACTTATATTTAGAAAATAACGAAGATGATTCTATAGATTGGACAGAAGGATGGAATGGAACCGTAAATACGGCTTACATTTCTCATACAAAGTCTGGTTTTTCTACAGTTTTTGAGGGAGATAAAGATAATGGAAATCCTAAATTTAATAATATTACTGCAATTTCTACAGTAGGAGGAACAGCATTACAATTTAAAAAAGAATCTGGGGGTACAATCACTGGCTTGTCTTTAAGTGGTTACGATGTAGATTTAGATATGAAGGATGGTGGTGCAACTTCTAACGTTGTATTGTCTGATGGTTACACTCCAGTAGCATTAGCTTCAGAAGATCAAATGACTGCTTCAGGAGATTATTTTTACACATTAAATACTTCTGTTGTACCAACTGTTACTATTTCAGATTTTGATTGGGTTCCTACAGAATTATCGTTCGAAAGTAGTTCTTTACAAGGAGCAGTAACTACAGATGTTACTTTAGATGCTTCTGTTAGTTATAACTTAAATTCTTCTTACATTGTACAATCAGGTGCTACATTAACAATTCCTGCTGGAACAAAAATTACAGCTAGAAATGGAGGTACAGGTGTTTACATTGCGGTTTTACAAGGAGGTAAAATAGATATTCAAGGTACAGCTGCTAATCCAGTAGTAATGTCTTCTGCTTCTGGTAATCCTGGAGACTGGGGAGGTTTAACTATTTGTGGTAATGCAACAACTACTGCAGGTGTAAATGCAGAAGCAGAAGTTGGTGGTTTTATTTATGGAGGTACAAATGATGCAGATAACTCTGGGTCTGTAAAGTATTTAGTAATTAGAGGAACAGGCGCTCAAATTAATTCTGAGTCTCAGTATAACGGAGTTTCTTTTTATGCGGTTGGTTCTGGAACTACAATTGAAAACATTTCTGTAATTGATGGAGCAGATGATGGTGTTGAGTTTTTTGGAGGAACAGTTTCTGCTAAAAATTTATACTTAGAAAATAATGAAGATGATTCTGTAGACTGGACAGAAGGATGGAATGGAACAATTACTAATACATACATTTCTCATACTGTTAGTGGTTTTTCTACAGCTTTTGAAGGAGATAAAGATAATAAGAATCCTAAGTTTGTAAACTTAACAGCAATTTCTACTGTAGATGGTACTGCTTTACAATTTAAAAAGACTTCTGGAGCAACAATTACTAATATTTGGTTAGAAGGGTATGATAAAAACATCGACATGAAAGATGATGGTCCTTTAGCAAATGTAATTATAGATGGTTCTGCAGCAACAACTACAGCAGATTATAAAACAGGAACCAAAGTAGATGCTTCTGCTTGGACTTGGAAAAGTGCAGGTTTATAATAAAAGCTAGTAATTTTAGAATTACTAAACTATAAATGTTTTAAAATCTCTTGAAGTAAACTTCAAGAGATTTTTTTATGCGCTAATTTTACATCTAAATAAAGATGTTTTAATGTAAGAGGTATTACTTGAGTATGCTGAAAAAGATGCTTTAGAGTGGTTAAAATTAGAAGTATATTGGTAGGTTAATTTAGAGTGAAACATTATGTGAGTCACAAAAAAAAACGCACTCTAGAGTGCGTTTTATAAATTATAAGGTAAGTAATAATTAGAATCTCCAACCAACATTTACACCAATTCTAGGCACTAAAGTAGGAGCGGCGGTACTAAATAAGTTTCTACCAATACCAGCATGTACATCAATAGTTAAACCACTTTCAGCAATATATTTTGTACCAACAGCAACACCTAATGCACCATCTGTATATTTTTCATAAGTAAAGTCGCTACCTCCATTATTAGGTAGTTTTTCTTTTCCCCAATTGATTCCAAAAAAAGCTTCACCAAAAAAGTTCCATTGTTGGTTTGCAGAAAAATAATTACGGTAATAAGGAGTAATTATGGTATTTTCATTGTATCTAAATTTAGCTTCTTGTTTTGCTAAGTTAAAAGCAGTAGAAACACCAAAAGAAGAATTTTCTGTGATGTAGCTTTCATAAGAAAACTCTAAGTTTTTTATAACCAAAGCATCTCCAATATCTAATTTAATTTCTTGTTGAGCATAACTTAAAGAGCTAACTAAAAGTCCGAAAGCTAAAAGTATTTTTTTCATGTTTTTATTTTTTATATCCTTTTATAGAAAGACAAATTTAGTGAATAAGATTGATTTCTTAGAACCTGTAGCCTAAAGATACCCCACCTCTGCCAACAACTTCTAAAGAGCCATTATCTCTACCTAAATTACGGCCTATGCCTAAATAAATTTCTGTAGTAAAGCCTTTTTTAGAAATAAATTTTCCACCAACAGAAATACCAACAGCAAATTCTGTATTTGTTTTATCATTGTGCTGATAATTACCATTAATATAATAGTCGTAATTATTGTTTTCATAAGAATGTAACATCCCAAAACCTTCCACAAAAAAACCTCTTGCAAACTTGCTAGAAAAGTATCTTCTATAATAAGGCGTTAAAGAAAATTTTCTATATTCATCTATATCTTCATTATTGTCAAAACCTACAAGAACACCAACTCCAAAAGATGATTCTTCATTAATTAAATACTCATAAGAAACATCTATCCATTCAAATACTAGAACACCAAAAACATTTAGTTTTACCTCATGTTTTTTGTTAATGTCTTGCGGAAATTTTTCTTCTTTCTCTTGAGAAAAAATAATTAAATTGCTAAATAATAGCACAATTAGGGTAATTCTTTTCATTTTCATCTTTTTTTAAAGTTATGTTGCAAACATATCTTAAAAAAAGTCTAGAATCTAAAAAATAACTTTTAAATTATATGTGTGTTGGATGTCGCTTTTTTAATTTTCATCAAAATAATTTAACATTAGGCTTTATAAAGTATTTTATTTTTATTTAAATGATAAAAAAAAAGTACAATTTATTCACCATTAAAATCATCGGATAGCATAAAATTTCCATTGGTGAGTATTTTTTTATTTTGCAATAAAGTATCATCTACTATTTGTGCGTAGTTTTCATTTTGCAACCCAATGTTTAATTTTGTTTTTTCAAATACATAATAATCATCTTTTTGTTCTTTTAAAACCAACGCAAAATAAACATCTTCACTTTTTTTAATAGCACTTTTTGGTAACGCTATTTCTTTTTTTACATCACAAATAATAGCGGCTTCAATATACATTCCCGAAATAAAATTATTACTTTCTTCATCGTTAATATGTCCATGCACTTTAATGGTTCTATCTGCATTTATAGAAGTACCTACTAAGTGCACTGTTGCTTCATAAGTTTTATCTGATGCTTCTGGAATTTTAAATTCTATTTTTTGATTTTTTTTAATTTTTAAAATATCTTTCTCAAAAACAGATAATTCTAAATGAATATGATCTGTATTTATAATTTCTAATAGTTCGCTAGACGAAGACACAAAAGAGCCATTACTTACATTTACTTTTGTAACATAGCCACTAATTGGTGCGTACAAATTTATGGTAGAGGTTATGTTGCCTTGTTTAACAGAGTTTGGGTTGATATTCATCATTTGTAACTTTTTACCTAATCCGTTATAACTAGCCAAACTAACTTTATAATTACTTTCTGCTTTTAAGTAGTTTTTTTGCGATGTTATTTTTTCATCAAACAAGGTTTTTTGTCTTTGATACTCGTTTTTTAGAAAATTGAGTTGTGCAGAAATTTCTAAATATTCTTGTTGAATTTCAATAAATTCTGTGTTTTTTAAAATGGCCACTAATTGACCTTTTTTAACTTTATCACCAATTAAAAGCGGAATTTTAGTTACGTAACCACCAACAAATGTACTTACGCTAGATTTGTTTTCTGGCGGAACATCAATCATACCATTAACATTTATAACGGTATTAAAAGTTTGTTCTGAAAGCTCACCTAATTGCATGGCTTCACTTTTAAATTGTTGTGTACTAATTTTAATTTGATTGCTAGTTATTGTAGTTTCTTTAACTGTTTCTGTCTTTTGTTCGGTATTTCCACAAGTAAAAAAAAGTAATGAAAATAAGAGTATATATATGTTTTTCATTTTTAAAATGTATTTAAAATAAGATAGTTAATGTTGATAGCCGTTTGATTGTATGCGTTTAAATTGTTTAGGTATGATAGTTCAATATCTTTAGCGGTTTCTATGCTTTGGATGTATTGAAAAAAATCAATTTCACCTTCTTTAAAGGTACGATTGGCTGTTTTTATAATTTCGTTTTTTAGGTTCTTTCCTTGGTTCTCGTAGTAATTTACAGCTTCGTTATATTGATGTAATGTTGCTAAAAGAGCTTTGTACTCGGCTTCTAACTTTATTTTATAATCTTGCTGTTGTTCTAAAATAATGTCCTTAGAAATTTTAGAAGCTTTTATTTTTGAAGTATTTCCCGTAAAAAATAATGGTATTTTTAATCCTATTTGATATCCGCTAACCGTATTTTTTAAGAGGTTATTTGTACCTTGAAAATATTCTAAACTTATATCTGGCAATAAACTTTGCTTTTCTTTTTGATACAAAGCATTTTGATAGTTTTTAGCCTCTTCAAAATATTGAACTCCTAGATTATCTTTGGTAGCTATACTTTGTACATTTAGTTTTTTAAGCGGTTCATCTAAAATATGTAATGTATCTGTTTGTACAATGCTTTTTAATTGTTCGGCAGAAAACACAACTTCTTGCACCGCTTGTTTATAGCTTGTTTCTAACTGTTTTTGTTTAGATTTTGCAGTAATCATTTCTAAATAATTGGTTTCACCTAAATTAAATTTACGTGCCGATTTTTTTGCAAAATCTTGATACAAACTATCTAAAAATCGATACGTTTCAGCTTTATTCTTAGCATAGCTTAGTTGATAATAATGAGCATAAACTGCTTTTTTAATTTGTAAAACTTGAATGTTATAATTAGTTTCTTGGATACTAACTTTTATTTTGTTTACTTTTTTGTCAGCAAAATAAACTGTTGGGAATTTAAAATCTTGGGCAATACCAAATATTTTTAAAGGCAGATTGTTTGTTGCTAAATTGTTTTCGTCATAATTATAGTAAATAGAAGTTTTATCAAAACTAAAAGCATTTCCTATCAAAGCTTTGCTTTCATCAATTTTTAAATTAGAAGCCTTTAAACTTGCATTATTTTTAATAGCCAAAGCCAAGGTTTCTTTAACTGTTAGTTGAGATTGTGCATTTGTATTAGCTACAGATAAAAAACCAATAATAGTAATGATTACTGTTTTATTTATTTTGCGTGATTTTTTTTCTTCAAACCAAGCATATAATACAGGTAAAACAATAAGCGTTAAAATAGTTGCTGTAATTAAACCACCAATAACTACCGTTGCTAAAGGACGTTGAACTTCTGCGCCAGCATTTGTAGAAATGGCCATTGGTAAAAAACCTAAAGCTGCTGCCGCTGCGGTTAATAAAACAGGTCTTAATCGTTCTGCTGTTCCTCGTTTTATGCGTTCTTCAATATTATCCATTCCTTCTTTTTTAAGTTCTTTAAAATGTTCTATTAACACAATTCCATTTAATACGGCAATTCCAAATAATGCAATAAAACCAACACCTGCAGATATACTAAAAGGTAACCCGCGTAACCATAACAATACAACGCCACCTACAGCAGAAAGCGGAATAGCAGAATAGATTAACAACGCTTCTTTTATAGAGCCAAATGCAAAATAGAGTAATAGAAATATTAAGACCAATGCAATTGGTACCGCAATTTTTAAACGAGCCTTGGCACTTTGTAAATTTTCAAATTGTCCGCCATAAGTAATTGTGTAACCAACAGGTAATTTAAGTTTACTATCAATAATAGTTTTAACATCATCTACCACAGATTGTAAATCCCTATTTCTTACGTTAACACCAACCACAATTCTACGTTTGGTGTCGTCTCTAGATATTTTTGCGGGTCCTGTTGTGTATTTAATATCAGCTAATTCGCTTAAAGGAATTTTATTTCCACCAGGAGTATCTACATATAAATGCTGAAGACTAGATAAGTTTTTTCTGTTATTTTTATCTAATCGAATTACTAAGTCAAAACGTTTTTCACCTTCAAAAACATTACCAACTGTACCGCCTGCAAAACCCATAGTTATTAATTGATTTACATCAGAAATATTTAAACCATAACGAGCAATTTTACTTCTATTAAAAGTAACACTCATTTGAGGGAGTCCTTCTACTTTTTCTATAATGATGTCAGATGCTCCTTGTACATCTTTAATAAGCGTTCTTATTTCATCTGCTTTTGTAGCCAAAACAGATAAGTTTTCGCCAAATATTTTGATAGCAACATCGGCTCTAACACCTGTAATTAATTCATTAAAACGCATTTCTATGGGTTGGGTAAATTCTACTTCCATATCCGGAATTATGGCTAAAGCTTCTTTAAATTTATCTGCTAATTGATCTTTACTTTTTGCAGAAACCCATTCGCTTTTTGGTTTTAATTTAATAATTACATCACTTTCTTCCATAGACATTGGGTCTGTTGGTACTTCTGCGGCACCAATTCTACTAACTACTTGGTCTACTTCAGGAAAATTATCTAAAAGAATTTGTTCTATTTTGGTAGTGATTTCAATGGTTTTTCCGAGTGAAGTTCCTGTTTTTAATACAGGTTGAATTACAAAATCTCCTTCATCTAAAGTGGGCACAAATTCTCCACCCATTCTAGTAAACAAAATAATACTTGATATTAATAGGAATCCTGCTAAACCAATAACAATTTTTTTATGTTGTAAAGCCCAGTGTATAGAAGGCTTGTACCATAAATTTAAAATCTTCATTAAACGTACAGAAATATTCTTGTCACTTGGTTTACTCGGTTTTAAAAATAGTGAAGAAACCACCGGTACATAGGTTAAACAAAGTAGCATTGCGCCAACTAATGCAAAGCTAAATGTTAATGCCATGGGTTTAAACATTTTGCCTTCTACACCACTTAAAGATAAAATAGGAATGAAAACAATTAGAATAATTAATTGACCAAAAATGGCAGAATTCATCATTTTTGAAGCACTTTTTAATGTAATTGCATCAATTTCTTCTTGTTTTTCTTCTTTTTTAAGTAATTTTAGTTTGTCGCTCTCACTTATAATTCTAAAAGCTATAAATTCTACAATAATAACCGCACCATCAATAATAATTCCAAAATCGATAGCGCCAAGGCTCATTAAATTTGCATCTATTCCAAAAGTATTCATCAATGAAATAGTAAACAGTAAGCTTAATGGAATAACAGAGGCAACCACTATACCAGAGCGGAGGTTTCCTAATAATAAAACCACTACAAAGATGACAATTAACGATCCTAAAATTAAGTTTTCTGAAACCGTAAATGTGGTTTTATCAATTAACTCACTACGTTCTAAAAATCCGTTAATATAAACACCTTCTGGTAAATTATTTTGTATTGCTTTAACGCGTTCTTTTACGGCATCAATAATTGCTTTAGAGTTACCGTTTTTGAGCATCATAATTTGACCAAGAACTTTTTCTCCTTGACCATTTCCTGTAATGGCTCCAAAACGTGTTGCGCTTCCAAAACCAACTTTGGCAATGTCTTTTATGTAAATTGGAATCCCTTCATTTTTTACCACAATATGACCAACATCTTCCAAAGATTTTATCAAACCTTCTCCACGAATAAAAAAAGCTTGATTTGTTTTTTCAATATAACCACCTCCGGCAACACTGTTGTTTTTTTCTAGTGCGTTGTAAATTTCAGCAACAGAAATATGCATCGCATTTAATTTATTTGGATTGATGGCAACTTCGTATTGTTTTAAAAAACCTCCCCACGTGTTCACTTCAACCACACCAGGAATTCCGGATAATTGACGCTTCACAATCCAATCTTGAATAGTTCTTAGCTCTGTTGCAGAATATCGGTTTTCATAACCCGGTTTTACGTCTAAAATATATTGATAAATTTCACCCAAACCTGTTGTAATTGGCCCCATTTCTGGTGTTCCGAAACCTTGAGGAATTTTTTCTGAAGCAGATTTTATTTTTTCTGCAATAAGTTGTCTGGGTAAATAAGTACCCATATTGTCTTTAAAAACAATGGTTACAACAGACAATCCAAATTTAGAAACAGATCTAATTTCTTCTACACCTGGTAAATTGGCCATTTCTAATTCTACCGGATAGGTAATAAATTGTTCTACGTCTTGTGTAGATAAATTACGTGAAGTAGTAATTACTTGTACTTGGTTATTGGTAATATCTGGAACAGCTCCAATAGGGATTTTGGTTAATGAGAAAATTCCAAAACCGATAATAAAAATAGTGAAAATGAAAATAATCAGCTTATTTTTTAAGCTGAACTTTATAATGTATTCTAACATAATTCATAAAAATTAAGAAATAATAAATGCCTGTTTGTTATAAACAGGATTAAAAATCTAAAATTGAATTATGCGTGTTTGGGTGGTTGAAAAACAGAAGGTTTTTCAATAAAAGAGTAAGATTCTTTGTAATAATATTTTTGTTGAACTTGAATTGGGAGGGTTTCTTTCAATTCAAAAACTTGCGTGTTTAAGGTAAAAACAGTAGGTAAGTGGTTGTGGTTTGCGCAATCTTTTTTAAAAGGTAAATTGCCATGCTCTTTATGTTTTTCTATAGTACCATCATCAAATCCGTAATGCTCCGTTAAAAAATCAATAAAAGAATCTCCGTATGTTTTTTGATGAAATTGAGCGTGTTCTATCAATACATTGATTTTAGAAAAAGTTTCTAAACCAATATTTAAACTCTGTAAGAGAATTAAATTTGATAACAATATTGCTATAAGTTTCATCATTATAGTGCAAATTAAAGCCTTTTTTTTAATTATTTATGAAATAATTGTTACATAAGAAAAAAATTAACATTTTAATAATTTAGTTGATAGTGGCAAAAGGAACCTCTAAAATTGTCATTTCGAAGTATTGAGAAATCTCATAACAGTGATACCACTATACTGACCAAACTTTATGAGATTTCTCTCAAAAGCTCGAAATGACAAAACTGGGCGAAAAACGGCACAATCGTGTCGTTTCGAGGAATTAAGAAGTTTCTAAAAAATAGCTCTCAATTGTACGTTTCCGGTATGTATGGTTTTGGTATTTTCACTCTTTCTACCTAGGTAATTTAAGTTTAGATTTAAAAAAGAATTTAGTTTTTTATTGAATAAAAGATTCCAAGTATAATTTTTTCCTGCTTGTAAACCCTCTAACATTTGGTAGGCAACAGGTGTATTGGTATCTCCTGTAAAATCATTTAAAAATACATTTACATTGGCAGAAATTTGATTCTTTTTACTGTTGATGTAAAAATATTCAATTCCGAATTTCTGTTGTTTTAATAGCTCAAAATCTTGCAACTTATTTTCTTTGTTTTTAAAGTGATAAAAAGCGGTAAGACGATTGTTGTCATTATACAAGAAACTAATTTTAGGCTGAATTTCGTTGGCGTTAATGGTATAATTTCTGTTATTAAAATTCTGAGTTTCTAAATCGTTTTTAGATGTTTTTCCCATCAACTCAAACAGCCAAAAAGAAGCAAACTTATGTGCAAAATCTACTTGGTGTAGTTTAATGTTGTTTTCTTGATTTCCAATAAAGTACTGTTGTTTACTTCTGTTTTTGCCAAAGGTATAAGTAGTGCTATATTTCTGTAGGTTTTTGTTAAAATAAAGGCTGTTTCTAATGTTAAAATTAAGACCTATAAGTTTACTTTCATTAAAATCGAAAGGATTAAAATTAAAGGAATTTCCAATTCTTTGTTGTTCATTTTCTACACTTAAAAAACTCTGATTGTAAAATTTAGAAAGTACTTTTTTAATACCGTTTTTAGAGACCCAAACTCTTGGGTTTAACGTTATAGATTGAGAAAATTTGGCTCTTTGGGTAGCAATAAATTGCAAATTAGGTTTTGGTAAACGTAAATAAGATGCTTGATCTTGAAATTCTGCAATTTCAAACTCATCAAAATCCTTAACGCCATCGTTATTATAATCAATCCAAGTATAATAGCCCAAACCAGGTTCTGTTTGTATATAAATATATTCTTGTCTGGCAATATTACCCGATGAGGTTTCATAAACAGTACCTAAGTTGATAAAATTTTTAAATAATTCTTGATTAAAAACAACTTTAGAATTCAACGATTTTTCGTTCTCAGTAAACTTGTTTTCTGTAAGCCTATAATTGGCAAAAACACTTAAATTAGTTTGTCTGTTTTGTATTATTTTACTGTTGATGTAAAACGTTTTTCTATTGTTAACTTCGGTAAAAGAATTAGATTTTATACTATCATTATTTCGGTAATTAAAACCAACTTTGGCAAAGACACTTGTAGTATCTCCAATACCAAAATAGGTTTCGTATTCTTTAAATTTATGACTTGTATTGATAAATTCTTGCGTTGTAATATCTTTTCTGCTGTTGGTTTCAAAATTGATAAACGCACCCAACCATTTTTTATTGAAATCGTGTTCTATTTTTGCTTTTGCAGTAAAAAAGGCATCGTCTTCTGTAGTTGAGGTGTTTTTTAAAAAACTTCCGTTTATATAAAAAGACGTGTTTTTCAACTTCATTTTAGATTGTAACTCATGTTTGTTTCCAGAAAAAACATCCTTGTAGGTTAAGTTGTTGTATCGATATAAAAGAAAGTCTGTTTTTTTGTTTTGCAAAGAAAGCTCAGATTGAAAGAAACTTTTGGTAGCATTATTGGTTAATAAATTCCAATCTCTATTAAATTCTACAGACTCCCAACGTTGTGCTGTTTTAAAATTATTCTGTACAAACTCATGACTAATATTACTCTGTAATTGCCATTTTTTATCAATTAAGGTTTGTTGCCAATCCACCTTTGTTGCCAATGCTTTATTTTTGGCATCATCTAATGTAGAAAACAGATTTGCATCATTATTACTTAAAGCTACTTCTGTATTAATTGTTGTTTTATTAGAAGGATTATAGGATGATTGCACTATAAATAACTGCGATTTTGTGGGCGGAATTAAACGAATTATGGGCTTGTAGTTTCCTAGGTTTTTACCTACAAACAAAAAAATGTTTCCGATGGCAGTGGTTTTATCTAAAATATAGTCTCCTAAATTGTTGCCAACGTTAGAAAAAGTTACGGTGTATAAATCGTCTGATGTATTAGTAGAATACTCAAAAACTTCTTCGGTACCATTTAAAACTTTTTTGTAAAGAATTTTATTCTCATTAAAAGTGTCTGCATAGGCACTTTCTGCCACCATTAAATCGGTATTATTACCTGCGTTTTCTAAGATTCTTTTTTGTTCTGTAGTTAAACTCTGTTGTACTGGTTGGTTTTTTGCATCATTTTCCGAATAAAAATAACCAGCAATACTAAACTTTTCACTTTCGTAAGAAGCTTCATTATAGGTTACAAATCGGGTGTAGTTTTTTTCGGAATATTGAAAATCAATAGATATTCTCATATCATTGGTTATCGGGTAAGTAGTGTTAAATTCTATTTCACCAAGGTTGTAATCTATTGTATAATCATTCTCTTCTCCACGTTTAATTAAAACTCCATTAATGTACACTTTCTCGCTACCTTCAATAATTAAAATAGCACTTTCATTATTAGCACCTAATATTTTATACGGACCTTGATTTCCTTCTACTCCAGTAATTTTGTAGGTACTAAATCGTCCTCTAACTACTGCTCCAGAAGCGGCTACTTTTAAGTTGTCGTTAATTTGGGCTTGTACCAATAAGCCAGAAACTTGTTTGGTTAATGGTAAAAAATAACTTTTTTTATTTTCTAGTGAAATATCACCAGCTCTTACACGCCAATTATCGGTAAACATTTCAATAAAAATACGATCGAAATCGGTGATGTTTTGCGAATATCCGTTTTCTTGAATAGGAATATTGGTGTCAAAAATATTGGCTCTTAATGTTACGTCTTTAGAGAGTTTACCCGATATTTCTAAATCTAAAGCAGAGTTGGTAACCGCATTCTGATTGTTACCTGTGGTAATGCCTCTACTAATATATCCTTTGGTTTGTAAACCATCAAACAATTTTATTTCTGATGCTTTTTTGTTGGTGGTTAAACTGTATAATTTACCCGTATTTGTACCATTCGGAACCATAAATTTTTCATCGAACGGTGTATATATTTTTGTGATAAAATCTGGTAGACGAAAATATTCGACGGTAATTTCTGTATATTTTTTAGAGTTGATGATTAAAACGGCATTACTAAAATCTACCGTATATTCTGATGAAGGGATTGCCTTTAAAAATGTATTTAAGACTTTAAATTTCTGCGGATTTAAAGCCACAGAGTCTAATTGAATGGTATCCTTTTCAATTAAATATTTTTGAACTCTAAAATCTTTAGATATCGTTTGAGATTGGATTGTAAACCCAATAAAAAGCAATAAGAAAAAGAGAATTCTTTGAATCATAAAAAACTATACGATTTAAACGTAAAAATATGTTTTTTAATGTTTGAATAATAAAATTAAAACAACGATTGTTGTTTTACTGGGTTTTCGTGTGCCAATAACCATTTTTTACGCCAAATTCCGCCTGCATAACCTGTTAAAGAACCATCAGAACCAATAACTCTATGGCACGGAATAATAATCCAAATTGGGTTTTTACCATTTGCAGAGGCAACTGCTCTTATGGCTTTTACATCTCCTAATGCTTTGCTTTGTTCTAAATAGGTTCTTGTTTTATTAAATGGAATATTCAATAATTCTTGCCATACTTTTTTCTGAAATTCTGTTCCTTGCGGATTTAATTTTAAGTCGAAATTATTTCTATCACCAGAAAAATAAGCGTCTAACTGTGTTACACATTCTTGCAAACATTTAGGAATATCAGAATTTGTCACTTCGAGCGCAGTCGAGAAGTCTTCATCCAATACAGAAACAGATTGAATTCCGTTTTCATCACCCACAATTTTTGCGGTTCCTATTGGAGTTTTGTAATATGTGGTTTTTAGGTTCAAATTAATTATAATTTGTATAAGCAGATTTAGTTTGCCTATCTCTGCTTTTGAAATATAAATTATTAAAAATAGGATACTTTTTAGAAATTTTTAATTTAATTGTTTTATTTTTTCTACAATCACTAATCTCTCCACAGCTAAGGCTGTCTTTGTGTAAACGAGTTCTAAAAGAGAATTTTTCATTTCTATATTTATAATTGATGTAGAAATCTGCATATTGATTGCCTTTGAAATATAAGATTTTTGAAATACTTCCTGTGATTGTGTTGCCAAACAATATTAATTCGTGAGGATTTAAGGACTTTTCAGTAATTAATATTCTTGACTCTTCAGGATGTAAAGAATCATATTCAACTGGGTAATATTTACCAATAATAGGTTTACTTAGTCTAACTCTTTTAGGATAGCCATCATATAAAGCATCACTAGTTTTAAATTTTTTAGAGTTTACATTATATTTATAAATTATATTTGATGTTCCAGCATTATTACCACCGTGTCTAATTTTGGTAATAAAACCAACAGTTGTTTTTTTGTTTTTATTAATACCTTCAATTTGGTCATTATTCTTTATTAAAGAAATGATAACTATAATAATTATGATTGGAGTTATAATATAGATGACAAATTTATCTCCAGAAAAATTATTTCTATTTTTAAAAAAATTAAACACCAAAAACATCTTTAGAATTCTGAGTGGTAATTGCGGCAATTTCATCAAAAGAAAGCCCATAAATAGTTACCAATTTATCAACTACATTGGTAATATACGCACTTTCGTTTCTTTTTCCTCTGTAAGGAGTTGGTGCTAAATAAGGCGAATCGGTTTCTAAAACAATGTGTTTTAAATCAATTTCATTTAAAAACTTATCAATCTTACCATTTTTAAAAGTAGCTACACCACCAATACCTAATTTCATGTTATAAGAAACAGCTTGTTTTGCTTGTTCTAAAGTTCCTGTAAAACAGTGAAAAATCCCTCTTAAATCATCACTTTTTTCAGATTCTAAAACTTCAAATACTTCATCAAAAGCATCTCTACAATGAATGTTAATGGGCATTTTTCTTTCCTTTGCCCACTGAATTTGAGTTCTAAAAGCTTCTTGTTGTTCTTTAATAAAACTTTTATCCCAAAATAAGTCCATGCCAATTTCGCCTATGGCGTAAAATTTCTTTTTATCAAGCCATTCTTTAACGTGTGCCAATTCTTCTAAATAGTTTTCACCTACAGAAGTAGGATGTAGGCCCATCATTAAAAAAACATCGTTAGGATACTCTTTTTCTAATTGTAACATAACATCTGTGTAGGTAGAATCTATAGCAGGGATAAAAAAACGACTAACACCAGCGTCTTTAGCGCGTTGCATCATAGCTGCTTGGTCTTCGTTATACTGACTAGAATATAAATGGGTATGTGTATCTGTAATCATTTTGTGTAAAAGTTTCTACTGCAAAACTACTAAATATTCTTAGTGAAAAGGGCTATTGTTTAGCGTTTTATAAAACGTACCTTTGCAGAAAAATATTAAGAATGACTTTTCAAGATTTAGGAATCTCTAATCAATTACAGTATGCTATTGATGATCTGGGTTATGTGAACCCAACACCAATACAAGAACAAGCATTTTCTGTTGTAAGATCGGGGAAAGATGTTGTGGGAATTGCGCAAACAGGTACAGGAAAAACTTTTGCGTACATGATGCCTATTTTGCAAGATTTAAAATATGCTACGCAAAAACACCCAAGAGTATTAATTTTAGTGCCAACGCGTGAGTTGGTTTTACAGGTGGTAGAACAGATAGGACAATTATCTAAATATATTAATACACGTGTTTTAGGGGTGTATGGTGGTGCAAACATCAACACACAAAAACAAGCTATTTTACAAGGACAAGATATTATTGTTGCAACTCCGGGGCGTTTGTATGATTTGGCGTTGAGTAATGCTTTAAAGTTAAAATCTATTCAGAAATTGGTGATTGATGAGGTTGATGTAATGTTAGACCTAGGTTTTCGTTTTCAGTTGATGAACATCTTTGACGTGATACCAGAGAGAAGACAGAATATATTATTTTCTGCAACGATGACAGAAGATGTAGATGCCTTAATTTACGATTTCTTTAAAAATCCAGAAAAAATATCTGTGGCTGTAAGTGGAACGCCGCTAGATAATATTGAGCAAGTTTCTTATAACATTCCTAACTTTTTTACCAAAGTTAATTTGTTACATCATCTTTTAGCAGATAAAGAAACCTATAATAAAGTATTAATTTTTGTTGGTTTTAAGAGAACTGCAGATTTGTTATTTAAACATTTACAAGAAGTGTTTAATGATGAAATGTGTGTGATTCACTCTAATAAAACTCAGAATTATAGAATTCGTTCTATAAAACAGTTTGATGAAGGTAAAAATAGAATCTTATTAGCTACCGATGTAATGGCTCGTGGTTTAGATTTTGATAATGTTTCTCATGTTATTAATTTTGATACACCAGAGTTTCCAGAAAACTATATGCACAGAATTGGTAGAACGGGTCGTGCAGAACGAGCAGGAAAAACCTTACTTTTTTCTACACCAAAAGAGCAAGAAACAAAAGCAAGTATAGAGGCTTTAATGGATTATGAAATTCCGGTTTTAGATTTACCAGAAGAAGTTGAAATTTCTAAGTTATTAACAGAAGATGAACGTCCGAAAGAAGATCAAGGGATTTCTAAGAATAGAACTTCTTTAGAGTATGTTCCTGGAGCTGCATTTCATGAAAAGAGTGAAAAAAACAGTAAAACCAATCAAGGTGGTTCTTATAGGCGAGAAATTGCTGCAAAATATAAGAAACCTAAAACTAGAGGAGATAAAAATTACAACAAACATAACAAGAAAAAGAAAAAGTAATGCAGGTTTTAACAGCACAAGAATTGCATAATTTAGCAATGAATATTGTTGGCGAGAAGCTTATAAAAATGGGGTATGAGTTTCAGGCTATTAATAGTCAGTTAAAAAGACATCCTCAGTTTGTATTATTTAAAAAAGGAGCACCTACTATTTTTGTTTTGGTAAAAGCAACTAATAATATTCAGAATCCAAATGAGTATGATGCCATTTGGATGGAGACTTTTAAAAATCACGCCAAAAAACAGAACGCCAAAGTTTGGTTTGCTGGCGTAGGAATTGCCAACGCAGAAAGTGTTGAAAGTCCGGTTTTTAAAGACCAACCTTACTATGTGGCTTTTGAGAATTTTATTAAGGTGTTGGAGTAAGGTTTGTTTAACGTGTTTGTTTCAGAAAGTAGCGCTGGTTTAAGCAATAAAGTAAGCAAAAAGGCAGAAATTTTTTATACAGGGTATTAGCCACTGGCTTTTTCTTGTATTTTATAAATGAAAAAACCTAGAGCAAGTCTAGGTTTTATTTTCAATATTTTAAAGTGCAGAAACTAAAGCGTGATGAATAGTAGTGCACTGTGAGGCAAAATTACTGCTTTTCTGTTAATATACAAAGTTATTAACAATATTTAATAGAGTTTTTAATAATTCCTTTAATATTTTCGTTATCATCAAAACTTTCAAAAATCTTCGTAATTCTATTATGCATCTCTACTTTTCTATTGTCAGAAATCGTGCCTAAAAAATAATAAATAACTTTTATACAAGAATACATTGAGTTTCTATCATTATTTAAATCTATTTGTGGTAGAACAGAAATACCTTTTGGAGTGTTAAAATCAAATAAAACATCTCCGTGAGCGCAACTGTTTCGAATTAATATAATAGTTTCTATTAGGTTAATGAATTTTTTTATATTCTTAATTCCAAATGATTCAGAAATTCGAGTTTTAATGTTGTCATCTTTTAAGTTTCTATAAATATTTAGAATTGTACCAAATGTGAAAAATTCTAAAGTTTTCCAAGCAGGAGCATATTTGTCATTTATATATTTATCGTGATGTTTTTTAATGGGTTTGTTTAGTTTTATAAATTTACCATTATAAAATTTTGGTAAATTGTCAATTATACTATTATTAACTATAGCTTGGTCAGCAAACCAAGTTGGTGAATCTTTGTATTTATTTGAAACATAATAAACAAGCTTTGTTCTGAAATTTATCTCAATTCTATTGATGTATTTTGCTAAAACATTTCTTAAATCTACATCTAAATAATATAATTTTATAATATCTGAAAATTTTGTTCCTGTTTTGAAATTATGTGATTTGTCTATTTCAAAAGGATTCCAATAAAAACCAAGTCTATAATAGCCAATATCTAAAAGAAATTCCTTAATCTTTTTTTCTTCAAAGTCAAGAATCATTCCTCTCGTCTTGAGTAATTTTATTTGCTCTATTGTATTTGTTGCTTTCTGCCCCATATAGTTTTCGAAAATACAATAATTTACTGATTTTTTCTTTTTTTATATTGAGTGAGTGCTTGTGGTGAACTATAATGATATCGAACGTTTTAATGTTTTATATCAGAAGTTAAACGAAGTTAGTTGATTTTTTTGAGAAAGTAGTCAAGTCGCTAAAAACAAGAAACCATCTTAAAGTGGTTTTAGAATAAGTTTGTAATTATACATACAAACGAGGTATAAAATTGTTGAATAATTACAATTTAATACCTCGTTTTTGTTTAAGTGGTAATTACAATTTTATGGATTAGTAGACCATAAAGAAGCCCCTTTTAGCATGGCTCTTCTTGGTAATTTTAATCCTGCAACAATTAATTCTGCAAAATCATCTGGCTGTAAAACACTGTCTTCAGAGTCTTTGTTTGCAATACCTAGTTCTATAGACATATCAGATGCAATAGTACTAGGTGTTAGTGTGCAAACTCTAATGTTGTTTTTACGGACTTCTTTCATTAAAGATTCCGACATACCAATTACGGCAAATTTAGAGGCAGAATATGCAGATGTGGTTGCATTTCCGTTTAATCCTGCAGTAGATGCAACATTAAAAATATCACCTTCATTTTTAGCTATTAAATAAGGTAATACTTCTTTTGTTACATGATACATCCCCATAACATTGGTTTGTATAATTTGGGTCCACTTACTAACTTCCATATCGTTAAGTGTACCAAAAGCAGCAATTCCTGCATTGTTTACTAAAATATCTACCGTACCAAAAGTTGCTATAATACTTTTAATTCCTTTTTTTACTTCTTCATAATTGCTAACATCAAAAACTGAGTAAGTAGCATTTACCCCAAGGTCTTTTAATTCTGCAACCGTTTCTTTTAAAACCGTTTCTGTTCTACCTGTAATTGCTACATCAATTCCTTCTTTAGCAAATGCTAGTGCAGTTGCTTTTCCAAGACCTCTTCCTCCACCAGTTATAATTGCTTTTTTGTTTTTTAATTTGTCCATTTTGTATATGATAATTAATTTTTTTAAATCAAAAAAACCACCTGAAATTCAGATGGTTTTTAATTGTTATTTCAGCATAAAATTATTCTTTATCTTGCTCTAACAAATCAAAAAATTGATTTAATTTAGGCATGATAATAATTTTTGTTCTTCTGTTTTTTGCTTTGTTAACACTAGAGTCATTTGGCACTAATGGTACATATTGACTTCTACCTGCAGCAATTAATCTTGCTGGTTTAACGCCAAATTTATACTGTAAAACTCTTGTTATAGAAGTAGCTCTTAACACAGATAAATCCCAGTTGTCTTGAATTAAATTTCTTTTGATAGGAGTTGTATCTGTATGTCCTTCAATCATCACTTCCATTTCTGGTTGATCTTTAATTACTTTTGCAATTTTATCTAAAACAGAGTATGCATTTTCGTTTACATTATAACTACCGCTTTTAAATAATAATTTATCAGAAATAGAGATAAACACAACCGTTTTTTCAACATTTACTTCAATGTCTTTATCTTGAATTCCGTCTGTTAAGTTTTTAGTTAAGTGATACTTAATAGCAAGATTTAATGAATCTTTTTGACTCATTGCTTTTCTAATACCATTAATGTATTTGTCTTTTTCACTTAATTGAGAAATAACATTTTTAATGTTATCAGAAGACGATTGAGTTAAAACTGTTAAGTTTTCAACTTGTTTTAAGGCACCTTTTTTATCCTCTTTTAATGTTTTTACCTGTTCTGTTAAGGTAAACACTTTGGTAGATTCTTTTTCGTTTTCAATTAGACACTTTTGTAAACTAGCTTTTGTATCTACTAATTCTGTTTTTGTTTCATTATGTTCTGCTTGTAAAGAAGCAAATTCTTTTTTAGAAACACAAGAACTAACCGTAATAGCAGTTAATAATAAGATTGATATTTTTTTCATTTATAAAAGATTAAATTAAGTTAACAAATTTAACGAATTGTAGTTACAAAAAAGTATTATTATTGATATTTTATGAAAACTTTATGTTCTATTTTTGTAGAAACATTCTATAATTTATGATACTTAAAAATAAAATTATTTTTATCACATTTCTATTGGTTGTTCTTTCTTGTTCTAAGAAAAATGCACCAAAAGATTTTACTTTAAAAGGATATGTTTTTGGAACATCCTATAATATAATCATTTTAGACGCACCTAAGAACTATCAAAAATCTATTGATAGCTTGTTTTTTTTAATGAATAAATCTTTGTCTACCTATATACCTAATTCAAATATTTCTAAAATTAATAAAGGAGATTCTACCGTAGTTGTAGACGATTTATTTTTAGAAGTTTTTAAAAAATCCAAAAGAATTTATAAAGAAACCGATGGATATTTTGATCCGACCGTTGGTAATCTTGTAAATGCTTGGGGTTTTGGGCCCAAAAAGGAAAAAATAAATTTAACAGCAGATCAGGTAGCAAAAGAAATGCAATATGTTGGTTTAGATAAAGTATCAATTGTTGATGGTAAAGTAAAAAAACAAGATGTTGATATTTATTTAGATTTTAATTCTATTGCTAAAGGATTTGGAATTGATGTGGTTGCTCGTTTTTTAGATCGTAAAAACATAGCGAATTATTTAATAGAAATTGGTGGTGAAATTAGAGCAAAAGGAGTAAAAAAGGAAAATCATCCGTGGGTTATTAAATTGGTAGATCCTATAAAAAAAGATAGTATAAAAGGGTTTCGAAATATCAATTTATCTAATAAATCTATGGCTACATCGGGCAATTATAGAAAATTTAGAGTTACCAAAGATGGTCAAAAGTATGTGCATACAGTAAATCCTAAAACGGGGTATGCAATAGAAAGTAACTTACTAAGTGCTTCAGTAATAGCTAACTTAGATTGTGCGGATACAGATGCGTATGCTACCGCTTTTATGGCTATGGGACTCAATAAAGCTAAGGAGTTTTTGATAAATCATAAAAATATAGATGCTATTTTATTATATATTGATGAAAAAGGAAAATTAAAGGAATATAAGACAAATGCCTATAAGTAGTGAGTTTTTAATGCTATCTTTTTATTATATTGCATTTTATAACTTAGATCGTTTAGTATTATTATGAGAAAATTACTTCTAACACTTTTATGCTTATTCACGTTTACATTGTCAAACGCTCAATCAAATCAAGACATCGCTAATGTGTACATAAAAAGAGCAAAAGAAGCTATAGAAACAAGTATTAACTATAAAGAAGCTTTGGTGCAGTTTAACAAAGCTTTAAAGTTTATGGACACCATAAGTGATAGAAATGTGGCTTCTTTAGCATCCTTAATCTATTATGAAAATCATTTGTATCAAAGTACAGAAAAAGAACGATTAGCTTTTTTAAATACATCTGAATCTTATAGTAGACAATATTTTTTACTTGCCATTGATAAAACTTCTGAAGAATATGCATCTAATTTAGAGAATCTTATTTTGATAAAGGAAACTATAGAAGAGTTAGAAATTAAGGTAAAGAAACAAGAAGATGAGCGTATTAGAAAAGAAAAAGAGCATAAAAAAATAGACTCACTTAAAGCTATTTGGAATAGAAAATCTGAAACTTTATCATTAAGGGTTGACAGTATTTATAATTTTAATGCAAACCATATTGCGTTATATACAAAAGGAGGGAATTTTGGTGTTATAGATGATAGAGGTAGAATTCTTTTAGAGGCTTCAATATATAAAGACGCTATAAATTCTGAGGGTTTTATTTTATTGAAAAATAAGAAAGAAGAACCAACTAAAATTTATTGTTTTAATACGAATGATAAAAATGGTTTTCTCTTGCCAGATGTTTCTGAGTTTAACGCTACTGCCACTCATTATGGTAAATTGATGTTACCAAGAGGAAATGGGAGATTGGTTACGTACCCTAACAATTCTAATGAACCAATGGTGTATGATTTAAATGTAAAGAAAATAGTTAGAGTTTCTGATAATACAGAATTATTTAAATCCTTAAAAAAGGATGATATCATAGATAAATACAATAAAGATGGTGAGGTTAAGGTACATAAAGAATGGTATTTATTTGGAGGAGATTTAGGTGGTAAGATATATCCATTATATACAGAAAACATGTACGATGTACATTCTTTTTTATGTGCTGCTAGTGGTAAGTTATTAAGTGCAGAATCGGGTTATGAATATATTGGTGCTTTTTATGAAGATAAGAGCCAGGTAATTAAAAAAGACAAAGTTATTTGGATAGACCAAGAAGGAGCAAAAGTAAGTGCTGTAAAAGATGCTTATAAAAATTATAAGGGAGACTCTAAAGTGGTTAAATTAGAGGCAGGGATATATCAAATTTTAAGAAATGATGTAATTGTTTTGGGTGATGAAGAATTAGAGAAAATGGGAGAGTTTTTAAGAAAACATAAAGGCAATTAATTCTTATAACATACCGGAAGAATTTCATGTTGCATTAAACAAAATCGTTCTAGTTTTTCTGGAGCGATTTTTTTTGTGTAATCAATTTCATCAACGCTAAAACCTATAGAACGTAATTTATCAAAATAATCTCTACCGTAAACTCTAACATGATCATATTGTCCAAATATTTTGGCACGTTCTTTTTTATCTGTTATAGAATTGTCTTCAAATGTTTTTTCTCTTGATAAGTCTTGCGGAATTTGAAAAATACCAAATCCGCCTTTTTTCATCACTCTAAACAACTCTTGCATTGCTTTAGTATCGTCTGTAATGTGTTCTAATACGTGGTTACAGAAAATAACATCAAAAGAGTTGTCATCAAAAGGCAAGTCGCAAATATCTGCTTTTACGTCTGCAATTGGTGACTCTAAATCTGATGTTGTGTATGCTAAGTTTTTTTGTTTTCTAAAAATGTCTAAAAAACACTGCTCAGGTGCAATATGTAAAGTCTTTAGTTTTTCTTTGGATGTAAAAAAAGAAGTTTCATCTCTTAAAAATAACCACATTAAACGATGTCTTTCTAAAGATAGGGTAGAAGGAGAAAGTGCATTTTCTCGCTGTTTGCCATATCCGTATGGTAAAAATTTACGAAAACTTTTACCATCTATTGGATCTGTAAATTTATCGCCTTTTAAAGAAAAAGCAATGATTGGCCTTACTAGATAACTAGCTTTTATTAACCAAGGTCTTGGTATGGTATTTAATATGGATTTAAAGAGTTTCATGGTTGTTGTGCCACAGAGATTCGCAGAGAATTTTCACAGAGAATCACAGCGTTTTAAATTGTGTTTATAAAACGTTTTAATCCGTTTTTTAATAGTTTTGTATGGAAATTAATTAATAATCCTAATGGGTAATTGCCTAATTTCATATATGTTAAAATTTGGGCAGAATGAACATCTGTTAAAGACTCTACCGTTTTTAGTTCTAAAACTATTTTATCTTCAACCAATAAATCAATTCTATAACCGTGATCTAATTTTATTTCTTTATATATTATTGGTAGTGAAACTTCCTTTTTTACGTTTAAACCTAGATTTTTTAGTTCAAAGAATAAACACTCTTGATAAGCAGATTCTAACAAACCTGGCCCAAGAGTTTTATGAACTTCAATAGCTGCACCAATAATCTTTTCTGTTATTTTATTATCCATAGTTTATTTACGAAATGGTTTTATAATATAAACAATTTCTCTGTGAAACTCTTTTACATCATAATAAAATAAACTCTGTGAATCTCAGTGTAAATACTTATTGTCTAAATTCATCCTCCTCATCAGTAACAATACCTAAAGCGTCATGTACGTATTTAAAGGTTGATAACAATTCAGGTTTGCCATTAACAATAGCAACATCGTGTTCAAAATGAGCAGAAGGTTTGTTATCTAAAGTAGTAATGGTCCAACCATCAGCATGTTGTCTAATTTTTTGAGTCCCCATATTTGTCATTGGTTCTATGGCAACAACCATTCCTTCAATAAATTTCTTTCCTCTTCCTCTTTTTCCGTAGTTTGGCATTTCTGGATCTTCATGCATTTCTCTTCCTAAACCATGACCAACCAATTCTCTTACAACTCCGTAACCATGATCTTCAGTAAATTTCTGAATTGCATATCCTACATCACCAACTCTATTACCTGCTTTAAATTCGCGAATACCAACATATAAACTAGCTCTTGTTACCTCTAAAAGTTTTTTAGTTTCTTCGGCAATTTCTCCAACGGCAAATGTGTAGGCATGGTCTCCATGAAAACCATTTTTATAAGCTCCACAATCTATAGAAATAATATCACCTTCTACTAGTGGTGTTTTATTTGGTATACCGTGTACAACTTGAGAGTTAGGGCTCATACAAAGTGAGTTTGGAAAATCATATAATCCTAAAAAACCTGGTACAGCACCTTCAGATCTAATAAAGTCTTCGGCAAGTTTGTCTAAATACAAAGTGGAAACCCCAGGTTTTACTTCTTTAGCGAGCATACCTAATGTTCTAGAAACTATTAAAGCACTTTCGCGCATAAGTTCTATTTCTTCTCTTGTTTTTATCTTAATCATGTTAAAAAAATTGAAAAGCAAAGTTACTATATTTTAGGCGAAAATAGGAGTGTTTATCTATTTGAAAAAAGAGAAAAATCCTTTCTTCTTTTTTTTAGGTGGTTCGTAATTAAAGATAGATTTATAGATGGCTGTCCATCCTAAAAAACCGCCAACATTTCTATCGTCTATAAATAAGTCGGCATGAATTTTACGACTGTATTTTTCGTCAAAAACTTCTTCTGGAAAATTCTTATTTACGGCATAGAATTCAAGATTGTTTTCTTTACAAAAAGCAACAGCTTCATCGAGTTTTTTTCCATGTCTGTAAGTCCAAAGAATTAATCGATGGCCTTGAGATTGTAGTTTTTTTAACGTATGAAAGGCAAAGATTAACTCTTTGCCTATTTTTGGGTATGCATCTTCTACAATGGTGCCGTCAAAATCTACGGCTATAATTAAAGGGTTTTCTGGCAGCATTAATGGTCGTAAGAATGTTTAAATAGATCACCTGAAACAATTTTTAGCATGTCTTTTTCTAAAGATTCACGAGCATACTCAACATATCTACCAATTTCTTTTCCTTTTTTATAAAAGATAAAAGTAGGTACTCTTTTTATATTGAAACCTTCTTGTAAATTATCTGGTGTTTTTTTACTTCTGTTTACGGTAATTAGTTCAAAATTATTTAAATCAAAATCTGCTTGTTCTAAGATTTTAAAAAAACGCGGAGTTTCTCTTTTGCTGTCTCCACACCAAGTACCCATAAAACCTTTAACTGTAACTCCTTTTAATTCTTTTTTAAGAGAAGCAATAGTTTGGGCATCTGGAGTATAAGTATCAAACTTTTGATCAAACCAAGTTTTGTAAGGAGCTTGTTGAAAAGAGGCTTTATTTGCCAATCCAATTAAATCTCCTCTTTGGTTTTTTACTGCAGTTGCTTTTTTTGCTTCAGTTGCTTTTTGTTGTACGTTGCAAGATGCAAGTACAACAAAGCAAGCTAATAAAAAGAGTTTTTTCATTCTAAAAAGATTAATTTATAATAATGAATGTTGTGTCATTTCTTTAGGTTGTTCTAATCCCATTAAATCTAAGATTGTCGGTGCGATATCACCTAAAACACCACTGTTTACCGATTTTATTTCCTTATCAATTAAAATAAAAGGAACAGGGTTTGTTGTGTGAGCAGTATGAGGAGAACCATCAGGATTCATCATTGTTTCACAGTTACCATGATCTGCAATTAATAAAATAGAGTAGCCGTTATCTAAACCAGTTTCTATTACTTCTTTGGCACAAATATCTACAGCTTCACAAGCTTTTATAGCAGCTTCCATAATACCTGTATGACCAACCATATCTCCATTGGCAAAATTTAAACAAACAAAATCAGCTTCACCTTTCTTTAAATCTTCACATAAGGCATCTTTTAATTCGTACGCAGACATTTCTGGTTTTAAATCATAAGTTGCTACTTTTGGTGAGTTTCTTAAAATTCTAGATTCCCCTTCAAAAGGTTCTTCTTGCCCTCCAGAAAAGAAAAATGTAACGTGAGGATATTTTTCTGTTTCTGCAATTCTAATTTGCTTTTTACCTGCTTTAGATAAAACTTCACCTAAAGTATTTTTAATATTATCTGTGTTATAAATAACGTTTATTCCTTTAAAACTTTCATCATATAGCGTGATGGTTGTATAATAAAGGTCTAATTTTTTCATTCCAAATTCTGGAAAATCATTCTGAGATAAAGCATTTGTTAACTCTCTTCCTCTATCTGTTCTGTAGTTAAAGAATAATACTACATCACCTTCTTTAATTTGTGATTTAGGAGAACCATCTTCATTAGTTACAATGATAGATTTATGAAATTCATCTGTAATTCCGTCTTCATAGTTTTTGTTCATCACTGCAATAGCATCTGTAGTTTTAGTACCAGCACCATTTACAATACCATCATAGGCTTCTTTTACACGTTCCCATCTATTATCTCTATCCATAGCGTAATAACGTCCGGTTACAGAAGCTAATTCTCCTGTACTTTCTTTCATATATTCTTGAATGTCGTTAATAAAATAAGTTCCAGATTTTGGGTCACAATCTCTACCATCTGTAAAGGCGTGTAAGTACACATTGCCTATTTCATTTTCTTTAGCAACATCTAACAATCCTTTTAGGTGATCTATGTGTGCATGTATTCCTCCATTAGAAAGTAATCCTAATAAATGAACATCCTTTTTATTGTCTTTGGCATATTTAAAAGTATCTAGTAATACTTTTTCTTTACCTAAGGTTTTTTCTCTTACCGCTTTGTTAATACGAGCTAAGTTTTGATAAACAATTCTTCCGGCTCCTAAGTTCATGTGTCCAACTTCAGAATTTCCCATTTGTCCTTCTGGCAAACCAACATGTTCTCCATCTGTCCTTAATTGAGCATTTGGGTACTTCTCATATAAACCGTTAATAAAAGGTGTTTTTGCATTGTAAATAGCAGATACTTTAGGGTCTTGTGTAATTCCCCAACCATCCAAAATCATAAGGATAACTTTCTTGTTCATTGTCTTAAAATTGAACAGTAAAATTAAGAAATATTTTATCGTTTTTATTGATTTTATCAATTTTTTACGAAACCGATAACGTAAATAAACTTTATAAATTTAGAAAAAATAGTAGGTGAGTAGAATTTAACGGTTATTAAGTTTTTCTTGGTAAATGCTATTTGTTAAATACTTGTTAATTGCTATTGGTTGTTGAAACATTATAAATGATTGGTAGTCTTTTAAGTATAATAACCGAATTAATTATAAACCCAAAACTTATTTATTATGAAAAAATTAATCTTACCATTATTATTTTGTCTTTTTGCTTTCGGATCTGTAAAAGCAACAACCTCAGAGAGTTTAAATTATAAAGAAGCAGTAATAATTAAATCTAATTATAATGTTAGTGCTTTTTTTAAGTTAATACAAATGGGGAATTATGAAGCTGTAAAAGCTTTAATAGAAACTGGAGAAAATGTAAACAAAAAATCGAACGGTTTAACTCCCTTAATGTTTGCTGCAAGGTATAATAAGGCCAAAATTGCCAAACTTTTAATAGAAAATGGAGCAAAATTAAAGACAAAATCAGACAGAGGAAACATGACAGCATTAGATATGGCAAAAAGATCGAATGCAATAGATGCTATAAAAGTTATTAAAGAAGCTCTATAATATTGATATTTGAATTAATTAATATGTAGCGTTAAACAGACTGTCTTTAAGGGAGTCTGTTTTTTTTGTTCATTATGATAAATACTTGTTAGAATGAGTTTTAACACCTTTAAAATATGTAATCAATATTTTTAAGCGTATTATTGTAAGAATAATTCAATTTATTTTCAATGAACGCTCATTTTGAACTAAACGAAGTTACTAAGAAACTACCCAAACATTTACATAAGTTTGTGGTACAACAACCTTATGATGAATACACAGCCCAAAACCAAGCGGTTTGGCGTTATGTAATGAGAATGAATGTAGCTTATTTGAGTAAAGTGGCACACAAATCTTACATAACTGGGTTAGAAAAAACGGGTATTTCTTTAGAAAATATTCCTTTTATGGAAGGAATGAATAGAATTTTAAAAGAAATAGGTTGGGCAGCTGTTTCAGTTGATGGTTTTATTCCGCCAAATGCTTTTATGGAATTTCAAGCCTATAATGTTTTGGTAATTGCTTCAGATATGAGAACTATTAATCACATAGAATACACGCCTGCTCCAGATATTATTCATGAAGCAGCAGGTCATGCTCCCATTATTTCAAATCCAGAATATGCAGAATATTTAAGAAGATTTGGAGAAATAGGTAGCAAGGCAATTTCATCTTCTAAAGATTATGAAATGTATGAGGCAATTCGGCTTTTATCAATCTTAAAAGAAGATCCAAATTCATCAGAAATAGAAATTAAAGAAGCACAAGAAAAAGTAGAGTACCTTCAAGATAATATGGGCGAATTGTCTGAAATGGCTCAAATTAGAAATCTGCATTGGTGGACTGTAGAATATGGTTTAATTGGTGGTTTAGAAAACCCTAAGATATACGGAGCAGGTTTGTTGTCATCAATTGGAGAAAGTGCTTGGTGTATGAAAGATGAAGTGAAAAAAGTTGGGTATTCTATTGATGCTGCTACGGTAAATTTTGATATTACAAAACCACAACCGCAATTATTTGTAACGCCAGATTTTGCTTATTTAAGTTTGGTTTTAGATGAGTTTGCAAATACAATGGCTATACGAACTGGTGGTTTAAAAAGTATTCAAAAATTAATAGATTCAGATAATTTAGGAACGATAGAACTAACCACCGGTATTCAGATTTCTGGTGTTTTTTCTAAAGTTATTCAGTATAAAAATAATAAAGTAGCATATTTTCAAACAACAGGGCCAACGGCTTTAGCAAATAGAGATAAAGAATTAATAGGACACGGAATTACAAGTCATGCCAATGGTTTTGGCAGTCCTGTTGGTAAATTAAAAGGAATTAATTTGCCAATTGAAGATATGAGTCCTAGAGATTTAAAAGCTTACGGAATTTACGAGGGCGAATTTATGACCTTAGAATTTGAGAGTGGAGTTGTTGTAAAAGGAAAAGCAATTACAGGTACAAGAGATTTAAGAGGTAAGATTTTAATTATTTCTTTAGAAGATTGCACGGTAACTTATCAAAATGAAATATTGTTTCAACCAGAATGGGGTATTTATGATATGGCTATTGGTAAAGAAGTGGTTTCTGCCTATGCAGGTCCTGCAGATGTAGATTCTTTTTTAACTTTAGGTAAGGTTTCAGAAACGAAAACGCATAAAATTACGTACTCAGAAAAAGAGCAGCAATTGTATGGTTTGTATGAAGAGGTTAGAAAGATAAGAGCGGGTAATCTATCAACAAATAAAAAAATAACAGAAATATTTAATCAGTTAAAAACTCAATTTCCATTAGATTGGTTATTGCCGTTAGAATTATATGAATTAGCTTTGCAGCATCAATTTTCTATCCAATCGGCTATTTTAGAATGGTTAGAAGCGTTAAAATGTAACAAAAGCTACACAAAGTTAATTGAAAATGGACTAATTTTGTGTCGAGTTTAATATTTAAAATAAAATAACATGGGTCTATTTGACATGTTTAAAAGAAAAGATATGAGTGCAGAAATTAAAGAATATTTAGAAAAAGGAGCGGTAGTTTTAGATGTTAGAACACAAGAAGAATGGAATGAAGGGCATACAGAAGGTGCAGAACATATTGTTTTAACAGTAATTCCTTTAGAGATTGAAAAAATTAAAGCTTGGAATAAACCAGTAATTGCCGTTTGTAGAAGTGGAGCAAGAAGCGGACAAGCAACTCAGTTTTTAGCTAAAAACGGTGTTGATGTTATTAATGGTGGTCCTTGGCAAAATGTAGACCAACATATTTCTAAATAGAGGTAAAGGTTTAAACAATCAATTTATTTAGATTGTTTCTTTTAATATGATAAAATAGAATTATAACAATTGTTGTAGTTCTATTTTTTTATGAATAATAGTGATGTTTTTTATTTCGAAAACCTTTTTTTCGGTGTCTTTGTAATCTATTGTAGATAATAATTGAATGTGTTACTTTTCTTATAACAGCAAATACACCACCAAGCATAGCGCCAACAAATGCACCCATTGTTAGTGGATCAAAATTATGACCTGTAATAAAGTATTTTATATAGAAGGTGATAATTCCTATAAGGATAGCTACAAGAAATACTTGAAGTTTAGATTTAGAAATGTAAGCGTAAATACCAGTAAAGATTCCTGTAATTATTGAAGTTGCAGTAATTTTTGTTAAAATAAGTTCTATTAAGTTAACTTCATCGGTAATAAAAATAGAAGTTACAAATATACCTATTAAAAGCCCTGAGGCGATACCAATTAATACTTTTTTAATCATCTTGATGAGGGAATTGTAGTATATAAAAATACTATTTTATTTTGATATTTCATTATTTTTTTGCTAATTTTTTAAAAAAAATAAAAAAACAGAGCTTAATAATTGGTAATGTGTTTTAAAAAAGGATATGATAAAATTGATCTTTTATTTTTGATTTTTTAAACTCTAAATTTTTTAAAAACTGCTGATGTTGCTCAGAATTCTCATTAAAAGGTCTATGAGACATCCCTTTTTGAATTGTTTCAATTTCTTTCATCATCGATTTTGAGTCTTCAGAAAACCAAGTATCCGTAAATTTTTCCCAAATGTAATTGACGGCTGTTTTATTTGGATGTACCATGTCTTCGTTATAAAAACGATAATCTCTTAACTCATCCATCATAATTTCATAGGAAGGGAAATAGAAGGTGAAGCCTTCAGTAAGTATACTGTGTATTGCAGTAATTAAATGCGCTTTACTTAATGTGTTTTCTACAAATCCATCTTTTAAGTGCCTTACAGGAGAAACCGTAAAAAGTACTTTTATATTTTTATTGATGGATTTTAAAAGATCAATTATGTTTTTTAAGCTTTGAGAAATTTCAGCTACAGTTAGTATTTCTTTTAAGAATTTTTTTTGCGGAATTTTATGACAATTAGCTACAATTGTATCCGTTTCAATAAATCGATATACCCAAGATGTACCCAAAGTTATAACAACATGGGTTGCTTCTTTTAATTGTTGGTTGGTTGATGAAACTGCGGTATTTAGATTGTCTAAGAGTACTTTTCTATCAGGAGAACTTAAATTAGAATGCGCATCAAAAGAATGCCAACGTTCATTTTGAAAAATGATATCTTTTGTAGTGTATACTTTTTCATTAATTGCATTTGTAATCAGATTTTCTATTGCCTTTGGATGAAATAAAATACCAAATGGATTTTGATTGGTTTGAAACTTAAAATAATTTAGTTTATCACCAATATTTTCAGAAAAACAAGAACCTAGCAAAAGAAGCTTAGAGTTGTAATCTATTGGGTTTCTTATTTCTTTTTTTAAAGGAATTATTGTCTGAAGCTGCATTTTATAAAAGTAAAATAAAAAAGGTTCAAAATAAAATTTTGAACCTTTTTTGATGAGTTTTCTAATCGCTTTTTAAATCAAATAATCCTTAGCTTTATCTAAAGCTTTCGGAATTCCTCCAGGGTTTTTCCCTCCAGCGGTTGCAAAGAAATTTTGTCCACCACCACCACCGTGTATTAGTTTTCCTAATTCTCTAACTACTTTTCCTGCATCGTAACCACGTTCATTTGCTAATTCTTTAGAAATATAACACGTTAACATTGCTTTGTCTTTTGCTGCAGAAGAAGCAAAAAATAAGAAAGCATTTTGATGCTCTTTACCTAAAGAAAATGCTAGGTTTTTAATTCCGTTTTGATCTAAATCTACCTTTGTAGCTAAAAACTGAACCCCGTTAATTTCTTGTATTTGATTTTTTAATTCGCCAGATAAATTTTTAGCCTTATCTTTTAATAGTTGTTCAATTTGTTTCTGTAGAGAAGCATTTTCATCTTGTATTTTTTGAACAGCTTTTACAGGTTCTTTTGTGTTGTTTAATAACTCTTTAATTTCTAATAGAGCTTTGTTACTTTCAAAATAAAAATCTTTAACAGCTTCATTTGTTATCGCTTCAATTCTTCTAATACCAGAAGCAACAGCACCTTCAGATTTAATTTTAAAGTGCCAAATGTCACTAGTGTTTTTTACATGCGTTCCTCCACAAAGTTCTATAGATTTTCCAAATTTTATAGCTCTTACTGTGTCACCATATTTTTCACCAAACAAAGCCATTGCACCATCTTCAATTGCTTGTTCCATGGTAATGTTTCTGCTTTCTTCTAACGGAAGTTTGCCTGCAATTCTTCTGTTTACAAAATTTTCTACTTCATGTAATTCTTCTACGGTTAATTTAGAAAAATGAGAAAAATCAAAACGTAAAGATTTAGAATGTACAGCAGATCCTTTTTGCTCTACATGAGTTCCTAAAACCTCTCTTAAAGCTTGGTGTAATAAGTGCGTTGCTGTATGGTTACATTCTGTTCTATAACGTTGTTTTTTATCTACAACAGCCTTAAAATTTTCGTTAATGTTTTTTGGTAAATTCTTTGTAAAGTGAATAATAACACTATTCTCCTTCTTGGTGTCTAAAATATAAATTACATCTCCATGTATATCTTCTAAGTAGCCTTTATCACCTACTTGTCCTCCGCCTTCTGGGTAAAAAGGAGTTAGGTTAAATACCAATTGATACATTTCACCATCTTTTTTAGAAGTTACTTTTCTGTACCTTGTAATTTTTACGTTTGCTTCTAAAGCATCGTATCCAATAAATTCTTCTACCGAATCATCCACTAAAACAGTCCAATCATCCGTAGACATTTCACTAGCGGCTCTAGATCTGCTTTTTTGTTTTTGAAGTTCTGCTTCAAATCCTTTTTCGTCTAATTTTAGTCCTTTTTCAGAAAGAATTAAAGAAGTTAAATCGATAGGAAAACCATAAGTATCGTATAATTCAAAAGCTTTATCACCAGATATTTCTTTGCTAGAAGAGTTTTCTATAATTCTATCTAATAAAAGTAATCCTTGGTCTAATGTTCTTAAAAAAGAAGTTTCTTCTTCCTTTATTACATTTTCTATTAATTGTTTTTGTGCTTTTAATTCAGGGAAAGCAACACCCATTTTTTTACTTAAAACATCTACCAATCTATAAATAAAAGGTTCTTTTTTATTTAAGAATGTAAAGCCGTAACGTACAGCACGTCTTAAAATTCTTCTAATTACATAACCAGCACCTGTATTGCTAGGTAATTGGCCATCAGCAATAGAAAAAGCAACAGCTCTAACGTGGTCTGAAATTACTCGAATGGCAATATCTTGTTTTAAATCTTCACCATATTTTACATTGGTAATGGTTTCAATTTCTCTAATAATTGGAGTAAAAACATCGGTGTCATAATTAGATTTTACGCCTTGCATAACCATACATAAACGCTCAAAACCCATACCAGTATCAATATGTTTATTTGGTAAATCTTCTAAAGTACCATTGGCTTTTCGGTTGTATTGCATAAAAACTAAGTTCCATATTTCTACAACCTGTGGGTGGTCTTCGTTAATTAATGTTCTACCATCAACTTTTGCCTTTTCTTCTGCAGAACGAATATCAACATGAATTTCAGAACATGGTCCGCAAGGTCCTTGCTCTCCCATTTCCCAGAAATTATCCTTTTTATTACCTTTTAAAATGCGGTCTTCGGCAATAAATTGTTTCCATATATCAAATGCTTCTGTGTCCATTTTTAAATTATCTGCATCATCAGAACCTTCAAAAACGGTTACGTATAAAATATCTTTGTCTATTTTGTAAACCTCGGTTAAAAGTTCCCAAGCCCAAGCAATGGCTTCTTTTTTAAAATAATCACCAAAAGACCAGTTACCTAACATTTCAAATAAAGTATGATGATACGTATCGTACCCCACCTCTTCTAAATCGTTATGTTTACCAGAAACACGCAAGCATTTTTGAGAATCTGAAATTCGGTTCTTCTTTGGTACTCCATTTCCTAAGAAGTATTCTTTAAAAGGTGCCATTCCAGAATTTACAAACATTAAAGTTGGGTCGTCCTTAGTTACCATTGGTGCAGAAGGCACAATTAAATGAGATTTTTCCTTAAAAAAGTTTAAAAAAGTAGCACGGATATCTTGTGATTTCATATAAAAAGAAGTTTCCAACAAGTTGGATTATGTTAAATTATTTTAAAAAAAACTGCGAATAAAAAGCCGTTGTAAAACATTTTGTAAATTCGTAACTTAATAAAAACGAGTTTTAAATATAAAACTCTCGTTACAGAACAAAAATAGTATATTTAGCATTATGGCAAAAGTAAAATATTATTACGATGCAGACACACTTTCTTACAGGAAAATTGCTGTAAATAAGGGTGATTACTACAAGAAATCTATTTTTGGGGTATTAGCTGTCGTTTTAACTGCTTTCTTTGGTTTTATTATTTTAAGTCAGTTTATAATGTCGCCAAGAGAGCGTTCTCAAAAAAGAGAATTAGAAAATTTAAAGTTGCATTACGAGTTGCTTTCTAAACGAATGGAAGAGAGTTCTTCTATTTTGGCACAACTACAAGAAAGAGATAATAATATTTATAGAACTTATTTTGAAGCAAATCCTATTTCTGATGAACAAAGAAAAGCGGGTTTTGGTGGAGTTAATAGATACAAGTATTTAGATGGTTTTGATAATTCTACCATGATAACTAAGTTAACAAAAGATATCGATGTACTTTCTAAACAATTGGTGGTGCAATCTAAATCGTTAGATGAAATAGTAGGTTTGGCTAAAGAAAAAGAAAAAATGTTAGCTTCAATACCCGCAATTTTACCTGTTAAATTACAAGATTTAACAAGAATGGCTTCTGGGTATAAATGGAGAATGCATCCAATCTTAAAAATTAGAAAATTCCATAAAGGAATGGATTTTACGGCACCAGTAGGAACGCCAATTTTTGCTTCTGGTAATGGTGATGTAATTAGATCAGAAAGAAGTGCAACTTTTGGTAATGTGGTTTATATAGATCATGGTTATGGGTATAAAACTATTTATGCACACATGAGTAAAATAAAAGCAAGAAAAGGTGATAAGGTAAAACGAGGAGATTTAATAGGATACGTTGGTAACACAGGGCGTTCTGTATCTGCACATTTACATTATGAGGTTCATAAGAATGATAGAGCGGTAAACCCTATTAACTTTTATTACGGAGACTTAACGCCAGAAGAGTTTGCTGCAATGCAAAAAGCTGCGGAAGAAGAAGGGCAATCTTACGACTAAAAATTGTGTAATTGTTACATCGTTTAAATGTTTAAAATGAAGACATAACTTAACAATTACACTTATATACAGTTAAACAATTACAAAATAAAAAATGCACATAGACTTACCAGAAAAAAGGTATTATAAAATAGGTGAAGTTGCTAAGGCGTTTAACGTAAATACTTCTTTAATTCGTTTTTGGGAAAAAGAGTTTGATATTATCAAACCTAAAAAAAATGCCAAAGGAAATCGATTGTTTACACAAGAAGATATTAAAAATTTTAAATTGATATTTAGCTTGGTTAAAGAACGCGGTTTTACTTTAGAAGGCGCAAAACAAAAACTAAAGCAAAATCCAGAATCTACCATCCATAATCAAGATATTATTAATAGATTAGAAGGTGTAAAGGCAGAATTGATTAAAATTAAAAATCAATTGTAACATTTCTTTTATTTGCGTGTCTAATAAATTGATAGGTGCCGATATCCTTTACATTGTCAAGAATATTCGGTAATTTTGTGAAACAAAAAATCAATCAAAAATTAAAAAATAGAAATTATGAAAAAATGGTTAATTCCGGTAATAGTAATATTGGTAATTGTTTTCGGACTTTACAATTGGGGTAAAAATTTTAATAACGAAGCTGTTGTTTTACAGGAAGATGCAAAAACAACGTGGTCTAATGTAGAAAGTGCTTACCAACGTAGAAACGATTTAATTGGTAACCTAGTAAAAACAGTACAAGGAGCGGCAGATTTTGAAAAAGAAACATTAACAGATGTTATTAATGCAAGAGCAAAAGCAACTTCTGTAAATATAAATGCAGGCGATTTAACACCAGAAAAAATGGCACAATTTCAACAAGCGCAAGCGGGTATGAGTGGAGCACTTTCTAAATTATTAGTTTCTGTAGAACGTTATCCAGAATTAAAAGCAAACGCAAACTTCTTAGAGTTACAAAGTCAATTAGAAGGAACTGAAAATAGAATTAACGTTGCTAGAGATCGTTTTAATGAAGGTGTAAATAACTATAACAAACACATCAAAGTATTTCCAAACTCTGTTTTAGCAGGTATGTTTAATTTTGATGAAATGGATCGTTATAAAGCAAATGCAGGATCAGAAAATGCACCTGATGTAAACTTTGATTTTAACAAGAAAAAATAAGAAAAATGTCTAAGGTAGAAGCATTTCTTTCTCCAGAAGAAGAACAAGAAATTATTTCTGCGATTAGAGTTGCAGAGAAAAATACTTCTGGCGAAATTAGAGTACATATTGAAGCTTCCACAGAGATGGAGCACGATAAACGAGCGTTAGAAGTATTTCATCTGTTAAAAATGAACAATACCAAAGATGATAATGCAGTGTTGATTTACGTTGCCGTAAAAGATAAAAAATTTGTTATTTATGGTGATAAAGGAATTAATAAAGTAGTTCCTACAGGTTTTTGGAATACCACAAAAGATGTGATGCAAACCCATTTTAAGAATGGAGATTTTAAACAAGGTCTTGTAGACGGAATCTTAAAAGCCGGAGAAGAATTACAAACCCATTTTCCTTGGCAAATTGATGATGAAAATGAACTTTCTAATGAGATTTCTAAAGGATGAATTTAAAAAAAGTTTTCAGTTTTCGATTTTCAGTTTCTACTAAAAAGGCATTTGCTTTACTTGCTTTTTTATGCACCTTAAATCTTTTTTCTCAAGGATTTAAAATTCCAGAAACACCTAAATTTCAAACAAGTGTTTATGATTATGTTGGGTTGCTTACTCCGAATCAAAAAACGAGTTTAGAAAGTAAATTAGTACGTTATTCAGATACTACTTCTACCCAAATTGTAATTGCTATTATTGCATCCACCGAAGGTGAAAATATTAGTTATTTAGCCGCAAATTGGGGTGAGAAATGGGGGATAGGAGATGCAGCAAAAGACAATGGTGTTTTAATATTGTTGGCTCAGAATGATAAAAAAATTGCCATTCAAGCAGGTAGAGGTACAGAACACTTATTAACCGATTTTCAATCGAAAAGAATTATAGATAGAGTTATAATCCCTGAGTTTAAAAAGGGGAATTTTTATAGTGGTTTAGATAAAGGGGCCGATTATATTTTTAAAACTTTAAACGGAGAGTTTAAAGGAACTCGCCAAAAAGAAGCTGATGGGTTTGATCCTGGAATTATCATTTTTATCATAATCATTATTATCTTTTTTATTTTAATTTCTAGAGGAAATAAAAATAACGGAAGTGGTGGTAGAGGTTTTAGAAGAGGTTCTATTGCAGATACTATTTTCGATGCCATTATTTTAAGTAATGCAGGTAGAGGTGGCGGTAGCTTTGGCGGCGGCGGTTTTGGAGGTTCTTCTGGAGGAGGAAGTTTCGGCGGCGGTGGCTTTGGTGGCGGATTCGGTGGCGGTAGTTTTGGTGGAGGTGGCGCTTCTGGAGGCTGGTAATAAACAGGTCTTTTACTTTTTTTAGAAATAAAATTCATAGTACATAAAAATAAAATTAAAAATGAGTCCCTTCTAGTTTTACTAAAACTAGAAGGGCTTGTTTGTTAACACACAAAAGGTTCTTTATGAAAAAAATAGTTATCGTTTTTAGTTTCTTACTCTCTGTTTCTTGTCAGAATTTTGGCAGTTTAAAGCTTATTTCAGATTTATCTAAAGACTTAGAAGAAGTATCGGGTACAGAAGTTGTTGCCAATTCTAACCTAATTTGGATGCTGAATGATGGCGGAAATAAGCCTAAAATTTATGGGGTTTCTGATACAGGGAAAATCGAAAAAGAACTTACTGTAAAAGAAAAAAATAACGATTGGGAAGATTTAACTTCTGATGAACTGGGGAATATTTATATCGGTGATTTTGGTAACAATGATAGTAAAAGGAAAAACCTTGTTGTTCTAAAAGTAAATCATGAAGATTTAACAAGTGGTAAAAAAGTAAAAGTAGAGAAGATTAAGTTTTACTACCCAAATCAAACAAAATTTCCGCCCAAAAAGAAGCAACTTTTTTTTGATGCAGAATCTTTCTTTTACTATAAGAACTCGCTCTACGTTTTTACAAAAAGTAGAGTAAAAAATAAATTCGGAAAAACTTCTTTATATAAAATTCCTGCCAAGGAAGGAGAACATGAAGCTCAATTTATCTCTGATTTTAATAGTTGTGATGAGATGGATTGTTGGATAACTTCTGCAGATATTTCTAATGATGGGAGCAAAGTAGCTTTATTATCGCCCTCTTATGTTCTTCTTTTTTCTGAGTATAAAAACGATGATTTTTTATCAGGAAAATTAACTAAGATTCCTTTAAATTATGCTTCTCAGAAAGAAGGAATTACTTTTAAAAATAATAACACCTTGTTAATTACTGATGAAAAAGCACATGGCGTTGGTGGAAATTTTTATGAGTTGAAATTGTAATGTTATTTGTATTTCAGAAGGTAAAAACTACCTTTCGGAAATAGTTTACTTTATCTTTTTGTTGATACTATTATATTTAGGGTATAATAAAAAAAATAAAAGTTATGAAAGTATTCGTTTTAGCATTTAGTCTTTTTTCCTTCTTATTTTTTACGGAAACCAAGATGAATTCAAAAGAAAACCAACCTAAAATAGAGGTTGTAATTGGTAGTAGTTTTAAATTGATAAATGATACAAAAAACAAAGTAAGTATTTATACAGGTACTGGTTTTGTGTCTTTAAACAAAGGTTCTAGTACAAGTGTTGGTTGCAATGTTGGTAAAGAAGTTTGTTGGGCTAGTAAAGGAAAAAAAGGTAAAGTTATTTTTAAAATAACTTCTAAACAGTGCGGAAAAACAATAAAACTATCTACTGTACTTTAATTATTTAAGATGAAATATCTAAAATATTATAGGTTAGAATTATTACTCTTTTTTCTATATAGTTCTATATTTTTTCTTCTGTTTGTATTTTAATTTTATAGGTAATCAATTTATAAAAATAGCTGAAAATAAATAGGTTTACAGCTATTTTTTTATTGCTTATATAAATCTATATAGAGGTCAGTATTTAAATTCATATCTTAGAAGTCAATAAATATAGTAATTAAATGAATATTTTTAAGGGACAAAACCTTCTAGAGTTTGCTGACCGTTTTAAGACTGACCTAGATTGTAAGAAATATCTAGCAGATATTAAATGGAAAGATGGTTTTCAATGTGTAAAATGTAGCCATAAAAAAGCTCAGATAAGAAAAGATTTCTCACGTACTTGTAATATTTGTTCTCATCAAGAATCAGCAACATCAAACACACTTTTTCACAAAGTAAAATTTGGTATTAGAAAGGCATTTTTTATTGTTTTTGAAATGAGTACAAGCACTAAAAGTCTTTCAGCAAGCTATGTTTCAGTTCGTTTTAGTGTTACTGAAAAGACAGCTCGTTTATTTATGCTTAAAATTAGAGAAGCTATGGAAAGCAGTGGGAATAATCCCATGACAGGTACTGTTCATGTTGATGAATTTGTACTTGGCGGACGCGAAAAAGAGAAAGTTGGCAGAAGTTATAACGTAAAGAAAAAGAAGGCCATTACTGCTGTTGAGTTAACTGATGATGGAAAAGTAAAAAGAATGTATGCTATGAGAATCGAAGATTTTTCAGCAAGTTCGCTTCAATATATTTTTGTGAATCATATTAGCAGAGATGCTAAAGTGATAACCGATAAATGGAGAGGTTACAGACCAATTGCAAAAGTTTATGATATTACACAGATTGAAAGTAATAATGGTATGAATTTTAAAGCTCTTCACACTATGATTCATCAAGTAAAATCATGGATAAGAACAACGTATTCTTGGGTAAGTAATTCTAATATAAATAGATATTTTAATGAATTTTGTTTTAGAATTAACCGTTCACAAAGCAAAGCAACAATATTCAATAATCTTATAACTAAAATGGTCAAAAAAGAAAAAGTTAGCCACAAACAAATTATATGTAGCTAACTACTGACCTCTAAATCTATAAATTAACAATCCCCAAGCCAATACTAAACACAAACCACCTAAAGGAGTAATTGGGCCTAAAAATTTCAGCTTTTTATTATTGGCAGATGAAAGAACGAGTCCATAAATAGAAAATGAAAATAAAAGGATTCCAATGATAAAGAAGTAAACAATGTAGTTGTCTAAAGTGAGTTGTTTGTTTAATTGAAAACCTAAAACAAGTAAAACAATGGCATGATACATTTGATATTTTACACCTGTTTCAAAACTTTGTAATTGCTCTGTATTTAATTTTTTCTTTAAAAGGTGTGCGCCAAATGCACCAAAAATTACGGCTGTTAGCCCAAAAAAGGCTCCTGAAATTAATGCTATTTTATCCATAGTTTGTTAAAAATTGAATCCTAAATTAACGGTTACTCTAAAGCCATCATCACTATTAAATGCAGCAATATTTGCTACTAACATGTTTGCAGCATTAAAGAAAACACCACCTCCGTAAGAAGTATTCCAATCTTTATTACGCTCTAGGTTTGTTGTATTGTTTTGTTGTCCCCAAATTCTACCGTAATCAAAACCACTATAAATACCAATATTTAAAGGTGCTAAACTTGTTTTAACTTTGTTTAAAAGTAAACGGACATCTGTAGATTGATAAAACGAATTTTTACCCGTAAATCGTTGGTTTCTAAATCCTCTTAAACCATCATTACCACCAATACTTGCTGCTTGATAAAACTCATAAGAATCTCCAAAATTAAAATGACTTTTTGCTTTGGTAGCAAATACTAATTTTCCGCTAGAAACTAATTTGTGATCAAAAGAAACAGCAGGAACTAAATACCCAAAGTTATTGTTATTATTTAAGTTAGAAGTATAACCTACTTTTAAAGATGTTTTCATCCCCATCGTTGGGTAGGCATTGTTATCTGCATTTTCAAAAAGATAACTTGCCTCGGTATTTATAAATTGTTGGTTTTTAAAAATATCATTATCGGTATCAAATTCCTTAATTATAAATCTATAGGCTGTTTTTTCTACTTTATAGTTTTGCAAGTTTACACCAACTTTAATTTTGGCTCCCAAATCTCCTTTCCAATGAATAAAAGAACCTGCCGTAATTTCTCTTATTCTAACTCTATTGTATTCTTCCTCTTCTTCTTCATGTTTTGCATTTGGGTTTATGGTATTGTTTCCAATTCCAAAATAATTCATTGCAAAATTAGGACTCGTAAAGCGTGCATTTATACCAAGATTCCAATTCTTAAAAACGTTTGCAAACTCGCTCGAGTAATTCAATTCAAAACCGCTTGTTGCAAAATAGAATGCAGCATTTAGTGTGTGTTGAGATGTAAATGGGTTTCTCTCAAAGCCATAAGCGGTATATATATTAGAAACGCCAATTTTTACACCATCATCTGGATTAAAGCCAATAGTTGGTGATATTAAAAATTGATTGTTTTTAAGCTTTTTGTAATCATAAATATTTGTTTCGTAATTGTCCGTCAGTTTTTTATTCCCTTTGTTGGTGATAAACGTGTTTTTCTTCGATTTGTAATCGTAAATTTTTACTTTTTTACCGTTTATAATATTGTAAACATCATTGTTTTGACCGCCAATAATTCTAACCTTAATTAAGTTTTTATCTTCTCCTTTCACTACAAAATGATCATCATCATCTAAACCATAAATCCAAATTTCTTTGGTTTTAGATTTGTGATACGTTCGTTCATGAAAAACAGTACCTTTTTCTCCTTTTATAATGCGATATCCTGTAATTTTTGTTTTACCATTAGGCAATCTATCAATATCAAACCAATCATCTTTATTTGTTCCTTTTATTACCTGAAACTTATTGATGTGATCAAAATAAGTATCAGAGATTTTCTGTAAATTTCGTCTTCTACCTTGTAGTTTTGTTTTTATTTCAGCTACTGTTTTATCTCTTACTTCAATAGGAAAATTAGTAAAAGCATCGTCTATTATTGCATCTGTAAGGTGTGTAGTTATCCTTTTTACTTGTGCATCCCAATCGGCTTTATTTGCGGTGGTAATTAATGCCATGTCTAAAGGATAAGGCTCTAAATTAAACCATTTAGGGCTATTTAATTCTTCTTCATAAGATTGCATTAAACGCAAAGTAGGTATTATTTTTGTAGCAACACTCAACAAAAATCCATCACCAAAAATAGAAAATGCTTGGTCTCTATCTCTAGGCACGGGTCTGTAAATAGTTTGCTCTCCTTCTTCAAATTCAGCCCATCTCCATTGGTCTTCATGTCTATCCCAATCTCCAATTAGCATATCAAATAAACGCGCTCTTATGTAAGATTTTTCATCTAAAATATGGTTTTCGTTTTTATTTAATTTTTTTAGTAAATCGTCTGTACTAATTAATTCATTAGAAAAACCAAAGCTTTCTTTGTCGCCATGACCAGAAGAAGCACGTTCTTCAATCATGTATAACTCATCACCAAATTCAGTATTAAAACTCCCCAAACTATTTTGTTTTGGTATGAAGTATAAAACCGGATTTGTATGATAAACGCCAACAGCATCAGATAATTTACCAATAGTAAAAGGCGCATATGGATGTGAGCCTGTAAAAACATCACTTAATAAATCTTCTGTAGCCGTATCATTAAATTGGCCTTCTATATATTGGTCTTTAAAGGCTACAGCTTGTAAATATTGTACTGCATTTTTACGCAAGGCACGCATTACATATTCTCTTCCTTTTTTATCCTTTAGTCTTAAAGATTTAGATTGATGACCACCACCTTTTCTAACAGGTCGTAAACCACCAAAAAGGGTGTCTAAATTTACGGTTGGTGCATTTACTTCTGTACCAAAATATTTTCTGTAACGCTTTCCCCATAAAAAACGATAAACGCCGCTTTTATCAATTTCTTCTTTGGTATAAATAGAAGATTTTTTCTCTGTAATGTTGCTTTTAGGAAACGTGGTGTAGTTTTTCTTTTCATTTGCAGGTAAAACGTTGGTTTCATAAACAACTTTATCATCTTTTACAGTATAAAAACGAACTTTAGAAGAACCATCTTTGTAAATATTTAATTTAGCAAAACCTTGTGCAGCATATGTAAATTTAGCATTGCCAGATAATTTTGTTGGTGTTGTTTTAGAACCAGAACCACTAACTATTTGCGGAAGATTGTCTTCTACAATGTATTGTAAATTATGATCGTGACCAGAAACAAAAATAGTTTTATCATTTTCTTGAGAAAGCGTTATAATACGTTTTCTAAGCTCGTTGTATTTTTTATTTTGAATGTCGGTATTTGAAAGTCCGGATGTTTTTCTAATTAAATTTTTAAGAGAACCTAAAACGGGTAAGGGATTTGTATGACTTTTAAAAGAATATTTTCCTCCATGAGAACCGTTTGTAAACATTGGGTGATGCAGCGCTACAATGGTTGTTTTTCCTCTTGCTTTTTTTATTAAACCTTCAAATTCATCAAAGAATTTCGTTCTTGTTTTAATTTCACAGTCGTCATTTATTGTTGGGTGATTGTCCCAATTTGTTAAATACCAATGCGTGTCTACTATAATTAAAACAATATCTTTAGTGATATTTACCTTTTCTAGAGGACAACCGTTATTCGGTAAAAAAGCTGATTTTCCCAATGCTTTTTCAACTAGTTTTTCTTCTCTTTTTAGACCATCTAAACCATGATACCAATCATGATTACCAGGAATAAAAATAGCATTTCCTTTAAATTCTTTGGCAACATTGGTTTGTGCTTCTATTCTTCTTTTGGCTAAAGGATAGTTTTTAGATGATTTTTTAGGAATACCAGTTTCATACACGTTATCGCCTAAAAAAAGTAAAGTTGACTTTTCTGAAGCGTTTTTAATATGCTTTTTTAAATATTTTAAAGCAGGTGAATCTTCTTCTAATGTTGAGTTTCCTGCATCTCCAATTAAATAAAAAGTATGTTCAATTTTAGAACTATCCTTTTTAATTACCTTAGGTTGATTTTCTGCAATTTGCTTTTTTATGGTTGCACAAGCGGAAATCAATAAAAAAAGTAACGTGAAGACAGCATATTTGAATAATTTCATAAGTACGAAAATAACTATTTTAAAATTGAATTTTTATATTGATGTAAATCTTCTTTGGTATCTATATCTAAGAAGTTAGTGGTTCGTTTAGGATATAGCACTTTTTCTGTTCTACTGTTGATGAAGTCTTTTGCTCCTTTATCTCCTTTTATCAGTAATAAATCGGAAAAATATTTTTCAGGAAAAATAGCCGGAACCCCTAATTTTTCTCCATAATTGGAAGCGATAATTACCTCTTTATTTTGTTGAAATAAATGTAACATTTCTTCTAAATACCGAACTTCAATTGCGGGTTGATCTGCTAATAAAATAAAAACACCCTCAAAATGATGTTTCTTTTTTTTAAAATAATTGATACCAGCAACGATGCTAGAACTCAATCCATTTTCGAAATGATCATTCTTAATAAATTCGATATTGTTTGTATGTATTTCGGATTTTATTTTATCCGCATTTGCACCTAAAACACAATAAATTGTTGAAGAAAAAACAGTTTTAATATTCTCTAAACTTATCTCTAAAAGTGTTTTATTATTGATTTTTTCTAACTGTTTTATACCATTCATTCTAGATGATTTTCCTGCAGCTAACACTAAAATTGCAATATTTTTCATCAATTTAGTTGTTTATTTTACCTGTAAGATTTCTTAAAGAAAAGGGTTCTTTTTTTCTAATTACAGATAGAATTTCTGCAACAATAGAAACCGCAATTTCTTCTGGAGTTTGTGCGCCAATATGCAAACCTGCTGGTGTGTAAATATTGTCTAAAAATTCATCTGAAAGATCTGGTACAAAATCAAAAAGTTCATTAAATAAACGTTCTCTTCTATTTGGTGCACCTAAAATACCAATATATTTTGGGGTGTATTCAGACAGTTTTACTACATATTTTAAATCCTGTACATAACTATGATTCATAATTACAATGGCAGTATTTTCTTCAATGTTTTTAAATTGAATACTTTCTGGAGAATCTCCTACAACCGAATGCGCCCCAGGAAAATCTTTTAGTTGTTTGCTATCTTTTACGCAGGTAATTACATCTATTTCCCAACCTAAAGTAGCCGCTGCTTTACATAATTTAACAGCATCGTGCTCACCACCAATTATAATCAACCTAAAACTGGGTTGTAAAATTTGAGTGTAAATGTTAGCCTCTTTTTTATGCTGAAAATTAAAGTGGTCTGAAAATACAAATTGTGTTTTATTGTTAAAAGTAACTACAGAACCAAAGTTGCCAAAAGCTTCATTTTCTTTTGTAAAATGGCTTTCAATTTTGATGGTTTCTCTTTTAGAATTTGCATCAGAAAACTGATTTATAAAGGCGTTAGAAATTAAAAAAGGTTCAATTAAAACATATAAAATCCCTTCGCAGCCTAATTTATATCGTCCATCGTAGGCAATCATTTTTGGTTTGTTATCAGCAAAAACACTTTTAGCTCTGTGTATAATTTCTTTTTCTACACAACCACCACTAACGGCACCAACAGAGTTTAAATCTTCAGAAATTAACATTCTTACCCCTGGTTTTCTGTAAGAAGAACCTTCTAAATGGACTACAGTTGCCAATACATTTTTCAATCCTTTTTGTTGATTGATAACTGCCTGATTGATGATTTCTTTGAGTTCGTGATTCATTGATAAAAACTAATATTAAAATCTAAATATAAAACGTTTAATCCTTTTATTTTGATGATTCTAAAAAGAATAACCAATTGCAAAGTTAAAAACAGGTTCATCTGCTCTAAAGTCCCAACGTTTTCCTTCTTCTAAAGAAGGATCATGAAACGGAGCCGCCAAATCGAAACGAATTACAAAACCCTGTACATCTATTCGCAAACCAAAACCAGCACCCATTCCTAATTCATTTATAAAGTTGGACGTAAATTTGTCTCTAACATTACCATCACTATCATTAAAATCAGAATTAGAAACGGTATTCCATACATTTCCGGCATCCGCAAAAACAGCACCTTTAAGAAAGGAATAAATAGGAAAACGGTATTCTAAATTTGCTTCTAACCGCACATTACCTGTTTTATCAAAAAAAGAACTTGCAGTGTTTGTATCATTGTCATTATAAGTTCCGGGCCCAAGAGATCGAATACTAAATGCTCTAACGCTATATGGACCACCAGAATAATATTGTTTTACAAACGGAATTACATCAGAATTGCCATACGCATAACCATAACCGGCAAAGATTCTAGTAGCAATTGTTTGTTCTTTTTTTGGACCAAAATTATAATGATACCTTACATCTACATCCGCTTTTGCATATTGTGCATATTCCAATCCTAAAAAGGTATTGGTTTCTGTTGTTTTTTTATCAAACAAACTAATAGAATTACCAGCCACATCTAAGGTAGATTGTAAATAAAATTGATGGCTTTTGGCGGCATTCAACATTTCATTGTAGGTAAAAGAAAAGGTAAGTCCGCTTATAAATTGCTGATCAAAACTGCTTTGTAAATAAGAGTTGTTATCTAAAATTTCTTGAAACGCTGCGGTTGTATTTGACAAACGCGTATAATTTACAGAAATAGGATTTACCTCGTATGTAATATATTTATTTGCATTCCAAGTATACCCAAAAAGAGCTGTACCAGACAGCAATGTGTATAATTGACTTCTGTTTAAATAGGTGGCACTTAAACTTACTTTTGTTTTTGGAATGGCATAATCAAAATAATCTTTATTGATAGAAAAAGGGGAGATAACTCTAGGGAAAACTAGTTCTCCTTTAAGACCCAATTCTAAACTACTTAACCCCGTATTGCCACTAGAAATTTGAGTTTCGTAACCAATATTTGTACTAATGTTTAAGGTTTCGCCTCCTTTAAACAAGTTTCTATTGCTATATGTTAATGATAATTCTGGACCTGCAAAATTGTTAGATTTGGTAACGGCTTGTAATTCTGCACGTATGGCGCGTTTGGTTAAGGGTGATAAAAAAATGTTGGCTTCTAAACTAGCGATACTATCTGTAATAGCGTCTTTTATTTCTTTATATTGAATGTTTACAAACTTATATGCACCAATAGAAGAAAGTTTTCTGGCAGTGTTTTTAGAGGTTGATGGATTAAAAAAATCGCCTTCTTTTAACGTAATAAATTCATCTAAATATTTTGGATTAAAAAATAAGGTGTCTTGATAATAGTTTTTATCTTGATAACGAATGCCTTTTACTTCTGTAGAATCATTTAAATTATAATTCGGATATACATTGATGTTTTTAATTTGATAAGGAACGGTTGCTTTTTTAGGTACGTTCGCTTTTAATTTTAAGAATAAATCGAATTTTTTACTTTTATATCTATTGGTATCCGCTTCAAATAATAAAAACTCCGAATTAAAATTATAATATCCTTTGTTCTTTAATTCGGCATCTAATCGTAGTCTTTCTAGTTTTAAATTCTCCAAGTTAAAACGCATCTCTTTTTTAATTGGAGATGTTGTACTTAGGTTTTTAATGTCTTTATAAATAGGCGAAACCATAGAGTCTATTTGGTAAGTAGCCATTTTATAAGGAGCAGGTATTTTTAAACGATATACTATAGAAGCTTCCTTTTTCTTTTCTTTAAAACTAGACGCAATGGAGCTATAGAAAAAACCATAATTTTCTAATTTATTTCTTAAAATTTCTTTATTCTCGATGGCATTTACATCCGATTGATACACTGGTTTTTGACCTATTTTTTTATACAACCATCTATTTAGAAAGTTGGTTTTTTCTTGCTGATTTTTATAGTAATAATACAAGCCAAGGTGTATGCCTAAAAACTTTGTATTGGGTTGTTGACTTAATACAGAAGATAAACTTTGTTTTAATTCACTTACTTTTTGTACGGTTGAGTCTGCTTCAATTTCTATAGAAGCACCCGTGTACAAACGTTTGTTTTCTGGAATGTATTTTTTAATACCACAGCCGTAAATAAATACGAATAGTAGAATTATAAAAGAATGTTTTTTATAGGATGCTTTCAAATTTTAATTACTTTTTAGGTTCTGAATTATCATCGTTATTACTTGTTTTTGTTTTGTCTTTCTGTTCTTGTGCGCTCTTTTTGTCTTTTTCTGAACTTAAAATAGAATTCCAAAGTTGATGAAACTCATTGAATTCTTTGGTGAAAATCAATGCAATTCCGTTTACAATTATTTGTCCGTCTATGACATTTTCAAATTCACTTTTTCTAAAACCTCTAAGGCGATATCTACCATCCTCAGTAATTTTATACTCTAAACTTACATTACCAATTAAAGGAGATTTTTCTTCTGTAGTGCTACTACCTTGTATGTCTACTTCGCTACCAACTCTTACCGTTAAACGATCATTAAATAATTTTTTCTGAGCGGCAACATCCAATTGTGTTCTATCTGTTGGTGTGTCTCCTTGGTAATCTGTAAAACTATTTAATCCAAAATCTAATTCGATACCAGAACCCCCTAAAATTTTATCAGAAAAAGTATTTAATTGCCCAGAAACAGCATCATTTAAATTGTTTCTCGCAATGGTTGCAAACCCACCAGAACTACCATCGCTACCAGCATCTGGATAAAATCGATTTAAAACTAACAAAGAAAAAACCTGTTTATTTAATTCTTCTTCTTGTTGATTAATTTGTTGTACACGCTCGTAAACCTGACCGCTTATTGCACCTTGTTGCTCTTCTGGCATGTCTAAATTAAAAGATATTTTTGGTTGCAACAATTCGCCAGCAATATTTAAATACACATTAAAAGGTAAAACCTGTTTGTATTTGTTTTTTGTTGATGCATCTTCGCCAGAAGTTTGCGAAGCCATTAAATCTGAAGCGGAGGTTTTTAAGGTGTAAGACGTACGGATGTCTAACTTGGCATCAAAAGGATCTCCCGCCCAAGAAATTCTACTTCCAGGAACCAATACAAATTTTCTATCTACCACATTGTATAAATTCAGTTGGTAATATCCTTCGGAAACTTCATAAGCTCCTGTTAAAGACAAGCGTCCATTCGGATTCATTAAAAAGATCAAATCACCATCACCAGAAACCTTAAAATTATCGCGCGTTTCTTTATCTATGATAATATTTACGGCTGCTTTTTTATCAATTTTTAGCAATGCTTTTATATCAAAACCTGTAATAGTAGCCGTTTGTTCTTCTTTTTGTGTTAAAATAGCATCCGGATTTTCTCTATTTACAAAAGCAACAACACCATCTCTTTCTTCTATATTTGTATAGCTAGAAGGCAAAACGTATGTAACATCTGTGTCTGAATCAACAACTAATTTTGCGTTTAATTTAGGTATTTGTAAATCTCCCGTTAGTTTTGCATCAACATTAAAAGAAACTTTTCCGTACAAAGATTCGTTGTTTTCTTTGGTAGCATTTAGCACTCTAAATTTATTTGCTTTAATGTCTAAATTAAAGGTAGGGTTTATAAAACTCTTGGTTTTTATATCACCAGAAACTACTAGCGAATTTTTTTCTGCATCTAATATGGTAAAATTAGATAGGTGTAAACCACTGTTATCTACTTGTAAAGTTTCATTTTTTAAATTGAATTTGGCGTTTAATTTAGCAACTTTAAAAGCAGCGTTTGTAAAAAGTAAATTCCCATTATATTTAGGATCAGATGTTGTGCCTGTTACTTTAAAATCGCCAGAAAAACTACCCGAAGTTTCTTTAATTTCTCCGAATGAAAGGGTGTTTAACGCTTTCATTTTAAAACTATGAATCAACAAATCTAAATTTAAATTGGCGTCGTTATTATCTACCAAATAATCGCCTTTTAAGTCTAAATCGATACTTCCATCTTTTAAAGCGGCATTAAAATCATACTTTCCGTTTTCTAAAGATTTAGCATCAACACTTAATTTCCCAAAGTCAGTTTTTAATACTTGTAGCTCACTAATATTTAGATTGGCAATAATACCGGTGTCTCCAAATGGTTGTTCTAAAATAAAATCTCCATTTAAAATTCCTGTGGTAATTTCATTTTCTGGACTTAAATAATTAAAAACTTCATTGATTTGAAAATCTTTGTAATTGATAGCAATATGATCTTTTGTAATCCGCGGAATTTTATCTGTAATTTCTATAGATTGCTTGCCTTTGCTAATTTTAAAATCGGAAAATGTAAGTTTATTTTCTTCAAAAAAGATGGCATTGGTTTTAGGAATTTTCCAAGTATTACTATTTAAAAACAAACTGTCTTGGTCTATTGTAAACTTTAATTTATCACTGTTACCAGTAATCGTTGTGTTTACATTCATCAATTTTTCTCCTTTATAAAAGCCTAAAAAGTTAAGGGATAATTCGTTGTCTTTTTGTGTACCTGTAATGATTGTTTTGGGCACATTTAAAGGGCCTGCAGTGATTTCTTTAAAACCTAAATTAAAGATGAAATCTTCTTTATCTGTTTGCATAGAAAAAGCCAAACTATCTAATTTATTATCACTAAAATTAATGTGCGGAGCAGTAATATTTGCTATCAATTTTCTTTCTTTTTCTTTAAAATTGACATCAACATGTATAGTGTCTAACTCTTTTAAATTGACAAGAAACACCTCTTTTAAAAGTGGCGTTTGTGAAACTTTAGCTTTTAAAATTAAATTGACAGGGTTTGTAATCGTATCAGAAAGGGTAACATTTCTATAAAAATAACTAGAAACATGACGCTGTAATGCCGTACTAAATGTTTGTGGATCTGTGTTAGATTCTAAATTTAAATCAATCATTTTATTTTTAACAGAAACCGCTGTTGTGTCTTTGTCTACAAACGCATTGGCAGTTACATCACCCAATAAAAAGGTTCTATTATTATAGACCACAACTCCGTTTTTGATGTTGCTTTTTACTGTGTAATTTTCAGTGTTTCCTGCAAAGTCTAAAGAAAGCTCCATGCCGGTTTTTACTTTACGTTGCATAACGCCAAGTGCTTCTAAATTGGCACCAATTAAGTTTAGATTTACGGTTGCTTTAGAATTTATAGTATCTAAATTTATAAGGGCATTTAGATCTAAATTCAAGTTTTCGTCTTTATAAGTAGATGTTATTTTTCCTTTGCCATTTTTCACATCGCCTTCTAGATGTAAATCTTTAATTAGATATTTTTCTAATTGAAATTTAGAAATAGTTGTATTTAAAGTAGCGTCTAAATCTTGTATGTTTTTACCACTTCCTGTGGATGTTAAAGCGATGCTTAATTCTCCAAAATTAGGATTCATTAAAAGAGCTCCAACATTATAATCATCAATTTTTAAATCTGCATTGTAACTAATTGTAGCTTGGTTTTTTAAGTTTCCTTTAAGAGTAGCAATCCCTTGCGATGTTGTTATTTGTGTATTTGTACTGATGTTTTTTAAAGTACCTTTTGCGCTACTTGTTATTAAAATATCTTCTGGTAAATGAATACCTAATGCTTTTTCATCTACAATTTGTAACAGATCATTTCGTTTTGTCTTTGCTTTAAAATTAGCAATGTTCAATTGTAATTTATCTGGTTTTGTGCTGTTTTTGATGTTTCCATCCAAAGACATTTTAGTTGCAGTTCCCCAATTTAAATTTGTATTAGCAATATTTAAATCAGCTAAAACTCCGTTTACATTTATTTTCCCGAAAAGCTCTTTTTTACTTAATTTTGATACGTACTCATTTTGTTTTAAACTAGGTTGAAACGTAAAAAAATCATCTAAAAAAATAGAGAAATTGGGAATGCCTAAGTTAATTTTTGTGTTTTCTGGTGATGAAATTAATTGAGAAATAGACTTGTATTTTGCGTTTGCAAAACCAGCAATCGTACTTTTATTTAAGTTGATTTTTAGATCAGAGACTTTTAATTCTGTATCTGTTATTTCTGTGTTTAGTGTAAATTTCTTTAACCTAAATCCCGATTTTTCTTTAAAATTAAAAGTATTTAATTGCAAACCTGCTTTTTTGTCTTTTAAGAAAATATCGGAAGCTTTTAAGGTGAATTCGTCTAAAACAAGTGCATTCGGATTAAACTTGTTTTTAACAACTTTTGCATGATTTACAAAATACAGAATCTTGTTGTTCTCTAAATTTACATCCGTAATTTGCACATCAAAATTAGGCCATTCAAAAGCGCTATTATTATTTACAACGGGCTTATTAGTTGTTGTAGCATTGTTTGAAGCTGTTTTTAAAAGAATATCAGAATTTTTAAGCTCAACGGTAGTAAGATGAATGCTGTTTTTAGACAAATCAATTTCAGGAATTTCTGTGTAAAATTCATCAATATGTACATCAGCAATTAATTTATCCTGTGGATTCTCATAATCTATTTTTATATTTTTTAGAGAGAATTTATTTATGGATAATTGCGGTAGCGTGGTTTCTGTAGTTGAAGTCTCAGAAACTACAGGTTTCTGAATAAGTTTAATGTTTGTATCAGAAAGAGCAATTTTATCAACATTAAAAACCATTTTCTGCAAATCAACTTTTTCCATATTGGCAGTTAGATTTCCAATTTTAAAATGGCTGTCAATTCCTAATACGTCATCTTTAAAAAGTATATTAATATCTGATAAATCAAGATTTCCAAGAACAATATCTATAGGTTCAGAAACTGTTTCTTCAACAACTGGAGTAGGATCTTCTGATGCAAACGCATCAATTAAAAACTGAAAATTATAGCCAGAAAGGGTGTCTTTTCTTTTGATATTTGCCCGTAATCCGTCCCAATTTAAATGATCTACACCAACAGCATCTCCTTTAATCATAGACCAAAGAAGTAGGTTTGCTTCTAAAGATTTAGAATAAATTAAGGTGTCTCCCTTGGTATCTTCTACATACAAACCCTCTAATTGCAATCCTCCTTTAAATGTTAAAAAAAGCTTGTCTACAGTAATTTTTGTGTTGGTTTTGTCGGTAACAAAGTTTATGGCTTTATCTACAATAATGCTTTGTCCCCAAGGACTTCTAACAAAAAGTAGCAACAAAGTAATAAAAAGTATACCTCCTAAAAAGATTCGTAAAAACCTTCTTAAAAATCGATATTTCTTATGTTTTACTTTTTTTGACACTGTGTTAGACAATTTTAGTTGTGCAAATGTAACTTGCAAATGTTAATCAAATTGTCCTTAAATCAGATTCTTTTAACTCTTTTGCTAAAAATTTAACAATTTTAGGGAAATCCATATTTTAGGAATCATAAAAAATGGATTAGATTTAAAAGAACCGAATATATAAGCTATTATTTGTAGCCTACTTTACAAGTTTCACATTGATAGGTGTCTTTATTGATAACAATACCTGTAATGTTACTTTCTACAATTTTATTGATAAAGTTGTTATAAGTTTGGTCGTTTCCAACCAATTTATTTCCTTTATTTTGTTTGTAAAATTCTCCTTCCCACTCTTGCTTTCCCCAACAATTAGGGCAAATTCCAATAGGTGCTTTTGTAGAAGTATTTCCTTGAACTTTAGAGTTAAAGTAATTTTTAATATTTTCTATAAGATTCATCTTTTGTGGTTTTAAGGTTACATTAATTCAGTTTCAATAATAATTTTACTTTGTAATGTTTTGTGAACAGGGCATTTAGCTGCAATTTCTTTTAAGCGTTGTTTTTGTTTATCATCTAAATTACCAACAAATTTTAATTTCTTTTGTAAATGATCAAAACGAGTTGGTTTTTCCACATCAATATCTAAATCGTCACTATGTTTTTTTGAGTAAGTGATGTACACAAAGACTTCTTGTAAATCCCATTTTTTACGTTGGGCGTACATTTTTAAAGTCATTACTGTACAAGCTGCTAAACCGGCGCTTAAAAAATCATACGGAGAAGGGCCAAAATCGTCACCACCAATACTAGTAGGTTCATCAGCAATAAAAGAATGATTTTTAGTTTGAATGGATGTTGTAAAATTATCTTCTAATAAGTTTAAATGACCAACCAATTGCTCACCATCTGTAGAAATCATTTTGTTTTCTTCTGGTTTAAAATAACGCTCTACCCAAGTACCAATCATATTACCCACATAAATGCTATCTGCGGGTTTAGATAATAAATGATCTGCATCATCTAAACTTACAAAACTCTTTGGATGCATGGCATTATGATAAATTTCATGCGCATTTTCTATACCCACAACTTGATCAAAAGGAGCGTGCATTACCAAAATTGGCTTGCGTAAATCTTTGATGATTTTTGGTAAATCTGTTTTATGAAAATTGTTTACAAATTCTTGATTTATCTTAAAAGGACGACCTCCAATTTTAACTTCAACATCCCCTTTTTCTGGGATGTCTTCTAATCCGTGAGAAAATAAATGTGTTACGTGACTCACTGTTGCTGGTGCGCCAACTGTTGCCACAGCTTTTATGTTTTTTAATTTAGATGCAGCTACAATAACTGCCGCTCCACCTAAAGAATGACCAACCAATAAAGAGGGGGCTTTGTAATTTTCTTCTAAAAAAGCACTCACATCTAACAAATCTTCTACGTTGGCAGAAAAATGACTTTCTGCAAATTCACCTTCACTTCTTCCTAAGCCTGTAAAATCGAAACGTAAAACACCAAAACCGTGAGTAGATAAAGAACGGCTGATGTTTTTTACGGCATTAAAATTACTATTGCAAGAAAAACAATGTGCAAAAATGGCAAATTGATTGGGTTTCTGATTTGCAGGTAATTCTAAATATGCTTGTAATTTTAAGCCTTTTCTATTTTTAATTTCTAATCTAACGGTGTTCATTCTTTTTTTGATTTTTTAAATAGTCGAAATAAGGTGACGAACTTTACATTTGTCCACGTTTTTAGAGAATTGTTGTAATAAAAGTTTCAATTTTGGGTTGATGTAGTTCTTACAAAATGGCTTCTCTGGATTTGATTGATAATAATTTTGAAATGCTTCTGTAGAAGGTTTAAAGTTTTTAAATTTTACTATTTTAGTAATAATGCTATCACTGAAACTTGCTTGTAATTCTTCAATAATTTGTATACTTTCTTCTTTTTGTTGATGAGAAAAATAATAGATCGCAGACCGATATTTTGTTCTCATAGAATGGTTACTCGTACTTTTATGCGTTAATAAATGGATTTCAATAAGCGTTTTTAAATTGATTTTTTCAACATTAAAATGAACAATAACAGCCTCAGAAAAAGTGTTGTTTATTTCTGTTGATGCAACCCAACCTTGATCCACTTTTTCTACTCCAACTAAAGCTTGAAAAACAGCTTCTGTACACCAATGACAACCACCACCAAAAGCAATTTTGGTTAATTCCATTGTAATTTTTTTCTTTCTGTCCAGTATGCATCAGGAGAAACTTTTAAAGAATTTAGAGTTTCTATATCATCAGCAGATAAGGTAAAAGAATCCATTTCTAAATTCTGTTTTAATTGTTCAATAGAACTAGCACCACTTAAAACGGTACTTTCAGGAATTGTTTGAACGCAATATTTTAATGAAATAGCATCCACACCAACGTTGTGTTTTTTTGATAAACTTTCTAAAGTGGCGTACATTTCTGTATAATTCGGATAGTTTTCATTCTTAAAAACCCTTCCATTTGCCAAAGCTTCTTTAATTACAATCGATTTATTTTGACGAACTAATTCCGCTGAAATTTCTATGAAACTTTGATCTAAAAAATTATAGGTTACTTGAAATAAATCAAAAACCGGCGTTCCATCAACCAAAACATTTAAAGCTTTTTTAATGACTTCAACTTGGTTAGTTCCTGTTGTGGTTAATCCTATTTTTAGATTGTATTCCTTTTTTAATAAAGCCAATTGTTCTAAAACTTCGGTATTCTCTAAAACACCAGTTTCTAAAGTTGCAGAGTGAATTTGATACACTTTTAAATAGGGTAGCAGCTGTTTAGAGAAATTCCACTGCTCATTTAATTTAGATAAACTATGCTCTTTTACCTCGTGAACCGTTGCGTTTGCATCAAAATTTGCGGTGTATGTATATCCCCATTTTGTAGCAACTTCAATAGAATTGTCATCTTTGGTTTGTACCCATTCTAACAATAATTCTTCTGCTAAACCGTAACCTGGAGCCGTATCAAAATAACGAATTCCTAAATGATAAGCCTCTTCTAAAACTGCAAAACTTTGGTTTCTAAATTCCGTTAAGTCAGAATTATCACAAGTTTCTGTTCTAACATTAATGTATTGAGGTCTTCCTAAAGCTGCGGTTCCTAATCCTAATTGCATATTTTTTATGATTTTTAACCCCTTCAGGTTTCCAAAACCTGAAGGGGCTTTTATTAGATACTTATTTTTTTATGAACTACAAGACAACATTGAGCAACCTACTTTGTTTCTTGCCCATTCTGGTCTTTTTGCAAACCATTTTTCGTTTTCTGGTTGTGCTGCGTATGGATTTTTTAAGAGTTGAAATAATTCATCAATTAAAGCGTAATTTCCTTTATCTGCTTCATCAATTGCCATTTGAGACATATAGTTTCTAAGCACATATTTAGGGTTAACCAAATCCATTTTTTCTTTTCTTTCTTCGGATGAAACACGTTCTATTTGAAGTCTTTTATCGTATTTTTTGAACCACAAATTCCAACTATTCTTTACTTCATCAGAAATGTTTTCAAAATCGTAAAAAGCTTCTTTTATCAACTCTAAACCCGATGTATCATCTGTGAAATTGCTTAAATTTCTAAAAAAGATCGTCATATCTGTTTCTACCAATTGTAAAGTATCCTCTAAATTCTGAATCAATTTAGCGTCGTCTTCATCCGAAGTAAATAAACCTAATTTAGATTTCATCATCTGTAAAGATTGTATTTCAAAATCGATTTTATATTGCTCTAAAATAGCATTTAAAGGGTCTACTTCTTCAATAATTGGATACAACGCATTGGCTAGTTGATACAAATTCCACAAACCAATATTTGGTTGATTTCCGTATCTATAGCGTTTGTGCTGAATGTCGGTTGTATTTGGCGTCCAACCAAAATCGAAGCCTTCTAACCAACCATAAGGCCCGAAATCTATGGTTAAACCAAGAATAGACATGTTATCTGTGTTCATGACTCCGTGTACAAAACCAACACGTTGCCAATCAATAATCATTTTTAAAGTACGCTCAGAAACCTCTTTAAAAAAGTTGATATAAGTTTCTTTGGATGGTTTTCCTAAATGTGTAAAATGATGTTTGATGGTATAATCCATCAAACCTTTTAAGTTTTTAAGGTCTTTTCTAGCGGCAAAAATTTCGAAACTACCAAAACGTAAAAACGAAGGAGAAACTCTAGAAACAATAGCTCCTTTTTCGTAAGCCGGATTTCCATCGTATAAAACATCTCGTAGTACCGAGTCGCCAGACAAACTTAAAGACAAAGATCTTGTGGTTGGCACACCCAAATGAAACATGGCTTCGGCACACAAATATTCTCTAACGGATGATCGCAAAACTGCCAAACCATCTGCAGTTCTAGAATACGGCGTTTCGCCAGCTCCTTTTAATTGTACTTTCCAGTTTTTAGTATGGTGTTCAATTTCAAATAAATTAATGGCTCTACCGTCGCCTAATTGTCCTGCCCAATTTCCAAATTGATGTCCTGCATAACACATGGCATAGGGTTTTGTATTTGGGTAGATTTCGTTTCCTGTAACAATATTTTTAAAGAATTCTGATTGTGCGTCTTCCTCAGAAATCCCCAATTCAGTAAGCATTTCTGGTGAAACGTGTAGCACTTCTGGTTTTGCTGTTTTCTTTGGGTTTACATAAGAAAAAGCAGCATTTTCTACCTGTCTTCTTGTGTTTTCTAAATTAACATCCGAAGGGTTTTCTGCCGTAAAAGTGTCTTTTATGTTTAGGTTCATCATAATGTATCAATCCATTTAAGAAGGTCTTTATCCGAAGGGTTTCTTAACTTTTTAGTATTTATTGTAATTGTAGGAAAATTTAGTTTTCTATTTTCATACAAGTTACGTAATTCCTCTGCATTTTCTACAGACTTTTCTATATCTAAAAACGCGTAATCTAAATTACGCGTTTCTAAAAATGTTTTATAATATTGAGTTTTATGACATCTTTCTGTGCCAAATAATTTAATTTTATTTTTCATTTCGTTTGTCTCCTTGAGCGCAGTTGAAAGGTTTTGTTTGTTCTCGACTGCGCTCGAACTGACATTAATTACTTTATTTTATCTGCGTGTAATTTTCTCAATTTAGCTAATTTTGGAGCAATTACAAAACTACAATATCCTTGTTGGGTATTTTCTCTGTAATAATTTTGATGCTCTTCTTCAGCTTCATAAAAAATACCTAACGGACTAATTTCTGTTACAATTTTATCATCATAATAAGGTTGTACTTGTTTTACAACTTCATCAGCAATATTTTGCTGAAGTTCATTATGATAATAAATTACAGAGCGATATTGAGTTCCTCTATCTGCACCTTGTTGATTTAAGGTTGTAGGATCGTGAGTGGTCATAAAAATAACTAAAACATCTTCATAAGAAATGATATTTGCATCGAAAGTAATTTGAATTACTTCTGCATGACCTGTTAAACCAGAACAAATTTCTCTGTATGTTGGTTTGCCTGGAGCAATCCCTCCTGTATAACCAGAAACTACTTTTTCTACACCTTTTACTTCTTGAAATACAGCTTCTGTACACCAAAAACATCCACCTCCTAAAGTGGTAGTTTGTAAATTTTTATTCATTTTATACCTTTTTGTCATTACGAGGAAGAATAACGAAGTAATCTCCAATTTAATAATAGATTGCTTCGTAAACTCGCAATGACGTTTTAAATTTCTAATTTCATCGATTCAGAATTAATACAATAACGCAAACCACTTGGTGCTGGTCCATCAGGAAAAACGTGTCCTAAATGACCATCACAAGTATTGCACATAACTTCTACTCGTACCATTCCGTAAGAAACATCTTTATGATATTTAATAGCGTTTTCTTTTATAGGTTGTGTAAAACTTGGCCAACCAGAACTAGAATCGAATTTTATGGTAGAATCAAACAAGGGAGTGTTGCAACAAACACAGTTGTATTGGCCTTCATCATAAATAGAACATAAGGCACCAGAATTTGGTCTTTCTGTACCTTTGTGTCTTGTAATTCTAAATTGCTCTGGGGTTAATTGGTCTCTCCATTCCTTTTCTGATTTTTCTACTCTTTTATCCGGAATCGGGTTGCCTTTTACACTAAAGTTTATTATTTCTTTCCAAGTAAGCATATTTCTTTCCTTTTTTTTAAATTAGTACGATGATAGTTTTGCGTTTTTAGGCGTAAAAACGCTTGTTTCCTTACAAATAATTGTTAATTTGTAAGCTGTTGAAAGCAAATGATAAATTTACGACCAATATTGACAAAGTAATGAATGGAATTATAGTTTCTTCTTATTTATTTATAAAATAATTTTACAATGAGCACATTAATTGATAATGCAGAAAAGCATGTTTTTAAGTTACTAAATATTGATTTAGAAAGAAACTATATCTATCATAATTTAGCACATACACAGCGTGTTGTAGAAAAAACGCAAGAACTTGTAGAGAAGTTAAAAATAGATAAGGAAGCTGCAGAAAATTTAGAAATTGCTGCTTGGTTTCATGATACAGGTTTTGTAAAAGGAGCTGAAAACCATGAGGAAGAAAGTGTAAGAATTGCTACCGCTTTTTTAAAAGAAAATAAAATTGAAGCGGATAGAATTGATGTAATTACGAGACTTATTTTGGCAACTAAAATAAATTATCAACCCAAAGATGATTTAGAAAAAATTATAGCAGATGCAGACTGTGCGCATTTGGCCTCGAAAAACTTTTTTGAATATACCTCGTTATTAAGAAAAGAGTGGGAGCTAACTGGTTTTAAAAATGTTTCGGATATAGAATGGGTTGAAGGGAATATCGATTTCTTTACGCAATGTCATCGTTATAATACCGCTTATGCTTTAAAAAATTGGACAAAAACCAAAGAGAAAAATTTGTCTAAACTGATAAAGAGTCAGAAGGATTTGGCAACAGATTTTAAAAAAAATAAACAAAAGCAAGAAGCTTTAGATATTAAAAAGAACAAAAGTGAGGTGCCAGAAAGAGGAGTAGAAACTATGTTTAGGATTGCATTAAAAAATCATATGACTTTAAGTAATATTGCAGATACTAAGGCCAATATTTTACTATCTGTAAATGCTATTATTGTTTCTTTAGCACTGTCTAATTTATTTCCAAAATTAGATAAACCCTCTAATAGTTACTTAATTATACCCGCAATTATATTTATTATTTTTACGGTGGCGTCTATTATTTTATCAATTTTAGCAACAAGACCCAATATAACACAAGGTAAGTTTACTAAAAAAGATGTAGCTAATAAAGACGTTAATTTATTGTTTTTTGGTAATTTTCATCAAATGAAATTACCCGATTTTGAATGGGGTATTTCTGAAATGATGAAAGACAGAGATTATTTATATGGTTCTCTAACCAAAGATTTGTATTTTTTGGGATTGGTTTTAAATAGAAAATATAAGATATTAAGAATTACCTACACTGTTTTTATGGTGGGTATTTTAGTAAGTGTATTGGCTTTTGCTATTTCTTTTTATTCATTAGATTTAACAGCTTCTTAAGCTTCAATTTCTTTCATTAAATCATTAAAAGTAATTGTTTGGTTTTCATTAAAATTTGTTTGATATAAAACCTCAACTCTTAATGCTTTTAATCCGCTAACTCCTTGCAGGTCTTCTAAATCTAAAAACTCAATGGTTCCTAATTGTTTTTTAGATTGTAAGTAGTTTATGTATTTTACATATTCTAATGCATCTTTGTTTTGAGAATAAACAATTGCTATTTTTCCGGGTACGGTTAAACGATCTTTGGTGCCTTTTATATGTGCTTTATCAATACGTTTTTTAATAATTTCGTATCTTATATTATAAGCACCATCTACATCAAACTGCTTTTCGTCCATTCTAAATTTTATCGCCATAGCGGTACTATGGACTAAAATTAGAGAAGCAACACGTAAATCGTGTTTCATGTTTTTACGCTCGTAAAAGGCTAGATTTTCCATTTCGTAGGTAGTCTGTAATTGCCATAAACGAAGGTTGTATAAATATAGACTATCAAAAGTTTTACTTTTTGTAATAGATTGGCCTATATACATGTTGTATTCTACACCATCCGTTTTATATCTCTCAAAATAATGAGGATACATTTCTTGCGCTTGTATTTGTTTGTTGTCTAAGAATTTTGCTAGTTTATCATTTAATAATGTAACACTATTTTCGTATTCTTTTCTTTTTTCATAAACAACGTTTAGTTTTTTATCTAAACGATTCATATAAATACTTACTTTTTGAGAAAGCGTTTTGTTTATATTTTTTATATGATTAAATACGGGGTAGATTTCTCTACTTAAAAAGTCTAGAATACTTACTTCATCACCAGCAGATAACCCTTTTTTTACATCTTTTAAGTAAGATGCAACTCTGAACATTAATTCGTTATAAATAGGTAATTTTTCTGATTGGCAAGCGTCTTTTAATACCGTAATAGCTAACGATAATTGTGTTGTTAAATCTTCTTTTATGGCTAAATTTCTTGCTTCTGAAGACCCTTTTATATCACTTTGACCAAATAGTGGATATACATTATTAAATACAATTTCGTCTAATTTTGCATTCTTGTCTATTTGACGTGTTACATGATATTTTTCTGCAGCCTCATAAAAACGCCATTTTACAGAATGATGTATAGAAGTGTAGTTTTCTTGAATGGTAGCTTCTAAAATATTTTGACGCTCTTCTGAAGTTCTTTTTACAGCAGCTTCAAAAACAGGAATGATATCTTTTAATTTGTTGATGTTTACAGAGTTTAAATCATAAGCTCTTGGTGATGCAATTTCTAATAAAGCTAAATCTCCATTATTGGTAGCTTTAATAGGAATTAAAATGATACTATGAATTCCGTTTTCTTGAAGATTCTGAGAAAAAGGATTATGATTTGTGTTTATACCGTATTGTTCTATATCAGAAATGATAAAGGTTTCATGGTTTTCAAACACTTTTTCCATAATAGCATTACAAAAGTAACCAGAGTTACAATTTATTTCGGCACCATGATTTAAGATTAAACTGTTAGATTTATTAACCTTAGTTTCACAAATTTTTGTATTGATATTATCAAAAATAGAATAGCCAAGTTTTAAGTCTTTTATGCTGTAGAAATCTCTTAAATTACTTTGTAGTTTAGGTATTAAATCTGTGGCACCTTCTAGTAAATTTGCTTTAATAGAAGAAAGCATTTCTTCTGAAGTAACATCAAATAAACTAATAAGACCAAAGCCTTTAAAAATATAGCTATTTGGAGGGAATTTTTCTTTCCAAAGTGCTATGTTATCAAAATTATTAAGTAATTCTTTAAAGTCTTTTTCTGTTAATAAAGGTGCTTTATCTGTTGCTGTAATTTCAGAAAAATCTGCATTAAAAGTGGTTCTGTAGTATTTCATTGTTCCAGTTGTTTTGTCTGGAATATCAAAATAAAAAGGTCTTTTTACATCTACCTTAAAACCATAAACATAGCCTAAAATAAATGTACATGCCATAATGTACATGCTATCATCTTCGAAATTACGAACAGTTAATTGGTAATCGTCTCCTGCATTTTTTAAAATATCCTCAAAACGATCTGTAAATTTAAAAGAAGTAAAAGAAAACGGAATACTTGCTGCTTTTATTTCATTTAATAATAAAGGTTCTGGAAATAAAGGGTTTAATAATAAATTTATTTGATCTTTATATTTTTCTAATAAGGTATAATCAGAAAAACCATCATTTAATTCAGGATACAGATTAATTAAAGTTACCATTTCTTTTGCAGAGCTATGAAAAGGATGTTTTGCATACTCTGTATCGGCATATTTTTTAAACAAGTTAAAAACCTTGTTAAAAGATACGTTTAGTTGTAGTGGTAATTCCGCTTCTGAAATTAAATTTGATTTTATAATTTTCATTCCTTATAAATGTAAATTTATTTACAATGTTACTAAGCATTTAGACGTATTACGGTAACAAATGTTACAAAATGACGTTATTTTTGTCTAAAATAGATAGTAATTGGGACTCCAGAGAAATCGTAAATGTCTCTTAATTTGTTTTCTAGAAAACGTCTGTACGAATCTTTTACATATTGAGGCAAGTTACAGAAAAACACAAATTGTGGTGTTTGTGTAGGTAATTGCATACAATATTTAATTTTTACAAACTTCCCTTTTATAGCTGGTGGCGGAGAGTTTTTAATAATCTCTAACATTGTTTCATTAAACTTACTTGTTTGTATTTTAGTTTTTCTTTTCTGAAAAACTTCTACAGCCGTTTCTATGGCTTTAAACAAACGTTGTTTTGTTAATGCAGAGATAAATACAATTGGCACATCTGTAAAAGGCTCAATTTGTTTTCTTACCATTGCTTCAAAATCTCGCATGGTGTTGGTTTCTTTCTCTACCAAATCCCACTTATTGATTAAAATAACAATTCCTTTTCTGTTTTTTTCTGCTAACCAAAATATATTTTGATCTTGTCCTTCAAAACCACGAGTGGCATCAACTACTAAAACAATAACATCAGAATATTCTATAGAACGTACTGCACGCATTACAGAATAAAATTCTAAATCTTCTTTTACACGAGATTTTTTACGGATACCAGCAGTATCTACTAAGTTAAAATCGAATCCAAAACGATTGTATTTTGTATCAATAGAATCTCTAGTTGTACCAGCAATATTGGTAACAATGTTTCTATCTTGCCCAATTAAAGAGTTTATAAATGAAGATTTTCCTGCATTTGGTCTTCCAACCACGGCAAATCTTGGTAATGCTTCTTTTTCTGAATCTAAATCTACTTCTTCTGGTTCTGGCATTTTTTCTGCTAATGCATCTAATAAATCTCCAGTTCCGCTTCCGTTAATTGAGGCAATTGTATAGTATTCTCCTAAACCTAGGTTGTAGAATTCTATAGCGTCTGGCTCACGCATTGCGTTATCAACCTTATTTACTACGGTAAAAATTGGTTTTTTAACCTTACGTAAAAGTTTAGCAACTTCTGCATCCATAGGTGTAATACCATCTTCTACATTTACTACAAAAACAATTAAATCTGCTTCTTCTATGGCAAGATTTACTTGTTTTCTAATTTCACCTTCAAAGATATCATCAGAACCAGTAATATATCCACCGGTATCAATCACAGAAAATTCTTTTCCATTCCAGTCAGATTTTCCATAATGTCTGTCTCTTGTAACTCCGCTAACAGAATCTACAATGGCTTCTCTTCTTTGAACCAATCTATTAAAAAGCGTCGACTTTCCTACATTTGGTCTTCCTACAATGGCAACAATACTATTCATTTGAATTGAAATTTTTGCAAAGATACAATTTAAGGTTGTAAGAATGATACTAAAAAAAAAGTCTTTAAGCAGCAAAAACCAGCAAATTTCTTTGCTGGTTTGATTACTTATAAATTTAGTGCTTTTTAGTTGTTCTCGTAGATAGTAATTGTACCACTATCTTCGTTAGAAACAACTAGTAAGTCTTTGCCTGTAGGGCTATCATATGCATCAATTATTAATAAGCCTTCTGGAGCTTCATCACCAGAATGAGAAAGGATTTGTAAAAATTGAGGAGATGTAGGATTTGTAATATCATACACTAAAACCTGATCGTTTCTTTCTAAACCTACAAATAAAATATAGCGCTCATTACCAAGGTTTAATATTTCTACACTTTCTGGTTCTGCACCTTTGTCATCACTTCTTTTATCACCATCATTAAATCTATCTGGTGTTAAAGCCAACGTTTCTGTTGCAATACTATTTCCGCTATCATAAACTAAACTTCCGTTTGCAGACCAAATACTAAAAGAACGCGCTCCGTAGCTAAATAATTCTTCTACTTTACCATCATTATTTGCATCACCTAAAGTAGTTGTAGTTTTTAAACGACCTAAATTTGTTTTATTTAAATAATCATTTGCAGCAGGAAAAACGGTTTCATCTAACGTTAAATCATCCATTCTTACTTCTTCGCTAAAACCGTCGTAATCTCTAGAATCTCCTTCGTTTGCAGAAATAATATATTCTACCCCATTAATTTTTACATATACAATTGCATCTGGCATATAGATACCTTTTACTGGCCAGTTTTTTAACTCGGTAACATCATCTTTATCACTTGCATCAATAGAATTATTTGCTAAAGAATAGTCTTTATAACCTAAAGGATAAATATTATCGATGCTTTTTGTTACTAGGTTTATTTTAGCAATTCCGTTGTTTTCTTGTAAAGAAACCCAAGCAGTTTTTGAATCTTCTGAAATTGCTACATATTCTGGCTCAACATCCTTTGCTAAATCTGCATTAGGCCCAAAAACTCTAAATCCGTTGCTTTCTAAAGTTGCTTCTTGATCATTGAAAGCTGTAAAATCTAAAGTAGTTACGATATTATTTTCTAGGTTGATAATACTTACACTTCCTTCAGGATCATTTGTGTAATCGTCACTTGGCTCTCCTTCGTTTGCAGAAACGATTGTTTTTCCATCAGGAGAAAAGGTAACCATATCTGGTAAAGCACCAACGGTATATTCATTTAATAAAGAATTATCCGAAGTGCTAAAAACTAAGATTTTTCCAAGATTTTGTTTTACATGATTTTCTACAGCTACGGCTAATTTACCATCAAAAACAGCAACACTATTAGGAGAGCCATATGCATCTAAATTGATAGATGTTTCTTTTATTGGAGCATTTAAATCGCTAATGTTATTGATAGAGATTTCATTCGATTCAACATTAACTGTAAACAATTTTTTTGATGTTTTATCAAATGCAGTAATTTCTGATGCGCCTTCATCACCTACATTTATGGTAGTTTTGTGTTGAAAATTAACAGAGGTATTTACCGGTGGTAAATTAGGTTCGTTGTCTTTTTGGCAACTTACAATAATTGTTAATACAGTTACTAAAATAAGTTTTTGTAAAATTTTCATTATTTGGTTTTTATTTTTTTGCAAAAGTGCTTCCAAATCTTGAAATTAGTGTTAATATAATTATAAGTAAATATTAGTATTTTGGTCTGTTTGTAAAGAAATAGATTGCTTTTTGCTTGAATTTTAATTGATTTGTTAACAAAACGTAATTTTTGATTACTTTTAAAAAATAATATATAACCACATGAGTGTTAAAGAAACCAGAAATAGCGATTTTTTTTTACGTCCGAGATTTTCTATAGATCTAGAAGAAAATGCAGATGAGTTATTAAAAAGAATTATAACATATCTAAAAAGTGATGCTTGTGTGTATAGGAGTAGCGTGGCAGAAAAGCATGTTTTTATTGATATACCTGTTAAGAAAAGTCATTTTTGGTCTCCACAATTGCATTTTGAAATTGTAGCGAAAAATGAAAATTCATCAACCATAAAAGGTTTATTTGGACCAAAACCACAAGTTTGGACACTTTTTATGTTTGTTCACTTTGTTGTGGCAACTTTGTTTTTAGGCTTTTCGGTATTTACTTATGTAAAACATCGTTTGGGTGAAAACTTGGTGTTTCCTATTGCTGTTTTGGTAGCATTGCCATTAATATGGTTGTTGCTGTACTTTTTAGGAAGTATAGGAAAAGAAACCGGTAAGACCCAAATGAAAGAATTACACGATTTCTTAATAACTATTATCAATTGTTAGTTTTGGTTGTAACCAAAACGTTTTAGCTGCGTTTTATCACTACGCCAATTCTTATTTACTTTTACATATAGTTCTATAAAAACTTTTTTCTCAAAAAATTTCTCTAAATCTTTTCTTGCTTCTGCTCCAACACGTTTAAGGGCAGATCCTTTATGACCAATAATAATTCCTTTTTGAGTTTCTCTTTCTACCATGATAATAGAACGAATTCTAACAATGTTTTCTTCTTCTATAAACTCTTCTGTTTCTACTTCTACAGAATACGGAATTTCTTTTTTGTAATGCATTAGAATTTTTTCTCTAATTTTTTCATTTACAAAAAATCGTTCTGGTTTGTCTGTTAATTGATCCTTCGGATAAAAAGCAGGACCTTCTGGCAACAATTCTTTTATTTTTTCAAAAACGGCAGGAACGTTAAATTTTTCTAGTGCCGAAATTACAAATACTTCCGCATTCGGAACTTTGTTTTTCCAATATTCGATTTTTTCTTCTACTTCTTCTTGAGAAGACTTGTCTATTTTGTTTAAAAGTAGAATAACCGGAATCTCACTATGGATGATTCTTTTAAAGAAAGCTTCATTTTTTAATTCTTTCTCACCAACTTCTACCATGTAGATAAGTACATCTGCATCTTCAAAGGCAGATTTTACAAAATCCATCATAGAAGATTGTAGTTCGTAGGCAGGTTTTAAAATACCTGGAGTATCAGAAAACACGATTTGATAGTCGTCTTCATTTACAATTCCTAAGATTCTATGCCTCGTAGTCTGTGCTTTAGCTGTAATGATAGATAATTTTTCACCTACCAATGCATTCATTAATGTTGATTTACCTACGTTAGGATTTCCTATAATATTTACAAAACCTGCTTTATGCGTCATGCTGCAAAGATAATTCCTTTTTCTATTTGATTAGAATTTAGAAGATTAAAAAATAATTAAAAAAAAAACAAAAAAAATTTGGTTGGTACTTACTTTCTGTTGTATATTTGCAGCCGGAAATAACGGGTCGAGTTTATGAATCGAAAGTTAAAAGCTAAGAAGTTATTTTTGAAATTACAACGCGGGATAGAGCAGTAGGTAGCTCGTCGGGCTCATAACCCGAAGGTCACTGGTTCGAGTCCAGTTCCCGCTACTACTTTAAATCTTTATAAAACAACAGTTTAGTTCGCTAAACTGTTTTTTTATGCAATCAATTTACGAATTTATTAGGATCAAGTCAAAAAGTTGTGGGATTTAAGGATTACGCAAAAATAGTGCTAAGTCTAAATAAGAAAAAATCGGATCAAGTCAAAAAGTTGTGGGATTTAAGGATTACGCAAAAATAGTGCTAAGTCTAAATAAGAAAAAATCCACATTTCTGACGCCTCTAAACTGTGCTCTAAAGGCTTTAATTTTAGCGTTGAATGATTCTGCAGAAGCATTAGTACTTCGATTATCAAAATAGTTTAAGATGTTTTTGTAATGTATGGACATTGTTCTAGCTATAGTATTGAAGCTTTTAAACGCTGCTTGCCTTACTTTTTCATCCCATTTAGCAAGTCTTATAAGTGCTGATGTTTTATCTTTAGTGTTATTGAATATCCAAGATAGATTTTGGCATAACTTGTATGCTTTCTCTAAATCCGGATATTTTTCAAACAGTATTTCTGCTCTTATAGATTGATTTTTAGTCCATTTACGACTTGATTTATATAATAGATATCTGCTTCTAGCTAATAGTTGTTTGAGTGTATCTCCATTAGGTAATAGTTTTGGGTTGTATTTTAAAGATTTACTTCTGGCGTTTTCAATGGCATCATTCTCAGTATCAATCGCTTCCCATCGATGTTTAATTCTTATTTCTTGCAGTGCATCTAAGGCTAATTTTTGCACATGAAAACGGTCTATTACTAAGGCAGCGTTTGGAAAGGATTTCTTGACTATAAGCCCCATATTTCCCGCCATATCCAAGGTTACTTCCATAACTTTCTTCCTGTGTTTTAAAGGAATTTTATGAAGTATTTTTATGACAACTTCAGCTTTAGTTCCTTTGATCATGGCTACTATTGCGCCTTTCTTTCCTTTAGCTAATTTATTTGTTATTATGGTATATAAATCACCGTTAGAAAAGGCAGTTTCATCAAGTGATAAGTGAGTCCCTAAATTCTTTGCAAACAATAACCAATCTGTTGCGTGCTTCTGTTGATCCCAAGCTTTAAAATCACTTAAATAATCCTTATACTGTCTTTGTAAACTTCTGGGATTTACCCCGTAGAAATTAGCTACAGTACTAGCGCTAGTAGCGTTATTACTGACTGATATCTTTTAAAAAAGCAGCAAATTCACTAGTTATTCTAGTGCCTTTTGCTACTAATTGCCAATTTCTTGTAACTACTTTTTTAGAATTTTCTTCAACCCAACGTCGTCTAATAACATGTAGAAAAACGTTTTTACCACGTATTGGAAAATCTTGCACCGTAGCCTCTGGGAAAAAGCCTTTAGAGCTTAATTTAAGGGGTTTAAATTCTTCTGGAATTGTATTTAATTCTGTAAAATAGAAATGAAGTTCTCCATTTTTAACTTCGTGTTTCGTTAATTTAAAATAGTCAACAAGAATTTCTGGTAATAATAGTTTTGTTAGTTCAATTGAAGTATCCAAAATAGAGGTTTATTAGAAAGCAAAGTTCATGCTTTTTAATTTACTCCACAACTTTTTGACTTGACCCGAATATTTATGGAAAAGCGAACAACTACAAAACCAAAGAAGCTCGGTTAACTATTTTAACCTCTTACAGAAAAAATTTACTTTTTTTATTGAAGAAAGGATTTAATCCGTTTGAAGATAATACTCTTTTGTATCAAAAATTGAAGGATCCTTTTCTAAAAGAAGAACCGAAGAAAAAAGTTAAAGAACAAGTTGTAAAAGAAGAGGGGATTCCAAGTTATTTAAATGAGGCTATAAAGTCAGCTATAAAAGAAGCTATAGAAGAACAAACAATTGTTCTTGGAGGAGAAAGTGAAATTAGTAAAACAGAAAGTATTGCTAGTGGGGAGAAAGTTGTGTCGACAGAAAAACAAAAAGAAGTAGTTCAAAAATCTGATTTGTCTCCAGTAACAAAAAGTATTGCTAAGCAAGAGAAAAGTATTGCTGATCCAAAGAAAAGTATTGCTGTAGGTTTAAATAAAGAAGATTTAGGTAAAAACGCAGCTATAGTTAAGGATAAAGAAGGTGGTGAGCGTGTTGCTATCCAAAATAAAAGTATTGCAGATGATGATCATAAAAGTATTGCTGAAGTTGAAGATGATGGAATTTCTATTACAAAAGCTTTTGATCTTGCATTAGAATTAAAAGAAAAGGAAGTAAGTGAAAGAACGATAACAGACTATAGAAGAAAGAGTAATAAGTTTATTGCGTGGATGGAAACAAGTTATCCTGATAAGAAAAATATAAAAAGTATTGCTAGAAAAGATATCATAGAATATTTAAATACCATTCTTTTAAGAACAAGTGCAAGAAGTAGAAATAATTATAGAACAGAATTAGGGAGTTTGTTTCAGGTATTAAAAGACAATGAATTGGTAGACGAAAACTATATTCAATCCATACCAATTTTAGCATCAAAACCTAAAAGACATAAAACCTATTCTTTAGAAGAACAAAAAAAGATATTTAAATATTTAGAAAAGGAAGATCCTCATTTATTGTTATTTATAAAGTTTGTTTCTTATTGTTTTATTAGACCTATAGAGGTTTGTAGAATAAAAATAAAAGACATCAATATTGAGGAAAGAAGAATTCAATATAAAGCAAAAACGAGTGCTAAAAAGACAAAAATAATTCCTGATATTTTATGGGAAGTATTGCCCGATTTATCAAAATTAGATAAAGAGTCTTATTTATTTACACCCAAAGCAATTGGTGCTTTTTGGGATGCAAAAGAAATTAATAGAAGAGATCATTTTTCTAAACGCTTTACAAGTGTTGTAAAAGAACAATTTGGTTTAACAGAAGATCATGGGGTTTATAGTTTTAGACATACGTTTATTTCTAAATTGTATCGAAAATTAAGAGAAAAAGCAACTCCTTTTGAAGCGAAAAGTAGTTTGATGTTAATTACAGGTCACACTTCTATGGTTTCGTTAGAAAAGTATTTACGAGATATTGATGCGGAATTACCAGAAGACTACTCCAAATTATTTGAATAAATGTCAGAAAAACAACCAAAACAGCACGAAATTTATAACGAGTTAAGAGATAGGGCTTCTTATCCGCTTTTAATGTACGTTTCTAAAAGTTTAGTGGAGGATGAAATTGATGATGAGCAAAAGAAAAACACAGAATGGTTGTTTGATCGGTTAATTGTTGCCAAAGCTAAAATGGATATTAGTTATGTGGATGTACAAGATGATACCATGGAGATGTTGAAAAAAGGGGGTGAATTAAGAGCGAATCTTTTTGATTTGGTAGATTGTTATGCAACATTAAAGGAGGCGCAGTTTAATTTCTTATACAATAATTATCGAAACCATTTACTTGGTATGAAGTGTTGGTGTGATGAGATGGTAAAAGATGTAGAAGATGGAACGAATGAATTTTATAAAAAATACATTAACTATTTTAAAATGCAGGCAGATTTGTATGCACAGCATCAAAAAGATCTTTTAGAGACTTTTCCTGATGAAAATGGTGAGGTAAAAATAGAGGTTAATATCCGTTCTTTTGTTGTTGATAATTTCTCGACGATCAAAAAAGAAATTAATACAATTGAAAGAGAATCTACAAAAAAGAAATATTTAATTACAGATGAAGAGTCTCGTAATTATTTATTAGAAAAAGTTTTTGGTGTTAATTTGTAGGTAAAATCATCTACTAAAAAATAGAATAGACTCAATTATGCGTTAATTGTACGTGTAATTAACGCATAATCGATTCTAATTTAAAACGTTATCGTAAAATTAAAAAAAATCACCATCTAATTATTTGGGTTTGGGGTGTGTTTAAGAGAGTGTTTGTAATAAGTAATGCAGTGTATTTATGGGAAACCGTACTATTTTTCTAAATTACTTAATTATCTTTATATTTCTAAAAAGACAAATTTTCATCTAAAATATTTTTTAAAGTTTCAATGGTTATTTTCCTTGTTTCTTGTTGTGATATTTAAGTAGAATATCATATCTTTAGTTTTTATCTTTTTAGTGTAAAATTGCGAAAAAACGCTAAGTTTAATTCCTTGAATGGTATATCTTGTTGTGATAAGTTGTATTGATATTGCAAGGAGTGAATCTATTGAAAATGAATAATAAAAACTTATCAGAATCTGATACTAGGGCTAATTTTATTGATCCTAAATTGATTGATAGTCATTGGGAATCTATACATATTGTTAGAGAATATTACTTTACAGACGGTAGAAAACTATTAGGTAATAAACGTGGAAAACGTTTGTTTTTAGATTATCTTTTAAAATATAACAATACTAATTTAGCTATAATTGAAGCTAAAAAGTTAGGAGATCATCCAACAAAAGGTTTGCAACAAGCTTTAGAATATGCAGAAAAATTAAAAATAAACTTTGTTTATGCAACTAACGGTGCTCAAATCTATGAGTTTAATAGAAGTACAGGTAAAGGGAGTTATATTGATAATTTTCCAACACCTAAAGAGTTGTATAATAGGCTTTTTGGAACTAAAAATGCTTTAAAAGAGAAGCTGCATAATATTCCGTTTTTACTTACTGGAAATTTTGGACCACGTTATTATCAAGAAATTGCAGTGAGCAAGGTGATGGAAAGTATTGCAGATGGGCAAGATCGTATTTTGTTAACCTTAGCAACAGGAACAGGGAAAACCTTTATTTCATTTCAAATTGTACACAAATTACTGCAAGCAAAATGGAATTTGGATGGAAATGATAGAAGGCCAAGAGTTTTATTTTTAGCGGATAGAAATGTTTTGGCAGACCAAGCCATCAATACTTTTAACCCTTATGAAAAAGATGTGATTAAAATTGATGGAGAAGAAGTAAGAAAACGAAATGGCGTAGTGCCAACCAATGCTTATATCTTTTTTGCTATTTATCAAGCCATTGCAGAACGCGAAAATATTGGTGGTTTCTATAAAGAATATCCATCAGATTTTTTCGATTTAATTGTTATAGACGAATGTCACAGAGGAAGTGCCAACGAAGAAGGTTCATGGCGAGCTATTCTAGATCACTTTAAACCTGCTATTCATTTAGGATTAACAGCAACACCAAAACGAGACGATAACGTAGATACTTATAAATATTTTGGGAAACCTATTTATGAATATTCTTTAAAAGAAGGAATTCAAGATGGTTTTCTAACACCTTATAAAGTAAAACGTGTTACTACAAATATTGATGAATACATTCACACCAACGATAGTAAAATTATACAGGGTGAAGTAAAAAAAGACCGTTACGAGCTTAACGATTTTAATAAAAGTATTACTGTAAAACAACGTATTGAGTTGGTCGCACAAACCATTTTACAACAAATTGGTAAAATGGATAAAACCATTGTGTTTTGTGCCAATCAAGATCATGCGTTAGATTTAAGAGATTATATTAATAAACATAAAACCGTTACAGATATTAATTACTGTGTGCGTGTTACTAGTGATGAAGGCAAACATGGTAGAGAACTTCTAGAAGCTTTTCAGGATAACGATAAAGATATTCCTGTAATATTAACGTCTTCTAAAATGTTAACTACAGGTGTAGATGCTAGAAACGTTCGTAATATTGTACTTACAGCTCCTATTGGTTCTATGGTAGAGTTTAAACAAATTATTGGTCGTGGTACGCGTGTGTTTGATGGTAAGGACTTTTTTACCATTATAGATTTTGTAGGTGCAACCAATTTGTTTTACGATGCCGAATGGGATGGTGAACCCGAAGAACCTATAGATGGAGCAGGAGGAGAACCAACACCAAAACCACCACGCAAACCAAAAGTAAATGAACCCGAAGAACCTTACGAGCGTAAAGAAAAATTAATTATTTCTTTAAGTAATGGTCGTCAATTAAAGGTAACAGATATAGATACGCGTTATATCGATGAAAACGGAAAGCCATTAACGGCACGTGAGTTTTTAGAAAAATTAGTGGGTGAATTGCCTGCCGTTTATCAAGATGAAAAACAGTTACGACAAATTTGGTCTAATCCAGATACCAGAGCAGATTTACTGATTAAATTAGGCGATTTAGGTTTTGATAACGAACAACTAAACGATTTACGTAATATGATTGCCACACCAGAATGCGATATTTTTGATGTACTTTCTCATATTTCATTTGATTCTAATTTAATGACGCGTAAACAACGTGTGAAATTTGTAAAAGACGAACCTGAATTTTTTGAAGTCTATAAAAACCTCGAAGCTCGTGATTTTTTAGAGTTTGTTTTAAAACATTACGAAGAATATGGAATTGAAGAATTGCAACGCGACAAATTAGGCGATTTGGTAAAGCTAAAATTAGGCACATCCAAAGATGCTAAAACTGCCTTTGGTGATATGAATACGCTTTTAGGAGCCTATTATAAATTACAAGAAAACATTTATAAAGCAGGATAATAAAAAATTAAACGTCATTGCGAGGCACGAAGTAAGCTCATAAGAGGAATCGAAAACAATTAACAGATTGCTTCGTTCCTCGCAATGACAACAAAATACATAAATGAGCATACAAAACAACATAGACAGGATTACAGATATTTTAAGAAGAGACGATGGTATTTCTGGTGCTATGCACTACACAGAGCAAATCTCTTGGATTCTGTTTCTTAAATTTTTAAACGATTACGAAGACAATAAAGCAGACGAGGCTTTTTTAGAAGGTACAGACTATACGTATGTGTTACGTAAAGATTTACGTTGGCATCAATGGGCGTGCCCAAAAGATGAAGCTGGTAAACTAGATGTAAAACGTGCTTTAACAGGAGACGATTTAATAGACTTTGTAAACAATACGTTGTTTCCGTATTTAAAAGCATTTAAAAGCACTACTAATGATCCGAAAACTTTAACTTATAAAATAGGTGCTATTTTTGAGTATTTAGATAACCGTATTGCAAGCGGACATACGTTGCGTGAGGTTTTAGATATTATTGATGCACTAGATTTTCAGAGTAGTGATGAGTTGTTTGAGCTTTCGCAAGTGTACGAAAACCTACTAAAAAGTATGGGAAGCGATGGTGGAAACTCGGGAGAGTTTTACACGCCAAGAGCCATTATTACTGCCATGGTAGAAACCACAGATATTAAAGTGGGTGATACCATTTATGATGGTGCTGTTGGTTCTGGTGGTTTTTTAGTAGAAGCTTTCGATTTTTTAACCAAAGGTGATAAAAAAGAAAAACTATCTGCTGCAGATTGGAAAACCATACAAGACGATACCTTTTTTGGGATGGAAAAAACCAGTTTGGGGTATGTGATGGGGATGATGAATATGATTTTGCATGGTATAGAAAGCCCCAATGTGTATAAAGGCAATACGCTAACTCAAAACATACGTGATTATCAAGAAAAGGACAGACACAATGTTATTTTAGCAAACCCACCATTTGGAGGAAAAGAAAAAAAGCAGATACAACAAAACTTTCCTGTTGAAAGTAACGCAACGGAGATTCTATTTATGCAGCATTTTATGAAAATGCTAAAACTAGAAGGTCGTGCCGCAATTGTAGTACCAGAAGGCGTTTTGTTTCAAACCAATAATGCCTTTACCAAAGTAAAACAAACCTTGTTAGAAAACTTTAATGTGCATACCATTGTGAGTTTGCCAGCAGGTGTGTTTTTACCCTATAGTGGTGTAAAAACCAATATTATCTATTTTGATAGAAAAGGCGCTACTAACAACATTTGGTATTACGATGTAACACCTCCTTACAAACTCACCAAAAACAAACCCATTGCTTACGAGCATATGGCAGAGTTTGTACACTTATTTCACAACCCAAAAGAACGCAACCACACCAATGCCAAATTAAAAGATGCTGTCACCCTGAACGAAAATGTCAGTCTGAGCGCAGTCGAAGACCAAAAGAAGACCAAAACGAATAAGAAAGGAAGCGAAGGCGGGCAATGCAACAACTGGACAGTTAACGTAAAAGACATAAAAGATTACGATTTAAGCGCCAAAAACCCACATAAAGTAGTTGAGGTTATACACCAAAGCCCAAAAGAATTGTTAACTGCTATCAAACAAAACGATAGCCAAATAAATACATTAATGAACCAAATTGAAAGCTTGATTGATGGGTAAATTCAAAGAAACGTTATTTTCAGAAATTTGCGATTTTGAAAACGGAGATCGAGGAAAAAATTATCCATCAAGAACAGCTTATGTAGATAAAGGAATACCTTTTTTTAGTGCTGGAAACATATCTGATAATAAAATAAATGAAAGTTCATTAAATTATATTTCAAAAGAAAGATTTGATTTATTGGGAAGTGGTAAGGTTAGAAAGGGGGATATTCTTTTTTGTTTAAGAGGTTCCTTAGGTAAGTTTGCAGAAATTGAACAAGATATTGATGGAGGAATAGCATCATCATTAGTTATTATAAGACCATGTGATAAAGTAAATTTAGGATTTTTAAAATTGTTTTTAGAAAGTCATTTTTGTTCTGAAATGATTAAAAAATATGATAATGGAACAGCTCAACCAAACCTTTCTGCAGCAAGTCTAAAAAAGTTTAAAATCCCACTTCCACCATTACCAGAACAACAACGTATTGTAGCTAAATTAGATGGTTTGTTTGCCAAAATAAACCAAGCTATTGGTTTGTTAGAAGAAAATATTGCACATACCCAAGCTTTAATGGGGAGTGTTTTGGACAAGGAGTTTGGGCGATTAGCTAAAAAGTATAAAACAAAAACGCTTCCAAATGTTGTTAAAAAGGATAGGCACTCTATAAAAAGAGGTCCTTTTGGTAGTGCTTTGAAAAAAGCTTTTTTCGTTGAAAAAGGATATAAGGTTTACGAACAAAAAAATGCAATTAAAAATGATTTTAGTTTAGGTCACTATTATATTAATGATGAAAAATTTGAGGAATTAAAAGGTTTTCAAGTTGTTCCTGGAGATTTAATCATTAGTTGTTCAGGTACAATTGGAAAAATAGCAATAGCTCCAAAAAATATAAAAAAAGGTATAATCAATCAAGCTTTGTTAAAAATCTCATTAGATAATTCAATTATTTCTAATGATTACTTTACTTATTTCTTTAAGAATTTTGTGAATCAAGGTCAACTAAAAACGAAAGGAGCTGCTATAAAAAATATTGTTTCAGTTAAGGAACTTAAGAAAATTCCATTTGCTTTACCAACTTTAACTGAACAAAGTGAAATAGTTAAAAGTATTAAACAACAAGAAATATTATTTGAATCAGTATTAAAAACCCAAACCCAAAAGCTAACTCATTTAAAAGCCTTAAAGAGCAGTTTGTTAGACCAGGCTTTTAAGGGGGAGTTGTAAAAAAAACATTTTATGGAATATTTAAAATTAGAAAGGCTACTAAATACCTCTAAAAAGATTGTTGATGTACATCTAAAAGAGAAAAAAGAAAAAGGAGAAGACTTTAATGTGTTTTCGATATTGGGTATGGAAACCAATGAAACTAAAACGCACTCTGCAATGTTGGTAGCATTGTTAGACCCAAAAGGGAATCATTATTATGGTGTACAATTCTTAAAGTTGTTTTTAGATGAAATTGGGTATGAGTATGAGGCCTATAATGATGAAGGTTTAAAGCTTGTTAAGATAAAGCCAGAACATCATTTGGGTAAAATTTCTAAAGATTACACAACAGGTGGTTTTATAGATATTTTAATCACTTTTCCTGATGGAAAAGCAATTGCCATAGAAAACAAAATTAATGCAGGAGATCAAAAAAATCAAATGTATAGATATAGTCTATATAAAGGTGGAGATTGTAAATTGTATTATTTAAATAAAACAGGAACACCTCCTTCTAAAAATAGTCTGCTAACTTTAACCGAAGAAGATTATGAAATTATCTCTTATAATCAGCATGTTTTAAATTGGTTATCAAAATGTTTGTCCATCGTTAAAAGTGGATCAATAGTAGAAAATGCAATAAAACAATACCAAATTTTAATAAAAAATCTTACAAATACAATGGCTAAAGAATTAGAAATTAATCTAAATGATTTGATCGTAAAAAATTTATCGGAAGCTAAATACATTCATGCTCATTATGAAAAAGCAGTAGAAAGTATTAGAGAAAAATTAAGAAATGCTATTTGTGAAAAAATAAACAGTATGTCTTTACCTGTGGGGGCATATTTAGGAAATAATACAACTCACGTGTATTCTCAAATCTGGCTAAATTCCGATAATCTTGAAAAAAACAATGTTCTTTTTGGTTTAGAATCCTTTTCGGGAAAAGGAAATAATAACGGTCGTATTTTTATAGGCATATTTGATAGAAAAAATAATTACGATGCTTTAAGAGATGGTGATTTTAGATTAAGTTCTTATTGGCCCTTAGTAGCAGATATTAAAACTCCAGGTAACAATCCTTTAAATTTATCTAGTACCAATACCTTAGAAAAACTAAGTACAGACAAAGGGTATTTTGATGAAATGGTAAATGGTATTGGAAGTCAAGTAAAAGATTTTGCAGATACCTATTATAAATTATTTGCAGAGAAGGTCTTGTAAAAGAGAAATGACATGAAGAAAGCAATACCAGATATAGAATTATTTACAGATGGTGGTGCAGAACCAAATCCGGGTAAAGGTGGTTTTGGAACCATTTTAAAACATAAAGGCAGACAAAAGGAGTTTTTTGCAGGTTATGAGTTTACTACCAATAACAGAATGGAGTTAATGGCTGTAATCTTTGGTTTAGAAAAAATAAATACTAAAGCAAGAGTTACCGTTTATTCAGATTCTAAGTATGTTGTAGATAGTATAGAAAAAGGATGGGCAGTAAATTGGGAAAAGAATAATTGGATTAAAAAGAAAGGTAATTTAGTACTCAATAAGGATTTATGGCAACGATTATTGGCTGTTATAAAAAAACATGAAGTTGTTTTTAATTGGGTAAAAGGGCATGCTGGCCATTTGGAGAACGAACGCTGCGATTATTTGGCAAATTTGGGCATAAACGCAGAAGATAAAATTAAGGATGAAGGGTATTTAGATTACTTAGAACATATTGAAAATTATCAAGAAAAAAGCATAGAAAAAGAAGGTGATTTATGTAGAAAGTGTAATACACCTACAGAGAAAAAAACACCTAAAAAACGCAAGATAAAACCAAACAAATCTTTCTATTATGAGTATTATTTGTCTTGCCCCAATTGTAATGCCATTTATATGGTAGAAGCTGCCAAAAGAATGATACCCACGGAAAATAATTTATTTAAGTAAGCACTTTGTCTAATAACATCTAAATGATCTATTAGAACAAATATCCTAATAAATGATTGACAGAAACATAACTTTAGCAATTGGTAAGGCTATCCGAGAAGGTAAATATCTTAGCATTAAGTACAAAAATAAAAATGGCGAAATTACTCCATTTTGGATTGCGATATTAGATATAAACGCAAACGGAGAACTTTATGTAAACATATTTAATGTTACTAAAGATGAGCCAATTTTAAATGCAAAGATTTTTATTTCAAGTATACAGACCGTTGAAATCTTAAAATTTTCACACTATGATGTTACTGATAAACTGATAGAGAAGATTACCAATGATGAAAGTTTGCAGAGATATGAATTTGACAGGTATAGCAATAATATATTAAACTATTATTTAGAATGCTACAAAGCAAATAATAACCCATTTTTACATAAAAAGCACTTAATTCCAAACGTCGATAGCCATGAGTTAATAAATCAAAACCCTTATCAGTTATCAGATAAACAGCAAAAGCACATCATAAAAGAAATTTATAATAATGATTATAATACATTTTACGATTATGAACTGGCGTTATGCGAATTTTCAATAGACATAGAATCCAGAGGTAAATTTGTAGTCGCATATAGGATGTTATCTTATAATCCTGTTGAGAAACAACTTAAAATAGGATCTAAAATACTTTTCAATTCAGATTTCTACATTAAGGGTACTAAATATTCACTGTCTTATTATACAGATTTAAGCCGAACAGATTTTGAAGCCTTATATCTAAATGATAAAAATGGTACAATAGAACAATTAACAGGTAATTTTAGATTAGGCGAGTTACCTAATACTAGGCCAGAAATTGTTGTTCTTGGATATGCGCAAATTGATATTTCTAATATTTATGATCAAATACACTCCGAACACGCAAAAAAAGAATTAGAAACACCTTTAAAAGCCTTTTTTCAAAACCTTTCATTACTAAGTAGAAAAAATAGAAAAGAGCCTCACATTGTCCTTTATGACGATAATGTCAATATAGATCAACTCCGTACTATTTATAATTCATTAAAATATCCAATTACCTATGTACAGGGGCCGCCAGGAACTGGTAAAACACAAACCATCTTAAATATTGTGGTTAACTGTTTAACCAACAATAAAACCTTATTAATTGCGTCTAACAACAATGTTCCTATTGATGGAATAAAAGATAAATTACATTTAGGGACCTATAGAAATAAAGAGATTCTATTTCCTGTTATTAGATTAGGAAATAACAAATGTACAGCAGAAGCATTAAAAAAAATAAAAGAACTTTATGAGTTCGAAACAAGAGATACGCCCAATGAGAATCTATTATTTAAGTTAAAAGAAAAGTCTAAAGAAAATAACAGAAAATTACTCAGTAGATTAGAAAACTATGAACAGAGGTTAGACATAGAACAAAATTTAGAATTTATTAATGGCTTAATTGCAAAAGGTAAAGATAGCTACTGGCGACTTGAAGAAGAAAAAAAGAAACTAGAAGAACGCTTAAATCAAATTCCAATAACTACCGATGATAATGTTAAAGGAATCTTTGAAATTATTAAAGGGAATTATCAATTACAGCAATTTTTTTATTTTGAGTCTTTAAGATACATAAAACGCTTAAAAACAAAAAAATATAGCGACCTCATTGAAATACTTTATATAGAAGAAGAAAAAACACAAGTAAAGCAATTTAATACATGGATTTCTCTAGACGAGAATTTACAAAATTTCACCAAAGTTTTTCCAATTATTCTTACAACTAACATCTCAAGTCGTAGATTAGGAGATAAGTTTAAATTTGATTTGTTAACAGTGGATGAAGCTGGTCAATGTGATATTGCTACTAGTTTAATACCAATTTCAAAATGTAAAAATATGGTTTTGATCGGAGATACAAACCAATTAAAACCTATTGTTGTTTTTGAAGAGTCAAGAAATGAAGAGTTAATGAGGCAATTTAGAATTGATGAACAATACAATTACTTCCACAATTCAATTCTTTCAGTATACAAACAAATAGACAGTATTTCAAGAGATATACTATTACGTTACCATTATCGCTGTGGAAGGCAGATTATTAACTATTCTAATATGAGGTTTTATGAGAGCAAGTTAAATCTTTCAGAAATCAAAAGAAAAGGTGATTTAAAATTAATAGACGTAAACAATGTAAATCATAAAAATAAAAATTCACAGATAGAAGAAGCCATTGAAATAGTAAATTACATAAAAGAAAACGGATTATCAGATGTCTTTATTATTACACCATTTCGAAATCAGGAAGAAGTTCTAAATCATTATATAAAAGCGGCAATTGCTAATGGGAAAATAGATTCTTCGGTGAGTTGTGGAACAATTCACAAGGTTCAAGGACAGGAGAATAAAACCATTATAATTTCCACTGCAATTTCAAGAAATACAACCTCAAGAACGTACGATTGGATTAAAAATAATAGTCAATTAATAAATGTAGGTGTTACAAGAGCCAAGGAGAATCTAGTTGTAGTAGCTGATAGAAAAGCTATCGATATTTTATCTAGGAAAGATGATGACCTATATGCGTTGATTAATTATGTCGAAAAAAATGGGGCTATTAAAATTTCTGAGAGTATTGCTAATAAATTTACTATTGGTTTTTCTAATAATTCCATTATTGAAGATGAATTCTATAAAACAATGCAACATTATTGCCAAATTAAAGGCACCAAGTTTAAGAGAAACGTTAAGATAGTAGAAGTATTTCCTGAAGAAATGCATAATAAATTAGTAAATAAAAAGGAATTTGATGGTGTTCTTTATGAAAGCAATGTTCCAAAAATAATTTTTGAATTTAACGGAATTGAACATTATCAAAATAAAAGTCGAATACAATCGGATAAAGTGAAAGAGGAGCTATGTCAGTTAAAGCAAATAAAAATGATAACTCTTCCGAATCACTATGCAAAACATTATGAATTTATTCGTGAATTAATTAAAAAATTCAATGGAGATGTTTATCAAAAAACCTTATTCGACTACTAAAATAATCTGTTAATTAAACCCTATTACAAGTCACATATGTTATTTGAAAAAGTAAAACGAGAACACATAATAAAAGGAATTCAAGACTATGAGGAAAAAAGTTATCCAGATGGTTTTGGTCCTTCATTAACGTATGATGTAATTTATAATGATAAAAAATATCCACCTCCTTCAATTATGGCTTATGCATATTACCATGCGGAAGGTAAAAAAGTAGAAAGTAATTTTAAGGTTGGTAAAGGGACAGAGTGTTTTAATGCTTTTGAACGGAATGGATTTATTATTGTAAAAAAAGAGATGAACGAAAAATTATATAAGTTAAAACAAGAGTTTTTAGACTATTGGACTTTAGAGAAGTTACAAAATATGACTCTAGAAGAATATACAGATACTAATAGAGAAAATTCATTTTGTTATTGGTTAGAACATATTACTAGAGATTTAGGAAGTATTGTTGGAGGAAGTTCTTATAAGTTTGGGATATACAAACGAAATAGTAGTGGCGAGGTTAAAGAAGAAAGCAATCGGAACACAGATGGTGAATATGCCTGGTTTAAAAAATATGAAGGAGATAAAAAAGGCAAAGGAGAAGCGTTTGAAACAGTAAAAAGCATCATTATTAAAATTGCGAAGGCAGCACAAAATAATACATTAGAAGTTATTGATACTCTAGATTTAGGTAATGCTTACAAATGGAAAATAGCCTTTTTATATGGTGATTATAATTGTGTAAACATGTTCAAGTTAGATGCGTTGCGTGTGATAGCATCAAATTTAGATATCAAATACAATAACAAAACTCCGATTTCTTATTTTCATAAAGCTATTTTAAAATTAAAACCTCAAGATGATGAGTTTTTTACATATTGTCATGTATTATGGAAAGAATATGAAGAACGCTTAATCGATGTTAAAAAAGACTTTGCCAAATGGTTAAATAAAAACACGTTTGATTCTTACAGAGCTTATTTAGGGTTTACTAATAAAGGTATTGAGAAGAAGCTAGATGAAATCAATAGTTTTTTTGATGACATAGATTTCTTTTTGGTAGACCCAAAGAATGTAAATGGATTGGTAAGTACTATTTTATTCATGATGAGTAAGAAAGAACGTATTAAAAATCCAGATTTTATAGAGTACGATTCTAAAAATAGCAATGGCATACCAAAAGCTATTTTAGGAAAAAATAATTACATCAAATTTCTAACAGAAAAGTTTGATTATATAGCTCCTAATTATTGGATCTTTCAAGGGAATCCGAAGATTTATAATACTATAGGAGCACTAAAATCAGGACATTTAAAAAGTTGGAAAGTAGCAGCACATAAAGAAACAATAGCCATTGGAGATAAAGTTATTATTTGGCAAACAGGAAAAGATGCAGGTTGTTATGCACTTGCTGAGGTTACTTCAGAAGTAGGTGTTTTCGAGGAAGAACAATTTGAGCAACAATACTATATGGATACATCTAATTCTTTAGCTAAAGAACGTGTAAAAATTAAAATTGAACATTCTTTTGCAGATACCCCAATACTATGGAAAGACATTAAAAATAGATCCATTTTTAATAATTTCAAGGCAGGTAACCAAGGCACGAATTTTTCCGCAACTAAAGAAGAATATGAAGAAGTAATGAATTTAATTGATTACAAAAAACAAAGTAGCAATACAAAACTAGATGGTTTAATTCAAGATTACAAAAGCGCTCTAATAAATGATAATTGGTTATATGTTGAGCTGTACAAGTTTGAATGGGCAAATTGGTTGACTGAAAGAGTCAATTTTGATAAGCAAACAGATGAAGAAATTTTAGAGCTATGTTTGGCTTCTCAGAATGAAAATTACACCGATGCTAAAGGAGTACAATTTATTAAACAAGGAGCTAGAGAAAAGCTAAGTAAATATATTGGAATTGAAGATATTAAAATTTTTAGAGATTTTTATAATGGTCTAGAATTAGAAAATATAGATTATTCTAATCGTAATATGAGTTTTCCTATTTTGTCTTGTTGGATGTCTGTTTTAGCCCCTAATTCGATTTTCCCAGCAAGTAGAACTTCATTTGCTGATATTATTAGAAAGGTTTTTGTAATAAAATTAAGAAGTAGTAACATTGATTTTGTCATTAATATGCAAAAACCAATGGAGACAATATGCAATGTTTTATTAGAGGATAAAGAGATTACTGAATTTATTAGTAAAGAATTGGATAAATCAGAATTATCGCAATTAGATTTAAACTGGTTAACTCAAGATTTTTTATTATTTATAGATAGACACCCAAATTTATTAAAGCCAATAACAGAAACTGTTGAAGAGGAAGAAGAACAATATATTATGCTTGATAAAATGCCAACAAATCAAATTCTATACGGCCCTCCAGGAACAGGGAAAACGTATTATTTAAAAGATCAGTTGTTTGATAGATATACGCTTAGGGAAAATGCTATTACCAAAGAAAAGTTTTTTGAAGATAAAATAACGAATTTAACTTGGTGGCAAGTAATAGCAATAGCACTTATTGAAAATGGAACCTCTAAAGTAAATGATATTCTAGAGAATAGATGGGTGAAAACGAAGGCATCGTTATCAGAATCTAAAAATGTGAGAGCTACAATATGGGGAACATTACAAATGCATACGATAATTTCTTCTGAAAATGTAGCGTATAAGCAACGTCAAAACCCATTAATTTTTGATAAGAATAATGATAAAATGTGGCAGTTACTTGAAGAAGAAACAAAAGAGCAGGTTCCTGAAATATATGATATAATAGATGAAGTTAACAATTTTAAAAGCAATAATGAAACGGTTATAAAAAATTACGATTTTGTAACTTTTCATCAATCATTCGCTTATGAAGATTTTATAGAAGGAATCAAACCTGTTTTTCCAGAAACAGAAGAAGAAACTAAAGATTTAGGATACACGATTGAAGAAGGTGTTTTTAAAAAATTGTGTACAAAAGCGAAGAATGATCCTTCAAATAGATATGCTATTTTTATAGATGAAATAAATAGAGGGAATGTTTCTGCTATTTTTGGGGAGTTAATAACGCTTATTGAAACCGATAAACGAAGTGGTGCTAAAAATGAGTTAAGTATTAAGTTACCGTATTCTAAAACAAATTTCAGTGTGCCTTCTAACTTAGATATTTACGGTACCATGAACACAGCAGATAGATCTGTAGAAGCATTAGACACTGCATTAAGACGTCGTTTTGAGTTTAAAGAAATGATGCCAGATTATACCGTTATAGAAAATGAAGAAGTAGATGATATTAAGCTGTCTGAAGTTTTAGAAAAGATAAACGAGCGTATAGAGTTATTAATAGATAGAGATCATGCAATTGGTCATTCGTACTTTTGTAATGTAAATTCAGAAGAAAAACTAGCCAATGCTTTTAATACTAAAATAGTGCCTTTGTTACAAGAGTATTTTTATGGTGATTATGGTAAAATAGGATTGGTGTTAGGGAAAGGATTTGTAGAAAAGAAAAAAAATGATGATATCAATTTTGCTGATTTCTCGTATGAAAATTCAAATGATTTTAAAGCACCTTCATTCCTTTTAAAGCAGGTAAATGAAGATAATGTAATCGATGCAGTTTTATCATTGTTAGGAAAAAAGGAAGCAGAATAATTGATAAGTAATAAGACAATATCGGTTTTTGAACACCAACGTTTATATGTTGGTGAGGAAGGTTTTAGCCAAGTACATTTAGATGCGCTATTAAAACTGAACGAATATCACGATGGTAACTATTTTGAACCTATTGCTAAAGGGATTAAATTTAATCAGTATGTTGGTGTAATTCAGGTAGATGGTTTAACTATTGAGATTCACCCAAAAGCAGATAAAGATGATGCGGATACTAAATGGAAAGGTGTTTTATTAAAAATGTTACAAGCATGCGGAAAGCTAAAAGCATCATCTACTGGAGCAGCGCATGTAAAAAGACAGCATCTTAATTTACTAGAAGTTTATTTTGAATTGTACTTATTAGAAGTAGAAAGCTTGGTTAGAAAAGGTTTGATTAAGAACTATAGAAAGCAAACACAAAATACAAAAGCATTAAAAGGTAAATTAGAATTTGCAGGACATATTCGAAAAAATATAGTTCATAAAGAACGTTTTTATACTACGCATCAAGTGTACGATAGCAATCACTTTTTACATCAAGTATTACAAAAAGCGTTAATTATTGTTACTCAGTTTACAAACGGAACTAGATTACAGGATTTAGCAAACAGAGTGCAGTTAAATTTTCCAGAAGTAGACCAAAAACCTATTACCGAAAAACAACTGAATGAAGTTCTGTTAAATAGAAAATCTGTTGGATATGCGAATTCATTAGAGTTAGCGAGACTAATTATTTTAAATTATTCGCCTGATATTTCAAGCGGAAAAGAAAAGATGTTGTCACTATTATTTGATATGAATGAATTATGGGAAACCTTTGTTTTAAAGCAGTTACAGAAGGCTTGTTTAGGTACTGATATAAAAGTGTCAGGACAAGAATCTAAATCCTTTTGGGGAGGCAATAGTTTAAGACCAGATATTGTATTGCGTAAAGGTTCTCAAAAATTTATAATCGACACAAAATGGAAAAGACCAAAAAACAATACCTCTTCAGTAAGTGATTTACGTCAAATGTATGCGTATTGTCGTTTTTGGGATGCAGAAAAAACCTTGTTACTGTATCCAGGAGAAACTCGAGAAAATAGTTTTAAATCGTACTTAACAGATGATTATGTCTTGGATCAAGAAGAAAATCATTCACAAATAGAGCATCAATGTAAAATGGGCTTTGTTTCTGTTTTAGAGGATGGGGAACTAGATGAGGTTTTAGGCGAGAAGGTGTTGAAATTATTGGTTTTGTGATTAAGAATTAAGTTAATTATAAAGGTTAAGCTAACAACTGTTTACCATATTTAGAATATGGTAAATAAATTACTTACCTACATTCTAAAATAATGGGTATCAACTTACCATTGCTGATGTCATATTTATATGATAGCAAAAGAATATAAAATAGTACTTCCAATATTATAAATCATATTTTTAGTAAAGTAAATTATTATAAAAAAGTAGAAGAATTGTCGGGCATGACAGTTTTATTTTTTCTTATTGTTTAATGGCGAAAGCTAAGCCAAAGGATGAATTAGCTATTTTTTTTTAAAAAAATAATCAACTCTTATTTGTTTGTTACGGAAAGCCGTAATGAACCCACGTCTTATTCATTTAGTTTTGTTTATCCTTCATAAGAATTTAATATTCTATGTGAAGTTTTAGTTTATTTTTTTTGTGGTTTAGGCAATAAGTATTTGAGGATGTTGATTAGCTTTTAAAAGTGTTTTAACTATCAAACTAATTGTATTAATGATGTATTTCTATCTAGATAGTTAGATGTTTTTTTATGATTTAATTAAAGTGAAATTTCTATTGTGTTTTGTGAACTCAATTTTTATAAAAGTTAGATTTAAAATAAAATTATATAATAATAAGCACTGTTTATTAAAAACTGATTGTATGAAAAAAACTTACCAAATATTAACTGTTCTCTTTTTTTACCTATTTATTAGCACTAGTTGTAAACGGGATAAGCAAATTAATCGAACAACAAATAAGAATGTTACCAATAAGTTAATCAATAAGAAAGTTGAGCAAAAGGTAAATATCACAGAAGTCAACTTCTATTTTGAAAATTCATTGAGCATGAATGGATATTTAAATGGAGATAATTTTCAGCAAACTGTTAGAAGAATATTACTTAATGCAGATGGGGATAGTCTTTCTACATATTTTGTAAATACAAAAGAATATTCGCAAACCAATCTTAAAGATAAAATTGCTAATAAAAAGATTGCGACAACAGGAATAGGGAATTCTGATCACAAATTTATTTTTACCAATGCAATTAAAAATGCCAAAGGGAATAATTTAAGTATTGTTATTACTGATGGAATTTATTCCATGAAAGATGGGAATATTGCTTTAGTAGAGATTGATATAGAAGATGCTTTTAAAAAAGCACTTAAGTACAATGAATTAGAAACGGTGGTTCTAAAAATGACATCGAACTTTAAAGGTAGATATTATTCAGAAAGTTGTAAGAAAAAAGGAGGCACACAGATAGATCTAGAAAGACCTTATTATATCATTTTGTTCGGAAACAAAGCAGTCATAAATAAAGCTCTTAATGAAATTGTAATTATTAAAGATTTAGAAGGGTATAAAGAACAAGCTAGGTTTTTAATTACAAAAGATTTAAAAGTAAATTATTCAGTACTTACAAAAGGAGAAGAGAAGCAAGGAGATTATACCGTAAAGAGATCCAGTCAATTATATAATGTAACAGAGATTGAAGATGCTGAGAAATTTACAAAAAGTGGATTACTGCTTAAAGATAGATATTTACAATTTGGTGTTGCGGTAGATTATTCTAGTCTTTCTATTCCTAGTAACTATTTAATAAATCCTTTAAATTATTCTATTGAAAATAATACAGGTTATAAAGTCGATGAAATAAAAACCATTGCAGATTTATCAAAAAATAGTCACACCTACAAATGGATTCAGAACCTGAATAAAAAAGGAAATATGAATTTTACTCATATTGTAGTCGTAAAAGCTAAGTCAAAAATATACGGAGACCTTAAAGTGAATTTAGATATAAATTTTCCATCATGGATTTCTAAAACTGGCTCTGAGAATGATTGTGAAATAAAAGAGGACAGTTCTTCTACATTTGCTTTTGATCGGTTAATGAATGGTATCTCAAAAGCTTATGAAAAAGTAAATAATAAAAATAATTTTTTTGAATTAAAAATAAATATTAAAGCTTAATAAAATGATGAATGAAATTGTAGCAACCCTTTATGACCGATTGTTTGATTGGAATACCTATCAAGAGTTATCTGGTATGGTGTTTAATAATCAAGATTATGGTAAACTAGGATGGGTGTTAATCATAGTTCCTATCCTTACATTGACTGTTTTTTATAAGTTTTGGGACCCAGTTAGTAGTTCTAAGTTAAAATGGTTTTTATCCTTACTATTGGTAATGATAATATCATACACAGGAACATCAATTATACTTTATAATAACTTTGAGATTATTCAATATATTGGAAATTATACGGGTGAAAGTGGTGAGCCAAGTGCAGATTATTTTATTTTCCAAATGAGTGTAATCACGTTGGTTTATGCGCTTGTATTATCGATTATTTTATCAGTAATTCCATTCAGACTAGTAAGTACTAATAATAGATATAACCCTTTTTAAATTATGGCAAAATTATATGTTTTCGGAATTGGAGGAACTGGTTCTAGAGTAATAAAAGCGTTAACAATGTTGTTAGCTTCTGGAGTAAAATTAGAAAATAACTTTGATACAGTTGTGCCAATTATAATTGATCCAGATACCGCAAATGGAGATTTGAATAGAACTGCAGATATTTTAACAAAATATCAAAATATTGTAAGTAAAGCAGGTAGTGAAAACGATCTGTTTGGAACTAAAATAAAGACACTGATTCAGCTTACAAATGAAAATAGTCCGAATTTAAGTAACAATTTTAAGTTTGGTATAGATGGTAGTGGTCAAGAATTTGGTCAATCTATAGATTATAATGGTTTAGATGATGAAAATAAAGCACTAATTGATTTGCTATTTAGCGAAGAAAATATTAAGGCAGACATGACTGTTGGTTTCAAAGGAAACCCTAATATAGGAAGTGTTGTTCTAAATAAAATTGTAGATTCTGATGAGTATAAAGAATTTTCAAATTCTTTTAATCAAGGAGACGCAATCTTTATTATCAGTTCCATTTTTGGAGGAACAGGAGCCTCTGGGTTTCCTTTGTTATTAAAAAACTTAAGAATTAATGATACTAATAGACATAATTCTGATATAATTAGTAAGTCAACTATTGGAGCCATATCTTATTTACCATACTTTAAAGTGTCTGATGGTAATAATGATGAAAAAGAGATTGATTCTACCACATTTTTTGGAAAAGCAAAAGCAGCATTAAGTTATTATGAACATGCTATTTTTAATAACAAGGATATGTTGAATTCATTTTATCATATCGGTGACATAGCTAATAACAATATGAAATATGCAGAAGGAAAGGCAGATCAAAAAAATGATGCACATTTTGTTGAATTGGCAGGGGCATTGGCTATTGTTGATTTTGTGAAGAGTGTACCTGTTATTTCTCAAAATAACCAAATTACAATTAAAGAGTTTGGGGTAGAAGATGGTGGCACAAAATTGAAATTTGACAGTTTAGGGCAGGACGCTAAGGATAAGCTAAGAGTACCGTTGTCTAAAATGTACTTGTTTGATAAGTTTATTGAAAAATCTATGGATGAGTTATTGAAATCTCCAGGAAAGTATAATGGTGAAAGTGGTATTGAGAAAGACTTTTATAATTCAGATTTTTATAAAATAGAATTCATTCCATTTTTAAATTATTTTAAAAAATGGATGGATGAGATGCAAACGAATGAAATCTCATTTACTCCTTTTCATGAAAATCAAGATCATGATTCCTTGTTAGATTTTATAATAGGAAACGAAGTTTCCCGTGGAAGTACATTTTCGAGAAACAGAGCTAAAGGAGACCTTTTGATTAGAAGTGCGCATAAATTAGTGAATGGAGGGAAACTTAATAACATAAGAGAAGAAGAACGTTTTATTAAAGTATTTGATAGCATTTTAACAGAACAACTTAATAACATTCTAAATTAATAAAAGATGGGAAAGAAAGTTTTTAGAATACATAATCAAGGTGCTTTAATTAACGATTGGTTTGCATCAACACCAATTAATGCAGCATTAATAGATAGTATAGATACAGATGGTGGAAATGGTAAGAAGTTACCAACATCTATTCCAAGTCCATTCGCGAGAATTGATCTAGTTAGAACAGCATTTAACATTATTGGAAATAGTGGTCAATTAGATGGAATTGAAAAGATGGGGAAGGCTGTAGCCTCAGACAATCATAAGTTAATTTCAGATGCTTTAGATATCGGACAGATTATATTTAATTACGATAAATACAAAGACGATTTAGAGTTTATTGCATGGGATAAAACAACAAGTTTAAGTAAGTTGTTAAGTGGGAATGAACAACAGAGACATTTAGGCAATACGCTCGACTTGTTTTTAAAACAAGATGCTCTTCAATATAATTTTAATGATTTTGATAAAATTTATATAATAAAATACAAACATATAATTATTGGAGGTACATCTCCAAGAACCTTGTTTTTTGCCGCTCCCAACGCAACGGAGATTGATATTAAGTTTGGAAATGACACGATGCTCGATGAAGGTTTACATCCTTTATATAAAAGAGATAAAGAATATGTAAAGTATTTGTACGCATTATCTAAAACGACTAATTTTAATTCTAAATTCCCTGAGTTTAACAGCTATTTAATAAAGTCTTTTGAAGAGATTCATAGTATAGATGGGGCTTTTTACAATGAGTTAATGAATATTAATACTGACCAGTACTTAGACTCTTTGCCTAATGTGTTTTTTAACGGGAAAGTAGGACAACCTATAGAGGTGATTAGAGGATTGTTGTTAAAACAATATGTATTAGATCCTATAAAAATTCAAGATAATAGTGATTTAACCATTGTAACAACCAAAGTAAATGAAGGGTATAAACCATTGGTTTTACCTGTTGAGCCATTAAATTTAAGATATAAATATACTTTAGATTCATGGAATGCTACTACAATTGTTCCTGTAGAAGATTCTAGACCTTTATCTAAAAGAACATTGCCAGAACAAGGAGATTTGTATCCTTATTTAACAATGAATGACTTTTTAGCAAATACGATTATTAAGTTACCTTATGAAATAGATAAGGGTAAGTTTTTTACTGTTGGAGAAAATAAATACTTATTACCACTTACAAAAAGATTTTTTGATTATTTCAGTGTTGATGATATTTTAAATAAAAATATGATTGAGCTAAATTCTAGAGCTGGAGATAGTGTAGAGATAAAAATTAATATACCAATTAAAAAGGGAGTTATTCAGTATTCAAAAATTTATTACCCTAATGATGCTACTGATCCTAAAAAAGGTAAAATTGTAGAAAAGCCATTTGCTTTTTCTATTTACCCATTTGTTTTTAGTGAGGAAGTAGATATTACGTATGCTTTAGGATTAGCAGATGTAATGCCAGAAAATGGGAATACCTTAAATTTGAAGGTGTTTAATTCCAAACAAAAGAATGAAAGTGTTTCTGTACATCAAAAACAAAGATCAGTAGTTCCATACATAACTACACAGACTATTGTGGAAGATCGTTTCGACACAATTTTAATTAAATATGGAGATTATGAGAATTATTTAATTCCAACTTGGTCAAACTATAATGGAAAGGGTGGTGATGATTACGAGTTTTCAATTGATTTTGGAACGACAAATTCTCATATAGAATATAAAATTGAAGGTCAGGGAAGTGAAAAAGCATTTGATATTTCGGAAAAAGACATGCAAATAGCTTTTTTAATGCCTAATGATACTCCTAAAAGAAGTGAAGCGATAAGAACTATCTTAGATGGAGAATCACATTTAAAACAAGAAGTAATAAGTAAGTATTTTGGTGAAAATGAATTGCGAAACGCACCTTTTAGAACCTGTTTAGTTCAGAATAAGGATGTAAACTATAGCATGCCTACATTTGTTTTTGCAGATGCCAATGCTGCTTTTGATTATGAAAAAGTGGCTATTAGAAAATACTTAAAGGCTTTTACAGATTTAAAATGGGCCAATAATAAAGTAGAGGATAATGCAAGGTTAGCACATTATATTGAAGAACTTTTATTGTTATGTAAAGGGAAGGTGTTAAGTAACAATGGAAACATTAGTAACACTAAAGTTACCTGGTTTTATCCTGTAAGTATGTCTTCTGCACATTTAGGAAGGTTAAGAAAAATATGGCAAAAGAGCTTTAAAAAAGTTTTTGGAAATAGCATAAATGAAAACAATTTAATTGATTATCCTGAAAGTGTAGCTCCTTTTTATTATTACAAAGCAAAAGAAGGTCTAATGGCAATGGCAAGACCATCAGTGTCAATTGATATTGGAGGTGGAACTACGGACATTATGATATATGCAGATGGAGAGCCTAAATTAATTTCTTCATTTAGATTTGCTGGAAACTCCATTTTTGGAGATGGATTTAACGGGAATATTAATAGTAATGGTTTTGTAAATAAATATTATTCGGAGTTTAAAGATATTTTAATTCAAAATGATCTAAAAGCTGAGGTAGAAATTTTAGAAAAATTATTTAATGAAAATCAAACATCACAAGATTTAATCAATTTTTTCTTTTCATTAGATGAAAATAAAAACATAAAAGATAAGAAATTAAATAATCTAAATTTTTCTGAAAAATTAGCAGGAGATAGTGATTTGAAGATTATCTTTTTGTTGTTCTATTCGTCTATTATTTATCATATAGCTGAATTAATGAAGGCTAAAAATTTAGAAGCCCCACGAAATATTGTATTCAGTGGTACAGGGTCAAAAACAATCCAAATTTTAGATCAAGACACAAAAAAATATAGCTCATTAAAAAGACTTTTTGAAGCTATCTTTAATAATGTTTTTAAAGAGGATGATGTAAACATTATTGTTAAAGGAAGTGATAATCCTAAAGAAGTGACTTGTAAAGGAGGTTTCTATATGGATAGTAAAATAGATAACCTAAATCACACAGAATTGATAGAGGTAAATGTAGGGAGCAAGGAAACTGTTATTCAAAAGTTAAACACAGTATCACAAACTACAATTAAATATAAAGATTTATCTAAAGATTACTTGAAAGGTGTTGTTAACAATGTAGAAGAGTTTTATAAGCTTTTTAATAAATTAATGACAGAACTCAATTTTAAAGACAGTTTTGATATTTCTAATAAATCTGTAGAAAAATTTAACAAAATAAAATCATTAGATCTTCTAGATTATGAAATGCAAGGTATCGAAAACTTAAAATCAGATTCAACTGAAGAAGATCCATTGGGTGAAACCTTATTCTTTTTTCCTCTTATTGGGAAGTTGAATGAATTAGCAAATGAAATTAGTAACGAATAATCAATTGATGATATGAGAAAAATTGGATGGTTGTTTATAGTTGTTTTTTTGTTTATTAATAATAGTTATGGACAAACAGAACAAGATCGTATTACTTCTTTCAAAAAAGTAAATAAATGGGCAGTGGTTAAATTAACCATTGCCTATATGGAAGATTTAAAAGGGTGGCCTCAAAAAAACGCTAAAAGAAATCAAGAATTAGAAACTTATACGAAGTTAAAAGAAGACTATGATTCATATTTAGAAAACGTAGATTTAGAAGAAGTGAGTAGTCTTTTGTTAAAAGGTTGGAAAAGGACTAGAGAGAATGTGTTTGAAAACTATAGGAAAGAACTTGTTGATAATAGTTTAACGATGAATAGTTTTGAGAATATATCTTTTGTTCCTGTTAAAGTAAGTGAAACTAAACGGAGAGAAGCTATTAAAGTCCAATACACTTCATTCTTACCTAATATTATCGAAAAGGAAAAAGAAATTCTAAAAGTAGAAGAAGTTGTCTATGATGAAAAATCACCTACACTAACCAGCACTAATAAAGAAAAATCAAGTTTACTAAACATAATTGTTTATGTAGCGTTGGTGATATCACTTTTATTAATACTTTTTTTAATTATTGTATTGAAAAAAGTTTTTAAAAAGTTAGAAGTTTTAGAAAAAGAAGATAAGAAAAGGCTTAGAAGAGTGCAAGTAGATCATAATACGGAGTCTAAATTTAACGGAAATATTGAATTATTAAACAGTAAAATTCGATCATTAGAAAAACAAAATTATGAATTACTAAATGATTTAAATTCAACTAAAAATAGTTTTAAAAGTGACCGTAATGATAGCCCCGTTGAAGATAAAAAGTCTTTAACTAGAAATTTAAATGTTACTAAAAGCCAGCAAGATTTAACAAAATTAATATACTTCCCTTCACCTTTTGAAGATAACAGATTTTCAAATGAAGATGTAAGTGAAACGCAAGTGCCTTTCTCATTATATTTAGCTAAAATTGATAGTAATACAAATCAAGGAGCAATCAGTTTAATAGAGACAGCAGACCTTTCTAGAGCTTTAAATTCTCCAAATACTTTTTTAGAACCTGTTTGTAATTATGAAAATGCATACAGTTCATCTACAAAAGAAATAAAAGTAATAGCTAAAGGTGATGTAGTATTAGAAGGGGAAGATTGGGTAGTAAAAACTAAAATAAGAATTAAATTTATTTAAAATTATGTACCAATCATTTGAAGTGCTCATAATAATCTCTATTGTAATTTTTCAGATTATAATTGCTAGAGATTTATATTTTAAGATTAAAGCTTACAAAGCAATTTTCGATTTTGAGGATCTGCCTGTTATTACTCAAAAAAAGGTTTCAAAAGATGTTTTTAAGTCTGGAGAAGTTTCTGATATTTTAACGTATGAAGGAGGAGAGGGAGTTGTAAATATTACCTATTTAGAATATAATAATAAAAGTCGTGTGTTGGCTACAATGGTGAAATACATAAATGTGTATTTGATTAAAAATAAAGGAGCAACTATAGATTTTCATTTAATAAAAGATATTGTAGATAAGCATACAGAAACATCTCAGAATGAAATTGAAAATAGAATACCAGCACCTTTATATTTAGGGTTAGCTGCTACTATGTTAGGTATTATTATAGGGCTTTTTTCTGTTAATTTTGATGCTAATAGTGATGCTTTAAATGCAATTCAGCCTCTTATTAATGGTGTTAAATGGGCAATGTCTGCAAGTGTAATAGGACTAATTATTACAACCGTATTTTCTATAAAAATCTTTAAAGATGCTCAGGTTGAGGCAGATGAAGAGAAGAGTGAGTTTTTGTCTAAGTTACAGTCTGAATTGATGCCAAAAATGGCAACAGGTAAATTGCCTGAGGTTGCTATTTTATCCGATAAATTGGATGTTTTTGCAAGAAGTACATCGGGTTCAATTTCTCATTTAGACAATATTGTTCGCACGACTTCTAATACGGTTGAAAGAGAGCAGCAATTAATTCAAGATATTAGAAAGTTAGATGTTTCTAAAATCACATCAGCAAATGTTGAAATATTTACTAAGCTTGATGACATGATGGATTCTTTTGCAAATTTCGCAAATTATTACAACAAGTTAAACAGTTCAATGAAAGGAACTTCAGATCTTGTTGATAAATTACAAAAGTTTGTTTCAACTACAGAAAATATAAATGTTGTCTTAGAAGGTATTAAAAATAATATTGAAGAAAGTAATGCCGCAACTACATTTTTTAATACTCATATTCAGTCATTTTCTCAATATGGAGATGCTGTAAATGAAGCTGTAGCTAATGCAGATTCTAGAATGTCAACAGCAGTAAGTAAGCTAGGTGAATTAACAGAAAAACAGTTTAATTCATTTAATGGAGCAATTGCTAGTTTTGATTCAAAACTTTCAACAGCTTTTACTCATTCTATAGAGAAATTTACAGAAGCTATGGAAACTCAGGTTCTAAGAACCGAAGTAGCGTTTGAAAACAGCACACCAAAATTTGAGAAATTAAATAAATTAGACCAACTTGATAAACTAAGTCAATTAAATGTTATTAACACTCGTTTGGAAAGTTTGGAAACAAATTTAGCTAGAGCTTTTAATAGAAATAGCCAAGAAATAATTTTGGCATTAAAAGAGGGGAATCAAATTACTAGTAATAATAGTCCAATTTCTATACATCAGATTAAAGAAAAGAAAAAATCAACTTTAGAAAAGTTATTACCAGGATTGCAGATTGGTACTTATGTCGTTATAATAATATTCGGTGTGTTTAGCTTATTAAGGTATTTAGATTTTATCAACTAATGAAAAAGTCTAATTTCTTTTGGGTGGGGTATGCAGATTTAATGACAAGTTTGTTTTTTATAATGTTAGTGCTATTTGTAGTTACTATTAATTTTCTCCAATTTAAAATGAAAGAAAATGAACGTGTTATTACAGAAAATGAAGACTTGTTTAAAAATAATTCTACATTAATTAGCTCATTACAAAATAAGGAAAAACAGTTAAATATTGAAATTCAACGTCTAAATAAATTGTTAAAAATTGAAGAGCAATTTAAACCTTTAGAAGATAGCCCTTATTTTGTTTACCTAGATCAATGTAAGAAATTTGTGGCGAGAGATCTGATTGGTAAACAGATTTTTGAATCTAAACAAACCGTTATTAAGAATGAATTTATAGCAGTAACTGTTAAGGCAGGTGAGGTTTTAGAGAGCTTTCTAAAAAAAATGCAAGAGAGTAACCCTGATCAATCTTATTTATTAGTAATTGAAGGTAATATGGCTAATGAGTTAGATAAGAGTATTAATATTAATGATTTATGGGGATATAAAAAAAGTTATGAAAGAGCTTTAGCTGTATATAATCTGTGGCAAAAAAGGTCTATTGATTTTAGAAAATATAATGTTGAGGTTATGATTTGTGGAAGTGGATTTAATGGCTTGTGCAGGGATGAAGAGGAGGGTAACAATAAAAGGTTTTCAATTCAAATAATTCCAAAAACAGAAAATCAGTCAAAAAAATAGATAATGAAAAAATCAGGCTTTTTTTGGATTAGCTATGCAGATTTAATGACGAGTCTATTTTTCGTTATGTTGGTTTTATATATAGTATCATTTACCTTTTTACAATCTAAGCAAGGTATTTTAGAGGCACAAGCACAACAATTAGAGGAAATTAAAAATGTTCAAAAGGCTATTGAAAGTTTAGATACTACCTACTATCAATTTGATAAGGAAAATAAAAGGTATAAATTAAATATTGATGCTAGGTTTCGACCTAATAGTTCAAATTTAAATGACATTCCAATAAATAAAAGAAATGAAATATCTAAAGCAGGAAAAAACTTATATGATAAAATTGAAAGTATAATTGATACAAGTAAAACAATAGATTATTTGTTAATAATAGAAGGAAGTACTCAGAGGTACAATAACAATTGGAAAGATGGTCCCAATTTAGGCTATAAGTTAAGTTATCAACGTGCACTATCCTTATACAATTATTGGAGGGAAGAAGGAGCTGATTTTAGAAGTTTAGGAAGCCAATGTGAAGTTATCATTGCAGGTAGTGGTTATTTTAGTCAATCAAGAGATGAACTTAATGAGAACAATAATAGACGCTTTACAATTCAAGTAACCTCTAAGGTAGGTAAGTTTCTGCATAAGAAAGAAGTGCCTTTAAAGGAAGAACAAAAAGAGGAAGTAAGTGAGAGTTTTTTTGGCAAGTTATTTAATTAGAAAGAATGAATTTTAAACTATTGATTTTAAGTGTTGTTATGGTGTTGCTACTAGTTCTAACATCGTCATGTACAAGTTGTTCAAGGTCTGGGAGAGCACAAATTATTGCAATGGCCAAAAAGGAAGGAAGTAAAAAAAATACAATCCCAGAACCAAATACAATTATAAAAGATATAGCACCAAAAATAATTGAAATTGAAGATGTTGTAACTCCAAAAGAGAAAAAAGTTATCAATAGTGAGTTGATTAAAAATAAAATTCCGAAGGCAGAAGGAAATTTAATACAGGTAGAAGGGTTAGTGTTAAAAGAAGTTAGAGAGTTAACGATAAAGTTAAGAGCGACTAGTTCTCAGTTAGATCAAATTTCTAAAATGAAAAAGCATGTACAAAAGGAATGGCATTATATATTTGATCCAGCCACAGGTCATGATACTTGGAGATCTGCCGAGGCAACAATTTCATTAAAATACCAAGGAAAGTATTCTGGTGATTGTGATGATTATGCAATTTTATTAGCCTCTTTTGCTAGACAGATAGGGTTAAAATCGAGAGTAGTTGGTGGTTTTGATGGAGATTCAGGTCATGCATTTGCAGAATTTGAAATTAATAAAAGAGATTTGAAGAGTCGGTATCTAAACGGTTTTGATTATCGATCAATAAATGGTTCTTATTGGGTTAGTTTAGATTGGTTTAAAGGAAGTGAGCATAACCGTTTTACGCATAATACAGAGATTTTAAATGGGATTTAGATTATTGAAATATAGTTTTACAGTTGTTTTTTTTTTAATATTTAGTTGTCAATCCAAAAGCTCGAAACAACACGAAAATAATACTAAAGTAATAACACAATCAATAAGGGGAGAAAAAAAAGAAAATTCTTTTAATACCTCTACAAGAAAACCAAGTTTTTCTTTAATAACCTGGAACATCCAAGATTTAGGTAGAACTAAGAATTCAAATGAAATTCTTGAAATAGCTAAAATTTTAAGAAATTTTGATTTAGTAGCCATTCAGGAAGTAGTTGCAAAAGACCCCGCAGGAGCACAAGCAGTAGCTAAAATTGTAGATGAGTTAAATAGAATGGGAAGTAAATGGAGTTATCAAATTAGTAATCCTACAAAAAGTCCCTCAGTATACATGTCTGAACGATATGCTTATTTGTGGAAAACATCAATAGTTAGCTTACTCAAAAAAGCTTATTTAGATAAAGATTTAGAAGATAAATGTGTTCGAGAACCATTTATTGGTAAGTTTAAACTTAAAAAAGGATCAACTCCATTTTATGTCGTCAACTTTCATTCAAGAAAACACGATGATCATCCAGAAGAAGAAATTAAATTTTTCAAAGATTATCCAGAAAGGTTAAATACGAATAATATTTTTATTGTTGGAGATTTTAATTTAAATGAACGTCATAAGGTGTGGGATGATCTATATGGTTTAGGCTTTAAAAGCGCTGTTAAAAATAAAAAAACTACCTTAAAAATGTCTTGTAAGAATGGTGTTTATTTAAACCATTTTATTGATAATATATACTATAATTCAGCAGAAGTAAAATTTGTTAATTCAGATCATTTAGATTTTGTTAAAACATGTGATAATTTAAAATATGCAAGAATGTTATCCGATCATTTACCTGTTTTTTTAGAATGTGTTATTGATTAAATTTCTTATGTATGAAAAAGATTATTTTATTATTGATATTAAGCTCTTGTTTTATAAGTTGTAATAGATCGTATGATAAAAAAGGAAATGAAATTATAGATACCTTTAATAATGTTCCAGTCTATTTACATCAAGGTAAAAACACTAGACATAAGGCTACGGACGGATATAATTATGGTCTAGAATGGCAATGTGTCGAGTTTGTAAAAAGGTATTATTATGATCATTTAAGTCACAAAATGCCAAACACCTTTGGACATGCAAAAGACTTTTATAATCATGGGTTAAAAGATGGGCAAAAAAATACAGCAAGAAATCTTACGCAATATTCTAACAAAAGTAAATCTCAGCCAAGAGTAAATGATTTAGTAATTATGGATGGTCATAGATTTAATAAATACGGTCATGTTGCAATTGTATCTAAAGTTAGTGACAGTGAGATTGAAATTGTTCAGCAAAATGTGGGTAGAATGTCTAGAGCAACTTTTAAGTTGATTCACAAAAATGGAGTATGGGAAATTGAGAACGATTTATTGTTAGGTTGGTTAAGAAAATAAGCGAACTACTTTTCTGTAGATATTAAAAATATGACTAGCATAAAAATGGTATGTAAGAAAGGTGTTTATTTAAATCATTCTGTTATTAGTAGTTATTATAATTCATCAAAGGTTCAGTTTATTGATTCAGATCTTTTAGATTTTGTTTAAACGTGGTGATTTAATAAATGCCAGAATGTTAGTAGATTATTTAGGTTTCAAAAAAATCACTATATTGCAACAAGAATAATACAATAATAATCTGAACTAGACTGAACACGTTTTAGAACACGATTTAAATAATAAAAAGGTTAAAATTCAGTAAATCAACGATTTAACTGAACTCATAACCCGAAGGTTACTAGTTCGAGTTCAGTTTTTGATACTGTTTTAAGTTTTTGTAAAATAGTAGTTTAGTGTGCTAACTTTTTTTCGCTAGTGTTGTTTTTTCATAAGTGACTATTTATAAATGATGAGTTTTTAGTCTACCTATTTCAGGAAAGTAAATGGTTCAAATTAGATAAAGAAGTATTTATTAAAACAATGTATTCCCTATTTGAAAAACGGGAAGGTTAGCTATAATTCTTGCAATAGAAGGAATAAAAAAACAGACAAGTTCTTATAAAGAATGTGTCTGTTTTATTTCTAAAAAAAGATTTTATTCTTTTTTACAATAAGTATCAAAAAAATGGAATGATTTTTCTACGTTTTTAATCCAATAAGACCATTCGTGTCCTCCTTCAAATTCTTCAAAAGTATGAGGGATTCCCTCTTTTAAAAGATCGTTATGAAGTGTTTTATTAGCAGAAAATAAGCTGTCTTTTACACCACAATCAAAACGGATAGGAGGTAAGTGAGACTTATTTTTTATAAAAGAATCTATTACGTTTGGAGTAACAGATTCTTTTAAATAGGTTTCTAAAGGATCATCTGTAAATAGTTGCATTTGTTCTAATTTTGTAATAGAACTATGACCAGAAATGGCTTTAAATTTTTCGGGAAATCGTGCTCCTAAAGACAATGCTCCGTAACCTCCCATAGACAAACCGCCAATACAAGTTGCCGTTGAATTTTTAGCTTCTGGAATGTTTTCTTTAACAGCGGTAATCACATCACTTACAATCCAATTATCAAATTGTTTTTGATGATGAGAAAAATAAGCAGAACCATCACCCCAAAGTCCATCTGATGGCATTGCAATAATTGCAGGTTTTATATTTTTATTTTCCATCAGCTTTTTAGCGGTTTTATGAGCACCACCTTTCATTGCCCAAATCCAAGCACTTCCATAAACACCGTGTAGTAAAATGTAAATAGGTAAATTATCTATATTATCAACTTCTGGTACATACAAACAAATGTCTCCTCTACCTTTTAAATTAGGCGTTTTTACGGTTAAAAATCTTAATCCTTGAGATTCGAAAACAGAATCTGAAAGTTCTACAGTTTTAAAGCTTGATGCCATATCATTATTTATTTTATAATTAATGAATTGTTGGTTCCTTCTAAATTCTTAGATTTTATAGCAACATTTACGGCTCCTTTCTCGTTCGATTTTACAAAAATAGCTGCTTGTCCGTTAAAGAATTTTCTTTCTGGTTTCGATAAGTTTTGCAAATTGGTTGGATCTCCATTACCAGCGGCTAAAAATACAGCAGCACCTTTAACCTGAATTTTCATATTATCATTGTAATTTACACATAAATTACCATTTTTATCTAAAACGGAAACAATGTAAACACCCACTTCTCCATTTTTAATAGATGTTAATTCTGGTTTTATTTCTATGTGATGAGGAGCACCAGCAGTAACTCTTGTTACTTCAGCCACCTTTTTACCTTTTTTGTTGTAAGCAACTATTGTTGCTTCACCTGGTTCATAAACTACATTATCCCAAACAATGGCATAGGCTTTAAATAAATCCCAATTACCACCACCAGAAGCCTGTTTTTCAATAGAATTACTTTGGTAAGACTGGTTTTTTAATGGTTTTTTAGTCTGAATGCCATAGCTTTTTCCGTTTACAAATAATTCTGCTTTTTCATAAGAAGTATAACAAACTACAGGAATTTCTTTTCCGTTCATAGCAGGTAAAGTCCAATGAGGAAAAAAGTGAAGTACATCTTTCTTTTTATTCCATTGTGTTTGATATAAATAGAATTTATCTTTTTCTAAACCAATAAAATCAACAGGTGCAAAATAAGAACTTCTAGCTTTTACTTCGTGATAAGGAGAAGGTTCTCCTAAATAATCATAACCTGTCCAAACAAATTCGCCATAAACACTTGTGTTTTTTTCTTGTGCAGCAAACTCTTTATACGCTGGGTATCCCCAAGGAACATTGGTAGTTTCATAATTTCCAGGAGCACCGTCTTTATACGTTTTTGTGTTTAAAGAATTTCCTCTTTTGGTTTGAAGTGTATCAAAAACAACCGGGAATTTATAACTGTTTCTAACACTAACTGCTCCTCCAGTTTCACTTGCATAAAACTTTAAATTTGGATATTCTTTTCTTATTTGATTGTAAATACCTGGTTTGTAATTAAAGGCCGCTACATCTACTGTTTCTGCCATTCCGCTTTTTAAAGCTCCTACAGCAGAGTTAAAACCAGCAGTTGTGGCACGGGTTGTATCTACAGTTTTTACAATTTTGTTTAAATAACTTGTAATGTTATTTGGGTCGTGTTGGTATTGTTCTAAAATTTCATTACCAATACTCCACATAATAATACTTGGATGATTTCTATCTCGTAAAATCATATCTGTTAAGTCTGTTTTTGCCCATTTATCAAAATGTTTAGAATACCCATTCATTACTTTTCCTATTTGCCATTCGTCAAAAGCTTCATCAATGGCTAAAATTCCCATTTTATCACAAATATCTAACGCTTCTGGAGCAGGAGGATTGTGAGAAAAACGAATTGAATTTACACCCATTTCTTTCATTTTTTTCATTTGACGCATAAATAATTCCTTATGAAAAGCCGCACCAACAGGACCTAAATCATGATGCATGTTTACACCTTTAAATCTTATTTTTTTATCATTTAAATAAAAACCATCTACTTCAAAACGAATACTTCTTATTCCAAAAGACGTTGTGTAGGTATTAACCACCTTGTTTTCTTTTAAAATTGATGTTTTAAGTTGATACAAATTTGGCGTTTCTAAATTCCAAAGTTTAGGTTTAGAAACCTTGAAGTTTTCAGTAATTTTTGTGTTATTTTGAATTGTAATTTCTTTAGATTTTCTATCGATTTGTTTTCCTTCAGGAGAAATTACTTCATTTACCATTGTGTAATTTCCAGTTCCTAAAACCTCAACATCTACATGCACTTCTGCATGTCTTTTTGCAATAACAGGTGTAGTAACAAAAGTTCCCCAAGTTTTAACGTGGGTTTTATTGGTTTTAATAATCGAAACTTTTCTATACAAACCTGCTCCAGGATACCATCTAGATTGACTATTAAAATTCTCTAAACGAACAGCAATTGAATTTTCGCCAGGTTTTAGAAATTTTGTAATATCAAAATAGAAAGAAATATATCCGAAAGGACGCTCACCAACATAGTTGCCATTAACGTATACTTTGGCGTTGCTCATAGCTCCGTCAAATAGAATTTGTACTTTTTCTTTTAATTCGGAAGCAGTAATCGCATAATCTGTTCTGTACCAACCAATGCCTACGTAAGGCAACGCACCAGATCTACCAGTTCTATATCTTGGTTTGGTTTCACCATCCTGAATTACAGTTGTTAACTGAACATCGTGTGCAAAATTAAAATCTTGTACTGCTGCCCAATCATGAGGCACTGTTACATTTTCCCATTTTGAATCATCAAAACTTTCTTGAAAAGCAGCACCATAATCATAATTTGTAAATTTCCAGTTCTTTAATAATGTGGTTTCTTGTGCAGAAATAAAACTAAAAAAACTACTGAAAGCAATTACTAAAATTGATTTTTTTATATTCATATTTATAATAAATTTAATTTTTATCTTCTAATTTATAGGTTCTGATATAATCTATATAGGTTGTTCTGTCTTCTTTTGAAGCACTAGCTACTTTTCCTCCATCTTTAGGAATTGCATTCCAATCGTATTTTTCTATGGAAAAATGAAGGAATAATTCTTGATCAAAATCAACAGGAGGATTTATAGTATACACGTGTTTTCCGTCTAAGTAGAACAGTAATTCTGTAGGACTTTTCCACCAACAACCATACGTATAAAATTTCTCTGAATTTTTAACCATTGGATACATTACACTTTGACTGCGTTTGGCTTCATTACACGCAGTTTTTCTGTGAATGGTATTGGAATGCATAATTTTATTCCATTTTTTGCCCCAATCTTCTGCCAAAGGAGAAATTGAACCAACAGATTCTGTAATGTCTATTTCGTGTTTATAATCACAAATATTTTTAGACATCAACCAGAAACCACCCCCCATTTCTGTTTTATTCATTTTAAATTTGGCTTCAAAATAATGTCCATAAGAGATGGATTTAGACGCTCTAATAATACCTCCGTAATACTTATAAACCGCAGGTGTCTTGTATTTGTTACTTGTAAAAGGTTTGTCTAAGGTTCCAACTTCTATTTCTAAATGTCCTTTATGAAGAGTGATAGCACTTTCTTTAAAAAGCGCAGGCGGTCTTCCAATCCAACCAAAATCTGGATGCCCTTCAGGATCGGCAATCCATTTGCTTTTATTTAATTTTTTTCCATCAAATTCATCCGAAAGATGTTTGATGATAGTCCATTTTTTTCCTTCGGGCGCTTTTATTTGTGCACTAAAATTTAGTGTAAAAATAAAGAAACAAATGACTATTAAAACGTGGTTTTTTAAATTCATAAGATAGAGAATAGTATTATTTATGAATCAAAAACGATTACACCTTTTGCATTTTTACCTGCTAGCATATCATCAAATGCTTGCTGTAAATTTTCTAAAGGATAGGTTCTAGTAATCATTTCGTCTAATAATAAATCGCCTTTTTCATATAAGTTTACCAATTTAGGGAAATCTATTTGAGGTCTACATTTTCCGTATAAAGGATTCATATATATTTTATCCCACTCAAACAAACTCATGTCTATTGTAATTTCTTCTTCAATACCACTAACTTGTACAGCAGTTCCCGCATTTCTAACCATGGCTAAAGGTGCTGCTCCTAATGCAGGAATTGCAGTACATTCAAATGCATAATCTGCACCTCTATTGTCTGTTAATTTCTTAACTTCTTCGGATGCTTTTAACAAACCAATATCATTTTTATCTGCTAAAATGGTATGTGTAGCACCAAACTTTTTTGCCATTTCTAGCCTTTCAGGATTAATATCAATCGCAATTATTTTTGAAGCTCCAGATATTTTTGCACCCTGAATAGCATTTAAACCAACACCACCAGTTCCTAAAATTACTGCAGAACTTCCTGCTTTTAATTGTGCAGAATTTACAACAGAGCCATAACCCGTCATTACCCCACAACTTATAATACTAGCAGAAGCCATTGGCATTGCGCTTTCTAATTGTACACAAGCAGATTCTTTTACCAAAGCGTATTCTGCAAGGGTGCCAATATTAAAGGAACGTTCTATAGGATTGTTTTTCCACTTAGAACCTTCTAAATGTGCGTGTCCGGGTGTATATCCGTTTCCACCAGCAGTTACTGGCGAGTTGTTTTCACAAATATGCTGGTTGCCTTCTTGACATTGAAAACACTTCATACAAGGTGTTGCCCAATTTAAAATAACTTTATCACCTACTTTAAAATTAGTAACATCTTTACCAATTTTCTCAACAATTCCTGCACCTTCATGACCTAAAATAATTGGTTTTCCCCAATGTAGAGAATCATGATCTGTATGGCACAAACCAGCAGCTTTTATCTTTACAATAATTTCGTCTCCTTTTGGATCTTCAATAGTTATGGTATCTATAATAAAAGAACCGTCTCCTTTTGCAATTGCAGACTTAGATTGTATGCTCATAGTTTTATTTTTTATAAAAATGTTGTTGGTTTCATTGGTATTGAAACATCAACTAATTTTGTTTTATTAATTTTTTGTTTTCCTTTGATGAATCTTGTTCCTAACACAAAGGCTTTTCCGTTATTAATAGCATCAACAGCTAACAACTCATCATCCTTAAAGTACCACACAGAAAAACTTGTGTTTTCAGTTGCTTCTTTTCGAAGTAGCACCTCGTTATAACCAGTAGCCAAACCAACCATTTGTAACTTTATATTGTATTGATCTGACCAAAACCAAGGAATGGTGTCATATATAATCTCTTTACCACAGATAGATGCCGCTGCAACTTTACTTTGATCTACCGCATTCTGAACAGATTCTAATCGCATAAACCTCTTGTAATGCGGGTTGTAATGAAAAGTACAATCGCCAATAGAATAGATGTTTTCATCATTGGTTTTAGCAAATTCATTTACTTTTATTCCTTGTTCAATATCTAAACCAGCATTTTGTGCAAGCTCTGTATTTACTCTAATACCTACACCTACAATGATAATATCAGCCTTAAAGGAAGTATTGTCATTACAATAAACAGTATTTACATTGCCAACTGTTTCTATAGAAGTTACATTTTTGTTGGTTAGAATTTCTACATCATTTTGTTGATGTAATTCCATAAAATAATCGGACATAATTGGTGCTGTAACTCTTGCCAAAACTCGTTCTTCTCTTTCTAAAACAGTTACATTTGCACCTATTTTCTTTAAAGAAGCCGCAGTTTCTAAACCAATATAACCTCCACCAATAATTACTATATTTTTTTCTTCAGAAGTATCAATGGCACTTTTAATAGCGATGGCATCATCTGCAGTTCTCATCGGAAATAAATGAGTAGCAGTTTCTATACCAGCAATAGGCGGAATAAAAGGTCTTGCTCCTGTTGCAATTACCAATTTGTCATAGTTTTGATGACCTTCGTTTTCAATAGAAATGGTTTTTTCATCTCTATTGATTGACGTCACTTTTACTCCTAATTTTAAGGTTATCTTTTCATTCTGATAACTCTCTAGCGGTTTTAAAAGATTGCTATTTAAATCACCATCAATAATATACGATTTAGATAAAGGCGGTCTATGATACGGTGTGTTTGCATCTGAATCAAACAATATAATTGCTCCTTGCCAACCTACTTTTCTTAGGTTAAAAGCAAAATTAACACCTGCATGACTTGCGCCAATAACAACACAAATTTGATTTTCTGTAGCCGACATCAAAATTTATTTAGCAACTTTAAAAACAACACCATCTAAATCTTCACTCACTTGAATTTGACAAGAAAGACGACTGAACTCATTGGTTAAATCATCAAATTCTAACATATCATTTTCTAGCTCTTCTGCTTGTCCTGTTTTAGAAACATACTCAGGTTCTACATGTACATGACAGGTTGCACAAGAGCAAACGCCACCACAATCACCATCAATTCCTTTTATGTTATTATTTACTGCCAATTCCATTACAGAACCAGAAGTTCCTTCTACAGTTATTGATTCGTTATCGCTTGTAATAAATGTTATTTTTGCCATTTTCTATTATTTATTAAATGTTACTTTAAGAGCATCAAAACCTACTTTTCTTTTAAACTCTCCTAAATTTTCTATATTTTCTTTGGTTTCTATTACGTTTATTGAGCTTACTTTTTGAGATAAAGTAGCCAACAATATTCTTAAAATCTGACGTGCATGGGTTGCTCCTAAACAGTTGTGTGTACCAAAGCCAAAACTAACATGTGGATTTACTTTTCTGTCTAAAACTACTTCATTTGGGTTTTCAAATACATTTTCATCTCTGTTTGCAGAAGCCCAGTTTAAAGAAATTCTAGTGTCTGCTTTTATAGCGTGTTCACAAACTTGGGTGTCTTTGGTAACCACTCTACCCATTTGGGTTAATGGAGTAAAATAACGTACCAATTCTTCTACAGCATTGTTAATCATTGCTGGATTTTCTTTTAAAGCTGCCAAAGATTTTGGATGTTCAGAAAAGTAAGCAATTGAGTTTGTTACTGCATTAATTACCGTATCTCTACCACCTGCAAAAGTTAAAATTAATACACCTTTTACTTCTTCTTTGGTCATTTTTTTACCATTAACTTCAGAATTTAAAAGTACAGAATACAAACTACCACTTGGGTTTTCAATAGCAAGGTCTATTTGATTGTCAATATAATCATATAAAATATTGGCTTTGTCTGCATCTAAATCAGAATCATCACTTCTAAAAACGTGTGTTCCCCAAGAAATCCATAAATCGGCTTCAGAATACGGAATGTTTAATAATAAGGTTAACGCTCTAGATTGTAATTTTAAGGCAAAATCAGCAACCACTTCAACTTCATTATTTTTTAATGACTCTTCAACAATTTCCTCTATAATAGTTGCAATTTTTGCAGCATAATCTTCATTTAAAGGTCTTTTAAACCAAGGATCTAAGATATCTCTAAACGATTTATGTTGCGGCGGATCTACTTCAAAAGGAATTTGCCTGGTATCTCTAATAGCAACTTCAGAAGGAATTACAATTCGTCCAACTTCTTCACCTCCAGATTGAAAATTTTGCCATTGATGTGCACATTTTCGCACTTCTTTATGACGTAAAACCATGGTAACTGGATCATTTTGATCATCCATTTTACCAATCCCTTTTTCTTGTCTGGCTTTTTTAAATGCGTCTGGAAATTCGCTTGCTTTCATAATATATTAAATTGACATTTATCTGGGGCCAAAGATTATATAATTAAGAAATTATAGAATGCCTTATCTAGACAATAAAGTACCCTATTATGTTGTATATTTGTTGTTGACAACTGTTTTGTTGAATATAATAGACAATTATGAGGCCAAAATTTGAAAAAGTTCCATTAGATAGTAATCGATCAATTATTGCTTTTAGATATTCTGGAAGTGATTTTGATGCGCCTTGGCATTTTCATCCTCAGCATGAATTAACATTCATAGAAAAAAGCAAAGGAACAAAGTTTATTGGTGATTATGTGGGGCCGTTTGCAGAAGGAGAATTGGTTTTAATACGATCTAATGTACCGCACTGTTGGAAAAATAATTCTACAATTGATTCAGAATCTTCTTCATTAGTAATTCAGTGGAACAAAGGTATTTATGCTAAAGTACCAGAAATGGACGGTGTTTTTAAAATGTTAAAAGCAGCTTCTAAAGGGATTCTTTTTAAAAAGGAAAATATTTCTGAAGTGGCGTTACTTTTAAAAGAATTATTGACTTTAGAAAGTACTGATTTGTATTTGAAACTTCAAAGTTTATTGGTCTTATTATCTAAGTTAGAGTTTAGGGAGCTTTCTGAAAAAAACTTTATTGATGATTTACCTTCAGAATACAGCTCTAGAATTAGAAAAGTACACGATTATGTAGAAAAACATTATCATAAAAAGATACAATTACAAGAACTAGCCGATTTATTAAACATGTCCGAACAGTCTTTTTCTCGTTTTTTTAGTAAAATAATGGGAAGACCTTTTTTTACTTTTTTAAATCAGTATAAAATAAATATAGCAAAAAGAATGTTGATGGATACAGATTGGTCTGTGCGGGAAATTTGTTTCGCTTGTGGATATGAATCAGTTCCGTTTTTTCATAGACAATTTAAAAAATTTACAAATCAAACCCCGTCGTTTTATAAAAGAAACCATAGTAAATAGAAAAACCTTTAAGAATAAACCTAGTAGCTTCAATAAGTTGGTAAATTAATTTAAAACAAAAATTTATGGACTATTTGTTAGTTTGTAAACTGCCATGTTATCCCCATAAAAATTAAGTGTTTATGTAGGGGGCATTAAGACTTCTTAACATAAATGATACTTCTACTTTAGCAGAAAAAATGTATGTATTTATACCTTATTTACTGTGGAGAAATTGGTGATAAAATTAGGGGTTGCTTCTGAAACCCTAGACTGTAGTAAAATCTTAAATCGGATGGAGAAGCTTTATCAGGGTTTCTTAAGTCTTCAACATAAATCCAAGCTCCAATTTCATAAGTAAATCTTGTTTCTACAAGGAAAGTGGCATTAATAGGATTGGTTGTATCTCTATTATTGTTTCCAATAATTATGCCTTCTTCTGGTCTAAATTCAATGTACATACTTTGATCTCTAGTATGTAGTCTGTCATTGGACAGTTTTATGACATATTCTGCATATTTATCTTATAATTTAAAGACAGACAATGGTTTTATAGAAAAGTTTATAAAGAGTAATATAAATTAAAAGAGTAGACGTATAAAAGGTGCTTTTTTAGGGAGAGCTAGTTTTATTCATTTAATTAAATAACTTTCTAAATTCTAAAGGAGACATTTCTGTTTTGTTTTTGAAAAGTTTAGTAAAAGACGCTGGGTGTTCAAATCCAAAACGGTAAGCAATTTGGCTTATTGGAAGTAGTGTGGTTGATAATTGTTCTTTGGCTTCTGTTATCAATTTATTATGAATATGTTGCTGTGTACTTTGCCCTGTGAGTGATTTGAGTATGCTGCTTAAATAATTAGAGGAAAGATTTAGACTATTGGCTACCCATACAACTGAAGGCAAACCTTTTTCAATTAACCTTTCATCTTTAAAATAATCTGATAAAATTTTTTCTAGTTTAGTTAATACTAGGTGATTAGATTTTTTTCGAGTTATAAATTGTCTTTCGTAAAATCGCTCTGCATAATTAAGCAGTAATGATAACTGTGAAATAACAATCTTTTGACTAAATTTATCAATATTAGATTCATATTCGCGTTTTATATTATTTAAAAGATTTATAATTATTAGTTCTTCTTTTTCAGAAAGAAAAAGAGCTTCGTTTATAGTGTAACCAAAGAAAGTATAGTTTTTTATTTCTTTTGATAAAGTTGAATTCCATAGAAAATCTGGATGAACCAATAATAACCATCCTGATGGTTTATTATTATCATTAATGTTTGGATTTTTTTCTAAATTCATTACCTGATTTGGTGCAAAGAAAGTCATGAGTCCCTGATCAAAATCATATTCTTGTTGACCGTAAAAAAATTTATGAGCAACATTTCGTTTTAATCCTATGGTGTAATAATCTTGTCTCCATTTTAAACTCTTAACCTCATTAGGATACTTTACTTGGCTGTAATCTAATAAACTAATTAATGGGTGTTCGGGAGCATTTATATTTGCTAGTTTATGGTAATCGCTAACTTTTTTAAAATGTTTTAATTTTTTCATCACTATAAAAATATAAAAATAATGTTAGACAAACATCCCTCCAGATATTTCAATTCGTTGTCCGTTAATCCAGCCTGCTTTATCAGAGCATAAAAAAGCTACAGTTCCACCAATATCATCAGCTTCACCTACGCGACCTAATGCTGTATTATTAGCTATGATGTCTCTTTTTTCTTGATTATCTCGATTACTTCCTCCAGCAAAATCAGTGGCTATTGGTCCTGGGGCTATAACATTTGTTGTAATTTTACGTGTACCTAGTTCCTTTGCTAAGTATCTTGTAAATACCTCTATACCTCCTTTCATAATAGCGTAGGCAGACATACCAGGTAAACTAAAACGAGCCAAACCACTAGATATATTAATAATTCTTCCACCTTTATTTAGGTAAGGTAATGCTTTCTGTGTAAGAAAATATACACTTTTTAGGTGTATGTTTATCATTTCATTAAATTGATTTTCTGTAGTGTCAGAGATCAAATTGAAAGTTCCTGTACCTGCATTATTAATCAGAAAATCAAAATTAGAATTACCATTTCTTTTATTTAAATAGTCTGTAGCTTTTGTAATAAATTCTTGTCCACTTTTGTAGTTGTTAGCATCAAAGTGAAAAGCGATGGCTTTTTGTCCAATTGCTTCTATTTCAGAAATAACTTCCTTAGCTTTTTTTTCATTGCTTTTATAAGAGAAAATTATATTTATTCCATTTTTAGCAAGACTGAGTGCCATGTTTTTTCCTAAACCTCGACTAGCTCCTGTAATAATAGCTGTTTTTTGTATCATCTTTTATGTTGTTTATATTTACAATACAAAGTTGAATTAAAATCTAAAATTATAATGTTCCAAATCTCAGGTTGTCTTGTCCTAATCTAATATTTTGATTATAGGTTAGTAGTTGTGTTGTGTAAAGCCTAACTAGACCAAAACTAGACAGTACTTAAGGTTGTGTTTAGAGTAAGTAAAGTGTCTTGTTTTAAGAAGAAGTAGAAAACATTATTTTTAGAACTTTACAAGTTAAATTATAGTTGTTTTTTTGAATAAATAAGGTTTTAATCAATTAGAATGGTCAAGTGAAAATGTTCTAAATTTCTTAGCTGTTGTTTTTTAATACTGTTTATTTAAAAGATTAGGGTTGCTAAATGTAAAATTAAAGACAGTAATATTGTATTAGGGGTGCTGATTAAAGTTTTTTGTAAAAAATCAAAAATAATTATAGTAATTATTAACTTGACAAAAACTTGACATTTACAACACTTGATGTTTAAAATGATGTAATTAAAAAAGGTTTGTTTTGATTACCTAATATTAATTTTCTTTTTCTTATAAAATTAATTTACATTTAACCTTACGAAGTTATTTTTTTTTAATCTTTTATATTAATTTATGAATTTAAAGCAGTTTTTTTTTCTTTTAATAAGTGTTTTTACTCTATTAAAACCAATTGATTTTTGTGCACAAAAGGAATCAAAGGATATAGAAAAAATATTTGAAAAAGCACTTAGTTTAAAAAATTATGAGCCAGATAGTGCTTTGGTTTTATTTAATAAAAGTTATTCACTTTATATACAAGCTAATGATACTTTAAATGCGATACAATCATTGCTTGAAAAAGCCTATCTTTTTGAAACGAATGCTAAATATGCAAAGTCGTATGATATTCTCTGGAAAACGTTGTTGTTAACTGATAATATAGATAATGAAGATATACGTGCTGTAATATATTATAGGTTAGGGCGGATTTATAGTTATTACAAAAGAGAAGATAAGTCTATAGAGTTTTTAAAGAAAGCATTAGAAATTCAAAAAAAGCTATTAAACTCTAATGATAAGGATAAATCAACTTTAACACCTTATTATTATTCTATAGCAGCTACTTACAGAGAGTTGAATAAGCCAGATTTAGGTAAAAAATATTTAGATTCAAGTTATCTTTATTATCGAGATAAAAAATTGGTAACAAATAGATTTTTTTTAGATTTTGAAAAAGCTATTTATCTTTCTAAGAAAAATAGAGTTATCGAAGCTATTAAGGTATTTGAAGAGATTTATCCATTATTCCAAAAAGAAGAGCCTTCTTATATGGTGCTTTTTTATAAATATTGGGGAGATGCTTATTTTACTATTAATAATATTGAAAAAAGTGAGGAATATTACTTAAAGTCTTTAAAAGTTTCTCAAAAATATAAAAGTCATATAGATTTTACACCTCTAGTTTATGAGAGATTATCAGAAGTATACTTGTTAAATAAGAATTATAAAAAAGCCTTTGAAAATATACAGAAAGCAAAAGAATTAGACCGTTTGTTTTTTGATAGTAGAAGTAAAGAAAATCAAACTTTATTAGAAATAAAAGATGATTATAGGTTAGAGAAAGAAAGGCAAGAAAAAATAATAAAAGAACAAAACTTAAAACAATTAAAACAAGAAGATGAAATTATTAAACTCCAACGAATTATACTTATTGGGTCTTTAATTTTTGTAATTGCTTTAGGGTATTTCTTTTTTAAACAATTAAGAGAAAAACATAAAACAGAAAAAGAACTTCTAAGAAAAACTAAAGAATTAGAAATTGAAAAAACCAAAGAACTTTTAGAATTAAAAAATAAAGAGTTGGCTACTTCTGCTTTACAATTGATAGAAAAAGATGAGTTTTTAAAAGAATTGAAAAGTAGAGTTAGAGAAGGTGGAGAAAAGGTGAAAATTCATGAAATAAATAAAGTGTTAAGGTCTGTTTCTGTTAATAATAATAAAAACTGGGATGATTTTAAAATGCGTTTTATAGATGTGAATAAAGAATTTTATGATTCTATTTTTCAAAAATTCCCTAAACTTAGTCAAGGAGATCAAAAAATTTGTGCTTTAATTAAATTAAACTTTTCAAGTAAAGATATGGCACGTTTACTTGGTATTTCTGTAGAATCTGTGCACACTGTAAGACACAGAATTCGTAAAAAAATGAATCTTGCTAGAAACGTTAATTTAGAAGAATATATTAATTCTCTATAGATACCAGGTATCTAAGCGTCTAATAGACTATACAACATGACAAATGTACTATGTCTAGTTTTTGTCAAGTTTATTTTTATCTCATTTTAAATTGTTTCATATACTTTTAACAGAAGAGTAATATTCTTAGGTTGAATTCATTTTTGTGTTATCTAAATTCATTTTAAGAAAATTATCATCTGCATAATTTCAACCTTCATAAAATGAATGCAACACTATATGAAGCATGTAAATATGCCCGTAACTTTAGATCAGAAAATGTTTCTAGAGCAAAATATTTTGTATGTATGTTACAAATATTATCATACAGAACTTAAAACCAGAAACACATTTAGAATTATCGATATTACTGTATATCATTATAAGCATGATGCTTGTTAATAATGGAGTAGGCAATAATACATAGAAAAATAAATAATATAACTTAAAAATAAAATTGAATGCGTTTTAAACTTAATCTTGTAATATTTCTTAGTTTTAATTGTTTCATTTTTGCTCAGAATAAACCGAACATTGTTTTTATTTTAGCTGATGACTCAGGTTATGCAGACTTTGGCTTTCAGGGTAGTACAGAGTTCAAAACACCTAATTTAGACAAATTTGCAACGGAAAGTGTTCGATTTACCCAAGCATACGTTTCAGCTGCTGTTTGTGGTCCTTCTAGAGCAGGAATGCTTACCGGAAAATACCAACAACGCTTTGGGTATGAGGAAAATAATGTACCTGGTTATATGAGTAAATCTGGCACTGTAGGAGATGATATGGGGTTGCCCTTAGAGCAAAAAACTGTTGCCGATTATTTAAAAGAACAAGGGTATAGAACGGCTATTTTTGGTAAATGGCATATGGGTAATAAAGATCAATTTCATCCTACCAAAAGAGGGTTTGATGAGTTTTATGGCTTTAGAGGTGGTGCAAGAAGTTATTATGAATTTAATGAAGACAATCCTAACAACAGACCAGAAGATCGATTAGAAAGAGGATTCGGTAATTATGAGGAGTCTACACTGTATTTAACAGATGCTTTGGCCAATGAAACGATTAAGTTTATCGAAAAAAACAAAGAGAACCCTTTCTATGTTTATTTATCTTTTAATGCTGTTCACACGCCTATGGAGGCAAGACCTGATGATTTGGAGCAATTTCCAAATTTAAAAGGTAAAAGAAAAACATTAGCAGCAATGGCAATGGGGTTAGATAGAGCTTGTGGTCGTGTTATTGATAAAATAAATGAATTGGGATTAAGAGAAAATACAATTATTGTTTTTACAAATGATAATGGCGGTCCTTCCGATACTAATGCTTCTTCAAATAAACCACTAGGAGGTACTAAGGCAAACCATCTAGAAGGAGGAATAAGGGTTCCTTTTTTAATGTCTTGGCAAAACAAATTAAAAAGTAATACAACTTACAACAACCCAATTATAATGTTAGACATGCTACCTACTTTTTATAAGTTAGCTGGTGGTGATGAAAAAACAATCGAAGGTATAGATGGGGTTAATTTACTACCTTATATCAATAATGAAATTACAGAAAGACCTCATATTGATTTATTTTGGAAAAAAGAAGTAAGAGGGGCGATTAGACATAATGATTGGAAATTAATTAGGTTCCCAGATCGTCCTGCAGAATTATACAATATAGCAGAGGATAAAGAAGAGCTACATAACGTTGCAGCTAGTCATCCGGAGTTAGTAAAATTACTCTATAAGCGTTATTTTGATTGGGAAGTAACTTTAGAGCGACCTAAATGGATGTTAAAGCATATTTATGAAGGAAAGGCAATAGAGAGAATTGACGCATATAGAAACAAGAAAGGCTTAAATTAATTTATTAAATAGTACATCATTATGTCAGACATTAAAGATTACCAATTATTTATAGATGGAAAGTGGAAAACTTCTACTTCTGGTGAAACAATAAATATAGTAAGTCCTTCAACAGGAGAAGTAATAGCAAGAGTACAAAACGGAACAGTAGAAGAAGCTATTGAAACGTTAGAAGTAGCTGATAGAGCTCAAAAAGATTGGAAAAAATTTACAGCAAGAGAAAGAGCAGACCTATTATATAAATTTGCCGACGAAATTGAAGTGAATACAGAGTATTTAGCAGAATTATTAACAAAAGAACAAGGAAAACTGTTAAAAGTTGCTCGTTTTGAAGTGGCTGCTACTGCTTCATTTATTAGATATGCCTGTGAAGGTGCAAGAAGAATTGAAGGAGATATTATTCCTTCGGATAATCCAAATGAACAAATTTGGATTCAAAAAGTACCCAGAGGAGTCGTTGTAGCTATTACAGCATGGAATTTTCCTTTAGCATTAGCGGGGCGTAAATTAGGCCCTGCATTAATTACGGGAAATACTATTGTAATTAAACCTACTTCAGAAACTCCTTTAGCAACATTAGAATTAGGAAACATTGCAAATAAAGTTGGTATTCCTGCAGGTGTAATTAATATATTAACAGGCCCAGGTAGAGCAATGGGTAATGCATTGGTAGAGAGTTCAATCTGTAAAATGGTTACCATGACAGGTTCAACTCCTGTAGGACAGCAAATTGCACGAAATGCAGCAACAAATTTAACTCACGTACAATTAGAGTTAGGAGGTAAAGCACCATTTATTGTTTTTGATGATGCCGATTTAGAAGCTGCTGTAGAAGCTGCTTTACATTCGCGTTTTGATAATTGTGGTCAAGTTTGTACTTGTAATGAACGTTTGTATATTCATGAGGATGTCTATGATGCTTTTATGGCAATATTTTTACCTAAAGTAAAAAAAATTAAAGTTGGAGACCCAATGTTAGAAGATACAGATATGGGACCTAAAGTAAATGCAGCCGAATTGAAACATATGGAGCATTTAGTTGAGGTATCTGTAAAAGAAGGAGCAGTAGTAGCTTTTGGTGGTAAAAAACCAAAAGGAGCTCAGTTTGAAAAAGGGTTTTGGTTTGAACCAACAATTTTAACAAATGTAAGTCAAGATATGACAATTGTTCATGAGGAGGCTTTCGGACCAATTTTACCAGTACTAAAATTTAAAACTTTTGAAGAAGTTATTGGTTATGCAAATGATTGTGAATACGGCTTAGCAGCAATGGTGTTTACAAATGATATGAATACGATTATGAAGTGTAACGATGAATTAGAATATGGTGAAATCTATGTAAATAGAGGTCATGGAGAACAACATCAAGGTTTTCATAATGGGTATAAATTATCGGGTTCTGGAGGTGAAGATGGAAAATATGGTTTTGAGCAATATTTAGAAAAGAAAACATTTTACATCAGACATAAAGCATAACATTAAAAAGATAAAGTTATCTATTGATTTAGGGTATTCTAATATTAACAGCAATAAGATAATCAAAAAGATTATAAGATTTTAATAAATGAACAAAATGAAAAAAGGAAGACACCTATTTTTTGCAATTTTAGCAGTTAGTTTAATTTCCTGCAAGAAGGACGATATAAATAAAGAAAAAATAATGGAACATAAAAATGAGGTAACTGACCAACAACAAGATTATTTAGGAATTACAGATAAAGATTATTTAAGTGCAGCTTCAAAAAGAGCTTTATCATGGCCTATGGATTTAGGAAATGATTGGTATTTCGATTATAAAGTTGAAGACTTAAAAGGAGATTTAGCTTATGAAGAAGGTGTTGTAAGAAGAGATCCAAGTGCAATGATAAAGCACAATGGTAAATACTATGTTTGGTATAGTAAGAGTACAGGGTTGTCTCAAGGTTTTGGAGGCAATATTGCAGAGGATAAAGTTTTTCCTTGGGATAGATGTGATATTTGGTACGCTACTTCTGTAGATGGAATTACTTGGAAAGAAGAAGGAGTTGCGGTAAAGAGAGGAGAAAAAGGAGCATATGACGATAGATCTGTATTTACAGTTGAAATTATGGAAAATGATGGTATGTATTATTTATGCTATCAAACCGTAAAAGGTCTTTATAATGTTCGGGTAAAAAATCAAGTTGGTTTAGCTTGGTCAAATTCACCAAACGGACCCTGGACCAAAAGCAAATCACCTATTTTAAGTCCTGCTGATAATGGTGTTTGGAAAGGAGAAAAACAAAATAGATTTCTAGTTGAGAAAAAAGGAGATTTTGATAGTCATAAAGTACACGATCCTTGTATTATTCCTTTTAAAGGAAAGTTTTATTTGTATTATAAAGGAGAACAAATGGGAGAGCAAGTTACGTTTGGCGGACGCCAAATTAGACATGGAGTTGCTATTGCAGATAAACCAGAAGGACCTTATGTAAAATCACGTTTTAACCCTATATCTAATAGTGGTCATGAAATTTGTGTTTGGCCATATAATGGCGGTATTGCATCTTTAATAACCACTGATGGACCAGAAAGAAACACAGTACAATGGGCTTCTGATGGTATTAATTTTGAAATTATGGGAGCTGTAAAAGGTGCACCTCATGCTATTGGTTTAAATAGAAGTGCAGACATTGAAAAAAATCCAACAGAGATTTTAAGATGGGGATTAACGCACGAATATAAATCTTGGGATTGGCAATATATTAGAAGATTTACAACATGGAATGTTAAAAATCATACAGCTAAAGGAGAAGACGGAGAATAAAAAAATAAATCTTTAAAAGAATAAAATGCTCAGTAAAAAAAACTTTGTAATTAAAATAGCTGCAATTGTTGCTCTCGGAGGATTTCTACTGGGTTTCGACGCTTCGGTAATTTCTGGAGTGGTTAAATTTATAGAACCAGAATTTAACCTAACAAAACTTCAAATAGGTTGGTCTGTAAGTTCTATAACGCTTACCGCAGCCATAGGTATGATAATTGCTGGACCTATGAGTGATAAGTATGGTAGAAGAAAATTGTTGAAATTTGCCGCCATTTTATTTACAATCTCTGCAATAGGTTCTGCCTTAGCAGGATCATTTTTTTGGTTAATTGTTTTTAGATTGATTGGTGGATTAGGAGTTGGAGCTGCCTTAATTATTGCACCGATGTATATTGCAGAAATTGCTCCTCCAGAAAAACGAGGACAATTGGTTTCATTTAATCAATTAAATATTGTTATCGGTATTTCGATAGCTTTTTTTACAAATTATCTTATTCTTAAATGGGGAAATTCAAATGCAGAATGGACAAAGGTTTTAGGTTTTGATCAATGGAATTGGAGATGGATGTTGGGTATTGAAACGATTCCAGCAATATTTTATTATTTTGGTTTAATGGTTGTACCTAGAAGTCCAAGATGGTTAATGATGCAAGAAAAAAAGGAAGAAGCTTTAGTTGTTATGAATAAAGTAGTTTCTGAAAAGGAAGCAGTCTCGCAAATTAATGCGGTAGAACATAGTATAAAGGTAGACAATAAGAAGCAAAAAGCAAAACTTGGAGACATCTTTAAAAAATCGATGCGAAAAGTGATTGTAATAGGCATTATAGTAGGTGTTTTTCAGCAAATAGTAGGTATTAATGCAGTACTATTTTATGCGCCTATGATTTTTGAACAAACAGGTGTTGGTACAAATGCATCCTTTATTCAAGCAGTTTTAGTAGGTGTTACAAACTTAGGGTTTACCATTGTTGCCATGTTAGTAATTGATAAGTTCGGTAGAAAACCATTGTTAATTATAGGAATGACAGGTATTGCTATTTGCTTATTTTTATTAAGTTACGGCTTTAATAATGCTACTTATTCGTTTTCTAAAGAAGCTATTAATAATCTACCAAAAGAGATTAATGGAAAACAAATTTCACAACTTCAAGATAAGGTGTTTGAAAACGATATTGAGTTTAAGTCTGCAATTGTTGCAGCTTTAGGAGAAGAAAGTGCCAAAGTACATGAAGCAACACTTGTTACAGCTTCAGCTAAAATGAACACACTGTTAATTTTAATAGGTATTATAGGGTTTGTTGGCGCATTCGCAATGTCAATTGGACCAGTAATGTGGGTGTTGTTTTCAGAATTGTTTCCTACTAAAATACGTGGAGTTGCTATTGCATTTGTAGGATTTGTAAACCTTGGAGTTGGTTTTTTTGTGCAACTTTTTTTCCCTTGGGAACTGTCAACACTAGGTAACGCTATAACCTTTTTATTATTTGGATTATTTGCAGTTATTGGCCTTGCATTTATTTGGTTAAAAGTACCAGAAACCAAAGGAAAATCATTAGAAGAATTAGAAGAAATGTTGGTTAAATAATTATCTGTTTAACAGATGAGTTCATATAAAACCAATATCCTCTTATAAAAATAAAATAATAATAGTTAAAGAAATAGAATACTAAAAATGAAATATTTAAAAAAGACTTTGTTTATATTGTTTATTACTGTTTTAGTATTGGTGTCTTGTAGTCGTTCTTCTGAGCCCAAAGAAGTACCCCAAAAGAATGATTCACCAATGGCAGTTAATGATGAGTTAAATGTAGAAGAAAATAGTTTAGCAGGTATTAAGAATCAAGTTAATGTAGCTGCAAATGATGTTTTAGGAAATGATGGAGGTGATGCTGATAATTATAGTTTAACTACTGCAACAACTCATGGAAATGTTATAGAAATAAGTGATGGAATCTTTGAGTATGTGCCAAATAGAAACTTTTTTGGTGATGATAGCTTTACCTATACTTTAACGGATGCTAATGGTGATGCAAAATCAGCAACAGTTGGTATTACTGTAAATAAATTTGAACCTTCTGCAGCAGATTTTAATAATATAGATCCAAATTTACCTTCTTTTGTATCTATAGAAGACACAACACCCGAAGATAAAAAATGGGTAAAATTAGAGTCGATGTCAGATGAATTTGATACTTGGGATGGTAACAAATGGTTCAAATCTACTTGGAATTATGGGGTTCCTGTTTTTATGTCAACATCTGCAGAAAACTCAGGGGTTTCAGATGGTAAATTATGGCTTAAAGCAACCTTAAATGAAAGTAATCCAGATGGTAGGTGGTTTCAAACAGCTAGAATTCATTCTAAGGTAAAAACAAAGTACCCTATGTATACAGAAGCAAAGATAAAATCTTCGCACATTTCTGCATATAATACCTATTGGCTAAACAATGGGAATAGTGATAATAGAGATGAAATTGATATTATCGAAAACAATTCTAAACCTTCTTGTAATGGTTGTCAACCAGAATTTCCAACAAAAATGAATTCACAATATTTTCATGCAGACTCTAGTAAAAATCCTGTTACAATTAGAGATGAAGATAATTTTATAAATACCAATCTATCAACAAATAATCCTTTAAGAGGGGTAAAATGGAATGAAGCATATCAAACATTTGGTGTTTGGTGGAAAGATTCAAAACATATACAATTTTACTTAAATGGAGAGCCAGCAGGAAGTGTTGAGGTGGGGCATGATAGATCTGGAAAATCATATACTGGACGAGAATTTACACGTGATTTAGAAATTATTTTTGATTTATGGACGAATACTGCAGATTATTTAGGAGGTCTTCCTCCTAAAACAGATTTAAAAGACGACACAATTAATACCATGAGAATTGATTGGGTTAGAACGTGGAAATTAGAAGACAAATAAGTAGAAACAGATTTTTTTATCCCAAAGGATAAAAAAGTCTGTTTTAAAGAATAAATAAGGCAATTAATTGGGGTATAAATATACTTTAGTTTGAAAATTAAAGCCTAATGATTAAAAAGCTAAGTTTTAGAAATCTATTGATAATCAGTATTTAATTTCTTTGAAATAGAAAGAAAACGATGTTGTCAAGTTTTTGTCAAGTTAGGTAAGAGCTTATTATATGTATTATAAAATATATTAGCTAGCTAAAACAATTAAAAACATGCATAGAAACATATTATTAATAATACTAAGTGTATTTAGTATTTCAAGTTTAACAAGTCAAGAAGATTGGGATGGTGTTTCTGTTCCTATAACGTTAGAAAATGGAGATAGTTGGGTGTTACAAACTAATGTTTCCGACGGTTTTAATTATAGTGCTCCTGCAGATAATAAAGGAACTACTTTTAAAAGTAAATGGGATGATTTCTATCATAATGGATGGACAGGACCCGCAACAACTGTTTGGACAAGAAAACATTCTACTGTTGAGGATGGAGAGCTAAAATTAACGGCAACAAGATATCAAACTGATAAAGTTAACGCAGGAGCTATTCATTCTAATGCAACTGTTCAATATCCTGTTTATATTGAAGCAAGAATTAAAATAATGAATTCTGTTTTGGCAAATGGAGCTTGGTTATTGAGCCCTGATGATACTCAAGAAATAGATTTTATGGAGGGATATGGTGCTACATATTCAGAAAGTGCAGATTCAGATCTTACTTGGTGGGCTAAGAGAATGCATGTAAGTCATCATGTTTTTATTAGATCTCCTTTAAAAGATTGGCAGCCTAATGAACTTTCAAGTGGCCCTGGTAATCCATCAAAAAATCCTACTTGGATAACAAGTGCTAATACTATATGGAAAGATGATTACCATACTTATGGTGTTTACTGGAAAGATCCATGGCATTTATATTATTATATTGATGGTGTTGAGGTTTCTAAAAGAGAAGGAAAAGATGAAGTTGACCCTCTATATTATACAAATTCAGTAGATCAAGGAAATACAAGTAATGATACTAGAACAGGGTTATCAAAAGCTATGGATGTTTTAATAACTGTTGAAGAACAAGGTTGGAGAAGTGCCGCTGGTAAATCTGTTATTCCAACAGATAATGAATTGGCAAACACAGATAATCATACATTAAAAGTTGATTGGATTAGAGCATATCAACCAAAAAGTAGCTTGTCTGTAAATAGTATAAAAAATAACTTAAAAGTTGATGTTTTTCCAAACCCGTCTTTCGATTTTGTAAAAGTTAATTCAAGTAAATTAATAGGGAATATTGATTGTTTTGATATGGTGGGGAATTTAATTTCTTCTCAAAAATATGATGATGCATCGGTTACTTTTAATGTAGAAAATCTATCAAACGGAATTTATTTTTTACAAATTTTAGCTGAAGATGGAGCCGTTTCAAGGCATAAAATTTTAAAATATTAATACTAAAATAGTAATTTTAGTTAGAAAAGGATAGTTGAACAAAAGAGTCTAACTATCCTTTTTTATTTATTAGAGTATTACATATTATAATTTACAGCTTCTAATCTATTTAAAACAATATCTTTAATCTTAGGAATCACTTCTTTCATTAAATATGGAGGATAAGCAGCATCAATATCTTTTCCCATTTCTTTATACAATTCTTTCATATAAGTAGTGTGTACAATTGTACCTACATTCAATTTAGCAACTCCCATTGAAATGGCTTTTTGAATATCTTTATCTGCAATTCCTGTACCTCCATGTAAAACTAAAGGGACACTAACAGCAGCAGCTATTTCTGCCAATCTATCAAAGTGAATTTTTGGGGTTTTTGGCGTAAAACCATGAGCGGTACCAATACCCACAGCCATAATATGAGGATTTGCTTCTTCTACAATTGCTTTTACATCTGCTACGCTTGCTAAAAAATCATTATCAGATTTTATAATAACGCCTCTACCCATTATTTTTCCAACTTCTGCTTCTACTAAAACGCCTGCAGATTCGGCATATCTAGTAACTTCTTTAGTCATTGCGATATTTTCTTTTAAGCTTTTTTGAGATCCATCAATCATTACAGAATCATACCCATCATCTATTGCTTTTTTACACATATCTACAGATATACTGTGATCTAAATGTAGGTAAATAGGTTGTTTTGTAAAAGGTTGTATTCCTTCTATTAATTTTTTGAATAAGAAACTGGTGTTAAGTTCAACAACTGGTGGGTATGTCATTACCATTACAGGGCAATTTGCTTCTTCAGCAGCTAGCGCTACAGCTTGTGTGTCATAAATATCATTTACATTAAAACCGATTAAACATTTTTGTTGCTTTCTATAATCGTTTACGAGTTGTATTAAATGTTGTTTTTCCATTTTATGGTTTTTAATAGTTTAGTTTTTTTTGAATACTTCTTCCTGCTGTTCCTGGGGCAACAAACTCTAAGTTTTCTACATTTGCCCAATGATTAAATTCTTTAAGATCTTCTTGTATATGACCTCTTCCAATAATCCAATGATGATCTAATCCGTTAGTTAAAATAGTACCAACAATGGCAGAGGCTTTTATGTTTTTAGGTGAAACCTCTCCGTAAGCACCTCTAAATCGCATTTCAGAATCTATAATTTCACCTTCAAAAGAAAGCATACTAGAGGCATGTGGGTATTGATATTTTGCAATTGTAATTTCTCCTTTTTCTAAAAGGAATTCTAATAACATACCGTAAGATTGTGCTTCATCGTAGTTATCTAAAATACTATGATTTCTAACTTCAAATTTAGTTCCTTTACGTAGTAATCTTGTAGAAGAACCTCCACAATGCCACATACCTAATCTGTTTTCTTTGGTATTTAGAAGAGATAAATCGGTAAGTGTAGGTAATGCTTTTCCATTACTAATTTCATTCATAGTTACCATTGTTATCAAGGCTCCCATATCAGATTCATCTGCAACAGGTATTCCTAAATCTTGAACAAGAGCACCGGCTCCATCACCCGCAATTTGATAATTATCAAATAATTCTGGCCAATTTTTTAAAGCTACACCAATATATGCTCCTCTACGAGCATAATCTGCAATAGCCAAACTAAATCTAACAGATAAAAATAATTCTCTTTTACTTACTTTGTGAAGTTTACATTTTTTAGAGGTAATTAGTTTCTGAACGATGTTATTTATGTCATCTTCATCAAATTGTTCACCATGTTTCCAAACAGTCTCAATATCTACTCTATCTATAGCTAAACCAAGATGTTTGGTAATAGACATTTCGTTTAATTCACAATCATAAAAACCAGGAACTCGCATGCCACCAACCATTAAAATAGAAGCATGTTGCATTCTCTTTTTTGCACTTACAACTCTAATAAATTTATCTAAAACAAGGTCTAATTGTTTTGATTTTGGCGAATCAAATACCCAAGAATATTTTACCTCAAGAGAATTTAAAATGTTTAGTAAAAAGTTTTGTCCGCACAGTCTGTTAGCAGTTAACCTGCCTCCTGTAACTTCGTTATGAGACCAGCTTAATAATGGAATTTTATTTTCTCGCAACCAAGTACCTAAAGCCAAAGCTAGATCACCAGAAATATAGGAAGCTTGATAAATAATTAATCCACTCATTCCTTCTGTATTAAACTTGTCTAAGACTTCTAATATTGCTTTTTTTGTTTGAATTGGTTCTTTTAAAGCTAATAATTGATTATTTAAACCAAATACACTTTTAGTTTGTTCTACAGCCTCTGTATACGATTTTTTTGCTTTTTCCCAATCGAAATGTAATTCAAAACCAATACCTATTAATCCAATTTTTACATCTTTTTTTTCTGGAGCTTTACAAATTAGTTTCTCCATTTCCTCTGCTACTACGCCTGTACGTTGTAGTATATCTAAATTCAAATTTTTAGATTCTAATACGGGTTGCTCTAAGATCTCTGTTGTCATAATTTTATTTTTTTAATATTATTTGTTCAACTTCTTTCCTATTCGGAAAATAACTTCTACCACCAAAATGCGTTGCAATTATAGAAGCATAGGCAGATGCATATTCCATACGTTCTGCTAAGTTTTTGCCCTTTAATAAAGCCGCAGCATAAGCACCGTGAAAAGCATCTCCGCATCCTGTTGTGTCTACTACTTTAGTAGAAAAAGCTGCTTGATGAATTATTTTACCATTTTCTAAAGCCCAACTTCCGTTTGCTCCATCAGTTATTACTAATTGGCCGTTGGTAATAGAACTTAAATGGAATAAACATTCCTCGGCAGATTCTAATTCACTAATTATTTGAGCCCCTTCTAGTGGTAAAATAATATGATTGCCAAGTGAAATCATTTCTTTTAATAGATCAATATCTCCAGTTTCAATGTCTAATACTGAAGGGATATGATACTTATTGGCAATTTTTAAAAGTTCTAGATTTCCAACAACATCATACCCATCTACTAATAAAAGACGACTGTTTTTAATCCAATCTTCATTAATGTCTTTTGGTTGAAGGGGTAAGTAATTATTTATCGAATAAAAAACGGTACGATCTCCATTTTCAACATTGACTTCAACAACAGCAATAGCGGGTTGAAATTTTGGGTTGTTAATTAGTAAAGAGGTATCCACGTTACATCTTTTTAATTCTTCTCTAGCTATTAAACTTAAAGTATTGTCTGCTTTATATCCTAAAAAGGCTGTTTTTAAATTGTTCTGAGCAATAACACAAGCCGCATTTCCGGCAGGAGCTCCACCTTGAATAATTATTTTTGAAACTTCGTGTTTTGTTCCTGATTTTATATTTGAAGGAACCTCAGATAAAATATCTACAACCATCATTCCCGAAACGATAACATCAAATTGCATTTGCATTCTCTTTTAAATTATAGTGTAAATGTAATTCTGATTTTGGGCAACTATTAAGCACATAATCAGCAGTAAAGTGTACTATTTTTCCTTATATTTGATTTTATAATATTTTTATTGTAAAAAACATACATAATGAAGGCTGTTTTTGAACCTATTTCTAACTATTTAAACCAATCGTTACATTATAGAGTCTTTGAAAAACTAGAATTTGAGACACCTTGGCATTACCATCCAGAATGGGAATTAACCTATATAACAGAAAGTACTGGAATTAGAAGTGTAGGGAATTCTATACAAACGTATCAAGCAGGAGAATTGGTTTTATTAGGCCCGAATTTACCACATTGCTGGAAAACAAATAGAAGTACCAAGCAATTAGCAAAATCTACAGTGATACAATTTAATAAAGACTTACTTGGTGATGGATGGTTAGAAAAAGAAGAGTTTTCTTCTATAAAGAAAATGCTCGATAAAAGTAATTATGGATTAATATTTAATGAAGTTACTGCAAAGAATATTGGAGATAAAATGGTTTTAATGAAAGAGATGTCTCCTATATTTAAATTAATAGAGGCTATAAAATTGCTACAACAATTATCTTTAGAAAATTCTGAAGTATTGAGTTTAGGAGCTCGGTTTAATGTAAATTCCTTGGTTTCTGATCGGGTTAAAAAAATTATTGATTTTGTAGACACTAATTATCAAGATAAAATAGACGCCGCACAATTGGGAAATTTAATTTTTATGACGCCTGTCTCTTTTTCAAAGTTTTTTAAGAAAACATTTAATAAAACATTTACCTCTTATTTAAATGAGTATCGAGTAAGTAAAGCTTGTGAACTATTAAAAGAATCAGATATTTCTGTAGAACAAATTGCTTTTGAAACGGGGTATCCAAACCTTTCTTTTTTCCATAGACAATTTAAATTATATACAAACAGAACTCCTGCTCAATACCGATTGGCATTTTTAATATAAAATTTATCTTCCTTTATTGTGTTCTAATTTATATTTTGATACATATATTAAAGTATTAATATGGAAAAATAGTACACTTTGTTGTAAAAATTGTGTTTTATAGATAGTCTATACTAATTGTAATTTTGGGTATAACTAATTGAGAACAGTTGTTTTAAGTTTTTGAAGCAAATGTTTTTAGTATGTTATTTCTAAAAATAGTCTAATAATTAGTAATTATAAACACAACTATTATGATACAGTATTCTAAAAAAATAGAAAAGTTTTTAAAACAAAACCCAATTCCTGTTTTTATTGACGGAAAATGGAAAGTAAGTAGCTCAGGTAGAGTTTCTAAAATTGAAAACCCAGCAGATCAATCTATTTTAACTAAAGTTTCTAAACCAACCGCAGATGAAGCTGTAGAAGCTATTGAAGCTGCAGATAAAGCATTTCAATCTTGGAAAAGAGTAGGAGCGGTAGAAAGAGCAAAGATATTAACCAAATTTGCAGATTTGTGTGAAAGAGATGGCGAAGAATTGGCGCAATTAGAAGCTTTAGATGTTGGTAAATCAATTCAAAATGCAAGAGGGTTTGACGTGCCTTTCGGAATAGATTCTTTACGTTATTATAACAATTTAATTCAAGAGGAATCTTTTGAAAAAGAATTGAACTTAGAAGGAATGAGTAGTAGTAAATCTGTAAGACTTCCTTTTGGAGTTGTTGGGTTTATTTTTCCTTGGAATTTTCCATTAACATTATGTATGTGGGGCATTGGGCCAGCTTTAGCAGCCGGAAACACAGTGGTTATAAAACCAGCAGAAATTACACCTTTAAGTACATTGTATCTAGGTGTATTAGCAAAAGAAGCAGGAATTCCTGATGGAGTTATTAATATTCTTCCTGGTAGTGGGTCTGAAATAGGAAATGTGCTAACCTCTCACCCAAAAGTAAAATGCGTATCCTTTACAGGGTCTTCTCCAATAGGTAAAATCATAGGTCAAAATTGTGGTTTCAATTTAAAACCCGTAAAACTAGAATTAGGTGGTAAAGGTGCAGCAGTTATTTTTGAGGATGCAAATATTGATGCAACAGCAAAAGGTTTAGCAGATGCAATTACATTAAATACAGGACAAGTTTGTTGCACCGCTACGCGTTGGATTGTACAAGAATCTGTTGCAGATGAGTTTATAGAAAAAGTAAAAAAACAATTATTAAAAACCGTTATTGCTCCTGGGATGAAAGAAGAAAGCGAAATGGGACCTGTAGTTAGTCAAAAACAATTAGATAGTATTTTGGCATATATAGAAAAAGGAAAACAAGAGGGAGTTAAAGTAATTCTTGGTGGAGAACGCATGGAAAAAGATGGTTTTAAGGAAGGTTATTATTTAGCACCAACATTACTTTTTGGAACACCAGATAATATTTGTTTTAAAGAAGAAATTTTTGGTCCTGTAGCTTTTATATCAACATTTAAAGATGAAAATGATGCTATCAATCAAGTAAATAGTATTGATTATGGTTTGGCAAATAGTGTTTGGACTTCAGATAAATTAAAAGCAGACAGAGTTGCCAAAGAAATGGTGGCTGGTAGTAGTTGGATAAACGCTCATAATGTTTTTGCTTATGGTTTAGCTTACGGAGGCGTAAACGGAAGTGGTAACGGAGGAGGCGTAAATAGCAAAGAAACCATGTATGATTATACACGTGTACTTTCTATTGCAGAGCCTGTAATGTAATAATTTTTATAGATAAGATTATGAATGATAATGAGTTAATAGCATATTTAGTTCAAAAAAAGGTGCTTATATCTAGTGAAGTAACCATAAAACCTTTAACCGGTGGTGTTTCTTGTCAAATATTATTAATAGATGATGGTAAAAATAGAATTGTTTTAAAACGTGCTTTAGAAAAACTAAAAGTAAAGGATGATTGGTTTGCAGATGTAAAACGAAATATTATTGAACAAAAATATTTAAAATATGTTGGTAAATTTTTACCAACGTCAGTACCCAAAGTTTTATATAGTGATACGGCACATAATTTCTTTTGTATGGAAATGTTAGAAAACGGACTTTTAAATTGGAAAGAGTTGTTGTTGAAAGGAAACTTTAACCAATCTTATGCAAAAGAAGCGGGTACTGTATTGGCAAGAATCCATTCAGAATCTTTTAATAAAGAAGACTTAAAAAAGGAGTTTGACACACTTGATAATTTTACAGAATTAAGAATTTCACCTTATTTATTGGCAACAGCAAAAAAAAATAAAAAAATTGCTTCTTATTTTGAAGCCGAAGCAAAAAGACTTGCTAAAGTAAAACAATGTTTGGTGCATGGAGATTTTAGCCCTAAAAATATTTTAGTAAGCAATGATCGTTTTGTAGTCTTAGATTGTGAGGTTGCATGGTATGGAGACCCGGCTTTTGATATTGCTTTTTTATTAAATCACTTTTTATTGAAAGCGTTGTATTTAAATACTAATTCAGAAGAATTAATGAATTCTGCTACCGTAATTTGGGATGCGTATTATAATGAAATGAAAGCATTTTTTGATGCTAATTTTGAAGCAAGAGTCATGCATTTATTATCTATGTTGATGTTGGCTAGAGTGGATGGAAAATCTCCTGTAGAATATTTAGACGAGGGTAAAAAGAAAACAGTTAAAGAATTTGTGTATGAAGTTTTACCTGTAAAACAAAAAGATTTTAAAATGCTAAAAAATAAATGGTTAAACAAGATAAATACTTATAAAATGAAGATAAAAAATATTGATGCATATCAAATATTTGATTCTAGAGGAAACCCAACAGTTGAAGTGGAAGTAACCTTAGAAAATGGAGTTAAAGGGCTTGGTTTGGTTCCTTCAGGGGCGTCAACAGGGCAATTTGAAGCACTAGAATTGAGAGATCATAATGAAAAAATATTTAGAGGGAAATCTGTATATAAAGCTGTAGAAAATGTTAAAACAGAAATAGCTGATGCCTTAGTAGGTGAGTCTGTTTTTGATATGGAGAAAATTGATCAAATAATGATTGATTTAGATGGTACTCCAAATAAAACACGTTTAGGAGCAAATGCAATTTTAGGAGTTTCAATGGCGGTTGCAAATACAGCTGCAAATGCTAAAAACATTCCTTTATATGAATATTTAGGTAGAGGTAAAGGGAACTTAATTCCTTTAAATGAAATTCAAATTTTAGGAGGAGGCGCACATGCTGCTTGGGCAAATGATATTCAAGATTTCTTAGCAATTGCTGTTGGAGCAAAAACATATGAAGAAACCTTAGAAATAACGTTTAATTTGTATCATACAGCTGGCGAGATAATGAAAGAACGTGGTAAATGTGTGGGAATTGCTGATGAAGGAGGGTGGTGGCCAGATTACACCTACAATGAAGAACCATTTGAAGTGTTTATGGAGGCTATTGAAAGAGCTGGATATATTGCTGGTAAAGATGTAGCGATTTCATTAGATATTGCAGCAAGTGATTTGTACGATGGAAAAAATTATAACTTACCGCTAGACAACAAATCTTATACTCCAGATGAGTTTTATAATTTAATGGTTGCTTGGTGTACTAAATATCCAATTATTTCTATTGAAGATCCGTTTGCAGACACCGATTTTGAAAATTGGAGAAAGTTTACAGAAGAATTAGGGCATAGAGTCCAAATTATTGGAGATGATTTGTTTACCACAAATATTAAAAGAATAGAGCAAGGGATTCAAGAAAAGTTGGCAAATTCAGTACTTATTAAATTAAATCAGATAGGTACAGTAACAGAAACCTTGAAAGCCATTAAATTGACTCAGGACGCAGGTTGGTTGCCCGTAGTTTCAGCTCGTTCCGGTGAAACCGAAGATGCTTTTATTTCTCACTTAGCAGTGGCAACAAATGCTGGTCAGTTAAAAGTGGGCTCGTTTGCTAGAAGTGAAAGAATGATTAAATGGAATGAAAATTTAAGAATTCAAAGAAGCCTTGGTGACAAAGCAACGTTTATAGGAGGTGCAATTTATGATACTATTTTTCATGTAAAAGAACTTGTTTAAGTTTTTAGATTAAAAATAAATTATAAGTTTTACAATAAAAGAAATAGGGGATTCTTAAGAATTCCCTATTTCTTTTTTGTGTATCTGATGCTATTAAATTTTGTTAGAAAGGTTAAAAAAAACTAGTAGAAATATACATTTTAAGTATAATATTAAACCTATTTCCCTTCAATTCTTTTGCGTTGAGCTTTACTTAACCCTTGACTAAAATATACTTCTTTTGGTAGCAGCACATCAGATTTTTTCATGCTCGGGTCATTTACAGATTGACTTAAATCACAATCAAAACGTCCTAAAATACTGTATAAATTTTTCCAATCACGACCTGCATTAATAAAGTGTGAAATTCCCCAAGAAATTCCATCAGCATTTGGATTGTCTGTAAAAGCATCTGGGTTATAAGGTCCTGCAGCGGTAGGTAATAATGTTGTTACAGAAGCAATTTCAAAATTTATCCAATCTTTGGCATATTGAATCGTGTAATGTTCAATTCCGTCTGTGGTAACCAAAGCTCCAATTCCTTCCTTAAACGGAAATAAGATAGTTTCATGCCCCGAATTCATAACCGGATTTAAAGCATGCTTTTTAAAAGGTCCTTCTGGTTTATCAGCTATAGCAACACCCCAAACATCCCAATGTTTTCTATTCGCATCACGTTGATCCATACCTGTTTTATAATACAAGTAAATTTTACCATTATGTACAAACGGAGAAGGATCATGAATTACACGCCAATCCCAATCATTCGATTCGCCATAAGGAATAACAACTTGGTCTAATGGAGTCCAAGGTCCGTCTGGTGAATCTGCATAAGACATTGCTACAGGACAAATGTCGTAGGCATCTTTAAATTCATTGTATTTACCACTTGGTGCTTCAAAAGCTTGGTAATACAAGTAATATTTATCTTTCCATTTTAAAATATCAGCAGTTGCTACAGAGCGCCATCCAGGTTTTGGTTTTTTTGGTCTTGTAATTGCAACTCCTTGCTCTTTCCAAGTAAAACCATCGGTACTTGTTGCGTACCAAATTTCGGCTAAATCCCAATCTTTAGAAGGAATGGTATCGTTTGCTTTAGCAAAACCTTGTGGAGGTGTACTTGTTTCTCTATGCGTATACCACATATAGTATTTACCGTTTTCTAAAATTATTTTAGAAGGATCTCTACGTGTTAATGTTCCGTCTCCATTATTATAGTCGAAACCTTTTAACTCTGTGTATTTAAAATTAGAGTATAGCTCGTTATCTAACATTCTAGGTGCTTCGTAATAATGGAAGCTTCGTTGTATTGCGGAGCTTAATTTTCTGTCAGGCTCTAAATTACCTTTTTTTAATGGAAAAGGGGTATTGTATAATTTTTTAGTTATTTTTTTGTTTTGTTTATCAGAAGTACAACCCAATAAAGCGATTAAAGAAAGAGTTACTATTGCTATTTTTTTCATTTTTAGTATTTTAAATTCCAAACAATTTCATCACTTAATTTTTCAGACACTACTCTTATTGTATTATCTCCTTTTTGCAACGTAACATTATCAAAAACTACTACTTTAATGTCTGATGTATTTTTTTGCATTGCTACTTTTTTATCATTTACGAATAAAGTAACTTTTGGAGTATTAGTATATACTTTAACTTTAATTTCTTCTGATGTTCTATCAATGTTTCTTCGCTCTGCGATATATAAAACAAGGTCTTTAGACCAATTTGCTTTATAAAAGTAAAAGGCATCTTTTTTTATTTTTCTATCATAAGAAACCAACCCTTTATGGTTTAAGTTTGGTATTCCACCTCTGTTCCAACCAGCAACAGAAAAGTCGAACATATTCCAAATATAAGAACCAAATATAAACGGTCTGTCTTGAATGATTTTCCATGAAATTTCGTGGTATTTACTCTGTTCTTGCTCAGGAAAATAATTTCCTATGGGCTTTTTTCTACACGAGATGCATTTTGTTGCATTGGGTTTCCTCCAACTCCGTATTCACTAATACCTAAATGTCTATCGGGATAATTTTTATGTGCAGTATCTAACCAAGTGGCCATGTCTTCATATGCCCCATAATACCAACCATAATATTTATTCCACGCTTGCATATCTGTAATATTACCCATATTAGATATATCTGGTCTGTCACTTGCAGATGCAGTAATACGCGTAGAATCTAATTGATGTGCTAACTTGTTTAATTCTTTTGTAAGTAGAACACAAGGTTCATCTGGACTTCTATAAGCGCGAACTTCATTCCATAATCCCCAATATACAATTGATGGATGGTTGTAGTTTTGAAAAATTAATTCTGTTAATTGCTGTTTTGCATTTTGTTGTTCTCTTCCACTATAATCGTGTACAAAAGGAATTTCAGACCAAACTAAAAGTCCTATTTTATCTGCTAATTCATACGAATAATCCGAATGTTGATAATGAGACATTCTTAAAGCAGTTGCACCAATTTCATCAATCAATTCAAAATCTTTTTCGTGATTTTCTTTTGTTAAAGCGGGGCCTACTTGTTTCCATTCTTGATGCATACTTACGCCATAAGAACGGTATGGTTTTCCATTTAAATGAAAACCAGTATTGGGGTCTACCTTATAATTACGTAACCCAAAAGTTTGAACAATCTTGTCTGTAGATTTATCAGAAATAAGCGAAACTTCTAAGGTGTAGATATATGGATCTTGTTTTCCTTGCCATAGATGAGGTTTTGGGATGATTAATGTTTCTTTTATTTCATTTTTCTGATGAATTTTCTGAGACTTATTTAAGATTACATTTCTTTTTGCATCTTTAATAACATAGTGAATTGTTATTGGTTGTTTATTTTTTTTATCAAGATTCAATAACGTTTTTACTGCTATTTCTGCTGATTTGTCGATAGATTTTAATGTTACAAATACACCTGATGATGCATGAAAATCTGGTTTAATATGATTTACTGGTGTTTTAAAAAGAGTTACATTTCTATAAATACCACCATATAAATTAAACAAACCATCCGTAACAGGAATTCGTTTAAAGTTAGGAGCGTTACTAACTTGTACAGCTAATAGGTTTCTACCAGAGGTGATGGCATCAGTAATATCAAAACAAAAGGCACTATAACCACCTATATGTTGTCCTATATATTTACCGTTTACATATATTTTAGCCTCTTGTCCTACAGCTTCAAAACGGATAAAAGTACGTTCGTCGGTTGTTTTTTTTGTTGTAAATTCAGAGCGATACCAAGCCTTTACTTTATCATAGGCAACCTCATTAATGGCATCCATAGAATAGGTGTGCGGTACAGAAACTGATTCCCAACTAGAAGAATCAAATTCATTTTGATGCGCGTTATAAATTACCCCTTTTTTAAACTTCCAATCAGAAATTTCTATTTGATTTCTATGTTTTAAAAAGGTTACTTGTGCCTTTATACTTATTGATAATAAAAGTATCACAACAATTACTACTTTGTTTAATTTTATCATTTTTTAATACTATTAAGTTTCTTTTTTTATGATAAAAGCAACTGTAATTGCTGTGTCTTTATAAAACAACTTGTTACTTTATATCAATAGTTATTGTGTTGCTATTTAGGTTTTTAGAAGAAGCTTTTATGTTAACTTTACCGCCTTTTCTTAATGATTGTACAATTAACAATGCACGACCTTTATCTGTAACCAATTTATTAGTCTGAAAGTTTTGAATATTGGTTTTTGCACCATTATCTACACCTAGTATTTTAGCATTTCCATCAACGTTAAATGAAAGTTCAACATTTTCGGTTTTAACTTCTAAACCATTTTTGTCTACTAATTGTGCTTCAATATGTGCTACTTGATAACCATTTGCCAACAATTTAACTTTATCGGTTGTTAAACGTATATGGGTTGGAGTAGAGCTAGTTTTTAATTCTGCAATTACTTCTTGGCCTTCAAAACCTGCTTTTGCAGTTAAAGTTCCTGCCTGAAAAGGAATAGTCCATCTAAACAGACGATCTGGAGCTTCCGACATACTTCTTCTTCCTAATGATTTTCCGTTTAATAGAAGCTCTACAATGGTATGATTAGAACAAACTTCTACAACCACTGTTTCTCCTTCTTTATAATTCCAATGCATGTTAGAATCTCTCCAATTATATGCTCCAGAATTTTCTGGTAATTGTTGCCCTGAGATTCCCTTAGCTTTAAAACCAGAATCTGCAATTGGCAGTGTACCTATAGAAATATGAGGTTTGTTTACCCAAATACTTTTAAAATAATTCCACCCTTGGTATTTAAAACCAGCCAAATCTAGCATATCTCCCCAACCACTTTTGGCAGGCCAATCTCCATCACGCTCTCCCATATAATCAATACCAGTCCACATAAAAATACTAAATACACTAGGGTTTTCTAGAACTTGTTTCCAATCTTCCCAAGTACCAGGATTCTCGTTTATGGTAATTAATTTATTTGGAAAATGCTTTAATGCCCACGGAATATCTTTGTTACGATAACTAAAACCAGCAATATCGATAGCATCTGCATAACCACTAACCATACTTACTTGTGGTATTACAAAATTAGATGTTATTGGTCTTGTAATGTCTAATTCTTTGGTCCAATCACTTAGTTTTTTTGCAGTTTCCGCTAAAATGAATTCACCTTTTTTACTCGCGTCATAACGGGTTTTCATTTCTTCTGGAGAGAATATTGGTTCACTTCCCCAATATTTTCCTGAATTTTGAGGTTCGTTAGGGTTTTCCCAAAAACCTGTTACAAATCTATAATGAAGATACGTCCATTCAATTTCATTACCAATACTCCATTGAAAAATACTTGGGTGATTTCTATCTCTAAGCATTATTCGTGTTAAATCACTTTTATTCCATTCTTGAAAATGTTCTACATACCCTCGGGTAATATAATCGTCATGACGATCATGGTAATTAGTTCGTTTGTCCTTAGCGTAATCAAATTCATCAAAAAACTCAGTTTGTACTAAAAGTCCCAATTCATCACATAAATCTAAAAACTCTTTTGAAAAAGGATTATGAGCTGTTCTAATAGCATTTACACCTGCAGCTTTAAGTTTGTTTAAACGCCTTCTCCAAACATCTTTTGGAACTGCCGCTCCAACTAAGCCACCATCATGATGCAAACAAACACCTTTAACATCTGTAATTTTTCCGTTTAATTTAAAGCCAAAATCTCTACTAAATTCTAAATTTCTAATTCCGAATGGAGTAGTGTAAGTGTTTATAACAGTACTATTATTAACTATTGATGTTACAGCCTTATACCTATTTGGATTGTCTAGTTCCCATAATTTTGGATTACTTATTTTAAGTTTTTGAGTAATTTTTTTTTCAGTATTTGATGATATGTTTACCTCTTGAGATATTTTGGTAACCTGATTTCCGTTACCATCTAAAATTTTGGTTAAAAGCGTAAATGATTTACCCTCATTAAAATTATTATTTACTTTAACTTCAAGATTAATTTCTGCTTCTTCTTTACTAATTTTAGGTGTTGTTAAATAGGTTCCCCAAATAGGAATGTGTAATTTATTTAAAGTAATTAGTTTTACATTTCTATAAATTCCGCTTCCAGTATACCATCTGCTGTCTGCATATCTAGAGTGATCTACATGAACCGTTAAAACATTGTCTTTAGACCCCGTATTTAAATGTTCTGTTAAATTAAAATATACAGGAGAATATCCATAAGGATTTTTACCAAGTAACTTTCCGTTTAACCAAAATGTAGCGTTATTATACACTCCATCAAAAAGAATATACGTATTGGTTTTTGCTTTATCTATGTTAGATTTAAAGTGTTTTTGATAAATACCAACACCACCGGGTAAATAACCTGTTGCTCCTTCATAAATAGAATCGAAAGATTTTTCTACACTCCAGTCATGAGGTAACCGAACATTGCGCCATTTTTTATCTTTTAACGGAACTTTTTTAGGCTTTGTAGTGTTTTTTTGTAGAGAGAATTTCCAATCAAAATTAAAATCTTGTTCTCGTTCTTGAGCATTAATAGTAGTACAAACTATTAATAAAATGAATACTAGTTTTAAAGGAGTCAACTTATTTGCCATTATATTTCGGATGTATGTTTTGATTCTTAGCAAATTTAAATGTTATCTTAAAATAAGTATTATTATAAACTTGACAAAAACTATACCTATAACCTTGTACCATTAAATTTAGGTTTTTTAATACTACATATGGTTTTTTGTTTAAATTAAATATTCTTTTAGTTGAGTTAGAACGTGTGATTAAGTATATTGTTTTTTCTAAGGAATTAAAAGATTCTAATACGCTTTAAAGACAAAATGATGTTAGGATTAGAAATGATTTTCACCGATTTTTCTGTAATAAGTAAAAGTTATATTATAAAATAGATTTTAATTTTTTTATAAATAGCACGAGGATTTTAGTTGTGTTTTTTATTTTTATCATCGCTGTATTTAGATGTAAAACTGTGAGATTTATTTAATTATAATAGCATTTAATTGTTTTTGAGATTATTTAAATGTTTTCGGAAATGTTTTTTCTTTGGTAAACTGTAAAATTTTAAGAGAATAAAGATGGATTATGTTACTATAAAAGATGTTGCAAAAAGATTGAATTTATCTATTTCTACAATATCTCGTGCATTTAATGATAAATATGATATAAGGTCCGAAACTAAAGAACTGGTTTTAAGAACGGCTAATGAAATGGGATATCATCCGAATCCTATGGCCAAAAAATTGACCCAAAAAAGATCTTTTAATATTGGAATTGTAGTTCCAGAATTTATTAACAGCTTTTTTACAGAAGTAATAATGGGCGCTCAAGAAGTGTTATTTGCTAAGGGATATCAAGTACTTATTACACAATCTAACGAGTCTTTTGAAACTGAATTGAAAAATGTAAAATCGTTAGAAGATAGTATGGTAGATGGTTTAATAATTTCTCTTTCTTGCGAGACAAAGAATACCGATTATTATCAGAAGCTTTTAGGTAAAGGACTTCCTATTGTCTTTTTTAATCGTGTTAGCAGTAAGTTGAATGCTTCTAAAATTTTGTTTAACGATTATAAATGGGCTTTTTTTGCTACCGAACATTTAATTTTACAAGGTTATAAAAACATTGTTCATTTAGAAGGTATTAATACTTTAACCCTATCATTAGAGCGCTCTAGAGGATTTAAAGATGCCCATAAAAAATATAAAATAGAATTAAAGAAAGAACAATTTGTTAAAACTGGGTTTAATATTGTTGATGGAGAGAAGGTGGCAAAAAGTATGATTGAAACAAATAAAATTCCTGATGCTATTTTTGCTTCTTGTGATCCTCCTGCAATTGGAGCAATGAAAGTGTTTAAAAAACATGGGTTTAAAATTCCAGAAGATATTGCATTTGTTGGTTTTACAGAGAGTAAGATGGCTTCTCATATAGATCCTCCTTTAACTTCAGTTAAGCAGCCAGCTCATGATATAGGTACTGAAGCGGCAAAAATGTTATTAGCTCAAATAGAAGATCCTAAGGCTTTTATACCTCAAACGATTATTTTAAATGGTACCTTAAATGTTAGGGAGTCTTCTGTAAAATTATCGTCTAGTTTATAATTGAATATAGATTTTGTACTTATTTACAACACATCTTATAAGAAAAAGTAGTGTTGTAAATAAGAAAAATAATAGGAGCTATTTTTTATTGATGACTTGGTTAATTTAATTTTTTGGATTATTTCTTTTGGGTTTCTTACCAATATTACCCATGCCTTGTGAAAAATATACTGCTGGTTTGTGCCAAATACCTGTTTTCTTAAACACGGGTTCATCGTAATCTAAACTCAAATCACAATCAAAACGAGCTAAAATAGAATGTCCTTTATTTTTTGTTCCTGCATTTGTAAAATGACTCAATCCCCAGGTGATTCCTCTTCCGTTTTTTGTGTTCGTAAATGCATCTGGTACGTAAGGTCCAGGAGCAATTGGATACAATTCACCTATGCTAGCTATTTCAAAATTCACCCAATCTTTTGCATACTGCATTGTGTTATGCTCATTACCATCTTTAATTACAAAAGCAGCAACACCTTCCTTAAAAGGAAATAAACTAACTTCATGTCCAGAGTTTAAAACCGGGTTTAAAGGGTGTTTTTTAAACGGTCCCATTGGGCTGTCGGCAATTGCCAATCCACCAGCTACCCATACATTTCCGGGTCTATTAAATGCAGATTTGTAATAAATATAGACTTTTCCATCATGTACTAATGGGTATGGATCGTGAATAGCGTATTGATCCCATTCTCCTTCTTTTCCATTTTCTATTACTGCTCCCTTTACAGCTGTCCAAGGACCATCAGGCGAATTAGAATAAGACATGGCAACCGGACAATAATCTCCACTTTTACCACTAGCTTCCATAAAACCTTGATAGTACAAATAATATTTACCTTCCCACTTTAAGATATCTGTGGTAGAAACCGAGCGCCAACCAACTTCTGGTTTTGGCGGACGTGAAACTGCAACTCCTTGTTCTTCCCAAGTTACTCCATCTTTGCTGGTAGCATACCATATTTCAGATAGATCCCAATCTGTTGATGGGATTTTATCTGTGCTTTCATTTGCTCTTTTAGAACCTATTGGCGGCACAATAGTATTTCTATAAGTGTACCACACGTAATATTTTCCGTTTTCAAAAATTACTTTTGATGGATCTCTACGTGAAATTGTTCCGTCGTGCCCATGATAATCAAAACCCTTTAATTGAGTATATTTAAATTGAGAATACAACTCGTTTTCTGCAGGATGTATGCCATCATAGTTATTAAAACTACGTTTCATTGCAGCACTCATCTTAAGATCTTTAGTTTCCTTTGTAACATTATATGGAAAAGCGGTAGTTTTATTTTGAGCAGATGCACTTATAAAAAACATTAAAATAAAAATGTTTAAACTATTTATAAGTATGCGTGCACCAATCTTAATTAAGTTAAATTTTCTCATCATCAGTTTAGGATTTTTAGTTTTATTTATTCAAAAGTATATTTGACCAAGCTTTTAAAATATCTTCATCAGAAGCGTCTGGTTTTAAACCTTTTTTAGCAAAACCTTTTACCAAATAGGAGTGTGAACCTTGTTTTGCTTTTTTTATAGCTTCGGCAGTTTCTGGAACCATATTCTTTTCAATAACTTTCAATTTTGAATTTAGCTTTTCAAATAATTGTTTCTGAATTTTATTATAATCTTTAGATGCGGATAAATTATTAAATTCATTAGGATCTTTTTTTAAGTCATACAACTCAAATTGGGGACGAGTTTTAGCCATCAGTTGGTTATAAGGAGCTTCTAATCTGCCTTGTTTATCTAATACTTTATATAACGTAAATGCAGGATATTGCAATTTCTTATAAGAAGTTAATTGCATATAAGGCAAATCTGGTCTTCTATTCCAAATTAATTTAAAATGACCATCGGTAATAGAGCGTATATCATCAACAGCGTCTCCACATCGTTGACGAAAACCAAACATATATTCTCTTTTCTCTCCATTTAATACATCTTTTCCGTGCATATAATTAGGAACGTTTATGCCTGCTAATTTTAAAGAACTTACAGTCACATCAATTAAACTTATTAAATCTTTTTTTACAGTACCTGCTTTTAAGTTTTTAGGATACCTAATAATTAATGGAATTGCCAAACCTCCTTCGTATAACCATTGTTTATCTCTTAAATGAGGTCTACCATGATCTCCAAATAGTATTACAATTGTATTGTCTGCTAAACCTTCTTTTTTTAATCTTTCTAGGATGACTCCTACTCTTTGATCTGCAACTTGTATACTTTCTAAGTAATTTGCCCAATCAGCTCTAATAATAGGATGATCTGGGTAAGAACCTGGTAGTGCAACCGTAGCTGGGTTTATTGGGTGTTTTTTATCTGTAACAAAATTCCTATGAGGTTCATGAATTTGAACTTGCGCAAAAAAGGGTTGATCTTTAGAACGTTGTTTCCAATCGGTACCGTCAAAAAAAGATGCACCTAAAAAGTTATAGTCTTCTTTCCCTTTTTTCTTCATATCATGTGCCCAACCATTGGTACAAAAATACCCGTTCTTTCTAAAAATATCCATTACTGTAGAAATACCTTTTGGCAGTTTTTCCTTATCTATAGTTCTATGATTTAAAAGATTATATGCGCTTGGATAAGTTCCTGTAATTTGTGAGGATCTACTGGCAGAACAAACAGGAGCATTGGCATAAGCATTTATGTATTTTACTCCCTGATTTGCTAATAAATCCATATTAGGAGTTTTTACATCTGCATTTCCGTAAGCACCTAATTCTCTACCTAAATCATCACAGTTTATCCAAAGAATATTAGGCTTATTAGCTATTTGAGCTTCAAAACTAATAGTATTTATAATAAGAAAAACTACGATGGTCGTTTTTAATAAAGCCCTAACTATTAATTTCATTTTTCTATTTTTTATTTTGATTATCTCCCTTCTGGATTTTTACCAATGCTTCCCATTCCTTGTGCAAAGTATACTTCTGGTCTGTGCCAAATTCCTGTGTTTTTAAATGCTGGTTCATCATAATCTAAACTCAAATCACAATCAAAACGGGCTATAATAGAATATCCTTTTTTTGGTGTCCCTGCATTTATAAAATGAGATAATCCCCAAGTAAAACCTCTTCCGTCTTTAGTATCTGTAAAAGCGTCAGGTACAAATGGGGCAGAGGCAGTTGGAGTTAATGAAACTACAGAGGCAATTATAAAATTAACACCATCTTCAGAATATTGTATGGTTTCTCTTTCGTTTCCATCTTTAATAGCTAAAGTAGCTACCCCACCTTTATAAGGCCAATATGAAGTTTCGTGTCCCGATTGCATTACTGGGTTTAACGGATGTTTTGTAAACGGACCTAAAGGATCTTCTGCAATTGCTAAACCATGACCAACGGCGTAGTTACTTCTATTGTCTGGCCATTTATTATAAGCGGCTTTGTAATACAAATAAATTTTACCTTTGTAAACTATTGGATGAGGATCGTGTGTTGCATTTCTATCCCATTCACCTTCTTTTCCAAAAGGGATAACTTTATCACCTCCATGTGTCCAAGGACCATTTGGCGAGTCTGCATAAGAAACAGAAACCGGACATAAATCTCCTTTTAATCCACTCGGTTCATCAAATGCTTGATAATATAAATAGTATTTTCCTTTCCAAACTAATATATCAGGAGTTGCTACAGAACGCCATCCAGATTTTGGTTTTTGTGGTCTAGAAACTGCTGCTCCTTTTTCTTCCCATGTAATACCATCTTTACTTGTTGCATACCAAATATCACATAAATCCCAATCTGTAGATGGAATCTCATCTGTAGCTTCGCTTGCTTTATTCCAACCAATTGGAGGAACTTTAGTATGTCTTTTTGTGTACCAAACATAGTATTTACCATCTACAAAAATAGGTCTTGATGGATCTCTACGAGAAATAGTACCATCACCATTATTGTAATCAAACCCTTTTAAACGAGTATATTTAAATTGAGAAAAAAGCTCGTTATCCTGAACTCTTGGAGTAGGGTAGTTAAACATTCTTTCTGAAGCTGCACTTAGAGGAATATTAGGTTTCTCTGTTGGCATTTTGAATGGAAATTTTTCAGAACTTTTAGAGACTGTTATTTGGTTTGTGTTCTGTTCTTTTGGTGAACAAGAAAAGATGAGTCCAATAGCTACTAATATAATTAATTTAATTTTCATCTGTTGATAGTTTTATAAGGAATTATAACTTGTATGTTTCTTCTATTATTTTAATATTTAATACGTATCATTTTTTAATGAATAAAAATGAAACCAATCTACCTGAAAAGTAGAATTTCTTATTTGTTCTTCTCTAACTGCTGTTTTTCCGTACGTAAAATAAAGGCTTCCAATATACCAGTAAAGAGGTTTAACCGCTTTTTTAGGTACTGTTCTTAAAGTTGGTTTGGTATCATCGCTAGTAAAGTTGACTCTGTTACCAATTTTAACCCATTGCGCTTCATCTTTTTTCCACATTTGTAAATATTCTGGGTGATATTCCATACCAAGAATTTGCCATTGGTCATGACCGTATTTTCCAATAACTTCACCTTTGTATTTGTCTTTTTTTCCATCAATCATAATGGCTTTTTTCCAACCAAAACCAGGACCTTCTCCTTTATTAACTTTAACTTTTTTTTGTAAAGACTCGGTCCAAATATATGCAGGAGCATCAGATGACCAATCTGTGTGTTCTCCGCCACCAGTAGAAAATTCCATAATATCAATTTCCATCCAACTATCACCTTTCCCTCTTGTTCCAGGTACCCAATTTGTTCTAGTATCATCTAAAGATCCCCAAATAGAAGGATGCCAAACATTTCGTTTATTATGAGGAATACCTGTTGTTTTCCATTTAAAGGCATAAAAGCCATATTGAAAATAATCATTTGAAACAATTGCACCCGCTTTACGTTCTGCTTTAATACCATAACAAGTTAAGATTCCGTCTTTTTCTTGTACGTATTTTTCTCCTTGTCCTAAACCTGCTTTTGTAGATTTTCTAAAATGCCATTTTTTTGTATTAAAAGAAGCATTTTTTCTATTTCCATTAAACTCATCAGAAAATTTTGAGTTTTTTTGAGTTTTGTATATTTCTTTTAATTCTTTAGGAAGTTCTTGTGCTTTAGAAGAATAGACTACTATTAGTGCTGTAACAATGCCCAATTTTTTTAGAACTGATGTATAAATCATGTTTTTTATTTTAATTGGATAATTGCTTCTTGTGGCACTGAGGCACCTAATCTTACACTTAAATCTCCTGGAGAAGCATTACCAACTACTATTTTATAATTCCCTTTTCTCCAAACTCTTTCTCCTTCTTCATTAACCACTTTTAAATCTTCTGGATTAATTGAAAATGAAACTGATTTTTTTTCTCCTTTTTTTAAGGATGCTCTACTGAAGCCTTTGATACTTTTTATAGGTATTCCTCCCGAAACATTTTCTGGACAAACATATAATTGAACAACTTCTTCAATATCAAAATCACCAATATTAGCAACATCAACAGAAATATTTAAAGTTTCTTTTTTCTTAAGTTTTGTAGAACTCAGTTTTAAATTACTGAAGGTTGTTTTAGAATAAGTTAATCCATAACCAAAAGGAAACATAGGCTCTTTGGTCATGTATTTATAAGTTCTTCCTTTCATAGAATAAGAATCATATGCAGGTAACTGATCTACATTTTTAGGAAATGTAATTGGTAATTTACCTGAAGGAGAAACTTTACCAAACAGTACATCTGCAACGGCATTTCCACCTTGTTCTCCAGGATACCAAATTTGGATAATAGCATCACAATGCTCTTCAATACCTTCTAAAGAAACAGGGCCTCCACTAGCAATTACTAATATTAATGGTTTGTCTTTTTTCTTTTCGATTAATTGATGAATGTATTTAATCTGGTTTTCGGGTAATTTTAAGTTTGGTTTGTCACCTCCGTGAGCAGAAGCAATAGCATCTACACCTTCACCTTCTAAATCTGCAGTTGTACCAACAACACAAATGGTAACGTCTGATTCTGCTGCTACATTTGGCGCCCAGTTTTTAGGGTTTGGGTTTATCTGAAATGGCAATGCACCACTTCTATAATTTAATGAACTTCCTAAAGAAACAGCGTCTGTAATCCCTTCTAAAATAGTAACCAAGCCAGTACTAACTCCATAATAACTTCCCATTAACATATCGTTAGAGTTTGCAAAAGGACCTGTTAAATAAGGAATCTTTACCTCAGGAGAAAGTGGTAACACATTGTTTTTGTTTTTTAATAAAACAATTGATTTTTGTGCTGCTAAACGAGATAATGCAATATGTTTTTCTGAATGAATTACCTCAGGTCCAATCTTTGAATACAGTACATCTTCTTGCTGATCAAACATACCTAAACGAAAACGAGTTTTAAATAATTGCATGACTCTTTCATTGATTAATTTCTCTGTGATTAATCCTTTTTCTAGAGCTTTTTTTAAGTTCTTGTAAGTTCCTCCACAATTTAGATTTACACCCGCAGTTAATGCCAATGCAGAAGCATCTAAAGTTGTTTTAGCATATCCTTGTTTTCCTGCAGCACCTGAAATCGCACCACAATCGGATGTTACATATCCATCAAAATTCCAATTTTCTCTTAAGGTTTCTTTTACTAAAAATTCGCTAGTACAAGAAGGTTTCCCAAAAACCATATTATAGGCAGTCATAACTCCTTCTACCTTTGCATCAGTAACTAAGGCTTTAAAAGCAGGGAAATATGTTTCGTTTAAATCTTGTTTAGAAACCTCTACATTAAACTCTAATTTACCATGTTCTGGACCAGAATGCATTACAAAATGTTTTGCACACGCAGCTGTTTTTAAATAATTTGGATCATCTCCTTGTAAACCTTTTACAAAAGCAACTCCAATTTTAGACATTAAAAAAGGATCTTCACTATACGATTCTTGACCACGTCCATAACGTGGATCACGATACAGATTTACTGTTGGAGACCAAAATGTCAATCCTGCAAATTTACTATGATTTCCCATTGCCTGAGAAATTGAATATTTTGCTCTTGCTTCATCTGAAATAGCAGAGGCAACTTCTTGAATTAATTCAGGATCAAAAGTAGCTCCCAATCCAATTCCTTGGGGAAAAATAGTTGCTTTTCCATTACGTGCAACTCCATGTAAAGCTTCACTCCACCAATTATAATCAGGTACTTTTAACCTTGGTATGGCTGCAGAAGCATGTACCATCTGACTTATTTTTTCATCTAAAGTCATTTGAGAAATCAAAATACGGCATCTTACTTCTAGTGGTAAATCTTTATTCTGAAAAGAAAAATCTACTTCTTGACAAAAAACTGAATTAGTTATAAATAGAACAATAAACGATAGTTTAAAATGTAATTTCATAATTTTATTTTTTGCTTATTTCCTTTGTTATTTTTAAAGGAATTTGAATATTAAAAGAATGTCTAACCTTATTAGAATCTAACGTATCTGCAGCACATAATAATGCAATTGCTTCTCCGTTTTCTACCACAACTTGCGGACGTTCTAAATGTGTAAATTGTTGTACTCTTCCATTTGCCCAGGTTACAATTCTTTCAGAAATATCATGATGTTTAGAAGCTACCCAATCTAATCCATCCTCAGACTCATATTGAACAAGTGAAAAAGTACGTCCTTTTCCAACTATTTTTATTCTTTTTACAATAGCTCTATATTTTCCATCTTGAAACCAGATATATGGGTCCTCTGCAGGGAAACGTTCACCAGCAACTTCAAAAGCTAATTTTTCTTGTTTCACAAAAGGTCCTGTTGGGCTATCAGAAATTGCTACCATATGAATTACTGGACCACCAGATGGCAACGGAAATTTTTTACCAACACCTTTGTAAACCATTAAATACTTACCATCTTGCATTTCACAAATAGAAGGGTTAGATGTCATTAAAGCATCAGGAGCGTCATCATTTTTAGAAACATCTAACACGGGGTTGTCAAAACGTGTCCAAGGTCCGTTAGGACTGTCTGCTACAGCCACACCAATTCTTTGGTTATTTCTATGTTGCCAGTTTAATTTATGCTTACCAGGAATACCAACTACTTCACCATCGCCAGTATTACCCATGTAGTATAAATAGTATTTACCTTTCGATTTTATTACTGTAGGATTGTGAGTATCCATACCATCCCAAAATTCTTTACCTCTTGCGGGTAATGCTATATCTTGAAATTTAAAAGGACCAAATGGAGAATCAGAAACTGCATGAGCAATTTCTGAATGTGTTACCCATACCCATCCCAATGCTTTTGGCCAACGAGAATACAACATGTGGTATAAACCATCTTCTCCTTTTACAACAGAACCTCCCCAAACACTTTTTCCTTCTTCAGAAAAAACGGATGTTGGTGATACTTTACCGAATTCAATTTTTAAATCAATATCTTGTTTAGGTTTAGGTGTATCTTTTTTTGGTTTTTCTGCACAAGAAACCAATACAAATACTGCTATTATTAGTGATGCTAAATATTTCATGTTCTTTATTGTTATATATTATTAGTAGGTACTTTATACTCTTTACGAAGTTTTATCAATTCGTTTTTTAAACGAGCAACTTCTTTTTTATAACTTGCGTTTTTAAATTGATTTTTCATTTCTGAAGGATCCTTTTTTAAATCGTAAAACTCCCATTTGTTAATTTCATAAAAGTAAATTAGTTTATATCTTTTTGTAACAATACCTTCATGTTTTTGTATATCATGACCGCCAGGGTAATCGTAATAATGATAATACAAGCTTTCTCTCCAGTTCTTAACTTTTTTGTTTTTCAAAATAGGTAACAAACTTTTGCCTTGCATTTCCGAAGGAATTTTAACGTTTGCAAAATCTAAAATTGTTGGAGGGTAATCTATATTCTGAACCAGTTCTTCGCTCACTTTTCCTCTAGTAACTAGAGAAGGACAATATGCAATTAACGGTGTTCTAAAAGCTTCTTCGTACATCATACGTTTATCATACCAACCGTGTTCACCTAAAAATAATCCTTGATCGGAAACATAAATAACCAAGGTGTTATCTTCTAATCCTGCAGTTTTTACATAATCCATTAATCTACCAACATTATCATCTACAGATTTTACACAACCTAAATAGTTTTTCATAATTCGTTGATATTTCCATCTAATTAAATCTTCTTCTTTTAAATTGGTTTTCAAAAAGGCCTCATTCTTCGGATTAAAAACGTTATCAAAACTTGCTTTTTCATCAATACTTAATCTTCCATATGCTCGTTTCCATAAAGCACCTCCAAAATCTTCATATCTATTTGGTTTTTCTTGTTTTTTAGACCATAGTTGGCAATACCATCCCATTGGCATTTCTTCAATAGTCATATCTGTTTCTTTAACTCCTAATCCATTTTCTGAATGATTGTCAAATAAATTGTTTGGTTCAGGTATGTCAATATCATCAAATGTTGTTAAATACTTTACAGGAGGCAACCAATTAGCATGCGGAGCTTTATGGCCAACAATCATTAAAAAAGGTTTCTCTTTTTCTCTCGTTGCATCTAACCAATTAATAGCCTTATCGGTAATTACATCGGTTACATAGCCTTTACTTCTAGTATTTCCTTCTGTTGTTTTAAAATCTGAATTGTAATAATCTCCTTGACCAATTAAAACATCCCAATTAGTAAAACCAACAGGATTGTTTTTTAAATGCCATTTGCCAAAAAAGGAAGTTTCATATCCATTTTTTTGAAGAATATTAGCAATAGTTGGCTGACTCCCATCAAATTTTTCTTTTAATGTTTTGATGCCATTTAAATGGCTGTGTTTTCCAGTAAGTATTGTGGCTCTTGATGGTGCACAAATAGAATTACCCACATAGCTTCTATCAAAACGAACACCATTATTAGCTAATTTGTCAATATTTGGGGTCGGAGCAATGTTAGCCAATCGATCATTATAGGCACTAATTGCTTGGTACGCGTGATCATCAGTAATAATAAGAATTATATTTTTTTGAGAATTACTTTGACTCATTCCTAAAAAACTGGAAGCGTAAAAAGCGACTAACAAACTATATTTCAACATTCTTGTTTTCATTCTTTTTTTTAATTTTTCTCAATTAAAGGAATTACTAACGAATAAGAAATTTCACTATCCTTCGGTAAAATTGCAATAATTAATGCTTTTGGCACACCATTTTCCATATAAAACTTAGGCATATCTGCAGTTCTTTCTGTTTTTGTAACGGTACCATCTGTCCATTTAATTTCTCCTGCTTTTAACACTAAAAAGTTTTTTGCAGGTTTCCAATCTAACCCCATATCGTCAGACTCAAATAACATGGTAGAACCATCAGGATAATCGCTCCAAGCACCTCGTGAATCTTTTGCAATACAATAATAATTTCCATTGTAAACCCATTCTAAATGATCATCTATTGCAAAACTTGCCGTTGGATGCGTAATAAAAGGAACTCCTGTGTCTACAAAAGGTCCCATTGGAGATTTAGAAAGAGAGGTAACGTGCACTACTTTTCCGTTTTTAAATTTTTCGTTTGGCTCCACATATTTATACGCCAACAAAAACTTACCGTCTGTACGTTTTGAAATAGTTGGTGTTGATGTCATCATTCTATTTCCTGTAACATCAATTAATGGTTTATCAAATCGCTTCCATTCTCCATTTAAATCATCAGCAACAGCTAAACCAACTCTTTGATTATTTCTATTTATCCACCATTCTTTATCAGTATATTTTGGCATAATTGTGTCTGAAGTTTTATTCCAAAAACCACTTCCTTTATTTCCCATATGGTATAAATAGAATTTACCGTTGTGTTCAATTACGTGTGGATTATGCGTACAATCTCCATCCCAATATTTATTTCCACGAGGAGGTAACACTAAATTTTTAAATTTATAGGGACCTTCTAAATTATCAGAAACTGCGTGTGCAATTTCAGAATGCGTAACCCAACCAAGATGTCCTCTACTTTTTAACCAACGAGAATAAATTGCGTGGTACTTTCCGTCTTTCCCTTTTAAAATATTTGTTCCCCAAACATTGTAATCTTTTTCAGAAATAATGTTTGCCTTGTCAAATTTTTCAGGAAGTAATTTTTTAAAATCAAAATCTGATTGTGCTAAACCTATAAAGGTTACGAAAAAGGAAAAAACAGATATAATACTACTTTTTAGATTCTTCATTATTAATTTTTTATAGTTTGAATTGGAATTTGAACATTAAAGGATTGAAGTACACCTTTACTATCTTTTACATCAGAAGCACATACAAGAACTTTTGGAATTCCATTTTCTATATAAACTTGAGGTCGTTCTAAATGAGCTGTTTTCTGCACTGTTCCATTATCCCATTTAATTTCTAATTTTGAAACCAATGCATTTTTCGATAGTTTCCAATCAAATCCATCTATAGATTCAAATAGAACCAATGCCTGACCAGCATCTGTAAACGCTCCGTGCATATCTTTTAAAATAGCTCTGTATTTTCCAGCTTCGTACCAAATAAAAGGATCTTCCGCAGGAAAATCATGTCCTTCTGCTAAAAATACTGGTTTTCCATATTTAACAAACGGTCCTGTTGGACTGTCAGAAGTTGCGACACAATGCACCACTGGTCCTCCCCAAATTCCTTTTTTCTTTTTACCAACTGCCTTATATACCATTAAAAAACCACCATCTGGTCTTTTAGTAATGGATGGATTGCTCACCATTAAGGCATCAATAGCTGTACTATCCTTACTAACATCAACTAAGGGTTTATCAAAGCGTTTCCAAGGTCCATTTGGCGAATCTGCAACAGCTACTCCAATTCGCTGATTATTTCTATGTATCGGATTCAATTTTATTTTTCCTGGTTTGCTGTAAATCTTTCCATCTCCAGTATTCCCCATATAATATAGGTAGTATTTGTCGCCAAACTTATGTACTGTTGGGTTATGCGTACACAAACCATCCCAAAGTTTTGAATCTCTAATCTCCAAAGTCACATCTTTATGTTTAAAAGGTCCAAAAGGTGATATTGACGTTGCATGTGCAATTTCAGAATGCGAATCCCAAACCCAACCTAAATCTTTTTTCCATCGAGAATAAAACATATGATACAAACCATCATTATCTTTTGTAATGGATCCTCCCCAAATACTCATTGTATCACTTTCAAATTTAGACTGAAGTTTAACTTCTCCTAATTCAATTTTATAATCTTGTTTTTTTTCTTCTAAAGTTTTTTTTGGTTGTTCTTTACAAGAACTTAAAAGAGTAACTGTAATTAAAACTAATACTAGATGTCTCATTTTATGCTATTTGATTATTTTTTTTAAAAAATCTTATTATTTTTTGTTATAATATCTTACATAATCTACTTTCATCGAAGTACCATCAATAGCATCGGTTACTGTACCAGACCATTTAATAATTGCAAGACTCAGCCAAATAGGTGTTTCGCTATAACAAAATGTATTTTTCTCTCTTCTAATCTCTTTTCCATCAAAATAAAAAATCAATTCTTGTTCATTCCACTCTAAACCATAAGTGTGATATTCATCTGCAAAATTGTAATTTTTGGTAACGTCTAAAACGGATATATCTTTCCATTCGCCGTTTTTTAAATATTGAACTTTATAATCTGAAATTAAACCATACCAATTTCCTTTGCTATCTTTCCAGCCATTAACAAACTGTGTGGCTCCTACGGTAATGTTTTCTTTCCATGTAAATTCAACCCATTTTTGACCAGAATTTTGTGTTGTCCAAGAAGAGAAAGGATTTCCGTCAGTTAAAGAATGTGAGCTGTCTTTTTCTTTAAATGAACCACTTGTTGTTATAGTTACATCCTTACTTTTTGCATAATTCACTAAGCCAGGAATGTCGGTGTCTGCTGTTGTAGATAATGCACTTGGGTAATTACCATCTTTATTTACACCATAAACTCTAAACTCTCCAAGGTTAAATTTTGACTGATTGTTCGAAATAAATCTTATTTTTTTTGTTTCAATAGCTGTTTCCAGTTGAATAGTGTAATCTGGTTTTGCTCCATAAGTAAAACCTTTATGATTTGTTTGGTGTTTCTTTTTACCGTTTTTATCAATTGTAAAATCTGTCCATTGATGAATATTTGTACTTACTTCGTTTGGAAAATGTCCTTCATTAATATCAATTTCAAACCTTTTTCCTTCTTTCGGTTCGGGTCCTTGAGTCATCAACCAAAAAGAATTATTGGTAGCTTCTGCTGCTGCATATCTGTACCTAGCTTCAAAATAACCGTATTTAAATTTCTTACGAGTCCAAATACTACCCGAAGTCCATTCTTGACCGCCTCTTTTTTCCTTTCTATTTTCTAAATGTAAAACGCCATCTCTTACAACTGCATTTTCTCTCCATCTACTGCACAAAATATGCCCATTTGGACCATTTTGTGACACCCAATTTTTGTCTAATTTTTTATTTTTGTAATCAAATTCATCATTCCAGGCCAATTTCCACTCGTCTAGGTTGATTTTTTTCTGATTCTGTTGCGCTTCTAATTTTAAAAAATTGAAGACTAAAAATAAGGCAACTAGTGTAGTTTTTAAGTTCATCTTAATTTGCTTTAGAGATGGTAGACCAATTACTTTTTTGACCGTTGTTTTCTCGTTGAATTTTAAAATAAATAGGAGAAGTGCTTTCTAAATCAATAGTCATCATTCCTCTAACATTCGATTTAAATTCTTTGTTTAAATTTTCTTTGGTAGTGCCATACTTTACGGTGTAAAAAGTATCATCAAATTCACTGGTGTAACCAATTACAGCTTTATTATCAGTAATAAATGCATCCCAAATTTTAGGAGCTAAAGGTTTTCCATTAGGGGTTCCTTTAATTGCATTTGGAGTTTTACTTTCTCCTTTGCCATTTATAGCAACAACACTAAAAGTGTATTCTTTATCGTTAGATAAGCGCTCTATTTCAATGGCATTTGTAATTGTTTTAAAAGAAGCAACTGTTTTGTTATTATCATTTGTATAATAAACTACATATTCCGTTGCACCAGGTACTTTTTCAAATAAAACTCTTACCGATTTATCACCTAAATCTATCCCTGTAATAACAGGGGATTTTGGCGTTGAAAATGGAATTACTTTTTCATATCTAACATAACCTGTTGGGCTTACCAACTGTATGCGTAAATCTAATAATTCATCAGGCAATTTCCCCCAAGTAATTTCTCCTTGCCAAACTTTGTCTGCGGGATGTATGTTTGGTAAATCTTGAGATTTTTCTTCAACAATAGTTCCGTCTGTAGCTCTAAAATTCCATTTTAATTTATAATCAGTTAAACTATAACTAGGGTAGTCGTTTAATCCTCGAATGGGAATTTCAACTTTTGCTTTATTGTTTGCTATGTGTAGGTTTTTAACGTCAATATTTTTTATAGGACTAAATTCTTTGGCAACTCTATGAAACATTCTACGTTTTTGTCTCCAAACATTTATCAATCCCCAAACTCTATTTTCTTCTTGAGAAGTTGCAGCATAACCACTTCTATAATCATTAAATGTCCACAATGAACCTCCAATAACAAATTCATTTTTGCCTCTCCAATGTTCATTCCAATCAGAAAAAATTTGTTGATCACCATCCAACGAAGTTGTTGGGTATGGGTCAAAACCATATTCTGAAATAAAGATGGGTTTATCTGGCCACTCACTTCTTAATTTATCAATAATAACTTGTGGTTCTCCTTGCCAGCGATACATGTTGTGCATAATAATATCAACCTCTGTATTTGGGTCTGTTTTACGATTAGAGAAACTTTTCTGACCACTATTACTAACACAAGTAACCAATCTATTTGGATCCATTTCTCGTACATAATCCATTGTTGTTTTTGCATATTCGTAATGATTAGAAAGTTCATTACCAACACTCCAACCAATAATGCTGGGGTGATTCCAATCTCGCTCTACCATTCCTTTTATCCAGTCTTTTACTAATGGGTAATGAGGTGCCGTAAATTCTGGATTTGTTAAATCACGAACATTCACTTCTTCAAAAATTAAAATTCCTTTTTTATCACATAACTCAATTAATTTTTCATTTTGAGTTCCGTGCATAATGCGCATAAAATTAGCACCTGCTTCTTTCATTAAATCAACATCCTTTTCTAAAACCTCTAAAGGCTCAGAAGATCCCCAATAACGATGCTCGCTTACACGATTAAATCCACCTAAACGTACAGGTTCACCATTTAATAATAATTTAGAATCTGTTACTTCAACTTTTCTAATTCCGAAGTTATTTTCCTTGTTATCAATTACCGATTTTCCTTCTAAAATTGTCGTTTCTAAACGATACAATTCTGGATAATCAAAATGCCATAATTTTACATTCTTTGCTTCTAAATTACCTTCTAAAATTGCATCAACAGTTTTATGAGCAGCAACTTCAATAGTTTTATTTAATGTTAGTATTTTTCCGTTTTTTGAGATTACAGAATGAATTGCAATGTTTTTAACTTCGGATGAATTGTTTTCTAACCTAACCTTTAATTTAAGGTTTGCAGTTCCTTTTTCTAAATTTGGTGTTGCATGGATGTATTGGTTGTTAATTCTTACATTGTTATTTTTTATTAAATAAACATCTCTAATAATTCCTCCCCAATTCCAAGTGGCACCAACTTTATTTCTATTGTCTACTTCAACTGCAATTGTATTTTTTCCATTAAAATTTAAATGAGCTGCTACGTCAAATTCAAAAGGCGTAAAACCACCTCTGTGCTTACCAATAAACTGACCATTTACATATACTTTTGCTACGTGATAAACGCCATCGAATTGTAATCTAATTTTCTCGTTTGAATTAGCATTCCAACTACTTGGCAATTGAAACTCTTTTCTGTACCAGCCTAAACCATTATAATTTGAATATGAATTGATCATTCCCCAATGCCCAGGAACTTTTAGATGATGCCAATCAGAATCATTGTAGTCAGGTAAATAGACTTGATTGGGTTGTTCTTTTGCTTCTTTATATTTTTCTGCTGATATTGGTCTAAATAACACTGCATCTGCAGCAACTTCTCCGTCTGTGATTGCGGTAAGTTCTATATAATTATTTTCTGAAGCCTTAAACGTAAAGATGCCCAAACTAATCCATTGGCCACAATCTGTTCTTTGACTTACGTATTCAGATGTTTTTCCTTCGGAGTGATTTATATTTACTTGTGCTGTTAAATGTGATGCAAAAGGATATTTAATTAAAGCTTCATAATACCCAGTTTTCTTAATTGTAGGTTTAAAACGGACATAATTATTTGCTGCTTCTTCTTTTTTAAAATTACGGACTAAATAATCTTCACCATAAAAAACAGATCCTCTTCCACCAACCTTTTTTGTTTTCCAACTACCTTTTATTTCAACCTTAGTTTTGTCGTTATTATCAATAACAATATCATTTGGTTGCTCTTGGATATTTAATGGATTTGAACCCATACCATAAATGGTATTGAATTTCCAATCTCCACTTAAAATCATTTTATTTGTATCTGGAAAAGCACTTGATTTTGTTTGTATTTTACAACCAACAACTAACAAGGCTATTAAAAAAACACTGATTTTTATTCCTCCGAATAATTTAAATTTTCTCATGCTACTTAATCTTTATATTGAAGTAATAGATGTTGTTTATTTTAATTTCTTACTATCTGACCATTCTGAATTATTCGATTTTATTTGAATAAAAAAGGGCTCTTTAGAGTTCCAAGGAATATTAAAACTCCCTTTTAGTTCTGTGGATATTTCTTGTGATAATGCTTTAGAATTAACGCCATATTTAAACGTAAATAAAGAATCTGCATCGGTAACTTTATAACCTACCGTTACATTTTTTCGATACTTTTTTAGAAAAATAATTTTTGCTTTTTTAGATTCATCAACTAGATTATGCGTCTTTTTAATTGGAAATTCTGTAGTTTTTACTTCAATATTCATTGGAGAAATTAAACTTGCTTTTACACGAACCGCACCTTTTTTATTCTTGAAACTAAAGGTTAAATCCGCATCTCCTGGTGTAATATTTGGGATCGTAATTTTCTCTGAATCTATAACTTTACCATTTTCATTGATAAAATCGCACTTCAACTGATAGTCTTTTAAAACAAAAGAAGGAATCTCTATTTTATTACGAGGAGTAATTACAATGGTAGCTTTTAAATTTGTTAATTCACTTTGCATTTTAGCAACAGGAGCATATAAATCTCTAATTTGATTGTAAGCTGCCTTTGGATTTCTCCAAACATCTACAACACCCCAAGCTCTGTTTTCTGAAGCTGGTGTGTTTTTATAATTGCTTCTATAATCGTTATACGTCCATAAAGCAGTTCCAATTACATAAGGCAATTCATTAAACTGTTTCATTTCATCCAACAATTTCTCGTCTAATAAAGCATTAGATTCTGACCCAATTTGACCTTTTCCTATTTCTGAAAAGAAAATAGGTTTGCCCGGAAACTTTTTATGAGTTTCAACCACCTTTTTTAAATGACCTCCATACGTATTTATTGAAATGAAATCTGCTTTTTTAACAGGCTCATTTGTTACATCAGATTTTGGTAAGTAAGCCGTAAAACTTGCATACGTTTTTAACCGTGTTTTATCTAAGCTAATAACATGGTCGAACATAGAATTTACATACTTAAACTGTTCTGGAGTCATGGTCATGTCTTCCCATTCGCAATCTAAATTTCCAATTTCATTACCAACACTCCAACCAACAACACTTGCATGATTGTAATCTCTTTCAATCATTTCTGTTAACCATTGTTTGGTTATTGGATTGTTTGGAATTGCATTTGGCGCAGCTCTTCCCCAAACCGGAATTTCTTCTACAATCATGTACCCAATACTATCGCAAAATTTCAGTAAATTTTTAGATGCTGGAGCATGCATAATTCTAGAGAAATTTCCCCCAAGAGATTTCATATCTAGAAGGTCATTCTTTATCAATTCCTCTGGTTCAGTATTTCCATACAATCTATGATCATGAACTCGGTTAAAACCATTTATTCTAATTGGTTCATTATTTAATACCAGTTGTTCTCCTTTAACTTCTAGTTTTCGAATTCCAAATTTATCTGAAACCACATCTATCAACTGATTATTTGTTGAAACTTCAGTAGTTATATTGTATAAGTTTGGTCTATCAAAATGCCATAAATCAACATTTTTTAATGGTTCTGTAAAAGTGATTTCTGTTTTTGAAATATTCTTACCAGCAATTTTTATTGAATGATTTTTAGTCAACCAATTTTCACCAGCTTTATTTTCAATAGTTGAAACTAAATTTATTTCAGATTCAGTATCGCCATTGTTTTCAATTTTGTATTCAATTTTAAAATCTACAATCCCTTTTTCAAAATTTGGGATTGCCGAAATATGTTGCCATACTACCCGAACATTATCATTTGTAAATAGTGAAACATTTCTGCTAATTCCTCCCCAAGCCCACCAAGCGCCACGTTTAAAAGTATTGTCTGCCATAACAACTATGGTGTTTTTTGCTCCATAATTTACTTGGTTGGTAATATTGAATTCAAAAGGAGTATATCCACCTTTATGAGAACCTAATAATTTTCCATTGAACCAAACTTTAGAAGTTTCATAAACAGCGTCAAATTTTATACGGACTTGTTTACCTATCCAACTTGTTGGGACTTCTATTCTTTTTTGATAAAAACCTTTACCAACGTAGTGCGTGTATTTATTTTCTGTGTCCCAATTTCCAGGAACTTCTAGTGTATCCCAAGAATTATAATCGGCATTTAAAACTTCATCATCAGAAACACTGTTGGATGCTAAAAAACGCCAATCTCCATTTAAAGAAATCTGTGTATTAGTATCTCCATTACTCTTTTTATCGGTACAACCAATTAAAATACTAACTAGAAAAATTACATAATAAAGATGTTTCATAATTTCAATAATTAACTACAGATAACTTCAAAAATAGATGCAGGTACATTTTCTGATGGATGCTCTACGTTTATAATTATTCCTTTTGTTTTTATTTTTGAATCAAACCTCCAAGTATTAATAGTTTGGTAATTCCCTTCTTTTGTAACTAAAACAGTTCCGTTTAAATCTGTAATAGTATAATTTCTAAGACAAAAAGGAACAACTTCTTCTGGATGTCCCATTAAAGTAGATTCTAAAGGATGGTCATAATCAGAATCTAAAAACAACTTAATTTCTGATAGTTCTTTTTCTGTTTTCCATTCAATTTTTAAACTTGGTTTTTTATCTTCTAAACTTGCGCTCCAAGCATTCACACTACCCCAAGGGCGTACATATCCGTTTCCGATATTTGTGCTTCTAAAAGCTTCAATTGAAGGAGAAATTTCCATTGCTATGTTATAACCTTCTGGTCTTCTTTGTGGAATCCAGAACTCAAAAGTATCAACACCAATGCCACTAGGAGGTGTTTGTTTTCCGTTATTAGAAACGGCTTTATTAACTCCATTAAATACAGATAAAACACCAGAATAACGTTGGTTACTATTTTTTAAATACGCTTTTTCATTAGACATAAATGTTACAAAAGCATATTGATTTTCAGTGACAGAACTAGAAAATTTAAACTCAATTTCTTGTTCTCCTTTTTTAAGGTTGATGATTTGATTTTCTAAAATAACCTCTGGTGTATAGTTTTTAGATTTTTTTGAAGTTCTTAATTGTACTTCAATTTGAGTGTCTTCATCTGCTTTTACGAATACTTTAAAAGTGTAATTTTCATTCCCTTTAAAAGGTAGTAATTGAGCAGCAGAAGTAGCTAGGTTTGTCCAGCCTCCATCAAAAGGAATTTTATTTAAACTCAAATTAGAAGAACTTGTAACCGTAGCTTCATTTACTAAATTACTATCTACTTGAATTGGGATATTTGGAATACTTTGTCCCACAATATTCAATTCATTCTGCAACGTTTTTATCAAGCCATTCTCTAATATTTCTGCAGGGTTTATATTGTTTTTAATACAAATAGTTGCAGCCATTCCTACAGCTTGCGCACACAATCCTGTTGTTGCCATTACTCTTGTAGAACCAAAAGCTACGTGTGTTGCGCTTATAATTCTTCCTGCTAAAAACAGGTTGTCAATATCTTTACTTACAAACGAACGATAAGGGATTTGATATACTCCTTTAGAATGCCATTGTGTACAAGCAGATAGTTTACTGTAAACACCTTCTGCAGGATGTAAATCAATAGCCCAACCTCCGTGAGCAATTGCATCATCAAAAACTGTTTGTCCTAAAACATCTTGTTGTTTCATCATATACAACCCGTTGAATCTTCTACTTTCTCTTTTTCCAGGAATGGTTCCAACCCATTCTAAGGTCATATTATCTACATCTTCAAACTCACCAGAATTTTTAATATAATCCCAAACACCGTATATTACTTTCCACAATTCGTATTTAATCTCTTCGGTATCGTGAATGGTATCTCCTTCACCACCATATTCAAACCACCAAAAACGACAACCTTTATCATCTTTTCCAATTGCTTTATAACGAGGAATTTTCTTAATATCTTTTAAGGCAAAATCGGGTGCTATAAACTTTACAGGCTTATCTGTATTCTTGCTATAAAAATACATTGAGTGTCCTAGTAGTTCGCCATATGATTTATCTGGAGCAAATAATTCGCCAAATTCTTCTTTAGATTCTGCTCCCATTCTAAATGAAGCTCCTGCTTTAAAAGCAACTATTCCATCACCCGACGCATCACAAAATAGGGGAGCGCTTATTATATATTCTGTTGAATTTTGAGAATTGAAAGCTCTTACAGATTCTATTTTTGTATTGTTTTCTTTTAAAATATCGTAAACATTTGTATTTAATAATAGTGTAATATTCTTTTCGTTTAGTACTTTCTCTAACAAAACGGTATCAAAAATAACGGCATTACCTTCCTTATTTCTGTGTAAATTTTCAATAAGAATTTCATCCATTACACCACCTTCACGGGACCAACGGTTGTTATTTCCCATATGAGAAGTGGCTCCTAAAATCCAAAGTCTAACTTCTGAAGAAGCATTACCGCCCAATACAGGTCTATCTTGTATCAAAACTGTTTTTGTTCCTTTTCTGGCAGCTGTTATTGCTGCACAAACACCTGCAGTTCCACCTCCAACAACAACAAACTCACTTTGTAGTTGTATCATTTTGTTTGATCTACCTTTGTTATTAAAATCCTTAATTAACATTCTTTACCGTATTTTTATTTTTAAAAATTATGTAAGCACCTAAAACTAGTACTATAGCTCCCATGCCTGTAACCAATAATGTTGGTTTTTCTTCTAAAAAAGAAATTATTATAACTAATAATCCAGTTGAGGCTACACCAATTCCAATAACCCTTCCACCTTTTTTATTTCCACCTTCAGATTCTTCTGCATCTAATGAAACCTTTGTTTCAACCAAAGCTGTATATTTTTTATATTGAGAAACATCTGTTTTTTTAATTCTTGCATATAGCTCAAAAAAGAGTAGTATAGCTATAGGGATTCCTACACCTGCGGTCATTTCCATAGCTCTACTTAAACTATAATTAAATAATGATGGCATTATAAATTTGAAAAAAGAATTGATTATTAAAGAAACAATAGTAACAATTAACACACTTTTTCCGTTCTGATATTTTGAAAACAAAGCCACTAACGGAGGTAAGAACATTGCGCCACCAGTTATTGCAGCCAAACTCATAACAACTTCAACAATTCCTCCCATAAAAGGTACCAACAAAGCAACAACAATTGTAATTAAACCTAATATGATGGTTGAAATTCTACCGACCTTTACTAATTTTTCTCCGGAGGTTTCAGGATAAAAGTGTTTATAAACATCATTTGCTAAAACACCTGCAGAAATATTTAATGTGGTATTTACAGAACTAGATGTAGCAAAAATCATTCCTCCTAACATTAAGCCTAACATACCTACAGGCAATACTTCTTTACACATTAAAAGATAGGCACCTTCATCGGCTAAACCTCCTAGTTCTGGGTTTAAAACTTTATATATCATAGGAGGTAACATCCAAATTAATGGGCTAATAGTATACAATCCTCCAAATAACCAACCTACTTTTTTAGCATCTTTTGGAGTTGCTACGCTTGTGTAACGTTGAATATAAGCCCAATTTCCTGCAATAAAAAATAAATTATACAATCCAAAAGTTACCATAAATTCCCAAGAATATTCAGCGTTTGTAAAGTTGAAAAAGTTATCGGGAGCTTGCTCAATAAAGTTGTTAATCCCTCCAATTTTGTCAAATGATAAAGGAACTACAATTAAAACAGCAGCAGTTAGCACTACAAACTGTAAAACATCGGTTACAATTACTGCCCATAAACCACCAACAGCTGTATATATTAAGATTAATATTCCTAAGAATATAATACTAGCAGAAATTGGAATTCCTGTAGAAACCTCTACAATTTTAGCAACTGGATATAAAAAAGCTCCCGTTGTAAAAACGGATATAGCTAAAAATAAATAAGTATATACTTTTTGGGTATTGTAGCCCAATCTATCTGTTATAAATTCAGCTGCTGTTAATGCTTTTGTTTTTTGCCATTTAGGAGCAATGACAAAGCCTATAATTAAACCAGCAATACACATTGTCCATTGAATGGTTACGGCTACCCAACCACTAGAATAAGCTATAGACCCCCAAACCACAAAAGTTCCTGCAGAGAAAAAACTCATAAATAAAGATAATCCACTCATCCACCAAGGTAATGCTCCTCCAGCAGCAAAAAAAGATTTCATGTTTTTTCCGGATTTAGAGAAACTTAATCCGCAAGCAAAAACAAGGGCAGTAAACACTAAAATAACAGCAATATCGATGTTAGTCATTTATTAAAATTTTAGTTTAAACCGAAATTTAATCTAATTTACTAAGAGAAACAATTGAAGGTTTAAAAAACATCTTCGAGAACGATACCGAAAGTATTTTAATTTACGGAAACGTTTCCGTAAATTTTTGAAATAGATTATTTAAGGAGGTTTAATTTGGATATGTATCCGTTTGAAAGTACTGTAATTTGTATTCTAATTTAAAAGTTTAAAGATTAAAAGGAAATTGAAAAAACATATAATACTTTATATTTTTATTCAATTTCCTTTTCCAATTTAAATTATAATTGGTTTCTTTTTTTGATTTTCATGCAGTTGTTTTCTGAAAATAATAGTTACCTAGATGGGGACTTAAAAAAGATTTTCTTTAATGAACTATTTTTTAGGTAGTTTAGATATTGTATACAAATCGTGTGTTTCATTATTATTGATAATAAGTAACAGTTTGCCTTTTTTTGTATCAAGAATTAACATGTTTCTCACATCTTTATCAGCAAATAAACCAGAGGATTTGTTAGGTATATAATCATAATTACCTTTTTTGTTACCCTCTAAGAAAACACCTGTTCCGGCATCTGCTCTTGTAGTTTCAACTTCTGACATGTGGTTGTTTCCACTTAAAATTAAATCCTTGATGTTATCTCCATTAATATCATCAAGGATGATACTATTAATAACTGATTTTTGAACATGATTAGAAAATGGTTTGAAGGTAAAATTACCAGTGCCATTATTTTTAAAAATACCAGACTTAAATTGATTTACCTTGTAATGTAAGGCTGTTTTAATTCGAGGGCCTAGTATCCCCTCTAAGTCACTATTTGCAAATTCGTTGTACGATTTTATTTTATTTTTTAAATGAGGTAGTTGTTGTGCTGTACATCCTTTTCCTCTTACTGGAACTTCTTTGTTATTATAATACTTGGCTAAAAAAACATCTTCTACACCATTAAAATCAAAGTCGTTTGTGTAAATATGAAATGGTTGTTCTTTTGATGCATGAAATTTATAATTGGTACCTAAATTTCCTGCAATAATATCTTTATCACCATCATTATCTATGTCTGAAACTAAAACTTTATTCCACCAACCTTTAGATTCTTTTAAAGTTGGGTAATCGTTACTTTTTATTAGTTTTCCATTTTTATTGATGAATACTTCAATGCCCATCCATTCGCCTGTAACAATTAAATCAACTTGGTGGTCATTATTTATATCAGTCCAAACTGCGTCTGTAACCATGCCAATAAATTCTAAATCAGGTGCAATGTTTGGAGTTGCAATAGAAAATTTACCATTGTTATTTACTAAAAGATAACTTCTTGGTGCATATGGGTATTTTTCTGGAATTACACGTCCTCCAACAAAAAGGTCTTGGTCTCCATCGTTATCAAAATCTTTAGCAATAGCAATAGATCCTGCGGAAACCATATCTGGTAGGGCGGTAGTAGATTTACTAAATTTTCCATTTCCGTTATTAATATACAGTCTATCTAATAGCATTTTAGGTAGACTACTAAACTCATAACTACCACTAACCACATATAAATCTTGATCACCATCGCCATCAGCATCAAAGAAAGTAGCACCTACATCTTCTTGGTTTTTATCATTAATAAAATCAGGAATATTAGCTGTTTTAAAACTGCCATTAGCGGTGCTTAATAATAATTTACCAGCTTGTTTTCTTCCACCTCCAATAAAAACATCATCAAAACCATCATTATTAATATCTGCTTTAGCAACAGCTGGACCTGTTTGAGATAATTTGTGAGGCAATAAAACTTGTTTGTGATAATCATTAAAATAAGGATCATCATGTGCATACTCGAATTTTACTTTTGAAAATAGAGTAGGTGATTCGGTTTCTTTTTTACTGTTAAATTTTGTTGCATTTGAATATGTTACAAGTATAGTTGTGTTTATTGTTGGATTAATTATTTCTTGTTGTTTACCATCTTGCCAAACTATTTTTGCTTTTAAAACTTCAGCATCTTTATGGATTCCGAAATGTAATTTATTTGAAACTGCGGATAAAAATCCACGTGTATTAATTAGTTGTCTTGTCTTTACAGAACCATCATTCATGTATAAATTAACGATGGTACCAACGCCAAATTTATTTTTATCAGGACCATTAATAGAGAATTGAATAAAGCTTCCGTTTTCTATTTCACGGGCGTTATTTTTTAAAAGAGTAGCAGGTTCATTAATATTATTTACGACTAAATCTAAATCACCATCGTTATCAAAATCGGCATAAGCAGCACCATTAGAAAAAGTCGGTTTTTCTGAACTCCATGTTTTAGAAGTGTTTTTAAACGTAAGGTCTTTATTGTTCTTAAAGAAATAGTTGGTTAGTTTCTGTTGTGGTAGCATTTTAACATATTCAAAGAAATCTTCTTTGGTTGGTTTTCTTCCTTTTGCTCTTAAAGTGGCTAGAATTTTAGAATTAGAATCTCTATCTATTACATCTCTAAAGACTCCATTTGTTACAAAAACATCATTATGACCGTCTAAATCGAAATCTGCAGATAATAAAGACCAGCTCCAATCTGTATCTCCAATTCCTGCCATTTTACTTATTTCGCTAAAGGTACCGTTACCATTATTTACCTGAAGCATGTTGTGCATGTATTGGTAATGATATCCCGACTTTGTCATGGATTCAAAGTTTTCAATAGAGGTCATTCCCATGGTTGTTTTAGATCGGATATAATCTTCTGGATTCATATCTAAAGTCATTAAATCTAAAAGTCCATCATTATTAATATCAGCAACATCACCACCCATTGTATTGAAAGCCATGTGCTTCATTACTTTGTCTCTACCTTCAGAAAATGTGCCATTACCGTTGTTTAAGTAAACGTAATCTGGAATATTAAAATCATTATTTACATAAATATCTAACCAACCATCATTATTTAAATCGGCAACTTGTGGGTTTAAACCAAAGCCTGTTTCTGGTAATATGCCAGATTTTATGGAAACATTTGTAAAATGTCCTGTTCCATCATTATTATATAATTGATCACTTCCTTTTAAAGCAATTGTTTTTGGGTCTTTTTGTAAAGCTAAAAGGTCTCTAACGTCTGTTTGACTTCTGTCTATAATATCACCAGCATTAGAAATATAGACATCTAAATCGTTATCGTTATCATAATCAAAAAAGATTGCATTGATAGTTCTATTTTCATCTGCTAAACCTAGTTCTTGTGCTTTTTCTGTGAAGGTTAAATCTCCATTATTAATGTACAGCATGTTTGCAAATTGATGATTTTCATCAATCCAACCACCTCTAGAAAGATAAATATCTAAATAACCATCATTATTAACATCTACTATAGTAACACCTGTATCAAACCCTTTTCTTTTAATAATACCTGCTTTCTTAGAAATGTCTTCAAATTTAAAATCACCTTTGTTTAAATATAATTTATTGTCTGAAGTATTTGAAGAAAAGAAAATATCTACCAAACCGTCGTTGTTAAAATCGGCTGTTGCAACTCCTCCACCAATATATATGTAGTTATAAAGGAAGTAGTTTGCATCAGGTGTTTCAATCAAAGAGTTTTGAAAATCGATTCCAGAATCTTTAGGAGATACAGTTGTAAAGAGTTTTTTAACCTCATTTTTAGAGGGAATATTCTCTGTGTTTTTATCGCAAGATGTAAGTGATAAAAGTATTAAAAATGATAGGGATTTTACTAAGTTTACGGTGTTTGATATATTAAAGTTTGACATATTTTTTTATAAAATTAGTGCTTTATAAAATTACAGAAGGCTGTTAAATTGAAAATAGAAAACGGTAAGTTATAAAAAATATCTTACCGTTTATCTTTAAAAATAATTCAATTTTAGTTTGCTAAATTTGGATTTAAATCTATTTCTATCTGTGGAATAGGAGCATAGTAGTTTTCTGAAGACAATGAACCTAATACAGGATTGGCTATTGGTATATTTGGATCTAATGGAGTACGGGCATTATTATTTAATGCATCTGCAACTCTTTCCATTCTAACTAAATCATTATAACGTAGAAATTCACCTGCAAATTCCCATTTTCTTTCTGTAAATGCCAATTCAGCTAAATCTCCTGAAGTAATATCTACATTAGAGTCTGGTGTATTAAATGGGTTTCCTGCAGCTCTTCTTCGTATTTTATTTAAAGCTTCCCAAGCATCAGCACTGTTATTACCAGCTCTTCCTGATGCTTCTGCATAGTTTAATAAAACTTCTGCATATCGCATATAAAAGTCGTTTCTATCAGTAGACCATTGACTTGGTAAATCTCCAAGTGGACCAGCTACTTTTGTAAAGACAGGTTGTACTTGATCTTTAAAGTTTTTCCAATCTAAATCGGTTCTATAAGTAGCTTCTTTTCTTGGTCCTTCCGGAAAATCTTCAAAGAAACGAACTTCTGCAAATACTTCAGACCAACCTCCTTCTACATCAGAAGGATATCCTAATATTCCATATTTTCTATTCCCTAAATTCGCTGGATTATTGTAGGCTATGGTCCAAACAGATTCATCGTTGAATCTATTTGCAACTTTCCATAAATCATTTAAATCTTCTAACAATTCGAAACCATGAGCTTCATGATTATCTATAACTTTTTTAGCAATGTTAGCAGCATCGGTATATTTTGCATTGTCTTTTACTGGAAAACCAGCCCAATTCATATACAAGCGAGACAACATTGCTTCTGCGCTTCCTTTATTTGGACGAGGTGCTCCTGCTAATACACCTGGATAAATGTCTGGAAGTAGGCTTTCTGCAAGTAATAAGTCTTTTTCAATTTGTTCATACACTTCTACTTGTGTTGCTAAGCCTATTTCAAAATCAGGAATTGATGTTAAAGGCAAAGGAATTCTTCCGTGAATTCTAGACATGTGCAAGAAAAGAGTCCCTCTTAAAAAATGAGATTCACCCAAAAGAGTATTATAGCCTTCTTGATCTGCTACTGTTAAGTCTTGAGCGCTTTCTATAACAGCATTTACTGCACGAATCATAGAGAAAACATCTTTATAATTACTCAATGATCTTGGATTATCTCCAGCAACATTCATTTGGTCGTACTCTCTAAAAGGAGCTTTATTTAAAGCTTTATGTGTTGTTATATCATCTCCAGCCCAACCAAAAACATTAAAAGTTGTCCATTGTGCTGCTGTACGTAATTTTCCGTAAACACCTGTTACCCCTAAATTAAAATCTTCTAATGAAGAAAACTTACCGGGTGCTAATTGAGATTTTGTAGGATCTTCGTCTAAATTGGTACAGTTTTGAAATGAAACAGCGCAACCTAATAAGACGATAGATATACTACTGCTTAAATATTTTATAATTTTATATTTTGTATTCATAATTTAATCAATTTTTATGTATTAAAAATTTAATTTAATTCCCAAAGAAAAAGTTCTAGGATTTGGATATGCACCAGCATCGATACCAGCTGCAACGTCTCCATTACCTCTTTCGGCAGGATCTGCGGCTACAGACGTTAGTTCTGGGTCGTAACCTTGATAATCTGTAATCAAGAATAAATTTTGACCACTTGCATATAATCTCAAAGATTCAAATGATTTACTATTCTTAATAGTATATCCTATTGCTAAGTTTTGTAAACGGATAAAACTTCCGTCTTCTACAAATCTAGAAGAACCAATAATACTTTGCCCTCCAGCAGGAATATCTGTTTCATTTTCTGGTGTCCATTGGTTTAGTTGGTCTGGAGACATAAAACTTTTTTGTGGACCATTGATTGTTCCACGCATTGTATTATATACATCAAAACCATGAACTCCTTGTAATAAGACATTCAAATCCCAATTTTTATAGGTAAACGTGTTGCTGAACCCCCAGAAAGTTGTTGGTGTACCATTACCAATTGTTTGGTAAACTACTTCACCGTCCTCATCTCTTAAATATTTTGGATCTCCAGGAGCTCTACCCAATACAGCTGCTTCTGTTGCTTCTGCTGTTTTCCAAGTTCCTAAAAAAGTAGCTCCTAAAAACTGACCTAAAGGTTGTCCTTTTTCTATAATATTCCAATATGATTGTGTACCATCTGTCGCTTCAAAAGAACCTTGTATAGAGTTTACACCACCAAGGTCAACAACTTTATTTTTAACAAAAGAGAAATTAAAATTCGAATCCCAATTAAAGTTATCGTTTCTAATAACACCACCTCCTAAAGAAAAATCGATACCATAGTTTTCTACTTCTCCAATATTTTGTGTAATTACTCCTCCACCGTTTGTTGCTGGTACAGGAACATCTAATAAGAGATCTGTTGTGTTTTTCTTGTAAGCATCAATAGTTAAGTTAGCTCTTCCGTTCCAAAAAGCCAAATCTACACCAAGGTTGGTTTGGGTAGTTGTTTCCCAAGTTAGCTCATCATTACCATAACCTGCAGGAATTGCACCTGGTTCTGGAGCTTCACCTGTAAATGGATAAGATGCATCTGTTCCTCCAATTAATGAGCTAGGGTATGTGACATATGGAGCAATATTTTGGTTACCTACTTGTCCCCATCCTCCTCTAATAGCTAAATCTGTTAGAAAATTATTGTTATTTAGAAAATCCATTTTTTTGAAGCTATATTTTAAAGCTACAGATGGAAAGTATCCTGTGTTTTTATTGCTTCTAAATCTAGAAGATTGGTCCATTCTAACAGTTGCAGTTACAAATAAATCTTCATCATAAACATAAGCTGCTCTTGCCATAAGAGACTGGATACTCGATTTGTTGTATATGTTTGTTGCTCCAAAAGCACTTGCTAATTCGGCTAAATAGAAGTTACCTGAAATAATATAATCTTTTGCAGAATAACCGTTTTGACTATATTCACTTTGTGAAAATTCAAATAATCCAGTAGCGGAAATGTTGTGTTTACCGTAAGTGTTTGCCCAAGTTACAATATTACTTACTTGGTAATTTGTAGATTTAGCTCCACTGTAAGTAGCATCTGGTAAAGTAGAGTTAACAACATAATTTTGTTGTGTTGTGTTTATAGAGTTTGTTCCTACGATAAGTGAATATGTTAGTTTATCTGTGATATTATAAGAGGCATTAAAGTTAAGGTCAATTCTATCTCTAACATTCTGTAAATCGGACTCTCTCATATCTGCTATAGGGTTGTATGTACCACTAGCTACACCATATAAAGAGAATAAATTATATTCACCGTTTTCATTATAAATTGGTGTTGTTGGATCCCAGGTTGCTGCTTGAAATATTTTTCGTGCTTCAAAAAGATTAAATTGGTCTAAATTGTTTTTAGTTTTTGCTCTTAGAGCAGATACATTTAAACCAACTTTAAGCTTATCGTTAACTTGAGCGTTTACATTAGAACGTACAGAAAATTTTTCATAACCAGTTTCTATTGCCATTCCGTTTTGGTTAACGTAGTTACCCGATAAGAAATAATTAATTTTACCATCTTCAGAACCTCCGCTTGCAGATAATTGTAAGTTTTGTGTAAAACCTTGTTGTCCTAATAATTCTCTTTGGTAATCTGTACCTCCATTTGCTTCAAAATCTGCAATTTGTTGGTCTGTATAAATAGCAGGAGAGTTTACTCTTGCTCTACTAGAATTCTCTATTCTTGCAAAATCGGCGGCTCCAAGTGTAGGTAAAAATTTAGGAACATTATCAAAAGAAACAAAATAATCTACATTTATTTTACCTTTTCCTCTTCCTTTTTTAGTGCTTACTAAAATTACCCCATTAGAACCTCTAGAACCATAAATGGCGGTTGCAGAAGCATCTTTTAGTACGTCCATAGAAGAAATGTCATTTGGGTTAAGAGTACTTAAATCACCTCCAATTACACCATCAATAACTACTAAAGGACTATTATTACCTGTAATTGAGTTTACCCCTCTAATACGTACTTTTATCTCACCACCTGGTTGTCCAGAACTTCTTGTTACCTTTACTCCAGAAGCTCTACCTTGTAAAGCGTCTTCTACACGGGTAACAGGTTGATTTTCGAAAGACTTGGCAGTTACTTGAGAAACAGAACCAACTACATCACTTTTTTTAGCTGTACCATAACCAATTACTACGATTTCGTCTAATTGACTGGCATCTTCAGTAAGGTTTACATTAATTATTTGTTGGTTTCCTATAGTAATATTTTTAGTAGCATACCCTAAAAATGAAAAGATAAGAACATCTCCGCTTGATGCAGAAAGGCTATACTTACCGTCAAAATCTGTTGTTGTACCACTATTAGTACCTTTTTTAAGAATACTTACGCCTGGTATAGGCATATTATTTTCATCATTAACAACCCCAGAGATTGTTTTTTGAGAGTAAGAGTGTTGCATACTCATTAACGTGAGTACAAACATTAATACAAAACTCCTGCTTAATAGTTTAGTAATTTGCTGTTTCATAAATTAGTTATTGTTTTTAATGGTTTTAATCTTTTGGTTTTTGTTTCTTTTTAATGTTAGTTTTAGAGATTATGTTTGTTGGGGGATTGTTTGTTTAAGTGTTAAAAAAATAAGATATTTTTATAAAAAATAGTCTTTTTATTATGTTTTGGTAAAAACAAACCTATGTTTATTTGTTTTTAGAAAAAAGAACAAATGTGCTTATTAAGGTAACAGATGTACTTTTATTTTCTGTTGGATCTTTTTACCATATTTTAATGAGGGATAAAAGGTTTCAGAATAATAATATCTTTTTTTAATACCTAACCACTTGTATTTAATAGTCGATAACGATAAATTTATAGTTAAAATTTATTGTGCTTGAAATAAATGTAATTGGTAGTTTCATAATTAAATTAGTTTTTTGATTGATAAATAATTTTTTTAGGAATTTGTGTTTATAATTACCTTTTGATTAATTAAAACTAGAAAAGTTTTTAAGGCTATATTAAAAAAGAAACCTGTTAAGAATCAAATATCGTTTTTTATGTCACATTTGTTTAAATTATGAACTTGATATAAACTTGACAAGACTTGTTTTTTTAGTGTTTTTAGATGTGAAATAGTTGATTTTGTTGGGCTTAATAGGTTTTGGGTTAATAATGATTGTTGCTTTGTATTATTTAAATAGAGCTAGTTTTTAAAGGATCTTAAGCTTAAAAAACGTGTAAATTTTACCATTTAGGCCTACGTTTTTATACTTTTAATCAAGTTTTATATGTTTTATAATTTAATGTCAAGTATTTGTCAAGATTATAACAACCCCTTCAGAGTAAGAACTTTTTTAATTTACAATAGAATGATCATGAAAATTTTCTCACTTCTATAAAAAAGATTTCCCATTCTTGTATCTGGAACATACTGTTGCATGAGGGCTAACCTTTCTGGAGTATTAACAACCCCATCGGTTTCCATTAAAAAAAAGGCACCTGCTTCATACCCTTTACTAAGATAAGTTACCTTGTCTTCATTTCCTTGTACACCACTAATACCTTTAGAGTCTGCAAACGGATATAATTTAGAGTCACCACTCATTTTGGTAACTTCATTCTCATTCATAGTAAAAGTATAATTCACATTCCATTTAAATGCTTTTCCAGATCTATACCCAATGGCATACTCCATACCTTTATTTTGCATGTCACCTACATTTAAAACTACTGTACCTCCATTTTCAGCTCCTGTGGAAGCAGGTAATAATAAAGGAAACAGCATATCTGTTTTTTGGGTATTATAAAAGTCTGCAGAAAAAGTCAATTTGTTTTTAAACATTGCTAAATCTATACCTAGGTTAAATTGAGAAGATGTTTCCCATTTAACATTAGGGTTGTAATACTCTACTTGTGTAGCTCCTGACTGAAGAATACCATTTCCTTCCGTACCAAAAACATAGTCATTTTCTAAAGCAATGGTAGGGCTATAGCTATAATCAGAGAAATTTTGATTACCAACAGTACCGTAAGTTAATCTTAGCTTAAGTGAATTTGCAACATCTTTTAAAGGTTCCCAAAAAGGTTCGCTTGAAATGTTCCATCCTGCAGATATAGATGGAAACACTCCCCAACGATTTTCTTTAGAAAAACGAGAAGAACCATCTCTACGAATACTAGCCCCAAATAGATATTTAGATTTATAATCGTATTGAGCACGTGCCACCATTCCTACAAGGGTGTTTACTCTATCGAAATTACCTGAACCATTTGTAGCAAATTCAACAGATCCTCCATCTAAAACTTGTATATCGTTATTTACAACATTTAAACGCTCAGCAACAAAAGTGTTATATGCGTATCTTTCTGAGGTAACAATCCCTATTAATTTTAAATTATGACCACCATCAAGGTTTAGTTCGTAATTTAAACCTCCTTCCATAATTAGGCTTTTAGAGACGGCATCAATATTTCTAACCCTTGATCTTTGAAATGGGGCTTCAGGTTGTAATTCACCATCATCATTAAATACAAAGAGTTTAGGTTTAAAATATTTGTTTAGTGAATTTGATATTCTTCCTCCAGCTCTAGCAAAAAGTCCCAAACCTTTTGCTAAAGTATAGTCTAACTGCATATTCCCAGAAAAAACAGAACCTTTGGTGTTGTTTATTGTTTGAACCTGTTGTATAAGACCTCTAGATATCTGAATCTCTGCGTCATTACCACTATCTATAATAGATGTTTCTGATAAATCAAACGGATTTTGATAAGGTTTGTATTGAAAAGCAGAATAAAGTGATGTTGTTCTGTCTCTATCATCAATATTTGCAGCTAAATTTAATCTTAGTTTTAATTTATCTGTTTTATAAATAGAATTTGATCTTAAGTTAAAACGAGTATATCCAGAATTTACAATAATACCATCTTGTTTAAAAAAGTTAAGTACCACACTATTCGTCAAGCTCTTTTGTCCTCCCGATAGTCTTATACTATAATTTTGAATTTGTGCATTATTGGCTTGTAACTGATCTACTACATTAGTATTATTACTTAAATAACGTTGGTTTGGTTGTAAAGGAGTGTAAGTATTTGTTCCTTGTTCTGGAGTTAATCTACCAAAACCTTCCGCTGTATTAAAATAAGCATATGCCCACTCTTCTGTAGTTAGTAGAGGCATACCAGAGGTTATTGTCTGTATACTAGAATAACCGTCAAAAGTAACTTTTAACTTACCTTCTTGTCCTTGTTTTGTAGTAATAAGTATAACTCCAGCAGCACCACGTGTACCGTAGATAGCCGTAGATGCTGCATCTTTTAAGACATCTATAGATTCAATCTCATTATTACTCAATTCAGGATTTCCTTCTTGTGGAATACCGTCTACTACAAACAGAGGAGAATTGCTTCCGGTGATTGAAGTAATACCTCTAATTTGAATATTAGAAGAAGCTCCTGGTTCTGCAGAACTCATTTGAACATTCACTCCAGAAATCTGTCCTTGTAGTGCAGATTCTAAATCAGGCGATGAAACTTTTATTATTTTTTTCAGTTTTTCATAAGGCTAATTCACTAATATCGAACTATAAAAAAGAGTATTACAAAAGAGGTGTCTAAGAAATTAAATTATTGAGACCTATAAATTTTGGAAACAAGAGTTAAAAAATGTAAAAACTTTTATTGATTCTATCATAGATAATTTGTCGATTTTTCTTGCTTTTAATTTTAAAAGAAAGAAGATTACATAAAAAAAATAGGAGATAATTGGGGGATATAGTTGTTGTAATATTACCTATCTCTAATAGATCATTTGAAGGGAAAAAGGAATGATTTTTGTAGCCGAATTTTTATATTAGCAAGGATGTAAAAAATGGATGGATCAAAATATTTAAAACTCTCAAAAATAAACTTAAGGGATTTTATATTATGTATAGAAAGGATACGATAAAATTATTTTTTGATGTTTTTTATAGTTTCGATTTATAGGAAGAAGGACGTTTAGTCATTAAAACATATTATGTTACGTGTAAATATTGTTTTTGGTTGCTGTGTGGTTTAATCATATGTGGTAGTTTTAAAATTATATTTCATAATCTTATTAAGAATGTTCTAATATTTTTATCCTTTGGTAGTTTTATGAATCAATGTATTTAAATTAATTAAAATGAATTTTTTAAAAGTAAACAGTTTAGGAGTCTTATTGGCTATTTTTTTAATAGTTTCCTGTGCTAAAAAAGGAGAAATAAGTAGCATTTCAGATCAAAATTTTAACGAGGGATGGTTGTTTCAAAAAGATACTTTACTAAGTGCTGCAAATATAACTTTTAACGATTCAAATTGGAGAAAAGTTAACCTACCACATGATTGGGCTATTGAAGGTCCGTTTAGCAAAAAAAACAATGCAAGAACCGGTGGGTTACCAGTTCATGGAGAGGCCTGGTATCGCAAACATTTTACAGTTAAAAAAGCATATAATACAAAACAAATAGCTATAGAGTTTGATGGTGCAATGAGTAATGCTAAAGTGTATTTAAATGGAGAATATGTTGGTGAAAGACCTTATGGGTATATTGGTTTTGAGCTAGATTTAACGCCGTTTATTAAATTCGGAGAAGAAAATTTAATTGCAGTTAAACTAGCTCCAGAAGATTTATCAATGCGTTGGTATCCTGGAGCAGGACTGTATAGAAATGTTCGACTAAAAATAAATGAATTAGTACATATACCACAATGGGGAACATTTATAACTACACCAACAGTAACTAATAAAAAAGCAATTGTAAAAATAGAAACTACGGTAAAAAATGCGTCTAATATTAAAACAAAGGGAATATTAGAAACAAGTATTATTGATAAAAATGGAAAACAAATAGTTGTTGTTTCTAATGATTTTAGTATTGCAAATAATTCAGAAGAAAAACAAAATCAAGAAATAGAAATTTTAAATCCAATTAAATGGAATTTAAATGACCCAAACTTATATACAGCAATTTCAAAAGTTATAATTGATGGAGTTGTGAATGATGAATATTCAACCGATTTTGGAATTCGAAATATTGAGTTTAATAAAGACAAAGGTTTTTTATTGAATGGCAAACAAGTACAGTTAAATGGTGTCTGTATGCATCATGATTTAGGTCCTTTAGGAGCAAGCGTTAATTACAGAGCTACTGAACGTCAAATGCAAATCATGAAAAGTATGGGGGTAAATGCTTTGCGTACCAGTCATAACCCACCTTCACCAGAAATGTTAGAAGTATGTGATAAATTAGGAATTGTCGTTATTGTTGAAGCTTTTGATGAATGGCAATTAGCAAAAGTGCCAAATGGTTATCACAAGCACTTTGATAAGTGGCACGAAAAAGATTTAAGAGATATGATAAAACGTGATCGTAATCATCCATCTGTAATTATGTGGAGTATCGGAAACGAAATTTTAGAACAAAGTAAAAAAGATGGATGGAAATTAACCAAACACTTAAATGATATTTGCCATAGTGAAGATGATACACGACCTACTACTGCTGGTTTTAATTATTATCCTGCTCCTTTTACTAATAAATTAGCAGATCAAATAGATGTTGTTGGTATGAATTATTGGCCTGCACATTACAAAGAAATTAAAGAACAAAATCCCAACATTATTTTATACGGATCTGAAACTTCTTCTCAAACAAGTAGTAGGGGAGTATACCATCTGCCAATAGAATTTAACGAAAAACACGAAACAAATCATGTGTCTAGTTATGATGCTATTGTAGGTCCACCTTGGGCTTATGCGCCCGATGTTGAATTTGATGCACAGGAGCAAAACCCATACTCTTTAGGTGAGTTTATTTGGACAGGTTTCGATTATTTAGGAGAACCAACACCTTATGGAGGTAGAGATAATTCAACGAATGGATATTGGAATGGAGATTGGCCTTCTCGATCATCTTATTTTGCACCAGTCGATTTATGTGGTTTTCCAAAAGATCGGTTTTATTTATATCAAAGTCAGTGGACTACAGAGCCCATGGTTCACGTATTGCCTCATTGGAACTGGCAAGGTAAAGAAGGAGATATTATTCCTGTATATTCTTACACAAATTGTGATGAGGTAGAACTATTTGTTAACGGAAAATCATTTGGAAAAAGAAAAAAAGGAGTCGATTTCACAGAAATTCCTTCAGAATATCACGGATTTAAAAAAGGGATGTATAAATCTAAATATCGTTTATCCTGGAATGTACCCTATCAACCCGGAAGTATAAAGGTAATAGGTTATCGTGATGGAAAAGAAGTAGCAGAAAAAGAAATTAAAACAGCAGGAAAACCAGCTCAATTAAAGTTAATAGCTGATAGATCAGAAATTGATGCCGATGGAAATGATTTATCATTTATTACAGTTAGGGTAGAAGATGCATTCGGAAATATTTGTCCAATGGCAACTAATTTAGTCAAATTTAATATAGAAGGAGAAGGTGTTTTAGCAGCGGTTGGCAATGGAGATCAAACTTCATTAAAATCATTTCAAATTAATGAAAGAAATGCATTCAATGGTTTATGTATGTTAATTATAAAATCCACTAAAAAGAAAGGAACAATAAAGGTAATAGCAATATCAAAAGGATTAACTACTAATAAAATTAATTTGCAAACTAAATAGTTGTAATATTCTACTTTAAAAAAGGGAGCTTTCCATTTGGGTGTTCCCTTTTTTTTGTTGAGATATAAAAAAGAGTAGGGTTTATATATAGGTACACTTTTGCAATTCAAATAAACTTATAGAATAAAAAAGGTCGGGCTTTCCACTATATCTTTTTGCGAAAAGCAAAAAGGATGCCGTTTCAATCCCTAACACAAAGCCTGTAATTGTAATCAGCAAGAAGAAAACAAGCTTACAAAGAGCAATTTTAACGAATAGACACCCATTTGTTCTTCATGTAAAAAAAAAACTGTCATTGCGAGGCACGAAGCAATCCCCTTATTTCAATAAATTCAGGTTCTGAGTAAATCGAAGCTTTCTATGCTTGTCCAAGTAACCAAGTAAAGTTATTTCAAACCTATTAAGACAAAAAATCAGCGCACACTCTTTCCCGTTTTTAATACTAGTATGTTGTAAAAAGCAGCAATTATCCCCAAAACCCAGCTAAAACCAAAGATCCTTAAAAAAATAACCAAAAAAACATTTCATGTAACTTACTAGAAACAAAATAATTAGGATAAGTATGTAAAATAAACAAAAAAAAAGGGTTAAAAAATAGTTGTTAGATTAAAAATGAGTTGTAAGTTTGCACCCGCTAACAGCAATATTGCTTCGTTAGTTTCGTTCATTGAGGAGTTGTAAAGGGGTTAAAAATTAAGGAGTTAAGCTGATAAAGTTATGAAAATTTTATCAAAAAAACTTTGATTTTTATGAGGTTTCTTTGTAAAAAACGTTGTATATTTGCAGTCCGAAATTTTCGGCAAAAAGTTCAGCATTTTTCACAAGCAAAATAAAATAAAAAAAACTTTATTTTTTTTATTGTCAGATTAGAAATAGTTTGTATGTTTGCAGCCGCTAAGAAATACAGCAAAAACGATCAGAGAAAATTTGGAATGATTTAAAAAAAAATCAGTTAGTTCGATTCTAACGTTTCTACAAAGTTCGAGATTAAAAGGGGATTGATAGGGTGTTAAAGCTTGTCATTTCCGACTCGGTAAAGTTCATTGAAAATATTGAAATTGACAGCGTAATTAAAGAGTAGAATAACCACATTATTAGATTAATGTAAAATTCTTTTGAAACTTATTCATTAAAATATTTAAAATATACAATGAAGAGTTTGATCCTGGCTCAGGATGAACGCTAGCGGCAGGCTTAACACATGCAAGTCGAGGGGTAACATTGTGCTTGCACAGATGACGACCGGCGCACGGGTGCGTAACGCGTATAGAACCTACCTTTTACTGGAGAATAGCCTTTAGAAATGAAGATTAATGCTCCATAGTATTGATTAATCGCATGATTAATTAATTAAAGATTTATTGGTAAAAGATGGCTATGCGTCCTATTAGTTAGATGGTAAGGTAACGGCTTACCATGACTGTGATAGGTAGGGGTCCTGAGAGGGAGATCCCCCACACTGGTACTGAGACACGGACCAGACTCCTACGGGAGGCAGCAGTGAGGAATATTGGGCAATGGAGGCAACTCTGACCCAGCCATGCCGCGTGCAGGAAGACTGCCCTATGGGTTGTAAACTGCTTTTATACAGGAAGAAACACTGGTATGTATACCAGCTTGACGGTACTGTAAGAATAAGGACCGGCTAACTCCGTGCCAGCAGCCGCGGTAATACGGAGGGTCCGAGCGTTATCCGGAATCATTGGGTTTAAAGGGTCCGCAGGCGGTCGATTAAGTCAGAGGTGAAATCCCATAGCTCAACTATGGAACTGCCTTTGATACTGGTTGACTTGAGTCATATGGAAGTAGATAGAATGTGTAGTGTAGCGGTGAAATGCATAGATATTACACAGAATACCGATTGCGAAGGCAGTCTACTACGTATGTACTGACGCTGAGGGACGAAAGCGTGGGGAGCGAACAGGATTAGATACCCTGGTAGTCCACGCCGTAAACGATGGATACTAGTTGTTGGGCATTAGCTCAGTGACTAAGCGAAAGTGATAAGTATCCCACCTGGGGAGTACGGTCGCAAGACTGAAACTCAAAGGAATTGACGGGGGCCCGCACAAGCGGTGGAGCATGTGGTTTAATTCGATGATACGCGAGGAACCTTACCAGGGCTTAAATGTAGTATGACAGGACTAGAGATAGTTTTTTCTTCGGACATATTACAAGGTGCTGCATGGTTGTCGTCAGCTCGTGCCGTGAGGTGTCAGGTTAAGTCCTATAACGAGCGCAACCCCTGTCGTTAGTTGCCAGCATGTTATGATGGGGACTCTAACGAGACTGCCTACGCAAGTAGTGAGGAAGGTGGGGATGACGTCAAATCATCACGGCCCTTACGTCCTGGGCCACACACGTGCTACAATGGTATGGACAATGAGCAGCCATCTGGCAACAGAGAGCGAATCTATAAACCATATCACAGTTCGGATCGGAGTCTGCAACTCGACTCCGTGAAGCTGGAATCGCTAGTAATCGGATATCAGCCATGATCCGGTGAATACGTTCCCGGGCCTTGTACACACCGCCCGTCAAGCCATGGAAGCTGGGAGTGCCTGAAGTCGGTCACCGTGAGGAGCCGCCTAGGGTAAAACTGGTAACTAGGGCTAAGTCGTAACAAGGTAGCCGTACCGGAAGGTGCGGCTGGAACACCTCCTTTCTAGAGAAAGATGGTGAGTTACAAAAAAAGGTTTTTTTTACTCTTTGCTGTTAATTTTAAAATAAAAAAGTATTTAAGCTATTCTAGTCTCGTAGCTCAGCTGGTTAGAGCGCTACACTGATAATGTAGAGGTCGGCAGTTCGAGTCTGCCCGGGACTACAAATAAGCAAGATACTTAAGGAAATTCTGGAAGTAAGGGGATTCTACATTCATAATTTAGGATTTATTCTGAATTTCATAATGGGGGATTAGCTCAGCTGGCTAGAGCGCTTGCCTTGCACGCAAGAGGTCATCGGTTCGACTCCGATATTCTCCACAACGGCTTATAGTTGTTGCTGATTTAATTATCAGTGGCGATTCGCCACAAGTTCATTGACATATTGGTAAAATGATATCGTAAGAATCAAATAGATAGAGAACGATTAGATTTATCTAATCAAAAATTTTTTTATAAAAATATAAAAGAGTTCATTGTAGAAGCAATTCTACAGCAAAAAGTACAATAAGTTAAGTAAGGGCGTATGGCGGATGCCTAGGCTCTCAGAGACGACGAAGGACGTGATAAGCTGCGAAAAGCTACGGGGAGGGGCACATACCTTTTGATCCGTAGATATCCGAATGGGGCAACCCGTCATGTTGAAGACATGTCACCACGTAAGTGGGGTAAACCCGGTGAACTGAAACATCTAAGTAACCGGAGGAAGAGAAAACAATAGTGATTCCGTTAGTAGTGGCGAGCGAACGCGGATTAGCCCAAACCAAAGTTGTTACGGCAATTTTGGGGTTGTAGGGCCACGATATTCGAAGATAAGTGAATTAGAACTGTTTGGAAAGACAGACCATAGAGGGTGATAGTCCCGTAAAAGTAAGCGAATTTAAGATAGTGGTACCCTGAGTAGTGCGGGACACGAGTAATCCTGTATGAATCCACCGGGACCATCCGGTAAGGCTAAATACTCCTGAGAGACCGATAGTGAACTAGTACCGTGAGGGAAAGGTGAAAAGAACCCTAAGTAAGGGAGTGAAATAGAACCTGAAACCGTACGCCTACAAGCGGTCGGAGCAACTTCGAGTTGTGACGGCGTGCCTTTTGCATAATGAGCCTACGAGTTACTGTTTCTAGCAAGGTTAATTGATTAAGTCAAGGAGCCGTAGCGAAAGCGAGTCTGAATAGGGCGCTTTAGTTAGTAGTAGTAGACGCGAAACCGAGTGATCTACCCATGGGCAGGTTGAAGCTGTGGTAACACACAGTGGAGGACCGAACCAGTTGACGTTGAAAAGTCTTTGGATGACCTGTGGGTAGGGGTGAAAGGCCAATCAAACTCGGAAATAGCTCGTACTCCCCGAAATGCATTTAGGTGCAGCGTTGAGTAAAAGTTTTATAGAGGTAGAGCTACTGATTGGATGCGGGGGCTTCACCGCCTACCAATTCCTGACAAACTCCGAATGCTATAAAATGTTTCTCAGCAGTGAGGGCATGGGTGCTAAGGTCCATGTCCGAGAGGGAAAGAACCCAGACCATCAGCTAAGGTCCCCAAATATATGTTAAGTTGAAAAAACGAGGTGAAATTGCTTAGACAGCTAGGATGTTGGCTTGGAAGCAGCCATTCATTTAAAGAGTGCGTAACAGCTCACTAGTCGAGCGATTTCGCATGGATAATAATCGGGCATAAACATATTACCGAAGCTATGGATTAACGTTGAAAGACACGTTAGTGGTAGGGGAGCATTGTAACCTGGGTAGAAGGTGTACTGTGAGGTATGCTGGACTGGTTACAAAAGAAAATGTAGGCATAAGTAACGATAATGGGGGCGAGAAACCCCCACACCGAAAGACTAAGGTTTCCTCAGCGATGCTAATCAGCTGAGGGTTAGTCGGGTCCTAAGGCGAATCCGAAGGGAGTAGTCGATGGATAACAGGTTAATATTCCTGTACTTCTTATAATTGCGATGGGGTGACGGAGTAATGAAAGCACCGCGAACTGACGGAATAGTTCGTTGAAACATGTAGCTATTAGTTTTGTAGGTAAATCCGCAGAATTAGGTGAAGTGTGATAGTACCAAGCGTCTTCGGACAATTGGATAGTGTGTCTAAGGGCTTCCAAGAAAAACCTCTAAGCTTCAGATTATAAGAACCCGTACCGTAAACCGACACAGGTAGTTGGGATGAGAATTCTAAGGTGCTCGAGAGATTCATGGCTAAGGAACTAGGCAAAATAGACCCGTAACTTCGGGAGAAGGGTCGCCCTGTAGCAATACAGGGCCGCAGTGAAAAGGTCCAGGCGACTGTTTATCAAAAACACAGGGCTTTGCTAAATTGAAAGATGATGTATAAGGCCTGACACCTGCCCGGTGCTGGAAGGTTAAGTGGAGGGTTTAGCTTCGGCGAAGATCTGAAATGAAGCCCCAGTAAACGGCGGCCGTAACTATAACGGTCCTAAGGTAGCGAAATTCCTTGTCGGGTAAGTTCCGACCTGCACGAATGGTGCAACGATCTGGACACTGTCTCAGCCATGAGCTCGGTGAAATTGTAGTATCGGTGAAGATGCCGATTACCCGCAGCGGGACGAAAAGACCCCGTGAACCTTTACTATAGCTTAGTATTGGCTTTGGATAAGTAATGTGTAGGATAGGTGGGAGACATTGAAGCGGCGTCGCTAGGCGTTGTGGAGTCGTCCTTGAAATACCACCCTTTGCTTATCTAGAGTCTAACTCAGAGATGAGGACAGTGCTTGGTGGGTAGTTTGACTGGGGTGGTCGCCTCCAAAAGAGTAACGGAGGCTTCTAAAGGTACCCTCAGTACGCTTGGTAACCGTACGTAGAGTGCAATGGCATAAGGGTGCTTGACTGAGAGACATACAGGTCGATCAGGTTGGAAACAAGAGCATAGTGATCCGGTGGTTCCGCATGGAAGGGCCATCGCTCAAAGGATAAAAGGTACTCCGGGGATAACAGGCTGATCTCCCCCAAGAGCTCATATCGACGGGGGGGTTTGGCACCTCGATGTCGGCTCGTCACATCCTGGGGCTGGAGAAGGTCCCAAGGGTTGGGCTGTTCGCCCATTAAAGTGGCACGCGAGCTGGGTTCAGAACGTCGTGAGACAGTTCGGTCTCTATCTGCTGTGGGCGTTAGAAATTTGCGTGGATCTGACTCTAGTACGAGAGGACCGAGTTGGACTGACCTCTAGTGTACCTGTTGTTTCGCCAGAAGCATAGCAGGGTAGCTACGTCGGGAAGGGATAAGCGCTGAAAGCATATAAGCGCGAAACCCACCACAAGATGAGATTTCTTTAAAGGGTCGTTGGAGATTACAACGTTGATAGGTCATAGGTGTAAAGGCAGTAATGTCATAGCCAAGTGATACTAATAACCCATAGACTTATGTACGCTTCCCGCCGAAAGGCGGGAGCACAGACTCTTTATTTATAAGACGATTTAGATATTATTTTACCATATGTTAACTTATACTTTAGCAATAGCTAAAGAGTTATGAGTTATAAGTGTTGAGTTATGAGTTGAAAAACTTTAAAACTTAGAACTTTAAACTTAGAACTAAAATCTTAGGGTGGTTATAGCATTGGGGCTCACCTCTTCCCATCTCGAACAGAGAAGTTAAGCCCAATAGCGCCGATGGTACTGCATTTATGTGGGAGAGTAGGTCGCCGCCTTTCTTTAATCTTGAGTAATCAAGACAAATTAAACCTCATATCTTACGATATGAGGTTTTTTTATGCGATAAATTTAACGACATTGTTGTAATTATTGGAAATTAAAGAGTGTTGGGTTTAGGTTTTTGTAGTTTAGACTTGGTTCTTGCTTTATTATTTAGTTTACCACGGTGTTTACATGTATTTTAGGATACTTTTTAAGGGATATAATGAATTAAATGGGATGTTTTAGTGCTTAGAGATTTTCTACTTAACTTTTTTGCGTGAAGGATAGAAATGAAAAGCCCACAGTGAGGTACGAGCGAGGACTTGTAATGGATAGCCTGACCATTTTTATTACGAATTATTATTTCTATTATGATTCTTCAATAAAAAATGGGCACGCCCTAGATATTAATTAATTCATTATGTTAATGTCTGTATTTTTAAACCTCATATCTTACGATATGAGGTTTTTTTTATGAGCTATGGTTTATTAATTTAGTATTTATAAACTGATCTGATTTGCTTTATCCAGTTGTTAATATTTACCTTGGTGGGACTGTCTGCTTTATCAAAAAAGAAATGATGGTTAATTTTTAGACCGCAATAACGGAAAATACCTTCGTCAGAAGTTTGTAAAAGAGCCTTATCCATTCCTGATTCCTTATATGCTGTTTGTGATTTACCTTGTGTATTTATAATGGTAATTTGCTTGTTTGTAAGCAACCCTTTTTGGACGCCTTGGTCATAACAATAGGCAAAACCATAACTAAAAACACGGTCGATGTATCCTTTTAGTATTGCAGGCATTCCTGTCCACCAAATAGGATAAATTAATGTAATATGGTCGGACCAACTTATGAAGTCTTGTTCTTGTTTTACATCGTTTTTTACTTTACCTATTCGTTGGCCTTCTATATCACTTAATGTAAGAATTGGGTTAAAATTGAGGAGATTTAAATCTCTGATAATTATCTCTTGATGTTGATTTGTTAGTGTTTCTTCAACAATTTGTTTAAAGTAAGAATTTAAACTTTTTTCGTTTGGATGCGCGTAAATAATTAAATGTTTCATTGTACTTTTTTTTATGATATTACAAAAGTACAGTGTCTTTTTATACTACAATTGTATGAAAACGAAAACGGAATTAGTCAGGATCGACCATACATATATTTTGTTGAAATTTTAAATAGTTTGTGGGAGTAAGGTTTAAGTAGTTCTTAAAATCTAGAATGAGATGGCTTTGATCATAATATCCACATTCGTTGATTATATCTAACCAATTGACTTTTATTGATTTTGATGTGTTATTTTGTATTAATTGAATAGCTTTTATAAAGCGTTGGTATCGGTTAATTTCTTTGGCAGAGTAACCTAACTGTTTTTTATGAATAAGTTGTACATTTCTTTCAGTCTGTTGTTCTTGATCTGCAATTAGCTTAATTGGATCTACAAATTTGCTCTTTATATTTATTAATTTTTCTGCAATTTTATTTTGTTCTTGTAAATAAGGTCTACAAAAATGTAGTATATGGTCTATTCTTTGTTTTGTGTTTTTTATTTTATAAAGTTCGCTCCATAATGTCATAAAGCAATTTTCATTTGATAATCCATCACTATTTAATTCTTGGTATTTATTTTGTGATATATCTCCAAAGAACCTGTAAAAAGTGTCTGCTTTAAAGTTTACAACTAATATTTTTGAATTTGGAAATAGATCATAATTAAAGGCTTGTTTAATTGGTCCTAAAAGAAGGTATTTATCTATTTTAATCTCAGTATTGTCTTTGGATTGGAGAGTTGTTTTTGATCCGAAAGAGAAAATTAAGATGGTTTGATAAGACGGAAGGAATGTTTTGGTAATAATTTTTGTATTTGTATTTTCTGCAAAGTAAAAATGCGAAAAAATATTTTCGAAGGCTTTAGGAACGGCAATTCTATAACTATTATATTTTTCTGTGTTATCTACCATTTTGTTAAATGCTATTCATTTTTATAGGAATGAGATTTTACTATGGTTCTACTTTTTAGGTAACTAATTTAGTAAATAGAATGGTAAAAGCAAGTTTTTTTTTTAGTTGATATAGGTAAGTTAGTTAGGGTAAATCTGTTTTAATTTTTTGCTAAGTTCATTTTTATACTTTACTGCCTAAAGAAGGAAATTACATCAAATTATAAATGTCAATTCGGCATTTATTTTATTCAAAAAAAGTTAATTGTTCTGCAAAATTGACAGAATAATATCAGTTTACTCTGAAAATAATTTTTTAGCAGTAGGTATATTTATTTTGGCATTTTTTTTGTTTGTAAGAGTGTGAAGTCCAATAGGATTTCAAGTTTGAAATAATGTTTAATTTAAAATCTTGTAATTATGAACAATGTAGTAAGTGTTCCTAAAAACGGAAGTTTAGCGAACAGTAATTCAAATCAAAACTTCCCAACTTTGTCAAATTGGTTAGATGATATTTTTAATAGAGATCTACCATCTGTATTTACATCAAATTTTAACACTGGTATTACTACTTTACCAAAAGTAAATATCAAAGAAACTGCAGATGCTTTTACGGTAGAAGTAGCAGTTCCTGGTTTAAAAAAATCAGATTTCCATATTGAAATTGATAATCAAGTATTGTCAATATCTACAGAGACAAAGCAAGAAAATGAGCATAAAGAAGAAAATTATACTCGTAGAGAGTTTGGTTACTCTTCTTTTAAAAGAACTTTTACGTTACCTGAAAGCGTAAATGATGAAAAAATTAATGCGAGCTATAAAGAAGGTATTTTAAGTATTCTATTGCCTAAAAAAGAAGAGGCAAAACAAAAGCCTGCCAGAAGCATTAAGATTACTTAATTAATACATTAAATTTTTTGGTTGAAGTATGAAGTAAATAGTAGGAGATTGAGCAATCGATCTCCTCTATATTATTATTATTATAAACGTTTAATTTTTTTTTAAATTTAATGTTATGGCTAGAAAGTTTAAGTCAGGAGATTGGGTTAGAGTTAGAGGCAATTTAACACCCCCTAAAATGCAAGTTCTCAAATATGTTCAAAAAAAAGATTCAATTCTTGGTTTGGTCGATTGTGACAGTTATTTAGAATGTGTTTGGTATAAAAATGGTGAACGGAAATTAAAAGTATATCATCAAAATAAGTTAATTAAAACAATAGAAACTGGTGGTTTGTTTAAATCGTTTTTAACAACACCTAAATTAAATTTAATTCAAAATTTAAAGTGATGAAAAGATATATTTTATTATTTATGATTGGCTTGTTAAGTATTAGTTGCAGTGGTCAAAAAAAAGAATCAAAAGAAAATAATATAGCAGAAGAACCCAAAGATGCTTGGAAAGTTGATAAAGAATATGATGATAAAGGAAATTTAATTAGATATGATAGTATTTATTCTTGGTCTTCTAATAGTAAGTTAAACGATCTTTCTAATGCAGATAGGGATAGTTTGTTACAATCCTTTAAATCAAGGTTTTTTACCAATTTTTCTGGTTTTGAAAGTAAAGGTTTTAGGGATGTCTTTTCTAAAGATTCACTTTTTAGCAAACATTACTTTAATAAAGATTTTTTTGAAAGTGATTTTGGTAAGGATTTTATGGATATAGATAAAATAACTGAAAAAATGTTGGAGAGACAGAAATATTTTTTAGAAAAATATCAATTAGAATTTAGCAAACCTAAAGACGAAAACTAAAAAGTTTTCGTCTTTTTTTGAAGTCTTGTTTATTATATCCTTATTCTATGTATTTTAAATATTATTCTTAGAATTAATTTCAGAATTATAGCTTGTAAAAGTTGTGCTATAGATGTTATAATTTTTTTAAAATTGTACGATCAATATAAAACGTTCCAAATGGAATAAAACAAGCTACAATAACTTTCCATGTTGTGGTTTTAAATTTCCAATTTTTCTCAATACCAACACTTAATGTATTGAAAATAAAAAGGACAAATATAGCTCCATGTATTGGACCTAATGTTTTGCTTAAACTAGGATTCTCAAAGTAGTATTTCATAGGTATTGCAATAAAAATTAGCACTAATAACGAAATACCTTCAAGAAAGCCAATAATCCTTAATCTTCCGATTTTTGTTTTTAATAAATGTATCATTTTATCTAAAATAGGGTCTGTTTGCTAATGGTGAAAATGGCCATGGAATTGCGATGAATATTATTATTAAAGCAAAAGAAAAGTAAATAAGCATGGTTTTATACTTTTGAATATCTGTTTCTTTTCTCTTTGATTTAGCAGAACCTATTGTAATTACCATTATGGCACTAATCATAAAGATGATATGATAGAGAGCATAAAAAACCAAATCCCAATTAGATATTAAATTCTTAAAATCAGAATAAAAGTAATTAATGATGGGGCTTTTTACATAAACAAGAATTCCTAATGTGAGTTGTATATGCGCAATAGTTGCTGTCCAATGTCTGGCTTTATTATCTAGAGATGAGAAATTAGATTTAGTTGAATAGCCTTTATATGCTCGATAAATTGCATATGATAAAGAAAAAAGAACAAGCCACCTACAAATGGAATGTAACATTAAAATGGTTGAATACATAAACTTTTAATTTTATAAAGAAAAACAAAGGTTTATATTTTCTTAAAAAGGATATAGAAGATTTTATGCCTTAATTAGGATTTTTCAATCAATTTTCTAAATTTACTAGGCGATATTTTTTCACGTTTTTTAAAGAATCTTGTAAAATACGAGGGATCTAGATATCCCATTTCATAAGAAATTTCGCTAATTGATAGATTTGATTGATAAAGTAAGTATTTTATTTCAATAAGTTTTATGTCATCAATAAGTTTAGAAGCAGATTTAGTAGTAATGAACTTAACAGATTTGTTTAAATGATTGGGGCTAATATTCATTATTTGGGCAAAGTCTGCTACTTTTAAGTTTTCTTTTACTTTTTTGTGTGCTAAGATTCGGAATTGGGAAGTAATTTGATATGATGCACTCTGATTGATAAATTTATTTTGACCGAACAATATTTTTAACTCTGTCAGTAACGTGTATAGATAGGAATGAATAATATTAATATCTGGTATTGCATCTCTTTTAAATTCAAACACTAATCTTTCTAAAATATTTACAATTGATGCTTTTGCAAACGAATTTGAAACATTTATAATAGGATGATTTCCTGTATTTAAAAAATCAAATTCTGATATTAATGAACTGTTACCAAATTTACCAATAAGTATACTGGGATGAAAGTGACATGCAAACCCTTTTACTGTTTTTTTTACTTCTTCTGTAGAGAATACACATCCTGCTTGGAGTACTACAATATTGTTGGGGGTAATTGTGTATTTTTTAAATCCGATTTTAGTATTGTAAGATCCCTCGGTTACAAAAATAAGTGTATGACTTTCTTCTCTTGAAGGATGTATTGGTTTGAGTACTTTTTCTGCCAAATCCTCTATTTTTAAACAAAAAAAGTCTTCAATACTTTTTTTAAAAAGTTTATTTAATTTTGGACTATCGTAAAAGTATTCTTTTCGGAAATCTTCTGAATTGTATGTTTTTATTTTAGATTTCATCTTCTATATTAACAAGAGGCTTCTTTTAAGTTCTGTGTACCTTGTAAGTTGGTAAGTATTTAATTTCACACTAAAGTACCTTGTTATATTTTTTTTAATTATCAATAAAGAAAATAATGTTTTAAGAGCGTTCTTTGTTGTGTTTTAAAATCTAAAATCTAAATCTAATCTAATCCTGTTTCCATTTTCTTTTTCGAAGCCAAGAGGAATCAGTTGCTTAACAATATAATACTTTAGTTTTAAATTGATCTTCTTATCAACTTTATACCCAGCAACCACTTCTACTCCTTTAAAGTTAGTTAGTCTACCATCTGGAGAGCCAAATGATGAATAATCCCATCTTGCCCAATCATTTTGTGCAAGAAAATCTACTGCCGAATATTTTTCCATTTTAGAATAACTTGTGCTAAATAACCAATCTCCTTTTTCTTTTAAGTTACCATATTTTAAGCCAACTACAAGGCCTTGTGTTTGATTTTTAAAGTTTTTTGGTATTGATTGTGTATTGTTGTAATCTTTTAAATTCTTATAATAATCTAATTCTATATTAAAAGGAATCTTTTCTAATATTTTAAATCTTGTACCAATTTGTGCTATAGAATAATCGAGTAGTTGAGTATCATTTCCATCAGGAATATTAGGAATATTTTTGAAGATGTAGAGAGACGGAAACAATGTTAATCGGTTTTTAAAGAAAGAAGATGAAATTTGAAACCCTTCTAAATAAGAATCTTTTTCTAAAGATTTGTTAGATGTAGCAATAATATAATGTCCTGCTTTTATGTTAAATGAATCAAAAATACCAGAGTTAATATTAAAGTTATTGCCAAGAGAAATTCCTTCGGGATACACATTGTCACTCCAAAATAATTCATTATTCTTTTCAAAAGGAAATGTGTTTTTACCTATCCAAAAAGAAAAGGTATTCCATTTTCCTTTAAAATAAGCTTTTTCTAAACCAATAGGCAAAGTATTAAATTCTTTAAACCCATCTCCAAGTGTTAATTGTGGGTCTTGTTGTTTATTAGGTGCTCCTGTTCTTAATCTAACACCAACTTCATACCATTTATCATTATATTTTACCCCTGCTCTAAATCTATAACGTAGTCTGGTTCTATCTTCTCTATAAGAACCATCTGTTTTTTTAGAATCCCAATCTTGTTCTGCGCGTAAACGAAAATCTGCATCAAAAGTTAGTTTAGAATATATGGAGTCAATTTGGGCTGTTAAAGTTATAGGAACTAATAGTAGTGTTAGAATAAATAGTAACTTTTTCAATTTTTTAAATGGTTTTGTGTATATAGAATAGCAATTTAGAGGTCAGTAGTTAGCTACATATAATTTGTTTGTGGCTAACTTTTTCTTTTTTGACCATTTTAGTTATAAGATTATTGAATATTGTTGCTTTGCTTTGTGAACGGTTAATTCTAAAACAAAATTCATTAAAATATCTATTTATATTAGAATTACTTACCCAAGAATACGTTGTTCTTATCCATGATTTTACTTGATGAATCATAGTGTGAAGAGCTTTAAAATTCATACCATTATTACTTTCAATCTGTGTAATATCATAAACTTTTGCAATTGGTCTGTAACCTCTCCATTTATCGGTTATCACTTTAGCATCTCTGCTAATATGATTCACAAAAATATATTGAAGCGAACTTGCTGAAAAATCTTCGATTCTCATAGCATACATTCTTTTTACTTTTCCATCATCAGTTAACTCAACAGCAGTAATGGCCTTCTTTTTCTTTACGTTATAACTTCTGCCAACTTTCTCTTTTTCGCGTCCGCCAAGTACAAATTCATCAACATGAACAGTACCTGTCATGGGATTATTCCCACTGCTTTCCATAGCTTCTCTAATTTTAAGCATAAATAAACGAGCTGTCTTTTCAGTAACACTAAAACGAACTGAAACATAGCTTGCTGAAAGACTTTTAGTGCTTGTACTCATTTCAAAAACAATAAAAAATGCCTTTCTAATACCAAATTTTACTTTGTGAAAAAGTGTGTTTGATGTTGCTGATTCTTGATGAGAACAAATATTACAAGTACGTGAGAAATCTTTTCTTATCTGAGCTTTTTTATGGCTACATTTTACACATTGAAAACCATCTTTCCATTTAATATCTGCTAGATATTTCTTACAATCTAGGTCAGTCTTAAAACGGTCAGCAAACTCTAGAAGGTTTTGTCCCTTAAAAATATTCATTTAATTACTATATTTATTGACTTCTAAGATATGAATTTAAATACTGACCTCTATAGCAATTTTTATATACTGTTTAAGTTTTGTTAATGAATTAGTCTTTTCTTAAATTAAAATCACTACTATTTTTAAAATGGGGTAGAATAAAAGACAGTTGTGAGTTCTGGTTTTGTAAAGTTAAATATCGGAGACTTTTGTTAAAGTAAAATTAAGCCGATTTAAAAGTAATAATTTTTATTTTAATTTTAAAATGAAATAAATTCCGTTTAATCTGTAATCTTTAAATTTCATGTGAAAGAATTAGCCAGAAATTTCTTTATTGTAATTCAATTTAAATTCTTTAGGAGACATGTTATGTTTTTTCTTAAAAGCTCTATTAAAGTTGGATAACGAATTAAAACCTGCTGAGTAGGAGATTTCATTAATAGACATATTAGTTTCTGTTAAATGTTTTGTAACCACACCTAATCTGTAGTCTAGTAAATAACGAGTAAAATTTTCTCCAGTTCTTTTTTTAAAATAATGGCTAAATGCAGAATCCGACATGTTTACCAAACCCGCAATTTTAGAAAGTTTAATGTTTTTTTGATAATTATTTTTAACGTAATCTAGTATTAATGAAATTCTTCTGCTTTCTCTTTTCTGACTGTAATTAGCACTTGGAGGGCTACTCAATACCTTAAAATCTTTTGAGATAGATAAGATGTGTAAAATTTCTAAGAAAGTTAAAAAAGATTTAAAACTGTTGTTATCTTCAATTGTTAAAAGCATTTCTGTCACTTTTATTTTTGTTTCACCAGAAAACATAATGCCACGCTTAGAAAGTTCTAGTAGTTTTTTTATGTCTTTAGTAACATTATAACTCATTATTTTTGAGTGTAAAAAATGCTCTTGAAATTGAATAGTTATAACACCTGCATTACTTATTGCTTTTTCAGATTTCCATACATGTTTTAAATCTGGACCTAATAAAGTTAAATCGTCTCCTTCAAATTTTTCAACATAATCTCCAACAGTTCTACTTCCTTTAAAATGAGTAATTAAGTTTAACTCATATTCATTATGAAAATGTAACGGATAATCAAATAACGCATTCTGATGTTTTAAAATAACAAAAGGATCATCTTGTTTAATAGGCGTTATTTCTTTTATAGATTTCATGAGAAATTTTAATATTTATTTAGTTTACTATCATTTTAATCCAGAAGATATTCAAATGTAGGAATTATAAAATTAATAATTATTTAAATTTTAAATAATGGAATTAAGTTTTTTTATGAGTGTAAATTATTGATAATTCAAAAAACGCATAGTATTAAACATAATTTTGTCATTTTAAACCATTTTACTTCTATAATTTTGAACCATAATTAAAATTATAAAAATAAACTCAATGAATAAAAAAAATCGAATATGGCTTTTCTCTACTGTTTTGATGGTTTTATGCTTTACAAGTATAAACGCTCAAATTAGTATTGACGGTGTTATTACAGATGAAACTGGTATGCCATTGCCTGGTGCATCTGTAGTTGAATTTGGAACAAGTAATGGGACAACTACAGATTTTGATGGAAAATTCAAAATCACAGTTAAAAGTGAAAATTCCCAAATAGAGTTGTCTTATATAGGTTATAATAATGTTGTAACTAAAATTGGAACGAAGCGAACGTTTAAAGTTATTTTAAAAGAAAACGTAGACGCTTTAGATGAAATTATTGTTGTTGGTTACGGTTCTGTTAAAAAGAGTGATTTAACAGGTTCTGTGTCTAGTGTAAAAATGGAGGCATTAGAATCGATACCTGCAAATTCAGTTGATGGATTGTTGCAAGGTAGAGTTGCTGGGTTACAAGTTGTAACGGCTTCTCAAGAGCCAGGAGCCGGAGCTACAATACGTATTAGAGGTGGTAGTTCATTTAGTGGTAGTAATGATCCTCTTGTAGTTGTTGATGGCTTTCCTATTGGAGGAGCTGGTGACATAAAACAAATTAATCCTGCTGATATTGAGAAAGTTGAAGTTTTAAAAGATGCTTCTGCTTCTGCAATTTACGGTTCTAGAGGTGCAAATGGGGTAATTATGATTACTACTAAAAGAGCCAAGTCTGGTAAAGCATCAGTAGAAATTAATCATCAAACTTCTGTAAAGAGTTTTACATCAAACTTAATTAATTGGGAAGATCCTTTATTAATGGCTGAGTTAAGTAATGAGCGTAGTATAAATGATGGAATGGTTCCTAATTATATAGGGCAAACTATTGCAGGTGTTTATTACCCTTCTTTGTCTGAAATAGCAAGTGGAGTATGGCCCCACAATACAGATTGGGCAGATGTTGTTTTTAGAGATGCACCAATATCTACCAATACAACTGTTTCTGTAAGAGGTGCAAATGATACAACATCTTTTAATATTAGTGGTAACTTATTAAAAGAGCAAGGAGTTTATATTGAAGATGATTATCAGAAACAAATTATTAATTTAGGAGTATCTCATAAATTTAGTGATTGGCTTAAAATTAATACATCAAATATTATATCAAAAAATAAACGAGACAATAATGGAGGTCTTGCATATTACAGAAATCCGCTTTGGCCAGTGTATGATGCAGATGGAGATTATTTTAGAACATCATCTCAAGACTTTGATCATCCGTTGGCTTACACCGAAAATGTATTAAATACTTCTAAAGGCTTAGATGTAATTTCTTCTTACTTGTTCGATTTTACTTTAAACGAGCATTTAAGTGTTAAAACGCAATTAAACTATAAGTATGGTTCTACAATAGGAGATAGGTATTTGCCAAGTGCTTATACTTTAGAGGGTAATTATTATGATGGTGTTGCTTACATAACTAATTGGGAGAGTGAAGATGTTTTATCAGAAACTTTTGTAACCTATAATAATACTTTTAAAGAGGTACATAAATTAGATGTAATGGTAGGTCAATCTTACCAAAACACCGTAAGTCGTTCTTCAGAACTGAAGGCTAAAGGATTTATAAATGAAGCGTTGGGTAATGAAAATATGAGTGCAGGAGATCCTGAAGCAAATCAAATATCAAACGGAAAATCAGAAACAAAACTACTTTCTTATTATGGTCGTTTAAATTATACATTTAATGATAAGTATTTATTTACTGGAACTATGCGTGCAGATGGTTCTTCTAAATTTGGAGAAAATAATAAATGGGCATATTTTCCATCTGGAGCTATTAGTTGGAAAGCGCATAAAGAAGGATTTATAAACGATTTAGGAATTTTTAATGAGTTAAAAGCGCGTTTAAGTTATGGTATTTCTGGTAATCAAGGAATTGCTCCTTACCAAACATTAAGTAGATATGGTATAGAGAATTACTATGATGAAGGACAGTGGAAAACAACTATTGGCCCAGGTTATATTAGTGGACAATATGGTCCTGATTATCGTTATAATTATTGGTCGGGTATTCCTAACAAAGATTTAAAATGGGAATCTACGTCTCAGTTAAATTTTGGTTTGGATATGTCTTTTTTAAACAACCGCCTAAAAACTACAATAGATTTATATAAAAAGACAACAACAGATTTATTGCGTCAAAAATTCTTGCCTTTATCATCTAGCTATAGTAGAATTTGGGTAAACGATGGTGAAATTCTGAATAAAGGAATTGAAGTTACTATTGATGCAAATATTATTAATGGAGAAGATTTTTCCATGTCATCTAATTTAATGCTAGCTATTAACCGTAACGAAGTTACAAGTTTAGGAGATGGTGTTTCAATGGGGTTATTAAAAGACCCAAATACAGGAATGGATTATGAATTTCAAGGTACTGGTTTTGATACTTTCGGAATGGCAACTTCTAATATTTATGGTGTAGGACAACCGTTAAATGTGTTTTATGGTTATAAAACGGATGGTATTATTCAAAAACTAGAAGAAGGATTAGCGTCTGGAGCTTCCGGAAACATGGCTTTACCAGGTGAATTTAAATATGTTGATATTAACCATGATGGTACTATTGATGAAGGAGATAGAACTGTAATTGGTGACCCAAATCCTGATTTTAATGCAAGTTTAGGTCTTAATTTTACCTATAAAGATTTTGATTTATCGATGTTTTTTAATGGTGTTTTTGGAAACGATATTTTTTATCCAGGTAAACTAGATCAGGCAAATACAATGCCATTACGATGGACGCAAGACAACCCAAGCAATAATTTTCCGAAACTAAGATCTGTTAGAAACTTATTGTTAAGTGATTGGTTTGTAGAAGATGGTTCTTTTGTAAGGTTACAAAACCTAACCGTTGGTTATACTTTAGGCTCAGATAAAACCTCATTTTTATCTAAGGCACGTATTTATATAAACGCAACTAATGTATACACGTTTACTTCTAAAGATTTTAACGGGTACGACCCAGAAGTTGGGTTAGATGGTGTGTATTGGGGTGGTTATCCACGTACAAGAAGTTTTACGCTTGGTTTGAATTTAACTTTTTAATCTAGAAAATCATGAAAAAAAGATTTATATATATAGTAAGTATTATCGTATTAGGCTTTTACTCTTGCGATTTAACGGAAGAACCTTATGGTTTCTATTCTGATGATAATTTTTATAAAACTGTAGAAGATGCAGATGCGGCACTTTTATATGCTTATAGAGCATTTAATTACCTCGGGTATAACAGAGGGATGGTAGATATTGGTGATTTATCAACAGAAATAATGACTGTAAAAGCAGGTGAAGGAAATGGAGTTCAAGAATTAGATCAATGGAAGTCTACCAAAAATAACGGTACACTATCAGATTTCTTTCAATATTGTTACATCGCTATTAATAGAGCAAATGGAGTTATAGAAAATGTAGTAGACCAAGATTTTAATCAAGCAGATAAAGATAGAATTTTAGGAGAAGCGTATACAATTAGAGCTTGGAGTTATTTTAGTTTGGTACGAGTTTTTGGTAAAGTACCTATGCAAAAGCAGTTGGTTAGTACAGAAGCACAAACAACACCTGCATTGGCAAAAGATTTAGATGAAGTTTATAATTTTATTTTAGAAGATTTAAATACTGCAGAATCTCTTCTTTCTATAGATAGAAAAGTGGGGCATTTTGATAAAGTAGCTAGTTGGGCAATCTTATCTAAAGTTTATTTAAATATTGCATCTGGTAAAGATAATAATGCTGCAGGATATCGTGATATGAATGTTGATGCAAATGAAATGTATACCCAAGCAGCAAAATGGTCTGCAAAAGTATTAAATGAGCAATCTGAATTTGGTTTTGATACTTCACTTGGTAACGTATATAACGTAGAAAAACCAGATGGACCTGAGCATATTTGGCTTATTAGTATGGATAGAACAGGAGATAATACAGAAGAGTTTGGTTCGTCTATGTTAATGTGGATGCCTTGGGGACCAGGAGCATCATACTATGTAAAAAATGCAAATGGAGTATTAGAACCTACACAAAATGGATGGGAGGTTTATCATATTGCACCTTCATTTATAACTTCTTATGGTCTTACAGATAAGCGTAGAACAGATTTAATGGGTAATGAAATATTTGATGCAGATGGTAATAGTATTGGTAGCGTTAGTGATGGAAACATTCCTGCTACTTTTAGTACTAAATATTTAGATCCTAATTTTAATGGTAACCGTACAAGTACTAGACCTTTAATGATTCGTTTTTCTGATATCGCATTAACATATGCAGAAGCTGTTGGACCAACTGCAGATGGAGAAATGTGGTTAAATAAAATTCGTACGCGTGCAGGTATTGCAGATGTTACAACAGGTATGAGTATTACCGATTTTAGAAAAACAGTTTTACAAGAAAGAAAATGGGAGTTAGCATTTGAAGGGCATCGTTTATTTGACCTTAGAAGAACTGCAACCGTTATTTCTAATATCTCAGAAGCGCAAACATCAGGTTTAACGGAAGACGAAGCAGCATTTTATCCTATTCCTTTAAGAGAATTAGATCTAAATCCAAATGCAAAGTAATTATTAATATTCAAAAAATATAAAGATGAAAAAAATAGCATATAGCATCTTCTTAATAGCTTTAGTATCTGTCTTTTCTTCGTGTGAAAAAGATTTGATGGAAGACGTTAATGAAGGCAATTGGAATAATGAACGTAACATTATCGATTTTGGTTTAAAACAACAAATTGGTTTAGCTCGTATAGAGCGATCAGCAAATGAAGCTACCGTAAACATTACTATAAATGCAAGTAACTTAGACCTAGCAGCTGTAGATATTACAGACATGGTTTTATCTTATGATGCACAAGCAAATGTTGCTAGTGGAGACAAGCTAAATTTTGATAATCCAGAAAAGAAATCAACAGTTACAGTAACTTCTAAAAAAGGAGAAACACTAGAATGGACTATTTTTATAGAACCTTTTATTAATGAATTAGAAGGAAGTTGGGCAATATCTAACTATTCCATAAAATGGGATGATGGTAATGGATGGGGAAATGCAGGAGAGGCAGATCTTTCTGGTTTATTAACAGCATCTTCTACTGGTTTAGATGATATAATAATTATTGGTCCTGTTAAAGGTGCAAATGATGAAGGCCTAGTATATGGTAATTATGAACGTACACTAGGTGCAGATGGTTTAGCAGCATCTTATGTTTATGCTAGAACAAGTGAAAATTGGGATGTTAGATTTAACCAATTACCAGTTGGTAAAGGAGAGTGGATTTTAAACAAAGACAACTCGGTTACTTTTGTTGTTAACGGAAAATCTTACACTACAAAAACATTTGATAAAATTAATGATACCACGCTAAAATTACCTTTAGAACCAGGTGCAAAAGACTTGGGTAGAACTAATTGGGACGATTATTATGGAGATCATACTAATAAATTTGTAGCAACTACAAATTTATGGTATACACTTATAAAACAATAATAAATAGCAAAAGAAACACGGTAGATACGAGAACCGAAACGATATGTTTTTATTATATGAAACCGTGTCTTTTTAATTTTTTCAATAATGTGTTACCAAACACAGTGTTGTATAACTATAAATAGAATATCTATAACTATGAATAAATTTATGATACATTCTTTATTAATTTTAATTTTTTCAAGTTTTGTGGCTTGTTCAGATTCTACTACTGAATTACCAAAACCTTCTGGAGATTTAATTATTAAAAATAAAACAACAGTTTCAACCAATTTTATTGGAAATGGAGCGCAATGGGGAGGCTTCGATATCATTGAAAGTTGGACAGGTAATGATGATTTTACAGAAGCAGATTGGGCAAAGCTTAAAGAACGAATAGATTTTATGCGTCCGCCATTCATCAGAATAATGATTAGTGCAGGATGGAATTATCTAGACGACGGAAGTATATATAACCCGGCAAAAACCAATAAAGCATTTCATAGAATGATGCAATATTGTACTGATAATAACATAACAGTAATGTTTGGAGAGTGGGGGCATGTTTTCTTAAATGGTGATAAAAATCAAATTGATTATAAATGGATGGATTATACCGTAGACTATCTAGATTATTTAATTAAAGATAAAGGGTATACCTGCATTAAATATTACAATATGATTAATGAACCAAATGGTGATTGGTCTACTACAAAAGGTGATTATAACTTATGGAAAACCGTTACATCAGAATTTATTACAAGAATGGAAACATCAGGAGTAGATCAGTTGGTAAAATTGGCAGGTCCAGATTTAGCTGTTTTTGGTGATGCAAATGATACTAATTGGGTTGCAAAAGCAGAAAGTGATTTTGGCAGCAAAATGGCATTGTATGATATTCATTCATATGCAACCAAAAGCTTTGTAAACGGTAATAATTATTTAAGTGTTCTTAAGGCTTACAAAAATTCGATTCCTGCTGATAAACAAATTGTAGTTGGCGAAATTGGATTAAAGTATTACGATAGTGATGTAGAGTTACAAAAAGAAAACGAAGCAAGAATAGCTGCAGACCCATATTCTTCTACAGATAGCAATATGTTTGTATACGATGGTTTTTATGGAGTGGATGTAAGTGATGCTATTGTACAAACTATGATGGCAGGATTTTCTGGAGCTCTTATTTGGGATATGGATGATGCTATGTATAACGAAACAGGATCGAAAACGGGTGCAGATGCTAAAAAATTAAAACGATGGGGTTTTTGGAATATTTTAGGAGAAGAAGCTTTTGATAGTAGTGCAGACGAAGAAATAAGACCATTTTTCTATCCAGTATCTCTTCTTTGTAGATATTTTCCTCAAGGATCAGATATTATAGAAATAGAGCTTCCAAACAAAAAAGGATTGAAAGCTATTGCAGCAAGAAAAGGAGATAAATATACCATTGCTATTGTAAACTCTAACTACGTAAGTTATGCAAATTTAGCGCTCGTGGCAGATCAAATGTTTGCTTTTGATAAAGTATCAAAATATCAATACACCTCTAAATTTGATGGTGGGTTTCAAGGTGTGGTGGATACAAAAGGATTTCCTGTTCCTCTAGAAGATAATGTTCTAGTTGCGTTAGACGGAAGTTATAAAATGGACATACCAGGTCAATCAGTTACCATTTTTACAAATATGCTTTAAAAAAAAGTAACAGTTAAGTTTTGTTATTTAATTGTTTACATGTTAAAAAAGAAAGTGAAAGGTATTTTGTATACCTCTTTAAAATATTAGTTTAAAAATTATAGAACCATAGAATGAATACTATTAAAGAAAATAAAACAGGATTATTACGTTTAGAAAAACATGAAAAGAATCCTATTTTTAGCCCAAATCCAGATAATTACTGGGAAAACATTGTGGTTTGTAACCCTGGTGTTTGGCATGAAAATGGAAAATTTTCAATGCTTTATAGAGCAGCCGGAGATGATGAAGAACATTTTATTAGATTTGGTTTAGCAGAAAGTACAGATGGGGTTAATTTTACAAGAACGTCTAATGAACCTGTTTTTTCTCCAAGTATCGATGGACCAGATATGGGAGGTGTAGAAGATCCTAGAATAGCAAAATTTGGAGACGAATTTTATGTTACCTATGCATACAGACCGTTTCCTCCAGGGCAATATTGGAAATTTGCTCACGATGTTATTTTATTACCAGAATCAGGAGAAGATACTCCTTTGGTTTACAAAAATAACGTTGCAAATTCTGGATTGGCAATTTCAAAAGATTTAAAAAAATTTAAAAGATTAGGTAGAATTACAACGGCTAATCTAGATGATAGAGATGTTATTCTTTTTCCAGAAAAGATAAACGGAAAATTTGCTATGTTACACAGACCAAAAGAATGGATTGGAGAAGCATATGGTACAGAAAAACCAGCTATTTGGATTCGTTTTACAGATGATTTAATGGTTTGGGAAGAGCCAAGTACATTATTAATTTCTGGTATAAATGGTACATGGGAAGAAAAAGTAGGAGGTAGCACACCGCCATTAAAAACAAAAGATGGTTGGTTAGTTATTTATCACGGAGTAGAAAATGGTGGTTTAGGATATTATCGTGCTGGCGCTGCATTATTAGATTTAAACGATCCTACAAAAGTAATAGGTCGTTTAGAAAACTGGATTATGGAACCTGAGCATGATTATGAAATTAATGGTTATTATAAAGGTTGTGTTTTTCCAACTGGAAATGTAATTATAGACGATAAATTATACGTATACTATGGTGCTGCCGATAAATATATTGGTTTAGCAACTTGTAGTGTAAATGAACTTTTAGAAGCATTAAAAAAGTAAAATGAAAAAAGCCATCACTCTATTTTTTGTAACATCTTTTATCCTTTTTTTTATTGGTTGTAAGCAAACAAATAATCAACAAAAAGTTGATGTTCTAATCTCTTTTAATGAAACCAATACGGTAAATGTTCCGTTTATTGGGCATGGTGTTCAGTGGTCTGCATATCCGCATGCAGATGCTAACAATGCAGAATGGGGGTTTTTAATGACAGATGAAAAATGGAATACACTTTATAAACGGTTAGATTTTGTAAAACCACATATCATTAGAGTGATGGATGTTGCTGCATGGCGCTACTATAAAGGTTTGGATAAAAAAGGAGAACCTATTTTAGATTTTGATACGCAAGAAATAAAAAGTCTTTATAAACTTTTAGATTATTGCCAATCAAGAAATATTAAAGTCCTTTTTGGAGAATGGGGGGCACCTGGTTTGTGGAATTTAGATGAATCTATTCCAGAAATTGAGCGTGCAGATGATCCTCGTTGGACAAATATGATTGTAAAATATTTAGAGCATTTAATTAACGAAAAAGGATATACCTGTATTCAATATTATAATTTAGTAAATGAGCCAAATGGTTACTGGGCATCAACCGATGGAGATTGGGAACAATGGAAAACCGGTTATAAAATGTTAGCAGAAGCTTTAAAGAAATCTAGTTTAGATAAAAAGATACAACTTTCTGGTCCCGATGCTGTAACGCAATGGAATCATCCTTCTCATCCTAAAAAAGCGGATGATTGGGTATATTCTACCGTAACAGAATTAGATTCGATTACTGGTTTATATGATTTTCATATTTATGCCGATCAAGATTTAATTAGAACGGGTAACTTTATTTCTTATCTAGAACCTTTTACATCAGAAATTGCAAAGACTAAAAAACCTTTAGTTTTAGGTGAATTAGGGATGAAGTATAGTGGAGATTTAAACATCAAAAACAAAGCAAAAGGAGAGGCGGACCCGTATGCTGGGGCTGATGATTCTTCTATGTTTGTCTACGATTATTTTTATGGGGTAGATATGGCAGATGCGGCAATACAAAGTATGCTTGCAGGTGTTGGTGGAACCATTGCTTGGGATTTAGATGATGCGATGCATACAGTAGGTGATTTAGGAGAAAAAGATCAGCTAAAAAAATGGGGAATGTGGAACATTTTAGCAGAAGAATTTGGTGACTTAGAAGTTGATAAAAAACCACGACCTTGGGCTTATTCTTGGACGCTTCTTTGTAATTTATTCCCATCAGAATCTACTATTTACAAACCTGTTTATTCAGTTGCTAATGATAGTATTCGTGCTGTTGCTTCTAGAAATAACGAGACATTTACAGTAGCTATCGTAAATCAGTCAAATACATCTAAAACTATAGGATTGGATGCTTCTTTATTGATGTTAGATGCATCTATTTATTTGTATGAATATTCAGAAAAAAATAGACCGGTGAATACCGATGGTTTCCCTGTGGTTACAAAAAAAATAGATTTAGATTCTAAAGAAAAAAATATAGTTGTTACTGTAAAAGAGAACAGTGTCGTTTTTTTAAGTTCAATTTTAATAAAATAACCTTTCTAAAGGTTTTGTCAAAAATATATTATGGATTATAATTTAGGAGTTGTAGATATTACAGTGCTTGTTGTGTATTTTATTTTTATAGTTTGGTTTGGTATTAAATCATCTAAAAAAGGAAGTGAATCTACAAGCGATTATTTTCTTGCAGGTCGAAACATGACATGGCCAGTTATTGGGTTTTCATTATTTGCTGCAAGTATTTCTAGCACAACTTTAATTGGTAAAAGTGGTGATGCGTATTCTACCGGAATAGCTGTTTTTAATTACGATTTAATATCGGTTCTGGTAATGGTGTTTTTTGCAATGTTCTTTTTACCGTTTTATATTAAGTCGGGAATTTTTACGATTCCAGAGTTTTTAGAAAAACGTTTTGATAAACGTTCTCGATACTATTTTTCATTCATTACGCTAATGGGATCTACTTTCTTAGATGCCGCAGGAGCTTTGTATGCAGCATCATTATTAATGAAATTAGTGTTTCCTAGTATGACAATTATGGAGTTGTCTATGATTTTTGCAGTGGTTGTGGCAGCATACACCATTCCAGGAGGTTTATCCGCAGCCATAAAAGTAGATCTTATTCAAGGTATTTTATTATTGGTAGGAACTTTTATTTTAACCTTTTTAGCCATGAATAATGGTGGTTTAGATTATTTAAAAAACTTGCTTTTAGAAGGCGATTATATGATGAAATTAATTCGTCCAATGAATGATTCTTCCGTTCCTTGGTTAGGTATGATTGTCGGAATTCCGATTCTCGGATTCTATTTCTGGGGAAATAATCAGGTGTTAGTGCAACGTGTTTTAACAGCAAAATCTATAGATCATGGTAGAAAAGGAATACTTCTTGTTGGATTTTTAACGGTATCTTTAATCTTTGTTATCATTTTTCCTGCGGTTATTGGTAAACATTTATTTCCAGATTTACCTAAAAACGATATGGTGTATCCTAAGTTGGTTATAGAATTAATGCCAACAGGATTGTTAGGGCTTATGCTTGCGGCAATGGTAGCGGCATTAACATCTACATTAAGTGCGTTGTTAAATTCTGTAGCTACATTGTTTACAATGGATTTTTATACCAAGTTTAAAAAAGAACCCTCACAAAAAGAGCAAGTATACGTTGGTAAAATAGTATCTATGGTTGTTTTAATACTTGCAGTAGCTTGGGTACCATTTGTATCTAAATTCGATTCTTTATTAAAATATTATCAAGAAATGTTAACCTATATAGCTCCGCCTGTAGTTGCTGTTTTCTTTTTAGGTGTTTTTTGGAAACGTATTAATAGGCATGGTGCTTTTTGGGGTTTAATGGGCGGTGCTTTTGCTGCTATAACTACTATTGTGGCAAAAGTTGCTTTTAATTATGAGCTTTTAGGAGATATTCATTTTTTACTTAAAGTACCTTTCTATTTTGTGTTTAGTGCAATTATAATTGTGGTAGTAAGTTTACTCTCTAAACCAGATGACGAAGAGAAAATTAAAGAGTTAATATGGACTAAGAAGATTTATGAAGAAGAATCTAAAGAACTTATTGGTGTGCCGTTTTATAAAAATTTCAGGGTTTGGTGTGTGGTATTAATTGTGCTATGCCTTTTTGTTTTATATCTATTTCAATAATTAAGAAAGAGTTGTATCATTAAAAAAGTATTTGGTATTTCTTTTAAAGTAGAAAAGGAAACTTAGTAATAAATAATTTTATAACATTAAAAGATTAAAAAATGACAAGAAAAAATTTATTTTTAATAGGATTATTTTTTTTAACATTCAATATGTTTTCACAAGATTCTAATTTTCATATTTACCTATGTTTCGGACAGTCTAATATGGAAGGTTCTGCAACTATAGAAGAACAAGATAAAATTGGTAACGATAGGTTTAAGGTTTTAGCGCCAATGAATTGTATCGATTCTGAACGAAAAAAAGGGGAATGGACTATAGCAATACCTCCATTAAGTCAATGTTGGGGAGGACTTTCGCCAGCTGATTATTTTGGAAGAACTATGGTTGAAAATTTGCCTAAAGAAGTTACTGTAGGCGTTGTAAATGTGGCCATTGGTGGTTGTGATATTCGTTTGTTTGATAAAAATAAATGGCAGAATTTTACAGATACCTACCCAGAAGAATGGTTTCAAGATAAAATTAAAGCATACGGAGGGAATCCTTACAAGCGTTTTATAGAGTTGGCAAAACAAGCTAAAAAAGATGGCGTAATTAAAGGGATTCTTTTACATCAAGGAGAAACAAATCAAGATGATGCCAATTGGCCTTTGTATGTTAAAACAATTTATAATAATATTTTATCCGATTTGTCTTTAACCGCAGAAGAAGTGCCTTTAATTGCAGGAGAAGTAGCTAATGAAGCACAAAAAGGTGTATGTGCAAGTATGAATAAAATAATTGATAAATTACCAGAAACGATTCCAACGGCTTATGTAATTTCTTCAAAAGGATGCACGCTTAGAGAAGATAATGTCCATTTTAATTCTGCTGGTGTTCGTAAATTAGGAAGAAGATATGCTTTTAAAGTATTAAGCTTAGAGTAATCTTTTTAGTTTACATATTTTAAAGAGATTGCTGTTTTTTATTAAAATAAATAAAAATGTTATATGTTTTCTAAGTTTTATCACTATTTAGTATGTTTTCTATTAGTGCTTTTTATGTTTTCTTGTAATGATTCGCCTAGTTTTATTTCTAAAAAAATAGAAAAAAATTGGTTGTTTAAAGCAACCAAAGATTCTACATGGTTACCTGCAAAAGTGCCTGGGTCTGTACATACAGATTTACTTACCAATAATGTTATTGAAAATCCTTTTTATCGATTAAATGAAAAAGATCTTCAATGGATTGATAAAAAAGATTGGGAATATAAAACTGTTTTTACTGTAGATAAAACTGTTTTTGATAAACAAAAAATAGAATTCAATTTTAAAGGGTTAGATACGTATGCAACTATTTATCTAAACGATTCTCTTATTTTAAAGACTAATAATATGTTTATTGGCTATAAAATAGCTATTAAACAATATATAAAACTAGGAGAAAATAGTTTAAAGATTGTTTTTGATTCTCCTATAAAAGAAGGGCTGAAAAAAAGAGAAGCATTAGGGTATCAATTACCAAATGCAGTAAATGATCAATCAGAAAATGGTGGGTTAGGTAAAAAGAAAGTCGCAGTTTTTAATCGTAAAGCTGGGTATCACTTTGGATGGGATTGGGGACCAAGATTAGTTTCTAGCGGTATTTGGCAAGAGATTGAGTTAAATGCGTGGAATAATGCTGTTATAAAAGATGTGTATTTACAACAACAAAATATTTCTAAAGAAGTAGCTGTGTTAAATGCTAAATTAGAAATAGAAGCTGTAGATAATATAAGTGCTGAGGTTTTTATCAAAATAGATGATCATCAATATTTAGAACAAGAAATTGCACTTAAAAAAGGTGTAAATAAGATTGATATTCCTATAAAAATTAAGAATCCAGAATTATGGTGGACAAATGGTTTAGGTAATCAAAAATTATATAAAGTTGATGTAACACTTAAAAAAGGTAACAATTTGTTTGATTTGGTTTCTCATAAAATCGGATTAAAGACATTAAAAGTTATTCAAAAAAAGGATTCAGTTGGTGAGAGTTTTTATTTTAGACTAAATGGTCACGCTGTTTTTATGAAAGGTGCAAACTACATTCCCCAAGATGTGTTTTTAGATAGAGTTACCACAAAAGATTACGAGAAGGTAATTAAAAATATGGTAGATGCTAATTATAATATGGTTCGTGTTTGGGGCGGAGGTATTTATGAAAAGGATATTTTTTATGATTTATGTGATAAATATGGAATTTTAGTTTGGCAAGATTTTATGTTTGCGTGTGCGATGTATCCTGGAGATACCTCTTTTTTAGAAAGTGTAAAGAAAGAAGCTATATACAATGTTAAAAGGTTAAGAAACCATACAAGTATTGCATTATGGTGTGGTAATAACGAGAATTTTACAGCTTGGAAAAACTGGGGTTGGATTGATGAAATAAAGAAAAATCAGGGTCAAGAAACGGTAGATGTTCTTTGGAATGGATATCAAAATGTATTTCATGAAATTTTACCAGAAATAGTAGCAAAATTTGATAACGATACTTTTTATTGGGCTTCTTCACCAACTTCTGCAAGAGGAGAGGATGCAACATTAACTGCTGGCGATTATCATTATTGGAGAGTTTGGGGAAATCAAGAATCTATTTTATCATATAATGAAGCAATACCTCGTTTTATGTCTGAATATGGTTTTCAATCTTTTCCGGATTATCAATCGGTAAAAAAATATACAAATAAGCAAGATCAAAATATTTATTCTGATGTAATGCAATCGCACCAGCGTTCTAATATTGGTAATAAGAATATAGAAATGTATATGAATTCTTGGTACCATAAGCCTAAAGATTTTCAATCATTTTTGTATGTAAGTCAGTTGTTACAAAGTACAGCAATGCAAATAGCTATAGAGGCCCATAGAAGAAATATGCCTTATTGTATGGGGAGTTTATATTGGCAAATTAACGATTGTTGGCCGGTTGCTTCGTGGTCTACAATAGATTATTATGGAAACTGGAAAGCGGCACATTACACTGTAAAAGAGTTGTACAAGCCTATAAAAACAATGTTTTATAAGAATGACGATAAATTAGAAGTTCATATTGTTTCTGATAAATTAAAGGATAAAAAGGCTTTGTTAAAAATAAAGTTAATCAACTTTAAGGGAGCTGTTTTAAAGGAAACAGAGAAGAATGTTACCATAAAACAGAATACAAGTGGTGTTTATTTTGATGTAAACGAAGTTGCTTTTATCAATGGAGAAAAGAAAGAGAATACTTTTTTAGTTTCAGAATTGGTGGGTGTAGATAATGTAGTTTTTGATGAAACTATCTTTTATTTAGAAAAACCAAATCAATTAGAATTATTAAAGCCAACAATTGAGTATTTCGTTTTAACACAGCATGAGAAAGAAGTTGAAATAGAAATTTCATCGAACGTTTTAGTGAAAAATATTTATTTAATTACTTCAGAAAAAGGACATTTCTCAAACAACTACTTTGATGTTTTACCGAAGAAAAAATACCGCATAAAATTTTCATCAGAGGAGCAAATTAACATAGAAAAGTTTACAAAAGAATTAAAACTCATATCACTTTTTGATACTTATTAAAAGTCAAGTAAAAAAGTCATTAAGTTGATTTTTGTTAAAGTATACAAGATTAAAGAATAGGTTGATAACAACATTGTTGTAATAAAAGTATAAAAAAAAGCTTCTCATTATGAGAAGCTTTTTTTGTAGAAGTTTGTAATTTCTACAAACAATCTTTTATCATTTTTACAGCTTGTTCTGCAGTAATATCTCTTTGCGGAGTACCAAACATTTCATAACCTACCATAAATTTCTTTACAGAAGCGCTTCTTAATAATGGTGGGTAAAAACTCATGTGCCAATGCCAATGCTTGTTTGCATTTCCGTCTGTTGGCGCTTGGTGAATACCACTAGAATAAGGGAAAGAAGTGTTAAATATTTTATCGTAAGCTTTGGTTAAAACAGCAATTGCTTCTCCGTATTGTAAAGCTTCTTCTTCATTCATCTCTAATATATTAGCTTGCTGTTTTTTAGGAACAATCATAGCTTCAAAAGGCCAAATAGCCCAAAAAGGAACTAAAACTACAAACCCATCATTTTCAAAAATAATACGTTCTTTCTTTTCTAATTCTTGCGTTAAATAATCACCTAACAAACTACTATTATTATTGTTATAATAGTTTAATTGTTGCGTGTTCTTTTTATCAACTTCGTTTGGTAAAGAAGACTGGCTCCAAATTTGTCCATGTGGGTGTGGGTTACTACATCCCATAACTGCACCTTTATTTTCAAAAATTTGCACATAATTAATTTTAGGATTTGCAGCCAATTCAGTAAATTCTCTTTGCCAAGCAAAAACTACTTTTTGAATTTCTGATGCAGACATATCTGCTAAACTTTTTGAGTGATCTGGGCTAAAGCAGATTACTTTACAGATACCTGTTTCACTTTGTGCTTTTAGAAGTCCATCATTTACATCAAATGTAGGTGAGTCGTTTTGTAAAGCAGCAAAATCGTTTGTAAAAACAAAAACATCTTTATACTCTGGGTTTATTTCCCCGTTAATTCTTGTGTTTCCTGCACATAAATAACAAGATTCATCATGAGATGGTCTTTTTTCGTTATTTACCGCTTCATTTTGTCCTTGCCAAGGTCTTTTAGCTCTGTGTGGAGAAACTAAAACCCATTCTCCTGTAAGAATATTAAAACGCTTATGCGAATAGTCTTGTAAATTTGTATTACTCATCTTTTTAGTCTTGTAATTGATTATTTTACGATATGTGTTCCTTGAGAAAGTTCAATAAAATATACAGAACATTCATTGTCAAATTTATTTTTGTAAGCTTTAGATGCCGTTTCCGCAAATGCTTTTGCTTCACTTTTATCAATTAAATTAATGGTACAACCACCAAAACCACCACCCATCATTCTTGCTCCAAGAACGTGTTTGTTTTTCTTAGCTTGGTCTACTAAAAAGTCTAATTCATCACAACTAACATGGTATTGGTTAGATAAACCTTCGTGAGATTGATAAATTAAAGAACCTAATAACTCTAAATCATTATTTTCAATAGCTTTTGCAGCTTTTAGAGTTCTTTCGTTTTCTTGTATAATATATAATGCCTTTTGGTAATTGGCTGGTGTTACCTTGTCTGCAATAGTTTCTAAATCTGCTTCAGTAGCATCTCTTAAAGCTTTTATACCTAATAATGCAGATACGCCTTCGCAAGCAGAACGTCTATCATTATAAGCACTATCAGACAAACTATGTTTTACGTTTGTATTTATCAACATTAATTGATGATCTTTAAAATCTATTTTATAAGGTTTAGATTCTACCGTTCTACAATCTAAGTGCAATGCATTGTCTTTTATCCCAAACATACTTGCGTATTGATCCATAATTCCACAGTTTACACCCACATAATTATGTTCTGCTTTTTGCGATATTATAATCATTTCGTGTTTGGTAAGTCCTAAATCAAATATTTCATTTAAACCAAAAACAACACTATTTTCTAAAGCTGCAGAAGATGACATACCTGCACCTCCAGGAATATTACCTTTAAAGATAATATTGAAATCACCAATCACTTTATTTTTATTCTGAATTTCGGCAACAACACCAAAAACATAATTTTCCCAGCTTCCTTCTTTAGAAGGTTTTAATTTATCTAGTTCAAACTCTATTGTACTGTCTAAATCTAAAGCAATGGCCGTAGAACTACCAGAATCACTTTTTTGAATAGCTGCTGCAATTCCCTTATTAACGGCTGCCGGAAATACAAAACCATCATTATAATCTGTGTGTTCTCCAATAATATTTATTCTTCCAGGTGAAAAAATTAATAAAGGGTCTGTTTTAAATTTTTTGATGAATGTCTCTTTCACATCCTTAACTAGTGTTGCACTCATGTTTGCTATGTTAATTGTTATTAATGTTTATTTTCCAAACAATGGAATATTCTTCATTAGGGTTTAATGTTTGTAGCCCTATTTTATTATTAAAACTATCAGAAACTCCGGTAGTAGGTTCTATTGCTATTGTATTTAATCTTGGTGGAGTATAAGCTTGTAAAAAATTATCTTTTACTGAAGAAGAAAAGTTTAATTGATATTTTGGGGTATTAAACTGAACTTTATCTGTTTTTAAAACCCAACAATCATCTAATTGTTTGTCTTTAATATTTAATGTTACTTTTGCTTTAACGTCTTCTGCACCTGTAGTAATATTTCTATCTCCAATTATTAGTTTTTGATCACAATCAAAATTTAAAGCGCTTTCAGATAAATTATCACTTATAAAATAAGGATGCCACCCTAAAGTAAAAGGAAAAGTTTTAGTGTCCGTATTTTTTACATATATAGCTAAACTTACATTGTTGTCATTAAAAACATACGTTACTTGAATTGTATAAGTATAAGGAAAACCTGCTGTTTTAGTATGCTCTGTATATTCTAAAGTTAGATTTGCAGAACTTTCTGTTGTTTGTTGTTCTATTAATTTAAATGTTTTATTGTAAACACTACCATGTAAGGCATTTCTTTCTTCTTCTTGATTTGTTTCTAGTTGAAATTCTTCATTGTTAAAAGAGTATTTACCATCTTTTATTCTGTTTGCAAACGGAAATAAAATCGAGGAAGCAAAGGTAGAATCGTATTTTAAGGGATGCAAATCTTGTATAATTGCATGTCCTTTTAAAGTTAGTTCTTGTAAGCTAGCTCCTTGGTCTAAGTAAATTTTTCCAAAAACTGAGTTGTCAGAATTTTTTACTTCTAAAATATTTTTTTCTGAGTTATGATTTATAGTATACACTTGATATTATATTGAGTTTCTAATAATAAGTTTGTTTGGGTTTTCTATTTTTAATTGTTCTTTATTTAAAATCATTTGAGCTAATCTTTGTCCCATTTCATTAAAATCGGTAGTGATTGTTGTAATTCCGCCTTCTACAATTTCATGAAGTATAGTGTCATTATACGAAAGAACTCCAATATCTTGCCCTAATACAAAGTGTTGCTTTTTCATTTTTTTGATAATTCGTAATAAACTTTTATCATCAGGAATTATAAATAACTCATCTTTTATTAAAAGTTGTTCTGATGTTTTTTCAACGATTTCATAAGGGATATTTTTTTCTTCACAGAACTGAACAAAACCTTTAATTAAACTTTTAGGTTGATTATGATTTAAAGCTATAAGATTAAGTTTTTTGTATTTTTTTATGGATTCTGAAATTGTATTTAAATTCGTATAAATTGTTTTTTCAAAATTTTGATAAATAGATGGATAATCTTCTAAATCTTTATGAATTTGATCTAAAATGTACACTTTATCTTTTGGTAGTACCTTAATCGTTTCACTTGTATTTTTAAAACTTGCAGGCATAATTACATACGCATTATAGTCACCTGCATTATCTTGTATCAGTTTTTGAAAAATAGTTTCGTTAAAATGATGAAAGAAAATATCTACTTGAATATTGTCTGTTAAATTTTCTAAAAACGAATTATATAAATCTTCTTTAAAGGAGTTTAATTCATCAAAAAGTAAAAATATTTTTTGTTGAACCTCTATGTTTTCGCTAGATACATAGTACCCTTTTCCTACTACAGGTTTTATAATTCCTCTATTTTTTAATTCGTTAAAAGCTGTTAAAACCGTATCTCTAGAGAGTTTGTTCAGTTTTCTAATGTCGTTTATAGAAGGTAATTTATCTCCTTTTTTTAGTTCTCCATTATTTATTGCATCCTCAATATTGTGGATGATTTGTTTGTATTTTGGAACTCCTATTTTATTTTTAACTTCAATCATAGATTAGACAAATATACAATTTTTATAACAAATACCTACCAGTACCCACTAGTTTGTAAAAAAAGGAGATTTTGTTATTAATCTTAGATTAATATACATATATTTGACATTAATTAACTAAAACAAAAAATAACAATTATGACAGCAGGTTTTCATATGTGGGATTATGTAGTTTTTATAGCATATGCCATTTTAATTTTAGGTGTTGGTTTGTGGGTTTCTAGAGATAAGAAAGGTCATCAAAAAAATGCCGAAGACTATTTTTTAGCAAGTAAGTCTTTACCTTGGTGGGCCATTGGTACCTCTTTAATTGCAGCAAACATTTCTGCAGAACAATTTATTGGAATGTCTGGTTCTGGTTTTGCACTAGGTATTGCAATTGCTTCTTATGAGTGGATGGCAGCATTAACTTTATTAATTGTAGGTAAATATTTCTTACCTATTTTTATAGAAAAAGGTTTATATACAATTCCAGAATTTGTTGAAAAACGATTTTCTACCAACCTTAAAACAATCTTAGCTATTTTCTGGTTAGGACTTTATATTTTTGTAAATCTTGCATCAGTACTTTATTTAGGAGGATTGGCAATTGAAACAATTATGGGTGTAGATATGATTTACGCAATCATTGGTTTAGCACTTTTTGCAGCGGCTTATTCTTTATATGGAGGTTTATCTGCAGTAGCTTGGACAGATGTTATACAAGTTGTTTTCTTAGTTTTGGGTGGTTTAATTACAACTTATTTAGCTTTAAATACCGTTTCTGGAGGAGAAGGAATGATGGCAGGTTTCTCTAAAGTTATGGATGCGGCACCAGAAAAATTCCATATGATTTTAGACGAATCTAACGATAATTATGTGAACTTACCTGGTATCTGGGTACTAGTTGGTGGTTTATGGGTTGCAAACTTATATTATTGGGGTTTCAACCAATATATTATACAAAGAACTTTAGCAGCTAAATCGTTAAAAGAATCTCAAAAAGGAATTTTATTAGCAGCATTTTTAAAGTTAGTAATTCCATTTATAGTTGTTGTACCAGGTATTGCAGCGTTTGTTATGGTAAATGATCCAGAGATTATGGCTAATTTAGGTGGAGCAGGTATGTTAAATGTACCCTCTGTTGGACAAGCTGATAAAGCGTACCCTTGGTTATTACAATTTTTACCAACGGGTCTTAAAGGTGTGGCTTTTGCAGCATTAGCAGCAGCTGTAGTTTCTTCTTTAGCGTCTATGATAAACTCTACATCTACCATTTTTACAATGGATATTTATAAACAATATATTAATAAAGAGGCTAATGATAAAAAGACAGTAAATGTTGGTAGAATTTCTGGAGGTGTTGCTTTATTAATTGCAGCTATTGTTGCACCGCTTTTAGGTAATATTGATCAAGCATTTCAGTTTATTCAAGAATATACAGGTATTGTGAGTCCAGGTATTTTAGCAGTGTTTATGTTAGGTTTGTTTTATAAGAAAACAACTAATAACGCGGCAATTTGGGGAGCATTATTATCGATTCCAATTGCATTAGCTTTAAAGTTTATTCCAATTGCAGTTTTTGAGCCTTGGATGCATCAAATGGGAATTGCAACGTTATTAACTATGATAATTACTATTATTTTAAGTAATATTCAAAATAAAGGTGCTGATGATGAAAAAGCAATTCAGATTACAGATAACTTATTTAAAACAACTCCGTTGTTTAACATTGGTTCTTTTATAGTGTGTGTGTTACTTGCAGTATTATATGCATTATTCTGGTAGAATAATTTTCATAAAAAAAATCGCTTAACATTGTTAAGCGATTTTTTTTTGCCCTTTAATTTCTTTTAAAGCGCTATTTTTTCGAAATCGTCACTTCTTTCTGCGATATCAAACAAGTGTTGTGCTTCTTTTGGTGGTACGGTAAGTTTTCTTTTTGTTAAATCTATCCAAGCTCCATATACTTTTATAATGGCAGACAGTTTGCCTGCTTCATTAAAAACCTGATGTGTAATTTTCCAGCGTTCGTTGTTTTCTGATAAGCCAGAAACTTTAAAATCTACCGTTATGTTTTCTCCTAAATGAATTTCTTTTCTAAAAGAAGTTTCTTCTGTAAATAATATAGGGCCAATGTTGTGTTTTGTAAACTCTTCTATAGAAAAATTTTGATCTTTAAAATAGCGCACTCTTACTTCTGCTGCATAATCATTGTATGCCGTATGGCGCATGTGCCTGTTTGGGTCAAAGTCAGACCACTTTGTATGAAATGTTACTTTAAAACTCATCTTATTAGAAATTTAAAAACCTGATAATATTGGATATTATCAGGCTTGTTATAATTAAGTTGTTACTTTTAGTGTTTTACTAATTTATTGTTTGTGTTTAGTTTTAATTCACTTAAAACATTTAAAGCTTCATAAACATAAACGTCTTTAGATAGGTTTTTATGCCATGCCAATCTTTTATCTGCTAATGTGGTGTCTTTTTTAAATAGTGGAACTTCATACTCTGGAGAAGTAAACTTTAAATCAGATTTATAATCAAAAACTGCTTTAAATTTTTCAGCGTCTTTTTCATTAGCAGCATTTTCTTTTTCAAATACTTTATAATTTAAGGTATAAGAAGTGTCATCTTGTTTCTTTTTTAACCATTTTGCATATTCGTTTATCAATTTAAACTTAGTATCTGTAGCAATTCTTTGTTTGCTATTATAAATTACATCAGAAAAATTTTGATAAGTATTTGTTTGCACATAGTCTGCTTGTTTAACCTTATCCCAAGCTAATGCACCACTTAAATCTCTTTCACCAAATTTCATATAACTATATCTGTCTGGCATTGCAATATCAGAATACACGCCTTCTATTTGAGTAGAACCACCATTAATTCTGTAGAATTTTTGGATAGTCATTTTTAAAGCACCTAAATCTTTGTCATATTTAGTAAATTGATTAATAGGCAATACACTTTGTACTGTTCCTTTACCGTAAGTTTGATTTCCTCCCATAATTACAGCTCTTTTGTAATCTTGCATTGCAGCAGCAAAAATTTCTGATGCAGAAGCAGAAAACTCATTTACCAACACTACAACAGCTCCATCCCATTGAATTTTAGGGTCGATATCTTTTTTAATAATAGGGTTTTCTCCTCTGTATTTTACTTGTACAATAGGCCCTTCATTAATAAATAAACCACTAATTTCTATAGCTGTTTTTAAAGATCCACCACCGTTATTTCTTAAATCAACAATTAAACCAGTAACGCCTTCGCTTTTTAACCTTGCAATTTCTTGCTCCATATCTTTTGCAGAGTCTCTATAGTTTTGTTCGTCAAAATCTATATAGAATTTTGGTAAATCTATAATTCCGAACTTTTTACCATCTTTTTCTACAATACTAGATTTTACAAAAGTTTCCTCTAATTCTACAACATCTCTAATAATAGAAATTACTTTGGTAGTACCGTCTAATTTTTTCTTAACAGTTAATCTAACCTCTGTACCCTTTTTTCCTTTAATAAATTTAATTGCATCATCTAAACGCATGCCCACAATATCTAATGGTTCTTTGTCTGCTTGTGCAACTTCTAAAATAATATCACCAGGTTCTAAGCTTCCTTCTTTCCAAGCAGGCCCCCCAGAAACCAATTCAAAAATTTCAGTATAAATTCCTTTTTTTACCAAACGAGCACCGATTCCTTCTAATTTACCAGACATATCTTGGTCAAAACGTTCTTTTATACTTGGTGCCATATACGTTGTATGCGGGTCAAAAGCACCAACTACAGTGTTTAAAAAAGTAGAAAACCAATCTTCATGTTCTAATTCTTCGATTCTAATATATAAATCGTCCATGTTTTTAAGCACTTCTTCACGAGCTTCTTTTTCTAGTTCACTAAAGTTTTTAGTCTTATAATTTTTATCTTTTTCTACGCTAGCTTTTTGTTTTTCTAATTTGTCTTGTATTCTAATTAGTGTACTTAACTTTAGCTGTTTGCGCCAGTAGTCTATTAATTCATTTTCGTTTTTAGCAAACGGAACTTTTTCGTAATCAACATCAATCGTTTCGTTTTTCTTAAAGTTAAAAGGTTGTTTTAACAGATCACCATAATAAGATTTTGCATTTTTAATTTTGCTAGAAAAACGATCATATACCAAGTTATAAAAAGAAACATCTTCTTTTAATAGTTGGTTATCAATTTCATATTTAAATTTAGAAAACTCTTTAATATCCTCTTGTGTAAAATATCTTTTATTTGGGTCTAATCCGTCAATAAATTCATTAAAAACATATTCAGAAAAATCATCATTCATATCTTTTACAACAAAATGACTTCTTGTAAGAATGTTTCTTAAAATGTACACTAAAATTTTATCCTTTTCAGGATCTGAGTTGGGAGTTATGTTTGTGTTTTTAGCTTGCAAGCTAGTTACAAATAGCAAGGTTGCTAATAAAAATGTGGTAATTTTATATTTTGTCTTCATAAATTTTATGTCGTGATTCTAATTCTGTAATTACTCCTTCTGCTTTGCTAATCTACTAAAATAATGCCAAAATTATTTAGGAAGTTTTATTTCGTTCTCTTTTTATCGATTTTTATAAAATATTCAGAAATAATTTTTACAACTGTTTGATGTTTTTTAATTAGAAAAACAGATTAGACTATTACAATATTACGTAAAAAAGAGAAATTCTATTCTTTACAAAATGTTAAAAAGAAAATCGTGTAAAATCAATTATATTTGCTTAAAATAATTCAAAATTTAAAGTTCAATATTTAAATTGAAAACTTCCTGTAATTTTGAATTCTTAATTTTGAACTTTAAACGAAAATGATGCAAGACAAACCTTTAATTTTAATTACAAATGATGATGGGATTACAGCTCCTGGTTTAAGAGCTTTAATTGGCATAATGAATAAAATTGGTGAAGTGGTTGTTGTTGCACCCGATAGTCCACAAAGTGGGATGGGCCATGCTATTACAGTAGATAATGTGTTAACCTGTAATCCAATAACAATTGATGAAGGCCCACAATTAGAATATACCTGTTCTGGTACACCTGCAGATTGTGTAAAAATGGCGGTGAATGAAATATTAAATAGAAAACCAGATTTATGTGTTTCTGGGATTAATCATGGAGCAAATTCATCGATTAGTGTTATTTATTCGGGTACCATGAGTGCTGCTATAGAAGCAGGAATAGAAGGAATACCTGCAATTGGTTTTTCTTTATTAGATTTTAAATGGCATGCAGACTTTAAACAATCAGCAGATTTTATAAAAAATATTACCTTAAATGCCTTGTTAAACGGTATTCCAGAAGGGATTGTTTTAAATGTAAATATTCCAAAATTAAAAAAGGAAGAAATAAAAGGAGTTAAAATTTGTAGACAAGCAAATGGGTATTGGAGAGAGATTTTTGATAAACGAAAAAACCCAATGGGAAAAGAGTATTATTGGCTTTCTGGTGAGTTTGTAAACAAAGATAAAGGGCAAGATACCGATCTTTTTGCGTTAGAAAACGGATATATTTCTGTAGTTCCTGTTCAGTTTGATATGACAGCACATCACATGATTCAAAAACTAAACGCTTGGGAACTGTAAAAAAAGATATTTTAATAGGCATTTTAGTTTCCTTATTTGCCACCTTTGGAGGCATCTTTTTGTATTTAGAATACATTTCTAAATATGGATTTTATGAAACCATAGATTTAATAAAAGATGGAGATTTATATGGTAAAGTATTGTCTTTAGCTGCTATTCCTAATTTGTTTGTATTTTTTATTTTTATCAAAAAGAAACAAGATAACAGGGCAAAAGGAGTTTTGTTGGCTACTATTTTAATAGCATTAACAACTTTGGTTTTAAAATTTATTTAATAGAGATAATGTCTCCTCGAGCGCAGTCGAGAGGTTTAATAAGGTCTCGACTGCGCTCGACCAGACAAGTAAAAACTTATGAAATATTACATTATTGCTGGTGAGGCTTCTGGAGATTTACATGGCTCTAATTTAATGAAAGCATTGTATAAAGAAGATACAAATGCAGACATTAGGTTTTGGGGTGGAGATTTAATGAAAAATGTTGGAGGAACTTTGGTGAGTCATTATAAAGAAAGGGCCTTTATGGGGTTTTTCGAAGTGCTAATGAACCTATCTAAAGTGTTAGGTTTTATTAAGTTTTGTAAAAAAGATATTACAGAATTTAAACCAGACGTTCTTATTTTTATTGATAATTCTGGGTTTAATTTACGTGTTGCCAAATGGGCAAAACAGCAAGGTTTTAGAACCAATTATTATATTTCTCCGCAAGTGTGGGCAAGTAGAGCAAGTAGAGTAAAAGACATTAAAAGAGATGTTGATAAAATGTTTGTAATACTTCCTTTTGAAAAAGAATTTTATGAAAAACATAATTATAAAGTATCATTTGTAGGGCATCCTTTAATAGACGGAATTGCAGGCAGAAAACAAGTAAGTGAAGTTGCTTTTAGAAAAGAATACAACTTAACAGACAAACCAATTATTGCTTTGTTACCCGGAAGTAGAAAGCAAGAAATTACCAAAATGTTGTCTGTAATGTTGTCTTTAATTGATGATTTTTCTGACTATCAATTTGTAGTTGCAGGTGCTCCGAGTCAAGATTTAAGTTTCTATAAACATATTATTAGCGATAAAAAAGTAAGCTTTATCAGCAATAAAACATACGATTTATTAAGTCTTTCTTACGCTGCTTTAGTGGGTTCTGGTACTGCAACTTTAGAAACCGCTTTGTTTAAAGTACCTCAAGTAGTTTGTTATAAAGGAGGTAATATTTCTTATCAGATTGCGAAAAGAATTATCACCTTAAAATTTATTTCTTTGGTCAATTTAATTATGGATAAAGAAGTAGTAAAAGAATTAATTCAGAATGATTTTAATAAAAAAAATCTAAAAGCAGAGTTAACAAAAATTTTAGATAATGACTACAGAGAAAAACTGTTTTTAGAGTATTTTGAATTAGAAAAGAAACTCGGAGGAAAAGGAGCATCAGAAAAAGTGGCCAAACAAATTGTTAGCGATTTAAAAAAGGAAGCAAACTAACTTTAAAATGGATGAATTATAATTGTAAAAAATTTAGAGTAGTTCAGAATACCGATAATGGTGAAACATCAGGAGAAACCATTTTTAAATATCAACAAAAGGGTACTATTCTTACTTGTGAATACAAAGGCGGACAAATAGTAAAAGGTCATTTAATAGGTCTTGTAGATGCACAAGGGAATATAGAAATGCGTTATCACCAAGTAAATCTTAAAGGAGAATTAATGACAGGTATTTGTAATTCTACACCTAAAATATTGTCTAATGGAAAAATAAGGCTTTATGAAAATTGGCAGTGGACTTCTGGAGATATGTCAATTGGGAAATCAGTTTTAGAAGAAGTTTAACTAAGTGTACACATTATACGTAAAAGAATATTTAATATGAGGAAATGGGGTTTTTTATTGGTTGTAATTTCTTTACTATTAAGTTCTTGTTCCTCTACTAAAACGGCTGTTAAAAAGACCACAAAACCAACTACAAAACCAACTACAAAAGTAGATAGAATTGTATCTAATGCCTTAAAATATAAAGGGGTGCGTTATAAATTTGGAGGAACAACAAAAAAAGGAATGGATTGTTCTGGTGTTGTTTATGTTGCCTTTGATAGCGAAAATGTACAACTGCCAAGAATTTCTAGAGACATGGCTAAAAGAGGTGAAAAAATCTCTTTAAGTAAAGTTAAAAAAGGCGATTTATTATTTTTTAGAACCAGTAAAAGTAAACGAAGCATTAATCATGTTGGTTTGGTGGTTTCTCATACAAAAGGGCAAATTAAGTTTGTACATGCCACAACTTCTAGAGGTGTAATTGTTTCTAATTTATCAGAAAAATACTGGAAAAAAGCATTTGTAAAAGCAACAACCATCTTATAATTAGTAGTTAACGTTTTTTTTAGTAACTTTAGCTTGCTATGAAAAGGTTGTACAATTATATACCCTTGCACTTTGTTGTGCTTTTAATTATTGGAATTTGTTTTCAATTTTTCACTCAATTTTGGACTTTTAATTTTCTAAAAACCTCGTTATTTTTAGGGGTTTTGGCGATACTTGTTTTTCTGATAAAAAATAAAGTGATAAGAACAAGTATTGCGCTTGTTTTATTCTTTTTTGTAGGTGTCTCATCGGTTTATTTACATGATGATAGGAATTACAATTCTTTTTATGAACATCATTTAGAAGATAATGAGACTCTTGTTTTACAGATTCATAAAATTTTAAAACCTGGCAATTATTATCGAAAATACGAAGCTAATATTATTAAAGTAGATTCTCTAAGTACAATAGGAACCGTCTTGTTAAACATTCAAAAAGATAGTTGTTCTAGTTCTTTGCTTGTAGATGATCAATTACTCTTAAAACCAACTTTAAAAGAGTTAATTCCGCCGTTAAATCCGCATCAATTTAACTACAAATCTTATTTAGCCAAACAAGGTATTCATCATCAGTTATTTGTAGCAGAAAATCAGTTTTTAAGGTTGAATTCTAAGTCGATTACTTTATTTGGATTATCAGCAAAGTTTAGAAATAAAATTCAAGCATCTTTAAAGAAATACCATTTTAAGGAAAATGAGTTAGCGGTAATTAACGCTTTGTTGTTAGGACAACGACAAGATATTTCTAAAGAATTGATTGTAGATTATCAAAGAGCAGGCGCCATCCATATTTTGGCAGTTTCTGGGTTACACGTTGGTGTTATTTTATGGATTCTATCCTTCATTTTTAAACCTCTTGAAAGGATTAAATATGGATTGTTTTTAAAAACCATGATCATTGTTTTATTACTTTGGATGTTTGCTTTTATCGCAGGACTTTCGGCATCAGTAGTTAGAGCAGTTACGATGTTTACTTTTTTAGCGATCGGATTATCCTTACGGAGAAAAAATGTAGTAGAATTTTCATTTATTTCATCCATGCTTTTCTTATTGTTGATAAAACCTATGTTTCTGTTTGATGTTGGTTTTCAACTAAGTTACTTAGCTGTTTTTGGTATTCTTTGGGTGCAACCAAAATTGTATAAAGTTTACAATCCAAGATTTTTTATAGATGAAAAAATTTGGCAATTGTTCACCGTATCGATTGCAGCGCAAATAGGAATTTTACCCTTGAGTATTTATTATTTTCAACAATTTCCGGGGTTATTTTTAGCCTCAAATTTGGTCATCATTCCTTTTTTAAGTGCTATTTTAATCGGAGGAATTTTAGTCATTATTGCATCACTTTTACAAATTTTACCACAATTTTTAGCGGATATTTATGGAGGTATCATAACTGGAATGAATGGCTTTGTAAGTTGGGTTTCTCATCAAGAAGAATTTTTGTTTAAAGAAATTTCAATTTCATTTGTTACAATGTTGTGTTGGTATGTATTCTTATTTTTAGGTGTTTATTTTCTTATAGAAAAGTCATCCAAAAAACTCATTTACTTTTTTATTTCAATTTTATTATTACAAGGTGTTTTTCTTTTTGAGTCGAATAAAAACAATACAAAACAAGAATTAATTGTGTTTCATAAAAGTCGATTTTCTATGGTTGGAAAGCGGGTAGGAGCACAACTATTTTTGCAACACGATATAGATAGTGTAAGGTTTAAAAAAGAAAATAGTATTAAATCGTATCGAGTTTCAGAAGGTATTGAGAAGGTAGAGGAAACCAATTTTAACAACTTTGTGAAGTTTTCTAATAAAGATATTTTGTTGATAGATAGTTTGGGAGTTTATAATATTTCGGGATTGCAAAACCCAATTATTGTTCTGCAATATTCGCCAAAAATAAATCTAACAAGGTTGATAAAAACAATAAAACCATCGCAAATTATTGCAGATGGTTCTAATTATAAAAGTTATGTAATTGGTTGGGAAAAGTTGTGTTTAAAGCATCAAATACCTTTTCACTACACAGGTCAAAATGGCGCGTTCATTATTGATTAAAGTTTCTATAAAGCTTTTTATTTTTCTTAAAAAAATATTTTCACCAAGAGTAAAATTTTATAGATTTCTGCCTTCGCAGGAATGACAAAATGGAAATAGTTTATAAGTATTATTACAAATTACTTTTAAACTCTTTATCAAATTCACCCCATTTCTTAGTTTCGTACAGTTTTTCAGAAAAATAGACCAATACTTTTTCCATTATTTTTGTATCTAAATACCCTGGAATTCTGTCTAATAATTCCTCTTTTTCTGATAAAAATAAAGTAGTTGGGTAAGACATTCTTCCGTTCATTAAAGTCGCTGCAAGTTGATGATAACCACGTCTTCCTTCTTTTTGAAATTTAAATGTGTGGTCATTAAAAACAATGTTCTTTTTGTATTCACCATCTAATTTAACGGCATAAAAGTTTTTATTAATATAATCGCCAATAGTTTTATTAGAATAAGTGTTTAAATCCATTTTTTTGCAATAGCCACACCAATCTGTATACACATCAATTAAAATAGGTTTAGGGTTTTCTTTGTTTAATTTAATGGCCTCTTCAAAACCTAACCATTTAATGTTTTCTTGTGCATTTGTATTTAAATAAAATAATGAAATTGCAATAAGTAGAATAAGTTTTTTCATATGTAATCGGTCGAAATAGGGATGTCAAATTTACAAAAAAAAGTAAAGCACCGAATTTCGATGCTTTACTTAAGTCGTTATAAGAAGAGAAATTACTTTACTCCGTGCATTAGTTTATTCATGATTGGTGTTAAAGCCATTAAGATTACTCCTGCTGCAATTGGTATAATGGTAAAAATTAAAAAGAAGGTACTCATATCGTAAGCAGCCGTAATTTTATCAATCATTCCTCCCATAGAACCTGCTGTTTTGTTACCCATTCCAATGGCAATGTACCAAAGTCCAAACATTAACCCTATTTTACTTGCAGGCACTAATTTACTTACATAAGACAAGCCAACAGGAGATAAAGCCAGTTCTCCTAAAGTATGTAATAAATAAGCTAAAATTAAAAAGATCATACTAACAGAAGCGGTTTGAGCTCCTTGCGGTATGCTTGCAGAACCATATGCTAAAATACCAAACCCTAATCCTAAAAGTACCAAGCCAAGGCCAAACTTAACAGTTGCAGATGGATTGTATTTGCTTTCCCATAGTTTAGAAAAAAGAGGTGCAAACGTAATGATGTAAAAAGAATTTAAAATAGAAAACCAAGAAGCAGGAACTTCTGTTTCTACTTCAGAGAATTGAGATTTTAACATCCAAAGTACGATTGCCCAAATAATTACAAAACTAGTCCCTAAAAAGAGATTAGATAACGCATATTTTTTAAAAGTAATTTTAAATAATTTTAATAATACGTAGGTAATAATCATTAAAGGCACTACGGTAAGTAACGTGTTTGCTACTCTAAAAATATTTGCTGCATCGCCTTCTAGAACTCTATTGGTATAGTCCTTTGCAAAAATAGTCATAGACCCTCCGGCTTGCTCAAAAGCCGCCCAAAAGAATATTGTAAAAAAAGCTAAAACACCTACAACAATGTAACGGTCTCTTTGAACGTTAGTAGGTACTTTTTCTTGTGTATCAGTATTTGCTTTGGTTTGAATAGCATCTTCGTATTCTACGGTTTTAGATGGAGATAAACCTACTTTACCAAAAATACCTTGTGCTAACCAAAATTGTAGAGTACCTAAGAACATAAATACACCTGCAAGACCAAAACCGAAATGCCAACCATGTGTTTCGCCAATATAACCACAAAGTAATATCCCTAAAAAGGCACCTGCATTTACTCCCATGTAATAGATGGTAAATGCACCGTCTTTTTTGTCTTGAGCATTTACATACATACCATTAATTATTGATGTCATGTTTGGTTTAAATAGCCCATTACCTGCAACTAACAATCCAATACCTATGTATAAGCTAAAAGGAGTGTCAAAAGCCATTGCTGCATGTCCAAGAGCCATAATTAATGCTCCCCAAACAACAGCTGTTCTGTAGCCAAGAAACTTGTCTGCTAACCATCCTCCAAGTATAGGAGAAAAGTACACTAACATGGTGTACGTTCCATAGAGTCCAAGAGCTTCTTCTCTAGACCAAGCCCAACCACCATCTATCAAAGCAGAAGTTAGAAAAAGTACTAGAATAGCGCGCATTCCGTAGTATGAAAAACGCTCCCACATTTCTGTGAAAAATAAAACAAATAATCCAGATGGGTGTCCCATCAATAATTTACTGTTCATTTCTGAACCTTCAAACCTGTATTTAGCTGTATTCATAAAAAGTAATTGAAATTATAATAATATAAAACCTCATAAAAATTTAATTTATGAGGCTTTTTGTTTTTTAATTATTCTTCGGCTAATTCAAAGCCTTCAGCTTCTTTGGTGCTGAAATCTGTTTCATTATCTTCGGCGCCATGAGTAAGCGCTTTTAGTTTTCCTAAAAAGAGGTAAACTAAGAAGGCAAATACTACACAGAAAATTGCGATCCCTGTAAAAACTTTAAATTCTCCAAAAAGAGAAGAAGATTCTCCTAGTAAACCTGCGGCTTTATTTCCTAAACCTGTTGTTGCAAAATAAATCCCCATCATTATAGATGCATATTTGGCAGGTGCTAATTTGGTAACGAATGATAGTGAAACCGGAGATAAACATAATTCTCCAACTGTATGAAATAAATAAGCTAATACTAACCAATACATTGCAGAGGTTCCTGTACTATCATATTGAGCTGCGGCAGCAGACATAAATAAAAATCCGATACCAGTAATTCCTAAACCAAGAATCATTTTATATAAAGAAGAAGCTTCGGTTCCTTTTAATTTTCTTTTAGCCCAAAAAGCAGCAATTCCAACTCCTAAAGAGATAATAAAAAAAGAATTTAAAGATTGAAACCAAGTAGCTGGTACTTCCCATCCCATTAACATTCTATCTGTTTTTTCTCTAGCATAAATATTCATTAAACCACCGGCTTGTTCAAATGCTGCAAAAAAAGCAATGATCAATAGAAAAGAAATCATTAAAACAATAATTCTGTCTTTTTCAACTTTATTAAGAGGTCTTTTGTAGGCTTCTTGATCTTCTACGTTATCAGATTTACCTAAGTAATTACCTACGTGAACTAAATATTTTTGACCAGCAACAAATTGAATTAAACCTATAATCATTAGTAATCCAGCTAATCCAAAACCATAATGCCATCCATGAACTTCACCTACATAACCAACAACTAATCCCGATAAGAAAGCACCAACATTAATACCTATATAAAAAAGGGTAAATCCTTTATCTCTACGTACGTCTCCTTTTTTATAAAGCCCACCCACCATTGTAGAAATATTTGGTTTTAAGCATCCAACGCCAAGTATTATAAAAACCAATCCTGTGTAAAATGCCCACATAGCTTCATAGGCAAGCACGCAATGTCCAAAAACCAAGAGTATAGCTCCTAAAATTACCGATTTTTTTTGACCTAAAAATTTATCTGCTAAAATACCACCCGGAATAGACATAATATATACGAGTGCTGTATACCATCCGTATAGAGCTAATGCATCTCCCTGAGACCATCCAAGACCATGATTTACATCTGTAGTTTTAGAGGTTAAGTAAAGAACTAAAAGGGCTCTCATCCCATAGTATGAAAAGCGTTCCCACATTTCTGTAAAAAATAAAACGTATAATCCAACGGGGTGACCAAATAATTCTTTTTGGTGCGGTAACTTAGCAGTATTGCTCATATATTTATTCTTTTTATTTGTTTGATTTGTTATTTAAATTCGCATCGATAAAGTTAGTCATTTTTGTGAACAAATTTAAACGCGTATTTCTTCCTTTATAAATTCCGTGTGTTCTGTCTGGAACAATAAACATATCAAATTGTTTATTCGCTTCAATTAAAGAATTTATCATTCTATAAGAGTTTTGTACGTGTACATTATCATCACCAGTTCCATGAACCAATAAGTAGTTTCCTTTTAATTTATCGGCATAATTTATCGGCGAATTATCATCATAACCACTTGCATTTTCTTGTGGAGTTTGCATATAACGTTCTGTGTAAACAGAATCGTAAAAACGCCAAGAAGTAACCGGCGCAACGGCAATTGCTGTTGTAAAAACATCATTTCCTTTTAAAATACAATTGGTACTCATAAAACCACCAAAAGACCATCCCCAAATACCAACATTATTTTTGTCGATATAAGAACGTTCTACTAATTTTTTAGCAGCTGCAATTTGATCTTCCACTTCGTATTTACCCAATTCTTTCTGAGTTACCTTTTTAAAATCGGCACCTTTAAAACCCGTTCCGCGTCCATCAATACAAACTACAATAATTCCTTTTTGCGCTAACATATTATGCCAGTAATCATTACTTGCGTTCCAAGAGTTTCCAACTTGTTGAGAACCAGGACCAGAATATTGAAACATTAAAAGTGGGTATTTCTTTGTTTCATCAAAATCTAAAGGTTTTACCATCCACATATTTAAGTCGTTTCCATTAATGTTAATGGTAGAAAACTCTTTAGGACTCATTTTATATGCTGATAATCTTTCTTTTAAAGCAACATTATCTTTTATCACCTTTAACATTTTTCCTGTACTATTATATAAAGAATAAATAGGCGGTGTTTCTGCTGATGAATACGTGTTGATGAAAAAGTTTAAGTTTTTACTAAAAGCAGCCGTATTCTGACCGTCTTCATTGCTTAATAAGTTTTTACGTTTTCCTTTTAAATTGATAGCATAAACACCTCTATTGATAGAGCCATTTTCTACAGATTGATAGTAAATGGTTTTCTTTTTTTCGTTAAAACCATAGTAATTAGTTACTTCCCAGTTCCCTTTTGTAATTTGGTTGATGAGTTTTCCGTTAAAATCATAATGATAAATATGGTTGTAACCATCCTTTTCGCTCGTCCAAATAAAACTGTTATCAGCTAAAAAAGTAAGGTTGTCTGTAATATCAATATATGCTTTGTCAGTTTCATTTAATAATAAAACAGTTGTTGCTTTTACAGGATTTACTTTGTGTAATTTTAAGTTATTTTGATGGCGATTTAAAGTTGTTGCCACTAAAACATCGGCATCATTAGACCATTTAATTCTAGGAATATATTCGTAATCGCCTAAAGAAATTTTCTTTGTACTTTCTGTTGATAGTGTATACATATGTAAAGTTACATCTGCATTTTTCTCTCCGGCTTTTGGGTATTTAAAAACCTGTTGCGTTGGGTATAATTCTGTACCAACAATGTCCATAGAAAACGTAGGAACATTTGTTTCATCAAAACGTAAATAAGCTAAGTGAGTTCCTGTTTTATTCCATTCAAAAGCTCTTACAAAGGCAAATTCTTCTTCGTAAACCCAATCTGTAATACCATTAATTACTTCATTTATTTTACCATCGTTTGTAACTTGAGTAATGTTATTTGATGCTAGATTTTTTATAAAAATATTGTTGTCTTTTGCATAGGCAATATTTTTATTATCCGGAGAAAAAACAGGTTCTTGTATGTCTTCTTCTATTAAAGTTAAATTTTTTGTTGCAATATCATACGCATAAAAAGTTCCTTTAAAAGAATGTCTATATATTTTTTTGAAGTTGGTACCTAAAATTAGTTTCGTTTCATCATTGTTAAAACTGTAAGAAGAGAAATTTTCTAATCCTTTTAAGTTTGCACTATTTACAATCGTTTCTACTTTTTCTAGCGTTTTGTAACTATATTTATCTACAGTTACAGACCTTGTTGCTCTGTCGTAGTTTAAAACAGCATAAAAATCGCCATTCATAGAGTTTAAAGAATTCATTCTTTCCGCAGAAAACGTTCCGTTCCAGATTTCTTCTAGCGTAATTTCTTTTAAATTTGATGTTTGTTTTGGTGTTGTTTGTGCTGTAGATATGTAACTTGTTAATAATAGAATAGTTACAAAAAAGATTCTTTTTTTCATTGTAGACCTTGAGATTTGATAAAACTTTGCCAAGTTTACGGAAAAATCCATAAAAAATATCTTAAAAAATCAGAAAACTTGAATATCCCTTAATGTTTTAACAGTTTGACTTATCTTTGTTCTTGATACTTTTATACCCAATTGAATGAACAAACTTATTTCAGGTTTTTCTAAGTTAACTAAAGATGAAAAGATTACCTGGTTAACCGAGAATTATTTCCATAATCAATCAGAAACTAAAGCTATTATTAAGCAGTATTGGAACAACAATAATGATTTACAACAACTGCACGATGATTTTATAGAAAACACAATTTCTAACTTTTACATGCCTTTTGGTATTGCACCAAATTTTGTAATTAATGATAGAACTTATGTAATACCTATGGTTGTAGAAGAAAGTTCTGTGGTTGCAGCAGCTTCTTTGGTGGGGAAATTTTGGAGTACTAGAGGCGGTTTTAAAACAACGGTTATTGGTACTACAAAAATTGGGCAAGTTCATTTTATGCATGCGGGAGGTAAAAAGGAACTCGAAGCCTATTTTACTAAAAATAAAACAGAATTATTTGCAGCTACGGCTTCCATCACTAAAAATATGGAAAAACGTGGTGGCGGAATTTTAGATATTCAATTAGTTGATAAAACTGATCAATTAGAAAACTATTACCAATTACATGTAACCTTTGAAACGAAAGATTCAATGGGCGCAAACTTTATAAACTCTTGTTTAGAGGCAATTGCTAAAAAGTTTGAAAAAGACGATATAGAAATTGTAATGAGTATTTTGTCTAATTACGTTCCAGAATGTGTGGTTAGGGCAGAAGTGAGTTGTAAAATAGAAGAATTAGGAGGAGAGAATCCGCAAAAATTTGCAGAGAAATTTTATCAAGCTGTAAAAATTGCAGAAATAGAACCTTACAGAGCAGTAACGCATAATAAGGGGATTATGAATGGAATTGATGCCGTTGTTTTAGCAACTGGTAATGATTTTAGAGCAGTAGAAGCTGGTGCGCATGCGTACGCGTCTAGATCAGGACAATATTCAAGTTTATCTCATTGTTCTATTGATGATGGGCTTTTTAAATTTTGGATAGAAATTCCTTTAGCTTTAGGTACTGTTGGTGGTTTAACAGCTTTACATCCAATGGCAAAATTGTCTTTAGAGATGTTGCAAAAACCATCTGCAAGAACATTAATGCAAGTAATGGCAGCAGCAGGATTGGCTCAGAATTTTGCAGCTTTAAGGGCGTTAACAACTAAGGGAATTCAGCATGGACACATGAAAATGCATTTGCAGAATATATTAAATCAGTTTAATGCAGCCGAAGAAGAAAAAGAAATAATTACTGCTTTTTTTGATAAAAGAACTGTTACGCATTCCGCTGTAGTAGATAAAATAGATGCCTTAAGAAAACCAACCATTAATTGGGTTGATTTTTCTGATAAAAATTTAGTAAGATCTAAATTATCTATGATTGATAAAAATTCAAAACCTATTTTTGGAAAAATGAATGGGCAACAAATGATAGAACATTTAAGCTTTTTACTTCAGATTTCTAACGGAAAAGTAGCTGCGGATTATTATGTTTCTGATGAGAAATCAGCAAGAAGAAAACCTTTTTTAAATACAGAAGGTGAATTGCAAGTTGGTTTTAAAGCGCCTTTGTTGTCTGAAGAACCAAATGATTTAAAATTTAATTCTGTTGGTGAGGCAATCAATGATTTATTTATTCAAATTGATGATTTTAAAATTCATTTTGAAACAGCCAATGCCGAAAATCACCCATTTTTTGGGGAATTAGATTATGCTTGTTGGCAGAAATTTCATGTAAAACATTTTACACACCATTTTAAACAATTTGGATTGGTTTAAATTTGAATTACAATGATTGATAAATATAATTTGGCTAAAGCCATTTGTATGTAATTTATTTATGTCATCCAGCTAAAGTTGGATGCAATTCAACAGAAAAATGTAATTAATAAATTTATAAAAATCAATAGGTTGAAATCTATTGAAATTAAATAATAATGAAGAACTATTATTCCAACGGAAAACTTTTACTAACAGGAGAATATCTAGTTTTAGATGGAGCTAAATCTTTAGCAATTCCAACAAAATTTGGACAAGATTTAGTGGTGGAAAATATACAAGAACCTCAAATTATTTGGGGAAGTTTTACGCATACAGGAGCATGTTGGTTCGAAGCTGTTTTCGATTTACAAAAACTACGTTTAGTAAATTGTACATTTAATTCTGATAGAGAAGGAAATGGAGAAGTAATTGCAGAAACCTTGTTAGATATTTTAGAGGAAGCAAAAAAAATGAATCCAAGTTTTTTAAAATCAGAAAATGGGTTTATGGTAAAAACAAACCTTACATTTCCAAGAAATTGGGGATTAGGTACATCATCAACTTTAATAAATTCTATTGCTGCTTGGGCAAAAGTAGATGCTTTTAAATTACTTTGGAATTCTTTTAAAGGAAGTGGTTATGATATTGCTTGTGCTCAGAATGATACACCTGTTTTTTATCAAATAGAAAATAAAAAACCTGTTGTAGCACCTGTTAAATTCAATCCTAGTTTTAAAGAAAATTTGTTTTTTGTGCATCTAAATCAGAAACAAGATTCTAAAGAAGGAATTGCAAAATTTAGAGAACATCTCGACTGCGCTCGACATGACATTCAACAAAAAATAAAAAGAATTTCAGAGATTTCTGATGCCTTTTTAAAAGTTGAATCCTTAGAAAAGTTTGAGGCGTTAATTGTAGAACATGAGCAAATTATTAGTTCGATTATCAAATTGAAACCGGTAAAAGAAAAATTATTTCCAGATTATTTCGGAGCCATAAAAAGTTTAGGCGCTTGGGGAGGAGATTTTGTGCTAGTAACAGGAAATGCTGATACGCCAACGTATTTTAAAAATAAAGGATTTACAACCATTCTTAGGTATCAAGAAATGGTTTTATAACATAATGTCACATCGAGTGAATTTATTGAAGAATGAAATAAATTTGTATCGAGATGAAGATGATTTAATATAAGGTTCTCGATACAATTTTGAAAAAAATCAAAATCACTCGAACTGACAACATAGAAAAAATGAAAAAAGTAATAATTATTGGAGGTGGAGCAGCAGGATATTTTACAGCGATAAACGCAAAAGAAAATAATCCTGAATTAGATATTACGATTCTCGAAAAAGGGAAAGACGTTTTACAGAAAGTGAAAATTTCTGGAGGTGGAAGATGTAATGTAACACATGCTTGTTTTGAGCCTAAAGAATTGGTGAAATTTTACCCAAGAGGAGAAAAAGAATTGCTAGGACCTTTTCATCAATTTATGACAGGTGATACTTTTGAATGGTTCGAAAACAGAGGCGTGCCTTTAAAAATTGAAGATGATAATCGTGTTTTTCCAGAAGCAAATAAGAGTCAGGCAATTATAGATTGTTTTCAGAATGCTGTTGATAACTTAGGTATTAAAGTGTTCACAAACTGTGGTGTAAATTCAGTTTCTCAACAAGATAACAAATGGGTTATCAACACAAAAGAACAAGTTTTTGAAGCAGATAAATTAGTCATTGCAGCAGGAAGTTCTAAAAAAGTGTGGGAATTGTGCGAAACTTTAGACCATGATGTTATAGAACCTGTTCCGTCGTTGTTTACCTTTAATATCAATGATAAACGTTTGGTAGATTTATTGGGAACTTCAGTACCAAACGCTACTGTAACGATTGCTGGAACAAAATTAGAAGCATCCGGACCTTTGTTAATTACGCATTGGGGAATGAGTGGACCTGCAGTTTTAAAATTATCCGCCTTTGGCGCAAGAATTTTAGCGGATAAAAATTATCAATATAACGTAGAAGTAAATTGGTTGTCTAGACCAACAGATAAAGTTTTAAATGTTTTGTTAAATTTAAAAAAGAAAGAACCTAGAAAAACAGCTATTTTAAAATCGCCATTTGCTGAGGTTTCTAAAAGGTTGTGGGAACGTTTTGTAATTGCAGCAGGAATTAAAGCAACTCAGAATTGGGCAGATTTAAATAATACGCAGTTAGAAGGTTTAGCAAATCAGTTAACAAAAGGTGTTTTTAATGCAAACGGAAGAACTACTTTTAAAGACGAATTTGTTACTGCTGGTGGAGTAGATTTAAAAGAAATTAATTTTAAACGTTTTGAAAGTAGAAAGCATAAAAACCTCTTTTTTGTAGGTGAAGTTTTAAATATTGATGCTGTTACTGGAGGCTTCAACTTTCAGAATGCGTGGACAGGTGGTTTTATCTGTGCAAATGCTTTGGCAGAGGATTAATAAAGTACAATTTATGTCATTGCGAGGTTACGAAGCAATCTGTTGTTTAACAAAGAGATTGCTTCGTTCCTCGCAATGACAAATCAAAAGATAATTATTATGGCAAGAACAGAATCTAACGAGTTTAAAAACGGAACAAAAGCACCTGATTTTACTTTATTAAATACAGTTGATGATTCTTTTGTTTCTTTAAAGGAAGCTAAAGGAGAAAAAGGAACTGTAATTATGTTTATTTGTAATCATTGTCCGTTTGTAATTCATGTAAATAGTGAGTTGGTGAAAATGGCAAATGACTATCAGCAAAAAGGAATTGCGTTTATTGCAATAAGCTCTAATGATGTTGATAATTATCCGCAAGATTCGCCTGAATTGATGAAGAAATTGGCAAAAGAAGAAAGTTATCCATTTCCGTATTTGTACGATGAAACTCAGGAGGTAGCAAAAGCCTATGACGCTGCTTGTACACCAGATTTTTATGTTTTTGATGATAACTTAGAGGCTGTTTATCATGGTCAATTAGATGCTTCTAGACCAGGAAACGGAAAACCGGTTACCGGAATTGATTTAAGAAATGCACTAGACAATTTGCTAGAAAACAAACCAGCTATAGAAAACCAAAAACCAAGTATGGGATGTGGTATTAAATGGAAATAGTTTGAAGTATTATAAAAAATAAAAACGAATCTTACAGGCCATTTTTTTTGGTAAGTAAGATTCGTTTTTTATGCAGACTATGCTGCTTTACTTTGTTGTTTGCTAATTAGCAGACTATTAATTGTTTTATTCCATTTTTCTATAGAATCGAACTCGTTACCTGGCTGAAAACTAATGTCAGAATTGTAAAACTCTAGCACAATGCTTGGTTTGTTTTTGTCGATAGTATTTAGCTTAAGTATTAATTTATCAAGTGTTGTTTCGTTCTTTCCTAAAGACTTACTAATGTTGTTTATCTCACAATTTTTAATAGTTGTAAGGTCTACAAACTGAAGGCTTACTTTTTCTTTTGTTTTTTGTAAAAATGAAACCGTGTTTTTAGAGGTGTCTACACCAATGGCATAATTTTCTCCTATTTCATGTTGTGTTATTTCAGAGCCATTTTTTTTAGCAAAGTCTTTAAGCGTGTTTAATAATTCTTTTTGTTTTTTCTTTTTATTGTTGTTTGTTAATACAAATGGTAATGCACATACGGCAATACATATTAATCCTATAATAGCTGTTCCTAAATCCATGTTATTTATTTTTAATTTTTTTGAGATACTAATTTTTGTATGAGACGATAATTCGCAACATAGCAGTGTTTTAATGTAACTATGCCAATGATAGTTCTAATAAAAAAGAAGTATTACCAAAAATTATGGAAAGGAAAAATAAGATCAGACTTTCGATGTCTGATTAAAGTGTTGTCTAAGTAGTTTTTATACTGTTTAAACTTAGAATTAAACTCTAATTTATTTGAATATGTAATTGCAACAAAATCGTCTGAAGACAATTCGAAATTAGGTAAAGAAAATTCTAAAAGCTCAGAAACTGAGTTTTCTGATTGCTGTGTATGTGTATAAAAAACTTTAGAAGCAGTGGTAGAAAACGTTGCTTTTTCTGTATTTGTAGAAACGTTATGCGTACCTAAATAAGGAAGTGTATTTGCAGAAAGATACATCCCAGAGCAATAAATTGCAATGAGTAGTATTACTTTAAATATCTGATGCTTTTTCTTCATTATTTCTTTGTCATAAAAATTATGATACTGCAAATTTAGTTTTTTTTACAATAGAATAAATTAAAAAGTTTATTTGTTATAAAATATTTAATCGCAGGGCGATAGCCAAGGGTTTAATTCCCCGAGGTTTGCCTCGAAATGAAAAAACATGTTTCGGAAGCATACCTCGTACCTTTGGGTCGAGGTTGTTGATCTATTGTAAAATGTAACCAGATTAACCAACTTCACCTCGATGAGGTTTTAAGGCATCTCTATAGGTTTTCATATCTTTTTCATCAACAGTTATAAAAGCAGCAAATAACATTGGGTTCTTTTCTTCAATATCAATTTCATGATAAGTTAAGTTTTCTAGATCTGCAAATTCTTTTAAATGAATGGTATGATGTTTTGCCGTTTCTTGTGCATCAGGACCTCTAAAATCCCACAATAATTTTATTTTTCTACTCAATTTTTTTGTTTTTAATGGTTGATGAAAATGAATAATTCTCCGCTTTCAAAAGTGATTTTTATATTATTTGTTATTGCTTTATTTCTTGTGCCAATTCTTTCTCCGAAAGTTAAATCTTCCTTATCTAAAGGATATTGCAATCCTAAAGTGCTAATGTTTTTTGCTTTAGGAAAAGGAACTAAAGAAATTGTTTTGTTTACACAGTTAGAAATAGCAGTGCTTTTATCCGCTAAAAAATAACGACTATGATTATCGAAAAAAGTAAGCTTTAATTTGTGTTTCCACTGAATTGCTGTGTGCAGGTTTCCTAAAAAATGATCTTGTTCTTTTCCGCTTGCACCAAAAACATCAACGTTTTTAAAACCTTTATCGAAAAGGATTTTCAGCATTTTATCAAAATCTGTAAAATCTTGATTCGGAGTATGAATTACTTCAATATTTTCTGGAATGTTTTCTATAGAATCAAAATCTCCGCTAATAAAATTAGGTTTCATTTTATTCTTTTCTAAAAATTGATAAGCGCCATCTGTAGCACAAACAATTTCATATTCCTTTATATTAGGAATTGCTTTTGGAGGTTCTCCGTTTAGAAGTAGAAAAACTTTTTTTGTATGCATAGAATGCAAAAATACCCATTTCAGAATTAATGAAATGGGTATTTAAAAACAAGTAAAATTTTAAATGATTACTTTTTTTTCCAAGTTAAAATAATGGTAAACAATTTTCCAATTAAAAAAATTAGCATTCCAAAAGTAGGTGCAAGTAAACCAACTCTAAAACCAATAGCTAAAACCTGACTAGATACACTATCTGCAACGCTTATCATTTCTAAGGCTTGTAAAAGACCAATCACAAAGCCTAAAACACCAAACACAAAAGAAAATAATGCTAAAGAGCTAATGAGTTTGTGTGTTTTTTCGGTATTGTTTTTTAAGCCTTTAATAAATAAAACAACAATTACAATTAATAAGATTAATAACGTAATCATGAATAGTGGTCCTCCTTCAATAATGAATTTCATAATATATTTTTTAAGATTATAAAGTAAAAGTATTTTTAAAAAGAAGGTGATAAATAATTTAGCGACCAATAACCAGTTTTGATTTGGTTTTAACAAATGTCGTATTTTTAATGAAAATAAAATGAAAATTGTTGAAACACTTGTTAATTTGGTATTTCATCTATTTTTACAGTAAATAGTGTTAAAAAATAGTTTATTTGTAAGATGAATAAGTTGGTGTTAAAAGTTTTTAAAAAAGTATCATTACACTTGTTTTTTTGGCTGATTGTTTGGTTTTTCTTTTCTAGCTTTTTTAGTGTTGGTTCCAAAAACGAAAATTTTATTTTTTGGTTTTCGACCATTTTAAGTACTATTTCAATTGTATCTTCTTATGTTTTTGTGTATTATTTAATTCCAGAGTTTTTAATTACTCAAAAACATAAAACTTTTATTTTATATACTTTTTATACATGTGTTTTTATTGTTTGTGCGGTTTTAATGACAGTTGTTTTTGGTTTTGTCTTTTTTTACAATTTAGAATATCAACAAATGCCAGCATTAACAAAAAGTCTTGCTGTAATTTTAGTTTGTGTTATACTAATTGTTGTTTTGGCAAGCGGTTTAAAAATATTAAAACACAGTTATAAATCTTTAGATGAAAAAAAGACTTTAGAAAATAAATTTTTACAAACTAAGTTAGAGTTAAAGGAGCAAGAATTAAAATTTTTAAAGATGCAAATTCATCCGCATTTTTTGTTTAATTCTCTAAACACTATTTATGGTTTTGCAATCGCTAAAGCGGATGAAGCTCCAGAAATGATTTTAAAATTATCTAATTTGTTAGATTATATTTTATATCAAGTTGATAAACCTAAAGTACTTTTAATAGAAGAAGTAAATCATTTAGAAGACTATATTTCTTTAGAGAAAATGCGTTTTCATGATACTTTAAACGTTAATTTTATAAAAGAGAAACTAAATGATTCTCTTCAAATTCCGCCAATGTTATTAATTCCGTTTGTAGAAAATAGTTTTAAACATGGTGTAATTATTGATGGAATTTTAAAAGTTGACATTCAACTTAAAGTTGATGCTAATTATTTGTTTTTTGAAATAGAAAACTCATCCAAAGAAAAAGAAGATATAAATGGCGGAATTGGTTTAGAGAATATTAAAAAAAGACTAGAAATGTTGTATCCGAAGAAACATCAACTAGAAATAATTGATAAAAAGGATGTATTTAAAGTGTCTTTAAAAATTGAATTTTAATAGAGATTGTCATTTCGACCTTTTGGGAGAAATCACATAAAGTAACTCAACATTGTGTTATCACTGTTATGCGACTTCTCACGCTGTTCGAAGTGACAAGTTTTGGAGGTTTTTTTTACCCGGTTTCTCTTTTCGAAAGAATGAGGCACGAATGACGAGAAACCTTATGCTTTCTAATCTAAAAATAAATAGCTAAAAAAATGAATACTATAAATTGTGTTATTGTTGATGATGAGCCCGTTGCTAGAAATATTCTAGAAACTTTTGTGGCTAAAATTCCGAATTTGAATTTGGTAAAAAGTTGCAAAAATGCCATGGAAGCTTTTGAAATAGCAAATTCTAATAATATAGATTTATTCTTTTTAGATATTAATATGCCAGACATTTCTGGTTTGTCTTTGGCTAAATCAATAAACAAGAAGTCTAAAATTATTTTTACAACTGCTTACAGAGAATATGCTGTTGATGGTTTCGATTTGCAAGCGGTAGATTATTTGTTAAAACCTATAGCTTTTGATCGTTTTTTACAAGCCGTTAATAAGTTTTTTGAAACACAAACTGTTATTGTGAAACAAGTGGATGTTGAGGAGCCTTCCATAAAGAATGATTATATTTTTGTGCGTTCAGAACGTAAAATGGTAAAGGTTAATTTTGATGATATTCTATATGTTGAGAGTTTATCCGATTATATCAAAATTCATACAAAAGACATCGTTTTAGTAACTAGAGAAACGATTAGTAATTTGGAAATGAAATTGCCTTCTCAACAGTTTTTAAGAATTCATAGGTCTTATATTATCAATTTAAGTAAGACAGATTCTTATACGAATGAATTTATTGAAATTGAAAAAAATGCAATTCCTATAAGTAGAACGTACAAAGAAAATGTACTTAAAAAGTTAAACGGAAATTCTTTGAAATAGTTTTATCTTTGAGGCAAATTTTAGAAGTTTGGATACAGCACAATTTATTTCAGAATCAATTAACAATTCGGTAGAAAAAGCAAGCTTTACGTGGCAAACACCAAGTAATATTGCGTTGGTAAAATATTGGGGAAAGAGCAATCCGCAAATACCAAAAAACGCTTCTATTAGTTTTACGTTAAACAATTGTCATACCATTACTACAATTGATTTTGAGAAAAAAGAAACATCAGAAAAAGTAGATTTCGATTTGTTTTTTGAAGGAAAACAAAAAGATGCATTCAAACCTAAAATTGCAGAATTCTTTACAAGAATTCAAGAATATTGTCCGTATATTTTTGATTATAAAATGACCATTAATTCAGAGAATTCTTTTCCGCATTCTAGTGGTATTGCATCTTCCGCAAGCGGATTAAGTGCCATTGCTATGTGTTTAATGAGTTTAGAGTCTGCCTTAAATCCTGATTTATCAGTAGAAAAAATAAATAAAAAAGCTTCTTTTTTAGCGCGTTTAGGTTCTGGGAGTGCAAGTAGAAGTATAGAAGGGCCAATGGTTGTTTGGGGAAATCACCCAGAAATAGAAGGCAGTTCAGATTTGTTTGGTGTAAAATTTCCTTACAAAGTACATTCGGTTTTCGAGAATTATCAAGATGCTATTCTTTTAGTAGACAAAGGCGAAAAGCAGGTTTCTAGTACTGTTGGTCATAATTTAATGCATGAGCATCCGTATGCAGAAAGTCGTTTTACACAGGCTAATGATAATTTATCAAAAATATCAGAGATTCTTAAAAACGGAGATATAAAAGCTTTTATCGGTTTGGTAGAAAGTGAAGCCTTAACATTGCATGCAATGATGATGACAAGTAATCCGTATTTTATTTTGATGAAACCAAACACGCTAGAGATTATCAATAGTATTTGGGCATACAGAAATGAAAACAATAGCAATATTTGTTTTACGTTAGATGCTGGTGCAAACGTACATGTTTTGTATCCGGAGAATGAAAAAGAAGCTGTAAATCAATTTATAGAAAAAGAACTTTCTAAATTCTGTCAAAAAAATCAGTATATTTATGATTCTGTGGGAGTTGGAGCGAAAAAAATGTAAAAAAAATAATAAAAAAACACTCTTAAATGAAAACTTTTGTAAAGTTTATGCCAATGCTCGTTTTTCTTTTTACGATATCCGTAGCGGCACAGAAAACCACTTGGTTAGACGCTAATTTAAAAGAAACTAATCAGGCAAAGTCTGTTTACTATAAAGTAATTTCTGCAAATAATAAAGAAGTAACTTTTTTTTACAAAAGTAGTAGTGTTTTTAGAAAGATTGGCTATTCTAAAGGAGTGTTTGATGGGTTTTTTTCTGAATTTTATGAGTCTGGTGAGTTAAAAACTTCTGGCAGATATGAAAACGGATTAAAAGAAGGGGTTTGGAAAACCTATTATAAAAACGGAAAAAATAAAGAAAAAGGGAAATATGTAAAAGGAGAAAAGGTAGGAGTTTGGAAAACTTTTTACAAGAATTTTTAATAATACCACCTTAACATAATATGTTGTATTTTTGCAGTACTATAAAAAAGAAAAATGAAAGGACCATTATTTTATGCTAAAATCCTTCTCTTTGGAGAATACGGAATCATCAAAGATTCTAAAGGTTTAGCAATTCCGTTTAACGCCTACCGAGGAGTTTTAAAAACTGATTCTAATTTATCTGGAGAGCCTAAAGTTTCCAATCAAAATTTAGAACGCTTTTATAAACACTTATCTTCTTTAAAAACAGATTTAGTTTCTTTTAATTTAAAAGAATTAAAAAAAGATATAGATAACGGTATGTATTTCGATTCATCAATACCACAAGGTTATGGTGTTGGTAGTTCTGGAGCTTTAGTGGCATCTATTTATGATAAGTATGCAGCTGATAAAATAACGGTATTAGAAAACTTAACAAGAGATAAGTTGTTAAAGTTAAAAGAAGTTTTTTCTTTAATGGAATCTTTTTTTCATGGTAAGAGTTCTGGTTTAGATCCTTTAAATAGTTACTTAAGTTTGCCTATTTTAATAAATTCTAAAACCAATATAGAGCCTGCAGGTATTCCTTCTCAAAAACAAGGTAAAGGAGCCGTTTTCTTATTAGATTCAGAACAAATAGGAGAAACCGAGCCAATGGTAAACATCTTTATGAATAAGATGAAAAATGAAGGGTTTAGAAAAATGATTAGCGAGGAGTTTGCAACAACAACAGACGCTTGTATTGAAGATTTTTTAGGCGGAAACGTAAAATCGTTATTTGGTAATGTAAAATCATTGTCTAAAATTGTTTTAAAGAACTTTAAACCGATGATTCCTGATGCTTTTCATAAAGTTTGGGAAAATGGAATTATCAGTAACGATTATTACCTGAAACTTTGTGGTTCTGGAGGTGGTGGTTATATTTTAGGTTTTACAGAAGATTATGAGAAAGCTCAAATAAGTCTTAAAAATTACAAGTTAGAGTTGGTTTATAGATTCTAGTTTTATGCCCAGTTTTAAAGCAAAAAGATTCCTTTTTAAACTTTTTAGTTTAGTTTCAGTTATAAGAGGCTACAATATTCTTGTTTTAGTTTTAGCACAATACTTAGCAGCTATTTTTATTTTTTCACCTAAAAACACACTTAGAAGTGTTGTTTTTGATGTAGATTTATTATACATCGTTCTGGCAAGTATCTGTGTGGTTGCTGCAGGATATATTATCAATAATTTTTATGATGCAAAAGTAGATAGAATCAATAGACCTTTAAAAACAGGCATTGATAATTATGTAAAGCAGTCTACCAAACTAAAACTATATTTTACTTTAAATTTTTTAGGATTTATTTTTGGTCTTCTTATTTCTGGTAGGGCAGCTTTATTCTTTGCCATCTATATTTTTGCTATTTGGTTTTATTCGCATAAGTTAAAAAAGTATCCTTTTACGGGTTTGGTTTCTGCCACTATACTTACAATTCTTCCTTTTTTTGCTGTATTTGTGTACTTTCAGAATTTTTCAAAAATAATTTTTGTACATGCAATTTTTTTGTTTTTGGTGATTATGGTAAGGGAATTACTAAAAGATTTACAGAACATGAAAGGGGCAATAGTGAATGATTATGATACTTTTCCGGTAGTTTACGGAGAGGTAAAAACAAAACAGTTATCAATATTTTTATTGCTATTAACTTTGTTTCCTGTAGTTGTTTTGTTTAGTTATCCTGCGTTAAGTTATATGAGATATTATTTTTATTTTGCTTTAATTGTGTTGGTTTTTTTAGGGTTTTATCTTTGGAAATCTACAGAAACAAAACAATATAGAATGATGCATAATGTTTTGAAAGTGTTGCTTTTAATAGGTGTTTTTTCTTTAATTTTTATTGACACCTCTCTAATTGTAGAAAAAGTAATAGACAGATTGAATTAAGATTTTTTATGCGTATTTTTGCAGAAATTTTAAGTAATGAATTCAAATAAAAACTCGTCGAGAGGACGACAAGAAGGTAAAAAAAGCACTCCACTAAGTAGAAAAAGTAAACCTTTAGCTAGAAAGAGTCCTAAAAAAACTTTTACCAAAATTAAAGAAACTCCAAAATCTGATGAAACATCAGGAATCCGTTTAAACAAATACATTGCAAATTCAGGAGTATGTTCTCGTAGAGAAGCAGACACTTATATAGAGCATGGTAGTGTTGAGGTAAATGGGAAACTAGTTACAGAAATGGGGTACAAAGTTCAGCCAGATGATATTGTTCGTTTTGATGGAACTTCTATTACGCCAGAACAAAAGAGGTATATTCTTTTAAATAAGCCTAAAAATTACATCACCACTATGGATGATGATAGAGGAAGAAAAACCGTAATGGAATTGATTTCAAATGCATCTAAAGAAAGAATTTATCCTGTAGGTAGATTAGATAGAAATACAACAGGTTTGTTGTTGTTTACAAATGATGGTGATTTAGCTAAGAAACTAACGCATCCAAAACACAATGTTCGTAAATTATATCACGCATCTCTAGATAGAAAATTAGAGTTAAGAGATTTAGAAAAATTACGAGGAGAAGTTATTATTGAGGGTAGAAAAGTGTTTATTGATGCTGTTTCTTATGTAGATGGTCAGCCAAAATCAGAAATAGGTATCGAAATACATTCTGGTAGAAACAGAATTGTTCGTAAGATTTTTGAACATGTAGGTTATAAAGTAAACAAACTAGATAGAGTTATTTTTGCCGAATTAACAAAAAGAAACTTACCAAGAGGTAGATGGAGAGAGTTAACCAATTTAGAGGTTTCTAATCTTCAGATAATGAAATAGAATCAAAAAAAAATCCAGCTTTAAGCTGGATTTTTTTTGTCTTATTTATATCGATTGTATTAAAATTTAAGAAAAAGAATACTTCCAGTAATGAAAACAATAAAATAAGATTGCTATGTAGTTATACTAAGTGTTTTAGAAAATTATATTTCTTAAAATCGAAAAACATAAAAAAAACGGCACTAGTTTTATTTTTAATTTTTTTTCTAATTATAGAAAAAGCATTAGTAATATGAAACTCAACAGTTTTAATGCTAACATTAAGATATTCAGAAATTTCTATGTTAGACAAACCTTCACTTTTACTAAGTTCAAAAATTTGTTTGCACTTTGGAGGCAATTGCTGAATGCTATCATTTACTAAAGAAATAAGTTTTTCGTTATCTTCTTCAGAACCTGAATCTATAATCGTATTTATATAATCTACATACACTTTTTCAATTCTTAAAACAGATTGCGTTTTTCTGTATTGATCTATAAATTCATTGTATACCGCTTTGTATAAAAAACTTTTTAATGAATAGCTTTCATTGATACTCTTTCTTTTTTCCCAAAGCTTCACAAAAACATTTTGAACTACGTCATCTGCCTGAATATGATTATTTATGAGGCTGTTGGCATATACACATAAACTATGGTGATAGGTGTCAATTAAATAAGAAAAAGCCTTTTTATTGCCTTTTTTTAAGCTTAAAATTAAGAGTGTGTTGTCTTTGAAATCCATTAAGATTTGGTCATATTTTTAGTTTTAGTTGCGTAAATATGCTAAAAAAATATAAGTAATTCTTTTTTTTTAACTTTTTATTTAGAAAAACCTAGGGTATTTAAATGATGCTTCGTTAGTGTAATAGAAAAGAGAAATAAATGAAGAATAAAAAGGCAGAAAGTTTAATTGCAAAGTTTATTGTAAAATCTATTTCAGCAGAAGAACTAGATAAACTATCATTATGGATAGAAAGTCCAGAGAATGAACTGTTGTTTAAAGAATATATTAAGATTAATTATGCTGTAGATTATAACTTAAGTAATTTTAATAAAGAGAAGTCTAAACTTAAAATTTTAAAAAGGATAGAATCTAAAAATAAAGTAGTAAAGTTATCCAAAGTACTAAAGTATGCTGCAGCTATTGCTTTATTGGTATCCCTTTTTGTTTTTACAAATAAGGATTATGCAGATAAGAATGATACATTAATTGTAAATGAAATACTTCCAGGGCATGATAAAGCGATTTTAACATTAGAAGATGGTAAGCAAATTGTATTAGAAAAAGGAAATGAAATAATAACAGATAAAGTAACTGGTAATGGAGATGAGCTTGTTTATAGTGATAAGTTAAAACCTAAAGTTATAGAAGAGCTTATTTATAACTATTTGACAATTCCTAGAGGAGGACAATACCGTGTAAAGTTATCCGACGGAACAGACGTTTGGTTAAATTCTGAATCTAAGCTTAAATATCCTGTGAATTTTATTGAAGGAAAAACCAGACAAGTAGAACTGGTTTATGGTGAAGCGTATTTTGATGTATCACCAAGTACAAACCATAATGGTGATAAGTTTAAGGTATTAACTAAAAACCAAGAAGTTGAAGTTTTAGGAACAGAGTTTAACATTAAAGCCTATAAAGATGAAAATAGTATTTACACAACACTCATAGAAGGAAAGGTAAGGATAGAAAACGATTCTAATAAAGTAGTTTTAAAACCTAATGAGCAATCTGTTTTAAATATAAACAACAAAGACTTTGTGGTCTCTAAAGTAGACGTTTACTCTGAAGTAGCTTGGAAAAGAGGCTTGTTTAGTTTTAAAAACAAATCACTTAAAGAGATTATGAAAGTTTTATCTAGATGGTATGATGTTGATGTTGTTTTTGTTGACAAAAAACTTGAGAACGTTGTTTTTAAAGGTGTGTTAAACAAAAATCAAAGCATTCAAGATATTTTAATTCTAATTAAAAACACAAATTTTATTAATGACTATGAAATAGATAATAATACTATTATACTAAAAAACTAAAAGTAAGAGGAACAAAGCTTAGACCGTGCAAAGTATAAGGCTTTATCCCCCCCTTTAGAATTACTAACTAATTAAATATTTAATTAACTAACAACATGCAAATTTATGGAATTTAAATTAACCTCCGTTTTTTTCTTTCTACGAAAGAAACTACTACTACTAAACATTATGAAAGCAACCATTTTCTTATTGTGTTTTAGCGTTTTTAGTATAACACCAAACAATGTTTTATCTCAAAACGCTAAAGTCAAAATTGAAGAAAATAAAAATGTAACTGTTGATGAAGTTTTTGATCTTATTATGAGTCAAACAGATTATACTTTTATTTATCAAGTAGAAATGTTTAAGAATTTACCAAAAGTGAGTCTTAAAAAAGGTGTTATAAGCGCTAATAAGCTCTTAGAAAAAAGCCTCTCTAATGGTCATTTTGATCTTAATTTCACTTCTAAAAACACAATAATCATTAAAAAAACTGAAAATAAATTACAAGAAACAATTATTACAGGTACAGTAGTTGATAGACAGGGTTTACCAATACCAGGAATAACAGTCTATGTTTCAGATAGAGAACCCGCTAAAAGACGTAACTCTCCTGATTTTATTATTAGAGGTACCACTACTGATTTTGACGGTAAATTCTCTATAAAAGCAAAAGTGGGGTATTATATTGTAGCTAATGGTTTAGGTTACCAAATGTCTGTTCAACAAGTAACTTTAGAAACACAATACACTATCACTTTAAAAGAGGAGATTAGTCAACTAGATGAGGTTGTTGTTATTTCTTCTGGTTTTAAAGAAATTTCAAAAGAACGAGTAACTGGAGCTTATGAAAGTATAAGTAAATCTCAATTAGACAAACCTGCATCTAGTATTGCAGAAAGATTAGGAGGGGTTGTTGCAGGTTTACAAAGTGTAGTAGATGCAGATGGTAATACAAGTTTTCAAATTAGAGGGCTTTCTACCCTTGGAGCAGATAGAGATCCTTTAATTGTTTTAAATGGTTTTCCTATTGAAGGAGGTTTCGAAACCATTAACCCAAATGATGTAGAAAGTGTTACTGTCTTAAAAGATGCTGCTGCAGCTTCTATTTGGGGTGCTAAAGCAGCTAATGGTGTTATAGTAGTTACAACTAAAAAAAATAGGGCAAGAGAGTTAAATGTTTCGGTATCATCATTTGTTAGGTTTTCTCCAAAGTTAGATACAGATTACACACTTAACAATGCGTCAAATGAAGACCATATTGAATATTTAAAACTGGCGTTTGATGGCACTAATTTTGGCTCTGGGTTTAGACAACCAGATGAATTTGGTATAACTGGTTTTAATACCTATTCAAATATCTATACTACATTTTACAACGGGCAGTTTGGAGTTATTTCTCTTGCAGAAAGAGATGTACAATTAGCAAGATTGGTGAATTTGGATAATAGCAATCAAATAAAGGATCATTTACTGCAAACCCCAATGGTACAGCAATTCAATATTAACATTTCGGGGGGCAATAAAAAAATGTCTAATAGTTTGTCTTTACTATATGAAGATAATAAAGACTATTTTCAAGGCAATAAGATAAACAAATATCTAATTAACTTCAATAATTCCTCTAAACTGTCTAATCGATTACAATTTAATTTTTCTGGAATGTTACAGTATAATGATGAGACTCGTAATGGTGTTGATTTAGGAACCTTGTCAGAATTATCTAGAGCAGATATGTTAATGGAAGAGGATGGTAGTTTAAGCGATTTATCTTATTTAAGAAATAATTTATATGCCATAAACCAGGTGCGTCCAGATGCCAATTTGTATCCTTATGGAGGTAATTTATTTTACAATCCAATTTCAGAGATTAAAAATAGAGATCGTGGTACTAAACGATTAAACGCACGTATTCAAACAGGACTTACCCTAGATATTTTGAAAGGTTTAGATATAACATCTAGTATTCAATATGAAGTTTTTGATACCAAGCAAGAAGATATTTATAATGAAGAAACTTATGACGTAAGGGCTGCTGTAATTAAAAGTACTACACCTAATCCTGCAGGAGGCGTTCTTACTCAAAATGTACCAAGCGGAAGTATATTACAAAGAGGTACTGCGGCAAGACCTAACGCAAGAACTAATGCATATATATTTAGAAACCAACTTAATTTTGATCGTACTTTTGCAGATAAGCACCATATAAGTTTTCTAGCTGGTACCCAATCAGAAGAAAGAGTTTTTAAAACAACTATAAATCCAACAAGCTTCGGATATAATCCAGCCACCTTACAATCATCAGGTAATGTCCCGTCAAACATTCTTACTTTAGAAAGTTGGGCTGGTCAATGGCTCGGGTTTTACCCTATAAGTGTTGCTAATCAAAACCTTAGTTTAATCCCTTTTGGGTATAGTAGTGAGGCCATACTAACGGAAGATACAGATAGGTTCTTTTCATATTATGCCAACTTAGGTTATACCTTTGATGATAAATATACAATTACTGGAAATTATAGAAATGATGCATCTAACCTAATTGCAGATGATTCATCTATACGCTCAAACCCTTTTTGGTCTGTTGGTTTAGCTTGGAAAGCTCATAAAGAATCTTTTTTAGCCAATTCAGATTGGTTAAATAGATTAAATTTTAGAACAACTTATGGTTATGGTGGAAATGTAGATACAAGTACATCAGCCATTCCAACACTAGGGCTTAATCCAACTGCAGATCCTGTAACAGGAGAGTTAACGTCTTCTGTAGCCAATGTAGGAAACCCGTTGTTACGTTGGGAAAGAACAAGACAATTAAATTTAGGAGTAGATTTTACTTTATTTAATAATAAATTAAATGGTTCTGTTAACTATTATAATAAAAAAGGAACCGATTTAATTGTGTCGCAATCTATACCCTCTGTTAACGGGAATACCACAGCTACAATTAATAATGGAGAAATGGTTAATAAAGGTTTTGAAATTGAGTTAGGTACTACATTACCAATTAAGGGTAATGACATTATTTGGAATGCCTCGATGTATTTTAGTCATAATGATAATGAAATAACAAAATTCTTTAAAACAACTTACAACAGTTTTGAATATACAGGCGCTCTGGGACCTTCTGGGGCTTATACAGAAAATTACAATGCCAATACGTTATGGTCATTTGAATATGCAGGTGTTCAAGATTTTAATGGTACCGCAGCTCCAGCGTATTATGCTCAAGATCGTGAATTTGGTTCCTTTTTAGGAAGACCTACTGGAGATGTTTCTCAATACATGCTAGCTTCTGGTACATCTGTGGCACCTACCATTATAAGTACAAGACAGTCTTTTAAAATATACGACTTTAATCTATCTTTTATTGTCGCTGGAAAATTTGGTCATAAATTTAGAAGAACCTCATTTAATTATGAATCACAAACATTCAGATCAATTAATAGTTCCGTTTCAGAAGCTCTCAACGCGGGCGATGGTTCAGAAATAGCGCCAATTATTTCAGATAGTTTCTTATATTTTAGATATAGTAATGTTGCACCTTTTTTAAATTATTCAATTGTAGATGCTTCACTTATTAGGCTGCAAGAAATTAATTTATCGTACAACCTACCTATAAGTACTACTAATAAATTAGGTATAAACAGTCTTCAATTATACCTTCAGGGTAATAATCTAGGCACTATTTTATTTAATGATTTTGGAGAAGATCCAGAATACCCAAGAGGTTCTATTCGTCCTCAAGCATTATATACACTTGGATTTAATTTAAATTTTTAAACTAGTTTACAGATGAAAACATATAAATTAATATTATTAATTTTAATAAATGTATTATTCTTTGTTGGATGCGAAGAATACTTAGACGAAGCACCATCTAAATCTAATGGGGTAATACCATCAACAGTACAAGATTTAGAGGGTTTACTAAATGACAGAAATACCTTTGTTGCAGAAAATGCAAATGAAATAATTGCTGCAAGTGATGATTACGGACTTAATAGTAATTATTTTGATGTAGATCCTCAAGAGTATAATATTTCTTTAATTCATGATGCCACCTGGAATAATGAATTCCCTGCATTTTCAGAATTTCATATTTGGGAAGGTGAATGGGAAAAGATATTCACAGCAAACTTAGTTTTAGAAGCCTTGGATTTGGTAGAGGGAAATGCAGATGATAAAGCAAACTTAAAAGCTGAAGCTCATTTTATTCGCGCCTATAGTTACTTTTTATTAGCAAACACCTATTGTTTGGCATTAAAAGGGAATGAATCTGAATTGGGGTTGCCTATTAAAGTAAGCACAAGTTTTGAAGAATCTTTAGAAAGAGTAAGCCTAGAACAGACTTACAATTTTATAACTTCAGATGTTGAAGAAGCCTTGAAGATAACGCGTAGATTAGAGGAAAAAAATGGGTATAAGAGAATATGGCGAGCTAGTACTGCTGCTGTTAATGCATTTGCAGCAAGATACTATTTAGCACTTCATGATTATGACAAAGCAGAACAATATGCGCAAAATTCTCTTGATGAACATAATACCTTAAGAAACCTTAACACAGATGTAAATCTAGTTTCTCAAATACAGAATATTGAAAGAGATGGAGACCCTAGCACTACAGAAACAGCAACATTGTTATACCCTAATTTCTTAGGGAGATTTTCTGGTGGCGAAGATAAATACATTTGGGAAGAATTTTATTATGATAGAGAAATGGTTAATAATCTCGGGGAATTATATCCATCTAATGATTTATTAAACTTATACGATCAAAGCAACGACTTAAGGTTTCAATATTTTATGGTTGAAAATCACTCTTATGTAAGAGGAGCAGATGGTATTGATAATCCGCTGTTTAGCCAAACAGGTTATACTGATGTTGTAGGAAGTAGTAGCAGAACAATTTCTGGCCCTTCTGTACCAGAAATGTACTTAATAGTTGCCGAATGTCAAGTTAGAAAAGGAAATTTTGCTAGTGGTTTAGCAATGGCTAATATTTTAAGAAGAACAAGAATGGATAATAGTGCCCCAACAAGCGCTATCGATTTATCTGCTAGTTCGCAACAAGAAGCTTTAACTAAAATTTTAAATGAAAGACGAAGAGAGTTGCCTTTTGTTTTAAGATGGTATGATTTAAAACGATACAATTCTAATGATGATGCATCTGATGATGTAGATAATTTAACTAGATCTTTTTATCCTTATTCTCAACTTGCTGTAGATGGCAGTTCATCTGTACAGGTCTATACATTACCTAAAAACTCACATGGGTATGCAAGACCAATACCCAATAACGATATTGTTACCTCTGGAGGTATTTTAAAACAAAATCAATATTAGAAGAAATAAAGGCTTATTTAAATACTAAGTAAGCCTTTTTTAACTAAATAATAGCTCTTCTTAAAGCTATCTATATTTTATGCTGCAATGTGGTGTAAAGAGATATAACAGATTATAGAAAGGTTTAGTGAGTCTTATATTATTTTTAAAACTTAGGAGTTTCGTTCATAAAACTTTAGACTTTTCTCATAGAGCAGTTTGATGGTAATGAATTAGTACATTCTAAAAGTAAAAAGTTAATTATAACAAAATATAAATAAAATGAAGAAAATAGCAATAATGTTATTGGGGTTACTGTGTTTGGTAGCTTGTACAACACAAAAAAAACATCCTAATCAGTTTACTTTAACTGGAGAAATAAAAGGATTATCGGGTAATTTGTTCTTTAGACACCCAGATAAAGAATATACAAGAGAAACTCCCGCAGATACTATTAAGGTTTTAAATGGTAAAATTCATTTTTCTGATACTATTTCAAAACTAACACTTATTACTGCTTATCCAGATTTCAGAGGACCAGATAAAAAACTTTTTAAGATACCAGCTGATAGCATGGGGTATTTTCCTGTTAAATGCGCATATTTTATGTTTTATGCCTTTCCTGGAGCAGATATTAAGGTTTCTGGAGAAGCTACAGATTTTATGAACGCGTATCCTAGTGGCGATAAATTTAATGATGCTTTAGCTGCAGCCAATAAACTAACATTTCCAAACTATAACAAAATGGGAAATATTGCGGTAGCTAATACACATGAAAAGGATTCATTGGTCATAAAAGAAAAAGAAGAAAAGGCAAATAGTATTTTTAAACAGAATACGAAGGAACTTATTGCGCATATTAAAGGCAACCCTAAATCATTGGGAGCTACTTGGTATTTAAATGATTTACTACGAAGAAGGCAAATTGATGAAATACAAGCTGAAGCCTTGTTTAAAGATTTATCAACAGATTTATCAGAATACGAAGACTATAAAAATATAGCTACTAGAATAGCGGGTATTAAGAATACCAAAGAAGGTTCTCCTGTACCTTCTATAAAAACAAATGCAACATTAGATGGTGGCGAATTTAACATCAATTCATTAAGAGGTAAGTATGTTTTAATTGATTTTTGGGGTATTTGGTGTGGCCCTTGTGTAGAAGAAATGCCAGAAGTAAAAGCTTTTCAAGAAAAATATAAAGAAAAATTGGTTGTTTTAGGCATTAACTCTGGAGACACGAAAGAAAGAGTGAAAAAATTTGTAAACGATAATAACTATAATTGGCAACAGTTATTAAGTGCCAGAAAGAGCACATCTGATAATTTTGTAAATCGATTTAACGTACAAGGTTTTCCAACAAAACTTATTATTGACCCAAGAGGAAACATTGTAAAACGCTTTGTTGGAGGGGGTGAAGAAGCTTTTAAAGAATTAGAAAAATTATTAAAATAAATCATCAATCAAAATAAATAGAAACCATGAAATTAGGATTTAAAATAAAGTATACAATCATATTTTGTCTCGTTGCAATATTAGCTTTTACTAGTTGTAAAAAGGAAGTGTCTTTTGTAGGCTATACGATTACCGGAACTGTTAAAGGTTTAGAGCAAGCTACAGTAAAATTGGTAGAGTTTAATTTTGCAGATAGAGGAGCTGAACCTAAAATTATTGATAGCACTAGAATGACAAACGGTGTTTTTGATTTTAAAGGTATTGTTGAGCATCCCGATCGTGTAACTATAATGATAGGTGAAAAATTTCACAGTGAAATTTTTTTAGAGAACAGTAAAATTACTTTAAATTTTGATACATCAGAGTCAGATCGTGGTCGACTTAAAGCAAAAGTTACAGGTTCAGCATTAGAGCAAATATATGACGTACAGCAAGCGAAAATAGACAGTATCATGAATCAGGAGAAATATGCAGTTTTAAAAAGCATAAGACCAAAAATGGACGAAGCTTATAAGTCCAAAGATGATGCTAAAATAAAAGCATTTCAAGTATGGAGTGCTCAGTTTAGTGATTTGCAAAGCCAACAGCAAAATGAACGAAGATCATTTATGATTCAATATGCAAAAGACCACCCAGAATCTGCAGTAGCACCTTGGGTTTTAGGTTTTCAGTTTAGTGAAGGACGCATGTCTAAGATGGAAATGAAAGAGATATATCCAATATTTAAAGGTGCTGCTAAACATACAGCTATGTTTAAATATTATGAAAAAACGTATGATGATATTTTTAAGGCCTTAGGAGAAGGTTCTATTGCTCCTGATTTTAAATTGAATGATGTAAATGGAAATGAAATAGCACTATCTAAAATAAATGCCAAGTACAAATTAGTTGATTTTTGGGCATCTTGGTGTGTGCCATGTAGAGCTTCTTTTCCACATTTAAAAGAATTATACAAAGAATACAAAGAAGATGGATTTGAAATTGTTGGGATTGGAACAGCCGATGATGAAGAAAAATGGAGAAAAGCGATTGAAGAAGATCAAACACCATGGATGCATTTAAATGATACTGGGGAAAATCATAAATATGGTGTTGTTGCGCTCCAATATGGAGTTCCGTTTTTGCCAACTACGTTTTTAATGGATGAAAATGAAAAAATAATCCTTCGAAATCCTAAAAAATCAGAATTAGATAATAAACTAAAAGAACTATTTGGCCATTAATAAAAGTAACACCTTTCGTTAAACTAAATTTTATAGTTAGTTACAATAAATAAAAGTTGAAAAAGGGTTCGATTAAAACCCAACTCTTTTGTTTTAAACTTTAAGACCTTGTTAGTTAGTGGGGTGTGTATTGTTGTTGCTAATGTATAAGTAGCTATTTAATCATAGCATTGATGCTACTATTGCAGGTGGCTTGTATTACCCTATGTGTAATTTACATATTGTTTTCTGCCAGAAACACAAACTAAGACTTTAAAGTTATAAGTAATTCTAGTTTTTTGTATTTCATAAAAACAGCGTTAATCTTATACCCAAAGAGGTCTTTGTCAACAAATTAAAAAAATTAAAGAAGTAATCATACTTCGAGACTAAAATATAACCAAATGAAAAAAAGAATAGTAACAATTGCCTTAGTGTTTTTTGTGCTCTGGTCTTGTAAAAAAGAAGTAGCTGTCAATTATGTTATTCTATCCGGAAATATTAACAATACTAAAGGAGGAGAATTAAAAGTTAGTTCGCTAAATGGTTTTAAAAAAGATATAAATGTTAATAATACTGGTGTTTTTTTAGATACCCTTTTTATTGAAGAAGATGGCTTATATAATTTAAGATATGAGCAGGTTAGATCTACTCCTTATTTGTCTAAAGGGGCTACAGTTCAATTTAACGTGGATGCTAAACAACCTACAAACACATTAAAATTTGCTGGAGGCCATGCTGAACTGAATAATTACTTTGCTTATAAGGCAAATAAAGATTTTGAATTCATGAAAGATAGATCAGGAAGTTTCAATGTTGAAGAATCTGCTTTTGAATCGAAAACTTTAGAGTTACAAAAAGACTTAGAAAATAAACTTAGCACTATTAAAGATGTACCTGAAAGCTTTAGATCTAAAGAAATGATAGCCATTAATTATGGTAGGTTACTAAAAAAAGCAAATTATGAAAGAATGTATGGCTATCTAAACAAAGATAGAGCATTTAAAGCTTCTGATAATTTTAAAAAAGAACTGTTAGAACTGTCTTTTGATAATGGTGAAGATTATTTACACTCTAAAGATTACCAACAAATAGTAGGTAATAATATTAATCAAAAAGCATATGGGTATTATCAAAAAGATTCATTGCCTTATCCTGAAGCTATGGCAAAATCATTATCTGAAATTAACAATGTAACCATTAGAAATATGGAGTTATACAAAAATATTTCAATGAATTTGTCAATGTCTCAGGATAAAGATAAAGATTTAAAAGATTTTTTAAATGCCTCTACCAATGAGAACCATAAATCAATCGTAAAAGCCTTATTTGAAGACTTAAAAGTATTAGATGCTGGTCAACCGTCACCTAAATTTCAAAATTTCGAAAATTATGCTGGAGGCACAACTTCTTTAGACGATTTAAAAGGTAAGTATGTTTATATTGATGTATGGGCTACATGGTGCGGACCTTGTAAATACGAAATTCCTTTTCTTAAAAAAGTAGAAGAACAATATCATGATAAAAACATTCATTTTGTTAGTCTTTCTGTTGATAAACAAAAAGACAAAGACAAGTGGAAAAAGATGATTGTTGATAAAGAACTACAGGGAACACAAATAATTTCAGATAACGATTTTAATACATCATTTGTCAACAATTATAAAATTAATGGTATTCCTCAATTTATTCTTATTGACCCACAAGGTAATATTGTTAAAGCAAATGCGCCAAGACCTTCAGAAGAGAAACTCATTGAGTTATTTAAGGAGTTAAAGATCTAAAACATTTTCAATGAAAAATTGGCATCCATACTAATTTGACATTTATGGATAGAAATCCAGATTAATAGTAGAATAATTTATATGAATTTAACATTTAATTAATAGGGGCAAATTAAGATTTTTGACTCTATGATTATATAAATGAATAACTAAAAAATAATAATCAAAATGACTAATAAAACGTTTTTAAAAACTCACGTCTTTATGCTTTTAATGGTATTGACGTCTTTTTTCTTAGATGCACAAGATACTGCATCAAAATTTAAAAAAGTGACCGAGCTTGAGGGGATAGAAGAATATTTATACACACCTAACGGAATGAATATCTTATTGGTTCAAGATAATTCGGCTCCTGTGGTAACAGTGCAAATTGTTTATCGAGTTGGTTCTAAACACGAAGTGCTTGGAAATACGGGGTCGACACATTTATTAGAACATTTAAATTTTAAAGGAACACCTACGTTTAATAAACGAAAAGGTACATCAATTGATAGTAAATTAAATAGTATTGGAGCAAGAATGAATGCCACTACTTGGTATGACAGAACCAATTATTATGAAACCATTCCTAGTGACCATATTGAGACTGCACTTCATATAGAAGCAGATAGAATGCGAAATTCTTTATTATTAAAAGAAGATAAAGATGCAGAAATGACGGTTGTTAGAAATGAATTTGAACGTGGTGAAAATAACCCAAATAGTTTGTTAATTAAGGAAATATGGGCTACAGCATATATGGCACATCCTTATCATCATAACACCATTGGTTGGCGTTCAGACATTGAAAATATGCCTATAGAAACATTAAGAAATTTTTATGACACTTACTATTGGCCAGATAATGCAACATTAACCATTATTGGCGATTTTCAAAAAGAATCACTTTTTAGTTTAGTTGACAAGTATTTTGGTAAAATTACTAAGGCACCAAATGAAATGCCACAACCATATACAACAGAGCCAACTCAATTAGGTCCAAGAAGAATAATTATTAAAAAACCTGGTCAACAAGGCATCGTATCTGTAGGTTACAAAATACCAGGTAGAATGCATCAAGATCTACCTGCACTACAAGTGTTAAGTCAAATTATAGGTTCTGGAACATCTTCTATACTTAATAAAACATTTGTAGATACAGGTATGGCGCTTTTTGGCTATTCAAGTGCTTCCAATTTTAAAGAAGTAGGATTATTTACTGTTGCTTTGGGGATTACTCCAGATAAAGATCATGAAGAGATAAATAAACAATTACTTGAGATGATAACTACAGTAAAAAATAATGGTGTAACTCAAGAAGATGTTGACCGAATTGTTGCAAAGCTAAATGCACAAACCATTTTTTCAAGAGATGGTTCAGGTAATATTGCAGGAGAACTAAATGAAGCCATCGCAGGAGGTGATTGGAAAGACTACGTTTACGGAAGTAAAAGACTTAGTAAAGTTGCAGCAGAAGATGTAAAACGTGTGGCAAATATGTATTTATTAGAAGACCAAAGCACAACGGGATATTTTGTCCCAAAAGTGGCAGGAGGTAATAAGGTAGTAGGTCAAAAGCCTGCAAATTTTATGTTTCATAATGATCTTAAATATTTTTACAGAAATCCTGAGCATGTAAATGATGACTGTCATACGGATTCTAATGTAGTAGCAGAAGAAGCAATTGCAGAGATCACTTCTGCATACGAAACCATTAAAATATCTGATAAAGGAGAAAAATTTACAAGAAAAAATGTTGCAGGTATTGATGTAATTACCGCCAAAACAGGTGCAAAAGATTTTTTAACCGTATCAGCAAGTTTTCCTATAGGAGATTATTTAAATACTAAAGGTAATGAAATGGTGCCATCCTTAACAGCGCAAATGCTAAGTAAAGGGACGCTGAAAAATGATAAATTTCAATTTTCTCAAAAATTAGAAAAACTTGGCGTTACATTAAGAGTTAATGCTAGCACTCATAAGGTAAGTATAGGTTTTAAATGCTTAAAGAAAGATTTAAACGACGTTATCACTTTATTAGCTGAAGAGTTAAGATTTCCTTTATTTAATGAGAAAGAATTTAACTTACTAAAACAGCAAAACGAGGGAGGTATGAAACGTGGATTAACAGATCCAGGTACTCAAGGCTCAATTGCGCTTTCCCAAGCTTTATATTCCAAAGGACATCCTAACTATTCTACTGATATTCAAACATCTATTGATAATTTAAATAAGGTAACATTAGATGAATTAAAAGCGTTTCATAAAACCTATTTTGGTTCAAAAGACATGCATTTAGTCGCTGTTGGTGATGTTGATACTAAAGCATTATATAAAGCTCTTAAAGTTGCTTTCAAAGGATGGACTGGAGGAGTTAAAGCTAAGGCTAGTTTTAAAAACTCAACAAAAGCAAATGCTTTAACTAAAGTGGTTACCATTCCTCAAAAACCAAGTGCAGAAATGTATATAGGACAGTATACAGGAATTCAAAGAATGGATAAAGACTTTTTACCGTTTTATATGGGTACAAGTATTTTAGGTGGTGGGTTTTCTGGGAGACTTATGCGTACTGTAAGAGACGAAGGTGGCTTAACTTATAGTATCAATGCAAGTCATTCTGGTCATAATTATGCAGATGGTTATTGGTATGTTAATGCCTCTTTTAACCCTAATTTATTTCAAAAAGGGTTAGATGCAACCATGGTTCAAGTAAAAAAATGGGTAGAAGAAGGTGTAACAGCGCAAGAATTGGCTGCTAAAAAAACAAATTTGACAGGAAGTTTTAAAGTTGGTCTTTCTACAACAGGTGGTTTAGCAGGTACTCTTTTAAGCTTTGTAGAAAGAGGATTAGAACCAAGTTATATAGACCAGTATTCTAAAGATATTGAAGCTGTTACTTTAGATCAAGTTAACACAGCCATATCAAAACATATAGATTTAAATAAATTAATTATTATAAAATCCGGGTCTTTAAATAAGGAGGGCAATCCTTTAAAAGAATAGCATCAGTCATCTTCCACTTAACATTGTTTTTATTGAATTAATCATTTTACTTAGGAAGATTTTAGGGGTTATTATCTAGATATAGTGTAATAACCCCATTTTTAATTTAAAAATAACCAAAATGAAAAAAGTATTATTTTTTTTAGTCCTATTCGTTAGTTTAGGAGTATTCTCTCAAATAGAAAACCCAGTAACCTGGTCTACGTCTATAAAAAAAGTTTCTGATACAGAATACATTTTAATTACTGAATCTGCTATAGAACAAGGTTGGCATTTGTATTCGCAAAGCGTTCCAGAAGACGGTCCAATTCCTACTACTTTTAAGTATATAACCAATGAATCTATTGTTTTAGATGGAGAAACCATAGAAGAAGAAGGACATACTATTGATGATCCTATTTTTAATATGAGGATTAAATTCTTCGAACATAAAGCTGTTTTTAAACAAAAGATTAAAATTTTAGGAGATGTAAATCAAATAAAAGGAACTGTAGAATTTATGGTTTGTGATGATTCTAGATGTCTTCCACCCACAGAAGTCGATTTAAACTTTGTTATAAACCCAGGAAAACCTGCTGTAGTAAAAGAAAATAAACAGACCGATGTTGTTGCTACTAAAAATGTAAACAAGAATAAAAACTCTTCTGAAAAGAAAGGGTTGTTTGCCATTTTCTTTATTGCTTTTTTATCTGGTTTTGCAGCGTTATTAACACCATGTGTGTTTCCGATGATTCCTATGACAGTCAGTTTTTTTACAAAACAAAGTAAAACCAAAGCAGCCGGAATTAAGAATGCTATTATTTACGGAATCTCTATTATTGTAATCTATGTATTGCTTGGAGTATTTGTGAGTCTAGTTTTTGGAGCTGATGCCTTAAATGCATTGTCAACAAATGTTTGGTTTAATGTAATTTTCTTTTTATTATTATTGGTTTTTGCAGCTTCGTTTTTAGGTGCTTTTGAAATCATGTTACCTAATTCTTGGGCAAATAAAGTAGACTCTCAAGCAGATAAAGGCGGGTTAATTGGTATCTTTTTTATGGCCTTAGCTTTAGCAATTGTTTCTTTTTCATGTACAGGCCCAATTGTAGGAACCTTATTAGTAGAAGCAGCATCGGGCGGTAGCCAGCTAGGTCCAATTGTAGGTATGTTAGGTTTTTCTTTAGCAATTGGCTTGCCATTTGCATTGTTTGCAGCTTTTCCAGGGTGGTTAAATTCTTTGCCAAAATCTGGAGGATGGCTTAATACTGTAAAAGTGGTTTTAGGATTTTTAGAATTAGCCTTGGCTTTTAAATTCTTGTCAAATGCAGATTTGGTTTTAGATTTACATTTGTTAGAAAGAGAATCGTTTTTAGCCATTTGGATAGCCGTTTTTGGAGCTCTTGCATTTTACTTATTCGGAAAAATACAATTACCACACGATAGCCCACTTACACACATTTCTGTGGGGCGATTAAGTTTAGGGTTAATAGTTATGTCATTTACAATTTATATGATTCCGGGATTGTGGGGAGCACCTTTAAATTTAATTAGTGCATTTCCGCCACCACAACATTACAGTGAATCGCCTTACGGAGTTGGATTTTCTAAGTTAGGAAGTGGAGAAGCTGTACATTCTGATATTCCAGATGGAGCTCATTTAATGGCGCCACATGATATTTTAGCTTTTAATGATTATGACAAAGGCTTAGCCTATGCAAAAAAAGTAGGAAAACCAGTATTGATCGATTTTACAGGTAAAGCATGTGTAAATTGTAGAAAGATGGAACAGAATGTTTGGGTAAAACCAAGTGTTTTAGGTGTGCTAAAGAATGATGTAATTCTAATTTCATTGTATGTAGATGATAAAAGACCTTTACCAGAAAATGAGGTTGTAGAATCAAAATTAAAACCGGGTAAGAAGTTAAAATACATCGGACAAAAATGGAGCGAATTACAAACAATTAAATACAAAACAAATACACAGCCAATGTATGTGTTGATGGATCATAATGAAAATAATTTGATAGATCCTGTTGCTTATACACCAGATGTAAAAGCCTATAAAAATTGGTTAAAAGACGGTGTTTCAAACTTTAAAAAGTAATTTTTATTTTAAATAAATTCTTTTAAAACCTGTTAAAAATGAATTCATTACTTGATAAAAAAGATACAGAATTAGAACTGTATTTTAATAAGTTTAGGAAAAATATAGTTGGTGTAGATCAAACGTTTATGTTTCCATCCGGAGAAAAAAAACTTATATACACAGATTGGACGGCAAGTGGTAGACTCTACCGCCCAATTGAAGAGAGATTACTAAATGATTTTGGTCCTTTTGTGGCCAATACACATACAGAAACATCAACTTGTGGTGCAGCAATGACGCTCGCTTATCATGAAGCAAGAACAAAAATAAAACAACATGTAAATGCATCAGAAGATGATGTATTAATTACAGAAGGTTCTGGTATGACTGGTGTTGTAAATAAGTTTCAAAGAATTCTAGGATTAAAAGTTTTAGAAAACTTAAAAGATTATACTGCAATTCCAGAAGCTGTAAGACCTATTGTTTTTGTGTCACATATGGAGCATCACTCAAACCAAACTTCATGGTTAGAAACTATTGCGGTTGTTAAGGTAATTCCTTGTAATGATCAAGGTCTTATTTGTTTAGAAAGTCTAGAAAAGCTTTTAATAGCTTATGAGGCGCATCCTATAAAGATGGTTTCTGTAACCGCGTGTTCAAACGTTACGGGTATTAAATTACCCTATCATAAAATTGCAGGAATTACACATAAATACAATGGACTTTGTTTTGTAGATTTTGCTTGTTCTGCACCTTATGTAGATATTGATATGCATCCCAAAAATGAAGAAGAATATCTAGATGCTATTTTCTTTTCACCTCATAAATTTCTTGGAGGTCCTGGTAGTTCAGGAGTTTTAATTTTTAACAAAAAGTTATATAAAAATACGGTACCAGATAATCCTGGAGGGGGAACGGTTAGTTACACAAATCCTTGGGGACAACATGATTATTTTGACGATGTAGAAACTAGAGAAGACGGCGGTACTCCAGCATTCTTACAAACCATCAAAATAGCACTTGCGATTCAGTTAAAAGAGGAAATGAGTGTAAAGATGATAAAGCTTAGAGAAGATGAGATGAATTCTCGTATTTTTAAAACATTAGAAGCTTTACCAGGAGTTAATATCTTGGCTCCTGATCAAAAAGAAAGATTAGGAATCTTTTCATTTTATTTTGAAAATTACCATTTCAATTTAGTGGTTAAACTATTAAATGATCGTTTTGGTATTCAAACACGTGGTGGATGTTCTTGTGCGGGTACTTATGGTCACTTTTTGTTAAATGTAGATCAGCAAACCTCAAGGAATATAGGGCTTCAAATTCACGAAGGTTGTAATACAGAAAAACCAGGTTGGGTTCGTTTGTCGATACACCCAACAATGACAAACAAAGAAATTGATTTTATTTGCGAATCCTTATTAGAACTATCTAATCATATCAAAGAGTGGTCTAGAGAGTATCATTATGATATAATTAAAAACGATTATATACATAATACCATTGAATCTTTGGAAGGTAATTTGGTACAAAGTTGGTTTAATCCTTTAACTGTTTAAGCAGATACTAAAGTGTAAAATAAATTTTAAAGAACCTTTTTAGAAAGACGATATACTTGTTTTTCTAAAGAGGTTTAGTTTGTTGTTTGAAAGTTGTCCCAAAAAGGCAATCAAAAAAGTTTATAAAATCAAAAAACCGTTGAAAATCGCAAGATTAACAACGGTTATTGTACTGAAGGCGGGACTTGAACCCGCACGGCCATTACTGACCACTGGATTTTAAGTCCAGCGTGTCTACCAATTCCACCACTTCAGCATTGGTCTTTTATGTAGCAAAGCAAAAAAAATATACATCTTTAATATGATATACTTTTTACTTTATTATTTTTATGAACTTTTATTCTTACCCTTATTTCTAAGAGAGGTGCAAATATAGTGTCTTTTTATTATAAAATCACAATTTTTAAGATAAAAAAATACTTTTTATTTTGTTTTTTAAGAAGTAATTTTTATTTAGAGGGTAAGTGGTTTATTTCTATGTGTTTAGCTTTTTTTTATAAAATTGTAAAAACTTAAAATTATTGAATTTTAAAAAAAAAGACAGAAGTTTTAAGATTGTAAAAGCAAAAAACCGTTGAAAATCGTAAGATTAACAACGGTTATTGTACTGAAGGCGGGACTTGAACCCGCACGGCCATTACTGACCACTGGATTTTAAGTCCAGCGTGTCTACCAATTCCACCACTTCAGCATGGTAATTGAACAGAGCGAAAGACGGGATTTGAACCCGCGACCCCCACCTTGGCAAGGTGATGCTCTACCCCTGAGCTACTTTCGCAGTCATTATTTTAATAAGAACTTTTCTTTTTATTACTCTTATTTCTAAGAGCGGTGCAAATATAATATCTTTTATTGTTTAGGCAAATTTTTATTTCATTTTTTTGAAAAAAAATCAATTTTTTTTATTTGGTTGTTTTTACTTAGAAAAACAATTACATTTATATTGAATTAAAAGGGAAGTAAATGTAGTTGTTGCTAGCCTAAAATTTAGTTTTTTTGTAATCTCATTGTTTAAATAAAGGAAAGGTTAAAGTTATCTATTGATATTTACTTTTTTTGAAGCTCATTTTAATGTATGTTTAATAAGTTTAATTTTCTGTTTTTAGTGTTTGTGTTTTTATTTCTGAATATTAAAGCACAAGAAAATGAGTTTGCAAATGTAAAAAAAATTACAATATCAGATGGGTTAGCGCATAATGGAGTTACTTCTGTTTTAAAATCGAATGATGGTTTTTTGTGGATTGGTACTTATGTGGGGATTAGTAAATATGATGGGTATAAATTAACCACTTTTAAAAACACCATAGATAAGGATATTCTAACAAGTAATAGGGTAAGATCAATTGCCGAAGATTATAAAAATAATTTATGGATAGGTACTGATCAAGGGTTAACGGTTTATAAATCTTCTCAAGAAAAATTTGTAAAAATATATTCTAATAAACTGATAGGCAAAGATAGTAGTGGCCCTATTATTAGAAAGGTTTTTATCAATAAGAAAAACGATAAAATTTACTGCTTAACAGAGGGGAATGGAGTGTTTCTTTTCGATGAAAATTATAAATTATTAAATCAGTTTGTTCCACTAGTCAAAGATCCTAACGAGCTAACTTTTTATGATGTTCTTGAATTAAATGATGGAAATTTAGTTTTTACAACTTCTAGTGGATTGTATTTTTTTGACATCAGCGAAAATAGTTTTAATAAAATTTTAGATCCTGATATAGAATCTTCAACAGGTATTATTGCAATAAATGAAACATTATCTCTTGTTAATTTAACAAAAGGTATTGGGGTTGTTTGTTATAATAAAGTGAATAATGAGTTTACCTTAATAAAAAAAATACTTACAGATAGACAGTTTAACCGTTTGTGTGTAGACCCAAAAGGAGATTTGTGGTTAGGTGCTATGAATAAGGGGCTTATGAAAATTAAAGATATTAAATCTGTAATTAATTGTAACAACATTCAGCCATTTGTAAAATATCACTTTAAAGACAGTGTAGATAGATTAAGAATAAGTAGCATTTTATCTACATCAAATACTATTTGGGTAGGATCTTATAATGAAGGTTTATATCAATTTAATATAAAAGAGAGTCCTTTTAAGAAGTATAATAAAGAGATGAATTATAAATATGGTATTGCTTCTAACAGTGTTACCAATTTTTCTAGTTTAGATGATAAAAGAGTTTATGTAACCGCAACATTTGGTGGTATTGGTTTGTTTAATACAGAAACAAGAAAGTTTGAACCATTGCCTTTTAACCTTCCAGAAAAGTATTTATTAAGTGTTTCTTCGGTTTTTGTAGATTCTAAAAAAAATACTTGGTTTAAAGTTACTGGTGCTGGTTTTTTTAGAGTTAAAAAAGGAGAAAAAAACATAGAAAAAGTTAAGGCTTCTGTTTTAAAGAATATTTCACCTCATTCATTTAGATCTTATACAGAAGATAAGTTTGGTAATATTTGGATTGGTTGTTCTCAGGATGTCTATAAAATATCATTAGACAAATTTAATAACATTAAAAGTTTTGAGTCTTTAAATAATACCCCTTATTTTGAGAAGAAAAAACTGTCTTTAGCTAGGTTTGTTTATGCAGATCCTTTAAAGCCTTTTATATGGATTGGAGCAGATTCTGATGGTTTGTTTAGAGTCGAAAATTCAGAAAATAAACCTTTAGAAAAGTTAAGTGTAAGACAATTTTTACAGGATAAAAATAATAAAAAATCGTTATCTAGTAATTTTGTAACATCGGTATTAAGGTTACCTAATAATGATTTATGGATTGGTACAGAAAGCGGAGGAATTTGTAAAGTGGAGGAAAATAATGGGGTACTCGAGTTTTTTCCGTTTACAGAAAAAGATGGACTTTCTAACAATGTTGTAAAAAGTATACTATATGACAATGAGCATGGTTTATGGATTTCAACAAATATTGGATTAAATAAGTTTGATTTAAAAAGTAAAGTATTTAGAAAATTTAATTTAGCTGACGGTTTGCCTTTTGAAGATTTTTGGTTTGCTTCTGAAAAATTAAAAAATGGAACCTTACTCTTTTCTGGATTAGATGGTTTTTGTTATTTTAATCCAACAGATATTATCAATAAAGAAGAATTACCGCAAGTAGTATTAGAGGATTTTAAATTATTTAATCAAAAAATTTACCCTGGAGATACCATTAATAATAGAGTTCTTTTAACGAAAAGTTTATCAGAATTAAATGAAATAACCTTGCAGTATAATGAAAATGTTTTTTCGTTAGATATTGCGAGTTTACACTTCTCTAATCCTAAGAACCATTCATTAAAATACATGCTATCTCCAACCAATACAGATTGGATTGAAACAACATCTACCGATAGAACAATTAACTTTAGTGGTTTGCAACCAGGGGAATATGTGTTAAGTTTTATGGCTTCTAATTCTTTAAATGAATGGACAGCTCCAAAGAAATTAAAAATAACAATTGTGCCTCCTTTTTGGAAAACTAATACGGCATTTTTTATATATGCGTTGCTTGCTATTTTCTTGCTTTATCTAGTTGTGTTTATTATTACTAAAATTCAATCTTTAAACCATAATGTAGCCATAGAGAAATTAGAAATAGATTCTGTTAAGAAGTTAAATGAATCTAAATTACGTTTCTTTTCAAATATTTCTCATGAAATTAAAACGCCTATAACACTTATTTCTGGACCTATAGAAGTATTATTAGAAAGGTATAAGAATAATCTTGATGTTTCAGAAAAACTAGCACTCGTGCAGCGTCAAACAAAAAAAATTAGACAGTTAGTAGATCAAGTTCACGATTTTAGAAGGGCAGAGGCGAATTTGTTAAAAATGAATTATTCTCGTTTTAATTTTAATGATTTTTTACAAGAATTATCAAATGATTTTATGTTTTTGGCAAGTAAAGATCAAAAACATTTTGAACTTGTTGCTAAAAATAAAGATATTATAGTTTCTGCAGATAAAGGTAAAATAGAAAAAATTTGCAATAATTTAATAAACAATGCTTTTAAATATACAAAAGCGGGTGATACAATTAAAATTGAATTTAGTTGTGTTGAAAAAGATTTGATTATTTCTGTGAGTGATACGGGGATGGGAATTGAAGAAGAAGATTTAGAACATGTTTTTGAAAGATTTTATCAATCTCAAAATACACAAGCAGAACATATTTCGGGTTCGGGAATTGGTCTTGCATTTTCTAAAAAATTAGTAGAAATGCATTATGGCTATATAAAAGCCGAAAGTAAAATTGATCAGGGAACTACTATTAGTATTCAGTTGCCAATTGTAAAACAACAAGTAGAAAAAGATGAAAAGCTAGATGAAGCAACAGTAATACTACCTAAGGAAAAAGAAATTGTTATTGATAAACAAATAGTACAAGAAGATTTAACAACGGTTAGTGTTAGTGGTGAGTTTTCTGAATCCTTGGTCTTTTATGCTGAAGATAATTTAGAAATGAGAAACTATGTTTCTGGCATATTATCTAAGTATTTTACGGTAAAATCTTTTAGAGACGGACAAGAATGTTTAGATGCTTTAGAGCATAATTGGCCAGATATTGTTATTAGTGATGTGCAAATGCCTGTGTTAAATGGGTTAGATTTATGTATCGCCATAAAATCTGATTTAAAAACGAGTCATATTCCTGTAATTCTGCTTACAGCTTTAACTAATATAGAAGATCATGTTAGAGGATTAAGAGATGGGGCAGATGCTTATATAAAGAAACCTTTTAATGTACAACGTTTAATTACAAATACAGAAGCATTACTTAATAATAGAAAACAATTAAGAGAAAGGTATCAAGTTGGTATTCCGTTAACAAAAGAAAACAATAAGAATAATAGAAATGATAATGCATTTTTAGAAAAGTTGTATAGTATAATGGAAGAAAATCTAGATAATCAAGATTTCGATATCAATACATTAGCTAAAGAACTCTATTTGAATAGAACACATTTTTATCAGAAAGTAAAAGTGTTAACAAATCAAACTCCTTTTGAGTTGATAAAAATGTATCGTCTTAAAAAGGCAGCTCAATTTTTAGTGCATAAAAAACTGTCTGTAAATGAAGTTTTTTTAATGACAGGTTTTAAAAGTAGAACACATTTCACAAAAATATTTAAAGAAAAATACGAAGTTTCTCCAAGTAAATATGCGAAAGAGAACGAAGATAAGTTTTCTTAAATACCTTTTTTATTGCTTTATAAATATAATCACTCAACTTTACATGTATGTAATTCCGTTGAGTGATTTTATTTTTTATACTAATAAAAGTAAAGTATAGACTTATGGTCGCCTTTTTTAACCTTTTTTCTTCATAATATGTAAAATTTTACAAGTATTGTAAATAGTTGCTTACTCTATTCATTTATAGTTATTTACTAAAAACAACATTGTTTTTATTTTTAGATACAAAGAAAATTAACGTGTTTTCTTTCTTTGAGGTAAACAATTTAATATCTAATTATTATGAAAAAAAGAATACTTAAAACATTTTTATTCTTAGGCTTTACGTTTTTTGCTTTAAGCCTAAGTGCTCAAACATTTACATTTAGTTCTGGTTTAGAAGGTTGGTCTGCTAGCTTTGGTTCTAACGGAGCAGTAACGCATGCTGCAACAGAAGGAGTTGCTAATGATGGAGCATTACAACTAAATAGAACAACAGATAATGCTAATTTTGGTATTAAGGTTGGTGCTAACGATGTAACAGAAACAGGGATTGATGCAGATGCTACCAAATTTATAAGAATTAAATATAAAAATGGTACAAAAGGAACTTCTATTCGAATTGGTGGTAAAAATGTAGATGATGCAGCAATTAAAACCGATAATAACAAAAATGTTGATTTTAATATTTTAGCTCCAGACTCTAACGAGTATGTTGTTTCTTATATAGATATGAGTGATATTGCCTTATGGAAAGGTACTATTACTAATTTCTATATAATGGTAAGAAAAAATAGTGCTTCAGATACAGGAGATTTTTTCTTAGATGAAATAGAATTTTTAACATCTATGCCAGCTGCTACTTTTAGTGAGTTTATTAAAAACCCAAGTTTTGATGGGCCTACAGGTACAGCTCATCTTACCGGAGATGTAGATTTTGCTACTAGAGGATTGACTACAACAGAGTTTCATGATGGTGGTCAAAGTTTAGGATTTAATTTTAGCGCAGACGCTACCAAACCTTTTTGGAATTTTACACTTCATGAAAAAACATATCCAAGTGTATATACTGCGGGTTCAGATATCCAAATTAAAATGTGGGTAAAAACAAATAGAGTTGCACCTATAAAAATATCATCAAGAGTAAAGTTGTCTTTAGGTGGCACTGAAATAGATGGTAAACCAATTGCTACTGTAAGTACAACAAATACAACTATGGATTGGGAAGAGCTAACTTTTAATATAGAAGTTACTGAAGACTTTGATGGAATTATTTTTTGGTTTGGGATAGATTGGACTGATGATACGGAAGGAGAGGTGGTAGAAAACTTAAATGCTGGAGATATGGTTTATATAGACCAAATGACTGCAACTCTTACCTTAGATAATGTTTTAAATGTAGAAAACAACGTTTTAGATGGTACTAACGTTTATGTAAATAATAAAACGCAAACTTTAAACGTAAAGGCTCCTTTAAACAGTAGCTTAGAAATGTATAATATTTTAGGAAGTAAAGTAAAAGATATCCAAAAATTAAATGAAAACAGTGCGGTTTCTTTAGCAGGTATGACAAGCGGAATTTATATAGTAAGAGTAACTTCTGAAGGTAAATCTAAAACAAAGAAAGTTATAGTAAAATAATTACTTTCTTTCAAATTACCCCCCAATTAGCCTCAACTTATTTTTAAGTTGAGGCTTTCTTATTAAATAATACGACTTATAATAGAACCAAATACAATGTAGTACGAAACAAGAGATTTGTACGGAAACAAACATTTTATGTATTACAGAATACAGTAAAAGATAACTTAAGTAGTTAATTGCCAAAGAATTCTAATATAGGTGCATCAATATAGAATACTATAAAGGTAATTTTGATTAGTTAGGTGGTAAAAATTAAGAATAGAGAACAAAACTACGGTTGTAGTTTTACAACAATAACAATTAACTTAAATTAAATTTAAAAATTATGAAGAAAAGAGGACTTAAAAAATCATTTTTATTACTGGCTATCCTAGGGTTAGTTAGTTTTAATATGAATGCGCAATTATATCAATTCGCTTCAGATACTGAAGGATGGTCAAATGGTTTTCAAATGGCAAGCACAACCTTTGATGATGACGATGCAACCAATGGTTGGACAAATGATGGGGGGTTAATACTTACTAGAACAAGTAACAATGCGACAATTAATGCACCAGCTCCATTAAATGGTACCGTAAATAACTATATGAAAATTCGTGTAAAAAATGAATCAGGTGCAACTTCAATTCGTTTTGCTGTTCAAGAAGATAAACCAGGAGGAGGTTTTACTACAATATGGTTAACCCAAAGTATAGATGCTAATTCAGCTGTATTTAAAACGTATTATATAAAATTGGATGGGCCAGAAACTATAGGTAGTGGAGAATGGGCTCAAAGTGGTCAAGCAGCAAATCAACCAGATAGTCCTTCTTTTTGGGGTGAAGCTACAGAAACAGTATTTCTATTATTTAGAGGTGGTTATGTTGATGATGCTAGTACACCAGGTGTAGAGGAAGGAGGAAAACAAATATTTGTTGAGTCTATTGAGTTTTTAAATATTCAAAGTGCATCTACTTACGCGGAGTTTGTGGGAGCTGAATCAGCTGATATTTCTACTCCAGGTACTATAGAACCTACATTAAATGGTAACGCAAATACTACAGGGGTCTTTTTTCCTGGTGGTGGATCTAGAATAGGTTCTTTTTCAGATACACAGGTTTTTGAAGGAGATTATAGTTTTAAGATGGAAACTAGTAATGCTGGTACAGCTGATGTTAGTGGAATTTTTATAGGTAGTGGTGCTGGTAATCCTGCTGGTTCAAAATTTACAACAACAGCTGCAGGAAAGCATTTAATGGTTCTTAATGTATACATTGAGTCTGGTAATCCTGCAAGAATTCAAACAAATTTCGATGCAAGTTCAACGTCTAGATTTCAAACAATTAATTGGGATACCGAAGATTTAGAGAAAGGTAAATGGCATAGATTAACTCAAGAAATTACTTTTAGAAATTTAGATAATACTGCAGATGCAGTGGTTTCAGACGGTGTAAAAACTACTATTAAAGTTGCTGCAGATAATGGTAATTCTGTTGTTGTTTATGTTGATGGTTTAGAGGCAATTGCTGATGCTGATTATATTTCTACTACAGGAACTTCTGCTGGTTGGAGTTTAGGTACAACATGGGATAGCGGTTTAGAGCCAACTGCAACAGATATAGTTTATATTAAAAATAATGTTAATATTTTCTTTGATAGTGAGGTTGCTAAAGAAATATTTGTAAATGATGGTAATGTACTTACTTTAACAGCTGGTGCTAATAGATCTTTAACTGTAGATGAATTACATACAAATAAGACAGGATCTGTTGTAGCGGAAACAGGTACATCGCTTATTGTTAATAATTTAGCAACAGGAGGAAAAGTAACTTACAAAAGAGAATTAAGTTATACTGCTGGTAATCTAGAAGGATGGCATTTAATTGCTGCTCCAGTAGTTGGTCAAGCATATGGTACAGGAACAACTTGGATAGCTGATAACGATATTGCAAGTGGAACTGGAACTAACAAAGGAATTGCTACTTACAATAATGCTGTTGCCGCTAGCAATTGGAGTTATTCAGATGGTTCTGCAAGTTCTTTTACAAACGGGAAAGGGTATTCTATGAAGAGAGGAACTAATACAGGAGATGTTTCTTTTACTGGTAGTGTTAATACAAAAGGTGTTACATCTGCAATTACTGTAGGTGCAGGAACACCTTTTAATTTAGTAGGTAATCCTTATACGTCATATATTAATAGTGCTACTTTTTTAACAACAAATACAGCTTTGTTAACAAGTCAAACTATTTGGATCTGGAATCCATCAACTAAAAACTATGATGCTAAAGTTACTGGAGATGATTTTAAAGTAGCGCCAGGTCAAGGTTTCTTTGTAAGTGCTACTGCAGGAGGAAACGTTAGTTTTGCAAAAGCAATTCAAAGTCATGAATCTCCTGATACTTTTTTAAGATCTGAAGCTAAACCAGAAATTATTTTAAATGTAACTAACGGAAAGCTTAATAGATTTGCAAGAGTATACTATGCTAACAATGCAACTAAATCTTTTGATAATGGTTTAGACGGAGCAACTTTTACAGGTTTACCAAATGAATTAGATGTGTTTACTAATTTATTGGATGGTAATTCAGGTGAAGCTTTCCAAGTTCAAGGATTGCCAAACGCAGATTTAGAAAAGATGGTTGTACCTGTAGGTGTTAAGGTAGAAGGTACTCAAGAAATTACTTTTACAGCTGAGGCATTAAATATTCCTTCAGGATTAAATATTTACTTAGAAGATAGACAAGAAAATGTATTTACGCAATTAAATGAAGTAAATGCTGAATATAAAGTTTCTGTATCAGAAGCATCTAATGGTATTGGTCGTTTTTACCTTCATACTAGAAGTTCTGCTTTATCTACAGAAGATGATGTTATTTTAAATAGCGTAAGCATCTTTAAATCTGATCGTTCAACTTTAAAAATAGCAGGATTGAAAAATGGAAAAGCAGCTGTTTCTTTATTTAATATTCATGGAAAAAATGTAATGAATGCTTCTTTTGATACTAATGGTGTTAAAGAAATTGCTTTACCAAAATTAGCAACAGGTGTTTATATTGTTCAGTTAACCACTGAATCTGGAAAATTAAGTAAGAAAATCATTTTAGAATAATATTAACGAGAAAAAAAGATATATCATGAAAAAAAATATAAAAACAAACACAGAAAACAATCAAGAAATTTCTCGTAAGGATGCTTTAAAAAAGATTGGTAATTACGGTAAATATGCGGCATTAACAGCTTTAGGTACTTATCTAATCTTAAATCCGCAGAAAGCACAAGCTCAAAGTCCAGAAGCTCCTGGTACAGGGTTTTAACTTGTTTATCTTTTTAATTTAAAAGAAAGCGCTACATATTTATGTAGCGCTTTTTATGTATTAAAACGTTGCTTTACGTTCAAAGACGTTAAATATATCTACAGATACAATTTGGAAACTTTAAATCACTTATTTTATAAAAAGTTTAAAATCCATTATAAATGAATCAGAGTTTAAAAAAGTATGTACTAATTGCTACTACGTTGTTAATTAGTTTTAATTGCGTTTCTAATACACTTCCTGCACTTAAAAAAAGTAAGGCAATTGTAAGTATAGAAACTGGTTTTACCATTTTAAAAGTAAGATCTGCAGTCAATAAAGAAGGAACTTATATTGTAGCCAGTAGTTATGAAGGTACTTTGTTAGGCGTTTCTGATACAGGAAAAATACTTTGGAAAAATGCCTTATCGGGTTTTATGAATCATGATATTTGGGTAAGAGATTTAGATAATGATGGTGCAGATGAAATACTAGTTGCCAATGCAAATGGTACAATTTATTGTTTAGATTCTAAAGGAAAACTGTTGTGGCAGTTTAAAAAGAACAGTGCGCCAATGTATGCAGTTACTGCAATTAAAAAAGACCATAAGATGTTTGTGGTTGCTGGCGGATTGGATAAAAGTATGTACTATTTAGATGCAAAAGGAAAATTTCTAAAAGAAATTAAATCGGCAACATATTCTATAGAAAAAGTAAGAAAAAGTACAACAGGAACAAGAGTTCCAAATAAAAGTGAAAGTGCTGCCAACTTTATAAGAACCATTCAAAATAAAGACAATACTGAAACACTGGTTGTTTTAGGAACCAATAATCACATGAATGTGGTGGGGACATTATACTTTTTTAATGCTTTTGAAGAACTTCCTTTTAAGAAAACCCCTATAAAAGCGGGTAAAAATGTAAAAGGGAAATTAAGAATTAGACCCATTGGCGATTTTAGAGTTGTAGATATTAATAACGATGGAAATAAGGAAATTGTTTTAGGTGCTTCTGCACATGCTAGCGATTTATTAGTGTCTACCTATAGTATTTTAAAGGATGAATTTACTTTTAATAAAATTAACAAAGTAAAATTTGGCTATGATATTGCGCAGTCTGAAATCATAAAACAAAACGGTGAAACTACTTATTTTACAAAAGTGGGAAGCCAAATACATTTGTACAAACCGAATTCGTTAGAAAAAGATGTAGAAAGATTAGAAGGTAAATATGCCTATAATGATTTGTGGAAAGTTCCTGAAACAGGCAAAATAATTTTAGCGAGTGCACAAAGTGGAGGTAGCCAAATTCATATTATAGATACCAATGATAAAGGTTGGAAAAAAGAATTTGAAAATTTAGAACCAGAAGGAAAAATAGCTTCTATTTTAAAGAACACAAAATCGATTAGAGACCATTTAAAAAATTATACAAAACCAAATTTCGAAAATAAATCGCAAACGGTTTATTTTATGACCGAAAAGGTGCCTAATAATTTATTGAATTTAAAAAACAAGATTTCAAATTCTTATGATTCGCCAATATTTTTGAATTCTATGCATTTAAGAAACGTAGAAAAGTGGGACAGATCTCAAATGAACAATCAGAAATATAAAAATGCAAAAGACAGAAGAAAAAAATATACCTTAACACAAAAAGAGTCTATCGATTTAATTACTAAAGGCTATGAAGACAATCCGGGAGTTGCATATTGGGCAGGTCATGGTAACGATCCTTATATGTTTCAGTTAAGCACTACAAAAGCGGTTATAGACAAATCAAAAGGTAAAAAGAAGGTTTTAATTTATCCAGAAATGGAAGATCATTCAGAGAATTTATCGTTTTTGGTAAACGATTTGGTATATCCTTTGGCAGAATATGCAAAAGATAAAAACACTACTATTTTTTTAAGATCTAAACATGTTTCTTGGTTAGGAAGTAATTACCAGAAACCTTGGGCAAGATTAATGTCTGGTGAATTTGCAGATGTTTTTGTGCCTTCTATGGAGGAAACTACAGACAAATCTATGGAGCTAAGTTTGGCGGGTAGAACGGGTATGTGGGCAAGTGGCGCTGTAAATTCTTGGGGAACACGCGCTGTGCCAGATAACACTACTTTTGATAGAGCTAGGCAATTAGGATACCAAAGATTGCCAAATCATTTTTTAAGAATGTTGATTTTTCATACGTCAAATGGCGCGCAATTCATCAATAATTTTGCAGTAGACCAAGATTATTTAAGCATTTATTGGGAGTTGATAGCAAAAGGAGCATTGTATGTACCAAAAAGAAATGAAATTTTAAGTTTTTCTCCGGTTCATCTAAGTATGAAAGCACCAGATCATCATTTTTTAGATGATGGTTCTAACGTAAAATGGAATGTTTTTTATGATGAAGAATTTGAGAAGAATAATCCGTTTGTAATGAGTAGATTAAATGGTTCTTGGCCAGCGGCACCGGTTACAGAATGGGATTTTTCTAGATATGCTGCAGGGGTTAAAGAAAGAAGATTAAATTTCTTAGCGCCTTATGAAAACGGATTGGTGATGATTACGCCGCCACAAAACGGAGTTTTTGCAGATAAAAATGCACCAAGAGGTACCTTAGTGAACAACCTACATCCGTTGTATAAAAACATCATGAAAGAGTACATTACAGATGGTCGTAATTACTATTCTGCAGATGGAAAACAAACTTTTAAAGCAGATGAATATTATAAGGTTATAGAAAAAGATCTTAAAGCTAGTTCTAAAAAATTACCAATAACTGTTGCTGGAGATGTTGCTTGGGTAGTTGCGCAAACTTCACCAAAACATTTACGATTAACCATATTAGATAGCGGATATATCAATCCGGAAGAGCGTACTGCAATTGTTCATTTTAACAACATCAACATAAAAAAGATAACAGATATTTTAAGTAAAGAAGAGTTTAAAGTACAAAACTCCTCACTAGAAATAAACATTCCTGTAGGTGCTTTTAGGTTTATAGATATTGAGCTAGAGCAAGCATTGTAGCAAGAAATTATTGATAGATACAATTTATGTATCCGTAAAAACAAAGTAAAGAGTAATCTTAATGAACTTTACATCTATAATCTTGTACTTAAAAAGACGGGAGCTTTAATTTTTTAAATGATGATAAAAACACCTTTTTTTATACTATTTTTTGTTATTAATTTTCAGTGTTTTTATGCTCAGATAGATAACGAAGCTAACTTTTATACGTCGGTTGCAAATGCAAATTTTAATAAAAATTTAGTTTCAGATTATAATGTCGATAATGATTTTACTACAGATGATAGCTCCAAACTAGAAGATGCCATCAATGATATTTCATCCAACGGAGGTGGAATTTTAACCATACCTGCAGGTGATTATTCTTTTGGTGACATCAACCTAAAATCAAATGTTCATATTGAGGTGCATCCCAATGTGGTGATCAGGCCTTTTTATGAAATTCCGAGTAATGGAAAATTAAAGAATTCTGCTATTTTTAATTTAGGAGATAATACAAGTCCTATCAAAAATGTGAGTATTAAAAGTTCAACAGGAAATAGATTTACGGTAGATTTAACGCATAACAACAACCCAAATATAGCCGTTGTAAGTTGTGGTAAAGTTTCCAACTTTGTGGTTGCTAATTTTAATGTACTTGATAGTTTTACAAAATTTTCAGCAGTAACTTTTGGTGGCGATTTTTATAATGAAGAATATACTTTTCCAGAAAACGGCATTGTAAAAGATATTGATATTCAGAATGCACATTATGGTTATGGAGTAGTGCAAACCCAATCTGCAGAAAACATATTGTTTAAAGATTTATCAGGAACAGGCGGCGCAACCTTGCGTTTAGAAACAGGGTTTACAGGATTAAATGACTTACAAGGAACCAATTTACCATCGGGAGTAAAAAGAGTAGGCGGAATTGATAAAATAGTAGCAAGAAATATTTCATGTACAAATGGTAATTCGGCATTAATGATTTCTCCGCATGCTTTGCATAACGGAACCGTTGATGCAGAAGGTATTCATAGTATAAGTGCTGGTTTTGCAGTAAGAGTAGAAGGCGGCTTTATATCTAATAAATACGATCAAACCATTGGTTTAACAAAAGGGACTTTCGAGTTTGTTAGGGTTAAAAATGTAACGGCAACTTATGGAGAGAATGCAGAAATAAAAGCAAAACATTTTCATTTATATCCACAAGAAATAACACCTCCTACTACGTTGGCTAGTTATATTTCTGAGGATGAAACAGAAGTTTATGTAGGTGCTGCAATTGCACCTGTGTTGGCAGATACTAATTATACCTGCACAAATGGTGTAAAAACGGTGGTTGTAGAAGAACCTGTTGTGGGTACTGGATTTGAGTATCAAGAAGATATTATTCCTGCGGAATATTTAACGATTAATTGCGCTGCATTGTCTGTTGATGATAATAAAACAGGTGAAAACGCAGTAAAAATAGTTCCCAATCCGAGTACTGGTTTTATCAATTTAAAGAATATCAATAACTTTAAAAAAGCAACAATTTATAATATTTCTGGGCAATGGGTTAAAACAATTAATGGTAATGATTCTTCTAGAAATGTTGATGTTAGAATTTTAAAACCTGGAGTATATTTTGTGAAAATTAATGCTGATATAGCTTCTTTTACAAGAAAATTAATAATTCAATAAAAAGAGTGTACATGAAATCAAACTTTTTAAAAATACTATTTGTAGTTGTTTCAATAACCTTTGTAGGTTGTTCAGAGAAGCAAAAAGAAGTTGCTCAAGTTAAAAAAAGCAATCAGCCTAACATTATTTTATTTGTTGCAGACGATCATGGTATAGATGCAATTGGTGCTTATGGAAATCCCGTTATAAAAACACCAAATTTAGATCAATTAGCTTCTGAAGGAGTAAAGTTTACAAACGCATATTGCACCAGTGCAAGTTGCGCTGCGAGTAGATCTGTAATTCTTTCAGGGAAATTTGGTCATGCAACAGGTTCTTATGGTCACGTGCATGATTATCATCATTTTAGTACCTATGACACAGAAACGTCTTTACCTGTAATTATGGAAAAGGCTGGGTATGAAACGGCTAGAATTGGTAAATATCATGTGGCTCCAGAAAAAGTATATCACTTTAACCAAGTGTTAGAAGCAGATCCAAGAAATACGGTAGAAATGGCAGAACAATGTGCCGATGTTTTAAAGTCTGGTAAACCTTTCTTTTTGTATTTCTGTACAGATGATCCTCATAGAGGGCAACCTTTTGAGCCAGAACAATGGGACACGCCTAACAATTTTGGGAACAAACCAGCAGGGTATAAAGGTGTAGAAACAATTACTTACAATCCGGAAGATGTTTTAGTGCCTTCTTTTTTACCAGACACAAAACAGACAAGAGAAGAAATTGCACAGTATTACCAAAGTATTTCTAGAATAGACCAAGGTTTTGGGAAATTAATGAAAATGCTTAAAGATACAGGGAAAGCAGACAATACCATTGTTATTTATATTTCTGATAACGGAATGGCTTTTCCGGGAGCAAAAACTACCGTATATGAGCCAGGTATAAAATTGCCATGTATTATAAAAGATCCTTTAAAAGATATAAAAGGAACCATAAATACAGCTATGATTTCTTGGGTAGATTTAACGCCAACTATTTTAGATATGGCAAAAATTGATTATAAGAAAGAACAGTTTCACGGAAAATCATTCAATACTATTTTAGAAAAAACAACTTCGAAAGGTTGGGATGAGGTATATGCGTCTCATACATTTCATGAAATTACCATGTATTACCCAATGAGAGTGGTAAGAAATAAAAATTACAAATTAATTTGGAATGTTGCTTGGCGTTTAGAATATCCATTCGCATCCGATTTATGGGCATCTTCTACTTGGCAAAGTATTTACAGAAATGACATAGAAAATTTTGGTCCAAGAAAAGTACAAGACTATCTTTTTAGAGCAGAGTTTGAGTTGTATGATTTAGAAAAAGACCCAAATGAATTAAACAATTTGGCAACAAATAAAGAGTATACTTCGGTATTAGAATCGATGAAAACAAAAATGAAAAAATTTCAAAAAGAAACATCAGATCCTTGGATGATTATGTGGGGACACGATGCTTCATTACAAGGAACAGGAGTTAATTTATAAAATAAAGTACATGAAAAATACCCTATTAAAAAGCATTACCGTTTTAGTTTTTATACTTACCATTGGTTGTAATGCAACAGAAATTATCAATATAAAACATGCCGAAGGAGATATGACTTTGGTAGTAAGAGAAGCTATTGAAGGTGCAAAAACCAAAGACATAAAATTGGTGTTTGAAAAAGGAAATTACTTTTTTAAAACAGATTATGCAATTGGTAAATTCTTGTACATTACAAATCATGGAAATGGATTTAAAAAAATAATTTTCAATTTTGAAGGATTTAATTCTGTAGAAATAGAAGGTAATAATTCTGAATTTATTTTTAGAGGTCAGACTTTACCATTTGTTTTTGATGGTTTGAATAAGGTGGATGTAAAAAATGTAACCTTAGACTGGGACATTCCTTTTTCTTTTCAAGGAGATGTTGTTGCAATTAATAAAAAAGAACAATGGTATGAGTTGAAACCTTATACAAAAGGATATTCATGGAAGTTAAGAAAAGGTAGAATAGAATTTCCAGGAATAAATCATTTTAACTTTACTTCTTTGGGAAGTTCTTTGCCTCATAATAAAGAAACCAAAGCAGTAGATTATGGTGCTTGGGATAGTAGTTTACAATCTAATTTTGTAGAAAAAAGACCAAATGGAGTTTTACGTTTTTATGATAAAAATTTAAAAAAGTATCCAAGAGTAGGCGCTGTTTTACAATCGAAAGGAGATAAATTAAACAACAGATACGCACCTGCATTTTTAACTAGAAATTCTAAAAACATTGAGTTTAATAATGTTACAATTCACCATGCATTAGGAATGGGTTTTTTGTTTGAAAGATCAGAAGATATTCAAATTTTAAATTCGGGAATCTATATTAGAGAAGGTTCAGATAGAGTAATGTCTATTGTGGCAGATGCTACACATTTTGCAAACTGTAAAGGAGATATTTTAATTGAAGGTTGCCGTTTAGAAGGGATGTATGATGATGGTACAAATGTACATGGGACTTATGTGGAAGTAGATAAGATTTTAGATAACAAAACCATTAGAATCGCTTTAAAACACGACCAACAAATGGGATTTGAGTTTGCTGGTGTAAACGATGAAATTTGGTTTATAAAGCAACCAAACCCACAAAGAGCAGAAACAAATACCGTAACTTCTGTAAGAGTTCTTAATGATTATTTTTCTGATATTACCTTTAAGAATGAAATTCCTGCGGATTTAAAAATAGGAGATATTTTAGAAAACAAAACATGGAATCCTACATTTACCATGCGTAAAAATGTAATTAGAGATCATAGAGCAAGAAACATCATTATTAAAACACCTAAAAAAATTATTATAGAAGATAATGATTTGTCTTCTATGATGTCTTCAATTATGTTGCGAGGAGAAACTTTTTATTGGTTTGAATCTGGTAATGTAGAAGAGGTGATTATTAGAAATAACAGGTTTGTAGATTGTGCTTATGGTGGTTCTGAACATGCAATTTTAAAAGTATCTCCAAGATTAGGAAAGACTTTTGATAGCACAATAACCTATGATAGAAATATCACTTTCGAGAACAATACCATAGAAACTTTTGGGAATAGAATTGTTTGGGCAGATAGAGTAGATGGCTTAATCATTAAAGGAAATAAAATAAAGCAAACTACCACTTTTAAACCACAATTTCCGGATGCTAATATGTTCGATTTGATGTTTTGTAAGAATGTAGAAATTACTAATAATACTTATTCAGGAAGCAATAAAAATATATTAAAAGCGGATGAAACTTCTCAAAAGGATTTAAAATTTAAAAATAATACGGGTTTTTAACATGTATAAACTATTAAAAAATAAAATGAAGACTGCTTGCATTTTAGTCGTCTTTTTGGTTTCTCAGTTTGTAGCGGGGCAAGTTACTCCTAATGCATTGTTTCAAGATCACATGGTGTTGCAGCGCAATAAACCCATTGCTGTTTTTGGAAAAGCTGGTAAAGAAAAACAAGTAATTGTTACCTTTAAAGGGAAAACCTACAAAGCAAAAGTAGAGAATAACAATTGGAAGGTTTTTTTAGATGAAACGAAAGCGGGCGGACCTTATACATTAAGTATTAAAGGGGAAAATGAAATAATTCTTTCTGATATTTTGATAGGAGAGGTTTGGTTGTGTTCTGGTCAATCTAATATGGAAATGCCAGTAAGTGGCAATAAAGGGCAACCCATTAACAAAAGTAATTTAGCTATTTTAAATAGTGAAAATTCTCAATTACGATTTTTTAAAGTAAAAAAAAATAATTCAAAAACTCCTTTAAATTCCTGTGAAGGAAATTGGAAACTTGCAGCACCTAATTCTGTTAAAGATTTTAGTGCCACTGCTTATTTTTATGGAAAAATGCTTCAAGAAAAATTAGGAGTACCTGTTGGACTTATTAATAGTAGTTGGGGCGGAACTCCTGCAGAAGCTTGGACACCAAGTGAAATTATACAAACGGAATTTAAAGATTTTAAAGGGTGGAATAAAAAGACAAAAACGCCTCAAAAAAATCCTTCGGTATTGTATAACGGAATGATTCATCCATTAAAACCATTTACGTTTAAAGGTGTTATTTGGTATCAAGGCGAAGCAAATAAAAATTATTATCAAAATTACCACCAATTGTTTTCATCCATGATAAAAAGTTGGAGAACAGCATGGAATCAAGGAGACTTTCCTTTTTACTTTGTTCAAATAGCACCGTTAAGTTGGGGAGGAGAAAACCAAGCATATTTGCGTGAAGCGCAATTAAAAACCATGCTTTCGGTTCCTAATACAGGGATGGCCGTTACATTAGATATCGGAGAGAAAGAATGTATACATCCTGCCGAAAAGCAAAAAGTGGGTGAACGTTTGGCGTTGTGGGCTTTGGCTAAAAACTATGGATTTAAAGATATTCAATATTCCGGTCCAGTTTATAAAGAGATGAATGTTAAAGCTAATAAAGTAACCTTAACATTTGATTATGCGCCATTAGGAGTTTTTAATTTTGGTAAAAAAATGGATGGTTTTAAAGTGGCAGGAGAAGACAAAATATTTTACCAAGCAGAAGCCAAAATTACAAAAGGAAAATTAGAAGTTTGGAGTGATAAGGTTTTAAAGCCTGTAGCAGTTCGTTACGGTTGGGACGCTTGGGTAGATGGGGCATTATTTAATACCGCCAAATTACCAGCATCTTCTTTTAGAACAGACAACTGGTAATTAGTAGAAATTTTAAAACGTAATTATGATTTTAAATAAAGTAAAACATACAATTAAATCTGTATTCAAAAAAAGTGTATTAGGTGTTTTTTTGCTAGTTGCTATTGTTATCAATGCGCAAGATTTAGAAAAAGAAGCAAACTCTAAAATTAAAACCTTAGAAAAATTAATAAAGAAAGCAAGTAAAAAAAATATCGATGTTTTAAAAGAAAAAACCACGATTAGAACTGCAGAAGTTTTTTTAAAGTTTGCCAATTGGGATGAGAAAAATATTGCTGTAAACACAAAATTATTTAAGAAAGTTCCTTCTTTTAAAGAAGAAGCACCTAAAATGGCAGCAAATTTGGCTTCTTTTGAAAGAAAAGATATCAATGTAATGTTAGACAAATCGATTGCAGAAATAACTTCTTTAATTGATGGTGAAACCTTTAGAAAAGAAAGTGTACAAGTAGATTGGGCAAAGGTTTCTGTAGATAAAGATCAACTAACCTATAATAATCGTCCTGTTTTTTTAGCAGATTACACATGGAAACCAGAAACAAAAGAGCTCAATGAATTTCATGGAAATCAAGATGGATTCTTTTTAACGCCAACGTATGTAGTAAAAGAAAACGGAACGATAAACCCTAAAAAAATGGAAGAATTAGAGGGGAAGTCAACCGGTTCTTTTGGCTTTATTTTTATGAATCATAAAGGCGTGCCAAAATGGTCTAAAGAAAAATTTGGACCTCATTTTTCTATGAGAGAAGATACGTATACGGGGTACGATATAGACAATCCTGGAGCAAGATATCTTCAAGAAAAATTGTTAGAAGGAGTGGTTCCTAAAATGGCGGGTAAAAACTTTAGTAAGTTAGGATATATGCTATGTAACGAACCTCATTTTTTTACATATACAGATGCTAAAAAGAAAAAATTACCTTGGGCTTCTGGTGGCGTTTCTCATTTTACTATTGATAAATTTAAAGATTGGTTATCAAAAAAACACAAAAATATTGCCAATTTAAACAGCGTTTGGAATTCAGATTTTAAAGATTTTAATGACGTAAAAATTGATATTCCTATTGATATTAGTTTAAAAGGATCGCCAATTTGGTATGATTGGGCTGCTTTTAATATGGATAGAGTTACTGAGTGGTATGCATTCTTAAAAAAAGAAATTACAAAGCACGATGCAAATGCAAAAGTGCATTTAAAAATAATGCCCAATCTTTGGACCGATAATAAAAGAGTGCATGGTATCGATTTAGAGGCTTTAACAGATTTAAGTGGAATTGTAGGGAATGATTCTGGTGCAGACCACACATATACTTGGGGAAAACCTCACGAATGGCAAAAGAAATATGCTTTTGAATGGAGAGAGTTGTGTATGGGATTTGATTTTATGAAATCTGTAAGTCCTAATAAAATTAATTTTAATTCAGAATTACATTATTTATCAACCGTAAGATCTCGTAATTTATATTTAGATCCAAGTTATGCAAGAGCTACATTTTGGTTGGCACATTCTTATGGTATGACCGCAAGTCAGATTTGGTATTGGCCAAGAGCAGCGGATGGCTCTATTTCTAAAAAAGCGCTTAATGATAAAGGATATGCAGGTTCTAACAATCAACAACCAAGAGTAACCAATGAAGTTGCCATGACGTTAATTGATTTGAATTCGAATTCAGAAGAAATTATGTCTATTCAAAGACAACGCAAACCCATACGGTTGTTCTATTCTAAAACATCGGCAATTAATAAAAAAGAGCACATGGATGATCTTTATCATTTGTATGAAGGTTTAAATTTTGAAGGTGTTTCTTTAGGGTTTGTCACTGAAAATATCATCAAAAAACAAGATGCTAAAAATTGGGATGTGGTGGCAGTTTTTAAAACTCCTTTTGTTACAAATGATGAATTAAAAGTGCTACAAACCTATTTAAACAATGGAGGAACCGTAATCGTTGATGATAAAAGTTTGCTAAAAAACGAATATGGCAAAGAACTTCCTGGTTTAACTGAAGGTAAAGGAACCATAATTCAATTGAATTCTGTTGCTGAAATTAAAGAGAAAGCATTCTCAATTTTAAATGAAAAAAATCTACTTTCTGATGTTGTTTTAGAAGAAACAAATGCCATCGGTACAAAAGGTTGTATTTGGAAAGTGGTGAAAAATGAAAAAGGAAACAATGTTTTATCAGTTGTAAATGTTGGTAAATCGGATGCTTCACTTAAAATTTCTTTAAAAGGAAGTACCAACATTATTTGTAAAGATTTAATAAAAGGAATACCAGTTTCATCAACACCAACTTTAAAACCACATGAAGTTTATTTTGTTGAGGTAACTTCTAAAAAATAAGTAAATGAAAAAAGGTAAATTTTTTCCAATCATAATGTTGTTTTTATTGTTTTCTTGTGCTGCTATTTCTCAAGAAAATAACGAAGTACAAGTTGTTTTCTTAGCAGGACAATCTAACATGGCAGGCGCAGGAAATTATGACGATTTGGATGATGCAATCAAAAAAAGAATAGACAAAGTTGCTGATCGGGTTTTTGTGAGTCAATCTAATACTGCACAATCTCCTTTGTCATATTATAAAAATAAGCCGAGTAAAAAGTATGCTTTTACAAAACGATTTGGTCCTGAATTATTAGTAGGATTAACCTTGGCAGAGAAATATCCGAAGAAAGAATTTTTGTTGATAAAACATGCAAAAGGCGGAACTGCTTTGTATGGTGCATGGAACCCCAATTGGACTCTTGAAAAAGCGAAAGAAATTGAAAAAGGAGAGAAAAAGCAAAGCTGGAATTTGGTGCAACAACACATTAATTTGATCAATGAAAATTTAAAGATTTTAAAAGAAAAGGGAAAGTCGTATAAAATTATTGGCATGACTTGGATGCAAGGAGAAAATGATGCGGTTTTAGAAAAAGCGGCCACAACTTACAAAGAGACTTTAGAAAAGTTAATTCAGAAATACAGAACTACTTTTCATGAGAAGAATATGCCTTTTGTATTCGGACAAATAAACTCTAGATATGGTGTTAAAAACGGAGCAAAAACCGTGAGAGTACAAATGGAAAAAGCTGCCTTAGAAATACCTAATGTGGTTTTGATAAAAACGAGTACAGATACAAGTTGGTCAGATTTTCCTAAAAATCCAGATAATGTGCATTACAATGCCGAAGGTCAATTAAGACTGGGAACTGCCTTTGCTAAAGAATTAATAAAACTATCAAACAAATAACAAAATGAAAAGACAATATTCTTATTTCATACTTAGAATTTTATGCATTCTAATATTAACCACAACTTTTACTGCTTGCAGTCAAAAAGAACAACCAATTAAAAAACCCAATATTTTATGGGTGGTAGCAGAAGATTTATCCCCATTTATGGGCATTTATGGAGATTCTATTAACAAAGGTCACACGCCTGTTATTGATAAATTGGCGGCAGAAGGTGTTTTATTTAAACGTGCTTATGCAACTGCTCCAGTGTGTTCTGCAAGTAGATCTGCATTTATAACTGGCGTGTATCAAACTACAACAGGTACGCATAATCATAGATCAAATAGATTTACAGATGGCGAAATTGTACCAGAAGATTTAAAAATTAAATTGCCAGAAAATATGGAAACAATTCCGGAATTGATGAAAGCAGCAGGATACTTTACTTTTAATAGTGGTAAAGATGATTATAATTTTGATTACGATAGAAGGGCTTTGTATGATACAGGAACAAAAGAAGATTACAAGGCAGGAATGAATGGTTGGCAGGGAAATTTTGCGATTGATTACAAAACCGTTACAAATTATGTTTGGAATGCCAGAAAGGATAAAAACCAGCCTTGGTTCGGACAAGTAGAAATTATGGGTGGTAAAAAAGATTACCAATATGTTAGAGAAGGCGAAAAATTAGATACCTATAGCGTGCCAATGCCTACTTATTTTCCAGATATAAAATCGCAAAGAGAAGCGTGGACACAACATTATAATGCCAATAGAGGATCTGACGTAACGTTAGAAAAAATAATAAAACAATTAAAAGCAGATGGTGAATTTGAAAATACCATTATATTTTTCTTTTCAGATCACGGAAGTAATTCGTCTTTAAGACACAAACAGTTTTGTTATGAAGGTGGTTTGTTAGTTCCTTTAATTATCAAAGGAAATAACCCAGCCTTAAAAGCAGGAACTGTAAGAAACGATTTGGTTTCTTTATTAGATGTTTCTGCAACTACATTGGCTTTGGGTAAAGCAAAAATGCCATCTTATTTAGTAGGACAAGATTTGTTTGCGAAGAATTATAAAGAAAAAGAATATGTAATTGGTGCAAGAGACAGATGTGATTATACCATTGATAGAATTAGATCGGTTGTTTCTGAAGATTACAGATATATCCGTAACTATTTTCCTGATAGACCAATGTTACAAGCAGGTTACAGAGACAATAAAAAGATTGTAAAAGACTTAAGAGCATTGCACGAAAAAGGAGCATTAACACCTTATCAAGATGAATTTTGGTTTGGAGTTCGTCCTACAGAAGAGTTGTATGATTTAAAGAAAGATCCAGATCAGATGAATAATTTAGCGTTGAATGCAGATTTTGCTGAGGTCTTAAAAGAACATAGAACTGTTTTAGAAAATTGGATTAAAGAAACAGGTGATAAAGGGCAATTTCCGGAAGCTGCTGCACAATTAAAAGCAACGTATGATATGTGGAAAGACAGACCAAGATTTCGTGATGCAAAAGTAAATCCAGAATACGATCAGTTTAAAAAATAAAAGGAAACAACCTTTTAAGAATGCAAGTTTACAAGAGAATCGTGTTTACAAAAATGTTGTAAACACGATTTTTTTTGCGTTTAAAATTATATTTTTCTACTATTAAATACATTTTATAAACGTATAAATACAATCATTTTGATATTTTGAGGTTTCTTCGTTAAAAATTAAATAACGCAAATATGAAATCTCACCGCATCAAAAATGTTTGTATAATAGCTTTATTACTATTTACATTTTCAACTTTTAGTCAAAATAAGAAATCGAAACCGAATGTATTATTCATTATGGTAGATGATTTAAATGATTGGGTAGGTGCATTTGGTAGAAATCCTCAAACCAAAACGCCTAATATAGATGCATTAGCCAGTAAGAGTACCATTTTTAAAAATGCGTATTGTTCTGCACCTTTGTGCAACCCTTCTAGAACAAGTATCATGTCTGGTTATAGACCTTCTACAACTGGAGTTTATGGTAATTCGGAAGTTTTTAGAAATTTAAAAGGTTTCGAAAACACCGTTACAATTCCTCAGTATTTCGAGCAAAATGGCTACAAAACGGCAGCAGCAGGAAAAATATTTCACAGTCCTAGAGGAAAAGGAAAAGAACCAAAAGAAGGTAGTGATCCAGGATCTTTTCAACAAGAAAGAAAAGGTGGTTTAGGGGGGACTTATCCGGATAAAAAAGACCTACAAACTCATGGTTTAAATCTTAAAAAATACGGAGTAAAAGGTTCTTTCTTAAGATCTTTTGATTGGTTTCCTGTAGATGTTTCTTTAGAAGAAAATAATGATTTTGAATCGGCAGATTATGCTGCTAAATTTTTACAAGAAAAGCATGATAAACCTTTCTTTTTGGCTTGTGGTATTTTTAGACCTCACTTACCTTGGTATGCTCCAAAAGAGTTTTTTGATCTGTATAATTTAGATGATATTAAACTACCAGGAACCTTAAAAAATGATTTGGATGATGTGGGTAAAATGGGACAAAATATGGCTAAAAAAGGAGTTCATAAATCTATTTTAGACCATGGTAAATGGAAAGAAGCAGTAAGAGCTTATATGGCAAATATTTCTTTTGCAGATGCTTGTGTTGGTCATTTATTAAACGGGTTAAAAGAAAGTAAATACGCTAACAACACCATTATTGTTTTAATGGGAGATCATGGTTGGCATTTAGGAGAAAAAGAACATTGGTCTAAAAATGTTTTGTGGGAACGTTCTGCAAAAACGCCTTTGTTAATTTTTGATCCAACAGATGGTACCGGAAAAGTAAGTACCTCTTTGGTTTCTTTATTAGACGTGTATCCAACTTTAGTTGAAATGGCAAACTTGCCAGATAACAAGGTGTTAGAAGGAAAAAGTATTTATGATTTGGTAAAAAATCCCAATCATGAAATTAAAGAATATGTTTTAACATCTAAGGCAAAGGGAATTCATTCTTTACGAAGTAAAACGCATAGATATACTGTTTATTCTGATGGTTTTGAAGAATTGTACGACCATAGAATTGATGCTAATGAGTGGACAAATATTGCTAGTAATGCATCAAATAAAGAAATTTTAAATAAATTTAGAAAAGAATTAAAAAGGATCTTAAAATAAAAGATTTTCAACACCCTTTTAGCATGAAAAAACAGCTTACAAATTTTAGTGTTTTAATAATAATCGTAACTTTTTTTACGTCTTGTAGTGTTTCTAAAAAAGAGGTTTCTAAAGAAAATAAAAAACCCAATATCGTATTTATATTAGTAGATGATATGGGCTACGCAGATGTTGGTTTTAATGGTTCAACCTATTTTGAAACTCCCAATATAGATGCGTTGGCAAAAGAGAGTTTGGTGTTAGATAATGCGTATATGTATCCAACATGTTCTCCATCTAGAACCGCTATTTTTACAGGAAAACAATCTTTTAGAACCGGTGTGTATACAGTACCAGTTTTAGAAAAAGGAGACGCTCAAGAAAATATTTTTTCTAGATGGACTGTTGGTAAAGAGCATCCTATTTATGCAGAACCTTTAGCAGAAGCAGGCTACAAGTCTATTCATTTAGGGAAATGGCATATTGTTGGCCCTTATCCGCAGAAAGAATTGGCTAAAACATATCCTTTAAAAGAAAGATTATCACAGCCAGATGCAGGAGATTATAGTTGGGTAGCCAATCATAAAACACCAGAAGTACAACAATATTATCCTGAAGGAAGAGGTTTTATAAAAAATGTTGGAGGTAGTTTTAGAGGAGATCCTGCTTATGAAAAAGGAGGTTATAAAAGTGAAGCTGGTGGTTATTGGGCTCCTTTTAGCAATCCGTTTATAACAAAAAAAGATACAGATAATTGGTTAACAGATCGTTTAACAGATGATGCTATTGCCTTTATTGATGAACATAAAGAAGAGCCTTTTTTAATCAACCTAAACTTTTACGCTGTTCACAGACCAATAAAATATAGAAGTAAAGAATTGTATCAAAAATATTTTGAAAAAGCAGGAGATACTATTACTGGTCAGGGTTTGCACGATAAGAAAAAGAAACACGAATATTTTGCCAGTTATGCCACTATGGTAGCATCTGTAGATGATAATATAAAACGAATTGTAGATTACTTAGATGCGAATCATCTTAGAGAAAATACGGTTATTATTTTCACGTCAGACAATGGATTTCATAGTATGGCAAGTGCCAATGATTTAATGCGTGGTTCTAAAGGATCTATTTATGAAGGAGGAATTAGAGTGCCTATGTTTATCAATTGGCCAAATAAAGTTGCGCCAAGAAGAAGTGATGTTGCTGTAAGTGGATTAGATGTTTTTCCAACCTTAATGAATTTAGCGAATGTGCATGATTTTAAAGGAACTTTAGATGGAAATTCAATGACAAATTTATTTCAAAAAGATGATAAAAAACTAACAGAAAGACCTTTGTTTTGGCATTTAGCAAGTAGATATAAAAACGGAACGTGTTCTGTAATTAGAAAAGGAGATTATAAGTTAATTCAGTTTTTGGCAGATGGAAAACTAGAATTGTACAATTTAAAGGAGGATCCTAAAGAATCAAAAGATTTGTCTAATATCGAATTAAAAACAACACAAAACCTATTAAAAGAATTGGTTTCTTGGAGAAAGGAAAACAACGTTCCTTTGCCACCAAATTCGGTATTGCCTTTTTAATTCTTAATCCGTTTTACCTTTTTTTGCGTTACTTTTAAGTAAGAAAATGAAAAAATAAGAATTGATTGATTGTCAATTTTTAAAACATATATAAAACAGCATTCTATTTAGGTGCTGTTTTTTTGTACTTCATGGATTGGAGGTGTAAAACTTCTCTGATGGCTTCATAAAGTAATGTTTCCTATAAAAAAAATCGCAGTTATTCTGAGGTGGTTTTGGTTATAAGTTATAGAGAAATTACTGATAATGACTTAGAGATACACAATAATTATCCACAAAAACAAGCAACCTTCCGTTTTCTATTATTATTGGTAGAACCAAAGTATAAAAGGACATCAAATGAAAAGAAGAGACTTTTTTAAAAAAGGAACAACAGGAGTTTTAGCAGCAAGTTTGTTTCCTATTATGGGAGATATTTCTGCACAAACTTCTAATAATAATATATTGTTTAAGGAAGAAGAAATATTAAGAGAACGTTTAAAAACCAATCCTATACGTAGAAAAACATTAGATGTAGATGTTGCTGTTATTGGTGGAGGAATGTCTGGTATTTCTGCCGCAGTTTCCGCGGCCCGAAATGGCGCTAAAGTAGTTTTAGTACAAGACAGACCCGTTTTAGGTGGTAATGCTTCTAGTGAAATGAGAGTTACTGTAAATGGAACTCAAAGTTTGTTAAATAAGCATAAGATAGAAAGAGAAACCGGTATTGTAGAAGAACTTTTAATTGAAAACTGGCATTACAATCCGCAAGAATCTTATCCTGTTTGGGATCATGTTTTATATAATTATGTAGTACGAGAAAAAAATCTAACACTGCTATTAAATACAACTGCGTTGGATGTAAATATGGATGGCAACAAGATTAAATCTGTGGTGTGTCGTCAATTAACAACCGAAACAGATTTTACCATAAATGCACCTACTTTTTGTGATTGTTCTGGAGATGGATTTGTAGCTGCAAGTGCAGGAGCAGAATTTAGACAAGGACGTGAAGGCAAAGCAGAATTTAATGAGCAATTTGCACCAGATAAACCAGACGGTTGGGTAATGGGAGATTGTTTTATGATGATTACCAAAGACATGGGAAGGCCAGTGCCTTTTTACGCACCAGAATATGCAATTCCTTTTGATGCGGAAACGGCATTTAAAGACAAACACAGAAAAGTAAAACAAGTTAAAGAAGGTTTTTGGTGGGTAGAATTAAGTAGTGAGGTAGATATTATTGGAGAAAGAGATGAAATTCGTCATCGATTAATGGCTCATTTTTATGGCGTTTGGGATCATATAAAAAATTCTGGAGATTTTCCTGAAGCAGACAATATGGTTTTAGATTGGGTAGGTTCTATTCCTGGTAGAAGAGAATCTAGAAGGTTTGTGGGAGATTATATTTTATGTGAACCCGATATGTTAGGCTTGCGTCATTTTGATGATGCCATTGCCTTTGGTGGTTGGTCTTTAGACGAACATTGCCCTGGCGGAATTGAAAACCTTAAGGAGCCAGCAAGTTATTTTCATTCAAGATTTAAAGATGTATATCAAATTCCATTTAGAAGTTTGTATTCTAAAAATATAGAAAATTTATTATTTGCTGGTAGAAATGTGAGTGTTACGCATATTGCGCTTTCATCAACAAGAATTATTGGTACTTGTGCAATGATGGGGCAAGCAGCCGGAACAGCAGCTGCAATGTGTGCAGAAAAAGGAATATCGCCAAGAGAATTGTATCAAAATAATATAAATGATTTGCAAGAGCAATTGTTAAGAGACGATTCTTATTTTCCTCATAGACCTGCTGTAGATAGTAAAGACAAAGCAAAAAATGCGAGTTTAATTTTTGCTTCTTCCACAAGTTCTGGTGATGTAAAAAACTTAACCGATGGAGTTGGTAGAGATGAGGTTGATAAAATTCATCATTGGCAATCAGACGGATTAAATGCAGAAGTACAGTTAGAGTGGAACAAGCCACAAAATTTTACAAGTGTAGAAATGAAGTTTGATACCAATTTACAACGTAAAATTAATTTCCATAAAAACCCTGCAAAAAATGAAGGTCAGGTTATGGGCATTCCTCCAGAATTGGTGAAAGAATTTACGGTGGAAGCACGTGTACAAGGAAGCTGGAAAGAAGTTGGTAAAAAAGACTATAATATTACAAGGTTGGTCAAAATAAATTTTGATGAAGTAAAAGCTACAGCTATTCGTTTACAACTGAAAAGTACACACGGAAAAGAAAATATTAGAATGTATGAAGTTCGCTGTTATTAAACAATTATTTTATCAATAAATAAAAACTATGATTCCTCTTAAAAAGCCTGTTTGTTTTTTATTGCTATTTATTTTATGCTTTTCAGTACATCTATCGGCACAAAAGAAAAAGACACTGGTAGACTTTTTTCTACCAATGGAACCTCAAAAAGCTTTAGTTTCAGAAGGGATTTGGGGAGATTCAAATGTAATTCCTAGAGATACCACAAATGGATTGGAAGATGCTACATTAAAAAAATGGTGTTATTGGGATGGACGCATTGTAAAAGATGATGAAGGAAAATACCATATGTACGCAAGTCGTTGGGATCAAAAATATGCTCATAGCAAAGGTTGGCATAAATTAGTCTTCCTTTAGGGACTTTCCGTTTTATAGATGTTGAATTAGAAGAAAAATTATAGGTTCATAAATTAGAGTTTTGACATTAATCAATAGGTTAAAAAATTCATAATGAATAAAAAGCATTAACTTGTTAATTAGTTATTAGCAGATATAAATGATGGTTGTCTATGCATAAAAGAAAAATTTCATTTCCGATTACCTTAATATTGATTTTTACAATCTTATCTACAGCTTGTACAGCTCAATTACATAAAAAAGGAAACTTAAAACAGCAAACAAAACAACCCAACATTGTTTTCTTATTAGTAGATGATTTAGGTTTTGGAGATTTTGGTTGTTATGGTGCCCAATTTAATGAAACGCCAAATATTGATAAATTAGCAAGCCAAGGTATGTTGTTTAAGAATGCGTATGCAGCAGCCACGGTTTGTTCACCTTCTAGAGGCGCTATTTTAACGGGGCAATATCCTGCAAGAACGCACCTTACAGATTGGATTGCAGGACATGAGTTTCCAAATGCAAAATTGTCGGTTCCAGATTGGAATATACGAATCGAACATCAATTAACTACGTTACCAGAAGCGTTAAAAGAAGGAGGGTACGCAACCGCTTTTTTTGGAAAATGGCATTTAATGCCTTCTAATCAGCCTGATTTTGAAGAACATTACCCAACCAATCACGGATTTGATATTAATGTTGGAGGACGAGAATGGGGACAACCTAAGGGAAAAGGAAAATATTTTTCGCCTTTTGAAATGCCTAATTTAGACGATGGAAAACCAGGAGATTTTTTAACAGATAAGTTAACAGATGCTGCGCTTCAATTTATAGATACTACAAATAAAAAGAATCCTTTCTTATTATACTTTTCTTATTACACAGTACACGGACCTGTTATGTGTCCGCCCAAATTAGAAGAAAAATATAAAGAAAAAGCTAAAAATTTCATCAATTCAAAAAATGAATACATCAATCCTAAAAGAGCAGGAATGGTGGAAGCATTAGACAATAGTGTGGGGAGACTTGTTGAAAAACTAGAAGAACTAGGAATTTCAGAAAATACAATTATTGTACTTACTGGAGATAATGGAGGTAATTTTGATGAGACAACAGGAGGTTTAAAAGGCTATAAAGGTTTTTCACACGAAGGAGGCGTTAGAGAGCCTTTAATTGTAAAATGGCCAGGGAAAACAAAGGGAGGTTCTGTAAGTGATGAGGTGGTGATTGGAACAGATTTTTATCCAACATTCTTAGATGTTGCCAATTTACCGTTACGTCCAAAGGACCATAAAGATGGAATTAGTATGCTTCCGTTGCTAAATGGGACTTCAAAAAAACTAGATAGAGACACTTTTTATTGGCATTATCCTCATTATCATAGAACCAAACCTTATGGAGCCATTAGAAAAGGAAATTACAAATTGATACAGTTTTTTGAGGATGGAAGATTGGAATTGTATGATTTATCTGTAGATCCAAATGAAACCCATAATATTGCTGTAACTCAACCTGAAATTGCATCAAAATTACTTGAAAATTTAAAAGAATGGCAAGTTTCTGTAGGTACACAAATGATGAAAGAAAATCCGAATTATGATGTTGAAAAAGCAGCTATCAAAAGGAAAAATAAAGGAATGTAAATACTGTTTTAAAAGAAATACTATTGAAAACAGAAAAGGTTTAATTTCAAAAAGGAATTAGACCTTTTCTGTTTTTTTGAAGTCTAAATTTTGAATATAAATTCACAAATACATTTTTTTTACGCAATCACACCTATTTTTAACGAAAGAAAGTGAAATTCGATATTCTAAAATTAAAAATCATTATGAATCACAGTAAAATCTTTAATTCTTATTTTTTTAAATGGATGCAACCAGTTTTTACGATTGTCATTTTATTTACAGGAAATATTTTTTTAGCACAAAATTTTTCTACACAAACAAACAACATTAGAAATTCTGTTATTGGAGAAATCAATAATACATCCGTTTTATTTGTATCAGAATTAAGTACAAGTTTAGCCGCTTACACACTTACAGGAAAAGGACTTTGGAATTATAAGATAGATACACCTTCGGTTATTTTCGAAATTTTAGCAGAAGACTTCAATAAAGATGGTAATGATGATTTACTGGCCGTTGCAGGTAATGGAATAGTGTATTGTATTAATAGTGATGGAAGTTTACTTTGGGAATATACACCAGATCATAAAGTACGTTTGTCGGAAATTGCTGTCGTAAAAAATGGTGATAAAATTCAAATTTTTACAGGTGGTAATGATAACCAATTGTATGAATTAAATGAGAAAGGATTACTAGTTTCATCAACCAAAATTGAAGGTGTTGTAAGAAAAATTGAAGCAGGTAATTTTATAGATAAAGATAAAGAATCACTTTTTGTAATGACGTATTACCATGATAAGTTTCGTTGGGAATTTATGGGGATTTTAGATGCAGATACCAAACAAGTGCTTACGGAAACTACTATAAAAAAGAAAGAATTAAAAGACTTAACTAAAATAATGGTTACAGATATTTCTGTATCGGATATTAATAAAAATGGTAAAGATGAAATTTTGTTTTTTGGAGACCTTTCTTGGACACCAATGTTTTTTGGATTAGATGGTAACTTTAATATTGTTTCTCACTATAAAGGAAACAGAAAAAGAGATTTACAAAGATATGCACACCTAAAAGGGATTAGTTTACAGCCTGTAAAAGATGAAATAGCCATGCAATATGGTGGTCTTTTGTATCGAATAGATTTAAAAGGAAACCTAATAGAAACTAAAGGAGAAAAATACGATCAATTAGTTTTTAGTGATTTTGTTTTGGATAAAAAAAGCAAACAATTAATTGCAACAGGAGAAGTTGATGGTGGTAATGGGGTTTACTTCTTTAATTTAGAAAAGAAAAATTGGCTTAAAACTTCGCAAGAATTACAAGGTACAATGGCTCGTGTAAAAGATAATTTAGACAAGCTATACAAACAAACACTAAATTTTGAGTTGCCTAGTTATCAAAAAAAATCTGACAAAAGTTGGGTGATGATTACTAAAAATTCGGAAGATGCTAAGATTAAAAAATTACATGGTAATGATATCAAATTTGTCATTCAGAAATCTCCAAAAGAAGCTACAGACAGAACGTATTTGGTAAATAAAATAGGAGAGTCTGCATTAAAAAAAGACAAGAGAGGAAAATACCAAGACACAAGAGCAGAAATTATTCAAATGGCGAGAGACTATGAGGCAGAAAATCAGCCTTTTACTTTTTGGGCAGGACATGGAAACGATCCTTTTTATATTCAAATAGAAACGTTAGAAGAAATTTTAAGAGTAGCTCCAACTACCTGTTACGGTTTTGTCTATGCAGAAATGGACAATGTAAAAGATCCAAGAGTTCAACATTTTGTAAAAGAGTATATGCCTAGATTGGCAAAAGCGATTAGAAAAAATAACAAAGCAAAATTATATTTCAGATATAAAAACATGTTTTGGGCGGCAACGTCTCATTTACCACTTTGGAAAGAGCTATTTTTCTCTGGAAAATATAGTGATATTTTAGCGCCTGCATCAGAAGATACAAGTAATAGAATTCAAGATTTAAATTTAGCGGGTAGAGTTGGTATGTTTACCGGTGGTTATGTAAATGATTTTGCTATGCGTTTAATTGATGACAATCCAACAAGTTGGAGGCCATTAACTCCGGGAGGACAAAATTCTGTTTCTCCATATTTAAGACAAGGAGTGATGATGGCTGCTTACGGAGCGCGATACGGAGTGGTTTCTACCTCTGGTTTTGTAGAAAAACCTGGACTTAATATTTTATTTGCGTTGATGAAATCTGGCGTTTTACCAATTGTAGAAAAAGAGAATATACAATCTATTAGTTCTTGGCATTTAATAAAAGATATTGATGAAAAATTGGTGCATTCTGTAGATACACATCACGAAATAAAACAATACAAAAAGGATGATGAAAATGCTGTTTTTTCTGTAGGACAAATGCATTGGGCAGGAACCGATATTCCGAGTCATGATTATTCTAAAATTGCTTTGGGTGTAGCTTACAGATGGTTAAATTATATACCAGAAATGCCAAACGGAATGGTGCCAATTGCGCCTATAGAATCTGAAAAAGAATTATTAAAATCAAAGGCTCTTTTTAGTATTAGTAACGGAAAACAAGGGTTTTTAAATAATGAATTTGTTGCTGCAAATAAATACGAATCAACCTTTAAAGATATTGTAGAAAGTGGTGCAAAACAATTACCAATTTTGGTAAAAGGCGCTGCATGGTCTGCTATTAAAATTGATGAAAATCACACAAGAATTATCTTATTAGATCAAGGATATATAGAACCACAAGATAGAGATGTAATCATTACTTTTCAGCATAGAAAACCAAGTTTGGCAACAGATATTTTAAGTAAAGAAAATTTAAATATTACAAAGGATGCCATCAAATTAACGGTTCCTGCGGGTTCTATTAGATGTATTGATATAACGTATTAATCATGAAAAAAACACCATTATTTTTATTGTTCGCACTAATTTTTTTTTCAAATTATGCACAAAAACAGCAACAACCAAATATTCTTTTTGTGGTTATTGATGACCTAAATGATTGGGTGGGTCCATTAAACGGTAACAAGCAAGCCATCACCCCAAATATGGATAAATTTACCAAAAGTGGCACAATGGTTTTTAAGAATGCAGTTACTCCAGCACCAATTTGTGGTCCTTCTCGTTCAGCATTTTTATCTGGTTTTTTACCGAGTACTTCTGGTATTTATGGCAATGCACATAATATGTTGTATTCAGATATTGTAAAAGAGAATCCAACAATGCCAGAGTATTTTTCATTAAACGGATACCATACATTATCTAATGGAAAAATTTTTCACAAACACGGTACTAAAAATGGGTTAACAGATTTTGGTGAGTGGGCGTATGATGAATTTGCAAGAGCAAGAAGGTATAATAATGATGCAGCAGATAAAAATTTAGTAACTTCTTCTAAAGGAGGCGTTATAAATGGCATTGTAAAACTAGCGTATAAAGAAACGAAAGCAAAATTAAGTTGGGGACCAACCAAAGAAACCTTTGAAGAAACGGTAGATTATGGGGTTGCAGATTGGGCAAAAAAGCAATTACAACGAGATTTTGACAAACCATTTTTTATGTCCGTAGGTTTTATAAAACCACATTTACCTTGGTTTGTTCCAAAAGAATTTTTTGACATGTATGATGTAAATCAAATTGAAGATTTACTCCTAAAAGAAGATGATTTAGCAGATATTATAGATGACGAAGGGAAACAAAAATTTAAGGCATCAGAAGAATATAAATGGATTAAAAAGCACCATTTGTCTAAAGAAGCAACAAGAGCATATTTGGCAAATATTAGTTTTGTAGATAAATGTTTTGGTGTTGTTATGGATGCTTTAGAAAAAAGTGGTCATGCAGATAATACGATTGTGGTAATTTTAGGAGATCATGGTTGGCATTTGGGAGAAAAGCAACGTTATTTAAAAAATACTTTGTGGGCAGAAGCCGTAAAACCGCCCTTGTTTGTAAAGCTTCCGGGGATGAAAAAAACAATCATTTCAGACAGTCCTGTTAGTTTGTTAGACGTGTATCCAACTCTAATAAGTTTGGCGAATTTGCCTAAAAAAGAAAATTTAGATGGACATGATTTTTCAAGTGTATTAGAAAATCCGGCATCAGAATGGAATTATCCAGGAGTTACCGTTTCTACGGAAGGAACATCAGTATTGACCGAAAAGTTTCATTTTATTCAATATTTAACAGGAGAAGAAGAGCTGTACGATGTAGTTAAAGACCCTAATGAATGGAATAATTTAATTAGAGAAGCTACATATAAAAAAGAAATTACAACATTAAAAAAATGGGTTCCTAAAGAAAGAGCAAAACCGAGTAAGGAAAGGTATAAAAAACCAAAGAATTATGTAGATGCAGATCAAGATCCAACCATTAAAGCCACGCGTAAATTTAAAATAAAATAAGATGATGAAATTAAGAGTAGTATATAGTATTTTTTGTTTTTTTCTGTTTGTAACTTCATTTCAAGCACAGAATTCTAAACCCAATATTGTTGTTATTATGGCAGATGATATTGGAGTGGGAGATATTGGGTATTACAACAAAATTAGAACAGGCAAAACTCCTGTGGTACCAACACCTAATTTAGATAAAATAGCCAAAGAATCGATGCGTTTTTCAGATGCACATTCACCTGCGCCATTATGTGCACCAACACGATTTTCTATGTTAACAGGAAATTATACGTATAGAAATAAAAGATCTTTTGGTGTTTGGACACCAGAAGCGGATGCTTTAATTGACCCAGAGTTTACTACAGGTGCAAGAATTGCAAAAAAGGGTGGTTATACAACTGCTTTCTTTGGTAAATGGGGTTTAGGAGGTTCTTGGATTCGAGAAGGAAAAGGTAAAAAAGTAGATTTTTCAAAAGAAAATGCAGGAGCATTAACCTATGGATTTGATTATGCTTTAGAATTGCCAGAAGGGTTGCAAAATGAGCCTTATGCTTTTTATGAAAATCAAGAATGGATGAAATTAAAACCGACTTCAGTTTTAAAAGATTTAGATGCTGTGCAAACAGGTTATGCATATGCTAAAAAGCACAAAACAAGAGGTGGAATTGGAGATTCTAATTGGAACCCAGCAGATGTAGGTTTCATTTTAGCAGACAAAGCTGTACAATATATTGAAAGACAAAAAAAGGATACACCTTTTTATATGTATTACTGTAGTCAAGCAGTGCATATACCGCATACTCCTCCGGTAAGTTTTAATGATAAAAAAGTTAAAGGTGTTACACCTGGTTATCATGGAGATATGGTTCACGAATTAGACTTACAAGTAGGAATGATTGTAGACGCTTTAAAGAAGTCTGGAGCATATGAAAATACCTTGTTTATTTTTACATCAGACAATGGAGGTTTAAAATTTGATAAAGGAATGAAAGCTGCTGGTCATGATGCTAGTAACGGAATGGAAGGCCAAAAAGGATCTATTTTTGAAGGTGGACATAGAGTGCCATTTTTTGCTATTTGGCCTGGTAAAATAAAACCTAATACAGTATCTAATGAACCAATTATTGCACATGATATTGTAGCAACAATTGCTGCTTTAACAGATCAAAAATTAGACAATACTAAAGTATTTGATTCAGCAAACTTAGTACCTTACTTTTTAGGAACATCAACAAAAAAAGCACACGATTATTTATTGCATCAATCTGCAAGCGGACCAACGTATGCTATTAGAGATGGCGATTTTAAGTTGATTATGAGTTTAGGTGGTAAAGGCAAAACAAAAGCAAATAATGAATTAAAGAATAAAGGAGTTATTATAGCAAAATTAACCCCAACACACTTATTCAATTTAAAAGATAACTTAAATGAAGTGGCATCTAAGAATTTGTTAAACAACCCGAAATACAAAGAGAGAGTAGAAACGATGCTTGCTACATTTAAAGAATTAAGAAAAACAAAGGCAGCTACAGTATCTTATTAACTATTACAAAATAATGAAAAAAATGAAATTAAAAGGAATTCTATTATTGTCTTTTACGTGTGTATTTAGCTTTACGAGTTGCACAGGTCAAAAAACAGTTACAAATCAAGACAAAAAAGAAGTTGTATCAAGCACAACTCAAAAACCAAATTTAATCATTATTCATACCGATGAGCATAATTTTAGAACCATAAGTGCGTATCAAAATTTATTGCCAGAAGAACAAGCATTTGTATGGGGAAAAGGAAACAATTCTAAAACACCAAATATCGATAAATTGGCAAATGAAGGAGCCATTGCAACAAGTTATTATTGTGCAGCGCCAGTTTGTACGCCATCGAGAGCTTCTTTAGTTACAGGTTTGCATCCAGGATCTACAGGTGCACCAAAAAACGGAATGCATATTAGTGAGAACATTCCAACATTTGCCACTATTTTAAGAGACCAAGGTTATGCAACTTCTTATGTAGGAAAATGGCATTTGGCAGGTCATGAAAAATACACTTTCGGAATTAAATACAAAGCAGGTTTTGATGATAATCGATATATGATGAAAGGTGGACACGCTCCTTATTTTCATATAAAAGACGGTAAGTTTAAAGGGATAAACGAAAAAGTTGCTGCAAAATTACCTAAAGAGGAGGTAATTCATTTAACAGATTTTTTTACTGATAAAACTTTAGAAATTTTAGAAAGAGATAAAAATAAACCCTTTGCTTTGATGCTTTCTATTCCAGATCCTCATACGCCAGATTACGCAAAACCACCTTATGATACAATGTATCAAGATTTAGATATTAAATCGCCTAAAACGATGGCTTCAAAATATACTGCAATAAAACCATCTTGGGCGGGTGGAAAAGGTAAAAAAGACAATAATGAAGCTATTGGAAAAAAAGCATTTACAAATGAGAAAAATGCGTTAAAGCAATATTTTGGTATGGTAAGCCATATTGATGATAGTGTTGGTAGAATACTTCAATTTTTAGAAGATAACAACCTAACAGAAAATACCATTGTAGTATTTACTTCAGATCATGGAGATATGTTTTTTGAACATAATAGACGTAACAAAGGAGTGCCTTATGAAGGATCTGCAAGAATTCCTTTTTTGATTCGTTACCCAAATAAAATTCCTTCGGGAAAAGTGATAAATACTGCGTACACAAATGTAGATTTTGCGCCAACTATTTTAAGTTTGATGGATGTAAAAACGGATGCAAAGTTTCAAGGTTTAGATACTTCAGAAGATTTTACAAATAATAAAAAAGAAGTTACAAGTGATCGGATTACTTATTTCGCCAAGTCTGGCGGATGGTGGGCTGCAGCAGTAACAGACAGGTATAAGCTGGTTATCGATAAAAAAGAAAAACCTTATTTATTCGATTTACAAAAAGATCCAGATGAGTTGATAAACTTTTATTACGATAAAGAATATGCAGCCATTGCAAAAAAGATGCAAACAGAATTATTTAAACAAATGAATGAATTTGATGAGCCAGGTTTAAAGGTAAATCAGAAATATATTACAGAATAAACACCTTTATTTAAGGTAAAATTGAGTAGGGTTTGGGTAAATTGTTTTTAACATTTAGGCAAATCCTATTTATCTTTATAAGATTAATACGTATTGCTATATTCATAATTTTTAACGAATAAAAACATTGAAAAATATGATTGGTAACGGTTTGTAAAAAAATATTTAAAATGAATTTAAAGTACTCTATTGTTTTCTTTTTATTATTAATTTCTCAATTTACTGTCTCTCAAAACGATTGGGAAAACGAATTGATGTTTGAACAAAACAAGTTGAGGTCTCGTGTGCCTAGTTATTCCTACACAAATCATGCAGATGCTTTAGAAGGAAATAGAGATAAATCTAGAATACAATCTTTAAACGGAACGTGGAAGTTTAAGTATGTTGGGACTTCTAAAGATAGACCTACAGAATTTATTAAAAAAGATTTTAACGGAGAAAATTGGAGTGATATTCCTGTGCCTTCAAGTTGGGAATTAGAAGGTTTTGGACAACCCATTTATACCAATATTATTTATCCTTTTACTCCGGATATTAAAAATGGAGGAAAAAGAAACTTCAATTATATGGGGCCTCATCCGCCGCAATTTCCATTTATAGAAAAATATAGAGACAACCCAGTTGGGAGTTATTATAGAGATTTTACAATTCCAAAAGATTGGGATCATCAATCTGTAATTTTACATTTTGGTGGTGTTTCATCGGCATTTTATGTGTGGGTAAATGGCAAAAAAGTAGGATATAGCCAAGGAAGTAGATTGGCTGCAGAATTTGATATTACAGCATTTTTATCCGAAGGAAAAAATAGAGTAGCGGTGCAGGTTTTTAGATGGAGTGATGGTAGTTATTTAGAAGACCAAGACATGTGGCGTTTAAGCGGAATTCATAGAGAAGTATTGCTTTTAGCACAACCAAAAATTGCTTTAAATGACTTTTTTGTTAGAACAAAGTTCGATGATACATTAGAGGATGCAAAATTAGAAGTACGTCCTCATTTATGGATGAAAGGTGATGAAGACAATTTAAAAGACTGGATAATTTCTGCGGATTTATATGATGCTAACAATCAAAAAGTTTTAGAAAAACCGATGTCTTGCAAGGTAGATGATGTCCATTTTGAAAGATGGCCGCAAAGAGATATTACCAAATTCGCCTTTTTAGAAGCAACTATTAAAAACCCAAAAAAATGGTCTGTAGAAAGTCCGTATTTGTACACGTTGGTTTTTGATGTAAAAGATGCAACTGGCAAAATTGTAGAATCTAGAAGTCAGAAAGTAGGTTTTAGAAAAATAGGTTTTAGTGCCGATAATGAGTTGTTGATTAACGGAAAACCTGTAAAAATTAAAGGAGTAAATCGTCATGATCATCATCCTGTAAGAGGAAAAGCATTAACAAGAAAAGATTTAGAAGACGATGTAAAACTGTTAAAGAAATTCAATTTTAATGCGGTAAGAACATCACATTATCCGAATGATCCATATTTCTATGATTTGTGTGATAAATACGGAATTTATGTAATGGATGAAGCGAATATAGAAACCCATCATTTAGGAAGTTATGCACCACAACAACCAAGTTTAGCGATTCCTATTTTAAGTAGAATTATGAGAATGGTAGATAGAGATAAAAATCATGCCTCTATTATTTCTTGGTCTATGGGAAATGAAGCTGGAACAGGACCTGCTTTCGCAGCTGCAGCAGGTTGGATAAAAGATTATGATGCTTCCCGATTTATTCATTATGAAGGAGCACAAGGAAAACCAACGCATCCAGAGTATAAAGAAGGAGAAGAAGGACAAAAAGTGTTTAGAGGACCTGCACATGCAAATCCTGATGATCCAGATTATGTAGATGTTTTAAGTAGAATGTATCCAGAGATTTATCAGTTAAAGGCAATGTCTGAAAGCAAGTACATCAACAGACCAATTATAATGTGTGAGTATGCACATGCCATGGGGAATTCTATTGGTGGTTTGGGTGAATATTGGGATTTAATCAACTCTAAAAAGAACTTAATTGGAGGTTTTATTTGGGATATGATAGACCAAGGTATTGCAAAAAAAGACAAAGATGGTAACACATTTTATGCGTATGGAGGCGATTTTGAAGATTATCCGAATGATAAAAATTTCTGTATCAACGGTGTTTTTTCTGCAGATAGAAAACCAAATCCACATGCGTGGGAAGTAAAATACATTCAGCAACCTTTTAATTTTACTGCCGTTGATGTAAAAAGCGGAACTATTTTAGCCATCAATCATTTAAATGAAACCAATTTAAATAATTATAACGTTCGTTGGACGTTGTCTGAAAACGGAAAAGAAATTCAGGCTGGAGTTTTACAAAATGTAGATGTACAACCAAATACATCATCAGAAGTAAAGATTCCGTTTAAAAAAGTAAAATTTAAGGACGAAAATGAATATTGGTTAAAAATATCGATACAAGAAAAGGAAGCTACTTTTTGGGCAGCAAAAGGATTTGAAATTGCAAACGAGCAACTATTAGTCAAAGAAAAAGTAGTAAAAAGTATTTATACATCTTCATCTAAATCAGCATTACAAGTTGTAGAGAATACTTCTGAGATTTTGGTTTCAGGAAAAAAATATTCAGCAAAAGTATCTAAACAAACAGGAGAGTTCATTTCATTGCTAAAAAATGGAAAAGAGCAGATTTTATCACCTTTAAAACCAAATTTTTTTAGACCACCAATAGATAACGATTTACGTGGCGCAAGCAGTAGAGACTTTAAAAAATCGAGGGCTTATTGGGAATTTTTAAATGAGAAATTAGAAACGAAATCGGTTAAAGTAATTACAGACAGCACAAATGAAACAACGGTTTTAGTTGAAAAAACGTATAAAGACGAAGTACAATTAAATATGAAGTATCACTTTTTAAGTGATGGAAGGATTGTTGTAAAAATGGATTTAGATGCTGAAGAAAGTTTACCAGGTTTGGTGAAATTCGGAGTTACTTTAGGTGTTTCTAAAACAAACAACAATACTACTTTTTATGGAAAAGGACCTTGGGAAAATTATATTGATAGAAAACGAGGAACAGAAGTAGATGAATTTACTTTTAAAACAGACGATTTATTTACAAACTATGTTTTTCCGCAAGAAAACGGAAACCGTTCAGATGTACGATGGTTGCAATTATCAGAAAACAAAAAAAGCAATTTAAAAATTGAAGGTTCACCAACATTCGGATTTTCAATTTGGCCTTATGCTCCTAAAAACATTCAAGAAGCAAAACATCCTTTTGATTTAAAAGAGCAAGGTTTTTACACATTGAATTTACATTTAATTCAAATGAGCGTAAACGGAACGTTGTCTGAAACCTTGCCAAAATATGTAATTCCTTCTGGGAAATATAGTTTTGAGTTTGTGTTAAATTAATCGATTAAAACGTATTTTGATGCTTAAATAAGGATAAAAGGCTGTATTTGTATATAAATAGGGTGTCATTTATTTAGGGATACAAATAATTTATTATCAGACAATTTTTTTTGATGGTATGTAGATACTTTTCGAATATATTCAATAAACACATATTATGAGAAAAGCTCAAATAACGATCTTCCTTTTTCTGTTTGTAATCATTCAGATAAGTTCGCAAATTGTAAATGTTGCAGATCATGGCATAAAACCAGGTAAAGATGTAACTTTAGAAGTGTACCAATTACTGAACTCTTTAGAGGGTAAAAAAAATGTAACACTGTTTTTTCCCAAAGGGCAATACGAGTTTTATCCAGAAAATGCGTTTGAAGAATATAGAGCCGTAACCAATCATGACAATAGCTTAAAGAAAATAGCTTTTCCTATTTATAATTTCGAAAACTTTACGTTAGACGGTAATGGATCTACTTTTATGTTTCATGGTAAAATTAGCCCTATTGTTGTAGAAGGTTCTACAAATACAAGGTTAAAAAACTTTGCGATAGACTGGGATAAATCATTTGTGAATGAACTAAAAGTTGTTAAAAATAATGAGGAAGAAAATTCTTTTGTAGTTGAGGTTGCAAACGAAAAGTTTGGTTTCGAAGTAAAAAACAATCAGATTTTGTTTAATCATTATGATTGGCAAGATGAAATCGGTCAGAATATAGCCTTTGATTCTGCTACTAAATCTCCTATTTGGCAAACCAAAAATTATTTTTTAAAGCCTCAGCCTAAGACAGCAGCTAAAATTATAAAAATAGATAATAAGACAGCCAAGTTTATAAATTACACAAAAGTAACGCCACCTGTGGGGACTGTTTTTGCCACGTATGGTAAAAGCCCAGGATTAAACAGACATGTGCCTGCAATTCATTTATCGAACTCTAAAGACAACTTTTTAAATGATGTTACTGTTTTACAAACAGGAGGAATGGGATTAATTGCTGAACGATGTGAAAACATTTCATTAGACAAATTTATAGTTACTTCTAGAGTAGGTAGAACAATTGCTACTAGAGCAGATGCTACACACTTTTTAGGTTGTAAAGGATCCATTACCTTAGAAAATTGTTTGTTTGAACATATGCTAGATGATGGTATAAATGTGCATGGAGCTTATGTAAAAGTAGAAAAATATGTAGGAAATAATACTTTTTTATGTGAAACAAGCCACCCACAACAATGGGGCTTTACTTTTGGCGAAAAAGGAGATGAAATTATGATAATTTCTAGAGAAACCATTCTCCCTATTTTTAAAACTGAAATTACAGAAGTAAAGGTTTTAAATGAAAGAAGAACATTAATTACGGTTGCAGAATTGCCAACGGTAATGCCAGAAGGGAAATTATCTTTAGAGAACCTTACTTGGTATCCTGATGTATACATGAATAAAAATATTATCAGAGAAAATAGAGCAAGAAGTGCACTGATTACCACAAAAGGAAAAGTACTTGTAGAAAATAACTATTTTTCTTCTCAAATGCACGGTATTCTTATTGAAGGAGATAATAACAAATGGTATGAATCTGGTGGGGTACAAGATATTACCATCAGAAATAATACTTTTGAAAATATAGGTTACGGAAGTGGTGATTCTTACCCGTTATTGGCTTCACCTCTATTTACTTCAGAACAAAAATTTGGGAATCAAAAATTTCATCAGAATATTAATTTCATTAATAATGTTATTAAAAGTTTTAATGGTCAATTGGTACACGCAATGTCTGTAAAAGGATTAAATGTTTCTGGAAATAGCATTGAAATAAGTACAGATTATCCTACAGGGGCAAAATTACCAGCTATAGATTTAGAGTATTGTGAAGATGTAATTATCGAAAAAAATCAATTTAAAAAGTTTGATTTCCCTATAAAAGCAACAGTGAAAGACAATAATAGCAAGGTTAAGATTAAAAAGAATAAAGGATTGTTGAAATAAATGAATCAATAATAAAAATAAATATGTGCTCATGAAAGTATCAAAAAACAGCTTTTTATTTTGGTTTTACCTCTTTTTTGCAAGTGTTGTGTTTGCACAAAACCCTATGGACAGAGTACTTCCTGCGGATAGTTATTTTTACACTCCAACCATCAATACAGCAAATCAAATGAGTTTTCCCGATGGAGATAATTCTTCATCTGCTTTACAAAGTATGATACATAGTTTGGCTAGTTCTGGAGGTGGTGTTTTAAACATAAAAGCAGGGACGTATACCATAGACAAACTTATTCATATAAAATCTAATGTTCATATTCGTGTGAATCCTGGAGTGGTTTTTAAAACTACAGTGGCTAGAGGCGCTATTTTTCAAGCAGGATATGAGGCAAATTATACATTGGCAGAAAATTGGAGTATTCAAAGTACAACTGGAGAGAAATTTACCTTTGATTTTGAAGGATTATTACCAGGTGATAACATTAGAGCAGTACAATTAGGATACGCTACTAATTTTAAAATTGCAGATTTTGTTGTTTTAGATAATTATACAAAATTTAATGCAATTTCTTCTGGAGCTGTTGGTGATGACGTTACTCAAGGATCCGCAAAATTTAGTTCATTCGGCATTATTGAAAACCTAGATATAAAGAAAGCACATTATGGATATGGCTTAATTCAATGTCAGGTTGGGCAAGATTTATTGTTTAGAAATTTATCTGGTGAAGGTGGTGTTACTCTTAGGTTTGAGTCAGGTTTTAGTGGTTTGGCAGATAGGTATGTTACAGACAAAACGCCCATTATAAACAATGTGTATGGTAGAAATATTTCTTGTATAGATGGTGCACATGCAGTGATGTTGTCTCCACATACCATTACACAAGGTATTGCAGATGTTAGAGATATTACAGGCATTAGTTGTGAAGCAGTAGTGTCTATAAATTTTGGATTTATGTCTGCAAGCAAAGGGCAAGAAGCACCAAATCATAGTTCAGGAACTTTTTCAGAAGCCTCAGTTATTGCAAACGTATCTGCAACGTATGGTGTAAATGCACAAGTAAGAGCAGCACGTTTAAGGCACGTGCCTTGTGCTTTAAGAAATTACATCAGTTTAGATGAAATAAACCCAGATGATGAATCCTATAAAGGACCTTCGTTAGCACCTGTTTATTATTTAGCATTAGAAGATTATGAATCTTTTGAAAGTCCGGATGGAAGGTATAAAATTGTTTTAGAAAATGTAACTCATACTGGTTTTTCATCAGAAATAAGAGCAGACGGTTTAATTACTGATGGGGGAGAAAATGATTTTGAAGGTTGTGATATTGATCGTGCTCCTATTTGGATTAAAGGCGAAGACAAAAACACTCCAAATCCGTTGCAAACCTCTACAGTAGCAATAGTTTTAGACGTTAATGATTTTATAAAAGACTCGAATATTGTTATTTATCAACAAGAAAATGTAAGAAATTTAATAATTAAGAGCCCTTTTCATGGAGGTCTTAAAATTTACAATGTATTGGGAGAATTGGTAAATGAAGTGCCTTTTTTTAAGAACAATACTACTGTAGATGTTTCTAAAATGACCAAAGGTGTGTACATCATTCTTATGGAATCTGACAAGAAAATAATCACCAAGAAAATAATCATCAAATAATTTTATAATGCATAGATTCAATAATCAAAAAAGTATATTCTTTTTGCTCCTTTTTATAATAACAGCTTTTTCTTGTAAAAGTAAAGTGGTTAAAAAAGATTCATTAACAACAACACATAAAAAGCCAAACATTGTTTTATTATTTGTTGATGATTGGGGTTGGGCGGATGTTGGTTTTAGAAATCCTCTTTTTGAAACGCCAAACATAGATCAATTAAAAAAAGAAAGTTTAAATTTTAATAGAGCCTATATTCCAACGCCTACTTGTAGCCCAAGTAGAGCTTCTATTTTAACTGGTAAAGAAGCGGTTCGTTTAGAAATGGTGCGTCATATTTCTGGAGATCCAGAGAAAGAAAAATATAGTTATTGGCCATCAGATCCAGTACAAATGCCTTCTATTAATTATTTACCTTTAGAAGAAGTTACTTATGCAGAAAGACTAAAAGAATATGGCTATTACAATGCATTTATAGGGAAATGGCACTTAGGACACACGGCACATTATCCAGAAAAACAGGGGTTTGATGAAGTGTATGGAACTACCAATGCTGGACATCCAAAAAATTATTATTTTCCGTTTTTTAAGCCAGAAGAAGATCCTAAAGGATTTTTACAGTCTGGTGTAAAAAAAGGAGATTATTTAACGGAAGTTTTAACCAAGCATGCCACTGATTTTATTCATAATTACGATAAAAAGGATCCTTTTATGTTGTCTTTTTCGTATTACACAGTACATGGACCTTCTATTGGTAGAAAAGATTTATTAAAAAAATACGAAGCCAAAGGAATGAAAGGAAAATATGCCCAACATGGCGCAATGGTAGAAGTTTTAGACAATTCTGTAGGACAAGTAAGAAAGGCTTTAAAAGAGAAAGGAATTGCAGACAATACAATTATTATTTTAATTTCCGATCAAGGAGGTGCTTACACAAACGCTCCTTTAAGTGGTGGTAAAAAAGGAGGAAATACTTTAGGAGAAGGAGGTTCTAGAGTTTTGTTAACCATAGATTATCCTGGAGTTACAAAACCAGGTACAGAAACATCAATCCCTGTACAATCCATAGATTTATACCCAACAATACTTGAAATTGCTTCTGGCAAAAAAGGAGAAGACAATTGGATTCAAGGAAAAAGTTTAATGCCTATACTACAAGGAAAAGAATTTGCAAAAAGACAATTGTATTTCTTTAGAAGTTACGAAGATCAATATGCGTCTGTAATTGATGGCGATTGGAAACTAGTAAAATATCACTCAGGAAAATTTCAATTATTTAATGTTACTAAAGATATTAGTGAACAGAATGATTTAATAGGAACTGGATTAGAAATTGAAGCAACTTTAAAAAAGAATCTCGAAAACTGGGAGAAAGAAGCTGTTCCTGCTTTTTAGAAACGGTTTTCTATTATTCAGAATATAAGGAAGGTAGTAACTTTAGGTTGCTACCTTTTGTTGTTTTAGAGCTTTTCTCTATTCAATACTCCTTATAAAAGTGTCGTTTTAAGGAATTAACATAAATTTAAATGAAAAAATTAGTTTTATTTAGTTTGTTGTTTATCAGCTTGTTATATGTGATTTGTGTTTGAATTTACTATGAGACACATTTAATTTACTAAAATCTACAAAGAAACTTAACAAAAACATCAACTTTATAGTAGTCAAAATAAAAGGGCTCATAAATTCACAATTCAAAAAAAAATACAGCTTAAAATTATGAATACAGAATACATTTAAAGTACCCAAAATCCCAAAACTTAATTTGAATATAAACGAATAAAAATCAACCAATGAAATTAAAATTTTTATTAAAAAACAAGATTTTAGCATACAGCCTACTAAGTTTACTTGCTGTGTTGTTCTGTAGTTTTGATGCTAATGCACAAAGAATTACAGTAAAAGGAATTGTTACAGACGGCATAGATAACTCTCCTATACCAGGAGTTTCTGTTGTTGTAAAAGGAACAAAAAGAGGAACAACTTCTGATTTTGATGGTAATTATGCTATTAAAGCAGAAATAGGAGAAACACTTGTATTTGCATATTTAGGTATGAAAAATAGAAATGTTAAAGTTGCAAGAGCAAAGCACAATGTAAAAATGACTTCTAGCACAGAAGAATTAGAAGAAATTGTGGTAATTGGTTATGGAGCTGTTAAAAAGAAAGAAATAACAGGTTCTGTATCTCAAGTAAAATCAGAAGATATTAAACAATTTGTAACACCAGATATTGCTTCTGCAATGCAAGGTCAAGTTGCCGGTGTAAATATTACTTCTAATTCTGGAGAACCAGGAGAACAATCTAATATTCAAATTAGAGGGATTACTTCTTTATCGGGTAGTAATACGCCATTATTTGTCGTTGATGGTATTCCGCAAGAAGGAGATCCTAGATTGGCAAGTAATGAAATAGAAACTATTGATGTACTTAAAGATGCAGCATCAGCAGCAATTTATGGTACACGTGGAGCAGCAGGAGTTATCTTAATTACAACAAAGAGAGGTAAAGAAGGTAAAATGGTAGTTGGTTTCGATTACTCTTCTGGGATACAATCTCTTGGTAGTGGAACTCCTTTAATGAATACAGAAGAGCAACTTTATTTTGAGACAGCAAAAGCAGACTATAAATATTCATTAGGTTTAGGGTATTATACGCCTGGGCCTAATAGAGCAGCTTGGTTAGAAAACGACAATGTGTTTTCTGATTTAGTATTAGTAGATGCTGCCAAAAGCAATTCTTACAGTATAAGAGTTTCTGGTGGTCAAAAAGGCTTTACGTATAGTGTAACAGGTGGTTACCAAGATATTGATGGTGCACTTTTGGGTTCTAGTTTTAAAAGATATAATGGTAGAGCATCTACTACGTATGATACTAAAAACTGGAAAATAAACACGAGTATTGGTTTTACTTTAGAAGATAGAGATCGTTCTACGAGTCAGTTAATTACACTAGCAACACGTTACAAACCTTATTATCCATTAATTGATTTATCTTCTGATAGATTTATATCAGAATCTGGTAATTCTGGGTTAACAACTCCATTAAATGGTCTTGCACAAGCACTAAAAAGAACAGATAATCAAAGAAACGATAAGTTAAATTTAAGTTTAAGTGCAACAAGAAAGTTGACAAAAGATTTAGATTTTACAACAAGAATAGGAACAAATGTAGATAATGGTACTCGTAATATCTTTAGATCTAAGTTTGAGTTATTTGATGAAGAAACCGGTATTGCAGAATCTGATCCATTATTTAGTGGGGCTTCAGCATTTGCATCTCGTTTAAATGTTTTTAGTGTTGATGGATTTTTTACCTACAAGAAAAAAATAGGTCAGCATAGTTTTAATCTTTTAGGTAGTGTTTCTGCAGATGAGCGTACTTATCAATCTTTTACAGCCTCTAGAAATGGTGTTTTAGACAATTCAATTACTGTATTAAATGGTTCTAGTCAAGATCCTTTAGCAGATTCCGGAGTTAATTATGTGAGAAAAAATGTTGGTTTCTTAGCGAGAGCGCAATACAATTATAAAGGGAAATATTTACTTTCTGCTTTTGTAAGAAGAGATGGGTCTAGTAAATTTGGTGAAAATTCTAAATGGGGAACTTTTCCTTCTGTTTCTTTAGCATGGAATGTTTCTAGCGAGAAATTTTGGAAACCATTAAAAGGAACCATTAATAACTTTAAACTTAGATTAAGTAGAGGTACTGCAGGTAATGATAGTTTTAATGATTATCAATTTGCATCAACAATTACAAGAGAATTAGATTATATTTTTAGTGAAACAGATCAATCACAAACATTGGGTTCTGCAGTAACGTCTTTTGCAAACCCTCTTGTAAAATGGGAAACTTCTGTTTCTAGTAATGTTGGAGTAGATTTAAGTTTTTTAAGAAATAAATTTAGTGTGACGGCAGATTATTATTTAACAGAAAAGTCAGATATGCTTTTTCCTGTTAGATTACCAGGTTCTGCAGGTGTTATTAGAAATAGTGGTTCTCAAAATCAAATTAGAAATATTGGGGATATGACTAATAAAGGTTTGGAAGTTGCTTTAAACTATAGAGGAAGCATTGGAGAGGGGAAAATCAATTTAGGTTTAAACTTTACAAAAAACGAAAACGAGATTACTAAAATGGCCAATGGAATAGATATTATTTACAATTCTAATTCACAAGTTTTAGGCTCTCCAGTAACTGTCTTTAAAGTGGGGAGAGAAGCTGGGGCTTTTTGGTTAAAACCAACGGATGGAATATTATCTAACCATACGCCAGAAAAAGCAGCAGAATTGTTAGAATACCAAAATAATGTAGATAGCAACGCAAATGCTGGAGATTTAAAATATATAGACAAATTAACGGTAGATACAGATAATGATGGTATACCAGATGCTGGTGATGGTGTTATTAATGATGAAGATAGAGAGTATGGAGGTAGTGGACTACCTGATTTTGAAATCGGTTTTAATACCAATTTTTCATATAAAAACTTCGATTTAACAATGAACTGGTATGGTTCTGTTGGAGCAGAAATTATTAACGTTACAAAGGCAGATGCTTTTTCTAGAACAAGGCATAAAGATTTAGTGAATATGTGGACGCCACAAAATCCAACTTCTCAAATTCCTTTTTGGGTAGAAAGAGATGGTAGACACCCAAATTATAATGGTGATTCTGATTTGTGGGTAGAAAACGGAGATTACTTAAGACTTAAATTAGTGTCTTTAGGATATACCTTACCAAAAGAGGTTGCAGAAAAAATAGGAGCGTCTAAATTTAGGTTATTCTTATCTGCTCAAAACCCTATTACAATTACTGGGTACGATGGTTTTGATCCAGAAGTTGGTGGTAATGTTACAAGAAGAGGTATCGATTCTGCAAGATTCCCTATCACATCTTTATATTCATTAGGGTTTAATTTAGAATTTTAAAACATAGAAATTATGAAAAAATATATATACACATTTGCCGCAGTATTCTTATTAGGAATCATGCAATCTTGTTCAAGCTATTTAGAAGAATCGAATCCTAATGAATTATCAACAGATACTTATTGGAAAAATTTAGAAGATTCAGAATCTAACTTAACATCAGTATATTCTGCAATGTTACATACGTATGTACTTTCTATTGCAGAAGAATTTAACAGAACAGACTTGGCGTATCCAGGTAGAAGAACCAGACCTACTGGTCAATATTTAGCATGGTATCAACAAAGAGTAACTTCTGATAATAGAGAGTTAGGTGATGCTTGGGATGCAAAATACCAAGTTATTTGGAGAGCAAACCAAGTAATAGAAGGTTTAGAAAGTATGGATGCAGAATTTAAAGCAGATCCTATTTGGACGAGACAAATGGCAGAAGCAAGATTTTTTAGAGGCTTAATGCATTTTTATTTACATGCTAATTTTAATGAAGGTAAAATAGTTATTAGAGATGCTGTACCTGTTGCCCCAGAAGATTTTACAAAACCAACCTCTTCTTCAGAAGAAGTTATCAAATTCTTTAGAGAAGACTTAGAATTTGCGTATGCAAATTTACCAGCACAAGGAAAAACGATTGCTAGAGTAGATGCTGCAGTAGCTGCAACCATTTTAGGAACCAGTTATTTATATGAAGGTAAACCAACAGAGGCAATTCCTTATTTTAAAGATGTGATTACAAACAGTGCATACGGCCTTTCTTTAGAGCAAGATCCTGGAAAAGTATTTCCTAGTGGAGGAGATTTTAGTTCAGAGTCTATTTTTGAAATTAATTATGCAGATAATTTTAGACCAGAAGATACTTTCTTTAATGAAGCTTCTTTTCAAAACAGATTGGCTAGAAGAACAGGACCTACTGGTAAGAATACAGAAGCTAATATAAATTTTGGGGGAGCTGCATGGGTGGTACCTTCTGCTTGGTTAACTTACCAATATATGCAAGAGCATTTAGAGATGGATCCTTCTGATGCTAGAAATTATGTAGACAACGACATAACAAAACCTTTGAAAAATAATTCTTTAAGGGCTTCTCATAGTATAGCCTTAGTAAATGATGAAACTTCTGTTTATTATGGATACACAGCACCTCAATCTTTTGCGTTTGGAGGCACATTATTTTCATTATTCAAAAAATATACCAATCATTTAAATGGTAATACAGCGGAAGATGATACCAATACTTCTGGTTGGAAATCGGGTAGAAATGTTGTAGTAAACAGATTAAGTGGTGTGTATTTAATGTATGCAGAATGTTTAGCAAGTACAGATATCCCAAAAGCGGTAGGTTTGGTAAATGAAATTAGAAAACGTTGGGGATTAATTCCTTTAGATGCAGGTACTTTTAACGAAACTACTTTTATGGATCAGTTAATGTATCATGAATATCCTTTAGAATTATCTTTAGAAGGTTTCTCTACAAGATCTATCGATTTAAGAAGATGGGGAGTTGCACAACAAAGATTTCAAGATTTAAGCACTCAGGTATATGGTCTTGCAGATTATACATACACAAGAACCAACGGAAAAACAGCAAAACGTAAAAAGAGTTTGTTAGAATTAGGTTCTGGAGCTACTCCTTTTTCTGAGTATACAGAAGCTGCTGATGCTTGGGCAAGTGGTTATAATGGGTATTTACCATTACCTCAAAGTGAAACTTTAAACAATCAAAACGCTAATTAAAAAATAGAATTATGAAAAATAGATATAAATTATTTGCATTGTTCTTTATTGTAGCAATGATATTTACTGGTTGCGAAGATGAAAATGATTATGTACCTCCCTTTAATGATGTTTCTTCGTTAACTTGGTGGACATCTCCAGGGTTAAGAACAGATATTACTTCTGATGAACCACTTCATTCTATCGCAGAAAAAACAATTGATCTAGATAAGTATATTGCATTTTTAGATCTTTCTCGTGGTGTGGTTTCTCATGAATGGAAAATACCTGTTAGTGCAAAATTATTGGAGCAAAACATTCCAGAAACAGATACTATTTATGCAAAATATATTTTGCCAAATGCGGGTTTAGTAACTACAGAGAAACAAGCAAATGTGCTATTTACAGAAGTAGGAGTACATGAAGTGTTTTTAGTTAATACCTTTAAAGATTCTGTCGCAGAATCTGTGAACGACAATGGCCTTTGGAAAGTAAATAAAAAGTTTACAATAACAGTAGAGTAATAAAAAAACATTCTCACCATTATTAGGTGAGAATGTTTTCTGATTTTAAGATGTTTATATAACTAGAAAACAATTAAATTTAATATAGGATAATGAAAATAGTTAATTTAAAAATTTTATTAGCTTTTACGCTAGTTTTTGCAATTGGATGTAAGAATACTCCAAAAAAAATAGTAGCAAAAAAGACCGAACAGAAACCTAATATTGTTGTTATTTATTTAGATGATTTAGGATATGGAGACATCAGTTCTTACGGGGCAACAGAATTACAAACACCCAATATTGATGCTTTAGCAAATGGTGGAATTAAATTCACAAACGGTTATGCTTCATCGGCAACGTGTACACCAAGTAGATATGCTTTATTAACAGGGGTGTATCCTTGGCGTAATAAAGATGCAAAAATATTACCAGGAACAGCACCTTTATTAATTAGTACCACACAACAAACATTACCAAAGGTTTTAAAGAAACAAGGATATCAAACTTCTATTGTAGGGAAATGGCATTTAGGTTTAGGAACCGGACATGTAAATTGGAATGAAAAAATTACACCAGGACCCAACGAAGTCGGTTTTGACGAATCTTACATTTTTGCTGCTACGCAGGATAGAGTTCCTACAGTATACATAGATAATGGTACTGTGGTAGGTTTAGACAAAAACGATCCTATAAAAGTAGATTATAAAACTAATTTTGAAGGAGAGCCAACAGCAATTACAAATCCAGAGATGACAACAATGAAATGGCATCATGGGCATAACAACAGTATTGTAAACGGTATCCCTAGAATAGGATTTATGAAAGGTGGAGATGCTGCTAAATGGAGTGATATAGATATTGCTGATAATTTCTTGGTAAGAGCTCAAAATTATGTAAAAACGCATAAGCAAAAACCATTCTTTTTATATTATGCAATGAATCAACCCCACGTGCCAAGAACTCCACATCCTAGATTTGTAGGTAAATCTGGAATGGGACCAAGAGGGGATGTTATTTTAGAAGCAGATTGGTGTATTGGTGAATTTATGAAAACACTAAAAGAAGAAGGGATTTTAGAAAACACATTAGTTGTTTTTTCTAGTGATAATGGCCCTGTTTTAAATGATGGTTATTATGATGATGCCGTAGAAAAATTAGGTAACCACGATCCTAAAGGAGGATTAAGAGGAGGTAAATACAGTATTTTTGAAGCAGGTACAAGAGTTCCTTTTATCACGTATTGGAAAGGAACCATTAAACCAGCGGTGTCAGATGCAATTGTTTGTCAGATGGATTTATTAGCGTCGTTAGCTACTTTAACAGGAACAACAGATACAACTACAGATAGTAAAGATTTATTAAATACCTTGTTAGGTAAATCAGACAAAGGTAGAGACAATTTAGTTCTTGAGGCTACTGGTAAAACAGCTTTAAGAAGTGGAGATTTTGTATACATCCCAGCGTATAAAGGAAAAAACTTAAGAGAAAAAGTAGGTATTGAAGTGGGTAACTTCCCTTATGAGCAATTGTATAATGTAAAAGAAGATAAGAAGCAACAAAATAACTTGGCTGAATCTAATCCTAAAAAACTTTTAGAAATGAAAACTATTTTCGGAAAGTTAAGAGGTGTAGATTATACAACAGGAGTGAAAGAAGTTCAATTTAGATAAAAGTAAAATTTCTAATAAATTTAAGTCATGAAGAATAAATTAATGCTACTTGTTGCTTTCGTTTCTACGATACTCATTTCTTGTGCACAAGAGAAAGCCAAAAAGGAAACTGTAGTAGCTAAAAAGAAACCTAATATCATATACATTTTAGCAGATGATATGGGTATTGGAGATTTAGGTGTCTATGGACAAACAAAAATTCATACACCTAATTTAGATGCTTTGGCAGCAAGGGGAATGACATTTTCGCAACATTATAGTGGATCTGCAGTTTGTGCACCATCTCGTTCTACTTTAATGACTGGGCAACACACAGGGCACACGCCAATTAGAGGAAATAGGCAATTGGTAGAAGACCAAGAAGGTCAGGTCCCATTGCCTAAAAATTCAGTAACTATTGCAGAGATTTTAAAAGCAGATGGTTATGCCACAGGTATGTTTGGTAAATGGGGTTTAGGTTTTGGCGAAGGAGATCCTAATAACCAAGGTTTTGATGAGTTTTATGGGTATAATGATCAAAAATTAGCACATAGATATTATCCACCTTATTTAAATCACAACCAAACACTAGACTCTTTAGAAGGGAATGATTATACAAATAAAGTTACCTATTCTCCGGATAAAATTAGAGATCATAGACTAAAATTTATAGAAGATAACAAAGACAAACCATTCTTTGCCTACATTCCTTTGGTATTGCCACATGCAGAAATAATTTCTCCGAATGATTCTATTTTTAAAATGTATGATGGTAAATTTAAGGAAACACCTTTTACGGCAGAGAATAAATATACGTCTGATTATGGACCAAATATTGTGCCTCATGAGTACGCACCTTGCGATAAACCATTGGCAACTTATGCTTCTATGATTACAAGAATTGATGCCTATGTTGGTGAAGTGGTGGCTAAAATTGAAGAATTAGGCCTTACAGAAAACACAATTATTATGTTTGCGAGTGATAATGGTCCTTCTCCTGAAGGAGGAACAAATCCTGATTTTTTTGACAGCAATAGTAAATTTAGAGGCTACAAAAGAGATTTATATGAAGGCGGAATTAGAGCGCCATTTATAGCGGTTTGGCCAAATAAAATTGCAGAAGGTAGCGTAACTGATCATGTTTCTACTTTTTGGGATGTATTACCAACTATAACAGAAATAACAAGTACAAAAAATCCTGAGAATATTGATGGTATTTCTTTTTTACCCACTTTATTAAATAAAGAAGGTCAAGGAAATCACGAGCATTTATATTGGGAATTTAATATAAGAGGTGGAAGAAAAGCCGTTAGAAAAGGAAACTGGAAAGCTGTTTGGAATAAAATGAATTTGAAGGGTGATAAACAAGGGACTCTTGAATTGTATGATTTATCTAAGGATGTTGGAGAAACAAACAATGTTGCTAATGTACACCCAGAAATTGCATCAGAATTAAAAGTATTGATGACAAGCTCTAGAGTTGAATCAGAATTTTTTCCATTTAAATAATTTTTATTGTTCTTTTTAAAAAAGAATCACTTAAACCCTAAAAATGATGTTTGCAAAAAAAATGGTTTTTTTAGTTTTATTTTTAGGGTTTTTTCAAACTTCGTTTGGACAACTAGAACAAACAGCCTTCACTAAAATTAATGAATTAAAACAACGAATTGCCCAAGCAGAAGATGCCAATTTAGATGTTTTAAAAGAAAAAATGACGGTGCGTACTGCAGAAGTGTTTCTAGAATTTGCAAATTGGGATGAAAACAATATTGCAGAAAACACAAGTTATTACGAACTCGTTTCTATTTATAAAGACAATGCCGCTCAAATGGCTGCAGATCTTCCAAATTATGAAAGAAACGAGGTTATTATTATGTTGGATGAAGCTATTGCAACTATCAACAAAGTAATTGATGGAAGCATCATTCGTAAACCATCACCAAGAATAGATTGGACCAATATTTCTGTCCGTGATAATGAGGTTTTACACAATAATAAACCGGTATTCTTATCAGATTATACTTGGAGACCTTCTACAGCCAACTTAAATGAATTTTATGGTAATAAAGATGGTTTTTATTTAACGTCTTCTTACGTTGTAGATGCACAAGGTACTATTAAATCAAACATATTAAACGAGTTACAAACTAAACCTAGTGGTACTTTTGGAAGCATTTTTTTAAATCATAAAAACCCTCCACAATGGGCTAAAGAGACCTATGATAATTTTACAACAGGCGGAACTTTATACACAGAATATGATATAGATAACCCTGGTGCTAGAGAGATGCAAGGCTTTTTGTTAGACGTCACTGTTCCTTTAATGGCAGGTAAAAATTATTCTAAAATGGGGTATTTGTTAACAAATGAACCACATTGGAATTCAATAGAAAATACTTGGCAAGCACATGCTGTATCAGCGTATACAAAAGCAAAATTTAGAACTTGGTTATCTCAGAAGCATACTTCAATTGCTGATTTAAACGCTTTATGGAATACCAATTTTGCAAGTTTCGATACTGTTACAATTCAATTACCGATTCATCAAAATTTACAAGGAACGCCTATTTGGTATGATTGGATGACCTTTAATATGTTTAGAGTAACAGATTGGTTTACTTTTTTGAAGATTAAAATTCAAGAAAATGACCCATCAGCAAAAACACATATTAAAATAATGCCACATTTGTGGTCAGACAATAAAAAAGATAGTGGTATCGATTTAGAAGCGCTTACCAGACTGACAGAAATTATTGGGAATGATGCTAAAAGTTGGAATTCTTATCTGTTTGGCAATACAGAAGATTGGGAAGAAAAATATTCTTTTCATTGGCGAGAGTTAAGCATGTCTTATGATTTTATGAAATCTGTGAGTCCTAATAAAATTATTTATAACTCAGAATCTCATTATTTATCAACAGGTAAATTTAGAGATTTGTACTTAAAACCAGCCTATGCTAGAGCAACTTATTGGTTGGCATATGTATCTGGAATGAATATTTCTCAGACTTGGTTTTGGGCAAGAGAAGCAGATGGTTCTATCAGAAATAATGCAGGAAAAGGATATGCAGGTTCTAATAACCAACAAACAGCCAAGAATTATAAACGAAGTAGAAGCAACCGTATTAGATTTAAATGCAAATGCAGATGATATGTATGCTTTTCAGAAATTAAAAAAACCAATTCGTATTTTTTATTCTAAGACTTCTGCAATCAATAAAACAAATCATTTAGATGACGTTTTTAATTTATATGAAGCCATGTATTTTGATGGAACTCCTATTGGCTTTGCCACAAAAGGGATTATAGAAGAACAAGATAATAATGATTGGAGTGCAGTTTTAGTGTATCAAACGGAGTTTGTAACAACGGATGAATTAAATACGCTACAAACGTATTTAGACAATGGTGGAACTGTTATTTTAGATGCAACAAGTCTAAAGAAAAATGAATATGGTGTAAACCATACAATCTCTTTAAATACTAGTAACGGAACAATAATAGCCGCAGCATCAATTGCAAGTTTTAAAGATAAAGCATTTAGTTTATTGTCTGATAACAATGAATTACCAGCGTTAAAATTAGAAGAAACAAATCCTCTAAATATAAAAGGTTGTTTCTCTAGAACCATTTCTAAACAAAACGGAACAGAAGTGATGACCATTGTAAATATGGGAAAATCGGACACAGAAGTTCAGTTATCTTATAGAAATGGTAAAACAATCAGTTCTATTACAAATTTATTAACAGGGCAAAATGTACCTGCTACTTTTACAATGACACGAGATGCTGTTTTATTGTTAGAGGTAAAACAAAGTACGCTTTCTGTTGAAGAAGTTATAGATGATGTATTTAATTACTATCCAAATCCAACCACAGGGTTTGTCAATTTTAAAGCGAATAAAATAATAGAGAATATCAGTATTCACAATGTTTTAGGTCAAGAAGTACTAAACTTAAAAACACAAGAAAAGATTTTAAAAATAGATTTTAAAGAGTTTTCAAAAGGGGTTTATTTAGTAAAAATGATGATGGAAGGAGAAACAAAAGTAGTATCAGTAATAAAAAAATAAATAGAACCCAAGAACGTATTTAAAATTAAACTGAAACTATAATAAATACCTTTATGTTCTTAAAATTAAACCTTTTCAATTTTGAGTAGTCTAAAAAATATGTTTTCAACCAAAATTAATGTCAAAATAGTAGTTTTTTCATTGCTACTGTATTGTTTTTCTATAAGTATTTACGGGCAATCATCAGGTATAAAAGGTGTTATTACAGACGAAACAAACGTTCCTTTAGAAATGGTTTCTGTAGCGCTGTTAAGTGTTAAAGACAATGCTTTTTTAAGTTATACAACCACAGATGAAAAAGGAATGTTTCTATTAAATGATGTACCAAAAGATACCATTATTTTACAATTAGATTTGTTGGGTTTTAAAACATTCTCTCAGAAAATAATTTATAAAAAAGAGCTAATTGATTTAAATACGATTGTTTTAAAAGAAGATATTGGTCAGTTAGATGAAGTTGTGATTACTGCAGTGGTTCCTGTTCAGATAAAAAAAGATACAGTTAGTTTTAATGCAAATTCCTTTAAAGTAAATTTTGATGATAATATTGAAGGTTTACTAAACAAGCTTCCGGGTATTGAAATGGAAGAAGGGAAAATTGTAGCGCAAGGAACTACGGTTACAAAGATATTTGTAGACGGAAAAGAGTTTTTTGGAGGAGATCCATCTATCGTTTTAAAAAATATTTCTGCAGATGCAATTGCAAAAATTGAGGTAATTGATAAAAATAGTGATGAAGCAGAGTTAACGGGAGTTAATGATGGTAACAAAGAAGTTGTTATTAATTTTACCTTAAAAAAATCGAAAAAGAACAGAGGTTTTGGTAAGGTTGCTGGTGGTGTAGGTTTAGATAACCGATATTTTAGTAACCTGAATTACAATCAATTTAATTCTAAATCGCAATTGTCTGTGATTGGTAAATTTAATAATATTAATATTACCGGTTCTAATATTCAAGGGTTTTTAAAAAATGCAGATGGTATTGCAGATGATTCAGATGATGATGCTGATGAGGGAGATTTTTCTAAGCCTCAAAAAAGTTTAAGTGGTTTTTTAAAAACAGGTGTTGCAGGGATTAATTACGGAAGAGAAATTAAGAAAAAAGAATCTTTTAATATGGATTATTTTTACAATCTTTCAGAAAACAGTGGTGTTTCAGATACCAAAAGAGTGTTTTTTTCTAATAAGAATAATTTTAATTATAAGTCTAACAACGAGTATTTAAACACTTCTGATAATCATAATTTAAATTTTAATTATGAAAACAAATCAAGTAAAACTAGTAGTTTAAGAGTTAAGGGACGTTTTTATGCTGATGATAGAAAATCGGACTTAACTAGAGAAGGTTTGTTTTTTGATACAAGTGATGTTTTGGTCACTAAAAACACCAATAAATCATCAAACTCAAATTTAAAGAAATACGGAAATATCAACGTAAACTATTATCATAAATTACCAAAAGAGGGAAGAAGCTTTAGCACTAGTTTTAATGCGATTGTTAATAATTATCAGAAATATAACAACCAGAATACTTTTATAGAAAGAAACTTAGATAAAAACCCTTCTACAACTAATTTAGAGATACTTAGAGATGAAGACTTAAATTCGGCTAAGTTATCAGTAAGGTTTAAGTACACGGAACCACTTGGTGGAAATCATTATTTTAATACAGAAGCATCTTCAGATATTTTATCGGGTACAGAAAATACAAATCAGAATAGAAAAACAATAAAAAATACCATTGTAGAAGATTTTATAGACTATAATTATAAATATTTAGAGAATAGTTTTAAAACGAAGTTTTCTCATAGTTATAGTATAGCTACTTTAAATGTTTCTACAGGGGTAGAACTACAAACATTAAATAGAAGCTTTGGTGAGGTAGATGAGTCTCAATTTAATAGAGAAGAGCAGTATTTAAATCCGTATTTATTTTTTCAGTACAAACCTAAAAGAGGGCAGAAGTTTAGATTTACGTATAAAAAACAGATAAAAGCACCAAGAGCCAATCAAACAAATCCTTTTTATAATGATATAAATCCGTACGCAATTTCTACAGGGAATCCAGATTTAAAAACAGAGAAAATAAATTCCTTTTTATTGATGGCCAATGTGTATGATTTTAACTCATCCGTAAGTTTTAATGGTAAGTTGCAATATTCTAATGCTGCAGATGCTATTATTAGAAATGTAACCGTAGATGATGATTTTATTAGAACTATAAGTTATCAAAATAGCGGAACTAAAACGCGTTTTAATGCGTTGACAAATATTACCAAAAAAGTGAATAGTTGGGGAGTACGATTTAGTTTAAAAAACAGGTTTTCTTACAATGCTGCAAATTCAATTGTAGATTTCGAACTAAACAATGTTGCTTCTAAAGATTATTTAACCAGTTTATTAATTCAGAATAATAGTAAGCGGAAAGTAGATTTAAAAGCTGGGGCAACCTACATTATAAATAACACTAGTTTTTCTATTGAAAATAATTTAGATAGAAAGTTTACTACTCAAAAGTATTTTGGAATGGTAGATTTTGATATTTCTAAGCGATTAAATTTCAATACTCAATTTGATTATCTAGTATATACAGATAATAAGTTTTTAATAAGACAAGAAATTCCTATTTGGAATGCAGCCATGTCTTATTCGTTATCCCAAAATAACAGCATTGTTAAATTGGTGTTTATAGATTTGTTAGATAAAAACGTTGATGTTTATAGAAGAAGTACTTTAAATTATTTTGAAGAAACAAACTTACAAAGTTTAGGACGCTATGTGGTTTTAAGTTACACCTATAAACTGAATACAGGTAACAAAAAGCCTAAGAAGCGAAAAAGTTAGTTTACTTCACTTTAATTTACTCATAAATACATTTTCTGCATCTGTAAAAACATATGTTACGGTCTTTTTATTCAATTTTACTTAAAATTAAAAGAGATTACTTCAACATATAAAAACAGGTTTATGAAATTATCAAATGGCATTCTACTAGTACTTTTAAGTTTACTTGCATTTACAAGCTGTAATAAATCAGCAAGTGAAAATAAAGCGATTGTTCACAAAGAAATTTACAAAGGAAAAAAACCAAATATTGTTTTTCTTTTAGCGGATGATATGGGCTATGGAGAATTAGGTTCTTTCGGTCAAAAAGAAATTAGAACTCCTTTTTTAGATTCTTTAGCTTCTGTAGGAAAACGTTTTACAGATTTTTATGCGGGTACTTCAGTTTGTTCCCCATCTAGAGCCGTTTTAATGACTGGTTTACATACAGGTCATGTTAATATTCGAGGAAATAAAGGAGATGTTAACGGAAAATGGGATAGAGTAGCTTTAAAAAAATCAGAAAAAACAATCGGAGAAATGTTGCAAGGTGCAGGTTACCAAACAGCCATGATTGGTAAATGGCATTTAGGTGTACCAGAAGACACTTCTACTTGGGCAAAGGGACGTGGTTTTGATTATGCAGTGCAAGAACAATGGGGAAAAGACGTAAACGGTAAAGAAATTGATGAGCGTGTACATTGGGTAAATAACAATCAAGATTCTGTTTTTTACAATTACAATAAACACAAGTGTTTAGATGAATTTAGAACCAATTTTGCATTAGATTATTTAGATACTAAATCTAATGACAAACCGTTTTTTCTATACATGTCTTATAGAACACCACATGCACACGAATTTTTCTTAAGTCATACAGATTTATATGCAGACAGAATAGAAGAATGGCCAGAAATAGAAAGAAGACATGCGGCAAGAATTACCATGTTAGATGCTCAAATTAAAAGGTTGTTTCAGAAACTAAAAGCTTCTGGTGAATTAGAAAACACCTTAATTGTTTTTACAAGTGATAATGGCCCAACAAATGAAAATCATCATAGTTATCAATTTTTTAATAGTTCTGGAGATTTAAAAGGATTTAAAAGAGATGTGTATGAAGGTGGTGTAAGAGTACCAATGATTAGTTACTGGAAAAATAAAATAGCGGAAGGAACCACAACAAATCATCCAGCTACTTTTTATGATGTAATGCCAACGTTGGCGGAAGTAGCAGGTACAGAATCGGCTAATAAAACAGACGGAATTTCATTTTTACCAGAGTTATTGAGTAAAGGAAATCAACAAAAACATGATTTTCTGTATTTCGAAATTCAGGAAGGAAGAAGTGTAAAAGGATTTAAACAAGCAACCCGTTTTGGAAATTGGAAAGCGGTTAGAATGAAAGATAATTATCACACAGAATTGTATGATTTATCTGTAGATTTATATGAACAAAATGATGTTTCTAAACAACACCCAGAATTGGTTAAAAAGGCGGATGAAATATTAAAAAGAGAAAGCGTAAAAAACATACATTTTCCGTATTCGGGAGGTGTTTTTAAATAATTTTAAAACATAAAAAAATCACATTAAATAATATACTATGAAATTAGTAAAATATATCGCTTTTAGTTTGGGTATCATACTTACCTTATTATCTTGTAAAAAGGCACCTGAAAAAGTGGCTAAAATTGAAGTCAAAAAAGAACGACCAAATATTATTTGGATCATGGCAGAAGACATGAGTACCGATTTGGAAGTTTATGGAATGCCAGATGTAAAAACACCTAATTTAAATAAAATGGCTTCTCAAGGAATCCGTTTTAACAATGCTTTTGTAACCAACCCAATTTGTTCTCCCAGTAGATCTGCTATGATGATTGGTACGCATCAGGTTAAAACAAACTCACACAATCATAGAAGTAATAGAGATGTTCCTTTAGATACACAATTTAAACCCTTTACAAAATTATTAAGAGATGCAGGTTATACCACCATTTTAGGAAACCATGCTGTAATGAAAAAAGGTAGAAAAACGGATGTGAATTTTAAAAGTAAACCAATTGGAAATTGGGATGGAAAAACCGAGTTTGGGTTGTTTGATAAATACGATACGTTTACAAAAGAAGACGAACCTTTTTTTGCGCAGATTCAATTAGTAGTTACACATAGAGGAGATTGGTGGAACGAAGTAAGAGAAAAATCAGCACATCCTGTAGATCCTAAAACGGTAACCTTGCCACCATATATGGCGGATGATGCAGCAATCCGTTTAGATTGGGCTAAGTATTTAGACCAAATTGAATATATGGACAATGAAGTTGGAATGATTTTTAAAGAATTGGAAGATAAAGGGATGGCAGATAATACTGTTGTTATTTTTATAGGTGATAATGGTCGTTGTAATATTAGAGGAAAAGGATATTTACAAGATACAGGATTAAGAATTCCGTTTATTATCTATTATCCGAAACAATTTAAGGGCGGTGAGGTAAGAAAAGATGTAGTAAGTGCCACAGATATTACGGCTTCTATTATAGATTTTGCAGGAATTGAAGTGCCAGAATATATGACAGGAAAACCAATTTTCAATAAAAATTTTAATAGAGAATTTGCGTATGGAGCAAGAGATTTATGGGATGAAATTGAAGAAAAATCAAGAGCTGTAACTTCAGGAGATTGGGCGTATATTAGAAATGATAAACCAGAAATTCCTTATGATGCACAGCAAGCATATTTAGAATTTTATAGACCTGCGGTACAAGTCATGAGAAGGTTGTATAAAGAAGGGAAGTTAAATGAGCAGCAAAAGCCATTTTTTGAACCTACAAAACCAAAAGAGGAATTGTACAACTTAAAAGAAGATCCAAACGAACTACATAATTTAGCTACCAATGAAAAGTACAAAGATGTTTTAGAAAAATTACGTGCCAAAACATTGGAGTTTGATAAAGAAATGACTCCTGTTAGCAATACATATCATCCGGTTGCAGTTCCTGGTCAGCCTTTTGTAAAATGGTTTCAAAAAGAACATACTAAAGCATATCAACAAATGAAAGCAGGTGTAGAGGTTGGATACAAAAAATATAGTAGTGAATATAAAAAATATATGAAAGGTAAATAATTTGGCAGCAATCAGTCTACCATCATTAATCAAAATTTAAAACCCAAAAACTCATGAAAATAAATTTTAAAATTTTAATAAAGTATTTCTTTTTACTTTTAATAACCTTTAGTTTAACTTCTTGTAAAGAAGAAGCCTACGAAGCAAAAATAAATTTTAATAACGGATGGAAGTTTACAAAACTGAAAGAAACAGCATCTTCTGATGAAGCTTTTAGTAAAACTGTTTTTGACACTTCGTCTTGGGAGTCTGTGCGATTGCCTCACACCACAAATATAGAGCCTCAAACGGTAAATGATCAATGGCAAGGAGTTGCGTGGTACAGAAAAAGTTTTGAGGTTGCTGTAAATCCATCACCAAAAAAGGTGTTTTTGGAATTAGAAGCAGCCATGAATTTTTCTAAAATTTGGATTAATGGCATGTTAGTTTCAGAACATCATGGAGGATATTTACCTGTAAAAGTAGATATTTCTAAATATGTAAATAAAGGAAATAATGTTGTGGCTATTCGACTTGATAATACAGATAATAAAATTACGGGTCCTAAACCATTAAAGAGATTAGACTTTAATATGTATGGTGGTTTGTACAGAAATGCTTGGTTGCATATTTCTAATAAAGTATATATTTCTGATGCAGTTTTAGCAAAAGAAGTAGCTGGTGGAGGTATTTTTATTACCTATCCAAAAGTTTCTAAAGCTGTTTCTGAAGTGGCTGTAAAAGCCAATATTGTTAATGAAGAAAAAACCGATAAAGAGATTAAAGTGTTACAAAGTGTTTTTTATGATGGAAAACTTATTAAAGAGCAATCATCAACAAAAAAACTAGCTGCACAAAGTACTATTGATGTTAAAGAATTATTCTCTTTAAATGAGGCTAATTTGTGGTCTCCAAAACATCCTAATTTATACCATTTAGAAACGAAGGTTTTTATTGGAGAAAATGAAGTAGATGCTAAAACGACTCGTTTCGGAATTAGAGAATTTACTTTTGATAAGGAACATCAATTATATGTTAATGGAGAAAAAACATTTTTAAGAGGTGTAAACCGTCATCAAGACTACCCTTTTATAGGGTATGATTTGTCTGATAATGCGCAATTTAGAGATGCTAAAAAGATAAAAGATGCAGGTTTTAATTATATCAGGTTGTCACATTACCCTCAATCTCCAGCGTTTTTAGATGCATGTGATGAGTTAGGTATTGTAGTGATTGATGCCATTATGGGATGGCAATTTTATAACGATACAGATGCTTTTAGAGCTTATTGTTACCGTTCTGCAACAGAATTAATTAGAAGAGATAGAAACAGACCGTCTGTTTTAGCTTGGGAAGTTTCTTTAAATGAAACAAAAATGCCAATCTTTTTTATGGAAGAATTAAATAGAATTGTACACGCAGAATATCCTGGTAAGAATGTATATTCTTGTGGTTGGATGAATGATGTGTATGATATTTATCTGCAAGCACGTCAGCATAGAATTTTACATCCACATGATAATGATGGAACAAAACCGTATTCTGTTTCTGAATATGGAGATTGGGAGTATCATTCTAAAAACGGAGGTTTAAATCAAGATAACTTACCAAATGATTTACGTGCAGAGTTAAGTAGTAGACAATTAAGAGCTAATGGAGAAGAAAGATTATTAAACCAAGCGTTTAATTTACAAGAATCTCATAATGACAATTTAAATACAGTTGCGTATTCAGATAGTTACTGGGTAATGTATGATTATAATAGGGGATATCACCCAGATATTGAGTCTTCTGGAATAATGGATATTTTTAGATTGCCAAAATTTGGATATTATTTTTACCAAAGTCAAAGAGATGTTAGTGCTGGAAATGTATTAGAAATTGCAAGTTATTGGAATGAAAAATCTCCATTAGATATAAAGGTATTCTCTAATGCAGATGAGGTTCAATTATTTTTGAATGATCAATTAATTGGAAATCAAAAACCAGATACAGATAAAAACTCTAACAAATTAAAACATCCTCCTTTTACGTTTAAAATTCCTTCTTTTGAAGCAGGAACACTAAAAGCAGTTGGTTTTATCGACGGAAAACAAGTTGCTGAAACGGTTGTAAAAACACCTAATAAACCAACAAAATTAAAAGTTTGGATTGATGAAAGTGGTAAGAAACCAACAACAGGTGTAAATGATGTGATTTTTTGTTACATAGCCGCAGTAGATGAAAACGGAACTATAAACCCAGAGTATTCTGAAGAAATAAATGTAACTGTTGCTGGTGATATAGAAATTATGAATCCGGATGTAATAAAAGCAGAAGCAGGTATTGCAACGGTTCTAATAAGAGTTGGAGATTCTTTAAACGGAAGTGTTTCTGCGGAAGCTAAAAACTTAGCATCAGGCAAGTTTACTTTTTAAAGGAATAAGTTTATACGTATAAAAAAAGCATCCTAAATTTAGGATGCTTTTTACTTTATAGAATTTAAGTAAACTCACTTTATCTGTTAAGATTTAATGAGTACTTAAAGCAACTGTGTTGCTTATTTTGCTGCTGCGTAACGTTTTTCAACTTCGTTCCAGTTAATTACATTAAAAAATGCATTAATATAATCTGGTCTTCTGTTTTGGTAGTTTAAGTAGTAAGCATGTTCCCAAACATCTAACCCTAAAATAGGAGTTCCTTCACAAGTTACACCTGGCATTAATGGATTGTCTTGGTTTGGAGTAGAACAAACTTCTACTTTACCTCCAGGTAAAACACATAACCAAGCCCAACCAGAACCAAATTGAGTAGCTGCTGCTTTAGAAAAAGCGGCAATAAAATCATCTTTAGTACCAAAAGCCGCTTCTATAGCATCTTTTAATTCACCAGATAAATATCCTCTATCATTTGGGTTTAAAACTGTCCAGAATAATGAATGATTGTAAAAACCACCACCATTATTTCTAACAGCTCCATTGCTCATATCTAAATTAGCAAGAATATCTTCAATAGATTTTCCTTCTAAATCTGTACCTGCAATTGCGTTGTTTAAGTTGTTTGTATATCCTTGATGATGTTTTGTATGGTGAATTTCCATAGTTCTTGCATCGATATTAGGTTCTAATGCATCGTAAGCATATCCTAATTCTGGTAATTGAAAAGCCATTTTTTTTATATTTTTAAAAGTTAGTATATTATATTGAACCGTAAAATTAACTATAAAAATATAGTTTTACAAGAAGATTACGGTGTGATAATTTATTACAGTATAAAGAAGATTTATTCTCCGTGAATCTGCATAAACTCTTCTAGTTGGTTTACCATGTTTTTGCTTCCACAAATAAAAGGGACTCTTTGATGTAACTCCGTAGGTTCTACATCCATAGTTCTTGTATAACCGTCAGAAGATTTACCGTTTGCTTGTTCTGCTATAAACGCCATTGGGTTACATTCATACAATAAACGTAATTTACCATTTGGGTTTCTAGAACCTTTTGGGTACATGTAAATTCCTCCTTTAATCATATTTCTATGAAAATCAGAAACTAAAGAACCAATATATCTACTCGTATAAGGTCTGTCTCCTTCTTCTTCCTGACAGTATTTTATGTATTTTTTTACACCTAAAGGAAAATCTAAATAATTTCCTTCATTTACAGAATACATGGTTCCGTCTTCTGGAAACTGCATGTTTGGGTGTGATAAATAAAACGAACCAATTGCTGGGTTTAATGTAAAACCATTAACACCATTTCCGGTTGTATAAACAAGCATTGTAGAGGTTCCGTAAACAACGTAACCTGCAGCCACTTGAGCACTACCTTTTTGTAAAAAATCTTCTAATTGAACCGGAGTACCTGTTGGTGTAACACGTCTATAAATAGAAAAAATGGTTCCTACAGAAACATTTACGTCAATATTAGACGAACCATCTAAAGGGTCAATTAAAACTACATATTTGTTTTGGTGGTTTTCATCGATACTGTTAATCGAAATAAAACTATCTTCTTCTTCACTGGCAATTCCACAAACGATGTTTCTTCTAGTTAGCGTCTGAATAAACTTATCATTAGCATACACATCTAATTTTTGTTGATCTTCACCTTGAATATTTGTATCTCCAGCTGCACCAATAATATCTACTAAACCAGCTTTGTTTACTTCGTGGTTTACCACTTTTGCTGCTAATCTAATTGAATTTAAAAGACTTGAAAGCTCTCCAGAGCTATATTTAAAAGCATGTTGATTCTCAATAATAAATTCACCTAAAGTTTGTTTTTTTACTGCCATGTTGCTAATAATGTTATTTTTTAACAAATATCTATTTTTTTTAACAAATATCTGCTCTTTTATATCTGTTTTTAGATAATACCCCATTTTTATTTGAAATTTTTAAACAAATCAAAAAAAGTTGTGTAAAATATTTAAATATTTTTGACGGGTATGAAAAAAACTATCTTTGATTAAAATTTGTAAAAAATGGATTTTATTATAAGACTTGGAGTAGAAAATGATATGGAGTCTGTACTTGGTTTAATTACAGAGTTAGCCGTTTTTGAAAAAGAACCAGATGCCGTAGAAATTACTGTAGAAGATTTAAAAAAAGATGGTTTTTCTGAGAATCCTAAGTTTAAAATTTTTGTTGCAGAACAAGAAAATAAAATTATTGGTATTGCTTTGTTTTATGAACGTTATTCTACATGGAAAGGTAGATCTATTCATTTAGAAGATTTAATAGTTACAAAAAGTAAGCAGAAAATAGGGGCAGGTAAAGCATTATATACTGCTGTTTTAAAATATGCGTACGACAATAATTTTAATAGAGTTGCTTGGGAGGTTATCGATTGGAATACCAATGCAGTAGAATTTTATAAAAGTACAGGAGCCACTTACTTAAATGATTGGTCTGTGGTACAAATGAACAAAGAAAACTTATCAAAATTTATTCAAAATAATTAAAATGAAAATTTTTAAATTTGGTGGAGCGTCAGTAAAAGATGCAGCTAGTGTAAAAAATGTAACTGAAATTTTACAAAGCGAAGGAACAGAAAGTACATTAGTTGTAATTTCTGCAATGGGTAAAATAACCAATGCTTTTGAAGAGGTTATAGACGCATATTATAATAAGACGGATAAATTATCTGAAAACTTAGGTGTTATAGAAGATTTTCATAAAAACTTAATGAATGAATTATTTGATAAAAATGATGAAATTTATAAAGAAATAGATATCCTTTTAGGGGAGTTAAGTTGGTTTTTAGCAAGAAATACTTCACAAAGATATAATTATGTATATGATCAAATTATTTGTTTTGGAGAGCTTTTATCAACCAAAATAGTAAGTGCTTATTTAACAAAAATTGGTGTAGAAAATAACTGGTTTGATGTTAGAAATTACATAAAAACAGATAGTAATTATAGAGATGCTAAAGTAGATTGGGATTTAACCCAAGGTATTATTAGTAATAAATTAGATGCCTCTAAATTAAATATTACACAAGGTTTTATTGCTGCCAATGATACAGAGAATACCACCACTTTGGGTAGGGAAGGGTCTGACTATACCGCAGGTATTTTTGCCTACTGTTTAGATGCAGAAAATGTAACTATTTGGAAAGACGTTCCGGGTGTTTTAAATGCAGATCCAAGAGTATTTACAGATACTACTTTATTAGAACAGATTTCTTATGAAGAAGCAATAGAGATGGCATTTTACGGAGCCTCTGTAATTCATCCTAAAACTTTACAACCCTTAGAAAGAAAAGACATTCCGTTGTTGGTTCGATCTTTTATCAACCCAAAAGAAAAAGGAACAAGAGTTTCTAAAGGAACTAGGTTAGTACCATATATACCGTGTTTTATTGTAAAGAAAGATCAAATTTTAGTATCTATTTCTGCGGTAGATTTCTCTTTTATGGTAGAAGATAATATTAGTTATATTTTTAAAAAATTACACGAATATCAATTAAAAGTAAACTTAATTCAGAATTCGGCTATTAGTTTTTCTGTTTGTATCGATAATAAGTTTAATAAGTTCGATGCTTTTTATGAAGAGTTAAAAACTCAGTTTAAAATTGATGTTCAAAAAGGAGTAGATTTATTTACGGTTCGTCATTTTGATGATAAAGCAATTACAAGTATTGAAGAAAAAGGAGTATCTTTATTGACGCAAGTGAATAAGGAAACAATTCAAATTGTTTTAGCTGCAAATTAATAATGTAATAATTCTTTTTTAGTATGTTTGCAGTTCCGTCTAATTATAATTTATGGCATTAGTAACATCTAAAGAAATTGCACAAGTAATTGGTTTACATAAACTTGGGTTTTTGGGAACTTTTATTGGGTGGATTCTGTTAAGAATACTCCGCATCTCTGCGATCAATAGAATATACGAAAAAAACAAAAATAAGACTGATTTAGATTTTTTAAACGGTATTTTAGATGATTGCAATATCAATTTTGAAATTCCTGAAGAAGATTTAAAAAGAATTCCTAAAGAAGGACCTTTTATTACCGTCTCTAATCACCCTTTGGGTGGTATAGACGGTGTTTTACTGTTAAAATTACTGATAGAAAAAAGAGATGACTATAAAATAATAGCCAACTTTTTATTGCATAGAGTAGCGCCTTTAAAGCCTTATGTAATGCCTGTAAACCCTTTTGAAAATAGAAAAGATGTAAAGTCTAGTGTTTCGGGAATTAAAAGTGCATTGTTACATTTAAGAGAAGGAAATCCTTTAGGTATTTTTCCTGCAGGAGAAGTTTCTACCTATAAAGACGGAAAGTTAAATGTAGACAAACCTTGGGAGGAAGGCGCTGTAAAATTTATTAAAAATGCAAATGTACCTGTAATTCCTATTTACTTTCACGCAAAAAATAGCCGTCTTTTTTACTTTTTGTCAAAAATATCAGACACGTTAAGAACCGCAAAATTACCATCAGAAGTTATCTCGCAAGGAGGTAGAGTTATTAAAGTAAGAATAGGAAAACCAATTTCTGTAAAAGACCAAGAAGAGTATAAAGATATTTCTGCTTACTCTGAGTTTTTAAGAAAGAAAACCTACATGTTGGCAAATCCTTTTGAGAAAGCCAGTAAATTAATTTCTACGCAAAACATCAAAATAAAAAAATCAGCTAAAAAAATTACACCCCAAAAAAGTACAGATCTATTTGTAAAAGAAGTAGCTGCTTTAAGAGAAGGAGATGGTAGGCTGTTAGAAAGTAAAAACTACGAAGTGTTTTTTGCAAGTGCAAAAGAAATTCCTAATTTATTACATGAAATTGGTAGGTTAAGAGAAATTACTTTTAGAGATGTAGGCGAAGGAACAAATAAAGCAATAGATTTAGATAAATTCGATAAATATTATCACCATTTATTATTATGGGACCGAGAAGCAAAATGTTTAGCTGGTGCTTATAGAATGGGTCTTGGTAAAGATATTTATAAGAAATTTGGTATTAATGGTTTCTATATTCAAACCTTGTTTAGAATAGAACCAGAGCTTTTTCAGATGATGGAAAACACCATAGAAATGGGGCGTGCATTTATTATAGGCGAATATCAACAGAAACCAATGCCATTATTTTTATTATGGAAAGGAATTGTACATGTTACATTGCGTTATCCAGAATATAAATTTTTAATGGGTGGTGTATCTATTAGTAACCAGTTTTCAGATTTTTCTAAATCGTTAATGATAGAGTTTATGAAATCTCATTATTACGACCCATATATTGCCCAATATATTTATCCGAAGAAAGAATTTAAGGTAAAATTAAAAGATGCCGATAAAGATTTTGTGTTCGATTCTACAAAAGCAGACATGCAAAAGTTCGATAAAATTATCGACGAAATAGAACCAGGAGCATTAAGAATTCCGGTGTTAATTAAAAAATACGTAAAACAAAATGCACGCTTGGTGGCCTTTAATGTAGACCCTAAATTTAATAACGCAGTAGATGGCCTAATGTATATTAAAGTGGCCGACATACCAGATAGCACTGTAAAACCTGTTATGGAAGAATTTCAGGCAGAGTTAGAGCGCAAGGCTACAGAAATGCAGAACAAGTAATAAAACTAATTTTTATTTGGGCGTTCCCCAAAAAGGGTCGGGCTTTACGTTACAAGTCCTCGGTCGTTCCTCCCTGTGGGCTTTTCACTGCAATCCCTAACGCGAGCTTGTTTATATAAATAAGTTTTCTAATTATTTTTATAAACTTCTGATTTCCCTTTTATTAAATAGGGAAATCAAAAGTGAACATAGTTCATAAAATATCTTATACACGTACGTTACCATCTCCAATAATATAATATTTATTGGTCACTAATTTTTTTAACCCTAACGGACCTCTGTGATGCAACTTGTCTGTACTAATAGCTAATTCTGCGCCAACACCTAACTGACCTCCATCTGTAAACCTTGTAGATGAATTTTTATACACAGCAGCACAATCTACTTGTTCCATAAAACTTTCTGCACTTTCATCATTTGTGGTCATTATGGCTGCAGAATGTCCTCCGGAATATTTATTAATCTTTTCGGTAGCTTCGTCTAAATTTTCTACAGCACCAATACAGCATTTTAAAGCTAAAAATTCTTCTTTCCAAACACTCTCTTCAGAAATAATAGCTTCGTCTTTTAATATTTCTTTTACGCTTTTATCAACCAAAATAGTTACATTTTTTTCTTTTAAAACAGCTTCCAACTCTTTTAATTTTTTAGTGTAATCTTCTATGTTTTTGTTGATGAGAATTTTATCTAAAGCATTGCATGCAGAGATTTTAGCTGTTTTTGCATTAATAATAACGGCTAAAGTTTTGTTCCATTCTGCACTTTTATCAATATATATAAAGTTATTTCCTCTGCCGCTAATTAAAACTGCACAAGTTGCATGTTCTTTTACAAAACTAATTAAGCGTTCGCCACCTCTAGGTACAATTAAATCTAATTGTTCTGTTGGGTTTTTTAAAAACGCTTGTGTTTCTGTTCTGTCCATTTGTAAGAACTTTATATAATCTTCACTTAGCTTATTTTCGGTTAATGCCTTGTGCCAAAGAGCTACTAAGAACTTGTTACTATGTATGGCTTCTTTACCACCTTTTAGTAAAATTCTATTATTAGATTTAAAAGCTAAAACGGCAGCTTCTACGGTAACATCGGGTCTAGATTCGTAAATAATCATAATGGTGCCAAACGGAGCCGTTTTATTAGTAACTTTTAATCCGTTTTCTAAGGTTTTATGACTAATAATTTGATTTACTGGGTCTTCTTGCGCTTTTACTTCATTGATGGCTTTTATCATTCCATCAATTTTTTGATCGTTTAAAATCAAACGTTCAAACATTGCTTGATCTTCTTTGTTAAAAGCGTCTAAATCTCTTTTATTGGCTTTTAACAAAGCTTCTCGATTTTCATCAAGAATTCTGGTCATGCTTGTTAATACGTTATTTTTAATGGTTGTATGTAATAATTTCATCTTATAGGTTTTAAAGTGCCACTTTTGTACCGACAGACTTTCCGTCAATAATATCAATAATCGTGTTATCCCTTTTTCCATTTGCTATATAAGTAGGTATGTTGTTAGAGGCTGCTTCTTGTGCATAATCTAATTTAGAGCCCATTCCGCCTCTTCCTTCACCGGGTTTCTTATTACTGTCTTTTATATATCTATCTAAATCTTCATCTGGATTTACATTGGTAATTAAATTACTACTTTCTGCTTCTGGATGTCCTGTGTAGAGTCCGTCAATATCTGTTAGAATAATTAATTTATCAGCATTTATTAACTGAGCAATTAAACTCGCTAACTCATCATTGTCAGAAAACATAGACATGGTAACAGAGACTGCGTCATCTTCATTGGCAATGGGGATTACTCCTTCGGCCAATAAACCTTCACAACAATTAATCATGTTTTGTCTGTGTACACCCGGAGTAAAATCTCTCTTTGTTGGTAAAACTTGTGCACATTTCATTCCATAATCATTAAAAATATTGTAATAATGACGCATCATTCTTGGTTGCCCAATAGCAGAATACACTTGTCTTCTTTGTGTCTCGTTTTCAATATTAGATTCCCCTAAAACCTCTTTACCAGCAATTACAGATCCAGAAGAAACTAAAACACAAATAATTCCACGTTCATATAATTCTGCAACCTGTTTTACTAAACGTCTTAAAACAGGTCGAACAATTCTGTTATCCCTATTTGTCATTACGTTGGTTCCTACTTTAATTACTATTCTTTCTTTGTACATTTTAATGTTCTTTACCCATTTCTACAGCTCTATTAAAAGCGGCAAAAGCGGCGTCTTTAATTAATTCGTTTACATTATTATCTTCCATAGAATCTAACGCAGCACGTGTTGTACCGCCTTTAGAAGCTACTTTTTCCATCCAAGAATTTGGCGATAAATTAGATTGGTTAAATAATTCTATAGCGCCTGTAAAAGTCTGACTGACCAATACAGAAGAATCATTTTTAGAAAACCCCATTTTTAAGGCGGCTTCCATCATACTTTGCATAAAGTAAAATACATAAGCAGGCCCACTACCAGAAATTCCTGTTGAGGCGTCAATCAATTTTTCGCTGGTAACTTCCATAGATTTACCAGTGGTATCTAATAGACTTTCTACGGTTAATTTTTCTATTCTAGAGACTTCTGCAGAAGTTACATAAGAGGTTAAGCCTTTACCAATTTGAGCGGGTAGGTTTGGCATTGCTCTTACTATTTTGTTTAGGCCAGAATATTTTTTAATGTTTTCTATATTAACACCCGCCATAATAGATACAATAACTTGCCCAGGTTTTGTAAATGGTTTTAGTGCTTTAAATAGATTTTCTGCATGATATGGTTTTACTGCAATAAAGATAATGTCTGCTTTGGGTACACAGTCTTCTAGTTCCTTAAAGGCGTCAAAGTGAGATATTTTGTTTAATTCTTCTAGCTTTTCTGCAGATTTGTCTAAAACCATGATGTTTTTTTTCTTTAACAATCTAGATTTAGACATTCCCTGGGCATATGTTAAGCCCATATTACCTGCTCCAATTACTAATATTTTCATTTTGTTTATTTTAAGTATTACTATTTTTAGCTTTTTATTTTGTAAACTATTTGTGCAATGTCATTTGAATTTTTTTTGATTCAAATCCGTTTTTCTCAAACAATTCAATGGCATTATGATTCTTATGTATGTTTAGCGATAAGTTACCGTTGCAATAATTGGTAGCTTTTTTTATTAATTTTGTTGCAATTTTTTGTTTTCTAAAATCTCTGTGAACAGCGAGATAGGTAATCAAGTTTTCTGCTTGATACTCATTCATGCCTGTTTTATTGATAATAATTGCGCCAATTATTTTGTCTTTTTCTTCTATAATAAAAGCATAACCACCTAGACTAGAAGTTTCTTTTGCAGCATATAAAAGAGATTTACGAATAGCGCTTTTTTCATTTTTACAACCTTCTAAATGTTCGTGTAAAAATTTTAAAATTTTATTGATATTTAAGTATGACATCCTTGTAAAGGAGTCAAAAGTTTTGATAATCATTATATGTATTGATTTAATTTATCTAAAACGATAAATAATGAAAAGCCGAAAAAGCTATGTAAAAAGGTGTTAAACGAACTGTTTGTTTAACTAAAAAAAGAAGGTGTAAGTTTTTAGACTGATTTCTAAAAACCTCTTACTAAAAATTGAATATTCTAAAATTATTCAGTTTTTGTATCCTTGCTTAGAAGTACGCAAAGGTACAAAAATCATATGCCACAGTCAAATTATATAGGGTCTAATAAAGAGAAGTGGTTATTTTTACATTTTTAGATGTAGCTGAAATTGTGATAATTAAGTTGTTAAAAACGTTTAATTATCACTTGTATTTGAAGGTAATCTTGTTGGTTTTAAGTATTGCATTCATCCGAAGAAAGAATAGGTGTTTTGATCTTTTATAAGGTGATGTGATAAACTTAGAGTTTAAGTAAAACTAATAGAAATAAATTATGTTTACTGGCTAGTAAAGCTTTTTGAATTAGGTTTTTTATTAAAAAGGCTCCTTAGGCAATGCTTTTAAGTTGTTAATATATCGAACTTCGTTAAACGGTTTTTTACGCTCTAAAACATCTAATAATTCTATAGCCATACATTGGCTCATAAATTGTTTCGACTCTGTTTTATTGTAACCTAGATCCATTAACCTCTTATAAGTTATGCTTGCTTCTTTTGGATTGTTCTCTCTAATTTGATTTTCAATAATTTCAAATATCTGATTTTTTAAAGGATCGTTTGTGTTCATTTTTTTAACTGTTTAGTTGATAAATTTAATTTAATACGTGTAGCTAAGGTATCTGTTTTAAGTTTAAAAACAAACCAATTATTTACAAAGCATGACAAAAATGCAGACTTTTTCCTTTGGTATAGTTTTCGCATTTAATGTTGTAAATTAAAAGAGTATGAAAACATTTTTAAAAATTTTATTAACCGCTGTAGCAGTTATTGTTTTGGCTAATATTTTACCAGGCATCTCTGTAGCAGGCTATACATCTGCAATTATTGTAGCAATTGTAATTTCGTTATTAAATATGTTTGTGCGTCCGCTTTTAGTCTTTTTTACGTTACCAGCAACCATTGTTACTTTAGGTTTATTCTTGTTTGTAATTAATGCTTGTATAATTTTATTGGCAGATAAATTAGTAGATGGTTTTGCGGTATCAGGATTCTTTACTGCTTTATTATTCAGTATTTTGCTATCTATTTTTAGATCAGCATTATTTTCATTACTAAAAGAGGATCGTAGATCAATAGAAAACTAAATAACATTACTGAAATAGAAGTATTTAACATTTGTGCAATCAATTAAAATGATTAATTTTGCACTCGATTTTTTTAAGATAAAAGACAAGAAATGAATATTACAAAAGAAAACATTGATGCGTTAAACGCAGTTGTAAAAGTAGATATTGTTGCTGATGATTATCAAGCAAAAGTAACAGGTTTATTAGAAGATTATCGTAAAAAGGCAGATGTTCCTGGTTTTAGAAAAGGACATGTACCAATGGGGATGATTAAAAAGCAGTACGGTAAATCTATTATGATAGATGAAGTAAATAAGCTTTTACAAGAATCTTTAAATAAATTTATAGCAGAAGAAAAATTAGAAATGTTAGGTAATCCTTTACCTAGAATGACTGAAGATTTTAATTGGGATGCTGATGTTTTTTCTTTTGAATTTGAATTAGGTTTAGCACCTGTTTTTGATGTAGATTTAAAATCTAAAGACAAAGTAACACAATATAATATTATAGCAACAGATGAATTACTTGACGAAGAAGTTAAGAACATTCAAATACGTTACGGTAAAGTAACTGCTATAGATGAAGCTACAGAACAATCTAATGTTACAGGAACTTTTGTTAATGAAGAAAACGGAATTAACAAAAAATCTACTTTTTTAGTAAACGATCTTAAAGGAAAGAAGAACGAAAAGAAAGTAATTGGCGCTAAGGTTGGTGACGTAATTGAGTTAGAAACTAAAAAGTTATTTGAAGACGATCATAAATTACAACACATTTTAGGTGTAGAGCATGATGTAATTCATGATTTAGATGTAACTGTAACTTTAACGATAGAAGAAATTACAAAAACAGAACCAGCAGAGTTAGACCAAGAGTTGTTTGATAAATTATTTGCAGACGGAAGTGTAACTTCTGTAACTGAATTAAGAGAAAAAATTAAAGAAGACGCAGAAAAGCAATTTCAACAACAAGGAGATCAACAATTATTAAACGCCGTAACAGAGCATTTAGTAGAAAATACAAAGTTTGATTTACCTTCTGAATTCTTAAAAAAATGGTTAAGAACAGCAGGTGAAAAACCTTTAACAGAAGAAGAAGCTACTGCAGAATATGATAAATCAGAAAAAGGTTTACGTTATCAATTAATCGAAGGAAAAGTGATGAAAGATAATGACATCAAAATCGATTATGCAGAATTGGTAGACTATGCAAAAGGATTTATCCGCACGCAAATGGCTCAATTTGGTAACATGAATCCAGAAGAAAAAGAATTGGATGATATTGCTGGTAGAATTTTACAAAATCAAGAAGAAGCTCAAAAATTACAATCTCAATTAATTAGTAATAAATTATTAACTTTTTATAAAGAGAACATGAATTTTAAATCGAAAGAGCTTTCTTACGAAGACTTTATTAAAGAAGTATATAAATAAGACATTGTTTTTTAATGTCACCTCAAGCTCAGTCGAGAGGTTTTTAAATAATAAAAGATAAAAAAACCTGAGTTGTTAGATTCAGGTTTTTTTAGCGACAAACTCAAACAAAATAGTAAGAAATAGTTCTTATATTTACAGTATTAAACTTAAAACAGCATCACGAAAATGGATTACGGAAAAGAGTTCGAAAAATACGCAACAAAACATCACGGAATTAACAGCAACTATTACGGTAAGATTACAAGTAGTGTAACGCCATATATTATGGAAGAACGCCAGATGAACATTACGCAAATGGATGTTTTTTCTCGTTTAATGATGGATAGAATTATCTTTTTAGGAACAGGAATTAATGACCAAGTAGCAAATATTATTCAGGCTCAGTTATTGTTTTTAGAAAGTGTAGATGCTAACAAAGATATTTCAATTTATATTAATTCTCCAGGAGGAGGCGTTTATGCAGGTTTAGGTATTTATGATACTATGCAGTTTATAAAACCAGATGTAGCAACAATTTGTACAGGTATGGCAGCTTCTATGGGAGCCGTTTTAATGTGTGCAGGAGCATCAGGTAAACGTTCTGCATTGCCACACTCTAGAGTGATGATTCACCAACCTTTAGGAGGTGCACAAGGGCAAGCTTCGGATATCGAAATTACTGCAAGAGAAATTATAAAGTTAAAAGGAGAATTGTATGATATTATTGCACATCACTCTGGTCAAACTGTAGAAAAAGTACACAACGATTCTGATAGAGATTATTGGATGAAAGCAGATGAAGCAAAAGCTTACGGAATGATTGATGAAGTTTTAGCAAGAAAGAAGTAATTATTTAGCAATAAGCAATAGGCTTTATGCAGTAAGCGCTGCGTAAGGCATAAGGCATAAAGCCTAAAGCCATTTAGAATGTCAAAAGAAGAAAACTTAGAATGTTCGTTTTGCGGACGAAAAAAAGCAGAAACAGACTTGCTAATTGCAGGAATGGATGCTCATATTTGCGATAAATGTATAGAACAAGCGCATGGTATTGTACAAGAAGAAATTTCTGATGCAAAATCGAGCGATTTGTCTAAAGATTTAATGCTAAAAAAGCCAAAAGAAATAAAAGAATTCTTAGATCAATATATTATTGGTCAGTTAGAAACCAAAAGAGCAATGTCTGTAGCTGTTTATAATCATTACAAAAGATTATTACAGAAAAAAGAAGATGAAGATGATGTAGAGATTGAAAAATCAAATATTGTTTTAGTTGGAGAAACAGGTACAGGGAAAACTTTAGTAGCAAAAACAATTGCAAGAATGCTAAACATTCCTTTTGCAATTGTAGATGCAACCGTTTTAACACAAGCAGGTTATGTTGGTGAAGATGTAGAAAGTATTTTAAGTAAATTATTGCAAGCTGCAGACTACGATGTAGAAAAAGCGCAAAGAGGGATTATCTTTATTGATGAAATAGATAAAATTGCCAGAAAAGGTGATAATCCATCAATAACTAGAGATGTTTCTGGAGAAGGAGTACAGCAAGCTTTATTAAAATTATTAGAAGGTACAGTTGTAAATGTTGCACCTAAAGGTGGAAGAAAGCATCCTGAGCAAAAATTTATAGAAGTAGATACTAAAGAGATTTTATTTATTGCTGGTGGTGCATTTGCAGGAATCGAAAGATTTATAAGCAAGCGTTTAAACATGCAGGCTGTAGGTTTTGGAGCCTCTTTAGATGAAGATAAGGTAGATGAAGAAAACTTGTTGCAATACATTATTCCTTCAGATTTAAAAGCATTTGGTTTAATTCCAGAAATTATTGGGCGTTTACCTGTTTTAAGCTATATGAATCCTTTAGATGCTAAAACGTTAAGAGCTATTTTAACAGAGCCTAAAAACGCTATTATTAAGCAATATTCTAAGTTATTTACAATGGATGATGTTGCCTTTACGATAGAAGAGGAAGCTTTAAATTATATTGTAGAAAAAGCAGTAGAATATAAATTAGGAGCAAGAGGATTACGTTCTTTATGTGAAGCAATTTTTACAGACGCTATGTTTGATTTACCAAGTTCTAATGAAAAAGAATTTAATGTAACCAAAGAATATGCAGAAGCAAAATTGACAAATTCAGCTTTAAAAAAGTTAAAAGCAGCTTCTTAAAATTTAAGAAAAATAATGATAAAGCCTCACTATTAATTTAGTGAGGTTTTTTAGTTTTATAAATTATATGAAATAAGATAATTCTTATCTTTGTAATCCCTTTCCAATAAATTAAATTCATGATATTAAGAAGTACCATAGACCGCATTTTTGAAACTGCAAGAGTAGAAGAGGTTATTGGTGAATTTGTTCAGCTTAAAAAAGCAGGAAGTAACTTTAAAGGGTTAAGCCCCTTTACAGACGAAAAATCGCCTTCTTTTATGGTGTCTCCAGTAAAACAAATTTGGAAAGATTTTTCTACAGGTAAAGGAGGTAATTCTGTTTCCTTTTTAATGGAACATGAACATTATACGTATCCAGAAGCTCTAAGGTGGTTGGCAAAAAAGTACAATATAGAAATAGAAGAAACAGAGCAAACTTCTGAAGAGAAGGAGCATATGAATGAACGCGAAAGCATGTTCTTGGTTTCTACTTTTGCCAAAGATTATTTTAATGATGTAATGTTAAATACCAATAAAGGAAAAGCAATAGGGTTGTCTTACTTTAAAGAGCGTGGTTTTACGGATGAAACTATTAAAAAGTTCGAATTAGGGTATTGTATTGATGAATGGGATAATTTTACAAAAGCAGCTTTAGCAAAAGGATACGACTTAAAGTTTTTGGCATCAACAGGATTAACCATTGTAAAAGAAAACAAGCAGTTCGACCGTTTTAAAGGACGGGTAATGTTTCCGATTCACTCTATGTCTGGTAGAATTTTAGGTTTTGGAGGACGTATTTTAACTGCGGATAAAAAAGCAGCCAAATATTTAAATTCACCAGAAAGTGATATTTACCATAAGAGTAAAATTTTATATGGATTATACCAAGCAAAAAAAGAAATAGCCAAACAAGACAATTGTTTTTTGGTAGAAGGATATACAGATGTAATTTCTTTTAATCAATCTGGTGTAGAAAATGTGGTGGCCTCTTCTGGTACCGCTTTAACTCCAGATCAAATTAGATTGATAAACAGACTAACCAAAAATATTACGGTACTTTTTGATGGAGATGCAGCAGGTATTAGAGCTTCTATTCGTGGTATCGATTTAATTTTAGAGCAAGGAATGAACGTAAAAGTAGTTCAGTTTCCTGATGGAGAAGATCCAGATAGTTTTGCTAAAGCAAACTCAAATGCAGAATTAAAGAAATATTTAGAAGATTCAGCACAAGATTTTATCAATTTTAAAGTATCTCTTTTATTAAAAGATTCTAACAACGATCCTATTAAAAAGGCAGGCGTTATTAGAGATATTGTAACCAGTATTTCTAAAATTCCAGATGGCATTCAACGAGAAGTTTATGTGCAAGAATGTTCTAGAATTATGGATATTTCTGAACGTGTTTTGTTTAGTGAATTGGCACAGTTATTAAAAAAAGGAGCGCAAGAAAAAAGTAAAGTTAACAGACAGCAAAATAATACTCAAGAAGACCCAAATCAGCCACCTCCTGGATATTTTATGGAGCAAGGTAAAGGTAAAATGGGATTGGTAAAAGGAGGAGCTGCTACTTCTCAAAAAATTGATCAACTTTCAATTTTAGAAAATGAAATTATTAAAATTTTACTTTTATACGGTAACGAAGAGGTAGAGTTTGTAGAAGAAGTTATTCATGTTGATGAAGAAGGAAGAGAAGAGATTGGTACAAGAAAATATGAAAATACAGTTTCAGCAGAAATTTATGTGCATTTGCATGAAGATGAAATAGAATTTTCTAATCCGCTTTTTCAAGAAATTTATACAGAGATAATTCATCAATTAAATCAATTAGAAAAATTAGATATTGATGGTTTAATTAATCATAAGAATTCAGAGATCTCTACCATTGTAACTTCTATTTTAATGGAGAAAGAAAATCCAAATAGACAGTTAAGTGATTGGGAAGGTCAAAACATAGAAGTTAAATCTGCCTTAGAAGTTTTAGCAAAAGATGTAAACGATGTTGTTTATAATTTAAGAAGAGTGTTAATTGGTGAAAAGATAGAGGAGTTGATGGATGACGCTGTTAAAAACCAAGGTGCTACTATAGATTTAGAAGTTATAAAAAACTATACAAATCTGAAAATGAGGCTTTTTGAGAAATTAAATAGAGTTGTGTAGTATTAACAAATTGTAAAATAGGGTGTTTAACCTTATAGCTATAATCTATAATTAGATAGAATTATTGTATATTGCAATCGCTAAAAGAAAAATCATTGTTACTATGAAAACATTATTACAACTACTAAAGATTATTCAGTTATTCATTTTGTTACCATTTGAAATCTCTAAAGGCTCAAAAAAAAGAGCCTATATGAAGATTAAAAAAATGATGGTTGCAGCAAATATTCTGTAATAAAAAACTTTAAAAAAACCTTAATTTTAACCAGATTAAGGTTTTTTTATATAAGAATATTTATTTTATTTCTTTTGGTATTTCACAAATAGGAATTGGTAACATTTTATGTTGGTTAATTCTATTTAATCTTGAGTAAATTTTAAAAACTTCTAGTTTTCTTCCTTCAAAATTTTCTTCAGATTTTCCTTGCTCTTGCATATTCATAGCCCACTCCAGTTCATCGTAAGAAGCGCCTATTTGGTCTTCATCTGTTCTACTATCTCCAAATAAACCATCTGTTGGTTGTGCTTTTTGTATAGAACTTGGTACTCTTAAATAAGCAGCTAATTCATAAACTTCAGATTTCATTAAATCTGCAATCGGACTTAAATCTACACCTCCATCACCATATTTTGTGTAAAAACCAACACCAAAATCTTCTACTTTATTACCCGTACCAGCCACTAAATAACCGTGTAAACCTGCTAAATAATATAAGGTACTCATTCTAAGTCTTGCTCTAGTGTTTGCAAGTGATAAATCTACCGTTGCAGAAGGAGCTACGTTTGGTACTACGTTTTTAAAATCTTCAAAAGTAGATGTTAAATCAACTTTTACATCAGACACATTTTTAAAATTACTTTTTAACTGGGTAATGTGTTCTTGCGCTCTAGTAACCTGACTAGGTGCTTGGTGAATGGGCATTTCTACACATAGAGTAGGAAACCCAGTTTTTGCACACAAGGTAGATGTTAAAGCAGAGTCAATTCCGCCAGAAATTCCAATTACAAATCCTTTTACTTTTGCATTTTCAGCATATTCTTTTAACCATTTTATGATATATTCGGCAACTTTTTCCGTCTTCATTGATAAACTATTTTAGTATTTTTAGCGTTCTTAAATATAAAGACTAAGATACAAAGAATATGAGATTTTATTTTATGAATTTAATGGTTTTATGTATGTTTTTTTCATGTTCTGATAAAAAAAATAATAAAATTGATGTTTCAACTATAAATGTTGATTTTTCTGTAAAAAGATACGAAGCTGATTTTTATAATTCAACAGAAAATGACTTGCCAATTCTTAAAAAAAAGTATCCGTATTTGTTTCCAAAAGCATTTACAGATAGTTTGGCAATTGCTAAGTTAAATAATAAAGATGAACAGGAATTATTTAGTGAAACTCAAAAGTTGTATAAAGATGTTTCTAAATTAAAAATAGAGTTATTAGATCTTTTTAAGCATGTTAAATATTACAATGCCAACTTTAATGCGCCTAATGTAGTTACAATGATTTCTAATATAGACTATGCTAATAGAGTTATTTATGCAGATAGTTTGTTGTTTATTTCTTTAGATGTTTATTTAGGAAAAACACATAAATTTTATTCAGATTATCCAAAGTATATTAAAGAGAATAACACTAAAGAAAACATAATTGTTGATGTAGCTAATGCTTTAATAGAAAAGCAAGTGCAAACACTTTCTAATAGAACTTTTATAAGTAAGATGATACATGAAGGCAAAAAAATGTATTTATTAGATATGTATTTACCGGCTGTATCTGATGAATTAAAAATAGGTTATAGTAAAGAAAAGTTTGATTGGGCTATTTTAAATGAAACAGATATTTGGAAATATTTTATTGAAAAGAAATTGTTATTTAGCACAGACACAAAGTTAAATAAAAGATTTTTAGAGAATGCTCCTTTTTCTAAGTTCTACTTACAGAACGATACGCAATCTCCAGGAAGAATAGGCGTGTGGTTAGGATGGCAAATAGTGAGGTCGTATATGCAAAATAATGATGTATCTTTGCAAGAATTATTAATAATTGATTCTGAAGAGTTATTCAAAAAATCAAAATATAAGCCTAAAAAATAATGTCAGTAAAACATAATTCACAAATTAATTTCGAAATTGGTTTAGACGAAAACAAAGTTCCTGAAGAAATTTCTTGGACAGCAGAAGATGGAGATATACTTAACGAAGCATCAAAAGCTATTATGATTTCCGTATGGGATCATAAGAAAAAAGATACTTTACGTATGGATTTATGGACAAAAGATATGCCTGTAGATGAAATGAAACAGTTTTATCATCAAACATTAGTTTCTATGGCAAATTCTTTTGAGCGTGCAACAGATGACCAAAAAATGAGTGCTACTATGCGAGATTTTTGTGATTATTTTGCAGAGAAATTAGAATTGAAATAAGTAAAATTTTTATTCTTATTAGATAAGGTTGTTCAATTAATTTGAACAACCTTATTTTTTTGTGCTTACAAGAGTTTCTAAATACTTTATTTAATCTTTTAAAAGCTAAAATCTCATCATAAAAAAAGGGGAGACTACATTGCAGTCTCCCCTTTTTTATAAGATAAATTAATTATTCATCAATTCTTTCTACAGGTCCAATTGCATCAATTGGTTTAATTTCAACCCTTCTGTTTAATTGTCTTCCGCCTGCATTAGCGTTAGAGAATTTTGGTCTAGATTCACCATAACCTTTTGGTTTTAATCTGTCATTAACAATTCCTTGTTTGATCATGTATTTTCTTACACTTTCTGCTCTTCTTTGAGATAAGTACAAGTTGTATTTATCACTATTTCTATCATCAGTATGACCTTCAATAACAAATTTAACATCTGGTATTTTTTTCATTAACATAATAATTTGATCAATAGTGCTGTAAGAAATTAATTTAATTTTATCACTATTGGTATCAAAATAAATACTAGTTGCTAATAATCCAATTTGTTGCGTAATATTAACAGGAGGTACAACTTCTTGTTTAGGACACCCTCTGTTTTCTACTGGACCAGGAGTATTTGGACATAAATCTTTTCCATCCATTACACCATCTCCGTCTGTATCTACATTTAAAGGACAACCTTCATTTGAGATAGGTCCGTATTCTAAAGGACATTTATCTTTATAGTCTGGTAATCCGTCTTTATCAGCATCTACTGCCTGACCATTACCGTATACCATTGCACCTTTAGGCGTATTTGGTTCTACATCTAATTGATCCATTACCCCATCATTATCTGTGTCAATAATTTTAAATTCTTCTCCAGGAGCAGGGTCTTTTACCCAAATGATGTATTCTTTTTTCTTTCCTAACTTTAAAACAACTCCTAAACTAGTAACAAAAAAGCTTTCCCAAGTCTGTTTATCGGAAACAGCTGCGTCTAAATGGTCTTCATTATTAAAGTACATTCCTGTTCTAAATTCAAGATCTACTCTTCTGCTTAGTCTTCTTTTAATACCTAATTGTGTAGATAGAAAAATTGAACTAGCTTCATTTACACTATTTCTATCAGGGTTGTAACCAAAGTCTACTAAAAGTTCATCAGGTGTTGTACCTGTTGGATCAGTTTTATAAAGAGCAGAATCGTATTGATGGTATCCAACACCAAAATATCCAGCAATGTTCCATTTACGTGTATCTCTTTTAAAAAGGTTAGAAAAGCTTACAATTAAATTTAATTCTGCACCGTAAGACCTACCTTCAAATCGTAAGTCAGAATCACTAATAATATTATTTGGTACATATCTAAGGGAATATCCGTTTGAGAAAGATTGTACACCACCAGACATTTTAGTATATGTAGCTTTAAACTCTAAACCTAAAATTGGGTTGAACATTTTATCTACATATACATACCCTCCAAAATTCCAGTAATTAGAATCGTCGTAAACGCCAATAGAACGTAAATCTCCGTGCATGATGAAGTTGCTAAATCCACCACCGATGGCCCAAGTGTTATTTTCTTTAATAATATCCGTGCTTTTTACATCAGTACTATCTTTGTGAATAATTTTGCCATCATTAGATTGACTAAACGATTGAGCAATAATAAAAGTGCTAAATAGAATAAATAAATAAATTCTCCTCATTTTAATTTGATTTTTTGTTTTAAACAATATAGGGGAATGATTCCCGCAAAAATATAATTTTTTTTTTTTAGAAATGCTTTATTTTGCTAACAATATTGTTATAGTCCTCTTTATTGTTCACAAAATCCATTTCTGAAACATCTACTACTAATAAATTTAGACTTTTTTCAGTTTTAATAAAACTTTTATATCCGTTATGTATTCGTTTTAGATAAGTAGGTTCTATTTTTTGTTCATAATCTCTACCTCTTTTTTTAATATTTTCTAATAGTCGATCTGTGTTTTGATATAGATAAATATAAAGATCTGGTTTTGTAATTTCTTTATACATTAAATCGAACATTTTACGGTATAAAAGGTATTCTTCCTTTTGTAATGTAACTTGTGCAAAAATTAAAGATTTAAAGATATAGTAATCCGATACAATGAAGTTTTTAAATAAGTCGAATTGTGCTAAGTCATCGGTTAGTTGTTGATATCTGTCGGCTAAAAAACTCATCTCTAAAGGGAATGCATATCGTTCTTTGTCTTCGTAAAATTTTGGTAAAAAAGGGTTGTCAGCAAAACGTTCTAAAACCATTTTAGCATTAAATTCTTCAGAAATCATTTTTGCTAAAGATGTTTTACCGGCTCCAATATTTCCTTCTATTGCTATATAATTGTATTTTTCGGAAATAGGAATTGGTCTTTGTAATTTGTCTTTTATTTTTGTGATGTCTGAAGTGTCATAGCAATTTTGTAAACAGTCATCAATTTGTTTTTTTTCTGTTGGATGAATAACGGTTGGAGCTATTTCTGCTAATGGAATCATTACAAATTTTCGTTGCAACATTTTAGAGTGTGGAACGATGAGTGTTTTAGAAAAGAGTATGTCATTATCGTATAACAAGATATCTATATCTATGTTTCTATTTTGGTATCCTTCTTTAGAAGAGCGCTGTCTTCCTAAATCATTTTCTATTTTTAATAGAGAACTCATTAAGGTTTCAGGTTGTAGATTGGTAGAAATTTTGATGCAAATATTAAAGAAATCATCTCCAGCAAAACCCCAAGAAGGAGTTTTATATATTGATGATATTTTTTGAATTACACCAATGCCATCATCTATTAAATTAATAGCATTTTGTAGATTTTCTATTTTATTACCTTGGTTTGTTCCTAAAGATAAATATGTTGTTCGATGTATTTTCATAAAGCGATACAAAGAAAATAAAAGCATTTAGATAATTAGCTATAAACAAAAAAAATCGCCAAAATTAATTGGCGATTTTTAAAATTATGAATAAGATACTGAAACTAGTTCAGGATGATATTTATTCTTCTTTTCTTGGTGCTCTTGGTTTTCTGTCATCACGTCCGCGATTATCTCTGCTTCTGTTATCACGTCCACCAGAACGTTTGTCATCTCTAGGTGGTCTTGCTACATAACCTTCTGGTTTTGGTAACAATGCTTTTCTAGAAACTTTTTCTTTACGAGTTCTTGGGTCAAGTCCAAAGTACTTCACATCAAAAACATCACCCATGTTTACTACATCGGTTACGTTTTCTGTACGTTCCCAAGCTAATTCACTTACGTGTAATAAAACTTCGTTTCCTGGAGCCTCAACATATTCTACTACAGCTCCAAAGTCTAACATTTTAATTACTTTAACTTCATATGCGCTACCAACTTGTGGTTTGAATAGCATTGATTCTATACGAGCAATTACTTGTTCTATTCCTGCTGGATCGGTTCCTAAAATTTCAATAATTCCTTCTTCGGTTACAGCGTCTTCAGTTATTACAATTGTAGTTCCTGTTTCTTTCTGTAATTCTTGAATATGTTTACCAGATGGTCCAATAAATGCACCAATCATATCGTTAGGGATACGTCTGTTTATCATTTTCGGAGCATGGTCTTTTACTTCTCCGTTTGCAGTTGCAATAGTATCAGTAATTTTTCCTAAAATATGGAAACGTCCATCTCTTGCTTGTTTTAGTGCATTTACTAAAATTTCGTAAGAAAGACCTTTTACTTTAATGTCCATTTGACAAGCAGTGATTCCTTCTGTAGTACCAGTTACTTTAAAGTCCATATCTCCTAAGTGATCTTCATCACCTAAAATATCAGATAAAACTGCATAACGGTCTCCGTCAGAAATTAATCCCATTGCTATACCAGATACAGGTCTAATCATTTTTACACCAGCATCCATTAATGCCATTGTACCAGCACAAACAGTTGCCATAGAAGAAGAACCGTTAGACTCTAAAACTTCAGAAACTACTCTTACTGTATAAGGACAATCTGCAGGAATCATTCCTTTTAAACCACGTTGTGCTAAGTTACCGTGCCCAACTTCTCTACGAGATGTTCCTCTTAAAGGTCTTGCTTCACCTGTACAAAAAGGAGGAAAGTTATAGTGTAAATAGAAATTTTCTTCACCTTCATAAGATGGCATATCTATTTTCATTGCATCTCTTGATGTTCCTAAAGTTACGGTTGCTAATGCTTGCGTTTCTCCACGAGTAAAGATTGATGAACCATGTACAGATGGTAAATAATCTACTTCACACCAAATTGGTCTAATGTCTGTAGTTTTACGTCCGTCTAAACGTAAACCTTCAGATAAAGTTAATTCTCTAACAGCTGCTTTTTGAGATTTATTAAAATATTTACTCACTAAATCTCCGTAATCTTCTAATTCTTCTTCTGTAAAAGAAGCTATTACTTCTTCTTTTATTTCAGCAAATGCGTTTGTACGCTCTACTTTAGAAGTTCCTTTTTTAGCAATTGCATAACACTTATCGTAAGTAAGTTCATTTATTTTAGCTGCTAATTCTTCATCTTCTCTTTCTCCTTGGTATACTCTTGTTTCTTTTTTACCAAAAGCTTCTGCTAATTTAACTTGAACAGCACATTGTACTTTAATAGCTTCATGGGCAAATTTAATTGCATCTGCCATTTCTTCTTCAGAAATTTCATCCATTTCTCCTTCCACCATCATTACAGAATCTGCAGAGGCTCCAATCATCATATCGATGTCAGATTCTGCTAATTGTGCTCTGTTAGGGTTGATAACAAATTCTCCGTTAATACGACCAACTCTTGCTTCAGAGATAGGGCATTCGAATGGGAAATCTGATAATTGTATAGCTGCAGAAGCTGCTAAACCTGCTAATGCATCTGGCATAACATCTTCATCATGAGACATTAACTGAATCATAACTTGTACTTCTGCGTGGTAATCCTTTGGGAATAATGGACGTAAAACACGGTCTACAAGACGCATTGTTAATACTTCTCCATCACTTGGTCTTGCTTCTCTTTTAAAGAAACCTCCAGGATATCTACCTGCGGCAGCAAACTTTTCTCTATAATCTACTGTAAGTGGTAAAAAATCAACGTCTGATTGTTTGTAATTAGAAACAACTGTACATAATAACATTGCTTTTCCCATTTGAACAACAACAGAACCGTGCGCTTGTTTCGCTAATTTACCGGTTTCTAACGAGATGGTTCTTCCATCTCCAAGGTCTATAACCTCTCTAAATACTTTTGGAATCATAAATTTTAATTCTAATTTTTTTAATTTGTTTGTTGTTGTGTTGTTGTATGTTGTTACAATGGAAATTCAAAAATGCTGTTACTATTTTTGATTTTTTTTTCTGCTTTTTACAGAAATAGTGGTTAATAAATTTAACCTTTTTTATATAAATTCTGTTTGTTAGTCAGAATTTATTATTTTTTTAATTCCTTTTAATAGGGAATACAAATTTACTATTTTGTAGCAAGCTACAAGGATTTATTGTAAAAAAAAAGAGGCACGTTTATAGAGCCTCTTTTTGTAAGAATTATTTTCTAATTCCTAATTCTTTAATTATTTCACGATATCTTACAATATCAGTTTTCTTTAGATAATCTAATAAACTTCTACGTTTACCAACCAACATTACTAATGAACGCTCTGTATTATAATCTTTACGATTGTTTTTTAAGTGTTCTGTTAAATGGTTAATTCTGTAAGTGAATAATGCAATTTGACCTTCTGAAGAACCAGTATCGTTTTTTCCTTTACCGTGTTTTTCGAAGATGCTTTCTTTTACTTCTTTAGTTAAATACATTCCAATATTATTTAAATGATTATTATGTATATCAATGATAGATTTCATTGAAGCTGCAAATATATAATTATTTTTTTAAATAGAAATGCTACCGAAGTTGTTCTTTTAATTGTTTTGCTGTAAAATAGAAAAAGCTAGCAAATGCTAGCTTTTTGTTTTATGATCTAACAGGTATGTTTTGTATTAAATCGATATACAAATTAACTTGTTTTTTTAAGTTTTTACGTTCGTAAATTGCATCTAGAAACCCATGTTCTAAAACAAATTCTGATTTTTGAAATCCTTCTGGTAAATCTTTACCTGTGGTGTCTTTTACTACTCTTGGTCCTGCAAAAGCAATTAATGCATTTGGTTCTGCAATGTTAATATCGCCTAACATGGCATAAGATGCTGTAGTACCTCCTGTTGTTGGGTCTGTACATAATGAAATGTAAGGGATGTTAACTTCTGCTAATTGTGCTAATTTTGCAGATGTTTTAACTAATTGCATTAATGATAATGAAGCTTCCATCATTCTTGCCCCACCTGATTTTGAAATCATTAAAAAAGGAATTTTATTTTTTATTGAATAATCGATAGCTCTTGCTATTTTTTCTCCAACAACAGACCCCATTGATCCTCCAATAAAAGCAAAATCCATGGCTGCAATTACAATCTCTTTTCCTAAGGATAAACCTACCGCAGTTCTAACGGCATCTTTTAATTTTGTTTTTTCTTGGGCTGCTTTTAATCTGTCTGGATATTTTTTAGTGTCTTCAAACTTTAAAGGGTCTTTAGATGTAAGGTTTGCATCTAATTCTTTAAACTTGTTTTCGTCAAAAAACAATTCGAAATATTCTTTACTACCGATTCTTACATGGTATCCGTCTTCTGGACTTACATATAAGTTTCTTTTTAATTCTTCTGTATCTATTATTTTTCCGCTAGGTGTTTTATACCATAACCCTTTTGGAGTGTCTTTTTTGTCTTCTGTAGAAGTCTGTATTCCTTTATCCGTTCTTTTAAACCAAGCCATACTTGTTGTTTTATTTTAGGTTGTTTCTAAATTATCAAAAATAAATTAGAACCGCAAATGTAAAAGTTTTTTATTAAAAGTATCCTTTTTGATCTCTAAAGTCATAAAAAAAGCACTTTGATTTTAACCAAAGTGCTTTTAATAGTGTTTTAAAGATATTTTTTATAAAGTATCTACATTGTTTAAATCAGAAAATGCTTGTTTTAAACGTGTAATAAAAGTAGCTTCACCTTCACGTAACCATTTTCTTGGGTCGTAGTATTTTTTGTTTGGAGACTCAGGTCCATCAGGACTTCCAATTTGAGATTTTAAATAATCTGCTTTTTTTCCCATGTAATCTCTAATTCCACTCATAAAAGCATATTGCATATCAGTATCAATGTTCATTTTAATAACACCGTAACCAATAGCTTCTCTAATTTCTTCTAATGTAGAACCAGATCCTCCGTGAAATACAAAATCGATATGATTTTCTTCAACACCATATTTTTTTGTGATAAATTCTTGAGAATTTTTTAAGATTTTTGGAGTTAATTTTACGTTTCCTGGTTTATATACACCGTGTACGTTTCCAAAAGCAGCAGCAATTGTAAATTGATCACTTACTTTAGAAAGTTCTTCATAAGCATAAGCAACTTCTTCTGGTTGTGTGTATAATTTAGATTCATCAACATCACTATTGTCAACACCATCTTCTTCACCACCTGTAATTCCTAATTCAATTTCTAAAGTCATACCCATTTTACTCATACGAGCTAAATATGTTTTACAAATTTCAATGTTTTCTTCTAAAGGCTCTTCAGATAAATCTATCATGTGAGAGCTATATAAAGGTTTACCAGTTTCTTCAAAATGTTTTTCTGAAGCATCTAATAATCCGTCTATCCAAGGTAATAATTTTTTCGCACAGTGGTCTGTATGTAAGATAACAGGTACTCCATAAGCAACTGCTAATTCGTGTACATGTTTAGCTCCAGCAATACCACCAGCAATGGCTGCTTTTTCGCCTTCATTAGATAAGCCTTTTCCTGCATTAAATTGTGCACCACCATTAGAAAACTGAATAATTACAGGCGCATTTAAATCTCTTGCTGTTTCTAAAACACCGTTAATCGTGTTAGACCCAATAACATTTACTGCTGGTAAAGCAAATCCTTTTTCTTTTGCAAAATTAAAAATATCTTGAACTTCTGATCCAGTTGCAACACCTGGCTTTATATTATGACTCATGTTTGTTTATTTTAATCGTTAATTACCCATCAAAAGTACTAAAAATACAGATGAATCTAAACATAAAATAACGAAAACGTTATAGGCTTTGTTGTTTATTTTAGAAGGGATAGTTTATACCTATGTTGTAAACGGCGTTGGCAAAGTTGTAGTTTTTAAGCCATTTACTTCCAGTTAAATAAGGTTCGTATGTTTTAAAACCAACATCTAAACGTAGAATTAAAAAATTAAAATCTAACCTTGCTCCAAAACCAGAACCAATAGCTATATCTTTTAAAGAGGATAAATTATTAAATTTCGATTTTTCATCAACAAAACTCGAACCCGTTATATCCCAAATGTTTCCTGCATCAATAAACAATGCACCTTTTAATTTACTAATCACATCAAATCGGTATTCAGCACTGGTTAATATTTTAAGGCTACCTACGTTGTATTCTAACCCTGTATTAGTGCTTCCTGGGCCTAACTCGTATGTTTGCCATGCTCTAATGTCATTAGAGCCTCCTGCAAAGTAGCTTTTTGTAAAAGGGATTGCGGAGTTGTCATAAGGTATAATTGCTCCTAAGAATGTTCTAAAACCTAAAACAGAGTTGTCACCAACATCCCAAAATTGTTTGTACTCAAAGTCTGTTTTAAAGTATTGTGCCAAGGGGATATTTGCAAACGTTTTTTTATCATTTGCGTTTGTTTCTTTTGATAGTAGCCCTAATATATTTCCAGAATTTGCAACCCTAATTTTAAAAAATGAAAAATTATTATCGTTAAAGTTTGTTTGACTGTTAAATGTATAGGAATAGGCAAGAACAGGTATTAAGAAATCTGATGTTATAATATTATATCTGTTTAAGATATTTAAAGCAGTATTGTATTCGTCTGGATTTGTAGTTTTAAAACCTGTTGTGTTGTCGGCTACTTTACCCATAAAAGAAAGCGCCTCTGTTACTTGGTTGCTTAAATCGGACGAAAGTGGGTAATTTGTTGTAGTGTTATTAGCAATATCGTAAGCTTCTGCTACTTTGTTAAGGTTAGTAAACTCAGAACTGTAAATGTCAAAATAACTACCAATGTTTAAATTCTGAATGTACTGTGTGTTAAAAATTTCTAATTGAATTGTTTTTTTTGCATTAAACTGCCATTTATAATCGGTTAAAAATGTAAATGTTTGTCGATCTAGCCCTATGTTTTTTTGAAAGCTAGATCCAATTGAAAATAAGGTTCTTGGAGACATTTCTTTAGGTACCAATTTATTTAAACCAAAAGGAGCAATAAATCTTGGTATTTCTAAAGAAGCATCTACTCCGGCTTCCCAACCTGGGCCACTGTTAGAATTAAAATAAGAACCTAAAAAAGAAAGTTTTAATAATTCGGCTCCTCTAAAGGCATTTCTATTGGTTATAGAAAACTTAGCAGAAGAACCAATGTTTCTAATATTAGAATGTGTTATTTCTGTTTCGAAACCTAAAGTATATTTTTCTATTGGAGTTAAAAAAACATCCATTTTTAATTCGTCGTCCGTTCCTGAAATTGGACTGAACTTGATGTTTGTAGATTTAAAGTTTTTAAGAGATTTTAAATGGTTTCTTGTTAAATTTCTTAATGTATCTTTATAGATGTTTCCTGGTTTTAAGAAAATAGATTGTGCTAAATATTTAGGATTGTATTTTAGCTTACGATATGCTGAAAAATTGATTCCTTTATAATTAATGGTATTAGATGGTGTTTCTCCTTTTTTTACAAAAGAATAATCTGTAATAACATTTACCTTGGTTACTTTTTGTACTTTATATGGAGTGTTAATATAAGTCCCCTCTATTTCCTTTAATCTATTGCCTGATATTAAAAAATCTACATTTGTTTTATAATCCGTCCTTGTAGAGTCTACATAAAAACCAATAGCAGATTCTGTAAAATTATAAATACCATTATTTCTAAAAAGTTTTAAAACTCTACCAGCCTCGTTTCTAAATATTTTATCGTTGTATTGGTTGCCTGTTTTTAACAAAGAAGATGTGCTAGAATTGGTGTAAATAGAATCTAATACAGGCGATTCTATTTTAAAGTTTATACTGTCTAGTAGAGTAGGTCTGCCTCTTTTTATATTATAGGTTACAGTTGCTTTTTTATGAAGAGAATCTTTATTTATTTTAGAGGTAACTTTAGATTTAAAATAACCTTGATTTTTGTAATACGTTAATAAATTATTTTCGGTATTTTTTATTTTTCTCTCGCTAATAATTGCGGGGCCCTGGTAATTTAAAAACCATTTATTTAAGCCGATAAAAGATTTTGCGTATGCAATACTTTGTTTTTCTGAAAAAACATTTTTAATAATATTATAAGAACGAGGGTTTTTTTTACCCCATTCAGAGGGAGTTTTTGGCTTATTCGGGTTTCCTATATTATGAAAGTACAATCCTACAGGTAAATTTAGAAACTTCGGATTCGGTTTTTGAAGGATATATTTTTGAATATCGCTGCTTTTATTTCTAATGCTATCAACATAAATATAATTTTGAGTAAGCATGTGTTCATCTTCAGCTACATGCTTTGTAGAATTGCATGAAACTAAAATGAGTAAGAATAAAAATGATAAAGAAAGTTTTTTCATTAATTTAGCAGTGCTATCAATTTCAAAAATAGTATTTTTCGCCGGTTTATTTCCAATTACAATCAATTAATGACTATATCTAAAAATCAACTTAAGTTAATAACAAGTTTATCTCAAAAAAAGTATAGACTAAAGCATAAATTATTTATTGCTGAAGGGGTAAAAGTTGTTCAGGAAATTTTAAATTCTTCATTTGAACTTGAAACACTTTTTTGTACTGATGATTTTACTTTTGATGTTTCAGATGATAAGGTAGTACGGGTATCTGAAACTGATTTAAAGAAAATAAGTAATTTAAAAACGCCTAACAAGGTTCTAGGGGTATTTAAAATTCCTGATGATAAGCCTCTTGCAGATATGGGATTAATAATAGCTTTGGATGCTATTAATGATCCAGGAAATCTGGGTACTATTATTCGTTTGTGCGATTGGTTTGGTGTTGATGAATTAATTTGTTCTAAAGATACGGTAGATTGTTACAATCAGAAAGTAGTGCAAGCAAGTATGGGGTCTTTAACGAGGGTTTCTATTCGCTATGTAGATTTAGCAGACTATTTGTCTGAAACGAATTTAGCTACTTTTATAGCGGATATGGATGGAGAAAATGTATATAAAGCAAATTTACCAAAAGATGGTATCTTAATTATGGGGAACGAAGCAAACGGTGTTTCTGAAGAAATAAAAACCTTAATTTCTCATAAAATATCTATTCCTAGATTTGGTAAAACTCAAGAAACAGAAAGTCTAAATGTTGCTACTGCAACGGCAATTTTATTGAGTGAGTTTAAACGTGGAGTATAGTAAGTGGGGGGACTTAGTATGTCGTTTTTAGTAAAAAACCTTCCAGATTTCTAACTCCTTTTACTCAAAAGCAAGGGTTAGAAATACGCCACGAGTTCCCATGTAATTTATGGGTGCTGTCCAAGCACTGTTAGCGTTGTTATCGTATTTTATTTCGTTTGGTAATGCAAAAATTCCACGAATAGAAGGTGAGAATTTAAAGTAATATAGATAAATATCTATTCCTACACCCACCTCATACATAAAGTTATGGGTCTTCATTCTAAATTGACTAGCAGAATTGTCGTCTGAATTGTTCTCGTTACTAGAAAAATTATAGTTGTAAGAAACTCCTCCTAGTACATAGGGTCTAACATTTTTATATCTATCGGTACTAAATTTAAATATTAAAGGAACATGTAAATAAGTAGAACTTACATCTCTAACGCTATCTAAAGGGTTAGCGCTATAGTTTTTCATATGATGAAAATAAATCTTCTTAGAATTGGTCATCAAACCTGGTTCTAAACGTAAATTTAAATTTTTATGCAAACGTAAATCGGCAATTAAACCAACATTAAAACCGGTAGATGGTTCTACGGATATTTCTGCATCGGGTATTGCTGGATTATTACTATAGCTAAATTTAAAATCATTTTGGTTTAAACCTAGATAAAAACCGTAATGCAATGTTCTTTTATCAAAAGTGGGTAGGTATTCAACTTTTTCTCTTTGCGCATAAAAAGCAATAGAAGTCAAAAGGAAAAAACCGAATATTATAAATTTCTTACTCATCATTATTTACTTGCTTGCTGTATAAATTGTAGCTACCCCAAAAGTTACTGGTGTATCTTCTGTATGTGTAAACCCATTTTTTTGTAAAATATTGTTGAAAGCTTCGCCAAAAGGAAAAGAATTTGCAGTTTCTGATAAATATGAATACGCAACTTTATCTTTAGAAAACAATTTACCAACAACAGGTAAAAATAAATTAGTATATAATTTGTAGCCTTGTTTAAAAGGAAACTTGGTTGGGTTAGAGGTTTCTAAAATAACCAAAACACCTGTTGGTTTTAAAACTCTGGCTATTTCTTTAATCCCTTTCTCTAGATTTGCAAAATTACGAACGCCAAAAGAAACTGTAATAGCATCAAAAGTGTCGTTTGCAAACGGCATTTCTTCAGAATCGCCAACAATCATTTCTATTTTATCAGAAAGATTTTCTTTGGTAATTTTTTGTTTACCAACCTCTAGCATTCCTTCAGAAATATCTAAACCTACAATTCTGTCTGGATTTAAAGCGGCCATCATAATCGCTAAATCTCCAGTACCTGTAGCAATATCTAAAATTTGTTTTGGGTTGTTTTGTCCAACAATTTTTACTACTTTTTTACGCCATTTAACATCAATCCCTAAAGAAATAACTCTGTTTAAACCATCGTAGTTTTCAGAAATATTATCAAACATTTGAGCGACTTGCTCTTTTTTTCCTAATGCTGAATTTTTATAAGGCTTGATTGTTTTCGACATATTTTTTATCCGTTAATTGCTACTACTTCGTTAATTTGATTTGGTAACATTTCTTTTAATAAACTTTCTATTCCGTTTTTTAAGGTAGCTGTAGATGATGGGCAACCGCTGCAAGCTCCTTGTAAAACTACACGTACCACCTTGTTTTCTTCGTCGTAAGAACGGAAAGCAATATTACCTCCGTCACTAGCAACAGCAGGCTTAATGTATTCATCTAAAATGTCAGAAATTTGTGCAGAGATACCTTCTAGTTTTACTTCTGGTACTTCAACTTTATTTTCTGAACTTGGTTTTTCTTCTGATGGTAGTTCTTTAATAATGGTTTTTCCTGAAACTAAATATTCACGGATAAAAGTTCTTACTTCTGTAAAAACCTCATTCCATTCTACCATATCATATTTGGTAACAGAAATGTAGTTATCAGAAATAAATACTTCTTTTACAAAAGGAAAGTTAAAAATAGCTTGCGCTAAAGGAGACGATTTGCTTGCTTCGTCTATATTTTTATATTCAACATCGGTTTGTGTTAAAGACTTATTACTTCCAAATTTCATAACTGAAGGATTTGGAGTAACCTCTGCATACACTTCAATTGCTTCTTTTTTAGAAGTTGGTGCTTCATTTACCACAACACCTTTATCGTTTAAATAAGCTTCTATTTGTTCTTTTACTTCTTCCTGAACATCTATCCACTCTAAAATATCGTAACGTTGTATCGCAATAAAATTAGCGGTAATAAAAATTTTCTTTACAAAAGGTAAATAAAATAATTGTTGTGCTAAAGGAGAGTTTTTAGCGTCGTCTATGTTGTTATACTCGTAACTACCTCCATTAATTAAAATTTGATTGGTATTAAATTTTATAATGGTATTGTTTGTAGTTTCTTGAATGGTAATTTTTATATCTTGTGTCATACTAAAAATTGAATTGCAAAATTAAGGGAAAAAAGGGAAATAGAATTGGTTTTGATATGATAAATAAAAATTCCGCTAAAAGAGTTGTTTTTTCTCTTTTAACGGAATAAAAATTTATAGGTAAAGCTTACAAGTTTAAAGTAACAGTAGCTGTAATTGTTTTATTGTCTATTTTTAATGATGCTGGGTCTACTGAGTCAAATCCAGAGTAAAAATTGTATAAGTTAGTCCTATTGTTATCACTAAAAGCAAAATCTAATTTAAAGCCACCAAAATTATAACCAGCCCCTAAAGAATAACCTTTTAGGTTGTTTTTACCTTCAGTGAATTTGCTTGGGTCTTGCTCGTATTTATAACCAGCTCTAACACTAGCTCTATCAAAACGCCATTCTGTACCTAAATTAAAAGAGTGTGTGTTTCTTAAATCATTTTCAAAAAATTGATTTTCATCAGTAAAATTGCTACCTTTCAATTTCATGTTTTGATAGCTTCTATTAATGTAATCTAAACTGATTAAACCATCTTTTCCAAAAATAAAAGCGGCACTTGCGGTTAATTTACTTGGTGTTTTTAATTTGTATAATAATTCTTGGGTTGGAAAGTATCCTCCAGAAGTGTTATCGTAAACGTCATTACTATTACTAACCGCTATTTCTGTATCTCCAAAAAAGGGGATTTCATTTATTCTATTACCCTCATTTTCTGTAATGTTTGTGCTTTCAATTATTTCTGAGAACCAAGTAGGAGTTTGGTAGGCAAGTCCAAATCTAAAATTTGAATTTACTTTGTAAATAAATCCTGCGTTAGCAGAAAAACCAGTTCCTATTGTTCTGTTTTCTTGATAATAATTTGCGTCTAAATCATTACCGTTGCCATCATTATTAAATTCTGTTAATAGTGATTGTTGACTAAAATCTAGGTCGTAAAAATTTAAGCCTAAACCTAGGTACAATCTATTTTGATGCACAGAAGAAAAAGCAATATTAAATTCGGATATTTCTCCACCATAATTATTTGCAAAACGTTGTTCATCAGCAATATCATAAGATAGGGTAGGTGTGTTGTTATCTAAAGGAAAATCTCTAAATGTAGCGGTACCACTATTTCCTTGCGCTATAAAACTGTTTTCAAAATCTTTTGTAATTCTGTAGTTAAAACCAATGGCAAATTTACTCCAATCAGATTTGTAAGCACTATCAAAAACTAATACGGCTCCAGCATGAGAAAGATTAAAAAATTGATCTTTTGTTTTTAATGAATTTCCGTAATAGTTAGTATTTATATTTGTATTTCTAGAGTTAAACGTTCCAGAAAATGTGCTGTTTTGAAAAACGGCTATACCAGCAGGGTTTATGTTTATAGAAGATACATCGCCACCTAATGCACCAAAGGCACCACTCATAGATGTAAAACGCGCAGATCCATTATCATCATTTTGAGAAAATAAAACACCTAAATCTTGGTATCCTAAAGATTGGGCATAAGATGTAATAGAGGCTATAAATAAGGTTGCTATTGTTATAATTTTTTTCATACTACTATTTGTTTGTAATTCTTTAAAGAGAAATAAGTGTTTTATTAACCTCTTCTTCTAGATGATGTTGAAGAACTTCTAGAACTACTTCTGCTAGGGGTACTTCTTGTTGATGAACTTCTTGTAGAAGATGATCTTGTAGAAGATGAACTTCTTGATGAAGGTGTGTAAGTACTGTTTCTGCTAGAGGAAGTGGTCGTGCTTCTTCTTGGAGAAGTACTTCTTGTTGTGCTTCTTGTAGAACTAGAATTTCTATTTGCTGTAGATCTATTTGTGCTTCTTGTAGAAGTGTTGGTGCTTCTTCTGTTTGTAGATGAATTAGCACTTCTAGAAGTAGAAGGTGTTGATGATCTTCTAACTACTACAACTTGTCTATTGTTTTTAGTACTTGTATTGCTGTTTACACTAGCGCTATTTCTTCTTGTAGAAGAGCTATTTCTGGTACTTCTTGTAGGGTAGGTACTTCTTCTAGTAGTATTAGAGCTTCTACTTGGTTTAGTGGTGCTGCTTCTCCTTCTAGATGTACTTGTAGGTTGTTTGCTTGTAGTTGTACTTCTTCTACTATTAGTTGTTGTACTACTTCTTCTACTTGTTGTACTTCTATTTCTTGAGTTAATAGTACTGTTTCTTCTATATGAGCTATTACTTGTATTTCTTCTTCCGTAGTTATTATTTCTGTAAGTATAATTAGCATATCTATTATTGTACCTGTAAGCATTTCTATAGCCATAATAATAAGGTTGATAATAATATGGTGTATAAAAACCTACATTCCAAGCATAATAATTATGGTAAGGGTGCCAATAAGGATTGTAATTCCAAGCGTAACCTCTGTAGTTCCAATTTCTGTATCCCCAAGTATCAAAAGTATTATAACCGTAGTAATTATTCCAATACGGACTATCAATCACATTAACATTTACAACTACGTCATTGTTGTCATTTTGTCCCCAAGGTTGGTTTTGCTTATAGTTTAATGTTTCATCAATATCATCTTCATCAATATAAATAGTATCTACAGAATTGTATTCATCAACATCTGTAAAAACATCATTTGTACCTGAGTTCTCTAAACTATTTAGTTTGTTTAAAAAATAATTATCATTGTAGTCATCATATCCATCTTCGTCAACAACAATTACTTTTTTAGATTCTCTATGTACCGTTTCATCCCCATAGATACCATCATCATTAAATGTACTTTGATAAGTTCCGCAAGAAACCATTACTAAACTTGTAGTTAGTAAAATTAATAGTTGACTTAGGCTGAGATTTATATATGGTAGTTTCATGATGAATATATTTAGATGAATACTTATTTTATTACTTAAATGTAGTTAAAACTCTTTTAATTATAGTAGTTTTGTACTGTTTTTGTAAAATATAACTAATTTTTAACGAACATTTACACAATAAAGGTAACAATATTTGTGCCAAACTTTTGATTATGAGTAAACATTTAACGAAAAGAGCCGACGATTATTCTAAGTGGTATAACGAGTTAGTAGTAAAAGCAGATTTAGCTGAAAACTCTGCAGTTAGGGGGTGTATGGTTATTAAACCCTATGGTTTTGCCATTTGGGAAAAAATGCAAGCAGAACTAGATAGAATGTTTAAGGAAACAGGGCATGAGAATGCTTATTTTCCATTGTTTGTTCCTAAAAGTTTGTTTGAGGCGGAAGAAAAAAATGCCGAAGGTTTTGCTAAAGAATGTGCTGTTGTAACACATTACCGTTTGCAAAACGATCCTGACAATCCTGGTAAATTAAGAGTAGATCCAGAAGCTAAATTAGAAGAAGAATTGGTGGTAAGACCAACATCTGAAGCGATTATTTGGAATACTTATAAAGGATGGATTCAATCTTATAGAGATTTACCTTTATTAATTAACCAATGGGCAAATGTTGTACGTTGGGAAATGCGTACACGTTTATTTTTACGTACAGCAGAATTTTTATGGCAAGAAGGGCATACAGCGCATGCAACAAAAGCAGAAGCAGTAAAAGAATCTAGACAAATGCAAGATGTCTATGCTACGTTTGCAGAAAATTTTATGGCAATGCCAGTAATTAAAGGAGTAAAATCTGATAGCGAGCGTTTTGCAGGTGCAGAAGATACTTATACTATAGAGGCTTTAATGCAAGATGGTAAGGCTTTACAAGCAGGAACTAGTCATTTTTTAGGACAAAATTTCGCAAAAGCTTTTGATGTAAAGTTTACCTCTAAAGAAGGGAAACAAGAGTATGTTTGGGCAACTTCTTGGGGAGTGTCTACTCGTTTGATAGGTGGTTTAATTATGACACATTCAGACGATTTAGGTTTGGTTTTACCTCCTAAGTTAGCGCCTATTCAAGTAGTAATTGTTCCTATTTATAAAGGAGAAGATCAATTAGAGGCTATATCAGAGAAAATGAATGTAATTGTAAAAGAATTGCGTTTAAAAGGAATTTCTGTAAAGTTTGATACTAGAGATACTTATAGACCTGGAGCAAAATTTGCAGAGTATGAATTAAAAGGGGTACCTGTTAGAATAGCTATTGGTAACAGAGATTTAGAAAACGGAACTTTAGAAATTGCAAGAAGAGATACTTTAGAGAAGCAAACCGTTGCGCAAGATGATGCCGTTTCTTATATTGAAAATCTTTTAGAGGAAATTCAAGAGAACTTATTTAAAAAAGCAATCGATTTTAGAAAAGAACACACAACAGAGGTTGATACGTTTGACGAGTTTAAAAAAGCAATAAAAAATACAGGTGGTTTTGTTTCTGCCCATTGGGATGGTACAGAAGAAACTGAAGATAGAATAAAAGAATATACAAAAGCTACCATTAGATGTATACCTAATGATGCTAAAGAAGAAAAAGGTGTTTGTGTTTTAACAGGAAAACCGTCTTCTAAAAGGGTGCTTTTTGCAAAAGCGTATTAATTTTGAAAAAAAAATGTTTTTTTTTCAAAAACTATTGCAAGATATAAAAAACATTGTATATTTGCACCCGCAATTGAGTTATGCTTAATTGTTATGGTCCGTTCGTCTAGGGGTTAGGACGCATGGTTTTCATCCATGTAACACGGGTTCGATTCCCGTACGGACTACAAAGTTTTAATATAAAAAACTAAATAAATTAAGAATTATGGCAAATCATCAGTCAGCATTAAAGAGAATTAGAAGTAACGAAACTAAAAGGTTGCGTAACAAGTATCAGCACAAGACTACTCGTAATGCTGTTAGAGACTTACGTTCTTCTGAAGATAAGAAAGATGCAGAAACTAAATTAGGAAAAGTTATTTCTATGTTAGATAAGTTAGCTAAGAATAATATTATCCATAAAAACAAAGCAGCTAATTTAAAATCTAAATTAACAAAGCACGTTGCTGCAATGTAAGATTTTATTAGTTTAAGATTTAAAACTCTGAATATTTATATTCAGAGTTTTTTTTTGCTCTTATTTTATATTTTTGAGTAAAATTATAAAAATTATTTTCAGACAACTTTTTTTGTATCTTTCACTCCTTAGAAATTAGTAATTATGGAAGAAAAGAATTTAATTGATGAAACAGCAGATCAATCTAAGCAAGATGTAAAAGATGGTGCTATAGGATTATTTTCTAGTATCAAAAAATATTTAAAAGAACTTTTAGATTTTAGACATGATACAGATCATGAAGCAACCATAGAAGCTATTAAGGCAGATATTCCTTTTAAAGGAGCTACAGCTTGGATTCTTATTTTTGCTGTATTTGTGGCTTCTATTGGGTTGAATGCAGATTCTACTGCAGTTGTAATTGGTGCCATGTTAATATCGCCATTAATGGGGCCTATTCTTGGTATTGGTAGTGCTTTTGCAATAAATGATATTGATGTTTTTAAAAAATCGTTAGTAAGTCTTGCTACAATGATTGTTTTAAGTTTATTAGCGTCATTTGTCTTTTTCTATTTTTTTCCATTAAGCGAAGACACCTCAGAGTTGTTAGGTAGAACAAAACCAGATATTAGAGATGTATTAATTGCCTTTTTTGGTGGTTTGGCATTAATGGTTGCAAGAACAAAAAAGGGTACCGTTGCTTCTGTAATTTTTGGGGTTGCAATTGCTACAGCATTAATGCCACCTTTATGTACTGCTGGTTATGGATTGGCAAAAGGGTTTTCTGGAGATTCAGTAGGGTTTACGTATGCTTTTGGAGCAATGTATTTATTTACTATTAATACTATCTTTATTGCTTTGGCAACATTTTTAGTGTTAAAACTGTTGAGTTTTCCAATGCATAAATATGCAAATGCAGCCAGAAGAAAACGATATGCAACTGTTGCAACAGTTGTGGGTATTGCAGTAATGATACCTGCTTTTTATACATTTATACATGCTTTAAATGAAAGCAGAATGACTTCTGAACTAAAGAAATTTGTAAATTCTGAAATTAAAACAATTACCGAATTACAATTAATAGAGCAAGAGCCTTTAATATCTGATAAAGTACTAAAGCTTAACTTTTTTAATGAAGTGCCAGAAAGTACAGTAAACGTATTGTACAATCAGCTAAGAAATAATGATCAGTATAAAAATATAAAAGATTTTAAGTTAGATATTAAAGGAAGTGATACAAAGAGTTTCGATTTAATTACAACGGCATATAATGATAAAAGGCAAGAGTTAGCGGAAAGTAAAAATATAATTGCCGGACTTCAAAAAGAAATTGAAGATTTAAGAGGAACCGTTTCTAATTTAAACTATAGATTAGAGCAAGGTGTGTTAGGTGAGAGTAACAAAGCAATCGCTTTTAGTACTGTTGTAAAGGATGCTAAAATTAGATATCAAGATATTAGAGAAATTGGTTTTGCTAGAGTTTTGTCATCCAAAGATTTTATCGAAATAGATACGATACCAATGGCAATTATAAAATGGAATACAAGTGTGCCAGATAGTCTTATTCAGTTTAAAGAAAAGGAATTAAGAACTTGGTTGCAAAAAGAAATGAGTTTAGATACGTTGTTTATTAAACGAGAATATTAAATAAAAAAAGCTTCCAAATAGGAAGCTTTTTTTATTGTTTTAAAAATTAGAAAAAATAGTTGGTTTACGTATTTTTATAGAATTCTATTTCTACGTTTTGATTAAATAAGTATACCTTTTTATTACTCATATTTAAGCATTCAAATCGTGTTCTGCGTTTATTACCTCTTTTGTAAATAGTATTTTTAAAGACAAACAAACTTCCAAAAGGTATTTCGAAAATAAAATGCTTGCCAGTTTCAGCAACGTTCCCTCTTAAAGCTAAAGATAAATCTACATCAGCATCTGTACTTGCTTTTGGGTTTTTAAAATACTTGGCTAAATAAGGAAGCATTTCCATTGGGTAAATTTCTGGACGTAAAAATGGCAACATTAAATGCTGAAAGATCATTTTCCATTCTTTACCATGTGGTTGTACTCTTCCAAATTTTTGATGTGTTACGTGATGCGCAATTTCATGCACTAAGGTTAACAAAAATTGATATTTGTTTAGGTTGTTGTTAACGGTTATTTGAAATTGTCCGTTTGGTAGTTTTCTGAAATCTCCGTGTTTTGTTTCTCTCTGATTTACAATTTTTAAGGTAAAATTATGATCGTTGATCAGGAATTCTATAAAAGGAATTGCTTTTGGCGGAACGAAATTTTGATAATTAGAACTCAATTGATACGCTTTTTACGGATTTGTAGATGAAACTTGTAATACTTTTCCGTTATAATACTTATTACCTGTTAAAGAAAAATCAAAGATATAGTTTGCCATTTCTGTAGCTGATATTGGTGCAACGTATCCAGGAAAAGCTTCTTCTAACATTTCTGTTTGTACAGCACCTAAAGCCAAAACATTAAAAGCTATTTGTTGTTCTTTGTATTCTTCTGCTAGTAATTCTGATAAAGTAATTACAGCGCCTTTGGCGGATGAATAAGCAGCTAAACCAGAAAATTTTAAGCTTCCTTGAATTCCTCCCATCGAGCTAATTGTAACAACGTGACTTCCTTTTTGTAAAAACGGAATCATTAATTTGGTAATCTCTGCAACAGCAAAAACATTTACTTTATACACTTCTAAAAAATCATCCGAAGACAATTCTGTAAAAGGTTTGTTTATTAATTTTCCGGCATTATTGATTAAGATGTCAACTTGCTTCCAGTTATTTTTGATGAAATTTATTACTTTTTCTAAATCTGAATTTACGGATAAATCGACAGAAATTACTGTAATGTTTTTATGATTAAATTCTGAAAGTGGTTTTGTATTTCTAGATAAAGCTAAAACTTGATAGCCTTTTTCTGCAAATTTTTTAGCAAGTTCAAAGCCAATTCCTCGGCTTGTTCCTGTGATAACTACATTTTTCATTTGTAAAAATTTAAATAAGTAATTTACTTAAAGTTATTAAGATAGAAATTAGAGTATAAAAGTTACTCTTCTTTCTCAAAAACAATATGTTGGTATGAGCCAATATCAGTATTTGTAGTTCTGTCTACACCTAAAATATCAGTTGTAATAGTGGTCGATTTTGCTTTGTTAATAGCATCTGACTCTTCACCAATAATAAAATCATTTTTTTGAGTATTTCTAAAATCAGCATTTCCATTTAAAATAATGTCTTGGTAAGAAGAATTTGTAAAGTCTAAGGCTTCATTGTCTTTATAAGAATCATTAGTATCAATAAATTTAATCATAGAATTGCTAATATTGTAATTAAATATACCGCCTCCATCTACTTTATCTAACACAAATTCTATGTTGTTATTTCCTTCAAAAATACAATTGATAAAGTTGGCAGCGTGCAAATTTCTAGTTTCAATAATTTCTTGTCCAGAAGCATCTGTATACGTAAAAAAATTATTTACCAAAACAGCTGGTAATTGACGTAAGCCATTGTTCCAATAGTTGGCAAATGTAGCATGTGTAAAATTATAGGTTCCACCAATAGTTGCCGCTAAAGAAACCTGACCTGCAGAACCAACAACCACGTTGTTTGCTTCTATATTGGTTTCTCTACCTAGAATTCCATAGCTAGAATGATTGTAAATTTCTGTATTTTGTAGTTTTAAAGTTGGGGTAGAAGGTGTACCAATACTATCAACCAAAACACCAATAATTCCGTTTTTAATAATAGCGTGGTTTATTTCATTGTTTTTGCTTCCTGCACGCATCCAAATAGTTCCCCATTGTCCTGCAGTTTCACTAAAAGAATGTTCTAACCTATCACCTTCAAAAATTACTTTATTAGAAAGTGTTCCGTTTACTTTTAAAGTTGCTTTGTCGTCTACAATTAAACCAGAATTATCATGAAAATAAACTTTTGCTCCGGCTTCTATGGTTAATGTTTTGTTAGCTGGTACTGCGGCAAAACCATAAATAACGGTTGGTTTTGCATTTGTAAAAGTTAATTCGGTATTGGTTAAAAAATGCCCTTTTAAAGTTGTAGGCTCTCCGTTTAAAGTTAAACTATCTATTTTCATAGAGATTGCATCTTTACCAGGATAAATAAAGTTTGCATCTTGTACTAAAGTTACTAAATCTACCTTTTGTTGGTTGGTGCCGTTATCAAACAAAATTTGGTCTGTATATAATGGATTTACAACATTGTTAGCATCAATAGTGGTTTCTACAAAAATAAAAATACTGTCTTTAGCAAGAATATCAATGTTTTTAAAATCTTTACCTGGTATTCCGTCTACATTTAATCTGTAGTTAGAATTTGTGCCGTTTTCTAATTTAATTTCTGGAATTGTAATAGCATTGCTTCCACGATTATAAACCTTTAAATTGTATGTTGATGAACCAATATTTGTAAATACTGTGTCTAAAAAAACGGTGTCTTTAGAAAATTGTAGGCTACCAAAACTAGGTACGGTATTAAAATCTTTTCTACAAGAACTTACAGAGATAAAGGCAATACAAATAATAAAAGAAATAAAGTAACGCATATATTTAGTTTCTGTTTGCTCGAGTGCAGTTAAGAGATTGTATTAAGGTCTCAATTACGCTCAATCTAATGTTATTATGTAATGATATCAACAATAGAACTTTTAATTAATTCAATTATTGCTTTTTAATTAATTCAATTTCAAATAATTTACCCCAATGTTTACCAGTTACAAAAAGGCGGTTGTTTTCTTCATCAAAAGCAATTCCGTTTAAAACTTCGTCTTGCGGAACTAACTTCTGTGTTTTTTCCATTTCTGTTTTTAAAGATTTTAAATTTGCAATACCTTCTACAACACCCGTTTTTGGGTCTATAATAACAATGGCGTTTTGCTGATATTTGTTTGCGTAGATCTTTCCGTTTATCAATTCTAACTCATTTAAGTTATCTACCGCGTATTTATTGGTGTAAACCTGAATCGATTTTTGCTCTTTTAAAGTCTCAGGATCTAAAAACCAAATTTTAGACGTACCATCAGATTTAATTAGTTCTTTTCCATCATGTGTTAATCCCCAACCTTCTGCACTATTATTATAGGTAAACTCTTTTTCTTGTTTAAAGGTTTCTAAATTATATACAAACCCTTTTTTAGCCTGCCATGTTAACCAATATATTTTGTTATTAAAAATGGTCATTCCTTCTCCAAAATATTTTTTATCTAAATCTACGGATTGTACAACTTTACCTGTTTTAATTTCAACCTTTCTTAAAGTAGATTGTCCTCTACGACCTGTAGTTTCATATAAAAAACCATCATGATATTCTAAACCTTGTGTATACGCAGTTTTATCATGCGGATATTCATTTACAATATTGTATCCATATACTACAGGCGCTTTATCCGCTAAAACTTCAAAAAAGCTATTTTCTTTTTTTGTTTTTTCAGGATAAAAAACCAATGCAGAAATTTGATGCTTACCAACACCTAAATCAGTGGTATTTATAGAAAGGGTATTTCCTTGAGAAGAAATTTCATTACCGTTTACAAAAAATTGCACACTGTTTATCGGTTTATCTTCTTTTTCCTTTAAGGTAATTTCAATATTAGAGTTTAAAGCAACTTGTTTTTTATGATTTAAACTGAATTTATATACATCAGAACAAGAAGTTAACAGTAAAAAACACGCCAAAAATGTAACAAGTACAGTACTATTTTTCATTTTGTAATTAATTTTATTAATTTTTAATCTTTTTACTTTTTATAAAAAGTGATGTAAAGTCACTATTTATGGGTAAAAGCAAGTGTAAAAGTAACTATTGTGATGGTTAGACCAAATAAAAACAAAATATTTATTTGTTAATTAAAAAATATAGTTAAATTTGCATCCTCAAAATAGTAAAAAACAACTATTTAGAGAACAGAGTAAGCCTTACCAACTTTACTCATGCAAACATAACATTAAAGTATTAAAATATAATAAAATGAGAAAAGGAATTCATCCAGAAAATTATAGAATGGTAGCATTTAAAGACATGTCTAACGAAGATGTATTTTTAACACGTTCTACTGTAGACACTAAAGAAACATTAGAAGTTGATGGTGTTGAGTATCCTTTAGTAAAATTAGAGATTTCAAGAACATCTCACCCATTTTACACTGGTAAATCTAAACTTATTGATGCTGCAGGACGTATCGATAAATTTAAAACGAAATACGCAAAATTCAAAAAATAATCTTTTTAGAATTTTCAACATATTTAAAACTCCAACATTTATTTGTTGGAGTTTTTTTTGCCATGTACATAATGCTTTATTTCATTAATTTAAGAACTCAGTTTGTCTCTATATGGGCGTTCCCTAAAGGTCAGGCTTTTCGCTATATCTTTTTGCTGAAAAAGCAAAAAGGATGCCGCTGCAATCCTTAACGCAAACTATTTGTAAGGCTAGTGCAAAATATCGTACTAAATGACTATTTTTAAAGTCTTTTTTAAATAACCATTATATAATGAGAAATACCATACTTTCTGTTTTTATAGGAATCACTATTTTATTCGGAGTTTTAGTTTACTTTATACCCCAAACAGGAACCATCATTTTAGTCTCCATTTCTGGATTACTTACCTTACTTGCAATTTACGATAGTTTACAAACTACGCACTCATTATTAAGAGCGTTTCCAGTAATTGCAAGATTACGTTGGTTTTTTGAAGATGAAAGAGATAAAATTCAACAATATTTTATAGAAGATAATTTAAACGGTACACCCATTAATAGAGAAAAAAGGAGTATTGTGTATCAGCGATCTAAATTATCTAAAGAAACAGTTCCTTTTGGGACGCAACATAATGTGTATGCAAAGGGCTATGAGTTTGTAAAACACTCTTTGTTTCCAAAAGATCATCATAAAGTAGCAGGAGAAAGAATTGTTTTTGGTTCTGATAAATGTACTCAAAAATACGAAGGTTCTATTATTAATATTTCTGCCATGTCTTTTGGTTCTTTAAGTAAAAATGCAATTATGGCATTAAACCAAGGAGCAAAAATGGGTGGTTTTGCTCATAATACAGGAGAAGGAGGAATATCTCCTTACCATTTGCAAGGTGGAGACGTTATTTTTCAAGTTGGTACAGGGTATTTTGGTGCAGGAAAATCAGTAGATGGAAAACGTGTTTTTGATGACGAAGTTTTTAAATCGAATGCAACTCGTACAGAAGTAAAAATGATAGAAATTAAGTTTTCTCAAGGTGCAAAACCAGGTCATGGAGGGATTTTACCTGCCGTAAAAAACACAGAAGAAATTGCGAAAATTCGTTCTGTAGAGCCTGGGACACAAGTAGATTCGCCTCCAGGTCATTCTGCTTTTTCTAACTATGAAGAAATGATTGTTTTTATACAGAAAGTACGAGATTTATCTGGCGGTAAACCCGTAGGAATTAAATTTTGTGTGGGTAATAATGAAGAAATAGAAACCATGATGCAAGCATTTGCAGACGCTAATAATTACCCAGATTTTATTTCTGTAGATGGAGGAGAAGGTGGTACTGGTGCTGCGCCAATGGAATTTACAAATTATATTGGTACGCCACTTATAGAAGGATTGGTTTTTGTTAATAAACTTTTAATAAAGCATCAATTAAAAGATCAAATTAAAATTATTGCTTCTGGTAAAGCTATAGATGCTTTCGATATTATAAAATACTTGTCTTTAGGAGCAGATGCAGTGGCAATGGCAAGAAGTTTTATGCTAAGTTTAGGCTGTATACAGGCAAGAGAATGTAATTTAGATACTTGCCCTGTTGGTGTTGCTACGCAAGATGATGATTTGGTAAAAGCATTGGTGGTAGAAAAGAAAAATGTACGTGTTAAAAATTACCACCATAAAACTATTGAAGCTGTAAAAGAAGTTGTTGCAGCTATGGGAGTGGCTTCTATTGCAGACATAAAAGCAAACCAAGTTTTTAGACGTAGAAAAGACGAAGAAGTGGTAAGTTTAGAAGATATTTTTTATAAAAATTAAGAGAGTATTTATTCCTATGAAATATTTTGATATTGTTATTATTGGTGGTGGACCCATTGGCATTGCTTGTGGTTTAGAGGCTCAAAAAAAAGGATTGTCTTATGTAATTATAGAAAAAGGACCTATTGTTAATTCGGTATATAATTATCCTGTAAACATGCAGTTTTTTTCTTCTTCAGAAAAATTAGAAATAGATGAAATTCCGTTTATTAGTAAAGAAGCAAAACCCAGAAGGAGCGAAGCTTTAGAGTATTATAGGCGAATTGCTACATCAAATAAATTGAATATTCATTTATTTGAAAAAGTAACTTCAGTTTCTAAAACAGCAAATGAGTTTACTGTTGTTTCTGATAAAAATTCATACAAATCGGCCAATTTAATTATAGCAACAGGTTTTTATGATATTCCGAATACATTAAATGTACCGGGAGAAAATTTATCAAAAGTGTCTCATTATTATAATGATCCACATTTTTATGCAGGACAAAAATTAGCGGTTATTGGTGCAAGTAATTCGTCTGTAGATGCGGCTTTAGAATGCTACAGAAAAGGAGCAGAGGTTACTATGGTTATTAGAGGTGCAGAAGTAGGGCAACGTGTAAAATATTGGGTGAGACCAGATATCATCAACAGAATAGAAGAAGGTAGTATTAAAGTTTATTATAATACTACAGTTAAAGAAATAACTAAAGATACTATTGTTATAAATACAAAAGAAGGTGTAGAAACTTTGCAAAACGACTTTATTTTGGCGTTAACGGGGTACAAGCCAAACTTTACACTTTTAGATGAAATAGGAGTTTCTTTTTCTAAGGATGAAAAGAAAATTCCGACCTATAATGATAAGACTATGGAAACCAACGTGAAAGGTGTTTATTTAGCCGGTGTTATTTGTGGCGGAATGGAAACGCACAAATGGTTTATAGAAAACTCTCGCATTCATGCAAAAATGATTATTGCAAATGTTTTAAAGCAGAGCGTATAAGTAAAGTGATATAAATTAAAAAAAAGCCCAAACAGTTAATTGTTTGGGCTTTTTTTAATTAATCTTTGTCGACTTGAGTTTAAGTTTTTCTAAAACAATTTTTTATAATAATCATCAGCCATTCTTTGGGTTGTAAACTCAGGAATAACATCATCCATAGCCTTAAAAACTATTTTTTGCCATGTTTTAGGAGCGTCGTAATACGTAGGTAAAACTTTGTTTTCTAAAATATTGTATAAATTATCGGTGTCTATTTTATCTTGCTCGTATGTTGGTAAAAGATGATCTAGTGCAGGCAATACAAAACAATTTTCTTCATCTTTTTTAAATTCAGGAATCCAACCATCATCCGTAGATACGTTTACAGAACCATTCATGGCTGCTGTCATTCCACTTGTACCAGAAGCTTCACGTGTAATTCTTGGCGTGTTTAACCAAACATCAGAACCGCATTTTAATTTTCTAGACAAGCCTATTTCATACCCTATTAGCACTGCTAAATTAGGTTCTTGTTTAGATTGATATACTAAATGGTTAAAGGTGTCTATGGCACCATAATCAAACGGATAAGGTTTTCCTGCCCAAATAATTTGTACAGGGTATTTTTGGTTATGAATTAACCTTTTAAAACGATCGTAATCATGTAAAAGTAAATCAGCTCTTTTATACCCTGCAAAACGTCTAGCCCAAACTATGGTTAACACATTAGGGTCTAGTTTTTTTCCAGTTTGTTTGTAAACTTCTTCAAAAAGTTCGCTTTTTAACTGCAATTTTTTATTTTTATAGGCAGTAGCATTTCCTTTTTTCCAAGACTTTTTAATGGTTTCATCTTGCCAAAATTTTTGATTTTGAGCATTTGTAATCGGAATGATTTCACAAATACCTTCGTAATCTTTCCACATATCGTTGGCAACTATGGCGTGAAGTTTAGATACTCCATTTGCTTTTCTAGCCATTCGTAACGCAGAAATGGTGTAGTTAATCATGCCACCATTAACCATTTCTTTGTGTAATTCTTCTTCAGAAAGTGTTCTTCCAAAGAAACCACATCTGTTTAAATGACGTGCATCTCGTTCTTCATTTCCTGCTTTTTCTGGCGTATGTGTTGTAAATACCATTTGCTCTTTGGTAACGCCTTTGTCTCTTAAATAATAAAAAGCAGGTAAGGCATGTCCTTCATTTAAATGATAGGTGTCAGCGCCTCCTAAAGCTTCAACTACTTTTGCACCTGCAATTCCTAAAACAATACTTTGAGATATTCTTGTTACTTGGTTTTGGTCATATAGGTGGTTGGTAATAGTTCTAGATAAATGGTCGTTCCCTTCTACGTCTGTACTTAAAAAATACATAGGTACAGTGCCGAAAACTTCTGGTTTTAAAACGTAGGCTCTTACCTTTACATTTGGGTTGTCGTGTAGTTTTATTTCTACTTCAATCCCTGTATATTCTAAAAAGTCGAAATGTTTTTCATTAAACTCTGTTTTTAAAGTTTGGTCTTCGTTTCTTGCTTGGTCGTAATAGCCGTATTTCCAGAGCATACCAATGCCAATCATATTTTGTTTTAATTCTAATCCAGAACGCATATGTGAACCTGCTAAAAAACCTAAGCCACCAGAGTAAATATTAAATGCTTGATCGATACCAAATTCCATGCTAAAATAAGCTACTTTCTTTTTATATTTTGCAGCAGGTTTGTATGGATGATACCATTTACTATATATATGTTCCATAATTTTTTTATGATTTTAAGAATTAAAAGTAAGGAAAATACACTAGTAATTATATGATGATAACAATAATTTTATGTAAAATTTTTAATTTATAATGTGTATAAATTTGTTGTAATTTGTTTGTTTTTAGTTTTTTATGATAAAAATCATTGCAAGTTTAAGTTTGCTAAAGATGTCTTTTTTAGTGTTTTTTGGAGTTACAATTATAGTTGTTCTAATTTTGTAAAAACCATCTCAAGCAATGCTTTGGTTGCTTTTATTCCTTCGGGTTCAGAAAGAGAATTACCTTCATATTCAATACCTATATATCCTTTAAATCCAGATTTTTTTACGATTTTCATCATTCTAAGAAAATCAATTTTTGTTTCATGACCTGTTTTATCAAAATCGTACGATTTTGCACTAATCCCTTTTGCAAAAGGAATTAGTTCGCTAATCCCTTTATATCTGTCATATTCAGATAGACAATTCTTCTCAGAATCGCGACTTAAGCAGAAATTACCGAAATCGGGAAGCGTTCCTACATTTTGCATTGCAACTTGTTTTATAATACTCGCAAGCCATGTGCCATTAGAAGAGTTTCCTCCGTGATTTTCTACAAGTATATTAATGCCTTTTTCTGATGCGTATTTCCCTAGTTTAGAAAGACCGTCAATAACATTTAGAGCTACTTCATCTGCACTACCTTTACCAGCCGCATTTACACGAATAGAATGAGCTCCTAAGTATTTGGCAATGTCTATCCAGGCATAATGGTTTTCTACCGTTTGCATTCGTTCCTTTATGTTTGGATTTCCAAGATTTCCTAATCGGTCACACATAATTAAACCAACGCTTACTTTATTCTCATCGCATTTTTGCTTAAAGTTTTTCCAATATGTCTTGTCATTTACTTTAGCTCTATAAAAGCTATTTACAAGTTCAATGGAATAAATACCATAGGAGGCTGCTATTTTAGGAAAGTCCATAGGGTCTAAGCTACAATCTTTAAAAGTTCTGTGCAAAGACCATTGGGCAAGTGATATTTTAAAATTTGATGTAGGTTCTTGTGCCGTATTTAATGTTTGGCTAACTTTTTTTGATGATTGAGGTTTAGAATTACAAGATATTAATAGAGAATTTGCAAATAATATTGATATAAAATATACACATAAAATTGTAAGCTTTCTTTTCATTGCTTTTTAATTAAGATTTTTAATTTTTATTTCTCTAAATTCAATTCCTTGTCCTTCTGCTTGTAGCGCAATGAAACCTTCCTTTAGAGGTTTACCGTCAATTTTTATGCGCTTGTCGTAACCTTTTACTATTTTCCCACCAATTTGTGGCTTCGTATATTCTAATACTTTTTTGTTCTCTACAATGTGTGTAATTAATGAATCTTTATAAACAATTACTTCTCCAGACAACCATTGATTCCATTTATAGGTTTTAGAACTTGAAGGTATACAGTGTTTCGGTTCCATTTCTCCTTTAAAAAACACTTCTGTTCCCGGAGAGCACATATTACCTGTGGGTCTAGATTCATTTTCTGCTCTCTCTGCTAAAATTTGGTATTCAACAGAAATTGGCCAGTTTTGATCTTTTAATATGCTATTAGGATTTTGAGAATGAATCATTACACCACTATTTCTATAAGTGCCACGAGGAGCATCTTCCATCCATTGGTCTGTAAATCGGTATTCAAATTTTAAGTGGTAAGAAGAAAAAGGTTTTTTATAATAAAGGTGTCCAAAGCGTTCTCCAAATTCAGAATACTCATTATAATTGACCTGAATTGCACCATCTACGACTCTAAATGTGTTGGCATAATTATCACCAACTTCATGATGGTTAATTTTTGTAACCCAACCATTTAAATCTTTACCATTAAAAAGGTAGACCCAATCACTATCTGTTTTGGAGGTGTTAGAATTACATGAGTTTAACGTTATTATTGCAATTAGTAATAGAATTCCTTTTAGCTTATGCATATCTTGTATTCAGTTTATAATGAAAATTGTTAATGACGAATTTATTTTAAATACTTTGTTTTAATGTTAATGAGGGTATATGAAATGTGTCTGAGAGTTCATTTAGTATTCTTAAAAACTGAAATATAATTATTTTCAGAATGCATATAATACTGCATTATATATTAATCTTTTTCGTTAGGTTTTATATTAAGTTTAGTATGTTAGTTGAATTCTTTTTTTGAATCAAAACAACAATATTGCAAACAACTATTTTTTAAAACAAAAAAAACCGCTTCATAAAGAAACGGTTTTAAATATTTATGTGCAGACATTGTCTGCTAGATATAATCTTCAATTGGGATACAAGAGCAAATTAAATTTCTATCTCCAAAAGCATCATCAACTCTTCTTACAGTAGGCCAAAATTTATTTTCAGCAATATAGTCTAAAGGAAAAGCTGCATGTTTTCTAGTGTATGGTAAGTCCCATTCATCTGCCGTTAACATTTCTTGTGTATGTGGCGCATTTTTTAAAGGATTGTTATCATCACCTTTGGTAGCATTTTTAATCTCTTCACGTATAGAAATCATGGCATCGCAAAAACGATCTAATTCTGCCATAGATTCAGATTCTGTAGGTTCAATCATCATAGTTCCTGCAACAGGGAAAGAAACAGTTGGAGCATGAAAACCATAATCCATTAAACGTTTTGCAATATCTACCACTTCAATTCCGTTTTGTTTAAAATCACGACAATCAATAATCATTTCGTGGGCAGCTCTATTCATTTCACCAGAATACAACGTGTTGTAGTTTCCGTGCAAACGCTCTTTAATATAGTTGGCATTTAAAATAGCGTTTTTAGTAGAATCTGTTAATCCTTTTGCGCCTAACATTGTAATATATCCGTAAGAAATTAAACACACTAAGGCAGAACCCCAAGGAGCTGCAGAAACGGCAGTAATCGCATTTTCTCCTCCAGTAGCAACTACTGGGTTTGTTGGTAAAAACGGCACTAATTGTGGCGCAACACAGATTGGTCCTACACCAGGTCCTCCACCACCATGTGGAATTGCAAATGTTTTATGTAAGTTTAAGTGACAAACATCTGCACCAATGGTTGCCGGATTTGTCAACCCAACTTGTGCATTCATATTTGCACCATCCATATAAACTTGTCCGCCGTTATTATGAATAATCTGCGTAACTTCTTTAATCGCTTTTTCGTAAACTCCGTGAGTAGAAGGATAGGTAACCATTAAAGCAGCCAAATTATCTTTATGTAAAATAGCTTTAGCTCTTAGGTCTTCTACATCAATATTACCTTTTTCATCGGTTTTGGTAACGACTACTTTCATACCAGCCATTACTGCAGAAGCAGGATTTGTACCGTGTGCAGAAGCAGGAATTAAACAGATGTTTCTGTGAGAATCTCCATTTGCTTGATGAAAAGCTCTAATTGTCATTAAGCCTGTAAATTCTCCTTGTGCACCCGAGTTTGGTTGTAAAGAAGTGCCAGCAAAACCCGTAATAACATTTAATTGATGTTCTAATCTTTTTAAAACTTGTTGATATCCTTCTGCTTGATTTAATGGTACAAAAGGATGAATATTTCCCCATTGAGGGTTGCTTAAAGGCAGCATTTCTGAAGCTGCATTTAGCTTCATAGTACAAGATCCTAAAGAAATCATAGAATGATTTAATGATAAATCTTTACGCTCTAATTTTTTAATATAACGCATCATATCTGTTTCAGATTGATACGTGTTAAATACATCGTTTTCTAAAAACGGTGTGTTTCTAATTAAGCTTTCTGGTATAACTTCAAAATCTGCATTAAAAGATTCTTGAGTTAAAATTTGATGAAAGTCGCCTACACTTTCTGCTTCCGAAGAAACAGGTTTCTTTTTAAGTTGACCAAAAATAGTAAACAACGTCATTAAGTCTTTTTGTGTAGTTGCTTCATTTATAGAGATAGAAATGTGTTTTTCATCTACATAATTAAAGTTTACTTTAAAAGATTCTGCAATCGATTTTAATTTAATACAATCGATTTCTACTAATAAGGTGTCAAAATAAGAGGTGTTTAATTGGTTAAAACCTGCTTTTTCTAAATAATCTGCAACTAATTTTGTTTTGTTGTGTACAGAATCCGCAATAAATTGCAATCCTTTTTGACCATGATATACAGCATACATACCAGCCATAACAGCTAATAAAACCTGGGCAGTACAAATATTAGAAGTCGCTTTTTCTCTTTTAATATGTTGCTCTCTTGTTTGCAATGCCATACGCAAAGCACGCTCTCCGTTTTTGTCTTTAGAAACCCCTATAATACGTCCAGGAATACTTCTTTTATAACAGTCTTTTGTAGCAAAATAACCAGCATGAGGACCTCCGTAACCTAACGGAATACCAAAACGTTGTGTAGTTCCTACAACAACATCAACACCAAATGCTGCAGGTGCTTTTAATTTTATAAGTGATAAAATATCAGCAGCAACCGCTACTTTAATATTGTTTTCATTTGCTTTGGCAACAAACTGTTCATAATCATAAACCTGACCATGTTTTCCTGGGTATTGTAAAATTGCTCCGAAAAATTCATCAGAAAAATCAAACTCTTCATGGTTACCAATTACTAATTCAATACCAATAGGAGTAGAACGAGTTTGTAAAACAGAGATGGTTTGTGGTAAAATTTCTTCAGAAACAAAAAATTTGTTTACACCCTCTTTCTTTTGTGCTCTTTCTCTAATATCATATAATAAAGCCATTGCTTCTGCAGCAGCTGTACTTTCATCTAATAAAGATGCGTTAGCTAATTCCATTCCGGTTAAATCACAAACCATTGTTTGAAAATTTAACAATGCTTCTAATCTACCTTGTGCAATTTCTGCTTGGTAAGGAGTATACGCAGTATACCAACCTGGGTTTTCTAAAATATTACGCTGAATTACACTTGGCACAATCGCTTCATGATATCCTAAACCAATGTAACTTTTAAAAACTTTATTCTTTTCAGATAATTCTTTAATATGTGCTAAATATTCATATTCGCTCTTTGCAGGCGCTAAATCTAACTCATTTTCTAAACGAATATCATCAGGCACAGTTTCGTAAATTAATTGATCTAAACTGTCTGCTTTTATCGTTGATAACATTTTTTCTTGTTCCTTTTTATTAGGTCCAATATGTCTATTTTGAAACAAATTTGTATTCATTAACTTAAGTTTTATTTATACATATTCCAATCGTTTTAGTTATTTGTTATAAATACATAAAAAAGATTGATTTTTTCTGCGACAAAAATAAGAATTTTACAAGGTTTTAAGATTACTTATAATTGATAAAAGTGAGTTAATTATCAACCAAATTTAAATGTTATGAACATAAAAGCTATTTTTGTGGAATGAGATTCTTAAAAACGCTGTTCAATTTTTATTTAAATGCAAGTATACATGTTGCATTGTCGGTTTATGCGTTTCTAAGGATTACCGAAATTTATTTAGATCTTCCTTATAATGGTAATCTTAATTATTTTATTTTTTTTGGTACCATTACAGGGTATAATTTTGTAAAATATGCAGGAGTTGCAAAACTGCATCATAGAAGTTTGGCAAAAGGCTTACAGAATATTCAAGTTTTTTCGTTTGTCTGTTTTATAGCGCTGTGTTATTTTACTTTTCAAGTGCCGCTGTATACGCTATACTATACCATTCCTTTTTGTTTACTAACCGTATTATATGCGGTTCCTTTTTTAAGTGGTTTTGATAAAAATCTAAGAGAAATCAGTTATTTAAAAATTATTGTTGTGGCTTTAGTTTGGGCAGGATTTACAGTGTTAATTCCTGTTGTTGATGCCGAAAAAGAAATTACTTTAAATGTACTTTTATTAATGTTGCAACGATTTTTAATTGTTGTAGTTTTAATATTGCCTTTTGATATTAGAGACGTTATGTACGATGCAATTTCTTTACAAACAATTCCTAAAAAAGTTGGAGTTGAAAAGACGCGAAAATTGGGACTTATGTTGCTTGTTTTTGCTTTAGTGTTAGAGTATCTAGTTGCTACGGTTACAGAGGTAAAAACCCCTTTTATGCTTTTCTTTTTTCTGTTGGTTATTTTCTTAATGAGAGCTAAAACTACACAGTCTAAGTACTATAGTTCTTTTTGGGTAGAATTGTTACCAGTTGTTTGGTGGGTGTTTCTTTTAGGATATGATAATTTTTAAGGATGAAAAGGTCTTATTGTACAAAAATTTTTAAATTATCAGAATAAATAAAATAGATATCATAAAACTTTAAAATAGCTTCTTATTTCCCTACTATATTTGTAGATTTACTCACTTAAATTCAACCAAGATTCTTAAGTAATGATTAGCACAAAAAGAAATTATATTTTCGATTTTGACAGTACCTTAACTAAGGTAGAAGCATTAGATGTTTTAGCAGAAATAACATTAGAAAACAATCCTAAAAAAGATGCTATTATTCAAGAAATAATAGACATTACCAATTTAGGAATTGATGGTGAAATATCCTTTACAGAATCTTTAGAAAGAAGAATAAAGTTATTAAAAGCAAATAAAGCAGATTTATCTAATTTAATTGCAGCTTTAAAAAAACAAGTATCAAAATCTATAGAAAGCAATAAAGAGTTTTTTGAAAACTATGCAGATGATATTTATGTGATTTCTTGTGGTTTTAAAGAATTTATAGATCCTATTGTAGCAGAATACAATATACCTTCAGATAGAGTGTATGCAAATACTTTTGAGTTTGCAAAAGATGGTGAAATTATTGGTTTCGATGCCAATAATCCATTGTCTCAGCACAACGGAAAAATAAAGTGTTTAAAAGACATGAATCTCGAAGGAGAAATACAAGTTATTGGTGATGGGTATAGTGATTATGTTACTAGAGAAGCTGGTGTAGCAGATAAGTTTTTTGCTTACACAGAAAATGTTTCTAGAATTAAAACAACAGAAAACGCAGACCACATTGCCCCAAGTTTAGATGAATTTTTATACGTTAACAAGTTGCCAAGAAAAATATCGTACCCAAAGAATAGAATTAAAATATTATTATTAGAAAATGTACATCCAGATGCTTTTAAAAAGTTATCTACAGATGGATTTTCTGTAGAAACAGTTTCTAAAAGTTTGTCTGAAGATGAGTTGATAGAAAAAATAAAAGACGTACACGTTTTAGGTATTCGTTCTAAAACAAACGTTACGCAAAAAGTAGTAGATGCTGCAGATAAATTAATGGTAGTTAGTGCATTTTGTATTGGTACCAAACAAATAGATTTAGAAGCGTGTAAAGAAAAAGGAATCGTTGTTTTTAACGCTCCTTATAGTAATACACGTTCTGTTGTAGAATTAGCTATCGGAGAAATCATTATGTTAATGCGTAGTGTTTTTCAAAGAAGTACAGAAATTCACAATGGTCAATGGAATAAAACAGCAGAAGGTTCTAGAGAAGTTCGTGGTAAAAAATTAGGGATTGTTGGTTATGGTAATATTGGTAAGCAATTATCAATTTTAGCAGAAGCTTTAGGTATGGATGTCTACTATTATGATGTAGAAGATACATTAGGCTTAGGTAATGCCACTAAAGTAGATCAATTGTCAGATTTATTAGCACTTTCCGATGTGGTTACTCTACACATAGATGACAATGCTGCAAACAAAAACTTTATAGGAGAAACAGAAATTTCTCAAATGAAAGATGGCGCAATTTTAGTCAACTTAGCAAGAGGTTTTGTGGTAGATATTCCTGCTTTGGTTGCTGCTTTAAAAAGCGGAAAATTAGCGGGTGCAGCAGTAGATGTGTATCCTTCTGAGCCAAGAAAAAATGGTGAGTTTTTTACAGAGTTACAAGGATTGCTAAATGTAATTTTAACACCACATGTTGGGGGTAGTACGGAGGAAGCACAAAGAGATATTGCAGATTTTGTACCAAGTAAAATTATGGCGTATATTAATTCTGGTAATACAGTAGATGCTGTAAACTTTCCAAATATTCGTTTACCTAGACAAACAAATGCACACCGTTTTTTACATATTCATAAAAATGTGCCAGGTGTTATGGCTAAAATCAATAAAGTTTTAGCAGAATACGAGCTAAACATCAATGGTCAGTATTTATCTACAGATCCAAAAGTTGGGTATGTAATTACAGATTTAGATAAAGAATACAACAAAGAAGTTTTAGAGGCCTTAAGAGAAATTGAAGGAACCATAAAATTTAGAGTTTTGTATTAATGTAACAAATGAATAAATATTTATATATTTTTATTTTATTGATTTCTTGTAATTCCTTTTCTCAAATAGATTTTAAAACCTATTTTAAAAAAGCAGAGAATGGGTTCGAGTTTCTAGCAGATAATAATGAGTTTTGTCCGGTTTCTGTAGAAGTAGAATTAGAGTTGGTAAACTTATCTACATCAAACGGAAACTTTAAAACTTATGTAATTCCTGCAAGAACAAAAGGCTTTGTAATTACTACGTTAAAAGCAATAAAAGCAGGTAGATATAAATATAATTCAAAAACCAGATATAATTACGGAGACCTTGTTACAAAAGACACGGTTGCAGCAGGAGAGTACATTTACAATCTTCCCTTTAAAAAAGGAAAAAAGTTTAAAGTATCTCAAGGCTATAATGGTATAGAAACGCATCAGAAAGTAAATGCAATAGATTTTACCATGCCAATTGGCACAGATATTTATGCCGCAAGAGAAGGCGTTGTAATTAAAGTGGTAGATTACAACACAAAAACATGCGTTACAAAAGGATGTTTAGAGTATAATAACGTAATTTTAATCTATCATAACGATGGTACAATTGCAGATTACTCTCACATTAACACCAATTCAGCAGTCGTTAAAAAAGGCGATAAAGTAACAAAAGGTCAGTTAATAGCAAAAAGTGGAAATATTGGTTGGTCATCTGGCCCACATTTACATTTTGAAGTTTTTAAGCAAGAAATTCTCAAGCGAGAAACGCTTAAAACCAAGTTTAAAATTAACGACGGAACGGAAGCGCCTATTTACTTAGAAGAAAAAGTAAAATACCTTAGAAAGTATTAATTCACTTTATAAAAGAATAACACCCTTCAGGTTTTTAAATTTGAAGGGTGTTTTTTTTTGAAGCTATTTCCTGCTTTCACTACTCGCTTTTTTTATCCTAAAAAGGAATAAAAAAGAGCTCAAACAAACCGTTCAATCAGGGCTAGACTAGTTTGAGAAATGTTGTCATTGCGAGGAACGAAGCAATCTTTCTATAAAAGAACAAATCTTTTTTCACTTTAATTGGGTAAGAAACACAAAATGTAAAAAAGAAGATTAAGTGATTATTTTGTGCGTTATTGACAACAAACAACTTTTACACTTTATTCATTCTCATAATCATGCACAAATTTAATATGCGGACTGCTAGCCATCAAATTAGGATTTGTACCTTCAATACCCTCAGGAATTGGTTGGTTGCGTGTTTTGTAATAAGCTTTCCAACTAGGCATTGGTTTTCCGGTACTGTCGTTAAACGTCATTGGATGCGTAAGAAAAGGAATAGCATCTTTTGGTAAATCTTGAGAAGAAAACATTTTATAAACCAATTCAGAGCAATAATAAGAATTGTCATCCCATAAAAAAATCTCATCATAAGGCGTATTTATTCTTTCAACTCCATATGCTATTGCTTTAGCTATGTAGGGTTGATAATAGTTATCTAGTCTTGCAACCGTGGTGGTAGATTTGTTAAATTTATTTTTATTTCTGTTCAGAAACTTTGTTAAAGGAGTTTGGCAAACTCCCTCTTCAGGAATCGCCTCTATTACAAACCATTTTCCATCCTTTTTCATTGCCATACCAACATGCGAATAGTTTTTAGCTAATGAAGTTGCCGTTACATCTTTAATGGCATTATCAATATCGCCAGTTCCTGTATTTTGAAACAGTAAATCACCTTGTTTTAATTCAAAATTATTTTTGTTTTTATTGCTCTGACAACTGAACAAAACAATAGATAGTAAAATAGGGATGCAAGTTTGCTTTAATGTTTTATGCATGGTTGTTTTGTGATTTTATAAATGGTATTCGCTTTAGTCTTTACTTGATTAGTCTATTTATTTTGTATTCATTTTTCTTTTCATTGTAAAAATTGATATCAATTAAATTATTATTCAATAACCAATTTATTTGTTCGATAAAAGTTTCTTCAGGAATATCAAAATCTACTCTAGAATATTTTTCAACTAAACTCTTTTTTGATTTTTCAATTAAAACTGAAGCAAATTTTTCAACCTCACTTCTTGAAGGGGAATCTAAGTAAAAAATTAGATTTCCATGAGTTGTGCTAATAGTTAAAGTATTATTCATAGGGGCTTTTAAAGCAATAATTCCTAAAAAGAGCATGAAAATTCCTCCCCAAATAATTACGTCTTTTTCTCCATTAGGATTTCCCTCAATAAATACTCCAACCCAAGATAAAGTTGCAATTAAAATAAATGCAATTCCAATAATATTGACTCCTTTTTTTGAATGTGTTTCAATTGTTTTATGATGAGCAATATTCTCAATATTAACAGACCATTCTTTTGCACTTAAAAAACTTTTTTCTTTGATAAATAATTCATTACCAATTAATTCAAATTCTTTAGTTTTTTCTCCTCGTTTTTGTATTAATTTCATTGTTAAACATATTAAAACTAACGGATAGCTCTTAAAGTTTTATCGCATCTTTCAAGTCAACAATCATTTTGTCATCAACATTAAGATAACGCTTACTACCTAAATACCTGTTTTTATTAAATGCATCATAATTAGGTTCTTTAGAATCCATAGAGCTTACATGTACATTTCCAGAAGAATGGATAAATTCCATTTTGTCGTTTCCTAACCAAATACCAACATGCACAACACGTTGTTTTTTAGTTGCTGTAGCTTTGGTACCAAAGAACAATAAATCACCTTTTTCTAAATCTTTAAAATTTAAATCAGTGTCAACAATTTTACCAGCGTTAATTTGTTGAGAAGCATCTCTAGGAATGATAAAACCATTCATTAAATACACCATTTTAGTAAAACCACTACAATCCACTCCTTTGCTAGAAGTTCCACCCCACAAATAAGGCAAGCCCATCATTGTTTTTGCAGTAGTCTCAATATTTTCTTGAGAAACTGTTAAGTTTTTAATCCAATAATTATAAAGAATAGCTTCATCTTTTTTAAGAAACCCAATTCTATTATCAGGATATTTTACTTCATAAAAATGATCATCTTCAGAAATATATTGCAACAATCCGCCTATGGTAATATCAGAAACAATTTCAGACTTAATTGATTTATCAGCATACACAAATCCAAAATTTTTGGTAAAAATTACTTTTTTAGAAGCGTTCCAAGTATCAAAATCTTTTTTATTCATTCTTGTAATTCCGCCTTTATCTACCCAAGAAATATAATTATCCGGAGTTTGAACTCTGTAAAAATCACCTTTTTTATCCAACACTTTTAAAGACATTCCTAACAAACCTTGCGTACCTAATTCAGCAGAATGTTTTGGGTTAGAACGAATGTTAATGACCGAATTTCTAGCAACTGCAAATTGTAGGTTTCCTACAGCAGTATCAGGTAAAATACGCACATTATTTGTAAAAGTTAACTGTCTGTTTTTTAAACTATCTAAAAGTATAGAAAAAGCTTTTTTACTTGTTGTTTCTCCTTCTAAAATAAGTTGATTATCTGCTATTTCAAAATTAATATCAAACAGTTCCACTCTTTTGTCTGGAGCAAATTCTGTCTTTAAATGGGTGTGCATATTTTGAATTTCGGTAATTGATTTTGCTTCATTTTTACAAGACATAAAAAGAATTAAAATTAGTAGCGTAAAAGGTTTTATAATTTTCATTAATAAAATATTTTCAGCTAAAGTACAAAAAATCAAAACTCAAAAAATTGAATTCTCAATAGGATTGTTTTATATTTGGAGACACTCATTTATAAGCTGATGAAATATCAAAATAATTTAGAATTTGCCAAACAGCAAGATAAAGTAGATTCACTTGCTTCTTTAAGAAATCAATTTCATATTCCTAAAGATAAAAACGGAAACGATTGGTTGTATTTTACAGGAAACTCTTTAGGATTACAACCCAAAGCTACCAAAGAATATATCAATCAAGAATTAGAAGATTGGGCAAATTTAGGAGTAGAAGGTCATTTCGAAGCAAAAAATCCGTGGTTAAATTACCATGAATTATTAACTGATAAGATGGCAAAAGTAGTGGGCGCAAAACCTGTTGAGGTTGTTGTTATGAATACACTTACAACCAACCTTCATTTGCTAATGGTTTCATTTTACAGACCTACCAAAACAAAATATAAAATTATTATAGAATCGGATGCTTTTCCTTCGGATAGATATGCAGTACAATCTCAATTAAAATTTCATGGTTTTGATGATGAAACCGATTTAATAGAATGGAAACCAAGAGAAGGAGAAACCTTATTAAACATAGAAGATTTAGAAACCATTTTAGAGTTTGAAGGCGATGAAGTTGCGTTGCTTTTAATAGGTGGCGTAAATTACTATACTGGTCAGTTTTTAGATTTAGAGCGAATCGCTCAGATGGGGCATGCTAAAGATTGCATAGTAGGTATAGATTTAGCACATGGAGCGGGAAACATTCAGCCAAATTTACACGATTCTGGAGTAGATTTTGCAGCTTGGTGTACCTACAAATATTTAAATGCAGGACCAGGAAGTTTAGCAGGATTGTTTGTACATGAAAAACATGCCAAGAATAAAAAATTACCGCGTTTTGCAGGTTGGTGGAATCATAACAAAGAAACACGTTTTAATATGCGAAAACCTTTTGATGTGATGGAAGGAGCAGAAGGTTGGCAGTTATCTAACCCACCAATATTATCTATGGCAGCAATTTTAGCATCTCTAGATTTATTTGATAAAGTGGGTATGGACGCTTTGCGTCAGAAATCAGAAAAACTTACGGGTTATTTCGAGTTTTTAATTAATGAAATTGACTCTAATGATATAAAAATTATTACGCCTTCAAACTCAAAAGAAAGAGGTTGTCAGTTATCTATTCAAGTTAAAAAAGCTGATAAAAGTCTGCATAAAAAACTAACAGAAAAACACATTATAACAGATTGGAGAGAGCCCGATGTTATCCGTTGTGCACCAACTCCTTTATATAATACTTTTGAAGATGTGTACAGAATGGTTTCAATTTTAAAAGGATTGTTATAATAATTAAAAATGTCTTCTCGAGCGCAGTCGAGAGATTATTATTAGTTCTCGACTGCGCTCGAACTGACAATTGAAAAAATGAACAGAAAAGATAAAATAGTAATCATCGGAGCAGGTTTATGTGGTTCTTTACTAGCATTAAGACTAGCACAAAGAGGTTTTAAAGTTGAGGTTTATGAAAGCAGACCAGATTTAAGAACCGTAGATATTTCTGCAGGCAGATCTATCAATTTAGCTTTGTCAGATAGAGGTTTTAAAGCGTTGCGTTTGTGTGGAGTAGAAGAGCAAGCAAGAGAAATTTGCATCCCCATGTATGGGCGTTTAATGCATGACAGAGCAGGAAATACGTTTGCGTCTAATTATTCAGGTAGAGAAAATGAATATATCAATTCTATTTCTCGTGGCGATTTAAATGCACTGTTATTAACAGAAGCAGAAAAGCATACAAACGTTACTATTCATTTTAATAAAAAATGTAAAAATGTCGATTTAGAAAACAACATAGCACATTTTAAAGATTATAAAACCAAAGAAGAATTTAAGGTAAATGCAGATGTTATTTTCGGAGCAGATGGCGCAGGTTCTTCACTTAGAAAAAGCTATTATTTAGAACGTAAATTCTTATTTAGTTATTCTCAAAACTACCTAAATCACGGATATAAAGAGTTAGAAATTCCTGCAGATAAAAGCGGAAATCATCAAATAAGTAACCAGCATTTACATATTTGGCCTCGTGGCGATTTTATGTTAATTGCCTTACCAAATTTAGACGGTAGTTTTACCGTTACACTCTTTTTAAGTTATAATGAAGGCGAGTTTAATTTCACAAACTTAACATCCGAAGAAAAAATAACGGCCTTTTTCGAAAAAGAATTTCCAGATGCTTTGGCAATCATTCCAAATATAAAAGAGGAATTTTTAAACAATCCAACAGGAGCCTTAGGAACCATAAAATGTTCACCTTGGAGTTATCAAAATAAAACGGTGTTAATGGGCGATGCAGCACACGCAATTGTGCCATTTTACGGACAAGGAATGAACGCTTCTTTTGAAGATGTTACCGTATTTGATGCGGTTTTAAATGAAAATTTAGAAGATTGGGAAACCGTTTTTAAAACCTATCAAAAAGCAAGAAAACAAGACACAGATGCTATTGCAGATCTAGCAATCGATAATTTTCATGAAATGAGAGATCATGTGGCAAACCCTATTTTTAAAGAGAAAAGAAAGATAGAAATGGATTTAGAAAAGACGTTTCCAACCGAGTATTTTTCTAAATATTCTATGGTTACCTTCAATGAAAATATGGGTTATGACAACGCCATGAAAAAGGGGAGAGCACAAGACAAAGCCTTGTTGAATTTAATTGCTGGCAATGAAGTGCACACGCATTTAAACATGACAAAAAACGAGTTGAAAGTCATTTTACAGAAAGTAATTATAGAAACAAATGCCATTTTAGAGGAAGATAAAATTGCAGGGTTATAATTTTTTTTGAAGCGATTTCCTGCTTTACGCACTCGCTTTTTTGTGAAAAACAAAAAGAGCTCAAACAAATGCTTCAATCAGGGCTAAACATTCTAATAAAAGTAATTGCTTAACGTAAAATAATAGCAAGTTTAGAAAAGAGAAGGTTATTAAATCAATTAAAAATGTCTCCTCGAGCGCAGTCGAGAGGTAATTATGAAAACGTACTTTGTATATATATTAAAATGTTCAGATAATCTATTTTATGTAGGTGTCACAAATAATATTGAGAGACGTTTTAAAGAACATCAAAAAGGATTGAACAAAAGTTGCTTTACATTTAAAAGAAGACCTTTAGAATTAATTTTTCATCAAGTTTTTAATGATGTTGAACAAGCCATTTGTTTTGAAAAGAAAATAAAAAAATGGAGTTCAAAGAAAAAGTTAGCTTTAGCAAATGATAATTTTGATATGTTACAAATTCTGTCTGAATGCAGAAATGCTACACATCATAAATATAAACCAGATAATAAATAGTTCTCGACTGCGCTCGAACTGACAAGAAAATAATGAAAAAATATATAGTTTTATTAAGAGGAATTAATGTGTCGGGAAAAAATAAACTCCCAATGGCAGAACTACGTGATTTATTAAACGATTTAGGTTTTAAAAACGTACAAACATACATTCAGAGTGGCAACATTATTTTAAAATCAGATGAAGGTAAATCTGTAATTTGTAATAAAATTAATGAAGGAATTAAAAACAAATTTGGTTTTGATGTTCCCGTAATTGCAAGGACAATTCCTCAATTTAAAAAAGCAATTGCTAGTTATCCTTTTCCAACAGAAAACACCAAAATAGTTGCTTTTGTTTTCTTAAACAAAAAAGTATATGAATCAAAAATTAATGTAAAAGATATAGATAAAGATCAATATTTAATAGATAATGATATGGTATACATTTATTGCGAAACAGGTTTTGCAAAAACAAAACTTACTAATAATTTATTTGAAAGAAAGTTGATTGTGAGTGCAACAACTAGAAATTACAATACCACGTTAAAGTTGTTAGAGTTGGCTGAAAGCAATTAATTTGATATGAAATATACAATTATTGGTGCAGGAATTGGAGGATTGACAACAGCATTAGCTTTTGAAAAAGCAGGAATTGAATATAAAATTTTTGAAAAAGCACCCTCATTAAATGAGGTAGGAGCAGGAATTTGGTTAGCTCCAAATGCCTTACAAGTTTTAGATAGTTTAGGTGTGTTAGAAGAAGTAATAGCTAACGGTAATTCTATAGACAGAATAACGATTGGTAAACAAGATTTATCGCCAATTTCTGATAGCTTACAAGGTTTTATAAAAGATAAATTTGGTTTTACAACCATAGCAATTCATAGAGCTGCACTTCAAAAAATATTGTTTAGTAAAATTCCGAAAGAGAAACTGTTTTTAAATAAAGGTTTTAAATTTTTTAAAGAATTAGAATCAGAGATTATAGAAGTTTTTTTTGATGATAATTCTAAAATTAAAACTAATTTTTTAATTGCTGCAGATGGAATAAACTCTAAAGTTAGAAATCAACTTTTTCCTGAAAGTACCAAGCGATATTCTGGGCAAACTTGCTGGCGTGGAATAACAGATTTAACTTTAAAAGAAGATTTTTTACACAGAGGTTTCGAGCTTTGGGGAGACAAAATTAGATTCGGTATTTCTAAAGTATCAAAAGACAAAGTGTATTGGTTTGCAGTGGCTTTATCTAAAGAAAATGGTAAGGATGATGTTGATTTGGTAAAAGAAAAACTCTTAAAAATGTTTGCAGATTTTAATCCATTAATAACAGATTTAATTGAAGCAACAAATGTTAATCAGATTATTAGAAATGATATTCACGATTTAAAACCGCTTAAAAAGTGGCACAAAAATAATATTTGTTTAATTGGTGATGCAGGGCACGCGACAACACCAAATATGGGACAAGGAGGCGCACAGGCAATAGAAGATGCTTTTTATTTAAGCAAATTAATTGCAACCCATAAAGATGAAAACGTGTTTGAATTGTTTCAACAAAAAAGACAAAAGAAAGTCAGTTTAGTTGTAAACCAATCTTGGACAACAGGAAAAATGGCACATTGTAAATATGGTCAAACTTTTAGAAACTTCATCTTAAAAAGTGTTCCTAATAAAATAATAGATAAGAAAATGATTGCATTGTATCAAATAGAAAAATAACAAATGAATACAGAGATAAAAGAGAAAATTATAGCAGTTTGTGATGAGAAAATTGCTAAAAAAGGAACCAATGTTGGTTTGTCTTTTTATGCCTTTTTTAAGAATAAAAATGACAATCCGGTTTTGTTAATGGAAGTGGCAACATGGTGGATTGAAACACACAAATTAGATCACTTTGAAAAAGCAGTGAAGATTAAACAAATGATTTTGGAAAACAAATAAGAATCAAGAAGATAGAGCTAAGAGAAAAGACACAGTTGTCTTAATTCTTGTTTCTTAATTCTTACATCTATTTTATATATGAATTTAAACATACAAAACAAGAATGCAATTGTTTGTGGTAGTACACAAGGAATAGGAAAAGCATCTGCAATAGCTTTGGCAAATGAAGGCGTAAATGTTACTTTAATAGCAAGAAATAAAGAGAAGTTAAAAGCTGTTTTAGGGGAATTACCAAATAATAATCAACAGCATGCTTATTTGGTGGCAGATTTTTCTAAACCAGAAGAATTAAAAAAAGTACTAGAAACTACAGATTTAAAGTTTCATATTTTAGTTAATAATACTGGCGGTCCAAAAAGTGGCGATTTAATTTCTGCAACTCCATCAGAATTAATAAATGCATTTCAGATGCATATTGTTTGTAATCAAATTTTGGTGCAAGCAGTGGTTCCTTTTATGAAAGAAGTAAAGTTTGGTAGAATTATCAACGTAATTTCTACCTCTGTAAAAGAGCCTATTCCTGGTTTAGGTGTTTCTAATACTATAAGAAATGCAGTTGGTAATTGGGCTAAAACATTGGCTACAGAACTTGGCGAATTTCAAATTACAGTTAATAATGTATTGCCAGGTTTTACAGATACCGCACGTTTAGATCAAATTATTAAGATAAAAGCAAAAATATCGAACACAACTGAACCAGAAATGGAACAAATTATGAAAAGTTATGTGCCAGCAAAACGTTTTGCAAAACCAGAAGAAACCGCAGCTGCTATTACCTTTTTGTCTAGTGCACAAGCAAGTTATATCAACGGAATTAACCTTCCGGTAGATGGAGGAAGAACGAAAAGTTTATAGTAGTTCACAAACTTAAAAATTAATGTATTAACTTTAGTACCTAAATTAACCAAACTAAAAAAACTAAATATGAATCGTAGAAAATTTCTTTTATCATCAATAATGACAACAGGAGCATTAGCTTTATTACCAACATCAACGTTAGCCAATTCAAGCGTAAAAACGTTGCCTTGCTTAAATAATCTTATAAATCTTTCTAGAAGTTTCTCTTTAACTAGTTTGCCTCTTGGTTTCTCCAAGGCAAGTGAAAGCTTACTGACCACTTTAAAAGAGGAAGGCTATCTTTTTAATGCGAATTCTGTAGTGAAATTAAATAATAACTGTTATGCAATTTCTGTACAGAGAAATCCTTTATTAGGTTTTAAAAGTAATGAGTTGGCTTTATTAGTAAAAGAAGGTGTAACGAGTAAACACTATATTTTAGAAGAAGAAATGGCAATTGAGTTTAACGCATTAATAGATAATTATAGCTATAATATGAATGCCTTAGGGTGTAAGGATAATGTAGCAGATTTTGCTTTTCCTATTAAAGTTAAAGAAGAGAAAAAAGGCAGAAACAGTATTTTTTCTTATCAGAACAATTTAGACAATACAATAGTTTTAAAGAGAAATAAAAAAGGAGTAAGAGCAATAATTTGTTAGATTAAAGTAATTTTTTTGTAAAATAATTAAAGTATGAGCAATTTAGTACAGCCTTTAAATTTTAAAAAATGGATTGATGAACATCGTCATTTATTAAAACCACCCGTTGGAAACAAACAAGTTTGGGATAATGGCGAGTATATTGTAATGGTTGTTGGTGGACCTAATAATCGAAAAGATTATCATTATAACGAAACTCCAGAGTTTTTCTATCAAGTAGAAGGAGATATGATTTTAAAAATCATAGATGATAAAGGGGAACCAATTGATGTGGAAATTAATGAAGGTGATATTTATTTATTACCAGCAAAAGTGCCGCATTCTCCCCAAAGAAAAGCAAACACTGTTGGTTTAGTTATAGAGTATCCTCGTTCTGAAGGTATGTTAGATGCATTAGAATGGTATTGTGAAAACTGTGGAAACCAGTTATATAGAGAAGAATTTGCATTGGAAAATATTGAAACAGATATGCCTGTGATTTTTGATAGGTATTATTCTGATAAAAAGAAATGTACGTGTGACAATTGTAAAACAGTGATGCAGCCACCAAATAAAGTGGGCCGTTAATCAGTTGCAGTAAGTAGTAAAAAACAAAGAGTTCGTCATTATAAATGAGGAACAAATAAAGTAATCTGTTGATTTAAAAAGAGATAGATTCGTGAATTCGCAATGGCAAAAGCATGACAAAAAGAAAATTACGCATTAACGGTCATTCACACTTATTACCTTATCCAGAAGAAATTCCTCAATTTATGAAGGAAAAAGAGATTTTTTGGGTAGATGATGAGCGTAAACACATGTTGCAAAAAGGGTGGAAAAGACCTGTAACCCATTCTAGTTTTTTCTTAGATGAAAAATTGCTTTGGATGGAAAAAAACAAGCTAGATCATGCCGTTGTTTTAAATCTATCTCAGTTATATGGAAATGGTTTGCGTTTAGAAGAAATGAAAAAAGCGTTGCGTTTTCAAAATGATTTTAATGCTAAAGTACAAAGAGAACATCCAAGTAAATTTACCTGTGGTTTTGTAGTGCATCCTGGTTTTATTTATGGTGCTTTAGATGAAATAAAACGTTGTGTAGAGGAATTAGGTTTAAAAGTGTTGTGTTTGCCAACGCATTTTATGGATTCTATTGGACAATGGCGTTGTGTTTTTGATGAAGAAAATGCTCGGATTTTTGAATTGGCAGATCAATATAAATTGGCCATTGAAATTCATCCGTATGATGGCGATAAAATGATAAAATTAGAAAATACCAATTGGCGTTTTCATTTAATTTGGATGTTGGCACAATGTGGTGATGCGTATCATTTTTATACGTTAAACGGAATGCAAGAGCGTTTTAAAAACATTAGAACTTGTTTTGCACACGGAGGTCAATTGGCACAAATGAATTTGGGGAGAAGAATTCAGGGTTTTGATGGAAGACCCGATTTGTTTGAAGGCAAAATACATCCTAGAAAAGCAGTTGGACATAAAAATATCTTTTTTGATACGCTCGTTCACGATACAGATTCTTTAAAATTAATGTTTAAAAGACAAGGTGTAAGTCAGGTTTTAATGGGCTTAGACGATCCGTATCCGTTGGGCGAAATGGAAAGTGATAAACAATCTTCTTATCCTGGTAAAATTTTAGATTTAGCTATTGATGAAAAAATTATTACCGAAACAGAAAAAGGACAAATTTGGGAAGATAATGTGTTGCAATGGTTGTTTGGTGATGATGAGGTTGCTAAACAAGAGTTGATTACTAAAATACTTTCTTAAAATTTTTCAGTATACAGTCTCAGTATTCAGTTGCAGTTTCCAATAAGATGATTGCTGGGAACTGCTACTGAAAACTGAAAACTATTTTTCACATTGTTTTAAAACTTCCTCAGCTCTTTTTATCATAAATTTCGGATAAAACTCCATCTCAATTTTTTCTTCTTTACTAAGTGCAATAGCACGTTTAATTTCTGCACAATAAGGTTTTGTAGACTTTCCGAAGAATTTAGCAGCACCCATATTCCATTCTGCTTGTGCTAATACTACCCTTGGGTTTTTGGGAGCAATTTGTAACGCTTTAGCATAAAGTTGATTGTTTTCTCCAGATAATGTCATTCCGTATTTTTGTCCGTCAAAGGCAATATATCCTAGATTTAAAAATGCTTGAGTAACTAAAATTTCTGGGTTGTTTTCTGAATTTGATTTTGCAGTATTTAAAAATCCTTGTGCTTTTGTTAGTTTTGCTTTAAGCATCGTTTCATCTTTTAAACCAAAACTTCCAATAATTTCTATTGTTGCTACGTAGTAAGAAGGCAACCATTTTGTAGGTGCTGCTTTTGAGATTCTTTCAAAGAGTTGAGATGCTTCTGTTAGTTTCCCTTTTTCCCATAAATCAAATGCTTTTTGCATTCCTTTTTGATATTTTGTTTGCGCAGAAATTCCTGTCGCAATGAAAATTGCGATGATTAAAAATAGTTTTTTCATGATATTGGTTTTTAAATTAAGTAAGTATAAAGAAGGGTTTAATTTACTTTAATAGAAATTGTTTTATTAGTTTCTAAATTAAATTTAGAATCTTTATATTTTGGAGGTCCCATAAAGCCTTTAGCGTTGTTAGACATGCCTATTGGTTCTTTTGGAATTCCTATAAAGTTAGTATCCATTTTTTTGTTATCATTTATATCATGAAAAGAGGAAATAGCATACACTCCTTTTGGTAAGTTTTTAAAAATAACTACTGTTTTTTTATTTTTTATTTCAGCCATTTCTCCCTTGTAAGCTTTTTTTAAAAAGGTTGCTTCTGTATTGTACAATGCTACAAAAAGGTTTCCTTTATCAGATTTCATTCCAGAAAATGAGACCGTTAAACTCGCTGTATTTTCTTGGGCGTTTGAAGTGTTTGTAAAAGAGAAAATTAAGGTTGCTATTAAAAGTAATTTTTTCATGGTTGTTGTTTTATGATGCTTCAAATATCTGATGTTTTAACGTAAATTATACAAGAATAATACCGAATTGTTATTTTTTGATTCTGAATTGTAAATAAGTAATAATTATTTACAATATTGAATTTCTAAGATCTGTTTAAAACACAAAAAAAAGGTGATAATTTAAAATTACCACCTTTTTTCTGTTTTGTTTAAGTTAAAATTAATGATTCATTGCAAATGTAGCTGCTTTACTTATCTTTTTTAACTCCTTTAATACTAGTATAATTATTTTTTTAAGATCGAATTTACTTGTTGTAGCTGTCATATTTAGTTGTTTTTATAAAGGATAATATTATCTATTGCTGTTTGTGCGTTTGTTTGAATAATAACTAATTTATAAGAGCCTTTTTTTATAGGTACAGTGACTTCTTTATTAAAAGAGGTCCAACCATTTTTATTTATCGTAGGAGAAAAAGTAGTGATAGGTGTTGAAGAGTACGTGTAGTCGTTTTCATAAATTCTAACCTCTAAATTATAATCTCCCCAATTAGAAAAGTCTCCTGGCATGTAGTAGAGAAACTGAGTGCTTAATTGATTTGCAGCAAAGTCTTCAGAAAAAGTAATTTCTTTTTCAATAGCAGAAGTAAAGTAACCTAGACAAGTACCCATATTAGTTGCCACAAATGATGAGTTATTACCAGTATAAGAGTAGGTAAGCCAATCTGTAAAATCTTCTTTTTTACCTCTAAAAACAGTACCACAATGGTTTGTTTCTTCAGATAGGTTTAGTAATTTTTTTCCGGTTGGGTAGTTCCCCAAAAGACTTGTTTTAAATTCTTCATTCGTATTTTCAAAATTTAGATTATAAAGTATTTGTGCATTACTCACACTAAAAGTTACAGCTTCATCTGAGCTTAGGTTTTTACTATCTGTTACTGTTAGGGTAAAACGATAGTCACCTGCCTCTAAATTAGTAATGATAATATCTTTTTTATCATTTTCAAAATCGGCAGATCCTCCTTCTGTTTTTTTCCAAAGAATGCTTTGTATTTGTTTGCCATTATCTGTAATTGTTGCCTTTATTTCTACACTATTGTTTGGTAGAAAAATAGTATTGACAACATCAATAGCAATTGTTGGGGGTTTAAGTGTTTCGTTTTCTTCTGTATTTGTGCAAGAATATGTTAATAATACAGAGAGTAATAATAGTGTTAGTTTTTTCATGATAATAAAAAATTTAAAAATTGTTATTTGTAACTACTTTTGCTGACTTTACTATTGAACGCTTTGGTTTCAAAAAACCCTCCTTTTATTTTTTTGTAGGGTTTTATCAAATTGAAACGTTTAATTAATAAGAATATATAATATGAAAGAATTGAAGTCTGTTTGTGATTCTAAAGTTTTTGAACTACTCTATAATAAATACGCAGAGGATGTTTACGGATTTATGTTTTATAAATGTGGTGATAAGTCCATGGCAGAAGATTTTGTACAAGAATCTTTTGTTAAAATGTGGTCTAATTGTAAAAAAGTGATATTCGAAAAATCAAAATCCTACTTATTTATGGTGGCTAATAATTTATTTATAAGTAATTATAGGCATCAAAAGGTAGTTTTAGAACATCAGAAAATAATACCAAATGCAGTTACTTCAGAAACACCAGAATATGTGTTAGAAGAGCAAGAGTTTTTAAAAAAATTACAAACGGTTATTGGTAATTTATCAGAAAAACAAAGAGAAGTTTTTTTGATGAATAGAATTGATAAGAAGAAGTATAAAGAAATTGCTTTAGAATTAAATATTTCTATAAAAACAGTAGAAAAAAGAATGAGTGCAGCGTTAAAAGAAATAAGAACATATATAAAAGGAATTTAATATGGAAGCTATTGAAAAGTCTGAAACATTGTTGGCTAAATGGGTTTCTGGAGAAATGACTAAAGAAGAACTTAGTGCCTTTGAGAAGTCTGAAGATTATAAATTATATGCTAAAATTGTAGAAGAGTCTTCTTTATTTAAAAGACCAAAATTTAATAAAGAAGAAGTATTCTCTAAAATAGTAAGTGAAATTACCGAAAACAAAGAGGTAATTTCTTTGAAAGATCATAAAAAGAAGAACATCTTTAGTTTTAAGAATATAATAAGTGTTGCTGCTAGTTTATTATTATTGGTAAGTACGTTTTACTTGTTTAATCTTAAGACAGAAATCAATGCTGGTTTTGGAGAAACAAAAACTATTATTTTACCAGATAACTCTACTGTTATTTTAAATGCAAAATCTAGTTTAGCTTATAATAAGAAAAATTGGAAAAAACATAGAATGCTTGAGTTAGAAGGAGAAGCTTACTTTAAAGTTGCAAAAGGAAGTAGATTTCAGGTAAAAACTACAGAAGGTTTGGTAAGTGTATTAGGTACTCAGTTTTCGGTTTTTGAAGAAGAAAATTTTTTAAAAGTTACTTGTTTTGAAGGAACTGTAAAAGTAGAGCGTAAGGATGCCGTTGTTATACTGACCAAAGGTAAAACGTTTTTACAGTATAAAGATTCTATTCCTTTAAATTTAATCACTAAAAAAGTGAATCCAGATTGGTTAAAACAAGAGAGTTCTTTTGTAAGTACCCCTTTGTTAGTCGTTTTAAAATCGATAGAAAAACAATACAATATTAAAATAATTAATATAGAATTAAAGAAGCATCAATTGTATACAGGAAGCTTTGTACACGATAATTTAGTGAATGCTTTAGAAGCGGTGTTATTACCAATGAATATAGATTATGCTGTTTCTGAAGATAAAAAAACAGTTACCTTAAAATAGAAATTTTGCAAAAAAACATCGTATTCTTTTTTTTAATTTTATCCTTTAATATTTTTTCTCAAGAGATTAAACAAAAGGAGGTTTCTCTAAAAGAAGTATTAGCAAGCATTGAAAAAAAGTTCGATGTAAAATTTGCATATGCAAATCATTTAATCAAAGGAAAGAATGTTTTTTTTAGTTTTGAAAACAAAAAAATAGCAGATGTAATTTTAGAATTAAAGAGAGCTATTCATTTAGATATTAAAGAAGTAAGCGATAAAAGGTTTTTAATTGTTTTACCTTCAAAAACACTTACTATTTGTGGCAAATTACAAAATATAAATAAGGTTTCAGAAATATTAAAAGGAGCCACTATAAAAATAAAAGGGACAAATATTGGGGTACTTTCAAATAGTAAAGGTGCATTCAGTTTTAAAAATATTCCTACTTCCTCAGTTTTAGAAATATCGTTTATTGGTTTTAAAACAATAGACATTAGTGTCGAACAATTTCTTTTTGAAGATTGTTTGTTAATTTCTATGAGCGAAGAATCTACTTTTTTAAATGAAGTTATTATTACCAAGTATTTAACAAATTCAATTTCTAAAACAATTGATGGAGCTATTGTATTTAGACCCAAAAATCAGAATGTACTTCCAGGGCTTACAGAACCAGATATCTTACAAAGTGTACAACAATTACCCGGAGTTTTAAATGTAGATGAAACCGCTTCTGGTTTGCATGTTCGTGGTGGTACACCAGATCAAAACTTAATACTTTTTGATGGAATTAAATTGTTTAATACCGGTCATTTTTTTGGTGCTATTTCTGCTTTAAATCCATATATTATAGATAAAGTTACCGTCTATAGAACAGCTTCAAATAGTAAATACGGAAACCATATTGCAGGTGTTGTAGATGTAGAAACTTCTTCTGAAATTGCCACTAAAATGTCTGGGTCTGCAGGTTTTAATTTTACCCATGTAGATGCAAATGTTAAAATACCTATTGATAAAAAAATAAGCGCAGTGGTTTCTATAAGAAGGTCTATTGCAGATATTGTAAGAACGCCTACCATAGATAAATTGTCTAACAAAGCCTTTCAGCATTCTTCGGTTACAGAAGACTCTAAAGATGCAGAAGCGTATAATGTTGTTAGTGATAATGATTTTAAATTTATAGATTATAATCTTAAAGTAAATTACAAACCAACAGCTAAAGACTTTCTTTCTGTTAGTCATATCGGTATTTTAAATAATTTTGATTATAATTTTCTAAACTTAGATTTAAAAGAAAAAAGGTCGGATAATTTAAAGTTAAAGAACTTTGGCTATAGTACTAATTGGAGAAGAAAATGGACGGATAAATTTTCTCAGAACTTAAATGTTAGTTATTCTAGATACAATTTAAATTACGATAATTTAAAGACTTCTGATTATGAAGAATATGCTAAAATTGAAAAGAGAAATAATGTTAACAATTTTGAAGTGAAATTAGATTTTCTGCAAAAATTAGAAGAGTTTCAACAAATAAAATATGGATATCAATACGGGTATCAAGATATTTCTTACTTTTTAGAACGAGAAAATAACAATCAGTTTTCTGGAACAAAGTTAACGTTAGATACTAATAGCAATAATATTCACACATTATTTAGTGAATATTCTTACAATTTTAAGAAAAAATATACCTTAAAAGTTGGTGTTCGTGGTAATTATTTTTCTTCTATAAATACTTTTACTATAGAGCCAAGAGTCTTTCTGCAAATAAAAGTTTTGCCTAAATTTTGGTTAAATAGCTCGTTTGAAGTAAAACAACAAAACACTAGTAAATTATTAGAGTTTGACACCATAGATTTTGGTTTAGAAAATCAACTTTGGGCATTGTCAAATAATAAAGAAATACCTTTGTTAGAAAGTAATCAGGTAACCTTTGGTGCTTTGTATTCCGAAAATAATTTAACGGTTGATGTAGATGTGTATCAAAGAAAAATAAAAGGACTAACAACATTAACTACTGGTTTTGATAGTTTTATTCAAGAAATTTATACGGGTGAAGCGGTTACTGTTGGTTTAGATGTGTTGATAAAAAAAACGTGGCATAATTTTGATACTTGGGTAAGTTACAATACTGGTAGCTCTAATTTTACATTTAATGATTTGAACGACGGAAAGGAGTTTAGTGGTAATTTTGATGTTTCACATTCTTTTTATTGGGCAAATAACTTAAAATATAAAAAGTTTACTTTTTCTACAGGTTTCACTTACAGAGTTGGTGTGCCGTTTTCATCTATAGGAGGGCAAAATGATAATTTTGGAATTATTAGAAACGGAATTAATGATGAAAGACTACCTAATTACCATCGATTAGACTTTTCTAGTACTTATGATTTTAAGTTGAGTAAAAAAGTAAAGGCAAAGGTTGGTGTCTCGTTATTAAATATATACAATCAAGGAAACATTTTAAAAAGAGAATACGAGAATAAAATAACACCAGATAATAATTTTGTTTTGGTAAAAAACGATACAAAGTCTCAAGGTTTTACTCCGAATTTCTTTTTTAGAGTTTCATTTTAAAATGATTATTCGTTTACAAATTATTTAACTGATTTGTTTTTTTATTATCACTAATTGTCCAGAAGAAACCTACAAAAAAGAATCTGTCTGCATTGGGTATAATGGCTTGTCTATTAAAATTCCCATTAGGTTCTGCTGTGTTTTTGTAGTTGTAGCCAAATATATTCTGAGTACCTAAAACGTTGTTTATAGAGAAATATAAAATCTTTTGTTGATCTATTAAATACGCACAATTTAAGCTTAATGAATTGTAGTTTTTTGTTTGATTATTTAAAAATCCAGCTTCATTTGGGTTGGTGTAATTTCTTCCAGAAGCAAAGTTGTAACTAAAACCAATTTGACTTTTCCAATCTGCTACCCAATGTTTTGCAACCAAAGATAGATTGTGTGTTGAGGCGAAACTTGGTCTTGCAGCAGTTGGGTAATTTTTATAATCCCTTTCAGTGTCTAGGTAAGAATAGGAAACCCAATAATCTGTGTTTTTTATTTTGCCATTTTGTCTCCAGAAAACATCAATTCCTTTTGCATAACCAGTTCCGTTGTTGTTAAAGTTACTTGTAAATATTGGTAGATTATCATTATATTTAACCAAACTATTATAGTCTTTATAATATCCTTCAACTCTAAAAATTTGACCTTGTTTTGTTGCTTGATAATTGGCAATAAAGTGCGATGTGTTTTCTGCTTTAAAATCTTGACTAAATTTTAAATACTCGTTTTTTGGATTCTGATAAAACTGTCCGTAAGCCAAAGAAAACTGAGAATTTTTATTTATTTTGTAAGCTAAAGAAACTCTCGGAGAAATGGTAAACTCGTTTAACAATTCTGAATGTTCTGCACGAATTCCGATTTTAGTGGCTAAATTTTTAGAGAAGAAAATATCAGTTTCTGCAAAGGATGCAAAAATGTTATTATTAAAACCATATTGTAGTTTGTTGCTATTATAAGCGGTGTAATCTTCATCAAAATCGGTCATAAAATACTCTGAACCAAAACTAATTTTAAAGCGATTAGAAAACTGTTTTTTTAATTTTACTTTAAAGTGCATAGAATTCTCATTGTCGTTTACTGTATCATCAATAATTTTAATGTTAGCATGGTCGTTTGTAAAACTAAAACCAGTTTCTATTCTCCAATTATTACCAAATTTATTTTTGTAAGACGTATTAAAATAAAGGTTTCTGTTTTTTAACCCGAAGCGTAAACCATCTTCGTAATTAATATCATCTTGTATAACATCAAAATCTGTGTAACTAAAAGCGCCATATAATTTTAGTAAAGACTCATTTTTAAATTGATGTCTGTACACCATTTCTCCGCTTAAAGACTGTACAGGTTTTTGCCAAGTATTTCTATCAGGAAAAGCTTCTTGGTAAGGAGCTAAATTAATGTAAGACGTATTTATGCTAAAAGAATTGTTGCCCCAAATTTGGGTGTTTCCTAAGCCCAAACCTAAAGTCATAAAAGATAAATCTGTTTTTTCTTCAAGAGGTTTATCAATAGTGTTTAACTGTAAAACGCCGGATAATGCTTGTCCGTATTCTGCAGAATAACCGCCAGTAGAAAAAGAGATTCCTTTGAATAAAAAAGGAGAAAAACGACCACGACTTGGAATATTTCTAGCGGATGGAGTATAAGGCGTAAAAACACGAATTCCATCAATAAAAATTTGAGTTTCTTCTGCTTCTCCACCACGCACAAAAAGGCGTCCATCTTCATCTACTGTGGCAGTTCCTGGTAATGTTTGTAAAGCGCCCATAACATCGCCCAAAGCACTTGCCGTTGTAACAATGTCTAAAGGCTTTAAAACAGTTACTTTTGCTTTTTCTCCTGCTTCAAAAGTTCCTGCATTTATCACTACGGCGTCTAAAGAATTTACATCGTCTTTTAATTTTATTTTTAAATTTTTAAGTGATGAAACTTCAGCTGTTTTAAAATACGTTTCAAAAGAAACAAAAGAAATTACTAACGTTAAAGTTCCTGTTTCTGATGTAGTAAAAGAAAATTCACCTTGGTCGTTGGTCGATGTTCCATCGTACGTGCCATCTAAATAAACATTTGCTGCCTCAATAGGATTGTTTTTAGTATCTGTAACTTTACCTGAGACGGTAGTTTGTGCAATTATTGAAAATTGAGAAAAAAGTAAAATTAAAAGTAGAATTTGTTTCATCTTGGTTGTTTTGATGATACAAATATGTGGAGTTACACACTCTAAAAATAAAAACAAATACCGAGTTGTAATTTTTGATAGATGAATTGTAATTTACAAAATAGGAATACACAAATCAACAATAAATTTGTTCTCTGGATGTTCTGCAGCGTTGTTATAATAGATTTCAAAAGGGTCAATTTCTGATTTTTTGTAACCATTTTCTACCATAAAAGCAAACGAAGATTCCCAAGCTTGTTGAAATTGAAAAGGAGTAATTTCTAATCGAGAAACAATACATTTTGTAGAACTTAGAACTCTTAAATTTATTTCTCCATCAATTTCAATAGGATCATTTAGAACAATACAAGCACTCATTCTTAAATTATTTGGGTCTGTAATTTTGGGGCTATCATGATAAATGGTTACCATTCTAGTTTGCGCGTTAATTAAACCTTTTGGTGCAGCCCATTTAACTAATTTATTATAGACACTACCAATTGCTTCTATTTTTCCTTTATGAGAAATGGTTGCTAAATCTAGTCTCGGAATTTTTTTAATCTCTGTTTTTGCATTCATTTTTAACCAATTTAAAGCATTATTGATGTTACAAAGGTACTGCTCAAAAGAAACAGTTACTTTGCCTATCTTGCTTTCTATTTTGCTAATCTTGCTAAAATGATTGGGGCTTGCCTCTTTAAATTGATTAGGAGACATTCCGTAATATTTTTTAAAGGTTTTAGAAAAAGAAGATAAATTGCTAAAACCTATTTTTTCTGATATTTCTGTTATGCTTTTTTCTTTCTGATGTAATAAATAAGAAGCTGCTTTTTCAATTTTTTTTCTGTTGATGAAATTATGAACCGTTTCACCAACAACAATTTTAAATAAACGATGAAAATGATAAGGAGAAAAATGAGCTTTTTCTGCAACAATTTCTAAGGATAATTTATCTGACAAATGATTTTCTATGTAGGTAATTGCAGTGTTTAAACGAACAATATTTTCTTTTGCAATTTTAGTAGAAATCATTTTTTAGTTTTTTGTAAGTAATAGAATAAAAATCCGCTTGCAAAATATAAAATAACATCTACAAAGTCTTTGGTATATCTTGCTAAATATTTAGGAAAAAAATACTCGAATAATAAACTATATAAAAAACATAAGTATAAAATAATAGATAGATTTAATGTGTAATGAACGTTGTTTTTAGACCATTTTAAAAACTGTAAACAGATAAAAAGAATGATTGGAATGATTAAAAAGTCATTTAAATAAAAACGAATAACTCTTGGTAAAGGCACCGAAAAATATTGAAGAACATAGATGCTAGTACCTGTAAATAAAGAAAATATAAAATAGTAAAAGAGTGTTTTATTCATATTAACCAGCAGCAACCATTGCAATAAACCAAGCCAAACCAGTACCTATAATACTAACTACCATAATTGCAGAGTATAAAAGCCAACCAACAATTTTGTATAACCAAAAATGATGATTTTTTAACCTCTCAGCTAAATTGGGGTTTTCTTTTTCAAAAATAGCTTTATCTACTTGTTGTTGTTTTACAGCTTTAGCTTTTATGGCTACTTTTTTTTGATGCGAAATTAAGGTGTTGCAATTGGTGCAATATTCTTTATTGGTATTAAAAACACCACAATTCGGACATTTTATAATCCTTTTATTAGCCATATATTAATCTTTAAAAGAAAACTTATTTTTCTTTTTATAGGGTCTAATAATTAAACGAGTTTCTCTATCAAAACGAATGTAATTATACACCCAATTTAGAAAAACAATGGCTTTGTTTCTAAAACCAATTAAAGAAAAAAGATGTACAAACATCCAAACATACCAAGCAAAAATTCCTTGAAACTTCCATTTAGGCAAATCTACAACTGCTTTATTACGCCCAATAGTTGCCATAGAACCTTTATCATCATAAACAAATGCCTTTTGTTCTTTGTTAAAAAACTTTGCTAAAATATTTTTTGCAACTAATTTTCCTTGTTGAATAGCAGGTTGCGCCATCATTGGATGTCCATAAGGATTTTTTTCTGAAGTCATACAAGCAACATCACCAATAGCATATACATTAGGGTGATTTAAAACTTGATTAAACTCATTTACTTTTATTCTTGCAGCTCTTTCTATAACACATTCTGTGTTTAAACCATCAATCATTTGCCCTTTAACTCCTGCTGCCCAAATTACGGTTTCTGCATTAAAATGATCCTCGCCATTTGTAGTAACCGTTTTTCCGTCATAATCTAAAACACGCAGGTTTTTCCATACATGAACGCCTAATTTTATTAAAAAGTCTTCTGCTTTTTCAGAAGCTTTTGCGCTCATCCCTTTTAACAAACATTCAGAACTTTGAATTAAGTTTATCTGCATTTGTCTAATATCTAAATCCGGATAATCTTTTGGTAGAATTCCTTTTTTCATTTCTGCTAAGGCACCAGCTAATTCTACACCTGTTGGTCCGCCACCTACAATTACAAAATTCATTAAGGCATTTCTTTCTTCTATGTTAGAAGTTAATAAAGCCTCTTCAAAATTTTCTAAAATTAAACTTCTAATGTTTAAAGATTGCGGAATGGATTTCATTTCCATCGTATGTTTTTTGATATTGGTATTACCAAAAAAGTTGGTTGTAGAACCTGTAGCTATAATTAATTCGTCATACTCTAAGTTTCCAATGGAAGTTTCAATGGTGTTGTTTTCTGTGTTTATTTTTTCTACTTCTGTTAATCTAAAATAGAAATTATCAACATCATTAAAACGTTTTCTTAGTGGAAAAGCAATAGAATCTGGCTCTAAACCACCTGTTGCAACTTGGTATAATAAAGGTTGAAAAGTGTGATAATTGTGTTTGTCAATTAAAACAACTTGTAGTTCTTGTTTTTCTAATCCTTTTGCAGCCGCTAAACCCGCAAAACCGCCACCAATAATTACAACTCTTGGAAAACTAGTCTGAGGAATGTTCATATAGTATGTTTTGAGCAAAAATACAATATGTTTATTAAAATAAAGAGAACAGTTTAAGACTAATTTTAAACTGTTCTCCTTTTTATTAAACCTTGATTGTAGGCGTTCTCTCATTAATTTTGCAGCACTAACTAAATTTTCTAAAGCCAATATTGTTTCTGGCCAATCTCTCGTTTTTAAACCGCAATCTGGGTTCACCCAAATATTTTCTTGAGGTAATAAATTTGTTGCTTTTATGAGTAAACTTTTTATTTCATGTACGTTTGGTACCCTCGGAGAATGAATGTCATAAACTCCAGGGCCAATTTCATTAGGATATTTAAAATCTACAAAAATGTCTAGTAATTCCATTTCCGAACGAGACGTTTCTATGGTAATTACATCGGCATCCATGTCTGCAATATTTGCAATAATATCGTTAAATTCAGAATAACACATGTGTGTATGAATTTGAGTATCATCTTTCACCACACTTGCCGATATTTTAAAAGCATTTACCGCCCATTTTAAATAGGCTGCCCAATTATTTTTTCTTAATGGCAAACCTTCTCTTATGGCAGGTTCATCAATCTGAATAATTTTTATTCCTGCTTTTTCTAAATCGGCAACTTCATCTCTTATGGCTAAAGCAATTTGATTACAGGTTTGGGCTCTCGATTGGTCATCTCTCACAAAAGACCATTGTAAAATAGTTACAGGGCCAGTAAGCATTCCTTTTACATATTTTTTAGATAGACTCTGCGCATATTCTGTCCATTTTACAGTCATCGGATTTTCTCTAGAAACATCACCAAAAAGAATAGGCGGTTTTACACATCTAGAACCATAGCTTTGTACCCATCCAAAATTAGAAAAGGCAAAACCTGCCAATCTTTCTCCAAAATATTCTACCATGTCATTTCGTTCAAACTCACCATGTACCAATACATCTAAACCAATATTTTCTTGAAATTTGATAGCACTGGTTATTTCTTCTTCTAAAAATGCGTTGTATTGTTCTTCTGATAATTGCTTCTTTTTGTATTTTAATCGTAAAGATCTAACTTCTTTTGTTTGAGGAAAAGAACCAATAGTTGTGGTTGGAAAAAGAGGTAATTGTAATTCTTGTTGCTGTTTTTTCTGTCTTTCTGCAAAAATACTTTTCCTTAAACTATCTGCTTCCGTTAATGCATGTATACGTTGTTTAACCTCGTTATTATGTATAAGTGCAGATCTTTTTTTGTTGATAAAAGCGAGTCTGTTAGCTTCTATTCCTTTAATATCTGATGCTTGCAAATTACTTTCAGATATTTTTTTAAGCAATACAATTTCCTGCAATTTTTGTTTCGCAAAAGCCAACCATTGCGTTACTTCTTCTGGTATAGAACCGTCTTTTTCATTTGCTAAATCATACGGACTGTGTAATAAAGAACAAGAAGAAGAAATCCAAATATTATCGCCTTTAATAACCTTTGCTTTGTTGATGATTTCTGTAGATGTATCAAAATTGTTTTTCCAAATATTTCGTCCATCAACAATGCCCAAAGAAAGTGTTTGCTCTTTCTTTTGATGCTTTAAAATAGTATCTAATTCATCTAAACCTCTTACTAAATCTACGTGTAAAACATCAACAGGTAAAGAAAGTGTTAGGTTTAAATTATCATGTAAGGTTCCGAAATAATTAGCTAAAATGAATTGAATCTCCGGAAACTTATCTTTCAAAATAGTGTAAGTTTCTAAATAAATCTTTTGTTCTTTATTGGTTAAATCTAAGGATAAATAAGGCTCATCAAACTGAATATACGTAACACCTTCATTTTTTAATTCTTCAATTAAATCAATATAAGCAGGTAACAAACGGTCTATTAAATCTAATCTATGAAATCCATTTTCTTTTTCCTTTCCTATTAAAAGGTAGGTTAAAGGTCCAATTAATACGGGTTTAGTATTGATGCCTATTTGTAAAGCTTCGCGATATTCGCTAATAATTTTACAAGAATTTAATTGGAATTGTTGCTCTTTTTCAAACTCAGGAACCAAATAATGGTAATTGGTATCAAACCATTTGGTCATTTCCATCGCTACGATATCAAACTTATCTTTTTGAAAACCACGAGCCATAGAGAAATATAAATCGACAAATGAAACCTTGTTTTTTAATTCTCTAAATCGTTTAGGAATACAATTTAATGTTAACGACATGTCTAAAACTTGATCGTATAAAGAAAAATCATTAGAAGGAATCAAATCAATTCCTATTTCTTTTTGATTCAACCAGTTTTTCTTTTTAATGTCGCTAGCAATTTCTAACAATTCTTTTTCACTGATGTTTGCTTTCCAATAGCTTTCAATTGCTTTTTTTAGTTCTCTTTTTTCTCCAATTCTTGGATGCCCTAAAATAGTAGTTTTCATAGATGTAAGTTTTAATTTCTGTGCAAACCTATAAATTATAAATAAAAATAATGTGTTTTGATGTGTATTCAGAATATAAAACTATTTTAGCGACGGATACAGTGTAAAACACTTTTAAGTGCTGTATTTAAACTTGAAAAAGAAAAATATTCTATGTACCAAATTGATGAAATTGATTTACAATTACTTCGTTTATTGCAAAAAGACGCAGATATTACTACAAAAGAACTTGCTCAGCGAGTAAATCTTACCAATACACCTGTTTTTGATCGCGTAAAACGATTAAAAAAAGAAGGATATATAAAAAAAACAACAGCTGTTTTATGTAGCGAAAAGTTAGATGTTTCTTTAATTGTATTCTGTAATATTACGTTGAAGGAACACACCAAAGAAATAGGAAATCAATTTGTAAAAGATATTATGTTTCTAAAAGAAGTAACAGAATGTTATAATGTATCTGGTGATTTTGATTTTTTATTAAAAGTGATGGTCAAAGACATGAAACATTATCAATCGTTTGTATTACAAAGTTTGGGTTCTGTTAAAGGTATTGGAAGTGCGCACAGTACTTTTGTAATGGGAGAAATTAAAAACAACCACGGAATTCCTTTATAGCTCTCTTTTAATTTCTTGTAACGTTTTATTTGTATTGATGAATTCTGTAATCACTTTAAAACGAAGGATTTCTATATCATCATCAAAATAGTTGGCCCATTTTGTTTCTTTAAATAAAATTGCTATTTGTTTTACTTTTTGTTGCGCTTCATTTAATGTAAAAAGAAGGTTGTTAGTTTCTTCTTTTTTAGGTTGAATGTTGGCTGTTTTTTCTTCAAAATTTACAGCAATAAAAAATATTTTCTCTTTTGAATTGATAGGGTAGAAGTTGTTCCATTTTGCAAAACCAATTACTGTTTGTTGATTTTTATAATCTTCATTAGCAATTAACTTCCACCTACAATTGGCAACGCGTCCCCAATGATTCGATTTTCTATAGACACCTTCATCAGTATAAAAATACATGCTTTCAGACTTACTTTTGTAATTGGTTTCTTCAGGGAAATCAAAGTCATCAACTTGTTTGAATTCGCAGAAAGTATGTTTAAAGAAGTTGGTTTTGTTATAGGTTTTCAAGTTGCTTATTTATAATTGATGCAAATTTAGCAAAGCATTCTTAATAATCAACTAGAGATTGGTTTGTTGTGGTAAAACTAAAAAAAACGCAACCAAATGAATGATTGCGTTTAAAGTTACTTAGAAAATTTGGGGGTTATTTTTTTATAATCTTTTTCATTGCAATTTTCCCACTTTTAGTTTCTATTTTTAAAATATATATTCCAGGTGAAATACTATGAATATCAATTTTATTTTTCTGAAATATTTTAATTTCTTTTCCTGTTAGGTCTAAAATTTTTCCAATTATTATTTTTTCATCCAATTGAATGGTAACAAGATTACTTGTAGGATTTGGAAAGACTGAAACATGAATTTGATTGACATCTTTAATGCTTGCTGTTGCATTACAGTTTGTACTATAACTAGCGGTAACATCTTTGTTCCATACTGGTGAAGCCGGAGTAAAACCAGCATCTATTTGAATACAAGTTAAATCTGGGTTTCCATCTGTACCCATATAAGTGAAATTTGAATTATTACCATTGGCTACATTTAAATTGATTAATTTACTATTTCTAATAAATAAATAAGATAAAGCAGGGTTTTGAGATACATCTAAACTAGTAATTAATGTTTTATAAAGTCGAAGAGTTGTTAATGATGAATTATTAGAAACATCAATAGCAGTAAGATCATTTTCATTACAAACCAATTCTTTTAAATTTGTATTTGTAGAAAGGTCTAAACTTGTTATTTTATTTATTTGAGCATCTAATTTTGTTAGTTTTGTTAAACCAGTAGTATTTAAAGATGCTATTTGATTTATTCGGCAATTTACTTCAGTTAAATTAGGGTTGTTAGATAAATCTAGCGCAGTTAATTTATTATTAAAACAAACTAACTTGGTTAAGGTTGTAGTTTGTGGTAATATTAATGTTGTTAAACTTGCGGCTTGTTGCGAGCAATCTATTTCTACTAAAGCGGTGTTATTAGATAAATCTATAGAAGTTAATTTGTTTCTGTCTACTGTAAATTTGGTCATTTTTGTAAATGCCTCTATTCCTGTTAAATCTGTAATATTCTTATAAGTTATAGTTAAAGCTCCACTAAAAGCATTTGCTTCTGTACATTGTATTTGACCATCATTATTTAAATCAATATTTGTAGCATTATTTAATAATGCATTTTTAAAATTATTATCAGGTGTATTTAAAATACAGATTGTACTAAAGTTAGCTGTTATATTTTTAACGGCATCCATAGTTACAGTAATCGAATTTGTGTAACCACTTGCATCTCCAGACCAACCATCAAATTGATATCCAGCATTTGGTGTTGCTGTTAAGGTAACCACAGTGTTATGAATATAAGTGCCATTTATTGGAAATGGGTTACTTGTTACTACTCCGTTTGTAGATGTAACAGTTAATGTATGTTTTAGTTGACTAAAATTTGCTGTAACTATTTTATCTTCATCCAAAGTAACATTAATTGGGTTTGTAGTTCCTGTAGCATTTCCAGACCAACCATCAAATTGATATCCAGCATTTGGTATTGCTGTTAAGGCTACAACATCTCCATTATTATAAGCTCCGTTTGCAGGGTTTGGCTTTGGATTACTAGTTACCGATCCATTTACAGCATTTATTTTTAATATTTTTGAAGTAGAAACAGGAGAACCATATTCATAAGCACCTATATCTATAGTTGTGTTAAATATTCTATCGTTTCTTAAAATGTCTGTATTTCCGAAAAAATAATTGTTATTTCCTGCATTTATTGCAGGTGATGTTGCTTGTAATGAAAAATCTGTTGCACTTACAAATAACGGATCTGCTGTAGTTGTTGCAACTTTACTACTGATACTATCATCATTAAAATTGTAGGAATCAATAGAATTATTAACAACTAACGAATTTAAAGGGTTTTTGTATAAATCTGTAATAGATCTTGTTTTTGCACCACCAACAGTAGTATTATCCCAAAAAATGCAGTTATTAACAGTTGCTTTAAATGTACTATTAATTCCTGGTTGTTTACTTATAGCTACTGTAGCTCTGCTAAAATTGTTTAATGATTGATCTGTACCTAAATCTAAATTGTTTACATAGGTGTTATTTGTTAATTTTAGTGAAACGTTAGATGTATTGTCAATAACTCTAATCCAAGAAGCGCTTCCTCCTAGTCCTTTTACTGTTGCACTTAAATCTCCTGCTAAATTACCATTAAACAAAGAGTTTGCTACAGTGATATCAACATTTGTATTGGCCCTTACAAAACTATAAACACCACTTGCCCAACGAGACATATTGTTAATAAATTGAGAATTTTCAATAATTAAAGTCCCTCTATCTCCTGATGTGTTATTTAATTCGAATTCTGCTATTAAACCTGCATTATCATTTCTAGAAACATTGTTTTTAATGATACAGTTTTTTATACTTAATTTAGCTACTGTTTTTTCTTTAACTATTGCACCTCCTCTTTCTGTAGCACTTAAATTATTATGAGCATCACTAATAATTAAACCATCTAATAATAAATTATTTCCTGTAGCAGTAACATTAATAATATGATGGCTATTATCTGCATTTCTAGAAGTATTTGCATAATTATTAGCATAATCAGTAACGTTAACATCATTTGCTTGTAAATCACCAGATAAAATAGTTTTGTTTGCTATAAAATCTCTTTGATTACGTGTTGTTTCTGTACCTATAAAACCACCATAAATTCTTAAATCTTTTTTATTTATTGTATAGTAAACAGTTCTATTAGATGTATGAGGTTTGTAAATACCAGCTGCAATCCAAATTTCTTCACCTGCAAGTGTATTTGTAATTGCGTTGTCTAAATTTGTATAAGCATTTGCCCAGTTACTACCATCGTTATTACCTGTAGCATCAGATTTTACAAAAGTAGGTAGTCCTAAATTTTTAAATACAACTGGATAAGACCATGTAGAAAAGCTACCTGTTCCACAATTTTTTCTAATATATACATTATAAGTTTCTGCTACTGTATTAGAAATAGAAATAGTAGATCCGCCAGAAACACCTGTAGTAATAGTTGCATTTGAAAAAGGTTCTGAGGCTTTATGGTATGCAATATCTACAGTTTGTGTGCCAGAAATTTTTACATCCATATTTGTATTTGTAATGTTAGTCGCAGATAAGTATGAGTTACTTATTTCTTTACAGAAATTATTGTAGTCTCCAATACTATTAATTTCTGCGTCTGTAAGTAATCTTTTATAGACAAGTACGTCATCAATAACATCTTCATATCTGCTATTACTTGGAGCTGCACCGTTTCTTAAATTTCCAAGTACAAAAAGGTTTCCATTTGCATGCCCGTTGGTTACTTTAAGTTGTCTGTTTTGAAAAGTTCTTGGACGATTATTTTTTGTGTCGTTGCTTTCTATAGCACCGTCTACATAAATTTTTATAACATTATTTACACCTTTACTAGTACCAAGATTATCTGATCTATTATAAATTGAAACAACGATATGATGCCAATCACCATCGCTAATTACTGCATTAGAAAGAATACTATGCTTTACTACTGATGTTGCACCATTATAATACGTAAATTGATAACCAGCTTCTACTCTAATTTTACCTTCTTCTAGTCTTATAGAGAGTCCGCCCCAACCAACAGCAGTAACACTTGCTCTTGCACTTTTCTCTAAAATAATTTTTGAGTCGTTAGAGTTTGTTGTTGTTTTTACCCAAAAACTAAGGCTAGTATCTGTTGTAGTATTCGGAAAAGAGAAGTTACTGCTAAAGTTGCTTCCGTTAAGCTGTAATGCACTTGTTGGAGCATTTCCAAAACGATCATTAACTTCTGTAAAAGAAGTGCCTGTATACGTTAAATTATTTCCGTTTACCCCGTCTGTTACTAAATTTCCATTATCAAACCCATATTGAACCATAATATCGGAGGTAGGAAACTGAGCATTCATAAAACCACTAATTAATAGCGATAGCATAAGTATTTTTTTCTTCATAACATTTTTTTAGATTAATGTAAAGTAAAAAAAAGCTATTTGCTTGTAAAGAATATTAAATAGGTTCCGAGTGATTTGTTTTAGTTTCCGAATGTGTTTTTAAGTGAAGAAAATAGCTTCAAATTCTTCTTTGTAACTTTTGCTTACTGGGATTTTGATATCATTTTTAAGTTGAATACATTTTTCTTTTTTAGAATACATTTTAATGGCATTACTGTTTATAATCCAAGATCTATGTATTCTTAAAAACTCATTTTCTTCACAAAGTAAATTTTCATAATAACTTAGTTTTTTTGCGGCAACATATTTTTTGCCTTTTTCGGTATAAAGTATAGCATACATTCTATCTGCTTCAATGCAAAAAATGTTTTTAAGGTCTAAAATTACATAATCACTTTTATAAGGAATTGCAATTTTTTTTACTTTTTTTCTATTATTTTTTAATAAGTTGAATCGATTATTAACTCCACCACTAGCTATTAAATTAGATGCTTTTTCTACTGCATTTTGCAACCTTTCTATGTCTATTGGTTTTAACAAGTAGTCTAGGGCCGCAACTTGAAAGGCTTTTATAGCATATTGATCATAGGCAGTGACAAAAATTATTTGAAAGTCAATTTCATCAAAAGCTTCCAATAGATGGAATCCATTTTTTTGAGGCATTTCTATATCTAAAAAAACAAGTTGAGGTTGATGTTCTTTTATAAGAAGAACTCCCTCGTCAACATTTTTTGCTTCAGAAATAATAGATATATTTTTACAAAATTCTGTTATTAAATAGCGCAAGTTTTCTCGAGCATTAACTTCATCATCAATTATAATTGCGTTTAATGTGTTCATATTCTTTTGTAAATGGAATTTTTTAATAAGGTTAGTTTATCTATAATTACTTTGGTAAAAAGTTTAATGCCTATACCTCTTTTTTAGATTCTTTTAGGGATTGTTTTGGTGAACACTAATATTTTTAATACTACTAAATAATAGTCTAAGGGTTTTACTATTCTTTACTGTAAGGTATTTTTAAAATAACTTTTGTTCCTTCTGTAATATTTTCATACTCAAAACCAATATCTGAATTGTAATATGTTTTTAGTAATGCTAATCTTTCTTTTATTGCCTTGGTAGAGAAAGAAACTTCTTTGTTGTGGTTTTTTTTATTTATTTCTTCAGAAACTTTTATACCAACACCATTGTCTGTAATTATACATTTAAAAACGGTATTTAGAGAAAATTCAATTTTCACTTTTTTGATACCTTCTGTTTTGTGTAATAGCCCATGTTTTAAAGCGTTTTCTATGAATGGTTGAATAATCATTGATGGTATTTTTATATCTTCAATAGAATTTTCTCCTATAATTATATATTCGAAATCTTCTCTAAAACGTAGTTTTTCTAATTCTAAATATTTTTTTAAAAGAGATAATTCTTCATCGAATTCAATAAAACTTTTCTCACTCATGTTTAAATTTTCTCTAATTAATGAGGCAAATTTAGTTAAGTAATTATAGGCTTCATGTTTGTCGCCTTTTAAAACTAAGCTCTGTATAGAATTCATTGCATTAAACATAAAATGCGGATTCATTTGTGCTTTTAATGATTTTAGTTGCAGATGTGCCAACTCACTTTTTTTGCGTTCTTCTAACTCTAGATAAGCCAATTCTAATTCTTGTTTGCTTTTTAGTAACCTTTCTTCACTTTTTTTGTTTAAAACTTTAGAGTAATTGAGGATAACATAGGTACCTGTAAAAACGGCGAGAATTAATCCAGGATTCATCATTTTTTCTGGATACAGATTTGTATCTAATGTAAAAGGAACGTAATAAAGTAGCCAACAAATAAACATAATAGATATGGTAATCCATTTTTTATCAATAAAAACAAGAGCTATCAAAGGAAAAACAAAATAGAAATTTTCCATGAGACGAAGAGGTTCTATAAAGTTTGCAAAAATAAATGTTACAGAAATTAGTGCCAAAATGTAAATTACTCTTGCTAAGGTATAAAGTTGTTTTTTTTGTAAAAAGAATACTAGTATTATAGCTAAGAAAGAAAAAAGATGAACTTTTAAACTGTTTAGAAAATTTTGACTAAAAAAAGGATCTAAACTGATAAATAATACAATAGAAAATCCCCATGTTAAACAGAATGCATTTAATAAACGAATTTTTTTATGTTCTTTTTTGGCATCATTGTAAATACCAATATTTACTATTTTTGAGTAAGTTTTTTTAATTATATTCATCAATAAAAATTTCAATACTTTAAAAGTAATATAAACTTGTTAGAAGTAAGTTTTAATGTTTGTTATTAATATTAAGACTTACTCTTAAAACTTTCCAAAAGGTAATTAAAACTTTCCGAAATAATTTATTGTGGTAATTTTATGTCATAAAAAAACGCAATCAAATGAATGATTGCGTTTTAGTTATTTATAGAAAAGATGTTTTTTCTTTTTAGTATAAATCTCAATTCAAGTTTAGAAAACTTTTATGAGATCCCAATGAATAATCGCGGATTTCTTTATGAAGATCCCTCTTTCATCGGGATAAGCGATTCATACAATTTTGTTTTACAAAATTGGTTCTCTGCTTATTTTACTTCTTCGAAATCTACATCTTCAACATTGTCTCCTTGAGCATCTGCTTCTGGTTGCGCTTGTTGAGCACCAGCATCAGCTCCTGCAGCTCCTTGTTCAGCAGCATACATTTCTTCTGAGGCAACTTTCCAAGCTTCATTAATCTTTTCCATAGCAGCATCAATTTGTGCTAAATCTTTAGATTCATGAGCAGCTTTTAATTCTACTAAAGCAGCTTCAATTGGTCCTTTTTTATCCGCAGATAATTTGTCTCCAAATTCTTTTAATTGTTTTTCCGTTTGGAAAATCATAGAATCTGCTCCGTTTACTTTTTCTGCAGTTTCTTTAGCAACTTTATCTGCATCAGCATTTGCTTCTGCATCTTTTCTCATTTTTTCAATTTCTTCTTCAGATAAACCAGAAGAAGCTTCAATTCTAATTTCATGAGATTTGTTAGTTCCTTTGTCTAAAGCAGAAACTTTAATAATACCATTTGCATCAATATCAAAAGTTACTTCAATTTGAGGAATTCCTCTTTGTGCTGGTGGTAAACCATCTAAATGGAAACGACCAATAGTATTATTATCTGCCGCCATTGCTCTTTCACCTTGTAAAACGTGAATTTCTACAGATGGTTGATTGTCTACTGCTGTAGAGAATACTTGAGATTTTTTTGTAGGAATGGTTGTGTTTGCATCAATTAATTTTGTGAAAACATTACCCATTGTTTCAATACCTAAAGATAAAGGTGTAACGTCTAATAACAATACATCTTTAACATCTCCAGATAAAACTCCACCTTGAATTGCAGCTCCTAAAGCAACAACTTCATCAGGGTTTACTCCTTTACTTGGCGCTTTTCCAAAGAATTTCTCAACAGCTTCTTGTACAGCAGGTATTCTTGTAGAACCACCAACTAATACAATTTCATCGATATCAGAAATAGTTAAATCAGCATTTTTTAAAGCAGTTTGACAAGGCTCAATAGTTCTTTTTATTAAATCGTCAATTAATTGCTCAAATTTAGATCTAGATAATGTTCTTACTAAGTGTTTTGGTCCACTAGCAGTAGCAGTAACATAAGGTAAGTTAATTTCTGTAGATGCAGAAGAAGATAATTCAATCTTCGCTTTTTCTGCAGCTTCTTTTAAACGTTGTAAAGACATTGGGTCTTTACGTAAATCTAAATCTTCGTCAGCTTTAAACTCTTCTGCTAACCAGTTAATGATTCTTTCATCAACATCATCACCACCTAAATGTGTATCACCGTCTGTTGCTAATACTTCAAAAACACCATCTCCTAATTCTAAGATAGAAACATCATGTGTTCCACCACCAAAATCAAAAACAACAATTTTTTTATCGTCGTTAGACTTATCTAAACCATAAGCTAATGCAGCAGCAGTAGGCTCGTTTATAATTCTTTTTACTTGTAAACCTGCAATTTCACCAGCTTCTTTTGTAGCTTGTCTTTGCGCATCGTTAAAATATGCTGGTACAGTAATAACTGCTTCAGAAACTTCAGTTCCTAAGTAATCTTCAGCGGTTTTTTTCATTTTTTGTAACACCATTGCAGAAATTTCTTGAGGCGTATATAAACGACCATCAATATCTACTCTAGGTGTATCATTATCTCCTTTTACTACTTTATAAGGAACTCTTGTTGCTTCTTGGGTAGATTCAGAAAATTTGTTACCCATAAAACGTTTAATAGAATAAACTGTTTTTGTAGGGTTTGTTACAGCTTGTCTTTTAGCTGGGTCACCAATTTTACGTTCTCCTCCTTCTACAAAGGCAACGATAGATGGGGTAGTTCTTTTTCCTTCTGCGTTAGGAATTACAACTGGCTCATTACCTTCCATTACAGAAACACAAGAGTTTGTTGTACCTAAATCAATTCCAATTATTTTACTCATAATAATCTATTTATATTAGTATTTTAAATTCAATTTTACATTTTACTACTAGTCAAATGGTGTGCCAACTCCTTTTTGACTAGGAAATGTCAGTTATTTTTTTTATTTTTTTTAAATTGATGTGACATTATGACATAAAATGTATCTAATATATTGAATAGGAAGAATATTAGAAATGATTTTTTATTTTCTTATATTTGGATAGTTCTATTCTAAATGAAATAAATCTAATATATTTAAAAAAAAAATCATGAGTAAATTTGACGAGAAAGTAGCACAGTATTCTAAGTTTATGGACGAGAAAGGTTTAAAATACGATTCAGACTTATTAAAAGCGGTAACAAAAGGATTGGGACCGTCTATTTATAAAAAAGATGCAGAAACAGTATCTGGTTCAGATGCTAAAGAATTGGCAACAGTTAAAAATAATTTTTTAATTAAAAAATTAGGTTTAGCAGACGGACCAAAATTAGATGAAGCAATAGATAAAGTGGTTACTGCAATAGGTAAATCTGAAAGAAATAAATATAGAGCTGTAGTATATTATATGCTTGCAGTTGAATTTGGTAAAGAATCTATATACAAATAAGATATCTATTATATTTTTCATAAAAAATCCAGCTCATTGAGTTGGATTTTTTACATTTACAGCGATTTTTACTTTAAACCTTACGGATGTCGCAATTTATTAGTGTTTTTGATATGCTTAAAATAGGTGTTGGACCTTCAAGTTCTCATACACTAGGTCCTTGGCGCGCAGCCGAACAATGGATTTGTCAATTAAAAGAAAATAAAAAATTTCATTTAGTTGATGGTATTCAGGTAGATTTATATGGTTCTCTTTCTTTAACAGGAAAAGGACACGCAACCGATTTGGCTATTCAGTTAGGTTTAACTGGGGCAGATCCAGAATATGTGCCTATTGAAACTATTGGAGATGTTATTAATGACATTAAAAATAATGAACTTATCTCTTTTAATGGCGAAAAAAATGTGCCGTTTTATAAAACATCTATAGTTTTTAATAGAGAGTTTTTGCCTTTTCATGCAAACGGAATTACTTTTCGTGGTTATTTTAAAGGAGACGAAATTTCTACTCAAACGTATTTTTCTATTGGAGGTGGTTTTATTGTACAAGAAAATGATCATTTAGTAGAAGAAATAGAAATCAATAAAAAGAATTTTCCTTTTCCTATTAATAGAGCTATTCAATTAGAGGAATATTGTGAAAAAGAAAATTTATTAATTTCGGACATTGTGTATTTAAATGAGTTAGAACTTAATTCTGCTGAATTTATTGATAAAGAAATTCATAGAATTTGGGATACTATGTTAGAATGCATGTATACAGGCTGTCATACCAAAGGGATTCTTCCTGGAGGTTTAAATGTAAAAAGACGTGCTTTTGATACACATCAAAAATTAATAAAAGATACTAGTTATACAAACCCGAAAGAGTGGATTACTGCTATTAGAAGTACAGAAGTAAAATTTAGAGAAATTTTAAAATGGGTAAGTTGTTTTGCCTTGTCTGTTAACGAAGTAAATGCAGCTTTGGGTAGAGTAGTGACTGCGCCTACAAACGGAAGTGCAGGTGTAATACCGGCTGTTTTAATGTATTATATGGTGATAGAAAATCACGATGCGGATTTTAATCAGGTTAAAAAATTCTTATTAACGGCTGGTGAAATTGGTAGTATTTTTAAGAAAAATGCCACAATATCTGCAGCAATGGGAGGATGTCAGGCAGAAATAGGAGTGTCTTCTGCAATGGCAGCAGCTGCTTTAACTGAGTTGTTAGGTGGTACAGCAGCCCAAGCTTTATCTGCAGCAGAAATAGCCATGGAACATCACTTAGGTTTAACTTGCGATCCTATTGGTGGTTTGGTACAAGTACCTTGTATTGAGCGTAATTCTATGGGAGCTATAAAAGCGATTCATGCCGCAGAAATGGCGTTAGAAACAAATCCAAAAGAAGCCTTGGTACATTTAGATAGCGTAATTGATACCATGTGGGAAACCGCTAAAGACATGAATAAAAATTATAAAGAAACTTCTGAAGGTGGTTTAGCAGTTACAGTTAGAATTGTAGATTGTTAGTATTCAGTATTCAGTATTCAGTGGCAGTGGCAGTGGCAGTGGGCAGTAGCAGTTAGTTTGTAACTGAAGACAGCCAACTGCTATTGCTAACTGCCAACTTTTTTAACGTGTAAAAACCAAATCATTTCCAGAAGATAATTCTTCAGAAAAACGATATTTATCAACATTAAAGCCTTTTAAGTCTTCAATCGTTTTTACGTTATTGTCTATAATATAACGTACCATTAGGCCACGAGCTATTTTAGCATAGGTCATAACAATTTTATATTCTCCGTTTTTAAAATCTTTAAAAATAGGAGTAATCATTGGTACTTTTAAAACCTTTTTAGGAATCACTTTAAAGTATTCTGTACTCGCTAAATTAACTAGTAATTCGCCATCTTCTAATTCTTCGTTTAACGCATTTGCAACCGTATTGTCCCAGAATTTGTATAGATTTTCTGTTTTACCAACTTTTAATTTGGTTCCCATTTCTAATCGATAAGGCTGAATTAAATCTAAAGGTTTTAAAATACCATAAAGGCCAGATAAAATTCTTAAGTTATTTTGCAATAATGGTAATTTCTCCTCAGCGATAGAGTTTATGTCAATTCCTTTAAAAACAGCACCTGTAAATGCGTAAATTGCTTGTTTTGCGTTTTCGGTAGTAAACGGTGTTTGCCACGTTTGATTTCTATCATAATTTAAGGCAGACAAATCATCAGAAATTTTCATTAAATCAGATAAATTCTTCTTAGAAAGTGTTTTTAGTTTTTTATTTAGTTTTTCCGACTGGTCTAAAAATCGAGGTTGTGTATGTAAACTTGTAGGTACTTTACTTTCAAAATCTAAAGATTTTGCTGGAGATATAATGATTTTCATGTCTTGTTATTCAGAAATAATTAAAGTATAAATGTACAAATCATTTAGGCTGTTTAAAATATATTTTAAAAGTTATAAGTAATACTGCTATAAAAAATTATAATAGAATTTATGTGATTGACAATGCGTTTTAGAGATTTGTTAAAAAAGGTTGCATCTGTTTTTATAAAAAAGATATAGGTTAACAGCGGTTATTTAACCTTATTTTTTATTAAAAGAGATATTATTTTTTCTACACCAAAATTATCGTTACTCTCTGTAGTATAATTGGCTATTTCTATAATGTCTTTATGTGCATTTTTCATAGCAAAACTATAGGTTGCTTCTTTTAGCATTTCAATATCATTATGATAATCTCCAAAAACAAGTGTTTGTTCTTTTGTTATGTTTAATAGCTTTTGTACCTCTCTTAAAGCAGTACCTTTATTTGCTTTTTGATCTGAAATATCTAACCAGTTTTTACCAGAGATTTTAACTAACATTTCGTTTTCAAAAGATTTTACTTTTGGGTAAATAAAGTCTTCGGAAGAGGTAAAATGATAAATAGCTATTTTTAAATATTCTTCAGAATCTGCAATGGCCATTAAATCGTCTACAATTTTATAACTGCTATAGTATTCTTGAAATAGAGTTATAAACTCGTTATTGTTAGACTCTATAAAGGCACAATTTTTTCCGCACAAAACAATATGTGCATCCTTAATAGTTCTTAAAACAGGAATTAGAGTTTTTATTTTCTCGGCAGCAAGTGAGTTTAAAACTAATACTTTGTCTCCTTTTTTTGCGATGCCTCCGTTTTCTGCAATTACAAAAATTTCATCTTTTATAGGGGCTAGTTTGTGTACAATACTATTGTATTGCCTTCCGCTTGCCGCACAAAAAATAATGTCTTGTTTTTTTAATTGTTCAAATAAATCAAAGAATAAGTTACTTACTTTTCCTTCAGAATTTAGTAGCGTTCCGTCCATGTCAGAAACAACTAATTTTACATTAGATAAATTCATTGTAATCTAAATGGTTAAAAAATTATAAGATTTTTTTAGTAGAATTTCTTTCCACCAAATCAGTTTTAACTACTATGGTTTCGTGTTTTTTCTTAACTTTAGATTTGTCTTCTAATCGGTTAATTAGCATTTCTGCAGCTGTTGCTCCCATAATTTCTCCATGCTGACTAACAGTTGTCATTCTAGGGCTAGAGTGTCTTGCTAAAATTCCGTTAGAAAAAGAAATTACAGAAAAGTTTTCAGGTATTCTATGTCCTTTTTTAATGGCTATTTTCATAGCTGCAATGGCAGAAGATTCATCTGTAGCAATAACGCTATCTATGGTGTTGTTTTTAAAAATTGGTTCTAAAATTTTTTCATAATTTTTATAGTTGTCATCTATGTTTATGATTAGATTTTTTTCAACTTTAATATTAAAATCTTCTAAACCTTTTAAGTATCCTAATTGTCTTCTTCGTCCAATTTCTAAATTATTCATGGTAGATATAAAGGCAATGTTTTCATGACCAGATTTTACTAAATAAGAAACGGTGCTTCTGGCACTATCAAAATTATCAGTAACTACTTTGTCGCACTTTAATTTATCGGCAACTCTATCAAACATAACAATTGGCGTATCGTTATCTAGAACTTCTTGAAAATGTTTAAAATCTCCTTTAGAAATTGTTTCTTCTGCAAGCGATAAAATAAAACCATCTATACTTCCATTAGAAAGCATTTCAATAGTTTCTACTTCTTTTTTAAAAGACTCATTAGAAATGCACGAAATAATTTTATAACCTCTATCGTTTGCTACTTTTTCGATACCGTTAAAAACTTGGGCAAAGAAATAGTTTAACATATTCGGTATGATAATTCCGATGGTTTTTGTTTGTCTGTTTTTTAAGCTAAGTGCATTAAAATTAGGTTTGTAATTTTTTTCTTTAGCGTATTTTTGAATTTTTTCTTTTGTACTTACACTGATTTCATAACTGTCATTAAGAGCTTTAGAAACAGTAGAAATAGAAACATTAAATTCTTTAGCAATGTCTTTTATGGTAAGTCTTTTCATATATAAGTCAAAAAAATTAATGTCTAAAATACAAAATTCTCGGAATATAATAGCGAAAATTGATTATTTTACAATTTTATAATATTGATAGTTTTTTTTGAGCTCATAAATAAGAACTCCATAAAGTATAAAGTACTCTAAAGCAACAAACCACAAGTTTTCTTGCCAAGGATTGTTTGCATACGCTTGGTAGCTAAAAATAATAACAAGTGTCCAAATAACAGGAAAACGGTATTTTGTAAAGACAGATAAAATTAAAGGAGTTGCCAAATACCAAGGATGTATTGTGGTTGATGTAAAATAATAAAAACACAAACCAAATAATAATGCTGTAATTAATTGAACCATCGATTTATTTTTTCTAAAAAAGGTAATACTCAATAAAAATAAAATGGTTAAAATTGGTGCTATTTTTCCGATAATAGCAATTTCATTATAACCTCTAAATAGGTAACCGATTTCTCTAAAAATATAATAAAAACTCGCATTAAATTCAAAGTTTCTAAACCATAATCCCACAGAATTGGCATAGTTATCTATAAATTCTGATGAATAAAAAGGAAGAAATAAAATGATTATGGTTGCTAAAGTAATTGCATAAAAAGAAATTAATTTAATAATTTTTTTAGGCTCTAATTTTAAACCGATCCATGTAACTTTATGGGTATTGCTATTACTAATTGGTTGAACAAACCACTGAAAAAATAAGGGCAAAAACAATAAGGGAATTAACTTTACAGAAACGGAACAGGCTAATAAAATAGCTGCCCAAACCCATTTTTGTTGATGTAGCTTGTAAAGACTCCAAATTAAGAAAAATAACATTACAGGTTCAAAGTGTAGATTGCCTGTCATTTCTATAATTATAAAAGGATTTAGAGCATACCAAAAAATATTTTTTATAGGTAAGTTTAATCGCTCTAATAATTTTTTTCCAAAATAAAGAATACCGATGTCTGCTAAAATAATAATGCTTCTTAAAACTATTACAGATCCAAAAATACTTTTGCTAGCAAACAATGCTGCAATTAAAAAACAAAGCTGATTTATTGGTGGGTAATTGGTATAATGACTTCCGTTCATTTCTCCCATACCGTTATACAAGTTATTGGCATCTGCTATAGGATGAAGCCCTTGTTGAATAAAAGTTTCTGGTAATGATAAATAGGGGTTGAGGCCTTCTAGAATCATGCGTCCATCCCAAATAAATCTATAAAAATCTTGAGATAAATTAGGAATTGCGAAAAGGAAAATCAACCTAAAAAGAATAGCCAAACCAATTAAAGTAGAGGTTTGTATGGTTTTACTTTTTATCAAAAAATAAGCACAACCAAAAAGAGCAAACCATAAAAACAGTAGTTTATTAAATTCTGTTCTCTCTAAAAAATAAGCAAAAATAAAATAAGCTATTGTACCAAATAAAATTAGTAAAGCGTCTTTATATTTTTTAAAAAATAACATTAGGCTTTAGAAAATATTGATTTAAAAAACACATAACTAAAACCAATAAAAAGCATAAAATGGAAAGGAAATAGACCAAAATCGCCACCTTGGTTACCAACAATAAACGCACTGTACATTCCAAATACAAAGTAAATAGCCAATAAACCTTCTAAAACTACGTGGATAGATGGTTTTTTCTTGATGTATTTATTGCTTTTCCATCCATCTTTTAAACCATTAATGTTAAATTTTGGTGTACGAATAAATTCACTTTTTTTTCCTAAATGTCCTTCTAAAACAGCAATTGTATTGTGTAAAGAAAAGCCCATTGCTATAGAAAAGAAGGTGAAAAAGGATCCAATATATTTTATAAATCGTACAAATCCACCGCCATAAATATTTTTAAACATGTACCAATAACACACAAAAAATATTAATGAACTAATTACAAAAAAGCTCATTACATAAAAGTATATTTTTAGGTGTTCGTACTCATTTTTAATGTATAACATAGGTACGCTTAAAACTGCTACCAAAAATATACATGTAAACATAGAACTATTTAATAGATGCAGTAAACTATGAATTTTTGTTTTAAAAGAAACGTTTTTGCTTGTAATAACACGTTTCATCATTTTCTGAAAATTCTCAGCACCTCCTTTGTTCCATCTAAATTGTTGAGATCTAGCAGCACTAATTACTACCGGTAACTCTGCAGGAGTAACTACTTTTTCTAAGTATTTAAATTTCCAGTTTTTTAGTTGGGCTCTATAACTTAAATCTAAATCTTCTGTAAGTGTATCACCTTCCCAATTACCAGCATCATAAATACACTCTTTTCTCCAAACCCCTGCGGTACCATTAAAATTGATAAAATGACCTTGACTATTTCTACCTACTTGTTCTAATGTAAAGTGTGCGTCTAAAGCAAAAGCTTGAATTTTTGTAAGTGTAGAATAATTTCTGTTGATATGTCCCCAGCGAGTCTGAACCACACCAATTTCTGGATCTTTAAAATACGGTACAGTTTGGTATAACCAATCTTTTTGAGGTAAAAAATCGGCATCAAAAATAGCTATAAACTCGCCTTTTGCAATTTTTAAACCTTCTTTTAAGGCGCCTGCTTTAAAGCCTTGTCTGTTAGTTCTTCTGATATGTTGAATATCGATACCTTGCTCTTGAATTTTTTGAACCAAGTTTGCCGTAATTTCTACAGACTCATCTGTAGAATCATCTAACACCTGAATTTCTAATTTTTCTCTTGGATACTCTAATTTAGCAATGTTTTTTAACAAACGATCCATCACATACAATTCGTTATAAACGGGTAATTGTATGGTTACAAAAGGAATTTCTTTTATAATTGAGAAATCAAATTTTTCTGAATCATCGATTTTTTTTCTTGCTTTTAAATAATTGAAAAGCAAGTTTAATTGCGCTAATGCATACATAAAAATAAGCACTAACGATATTGAGTAAATTAATATAACTATGTATTCTATAACCACTACTTAAAACTGTATTTAAAAATCCAACCTAATATTTTTATACCTGCAAAGATACTGCCTTTTACTGTGCCAGATACTTTAGAAATACCAATTCTGTTTCTGTATTTAACAGGAATTTCTATATAGCTCAACTTTTGTTTTAATGCTTTTAATTGCATTTCTACAGTCCAACCATACGTTTTGTCTTCCATATTTAAGGCTAACAATTTATTGTATTTGATAGCTCTAAACGGACCTAAATCTGTAAATTTTGCTCCAAAAAAAAGTTTCATCAAAAAGGTAGCTAACCAATTACCAAAAACTTGTTGCGGAGTCATAGAACCATTTTCTCTTAATTCCTTAACACGAGCACCGATTACAAAATCGGTATTGTTATTTAAAATAGGATGAACAAGTTCAGTTAATTGTTCTGGATAATCAGAATAATCACCATCTAAAAAAACAATAATTTCTGGTTTTGTTTTTTGTTTGCTGATGTAATCCATTCCTTTTAAACAAGCGTAACCATATCCTTTACGATGTTCTTTTAAAACGGTAGCACCTGCATTTTTTGCATTAATTTCTGTATTATCGGTAGAGTTGTTGCTAATTACAATAACTTCATCAACAATTTTAGGAATATCATTAATAACATTGCCTATAGAGTCTTGCTCATTATAAGCAGGAATAATAACTTTTATAATTGGTTTTGTCATCTTAAATCATTGAGACTGTTTTCACTTCTAAACGATGAAAAGTCTGTCCATTCTTTTATTTTTTTGCCCTCTTTATATTTAGAAGCTTTTATTAACTTTTTATTCTTGTAGATTAAACAATATCCATTTTTTTTATTGTTCTCTAATTGACATTTATGGTTTATAATACCTTTGTTATCATAAAATAACCACCAATCATTTTTAATTCCGCTTTTAAAATGACCTTCTTTCTCTTTAATTGAATTTGGGCTGTAAAAATACCAATATTTAGTCTCTAAACCATCTTTAAAATAACCTTCTTTTTTAATGTTTCCATTTTTATAATAGAATTTCCAAAAGGCTGTTTTTTGTTTATTTAAAATCCATCCTTCTTCTTTAAGTAGCCCGTTTTTATAATATTCTTTATGATATTTTTTTTGACTGAATGATATCAAAGAAAGAAAAAGGAAAGAAATAAGAAGGAGTTTTTTCATGGTTTTATTTTATGCTTTAACAAGCTCAGTAAGATATTTATATTTTAACTTGTATTAAGTTTTAAATTGCCAACTGAAATTGTAAACAGAATATTACTTCTTGTTCACTAAATCCATTAAATCAACATCGTTACCTAATAAAATTTCTGTTGGATTGATTCGTCCGTCTTCTGGTCCGTTTTCTAATTTTAAAACTCCTCTTGGGCAAACTGCAGAACAAACTCCACAACCTACACAACTAGAACGTACAATGTTTTCTCCTTTCTGAGCGTAAGCTCTAACGTCAATTCCTTGTTCACAATAGGTAGAGCAGTTTCCACAAGAAATACATTGTCCTCCATTTGTAGTAATTCTAAATCTAGATTTAAATCTTTGTACAAAACCTAAATATGCAGCCAACGGACAACCGAATCTACACCAAACTCTGTTACCAAAAATTGGGTAAAATCCTGTACCAATTACACCTGCAAAAATAGAACCGATTAAGAAACCATAAATATCTTGTATGGTTTGGGTTTTAATACCAATTACTTGGTCTGCGCCAGAAAAGAAAGTGTATAAAGCAAAACCTGTCATCATTAATACAAAAACCAAAACAGAGTGAATGATAATACGTTCTGCTCTCCAAGAAAGTAACGTTTTACTAGAATTTTGCCTGTATGGATCACCTAAAGTTTCTGCTAAACCACCACAACCACAAACCCAAGAGCAGTACCATCTTTTTCCGAAGAAATAAACCATTACAGGCACCACAACAATTGTTAAAACAATTCCCCAAACTAAAATAAACAGTCCAAAAGCACCACTAGCAAGTAGTTCCTCTAGATTCCATCTAAAGAAAAAATCATAGTCTAACGGAAAAGCATTTTTAAAATCGTACCAAGGTTTTTCGAAACGAACTAAAATTTCTGGAATTAAAAAAGCAAATACTATTTGAAAAAATAAAACAGAAGTTGTTCTTAAAATTTGATATTTATTATGACGGTATTTTATATACATTCTAATTGCCATTACAGTCATAACTGTACAATATAAAAATCCATATAAAAACCATTGACTTGCAGGGTTTCCGCTAAGAGATAAACTAATAGGTTCTACCAAATACACCCAATTTACTATGTAATCTGGATAAAAATAAAGCAGAATGTAAAAAGTAACTAAAAAGATAAAAGTAAACCAACCAATCCACCCACGGTTTGTTGCGGCACTTAAAAAGATTCCATCATTTTTAATACCTGGTTTACCAAGTAAAATTACATCTGGTACAATAAACATTAGTGCACCAATTATACCTAAACCAAAGGTTAAAAACCAAGCCAAACCAGTATTGTCTGCAGCAAATCCTTTAGCAGCTTTTTTAGCAAGTGTAAAACTTAAACTGTGTGGTTTTCCAAAGATTTTATACTGAAATTGTTTTCCTTTTGCGTCCCAATTTTTTTCTGAATCATATTTAGCAATTAATGCATCATAATGATTATTAGAGGCTTCATAGGCGCCTATAACTGCACTAGAAAATTGAAAAATATTTAAAGCCTCATCAGTAACGACTGCTTTAGAAAGTTCATCTTTTATAATTTCGCTTTTGTATCCTTTTTCTTTAATAAAAGTATCTAATTCTGGTTGTGTTAAATTAAAAGAGCCTGTAAAAATGGTTCCTATAAAGAACGTTAATCCTAATAGAAAGATAATTAATCCTGTTTGTTTTATAAGTTTCAAAATAATGATGGGTATTATATGTTTTTATTGAAAGTTTTTTATGAATGTGAAAGCTTAATTAGTGACTAAAAATCCTTTTCCAGCTTTTCTTTTTTAATTGAATATTTGTATTATTCTCTTGATTGAATTTTGCTACAATTTCAGCTTCATGTAATTTAAAAAACTCTGGATCAAAATTAGCATCAGACAAAAACTCTAAAACATGTTCTATAGATTTATTTTCTGTTAACCATTTATCAAAAATTTCGTGGCGCATTCTAATTCCGAAGGTATTTATCCCCAAGAATAGCTTTGTGTTTTTATCAAAAGAAATGGTAATACATTTATGCTCGTTAGGGTGTTTCCACTGAAAATAAGCTTCGTTTTCTTTCATGCCTTTTTTACTAAAAACCCAACCATAAGTTTGGTATTCTATATCTAAAAACTTTGCAGAATTAAACCAATGTCCTGGTTTGTATGCTGTTTTATTACCGCAAATTGTTTGTGCCAAAGTTTCGCCCATCATTCTTCCCGTGTACCAAACAGCTTCAATATTTCTACGTTGTCCAATAGCTTCATGTTGCTCTGCACAATCACCAATAGCATAAATATTAGGGATGTTGGTTTCTAAAAAACGATTTACTTTTACACCACGACCTAATTCTATACCAGATTCTTTTAGAAAGTCTATATTTGGAGCAACACCAGCTGTTAAACCAACAACATTACACGGAATTTCTTCGCCTGTTTCTTCTATAATTATAGATTTTACGCGACCATTTTCATCAGATTTAATTTCTTTTAAATTGGTACTTAATCGTAAATCTATATGATGTTCCTTAATATGGTCATTAATCATTGCAGATTCTTGTGCTGGTAAAACCCCATTCCAAAAACTATCTTCACGTACTAAAAAAGTAACAGGTATTTTTCTGCTTCTTAACATTTCTGCTAATTCTATACCTATTAATCCACCACCAATAATTACAGCTCTGTTACAAGCTTTATTATTTGGAGCATATTTTTCTAACTTTTCTAAATCTTGTTTATGGTACATGCCCATAACGCCCTCTAAATCTTGCCCTGGCCATCCAAATTTATTTGGTTTAGAACCCGTTGCAATAATTAAACGATCAAAAGAAAGTGTTTCTCCATTTGTAAAATCTAATTGCTTTTTATCGGTATTTACATTTGATACCAAACCTTCTTTTAAAGAGATTCTGTTTTTCTCCCAAAACCAATTTTCATAAGGTTGCGTATGTTCAAACTTCATGTGCCCCATGTACACATACATAAGAGCAGTTCTAGAAAAGAAGTATTTAGTTTCTGCAGAAACAATGGTTATTTTGTTATCAGAATTTTTTCTGATATGTCTTGCAGCTGTAACGCCAGATATTCCGTTACCGATAATTACAATATGTTCCATAGTTGATTGATTGTTGAGATTCTGTCGAAGCTAAAGTTAAGAACTTAATTAATAACCTTGAATTTAATTGAATTTAGAATCATTATAAATAAAAAAGAGATTAGTAAGTATCTATCAATAGATTAGACTTATCTAAAAATTTTTATCAATAAATAGAATCAACCAAGTAATGAAGAAAAAAATATCAAAAGCTATTTTAGCAGCAGTTTTAGTTTTAAATTTAAGTGCCTTTGCTCAAGAAGAAGACACTTCTAAAAGTAATATTCAAACCTACACACCTTCTAAATTATTAAATAAAGGACAGTGGGATATTAAGTTTTTTAATGGTTTGTATACCCAAACAAGATCTGCCAATTCTAGTGGAAAAAGTTCTTTAGATGCAAGCGGACGCTCTAACTTTTTTACAAGTACTTTAGATATTTTTACAGGAGTATCAGACAACAATCGTTTAAATGTTGGTTTGTTATTAGAGTATAGATCTAATACAAGAAACGGTAAAAGTGCTACATCTGTTTTTAGTTTAGGAAACGATGTTAACTCTAGAAAAGGACTTTCTTCTTTTGCTCCTGCAATAAAATGGCAGCCAATTGAAAGTGTAGGTAATTTCTCTATACAAAGTGCTTTTCATATCCCTATTAATAAAGAAGAATCTGATGGAAATGGTGTTTATTTAGATCAAACGGCTTATATGTTTCAAAATAGATTTTTCTACGATTATACTTTACCAAGCGGAAAATGGCAATTGTTTACAGAATTAGCAACAGAGTATAACTTTGGGTCAGAAGATAGTTTTGCTAATAATACTTTTGTAGTTGCTCCGGGTGTTTTTATGAGTTATTTTCCGTCAGATAAGTCTACCGTTTTAGGTTTTGTACAACATTCTCAACGTTTTGGAGATTTTACACAAGATTATACCGCGTTAGGTTTTGGAGGAAAATATCAATTAAATAACACTTTAAATATTGAAGCTTTGTATAGTAAATTTGTTAGAGGAAATGATACCGGATTAGGACAAAGTTTTAACATTGGTTTAAGAGCTTTGTTTTAATAAAAAACTATTTTAGGGGCTTTATGAAAACATCTAAACTCCTTTTTTTATTGCTGATATTCATACAGTTATCGTGCAATAGTCAACAGAAAAAAATAAACGGATTAAGTTTTGTGGCATCTAGAGATAAAATTGATACCACACATACCAATTCGGTTTTAAAGGCACAAGGCAATTATGTTGCATTGATGCCTTTTGGCTTTATAAGAGATTTATCATCACCAAAAGTACAGCACAATACAAGTAGGCAATGGTTTGGTGAAACCAGAAGTGGTTTATTACAATATGCCAGCGAATTTCAGAAAAATGGTGTAAAAATCATGGTAAAACCTCAAATTTGGGTTGGTCATGGACAATTTACTGGGCATATAGAAATGGATTCTGAAGAAAAATGGGCTGTTTTAGAAAAATCATATTCAGAATTTATACTGGCCTACGCAAAATCTGCCGAACAAATTAATGCAAGCATCCTTTGTATTGGTACAGAATTAGAAAAGTTTGTGATGAACAGACCTCAATATTGGTTAAATCTTATTAAAGAAATCAGAAAAATATATAAAGGAAAATTAACCTATGCTGCAAATTGGGACGAATACAAACGTGTACCTTTTTGGGATACCATAGATTTTATAGGTATTGATGCGTATTTTCCCTTAAGCGATAAAAAATCACCAACTTTAAAGGATTTAGAAAATGGCTGGAAGCCTCATAAAGAAGAAGTTAAAAGTGTTCAAAAAAAATATAACAAACCCGTTTTATTTACAGAATTTGGGTACAGAAGTGTAGATTTTACAGGAAAAGAACCTTGGGATGCCAATAGGGTAGAAGGTAATGTAAATTTACAAGCACAAGTAAATGGTTTACAAGCAATACATAACCAATTTTGGAAAGAAGATTGGTTTGCTGGAGGTTTTGTTTGGAAATGGTTTCATAGACATGATAAAGTTGGTGGAGTAAATGACAATAGATTTACACCTCAAAATAAGCCAGCAGAATTAGTACTTAGAAAGTTATATCAGCAAAAATAGATTTTTAAAAATATGACGAATATCCTATGTAATTCTATATTTAGCCTTTAAATTTGTATTCATAACCTAAAAATTCACCATTATGAAAAATATAATTGTACCAGTAGACTTCTCAATTCACTCTGAATATGCCCTAAAAACAGCTTCGTTATTAGCTAAAAAGCATAATGCTACTTTGTACGCCTTGCACATGTTAGATTTGCAAGATGTATATTTATCAGAAAGTGAAAATTACCAACAAGAACAAGCTATCTTTTTTTTAAAGCTTGCAGAAAAGAAATTTAAAGATTTTTTAAAGAAAGATTATTTAGCAGAGGTAAAAGTGGTACCCATCATCAAACGTTTTAAAGTTTTTAGCGAGGTAAATGTTATTGCGGAAGAAATAAAAGCAGATTTAGTGGTAATAGGTTCTCATGGAGCAACGGGGTTAAAAGATTTCTTTGTAGGATCTAATACAGAAAAGGTTGTAAGATATTCTAAAGCACCGGTTTTGGTGGTTAAAAACGAATTGCTAAACGTTGATTTTGAAGATATTGTAGTGGCTACAGATTTTTCTGAAGAAAGTATTCCTGCTTTTAAAGACTTGTTAAAAGCGTTAGATTTTTTAAATGCACGTAAGCATATTTTATATGTAAACTTGCCTAATGAAGAATTTAAAACAACCTCGGAAATGGCTTTATTGGCCAATAATTTTTTAATGAAGGCAGAAGGGAATGTAGATAGAATGATAAATGTAAATTATGTTTGTGATAGAACGATAGAAAAAGGAATTCTCAATTTTTCGAATGCTGTTGGTGCAGATTTAATTTCTGTAATTACACATGGCAGAAAAGGATTATCTCATATTTTTGCAGGAAGTATTACAGAAGATATCGCAAATCATTCTACCTTGCCAATTATGACTATTAAAATTTAAGAATACATGACCATTAAAAATTTGTTGCTTACCATTTTTATTGCTTTTTGTCTTTTTTCTTGTACACAAGATACAGATATTACCGTACCTAGAAATTTACAAGAATATATAGAGGCCTCATCAAATAATTTAGGAGAAACTTTTGCCTATGCAGCCAGTGCTGATGGTGATGCAAGTACTACTTATATTTATGTAGCGCCAGAAGAAGGAGCAACAGATATTAGATATTATGAAGCAGATAGTTTAAATATAGATGATGTGCTAGATTTTGTTAATTATAGAAGGGAAAACGTAACATTAACAGAGGTTTTTGATGGAAAATTACAACGATTTACCAGAACAGGAGAAGATGAAAACTGGTGTTTGGTTACGTATTTGTTAGATGGAGAATTGTATAAATCGAACCCAATTCGTTTAAAGAATGCAACAAATCCAACAAGTTGGACAGACGAAGTAACGATTAAATTTCCAGAGACATTAAAACCAACATTCACTTGGTCTGATTTTGGTGTTACCGATAATGCCATTTATTTTGAAGCAATTTCTAAAGAAGAAGATGATGCATTTGTTTCTGGCACGTATACTTTAGATGCAACATTTCAATACTTTGATATTTCTAATGTAGAAATTAATATCAACACACCATTAACTCCAGATGATTTAGTAGAAGATACCGAGTATCTTTTTACCATGATGGCAATTAGTGCCGACAATTGGGTAAATACTGTAATCGAAGAAACATTTATTCCAAGAAATTTACAAGAATATTTAGATTTTAATTCAGAAAAAACGTTAGAAAAAGCAACGGCCTTTGCAGCAAGTGCTAGTGAATCTGAAAGTCTTTCATATATATATTATGATCATTTAGTGGGAGCTTCTGATATGCGATATTATGAAACCGATGATTTAGATGTAGATGAAAACGATTTTTCTCAGTATCGAAGAAAAAACTTATCAGACGGAGCTGTTTATGGTGGTGAGCTTAGAAGGTACTCTAGAACAGATACAAAAGAAAGTTGGTGTATTGTTACTTTTGTTGTTGGTGATAAATTATACAAATCTGCTCCTGTAAAAATTAAAATTGTAAACAGACCTACAGAATGGTTAACAGATATTACTATCGATTTTCCGGAAACCTTAAAACCGAAGTTTACTTGGGTAGACGGAAAGTATAAAGAAAGCACCAATTATTTACAGGTCATTACAGATAGTGGAAGTACCTTTTTGTCTGGAACATTTACAGAAGAAAATACATTTCAATATTATATAGATACTAATGTAATTGCTAAAATAAACCTAGAAACTCCGGCAGATTTAATTTTTGATGACGAATATAATGTAACTGTAATGGGGATAAGTGAAGATAATTGGGTAAATTTGGTTATTCAAGAATCTTTTATAGTAGAATAGTGAATTTTAAGAACAGCTTTTTTTTTCTTTTTTTATCCATTTCATCATTGTTGTTCTCACAAGAGAATACAATTGTTGATGTTGAAATTAAAGGAATAAAGAGGATCAATGAATCATTTATTCATAAGCTGATACAAACAAAAAAAGGAATTGTTTTAGATTCTGCATCTATAGAAAAAGACATTATTCTTTTAAAAAGATTACCCGCTGTTAGTCATGCTTATTATAAAGTGGTTCCTGAAACAGAGAATCTTTATAATGTTCGTATATATATCGAAGAAAACTTTACAATTATTCCAGCAGTTAATTTTTGGACTACAACAAATCAGCAGTTTTCTTATAAATTAGGATTGTATGATTATAATTTTTTAGGAAGAAATATCACCTTTGGTGGATTTTATCAAAACAACGGTTTCGATTCTTATGCCATTAATTTTAAGGCCCCAAATTTATTTTCTAGAAAATGGGGTTTAGCATTAAATCATCAAAACTGGAAAAGTGAAGAGCCTTTGTATTTTGGAGAAAAATCGGCAAACTATTTATATAATAATATTTCTTTTGAAGTCTTAGGGTTGTATCAAATCAATTTAAAAAACGAATTAAATTTCGGTGTTAATTTCTTTAATGAAAAATATCAATATTTATCTGGTGATACAGATGCATCAATACCTACAATTCCTATAGATTTAGATAAAGCATTGTTTAAATTGGTCTATAATTATGATGCTTTAGATTATTATTATTATCAATATGTTAGTGGTTTTAAAAGTACATTGTATGCACAATATGTTGCTACCAAAAATAATTATCAGAATAGTTTTTTTATTGCTTGGAATGATTTTTTCTACTATAAAAGAATCGCAGAAAAAGGAAATTGGGCAAACAGATTGCGTTTTGGTTTATCATCAAATCAAAAAACACCATTTGCACCTTTTGCTTTAGATAATAATGTGAATTTACGTGGAGTAGGGATTTTAGTAGATAGAGGTACAGGTAGTTTTGTATGGAATACAGAATATAGACATAGTATTTATGATAAAAAATGGTTAACAATTCAGACCAATGTTTTTACAGATTTTGGTTCTTGGAGAAATCCAGGAGGGCAATTAAATGATTTTTTAAAAAGTGAAAATGTAAGGGTTTATTCTGGTTTGGGTTTGCGTTTTATCAGTAAAAAAATATACAACGCTACTTTTAGAATAGATTATGGTTTTCGGGTTTCTAACAATCCGGGGCAATCTAAAGGAGGTTTGGTTTTTGGTATTGGTCAATATTTTTAATCTAAAATTAATATAACTTTCCTGCATCTTAAAGATAAAGACTTAATTTTGCAAAAAACATAAAATTAAGATGAGAACTTTTGCAATTGGTGATATTCATGGTGGATTAAAAGCGTTAATTCAGGTTTTAAACAAACTAGAATTAAAAGAAGGAGATAAAATTATTTTCATGGGAGACTATGTAGATGGTTGGAGTGAATCTGCTCAGGTTGTTCAGTTTTTAATCAATTTATCAGAAAAATTCAATTGTGTTTTTATCAAAGGAAATCATGATGTTTGGTGTGAAAATTGGTTAAAAGATTCCAACGATGTAAATCCTTCTTGGTTTTTACACGGAGGTAAAGAAACTATAGAGAGTTATGAGGGCTTCTCTGCAGATGAAAAACAACAACATATTCTCTTTTTCGATAATTTACCATTATACCATATAGATACAGAAAATAGATTGTTTTTACATGCTGGTTTTACTTCTATGCATGGAGTAGAAAGAGAGCAATTTGAAGCATTATTTTATTTAGATAGATCTTTGTGGGAAATGTTATTGGCAATGGACAAAAACATAGGGAAAGATTCTATCTTTTATCCTAAAAGAATACAACACTATAAAGAAATTTACATTGGGCATACGCCAACAACCAATTATAATGAGCCTTATCCAATGAATATTGATAATGTTTGGAATGTTGATACAGGTGCTGCTTTTAAAGGAAGAGTTACTGGAATTAATATTGATACAAAAGCATATTTTCAAAGTGATAATTTACCAAGTTTATATCCTAATGAATTAGGTAGAAATAAGTAAGACAACGCTTATTGTTAGTATCTCATAAATATAAATCCCGAAACAATCAACAGATTATTTCGGGATTTAAAACATTGAATTTTTAAATAAAATATTTTATTTACTTTTCTTAGGATGTACTAAGGTCATTTCATCAATTAAGTGAGTTGCACCAGCATATTTATCAACAATAAATAATACATATCTTACATCTACCATAATATTTCTACAAATTTCTGGATCGTAGTTCATATCACTCATGGTTCCTTCCCAAACTCTATCAAAATTTAAACCTATTAAGTTTCCTTCTGCATCTATTGCAGGGCTTCCTGAGTTACCACCTGTGGTGTGATTTGTGCCTAAAAAGCAAACAGGAACTTTACCGTTTTTATCTGCATATTGTCCGTAATTTTTTGTTTTGTATAATTCACGTAATTTTACTGGAACATCAAACTCATAATCACCAGGAATGTATTTTTCTATAACTCCATCTAAATAACTAACAGGATTATAATAGACAGCATCTCTTGGTGAATATCCTCTAACTTGACCATAAGTTACACGTAATGTACTATTTGCATCCGGAAAATAACGTGCATTTGGCAACACTTCCATTAAAGCTTTCATATAGGTTTTTTGTAAAGCTACAATGGGTTCGTTTTTTAGTTGATACTCTTTGTTAATAGCATTGTAAAATGCTTCAATCATTGGTTTTGCATATTGATATGCAGCATCTTTATTTAACTTTTTAAGCACTTTTTTTGCATTGCCATCAAATAAATTTAAAGCAGCATCTAGGTGTGTAAAAGCTGTTTTATCGTAAATATTTGCATCAGCATTTTTATTAAAAAAAGGCATTACGTTTTTAAAGACACCTTTATCTACACCAACATCATAATTTTTATGAATCCCTTTTAAAGTGTTTACAATAGACGCTTTTGCTTTATCAAAAGAGGTTGGGTTTTTAGTAATGGCTTGTTCAAATTGATAGGCTCTAAATGTCATAGACATTAACTCATTTGTAACTAAAAAGACTTCAATAAAATTTCTCCTTTTAATATTTATAGGAGCAAAATCTTTATACAATCTATCAAATTCAGGAAGAATAGTACCATATTTCTCTAGTAAGTTTTTTTCTGCTAAAGCTTTTGTAAATGAAGCTTCAAAGGCTTGCCTTTTTTCAAAAGCATCACTTTTTTTGATACCTAAGTTTTCTCCAATCCATTTTTTCCAAGCATTTGCAATTCTCGCCTGTTTAGATGCATATTTAATACGAATAGCATCACTCGATTTCATTTTAGCATCAATTACCTTTAAAGCAGCTTCTCTAATAGCAATGTTTGTTGGGTTGTATTCTTCTGTAATGTGTTTTATAGCAACAGCAGGTAAGTATTCATTTGTTGTTCCTGGAAAACCAAAAACCATTGTAAAATCTCCTTCTTCTACACCATCTAAAGAAATAGGTAAAAAATGTTTAGGTGTATAAGGGACATTGTCTTTACTGTATTTTGCAGGACGATTATTGGCATCAGCATAAATTCTGAACATCGAAAAATCTCCTGTATGTCTAGGAAAAACCCAATTGTCTGTGTCGCTACCAAATTTACCAATATTTGTTGGAGGTGCACCAACTAAACGAATGTCTTCGAAGCGTTCTGTAACAAATAAAAAGAATTGATTTCCTTGAAAAAATGATTTTACTTTGGTTTGTTGCCAAGCTTCTTTGCTGATAGTTTTTTGTAAAGCATTACTGTTTTTTGTAATGATAGATTGTTTTTCTTTTTCAGTTAAAGAATCATTGATGTCTTTAAGAACCTTATCTGTTACATCTTCTATACGCACAATAAACTCAACATATAAACCTGGGTTTGGTAGTTCTTCTTTTAGGTTCATAGCCCAAAAACCATCTTTTAAATAATCGTTTTCTAAAGTAGAATGAGCTTGAATTTGACCAAAACCACAATGATGATTTGTTAATATTAATCCTTTAGGAGAAATAATTTCACTTGTACAACCTCCATTAAAATGCCCAATAGCATCTTTTAAACTAGAATTGTTAACATCGTAAATGTCTTTAGCACTTAATTTACTTCCTAAAGAAGTCATTTCTTGTTCATTCATTCCTTCTAAAAGCGAGGGAATCCACATACCACCTTGTTGTGCAAAAACTTGTACAGAAAGGAGTAAAAATAGTATTCTTAGATATTTCATATTTATGATTTTAAAAGGGGATAAAAATACAAAAAGGGTTACTTTTTACCTAAAGGATATGCTTCTTGTTCAATAAAGTTTTTCGGAAATTTTTCATCACCCTCAAAACCCAATTCGATGTCTCTACCAGAATACGGAATGTAATTTGTTTTAAAAATATAATCCCAAATACTTAATGTAATTCCGAAGTTTACACCATTTTTTCTGTCTTCTGGCAATTCTTTTACGTGATGCCAAATGTGCATTTTGGGGTTATTTAAAATATATTTTAACCAGCCATAATCCCAATTAATATTTGCGTGGTTTAAATGCCCTATAAAAATGTTAAAAAAGTGAACAAAGGCTACATCTTGTGCAGAAAAACCACCAATAATTGCTAACGGAATGTATTTTAAAGAGTTGTAAACTACAGGCTCCATCCAGTGATAACGCAAGTGTGCGGCAAAGCCCATTTCTTTTACTGAGTGATGTACTTTGTGGAAATTCCAAAGAAATTCAAAAGTATGAAGCAATCTATGTGTCCACCATTGTACAAAATCAACCACAATAAAAAAGATAAAAATACGAGCAAAAAATGGTAGCTTATTAATTTCTAACAATTGAAAATTAGCAATAGATAAACCTACCAAGCCTAAAATGTCATTAAACAATTGGGCTGCCGAATTAGACAACGCAATAAGTACAATTAAATTTAATAAAAAGAAATTAAAAAACATGTAAAACGTGTCTAACCAAAAGTCTTTTCTAAATAAAGATTGATTTTTTCGCCAAGGGAAAATAGCCTCTAAGCCCCAAACAACCAATGAAATAATAATTAATCCGTAGAAATAATTCTCCCAATTCAATTCCATTAAAACGGACTGTTTTACGTAATTCCAATAATCGGAATAAGAGTTTTTTATAATGTCTAGGTATTTGTTCATTTTACTTTATGTTGATGAGAAATCTTCTTCAGGTTTTAAAAACCTGAAGGGTCTGAACTTTATAATTAAGCTTACAACACCTTAATGACCTCTTTAAATAATGCAATCATTTTAGGTTCTGCTTTACCCGCAATGGCAATAATTTCTGAAATATCTACAGGTTGTAAATTTTTTGGGTCACATTCATCCGTTAAAACAGAAATAGCAGCACAAGGTAAGTTTAATTGTTTGGCAACAATAACTTCTGGTACAGTACTCATGCCTACAGCATCGGTTTCTAAAATTTGCAACATTCTATATTCTGCTCTGGTTTCTAGTTGAGGTCCTAAAACACTCGTGTAAACACCCTCGTGTAATAAAATACCTTGTTCTTTGGCAATTGCACTAATTTTAGCGTTCATTTCTTTAGAATAGGGTTCTAACATATCTGCAAAAATATTACCAAAATTATTGGCTCCTTTAAATGCTAAAGGAGAACTTCCTTGTAAATTAATATGATCGTTTATCAGCATTAAATCTCCTTTTTTATAAGTAAGATTAATGGCTCCTGCGGCATTAGAAACTAATAAGTTTTTAATACCTAAACCGTGCATAGTTCTAATTCCGTAGGTAACTTCCCAAGCATTGTAACCTTCATATAAATGAAAACGGCCTGCCATAACCACTACTTTTTTTCCGGATAATTCTCCGTAAATTAATTTACCAGAATGAAACTCTACCGTTGCCACAGGGAAATTTGGAATATCAGAATACGAAATTTCTTTTTCAATTGAAATTTCATCAACTAATTTACCTAATCCTGTTCCTAAAACAATTCCTATTTCTGGATTTGTAACTCCGTTTGATTTTAAAAAATCGATGGTTTCTTGTAATTGTTGTTGCTTCATGTTTATTTTTTTGTCATTACGAAAGAGGTACGAATGAAGTAATCTCACTATTAATCATAAGATTGCTTCGTGTCCTTGCAATAAGGTTTTTTACTGTATGACTAATTTTTGTGTTTTAGATTTTCCATCAATATCAATTTTAACCAGATAAATTCCTTTGTTAAAAGAAGATACATCAATGGTTTTTTCTGATATTTTAGCTTGATGAAATACTTGTTTTCCTAAAACATTAAAAATACGAATTTCAGTAGAATTACCATCAATATTTGAAACCTGAATTTTATCTTTTGTAGGGTTTGGATAAACTTTAATTCTATCAATAGCAAAAGAATCAACATCTAAAACACTACAACTAGAAGTTGTAAAATTATTAAAAGTACCTAAATCCCAAAAGTGATCAAATTGTAAACAGTAAAAGAAAACTTTATCAAATTTTGTGATGTCCTTTCCAGCAGGAATAGCAACGGTAAAGGTTTGTTGACCATTTGATTGTGTCAAACCAATTTCAAAATGATTTAAATTTGAAATTAATGTTGTCGCTAAATCGGCATCAGAAATTCCATTAGATGCTACTAAAAAAGCTCTAACATCTGGTCCGGAAGCAGTATTATAGTTGCTCGCTAAGTTTAAGGTAATGGTGTTGTTTGTGTTTAATATAAGTGAAACATCTCCAGAGATATTATAAGCAGGAGTAGATGGATTGTTTCCAAAACCGCTAAGATACTCATTACATTGAGCGTAGGTTTGTGAAAATATTAAAGCAAAAAATAAAGAAAGTAATGTTGTTTTCATATAAAACTATTTAGGATTAATAAACGTTGACATAATTTCTGGAATATCTAAGATATCCTCATATACATCTATGTCGTTTTTTAGTTCTAATAATTTCACAGATTGCTTCTTTAAATCGTTTAAAGTATCTTGTCTAACGGTTTCTGTACCCCATTTTTTATTTTTAAAAACGGACGAATGCAAAGAATTCATGCCTAAAAGATAATAACCACCATCTATTGCAGGTCCAATTACAACCTCATTTTTATCTAATGCTGTAAATGCTTTTTCTATGTTTTCTGATGATAAATCGTACAAATCACTACCAATAATCATTACTTTTTCATAACCAGCATCAAATCCATTTTTAAACGCATTTAGCATTCTAATACCTAAATCCTCTCCAACTTGTTGGTGTTTTTGAAAAATATTTGCATCCCAGATATCATTTTCTCTAATTTTTACGGAATAATAAACCGCTTTGTCAGAAGAAACTTCTGATGAAACATTTTTGGTTCTTTCTAGTAAGAATTTGTAAATTTCTAAAGCAGTTTCATCTCCAACAGTTTTGGCTAAACGTGTTTTTGCTTTTCCTAATTCAGGATTTCTAGTAAAGATTAATAATAGGTTTTTATTCATTTTTTTTAATTTTGTCATTCCGAAATGAGGAACGATTGAGGAGTCTTTGAATTGAAAATAGATTTCTCCTATTGTCGAAATGATATTTGTGCTTTTTAATTGAGTTGGTATTGAATACTTCAACTGCTTACTGTCACTCTTTTAATAAACTTTTTCTCCTCTTTTCAACCATTTACCCCATTCTTTATTAAAAGCGTGGACTCTTTCTGTCGTATTACCCAAGGTATCCATTACTTTAAAATTGTTGTTTTTCCACTCGAAAATTCCACCGTATAGATTAAAAACATTGGTGTAACCTTCTTTAATCAATTTGTCTGCAACAATTTCAGAACGAATTCCAAGAGAGCAATACACTACAATTTTAGCATTCTTATCTGTTGGTAATTTCTCTAAAGTTTCATTGATATTAAAATCATCGAAACCAACAAGAATTGCATTTTTTAAATGACTAACGTTATATTCTTGTTCTTCTCTAGCATCCAATAAAATAGCTTTTGTTGCTGTTAAAGTATCTACAGAAATGTATGGAACATTATTTTTGTTGAATTTATTCAGTAATTTATCTAGTTTCTTTTGTGCAGAAACGGTAGAAGATATCAGTAAAAAAAGGATGCATATTTTCTTCATTTAAGTTTGTTTTTTTTAATTTTCACAGAAGTCGATCAAACACTTCAAGTTAATATTCCACTTTTATAATTGAATTCCGAAGCCTTGTAAACCACTTTCTATAGGTGGTAAAATTTCGGTATTATCCCAGATTCCTGTAATAATGGTTCTAGAATATTCTTCGGGTAGTAAACCGTTTTGCATTAATTTACTGGTTAATTTATAATTGTAATCTAACGTGTAATGTGTAAAGTTAAAGTTTTCTTTAGAATCATCTAAAATAGCATACCAAACAGATGGAGTTCCGTTATTTGCTGGCATTCCTATAACTCCAGGATTTAACCAAAGTTGTTCTTTTTCTTGTTGATAAAAAGGCAATCCACAATGGCCAGCAACAATTACATCGCTATTTGTCGCTTCAAAATTTGGTTGTTTTATTGCCCAATCTGTAGACTTAAAAATAAATTCTGACACATTAAAATAAGAACCATGTACTACAGTTACTTGCTGTTTAGCATATTCAAAACGGATATTATTAGGTAATGTTTTTAGAAAATCTAAAGAGTTTTCAGACAATTTACTTTGTGCATACGGATACCAAAGTTGAGAAAAACCATCGCAACGAGAACCTTCTCTAAAATCGCAACCACAGTCTTCTGCATTTTCTCTTAACTGAATTTCTACATTACCAACAATGCTTTTTGCGCCCCACAATTTAAATAATTGTACGGTTTCTTCTGGTTGTGCACAGTAACCCACAATATCTCCAGTACAAAAACAATTTTCTGGACTGATATTTTCTTTTTCGGCAATTTGTTTTAAAGTTTCTAAAGCTTGTAAATTGCTGTAAACTCCACCAAAAAGTAAAGTTTTACCTGATATTTTACCTAAATCGGCTATTTTTTGATCCATGTTGGTATAAAGTATAAAATGATACAACTTAAAATTCCCCAAATATTTACCCACAATAAAGAGGCGTATTTTCCTTCTGTAAAGATGAATGCTTCTGGGAAAATATCAAAAATGAGAAAAAATCCGAAAACTAATCCGCAGAAAACACTTAAATAGAAACTGATTCTTGGCACTTTTACTTTCCAAAATATAAAAATAGGAGTGAGGCCAATAACCATGGTTCCAGAGATTGTAGTTGCCGATAAAATTTCAGCATTTAAAAACACCGGAATTGTTCCTAATACAGCAACGATAATCATGGTAATTCTTCCGAAGGAAACCGTTTTTTTGATGTTTAAATCAATAGCGATTAGCTTAGAAAAAGACGAGAATGTAGAATCTAGAGTAGAGGCTGCAGAGGTTATCATAATAAAGTTAATGACTAATAAAATAACCACTCCAAACGCTTTACCAACTTCTACAGCTGCTTGTCCAGACATTCCCTTTGTTTGCGCATACACACCAATTAAACTGAATAACACGATACAAATTGCGCCTAAACCACTTGCCCATAAAAAGCTTTTCCTTGTTACTTTTGGGGATGAAATAAAACCTCTGTCGGTTAAAACAGGATCGTGAAAAGGGTAACTAAAAGATTGTATAATTGCAGCAAAAAAGAGGTTTAATCCGAGTTCGAAACTCCAAGTTCCTGAACTAACAATTTGTGCAGTAGAAAAATCATCCGTAGTAAAAATTGTTCCTAAAATAATGAGCAATAAAACAGAAAATAATACCATTTGTATGACGTCTGTAAAAATAGAACTACTCAATCCGCCTTTTAAGGCGTAGGATAATGTTAGTAAAGTAAAAACGATAATTGCCCAATAATAACCGCTAGTTCCTTGCGCTCCAAAGTAACTACCAATAACCATGGTGTTGCTCCAAACTTCATTAAAAAGACGAAAAGCAATCAATACCGAAAAGATTGCCATGGCGTTTTTACCAAACTTAGTTGTTAAAAAATGATGAATACTTTTAAAATTTCCTTTGGTTCTTAATTGATAAATAATAATACCTGCAACGGCAAATGATAGGTAATAACCAGCGTACGCTACACCACCAACCAACCCAAAAGACAAACCTAAATTTGCTGCATTGGTAATGCTTTTCGCAAAAATCCAAGAGATAATTAAGCTCCCGGTTAATACCAAAGTATTGGGCGCTTTCTTTTTGTGTACAGCTTTAAAAAACTGATCTGTGGTTTTTGCGAGCGGCGATAAAAAGTACAAGGTTACACTTGAACAAATTATTAAAACCCATTGCCAATTAATTACATCCATATTTTTCTATTCGTTCCACCAAACTTTTACGTCTAGACTGTTTCCGTTTGTTGCTGTTTCTGCTACTTTATAATTCTCTATATTTAAGGATGCTGCTTCCGCAGGATACGGCATTCTAACAGGAATTACACCGTTATTTAAACTTGCAGATATTGATTTTAAAGCAGGAAAACCTGTTCTTCTATATTCTACCCAACCTTCATATCCGTTAATAAGAGAAGCGATCCATTTTTGAGTGATAATTTGTTCTAAATGTGATTTTCCTACAGTATTGTAATTCGCATTTAGAGTTAAATACGTTGCAGGTAAATTGGTGTTCCAATATTCAAAAGCTTGTGTAACGGCAGTATTGTATAATGTTTCTGCATTTGCTGTAATAAAGCCTTTTTGGGCAGCTTCTGCTAACAAGAAATTCGTTTCCCAAGCGGTCATGAAATTAGCATCTAATGTAGAGGTGTCTTCTCTAAAAATGGTTCCTGCTAAAGAATAATCAGACAAAGCAACTGATGTTGATGATGCGTCAATTCCGTTTAATAAACCATTAAATTCATTAGAAGTAGCATTAGAAAAAGGTCTGAAAAAGGTTTCAAATCTAGAGTCATTTAAATCAGACAGAATTTCATCCATAGTTTCAGAAAGTACAAAATTATTAAAATCACCAACTCTTAATTGTGCCAATCTAAAACTGTTTGGTTCTGAGTTTGTAAAATCGAAAACTGCATTTTCGCTATTATTTTTAATGTAATTACCTTCTGTAAAAATCGTTTGTAATTGAGCAGCAACATCTACTTTACCAGAAATACGCACTAAATATTTAATTTTTAAAGAGTTTGCAAATTGTATCCATGAGTCTAAATTTCCATTATATAAAATATCGCCCTCTAAAGGAATAGAACCAGCATAGGCATTTATAGCAGCAATTCCTTTGTCTAGATTATCTAAAATTCCGTTTTCATTTTGATAAATGTCTTCTTGTAAATCATATTTAGGAGTAACCGTTCCTTCAATTCCGTTAAAGGCTTCAAAGTAGGGAACATCACCAAATAAATCTGTTAAACCAGCAGCCATATAGGCTTTTAAAATTAACGCAGGACCTTCATAAACTGCAAAAGCAGGTGTTTCTTGAGCTTGCTTTAAGATGATTTCATTATCACGCAAATTTGTGTAAAATATTGGCCAAGGATTTCCGCCCAATTGCGGACTTTTTAAATCGTGTCTGTCAAATAAATTAAAATCTAAAGCGGTTCTGTGTTGTGCTAATAAATCTCCAGCAACAAAACCTTCATAACTCATATTTTCGCCAAAGTCGTAAATAACTTGTCTTAACAACAAACTTGGTTGCACAGCAACAGGTGCGTTTGGGTTGGTATTTAAATCTTCAAAACCATTGGTGCAACTTGTAGCTATAAAAACAAAAATTGCAATTGTATATATAATTTTTTTCATTGTCTTTTTTTTAAAAATCAAAACCTATTTTAAAACCTAAACTTCTGCTAGAAGCATAACTTAAATCTTCAACTCCACTAACAAAACCATTTCCTTGAACGGCTAGTTGTTCAGGGTCAAAATGTGGATTTTCGGTAATTACAAATAAGTTGTTTCCAATAAAAGAAAAGTTCATTGTAGAGGTGTTTCTTAAGCCTAAAAAACCTTCGTCCAAATTTAATGTGTAGCCAATAGAGAACTGACGTAACTTTAAATAAGAAGCATCATAAATATTATTTTCTTCGTGATTTCTGTCGTAAAATTGTCTGTAATAACTTTCTGCAGAAACAGCAACAGCGTTTGGTTGCCCGGTATTTACATTTACACCTTGTGCAATAATTCCTTCAGTTGGTCTGTTTGCCGTTTCTGCTAATTGACCGCCAACGTTACCTAAAGCACGTGTTCTAGAAACAATTTCACCACCTTGTCTCCAATCGAATAAGAAGCTTGCGTTCCAATCTTTATATTTAAATGAGTTGTTCCATCCTAAAGTAAAATCTGGATTGTAATTACCAATTTTAATCAAATCATTATCGGCAATAAAACGGCCATCATCATCTAAAAGAAATTGACCTTCTTCATTTTTTTGATATCCTGTTCCGTATAAATCTCCAATTTGTCCGCCTTCTTCTACTTGAAACCAAACAGTTTGGTTTGCGCTATCGTAAATTCTACTATAGGCCAAGGTTAAACGTCCATCATCTTGAGGTAAATTATGAATAACAGATTTGTTGGTTGCAAAGTTAAAAGTAGTATTCCATTTAAAATTAGACGTTTTAATAGGTGTTCCTCCTAAAATAATTTCAACACCGGTTGTATTTACTTCTCCGCCATTTACAACTTGTTGGTTGTAACCAGATGAAATAGGAATTGGTAATGAAATAATTTGATCTTTAGTCGTTGCATTATAATAGGTGAAATCGATATTTAAACGGTCTTTAAAGAAGCGTATATCTGTACCAAACTCATACGAAGTAGTTAATTCTGGTTTTAGATTTGCATTCGGAATAAAATTTTGATTACTAAAAGTTGGTTGTCCGTCAAAGGTTGTTTGTGATACAAAAGCACCCGATGTTTGATACGGATTGGTGTCATTACCAACCTGAGCAATACTTGCTCTTATCTTAGCAAAAGAAATAATTGATGGTAATTTTGTGTAGTTTGATACAATAAAACTTGAAGAAATAGATGGGTAAAAGAAGGATGTGCCGTCTACAGAAAAAGGAGTTGCCAATGCACTAGACCAATCATTTCTTCCTGTAATATCTACATATAAATAGTTTTTATATCCCAGTTTTGCAATTCCGTATAAAGAATTAATTCTCTTTTTAGAATCGAACTGAAAAGCTTCGATAGGAGATGCAGCGTTGTTTAAACTAAAAATTCCAGGTTGTGCTAAATTGGTAGTTTGTAATTGTTTTGTGGATGCTGTTTGGTCTAATCTATTTCCTCCAAAAGAAGCATCAAAAGAAAAATCGCCAAAATTGTCTTTATAATTAATTAAGAAATCGGTATTTATTTCTCTGTAAAAAACATCGTGTTCTGCATAAGCTCCGTTTTGAAAACGATTAGAACTAAAATTCCGTTTAAAGATTCTTTTTTCTGATGAATAATCCATTCCGGAACGTAAAGAAACACTTAGTCTATCTGTGAATTTGTGGTTGATAGCAATATTACCAAAAAGACGATCTCTGTTAAAAGAGTTGGTGTTTTCATTTAATATAAAATACGGATTATCGAAAAAAGTATAATTAAAAGAATATTGTTGTACACCTTCTAAACCTGGTTGCCAATAGTTTTTTAAGTTATTAATATCTAAAGATCTTGGTCCCCAAGCAACCAAAGAATAGTTTACATTTTCGCTTCCATAACCATTTGCGGGTCTATTATCGCTACTAGAATTTACATAGTTTAAAGAAGTAGCAATTTTTGTTTTTTCAGTCGGATTAAAATTCATTTTTAAAGCCGCTGTTTTTCTGTCTAGATTTACACCCGGAATGATAGATTCGCTATCTAAATTGGTTAATGATAACCTGTAAGAACCTCCAGAAAAAGTATCTGTAATAGATATATTATTAATAGTGGTAACACCTGTTTGATAAAAATCTTTTAAATTATTTGGGTTCGATTTAAATAAAGTTGGAGTAATCGATAGGTCATTATATAAAGCAGTATCTCCACCACGAACAACTGTTCCGTCTGGTAAAGTTACAGGAGAATCAAATTGCGGAATTAAGTTTCCAGCATCTAATTTTGGTCCCCAAGAATAGGTAATATTATCACTTGTTCCGCCACCTAAACCATCTACATATTCAAAAACACCGCCTTGTCCTTGTCCGTATGTATTTTGGAATTCTGGCAAACGAAAAGCAGTATCAAACGTAATCGAAGAATTGATGCTAATTCCCAATCCTTTTTTCTTGCTACCGTCTTTTGTTTTAATCACAATAACTCCGTTAGAAGCTCTTGTACCATACAATGCAGCAGCACTTGGTCCTTTTAAAACAGTTACAGACTCAATATCATCTGGGTTTACTTCCATAGCGCCGTTTCCAAAATCTATTTCTTGAAAACCAGCTGCAGCTTCATTTGTAAAGTTAAAAACAGTGTTGTTGTTTATCGGAGTTCCATCAACCACAAAAAGCGGATTGTTGTTAGAGAAAGAAGCTTCTCCTCGAATGGTTATTTTTGATGATGAGCCCACTCCGGTTGCTCCCTGAGAAATAGTAACTCCGGCTAATTTACCAGATAAATTATCTAAAAAGTTAGGCGTTTTTACTTCTGATAACTCTTTGGCTTTTATTTCTTGAACCACATAACCTAATTCTTTTGTCTTTCTATTTACACCTAAAGCAGTAACAACAATTTCATTTAAACTAGTTTCTAATTCAGTAAGTTGAATGTCAATTTTTGTTTTATTTTCTATTTTTATTCTTTGAGTTTTATAGCCTAAAGAACTAAAAGTTAAAAACTGATCATCCTTTAAAATAGTAATAGAATAAAACCCGTCTAAATTAGAAGTTGTACCATTTTTGGTTGATGAAGAGATACTTACGTAAGGTATTTCTTTTCCTGTATTTTTATCTGTAATGGTACCTGTAATTGTTGTTTGCGAAAAACTGATGCTTGTAAACAGCAACAAAATCCACATGTAAATGTGTTTCATTTAGTGATAATTTTTGTGTAAAAATATTTTTAGCCTAAACTGTTGTCAGTTCGAGCGGAGTCGAGAATCATTTTATTTAATAACGAAATCTTATAACTGTGTTAAAAGAGATCTGTGTTATTAATAATAATTCTGAAAATTTATTACGCAAAAATAATTGGCGAACCTTTATTAAAGTTCTTAGAAAATGAAGTTTGTAGTGTAGAAAAATCAACTTTAAAAAAAGCGATTTTAATTGAGAAGAATACTTTTTGTAAAAGTTTTAAGATTGATAAAGGAATCGCTTTAAAACTATCTAAGATAAATTGAATATCTTCCTTTGAATCAATATCATTTAGCAATTCTAAAAACTGAATTTCTAAATTTTTACTAGTTGCTATGCTAGCAATACTTTTGTGCAAACGATTGGTTTGCCAAGGTAATTTGATGAAACTTTCTTTATCAAAATGAGCTTTTTGAATTCCCATTAAATAAAAACCTCCATCTCTAGAAGGGCCTAAAATTAACTCTTTGGTTTCTAGTTGTTGTAAAGTATCAATTAAATGATGTGTTTTTAAATGTGGCGTGTCATTACCAATGGTAATTACGTTATCAAAACCTTTGTTAAAAACACCTTGAATAGCATTGGAAAAACGGTCTCCAAAGGAAGTTCCTGTTTGTTGTTTTTCTGAAATAAGAAAATATGCTATTCCAGATTTTTCTACCAATTTTAAGGTTTGTGCATTTAGTGCAGAAAAAACATCCGCAGAAAGAAACGATTTTCTTTCTACTTCTTTTTCTGCAGAATTTGCAAAAATTAATATGGCAGTTTTTTTATTCATAAATTACGCAACAACTCCTTGACAGCTACTTCCTGCGCCCGCAGTACATCCGTAACAATGTTGGTTGATAATAATATTTCTGTCTTGTAATAACTCTTCATTATAGTCAGAAACATGTTTTACTTTACTTGCAACTTTTAAGTTTAGCATCTGGTTAAAATCGCAATCGAATAACCAACCATCCCAACTAATTGAAATTGTGTTTGTACACATTACGTTTTCTACAGCTGTCGGATTGTATGCATCTAATAAAGAATGCATGTAATCTTCATAATTCTCTGAAGCGATTAAATAATCTAAGAAACGACTAATTGGTAAGTTTGTAATTGCAAACAATTGATGGAAGTCGATGTCGAATTCAGATTTTAAAGCCTTTTTAAAATCGTTCTGTAAAGCCATTTGATCTCCAGGTAAAAATGCCCCTGAAGGATTATAAACTAAATCTAATTTTAAGTCAGAACCTTCTAAACCATAACCAATAGCATTTAATTCTTGCAATGCTTTTATCGATTTATCGAAAACACCATTTCCACGTTGTTTGTCTGTTTTTCCACGCGTCCAGTGAGGCATAGAAGAAACCATATGAACTCCGTGTTTTTTAAAGAACTCTGGTAAATCGTAATATTTTTTGTTGGCTCTAATAATTGTTAAATTAGAACGTACAATAAAATCTTTAATTCCTGCTTTGGCAGCTTCTTCTACAAACCATCTAAAATTAGGGTTCATTTCTGGTGCTCCACCAGTTAAATCTAACGTATGCGCTTCTGTTTTTTTTATAACATCTAAACATTGTTGCATGGTTTCTTTGGTCATAATTTCTTTACGATCTGGACCCGCATCTACATGACAATGTTCACAAACTTGGTTACACATGTAGCCTAAGTTTATTTGTAGAATTTCTAATTTTTTAGGACGTAAAGGAAAATGACCTGTTTCTTTTATTTTTGCTGCAAATGTTGGTAATTCTCCGTTTGCGAAAATTCCGCTAGAAAGAATTTCCATTTGACGAGACGTATTTGCAATATCGTTATTTCTTGCTTTTAATGATTTTGTAGCCATATATTAATTCTGTCAGGTCGAGCGCAGTCGAGACCTAAATATTACCTCTCGACTGCGCTCGATGAGACATTTATTTTATTAAAGAGCTTTTCTCAGTAAAGGCGATTCACTCCAATTTTATTCATGAGATCCTTCGTAAAAAACTCAGGATAAGCGATCTCTAAAATTTTGCTAAAAAGCAAAATTCACTTAAACTTATAGATACCCACTTTCGTGGGTATAAGCGATTCACATAATTTTTGCTGAAGAGCAAAAATTGGTTCTCTGCTTACATTTCTAATTTATTTACTTTATTCATCATTTGAACTCCATGAACTAAAGTTGCGCCACTTTTAATTGCAGCTCCAACATGAATTGCTTCCATCATTTGTTCTTTGGTTACACCACGTTGTAAAGTGTCTTTTGTATAAGCGTCTATACAGTAAGGACATTGTTCTGTGTGGGCTACGGCTAAAGCGATTAAAGATTTTTCGCGAGCCGTTAAAGCGCCTTCTTCAAAAACTTTTCCATAATAGTCAAAGAATTTGTTTCCAAGTTCTTCGTTCCATTCTGTAATTTTACCGAATTTTCTTAAATCGGATGCGTCATAATAGTTTTTAGACATTGTTTTGTTTTATTTTAAATGAAAAATAAAAGTACTATTTTCCGTTTAAAGTCCAATCGTATTTTAAGTAACTAATTTTAGCTTTTGGACTAATTTTAGTTTCTGAGTATTTATTTAAAAAGTCGATAACAGACCCTTTTTTGGTGAAGTCTACTTTAAACCAATCGAAAATTGAAGAAATTTGAACTTTCTTTTCAGAGATTTTATTTCTAGAACTGTCGTTCACAAAATCTTTCATTAATTGCTCTAAAGTTGCTTCTACATTTTGTTCTGTAAAAGCTACATTTCCTAATTTAGGACAAGAACCAGAAGCACAATTTACACCTACATGAATTCTTGCATCAAATAAGTTTTTACGTAAAATTTCATGTTCAATATGATCTAGCGTATATGTTTTTCCACCCACTTTTGCAAAAGGAATTTTCCAAGCAGTTTTTCCACCTTGTTTGATATCTGTAATGCTTTTTAGCGGATAATTTTCTAAAATAATTTTGATAGTATATGCGTTGTAAGCATTGATCCAAAATGCTTTTTGTTTATTTTCTGACCAAGAACTCGCTGGTATCGTTTTTTCTAAATAAGAAAGGTAGTTGTCTAGTTTAGCTTCATCGCTTTTTAATGATTTGTAATCTACAACGCCGCTTTTGGTAACGTGTTTTTGTAATAAGCTGTTAAAAATGGATGTTTGTGCATTTACTTGCGATAAAGTAAAAATAGCCACTAAAGTTAAAAGTATTTTTTTCATTGTATGTAATTTCTATAGGTATAGACGAAACCTTTTTAAGTTGATTACAAAAAAGAGTTCGAAATTAGTTAAATTAGAGTTAAAGGAGGTTTTTGTTGCTTTAAAATGGTGTAAGTTATGTTGTTGTTTTTAGTTTTAAAGGAAGTTTCTTAACAAGTTTAGCCCCGATTGAAGCAATTGTTTGAGCTCTTTTTGTTTTTACAAAAAAGCGAGTGTGTAAAGCGGGATTAGCTTCCAATAAAAATGATTATTTTTGCCAATAATTAAAAGAATAAATAGTTACAAAAATACATATTTTATGAAAGCATATATTTTTCCGGGTCAAGGAGCGCAATTTACAGGAATGGGATTGGATTTATACGAAAAGTCTGCATTAGCGCAAGAATACTTTGAAAAAGCAAACAAAATTTTAGGATTCTCGATTACAGATATTATGTTTGAAGGAACTGCTGAGCAATTAAAAGAAACGAAAGTTACGCAGCCAGCAATCTTTTTACATTCTGTAATTTTAGCGAAAGTTTTAGGAGATTCTTTTCAACCAGAAATGGTTGCAGGACACTCTTTAGGAGAATTATCTGCTTTGGTTGCTAACGGAGTTTTAACTTTTGAAGATGGATTAAAATTGGTTTCTAAACGTGCTTTGGCAATGCAAAAAGCGTGTGAATTTGCACCTTCTACCATGGCAGCGGTTTTAGGATTGGCAGATCATATTGTGGAAGAAACCTGTGCAGAAATTGATGGAGTAGTGGTTGCAGCAAATTACAATTGTCCTGGACAATTAGTTATTTCTGGTGAAATTGCTGCTGTTGAAAAAGCGTGTGAAGGTTTAACTGAAAAAGGAGCAAGAAGAGCCTTGTTATTACCTGTTGGTGGTGCATTTCATTCGCCAATGATGGAGCCTGCAAGAGCTGAATTAGCTGCTGCAATTGAGGCAACTGAATTTAGCAAGCCTATATGTGCTATTTATCAGAATGTGGTAGCAAAAGCGGTTACAAGTCCAGATGAAATAAAAGAAAATTTAATTGCTCAATTAACTGCGCCAGTAAAATGGACGCAATGTGTACAAGCAATGATTGCAGATGGTGGAACTGAATTTATTGAAGTTGGACCAGGTAAAGTATTACAAGGTTTAATGCGTAAAATTGATAGATCTGTTGCTGCTAGTGGAGCAAGTTTACCTGAATAGGTTTTAATAGATTACTTATAAATTAAAAAACGAACTCGTGAGAGTTCGTTTTTTTTATGTGTTATTTTGAGGTTTCGTTAACGGTTTAGCTATGAAAAGTTGCGATTAAAATGAACGGCTATTTTCCGAAGGAAAATAGGAGTTTACAAAAATGCAACAAACTTTGGTTAAGCTAAAATTAAGCAATTTTTTTACACGGTGTTACAAACAGTTTATATTTCATATTCAATTCCTAAACTGAAAATTGAAGGTTTAATTGCATTGTCTCTTTCAATAAGTCCAAGAAAAAATTTCGTATTTATTCTCACTTTTTCAAGTATTTTATAGCCTAAACCCAAATTAAGCCCAAAATCAAATTTGTCATAATTCGTGTTATTATTTTGGGAATTATTTCCTTGGTTTAGCTCAAAAGGATCCTTTGTAGTTTCTTGTTTTCTATTTACCACATAACCTAATTGAATTCCTCCTTCTAAATTAAATTTATCATTAATAAAGTATTGTAAAATAATAGGTAAAGAAATTACAGATTCATTTATTGTTTCCTCAATATCACTAACACCTATATGAATTCCATTTGAGTCAGATACTGAAATATCTTCGAATACTCTTTTTGTTCCTTGGTTAGAAAAAAGTAATTCAGGTTGTATTCTAAATTTTTCAGAAATTTTTATATTTGTATAACCTCCAATATAAAATCCGATTTTTCCTTGATATTCTACAATTCTGGAATTCCCAACATACACATCTGGTGTATATTTTGACATATTAATTCCTGATTTTAAACCAAAATTTATTTCAGTCGTTTGAGCATTTATTGAAATATTAGCTAATAATATTAAAATAATCAAAAAGTTTTTTTTCATTTATGATTTTCGTTTTTAATTGTTTGTAACTATATGAATATACAATCGTTTCAATGTTTTATATTCGAAGTAGTTTAGCCCCTTAATAGTTCGGAGTGATATTTTAAATTTCAAAACTAATATATTTGAGATATGAAATACAAGAAATGGACATTAGAACAGAAGTTAGAAATTCTATCAGTTTCAGAAGAAATAGGTATTGTAGAAGCCTGCCGAAAATACAGTGTAAGCACTGGAACATTTTACAGTTGGCGAAAGAAGTTTGAGCACAAAGGAGAAGCAGGTTTGAAGGTAACTTATGATACCAAGAGTAAAGAACTTAAAGAGGCAGAAGAAGAGAATCGAGTTTTAAGAAAATTATTAAGTGATAGAGAAATTGAGCTTGAAGTACAACGAGAACTTTTAAAAAAAAAGTTTGGAACGTCCGATCCAAGAAAGATTTAGTCAATGCAATTTATAAAAAATATAAGTGTAGCAAAACAAAAATCCTAAAAATGGTAGGTATTGTAGAGAGTAGTTACTACAGAGAACCTAGTGGTGGTAAAAAAGGAAATAAGCCAACTAAAGAAACTTTTCATAAGACCAAAGGCTTTGTATTACAAAACGATGTAGTTGCAGCTATAAAAGAAATTTTACAGCATGAGTTTATAGATTGTGGTTATCGATTAATGACCAGCTATTTAAAAAGAGAGGGGTACACTATAAATCATAAAAAACTATATAGAATTATGAAAGAAGAAGGCTTACTCAAACTAGATAATAGGATAGATAGAAGTGGTTCAGGACGCAAGTTTGTAAAGTTCAGAAAAGTTCACACTTCTAAGCCCTTAGAATGCCTGGAAATGGATATAAAAATGGTTTGGATACCAAGTGTAGGAAAGAATGCTTATTTACTCTCGGTCATAGACGTTCATACTCGTAGAATACTAAAAGACTATTTTTCTTTTACCATTAAACAGCATCACGTTATTACATTACTATCTGAGTTGTTTCAAGATTATGATTACCCCAATAATGTAGTTATTAGAAGTGATAATGGAAGCCAATTTATAGCTAAAAGAGTACGTGAATACTTAGGTTTAATCGGAGTACAACAAGAATTTACACACATTGCAACACCTGAGGAAAATGCACATAAAGAAGCGTATCACGGAATATTAAAAAAAGAAGTTTTTAAAAGGTTCGACTATCAATATTTTGGTGAAATAGAGCAAATATTAAAACGATACGTGAAATTTTATAACAATAGAAGACTTCACGGATTGTTGGGACGTATAACCCCAATGGAAAAATTGAATACAGATAAACATCTAATTATGATGAAAAATTTAACAGCTTAATTAATAATCGAAATTTAAAAGATTACTCTTGTTTTATAGGGGTCAAAACACGAAGTTAACGAAGTTAGGTTTTTAAAAATTTAGAAACAAACTAATTTTTTTGTTGCTGATGTTTCTAAGGATCTGTTTCTTTATTTTAAAACTATTTATTAATTGAAATGGATTTATACTTCTTTCCTTGCCAAGTATTTATCGCTTCCATTTTTTTGTCAATTTTAGCAACCATTTCAAAGTTTTTTAGTCCGTTCCATTTTGGTGCTATTAATAAGTCAATAGGGGCTTGACTGATAAAACGTTCTATCACAATATCGGGTCTTAATAATGCTACGAATTCTGTGATGAATTGAATATAGCTCTCTTGAGTAAAAAGCTGAAAATCTTCTGGGTTTCGATTGTATTGAGAAGCCATAATCGATTTTTTCACAATTTGTAAATGGTGTAATTTTAAGGTGTCAATAGGTAGTTTAGAAATTTCAATAGCGTGGTTTAATAAGTCTTCTTTGGTTTCTCCTGGTAAACCCATAATTAAATGGGCACCTAAATGAAAACCTCTGTTTTTACATTTGTTAAAAGTAGCAACTGTGTCATTATACGTATGGCATCTGTTTACTTTTTTTAATGTTTTATTTAAGGTGCTTTCCACACCGAATTCTAGAGAAAAAAAATGCTTTTTTGATAGAAAAGATAGGTAATCGATAACTTCATCAGAAATGCAATCGGGTCTTGTGCCAATAACCAAACCAATTACATTTGGCACGCTTAAAGCCTCGTCATACATTTGTTTTAACGATTCAAAATCTGAATAGGTATTTGTGTATGCCTGAAAATACGCTAAGTATTGTTGTGTTTTGTATTTGGTAGCAAATCTAGAAATTCCTTCTTCTAACTGTTGTTTTATACCTTTGGTAGGTTGGCAATAATCTGGGTTAAAGGTGTTGTTATTGCAATAGGTGCAGCCTCCGTAGCCTTTAGATCCATCTCTATTAGGACAAGAAAACCCAATGTCTAATGATATTTTTTGAACTCTTTCGCCGAAAGTTAATTTAATAAATGATGAATAATCTAAATAGCGTTTCCCTGAAAATTTCATAAAAAATACCTTTAAGAAATAATATAAATAATAAGGTTATTGAAAGAAAGTATGCTAAAAAAAAACTCCAATTTTAATAATTGGAGTTTTTTAGTTTTGAATTTATTTTTGAGCTAATTGCCATTTCCATGAAGACGCTAATGCTTCTTCTAGAGTTTGTTCTGTTTTCCAGTTTAATTCTTTGTTTGCTATGGTAGTATCTGCATAGGCAGCAGTAATATCACCTTCTCTTCTTGGAACAATTTTATAGTTTAATGGTTTTCCAGAAGCTTTTTCAAAAGCTTTAATTACTTCTAAAACAGAACTTCCTTTTCCTGTACCTACATTAAAATACTCAAATGCTTTTTTGTTATTCTTTTTAATTAGACGTTGTAAAGCTGCAATATGTGCTTTTGCTAAATCTACTACGTGAATATAATCACGAACTGCAGTACCGTCTACAGTATCATAATCATCACCAAAAACAGATAATTCTGCACGCATTCCTGCAGCTGTTTGTGTAATATAAGGTATTAAGTTTTGAGGAACCCCTAAAGGTAATTCTCCAATTTTAATTGATGGATGCGCTCCAATTGGGTTAAAGTATCTTAAGGCAATAATATTTAAACCGTGTGCTTTACTAGCATCTCTTAAAATTTCTTCACCAATTTGTTTTGTGTTTCCGTAGGTAGATTCTGCAGCTTTTACAGGTGCGTTTTCTGTAATAGGCAACTCATCTGCTTGCCCATAAACGGTACAAGAAGAAGAGAAAATAAAATTGTCTAATTTTCTGTCTCTCATTTCTTGCAATAAATAGATAAGAGAACCTAAATTGTTTTCATAATAATCTAAAGGTTTGTGCATACTTTCACCTACAGCTTTAAATGCAGCAAAGTGAATAATTCCATCTACTTTGTTATTATCAAAAAAGTTTTTTACATCACTTTTAATTCTTAAATCAATTTGATGAAAATCTGGTTTAACACCTGTTATAGAAGTAATGTTATCTAGTACATTGATAGATGTATTAGATAAATCATCAATAATTACTACTTCAAAGCCTTCATTTTGTAACTCTACTACTGTGTGAGAACCAATAAAACCTAATCCTCCTGTTACTAATATTCTTTTCATTATGTTGTTTTAGTTAACGAAATCTAAAATCGTTTTTGTTATAAATGTTAGTTGTTCTTTATCTAGTTCTGTATGCATTGGTAAAGAAATTACAGTCTTTATCAATTCGTTTGTTACAGGGAAATCACTTTCTTTATAACGGGCGTCAGCATACGCTTTTTGAGAATGCAGTGCAACTGGATAATAGATTGCATTCGGAATTCCTTGTTCTAACAAATGTTTGTGTAAATCATCTCTTTTGCCATTTGTAATTTGTAATGTATATTGATGAAAAACATGGCAATCACAAGTGTCACAGATTTCTCCACAAGCACTTGTTGTTGGCGTAATAATATGTTCTGAAACAGAAAGTGCTTCGTTGTAAAAACGAGCTGCATTTCTTCTTGCTTCACAATAAGTGTCTAAAAGTGGTAATTTTGCTTTTAGTACTCCAGCTTGTATAGAATCTAAACGAGAGTTTACACCTACTACATCATGATAATAACGTGTGTACATACCGTGATTTACAATTCCACGAATGGTATGTGCTAATTCATCATCATTGGTAAAAATGGCTCCACCATCACCATAACAACCTAAGTTTTTAGAAGGGAAAAAAGAGGTTGTACCTACGTTTCCGATAGTTCCTGCTTTCTTTTTGGTTCCGTCTTTAAAGGTGTAATTAGCACCAATTGCTTGTGCATTATCTTCAATTACAAAAAGATTATGCTCTTTTGCAATTTCTAAAACAGCATCCATATTTGCTACTTGTCCGAATAAATGAACAGGTACAATGGCTTTAGTTTTTGGAGTGATGGCTCTTTTTAAAGCTTCAATATCTATGTTGTATGTTTCTGCATCTACATCTACCAAAACTGGTGTTAATTTTAACAAAGCAATTACTTCTACAGTTGCAGCAAAAGTAAAATCAGCGGTAATCACTTCATCACCTTGTTCTAAACCTAAACCCATCATTGCAATTTGCAATGCATCGGTTCCGTTTGCACAAGGAATTACGTGTTTTACGCCTAAATATTTTTCTAAATCTGCTTGAAACTCATGAACCAAGGGTCCGTTGATATATGCTGAAGTATTTAAAACTTGTTCTATAGAAGTATTTACAGCTTCTTTTATTTGTTGATATTGACCTTGTAGGTCAACCATTTGAATTTTTTTCATATAAAAAATTTTGCACCTCAAAAATACAAAATGTCTTTCATTTTCTTTGTAGTTATCCGTAAATAATAATTCTGTTATCTTTGATAAAAATCAATTTTATGAAGTTTTTAAGACGTTTTTTAAGAATTCTGTTAATTCTAGTTGTATTGCTCGCAGTTTCTGTTTGGTTGTACTCTAAAACATATCATCCAAATTATTCAGGAGAATTAGAATTGAAAAACCTTTCTAATGAAGTAACCGTCTATTTTGATGCTATTGGAGTGCCGCATATTAACGCTCAAAATCAAAAAGATGCCTATGTTGCTTTAGGGTATTTGCATGCGCAAGATAGATTATGGCAAATGGAATTAATGCGAAGAATTGCTGCCGGAAGATTGTCTGAAATTTTTGGAAAAGATTTGGTAAGGGTAGATCAATTTTTTGGAGGATTAGGAATTGAGGAAGCTGCAGAAAAAACCATTGCTGGTTTAGATAAAACGGCCGATTCTTATATTTTAACGCAATCTTATTTAGATGGTGTAAATCAATTTATAGAAGAAGGAAAAACGCCTTTAGAATTTACTTTAGTAGGAGTAGAGAAAGAAAAATATACTATAAAAGATATTTACAATGTTTTTGGATACATGTCTTTTAGTTTTGCGGTTGCGCATAAAACAGATCCTTTATTAACGGAAATAAAAGAAAAATTAGGAAGCTCTTATTTAGATGAAATTTTAAGTGCTAATAGTGAGTATTTAACCATTAACAGAACAAGTGTACCTACAAAAATAGAAGCGACAATTTCTAATTCTGTAGCTTCTATTATGGACGATTTACCTGTGTCTCCTTTTATAGGAAGTAATTCTTGGGTACTTGGGGCAGAAAAAACAAAAAACGGAAAAGTGATTTTTGAAAATGATCCGCATATTGCGTATTCACAACCTTCGGTTTGGTATCAGAATCATATTAAAACACCCGATTTTGAGATTTATGGATTCAATATTGCCTTGATGCCGTTTCCTTTGTTGGGACATAATAGAGACTATGCGTACGGATTGACCATGTTAGCGAATGACGATTTAAATTTTTATGTGGAGGAAAATAGCCCTGATAATGCTTTAGAGTATAAAACAGTTGATGGTTTTAAAGCGTATGAATTAAGGAGTAAAACCATTTCTGTAAAAAATGAGAGAGACACTACTTTTCAAGTAAAAGTAAGTCAGCATGGTCCTGTAATGAATGGTTTAATAGAGCATGTAATAGATAAAAGACCTATTGCTATGAATTGGATTTATACACAGTTGCCAAATGAGATGCTAGATGTTTCTTATGGTTTGGCTCATGCAAGTTCTATGAATGATTTTAAAAAATCGGTTTCTAGAATTCATGCGCCTGGTTTAAATGTAATGTATGGAGATGCTAAAGATAATATTGCTTGGTTTTCTTCTGCTAAATTGTATGCGTTAAGAGAGGGTTTGTCTTCTAAAACATATTTAAATGGAGCTTCTGGAGAAGATGAAATTCTTGAGTATTTACCCTTTGAAGAGAATCCGAAAGCAATTAACCCGAGTTGGAATTACGTGTATTCTGCCAATAATCAAGTAGATTCTGTGCGAGGTAAATTGTATCCAGGTTATTATCAACCTCAAGATAGAGCTAGAAGAATTGTAGAATTATTAGATAAAAAAGATGATTTTACAAAAGAAGATATTGCGAATATGACGTATGATGTAACATCGGCTACGGTGCCAGAAATTATTTATAGTTTGTTAAAAAGTATCGATAAGTCTATTTTAACAGTATCAGAGAAAAAAGCTTTTTCAGTTTTAGAGAAATGGGATGGAACGTATGTAAAAACGGCAGTTGCACCAACAATTTACAATCGATTTTTATATGAATTTTTAAAAGAAACCTATCAAGATGAATTAGGTGGTAGTTTCGAGTTGTTTATCAATTCTCAATTGCAAGATCAGGTTTTACCAAATCAAGTAAATAGAGAGAATTCTGTTTGGTGGGATAATATTGCTACAAAGAATAAAGTTGAAACTAAAAATGAAATTGTTCTAACATCCTTTAAAAAATCTTTTGCTTTTTTACAAAATCAGTTAGGAGAAAATGTAGATGATTGGACTTGGAATCGTGTTATTTCTGTAGAATATGAACATGCAATTGGTAAAGCAGGTGGATTGTTGCGTACCTTTTTTAATGTTGGTCCGTTTGAAACTATTGGAGGGAATGAGGTAATTAACAATCAGATTTTTAAACTAGATAGCACAGGGTATTATAAGGTAACTGCGGGGCCATCAACAAGAAGAGTTGTCGATTTTTCTGATATCGAAAATAGTTTGGCAATTATTCCTACGGGTCAATCTGGAAATAGATTTAGTGAGTATTATAAAGATCAAACTCAAAAGTATTTAGATGGAAAGTTTGTGAAGATGAGACTGAATCAATCTGAAATTGAAGCAAGTGAAAATGTGTTGATTTTGAAGCCTAAGGAATAATGATTATAACTTTGTTCTTTGTGGGTAAAGCGTTTTTATGCTTTTGTATGTCCGTTTAATATTTTCTTTAAATCATTTATTGATTTTTCTTTTTGACTATTGAATCCGTAATTAATCAATCCAATTCCGAAACCAATCATAATTAAGGGAACAATTAAAAATAAAGGGTTAATTCCTTGGTTTATGACTCCAATGATTCCTGTAATGAATGCAAAACCAACAAAAGTCAACCAAAATAGCATAAATACAATTACAGAAGAGTGAATTTTTAAATCTGCAACCAATCTAGTTCCGTTGATACTCGGTAGAATTTGTCCTTTAATTTGAGGTAGAAAAGAATTTCGCTCAGTTATAATTCGCTGTATTTTAAAATTATCTTGTTCAAAGTTTCCTTCAAACAATTCCTTTTTTTGAGGTTGGTTAAAACTAAATTTAAATATTTTTTTTGGTCTAATGTTTTCTGATAATATTTTTCTAGCTTCTTGCATTGAAAGAGTCGTTACTATTTCAATTTTATCAGATGGAATGATCTTCATTTCTGTTAAATGTTTACCAATGTTTATTATCTAAAGGTTTAGACGTTGTTTTACACTTTTAATAATTCTGGTTGTATAAAATTTAAGTCCACTTTAATAATGCCTGTAGTTTTTTTAATTTATCAGTGTATGGAGCATATCTAATTGTTAGGTCTAGCCAATTACCTTTGGTAACCACACCTTTGCTATGAGAAAAGGTTTCGAAAGTTAGTTTACCATGATAACTACCAATTCCACTTTCTCCTACACCACCAAATGGCAATCTGTGATTTACAAAATGTACAGTTGTGTCATTAATTGTTCCTCCACCAAAAGAATATTTTGCAATCATTTTTTTAGTGATTTTTTTATCCGTAGAAAAAAAATAGAATGCAAGTGGTTTATCGTATTTAGAAATAATTTTGTCTATTTCTTCTTCAGATTCATAAGAAATTACAGGGAGTATTGGGCCGAAAATTTCGCCTTTCATTACCTCGCTATTTAGAGAAGGTTCGTTAATTAAAGTAGGAGCAATAAATAGATTTTCTTTGTTGGTTGTTCCTCCTGTTAAAAAACTTTCATTTTCTAACATTAAGGCAAGTCTATGAAAGTTTTTTAGGTTTACAATTCTTGGGAAGTCTGTTGAGGTTTCGGGGTTTTCTCCATAAGCTTTTATCAATTCGTTTTTAAAGTAATTAACAAATTCTTCTTTTTTTGATGTGTGTATTAATAAATAATCTGGCGCAATACAAGTTTGTCCTCCGTTAATAAATTTACCCCAAACAATTCTTTTAGCAGCTAATTTAATGTTAGCTGTTTTGTCTACAATACAAGGGCTTTTACCTCCTAATTCTAAGGTAATAGGAGTTAGGAACTCTGCAGCAGCCTTTGCTACAATTTTCCCTACAAAAACACTTCCTGTAAAGAAAATATAATCCCAACGTTGTGCTAATAATTTTGTAGAAACTTCAACGCCACCCTCAATAACTGCAACTTGTTTTTTATCAAAAACGGCTTCAATTATTTCTTTGGTAATTGCACTTGTGTTTGGTGTAAGTTCAGAGGGTTTTAAAACAACGGTGTTTCCTGCTGCAATTGCGCCTATTAATGGGGCAAAAGCTAATTGATGTGGATAGTTCCAGGGAGCAATTACTAAAACGGCTCCATAAGGTTCTTTGTGTATTTTTGCCGAAGACGGGAAGTTTAAAAGGGATGGTAAAACACTTTTTGGTTTTGCCCAAGAGGTAAGTTTATCGATTGTCATTTTTAATTCAGACAATACAATAGAGGTTTCTGTTAAAACGGCTTCATATTCAGATTTTTTAAAATCATCGTACAATGCTTTTATAATAGCAGGTTCTCTTTTTATAAGTTCTTTTTGTAGTTTTTTTAAACACTCTTTTCTAAAAGAAATATCTTTTGTTTGTTGTGCTGCAAACTAATTTCTTTGCGCTTGTAAAATATTAATTATATCCATAAATTATATTTCTTTTATTTATTACTAAAAACTAACAAGAAGAGCAGAATGCAGGTAAAACCTGATAAATGTATAAAGTGTAAGTAGTTATGGGTAAAGAATTGGTTAATAAATGCTTTAGCTCCTTCATAAAGAAAAATTAATTCTTTAAAGATAGCAATTAGTTACAAGCGTTCCAAATAACTTCTTTAGGTGTTGGAGCTGTAATGTTGACTTGTTCTTTGGTTACAGGGTGTATAAACTGAATTCTACGGGCATGTAAGTGAATACTTCCGTCTTTATTGCTTCTGTCAAATCCGTATTTTAAATCTCCTTTTATAGGGCTACCAATATTAGCTAATTGAGATCTAATTTGGTGGTGTCTTCCTGTTTCTAAATCTACTTCTATTAAAGAGTAGTTGTCTAGTTTTTTAAGAACAGTATAATGTAGAATGGCTTTTTTACTTCCTTCAATTTCTTTAGGATATGCGGTAGACTTATTATTCTTTGGGTTTTTTCTTAAGAAATTAATTAAGGTAGCCTTTTCTTTCTTCGGATGATTTTTTACAACAGCCCAATAAGTTTTGTGAATGGTTTTCTCTCGTAGCATCTTGTTAAGGCGCTCTAAAGATTTAGATGTTTTGGCAAAAATAATAATACCAGAAGTGGGTCTGTCTAATCTGTGTACAACACCTAAATACACGTTGCCTGGTTTGTTGTATTTGTCTTTAATATATTCTTTTACAACATCACTTAAAGGTTTGTCTCCTGTTTTATCACCTTGTGTAATATCGCCTGCGCGTTTATTTACAATGATAATATGGTTGTCTTCAAATAAAATTTGTAGATTTTCTTTAGTAGAATGCATTCAAATTTTATTTAAAATCTTTAGCAACATCTTGATTTACCCCATCAATAAATTTTAAAAATTCTTCTCTACCTAATCCTGTATTAGAAGAGGTGATAAAAGAAGTAGGAAGCGTTTCCCAAGAGTTTAGTAATTTCTTTTTATAAGAAGTAATTTGTTTGTTTATTTTAGAGCTTCCTAATTTGTCTGCTTTTGTAAAAACAATGCAAAACGGAATTTGGTTTTCTCCTAAAAATTTCATGAATTCTAAATCGATTTTCTGAGGATCGTGTCTAGAGTCAATTAAAACAAAAGTACATACCAATTGCTCTCTTTCTTTAAAGTAGTTTTCTATAAAAAACTGAAAAATAGTTCTTTTCTTTTTAGAAACTTTGGCGTATCCATAGCCAGGTAAATCTACTAAAAACCATTCGTCATTTATTTTAAAATGGTTAATAAGTTGTGTTTTACCAGGTTTTCCAGAAATTTTAGCCAAATCTTTACGTTCCATTAACATATTAATTAATGAAGATTTACCAACGTTAGAACGTCCAATAAACGCATATTCTGGCATTCTTTCTTTAGGAGCATTTGTAACATTACTGTTGCTCATTACAAACTCTGCAGATCTAATTTTCATAAAATTTATATATTTCTAGCAATAAACCATTTGTGAAGGACTTTGTTAAATTCTTCTGGTTTTTCCATCATTGCTGCGTGTCCACATTTATCTAACCAAAATAAGTCTGAGTTCGGTAAAAGTTTGTGAAAATCTTCTGCCGCTTCAGGAGGTGTAACTCCGTCTTGTTTACCCCAAATTAAACATGTTGGATGTTTCATGGTTGGTAAATCATTTGCCATATTATGTCTAATTGCACTTTTGGCAATAGATAAGGTTTTTAAAGCTTTCATTCTGTCGTTTACAGTACTGTAAACATCGTCTACTAATTCTTTGGTGGCAATTGCTGGGTCGTAAAAAACTTCTCTAGCTTTTTGCTCTATGTATTCGTAGTTTCCTCTTTTAGGAAAACTATCTCCCATTGCTTTTTCATACAAACCAGAACTACCTGTAAGTACTAAAGCACTTACTTTTTCTGGGTATTGTTTTGTAAAATATAAAGCAATATGTCCTCCTAAAGAATTTCCTAAAAGGATGGCGTTATTTATGTTTTTATGTTCTAAAAACTCCTTTAAAAACTTTGCTAAGTTTTTAACATTGGTTTTTAAAAGGGGTAAGGAGTATAAAGGTAGCTGAGGGATTAAAACCTTGTATCCATTATTAGAAAAATGATCAAATGTTGAGTCAAAATTACTTAAAGCTCCCATCAATCCATGTAAAATAATGATTGCAGGTCCTTCTCCGGCTTCTGCATATGTAAATTTCCCCTCCGTTGTTAACTTGTCAGTCATTAATTTTTTTCAATTGGCTTAAAAGCAAATGTAATCCTTTTTTGTGAAATAGGTATCGTTTTCGTAGACTACTATTTTTAAAATAAACAGTTTTTAAATGCAATGATTTGTTAACAAATACGTTATTTATTAACAATGTGGTAAAAAGTGGTAAAAAGTGGTAAAATTTACATATTTTTGATGTCAATTAACAATATACTAGAGTGATAAACCTAATTGGGACATATGAGTGTAAATCAGATGCTAAGGGGAGATTGATGTTTTCATCAGCCTTTAAAAAGCAACTGAGTTCTGTGTTACAAGATGGTTTTGTGGTAAAGAGAGCTGTTTTTCAGCCGTGTTTAGAGTTGTATCCGATGCAAGAATGGAATTTGATGATGCAAAAGATTAACAAGTTAAATAGGTTTAATAAAAAGAATAATGATTTTATTAGAAGATTTACGGCGGGAGTAAAAATGGTAGAGCTAGATGCGACTGGAAGAATTCTAATTCCGAAAGATTTGTTTGAGTTTGCAGGTATTAAGAAACAGGTTGTTATGTCGTCATCTGTCAACATTATTGAAATTTGGGACAAAGACAAATATGAGAAAGCCATTGATGATGCTGCGGATGATTTTGCAGATTTGGCAGAGGAAGTAATGGGAAATACAGAATTAGATGAATTATCATAATCCGGTTTTATTGCAAGAAAGTGTAGATGCGTTAGCTATTAAAGAAGATGGTATCTATGTAGATGTTACGTTTGGTGGTGGAGGTCATTCAAGGGAAATTTTGAAGAGATTGGGAGAGAACGGAAAGTTGTTTGGTTTTGATCAGGATCCAGATGCTTTGGCTAATGTTATTGATGATGAGCGTTTTGTTTTGATTCCAGAGAATTTTAGATACATCTCAAGGTTTTTAAGATTTCATGGTGTTAGAAAGGTAGATGGTGTTTTGGCTGATTTAGGGGTTTCTTCTCATCAGTTTGATGAGGCGGAAAGAGGTTTTTCTACGCGATTTGATGGTGACTTGGATATGAGGATGAATCAAAAATCTAAAACATCAGCAAAAGAAATTGTTAATAAATATTCTGAAGAGAAGTTAGCGGAAATATTGTTTTTGTATGGAGAGTTGAGAAATTCTAGGAATATAGCAAAAACGATAGTTGAAAAAAGACAAGAAGAAAAAATTGATACTAGTTTTCAGTTAAGACAAGTTTTGCAAAAATATTTGCCAAAAGCAAAAGAACATAAAATTATAGCGCAAATATTTCAAGCAATTAGAATAGAGGTAAATGAGGAGTTAGATGTTTTAAAAGAGTTTTTAGAGCAAATGCCTAATTTATTAAAAGAAGATGGTAGGTTAAGTGTTATTTCTTATCATTCTTTAGAAGATAGATTGGTAAAACGATTTATAAGAACGGGTTTGTTTCAGGGCGAGTTAGAGAAAGATGTTTTTGGGCGAAGTAATGAGCCAATGCAGAAAGTAGGGAAATTGATAGTGCCTACTCTGCAAGAAATTAAGCTGAATAATAGGGCTCGTAGCGCTAAGTTAAGGATAGCAACTTTAAAGAAATAGGATGTCTAAAGTTAAAAAAGGGGTGTATGATTTTCTGAGAGGAAGTTTTCTTACAGATGATGCAGCTTTTAGAAATTGGCGAATTATTCTTTTTGTGGTTGGTTTGTTGTTGATTATGATAACAAGTGCGCATAAAGCGGATAAAAAAGTTATTCAGATATCAAAATTGAATAAAAAGAAAAGAGAGTTAAGGGCAGTGTATGTAGATACTGGTACTATTTTGATGAGAATGAAAATGGAATCGAGTATCAGAGAAAAAGCAAAAGCAAGAGGTTTGGCGCCTTTAAAGTCTCCTCCAAATAAAATTAAAGTAACCATTAAAGACTAATAAAATTGGCAACTCATAAAAAAAGCATTCTTACAAAATTCTACCTGGTGGCTGCTTTTATGACGCTTTTTTTGTTGGCGATTGTGTTTCGTGTATTTACAATTCAGCATTCAGAAGGAGATAAATATAGAAAGCTTTCTACAGAGTTAACTATTAGGCAAGATACTGTATATGCAAATAAGGGAAATGTGTATGCGGCAGATGGAAACTTGTTGGCGACATCGATGTCTAAGTTTACTATTAGAATGGATGTGGTTGCGGTAGATAGTCATGTGTTTGAAAAAAACATTGTAGCGTTGTCTAAAAAGCTTTCTGAAATGTTGGGGAAAACTCCAGGTTATTATCAGCGTAAGTTAAGAAGTGCAAAAAAGAGGAGAAATAGGTATTTGCTAATTGCAAGAAATATAGGGTATACAGATTATTTAAAAATAAAGCAATTTCCAATTTTTAATAAAGGAGTTTATAAAGGTGGTTTTATTGCAGAGCATAAAACGGTAAGAGCGCATCCGATAGGTAAAATTGCAGAGCGTACTATTGGGTATGATGATTTTAGGGGAGAAGCAGGTATAGAAGGTGCTTTTGCTGATTATATGCAAGGTGAAAATGGGTTGAGGTGGAAGCAGAAAATTGCTAAAAATCAATGGAAACCTATAAATGATGTTAATGAAAAAGAACCTATAGATGGTCATGATATTATTACGACTATAGATGTTAATATTCAGGATATAACGCATCATGCGTTGTTAGATAACTTAGCATATTTTGAGGCAGAACATGGTTGTGCAGTGGTTATGGAAACGGCAACAGGAGAAATTAAAGCAATTTCTAATTTAGGAAGAACGTCTAAAGGAACCTATTACGAAAAAAGAAATTATGCGGTTTGGGAGAGTCATGAGCCGGGTTCTACTTTTAAGTTGGCAAGTTTAATGGTGGCTTTAGATGATAAAGTTATCGATACTTCTACAGTGGTAGATACGGAGAAAGGTAGAATCTATGTTAATAATAGAAAGGTAGAGGATTCTCATAGAGGAGGTTACGGTAAGATTTCTGCGGCAAGGGTTTTAGAGGTTTCATCGAATGTTGGAGTGGTAAAGATTATAAAAAAGTTTTATGATAAAAACCCAGAGAAATATTATAATAAAATAGCTGAATATGGTTTTACAAAGCCTATTGGTTTTCAAATAAAAGGAGAAGGGAAGCCTTATGTTCCGAATCCTAAAGATAAGGAATGGAGTAAAATTTCTTTAGAGTGGATGGCTTGGGGTTATGGGGTTTCTGTTACGCCAATGCAAACATTAATGTTTTACAATGCGGTTGCAAATAATGGGGTTATGGTAAAACCAAGATTTGTTAAAGAATTAAGAAGAGAGGATAAAACAGAGAAACTTTTTGAAACAGAGATTGTAAATCCTAAAATAGCTTCAGATGAAACTTTAGCGAAGTTGAAAAAAGTGTTAGAAAACGTTGTAACTAAAGGTACGGCACATAATATTTATTCTCCTAACTTTTCTATGGCAGGTAAAACAGGGACGGCAAAAAAGTACATTCCAAAGCATGTAGATGAGAAAGGTAAAACAGTATTTGGACATTATTCTACCAAGCATTATGTAGCGTCGTTTGCAGGTTTTTTTCCTGCGGATAAACCAAAATATTCTTGCATTGTGGTAATTCATGATCCAAAGAAAGAGAAAGGATATTATGGTGCAACTGTTGCGGGGCCTGTGTTTAAAGAGATTGCACAAAAAATTTATACAACTACACCTATAGATAATCAGTCTGTAGATGATAAAATAGAATTTGCGTCGATTGAAAAGCAGTATTTAAGTTTTGATAAAAAATTAAATAAAGAATATCATGAAATTCCGGATGTTAGAGGGATGTCTGGTATGGATGCTTTGGCGTTGTTAGAAAATATTGGATTAAAAGTGCAGGTTTCTGGAGCGGGAAAAGTGAAGTCTCAATCACTGCGAAAAGGAGAGAAGTTAATAAAAGGACAAACAATTATTTTAAAACTTTCATAAGCTGAAAAATTTAAAAGACATATTATATCAGGTTGCTATTCATCAAGTATTTGGACTTACAGATATTAAGGTGAATTCTATTGTTTTCGATTCTAGAAAGATTGAAAAGAATGCTGTTTTTGTTGCTCAAAAAGGAGTTTCAGTAGATGGGCATTTATATATAGATAAAGCAATTTCTTTAGGAGCAATCGCAATTATTTGCGAAGATTTTCCTGCGGATAAAAAAGAAGGAATTACTTATGTTCAGGTGGCGGATGCAAATGTAGCATTGGCTATTATGGCGTCTAATTTTTATGACAATCCATCAAAAAAACTTCCTTTAGTGGGGGTTACAGGTACTAATGGTAAAACAACAATAGCGTCACTTTTATATCAATTATTTAAAAAAGCGGGTTATAAAGTTGGTTTACTTTCTACTGTTAAAATTTTGGTTGATGAAACGGAGTTTAAGGCAACGCATACAACACCAGATTCTGTAACTATCAATAGTTATTTGGATAAAATGATTGAAGCTGGAGTAGATTACTGTTTTATGGAAGTGAGTTCTCATGGAATTCATCAAAAAAGAACAGAAGGATTAACTTTTGCAGGTGGAATTTTTACCAACTTATCGCACGATCATTTAGATTATCACAACACGTTTGCAGAGTATAGAGATGTAAAAAAATCATTTTTCGATTCATTGCCAAAATCAGCTTTTGCGTTGACAAATATTGATGATAAAAATGGCGACTTTATGTTGCAAAACACCAAGGCTAAAAAGAAAACATACGCGTTAAAAACAATAGCAGATTATAAAGCGAAGATTTTAGAAAAACAATTTTCTGGTACACTTTTAAAGTTAAATGATACTGAGGTTTGGACAAAGTTAATTGGTCAGTTTAATGCTTCTAATTTATTGGCAATTTATGCCACGGCAGAATTATTAGGTTTAGAAAAGTTAGAAATTTTAACAATTATAAGTCAGCTAGAAAATGTAAGCGGACGTTTTGAATATGTTGTTTCCGAAGACGGAGTTACGGCAATTGTAGATTATGCGCATACGCCAGATGCTTTAAAAAATGTATTAGAAACCATTAATGATATTAGAACTGGTAACGAAAAATTAATTACAGTTGTTGGTTGTGGTGGTGATAGAGATAAAACAAAAAGACCTAAAATGGCGCACATTGCTTCGCAATTAAGTAATCAAGCAATTTTTACGTCAGACAATCCAAGAACAGAAAATGCGCAAACTATTTTAGATGAAATGGAAGTTGGTGTTGCTGCAGAAAATTATAAAAAAACATTGTCAATTTTAGATAGAAGACAAGCCATAAAAACAGCTTGTAAGTTTTCTGAAAATGGAGATATCATATTAATTGCCGGAAAAGGGCATGAAAATTATCAAGAAATAAACGGAGTTAGAACTCATTTTGATGATTTAGAAGAAGTAAGAAATTGTTTCAACCAATTAAAAAATAATTAAGAATGCTGTATTATTTATTTCAATATTTAGAAAGTGTAATGGATTTTCCTGGTGCAGGATTGTTCCATTTTATCACATTTAGAGCTGCAGCAGCTTTTATTTTATCCTTGTTAATTTCTACCATTTATGGTAAGCGAATTATAGATTTTTTAAGAAATCAACAAGTTGGTGAAACAGTAAGAGATTTAGGTTTAGATGGTCAAAAACAAAAAACAGGAACGCCTACAATGGGTGGTGTTATTATCATTTTAGCAACATTAATTCCGGTTTTATTGTTAGCCAAATTAGATAATATCTATGTCATTATTTTAATTATCACCACAGTTTGGATGGGGTTAATTGGTTTTTTAGATGATTATATAAAAGTTTTTAAGAAAGATAAAGGAGGTTTAAGCGGTAAGTTTAAAGTTTTAGGTCAGATTGGTTTAGGTCTTATTGTGGGGTCTATGCTTTATTTTAACGATGGAGTTACTATTAAAGAACAATTGCCAAAAGACCAACAAATAGTAAATAAAGAAGGCAGAAAAATTGTTTTTGGAGAAGCTCATAAATCAACAAAAACAACAGTTCCTTTTTTAAAGGATAACGAATTAGATTACTCTAAAGCATTCAGTTTTTTAGGGGATGGTTATGAAAAATACGGTTGGATTATTTTTATTTTTATTACTGTTTTTATTGTAACAGGGGTTTCTAATGGAGCAAATTTAACAGATGGAATAGATGGTTTGGCCGCTGGTTCTTCTGCTATTATTGTAATAACGTTAGCTGTTTTTGCGTGGGTTTCTGGTAATATCATTTTTGCAGATTATTTAGACATTATGTTTATACCAAATTCGGGAGAAATGACAGTTTTTATATTGGCTTTTGCTGGGGCTTTAATTGGTTTTCTTTGGTACAATACATATCCTGCTCAAGTTTTTATGGGAGATACAGGAAGTTTAACTATCGGTGGAATTATAGCTGTTATTGCTATTGCAATTCGAAAAGAATTATTACTGCCAATTTTAGCTGGAATATTTGTAGTAGAAAACCTATCGGTAATTATGCAAGTTTCTTGGTTTAAGTATACTAGAAAAAAATACGGAGAAGGAAGAAGGATTTTTAAAATGTCTCCGCTACATCACCATTATCAGAAATTAAGTTATCACGAAAGTAAAATAGTTGTCCGTTTTTGGATTGTTGGAATTTTACTGGCAGTATTTACAATTGTAACCTTAAAATTAAGATAAATGAAACGATTGGTAGTTCTTGGTGGAGGAGAAAGTGGTGTTGGTGCAGCTCTTTTAGGAAAACAAAAAGGCTATGAAGTCTTTGTGTCTGACAAGGGTGCTATATCAAAAAAATATAAAGAAGTTCTTTTAAATAATAAGATTGATTTTGAGGAAAATCAACATACAGAAAGCAAAATTTTAAATGCAGATGTCGTTGTAAAAAGTCCTGGAATTCCGGATACCGTTGCGTTGATTGTAAAGTTGAAAAAAAATTTGATTCCTGTTATTTCAGAAATTGAATTTGCAGCTAAATATACCAGTGCAAATATTATAAGTATTACGGGGTCTAACGGTAAAACAACCACCACATTATTATTGCATCATATTTTAAAAAATGCAGGTTTAGATGTTGGTATTGCAGGGAATATTGGGGATAGTTTTGCACAACAAGTTGCAGAACAATCGTATGAAAATTATGTGTTAGAATTAAGTAGTTTTCAATTAGATGGTATTGAAGATTTTAATAGTCATATTGCTATTTTAACCAATATTACACCAGATCATTTGGATAGATATGAGTATGATTTTAATAAATATGTAGCCTCAAAATTTAGAATAACAAAGAATCAAAAAGAAACCGATTATTTAATTTTTGATGCTGATGATGAAGCAATCAATAATTGGTTAAAAGAGAATAAAACAAGCGCAAAATTAGTTCCGTTTTCGCTTGAAAAAGAATTAGAGTACGGAGCTTATGTCAAAGACAACAATATGATTATCAATATAAATAAAGAAAAAATTAACATGCCGTTATCAACTTTATCAGTAAAAGGAAAACACAATACTAAAAACGCAATGGCGGCAACAATGGCTGCACAATTGTTAAAAGTAAGAAGACAAGCAATTAAAGAAAGCTTAGAAGATTTTGAAGGTGTAGAGCATCGTTTAGAAAATGTTGCAAAAGTTAAAGGAGTAGCATTTATAAATGATTCTAAGGCAACCAATGTAAACGCAACTTATTATGCCTTAGAATGCATGGATAAAACAACTATTTGGATTGTTGGTGGTGTAGATAAAGGAAATGATTATAATGATTTATTGCCTTTGGTTAGAGAAAAGGTAAAAGCAATTGTGTGTTTAGGTCTTGATAATGAGAAAATAAAAAACACTTTTGAAAACGTTGTTGATATTATTGTAGAAACTGCCGGAGCAGAAGAAGCTGTAAAAGTTTCTCAGAAATTAGCAGAAAGAGGAGAAGCTGTTTTGTTATCTCCATGTTGTGCAAGTTTTGATTTATTTGAAAATTATGAAGACAGAGGGCGTCAATTTAAAAACGCTGTAAGAAGTCTTTAAAAAGTGTAATTGTTTATTCGTTTAATTGTGTAAATGTTGGTAATTAATTTTTGAAATGATTATTCAAATCTTTCTAAAAACTAAAAACTAAAAACTAAAAGTTATAAAGTGAAAACCATTTTTAAATACATAAAAGGAGATCGAACCATTTGGGCAATTGTTGCTATTTTGGCTATATTCTCATTTATGCCGGTATATAGCGCAAGTACAAACTTGGTTTATGTAGTTGGGTCTGGTTCTTCTTTAGGATATTTGATGAAGCATATTCTGTTATTAATTATGGGGTTTGCTATTATTTATGGAGTACACAAAGTACCTTATAGATATTTTTCTGGTGGTTCTGTAATTATGCTTCCTGTAATTATCTTTTTATTGATTTACACATTGTCTCAAGGAACAACTATTGGGGGGGCAAATGCAAGTAGATGGATTAGAATTGGTGGTATTGGTTTTCAAACATCTACCTTGGCAGGTTTGGTTTTAATGGTCTATGTAGCAAGATATTTATCTAGAAACAAGGATAAAATAATAAGTTTTAAAGAAAGTTTATGGCAGTTGTGGTTGCCTGTTGCAGCTATTTTAATGTTAATTTTACCAGCAAACTTTTCCACATCAGCCATTATTTTTGTAATGATTTTAATCTTAACTTTTCTAGGAGGATATCCGGTTAAGTATTTAGGTTTTATAATGGGAGCGGGAGTTGGTTTGTTGTTGCTTTTTATTTTAGCAGCAAAAGCTTTTCCGGATGCCATGCCAAATAGGGTGCAAACTTGGCAAAATAGAATTGAGAGTTTTTCTGATAATGAAGGTAAAGAAGCGTATCAGGTAGAAAAAGCAAAAATAGCTATTGCTATGGGGCAAACCTTTGGTGTAGGACCTGGTAAGAGCATTCAAAAAAACTTTTTACCTCAGTCTACATCCGATTTTATTTATGCAATTATTGTAGAAGAATACGGTTTGGTTGGTGGTTTTTTAATTGTGTCTATCTATTTTATTCTGTTGTTCAGAATTTTTGTAGTCATTAGAAAAACAACTACAATTTTTGGCACGTTATTAGTGTTAGGAGTTGGGTTGCCTATTATTTTTCAGGCATCCATAAATATGGCGGTTGCAACCAATTTATTTCCTGTAACAGGGCAAACTTTACCATTAATAAGTAGTGGTGGTACTTCTATTTGGATGACGTGTTTTGCTTTAGGAATGATTTTAAGTGTAAGCGCATCAAAAGAAGAAACAGAAGAAGATATTTTAGATGATAACCCTTTAGACATACTTCATGAAGCACTCGATTAACATACTAATTTCAGGAGGAGGAACAGGAGGACACATCTATCCTGCAATTGCAATTGCAAACGAATTAAAGTTGCGTTATCCAGATGCAAAATTTTTGTTTGTAGGTGCAAAAGATAAAATGGAGATGGAAAAGGTGCCGCAAGCGGGGTATGAAATTAAAGGATTGTGGATTTCTGGTATTCAAAGAAAGTTAACTATAGCTAATTTATCGTTTCCTTTTAAGTTGATGAGTAGTTTGTGGAATGCATCAAAGATTATTAGAAAATTTAAACCAGATATTGCTATTGGTACTGGTGGTTTTGCTAGCGGACCAACATTGATAATGGCAAATAGAAAAGGAATTCCGACGTTGATACAAGAACAGAATTCTTTTCCTGGAATTACGAATAAATTATTAAGCAAAAAGGCAAATAAAATTTGTGTTGCTTACGATCATTTAGAACGCTTTTTTCCTGCGGATAAAATTGTAAAAACAGGAAACCCTGTTCGGCAAGATTTGCTGTCAATTCATGCCAAAACAGCAGAGGGTAAAGCTTTTTTTAAATTAGATGAAAGTAAGAAAACGATTTTAGTTTTAGGAGGGAGTTTAGGAGCTAGAAAAATAAATCAACTGGTAGAAACAAACTTAGATTTCTTTAAAAAACAAGGAATTCAGGTTATTTGGCAATGTGGTAAATTGTATTTTGAAGAATACAAAAAGTACAATGCAATAGATGGTGTACAAGTATATCAGTTTTTAAATAGAATGGATTTTGCGTATGCCGCATCTGATATTATTATTTCTAGAGCAGGTGCAAGTTCGGTTTCAGAATTATGTATTGTTGGTAAGCCAGTTATATTTATTCCATCGCCTAATGTGTCGGAAGATCATCAAACTAAAAACGCAAAGTCAATTGCAGATAAACATGGTGCAATTTTGTTAAAAGAGAGTGAGTTAGAAACGTTTCCAATCGTTTTTGAAACATTGATAAAAGATCAAGGAAAACAAGATCATTTAGCAGAAAATATAAACGAATTAGCGCTTCCGGGTGCAACAACAGATATTGTTAACGAAGTAGAAAAATTATTAAAAAAGTGAATTTAAACAATATACATAACGTCTTTTTTGTCGGTATTGGTGGCATAGGAATGAGCGCAATTGCCCGTTACTTTGCTACGAATGGAAAAAAAGTGGCTGGTTATGATAAAACTCCTTCTCAAATCACTTTAGATTTAGAGGAATTAGGAGTTGAAATTCATTTTGAAGATGCTGTAAAAAATATTCCTATTTCATTTTTAAATACCAAAAAAACATTGGTGGTTTATACGCCTGCAATCTCTAAAACTAATGTAGAATTAAATTATTTTTTAGAGAATGATTTTTCGGTTTTAAAAAGATCAGAAATTTTAGGAAGAATCACAGAAACTACCTTTTGTTTAGCTGTGGCAGGTACGCACGGTAAAACAACTACTTCTGCTATTTTAGGTCATATTATGGCAGAAGTAAATGCAACTTCTTTTTTAGGAGGAATTGCAGAAAATTATAATTCTAACCTAATTTTAGGTGAAGATAAAATTAGTGTTGTGGAGGCAGATGAGTTTGATCGATCTTTCTTAAAATTGAGTCCAAATATTGCTTGTGTAACTTCTATGGATGCAGATCATTTAGATATTTATGGAGATGCAGAAGCATTGAATGAGTCTTTTGTAGAGTTTGCAAACAAAGTTTCCGGAACCTTAATTGTTGCAAAAGGGTTGCCTTTAAAAGGATTAACGTATGCAGTTAATAAAGCGGCAGATTATGCGGCTTTAAATTTAAAAATTGAAAGCGGAACATATGTTTTTGATGTGAAAACACCATTATCAGAAATTAAAAATATTGAATTTCATTTACCAGGGCAGCATAATGTTATGAATGCTTTAGCGGCTTTGGCAATGGCAGATGTTTATGGGATATCATTAGAAAACATCAAACAACGTTTGTCTAGTTTTAAAGGGGTTAAGCGTAGGTTTTCTTATAAAATTAAAATAAATGATTTTGTGCTGATTGATGATTATGCACATCACCCAACGGCAATAAATGCTGTAGAAAGTTCTGTAAGAGAAATGTATCCGGATGAAAAAGTGTTGGTTGTTTTTCAGCCTCATTTATTTTCTAGAACAAAAGATTTTATTGAAGATTTTGCCTTGGCGTTATCTAAATTTGATGAAGTGTTGTTGTTAGACATTTATCCTGCAAGAGAAGAACCGATCACTGGAGTAGACTCTGAATGGTTATTAAATAAAATTGATTGTAAGAATAAAAATTTAACTAAAAAAAATAATTTAGTAAAAGATATTAAGAATTCATCGGCAAAAGTAGTGGTAATGTTAGGGGCAGGAGACATAGGTGTGATGGTTAATGAGGTAACAAATGAACTTTTAAAAACCACCAATAGTTATGATTAATAAGTTTTTAAAATATATCTCTTTCCTTTTATTGATAGTGGTTTTGGGGATTTTATATAGTTTTTCTTCTGCAAGAAATTCTAAGAAAAAGGTAAAAGATATTGTGGTAGAATTTGAAGCTGGAGAGAACCATTTTTTAACACATGCTATGGTTAATAAATTGTTAATACAAAATGATTCAACTGTGAAAAACCAAGCAAAATCTGTGATAAATTTATACAGTTTGGAAAAAATGGTTTCTAAAAATCCATATGTAGCACATGCAGCTGTATTTTTAACCATTGGGGGTACCTTAAAAACAATCATAAAACAGCGAGCACCTGTTGCAAGAATTATGAATAAAAGTGATTCTTATTATATTGATAAACAAGGAGTAAAAATACCTTTGTCTGCTAATTATTCGGCAAGAGTACTGTTGGTTTCTGGGGTTAAAAAAGAAGAAGAAATTAAATGGATATTACCATTAATATCCTTTATTTTGCAAGATAGTTTTTTGCAAAAAGAAGTGGTAGGAATTGAGAAATTTGATGATGATGATTATCAATTGGCCGTGAGAAGTGGAGATTATAAAATCGATTTAGGTAAATTAACCGAAATGGATGTAAAATTTAAGAAGTTAAAGGCGTTTTATAACAAAGCATTTAAAGATAAAACGATTCAGAATTATAAAACGATTAATTTAAAATATCACAACCAAGTTGTGTGCGCAAAATAAATCAAAATGGAGAACAATAAAATAGCAATTGGTTTAGATATTGGTACAACCAAAATCGCTGCAATGATTGGTCGCAAGAACGAATATGGTAAGATTGAGGTTATTGGTATTGGTAAAGCAAAAAGCTTAGGTGTAAAACGTGGTGTTGTAAGTAACATTACACAAACCATACAATCTATTCAGCAAGCGGTAGAAGAGGCAGAAAGTGTTTCTGGTGTTAAGATTGAAGAAGTTGTTGTGGGTATAGCTGGTCAGCACATTCGTAGTTTACATCATAGTGATTATATCACTAGAAATAATGCAGATGAAGTAATTGATGAAAACGATATTGAAGATTTAGTAAATCAAGTTCATAAATTGGTAATGTTACCTGGAGAAGAAATTATTCATGTATTACCACAAGAATTTAAAGTAGATTCTCAAGCAGACATCAAAGAGCCAATTGGTATGTATGGCGGTCGTTTAGAGGCTAATTTTCATGTAGTGGTTGGGCAAGTTTCATCCATTAGAAATATTGGGCGTTGTGTTAAAAGTGCAGGTTTAGGTTTAAGTGAAATTACGTTAGAACCTTTAGCATCTGCCTCTGCAGTGTTAAGTCAAGAAGAAAAAGAAGCAGGTGTAGCGTTGATTGATATAGGTGGTGGAACAACAGATTTGGCTATTTTTAAAGACGGAATTATTAGACACACAGCTGTAATTCCTTTTGGCGGAAACGTAATTACTGATGATATAAAAGAAGGTTGTTCTATTATAGAAAAACAAGCAGAATTATTAAAAATAAAATTTGGTTCTGCATGGCCAGGAGAAAATAAAGAAACAGAAATAGTTTCTATACCTGGGTTAAGAGGCAGAGAACCAAAAGAAATTACGCTTAAAAATTTATCTAAAATTATACATGCAAGAGTACAAGAAATTATAGAGCATGTGTATTTAGAAATTAAAAATTACGGTCATGAAACTGCAAAAGGAAAATTAATTGCAGGAATTGTATTAACCGGTGGAGGTGCACAATTAAAGCATTTACGTCAGTTGGTAGAATACATAACAGGCATGGATGCAAGAATTGGATATCCAAATGAGCATTTGGCAGGGGAGTCCGATGAAATATTATCGAGTCCAGCTTTTGCTACAACAGTTGGATTATTGATGGAAGGCTTAGAAAAACAAAAGGCCAAAGAAGAAAAAGAAGTGGTAGAAGAGGTTATAGAGGAAGTTGTAGATGAAAGCCTAGAACAAATAATAGAAGAAAAACCACCGGTTGTTGAGGTAAAACCAACACCAAAACCAAAAAAGAAGTCGTTTTTTGAAAAGTTTACAGAAGGATTAAAAGATTTCTTAGACAACGCAGAGTAAGATTAAGAAAAAAAGAGAGAACAAAAATTAAAAAATAATAATAAACAATATATCGGTTATTATGAGCGCAGAATTCGATAACATTTCATTTGACATGCCTAAAACGCAATCTAACACAATTAAAGTAATTGGTGTTGGTGGTGGTGGTAGCAACGCAGTAAACCACATGTTTACGCAACAGATTAAAGGAGTAGACTTTGTAATTTGTAACACAGATGCACAGGCTTTAGAAAATAGCCCTGTTCCTAATAAAATTCAATTAGGAGTAAGCTTAACATCTGGTTTAGGTGCAGGAGCAAATCCAGAAGTTGGAGAGAAAGCTGCTAAAGAAAGCATGCAAGAAATACAGCAAATGCTAAATACCCAAACAAAAATGGTGTTTATTACTGCTGGTATGGGAGGTGGTACAGGTACAGGAGCCGCTCCAATAATAGCCAAAATAGCAAAGGATATGGATATCCTTACTGTAGGTATTGTTACCATGCCTTTTGCTTTTGAAGGTAGAAGACGTTCTAAACAAGCTCAAACAGGAATCGATCAATTGCGCCAAAATGTTGATTCTTTAATTGTTATTAATAATAATAAACTTCGTGAAGTCTATGGAAATCTTGGTTTTAAAGCCGGTTTTTCTAAAGCAGATGAGGTATTATCTACTGCTTCTCGTGGTATTGCAGAAGTAATTACGCATCACTATAAGCAAAATATTGACTTGCATGATGCTAAAACGGTACTTTCTAACAGTGGAACTGCAATTATGGGTTCTGCAAAAGAAGAAGGCCAAACGAGAGCTAAAACCGCTATTGTTAAAGCTTTAGACTCTCCGTTATTAAACGATAATAAAATTACAGGAGCAAAGAACGTGTTGTTGTTAATTGTATCGGGTACAAATGAAGTAACGTTAGATGAGATTGGAGAAATCAATGATCATATCCAAGATGAAGCAGGTTATGACGCTAACATTATTATGGGGATTGGTGAAGACGAAGAATTAGGAGATGCTATTGCTGTAACAATTGTTGCAACAGGTTTTGCTGCAGATCAGCAAAGTACCATTACCAATACAGAAGTTAAAAAAATTGTACACACTTTAGAAGACGAACAAAAAGCAACGTACGATTTTAGTGAAAAAACAGTTATAAAAGCACCATCATTAAACGAACCTTTAACAAATAATGTAGAGCAAAAAATTGTTCATACATTAGAGGAAGAGGTTGTAGAGCCAAAACCAAGCTTGGTTAGAACAACTAATGAAATAGCAAATATGTCTGTTGTTTATGATGAGATTCCATTAGAAACTATTTCTGAAGAAGATTTTGTTATTACAGATGTAACTCCGGTTCAAGAAAAACAAGTAACTGAAGAGCCTAAAGCAATGCAACCTAATTTGTTATTTGATTTGCCTTTAAATCCAAAAGCAGAAGTAAAGGATACAAAGGTAAATGAGATTGAGGTTTTTGAAGAGGAAGAAGTTGTTTTTGAGAGAAAAGAAGTAGAAAAACGTTATGTTTTAGAAGATTTTGATGCAAAGCCAACTATTGGTAAAAGTTCTGGAATTGTAGAGAGAAAAGTTGTTGAAGAAGAAATTAAGTTTGAATTAAAAACGAGAACTCCACAAGCAGAAATTAATCAAATAGATACGCAAAGTGAAGAGGTTTCTCCTTTAGATTTAACAATTACAGAATTGCAAAAGAGAGCCGAAGAACGACGCAAAAAAATGAAAGGTTTCAACTATAAGTTCAATGATCAAATGAACAAAAATATAGATGAAATTGAACGTCAACCTGCATATAAAAGATTAGGTGTTAATTTAGATATAAATAGTCCTATTAGTAATACAAAAACATCTATTAAGCAAGATGCAGATGAAATTGGTTTAAAATCGAACAATTCATTTTTACATGATAATGTAGATTAATCACTATATAAAATACCCTTTTATAGATTTACAGCCACACCCTTTATAGGTGTGGCTTTTTTGTTTTTTATGTAAAATGAATTCGTCATTTTAAAACACCAATTCATCTACACTTTTAAGTTAATAGTCTTAGTTTGTGATGTTAAAAAGTTGTATCTTAATACCTTTACATAAAAATACGAATTATGATAAAACAATTACATCCCTCAATTGCCAGAGTTTTATTCTTTTTAGTGGTTATTTTAAGCATGTCTATAAGTGTACAAAATGAACCCTTTAATTGTGATTATAATGCATACTTGTTTCAAAGAAATGATATTTATGCTTTAGATTTAGCTTCAGGAAGCTCTTATCTTGTAAGAGAAGATATTACAGAAGGTTCGGTTAACGCGGTAGGGTATAATCCTGCGGATGGCTACATCTGGGGCTCATTAAGTTCTCCTGCAAAAACAATTGTAAGAATTGGTAAAAATTTTAATGTAGAAACGTTTTATATTGATCAGTTGCCGAGTTCTAATAGATATGTTGGAGATGTTAGTTCGGAAGGAATTTACTATTTAAAAGGTGGTGGAACTAGTTTTTTTTAAATAGATTTAAATCCAGAATCTGCTACTTACACAAAGTATGTAAGCACCAATACATTATCTAAAAATATTTCTGTACACGATTGGGCTTTTAATGCCGTAGATGGTTTTTTATATACCGTAGAAAAAAACACCAACATATTGTATAGAGTAAATGCGGTTACAGGTGAAGTTATAGATTTAGGAGAAGTTCCTATTTTAGCAGGTTTAAGTTATACGTATGGAGCCGTTTATTTTGATGCATCAGGACGTTTTTATGTTTCTGCTAATCAAACAGGAACGGTGTATGTAATTCAAAGCGTACAAACATTACAACCAGGAAGTACTCTAGATTCTAACCTTTTTGCTTACGGACCTTCTAGTAGTTCTAATGATGGAGCAAGATGTCCTACAGCACCAGTACCGCAAGAAGATTGTGCAAATGGAGTTGATGATGATGGAGATGGTTTGGTAGATTGTGATGATCCGGCTTGTTCTGGGGTAGCAGCGTGTCCTATACTTGCTCCACAAGTTTCTAGTGGAAATGATGGCGGTTTAGAAAGTAACGATCGTCTTTCTCAGCAAATAAATCAAAGAAACTATTTAAGGAAAAAAGGAAACTATAAGTTTGATAAATCAAAGGCTAAAAGAGTTATAAAAACTAAGAGTTATAAAAAGTCTGCATCAAAAAGTACCAATTTTGAATTAAAAGATTTAATTCCTTTAGATGTTATTCCAGGAACTACAACTGTAGAGTCTTCTCCGTCAGATTTAATAGCAATAACCAACGCAACAGAATTGTATTCTGTAGATTATGTAAAAGATGGAGAAACAGTGGCAGTTGTTTTAGCAACAAAAACAGAAAACGGTGTATATGAGCACACTAAGTTTATTTGTGATCGATTATTAGGAGCAGAATTATTGTCTGTTTCTACTATAGAGTTGTTTCAAGAAGAGATTGAAGAAGGTGAAGAAGGAGAAGAAAAAGAAGGGGTGCATTTTATTAAATCAATTATAAAGAATAGCAACGGATCAAAGGAATTTGTTTTAAGTTTTTCTGGAAGATTGATTAATGATGATGTAAATTTTGAAATAGATAGTCATTGGAATATTGATAAATATGAAGCAGACGCTACTTACTATAACTTTCAAATTTGGACAAATAGTGTAGATGATTTGTTAACTTTAGGAGAAGAGGCTTTGGCTTTATTTGAAATACAAAAGCCTATTTCAGGTTATGTTACATCAACACCACCACCTGTATTTGTTAAAAAAGGAGAATATGTAAACGGTACTTTAGAATTAGAGTTGATTAATATTAGAAGAAGTAAAAGTGTAGTTATAGATGCAGGTTTTAAAAGAACAGAAACTTCTACAACAGAATATTTTAATAATACAATCGATTTAACTGGTAATTATATTGAAACTCTAGTTATTGAAACTGGAAACATCTTTGACATCGGTTTTAGAATTGAAAATGAATATAATTTAACTCCAGATGATTTATTTATGTCGGATGGTGTTTGGGGAAAAGACGATTCTCCTGCAGGAACCACTGTGAACGAATTTGTAATTACCCAAAATGATAATATTTATGCTGGTAGTGGTTATAGAGTAGAAAGAAATATTTCTTTAAAAGCAACTACAAACTCGTATGTTTCTGCATTTAGATCGTTTACACCAAGAAGTACCGCTGTAGATTTATCTGAGTTTGATACGTTTGAGTTAGATGCAAGCGGAACAGGTGATTTAGAAATTACGATTTTAAAAGAAGGTATTGATGCGTGGGAAAATCAATTTAGAACCACTATAAAGTTAAATGAAACAGAAACGCATTATGCAATTCCTTTGGCGCATTTTGTTTCTGCGGCAGGCGGTAATATTAGTTTAACAGATGCTATAAATATCACATTTACAATGTCTTCTGATGGAACAACTGTTTTAGAGAAAGAAATGAATTTAAAAGACATACAGTTTACACAAAAATCACTTGGAGTAAATACAGATGTTGTTGCAGAAAATGAAGCGATATTAATGCCAAATCCAATGAGTTATAATGCCGAATTAAGTTTTTATTCAGAAACAAATGCAACCTTAAAAATTGAAGTATATAATGTAACAGGTGCTTTGGTTAGAAAAATGGAAGAAAATACTACGATAGGAAATAATAGTATATCTATGTTAAGAGAAGGATTAAAATCGGGTATTTATTTTGTACAAATTAGAAATGATTTTAGAAAGTATAAAACAATTAAATTAGTTGTAAATTAAATTGATTGTACTTTTTATCTATTTAAATGTCCGGTAATTAAGAATTAATTACCGGACATTTTTTTTAGCTTGATTTATTCTGATATACGCTTTCGGTGTTATAATTGGTGTTTTTGTTGCTTTTTTTAGAGAAAGTAAAATTTATGACTAGAATTAGATCTTTGGTTTTAACTCAGCAAGTAAAAATGGAAAGTCAAGCAGTATCTATTTTTAGGTTGATTTATAGGGTTTTGTTATTATTATGATGATTGTTTCATAATGATATAAAGAATCAATTAAAAAATAAATTTAGTTAAATACAACTCTTTCTTTATCAATAAAACTTGCTAATTATAAGTTGTGTTTTTTTTAATGTTCTTTAAATCAGTGAGATAAAATTAATGTTTTTAGGTTTAAAAAAAAACGCTTATCGTGTAAAACTAGCTTTTTATCTATAGTTGTATGTTAATGGTCTGAAATTTAGTTTTTTAGGATGTATTAATAATATCTTTGATGTATAAGAATAAAATTTAATAAAAAAGTAAAGATATTTCCCCTTATTTGGTCCCCTAAGTTTCTCAAAACCATGTCTAATTTATGTAGGCGTGGTTTTATTATTTTAATTAATATTGCACCTTTTAGGCTGTAAAATTATTAGCTTAAAGTCTTCGTTGATTTCATTTGCTTTTACAAAAATAGAAAGTCTTTCTGTTTTATATCACGAACAAAATCTACTATTATTTTCTTAATAAGGTATTGTTAGAACAAAAAAAATCCATCTAAAAAAGATGGATTTTAATATTTAGTGAGATTTAAAGTTTAGCTTAATGCTTCTTTAATTCTTTTAATTGCTTCTCTAATTTGTAATTCTGATGCTGCATAAGATATTCTAATACAGTTTGGCGTACCAAAAGCTTCACCAGTTACTGTAGCAACATTTGCTCTTTCTAAGATGAATAAAGAAAAATCACTAGCAGTTTCAATTTTAAATCCGTTGATAGTTTTACCAAAGAATGCAGAAACATCTGGAAAAACATAAAAAGCTCCTTCAGGTACGTTTACTTTAAAACCATCAATTTCTCTTAACAAACCAATAATGATATCTCTACGAGTTTTAAACTCGTCTACCATATATTGAATTTTAGAAACTGGCGCTAAAACAGCTGTAATTGCTGCTCTTTGAGCAATACAGTTTGTACCAGAAGTAATTTGACCTTGCATTTTTGTACATGCTTTCGCAATCCATTCTGGAGCACCAATATAACCAATTCTCCAACCTGTCATAGCAAATGCTTTAGCTAAACCGTTTACTGTAATGGTTCTGTCGTACATGCTTTCAATGGCAGCAAAACTAAATGGTTTTGTTTCGTAATTGATATGTTCATAGATTTCATCTGATAAGATAAAAATCTGTGGGTGTTTTTCTAAAACAGCTGCCAACGCTCTGTATTCTGCTTCACTATAAATAGTTCCACTTGGGTTGTTTGGCGAGTTAAAGAAAATCATTTTTGTTTTAGGCGTAATAGAAGCTTCTAATTGTTCTGGAGTGATTTTAAAATCATTCTCTATAGAAGAAGGAATTTCTACATACGTTGCTTCGCATAATATTGCAATTGCAGAGTAACTTACCCAATAAGGAGCTGGTAATAACACTTCGTCTCCTGGGTTTAAAAGAACTTGAGCAATGTTTGCTATAGATTGTTTTGCTCCGGTAGAAACCACAATTTGACTTGGTTTATACTCTAAATCATTGTCTCGTTTAAACTTGGTGCAAATAGCTTCTTTTAAATCTGCGTATCCATCTACTGGAGAATACGAATTATAATTTTGATTGATAGCTTCGATAGCAGCGTCTTTAATAAAATCTGGCGTATTAAAATCTGGTTCACCCAAACTTAAACCAATAATATCTTTTCCTTCTGCTCTTAGTTCTCTCGCTTTAGCAGCCATTGCTAAAGTTTGAGAGACAGGTAAACTGTTAATTCTGTCCGATAATGGATTTTTCATTTTACTGTTAGTTGTTGTTGTTCTACTTATGCTATTTCAGGGTTATTACCCAAAACGCCCAAATGTCTAAAATGTTCTATAACAGCTTTACGCATGGTTTCGTATTCGTTATATGGCAAATTAAATTCCTTGGCGGTTTCTTTTACAATTTTAGCTAATTTATCATAATGTACATGAGAAATATGCGGAAAAATATGATGTTCAACTTGATGATTTAATCCTCCTGTATAGAAGTTTACCAACCAATTACTAGGCGCAAAGTTAGATGTAGTGTATAATTGATGGACTGCCCAAGTGTGTTCTAAATTTCCTTCTTTGTCTGGAATTGGCATTTCTGTATTAGGTACAATGTGTGCCAATTGAAAAACCAAACTTAAAATCATACCTGCTGTATAATGCATGACAAAAAAGCCTATTAAAATTTTCCACCAAGCTACATCTAGTACCAGTAGCGGTAAAAGAATCCAAAGAGAATAATACGCAATTTTAGAAATTATTAATTTGGTCCATTCTGTAGCAGGGTTTGGAAACTCTCCATAAGATAATTTGCGTTTTAAATAACGATGCATTTGCTTAATATCTGTAGTAATAGCCCAGTTAATAGTTAATAATCCATATAAAAATATTGAATAATATTTTTGAATTTTATGAATTGGTAACCATTTAGAATGCTGAGAAAAACGAATAATTCTACCTGCATCAATATCTTCATCATGTCCTTCTACGTTTGTAAATGTATGGTGTAAAACGTTGTGTTGTACTTTCCAATTATAAACATTACCTGCAAGGATATAAATACTGCTTCCCATTAATTTATTAACCCATTTTCTCTTAGAAAAAGAATCGTGATTGGCATCATGCATTACATTCATACCAACACCAGCCATTCCTATTCCTGTAACCACCATTAAAAGTGCCATTACCCATTGCGGCATAGAAACGGTTAGGATTAAAATAAATGGAACTAAGAAAAGAGAAAACATAATAATTGCTTTTGTATACAATTTCCAGTTTCCTGTTCTTTTTAATTCATTTTCTTTAAAATATGTATTTACTCTTTTATTAAGAGTTCTAAAGAATTTAGCTTTATCTACTCTCGAAAAATTTATTGTTTTCATGTACTGTTTTAAATAATTAACAAAAATATGCTTTTTGAAATAGCTTTTTATGATAAACGTCAGTTATTGTTAAGAATTGTTCCAATTCAAATGGCTATTTTTGCAATATAAATAAATTTATTGATGGAAATTATACTCAAATACTTTAAAGACCTAACGGCAACTCAAATTGATCAGTTCTCTAAACTTCAAGAATTATACCAAGATTGGAATTTAAAAATAAACGTTGTTTCTAGAAAAGATATAGACGAATTGTATTTGCGCCATGTATTGCATTCTTTGGCTATAGCAAAAGTAATACAGTTTAAACCAGGTTCTAAAGTAATGGATGTTGGTACCGGTGGAGGTTTTCCAGGTATTCCGTTGGCAATTTTATTTCCAGAAACCCAGTTTCATTTGGTAGACTCTATAGGTAAAAAGATAAAAGTTGTAAATGAAGTTGTAGCAGGGTTAGGTTTAGAAAACGTAAAAACTACAAATGGTAGAGTAGAAGAAGTAAAAGATACGTATGATTTTATTGTAAGTAGAGCAGTAGCACAAATGGAAACTTTTGTAGGTTGGACTAAAGGTAGAATTTCTAAAAAGCAAAATCACGACTTAAAAAACGGAATTTTATACTTAAAAGGAGGTGATTTAACAGAGGAATTAAAATTATACACCTCTGCAACAATTTATAATTTACCAGATTATTTTGATGAAGATTTTTACGAAACCAAAAAAGTGGTGCATTTAGCCATGAAATTTAAAGGCTAATTTTTTAAGGATACTTATAGTTTTTTCTAAAAAAAATAAAGAACAATAAAATATAAAAGACGCATCATATGGTGCGTCTTTTATATTTAACAAATCATCATTAATCTAGTTTCTCCCTTTTTTTCCTTTGGAGCTCTATGAAGGCAAGGAAGTACTTTGCTTTCTGGATGATCGATGGCTAGTTTCCATAAATGACCAATGCCTAAATTAATTATTTGTGCCTCTGGTTTTGCTTGATAATGTAAGTCGAAGAAAAATTCACTTAAAAAGGATTCAAAACCAGCATCATCTCCATCATAAAATTTTTTGAGTTCTGCTCTTATTTCTGGAATAAGAATTTTTTGTATGCCTTGTGCATTGGGTAAAATATCACTTGCTGCACCATGATACGTGCATAAAAAAGTATCGGTTGGTATTGGTGATCGATCTACATGAAAAGAATATACATCGGTTGGTAAAAACGGAAAAGCATCATCTCTTTCATAGCATTTAATAAGATTAATTGTAGGAGATGCACCATGACTTTTTAACAACTGAAAGTCGTTTAAAAGAATAGTACGTGCCAATTGGCCTTCTTTACTCAATTGAAGTTCTAAAAGTGCTTCTGGAGTAAGTTCTGCCATGTTTTCTGAGATTGGTGCTTTTTTAACAATCTCAGAAAAATCACCTATTAAGTTACGACTCCAACACATTGCATTTATTTGTCCTTGAAAAGGAATAGAAGCAAGGTCTTTAAAATTGCTAACCTGCTGAATTTGATTTTCTGGTAGATCCAAATGAATCATATTATTTTAGAGCTTTGTGTTGATGTATAATTGTTTTAATTGATAAATTTTTACTTTAGAAATAAATTAACCTTGATACCTCTTTTAAAAAGAATAACAAATATTTTTCTAAAGCAGCATTTTCTTTAGATTGAACGGTCATTAAAAAAGAAGATTTAAGTTCGATGGTATTATTATAAAGCGCTTCTTTTTCGTTTAAATCATTCCATAGATTATCCCAAAAAGCAATAACATCATTAGAGTTAGATTCAATTTTAGAAGCAGCATAAGCAGCTTTTAACCTTTCTTCGCAATTTATAAATCTACTTCTAGCATCACCAGTTTCAATAAAAAGTTTTTCTACCAAACCTAAAAGTTTTTCTTTATAGTATATTTCTTTGGCATTCATTTTTTTCTGAAACAAAACCATCATAGAAATAGCAGGAACAGTTACAGTGTCGCTAACACTTTCTTTGCCTTCAAAATCAAAAGAATCTTTAATTACAGCAACTTTATAAGATTGGTTTAGCTCATAATTTATATCTCGATTTTGTCCGTTAAAAATTACCAATATTTTAGACCAAGAATCATTATTTGCATTGTTTTTTAGCAGATAAGAAACCAAACCATCGTCTATTTTTTTAAATTTTAAATTGTCTTGAACCTCCTTAGCTGTTGGCATTCTAAAAGCAGGATGCAGTTTTCTTAATTTAATAAGGTTTTTGTAGTAAGATAAAACATCGGCATTTACAATCTTTAAATTCCAATCAATTTCATTAATAGCATCAGGAGATTTGTATGAATTATGATCTCCTTTTTTAGTGCTCATTATTTCCGAACCCTCGTGTAAAAAAGGCGTGCCCTGAGAAGTCATTACAATGGCGGTAGACAATTTATGCATTGCCTTAATTTCTTCTGCAGAAGCATCTGGTCTAGATATTTTTAATTTATCGAATAAGGTGAAATTATCATGACAAGAAACATAATTAATTGCTTGCCAAGGTTGTTGAGCCCAAGGAGCTTTCGAATAATTTACGTATTCATAATTTACTTGTGGATGCTCTATGGCACCTACAATTCCGCATTTAATAGATTCTTCGGTAAATTTTGCACCACTAACAAAACCTGTACTTTCATCTTCAAAAACGGCTCCTTTTATAGCATCTCTAATATCATCAGAAAAAGCCGCAATTTGTGGCATTTGCGAAATGTGTTTTTTTAAAGCACGCTTTTCTTCTGGTAGCGGAGAGCTACCACCAACCCAACCTTCACCATAGATAAGTGCATTGGGGTTTATTTTTTTTACTTCATTGGCAATTAAATTCATAGTTTCTATGTCGTGAATTGCCATTAAATCGAAACGAAAACCATCTAAATGATATTCCTCAGTCCAATATTTTACAGACTCAACCATAAATTTTTGAGTCATTTTTCTTTCAGAGGCAGTTTCATTACCACAACCCGACGCATTAGAGTAAGTACCATCACTATTAAATCGATAATAATAACCTGGGTTTTCTAAGTTAAAATTAGAGGTTTCTTTTACACCAGTATGATTATAGACAACATCTAAAACAACTCCGATACCTGCATCATGAAAAGCCTGTACCATAGTTTTAAATTCGTTAATACGTACTTCTGCTTTAAAAGGATTTGTAGAAAAAGAACCTTCTGGAACATTGTAATTTTGAGGATCGTAGCCCCAATTAAATTGTGGGGTTTCTAAATGGGTTTCATCAATAGAATATTGATCAAAAGTAGGTAATAAGTGCACATGTGTAATTCCTAATCTTTTTATATGATCTATAGCGGTAGGTACATCTTGCGTACTTTTTACGCCTTTTTCAATCAAACCTAAATATTTACCTGGGTAGGATGAATTGGCTTCTTTTTGAATGGTTATATTTCGGATATGAAGTTCGTAAATAACCGCATGGTTTGGCACGTCTAATAACACATATTTGTCTTTCTCCCAATTTTTAGGGTTCGTTTTATCAGCATTTAAAACCATGGCTCTGTTTCCGTTTACACCAACTGCTTTAGCGTAAATTCCGGGAGTTTCATTTAACCAAGATCCATCAATGTAGGTTTGATACGTATAATAGGTTCCGTCTAAATCTCCGTCTATAGTTTTTAGCCAAATACCATTTTCTTGCTCAATTAAATCTACAGTGTCAAAAGCATCAGAATCATTACCTGTTTTATATAAATTTAGTTTTACAGCAGTTGCTTTAGGAGACCAAATTTTAAAAGTAGTTTTTTCTTTAGAGTAGTCTAACCAAAGACTTTTATCTGTTGTAGGGTATTCTTCAAAAGAAGAAAATTTTATAGAAGCTTGTTCCATTTCATATAAGATTGAAAGTAGAAAGTTCCTCTTTTTTTTTGAAACCTACAACAGAATCTGGATAAATATTTTAAAGGAATTTTTAAACTTTTTAAGTCTTATTTAAAAAATTGAAGAAGTAGTTTTAGAGGTAAATTTCTCTAAAAACAACATTCCTTTATAAGAGTTTCCTTTGATGTTTAACTTCGGACTCCAAACGGCAATACAATATTCATCTGGATGAATGGCTACAATCCCCCCACCAACACCACTTTTACCTGGTAAACCAACCCGAAAAGCAAACTCGCCAGATTCATCATAAAAACCACAAGTAAGTAAAATAGCGTTTATTCTTTTTGCTTGACTCATCGTAAGAACGCGCTCTCCTTTATGTGTTACAAAATGATCATCAGCTAAAAAAAGTACAGTTTTAGAAAGTTCTTTACAAGTCATTTCTAAAGAACACATATTAAAGTAAAAATCTAAGACCTCTTCTACATCATTTTTAATGTTGCCAAAAGATTTTATAAAATTGCAAAGTGCCACATTTCTATATCCAGAACCTTTTTCTGAGAGTGCTACTTTCTCGTTATATTTTAAAGTAGAAATGTTAGAAATTTCTTTACAGAAGTCTAAAAAGTCTTCTTTTGGGTTTTTAAGGTGACTTACCAATACATCGCAAATTACAATTGCACCAGCGTTTATAAAAGGGTTTCTAGGTTTACCTAAATCGGCTTCTAATTGTAGTAAGGAGTTAAACGGGTTTCCAGAAGGTTCTACATCTACTCTGTCCCATAATTTTCCGCCCTCAAATTTATACGCTAAGGTTAATGATAAGATTTTAGTAATACTTTGTACCGAAAATTTTTTGTTAAAATCGCCAACACCAAAAGATTCTTTATCAATAGTTGTAATATTTACACCAAAATTTTCAGGATCTACAAAGGCTAATTCAGGAATATAATTGGCTACTTTACCACTATGAGGTGTATTTTTTACTTCTAAATAAACGTCCTCAATTATTTTTTGATACTTCTTCATTCTTATTGATGTTCTTAGTAATCACAAACCTATTCTAAAATTATGTAAGAAACAACATAAAAAGACATCATAAAAAAAGGAACTACATTGCTGTAATTCCTTTTGTAATTTATGAGATTCCTCAATCGCCTAAAAAAAGCTTATTTCGGAATGACAATTCGTAATAATATTGTTACACAAGCTCTACAAACAAACCTTCATCTGTTTTAGACACCTTTGCAACTTTATGTTTTGTTAAACCTTTAATGGTTTTATCCCATTTTTTGTTAGACAAACCAGACTTTACTTTTAAGTCGTTTAAATCTATTTTTTCTGCTTTGGTAACAATCGCTAAAACAGCTTTTTCATCGCTATTTAATTCTACTGCAGCCGCTTTTTTCTCTGGTCTCATTTGAGGGAAGAAAAGAACTTCTTGTATCGATTGGTTGTTTGTTAAGAACATAATTAAACGGTCCATTCCAATTCCCATTCCAGACGTTGGTGGCATACCGTATTCTAAAGCTCTTAAGAAATCTTCATCAATAAATTCAGTTGCTTCATCATCTCCTTTTTGAGCTAATTTTAATTGATGCTCAAAACGCTCACGTTGGTCAATTGGGTCATTTAATTCAGAATATGCATTGGCAATTTCTTTACCACAAACCATTAACTCAAAACGCTCTGTTAACTCTGGGTTGTCTCTATGTTCTTTACAAAGCGGAGACATTTCTTTAGGATAATCGGTAATAAAAGTTGGCTGAATGTAGTTTCCTTCACATTTCTCACCAAAAATCTCATCAATTAATTTTCCTTTTCCCATTGTTTCATCCACAGGAATATTCATGCCTTTAGCAGCTTCTCTAATTTCAGCTTCTGTTTTACCAGTAATATCAAAACCAGTAAAATGTTTAATAGAATCTGCCATTGTTACTCTTGCATAAGGCGCTTTAAAGTCTATTTTGTGTTCACCAAAATTAGCTTCAGAAGTTCCGTTTACAGCAATAGCACAATGCTCTAAAAGTTGCTCAGCAAAATCCATCATCCAATTGTAATCTTTGTATGATACATAGATTTCCATGGCTGTAAATTCAGGGTTATGAGTTCTGTCCATTCCTTCATTTCTAAAGTTTTTAGAGAATTCATACACACCATCAAAACCACCAACAATTAATCTTTTTAAATACAATTCATTAGCAATTCTCATGTATAATGGAATGTCTAATGAGTTATGATGTGTTATAAAAGGTCTTGCTGCTGCACCTCCAGGAATTGGTTGTAAAACCGGAGTTTCAACTTCAAAATAACCAGCATCATTAAAGAAAGAACGCATTGCGTTAAACAATTTAGTTCTTTTTATAAATACCTCTTTTACGTGTGGGTTTACCACTAAATCTGCATAACGTTGTCTGTAACGTAATTCAGGATCTGTAAAAGCATCATAAGTAACACCGTCTTTTACTTTTGGTAAAGGCAATGGTTTTAAAGACTTACTTAACAATGTAAAGTTCTTAACACGCACTGTTTTTTCACCTACTTTAGTAGTAAACAACTCCCCTTCTATACCTACAAAATCACCTAAATCTATTAATTTTTTAAAAACATCATTGTATAACGTTTTATCCTCACCAGTACAAATTTCATCTCGGTTAAAATACACTTGTATTCTACCTTCTCCATCTTGCAATTGTGCAAAAGAAGCTTTTCCTTGTATGTTAATAGACATTAGTCTACCAGCAATAATTACCTTTTTTCCTTCAGCATAATCTTGCTTTATCTTTGCCGAATTTGAATCTATAGGATATAAATCTGCAGGATAAGGATTGATGCCTAAAGCGCGTAATTTTACGAGCTTTTCTCTACGTACAACTTCTTGTTCTGATAATTGCATTTGCTGTTTAGTTTTCTGATGTTTATTTAAGATTGCAAAGATACAATCAAATGAATTAATAGACAATTGAGAATAAAATTAAAAACAACATCTTTATTTGAGAATATTTAAAAACATCGTATATTTGTCGGCTGCTTTTTGTTAGGGCAGCATTAGTTGTGTTGTTTTGGCGCTTTAGTAAAAGCGTCGTGGTTTTGTTAACCAATGGAAAGCTTCCCTGAAACGGGACGCTTTTTTTTATGCCTTTTTGTGAACAGAAAGCACGTTTTTTTGTATAAATTACCAATTTCTCTTTTAAACGCTGTTTTTTTTAATAGCTATTTCCAACTTGGAATTTATATTGAGCGAAGTTGAAAGGCTATATCTTTTATGCTACCATTGCGAAGTTTACTTTTTTGTAAACTGTAGCAATCTCTTTTTGATTAGCAGATTGCTTCGTGCCTCGCAATGACAATTTTAAAAAAGGTATAAAAAGGATGCCACTTTAAATGCGAAGCATTCAACGACTCAAAAAAATATTAAATTGGAGTTAATCTTGGCTAGACTTTTTTGCAGACTTATATTAATCTTTAAATTATATGTAATAATAGATAAGGAATTGTATCGTAATTGCGAAGAATGAAGCAATCTCTAAATATAGAAAACGGTAATTTTAATAAACAGATTACTTCGTCGTTCCTCCTCGTAATGACGCTTCTCATGAATTATTGAGAATAAAAATAGTATTTAAAAAAATGCTTCTTTAAACTCCCAAAACTGAATTATAAATAACACAAAATAGATTGCGGCTATAGAAAACTTAATAGTAGCTGAAGCTAAAAAACCAAGAAACGCTCCAAAAGAAGCTTTTAAAGCTCGGTTTGTGTCTTTACTATCATAAAGTAATTCTCCTATAAAGGCACCCAAAAAAGCACCAATTAACATTCCGAATGGAATAGGAGAGAACAAACCGACAAATAAACCAATTGTAGTGCCATAAACTCCATATTTGGTGCCGCCAAAACGTTTTGTGCCCATTCCGGGTATAAAGTAATCGAGAATCCAAATTAGAATGGCAACGGCTAAAGTAATTCCTAAAAAAGTCCAATCCATCGGAATTATTTTAGTGGAATGTAATAAAAGTAAGCCTACCCAACTTGTTAAAGGTCCGGGTAAAACGGGTAAAAAAGCCCCAATAATGCCTAAGCAAACAAAAAGGAATCCTAATAGTAATAAAAATATATCCATAAAAATTTTAATAATTATACAGGTTTAAAGTCAATAGACATCTACAGTTTTCTAATTATAAGACGATTATAGTTAACTTATGTTACAAACATTATTAACTAAAAAATTAGTTCAAACTAAATATTTAGTTATATTTGCATTATTGAACTAAAAACTTAGTTATAATTATGAGCAAACAATTAACAAAAGCAGAAGAGCAGATTATGCAAGTCTTATGGGATTTACAAGAAGCATCTGTAAAAGAAGTGATAGATAAATTACCTGAACCAAAACCTGCATATAATACCGTTTCTACCATTGTTAGAATTTTAGAAACCAAAGAATTTGTTGGTCATAAACCTGTAGGGAGAGGTTTTATTTATTACCCAATAATAGAAAAAGAAGCATATAGCAACCAGAGTTTACACAAATTAATGAACGGTTATTTTGATGGTTCTTTTAAAAGTATGGTTTCCTTTTTTGTGAAAGAAAATAAAATGGATGTTGCGGAACTAGAAGCTATTTTAAAAGAAGTGAATAAGAAAGAGTAGGCAGTAATTCAGTCTTCAGTTGGCGGTATTTCGTCACAGTTTGCAGTTTACAAAACCTGTCATTCCGATGAGATACGAAGAGGAATCTCATTTTAGATTTCTCAATCGTCTAAAAAGACTCATTCGAAATGACAGAAAAAGGAAAATAAGTAAGCAGTAATTCAGTAATAAGTTGGCAGTCTCAGTTTTCAGTTCCTGTCAGTTCGAGTGATTTTGACTTTTGTTAAAATTGTATCGAGAACATTTAAAAATAAAAAAGCGATGATAAATTATATTCTACAAGTCATATTATTTCAAGTATTGTTTTTGGCTATTTATGATTTCTTTCTAAGTAAAGAAACCTTTTTTACAAAAAACAGATGGTATTTAATTAGTACACCAATTGTATCTTTTATTTTACCCTTTATTAAAATTCCTACGTTTCAAAAAGCGGTTCCAGAAGAGTTTATTATTTATTTACCAGAAATTGTTTTATCACCAGAAAAAGTAATTCAGGATGTTATTCAAGAAACGAGTTTGTATCAATCTATAAATTATGTACACCTTTTATTTTGGTTTGGATTCAGTCTTTTTTTGATGCTTTTTTTAGTAAAACTGTTTAAAATAACAAACCTAATTAGAAGAAGCGAAGTTGTAAAAAAAGCTGATTACACTATAGTTTTAATACCGAATCAAACCAAAGCATTTTCATTTTTCAACTTTATCTTTTTGGGAAAAGAAATTCCAGAATCTCAACAAGCACAAATTATAGCACATGAATTGGTGCACAGTAAACAAAAGCATTCTTTAGATTTAATATTCTTCGAATTTTTAAAAATCATAATGTGGTTTAACCCAATGATTTTTATGTATCAAAAGAGAATAACACTATTACATGAATATATTTCTGACGAAGTCGCAGTAAAATCAGCCACAAAAGAAATGTATATCAATAATTTACTATCCAACTTTTTTCAAGTTGAAAACATAGCGTTTGTCAATCAATTTTATAAAAAAAACTTAATTAAAAAAAGAATTATTATGATGAAAAAAACACAATCAAAAAAAATGAATCAGTTAAAGTATTTGGTGTTAATTCCGGTATTGGCGAGTATGTTATTTTACACTTCTTGTGTAGAAAATGAAGTAAAGGAAGATGTTGTTGCAAAAAAAGAGTTGCAAACTAGATATTTTGAAATGAAGGATGGTGTAACTGCTACTAAGGGTAAAAATGAAACTTATTTAGATTCTTATTTTGGATCTGGAATTCCTGAAGGAGTAGAAGTTAGTCTGAGTGATCTAACTGTTGAAGAAAAAGAGGAATATGATAAGATTGCGAATAGATTTAATTCTGTAAAGAATGAAAAATATTCTTCCATGTATAAACATAAGATTTATAAAAAGAAAAATGGAAGAAAAACTTTAGCAACCATTCTTGATTTTTCTAAAATGCCAAGAAATAGTGAAGAACAATTGGTAGAAACGGAAGAAGTTTCATTTATGGCTATAGATAAAGTACCAACTTTTCCAGGTTGTGAATCAGGTGATAAAGATTGTTTTTCTATAATGGTTAGAAAACATTTTACAAGAAATTTTAATGCAGATTTACCAAATCAATTGGGTTTAAAAGCAGGGAAGAAAAGGATTTTTATAGGTTTTAAAATTGATAAAGAAGGAAATGTAGTAGATGTAAATGTAAGAGCACCACATAAAGATCTTAAGGAAGAAGTTATTGCGGTAATGAATTCGTTGCCTAAAATGATTCCTGGTGAACATGAAGGTAAAAGAGTGGGGGTAAAATATTCAATTCCGGTTTCAATAATAGTAAATTAATACATCTATGAAAAGGAAAAATTAAGTGTAATAATTATTTGAAATAGTTAAAGTCGAGGTGTAAGCTTCGGCTTTTTCATTTTTAAATATAAGTTGTTTTTATACCTAAAATTGGCTTTTTTTTAAGGCTTAAAAAGTTTAAAGTACAAGTCAACAAAATTTAGTAAATTCACACTCTAAATATAAGTATGTTTTTAAGGGGTTTATCTTTTTTAATAATGTTGGTTTTTATCACTTCGTGTGATTTATTTTGCCCTCCAAAGGATAAAAATACATCCGATTTAGATACGATTGTAGATTTTTCTTCTGTAGATACTTTTCCATCTTTTAAGGTTTGTGATGCTATTATTGATAAACAAGAAAAAATGGATTGTTTTAGAACAACCATTCATCAGAAAATAGGAGCGGAGTTGCAAAAAAATTCATTGTCTATTAAGGACTCTATTGATGAAATTATTTATGTTGATTTAGTTATAAATGCAGAAGGAATTTTTTTGTTAGGTGCTATTCAGTCTTCAGATACCATAAAAAGAGAATTGCCCAAACTAGATAGTTTACTTAAGGCGTGTGTAGATAAATTGCCCAAAATTTATCCTGCAAACAAAAGAGGTATCCCCGTTACTACAAAATATAGGTTGCCCATTAGAATTCAATTAAAAGAATAAAAAAAGTTTATTTGGCCAATTTATTAATTTACTCTTTATAATTTTTTTAAACCGGATAATAAGGCTATTTTAAGGTTAGTGTTTTTTTGTAGAAATGCTTTTTTTTCTGTGTATAATTTACTTTTTAAGTTATTTTGATGCATTAAATGTAACGGTTTCGTAATAATCTTCTTTAAAAATGAGAATTATAGTAACATTAAATTAATTTATATTTAATGTTTTATATTTACGGCTAACAAAAATACTTATAACCTTCTTTGTCCTTTAAAATAAGAATACAAGCTTGTTTTATAGGACAAAAGTATTTTTAGAAAAAAGCTAATTAGTATATTTTTTATGAATAACCATCTTTTAATAGCGCAAATAAAAAAGAAAGATACCGTTGCTTTTAAAAAATGTTATGATTTATTTTTTCAAGATTTAGTAATTTTTGCTAATAGATATGTATCAGATTTTTTAGTTAGTGAAGATATTGTACAAGAAGTGTTTGTTTATGTTTGGGAACATTCAGAAAAAATAGAAATAAAAACATCATTTAAAGCTTACTTATTTGTAATGGTTAAAAATAGATGCCTTAATCATTTAAAATCTATAAAAATTACAGATAACCAAGATTACATTGAGTATAGTAGATCTTTAATAGACCGTGTAGAATTACCTAATTTTACAGAAGATAACAATACTCTTTATTTAAAGGTTTTAGCAATTGTTGATGAGATGCCTTTAAAAATGCAAAAAATTTTTAAATTAAAATTTATAGAAGATTACAAGTATAATGAAATTGCAGAAGAACTAAATATTTCTTTAAATACGGTTAAAACACAGTTGAAAAGAGTTAAAATTAGGATTAATGATTCTTTAGTGATTTTGCTTTTTTGGTTAATATTTATCAATGTTTTTGCTTTGATGTTGGTTTAATTTGAATTTTTTTTAAAATTTATTGATTTTTTTGTCACCCTTTTTTAGTTTTACGTTGTCTTTAGTGTATAGTATTTAATTACAAATTATAATTACACTTAAAAAAAGACATTTTTAAAATGGAATTTTTCTTAATAATAAAAAAGATAAACAATACGCTTTCTGAAGAAGAAAACGTAGAATTTAATAAATGGTATTCAGAATCTGAAAAACATAGAGCGTATTTTAAAAGTGTACTAGAAAACAAGAATTCTGAAAAATACCTTTTTGATAAAGAAAAGAATTGGAATGCAATAAAGGGTAAAGTAAAAATTACAAAAAATACCACTTGGAAATATTATGCAGCAGCAGCTTCAATTGCATTATTGTTTTCAATATCTTATTTATTTAACCCACTAAATAAAAAAGTAAACACTTCAGAAATAAGTACTCCTACAGGTTATAGTAATAAAGCAATACTAACTTTAGAAGATGGTGAGGAAATACTTCTTTCTAAAGATCATAAAATAGAAAACGCTCTTTTTAAAAGTGAAGATAAAAGTATTGCATATAAAAAGCACTCTACAAAGCAATTAGAAGAAGTTGCAACGCAACCTAAAATTATCTACAACTATCTAACAACCAAAAAAGGAGGAGAATTTTCTTTAACCTTGGCAGATGGAACTAAAGTGTGGTTAAATTCAGAATCTAAGCTTAAATATCCGGTAAGCTTTATAAAAGGACAGCCAAGAACTGTAGAGTTAATTTATGGAGAAGCTTATTTTGAAGTTTCACCAAGCAAAATTAATTCTGGAGATGGCTTTAGTGTTTTAAATTCTTTACAGAAAGTATCTGTTTTAGGTACCCATTTTAATGTAAAAGCTTATCCGGAAGATCATCTAATAACAACAACCTTATTAGAAGGTAAAGTTTTGGTTGAAAATAACGAAAAAGTAAAAATGTATTTAGAACCTAATGAAGAGACCATTTTAAATGTTTTAACATTAGAAATGAAAAAGAGAGAGGTAGATGCTAAAGAAAAAATTTCTTGGGTAAAGGGTTATTTTAGTTTTGACAATACTTCTTTGTTAGAAATTACAAAAATACTTTCTAGGTGTTATGATGTTGATATCTCTTTTGAAGATGAAAAAATAAAAGATTTAAGATTTAATGGAGTTTTAAGTAAAAAACAAGATATAAAATTTGTCTTAGATGCAATTATAAATACAACAGATATTACTTATGAAATAAAGAATACAAAAATTAAATTTAGAAAATAAAAAGGAACGTGGTTTACCTATCTCTCACAATATTAAAACCACAATTCCTTAGGTTCATGCTTATTAATAATTAAACACTTAACAAATTTATGGAAATTAAATTTATTGGAGACTTTTTTCTGTTTCGAAAAAAGCTATTAACAACTATTATGAAAACGTTCATATACCTATTCTGCGCAATCTCGTTTGCATTTGTGCCCAGCGAGGGAGTTTCTCAAAACGCAAAAATTAAAATAGACACAGATAAAACCATATCTGTAGAGGAAGTTTTTGACTTAATTAAAAAGCAAACAGATTATACATTTGTTTACGAAAATAGTATTTTCAAAAAACTTCCAAAAGTTAGTTTACACAAGGGGATTATCATTGTAAAAGATCTTTTAGATAAAAGTTTAGAAGCAAGTAATGTTATTTATCAATTTAATAATAATGGCTCAATATTATTAAAGAAAAAACCGGTGCAACAAAAAGTTACAGGTGTTTTAGTTGATGAAAAAGACATGCCTGTAATGGGGGCATCTGTTCGTGTAAAGGGAACAGGAGTTGGTACAGCTACAGATTTTAATGGAGCGTTTTCTATACCAGCTTCTAAAGGAGATATATTGGTTTTTCAATCATTAGGTTTCGAATCTAAAGAAGTTGTAGTTGGTAGTTTGTTTGTTATAAAGGTAGTCTTACAAGAATCATCAGAAAACTTAGCAGGAATTGTAATCACAACAGGTTACGATAAAATTAACAAGAAAAGTTTTACTGGAGCAGCAACAACCATTAAAGCAGCAGATTTAAAAATTGATGGTATTAATGATGTAAGTAGAATGTTAGAAGGTAAAGTAGCCGGAGTTATTGTACAAAACATTACCGGAACTTTTGGTGCGGCGCCACAGATAACTATTAGAGGTTCTTCTTCTGTATTTGGTAACAATAACCCATTGTACGTTATAGATGGTGTGGTGCAAGAAGATATTGTAGAGCAAGATTTAGATGCCTTAACTTCTGGTGATGCTTCTACTTTAATTAGTTCTTCTATAGCAGGTGTAAATGCTACGGATATAGAAAAAATAGATATTTTAAAAGATGCTTCGGCAACTTCTATCTATGGTGCAAGAGCAAGAAACGGAGTTGTAGTTATAACTACTAAAAGTGGTAAAAGAGAGAGCCCTTTAAAAGTAAGTTATACTTTAGAGCAAACAGTAAGAGATATTCCATCGTATTCTCAATACGATATTTTAGACTCTAAAGAGACTATTGGTATTTTAGAAGGTTTAAGAAGTCAGGGGTATTTAAGGTTACCAGATGTTGGTAATTCTAGATTTTCTGGAGTTTATGGTATTTTAGAAAAGAAAATTAACAGCTATTCTAATGGAGGTTTTGGGGTGCCAAATACAGCAGAAGGTAGAAGTGCTTTTTTAAAGGATTATGAATTAGCAAATACCAATTGGTTTAAAAAATTGTTTAGACAGTCTTTAATGCAAAACCACACGCTAAACTTTACAGGAGGTGGAGAAAATAATTCTTTTTATGCATCTATTGGTTTTTTACACGACCCAGGTTGGTCTGTTGCAGATAAAGTATCTAGAATTACAACGAACTTAAAGAATACATTTTACTTTTCAGATAAGTTTAATATTTCAATTGCTACAGTTGCATCTGTTAGAAAACAAAAAGCACCAGGTTCTTTTAATAGAGAAGCAAATGTTGTAGACGGTCAGTTTAGTAGAGATTTTGATATCAATCCGTTTAGTTACGCATTAAATACTTCTAGAGCGTTAAGACCAAGAGATAACGATGGCAATTTAGAATATTACACCAATAATTGGGCTGATTTTAATATTTTAGAAGAATTAGAAAACAATACATTAGATTTAGATGTAAAAGATATTCGTTTTCAATTAGATGCATCTTATAAGATTTCTGATAATATTACGTACGATTTAAATGCATCTGCAAGATATGTAAATAGTGTTAGAGAACATCAAATTAGAGAAAACTCTAATGTTGTTAGAGCCTATAATGCAGACGAAACCACTGTAATAGCAAATGCAAATATCTTTTTATATACAGACCCAAATAATCCAGATGCGATACCTATTTCTGTTTTTCCAGAGGGTGGTTTGTACCGTAAATTCGATAACAGTTTAACTTCTTATTATGTTAGAAATAGTTTTCAATTAAAGAAAGATTTTAATCAAAAACATAACTTTAATGCTTTATTAGGTCAAGAATTAAGATATGTAGATAGAAATAACGAGAATTTTACGGGTTATGGTTTACAATATGAAAACGGTTTTGTACCATTTACAGATGCTAGATTATTAGAAAAAGTAGTTGCAGAAGGAGGAAACTATTTTGGGTTGGGTAGAGAAAGAGAAAGAACGGTTGCTTTCTTTGGTAGAACTACTTATACGTATAATGATAAATATGTTTTTTCTTTAACAGGAAGGTATGATGGTTCTAACAGACAAGGTAGAAGTTCTAAATCTAGATGGTTGCCTACAGGTACTGTTAGTGCTAAATGGAATGCAAGTGAAGAAAACTTTATACAAAAATCTGATGTTATTAATAACCTACAATTTAGAGCGTCTTATGGTTTAAGTGCTTCACCTGGTCCTGCTACCAATTCTTTGGCAATTTTTAGAAGTGAAATTACAGATAGATTAACGCCATCTGAAAGAGAAACGTATTTAGATATTCAAGATTTAGAAAATTCTGAATTAACGTGGGAAAAACAACACGAATTAAACATTGGTGTAGATTTAGGTTTATTTAATAATAGAATTCAATTTACAGCAGATGTCTACCAAAGAGATATTTTTGATAATATAGATTTTGTGAGAACTTCTGGTATTGGAGGAGAATTTTTTAAAACAGGAAATAATTCTGATACCACTCAAAAAGGAATCGAGTTTGCTTTAACATCAACCAACGTAAAGACAGATAATTTTAGTTGGACAACTTCTTTAAACTTCTCTTTTTTCGATCAAGAAATAACGAAATTACAGAACAAACCAAGAGTAATTGATGTTGTTGGACTTCAAGGAGGAAAATTAGAAGGGTATCCAAACAATTCTTTATTCTCTTTTCAGTTTGATGGATTAAATTCAGACGGTATACCAACATTTATTTTACCAGAAGGAGATAATCCAGTTACCGATGTAGATTTTCAAGACAGTTCTAATATTACAGATTATTTAGTGTACAACGGTTCTGTGTTGCCAAATATAGCGGGTGGTTTTTCTAATTCATTTAAATATAAAAATTGGGATTTGAATATGCTAATCACAGGTTCTGGAGGTAATGTTGTAAGGTTAAACCCTGCGTTAGATAACTTTTATTCTGGTACAAATGTATTTACAAAAAGTAGTATTAATAGATGGGTTTTACCTGGAGATGAAAACATTACCAATATTCCTAAAGTTATAGATGTTAGAGATAATAATATTTATAACAGTAGCGATTTGTCTAGAGCCTACAACGCTTATAATTTTTCCGATGCAAGAGTAGCTAATGGAGACTTTTTAAGAATGAAAAGCATCTCTTTAGGGTACAGTTTTAATAAAGATGTATTAGATAAATTAAGTCTTTCTCATTTAAAATTAAAATTACAAGGTACCAACTTGTTTTTATTGTATTCGGATGATAGATTAAACGGACAAGATCCAGAATTTTATGGCACAGGTGGTGTTGCTTTACCTATAACTAGACAATTTACAATGTCTTTAAATATTGGACTATAAAATATATTACAATGAAAAAAATACAGAAAAATATTTTAAAAATAACCACAATTATATCTTTATTCTTATTAATTAGTTGTGATGATTATTTATCTGAATTACCAGATAATAGAGCAGAAATAGATTCTCCAGAAAAAATAAGCGCCTTAGTTACTGGAGCCTATTCAGAAGGAAACTATCAGTTAATGGCAGAAATAATGTCAGATAATGCTACTTCTAGATCAAATATAAGAAGTTACATAAATGTTTTACTTGGAGAGCAAATGTTTACTTGGGAAACTAGTTTGGCAGAAGACCAAGATTCACCTACATTTTTTTGGTCTAACTCATACGAAGCAATTGCACAAGCTAATCAAGCGTTAGCTTCTATAGAAGAATTAGGAGGGCAATTTAATTTAGATGCACAAAAAGGAGAAGCCTTAATAGCAAGAGCATATGCACATTTTATGTTGGTTAATTTTTGGGGTAAACATTATAATCCTGCTACTTCAGAATCAGATTTAGGGGTGCCTTATGTAACAGAACCAGAAACGGCTTTAATACAAAGTTATACAAGAAATACGGTTGCAGAAGTATATGATTTTATAGAAAAAGATCTATTAGAAGGTATCGATTTAATAGAAGACAGAGAAAAAAATGCCAAATTCCATTTTTCTAAAGCAGCAGCAAATGCTTTTGCTGCTAGGTTTTATCAATACAAAGGTGCATGGGATGAGGTTATTTCTTACACCAACAAAATTTTAACCAATCCGCAAGCGCAAATAAGAGATTTACTTGCATATCAAAATTTATCGTATTCACAGAGAGCGCTTCAGTACAGTAGTTCTTTAGAAGATTCTAACATCCTTATTAGTTCTACATCATCGTGGTGGGGAAGAAATTTTTGGAGAACCAATTATGGTTTGTCAAATATAAATTCTGATGCAATTTTTCAGGCAGATAATCCTTTTGGTAAAGGTTGGGCTTATGATATTTTTGGTTCTAGTGAAGGTTTTAATAACCCTAAGTTTGATGAGTATTTTAAAGTAACAAATCAATCTGCAGGAACCGGTAGAGGGTATACTGGTTTGGTGTTATTTGGTAATGATGAAGCTCTTTTAAATAGAGCAGAAGCTTATGCAATGCAAGAAGATTATGCCAACTGTTTAAAAGATTTAAATGTTTTTTTATCAAAGAAAACAGAAGGTTATAACAGTGGTACAGATGTTTTAACGGAAGAAATGGTAATTAATTTGTTTCCAGTAACTCCAGATGAATTAACACCGTTTTATACGTTTAAAGATGATAAACAAATTTCTTTTATCAATGCTATTTTAAAATTCAGACAAAAAGAATTTTATCACGAAGGGGTAAGATGGTTTGATGTAAGAAGATTTAACATTGCTATTAAAAGATATTATAGAAAAGATGATATAGATGTAGAATTGCCTAAAGATGATTTAAGAAGACAATTACAAGTTCCAGAATCTGCAATAAACTTCGGACTAACTCCAAATCCTAGATAATTATGAAAAAGATATATATATATGTAGCAGTTTTAATTTTCGGAATTATTTCAGCATGTACTCAAGATAATGATAAGTTAACAGAAAGTAACTTAAACACAGAAACACCAGATTTAAATTCTACAGATCTGTGGTTAAGAGAAAATATTACCAATCCATATAATATTGATGTAAACTATCAATGGGATGAAGGTAGAGTAGATTTAGATAGGTATTTATTTCCTCCTACTTTAAAGAAAGTGGTGCCTATTATGAAAGTTGTTAAAAAAGTTTGGATTGATACTTATACAGAATTAGGAGGAGAAGATTTTGTAAAAATAATTGCACCAAGAGAAATGGTATTGGTAGGTGGTACAAATCTAAATCCTAGTGGAACTAGAACTTTAGGTTTTGCAGAAGGTGGAAAGAATATTGTGTTGTTTGAAACAGATTTAATAGATGTTAAAAATAAGAGTCAAGTAACAAGGTTTATACAAACAATTCAGCATGAATATACACACATTTTAAATCAACAAGTTCGTTATGATGAAGAGGCTTTTAAACAAATTACACCTAGTGGTTATACAGCACAATGGTTTAATCCAGCTAATGAAGAAGAGCGTTTTGATATAGCTAATAGTCTTGGTTTTATAACAGATTATGCAAGATTAAATGAAGGAGAAGATTTCGCAGAAATGGTAGAAACCATTCTTACGAACAATGCAGCAGAGTATCAGCAAATTTTAGATAATATTAAAGCTAAAATTATAAGTAATGCAGTTTCTACTGCCTTGTCTAATTTAGATTCTGATGCTACACAAGCAGAAATAGATGCTGCAACCCAAGGAGCAACAATTACAGCAACTCCACAAGCAGAAAATGCTATTGCTCTTATAAAAGCAAAAGAAGCAATTGTGGCAGAATATTTTAAGAAATCTTTTGATATAGATTTATATGAGTTACAGCAATTAGCTACAGATAATATTTTAGAAGCAATTAAATAAAACAAAGAACATGAAAAAATTTAAAATAAATAAATACCAATTAATTTTAGCTTTTTGTCTTGTAGTGTTTAACAGCTGTCAAGATAATAGTGATCCAGAACTGTTGTTTGAAGATGTACCAACAGTTAGAATTGAAAAGAGCATATCCGAGTTAAAAACATCTCTACAAAGCTCAGAAAATGGTTGGAAAACAACTTATTTTACAGATGATACAGAACTAGGTGGTTTTACTTTTTTATTTGATTTTATAAGTGATTCAGAAGTTATTATGGATTCTGATTTTGGAACACCAGACGTTTCTACAGCTAGTTTGTATGATATTACATTGGGGTCTACCATTAAGCTTACTTTTACAACAAAAAATGTAATTCATGAGCTATCAGATTCAAATAATTATCCTGATGATGATCTTAGAGGACAGGGATATAAAGGTAGTTTTGAGTTTTTATACTTTAAAACAGACGGAGAAGATATTCTTTTTAAATCTAATAGAGACAGAGATATTATCATCCGTTTCTCTAAAGCGTCTAAAGAAGATTGGGCTAGTTTAACAAGTTTAAATAAGACAATGTTAGAAACATATATTCCAAAAGATCCATTAAAATCTGTTTTTAGAAATTTAACTTTAGAAAGCGGAGGTAAAACTACTTTATATGGTTTTTCTCTTAATGATGCTAGAAGATTTGCTACGGTTACAGCAATAAGTAAAGATGCTACAATTACAGATTTTAAATTTGGTATTGCACCTACACCTACTGGTTTTATTGTTAGTCCTGCAATAGAAATAGATAATGTAATTTTAAATGAGTTTATTTATAGTGTAGATAATGATGAGTTTGTAGCTGAGTTTGATGGTGTTAAAATGACTTTAAATTATGCTGATGAATTAAATTTTTTATTACCTTTTTATGATTTTGGAAATGAGCCGAGTGGTAACAATAGTATTAGAGTTTTAAGAACAAATAGTGACTTTACATCTATAGACCAATCTAGTGAGCCTTTTGTAAATTTCTTTAATGATTTTGTACAACATTTTATAGATACTCAGTCTGGGCGTAGAATCTCTAGAGTTTATATTCGGAATTTAGATACAGCTCCTTATGTACACATTTATTATTTTTCTGGGGCTAAAGAATTCTCTTTGAGATTTCCTTGTACATATACTATTACAGAAACAGCTATTGGTAATAAAATAGTCAAACTTTTAGAAACAGTACCTGTTAATACCAGTAGAAGAAGCGGAGCATTGCCATTGTTAGAGTTCTTATTTAGAGATAGTGGTTTTTATATACAGAAAAAAGAAAATTTAAATGCAAATCAAAATACATTAGGTCTAATTCCTGTTGATGACACTACAATGCTTGCTCAGTGGTATGATTTTTAAATATTTAGTTTCCCCAATTTTTTTCAAGTAATAAAAAAGAACCTTTTTAAATTTAAAAAGGTTCTTTTTGGTTTCTGTAAGTATTAAGTAATCTATTATTCTTTTTTAATTTTACCATGAAAAAAAAAGGTTATAATTAATGCTAAATGCATAAATTATAACCTTTTAATCTATAGGTAGATTCTAAGTTTAACTTCTTAAAAAAGAATTTTTACTATGACACTGTTTGGTTTAACATTGCCCAAAGTTTATCTTTTAATTCTTGTAAACCTATTTCAGCTACAGATGATATAAAGATGGTTTCTACACCTTTAGGTAAATCTGCTTTTATTTCTGCCTTTAATTCTTCATCTAACATATCCGTTTTAGAAATAGCCAGTAACCTGTCTTTGTCTAATAATTCTGGATTGTGTTTTTTAAGCTCATTTAAAAGAATTTCGTATTCTTTATTAATATCATCACTATCTGCAGGAACTAAGAATAACAAAGCAGAATTACGTTCTATATGACGTAAAAAACGATGTCCTAAACCTTTTCCTTCTGCAGCACCTTCTATAATTCCAGGAATATCTGCAATTACAAATGTTTGATGATTTCTATGTTCTACAATTCCTAAGTTAGGTTTTAGCGTTGTAAATGCATAATCTGCAATTTTTGGTTTTGCAGAAGTCAAAACAGATAATAAAGTAGATTTTCCAGCATTTGGGAAACCAACTAAACCAACATCTGCTAATAACTTTAACTCCATTCTAAACCAACCATCAAAACCATCCATACCAGGTTGTGCGTATCTTGGTGTTTGATTGGTAGATGATTTAAAGTTCCAGTTTCCTAGACCTCCTTTTCCTCCACGTAATAAAATTATTTCTTTTTGGTGTTCTGTAACTTCAACAATTACTTCATCTGTATCTGCATCTTTTATAATAGTCCCTAAAGGAACATCAATATAAATATCTTCTGCATCTGCACCAGAACTTCTACTAGCGCTTCCGCCACCACCACTTGCTGCTCTAAAATGACGTTTAAACTTTAAGTGAAACAAGGTCCACATATTTTTATCACCGCGTAAAATAATGTGTCCTCCACGTCCACCATCTCCACCATCGGGTCCACCTTTGGTAATATACTTCTCTCTATGCAAGTGCATAGAACCTTGGCCTCCTTTACCAGAAGAAGCATAGATTTTTATGTAATCGACAAAATTTCCTTCAGTCATAATTGTTGTTTAAGCGTGTAATTAATTTTAGTTTACCTATTAAACTTTTACACAATTTAACAGTTAAACGGTTTATAAAGTATCAAATACTTTAGCAATACGTTGTGTAATTTCATCAATAGAACCTACACCGTTAATTCCGTAGTATTTATCTTGAGCGTCAAAATAATCCTTTAAAATAGCTGTTTTTGTATTGTATTCGTTAAAACGATTTCTAATTTTACTTTCATCAGTATCGTCTGTTCTACCACTTGTTTTTCCTCTTTCTAATAAACGAGTTACCAAAGCATCTTCTGGCACTTCTAAAGCAACCATACCGTTTATTTGTTCTCCTTTTTCAGCTAAAAAAGTATCTAAAGCTTTTGCTTGAGACTCTGTTCTAGGAAAACCATCAAAAATAAAACCATTAGCATCTGCATTTTTTTCTACTTCTGCTTTTAGCATATTAATAGTTACTTCATCCGGAACTAAATCTCCTTCATCCATATATTTTTTAGCTAATAACCCTAATTCTGTTTGGTTTTTAATATTAAAACGGAATACATCTCCTGTAGAGATATGTACCAAGTTGTACATGTCTTTTAAAAATTCTGCTTGTGTTCCTTTTCCTGCTCCTGGAGGGCCAAATAATACGATGTTTTTCATTTTGGGTTGTGTTGATAATTGATAAATTGCTGGGTAATTTCTACCCAAACCATTGTAATCTAATCCGTAACCAACAATAAATTTATCTTCAATACTTTTTCCGATATAATCTATTGGTAATTCTTTTTTAAATACGTCTGGTTTAAAAAATAACGTTACAACTTTTAGTTGTTTTACATTTTTATCTCTAAAGATATTATAAATTTCTTGAAGTGTATTTCCGGTATCTATAATATCTTCTAATATAATTACAGTTCTTCCTGTTAAGTCTTCATTAATACCAACTAGCTCTTTTACGTTATCTGTAGATGAGGTTCCGTTATAGGAAGCTAATTTTACAAATGAAACCTCACAGTTTCCGTTAAATTCTCTAATAAAATCTGCAGCAAATAGAAAGCAACCATTTAAGATTCCTACAAAAAGAGGAATTTCGCCTTTAGGCAAATCTGCTTTTACTTGTATTGCTAAATATTTTACAATAGCAGCAATTTCTTCCTCATCTATATAAGGTTTAAAGTGTAAGTCTTGAAGTTTAATAATACTCATTGGATTGCAAATTTAATAACTATATGTTGAATGAAAAAACCGTTTTTAATCTGATAGTTACAAATTAAAAACGGTTTTAATATATCTTAAAATAATTTTAATTATTTTTTTCTTCTTTTTTAGAAGTATCAAACATTACTGGTGTTGCCACAAATAATGATGAATATGTACCAACTACTACACCAACAATTAATGCGAACATAAATCCTTTAATAGAATCTCCTCCAAATAAGAAGATTGCTAACATTACTAATAATGTTGTTAAAGAAGTGTTTATGGTTCTACCTAATGTAGAGCTTAATGCTTTGTCTACAACCTCACTATATTTCCAGTTAGGATGTGTACCAGTAAATTCTCTAATTCTATCAAAAATTACCACCGTATCATTTAGGGAGTAACCGACCACCGTTAGAATTGCTGCAATAAAAGATTGTCCAACTTCCATATCAAAAGGCATAAAGTTGTAAGTAATAGAGAATACACCTAATACAATTAAAACATCATGGAAAACTGCAACTACAGCACCAATAGAGAAAGATACCTTTCTAAAACGTAATAATATGTATAAGAAAACTACTAATAAAGATCCTAGAACGGCATACAATGCTGATGTTTTAATATCATCTGCAATGGTTGGTTCTACTTTCATGTAGCTCATTACACCAGAACCTTCTTTTTCAAAACCTGGTTTAAAGTCTTCGTAAGAAGTGTTTCCTAAATAAGATTTTAATCCTGTAAATAATGCATTTTGAACTTGGTCATCTACATCTTGTCCTTCTTCGTCAATTTTATAAACCGTTGTTATTTTTAATTGATGATCAGAACCATATGTTTTTACTTCTGGAGCAGTACCAAAAGCGTCTTTTAAGGTAGATGCAACTTCCGTTGCGTTCATTGTTTGGTCGAAACGAACAACATAAGAACGTCCTCCTTTAAAATCGACACCTTGTTTTAATCCGATAGAGAATATAGAAATAATTCCGGCAAGAATTACAGCACCAGAAATGAAGTATGCAATTTTACGTTTCTTTAAGAACTCTACATTTATGTTTTGGAACCATCCTTTAGAGATAGAAGTGTTAAATGTTAAGTTACCACCTTTATCAACAGCTCTGTCAATTAATAAACGTGTAATAAATACAGCTGTAAATAAAGAAGTAGCAATACCAATCATTAATGTTAAGGCAAAACCTTTAATTGGTCCTGTACCAAAAACATATAAAATTACACCTGTTAAAAGAGTAGTAATATTTGCATCTATAATTGCAGATAAAGCTCCTTTAATAGAGAAACCTTCTTCTACAGATTGTTTTAATCCTTTTTTAATAGACAAACTTTCTTTAATCCTCTCAAAGATAATAACGTTTGCATCAACAGACATACCAATGGTTAAGATAATACCAGCAATACCAGGTAATGTTAATACTGCGTTGAAAGAAGCTAATATTCCGAAAATAAATAAGATGTTTACTGCTAAGGCAATATCTGCGTATAAACCAGCTTTACCGTAGTATAAAATCATCCAAACTAATACTAAGAAAATAGCCAAACCAAATGACTGAATACTGTGATCTATAGATTCTTGACCTAAAGATGGTCCTACAACCTCTGCTTGAATAATTCTTGCAGCTGCAGGTAATTTACCAGCTTTTAAAACGGTAGCAATATCTTCTGCTTCAGAAATTGTCATACTTCCACCAGAAATAGAAGTTCTACCACCAGTAATAGGTGTGTTTACAGAAGGCGCTGTATATACATAGTTATCTAAAACAACAGCTACAAATTTACCTTGGTTATCAGTAGTCATTTTAGCCCATTGTTTAGTACCAGAACTATTCATAGTCATACTAACCTCTGGTTTGTTTAATTGGTCAAATACTTGAGAAGCATCTAAAATTACATCACCTTCAATTGTAGCTCTATCGTTACGGTTTCCTTTAATAGCATATAATCCTATTAATTCTGTTCCGTCTGTACTTTTATTGGCTTTATAGTCCCATAAGAATTTAACGTATTTTAATTCGTTAGGTAATAAAGCTCTAACTTCTTTTCTTTTTAATAAACTATTTACAGTAGCAGTATCTAAAACTCTAGCCTGAGCAACTAAAGAGCTCATTTGTTGTTGAGATTGTGCTACATTAGGATATAAATACGTAAAAAGGTTTTTTTGATTTACGTCTGTAGAATCTTTTGTTTCACCTAATAAATCATCAATATCATCTTTTTTAGTAGAATCGATTGCTTTTTCTAAAACGGTGTTGTCTTTTAAAATTTCTGCAACTTTACTATTTGCTGTAAAAAAGAAATTTTGAATTTCTGCATTGGTATATACTTCCCAAAATTGTAATTCTGCTTTACTAGTAATTAATCTAGTTACACGCTCAATATCTTTTGCTCCTGGTAATTCAATTTGAATTCTTCCAGAATTTCCAATTCTTTGAATGTTAGGTTGTGTAACACCAAATTTATCAATTCTACTTCTTAATACTTCAAAAGCAGTACCAATAGAACTGTTAATTTCTTCTTGTAATGTTGCTTTAACAGTAGCATTACCTTCATTAAAAGTAATTTTCTCACTTAAAGCTTTGGTTCCAAAAATAGATGGATCACTTAATTTAGTGTCTCCTGCAACTTTTTCAAATTCTTGAAAAAATAAGTCTAAGTATGTAGCATTACTGTTTTTTTGAGCTTCATCTGCCGCTTCTAAAGCCTGGTTAAAAACTACGTTTTTAGAATCGTTAGATAAACTTTTTAAAACTTCTTTTACAGATACTTGTAAAATAGCATTAATACCACCTTTTAAATCAAGACCAAGATTCATTTCTTTGTCTTTTACATCATTGTAAGAGTATTGTGTAATACCTAAGTTTATGATGTCTTTGTTGGCAACACTATCTAAGTACTTTCTTTCAAAAGTAGCTCTTTGTCTTGCATCTGTATCAGCTCCTTTACTTTCTGCATAACTAACTGCATCATCTTCAACCTTATTGGCTAAAAACGTAAATGATAATTGATATAAACTCACTAATCCAAAAAGGATTGCGAATAACTTAATAAGTCCTTTGTTTTGCATGTTCTTTATTTTATTGTCGACTTTTTTTTAAAACGAGCAAATATATAGTTTCTCGTATAACCTGACAATTATTTTTGTTGATTGTTTTTGTGTGATTATGAGTATGATACTCATTAATTTAAAGGGGATGAAAAAAACATAAGTCAATACGTTTTTTAGCTGGTATAGTTTTTGGGTCCCGCTCTAACTTCAGGTTCTTTGTATGAAGTTCTATCCTTAGAAAATGGATGGTTTTTACTGATTTTGTAGGCTGTTTTAAAAAGTTGATCTGTTTTGTATGGATCAACATTTTTGGCAAGAGCATAATAATCTAAAGTTGTAAATCTGTCTGAATTATACTTAATTTCAAAAACAAATTTATCATCTAAATTAGAAATATCCGTTTGATTTTTTAATTCATAGATATCAATATTGTAATTAGAAGAGTTTTCACTTTGTTCTTCGTTGTCAGAATCTTTATTTAAAACGAATTGAGTGTCCTTTACAAGTTCTTTTTTAACAGCATCAATAGTAATAGTACTATAATAAGAAATTTTTAAAGTACCTTTTTGGGTTTTGTTGATGGTTATATTTGCAACACCTACTTTTAATAGTTTTTCTTTTACGTTTGCAATAGTGTTTTCTATATCCTTATCGTTTGTTTTAGAGTCAACAAATTCTAAAGCAATTTCTTGATTAGGTATAGAAACCTGATCTTGGAATGCTCCGAAGTAAATGAATAATAAAAATAAAGTACCAAAGTACCATTTTGCTTGCATGTGTCAAATATATAAAAAAGATTGCTTTCTACTTCTCAAATAAAGCATCTTATTTTAACATAAAAATTTTTTAGTTAATTGTGTTATCTGTAATTTTTTAATATAAAAACATTCTATTTTTATAAAGTTTTAAAATTGATTATATTTAATCACTGAAATTGATAATGTAACGAGGCGTAAATTATAAATATGACACATTTAACCGATATTCAAATTGCACAAGCAAATACCATTCAACATATTACAAAAATTGCTCAAAAATTAAGTGTAGATGATGATGAATTGGAAATGTATGGGAAATATAAAGCAAAACTACCTTTATCTTTAATTGATGATGAAAAAGTGGCTCATAATAATTTAGTATTGGTGACGGCTTTAACACCAACTCCTGCTGGTGAGGGAAAAACAACGGTTTCTATTGGTTTAACCGAAGGGTTGAATAAAATAGGAAAACAAGCAACAGTGGTTTTAAGAGAGCCTTCTTTAGGGCCTGTTTTTGGTATGAAAGGTGGGGCTGCTGGTGGAGGATATTCTCAGGTAATACCTATGGAAGATATCAATTTGCATTTTACAGGTGATTTTAATGCGGTAGAAAAAGCAAATAACTTATTGTCTGCTTTAATTGATAATAATATACAGAGTAAAACCAATAACTTAAATATAGATCCTAGAACTATTCTTTGGAAAAGGGTTATTGATATGAATGATAGGGCACTGCGAGATATAACGATAGGGCTTGGAGGAACTTCTAATGGGGTGCCGAGACAAGATGGTTTTAATATTACACCTGCCTCTGAAGTGATGGCTATTTTATGTATGGCGTCTGATTTAGAAAATCTAAAAAAACGTTTGGGCGATATTTTTATAGGATTTACTTTTGATAATAAACCCGTTTTTGCACGTGATTTAAAAGCAGAAAATGCCATGGCTATTTTGCTTAAAGAGGCTATTAAACCTAACCTTGTACAAACGTTAGAAGGGAATCCAGCAATTATTCATGGCGGACCTTTTGCAAACATTGCGCAAGGAACCAATACAATAATAGCTACAAAAATGGGGTTGTCTTTGTCTAATTATGTGGTAACAGAAGCTGGTTTTGGTGCAGATTTGGGTGCGGAAAAGTTTTTAAATATTAAATCTACTTTTGCAAAATTGAATCCTAAATGTGTGGTTTTGGTTGCAACAATTAGAGCTTTACGTCATCATGGAGGTGCTAAAAAAGAAGCATACAATACGCCAGATTTAGAAAAGGTGATAGAAGGATTTAAGAATCTAGAAAAGCACATAGAAAATATTAGAAAGTTCCATATAGAACCTGTAGTGGCAATTAATTCGTTTACTTCCGATACTAACGAGGAGGTTAATTTTGTAATAGATAAATGTGCAAGTTTAGGTGTTGAAGCTGTTTTGTTTGAAGGATGGGCAAAAGGAGGAAAGGGGACAGCCAATTTAGCAAAAGCTGTTGTAAATATTGTTGAAAATAAAGCAAGTCAATTTAAACCTTTATATGATTGGAAAAGCCCTATAAAGGATAAAATAGAAATCATAGCTAAAGAAATTTATGGAGCAGTAGCGGTGGAGTATAGTAAGTTGGCGCAATTAAATTTAAGAAGAATTGATAGATTAGGGTTTAATGATTTTGCTATTTGTATGGCTAAAACACAAAAATCATTTTCAGACAATCAAGCGTTAATTGGTAGGCCAGAAGGTTTTACGGTAACTGTTAGAGAAATTGAAATTGCGGCAGGAGCACAGTTTGTTATTCCTGTTTTAGGAAAAATGATGAGAATGCCTGGGTTGCCAACTATTCCAGCATCAGAAAATATGACAATTGATAATGATGGTGTTATTTCTGGATTGTCTTAAATAGAGTTTTCTCTTTTTTTGTTTTTAGAGAGTCTATTGTTTTAATCAGATCTATTCATTCTTTAGGATGAGTGTAATGCTAAGTCTTATTTCTCCGTAAGAAACTTCTTCGTTTAGTTTGTCGTAAATTGGTTTCAGTTCTATTTTTCTGTCTAATTCATTAAAAGCAACTCGTACTTTGTCTACCACTTTTTTATCTACAAGTTTTTCTAAATTCACATTTTTTCCTTCCATGTATAGCTGAGATAAATGTGAAAATATAGTGGTTATAGATAAACTTCTTTCTTCTGCAATTTCTGCAGGATTTAATCCCGAATTATATAAATTAAAGGTTTTTTGTATGGTGGTAATTTTTCTGGGTTTGGCTACGTTTTTAAATTTACGAATTACAGTCATAAACTCCTCACCATATTTTTCCATTTTATTCATTCCTACACCAGAAATTGCTAAAAATTCATTTTCTGTTGTTGGAAGCTCACTTGCCATTAATTTTAATGTTTTATCGTTAAAAATGATGTAAGCGGGCATTTTTTCTTCCTTAGAAATGGCGTATCTTATTTTTTTAAGTCCTGTAAATAAATCTTTATTTGTTTCTCCTTCAGTGGTAATCTTTGTTGCTTTTTCTTTTTTCTGTTTATCATCAATTTTTACAGGGGTAGTTAAGCGTATTTTTTTTTCTCCTTTTAAAACTTCCCACCCGATGGGTGATATTTTTAAAGCAGAATTTTCGCTATACATAATTTCTATAAGACCTTGATTTGCCATTTGAATTACATAATCTCGCCAATCAAAAAAGCTAACATCTTTACCAATTCCGTAGGTTTTTAAATTGTAATACTGTTTTGTGTGAATGTCTGCATTATTACTGCCTCGTAATACATTTATCAGCATCGTAATTCCGTCTTTTTCTTTCATTCTAGCAATTCCAGAAAGTGCCTTTTGAGTTAAAACAGTACCGTCAAAATCTTGAGGTGGATTTTCGCAAACATCACAATTGCCGCAATTTTCAGTAAGGTGTTCTCCAAAATAGGATAATAATATTTTTCTTCTGCATGATTTTGCTTCTGCAAACTGAAGCATCCTATTTAGTTTTTCTTTTTGCATGGCACTGTTTGCGCCGCCATCTGCAAATTGGCTGTACAACACAAAATCTCTCATGTTGTAGTATAAAATGGTTTCTGATGGTAATCCATCTCTTCCTGCTCTTCCTATTTCTTGATAATAACCTTCTAGGTTTTTTGGTAAATTATAATGAATTACAAAACGAACATTCGATTTGTCAATTCCCATCCCAAAGGCGATAGTGGCAACCACTATTTTTACATCGTCATTTATAAAATCGGTTTGCGTGCTTTCTCTTTCTTCATGATTCATTCCTGCGTGATAAAACGCTACAGAATGCCCTTCTTTTTTAAGGTAGTTTGCTACTTCCTCTGTATTTTTTCTGCTTAAACAATAAATAATACCGCTTTCGTTTTTTCTTCGTTTTATAAAACTGGTAATTTCTTGTAGTTTTTTCTTTTTCTGTACTTGTCCTCTTACTTCTATACTTAAGTTTTTTCTGTCAAAAGAAGAAATAAATAATTTTGAATTTTTTAAACCTAGTTGAGTTTCTATATCTTTTCTAGCAGATTTATCCGCCGTGGCGGTTAATGCCATAAAAGGTACGTGTGGTATAGAATTTCTAAATACTTTTAGTTGTGTATATTCAGGTCTAAAATCATGTCCCCACATACTTACACAATGGGCTTCGTCAATAGCAACTAATTTTATGTTGAGTTCTTTTAACCAGGTATTGCTTACTGATATTAATTTTTCAGGTGATAAATATAATAGCTGTATTTCTCCGTTAATGGCTTTGTTAATAACTTCGTTTTCTTCTTGTGTAGAGTTAGAGCTGTTAAAAAAATCCGCTTTTATTCCGTTTGCCTTTAAAGCTTGTACTTGGTCTTTCATTAATGAAATAAGTGGGGAAACTACAATGGTAATTCCATCAAAAATTAATGCGGGGATTTGAAAACAGATAGATTTTCCTCCTCCAGTTGGCATTAATACAAAACTGTCTTTTCCTTCTAGGGTTCTGTCTATAATTTCTTCTTGTAAAGGACGAAAATTCTCGTAACCGTATATGTTTTTTAAAAGAGTATGTGTTTGCTTTTTCACTTTTTCAATAATTAGAATGCTAAGATACATGTTATCTGTAAATCTATAAGAAGATTGATTATTGATGTTTTAAGTACAGTATAAATCTTTGAAATTATTATGGTTTTAGAAAAAGTATACGGACTAAGTTTAATGTAATAGGAGTGGAGCTTTTTATTTTGATAAACGCTGTTTCTAACAAATAGTGAAGTATAAAAAAACCTCAAAGAAAATGTCTTTGAGGCTTTTAAATATTAAATGCGGTGTTAGATAAAATCTATTAATAGATTTATAATTCTAATAAACCGTTAGTTGCTTTTACACCAGCTGCAGATTCTACTAATTTTGCTTTTTCAGCATCTGTTAAGCTAATTTCAACAATTTTTTCAATTCCGTTAGCACCTAATACACAAGGTACACCAATTGATAAATCGCTTAAACCAAATTCACCTTCTAATAAAGCAGAACAAGGGAATATTTTTTTAGTATCACAAGCAATTGCTTGCACCATTGCAGAAACTGCTGCACCTGGAGCGTACCAAGCAGAAGTACCTAATAAACCAGTAAGGGTTGCACCACCAACTTTAGTATCTTGCACAACTTGATCCATACGTTCTTCAGATAAAAACTCTGAAACAACAACACTATTTCTAGCTGCTTTTCCAATTAATGGTACCATTCCTTTATCTGAGTGACCACCAATAACCATACCGTCAACATCAGAAATAGGAGCTCCTAAAGCTTCAGCTAATCTGTATTTAAAACGAGCAGAATCTAAAGCACCACCCATTCCAATAATTTTATTTTTTGGTAAGCCAGTAGTTTTATGAACTAAATATGTCATCGTATCCATTGGATTTGATACTACAATAATAATTGTATTTGGAGAATGTTCTATTAAGTTTGCTGAAACTGTTTTTACAATTCCTGCATTAATTCCAATTAATTCTTCACGTGTCATTCCTGGTTTACGAGGAATACCAGAGGTAATTATACAAACATCAGAATTTGCTGTTTTAGAATAATCACTTGTGCTTCCTGTTATTTTTGTATCAAAACCATTTAAAGAGGCAGTTTGCATTAAGTCCATTGCTTTACCCTCGGCAAAACCTTCTTTAATGTCTAAAATAACTACTTCTGCTGCGAAGTTTTTAATTGCGATGTATTCTGCACAACTTGCTCCTACTGCACCTGCTCCTACTACTGAAACTTTCATATATATAATTTTAAGATTTATAATAAATTTTAACTCTAACAAAAATACGAAATTTACTTAAGATTTTAGTTTTTTAAAAGCAAAAAGACACCTTAAAAAGGTGTCTTTTTGCGAAAAGGATTTCGAGCTTTTCTATCTAATACTAAATGCAATACCTGCCGAAACTGTATTGTATTCTTGTAGAGTGTAATCTGCAAATATTTTAAAGAAACCTAAGCTTAATCTTGCTCCAAGAGTTGTTTTAAAACTTGCTGCAGAAAACTTTAAATCTGGTGGAGTTAATTCTTCTTCATTAGAACCTCCTTTATCGTAAGTATACGTTCCGGTCATTTTAAAGTCGCTGTTTCCAGAACCATAACCAATACCTCCGTAAACATTTATAATTGGAAAGTTTAAAGAAGCCAATGCTTGTACGTTAAATGCTTTTAAATCAAATTCTGCAGCTCCGTTATCTATGGTGAGTTCTTCATTGTCAGTGTTTTCAAAACCATATATTACGTTTAAAGTAGTGTAAGATGCAAGTAAAGATACGTGTAGGGGTAGTTTGTCTAAAGGTCCAAACCAACTGGTAATTTCTTTCTTTAAACCTAATCCTATCATTTTTGCGCTTCCTCCATCATCACCAAAATCTGTTTCAGGGAAATAACGAACCATTGCTTCAAATTTGTAAGGTAAACCTACGTTTAATTGTAGTGTTGGTGCGGGTACAGCGCTTACGGGTAAGTCTTCTGCAATACCTCCTGGCATTTCTACAGAGATTGTTTCTCCATCTTTTGTTACAGTATAGGTGTTTCCTTCACCTTCTCCCATTAAAGTAGGTCCTTCATAAGAACCTCCGTTATGTGTTAGTCCTGTAACTCTAAAAATTTCTTTAGATGAAGGAACTAAAGCTCCGCTTGCTCCGATAGTTAAATCGAATCCTAAAACTTTATGTACTTTGGCAGTGTGTGCCCATCCATTATTCATAGAGTAGATAAAACCTTCCATTGCTGGAGCAAAATAGCCTTCAAGAATTTTTTTAGAATCCTCTTGTCCTCCTAATATAATTTCCTCAAAACCATCTTGAGCTTTGGTGTTAAATGCTAAGGTGAATACACCTATAAATATTAAAATTCCTTTTTTCATTTGTAATATGGTTTAGTTTGTTATTGGTTAAAATTTACTGGCTTTACTGGCTAAAATATAAAAATATATCAATAAGTAAAGTTTAATGAGGTTATAAACGGTTAAAAACGGGTGTTTTTCATTAGTAGTAAGTAGGCTTTTATTTTTTAACTGTATCTTTTTAAAGAAATAGCTGTCTAAGAAACTTGATAAAAGTATCAAAAAAAAACACACACTTCTACGAGTAGAAATGTGTGTTAAATAAAATTATTTAGGTTGAAATTTTATACGTCTATATTAGCGTATTTTGCATTTCTTTCTATAAAATCTCTACGAGGCGGAACATCGTCTCCCATTAGCATAGAGAAAACTCTATCTGCTTCTGTAGGACTGTCGATTACCACTTTACGTAAGGTTCTAAATTCAGGATTCATGGTAGTGTCCCAAAGTTGCTCTGCGTTCATCTCTCCAAGACCTTTATATCTTTGAATAGCAACATTACCACCCATTTGCTGTGCAATAACATCACGTTGATTATCGTCCCAAGCGTATTCTCTTTTTTGACCTTTTTTAACTAAGTATAATGGTGGTGTTGCAATGTAAATATAACCTTGCTCAACCATTTCTCTCATGTATCTAAAAAAGAACGTTAATATTAAGGTAGCAATATGCGATCCATCTACATCGGCATCACACATAATAACTACTTTATGATAACGTACTTTAGATAAGTTTAAGGCTCTTGGGTCTTCTTCTGTACCAATAGAAACACCTAAAGCGGTAAACATGTTTTTGATTTCTTCGTTTTCAAAAACTTTATGTTGCATTGCTTTTTCTACATTCAAAATCTTACCACGTAATGGTAAAATGGCTTGAAAGTTTCTATCTCTACCTTGTTTTGCTGTTCCACCTGCCGAATCTCCCTCAACTAAGAAAATTTCACATTGTGCTGGGTCAGTTTCAGAACAGTCAGATAATTTACCAGGTAAACCACCAATAGACATTACTGTTTTACGTTGTACCATTTCTCTGGCCTTACGTGCTGCATGTCTTGCGGTTGCTGCTAATATTACTTTTTGAACGATGATTTTTGCATCATTCGGGTTTTCTTCTAAGTAATCAGCTAACATTTCTGATACTGCTTGCGAAACTGCAGAAGTTACCTCTCTGTTACCTAATTTTGTTTTTGTTTGCCCTTCAAACTGTGGTTCTTGTACTTTTACAGAAACAATAGCGGTTAATCCTTCACGGAAATCGTCTCCAGCAATATCAAATTTTACATTTTTAAGTAAGCCAGATTCGTCAGCATACTTTTTTAAAGTTCCTGTTAAACCACGTCTAAAACCAGATAAGTGTGTTCCACCTTCGTGTGTGTTAATGTTGTTTACATAAGAATGTAGGTTTTCTGCATAAGAGGTGTTGTATACCATGGCAACTTCTACAGGAATCCCGTTTTTCTCACCTTCCATAGAAATTACAGAACCAATTAATTGCTCACGTGTAGAATCTAAATATTTAATAAATTCTGGTAAACCTTCATCAGAATGAAAAACTTCTGATATAAAGTTTCCTTCATCATCTGTATTTCTTCTGTCTGTTAATGTAATGGTAATACCTTTATTTAAAAAAGATAATTCGCGCATACGAGTAGACAAAGTCTCGTAGTTGAATTCTGTTGTTTGCTTAAAGATAGATTTGTCTGGTAAAAAAGTAACAATTGTACCTGTAAAATCTGTTTCTCCAATAGTTTTAACAGGATATAAAGCTTTACCTTTTTCGTATTCTTGTTCCCAAACTTTTCCTTCTTTGTGTACAGTTGCTCTTAAATGATCTGATAATGCATTTACACAAGAAACACCAACACCGTGTAAACCACCAGAAACTTTATAAGAATCTTTGTCGAATTTACCACCGGCACCAATTTTTGTCATTACAACTTGTAGTGCAGAAACGCCTTCTTTTTTATGGATTCCTACAGGAATACCACGACCGTTATCTTTGGTTGTAATTGAGTTGTCTTCATTTATGGTAACATCAATTGTATCACAATAACCACCCATTGCTTCATCAATAGAGTTATCTACAACTTCGTATACTAAGTGGTGTAAACCACGTATTCCTACGTCTCCAATATACATGGAAGGACGCATTCTTACGTGTTCCATTCCTTCCAGTGCCTGAATACTGGAAGCGTCATAATTATTTTTATTCTCTTCGCTCATTATATAAAGTGAATTATTAATTTTTTAGATTGCTGAAATTCGTTTTAAAAAAAAAAAAATTTCAGTAATCTCAAATTTACGGTTTTTAAAGTGCTTTTAAAGTGTTTTTAGCAATTTTGTTTAAAAATTATCAACATTTGTTGATTTCTTAAAAGTGGCTTAAATGGCTTAAAAATGGTTTTAAAATTAATTTTAATATTTTTTACTTCTTCTTAAAAATCAGAATGATTAAAAGTGGCTTAAATCTTTTGTTTTTATATTGTAAAATAGGGGTTGTTTTTTGTTTAATGGAATAATAGCGTATTATTTAGATTGTATTTATTGCCATAGAGTGAGTTCGTATCGTTTTGTTATAACCAGATTTCTGCCTCGGTAAAATGATTAAGTAGGTGTTATTCAGCTGTACATATTTAGTTTTTTTCTGATAAAAACAAACACCATTAATGTGCTTAATTTTTTGTGTTATTGTTTTGTAAATTATTTGTAAAAAATAGGGTCTAACTATTTAAAAAGTAACTATTGTATGATTTTAAGTTAACAAGAGTCTTGCTTCACAAAGATAAATTTGCATTCTAATTAATTTTAAACTCAATAAAATGCATTTTAAATTTTTATTTACTTTTTTAACACTCTTTAGTTTAATTAGTATAAACGCACAAGATGTTAGCGTATTAAAAGGAACTATAACCACAGAGCAAGGAGAACCTATTATGGGGGCAAATGTTTATATAAAAAAATTGTCTTTAGGTGCAACTTCTAATGAAAATGGAGAATTTATATTAGAGAAAATTGCAAATGCGTCTTATATTGTTGAAGTTTCATATTTAGGATATAATACAATTATAAAGAAAGTATTAATTAGTAATTCAGAAACAATTGAAAACTTTAGTTTAAAAGAAAGTTCATATATGTTAGAAGGTGTTGTGGTAACATCTCAGAAAAGAGAGCAAAAGAATAAAGATGTTCCAATTGCTATTACTTCTTACGGAACAGATTTTATAGAAAATCAAGGAACTTTTGAGTATGATGCTTTATCAGAATATGTACCTGGTTTTCAAGTGCAGATTCAAAGTGTTAATAATCCCGGAATTGTTATTAGAGGAATTACAAGTGATAGTGGAGATTCTAGAGTAGAGCCAAGAGTTTCTATCTTTCAAGACGGAGTTTCAATTAGTAAGTCTAGAGGTTCTGTTGTAGAATTGTATGACATAGAACGTGTAGAGGTTTTAAAAGGTCCGCAAGGAACCTTGTTTGGTAGAGGTGCGCAAATTGGTGCCATGCATATTATACAAAATAAAGCAAAAAACGAAACATCTGGAGCCGTAAAAGTTGGTTATGGTAATTATAATCAGGTTTTAACTACAGGGTATTATAATACACCTTTGGTGAATGATAAATTATTTTTTAGAGCTGCGGCAATTTATAATTCTAGAGATGGTTTTATAGAAAATGTTTCTGGCGGAGATTTAAACGGAAAAGAAACACTTGCTTTTAGAACATCATTTAAATATCTAATAAATGATAATACAACTTTAGATGTTATTGCAAACTGGCAAAAAGATACGCCTCCAGGTACTTCTTTTAAAAGTGGAACTTATGCGCCAATTGGTGGTGATACAAACCCAAATACTTTTGCTGATTTAGAAAGAGGAGAAGAATTAGGTTTAGATAGAACTGTTTACGGTGTTACAGGTATTTTAAAACATGAGCTGAATGATGTTTGGGATGTTACTTCTACAACCGCTTATAGACAATTTGATTCTAATGAAGCTTTTGATGCTGATGGAACTGCGGCTCCTGCTCTTTATTTTAGAGAAATTGCTAAAGGAAAACAATTTAGTCAAGAGGTTCGATTTAATTTTGATACAGATGAGAAGTTTAGAGGTTTCTTTGGTGGAAATTTTTTCTTTGAAGATGGTTCGCAAGAAGTACCATGGGAATTGGATGAGAGAAGTTTTGGTGTGTTACTTTTAAATCCTACTGCTTTTGTTGTGAATGGTGTGCCAACTTTGTTGTCAAATATACCTAATGATTCTGCAACATTTGGTGCAATAGCAGGTGCTCCTTTAAGTTCTTATAATAAAGAAACGTATACTAATTTTGGTAAAAATTATTCTGGCGATGTTTTTGCGGATGCTTCTTATGATGTTACAGATAAATTATCGATTACTTTAGGGTTAAGAGCTACTTGGGAAAACATTAATGCGGCTTATCAAGTAGAAGATGCTGCTACTCCTTCTAATTTAGGGTATTTAACAGGAAATCATCCAAATGTATTATTTGCAAGTACCAACGGAGAAAAGATAGAAGCAAGTGATAATTTTTTATCTGCGGTTGGTCGTTTCGCGGTAAATTATGATGTGAATGATAATATTACTTTTTTCGGAACAGCTGCAAGAGGAAGAAGACCTAACGTTATTAGTGTTACAGCAACGGAAACAAATATATTATCTGATGAAACAGTAATGTCTTATGAGATTGGTGCAAAATCGTTGTTCTTAAATAATAGATTACAGTTTGATATCAATGGGTATATGTATGATTATTCTAATTTTCAAACAACAATTACCAAGTTTGAAGAAGGAAAGCTTGTGTCTACACCAGAAGATAGTGGAAATGCAAGTACATTTGGTTTTGAAGCAGCTACGCAATTTGCTTTTACAAAAAGTAGCAGTTTCTTTGCAAACTATGGGTATATAGATGCTTCTTTTGATGATAAAGATTCTAATGGAAATGAACAAGCTTTAGCTGGAAATACATTTAGATTAACCCCTAAGCACTCATTCTCTTTAGGTTTTAATATCAACCCAAAAATCAACAAAAATTTAGATTTCTTTTTTAGGCCAACATATACCTATAAGTCTAAAGTGTTTTTTGAAGAAACCAATTTACCTAATATTTCACAAGAGGGTTATGGAATCTTAAATTATAAAGTAGGGCTTACTATAAACAAAATGTATGAGCTAGGTTTTTATATGAACAATGCTTTGGATAAACAATACATTATTGATGCAGGTAATACAGGTGGTGCTTTCGGAATTCCGACTTTTATTGCTGGTCCACCAAGGTTCTTTGGAGCGCAATTAAAAATAAAATTTTAAGGTTTAAAAATAAATAAGAAAGACTGCTAAAAATGTATTTACAATTTTAGTGGTCTTTTTTTTAATTATAATAACAATGAAAAAAAATATTTTATCGTTTCTTTTTTTTATACTATTTATTACTGTTGTTAAAGGACAAGAAGTTGTAAATTTAGCTGCTTTAGAAAAAAGTATAAATTATAAAGAAGCTCATGTTAAAGGAATGAAATCAGGAAATGAAGCCAGAATTATTTGGTCAGAAAATTATAAGGAAAAACAATCTCCTATAGCGTTTGTGTATTTACATGGTTTTGGTGCAAGTGGTAGAGAAGGGGAGCCGGTAATGAGCATGCTTTCTAAGAAATACAATGCAAATGTTTATCTATCTCGTTTAAAAGAACATGGTTTGGGTAGAGATGATAACTTTATAAATTTAACACCAGAAAATTATATCGCTTCTGCTAAAGAAGCTTTAGAAATAGGAAAAAAGATTGGTAAGAAAGTTATTTTAGTAAGTACATCAACAGGTGGAACTTTAAGTTTAAAATTAGCATCAGAAGATGCTTCTATTTTAGGATTGGTAATGTATTCTCCGTTTATCGGACTTAAAAATCCTGCATTTGCAGCCATTGTAACTCCAGAAGGAAAAGCCGGATTTATAAAAATGAATCACGGTGAAATTATCAAGCAAAAAAGACCTGAAGAAGAAGCTAAATATTGGTCTACTTCTTATCATGTTAATGGGTATGAAGCTTTAATAAAAATGTTAATCAGCAACATGACTCCGCAAACATTCTCTAAAGTTAAGATTCCTGTTTTTGTAGGGTATTATTATAAGAATGAAGAAGAACAAGATCAGGTAGTTTCTGTGGATGCAATTCTAAAAATGTATGAGGGTATAGGTACTTCTGTTGATAAAAAAAAGAAAGTAGCTTTTCCGAAAGCCGGAAATCATGTAATTGCGTGTGATTTAAGATCGAATGATTGGGAGAGTGTGTACAATGAAACTGTAGCTTTTATTGATGCAACTATTTTAGAGAAAAAAAAGCATTATGATTTTGAATTGCAAGGGCATAGAGGAGCAAGAGGTTTATCACCAGAAAATACAATGCAAGCTTTTGAAAAAGCATTAAATTTAGGTGTAAATACCATAGAGTTAGATGTGGTTATTAGTAAAGACAACAAAGTAGTGGTTTCTCATGAGCCTTGGTTGAATGATGAAATTACGTTAGATGCCAAAGGAAATCGTATTACAAAAAAAGATGCTGCTGCTTTTAATATGTATAAAAATAAGTATCAAGAAATAAAGAAATATGATGTTGGTTCATTAGGGAATCCTAAGTTCCCTGAGCAAGAAAAAGTTGCTGCTTACAAACCCTTGTTGTCTGAAGTAATTGCTTTTGCTGAAACTAAAAACACTAAAATTCTTTATAATATAGAAATTAAAAGTACGCCTACGGATGAAAAAAATGGGTTTCAACCTACTGTAGCTGAATTTTCAGATCTTGTAATAGCGCAATTAAAAAAAGCAAAATTACCTGTAAAAAGAATCGTTATTCAAAGTTTTGATCCTAGGGTTTTAGAATATATTCATAAAACGTATCCAGAATTTATTTTGGCATTTTTAACGTATCAGAATGATTTTAAAACAAACATGCAGATGTTAAGTTTTGTGCCAGCAATTTATAGTCCATATTTTGTGTTGTTAAATAAAGAGGAGGTTGCTAATATTCAGAAAAATAATATGAGAGTTATTCCTTGGACAGTAAATAAGAAAGAAGATATGATTAACTTGTTAAATATGGGGGTAGATGGTTTAATTACAGATTATCCTAATATTGCAATTCCTTTAAGAAAGTAAGTTTTTTTTATTATAAATAGTGAAGTCCCCCAATTTTGCCGTTGTATTTATAAGGAACCTACTATTTAATTAGTAGATTTCTTGTAAATAAACTTTAATATTTTGTTATATCAATAAATAAACAAGGATATATTAGAAATATTGTAAAGGTTGTATAAAATCTTAAAAAAGAAGATTGTAAACGACATTTTCTCTATATATTTGACGTCAATAACGTTACAATGATAAATAATAATAACAATCGTAATTTCAATAATCCTAATTGTTAGGGTAGGGAGGTTGTTGTTTATAGATATATACATAAAGCCTTCCTAATCGGAAGGCTTTTTTCATGTTCTGAACTTGTTTCAGAATCTTAATTAAAAAATAAAGAAATGAGCAAAATAATGACGGTAGACATTTTGTCTAGTATTAAGGGAGCAGAGCCATCGGAATCGGTGAATCAATTGTTTGAGGTAATTAAAAATGCAAATACATCAGATAATAACGTTAATACCAATCATAACAATGCTGTAACTTTAGATGATTTAAGAGAAGATATTGTTATTGATAGTCCGCAGGCAGAAAAACAAATAATTATTGAAAACTTTCCGAAAGAAAAGAATGGTTTTTTAGTAGTTTCTAAAGTGATAGAAGAATAATTATGGAATCGCAAATACATAAAATTCATCAGCAATTGGTGAACAAAGAAATTTCGTGTACAAAACTGGTACAAGAAAGATTAGATTTATTAAAATCGAACACACACAATACTGTCAATTCACTTTTAGATACCTTGGCGCTAGAATTAGCTGCTAAAGTAGATGCTAAAATTGCAAACGGACAAGAAATTGGTTTGTTAGAGGGAATTCCGTTCGGAATTAAAGATGTGTACATGGTACAAGGAACTTTAACAACGGCGAGTTCAGATTTATTAAAAAAATACAAAAGTCCTTACACGGCTACTGCTATTCAGAAATTATTTGATGCAGGCGCAATACCTTTAGTAAAAGAAAATTGTGATTCTTTTGGTCACGGTTCTTCTTCTGAAAACACCATTTTCGGAGCCGTTAAAAACGCAATCAATACAGATTTAGTTTCTGGAGGTTCTAGTGGAGGTTCTGCAGTAAATGTTGCAAAAGACTTTACGGTGTTTTCAATTGGTGGAGATACAGGAGGTTCTGTTCGTCAACCGGCAGGTTATAATAATGTCTACGGATTAAAACCAACGTACGGAAGAATTTCTAGATACGGATTAATGGCGTACGCATCGTCTACAGATTGTGTTGGCCCAATTGCAAAATCTATTGAAGATATAAGAATTGTTTTAAATGTAATGAGTGGTAAGGATAGTAAAGATCAAACCACGTATCAATCGGAAGCAATCTCTGAAGCAACTATTTTAAATGCTGATGAAATAAAAACTGTTGGATACTTTAAAAATTTCATTGAAAATGATGCGATTGATGCAAAAGTAAAAGCGGATTTTTTAGCAATCATAGAAAAAATAAAAGCCAAAGGAATTGAAGTTAAAGAATTAGATTTCTTTGAATCTGATACCTTAGTTTCTACCTACTATACTTTAGCAATGGCAGAAACGGCATCGAATTTATCTCGATTAGATGGAACTAATTACGGAAATAGAATAGAAGGCGATACTTTAAAAGAGACGTATTCTATTACAAGATCAGAAAATTTCTCTGAAGAGTCTAAACGTAGAATTGTTGGTGGAAACCAAGTGTTATCTCAAGGTTTTTCTGATGAAATCTATTTAAAAGGATTAAATGTAAGAGATCAAATTGCCGCTAATTTTGAAAAAGATTTTAAAGAAGTTGCTATTATTTTATCACCAGTAACACCAAATTCGCCACCAAAAATTGGCGATAGTTTAAAAGATCCTTTAGCAATGTATTTGTCGGATGCGTATACGGTTGGTTTTAGTTTAGGGCAATTACCAACGTTAACCGTGCCACAAGGAACAGAAACAGGATTACAAATTACGGCAGCAAAAAATAATGACGAACTTGTTTTGAAGTTTGCTAACTTCTTAAAAGATACGATATAATGGAACTGGAACAATTAAATGAGCTTATAAAAAAGCACGACTTAGAGTTAGTAATCGGTATTGAAACGCACGTTCGATTAAATACAAAAACAAAGTTATTCTGCTCTTGTGCAAATCAAGAAATAGAACAACCAAACCAAAATATCTGTTCAGTTTGTACAGGGCAAATGGGGGTTTTACCTTCTATAAATAAAGAGGCAATTACAAAAGCTATTTATTTTGGAAAAGCAGTAAAATCTACTTTTTCTAATGAAGTTATTTCTTGGGATCGTAAACATTATGAATACCCAGATAACCCAAAGAATATTCAAATTACACAGTTTCATAATCCTGTAATTCCAGACGGAGAAGTTTCTTGTTATAGAAATGACGGTTCGCAATTTACAGTGAGTTTAACACAAACTCATATAGAGGAAGATGCTGCAAAATTAATGCACGAAAAGAAAGTTTCTTTAGTCGATTTTAACAAAGCGGGTGTTCCGTTAATAGAAATTGTAACAGACCCTTGTATTCGTCACATAGGAGATGCATCTACGTATGCACAATACATTCAACGTATTGTTCAGAATTTAAAAATATCTGAAGCAAATCTTGAAAAAGGAGAGTTTAAATCGGATGTTTCTGTATCGCTTCGTAAAAAACACACGTATGATTTAAACCCAAGAACAGAAATCAAAAACTTAAATTCTTTTAAGTTTATGGTAGATGCTCTAAAGGAAGAAATTGAAAAGCAATTAAGTTATTACGTAGAAAATAAAGCGTTTAGACCAGACCAAACAACGGTTTTATGGGATGCAGATTTAAAGCAGACTAAAACAATGCGTAAAAAGGAATTTGAAGCAGATTATCGTTTTATTTCTGAGCCAGATTTACCTTTTGTAAACATTAAAAAAGTTGTAGATAGTATACATGTTGATATTAGTTCTTTGCCTTTTGCAGTAGAATCTATTTTGATAAAAGGTGGCGTTTTACCACAAGATGCTAAGTTTTTTACAGCAGATTCTTTAAGATCAGAAGTTTTTGTTGCCATCAATAATAAAATTAACGATGCTTCTTTCGTTGCCAAAACATTGGTAAATAATATTGGAGCAGATGAGTATGAGAATATTCATAGTGTAGATCAGTTAATTGAGATTTTTCAATTATTTAAAGACGATAAAATAACGTCTGTTTTAGTGCAAAACGGAATTACATCGTATTTAAAAGATAGAACTTTCGATTATAATAAATACTTTGAAGACAATACCATTTCTGAAGATAAAATTAAAGATGCTGTTGCAAAGGTAGTTTCTGAAAATGAAGCAATTGCAAACGATATTAAAGCAGGAAACCAAGGTAAAGCAGGTATTCTTGTTGGTAAAGTAATTGGTATTATTGGTAAAGGAGCTTCAGGGAAAGTAATTCGTCAAGAAATATTAAATGCTTGTTCTGCGGATGTTAAAACGACTAAGAGTGCAGCTGTAGCTGATGAGTCAAAAGCAACTAGCGATCAGCCAAAAGCAAAGATAGAAGAAGAAACGTTACCTCAAGTACCTATTATCATAAAAGAGGAATACAGAACTCATAAAATTTCTCAGTTATCAGAAGACTCAATTAATGATGAGGTTACTTTATCGGGTTGGGTTTCTAGTGTTAGAGATCATGGTGAATTAATTTTTATTGATTTACGCGATTCTAGCAATCAAGTTTTTCAAGTACGTTTAAGTAGAGAAACATTTCCTAATTTAGATGAGCTTGTAAAGTTAAAATCAGAATCTGTTATTTCTGTAACCGGAGTTGTAGTTCAAAGGAATGAAGACGATTATAATGCGGGTTTAAGAACTGGTAAATTAGAATTAGAAACAGCTGCTTTAGATATTTTAAACTTATCTAAAACGCTTCCTTTTGAAATAAAAAGAGCAATGAAATCGAACGAGAATGTTCGTTTTCAATATAAGTTTTTAGATCATAGAAATGATGAGGTTCGTAAAGCTATTGTGAACCGTCATAGAGTAATCAAGCTAATGCGTGATATCTTAGACGAAGAAGAGTTTTTAGAAATTGAAACGCCTATTTTAACGGCTGGTACAGACGAAGGAGCAAGAGAATTTATTGTGCCTACAAGAAAACAAGCGGGTTCTTTTTACACGCTTCCGCAAGCGCCACAACAATTTAAACAAATGTTAATGGTGGGTGGTTTTGAAAAATATTTTCAAATAGCACGTTGCTTTAGAGATGAAGATTCTCGTGGAGACAGACAACCAGAGTTTACACAATTAGATATAGAAATGGCATACGCAAGTATGCAGCAAATTATCGATTTAAATACCAAAATGTTTAATGAGATTGTGAAGAAAATCTATGGTAAAAAATGGGTTTTACATCCTTTTGAAGTAATTACGTATAAAGAAGCAATGGATAAATATGGTTGTGATAGACCAGATTTACGTTACGGATTGCAAATGCAAGACATTACGGATATTGTAAAAGATACCACATTCCAAGTTTTTAGCAAACCAATTGAAGAAGGCGGAATTGTAAAATGTATTAAAGTTTCTGCAGCAGAGCAAGGAAATAAAAGAGCTTCTAAAGGACAGATTGAAAACCTAACTGCCATAGCACAACAAAATGGATTAGGTGGTTTGGCATATATTATTGTAAATGAAAATGATTTACAGTCGCCAATTATTAAGTTTTTAGGAGAAGAAATTGCCGCAAATATTATAAAAGCTACCGATGCTAAAGTTGGTGATATTGTATTTTTCTCAGCAGCAGATTATGCAACAGCAAACAAAGCATTAGATGCTGTTCGTCAAGAAATGGGACGCATTTTTAAATTGATAAATCCTAAAGAATTAAGACCAGCGTGGGTGGTAGATTTTCCAATGTTTGAAAAAACAGATGAAGGAAGATGGACATTTACACACAATCCTTTTTCTATGCCAGCAATCTATGACTTAGAAAAGCACATGACTGGAGAAGGAGAAGAAATAGGAACCATAATCGCGCAACAATATGATTTAATCTTAAACGGTTATGAGATTGGTGGAGGTTCTGTGCGTGCACATAAGGCAGAAATTTTAGAAGCAACCTATAAAAATATGGGTTATAATAAAGAAGAAATGATGAAAAGTGTGGGTACAATGTACAAAGCTTTTCAATATGGAGCGCCTCCTCACGGAGGAATTGCTTGGGGGGTAGACAGATTAATGATGATTTTAGAAAAGAAAGCTTCTATTAGAGAAGTAATGGCTTTTCCTAAAACAGGTTCATCAGAAGATTTATTGTTTAATGCACCTTCAATTTTATCTGATAAAAAGGTAGAAGAAATGAATGTTAGAATTATAAGGAAATAGTTTTTTAAGAATTCTTGAAAATATTAAAATCTCGCGAAAGCGAGATTTTTTTGTTGTTTATTTATTTTAAGGGTAATTACCCTCGAATTTAATTTATTGTTTATTTTTGTTGTATATTTGTAGCGTAAATACTCTTTTTTTTATGAATGATTCAGATATAGATGACTTATTGAAATCAATTTTTTCAAATGATAATCCTTTAGATATAAGAGGAATGTTTGAAGATAAATTAGAATCTTATAAGATTAGTAAAACTAAGGCTTTAAAATTATTAAAAATAGATAAAGATGTTTTTGAACAAATAATAAATGGAAGTGCTAAACAGCCTAACTTGATACATATCGTGAAAATTGCAGAATTTTTAGGTATATCTATTAATAAATTTATTGAAGTTGTTTTAAGTAATCAAAGTCCGGAAAATATACGTTCTATTGAAAATGCAAGGAAAGCTACATTTTTATTAGACAATTTTGATGTAAAAACTTTGACGAAATTTGGTTTTTTTAATGTCAAAGATGAATCAGATAAATTAGTACATAAAATTCTATCTTTTTTTGGGTTTAATTCTATTGAAGATTATCAGCTAGAACTTAACAAGCCTTTGTATAGTAGTGCTAAAAGGAATTTTTCAGATAAGATGAAAGATTTTTGGGTTAAGTCAGCATATCAGACTTTCAAGGTTATTGATAATCCTAATCATTATGATAGAAATCGATTAAAAGATTTAATTATAAAGATAAAACCATATTCTCAAGATATAAAAAATGGTTTATTCACTGTTTGTAAAGCATTATACAATATTGGTGTAACTGTTGTTTTTCAAGATTATCTAGCGACAACACAAGTAAGGGGAGGAACGTTTATTATTAAGGAAAAACCTTGTATTGTTCTTACTGATTTTAATAAAAGCTATCCTACAATTTGGTTTACTCTTCTACATGAGTTGCATCATGTGTTGTTTGATTTTGATTTGATTAAAACAAATAGTTTTCATTTAACTGGTGATGCTGATTTATTTTTAATAGAAGAAAAAGCTGATTCTTTCGCTAGAGATTTTTTTATGCCAAAAGAAAAATTTATATACATAAAAAATTATATAAACAATCCTTATTTAGTTTCCAAATTTGCAATTGAAAATGAAATACACGTTTCTATTGTATATTCATTTTTTATTTGGTATCAGAACAATTTATATGATAAAAAGTATTATGGTGCTTTTAATAAATTCTATCCAGACTATAAAGAAGCTCTAAATAAATTAAGTCCATTATCATGGAATGATGAAAGTATAAAATCAGTAGGGGAAAGAATAAAGCACATTTTAGAAATTAATTAAAATTAGAATATGTCAGAGAATAAAAAAGTAAAAAAACAAATAGAGCTTTCTGAAGCAGATATAGAGAGATTAGAGTTATTGCAAAAAGCAAATGAAAAAGTTGGTAAACAATTATCTATAGATTCAGAGCATGGAAACCTTGTTGAGGTGGATGAATTAAGAGAGTTAATTGGAAAAGAATTTGAAAACCCTGAAGAGAAGTATAATATATATTATAAAGGAATTAGAAATTTATTAATAGCTTATTTGCCTAAAGGAAAAGAATTTAAGGAGGTTAGAGATATTATCTATGATGAAAAAAATATTTTTCTAAATTTAGGTAAACGTAAATCTGATAATAATGGTATTCGAGGAGGAGATGGTAGAATGACTTTTCAGCCTGTTATGAATGAAATTCTTGATATCATTGTTACATGGGTTGCTAAATCACAGAATCCATTTGATATTTATCGATCATTTTATGAGTTAAATGAAAAACATAATTATGGTCATGAGCAATATGATAAATCTGCTTTAAGTGTTGCTAATGCAATGTTTAAGTTAAGTGAAAAATAGTTTATATACCTAATGATTATCGATAGAGGTTTATGTTTTTTTACAAAAAACTTTGCGACCTTTTGCATTTTATTTCTTAGTGTTTTTGAGGTTAATTTCAAAATAAATCTATCTAAACATTGCCTATTTTAAAAATCTATCTTATTTTTGTTTCAGAATGAAAAACAATACAAAAAATACTTGGTGGTGGAACTCTCTTAATTCATAAGTGAGAAGAATCCTATATGTATATATAACATAAATTAAAAAAGGCTTATCTCACGATAAGCCTTTTTTTTATGATGATTTTTTAAATCATCCAAAGTAAAAAAGAATAGACAAATGTTCCCTCGAGCATTACTAAAACCAAAATATATTTTGGTTGAAAGTATCGAACGCAGTTCTCGAGAGGTTCTAAAAAGGTCTCGACTGCGCTAGACCAAACAAAAAGTAACATGAAAAAATTACAGTTTAAAACAATTCACAAAACAAAGATTGCAGATACCGTTACACCGGTTGGTTTGTACTTGCGTTTTAGAGACAAATACGCTAACACTTTGTTGTTAGAAAGTTCAGATTATCATAGTAAAGAAGAAAGTTTTTCATTTATTGCGGTAGAGCCCATTTTAACGATGAAAGTGGACGATTATCAGTTTTCTGTTTCTCATAAAGGAACACAACTAGATCAGCAACCTATCAACAAAAACTTTTATGAATTGTTTGATAAGTTTACCAATGCTATAGATTTAGAGTGTCCAGCCGAATTAAAATCGTTCAACGGATTGTACGGGTATACAACCTTTGATTCTGTTCAGTATTTTGAGAATATTCAATTTAAAAACAAAAAAGCACCCTCTGCAATTCCAGAAATGCAATACAGTTTTTACCGTTTTATTATTGCCATCAATCATTTTAATGATGAAATGACATTGATAGAAAATGTAGAAGAAGGTACAGCATCTCGTATTAAAGAAGTTCAAACTATTATAGATGCACAATCTTTTAATACACAAAAATTCGAAATTGTAGGCGAAGAAACTTCAAATACAACAGGCGAAGAATTTATCGATTATGTTAGAAAAGCAAAATCACATTGTAAAAGAGGTGATGTTTTTCAATTGGTTTTGTCACGCCAATTTCAACAAAAATTTAAAGGAGACGAATTCAATGTTTATAGAGCATTACGTTCTATCAATCCGTCGCCATATTTATTTTATTTCGATTACGGTTCATTCAAATTAATGGGATCTTCACCAGAAGCACAAATTAAAATTTCTGCAGGTAAAGCCACTATCAATCCTATTGCAGGTACGTTTAGAAGAACGGGCGATATGGCAGAAGACATTAAGCTGGGTAAAAAATTATCCGAAGATAAAAAGGAAACGGCAGAACACGTAATGTTGGTAGATTTAGCCCGTAACGATTTAAGCAAACATGCCGATAAAGTTACCGTTGAAGTATTTAAAGAAGTACAGTATTTTAGCCACGTAATTCACTTGGTTTCTACGGTTAGAGGTAAGATTAAAGGAAACCCAATAGAAATTGTTGGAGACACTTTTCCTGCCGGAACCTTAAGTGGAGCGCCAAAGTACAAAGCAATGGAGTTGATCGATAAATATGAAAACCAAACCCGTGGTTTTTACGGAGGAGCAGTCGGAATTATCGGTTTAGATGGTTCTGTAAATTTGGCCATTGCCATTCGTTCTTTTGTTAGTAAAAACAATGTTTTATATTCGCAAGCAGGTGCAGGAATCGTTATTCATTCTAATGAAGAAAAAGAATTACAAGAAGTAAATAATAAGTTAGCAGCTTTAAAGAAAGCATTAATTTTAGCAGAAAATATTTAGGGCGTTTTAACAGGCTTTCCACTATATCTTTTTTCCGAAAAAGAAAAAAAGGATGCCGTTTCAATCCCTAACGCGAATTGATAAATGAAAAAAATATTTACAATTAAAAATGTAATTTTAGGAATATTATTTATTCTATTAGATTTAGTTGTTTATATTTTTTTAGGGATAGCAATGATGGATTACGATGATTTCTATGAGGAATCAAAAGGTGAATATATGAGTTTAGAAAGTATGGATACTTTTCAAAAATCAATTTTCATCAGTATGAATATTTGGAATATTATTAATATATTATTAGTGATTTTTATAATTTATAAAGTGTATAAACACTTTACAACAATTAAACAAATCCACGATTAAACGATTACACAACAAAAGAACATGAAAATATTAATTTTAGATAATTACGATTCGTTTACCTATAACTTAGTTCATATGGTAGAAAAAATTACAGGAAATTTCCCTGCAGTTTTTAGAAACGACGAAATCAGTATTGCAGATGTAGGTACGTATGATATCATTATGTTATCTCCAGGTCCAGGAATTCCGGATGAAGCAGGAATCTTAAAGGAAGTCATTAAAACATACGCCGGTGTAAAACCAATATTCGGAGTTTGTTTAGGCTTACAAGCAATTACAGAAGTTTTCGGAGGAAAAATCATCAATTTAGACGATGTTTTTCACGGAGTTGCCACAGAGATGAGGGTCTCAGACCCTTCAGCTACAATTTTTAAAGATGTTCCAGAAACATTTATGGCGGCACGTTACCATTCTTGGGCAGCAACAGACGAAGGTTTTCCAGAAGAAATACAAGTAACTGCAAGAGATGAAGATGGTTTAATTCAGGCAATTGAGCACAAAATATTTCCAATTTCTGCAGTTCAGTTTCATCCAGAATCTATCTTAACAGATGTTGGTGAGCAGTTGGTTACTAATTTTATTAATAGTGTAAAAAAGTAATGTCATTACGAGAGAAACGAAGTAATCTCATTTTTAATTAAAAGATTGCCACATCAAATTATCATTTGATTCGCAATGACAAGTAAGAATTATGAAAGCAATTTTAAACAAATTATATAATCACGAAAGATTGTCTAAATCTGAAGCAACACAAATCTTAAAAGATATTGCTGCAGAGAAATACAATGATGCGCATTTAGCATCATTTATGACCGTTTTTATGATGCGTCCAATAACAGCAGATGAACTTGCTGGTTTTAGAGATGCGTTGGTAGAATTGGCTATAAAAGTAGATTTATCAGATTATAATACCATAGATATTGTTGGTACAGGTGGCGATGGAAAAGATACGTTTAACATATCAACACTAACTTCTTTTGTAGTTGCAGGAACAGGACAAAAAGTAGCTAAACACGGTAATTATTCGGTGTCTTCTCAGTCTGGTTCTTCCGATATGTTAGAAAGTTTTGGGTACAATTTTACCAATGATGAAAACATTTTAAGAGCACATTTAGAGAAAGCAAACATTTGCTTTTTACATGCACCAAAATTTCATCCAGCAATGAAAGCTGTAAGTCCAACAAGAAAAGCGTTGGCATTAAAAACGTTTTTTAATATGTTAGGTCCTTTGGTAAACCCAAGTTCACCTAAAAACCATATGTTAGGGACATTCAATTTAGAAATTGCACGTTTGTATAATTACATTTTACAAGAAGAAGATATCAATTACGGAATTATTCACGCGTTAGATGGTTATGATGAAATTTCACTAACAAGCGGATTTAAATTCTTTACTAAAAACGGAGAACAAATTATAAATCCAGAAGATTTAGGACAAAAAAGAATTCAGCAATCAGAAATATTTGGAGGAAATTCAGTGGCAGATGCAGCAAAAATTTTCAAAGCTATTTTAGAAGGAAAAGGAACAGAAGCACAAAACAATGTGGTGTTAACAAATGCTGCTTTTGCATTAACTATTGTTGATGAAACCAAACCTTTTGATGCTGCTTTTAATGAAGCAAAAGATTCGCTTTTTGGATTGAAAGCAAAACAAACATTAGAAAAATTAGTAAGTTTATAATTAGAACGTCATTACGAACGAGGTTACGAGTGAAGTAATCTGTTTATAAAAAAAGGTTGCTTCGTTCCTCGCAATGACAAACAAGATAAAATGGCAAAAAAAAAAAATATAATTCTAGTAATTCCTGCTTTTTTAATAATGGGAGCAGCAGTAGGACTTCAAACAAAAGAGGTTATAAAACAGACTTTGGTTGGTTTGATTGTTGGAGTTGTAATTTACTTTTTCTTGATGTACAGAAATAGACGAATAAATAGTAAATAATGTCATTTCGAGCACAATCGAGAGGTTATATTTAGTTCTCGACTGTGCTTGACCTGACAGAAGTAAAATAATTAGTAATAAATAAAAAAGTTCTCGATACAATTTTCTCAAAAAATCGAAAATCACTCGAACTGACAATATGTGCTGTCACATCGAGTGAATTTGAGAAGAATGAACAAATTTGTATCGAGATGATATTAGAAGAGAAATGACAATACTTGATAAAATAATCGCATTTAAAAAGAAGGAAATAGCTAAGATAAAGGCAGAAGTTCCTGTTCAGAAATTAGTACAAAGTCCTAGTTTTGGAAGAACAACTTTTTCACTAAAAAAATCGTTGTTAGAAGTTGGTTCTACTGGAATTATTGCAGAATTTAAACGTCAATCTCCTTCTAAAGGAATTATTAATGACACAGCAACCATTGCAGAAGTTACTAATGGCTATTTAGATGCAAATGTGGCGGCACAATCTATCTTAACAGATACTTCTTTTTTTGGAGGTTCTATGGCAGATTTGATGGAAGCAAGAATCATCAACCAACAAAAACCAATTTTAAGAAAAGATTTTATTGTTGATGGATTTCAGATTGTAGAAGCAAAAGCAATTGGCGCAGATGTTATTTTATTAATTGCGTCTTGTTTAACAGCAACCGAATTAAAAAACTACGGAAACTTAGCAACAGATTTAGGTTTAGAAGTTTTATATGAAATTCATACGCAAGAAGATTTAGATAAGATTAACGATTTAGACAATAAAATTATCGGAATCAACAATAGAAATTTAAATACTTTTGAAGTCGATTTGGAGCATTCAATTAAGTTGGCAGGTCAAATTCCGGATACATGTTTAAAAGTTTCTGAAAGCGGAATTTCTGATCCTAAAATTATTACAGGATTAAAAGAGTTTGGTTTTCAAGGATTTTTAATTGGAGAAAATTTTATGAAAACGGATAATCCAGGAGAAGCTTGTTTAGATTTTATCAATCAAATTAGATAGTTATGTCAGTTCGAGTGAATTTTGAGGAACGAAAAATTTGTATCGAGAACAAATATCTTCTCGATACAATTTTCTCCTAAAGTCGAAAATTACTCGAAGTGACAACAATAAAATAAAAATATGAAACTGAAAGTTTGCGGAATGAAATATGTAGAGAATATCCAACAAGTTGCGGATTTGCAACCTGATTATTTGGGCTTTATTTTCTATGAAAAATCAAAAAGAAATTTTGAAGGTATTATTCCAGAGTTTTCAAAATCAATCAAAAAAATGGGTGTTTTTGTAAATGAATATCCAGAGATTGTAATTTCTTTAGTAGAAGAATATTATTTGGATGCAATTCAGTTACACGGAGATGAATCTGTGGAATATGTTACCGATTTAAAAAATCAGTTAACAGAAAGAAGAGCCTTGTTTATTGAAGAAAATAAAAGTATCAAGAAGAAAAAGAATCAACATTATATTTCTAAAAATGAAGTAGAAATTATTAAAGTTTTCGGAATTAAAGACGAGTTTAATTTTGATGTTTTAAAACCTTATTTAGAAGTTGTAGATTTCTTTTTATTTGATACAAAAGGAAAGGAAAGAGGAGGAAACGGAACAAAATTCGATTGGTCTGTTTTAGAGAAATATCCTTTTGATGTACCTTTCTTTTTAAGTGGAGGTATTGGATTGGAAGATGTAGAAGAGGTGCAAAAAATAATGAAATCAGATTTACCTATTTATGCATTAGATGTAAACAGTCAGTTTGAAAGTAAACCAGGAGTTAAGAAAATAGAAGAATTAAAGGAATTTAAAAAGAACGTCATTACGAACGTAGTGAAGTAATCTGCTTATTAATTAAGAGATTGCTTCGTTCCTCGCAATGACAGAATATTATAAAATATGAAATCAAAATTTCACCCAGACAAAAACGGTTATTACGGACAATTTGGAGGCGCATTCATTCCGGAATTGTTATATCCAAATGTGAAAGAATTAGAAGATAATTACATTCAAATATTAGAATCTAAGGAGTTTCAAGAAGAATACAAATCGTTATTAAAAGATTACGTTGGTCGCCCAAGTCCGTTGTATTTGGCAAAACGTTTGTCAGAAAAATATGGCGCTTTTATTTATTTAAAACGAGAAGATTTAAACCATACAGGCGCACATAAAGTAAACAATACTATAGGTCAGATTTTAGTTGCTAAGAAATTAGGTAAGACTAAAATTATTGCAGAAACAGGCGCAGGGCAACACGGAGTTGCTACCGCTACCGTTTGTGCTTTAATGGGCTTAGAGTGTACTGTTTTTATGGGAGAAAAAGATATTGAGCGTCAGGCGCCAAATGTTGCTCGTATGAAAATGTTGGGTGCAAAAGTCGTACCTGCTTTAAGCGGAAGTAGAACTTTAAAAGATGCAACAAACGAGGCAATAAGATATTGGATTCAGCATCCAGAAACCTTTTATTTAATTGGTTCTGTTGTTGGTCCACATCCATATCCAGATATGGTGGCCCGTTTACAAGCCGTAATATCCGAAGAAATTAAATGGCAATTAAAAGAGAAAACAGGAAAAGAAAATCCGGATACAATAATTGCTTGTGTAGGTGGAGGATCTAATGCTGCTGGTGCTTTTTATCATTATATGGATGATGAAGATGTAGAATTAATTGCTGTTGAAGCTTCTGGTTTGGGAGTGAATTCTGGAGAAAGTGCTGCCACTTCTCAATTAGGAGAAGTTGGAATTATTCATGGTTCTAAAACCATTTTAATGCAAGATGAATACGGACAAATTATTGAACCTTATTCTATTTCTGCAGGTTTAGATTATCCTGGAGTTGGCCCTTTACATGCTTTTTTATATGAAAGTAAAAGAGCCAAATTTATGGATGCAACCGATAAAGAAGCGTTGGCTGCTGCTTACGAATTAACTAGAATAGAAGGAATTATTCCTGCTTTAGAAAGCGCGCATGCTTTGGCTGTTTTACCAAAAATTAAATTTACAAAAGACCAAGTTGTGGTGGTAAATTTATCGGGTAGAGGAGATAAAGATTTAGAAACGTATATCAATCATTTAGAAGATTAGAAACGTCATTCCGAACAAAGTGAAGGAATCTGCTAATTAATTATGAGATTGCTTCGTTCCTCGCAATGACAGAATGAAACAAAAATTATGAATTCAATTCAAGAATTATTTCAGAGAAAAGATAAAAATTTATTATCTATTTATTTTACTTGTGGATATCCAAAATTAGATGATACCACTAAAGTGATATCAGAACTAGAAAAAAGTGGTGTAGACTTTATAGAAGTTGGTTTGCCATATTCAGATCCTTTAGCAGACGGACCAACCATACAAGATAGTAGCCAAAAGGCATTAGAAAACGGTATTAATTTAGATCTTATTTTTGATCAATTAATGACCATTAAAGAAACCAATAAAACGCCTTTAGTTTTAATGGGATATTTAAATCAGATGCTTAAATATGGCGAAGATAAATTTTGTCAGAAAGTAGTAGATTGTGGTATCGAAACTGTTATTTTACCAGATTTACCAATGGTGGAATATGAAAATCATTACAAAGATTTATTTGAAAAATACGGACTTACAAATGTGTTTTTAATAACTCCGCACACATCCGAAGAAAGAATTAGAAAGATAGATGCTTATTCTAAAGCTTTTATTTATGTGGTGGCTTCTGCGTCTATTACGGGTGCTAAAGGTGATATTTCTAACAATCAGGTAGCTTATTTTGAGAGAATTAAAAATATGAATCTAAAGAGTAATTTAATTATAGGTTTTGGTATTTCTGATAAAGAAACATTTACTACTGCTTGTAAATATGCAAACGGAACTATAATTGGTTCTGCATTTATAAAGAATTTAGGTTTAAACGGAATTGATAAGATTGATGATTTTATAAAACCAATTATTTCATAAATCAAACCTCATACATGTCACAAAAAAAGCGAAACTTATTAAGTTTCGCTTTTTATTATGAGTTTTAAATTGGCTTAGTTTACACTAATTAATTTTACATCGAAAATTAAAACAGCTCCTCCAGGAATTGTACCACGTCCATTTGCTCCATAACCTAAACTATAAGGAACTAACAAGATTCCATCTCCACCTTCCTTAAAAAGTTGAATTCCTTCTGTCCAACCAGAAATTACTTGATTCAATCCAAAAGAAATACCATTAGAACTACTTTCGTCAAAAACATTTCCGTCTAAGAAATATCCTTTGTAAGCTACGGTAACATTTGAAGAACTTGTTGGTCTAGTTCCTGTACCTTCATTATTAATTACATAATATAAGCCAGAATTAGTTTTTGTAGCAGCTAAGTTGTTATCTGTAATGTATTCTAGGATGTCTGCTTCTGTTTGAGGCTCAAAATTAGGTGAATCATCACTAGAGCAAGAAGTAAAAAGAATTAAAGAGAAAAATAGATATACGTATGATTTCATTTTATGATTTTATAAATTATTGGCGAATATAATAGAATTACAAATCATTCTATAACTTCAAAATAGAAATTAATCATAAAATTACTTATATTGATACTCTAAAATAAAAAATATGGAATTACCAAAAAGAGCAGGAAATGCATCTATTGTAGTAGCTTTAGAAGAAGGGAAAAACTACGCTTGGTGTACTTGCGGATTGTCGGAAAAACAACCGTTATGTGATGGAAAGCATAAAGGAACAGGAATGAGCCCAAATGTGTTTACTGCAGAAAAAACAGAAACAAGAAATTTATGTGCTTGTAAAGCCACTAAAAATGAACCCTTTTGTGATGGTTCTCATAGATAGCAAAAAATAGTATTTTAGAGAAAATTGGTGTTATGTGTTACTTAATGAGGTGTTTTCTTTCCATAACCAGGGGAAGAAAATTCGCCTTTTTTCTCTTTAATAATATTGTAATTAGTATATAAAAACATTCTTTTATTTATCAATTTAAAATGATTAAATAAATAGACTTACCTAGAAAAAACTTCTTAAATTTGAGTATTAATTTTATGTATGATTAAAAATTTAATTAGATATTTTAAAGGGGTGTATTTTATTAAAGCACTGGTGGTTGCTTTAGCAATGGTAATTCCTGTACTAATATCTATTTATTTTTTTGATAGCTTTGAGATAGGGTTTAGTATTGCCTTAGGAGCCATTTTTTGTGCTCCATCTGATATTTCTGGAAGTTTAAAACATAAGTTTTTTGGTATTGTTGCTTCCATTTTTTTAACTTTTGTAGTAACGCTATTAATAGGGAGTTTTACGAGTTACTTTGTTTTAATTCCTTTATTAATTATTCTCGTATTTTCTATTTCATATCTTTCTGTTTTTAGTTTTAGAGCATCTTTAATTTCATTTGCAGGGTTAATTTCACTGGTTTTGGCTTTGGCACCCAATAGTACAGAAATTTCTGTTTTTGAGCATTCGTTACTTATTGCTTTGGGGGGTATTTGGTATTTATTTTTAACCACCTTAACAGAGTTAGTGTTACCAAAATTACAAGTAGATTATTTGTTTGTTCAATTAATTGAAAAAACGGCAGAGTTTGTAAAAATTCGTGGAAAGTTATTGGTAGATACAGAAAATAGAACAGCCCTTTTAGAAGAAAATTTTAAACTTCAAGTAGATATTAATGAACTGCATGAAACGATAAGAGAAGTTGTTTTAGAAAAAAGGTTTAGCTTGGTTTTTAGTAATAGAACAAGACGTCAACAGCTAATCTTTTCTAAAATTATAGAAATATATGAATTAGCTATTTCAAACACGGTTGATTATGACAAGTTTGATGCTTTGTTTAAAGAACATCAAGAAAAAGTAGATGAGTTTAAACTATTAATTTTTGAAGTTTCAAAGAGGTTAAATCACATTTCAAAAGTTATTTTAAAAGAAGAAAAACTTACTTTTCATAATAATTTTAAAATTCTACTTAAAAAAATACAAAATCATATAGAAATCTATAAAGTTACTGTTGGCTTGCCCGAATCTAGAGAAGGAGTAATCTTTTTACTAAATTATAAAGCGTATCAAGAAAAGCAAATTGGTAATTTAATGGATATTTTTAGAGTATTAGATAATTATTCTAAAAACGATAAAATTAGAGCCATAAAAGATGCCGAACAATTTTTAACTCCTCAAGATTATGACCTTAAAAAACTAAAAGCAAACTTTAGTTTAAAGTCGCCCATATTTAGGCATTCGTTAAGATTAACACTTACCATGCTTATTGGTTTAATGATTGGTTTTGCAATTGATATGCAACAGCCTTATTGGATTCTATTAACCATTGTGGTTATTATGAGACCTAGTTATGGCTTAACCAAAGAAAGAACAAAACATAGAGTATTAGGTACGTTAATAGGCGCTACGGTAGGTGTTGGAATTGTTTTTTTAACGCAAAATCCAATTATTTATGGTCTGATATCTGTATCGTCTTTAATTATAGGTTTTTCTTTAGTGAAACAAAACTATAGAAACGGAGCTGCATTTATTACCCTCTATGTTATTTTTATTTATGCTTTAATGAATCCTAATATTTTAACAGTTATAAAGTTTAGAGTTTTTGATACCTTAATAGGTTCTCTTTTGGCTTATGTAGCTAATTACTTTTTTTGGCCAGCGTGGGAAGCTAAGAATATTAAGGAGTTTTTCTTAAATTCTATAGAAGGTTTTTCTAAACTATTGATACAAATAGATTTGTTTTATCATAAAAAAGGAGAAGTCCCTACCGAGTATGCTCTGGCAAGAAAAGAAGCTTTTTTACAAGTAGGGAACTTAAATGCAGCTTATCAAAGATTGGCACAAGAACCAAAATCTAAACAAGAAAATATTGTAATATTTTACGAGTTAATGACTATTTTTAATACCTATTTATCCTCTCTATCTTCATTAGGCATGTATATAAGAACTAATGAAACCGGTAAGGTGCCAAAACAATTTGAAATTTATATAAAGCATATTTTATTTCAGTTAAATAAAGCAATAGCCATTTTAAATAATGCAGAAACTGCTGCTAATTTAGATAGTGAAGAGCTTACTATGGCAACAAAAAATTATGAAGATTATTTTCATAATTTATCAGCTCTAAGAGATGCCGAAATAAAAAAAGGATTGCCTATTTCTAAAGAAATGAGGTCGCAATTACATGAAACACAATTAATTTCTGAACAAGTTAGGTGGTTGTTTAGTTTGTCTGAAAGTTTGGTGAAAAACATTAAAAAAGTTTAGCTCTAAGATTGTTTAATTTCGCTTTTTTATAAAAACACCTAAAACTTTAAAATAAGTTTTAGGTGTGTAAATTGTTGAAAAATTGCATTGTTATTAATACACTTTTTCTCCATTTAAGTATGTTTCAACTGCTTTTGTTTTAGGAATTTTATCACCTTCTACTTTCATAATGTCTTGATTTAGAATTACAAAATCAGCAAACTTGCCTATTTCAATAGAACCTTTTTCTTGTTCTTCAAAATTAGAATATGCAGCCCAAATAGTCATCCCTTTTAAGGTTTCTTCTCTAGTTAGAGCATTTTCCATCTGAAATCCGTTTTCAGGGTAATTATTGATGTCTTTTCTAATGGTTGCTGCGTAGAAAGTTAAAAAAGGATTTACTTGTTCTACAGGGAAATCTGTACCTAAAGCTATTTTTCCGTATTTTTTTAATAAATCTTTATAGGCATAAGCCCCTTGCATTCGTTTGGTTCCAATTCTGTCTTTTGCCCAATACATGTCAGAAGTTGCGTGTGTTGGTTGTACAGACGGAATAATATTATCGAAAAAATCAAAATCTTCTAGAGCAATAATTTGAGCATGTTCTATGCGCCAACGTCTGTTTTTGGCATCTTTTAAAACCTCTTTATACGTTTTTAACAACCAAGTATTTGCAGAATCGCCAATGGCATGTGTGTTCATTTGAAAGTCTGAAGCTGCAATTTGTTTGGCAATTTCTTGATATCTCTCTGGTGAGTAGATTAATGCTCCAAAATGGTTATCTCTATCAGTATACGGTGTACGCATTGCAGCACCTCTAGAGCCTAAAGCACCATCACCATACACTTTAAAAGAACAGACGTTTAATCGATCTGTTTTTAATTTTCCTTTTTTTATGTAATAATCTATTTGTGCTTGTTTGTCAGCAGAAACCATTGCGTAAATACGCATTTTTAAACTTCCAACCTGTTGTAAGCTATCAATTAATTCAATTGTATTTTGATCAATTCCGGCATCATCTACAGTGGTTAATCCGTAAGAAAAAGAAATTTTCTGAGCATCTAATAAACCTAGAATAGCTTCTTCTTTTGTGGTTTCTGGAAAAGGAATAAAATCCATAGCAGCATCAATTAGCACACCTGTTAACTCTCCGTCTTTGAGTATAATTTCTCCACCAGAAACTTTTGTGTCTTTTGTTATTTTAGATAGGTTTATAGCAGCCTGATTAACCAATAAAGCATGACCATCAACTCTACCAATAGCAACGGGAATTGTAGGGAATAAAGAGTCTAACTTTTTCTTTGTAGGAAACTCTTTTACTACCCAATCATTTTGATCCCAACCTCTTCCTGTAATAAAAGTTGAATTTTTTTCTTTTTGAAAAGCTATCAGTTTTTGTAGAACTTCATCGTAGCTTTTTGTACCCATTAAATCTACTTTTTGTTGCTGTAAACCCATTCTGTAAAAATGACAATGTGCATCAATTAAACCAGGGATAATTGTTTTGTTTTTTGCATCAACAATAGTTAAAGCATCGTAGTTTTTTTTGATTTCTTCGGATGTTCCTACAGCAATAAATTTTCCGTCTTTAATGGCAAAAGCACTTGCTTTTTCAAAATGATCATTTACTGTATAAATATTAGCGTTAATGATAATTGTATCTGCTTTTTGTTGTTTTTTGCAACAAGTAAGAGCTATTGATAAGCTAAATAAGAAAATAATTTTTTTCATATTGTATTTGGATTATAGGATATAAATTTACAAAAATGAAATGACTATTTATTTAATTTGAAAATGAATATGATCATCATGCCTTACAGCTGCACAACCATGAAATCTTATTTTAGCATGGTTAAGTTTTAATCTAGCTGTAAGATGAGGTTCTATAAATAATTTACTTACTGCATTATTTTTTAAAATATGAGTAATAAGACTTCTGGTAGCTTTTTCTGAGAGTTTTAAGTTTGTATTAAAATTACCTAGCGTAATATATTTGGTAAAATCATATTGCCAAAACCCTTTTTCTTTACAAATTTTAGCTTGATGTATTTCATTTTTTGATGGTGCTACAAAAACACCATAACCACTATTTGATGGTTTTAAATTTGTTAGAGTTCCTTTTTTAGTTTGATAGATAAAAGAAATATCAATTTTTTTTCCATCATTATGACTTAAGTGCGGAAGCAGAGGAAAACCGTTTATAAAAGGGAAGTTTGCATCTAAATAAATAACTTTAAGGGTTGGGTATTCTTTTTTTAGATTTAAAGAAATAGTTGTTAAAACAGTAGCCATTTTTGGAGTAACATAATTTCTGTTAAAGAGTTTTGTTATAAAATTATGTGCTTGTAATTGGTTGTTATTTTCTATTGGAACACGCCCAAATATTGGGGCAACTTTAGGGATTATTAAAAAAGTACTTGTTGCATATATAAAGATGAAAAGTAGTATTCTTTTAAGCTTGTATTTTGTGCTTTTATGAGAAACAATAAGTAAAGAAATAAAATAAATAACCCCACCAATTTGAGTTAACATTGTTAGAGTGAAGAAGATGAATAGGTGCAGAAATCCTTTAATAAAAACTTTAATGAGCATTTAATATTTTTTCTGCCTCAGAAATTACGTTTCTATGTTTTCTGGAATTTACCTTACTCATTGCACCGATTTCTGATATAATTTCCTTTAAAACCTCTTTGGCAGCTGCTTTTTTATCTCTTCTAATTAAAAATTTAGAAAACTCTAACCTTTCATAGTAATTAGAATATCTTTTATCAATTTTTTTCAATTGAATTTCTGCTTCTTCAAATTTGCCTTTTTGTTCTAAAGCCAAACCATAAAAATAGATAGTGTCTTTAAAGTCTTTTTCTAAATTTATTTTTTGTGAATATTCAACAACCTTATCAAAATTTTTGATTTCAAAATAACAACGTATCAATTTATTTAAAGTGTATGGTTCGTCTTTAAAATTACTATCTAAAGCTTTTTCATACTGTATTATTGCATTTTTAAAATCTTTAATTTCGGCATAACCATCAGCCAAATTAATCTTATTTTGAAATGTGTTAGAAAACTCTAACGCTTTTTCTAAGTCTTTTATCTTTTTAGATGGGTTGATAATTGTAGTAAGTTCTTCCGTGATATTGCTAACATCCTTTTTGTTAATTACTTGTGTTAAGAGGTAAATAATACAATCAAGTAACGGGATAAAAAAGATAATAAAATACCAATAGAAATTATTTTTATTCTTGTAAGCATGATACACACAAAAAACTTGAAAGGCAATAATAAAATAGTAATAGAACATGATGTAAATGTAATAATATTTTACGTTTTTTTGTGCTCTTAGGTCTTAAAAATCAAACTTGTAAGTAATTCCTCCTAATATTTGAAAACCTTGTGTATCGTAATTAGCAAAACGTTGATATTCTGTGTTTAAAACATTATTTAGTTTTAAAAAGGCAGAAAATTTATCACTAAAATGATAGCCTCCGTTTAAATTTACATCTACAAAAGAAGCAATGGTTTCTATCCCTTTAAAACTAGAAGGGTATATGTTGTTATAAAGTCCATCTTTTCTTTCACTTACATAAAAAATATCCGAAGAAGCAAACCATTTATTTCTTTTATATTTTGCAGAAACACTCCCTTCAAAAGAAGGCAAGTTCCATGCTTCTAATGCATTTTCTAAAGTGTAATTATTGTAAGCACCCTGAAGGCTAAAAGATAAGTTTTTAGAATATTCGTAAGCAAACTCTGCAAGTATAGAAGCCGTTTTAACATCATCATAATAAACATTAAAAGAGTTACCGTATTCATAGCCACTTAAAGTATATCCGTTTAAGGAATTATTAGTTCCGTCAGACTTTGATACATTTCTTAAAAATAGAGGTTTGTCTTCTTCGTTTTTATAACTTCCTTTAATATTAAAACTAATATCTCTGTTTACTTTTCCATTAAACCCAACAAATAAATTTGATTTTTCTAAAGTTTGAGTAATAAAAAGAGTAGGTGAAACATAAGGGTTTTCTTCTGTAAAATTCTTGTACGTATTTGTATGTAAATCACCAGAAAAACCACCGTAAATATTTAAATATTTTTCTATTATTGGACCTTCAATAAATAAGTCTGGTAATAAGAAAATATTATTCGATTTGTTTTCTGTATCTAATGATGCTATTAGTTTTACACCTGCATTTAAAGAAAAATCGTTGTATGTTAATTTGTATTCTGGGTTTATTTTAGCGGTAACAATAGAATAATCGATAGTGTTTTTATCAGCATAACTGTTGCTAAAGTTCCCTTTTAAAATCTCGATACCAGCTTTTACAAGCATATCATCTAATCCTAGGTTTAAAAACTTTAAAGGGAAAGCTAGTTTAGCATCAAAATTTGCAAGAATTTCATGACTGTTAAATTGATCTGTAAAGTAGGCTAGATTTATTTTCCCATAATCGATATACGAGTCATTAAAATCAAACTCACCAATAAGGTTAAAGTAATTATAAGTTTGTTGTGGTGCAATTAAACCAGTTGTAGTTGCTGTGTAGTTGCTTTGATTTGGCAAACCATACCAATTATAAAGGTTTCTTTCTGAGTTTAAGGTTACTTTCCAATCAAAGTAACGATTTTGTTGCTTGTAAAAAGCCCCAATGTTTAAGTTAGAAAAGTTACTGTTAAGTACAGAGCTTCTAACATCGTCTAGAGACGCTAAATATTTTGCATTAAAGCCAAACTCACTTTCAAAACGAGTGCTATAATGTAAATTTGTTTCTAAATAAGGCGTTGTATAATTACCAAAACCAGCAGCCAAATAATTCTGATAAACACGTTCTTTTACACCAACATCAATTCCTTTTACAACACCACTTTTAGGAATAAAAGTAGAAGCAACGGGAGCAGAAAAAATAGTGTATTCTAGTTTTTTCTTTTCACTGTTTTTAAGCAATTTAATTTTGGGTTGCTTGTTAATTTTTTTAGCATCAGCAATTTTAGGGTTGTATTTTGTAACAATATTTACAACCTCTGTTTTTACGGTGTCTATAGCCTGTTGCTTCTTTTGAGCGTTTAAACTTAAAAAAGCAAAATATACTAGAAATAATGTGAAACCTTTTTTCATTAATTTTTATTCTTTTTAGAGTCTTTTGGAGCTGTAATCTCTTCTTTAATAGGAGTTACAGAATTATTAGTTTTGGCTTCGTTTTCTTTAATTTTTTTTAATTCTTGCTTAGCTTCTTCAACAATATCTTCAAATTGTGTAAAGTTTTTAATAATGTTTTCTAAAACAAAAGTAGCTTGATAAACATCTTTTAATCCATAATAATTTTTACCCATTATTACATAACTTTTTACAGCCCAATATTTGTAAGAAGAAAAATTAGCAATTAATTCTTGTACAACTTTGTTAGAGTCTTCATATTCTTTTTGCAGATTTTTAAAGTAAGCATTGTAGTACAAAGATTCCGCTTTTACTTCTCCTGTAGCTGTTTTTTCTACCTCGTTATAATATTCTTCTGCGGTATAAAAATCTTCGTTTTTAAAGGAAGCACGAGCTATAATTATTTTAGCATCGTTTTCTAATGTACTATCTAATTTATTTCTTAATAATATTTTTTTCGCATAATCTACAGCTTGCTCGTAAGAAGCGGTTTCATAATACCCTTTCATTAAATTACTTTGTGCAAATAAAACATTTTCTGTTGTATAAGCTTCTTGCTCTAATCTGTCTAATACGGGTATTGCATTATTAAATTGGTCTTTTTCTAAGAATATTTGTGCTAATTTAGCAAGAGAATCTTCGCTATATTCGTTTTGTTCTTCTTCTAAAACATTTTGATAATATTGAATTGCTTTGTCGAATTCTTTTTTCTTAAATAAAGTACTTGCTAAGTAATAATTAGCTTTTAATTTGTGTATTCCTTCAGGAAATTTAATGGTGTATTTAGCTAGTGCTTTTATAATTTCATTGCCATCGTTAGCTTCAAAATACTTTTTTTCAGCAACAGCAAAAGTGGTATTGTCTATATCAGAATCTGTAACATTAATAAATTTTAACTCTGTAATCCAAGTTACATAGTCGTTTAATTTACCATTATCAATATAAATATTTCTAGCATTTGCAACAGCTTCAAAAGCATCTGGAGAATTTGGAAATTGACTTGCTGTTTTTTTGAATTTCTCTAAAGCTTTTTCGTTCTGATTTTCATTGTAATATAATAAACCTTGTCTTACCAATGCTTTCGGTATAAATACACTATTTGGGTGTTTTTCTATTAATCGATCATAAGCAAAATGAGCTTGTTGGTTATCTTTTATGATGGTGTAGGTATTTGCTAATTGAAATAAAGCATCGTCCTTTAACGTAGATACCTCATACTCATTAACAACCTTTTTTAAAGCATTTATTTTAGCTTGATTATTTTCTGTAAAACCATAACTCATCCCTATTTGGTATTGAGCATAATCTGCTTCTGCGCCAAAAGTTTTCACAACATTATCGTAAGTTTTTATTGCTTTTTGATAATTTCTAAGGGCAAAATAAGAATCACCTAAACGAATATAAGCATCGTCTATTATTTCCTTTTCTATAGAATCTTTTTTTATGAGGTTTTCAAAAGAAACTACAGCATTACTATAATCTTTTAGCTTAAAATTACTGTAACCAATATTGTAATCAAGTAATAAAAACTCTTCACTATTAGATTTTAGATTCTTTTTTAAAGTTGTGAATATATTTAGTGCTTCTTTTGGTTTATCTAATCGATATAATGTTTCTGCTTCCCAATATTTAGCTCTTTCGTTGATAGATACATCTGTTGCTTTTTTACTTTCTATAAAGTAAGGAAGTGCTTCTTCTAACTTTTGATCATTAAATAATTGAATACCTTTATATAGAGAGATTTCAGAAATTAAAGAAACATTTTTTACAGATTTATTTTTCTTTAAAAATGCCAAAGCACCCGTAAAATCTTGTTGATGTAAAAAAGAAGAAACCACTAAATCATTAATTTCTTCGTAGGCTTTAGATTTTGGATAGGCTTTTAAATAATCTTGTAAAACTTCTGCAACACTTTTAAAAGGGTTGCCCGTTTCATAACTTAATTTGGCATAATTTAACGCAGCATCTTGTTTAATAGTGGTGTCAAAATCCATTTCAGAAGCCGTTTTAAAAGCATTTAAAGCTTCTGTTTTTTTACCTAAATTAAGGTAACATTCACCTAAATGATAATAGGCATTTTGTGCAACAAAGTTTTTTTCATCAATAATTTTATTAAAATTACTAATGGCATTTTCAAAATCATTCTGTTTATAGTAAGCAAAACCAAGTTGATAAAAATCGGTATTATTCCATTTGCCTCTTTTACCTGTGTAGCCTTTTAAATAAGGAATCGCTTCGCTGTATTTTTCTAAATTAAAATAGCTTTCTCCAATTATTTTAGAAATTTCAGATCTATCTTTTCTTTTAAAGGTATCAATAAGTTTTTTACCAACTGAAATACAGCGCTCAAATTTACCTGCCTGAAAACTTATATCTAATAAATAGTAAGAAATTTCTACTCTATAAGTCTCATTATCAGCAATTTCTTTTAGGGTAGATTCTGCAATACCGTAATCTTCTAATTTATACGCAATGTAGCCGTAATAATATCTAGAGTCGTTACCATACTTAGCATCGTTAATTAAAGGAAGAAACTTTTCTTTAGCTAAAGGTAGGTTTTTGGCAATTATATATGCGTATCCCATTTTAAAGTTAAGCTCTTTTTGATCTTCTTTAGAAAGAGTATCAGCATTAACTTTTTGATACCATTTAAGGGCGTATGCTGCTTTTTTATTTGCAAAATAGTAATTAGCAACGGTAAAAAAGGCGGTGTTTTTTTTACTACTATTGGGGTTCTCTTCAATAAAAGAAAGTACTTTTTTATCTGCTTCTGGTTGGTTTAATCGTATAGCACACATGGCATCATAATAGGCTGCATCTGCTTTTAAGTTAGAACCTTTAGAGGCCTTTTTACTGATTTTAACAAAATTAGTTTGTGCTGCAGCATATGCCTTGTCATTAAATAATTTTATGGCATCATTATATTTTGTAAAAATATTAGTATCTACAATTGTTTGCTGACTATAAGCAACAACAGAGACTAGGAACATGAAAAAAATAAGCAAACGTTTTTTTAAAAAAACAAACTTCATATAATTATTTTTGATACTTAAAATGGATAACGAACATATTTTTGTTTTGTTTGATGAACAAAGAAAAAATGTGAAATATTTTACATCAAAAATAAGAATTGTTTATAATTCATAGTATAAAACCGATAGAAACTTTTAAGTTTGTAAAAACAAGTTTTTTATGGAAAAACCAGTCTTATTTTTAGAAAACGCAGAAATTTACCAAAGAGAAAATTTGGTATTATCTAATGTAAATTTATCGATACAAAAAGGAGAGTTTTATTATTTAATTGGTAAAACCGGAAGTGGAAAAAGTAGCTTGTTAAAAACGTTGTATGGCGATTTAAAGCTGCAAAAAGGAGCAGGTAGTATTGTAGATTTTGATTTAAAAACAATGAAAGAAAAGGAAATTCCTTTTTTAAGAAGAAAAATAGGAATTGTTTTTCAGGATTTTAAATTACTAAGTGATAGAAATGTTTTTGGTAACTTAGAATTTGTTTTAAAAGCAACAGGTTGGAAAGATAAAGTTAAGATTAAAGATAAAATTGACGAGGTTTTAGATAAAGTAGGAATGAAGGCGCAAGCTTACAAGAAAACCTACGAACTTTCTGGAGGAGAACAACAAAGAATTGCTATTGCAAGGGCTTTGTTAAACGATCCTGAATTAATTTTAGCGGATGAGCCTACCGGAAATTTAGACCCAAAAACTTCTTTAGAGGTGATGGAACTTTTAAACGATATTCATAAAAGTGGGAAAACCATTTTAATGGCAACGCACGATTATCAATTAATTGTAAAATTTAAACAAAAAACACTGAAATGCGAAGGCGGAGAATTGTTTGAGGTTGCTCAAAAAGCAACTGTGTAATGCTGTCTGTTTTAATTGCGTCTTACAATACAAATGTTGTAGATTTAATAAAAGAACTTCATTTTCAGTTGAATGAAGTACAGATTTCTTTTGAAATTATTTGTTTAGATGATGCTTCTAAAAGTAATTTAAACAAAAAAAATTTAATGGTTAATGAGCTTTCTTTTTGTAGTTTTCTAGAATTAGAAAGTAATATTGGTAGAAGTGCCATTAGAAATTTATTAGCTTCTAAGGCTTCTTATGATTGGTTTTTGTTTTTAGATTCTGATGTTTTGCCAACTTCATCTAATTTTATTTCCAATTATATAAAAGAAATAAAACGCAATAGTGCCGCAGTTTTTTTAGGCGGAATTAAATATAGAGATTGTGATTCTAAAAACTTACTTCGTTGGAAATTTGGTAAACAAAGTGAAGAGGTTTCTGTTTCCGTAAGAACTAAAAATTGTTACAAGTATTTTTTTACGGCCAATTTTTTAATAAAAAAAGAAATTTTTAAGGCTATAAAGTTTAATGAAAACTTAGTAAATTATGGTTATGAGGATTTATTATTTTCTAAAGAATTAGAGGCTAAAAGTATAAAAATAATACATTTAGAAAATGCAGTTTTTCATTTAGGCATTGACAAAAACGAAGTGTTTATAGGAAAAACTAAAAAGGCTATTGAGAATTTAGGTTACCTGATTAAAACAAATCATCTTCAAAAAGGGGATACTAAAGTCTCTGAATTGTATTTTAAAATAGCTCCATATGGCATTGTTAGTTTTTTAAGCCTATTTGCTGTGTTTTTTGAAAAAATAGCAAATAGAAAAGCATCTGTAATTTTTTTTAATTTGTTTAGAATTACGTATTTAAACGGCGTTATTAAAAATGGTAAGTAGTTGCATTTCTTGATGTTCCCAAACTAATTCTTGTTTTGCTTTTTTTAGCTGTGTAGAAAAATCTTTATCTAATAACGTTTTAATTTGTAATGCTAGCTCTTTTGGATTTCTATTAGCAATTACTTCTCCCACTTTATAAGCTATTGCAATATGTTTCATTTCAGGTAAATCCGATACTAAAATAGGGACTTCTGCTTGTATATAATCAAATATTTTATTAGGCAAAGCAAATCTGTAATTTAAACCAAAATCTTCTTCTACGCTAATACCTAAATTGGCTAATGGTGTTATTTTTTGTAATTTTTTTGGTGTAAGTTTACCTAAAAAATGTATGTTATTGTTTAAATCTAGAACGGTTACTTTTTGTTTTAAGGTATCAGAAATATCTCCATCACCAACAATTACTAAGATTGTATTTTCTAAATATAACATGGTGTCGATCATCAATTCTAGTCCTCTACCTATATTTAGTGCACCCTGATATAAAATAATTTTTTGATTATGATAATGAAATGGAAATTTGCCTACTTGTATTTCTTTTTGTGTAGGTAAATTCATAATTGTGGTAAAGCTAGTATTGTATTTTTTAGTATAAAAATTAGCAATACTATTACAAACGGTATAGTTGTTTTTAAGTTTAGGAAGTATCCAGGCTTCTAAATTAGTCCAACCTTTTTTTACAAAAGGTTTGTGTATTAATTCTGGAATTTCAGGAAAAAGCTCATGACTGTCATAAACTATTTTTTTACGCTGTAAGAAGCTTACTAAGTAGTTGGGTAATAAGGTATCTAGATCATTAGAAAGAAGGATGTCTTTTTTTGAGAAAAGTAAGACAAAAAATAAGCGAAAATTATATTCAGCATAAAATAAGAAACCTTTGTTAAAAATTAATCGGATTCTTTTTGTGGTATAACTTCTATTTAATGAAGTGCTATTCTTTAGCTTTCGTCCTATTAAAATAATTTCGAAACCATTTTTTTGTAACGTACAACAAACTTTATCAACACGTTGGTCTGTTGATAGATCATTAGTAACAGAAACAATTATTCTTTTCAATTTGTTTTATGATATAACACAAAAATAGGGTTTTAATTTATTAAATTAATAAAAATAGATTAAGGTTCTTGTTTCTTCTAGCTACAAATTTTTTCTAAAAAAAAATAAATGTAAATTTGTTTAATTGCAATGAGAAAGATTAATTATAACCAAACTAACCATGATTTAATCACTCAAAAAGTATGCCTAAATGTCCCTCATGTAAGTCTAGTTTCAGAAAGAGACTAGCTCGTAATTTCGTTTTAAGATTAATTCCTAACTCTAAACTTTATAGCTGCCATAGTTGTAAAACTAGATTTATAAAAGTTCCTTACTTTTTTAAATCAATAGTTGTAAAAAGAGTAAAATCAAAACATGTAGAACTAACTGCAAATTAGAAACAAAAAAACCTCCAAATTTGGAGGTTTTTTATTTTTATACTAATATAATTGATAAACTCATAGCTCCTTGCGCACCTACAACTAAACATTGTTCTATATCTGCCGTTTTAGAAGGACCAGAAATAAATACACCAAAAGTTCTTTCTCTTTCTGAAATTAAACCAAATCCTTCGTGCATGTGTTGACACAGTTTTTCTTTTTCTAAGATAATGACCAAATCATTAGTAATAAAAGGTAAAACTCTAATAGGGAACACATTTTCAGAAATCCAAACAGAGCCGTTTTCAGCAACTCCAAATTCACCATTTATAATTGCTAAATCGATGTTTTGTAAATCTTTTGGGTTTGTATCTTCAGAAATTGGTACTGTTTTTAAAGAAGTTAATTTCTTACTACAGTCCACAATACCCTTTGCATTTGGATATTGTTTTTTTATTACAACTTCAAGCGTTTCAGAAGATGATAATTCTTTAATGGTGCCACCAACTAGTTGTACTTTTTCTTTAAACTCTGCTAATAGATTGATGTCTTCAACAAAATTATTTAAATCTACTTCAGGTAAAGGAATATCTGTTGGTTTATTCTCTTTAATTGATTTTAATATTGCTTCTCTACCCATTATTTTTTTCTTTTAACTTTATACCATTCATCAAAATTTTGACCTTTTACTTCTGGTAAATCACGTGCTTTACCCCAGGCGTTTAATTTAGAATAGATTACTGCTCTAGGAGCATTTTTTAGCATGAATCGCGTCATTTTACCGGTAAAATTATATAGTCTTCTATTGGCTAAAACGCTTCCAGCCACTTTTAGTATAGATTTCTTAACAATGGGTTGTTTTACATCTTTTACAATTATTTGTCTCCATTTGTACAATTGCTCATGAATGTTAATCTTTACCGGACAAACATTAGAACAAGATCCGCATAAGGTAGATGCAAATGGTAAAGAACTGTGTTTTGTTAAATCTTTTCCTGGTGATAAAATTGAGCCAATGGGTCCTGGAATGGTAGCATCATAACTATGCCCACCACTTCTTCTGTAAATTGGGCAAGTGTTCATACAAGCACCACAACGAATACAATGTAAAGAAGCTCTAAAATCTTCTCTACTTAATTGTTCTGTTCTTCCATTGTCAACAATAACAATGTGCATTTCTTTGCCTTTTGCTGGTTTGTTAAAAAGAGAAGAGTAGGTGGTTATTGGTTGTCCGGTAGCACTTCTTGCAAGTAAGCGTAAAAAGATACCTAAATTTTCTTCTTTTGGAATGATTTTTTCAATTCCCATAGAAGCAATATGAACGTTGGCTAAATGAGAACCCATATCTGCATTTCCTTCATTGGTACAAACTACAATTCCGCCAGTATTTGCAATGGCAAAATTAACGCCTGTGATAGCTACATCAGCCTGTAAGAATTTATTTCTAAGATGTTTTCTTGCGGCGTTTGTTAAGTATTCAGGATTACCACCACTTGGTTTTGTGCCTAAGTGTTCTTGAAACAATTCATCTACTTCTTCTTTTGTTTTATGAATTGCGGGTAAAACAATATGACTTGGGGTTTCTTTTGCAATTTGTACAATATATTCACCTAAATCGGTATCCACAACTTCGATACCTTGCGCTTCTAGATGCGGATTTAAATGGCATTCTTCAGTAAGCATCGACTTGCTTTTTACTACTTTTTTAGCATTGTTGTCTGCTAATATTTTAGAAATAATTTCATTATGTTCTTTTGCGTCAGAAGCCCAATGAATTTTTATGCCGTTATTCTGAGCATTTTTTTCAAATTCTATTAAGTAGTTGTCTAAATTAGATAAAACATTGGCTTTGATACCAGAAGCAACATCTCTTAAATGTTCCCAACCTACAACACCATGTGCGGATTTATCTCTCTTTTCTCTAACATACCACAAAGCTTTGTCATGCCAATTTACTTTAGCTTCGTCTTTATTAAATTCTGTTGCTTTATCTGCGTGAGCCATAGTGTTCTATATGCTTTTGTTTAAAATTTCTGCAATATGCATTACTTTTAAAGGCTGTTTTTGTCTGTTGATTAAACCTTCTAAATGCATTAAACAAGAATGATCTGCTCCTGTAATTACTTCTACATCACTATCTATATGATCTTGAATTCTGTCTTTTCCCATTTTTACTGAAATAGCTTCTTCAAAAACAGAAAACGTTCCTCCAAAACCACAACATTCATCTTTTCTATTTAAAGACATTAGTTCTAAACCTTCTACAGCATTTAATAAATCTTCTTCTGTAGAAAAATGAGGATCCATTCTTTCTGAACAAGAACCTAAATGCAAACCACGCAAACCATGACAGCTTTTGTGTAGGCCTACTTTGTGTGGAAATTTTGCTCCTAAATTAGTTTTTCCTAAAATTTTGGTGATAAACTCACACAGTTCATAGGCATTATTTCTAACTTTTATAACCTCTGGAGTTTGTTCTAAAATATCAAAATGTTTTTTTACGTGATAAATGCAACTTCCAGAAGGACCAACGATATAGTCATATTCTTTAAAATTTTCTACAAATAATTGACAAGCTCCTTTTGAGTCGTCTTCATATCCTGAATTTCCTAAAGGTTGTCCGCAACAAGTTTGTGTTGATGGATAATAAACATCAACATTTAGCTTTTCTAACAACTCTAAAGTTGCTATTGCTACTTGTGGATATAATTGATTTACGTAACAAGGGATGAATAATCCTACTTTCATTGAGGGGTTATTTTAAATTATAAATTTGATCCATTAATATCCATTTTTCACCTTCTTTTGCAAAAGGTAATTTCTGTTGATATTTCCACATTTGGTTTTCCCATTCTTGTACTTTTGGGTTTGCTAAGTCCATGGCTGTTTTCTTTTCAAAAGAAAAAGTGTCGTTTACTTCCATGATCATAAATAACCTGTTACCTGCTAAATAAATATCTAAGTTTTCGATACCTGTAGTTTCTATACTCTGGGTAATTTCGGGCCAAATTTTTTCGTGATATTTTTTATATTCTGAAATTAATTTGGCATCGTCTACAAGGTCTAAAGCAAAACAATGTCTTTTCATAAAGCTTACTATTATTTATGTATTTTAAAGGTTCTATACCCGTAAATAGCAATAAAACAGAAACAAATAAAAGGAAGGATAAAAGAAAAATTTACTCCAGAAAAAGGACCTATTTTTTCCATATCTATCATTGTTCCTTGTAAGATAGGCATTAAAGCACCTCCTACAATTGCCATTACCAATCCGGCAGCTCCTAGCGCAGTATCTTCTTTACTTAATCCATCTAATGCAATTCCGTAAATTGTTGGAAACATTAAAGACATAAATGCAGATGTTGCAACTAATAAATAAAGTCCCATCATACCTTCTATTAAAATAACTCCAGATACAGTAACCATCGCACATAGTGCGAAAATCATTAATAATTTTTTTGAGTTTATGTACTTCATTAAAAAAGTACTAACAAATCTACTTCCTAAAAATATAGACATGGCAATAATGTTATAGTTTTGAGCTTCTGCTTTAGAAATTCCCAAATTACCAGCGTACTGAATAATAAATGTCCAACACATAATTTGTGCGGCTACATAAAATAGTTGTGCTAAAACACCTTCTTTATACTTACTATTTTTAAATAATCTTTGAAAAGAGGATATTGCGCTAGTTGGGTTTTCAATATTTTTTCTTTTAGGCATTTTTATTAAACTAATAATAACAAACATTGCTATTACTACAAAGCCTAATATTACATAAGGGTTTCTTATGATAGACAAATCGTGTGTTCTTACAACGGCCTTTTCAACTTCAGAAAGTGTACTAAAAATGATTTCGCCAGCTTCATTTCTTTTATCAGAATCTAAAGCGACTAAAATAAATTTTGATGCCACAAACATTCCAAATAAAGAACCTATTGGGTTAAATGCTTGGGCTAAATTTAAACGTTGTGTAGCCGTTTTTTCATCTCCCATTGATAATATAAAAGGATTTGCTGTGGTTTCTAAAAAAGCCAATCCGAATGTTAGGATGTATAAAGATCCTAAAAAGAAACCAAAAACTTCAAATTCTGCTGCAGGATAAAATAATAATGCACCTATAGCGTATAATGTTAAACCTAAAAGGATACCGCTTTTGTAGCTGTATTTTCTAACAAAAAGAGCAGCCGGTATTGCCATTGTAGCATATCCGCCATAAAAAGCTAATTGAACTAAAGCAGCTTTTGCAGAAGAAATTTCCATAACAGTTGCAAAGGCCGCAACCATAGGGTTGGTAATATCATTAGCAAAACCCCATAAAGAAAATAATGAAGTGATAACTATAAATGGAAGTAAGTATTCTTTTGAAACTACTGGTATTTTTTTTATGGTAGACATAATTTATTTTAGGTTAAAAAAATTAAAGAAATAAGAAGTACTACTAATTTTGTTTTTGGGGGAAACATTAGTAGTACTTGTTAACTAATTTTTATAAATTTTATTGATACTGAGCGTATACTACTTTTGTCTGTAAGTACTCTTCCATACCATGTTTACCATCTGCACCACCTAAGCCAGATTTTTTCCAACCAGCATGGAATCCTTGAATTGCTTCAAAATGTTCTCTATTGATGTAAGTTTCACCAAACTGTAATTCTTCGGCAGCGTGCATTACTTTATTAAAGTTTTCAGAGAAAATAGAAGAGGTTAATCCAAATTCACAATCATTAGCTAATGCAATAGCTTCATCAAGAGTACTAAATTTCATTACTGGTAAGACAGGACCAAAAACTTCTTCTTGTATAATTTGCATATCTTGTTTTACATTGGTTAATAATGTTGGCAGATAAAAATAACCTTTATTGAATTGTGGAGCTCTAGATCCGCCAACAATTACTTCTGCGCCTTCTTTTTTAGCATATTCTACCATTTCAGTAACCTTGTCTAACTGATCTTTAGATACCAAAGCACTCATATCTGGGTTGTTATCAGAAAAAGCATCTTCTACTTTTATTGATTTCATTTTTTGGGTAACCATATCTAAAAATTGGTCATGTATCGAATCTTCTATATAAAGACGTTCTGCACAGTTACATACTTGTCCGCTAAATATAATTCTAGAAGAAACTACGGCATTTACAGCCAATTCTAAATTAGCATCAGCACATACAATAGCAGGAGCTTTACCACCTAATTCTAAAGATACTTTTGTAATGTTTTGAGAAGCAGCCTCCATTACTTTTTGTCCTGCACCAACACTACCTGTTAAGCTAATGATACCTGTTATAGGGCTTTTAGAAAGTGCGTTTCCAACAATACTACCTTTACCACAAACATAATTTAGTACACCAGCCGGAATATTTATTTTTTCAATAAGTTCTGCAAATTCCATAACGGTATTAGGAGCAATAGAACTTGGGTTAATTATACAGGTATTACCTGTAATTAAAGAAGCAGCAACTTTTCTTGCCATTACAAAGAATGGAAAATTCCAAGGTAAAATACCTACCGCTACACCAATGGGAGCCTTGTGTAAAAAGATATGTTCTTTTTTACGATCACTCTGAATAATTTCTCCTTCAATTCTTCTTGCAAAACCAGCATAATAATCAAAATAATCTGCAGTTACATCAATTTCAACTTGTGCCAATCCCAAAACTTTTGCTTGTTCAGCTGCTAAAGTTTCTGCTAAAAAAATTCTGTTGTCACGAATCACATTAGCCATTTTATGTAAATAAGCAGCTCTTTCTATGGCTGTTAAAGATTTCCATGCATGTTGAGAGGCCTGTGCTGCTTCTAATGCTAAATTAGCATCTGTAACACTACCTGTTGGCATTAGAGATAAAACCTCTTCTGTACAAGGATTTAAAATTTCAATGACATCTGTAGACGTTGATTTAACAAATTTGCCGTTTATAAATTGATTAAATTGTTTCATTTTTAAATAGGTTTTTATGATTAATTATACTCTTGTTCTTGTAAAAATGATTGGAGTATTTTTACAAAGCGAATAAGAAATTTAAAATATTGGTTGTCAACAAATTTATATATAGAAAACTCTAATCTATTTATCCATTACAATCAATAATATGTATAATTTAAACATTTACCTTTTTACTGATAAATTTTATCAATTATTGTTAATGATTTAAGTATATTTTCCAGATTTGTATACGGCGGGTGTTAAGCCGGTTACGAGTTTGAATACTCTAGAAAAATGATAACGGTCTGAAAAACCTAAGTTAAAAGAAACTTCTTCAATTGTATTATTTGAATGTTTAAACAAATCACATGCTTTTGCAATTTTTCTATTCTGAATAAAATTATGTACAGAAATATTCATTTCTTGTTTAAATAACCTTGCAAAAGAATTTGCTGCCATATGAACTACGGCGGCAATATCTGCATTGCTCAATTTTTTATCCACATTCATTTCTATAAACCGAATCACTTTTAAAACTCTGTCGTCCATATTTATAGTCTTCCATAATTCAGGACCTATATTTGTAAGTGTTTCTTTTATAAAGGCTTGTAACTTTAAATTAAAGGTTAATTTAAAGTCAGTGTTTTCTATTTTTAACCTTTCTGTTAAATAGGTTAATCTTTCTTTTAAATAATCCGTTAGTTCTATTTCTATAATACTAGGATACACATTATCAAAAGGTACTCCTAAATTAAAATGGATAAAAAAATGTATTAACGATTTTTCTTTATAATCGTTTTCATCAATGTTATTGGTTAAATGTTTTCCAGAGACATGGATACCTGTTTTGTGGATATGGTTTTTTGTAAATCGAGATGAAAAAGAGGTAAAGGGAGGTATGATGTATAAAATATCTGGTGTCATTCGGGTAACTTTATCATTATGTATTAATTCGCCACCTTCATTTTTATTCCAATAAATTCTCCAATAAGGAAAAACCATATCATGACAATCCCACAAATCTAATAACCAATACCTACAACAAAGTAATTTTAATTTTAATTCTATAAAGTTCTGATTATTAGTGGATGGGTCTCCTAGTCCTCTGTTTTTAGAAAATTTCATTTTTTTAAACAATGTTTAAATTAGATACAAAAATACGGATTTTGAATATTTTTTAAACCTAATATTCTAATAGTTTTGTAATCTAAATTATCTATAAATTATGAAGACTTTAAAACTTCCAATAGAAGTACAAACAGAATTAAAAAAAGTATCTACAGTTGCTGGATATTTATGGCAAAGAGAATGGGCAGAGAGAAATGCAGGAAACATTTCTATGAACTTAACATCTTTCTTTAAAAAAGAAGATGTACAAGGAATTGGAGAAGAGGTTGCTTTCGATTTTCCTAAAGAATGTGCTGGTTTTGTAATTTATATTACAGGAACCGGATGTTATTTAAGGGATTTAGTAGACATGTTAGACGAGGTGTCTTGTATTTTATATATTAATGAAGATGCAACAGCATATTCTATTATTTGGGGAGGAAAGAGACCAAATTTTGGGCCTACTTGTGAGTTAATTTCTCATGCAAGTATTCATTTGTTTAACTCTAAGCATAATCCAGAAAACTTAGCGGTTGTACATACCCACCCATTAGAGTTAATCTGTATGAGTCATCATGATTTGTTTGATAATGAAGAAGAATTAAATAGACAAATATGGATGATGTGTCCTGAGGTAAAAGTTTTTGTGCCTAAAGGGATTCACTGTACTCCTTATGCTTTATCTAGTACTGCCGATTTAGCAAAAGTAACCATGGAAGCTTTTAAAACAAGAAATGTATCCTTATGGGAAAAGCACGGAGCAACTGCAACTGCACCAGATGTAATGAAAGCATGGGACTTTTTAGATGTAGCAAATAAAGGAGCTAAACTGTTAATGATGTGTTGGGCAGCAGGTTTTAAACCAGCAGGATTGTCAGACGAACAGTTAACAGAATTAGAACAATTTACATAAACCGAAAAACATTATAAATCATGAGTAGATTAATTGGTAGATTACCAAAAGTAGGAATTCGTCCTGTGATTGATGGACGTGAATTAGGTGTTAGAGAGTCTTTAGAGGTTCAAACAATGGACATGGCTAAAGCGGCAGCGAAACTAATTGAGGAAACATTGCGTTTTCCTAGTGGAGAAAAAGTAGAGGTTGTTATTGCAGATACTACTATTGGTGGTGTTGCAGATGCAGCAGCTTGTGCAGATAAATTTAAAAGAGAAGGAGTAGAAGTTTCTTTAACAGTAACGCCATGTTGGTGTTATGGTACAGAAGTTATGGATACAGATCCGTTAACGCCTAAAGCAGTTTGGGGGTTTAACGGAACAGAAAGACCAGGAGCGGTGTATTTAGCAGCTGCATTGGCAGGGTATTCTCAAAAGGGATTACCAGCTTTTGGAATCTATGGTAAAGAAGTGCAAGATGGAGGAGATCAATCGATACCGAATGATGTTTCTGAAAAAATCTTACGTTTTGTAAAAGGTGCTTTGGCAGTAGCTCAAATGAAAGGGAAATCTTATTTATCTATTGGGTATAGTTCTATGGGGATTGCAGGGTCTATGGTTGATGTAAATTTTTTACAAGACTATTTAGGTGTTAGAGCAGAGTTTGTTGAGTCTGTAGAGCTTTTAAGACGTATGGATGAAGGTATTTATGATCATGATGAATTTGAGAAAGCATTAGCTTGGACCAAAGAAAATTGTGAAGAAGGAGAAGATCGTAATGCTCCTGAAAGTCAGAAATCGCGTGAGCAAAAAGATGCCGAATGGGAGAAAGTTGTAAAAATGACTTTGATTTGTAAAGATTTAATGAACGGAAATCCTAAGTTGAAAGACATGGGATTTGGAGAAGAATCTAAGGGTAGAAATGCTATTATGGGAGGATTCCAAGGACAACGTCAGTGGACAGATTACCAACCAAATGCAGATTTTACAGAGTCTATTTTAAACTCTTCTTTTGATTGGAATGGAATTCGTCAAGCATATACATTTGCAACAGAAAACGATTGTTTAAATGCAATTTCTATGTTATTTGGTCACTTATTGACAAATAAAGCACAATTATTCTCTGATGTAAGAACTTATTGGAGTCCTGAGTCTGTAGAAAGGGTAACAGGTAAAAAATTAACAGGATTGGCAGAAAACGGAATTATTCACTTAATCAATTCTGGTTCTACAACTTTAGATGCTACAGCACAACAAAAAGATGCTGGTGGAAACCCAACAATGAAACCATTTTGGGACATTACAGAAGACGATGTTAAACGTTGTTTAGACAACACAAAATGGCCACCTGCTACTACAGAATACTTTAGAGGTGGAGGGTTTTCTTCTCAATTTTTAACAAAAGGAACCATGCCTTTAACAATGTGTAGAATCAATTTGGTAAAAGGATTAGGACCTGTTTTACAAATTGTAGAAGGGTGGAGTGTTGAGTTACCAGAAGATATTCATACAGTTTTAGATGAAAGAACAGATCCTACGTGGCCAACAACTTGGTTTGTGCCAAGAACAACAGGTACAGGTTTCTTTAAAGATGTGTATACAGTAATGGCTAAATGGGGTGCAAACCACGGAGCAATTTCTCACGGACATATTGGTGCAGATTTAATTTCTTTAGCGGCAATGTTACGTATACCTGTAAACATGCACAATGTTTCTGAAGACAGCGTGTTTAGACCAAGTGCTTGGTCTGCTTTTGGAGAAGGTTTAGAAGGAGCTGATTATAGAGCGTGTAAAAATTATGGTCCGTTATACGGATTTAAAGAATAACTAGAACAACTAAAAAGGTGTTTGGCAGTGTCTGTTAAACACCTTTTTTTAATTTTAATTTTTGATGATGAAAGTAATTGCTGTAATTGATATCGGAAAAACCAATAAAAAAATTCTCCTTTTTAACGAAAACTTTGAGGTAGTTTACCAAAATTCAAAAAGATTTGATGAAGTTTCTGATGAAGATGGTTATCCTTGTGATGATATAAAATCTATCGAAAATTGGATTCAGAATGAAGTAAAAAGGTTACAACAAGAAAGTAAATATGCTATTAAGGCAATCAATTTTTCTACCCATGGAGCCAGTCTTATTTATTTAGATAAACAGGGAGAAAGAGTAACACCTTTATACAACTATTTAAAGCCATTAGATTTAGAAGCGTATAATGAGTTGTATGATGCGTATGGAGGAAAAGAAGAATTTTCTAGAAAAACAGCATCTCCAGCCTATGGAATGTTAAATACTGGCCTTCAAATATTAAAGTTACAAAAAGAAAAACCAGCCTTTTGGAGCAAGGTAGCAACCATTTTACATTACCCACAATACTTAAGTTATCTTTTTACAAAAAAAATAGCAGCAGATTTTACTTCTGTAGGTGCACATACCGCTACTTGGGATTTTGATAAAATGGATTACCATCAATGGGTAACCGATTATAAATTAAATTTACCAACTCCTCAAAACGGTGAAGAAGCAGTAAAAATTAATTTAAATGGCCAAGAAATAGCTATTGGTACAGGATTACATGATAGCTCTTCATCTATTATCCCAATATTAGAAAAAGAAAAAAACAACGACTTTGTATTGCTTTCTACAGGAACTTGGATTATAGCCATGAATCCTTTTAGCAAAGAGACATTAACACAACATCAGTTACAAAATAATTGTTTATGTTTTATGACACCTCAAAAACAGCAAATTAAATCTTCAATGCAGTTTTTAGGTAAAATTCATGAAGTTTATATTGAGGCTTTAAGTAACTATTTTAAAGTTGATGTAAACAAACATCTACATCTTCATTTAAATGAAAAGTTGTGTCAAGAATTAATCTACGAAAATTCACGTGTATTTTTATCCGAAGGCATTGATGAAGATTTTGAAGCACATCCAAGTTTATTAGCAAACTATGCTAATTACGAAACAGCATATTATCAGTTAATTTTTGAAATTAGCAAAAAAGTAATTAACGGTATAAAATTAATTTCTGATGAAAATAGTGCTATTAAAGACGTATATATTTCTGGTGGATTTAATAAAAACTTAATCTTTATCAATTTTCTAAAATTACTAAAGAGCGATATTATCGTAAAAATTTCTGATTGTAAAAACGAAAGTGCTTTAGGAGCTGCTTTAATGATGAAATCGTATTTATAAGTATAAAAATAAATAATTAAAAAATACAGAAATCTTCAAAAGTTTACTTTTATCAAAGCCGAAATGTGGTTTAAAAATGAAAAAAATGTAGATAGGGGAGCGTATTATATAAAAGTAACAAGATTATTTAAAAAGTTTACCTTATTGGAATAGCGATTTTTAAGTAAATTAAAACAAAAACACCTCAACTAATTAATTAGTTGAGGTGTTTTTGTTGTGGAGATAGTTGGTATTGTATTTACGAAATAGAGGGTGTCTGTTGGTAGTAGATATAAACACTTTTATAACTTAGGCGTTATATATTTAGATCTATTGAAGGTTCTGTATAATACTTGTATAGTTGATAATGTGTGCTGTTTATGAAATGTAAAGTCCGGTTTTATTAAAAATTTTCTTGTTTAATCTAATTTTGAATCTATTATTTAAAAGAATTATATGGTTAAAAGAATCGGAATGATATTGTTACTTTTTAGTTTTAGCATCAATGCGAAAACAATAAATTTTGACAAAGAATATGGGATAGGTTTAAGTGGCTCAAAATTAGTCAATGCCATTAAGGAAGTGATAGAGGAAGCTCATAAAAACGACATCATTTTTTTTGATAGTGAAATCTATGATTTAAAAAGTGAAAAGTTAACTATTAATAAGCCGATATCTTTTGTTGGTCGTTTTGTTGACATAGAGGAGGTTGCTGTTGCTGGAGCAGTTAAGATATTTACTAGGTTTATCAATGTTTCTATTATTAGCGTTGAAAACAGTAATATTTCTTTTAAGAATATAGAACTGGGGTCTAATAACAAGAGTTCGTATATGGTAAGACTTCGCCGTAAGGCAAGTAAAGAAAACCCTCATCAGTTTTATAAAAATATATTATTTCAAAATGTAATTTTTAGAAATGGTATGACTCATATTTTGGGAGGTAATGGAGCTGGAGTAACTTTTTTACATGTTTCTTTTCTTAATTTTTCTAAATTAGGTTTTTCCTTAAATAGAAATGGCCATGTGAATTATCATCCACAAATGTTCTTTAAAAAATGCTTGTGGAGACCCAATTTTAATGATATGGATTTTAATACAAGAGCAGTTGGTTTTGATGCAGGTAACACGGAATATATGCAACTTTGGGATCATAAAAATACCACAATAGAAGATTGTAAATTAGATGGTGTGGGTTTGGGAGCTTCATCAAAAGGAAAAAATGTAATCATAAAAAACAATCACTTTTTAGGTTACAAACTTTATATAGATATGATTCATCTAGAAGAATTTTCGTCTAACTTTTTAATAGAAAATAATTTATTTGAACATGTAAAACCCGCTAGAGGAATTTATATTGATAGAGAAGGGCAGACTTGTAAGAACATAACAATTCGTAATAATGTTTTTAAAGGAAAATATGGTTGGATAATTTCTGCTTATTCTCCGAAGAATTTAGTCTTCGAAAACAATGATTTTACACAGGCCGAAGCTAAGGATAAGAATAAGATTACGATGGATTTTTCGTATCTCCATGGGCATGAATCAGAATTGCCTTTTCCTTTACCGATGCATAACGTACGTATTCGTAACAATCCTGGTTTAGATAATAATTTACAAGGCAAACTAAGGTACAATCAACTAAAAGGTGATGACTCTAATGTTATAGAATATGCAAAAGATAAAATTGAAGTAATTATTTTAGAAAGTCGTCCGGTTTCATTGGTTGATACCCGAAAACAATATCGATTAATAAATAAAAAAACCAAGACTTATTTAACGACAAGTAAACAAGAAGGAATCGTTTTAGAAAATAAAATAAGTAAGAAAGAAAAGGATGTATGGATTGTGAATTTTAGATATCCATACAATTACACCTTTCAAAATAAGAACACTAAAAATTACTTAGAAGTTAAAAGAGGGTATACTTTGGGTGATATTTATAACCCCTCAAAAATGACAACAATTCCTGCCGAACAAGTATCTTCTTATGAGGATACAGATGCGCAACCACGTTTTCACTTGATTAAACAGATAGTGGATGGGAAAGTCTATTTTGAAATGTATCCAGGAAGCAATGAGCGGAAATCTAGATTAACCTTAAAAAATGATAAAGCAGTATTGGAGCTTACTAGAGGACGAAAGGAATTAAAGAATAAAGCGGTTCTAAAGGATGAAAGTTTGTGGGAACTGGTAGAGGTTAAATAAAACTTGAAACGATTTAATAATTAAAATTAATTAAGATGAAACAAAAAAATATTTTAGGATTACTCTTTTTAGCACTAATGAGTATGAGTCCAACAGTTAAAGGGCAGGGGAAACGGCCAAATCTTATTATTATTCAAACCGATGAGCATAATTTTAGAACACTTGGTTGTTATAGAGATCAATTGAGGAAGGAGCAAGCATATGTTTGGGGAGAAGGTGTTGAGGTTAAAACGCCTAATATAGACAGAATTGCAAATGAAGGCGCAATTTGTAATAATTATTATGCTTCTTCGCCAGTGTGTACACCATCAAGAGCTTCTTTTGTTTCTGGTTTGTATCCTGTGGCTACAGCATCTTACAAAAATGATATTCCTATGTATGATGATGTTGTAACTTTTGCAGAAGCACTTAGAAAGGAAGGTTATGCAACATCATATTTAGGAAAATGGCATTTAGATGGAGACTCAAAACCTGGTTTTGCTCCCAAAAGAAAATTTGGTTTTGATGATAATCGTTATATGTTTAATCGTGGGCATTGGAAAGCATTGGGAGAAAAAGATGGTGTTTTGTATTTGCCTGGTAAATTCGATGAAAAAAAACAAGCTCAGTTTGTGAACCTTAAGAAAATTAAAGAAGAGAATTTTACTACAGATTTTCTTGTAGATAGAACTCTTGAAACTTTAGAGAGAGATAAGGATAAGCCATTTTGTGTAATGGTTTCTATTCCAGATCCTCATGGTCCAAATAAGGTTCGTTCTCCTTATGATACCATGTTTAAAGATGTGTTTTTTAAAAATCCTAAAACCTTAAATACTCCGATAGCTGATTTGCCAAAATGGGCACAAGTGAAAGGGAAAATGGTTAATGAGTTGAATCAGAAACAGATGCAGATTTATTTTGGAATGGTAAAATGTGTCGATGATAATGTTGGTCGGATTTTAGATTTTCTTGATGAAAATAACTTAACAGAAAACACCATTGTAGTTTTTACTTCAGATCATGGAGATTTGATGGGAGAACATCATAAGCATAATAAAAGTGTGCCTTATGAAACTTCAGCAAAAATACCATTTGTTCTTCGCTATCCTGCAAAAGTAAAAGCAGGAAAGGTGATTAAAAAGGCGTATACCACTGCCGATTTTTCTCCAACAATACTAGGTTTAATGAATGCTTCTCCTAATAAAAAAGTACATGGTATTGATGCTTCATCTGATTTTACATCAAAAGAAAAAGAAGTTGTAGACAATCGTATTACTTATATAACAGCACACAATCAAGCTTGGGTAGCTGCTTTAGATAATCGTTATAAGTTGGTTATTTCAGAATCCGATGAACCTTGGCTTATTGATTTAGAAAAAGATCCGAACGAACAAATAAATTATTACAGCAACCCAGAGTACAGTAAAATTGTGCAAAAACTTACTGCTGAACTTAAAAGTAGTTTGGTTAAATTTAAAGACCCTATTTTAAAAACATCAAAAGAATTGAGGTATTAGTGATGCTTGCTTCTATTGTTTTATAATGCTACTGTTTGTAACAAGTTAATAACGTATTAAAAAGATATTCTTTAACTTGTTTCAATAGTAGCATCATTTATTATAAACTACTTACATAATCTTCTAAGCTTTCAGAGCGTTCTAATCCTATTTTTTTTCGAATTCTAGATCTAGACATATGTACACTATGTGGTTCTATATTTAATATTCTTGCCATTTCTTTTGTTGAAAATTTCAATTTAACTAGGGCGAGATGTTTTTGTTCTGTAGAAGTACAATTAGGGTGTTTACTCTTTAACCTGTTATAGAAATCTGAGTTTACTTCTGTGAAACGTAAGTTAAACTGGTCCCATAAATCTTTAGCTCCTTTTTTGTGTTTATTATTTAATGATTTGTAAGAGGAAGGAGATTTTTCTTTTAAAACTTTAAGAAGTTCATCAATAGCACTATCCTTGTCTATTAATTGAAGAGCGTATGAGGTAAGTTCCTTACTTTTAAGTTCTATTTTTGCTTTACTTCGTTCTCTTTGGGCTTTGGATTGTAATTCTGTTTCCGTTTTATCTAATAAAGTCTTTTTTAATTTTAATCGCATTCTAGAAATTAAAACCAAACCAATAGCCAGTAATATAACTAAGAATATAATTATTTTTAACCAAAATTGAGTTTGCTCATTTTCTTCTATAATAGTATTTTTTTGCTGTAAAAGCGAATCTTTTTTTCTAATAGACTCTAAATAAGTATTTTTTATTTCGAACAACTCATTGTATACAATATTTTTAGTTTCTGTTAAACTGTCTTTTATTTTGTTTTTTGCCAATAGTAATTTATAGGCTTTTTTAGTTTTATTTTTCTTGTAGTAGATGTTCGAGAGGTTTGCAAGTATAAAAGGAGAAAGTGATTTGTTTATATTTAAGCTATCTATTAGTTTTAAGCTGTTTTCAAAATAATAAATGGCACTATCATTGGCTTTCATGTTCATTTTTAATTCACCTAAAGAATAGTAAATTCGAGATTTGTATTTAAAATCTTTTTTACCAGCCTTATTTTTTACATTTTGCAATAATTTAGCGGCTTCCTTTGTTTTGCCTAACTTCATTAGTAAATAACCTCGCTCTACCTCTGCTCCAAATAAAGTGTAACTGTTGTTTTTAAGCATAGTGGGGGTAAAAACACAGGAGTCTATATATTTTAAAGCGATATCGTAATTACCAGATTGTCGCTCTCTAGTTGCAAGCTTTAAATAGTTCGCATTTAATTGTTGATTGTCTTTGTTAGAAGGTGTAATTTTTTTAGAAAAATTTAATGCTTGTTGTAAATGAAATAAAGATTCTTTATTCTTATTAAAGTCGCTATATAGATAGGATAGTTTTCTGTGGATAATTGCTTTGTAAGAGTTGTTTTCTGTTTCTTTAACTAAGTATAAAGCGTGCCATAAATGTTCAAAAGATAAGCTCAACTTTCCTAATTCTTTTTGAAGATCAGATAACGTTATTAAACATTGTAGCGTTTTTTCTAATTTGTCTTTTTGTTTAAAATAGTGATAACATTTTGTTAGTCTTTGGTATGATTTTTCTGGAAATAGAGATCGCTCTTCATTTGCTAATTTATACTCCATTGTATAATAGTTTAGAGAGTCTGTATTTTTGTTATTTAATTTTTTTTGAGAATATGTTAAATTACATAATAGACATAAGGTTATTAAAATCAATTTTAAACCTCTTATTTTTAGGTGTTTATATTTATTTTTGTGCATATGGGTAATTTTAAAGCAATATACTTTTTTTGTTTTATAAACACATGTAATATACCATGTTGTATAATGTTTGTATAGCTAAAAAGGAGTTGTTTAAATCTTAATGTTAGTATTTTTGAAAGGAATGATACTAGTTATTTGTAATGGACTCTATTTTTTACCCAGAATAACATCTATCAAATTTTATCATATAAAACAATTAACTAAACACGTTAAATACCATGAATAAATTTTTAATAGTAACAATGCTTATTGGAGTATTGTTTTCTTGTGAAGGAAAAAAGAAAACCGAAATAATTGAAGCTGCATTAAAACCTCACAAAGTGTTTCCTTATCAATTACCAATGCAGAAACCAAAGATGGAATTAAGTGCTGCTTTAAATAGGTTGTATGATAATTATTTAGCACCAAAACCGCAAGAGAATGAGTTGTTTTCTCAATTTAAATATACTAATATAAAAGGTTTCGATTATCATAATCATGATGGAACCATAAGCCGTAGAGATCCATCTAAAGTTATTAAATATAATGGTAAATATTATGTTTGGTACACCTATAGAAATACACCAACACCACCTCGTGGAGCAAAAGAAAGTACAGATGTAATTCCGTCATCAGATTGGGATTTAGCAGAAATATGGTATGCAACAAGTGTTGATGGTTTTAATTGGGAAGAACAAGGTGTTGCTATAAAAAGACCAGAGAAACCAACTGTTGGTTGGAGAGCGGTTACTACAACAGATATTTTAGAATGGAAAGGGAAATACTATCTGTATTACCAAGGGTTTATGGAAGCTAGTGGAAAACGTGGAGATGATTGTCCTGTGGCTGTATCTTATGCAGATTCTCCAAATGGCCCATGGACTGCATACAATAAAATTGTAATACCTAATGGTCCAGAAGGCGCATGGGATCAATATTCTATTCACGATCCTTATCCTTTAGTTTATAAAGGGAAGATTTATTTATACTACAAATCAGATTTTGGTAAAAAAGGAGATTGGATACGAATGCAAGGATTGGCAACTGCAGATAATCCTTTAGGTCCTTTTACAAAACATCCATTAAACCCTGTAATTTCAGCAGGTCATGAAACATCTCTTTTTCCATTCAAATCGGGAATTGCTGCCATGGTTTATAAAGATGGAAATGAGCACAATACTATTCAGTATGCTAAAGATGGTGTGAATTTTGAAATTGCTTCAATTACAGAAATGATGCCCTATGCAGGTGCGCCGTATGTTGAAGATGCTTTTACAGATACCAAAGATGGTAGAGGTATAACATGGGGAATGGCACATTTTATAGCCTTAGGAGGTAAAGGTCAGTTTCACTCTATGTTAACACGTTTTGATTGTGATTTAAGTCAAGATTTGCACGACCCAGAAATGAAAGAACCTAGAGTAAACTACAAACCAGAAGATTATTTTAAAAGAAGTTTAAGTAAAAAACAACTAAAACGTATAAAGGAAGAAAGTATTAAATAGATAAGAACATGGTATTTTACTAGACGTTCTAAGGTACATCTTTTTTAACAACTTAAAGAAATAAACCCTGTATCTATAAAAGGTACAGGGTTTATTTGTGGAGACGCCGAGTATACTTTATATTAATTTGCATTAGTCATTAATTCTTTATAAGTTGTTTATTTATAAGGGTTTGGTGGCTTTTTTTATGTCTTGTTAATAAGTTTTTACATAATAAGATATAACAAAATTATCAACGATTTTATGAACGCATATTAATCTGATAATATTTTACAAATTATGAAACAATCTTTTTATTTAAGAAAACCAAAAGGAAACAAAGAGACTTTAATTTTATTTTCTTGCTATTTTAAAAATGAGCAAAAGCAGTTTGTTTATTCAACGAGAGAAACTATCAACCCAAATCATTGGGATTCCGAAAATAAGAAACCTAAAAATAGGGGAAAACAAATTTCATCTAGTCAACGTCAAATTTCAAAAACCCTAAATAAATTTATTGATGAGTTCTATTTGTTTCAATCTCGATGCGAAATGAGTAAAATGAAATTTACAAGCCAATTATTGAAAAAACATTTCGACCAGGAGTTTGGAAATGTAACAACTAAAAAAACTACTTTTTTTGAAGTCTATGATCTTTTTATGGAGGAGAAGATTAAAAGGAAATTGTGGAAAAAATCTACGGTAAAAAGATACAATAATATTAAGAACTTATTATTAGAGTTTGAGAAAGTAAAAAAATACAAATTAACTTTTACTAAAATTAATAATTCATTTTATACTGAATTTTTGGATTTTTTCTTTGAAGATAAAGATCACTTTTCTAACACTGTTCATAGAAACGTTGGCTTATTTTTTACTTTTTTGAATTGGTCAGTAGAAAATAAGTATACTTATACTTTAGATTATAAAAAATTTATTAAGCCTATTAAAGTTTTAACTAGGCAAGAAGCTTTCACTTTAGATGAATTAATGATGCTCTTTAATTTTGAAATTGAGAATGATTCCCATAGAGAGGGAAAAGATATGTTTATTTTACAATGTTTAACTGGTTTAAGGTATGGTGAAATGACAAACATTAATAAAAGAAATGTTTATGATAATTATTTTATTCTAAAAGAAATTAAAGATGGAAAAAAAGTTGAGAGAGAAATTCCTTTAATTCCTATTTCAAAAGCTATTTTAGAAAAGTATTCTTATGATTTACCATTGATTTCTAATCAAAAACAAAATGATAGAATTAAAGAGATCTTAAAGGAAGTTGGTTTTGATAGGGAGGTAGAATTTACCAGAGCAAAAGGAGTGGATCAAAAGTTGTTTGTAAAAAAGTTTTATGAACGTATTTCTACACACACTGCTAGAAGAACTTTTATAACCATTATGAGAAATAAAGGGATTGCAGATAAAACAATAATGAGTATTAGTGGTCACACAGATATTAAGACTTTTAATATGTATCATCAAGTAAATAATGATGCCAAGGTAAGTGCTGTACAGTCGGTATTTGAGAATTTTTAATTTTATCAGATATACCTATTAATAGGTATATCTGATTAGATTTTATTACTTAGTTTTAAGTTTAATTAAACAAACGAAATGTATTATGAAAAATTATTTACTCTTTTTAGCTTTCTTGTTTTTTTTGACAGCTAATTCCCAATCAAAGAATAACCAAGAAAAAGATACTTTAAAGCAAAATAAAGAAAGGTTATTTCAGAAACAAGTAACAGAGATTATAAATGCATATCAAAAAGATTCTATAATAGTCCAAAGTGAATTATTAAATACACGTTTATCAAAAGCATTTAATCAGGTTATTTTTAGTAGTTCAGATCTTGTGGATAATGCTTCTGCATTTGGTGTTTCTCAAAATGAAGAAAAAACTACAGTATCTGTTAGTACTAATTTCCTTTTGCCTGATAAGAGTATAAATCAGTTATTTTTAAAGGCCGGTATTAATTCTAGCGGAAGTGGTTCTGTTTTTAATATTTACTCTAGAAACGAGTGGCAAAATAGTGTAGGAGCGAATATTGGTTTTATATATAAATTTTCAGGTACTGGTATTTCAAATGAAAATGATGTTAAGCTGAAGTATGATAAAGTCTTACGAGAAATTTTTATCAGGGATAGTATTATGAAAGAAGTTGTAGCGCTTAATTTTGAAGAATATATCAAAATTAGAAAAGAATATATTTCATCTATTAATAATTCTGAAGATTTAATTAAACCTAGATATGATGAGGGGAAAGATACTATCTATAGAAATGAATTAAAGGAAAATTATAAGAAATTAGCTAGAGTTGAATTACTTTTAAAAAAAATAGAAAAGCAAATTCCTGATTATAAAAACTCAAAAGAGAATAATAAGCATGAAATCCTAAATTTTTCAAATTATGATACTTCAACTAACAATAAAAATGATAAAATTATTCAATATTTACTTACTGAACTTTGGAAAGAAGAAAGCAAAGGGAAATTTGCTTTAAGGGATCTTGTAAATGATGTTGCTTATGTGTATGATGAAAAAAACATAAAAAATACAGGATATAGTTTTTGGTGGTTAGATGGAAATTTTAAACTAAATAATGACACCTTTAATTTTTCAGAGAAAGCAGAAAATGTTGAAAGTGAAGTTTTATCGGAATTTAATAATTTAGATGCAGGAGAAAGAACTGGACTTAATAAGTTAAGTAAAGAGGTTTCATTAAATATTAATTACTCACGTAATTCTCTTTATGGAGCTTTGTATTTAAAGGGAGGAGTAAAATTTAATTCAGGTTCGTTTTTAAATAGTAACCTAATTAATGGAACGGCAAATATCTATGAGCTTAATGGTGATCAAGAGTTCTTGATTCAAGATAAAGATAACGTGCTTTTAGGTAAACTTAACTCAATTGATGAAGATTTATCTTATGGCTCTCTAAATATATATGGTGCTTATTTCTTTGGAAAGAAAAAAGTTTTTGGTTTAAACTTAGCACTAACACACAGATATAGGATAGAAACACCTGAAAGTTCTTTTTATAAAAATAATTATTCCGTTTTATTTGGTCCCGTTTTCAGGAAACCCAAAAAAGATGATGATACTGGCCTAACATTTGGAATTGATATTGGATTTGATAACGCGATATATGCTTATAACGCAAATGATAATTTTGTTGCAAGAATAAGAGTAGGTATTCCTTTTAATTTATATACTATGAAAAAGTAATAAACGGTATTACTTTAAAAGTGTTTGGTTTTCATATAAAAAAAACTCAGGATTGATTAAATCCTGAGTTTTTTACTTTATTTATCATGAATCCCTTTCAAAATATTGGAAATTATAAAATTAATTTCTTCTATAGATTTATCCATAGATTGAGCAAATATTATTTCTGGATTTTCTGCTTTATCTTTTTTTTCGTTGCTTTTTTTAAGAATATTTATAATTGTTTTTTTTAAGGTTTCGTTTTTATTTATAATAGGTTTCATCTTTCTACCAATAATTCTTGCAGCTACAATTTGTGTGTCAAAATCATCGTCATCAAATAAATCTAGATGATTTGTATAAGCCTCATCTTCGTATAAATCCCAGGCATGTTTTAGCATAAAGGAAATATCTTCTAAGTCCTTAGTTCTTAATTCTGGTTTGTTTTCCCAAGAAATCAACTTTAAGATAATAATTCCTTCTACTGGTGATACAGGTAGTGTATAGTTTTCTTCCTTAATGTTTACTTTTTCAATATGCTGTCCTACTTCTTTAAAACCTAATACTGTTAAAGTTATATCTCTTTCTGTGAAATTTACAGTATATTCTTGCTCTATTTTTCCATATGGCATTAAGTCTAAAACGGTATTCGTTTCATTAAATATTAATCGGTATGCTTCTTTTGTAGTATTAAAACCATTATTACATAATTCTTTAAAAATAGATTGATAAGCATCAAAATCTGGTACCATTACGGCGAAATCAATATCTGCTGTACCTCTTGTAGGTTTTATGCCTTGTTTATATAATTGTACGTCTCTTGCATTAGCACCAATAAGATAATAAGATATACCATGTTTATAAAATACCTTTTCTAGAATAGAGTACACTTTGGCATGATGTGCAAATGAATACTGCTTATAAGTTTGGTTTGATGTATTCATTATATATTATTTGTGCTGTTTCTATGTTTCTGTTGTTGTTACTATATACTAATTGTGCATATATTATTAAAGGGTGAACAGTATTTTTACTCATATTTAGAGTTTTTTCGATTTGGTTGCTCTCTATCCAAAAAGGCTTATAAATGCTTATTTCCCCATTTATATCTGGTATAAGTTTTAGCTGAATTATAATTTCTTTCTTGGTTTTATCAGTGAATAAAGTAAAATGTTCTGGATTAAGATAACTTGTAATTAATGATGCAGCTGGTTCACCCGCCCAAAGTGCTTCGCTATTTTCTAACTGTGTCTTCCAATTATTGTTTTGTTTAGAAAAAGTAAAGCGACCAACCTTATTTGAAGGCATAATTTTTTCATTACATAATGTTACCCATTTTTCTAATAATTCTTCTCTTTTTACTAATTGATATTTTTTTTCATCATTCCATTTAATAACAAAACCTTCGTCTAGAAGAGCTTTTATACATTTACTAACGCTACCCAATGATACTTTACTTATGTTGGCTAAATACCGTTGAGTTTCATTAATATTATTATGGTTTTTTAATAATTGAAAAATAACTTGTGCAGAAGATTGTGTTAGTATATTAGAGTGGTTACTTACGGCTGGTTTTGCATTACCTTGCTCTACATATAGTTTTAACTTTTTTAAATTTATAAAGGCATTTCCAAAACTATCTATATAGTTTATGTTGTTTTCTTTTAATAGATCTTTTGCTTTAGGTGTTATATATTTTGACGCAATAAGCAGTGGTAATTCTTTGTTTTTTTGTTTTGTAAAATTGGGTATATTTTGTGGTCTTACCTCTTTTTTTACTTCTACACAGACTTCTTCATTATCTAAAAAATAATTATTTTTAGTTAATGAATTATTGTTTGGTTTTAATTTGATATCAAAACTTAAAGTATCAAAAAACTCTTGGATGTATATAAAACTTGTCATTAACGTTCATTTAATTACTTTGTTCATGTTACATGAACATTCAAATATACTAAACAAATTTAAGTTATTGAAAATTTATCATGTTTTGTTCAAATAATAGGAGTGTTCATGTTTTGTGAACATGTTTTTTTTATGGACAAGTGTTCTGTACTTTGTCGATTATATAGTAATTCTTATTTGTTTTATTATTGACTTAACGAAGTGAAACAAGCAAAGATTTGAGATAAGGAAGTATAACGACTTAGTGAGAATTTTGCGTAATTGAATGAGGTAAGATTTTTAATTCGAAATAGTTAAGATTACAAAGGTTTTAGGACTGTGCCCCAAATACCTTTATAATCTTAATGTAATTATATAAGGTTAAAGAATACCCAAAAAGAAGTCTTTTTTAATAATACTCTTTTATATACCCATAAGCACGTTCAAATAAAATTTGATCCTTATGTAATTTATATTTCAATAAAGCCTTACGTAAAGATTTTTGGACCTCACGTTCACCAGAACTTGTTTTTTGCCAACCAGGAAAACGAACAATTCTTACTATAGCATCAATATCGGTAACGATACGTTCAACTACTGCAGGTGTTTCTTCATTTTTTAATTCCATAAATAAGTCAGTAAGTGCTGCTTTTGGTGTTTTTTCGACCAATAGTGTTTCTAACTCTTTTTCGGCTTCTACTGTTTCTTTAGCCAACTTACATAGTTCCTTAATAAATTCAATTGAAGTAATTAATCCTTGCTCAGCTTTATCTCTTAAAGCTTCTAAGCGTTCACTTAAAGATTTGAATTTAGGATCACCCGCATGTTTCTTAAAACGTTTTATTAAAAGTTTTTCTAATTTTTTAGCACCTGCAGGATCTGGGTTATTAAAAATATCTTCAATAACATCTGCATCTAAAATAAATTCATCTAGGTGATGTACTTCACCTACGTGAATATTTTCGTGAATTAATTTGGTAGTTTCTGCTCCTAAAGAAAACCATAATAACTTACCAATATTATCTGCAGCTGGCCTTACCGATTCGAATACTTGAGATAACCATTTATAATCTTCTTGATATAAATTTAAGATTGTGTCTGGAGATAAAGATTCCCATATTTTAGATAAAAACTTGTAGTCTTTAGCAAAAGCATCCTTTTTATCATTATTCCCAATAGCGTTTTGTGCGGCTTCTAGACCTTCAAATCCTTTTATAGTTCTATCAACTCCTTCAAAATGAGATAACGCTTCTTTCATGGCATCTGGAAGCTTCTCTCTTAATTCAGAGAGATTAGAAATAACCGTTTTAATACTTTCTTCATCAAACTGCAATGCTTTTGCTGCATCGTCAAATACACCAAAATAATCTACAATTCTACCAAAAGACTTATTAGGAAACAATCTATTGGTTCTACAAATGGCTTGCAATAAAGTATGATCTTTAATCGATTTGTCTAGATACATTGTTTGTAAAATAGGCGCATCAAAACCTGTTAAAAGTTTCGCTGTAACGATGATAAATTGTAAATCTGATTGTGCATCGTTAAACTCGTCTACAATTTTTTCTTGCTGACTTTTATCAACTCCCCATTTTTGTTTAAATTCTATGTTGTCATTCGCTGATGTTGAAAACACAACACGACTCGCTTCTTCTGGAAAGTACCTGTCCAACTCTTCTTTGTATTGCACACAAGCATATCTGTCTGGAGTAACAATCATCGCTTTAAAACCATGAGGAGCTACTTTTTCTTTAAAGTGTGTTGCTATATCTTCTACTATTTTGGCAACTCGTTCTGGAGATTTTAAGAAAGCCGACATTTTAGCGGATTTCTTATTTAATGCATCAGCTTCTTCATCTGTTAAGGCAGTATTTTCTTTAAACTCTTCAAAAGCTTTATCTATAGTGTCTTTATCTACATGTACATCTACTAAACGTGGCTCAAAATGGAGTGGGAGTGTAGCGTTATCTCTAATAGAATCATGAAAGGTATAACGAGACATATAACCGCCTTCATCTTCTTCGGCTCCAAAGGCCCAAAACGTGTTTTTATCTGCCTTGTTAACAGGTGTTCCTGTTAATCCAAAAAGAAATGCATTTGGCAATGCTGCTCGCATTTGTCGTCCTAAATCCCCTTCTTGTGTTCTGTGTGCTTCATCTACCAAAACAATAATATTATCTCTTGTATTCATATTTGGTTTCGCATCTCGAAACTTAAATATCATAGAAATGATAATCTTTCTAGTATCGTTTTCTAATAGTTTTTGAAGTTGTTTTATATTGTCTGTCGTTTCTACATTAGAAATATCGGCAGCATTAAAAGTACCTGTTATTTGAGTATCTAAATCCGTTCTATCTACTAATACAATAACGGTTGGACTTTTTAAATCTTTTTCTTTTCTAAGCTTTTGAGCCGCAAAAACCATCAATAAAGATTTACCTGATCCTTGAAAATGCCAGATCAATCCTTTTTTGATTTTACCTTCTTTTACACGTGCTACTATTTTATTGGCTCCTTCGTATTGTTGAAATCTTGGAATTACTTTAATACGTTGTTTCTTTTTATTTGTGGTAAACAACGAGAAATTTTGTAAAATATCTAACAAGCGTTTTGGATGTAATAAATCGGATAATTCTTTACCAACTTCTCCTAAACCTAATCGTTTCGCAATAGCATCATCATCATTTTCTAAACGCCAAGGAGCCCAAAACTCTAAAGGTGTTCTTATGGCACCATAATAGAGTTCTTTTCCTTCAGTAGCAAAAGATAATATGTTGGGTACAAATAATTGTGATACTGAGTTTTCATAAATATCATGTACCTCATGTGCGCCATCTAACCAACTTATTGCGGTTCGAATCGGTGTTTTTGCTTCACCAATAACTACTGGTAATCCATTAATAAATAAAACTACATCTGGTATTTTAGTTTCTCTATGACGAATTCGAAACTGAGTGGTAGCAATAAAAGTATTATTATTTAACTTCTCAAAATCTATTAAACGAATAGGAACGTGTCTGTTATTTTCTCCAAAAGGCATCGTTTTATCACCTTGTAACCATTTAAAAAATTCTTCATTGGCACGAACCAAACCTACTTGATGTACAGACAATAATATAGCACGGAGTTTATAAATAACTTCATCTGCTAAATCTTGATTTTTTGTTATTTCTGGATTTAGACGAATTAAAGATTGTTTTAATTCTGTTTCTAACAAAACCTCGTTTACAGAACGATTTAATTCTTGTGGCGATTTGTATTGCCAAAAATCACCATAAAGAATGGCGTCTTCAGATGCTTCATTCGTATTTAAGTTAACTCCTGTAAGTTGTTTAATGATGTAGTTTTCTACACTGTTTAGTTCGTTGAATGACATTAATTTTCTTTTTCAATTATTTTTTCAATTTTCTCAATCACAATTGGTATACGTTCTTCAACCATTAAGGGGTGAACATGTGCCATTAAAATTTCTTCTAATAAGCCCATATCTATGATAAGCAATAGTTGTTCTATTAGAAATTCTTTAATTTCTTTTTCGGTATCCTGTATTTCTCTTACAATAGTTGTTCTGTTATCTAATACATATACAATATCTTCTATATCATGACTTGTTCTATAATCTGAACCTCTATTACTATATGCTTCAAATTTGGTCGCTAAAAAACAAGGGGCTGATAATATTTTTACTTCTTGCTCATGTGCATTTACGGTCCATAAATCTTGAAACCCTATTTTATACCATCTGTTTGCTGGTCCCATCGGGCCATCTTCTGCAGACATAATATCTACAGGAATATCCTTGTACTTATAACTACAAATTGCATGTCCTTGTGGATCTGGATGAAAACCTAAAGTTGATAATCTTTCTTGAAGTGCTACCCAGTGCCCTAAATTGATCACATTTATGGTCATATCTACATCTTGTGTAGGCCTAATTTCATCTGCAGCAGGATCATCTGTATACAAACTAACTACAGCTCCACCAACAAAAACAATTTGTTCTTCTATGGTTTTTAAAGCAGCGGCAATTTCTGCTACTACAGCAATATTTATGATTCTATTTGCCAAAACCCAAACGTGATTTAATTTCAATAATTGCTAATTCTTTTTCTCTTGCTCTTCCTACTCGTAAAGCATCTACCAAAGCTAATAGCTCATATAGCTTTGCGTCTTTTAAAGCGGCTTCGGGAACAGATGGATACAATGGAATTATACTCTGCCCTCTAACAGTTCCTTTTGCATAGGGCCAAACATAATGTTCTGTACTCTCTATTTTGTCTTTTAAAGGTGCTGCGGAATGCGATGTTGGAATACCTCGAACTACTGCCCCTGGTTTTTGTGGAAATACGTAACGCAAACCAAATTGTAAAAACTCTAACAAGGCCAGTTTCATTACTTTTTTTCCTTTTGGATCTATCAATCCTGCATATTTAGAGCGGTTTAAAGATTTACTTATTTCAGACTGACTGATACCTAAATCTTCTGCCATAGATTTTTGAAACCATTGCTCACTGCCATAACTTGCTATTTTTAATAAAATAACAATATCATGTGGACTCATTATTTGTTGTTTACTTTGCATGATATTCCATATTCGAATATGCAATATTAGTTATTTATTATTTAAATAACAGGTATTTACGTTAAATTATTCCGTATCGGAATATGGAATAATTAATTTAATACACTTTTTATATCAACTAACAATTCATTAAAACCAGAATTTCCAATCTCATTTAAAACCCATTTATAATCTAAAGCTCCTTTAAATTCGGCAAAATCCATTTTTAAATCTACATTACTATTTGTATTTGAGCTACTTTCAATTGCATCAAAATTCTCTCCTATTAGAGCTAGGTGTTTTCCTGGGTTTTTAAAATATTTAGTATTTAATTTTATGTAATCTTCATTCATTACATTATTACTTGAGCGTTCAATAATCACTATAGAAAAATTTTCGTTTTCAAGTTCTTTGACTGCTCTTTTAGCTTGTGAGACAGCAATATTTATCGGGTCTGGGTTTTGATAACGACAAGATTTTAATTCTATATAAAATGATTTTTTAGTATCTGGATTATAAATTCGAATATCATATGCTCCTCCACCTGCATGAATAATTTCATTTGTTATTTGGTACCTTTCTAAAGTTTTCTTAAATAAGACTTCTACTTTAGATCCAATTTCTAATAAATTGTTAAAATCTTTCTTTTTTCTAGCATCTTCTTTTGCAAATTCGATTACGTTTGGAGGAACACCTTCTGGAAAAAGTGCTATAAGCTGGTTTAGGCTTTCTTTAGATATTCCTGAATCTTGAATAACTTCCAACATTTCAAGAGCCTCTTCATTTCTTAATAATGAAAACATTTTGTCTGTCATAGAAAATTTAACCCATAAATCATTCTTACGCTGCAAGAAATGAGCTAAGTACTTAGATAATGAATTATTAAGATTACACCAGTTAATTAACTCAATTATTGTTTCTTTATAACTGTTGATATATCCCAAATTTACTGCCTCCTCCTTTTCAATTTCTCTAATCGCACTATCAACAGCGCTACCTAACTCATCAAATGTTTTTGGAGTACATTTAATTTCAATTCCATCTAGAACTAATTCATTTTTCCAATTTTTAGTTTTATCTAATTTAAATAGAATATCTATTAATTCATCATTTAGAGAAGTCTCAACAGTTCCAAAATTATTTAAACTGTCAAATGCGCAAAATACTTCATTTCTATTAGGTACAATATTTCCATAAAAAATTTGACTTGAGAAGTCTTTTGCACTTTTTATCTTATTTAAATAAGTGTTAAGCCATTTTATAGTTACAAATCTATCGCAATTTAATTGTTCCGATAAACCATTGATATCTTTACATTTTTGAATTTTAGTATTAACAGTTTCTATAAAAATATCTAATGCATTTTTAAATCTAAAATCTTTGATATTTGAAACTACTCGAATACCTTCATCAAATGAAAACAATTCTTTACCTTTTAAATATACTTCACATCGAAAATTCTCAATATTTTCTATGGATGTAACATTTCTTAATATATCCTTTACAATCTTAAAAGAATTTGAGTTTCTCCTAAAAGTATCTTTTGTAATTAATTCATTAATCTTATTTGAAGCCAATGGCAATCCTTTTTTCTCAATATTCTGACCAGGTAATTTTACTTCCCTATGAATTAGTTTAGTTCTCCAATTATCCCCTAAATCAAATAAAATATCAAGAAATTCATCTGGAATATTTGCTTCCTTATCTTCTAAATGAAGTGTATTTGGACTTAATTTTTTAAAATCACCGTTTTGGTTGGGTATTATTGCATAGGTAGAAAATGAATCTGTTTCCTTAAAATTAATTAAAAAACTATAGAACTTATTAAGCCAAGTTAAAGGTTCTTCTTTTTCATTTAATTTATTTGAAAGGGACTTTAAACTGCCAACCACCTCTAATTCAGATAATAATATTTCAAGTGTATATCGTAACTCTCTATCCCAATTTTTAAGTTCATCTTTAGGACCAGTAGCTTTTATCCAACTAATTAAAATATCTTTTTTAGGTAGTTTTTCAACACCAATAAAGGGCTTCACAATTTCATAAAATGATATTTTATCTGTATCCGTTTCTCCATAGATTGGAATAAAGGCGGTATTTAATTTTACACAACTGGGTATATCTGTTTCAATAATATCTTTTTCATTAATAAATGCTCTATAATTTTTCTGTAATTTTTCAAACCAACTCTTAGAAAAAGTTTGCCATTTTTCATCGGGTAACCTTGAAAAGGCACAAACGAATAAATTTTTAGATTTAATTTCAATCAGGTAATCTGTGAATTTTTTAGCAGCTTCGAACCCTTTCTCAACTAACGCTCTATTTTCAATATGATCTGGTGCGCTTTCACTATGAATTGGAATACCATCTCTATCTTCCGTTGGGTGTAATTTATACCCATTAAAAATAAATGGAAAATAGAATTTATCTGAGCCTATTAAAGGGAAATCTCTGTATAAATTTGGAGTTTTACCAAAGTTTTCAATTAATTTTAGTTCTTCAAAGTTGTTAACTTCAATAGATAGTGAAAGTTCTTTAGTGTAATAAGTTATAAAGCAATGAGTATCGTCTTGACTTAATTTTATTTTGGTTTTTCTGATTTTTCCATCATTAAAAACTTCTTCACTCTTATAGATATTTTTTGTGGAAGAAATATGATCTACAATCCTAACATTTTTAATTTTTGGAATATTAACTAATGTTAAGGGCAGTGTGTTTTTTAAATCACTCAATCCATCCTTAGCTGCATCCAGTTTTTCTTTATTTACAAGAGGGTATTCAAATGATGTATCAAAGTCTGCTTCAACTCTATCAACTTCATAATCTTCTTTAACTGAAAAAATAGGATCTGTTTCTATTTTTCTAATCTTCTCAAGTGCAGACTCAATTTTAGGTAACAATTCTTCAGAAGTTCTCCCACTTCTGTCTAATACAACTTCAAAATCTTTATAATGATTTTTATGATTTACAATACCTTTTACTGTAATTATCTCTGACAGCAAATGTGTGGCAATAAAACCTGTTCCAAATTTACCCGTTACGGACTCATCTGAGTTCCCAGAATCTTTTGAACTAACCTGCTGTATTAATCCTGTTATATTAGATACTCTAAAAGGGTTACCATTGTGCCTAAACACAAGTTTATCTGTTGAAAGTTCAATTTCTACAGAAACCTTCTCAAATTTATTTTTTAAATCTTTTGCATTCTGCATTAATTCCCATATCCAACGTTTAGAAGATTGTGATGGGTCATTTAATACTTTACTTAATTTTTCACGTATTTTATCTGCTGTTAATTTATAATTATTATTTCTAATTATAGCATCAACATCATCGACGTCAATTTTACTTACTTCCTGATTTTGTTTTTCTTTCATAACTTTTTTTTTGGCAATTTCATTTTTAAAAACTAATTTCCTCTCTCACAAACCGACTAAAATCAAAACCAGTACCACCAGATTTTACATCTTTTAGATACTTGAAATGTTTATCTGCTGAAATCTCTAAATCCACAGCATTTTTATCTTCTCTAATTTTAAAAGGTAGACCATTAGTAAAACTTTTTGGTACTACAATCCATAATACTTGATTTTCTGTATTAAGTAAAAGGTTTACACTTTCTAAAAATTTTGACACTGACACATTAAACCACCATACATTTTTAGATTTATTAACCTTAGAATAACTCGTATTTTTAGAACTTAAATCGGCCTTATAATTTTGGTTTATATGCTCAATAATCTCTTTTTCGATTTCATACGCAATGCTTTAATATTCCTTCTTACTATTACAATTGTTTATCTTTCAATTTCCACTTATAGTAAAGTTTGTTTATAATCAAATTTCTCCTAATGTATAATTATTATCAAAATTTTGCTCTTTTGCAGTATATATTTTAATCCTTTCTATTTGTTCTTTTGCAAAGTTTTGAACTTTAATTTTTTGATGAGTTAACAAACTTTCCATTAGCTTCATTCGTGCTTTAAAAATTGGAACTGCTGACCCTACAACAGAGTAATTACCTAACCTAGAACTTAATGCTGAAAGAAAATCATCATTATCTCCATAATGTTGTATCAATAAACTTGCTTGTTTTGTCCATTCGAATTCTCCTATATCATTTTTCTCTTCTATTGGGATTATTCCAATCATCTCTATTGCTCCTTGAGGCTTATTAGCTTCGCACCAAGTTAAAAGTTTCTTACTTTCAAATTTATAATATTGTAGTATATTCTTTAATTCATAATTGGTGTAATAAGACCTATCTAGTAGTTTTTCTCCTATTAAAGGCCAAACAATATCGAATTTATTTTCAAGGAAGTGAAGCAATAGAATGTTAAGCATACTCTCATTATCTACATTAAACTCTGAGTAGTCATTTAAAATTTCGTTTATGAAAAACTGAACCTCTTTTCTTTCTATTCCATCAGAGGTCAGTTTTTTAATAAAGTCATCAATATGCAAGGATGTACCAAGAATTGTTTTATACCTTAATATGCCTTTCACAAATAAACGAGGTCTTACAGTTGATTTTAAACCGCTCCATCGATCTTCATTTCTGCAAACTTCCCAAAGCAATTCAAGAGCAAATGGCCCTCCAACTTCAGGAAGAACTGAAATATCATTTATTATTTTAATGATTTCTTCATCTGTTAAATTATTGAGCTTTATGTATTGTAAATCTGCCACAAACGTTGGGTTAGTATTTAATACAGGAAGTAATTTCTTAATATCGCCAATTTTTAACTGTAACATATGTGTTAATCGAAAAGCGTGAAACTTTAAATTATCATGTTTTAAAAAATTATCAATAACGTTTCTTGTAAAATCATCATCTTTTTTTCCTGAAATAAAACCTGCAATGAAACTTATATTTTGCTCTTCAAAAGATATACTGTTCAAAGCTTCAATTATTCTCAGAATAAAATTTTCGTCCTCCTGATATATTTCTCCTAGCCTTTCTCCAAAAGCAAAAGAATGACTTTGCTTTCCTTTAAATAAAAGCGATAAATTATCAATCCAAAATGTATTATTTATATCGAACCACTCTTGAGCAAGTAATTGCGCTTCTTCTTTTGCTAAATCCTTCCATCCACTATCGATTCGCACACTTTTATAAATCGCATTAATAACAATAATTTTTAATTTATCTATATCTTCAACGGGTTTATATTTATCTAAAAGCCTCTCTATTTCGATAAGTTTCGCACTTTCAAGACCGAATGTTAATAAGACCATTTTCTCCAATAAATGTCTAATTTCGGCAGATAATTCTTGTTCTTTCTCTATTATTTTTTGAATAGCTTCAATTATAATGTCTGAAGCTCCTAGTTTATATTGCTCAGGAAAACGTTTTATTATTATTTCTTTACAATTCTGACTAAAGCCATCACCCTTATTTATTAAGACTTCTAGTATTTCTATTATATTTTTAAAATATTTTTCCTTTTCTATTTGTATAATTTCATGCTCTTGATCATAAGATTTTAATTCATTCTTATCAACGCTCCAAGTTATAGGTCCATAAAAATTAGAAGCTTGAAGCCCTTTGTTAAGAGCTGATAAAATAACTGGATTTACTCCAAAAGTGTTTAACAATTCCTTCAAAACATCTAGTCTTTCTTCAAGGCTCATTATTGTTCCTGATATTTGCAACTGAAATATTTGAACAAAAGCATTTGTAGCATTATTTGCAAAAGATTCATTCTCGGCAATTGCTAGTTTATATAATAATTTGGTGGCTTCTTTAGCTGTTTCTTTAATTAATGATAATTTTTCTAAACACCAAACTATATTTCTTCTACCTTCATCAAACCCTTTAAGTTCCTCAGTACTTTTTTCATTAATCTCTTCAAACAGTAGGCTTCCTATTTCTTCCGGAAAAATTTCTGAAATTTTTAAAATTAATTGAGAACCTTGATCTGAATTTATAAATTGATAATCACTGAATAATCCATTTTCGCCGGTAAGCTGTTCGATTAAGTCTACATTTGGTTCTTTATTTATTTCTATTAATCGTTGACCAAATTGCTTAGAAAGATTGTATTTAGAAACCTCTAATAAATATTCTGAAAATTGCTCTCCAGTAAATTTACTTATTCTCTGAAAAGCTAACTCTTCAACAAATGAATCTAAAACGATAAAATCACCAACTATCCTAATTACCCCTCTATTTGCTAATTTTAATATAATACCTCTATACTTATCTAAATTAATTATATTAGGTAAATTTGATACGATAAAGCGAGAATGTTCTTCAAAACTATTATTGAATCCTACATGTGTAAAAAGTGACAATTCTTCTAAAATGTAAAGAGCACCAGCATCAAGTAACTCTATTCCTAATAATTGCTTCCATCTATCAGAATAATCTGGTGCAATTATATCTTGATCACCAATGCTTGAGGAAATATAAGTGATTGCTTTTTCAATATTATTTCCAGATTTTTGGATAATTTCAAATGCTAACGGGGTATTAAACCTTTTCTCCACCCCGGTTTTTATAATATCACTAGCATAACTTTCATTCAGCTTAATGGTTCCTTGATCATCAATATTTGTCTGATCAGAATTCGCTATAGTTAATATTCTTACGTTTGTACCATGTAATTCATCACATAAACTTTTATGATTTTTTATGGAACAGTTGTCTACAATCACTATATAATCTTGATTTAAATCCCTAATATCTTGCAATTTAACTTGTATATTTCCGTAACCAGAAGTGCTTAAATCATAATACAGTACTTTTTCTAAAGATTCTTCATCCCTCTTTAATGTTATATCTATTTTTCTGTATAATTCTCTAGCAATACGTGTTTTTCCTGATTTGTTTGGTCCTAACAATCTCTGAGGATTATCAGAATTTAATAAACCATTTCTAAGATTATTAACTACATCTTTTAACTCTGTTGTTACGATTAGTTTTTTTTCAAAGTCAGAACTATTCCATACATCATGCTGTTTAAATGGTTTAAATCTATTTTTATGATGTATTCTAGTTGTTTTTAAAGCAGCAACGATTGCATCTTTTAATTTTGTTAATAATTGATTATATTCTCTGTCATAAACTTCCTGACTATGAGTTTCAGGTAAATTGTAGGTTATTGGCCAACGTAAATGTCCCATATCTACAGGTAATTCGCTAGGTATGCCATAAGCCTCATTCATAACCAAAATAGTTCTATCGTACTCTTTTTTAGCCCAAGAGTACCCCGTTTCTATTAGAACATTACCATTAGGATATTTCTTTACCTTACCTGTAACGTCAATCTTTTTATAAGATTTAGAACACCAATGCTCCTTAAACACGTGATCATTAAATTCAGCAGTTAATGTAACATCTCCAATAAAAATGTCTGATGATTCAGATTGTAGAAGCATTGTTTCTACCAATGGCAATTGACCTGAAGTTCCTCTAAAACCTTTTATAAGTTTTATTTTTGCTCCTTTAACTCTTTTAATAGCCTCCTTAGTGGCATTTTCAATAAATAGCTCATTTACCTTTTTTGGTGAATCTGTCTGATATGAATAAAATAATCTATACTCCATTTTTTAAAACACCTGATTAATTAAACTCTTTTGTAAGGCTTTGGAACTTTGGATTTTTGAATCCAACACACCAATATTTGAATCTAAAACATCAAGTTCTATTAATACTTCTTCCATTTTAGATTTATCTTCTTCTAATCTGAGAAAAAGGCTCTCAATATCCGAAGGCTTTAAATTATTGATTGCAGAACCTGTTAATATCCGTTTGATAGCATATCTATAACTTTCACTAGAAAATAAATGTTTTAAAATTCTTTGTGACAGAAGATCATTAGGCCTGAATCCAGCGCAAAATGAGCCAATAGAAACATTTTTTCCTTCATCAACGTATAAAGCACTTTTACCTACCAAATCTTTTGAACCATTTGACATACAAATAGCAAAATCTCCTTGTTTTAAAATTTGCTTTGATTTTACTCCTTCAAGATTTAGTATTTTAATATCATCATAATTTATTCTTGATTCAAAAATGTTATTAGACCTTAGTATAATGCAATTATTATCTGAATAAGAATCCAATAAATCATTCGGCTTATATCCAACTCCCCTTATTACTTCACCTAAATCTTCAAAATGAACTTTCTGATTCTTTCTATTGATTAACTCTCTTTCTATCTTAACCAAATATGTTTCTTTTACAGCTTTCGAGGTTTCTAATTCCCTCTCAACAACATCATCCATAGCCCAAAGTAATTCAGCAAGTTTAACTTGTTGGTCTTTTGGAGGTAGTAGGAATTCTTGTTGTTTTAAATCTCCCCAATTTATAGTAGGTGATAACCCTCCAACAGAAATATCTATCATGCGATGCATAAACTGATCGGAATGTAAAAAGAATGGAAAAAGTTTTGAATCTATAATTTCTTCGTTTGCTCTAAATACAAAAGCGTGTGCAGAACAAATACCATCAAAATCTACAATAGCTGCTTTACGTTGGTAAGCACGTCGTTTTCCAAAAATAACATCACCAGGATAACATCTTAATTTACCACCTTTAACATCCGCAGGCACTCCTTTTCTACGAATGTGAATATCGTTTGCATCTATATGTTCTAAACCAATATAAATATCAACTTTAGCTTCGTCTGGTTTTATTGTTTTCGATATCTTTTGAGCAATATCTTCAAACTTAAAAGTTTCCCAAGTCGATTTGTCTAAATTATTCAAATCTATTTTTTGTATCATAGTTTCCATTTAATCTAAGATTTCAAATAATTCATTCATACTCTTTTCAAGTGTTTTAGATTGTTTTTTCCAATCAGAAATCGCATCATTAACAGACAAAACAGGTTTACTAGTGTCTACATTACTTAAAAACTGCGCAATATTTAAACTTCCTTTATTTTCTAATATTTCTTCAATAGAAACAATTTTAGCAAAGTCATCAATATTCTTAAAGTCTTTGTATGCATTAAAAATAGTATCAATATGTTTTTGCTCTAAAAAAGCAATGTTTTTTTCTTGTTTTACTTCTTTTAAGGCATTTATAATTAAAACCTTGCCTTGTTTTTCTTTACTCTTGTTGGTTTTAGTAATTAACAAACAAGCTTCCATTGGAGAATTGTAAAACAAATTTGGTCCTAAACCAATTACACATTCTACCAAATCTTCTTCAATCATTTTCTTCCGCATCTCACTTTCAGAATCTCTAAATAAAATACCATGAGGCCATAAGGAAATAGAGCGTCCATTTTTAGCATCTAAACTTTTTTGTATGTGCTGCTGAAACGCATAATCTGCACAACCTTGTGGTGGTGTTCCCCAAAGATTACGTCCAAAAGGATCGTTTGTAAATGCTTTTTGGTCCCACGCTTTTATAGAGTATGGTGGGTTTGCTAATATGACATTAAAGGTTTTTAAAGTGTCGTTTTCTAAAAAGGCAGGTTGCGCCAAGGTATCGCCACGTACAATACTAAACTCTTCTATACCATGCATAAACATATTCATACGTGCTATGGCAGAAGTAATCAGGTTTATTTCTTGTCCGTATAATTTTAGTGTTCTGTATTCTTTGCCTTCATCACGTAAATGCAACGCACAGTTTAATAGTAAACCACCAGAACCACAAGTTGGGTCGTATACAGATTCTCCTGGTTGTGGATCCATAATCATGGTCATCAGTTTTACAACCGTTCTATTGGTATAAAACTCTGCTGCTGTATGGCCCGAATCGTCTGCAAACTCTTTAATTAGGTATTCGTAAGCGTTTCCTAATTGGTCGTCTGGTACGTTTTTTAAATTTAGCTTGTGTTGCGAGTAATGTTCTATAAGGTTGGTCAATGTTTCATCACTCAACCTATTTTTATTAGTCCAAGAAGCATCGCCAAAAATACCATATAAGGTTTCTGGATTTGCTTTTTCAATAGCTCGCATGGCATCTTGTATAGCAATACCCACATTTGTTGTGGTTTCTCGTACAGTGTTCCAATGTGCATTTTCTGGCACTATAAAATGGTGATTTTCTGCAAATGCAGCGTATTCTAAATCGCCTTCTCCTTCTTCTAAAGCTTTTTCAAACTCTTCATCGTACACATCGCAAATACGTTTAAAAAACAATAATGGAAATATGTATTGCTTATAATCGCCAGCATCTATGGTACCACGCAATGCGGTTGCTGCTCCCCAAAGGTATTTTTCTAGGTTTTGTTGGGTCATGTTAGTCTTGTGGTTGTTTTTCTTTAATAATATTTCTTAAAACAGAATTAAACCAAGAAATAGCAGCTTCTCCATCTTTTAAAGTTGCTTCTGTAATATCTCTACTATGACGAATTCCATTTCTTAACTCTCCTAATTGGCTAAACCTATTCATTAATACTCCTTTGGTACCAAAATTGTCTTCAAATAAATTCCATGTAATTTTACTAGTAATAACATCTTTATATTCTTGTAAATCAAAGAAATCTAACTTTCGCCTAATTTTTGTAAACTGAGCATTATCTTCTCCTGGATTTTTCTTTAACCAACTTAAAATTCTGCCATTTGCTTTATCTAAAATGTGTCTTGGAATAAATTCAGAATAAGAATCTTCTTCTGCTGCATCTTCTAATTTTTGACTAATAAGATCTCTTAAAGCAAACTCAACAATTTCAATTTCATTATTATAAGTTGTTAAATCTTCTGGTATCTCATTTTTATCTTTACTAACATAATATTGCTCCAAAAACTTATTTAAGCCTTTGCATAAAAGTTTTCGTCTTTCTTCTAAAAAGAGTTCATAGTTATCGATTGTATACAATTTTTCATTCGTGGGTACAAATTGTTTACGTAACTGAATTTGATCTATTTTAGGTAAATATTTAGCAGGATCTGATGCTAATATTTCAATATTTGATTGTTGTGTAATAAAGGACATATTAGAGATCTCATTAACTAATGCTTTATGTATTGAATTCGACGAGTTTAATTTTTTATATAAAAATGCTTTAGGAAATATATGGTGTTTTTGAAGCTTATTGTTATACCCTATGTTTTTTGAATATAAACTTACTGCAGGGTTAGTCCAATCTTTTGCATTTTGAGCTCTAACTGCACAATAAAACAAATTATAAATTTTACTTCTTATTCCTTGTAAAGCAAGGTCATCTGGTCTTAATGATAAATTACTTCCTCTATATAAATGCATTTCATTAATTAATCCATCAATAGAGTTTGATTCTTTGATAACATTCATATCCTTTTCTAGAAAAGATTCTGAAGAACCACTAAAGCGTCCCCAAAGCAAAGCAGTGAATAACCAATATATTGCCTTATTTGCTTCATCTTCACTTTCAAAATTTAAATTGTTTTTTGATAAATAATAAACTAGCACGTATAGAACGTAAAGTGAGTTATAATTATCTGAAGAATCTATATAGGCATTATCTCTAAGAACATTAATAACATGAGGTAATATCTTATTTAGTTTCTCCCAAGCAGCTTCAAATTCTCCCTCTGTTACATTAGCAATATCAGAAGTAAACTTACCTCTTTCAGTAGTTAATATATTAATACAACGTGTAAAGAAATTAAAAGAAAAATTATAATTGTGAAGTTTGTATTTTTCAATCGCTTCTCTATATTTATCTTTTACATTTGGCCAATTTGAGGTGATAATTGCTAAAGCTAAATCAGATTCATTTAAAGTTGTTCCTGTTTTATTAACTAAATTGAATATTTCAACAACTTTTTCAATATTCGTGAGTGTAATTTCTTTAATATAATATCCATAATCTTGTATAGCTCCTAATTTATTTAGAATAACTATTTTACTTAAATAATAATTTTTAGCATCATCATCAAGAGATTGAATATAAGTGATGAATGTACTCACTCCTCCCTTTCTTAAAAAATCTGAAACATTTATCCATTCTGGATTATTGGCCATTTTTTTGGGCATAAAATACTCAAACTCTTCATTTTCTAGATCAAAGTACAAATCTGTTCTTAAAGATACGCCTTCATACCATTCTGGAGTTTCCCCTTTAAAAATAGTATAAATTGTAGTTAATCTTTGCTGTCCATCTAAAATTAATTGATGAAAGATTGAATTACTGTCTTTTTGTTCTCCTCTAATTTTAGAAGGTTCTTTTGTTTTCCATATTAAAAAACTTCCGGAAGGATAGCCTAAATATAAAGACCTAAAAAAACCTTTTACCTGTTTACTATTCCAAACATATCCTCTTTGAAATTCTGGAATTGTATATTCGCCATTATCTATGGATAATAATATCTCACTAATCTTTTTTTCTCCAGCCATATTAAATAAATTCTTTTAATATTGTTTTAAACTTCTTTTCTGCTTTTTGGCTTTCTGCCCAAGCCGTTTTTAAGTCTGATAATGCTTCTTCTACACTAGGTAAATTATCCTCTATAATTTTCTCCACATATAAAGGAATATTGAGGTTAAAATCGTTTTCCTCAATATCTTTCATTGAAGCTACTTTTACATAGTTTTCCACATCTTTATTCTCTGTGTACCAATCGAATAATTGGTTAATATGTTCAGTCTCTAAATAATTTTGAGCACGACCAACACGAACTTGATCTGATCCATCAATAAATAATACTTTATCTTTTTTAGAAGCATCTTTATTTTGTTTAAAAACCATAGCACAAGCGGCTAATTGGGTGCCGTAAAATATATTTGGACCTAAACCAATAACGGCTTCCAATAAATCATCTTCTAAAAGTTTTTTACGAATTTTACCTTCAGCACCTTTTCTGAATAGTGCACCATGAGGTAAAACAACCGTCATACGCCCAGTACTATTCATAGATTTTATCATGTGTTGTACCCAAGCCATATCTCCATTTCCTTTTGGTGGTACACCAGCAATGTTTCTTCCAAAAGGATCATTCGCCCAATTTTCTGCACCCCATTCTTTTAATGAAAATGGTGGATTTGCAATCACACAATCAAAAGTTTTTAAACCATCGGCAGCAAAAAAGGCCGGCTGTCTTAAGGTATCTCCTCTAGATATTTGAAAGTCTTCAATGCCATGTAAAAACATGTTCATTCTAGCAATAGAGCTAGAGGTTAAGTTTTTTTCTTGTCCGAATAATTTAAGCGTTCTATAATCTTCGTTGTTTTCTTTTAAATGATCTACACATTCCAATAACATTCCACCTGTACCACAAGCAGGATCGTAAATGGTTTCTCCTTCGTGAGGATCTAATATGAGACCTAATAAATGAACAACAGAACGCGGTGTATAAAATTCACCTGCTTTTTTATTCGTTAAATCTGCAAAGTGTTTAATTAAATACTCGTAAGCATTACCTAGAATATCTGGTTCTACTAGCGAGTTGGATAAACTGTATTGAGAGAAATGCTCTATTAAATCGATTAATAAACGATCTGATAATTTGTTTTTATTACTCCATTGAGCATCACCAAAAATGCCATACAACAATTCCTGATTGGCTTGTTCAATACCTCTGAGTGCTTTTTCAATGGCTAGTCCAACATTAGTAGTCGTTTCTCTAACGTCTTTCCAATGACAACCTTCTGGTATCTCAAATCTATGAAATTCGGGTAGCGATGCGTATTCGATATCTCCTTCAGATTCCTCCAATGCTTGTTGGTATTCTTCATCATAAACATCGGACAGACGTTTAAAAAATAATAAAGGAAAGATATATATTTTAAAATCTGAAGCATCTACTGGTCCTTTAAGAATCCAGGCTGCTTTAGATAAATACTGTTCTAGTTGTGATAAAGTTAGTTTTTCTTTATTCATATTTTATGAAATACTTTGTGTAGTTTCTTTTTATTAAAGAATTTGATAATTACGCTTATCTACCATTTGCATAATACCTGCATGTTCAAATAATTTACCAACGGAATGCACATTGCATGGTTTTGCATTGAGCTCTCTTGGAAAATTTGTCTCAAAAATGGCTCTATTGTAAGTGTTGTTATTTAGTTTTGTAGCTTCAAAAATTGTTTCTAACATGTGTAGAGGAATATTCACAGAAGTATTTGTACCTACTTGAACTTTAAATCCTTCTGAATTATTATAGTTTTTACACTTATAAGGCGGAATTTCTCTTACTATTTTGAAGTTTTTTTCTGGCGTTAAGTGTAAGTCTAATTGAATATTAGATTTTAGTAATTGTTCTGCTTCATTCCATTCCATGCTAGCTGATTTTTCTTTTCTTTAAAATACGACTTCATTTTTTATAGTGATTCTTTTCAGAAGCGTTTTTAAGTATTCTTACAACAAATTTTCTTTAAAAATAATACTTTGAATTGATATATAATTACGGAAATCCATAAAACTATAAAACTAGATTTGTATAAATATATAAGGGTTTGATTTACAGTCTCGGGTTACCTGTAATACTGACTTTTTAAGACTAAATTATATTTAGACAATAAGATACAAAACATACTTTAGTATTATTCAAATATTTAATGGGTTAGGAGTGGGGTTAGAGGCTTTAAAGAAGTCTTTAGTTTGATGTAATCATACAAATGTCTAAATATACTTTTGTACAAAAATAGATTTGTATAAAAGTTTATTTATATCTATAAATAAACGAAGGTAAATTTTTGTGAAATTTACCTTCGTTTGTGTTTTAAGGGTAAAATACACCCACGTAGTTTTTCCGTTTTCAAAATCAGTTAATTATTTTTATCATTTAACTAGAAATTATTAACTGATTTTGAAAATGAGCCCAAGCGGCAGGCTGACATATTAAATATATAAACATTAGTTCCTTAATTAAAAGTCAAATTCACAAGAATTAAAGAAATCTTGTATTACATCTTTTAAATGCTTGGGTTGACTTGATATTGACTGTTGTTTAGGTGCTTTGTAGATACTGTCAGTCGGAACTAAAGTAAAATACAAATTATCGAATTCACGTTTCCAAACTCCAAAAGTATATTGTGTACCTTTTTCTATATGCACATCTTCTTCAAAATTAAGAATCCCGCTATAAATCGGACTATCTCCATCTTTGGAGTTATTGTTTTTGGTGAGTCTTATTTTTAATTCTTTTGAAATACTATTATATGTTGCTTTTGGCTCGTTTTTTACTAGATTATTAACTGTTGGTAATAAAGATTCGAGTTCAGGCAAAAAAGATACCTGTTTAACATAGTTGGTATCTTCTTTATAGTATAGAATAATTAAGTTTAAATCTCTTAAGGTATAGATGGCACTCCAGATAGTATTATTAGGGGTGTTCTTAAATTTAGAATACAATTTAGAAATACCCTTATTTTGAATAATACAATGCAATACGTTTATTTGAAAAGGATTAAGAGCTAACCATGCTTGGTTTTTAATTGCAAATTTTTGTTTTTCAAATCGTATTTCATTTTGTCTTTCTAACTCTTCTAACCTTTGCTTTTCTATTTGATCTTTACATTTTAAGCAATTAATCAACCTTGTTTTAGTGTTATGCAAATTACTTTTAACTGTTGTCAAATCTGATTGGGACTTTACTTGTATGCATTCAATATTTGTGCATGTATCACATTTTACTTTAATAAAAAATTTAGATTCTGTTTTTACCATGTTACCAAATTCATAAGGGGAAAAGCCAAAAGGTTTTCCCAACTTTGTTGGTTTGTTTATAAATTTATTGTTTTCTAGAACCCAGTATTTTTTGATTGCTTCTTCATAATCAGGATGGCATGTTTCGTTAATTTCTAATGTGTGGCTGATAATTTTCATAAATGAATTTTATAAAAAAAGCGTGGAACTCAAACTTTGGAATCAGAAGTATAGCTAACCCTTTATCAACTAAAAGTAAGATCTCACGCGAACGTGGGTGTCTTAACTTTGAATCCAAGGCTGGGTTTAAAAATGATGGTTTTCTGATTCTAAATCAAAAAGCAAACGCTTTAAATGTGTATTTTATAGTTGTATTTTTTTTTATAATCGTATTTCTTTAAAATTTAAGTAAACTTTTTAAAAAGCAGATTATTTATATTTAAAATGATTTTAGAGAGTTTTTAATAGCATTGTTCACAAGTTGTTTCATACTAGTATCTTCTTGCACAGCTTTTAGCTTTAATTTTTTTAAAAGTGATTTCTCAATATAAAACGAAAACTGAATTTCTTCTATTTCTTTTATTGCTATTGGAACAATTTTTTGAATTGTTTTATTCTGATTACTAGATTTCGCTTTATTAATAAGTTCGTTGATGTTCTGTTTTTCCATAATGATAGATTTGTGTTTTTATAGATTTATAGAGATGTAGAAATCTATATTTATATCAATTTTGTTAATATTTCTTTAGTGAGATTGTCTAATTGTTTTTGAGCATTTTTATCATTTTTAACTCCTTTAACTAAAACAGATCTGGTAAAAGCAACTAGGTCACTTATATGCGTATTTGCTATTTTTACATTGTATTCTTCCAAACCAATTAAGATATCTATGGTTAAAGTGGTGTTGGCTTTTATCATATTAAACACAACCAATGTATCTGCTGTTTTATTTGCATCTTCTATAAGTTCTAAAGTTCCTTTTATAGCTAATAGATCTAAGATTCCTGCTTTAGTAGGTATAATTACTAAATCTGTTATTTCAATCAATTTTGGTAAGTGATTGGATAGGTAAGGAGGTGTGTCTATAAAGATAAAATCATAATCTAGCTTTGGAATATCATCTATTTCATCCTTAAAAGGAATAATCTCAAAATCTGTAACTAATTCTTTTAATTGAGATAAACTTCCTTGTAAATCAAAGTCTAAAACTGCCACTTTAGCATTTTTAGAAATATTTTGAGCAAGGTTAAAGGTAAGTGTACTTTTACCAACTCCTCCCTTTTGATGTGTTACGAGTATTATTTTTGACATAATTTTGAGTATTTTCGATTGCTTGTTCTTTAGTTTCTATTTCTTTTAAAAGTGCTTCTTTTTCTTTAGGAGAACCATTTTTTAAAATATATTGATTGATAAATTTCTCTCGTTCTTTTCGTTTGTATTGAAAAAAATCATCAAAACTTTTTTCATTCATATTAATCCATTTCATTCTATCAAAACCAACATGATACGTGTTTCCTCCAATAGTTCTTGTTGTAGAACGCTCTTTGGTTGTAGGTGTTAATTTTAATCGTTGAGTTTTGTCTTTTCTACTGACAATTAAATGCACGTGAGAGTTAATTCCTGGTTTTAAATCTCCTGTTTTATAAATACCTTTTAGAACTTCATCATCTGTTCCTTTAAATTTTCTGAAATGTTCGATTTTTGCGAAATAAACCAAATCATCACCAGATTTTAGTCCTTTGTTTTCTCGGTTAAAATTCTTTGCATAATTGTTCATTATTAATTTTGTGTATTCTTTAATTTTATCATTGAACAATTCATATTCTCTAGCATTGAGTTTCCAGACATTTTCAACTTCTTTTTTATCTGTAACCGATTGTATAATATGTTTTAATTCTTGTTGACTAAAGTTGATTGTTGGAGCAAAGTATTTAGCATCTTTTTTTCCTAATTTCTTAATATTCTTATCAATGCTAGAGATTACTTCATTGGTGCTAATGTTGTTTTTAGAATGAGAGAAAAAGAATTGTTTTCTGCTTTCAATTTCTCTTTTTTCATCAATTGAGTTCGTCTTTTGTAAAAGCTTATCTAAATCATTATTTTCTTTTTCTAGATACATTGCTAAATCAATGCAGCTAGAAGTATTTGTAGCGCCAAGTGTACTATGTGGTTTACTAATTGGCATTATTCAAAAAGAGATTTAAGGGTTCCTTTAATTCCAGATTTATTTTTTGCATCTATTAATTGAGCTATCTCGATAAAAGCTTCTTGTTGTTTGTATATTTTTCTTTCAACTTTATTTAATTCTTCTTTAAGTTTGCCGAGCTCTTTTGTAATGTCTTTTGTTCTATTACTATCAAAATCATTTATTTTTATTATAGCATCTTTTACCCATTTTGATAGATTTAAAAAATGTTCTTTTTGTTCTTTAGAATTTTGATAAACTTCATTTCTTAAAGGCTTTAAAATGTCACGTTCTTGTACTTTTAAAAACGATACAATTCTCTTATCTAAAACCTTAACCATTGCAGCAGGATTTTCATTTATAGCTTCTACGGGATTGATACCTGTTTTCTTAAAATAAAGAATCATAGATTCAATTAAATCACCATATTGTGACCCAAAAGTTTTAGAAATCTTCACCAATTCTTTATGATGAAATTCTTTAATTAAGATGCTTTTTTTCTTCATATTTATATTTTTTGTAACTGATAATCAGTGTGTTGGTTGTTTTTTTATAATTCTATTATAAAATGTTATATTCTTTGTTGTTGACCTAAAGTCAATAAAATCAGTGTTTTAAACCCCGTAGGGCAAGTTGATAATAGGGGCGAAGTGCAACAAAGCTCCTGTTCAACTTGCTTCTTTATAAGAACACATGTTAGCACGTTTCGCTCTGTATTTAAAATGTAATCGGTTTACCATTTAGATTCGTTAAGTCAAAAACCTCAATCAAAGTTTTAATTTTTTTGTTTTTCATGTACATTTTTAGAATTTTTTGATTTGAATTTGAAATGATTTTAGTTGGCTTTTTAGTAAGATTTTTCAAAAAATAATCAGCTATATCAAATCCTTTTTCACGCTCAATTTTAGTTCCTTTTTTTTCTAGTAAATCCGAGGTTTTTATATCATATCCATTTGATCTAAGAACTTCTGAAATAGTTTTCCATTTTGTAAAAGGAGATCCATTTTTACCTTCAATTCCTAAATCTGGATAGAGTATAATTGTCCTGTTTTTTAATACTTCAATTTTTTTATAATTTAAGCCTTGAAGTGAACCCGTAGCTAACCATAAATATTTTTCAAACATTATATTCATAATACAAGCTGTTTTTTCAGACTCTACAATTGCTATGGGTTTATCATATTTTGATAACAGATGCTCACCAAAAAAACATTGAGAAAGATTAAACGAGCTGATTTCTCCTTTTTTGATTTTTAAAGAATGTTTCCAATTGATGTATTTGGTTCTCTTTCCATTTTTATCATATAGAATAACTTTTCCTGCTCTAATTTTCTGATGAAAATCTATTTGCCAGAATATGGTTCCATTATACCAAGAATTAGAAGTTCCAATTTTATACTCATTTAATAAATTTGTAACCTTGTCTGAGTCAAATTTTGAATACAAGAATTGAGTAAAATTATTTTTATCATAATTATTTAATGAATTATTAAGTTCGCTCTCTGTATGGTAATTTGTCTCTTTTAATTTCTCTTTTACATTGTAATTAGTGTATGGGGTAAATGGTTTGTTTTCATTGTTAAAATATGTTTTTGGTGTTAAGTGATAGCCGCAATTAACTTCTCTATCACATCTGCCAACATCTGGAGATAAATAATCACCAGTTTCATTATCAACATAAAGAACAAATCTGTTCTTTTTGCATTGAGGACATTTATGTTTTACTGTTTTTTTATGTAGTGAATATTTATACATAGTGTATGGTTTTACTTCATTTTCTGCACTTTCAATCTATAGTTGACTTTTAGGACTTTTTTGACTGCATTTTCGGTGCATTTTACTTCATTTTGATTGCACTTTAGATTTTTGATTGTGCACAAAGTGCACAGCCATTGCACTAATTTTGCACTAATTTTAAGGTTTAGTATGTTGATTAACAATGCTTAAGGTGTTAAAGTGAAGAAAGTGCAGTTTTTTCTATAGATTTAACTTTTCATATTTCCCGTGAGCTATTTTTTTAAAGAGTTTTCTGTCTGCTAGATAAGTTTTAAACTGCCTTTGACTAATTCTAGGTTTATCATTTATTTTTTTACAAGCAATTTTTAAACCTTCTGCTGTTGTAAAAGTATCTGGTAAATCTTTAAGAATAGTTTTCTGCAAAACAGTTAATGTTTCTAAGTAGGCTTTTTTAATAGTCTCTTGTCTAACTTTTATGGCGTTACTATAGAAATAGTGGAAAAGTTTAATAGCTCCCTTAATTGCAAACATTTCTATCTTGTTTATAGGGCTTTCGTTGGCTGTATCATGAATTGACTGTAAAATCAATGCAAATCGAATTACATATTGTTGAAGTTTAATTTCGATACTTCTTTCATATTCAAATAGATAGTCCTCTGGTCTATTATTCTGCCAGTCAAATAAGTACTTTTTAGCGCTTTCTTCAATTGGAATTAAATGAGGCTCTTCTTGTTGTATTGATGTTTCAATTAGATTTGAGATAATAGAAAAATAATTTTCAAGTATTCTCTCATCAACTTTATTAAGGTTCCATTTTAGCGTTTTTTGAGTATCTGGATAAACAAAAAGTAAGCGATCCATAAAACCGTTAGAACTTCTTCCGTCTTTGGCAAATGATTTTAGTACTGATATTTGAGTACTTCCAATAACTCCAATAAAAGGGTCTTCTATTCTTAAACTTTTTCCAGAAGCTCTGTCTATTGAAATTGTAGTTCCACTCCATAAACTTAAATAAGTTTCTGCTTCTCCAGAGCTGTTATAGCGATTGAAGTTCTTAATCCATCCATTTAGCTCATCTACATAAATATAAAGTCCACGCTTATTGTTTGAGTGATGTAGGATTAATGCTTCAGGAGTGAAATCGCTTATTAAGTATTTACTTAATAAAGGTTTATTTAATTTAGTTTTAACATCTGTCTTTAATTCATCTTCATATTCAATTAGTAATTTTGAATATTCAGAAAACAATAAATTTTCTTTAATATGAATTGGTTTAAAGCAAAAGTTTAAGGCATGAGATTTTGAATCTCCAGGTCTACCCACAATTACTATAAACAGATTTGCTTTTTCATTCCAACCATTTTTTACTTCAACTTTTAAAGAATTTCCAATTGCTGAAGAGATTGCTGCTAAAATCGCAGCACCTAAATAGTCTAAAGGGAATTTAAATTTATTGTAAGCTTCATATGCAACTTCTTGAATTACTTTTGGATAAACGCTAATAGGAAAAGGATTGCTGTATTTGTTTGTTAATTGAAAAAAATCATTTTCTAAATCAATGCTATCTAACGAGAATATTTTTGGTTCTCCCATTTTTGAGAATAAATTTTATAACGTACCTTTGATTGCACGTTAGTTTATAATGTGTTTTGTAGAAAATATTTAAAAATCTTAGAGCGGTCACTCTAAGATTTTCTTTTGTATTTGAAGTTTTTTAATGTTCCGTCTTCATTGAAAATTTGGAAGTGGTGTATTAGTAGTTTTTTTGGTCCAAATCCCTCAACCTCTATCCAGCCTTTATCAATATAATTATCGATTGTTTGGATTGATGATTTTGTTAAAATTGAAACTTCTTTTCTTGTGTAGTATTTTGTTGAAAGACTTTCTTTAGGAGCATTTTTGATTTGTAAGACAATCTTTTTAAGGGATGCTAATTCATTTAAAACATCCTCATAAGGATGACTTCTGTGATTTTGATAAGATGTATTCATTGCTATTATTTTAGTGTTAATAGCAACAAAATTAGATTTTTGACTATATGATTAACTCGGAAGAGTCGGGATGTCGAGTTATTTTTTTATATAAAGGTTTAATTGACTATATAATTCTTCGTTCTCTACATCTGTTAGATGTTTTCTTAATTTATATTCCTTCCAGTTTCCTTTATTCATAATTGTTATATCATCTTTTTTTATATCTGTTAGGTTCCCAAAATATTTATTAAAAAGTGAGTAAATTATTTCGTTTGTATTTTTAGTGTTAAAATTATATTTGTTTTGAAAAAATAAGAGTAGTATTTGGTATGTTTGAAGGGCAGTTAGTTTATCCTTTTTATATGATAGAACTTTTTGTTTGCTGTCATAGTTTGGGAATTTATTAAGATCTGAAATTAAAATATTAAACTCTGATTCAATTCTATTTATATTTTCACGTCTTTTAAGAGTATCTCTTTCTTTTGGTTTTGCCTTATCTTTTATTTTAGATATTTCATTATTAGTCTCTTTAAAATTTTTATTAGAGTCAGCTTTATTTTGATTTATTTTTTCTTTGACCTCATTAAGCCCTTTGTTAAAATCAGATTTATTTTTTTTAGTTTCTTTTGTAACCTCTATTATGTTTTGACTAGTCTTTATGACTGTTTTTTTCAAATTTATGATTTCTTGATTAGAATTATCTATTTTACTATTTATATTAATTGTTTTACGTTCTAATTTGTTGCTTGTCAATTTTAAACTTTCTAGTTTTTTTTCAAGTAGATTATTTTTAGATGAGTTATTATTTAATTTACCAATTGTGTCTGTTGATGTTTTTTCTAGCTCAATTTGTTTAATCTTAAATTGATTTAATTTCTCATTTGTTTTTCTGTTATCATGATCGACTTTGTTGATTGTATTAGTAGAAATGTCTTTTAGTTTATTATCTGTCAATTTTAAATTTTCTAAATCTGCTTTAATTTCCTTATCAGGATAAACAAATTTACTGAGTGAATTATTCTCTTTTAATTTGGTTATTTTCTTAGCATTAAACCAAAAAGAGAATATCATAAGAAGATTAATAATAATTAGACTAGTGTAATTAAAATAATCATCATGATGATTTAATTTTATTAATTGGTTAATTAAGAAAATTGGAGATATTAATAATATACAAGAAATTAAAAGTTTTAATCTATCAATTTTAGGATTCCATTCGGTTTCACCACTCCATAGTGAAGGAATTAGTTTTATAACGTATCTTTTATAAATAAAAACTATATGTAATAGAGTAACGAATAGACCAAGAAGTAGAAGTGTAATATATCCAGTCATAATTTTATAGTCAATTAGTATTAATAAGATTAAAAATACTAAATTTGAAGTGAACAACAAAAGATTGATGACGATAGCAATTATCAACGTTATTATCAACGCAAATAAAAAACCCTTACAAACACTGGGTTTATAAGGGTATTCTGTGGAGACGCCGAGAATCGAACTCGGGTCCAAACGAGCAGCCAAAAAGCTTTCTACATACTTAGTTCTTTCTTAATTTTCGACTAAAAGTTGATTAAGAACAATCTGCCTTTAGCTTATCTTCTTTAGTTTCAAAAATTTGCCGAAGCTTCAAATTTTCTATATTTACTTTTACGATGCCCAAAAGTGAATCGCCGTAAATCAAGGCTATTCGTGGACATAAAGCTTGCACACCTAGTGTGCCGAGGCCAATCCTACTGTGATTCGGATTAAGCAGCTAAAGCGTAGTTATCTTCGCCGTTTAAAAAGTTGAAATTAGGTTTTACGAGTGTTATTTCATAACTCGGTATGCTTACAAATTCACTGTCCTCGCTGTCAAAACCAGTCGTCCCCGTTTTAATAGTTTGGGCGTTACCACACAAAAAAGTGTGGTCAGGCTTTCCGTTATATCTTTTTAATGAAAAATTAAAAAGGATGTCACTTCAATCCTTAACGCGGTCTGCAAAAGTATAAAAAATACAGTTGCTTATCACCATAAATTCTAATATCTTCGAGCAAATATTATACCAATCCTACAGAACTTGTTTCAAGGTCTCTAAAAACACTAAAATTATGAAGTTTGGCATTATCAAAGAACGCAAAAACCCACCAGATAGAAGAGTTGTTTTTTCACCAGAAAAGCTACAAGAATTTAAGAAAAACTATCCGGAAGCGGTTATTAAAGTAGAATCTTCAAATATTAGAGTGTTTTCTAACGAAGCTTATAAAGCTGCAGGATTAGAGGTAACTGAAAATGTGTCAGACTGCGATGTTTTATTTGGTGTCAAAGAAGTGCCAATTGAAGCTTTAATCAACAATAAAAAATATTTTTTCTTTAGTCATACAATTAAAAAACAACCTTATAACAGAAAATTGTTATTAGCTATTCTAGAAAAAAATATAGAATTATACGATCATGAAACGATTGTAGGTGAAAACGGAATGCGTTTAATTGGTTTTGGGCGTTATGCAGGTATAGTAGGTGCTTACAATGGTTTTAGAGCAATTGGTTTAACAAACGAAACCTTTAATTTACCAAAAGCAGAAACTTTAGAGAGTCAACAAGAACTAATTTCTGAATTAAAGAAAATAAAATTACCAAACATCAAAATTCTTTTAACCGGAAACGGAAAAGTAGCTTACGGAGCAAAAGAAATGTTAGATGCAATGTCTATTAAAGAAGTTTCTGTAGATGAATATTTAAAAAACTCGTTTAACGAGCCTGTTTATTGTTTGGTAGATGTGTTAGATTATAACAAGCGTATAGACGGACAAATACTAGATAATTTTGATTTTTATGATCATCCAGAAAAGTATGAATCTGATTTTATGCGTTTTGCTAAAGTAACAGATTTTTTCATCGCTGGTCATTTTTACGGCAACGGAGCACCTTATTTGTTTACAAGAGAAGATGCAAAAGCCAAAGACTTTCATATAAAATTTGTGGCAGATATTTCTTGTGATGTAGATGGGCCGGTAGCATCTACCATAAAAGCATCAACCATTGCAGACCCTATTTATGGTTACAATCCACAAACAGAATCTGAAGTTAATTTTAAAGCCAAAGATGCTATTGTTGTAATGGCAGTAGACAATTTACCTTGTGAATTGCCAAAAGATGCCAGTGAAGGTTTTGGAGAAATGTTTTTACAAAATGTAATTCCTGCTTTTTTTAATAATGACAAAGAGGGCGTTTTACAACGAGCAAAAATGACGGAAAACGGAAAATTGACCCCACGTTTTTCTTATTTACAAGATTATATTGAAGGAAAAGAATAATGACTGAAGACAGACAATTTTTGATAGATTTAGCAAACATGAAAATGCCATTTGGTAAATACAAAGGCAAATACCTTATAGATTTACCAGAACATTACATTGTTTGGTATAAAAACAAAGGTTTTCCTAACGGAAAATTAGGGAAACAAATGGAGTTAGTCTATGAGCTTCAATTAAATGGATTAGAAGATATTATAAGAAAAATTAGACGTCAGTTTTAGTTTTTATTAGATGTTTTTCTACTAAAATTATACTGATAATTCCTAAAGTATACGCAACCAAATCTCCAATACTAAAAGAGGTGCCTAATATTATTTTTAATGTTTTAGAATAGGCTATTGGAAAGTTGTTTTGTAAATCTGATAATTGAAGAAATTCAATACTAAAAGCGATTATAAAGGTTATTAAAATAGCTTTCTCTATCGATATTTTAACGATACTTTTTATCAAAGTATAGACCAACATAACGGCTAAATAATCACCAATTGTAAATCTTAGAAAACCAGTAGCAAATCTTTCTATCAGTACTTCTATTATCAACAGTAAAATAAATGCTGTAAAATATTTTAAATTAAATTGTATCATCATTTTTATTTTATAAAAGAGGCTATCTTAAAAGTTTTCTATTTTTTAGACAGCCTTTTTTAATATTTAAACTTCTAACTATTTTCCCAATCTATTTTTCTTGAAGCAAACATAACCGCTGCCAGAATTACAAATAAACCAATACTGCCTACTAATAATGCATAATTTTCTAACTGAATAATGACAAAAATAAAGGTGTATAATGCCGTTAATGAAATTCCAATAAAAATTGGAAACTTGATGTTTTTCAAGATTGATTTAGAGTATAAAGTGATTAAAGAAACCACGGAAGCTCCTGCAATTAAATATGCTTTTAGGTAACTACTATGTTCCGAAATAGATATTAATAAGGTGTAAAACATGGTTAATGCAATACCAATCATTAAATATTGAAACGGATGGATGTTTATTTTACTCATAGATTGTATCAAAAAGAAAATTAAGAACGTAAGTCCAATTACTAAAAACCCATATTTGGCAGAGCGTTCACTTTTTTGATATTCATCTACAGGAATTAAAAAATTAACTCCAAAAGCATAATTTTTTAAATTAGGAATTCCGTTAAAATATTGCTGAGAAAAAGGTCGGTTGATATCTAAAATTTTCCATTTTGCATTAAAACCTTCTTCTGTAATTTTATCTGAATTATGTGGTAAGTATTCTCCAATAAAATTCGCTGTTTTCCAATCAGAATTGATGCTAACATCGGTTTCTTGTCCTATGGGTATAAAACGAATTTGTTTGCTTCCTTTCATTTTTATGGTCATAGAAAATGAAGTTTCTTTTCCGTTTGGGACATCTAATAGTCGTAAATTATTACTTTCTAATTCGTTTAAATCTACATAATTGGTGTTGTACGTTTTATGAGCATCTATGTTTTTAAAGTTCTTAGAAGTTAGTTGGTATTTGTTTTTATTAAAGTTGATTTCAAACAAACTAGCAGCTCCTTTTAAATTTGAAGACTGTACAATGACTCTTGTTTTATCCCAAAGAATATCTTCGTCGTTAATTTCTATTTCAGAAAAATTGGGTTTAGAGAAGTTTCCATTTAGTTCAATACTGCTTTTGTAAACGGCAGTTTTATAGATTCCTCTGGTTTTTTCTTCTGGGTTTATGGTTGAATTTATTGTCAATTTTTTAGGAAAAAAGTATGCATATTTTATGCTGGTAATGGTTTCTTTTTGCACCTCTTTGGTTGTAGGGTTTGTTATTGTTTTTTCTGAATATCTTTTATAAGGTACTTTTAAAATTGGCCCATAAATGAGTACTTCTTCCCCCCACTTTTGATTGATTTCATTAACAACTTCTTGTTGGCGTATCATTCTTTCGTAAATTAAACTTTTAATATAGGAGAGTGGAATCATTAAAACCACAATTAAAACTCCTACCATTAACATTCTTGCAGTAATTGATGTTTTTGCCCATTTACCAAATTTTCCTTGATCTTGCTTGTTCGTTTCCATAGTTATTGAATATTTATAATTTGTTGTTTTATTTATTAATTTTTATTCCTATTACATAAACAATAGCTGCTATTATGCTAGAAAATATAAGTCCAGTTATAAACGAGAAATTTCTGCCAGTATCTGAAATGACATTTTTCATGGCAATATGAAATTCTGGGGTTATTTCTGCATTGTTAAAAGTTCCATTCTTATCTAAATCAAATTGTTGTAAAATTAAATTTGAGGAGTAGTGAGCGTAAGTTGCGCTACCAACGATAAATAAATAGCTAAAAAAAATGCAGTTATGCTTATCCAAAACCATTTATTTTCATTGTTTTTAAAGATGGTTTTCCTTTTAGATATTAGTATCCCTAAGATAATTATGGAAATTACTGTAGGAATAATTAAATGGTATGGTACATTTATTTCTTTCATAAGTCGCATTTAAAGTACTTTGAAATTCAAAGTAGGTGTGTAAAAAAATAGTTTATTTATTTTTAATTAATTTTTCGAGTGCTTCAATGTGTTTTTTAAACTCCATTTTACCTAATTCGGTTGCTAAATATTTTGTGTTTGGTTTTCTGCCAATAAACTGTTTTTCTACTTTTATAAAATCTACTTTTTCTAATGCTTTTGTATGACTTGCTAAGTTGCCATCGGTTGCGCCTAATAATTCTTTTAAGGTATTAAAATCTGCATATTCATTTACCATCAAAACAGACATAATACCAAGTCGTATTCGATGATCAAATGCTTTGTTTATATTTAGAATTATATTTTTCAACTTAGGTCTATTTATTATTAAACAGGTTATTTTCTATCGTATTTAAAATACATAACAGCACCATATAAAATGTGCATTATACCAAAACCAAGCACCCAAAACCAAAAACCATAACCAGGAAAAATAGCAGATAACAAGCCTAAAACAATCTGAGTAAGGCCTAAATATTTTACATCGCCTAAAGTATATTTAGAGGCATTAAACAATGCCAAACCATAAAATAATAACATAAGGCCACCTGTTTGTCCGTAACGTTGTTGGTTTAAAATGATGATGATATAAATAGCACCTGCTACTAAAGGAATCATAAAGTTTAATAATAATCTTCTCGTTAAAGGATCCCAAATCTTTTCATTATTTCTTTTTGCTTTTCTAGTGGTTAAAAAAATAGCAGTTGCTACACTAAGTGCTCCCACCAAAAGTAAATCTATAATTGCCAAACGAAAAATGTCTCCGTCTAAAGTAAGAATACCATTTCCTTTTTGTGTTACCAACCAATAGGCAAACCCAGCACCAATTAAAGCGTAAATTCCTGCTAAAATACCAGACAGACCACTCAATGAAATAAATTTTGATGATTTACTCATTAAGTTTTTAATTTCTGATATGTCTTTTAAATAATCTTCTTGACTCATTTCTTAAAGAACTTTGAATTACAAAGTAAATGTAAATTTTTGAATTGTACAAAAAAATTTAAAAATTAATTTTGATGGATTATGGAAAGGTTTTAAATAAGAAATTACTCTTTAATAACAACTCCGTAAGTAGCTTGTGCAATGCCTAAAATAGAAAGAGAAGAAGCCCAATAAGAAGGGATTAAGAAACACATAACTGCCAAAAGAACACTTACTCCTGATAAAATTAATAGGTTTTTTCGTTCTTTATTTTTGAATACAAATAATAAAAGTCCGTATAAAGTTAAAAAAGTAGGAGCGAGGTAGTTGATAAAACCTAGATTAAATAATAGAAGTAAAGCAGCAAAGATTATAATAATTAATAGAAAATATTTTTTGGTTGCCGCTTTTGTTTTAGCATTAAAAAGTGGAGTTTCTATTTTTTTTGCATGTCTTTTTCCTGTAATAAATAACGTTGCAGTAGCAATTAGAAAAACAAAAAAAGCAATGGCAATAATTAATATTTCTGGAGATAAATTACTGACAGAACTTTTATCTGCTAAAAAATTGTTTAAGATAATTTCTATGAGGTAACCTGCAGCAAAAATTGCGATACCAATTATAATACTTGCAATTCCTTTTAAAGAGAAATTAATTTTAAAATTATCGGTCATATAACTTTTATTTAGCTGTAATTTTTTAACTTCCGCGAATATACAAAAATGAAACCAGCAGAAACCTATATTCTAGATCAACCAGAACCATTCAGGTCGATTTTAATGCAATTGCAAATTTTAATTGAAACCAATTTTGCTGAGGTTGATTTACAGTTTAAATGGAAAATTCCTTTTTATTATTTACACAACAAACCACTTTGTTATTTAAATCCGTCTAAAAAGAAAGGATATGTAGATGTTGGGTTTTATACCAATAGCGAATTGCAAAAATTTAATGAATTTGTAATTTCTGATAAAAGAAAAGTAGTGAAATCGTTACGGTATACAAAGGTAAGTGATATTGATGCAGAGGTGCTAATTTCTGTTTTAGAAGAAGCATATCAACAAACTACAAAAGGGTTTTTTGGGAAGTGATTTTTATAAGATTTTAATGTCTTTTTTAGTTTTATAAGATAAAAAAAATCCTACAAGATCTAAAGAAAGACCTAGTAGGATTTATGTAATTAATTCATCAAATAAGCGCGTTAAGGATTGAACGGCTTGTTTGAGCTCTTTTTTCTTTTTCAGAAAAAAAGCGAGTAGTGAAAGCCTGTTAAAACGCCCTAAAAATGTATGTTTTATAAACTATTAATCGTTTTTCTAATAGCAACTAAGTTGGTTAATAAACCTTCTAAATTGTCTAAATGCAACATATTTGCACCGTCAGATTTTGCATTTGCAGGATCGAAATGAGTTTCTATAAATAAACCATCTACGTTGTTTACAATTCCGGCTCTTGCAATGGTTTCAATCATATCTGGTCTACCACCTGTAACACCTGCAACCTGATTTGGCTGTTGTAAGGAATGTGTAACATCTAAAATTGTTGGTGCAAATTTGCGCATTTCTGGGATTCCCCTAAAGTCTACAATCATGTCTTGGTAGCCAAACATGGTTCCTCTATCTGTGATCCACGCTTTTTCTGAACCCGCATCTTTTACTTTTTGTACGGCGTGTTTCATGGCACCCGGACTCATAAATTGTCCTTTTTTTAAGTTGACAACCTTACCTGTTTTTGCTGCTGCAACCACTAAGTCTGTTTGGCGTACTAAAAATGCAGGGATCTGTAAAACATCTACATATTCTGCGGCTTTTATGGCATCTGAAACTTCGTGAATGTCTGTAACTGTTGGTACATTAAAAGTTTCTGAAACTTTACGTAAAATTTTTAAGGCTTTTTCATCTCCAATTCCTGTAAAACTATCAATTCTACTTCTGTTTGCTTTTTTAAAACTTCCTTTAAAAATATAAGGAATTTCTAATTTATCTGTAATTGTAATTACTTTTTCTGCAATTCTCATTGCCATTTCTTCACTTTCTATGGCACAAGGACCTGCAAGTAAAAAAAAGTTGTTAGACTTTGTGTGTTTTATGTTTGGTATAAGAGATAAATCCATTTTATAAATTTTCAACAAAAATACGAAATAAAATTAGCTATATTTATCCTTTTAAAAATCAATTTATATGAAGAAAATCAACCTAGTTTATATCCTTTTAGTAGCAACAATCTTTTCTTGTAAAGAGAGTGCAAAAGTTATTAAATCAGAAAAAATAGTAGCTAAAATAGATTCTGTTACTGTTAAAAAACACCTTTACACACTAGCTTCTGATGACATGGAAGGAAGAAAAACAGGAACTCCAGGAATTGAAAAAGCGGCTAAATACATAGAAAATGAGTTTAAAAGAATAGGGTTAACTACGTATGATACTTTACAAAACTACAGACAGACTTTTACGTTTACAGACAAACGATCTAAAAAAGAACTTACAACAAGTAATATTATTGGTGTGTTAGAAGGAAAGTCTAAGAAAAATGAAATTGTAGTTGTTTCTGCACATTATGATCATTTAGGAATTAAGCATAAAGAAGGGCAGTTAGATAGTATTTATAATGGTGCAAATGATGATGCTTCTGGTGTAACTGGTGTTTTAGCCTTGGCAGAATATTTTAAAGTGAAAGGGACTAATGAAAGAACGATTCTCTTTGTTGCTTTTACCGGAGAGGAAATGGGGTTAATTGGTTCTACTCATTTTGGTAAAGGAATTGATGCTACTAAATTTGTTGCTGGTATTAACTTAGAGATGATTGGTAAAACACCTAGTTTTGGACCAAATACAGCTTGGTTAACAGGTTTTGAAAGATCTGATTTTGGTAAAATAATTCAGAAAAACTTAGTGGGTTCAGGATATCAATTGTTTCCGGATCCGTATAAAAAGTTTAATTTATTTTTTAGATCAGACAATGCTTCTTTGGCAAGATTAGGGGTGCCTTCGCATACTTTTTCTACCACACCAATTGATGTTGATAAAGATTATCATCAGGCTTCTGATGAAGTAGAAACGTTAAATATCACCGTAATTACACAAACCATACAAGCGGTTGCAAAAGGAACAGAGAGTATTATTAATGGTAAGGATACACCAACGAGAGTTGTACTTAAAGAGGGTAAATAATGGTTGTTGATGAAAAATAGTAAATACTTGTTTTTGTTTTTATTGATGGCATGTTCATCATCTAAAGTAGTTACAGATTATGATGATAATACCAATTTTGCGCCATATAAAACCTATGCTTTTTTTGATGATATTGGAGTAGGTTTAAATCAATTTGATATAAATAGAGCTGCAGATGCTATCTTTTTAGCAATGGAAACACTAGGATTTAAAGAAGTTGAAAATCCTGATTTTTATATCAATTTTAAAGTAAAATTATCATCACCTAAAATAACCAATACAATTGCAATTGGTTTAGGAAGCGGAGGTAGAAATGGTGGTTTAAATGTAGCGGGAGGAATTCCGATTGGAGGAAAAAAAGTGGACGAAGCACTTACTTTAGAGTTTGTAGATGCTAAAACCAATGAGTTATTTTGGCAAGGTATTTTAATATCAACCATTAAAGAAAAAAGAAAACCCGCAGAAAGAGAGCTGTATTTTAAAAAAGTTATTCATAAAATATTGGAAGCTTATCCTCTAAAAAAAAATAACGAATAATGGCATATAGTGAGTATTTGGCTGATAGAATTTCTCAATTTTTGAATGAAAAAAGTGTTTCTTTTATGACCAAAAAGATGATGGGTGGTTTATTATTTATGGTAGACAATAAAATGTATGTTGCAGTAATTAAAGAAGAAATTATGGCACGTATTCATCCTGATATTTATGATGAATCTCTAGAAAAAGAAGGTTGTAATAAAATGAATTTTACAGGAAAACCTATGAAAGGATTCGTTTTTTTATCTGAAGAAGCAATAGATCTAGATGACGATTTAAATTATTGGTTGCAGTTGGCTTTAGATTTTAATCCGTTTGCAAAAGCGAGTAAAAAAAGAAAATCCTCTAAAAATTAATTTAGAGGATTTAGTATATATCACTTTTTTTTTTAGAATTGGTATCTAACACTCAGAGCAATATCATTATCAAAATCATTATAGGTATTTCCAAAACCAAATTCTGGTCTTAAATCTAAAGCTAGTAATATTGGTGCATCTGTAAAATTATATTCAATTCCAATATCTCCGGCTGCAAAAGCAAATGTTTCAGAAAAATCATCTTTGTTGTCTTTTCCGCTATAGTTTCCTAAACCACCACCAACACCTGCGTACCAGTTAAAACCACCTTCTATATTCCAAACCCATTGGTAAATACCTGTGGCTTTAAAACCATCGTAGTTTTTGTTGTTTCTTAAACCTAAATCAATTTCTAATCTGTTATTATCTCCTAAAGCTTTTTGGTAAGATACTTCTGCTCCAAATCCATCATTATCACCTAAACGCAAACCTATGGCGTTTTCAGAAATACTTTGTGCGTTAACCGTAAATGCTCCAGCAATTAAAAGACCAATAATTAAAAATGTTTTCTTCATAATTTTATATGTTTTTGATTATAGTTCAAATTTATGCTTATGATTCGGTCTTAATGAGCTTTATCCAATGAAATGTTAGTGCAAACGAATAATTTATCACATAAAAAAACCTTCTAATTGTTTAATTAGAAGGTTTTATAAAAAGGTTAAATAGGTTTAAAATTGATATCTTACAGACAAACCGACATTAGACGCTAATCCATTTAAACTACCTGTAAAACCAAGTTCTGGCCTATAGTCTAAAGAAATTAAAATAGGAACATCAAAGTTATATTCAATTCCAACTACACCAGCACCATAAATTCCTAATCCATCAGCAGAAACAAGACCACCACCAGCACCAGCGTACCAGTTAAGGCGTTCTTCTAAATTCCATATCCATTGGTATAAACCGGTTGCTTTAAAATCGTTAAATTCATTAGCTAAACCTAAATCGACTTCTAAACGATTGTTTTGTCCTAAGTCCTTTTGGTAAGATATTTCACCTCCAGTACCATTTCCACCACCAATACGCACACCAATTGCATGATCAGAAATATCTTGAGCATTCATAGATAAACTAGCTGTTAATGCAAACCCAAATACTAATAATAGTTTCTTCATTATCTTTTCTTTATTATTAAATAGTTTGCAAAAATACAACTATTCAATACTTGCTACAAGGTATAAAATGTAATGTTTTGTTAATGCAATCGCTTATTTGTTTAAAATATGAATTTTGACACCTTTAGAATGACTACTAAATTCAGGAGCATACATGCTTTGTATAGTTGTAATTCCGTTACTAAATTCTCCGGCATTATTTACACGAACATCATATTCAAAAACATAAATACCTTTAGGTAATCTGTCAAAAAAGAAATTTGTTGCAGCGTCTTTGGTGCTCTCATAATAACCTAAATTATCTTGCCATTTGTATTGAGATAATACATTGATTGGTTCTACTCCAGAGGCTCTCATATCTTTCATGTGGATAAATTCCATATCTCTATCGCTTCTTAATTCTATACGAACCGTAATTAAATCGCCAACGTTTAGTTTGGTGTCTTTTGTAATTTCTTTCAACTCTTTACCAGTGTCAGAATTTACTTTTAAGAATAGTTTCTTATTTAATTTTAACGGAGTTTCTGCCGCAGTAATTTTATCTAAATCTTCAAAATATTGCCAATACAAACCACCCCAAGCAATTCCGTTTCCTTTTTTAGTGATGGTAACATTTGCCATTTCTTTTTTGATGTCACTAGTACTCCAAGAGGTTTTAAAATAACCTGTTCCTGCTTCCACTTTTATATCTTCCAACTTTGTTGGATTAATTTCTTTGTCACCAACTTTTATATCGACCATTTCTGTAATAGAAACCCAATCGTTACCATTTAATAATAAAGCATATACCGCTTCTGTTGTTGCTTTTGTGGTTTTCCATCTATTGGTTTGCTTGTTTTTAAGCAACCAAATTTTTAGATTGTCTATATCATTGATATTTCTCTTAGCACTTTCAGGCTTATCCGAAATGACACTAACTTCAGAGAATACTTCAATCATTAAAGCTTGCGTTTCTACCGGAGCCTGATAATAGTAGTAACCAGATGTATTTTCTTTCCAATACATACCTAATTCATCCGATGTAATCGAGTTTTCTTTTAATGATTTTAGGATTTTATTTGCGGTTGTTTTGTCATCATTTCTAAACAATGATAAAGCAATTTGTCCTTTTGCATATAAATTATAATCATTCCAATATGTTTTTGCTTGGTTTCTATAATAATCAACTGCTTTTTGTAAATTATCATCCAAAGAAGTTGAAGCATAAAAACTACGCATATACAAATACTGAATGGTAAAATAGCCTAAATTATTTTTTGATAAATAATCTTTGTACGCTTGTTCTCCTTTCTTTTTAGTTTTTGCTTTGTCTCTAATTTCCTCTGCTCTTTCCAACAGTTTTTCATATTGTTCTAACAATTCTCCATCTAAATAATGCACAGATTTCTCAATCATATTTTTTGTTGATGCTTCAAAATCAGTAACTCCTAATTTTGATAAATGTCCAAAACCTGTTGCAATATGTTGGGTGATAAAATTGCTTTCATAGCGTCCGCCTTTAAACCAAGAAAATCCACCAGAATTCATTTGCATATCTTTTAGTTTGTTGATGGCTTTTTCTTGCTCATTTTTCATCTTATTTAAGTCGAATAATAAAGCAATTCTTTTCTTTTGCTCGGTTTCTGATTGTGCATCTCGCAACCAAGGAGTTTCTTGAATAATCAACGATTTTAATTCTTGATTCTTTTCTAAATTAGATAACAAAGCATCAGATGTTTTCCAAGCGTTAAACACTTCTTGAATTCTAGGGTTTGAATTAGCAACAAAACTAGCCAATGTATTTGCGTAATATCTAGAGAAGGTTTGCTCTGCACATTCATACGGATATTCCATTAAATACGGTAATGCTTGAATGGCATACCAAACAGGATTAGACGTCATTTCTAAAGTCAGTTTGTGGTTTTTTAAAGTTGATGACGTATTGTTTTTTAACTTATCTAACGTAAACGTTTTGGTTTGGTTAGAACGAACCCACATTGGTAAGGTTTCTGTAACCAACATTCTGTTGGATAAAACTGGTAAAACATTTTGTTCTCCATCAGAAAAATCACCTGCTTTTGCTACAATTTTATATTGAACCGCTTGTACAGTTTCCGGAATTGATAAATTCCAAGAAACGCTTGTATTTCCATCTTTATCAACAGTAAAGTTTTTGTTAGAATTTAAGTTCTCTAATTCAGTGTCAATTTCTTTTCCTGTAATGGCATCCGTTAAAATTAGTTTTGCAAAACCACTTAATTGATTATTTGTCAGATTTGTAATTTTAGCACTCAAGGTAATTTTATCACCCTCACGTAAAAAACGAGGCGCATTTGGCACAACCATTAACTCTTTTTGAGTAACTGTTTGTAATGTTTTTGTTGCCGATTTTAGCCCAGTTGTATGTGCTAATAGTTGCAGTTTCCAACGTGTTAATGCTTCTGGCATTGTAAAAGAAAAACTAACTTGACCGTTTTTGTTGGTTCTTAATTGTGGAAAAAAGAAAGCCGTTTCATTAAAGTTTTTACGGGCTTTTACTTGTAATAATTGCTTGTCTATTCCTTTTTTTGTTGTGATAATTATTACTCCATTGGCACCTCTTGCTCCATAAACAGAAGTGGCAGCTGCGTCTTTTAAAACAGATATTTCTGCAATCTGATCTGGACTTAAACTCATCTCATCTACTATAACACCATCAACAATGTATAACGGTTTATTAGTACCTGTTATAGAACTCATTCCTCTAATTAGGGTATTTTCTGAATCATCAGAAATACTTACTCCAGCAACGCTACCTTCTAAAACGTTACTGATATCTGCTTCTTCATTTTCAGGGTTTAAATGACTAACCGCTCCGGTTATATGCCTTTTCATTTGGGTTCCATAACCAACCACAACAACTTCATCTAAATTAGAAGAATCTTCTTCTAATTTTACATTAATATTTGTTTGATTGCTAATTGTTTGTTCTTTAGAAGTAAAGCCTAAATAACTAAAAATTAAAACATCTCCTTTTTTTATTTTGATGGAATAATTTCCATCAAAATCTGTTTCTGTACCAAAAGAAGTTCCTTTTATTATAACAGAAACTCCAGGTAAAGGTTCGCCATTTTCATCAGCAATAAAACCAGTTATTGTTCCATCAAAATCGATTCTAGTACTTTCTATTTTTCTTTTGATGTTTCTTAAATATTGTTGATTTTGCCATCTGTTTCCATTTAAACTAAAGCCAAACCAATTGTAAGAATCGTAAGAATTAGTGGCAAAATTATAATATCTTTTTTGGTTATTTCTGATGCTAAAATTAACAGTACCAAAACTATGATTGGCGTTACTATTTGTATAAGAATAATATTTTGGTTTTGGGGTAATAGGATTAAAATTCCAATTATGAGGTTTAAACTCATCTAAAGAAGCATCGTACATAGATGCTAAAATTTCTGCTGTAACCGTATTTTTTTTATCATCCTTAATGGTAAAACTCCAAGTTTCATCTTGTCCTGGTTGTAATTTATCTCTAAAAATATTGGTTTCAATATCTATCGATTCTTGCTTTTCAGGAACGTTTATCAATAAACTACCACTTTTAAAATAATTGTAATTTACAAAGTGATATTTTACAGCAAAACCACCAACATCTTCTTTGTTAACAGGAATTTTAATGGTTTTTATAGTGTTACTCAATTTTATTAAATGAGTAGCTATTGTTTTATAATTCTTTTCAATTTGAATAATTACGGTAATGTTTTCTGAAGCAGAACCTATTTTAAGGCTAACGTCATCACCTATATTGTAAAAAGTTTTATCTGTATTTATCTCAAATAATTTATTGTCTGCAACTTGTTTTTCTTTTGATGAAAAAAGAGCAAACCGTTGTTCGTCTTTTACTTCTTGTCCGAATTTGTCTTTACTTTCTAAGATGGCAATATATTGTCCAGAAACCCAATTTTTAATGTTTTTAAGTTCAAATTCTTTTGCTTTATCTGTGTCGAAATTAAGGGTATGAACGAGTGCTCCTTTTTTCCAATTTCTTTCATCAGTTTCATTTTCTAAATACGGATCATTAGGAAACAAGGTTCTAAATGTATTTTCTGAAATATCTTGATAATCTGGTGCAGCCCAAGGTCTTTGTCTTAAAGCATTTTTAGGTGCTTGTAATTTATAAATTTTAATACTTCCTTTTGCAGGAATAAACTCGTCATTTAAATTTTTTGTATCAACCTTTAAAGAATTTTTTGTTGAATTTTTATCAATATTATCATCCATAGAAATCGATGCAATTAAACTGTGATAACCAACTTTTACAACGCTTGTTGCGCTGTGAGTCTCACCATTTATGTCGGTAACATCGGCAGTAATTTCATAACTAAAAACAGGTAGGTTTTCTTTAGAAACACTTTCGTCTGGAATTGCTTTAAAGATAATTTCAAATTCTCCTTTATTATTGGTAACACTTTCTCCATGAGTAATTTCTTGCGAACTAGAAGTTGGGTTTGGTCTTCGCCAATAATACCAACTTGGGTATTGCACTTTTCTATGTACGCGATAAACTACAGTTGCATCTGTAATATTTGCACCAGAAAATGCTTTTGCAAATCCATTTATAGTAATAGAATCGTTAATTTTATAACTTTCGGTTACCGATTTAAAATCAGTCTCAAATTTTGGTCTTTTGTATTCTTCTACAGAAATTGTTGTTGAATTGTTGTAGTCATATTTATAATACTCATTACTATCTTCCTCTAAACTTTCATTAACTTTAATGGTATAATTGCCTGTTAAACCATTATTAGGTAAAATAAACTCGCCAGCAACAGAACCAAATTCATTCAGTTTTAAATCTAACGATTTTACTTCTTGATTATTAACATCGTACAAAAAAACTTCTACATATTCATTTTTTAAAATATCAGATGTATTGCCTTGTTTTTTTATAACAATTGCTTTAAAAAATACCGTTTGTCCGGGTCTGTAAATACTTCTATCCGTAAAAATAAAAGGTTTAATTATTGCTTGTTGATTGCCCTCATCTCTATAGTTTTTTCTATCATCATCAGAAATATAATAATCACCAAAAGAAGCTTTATCATTTTTTGTTTTTACTGTAATTTTTACATTATTGTAAAATTCACTGCATTTAAAAGAAGCAAACCCATTTTTATCTGTTATTAGGTTTTTGTTGATAAAAGAACCTCTATTTCTCTTTTCATTTTTTATATGAATCTTGGCATTTTTAATAGGTTTTCCCGTTTCTCTATCTACTATTTGATAGTTATGAGTATCGTTAAAATTATTTTCTACTAAACTTAAATTTGTTGCTTGTAAAGCTGCAGAGCCAAAAACTTCATCTTCTTTTAAAACTTCATTTTCAGAAGTAATAATAAGGTAAGTTCCGTTTTTAAACTTCGTTACAATTACCTCTGTTTGATGCTGTAAAAAATCTTTTTCATTTCTTAGTTTGGCATTCCAATTAATTACTTTTTCTAAAGAGTTTATCAATTTTATTTTTTCTTCTAATTGATATGTTTTATTAAATTGAAGTAATTGGTCGTCTGTAATTTTATAAGCAGTAAAAAAGAGTTTGTTAATATTTTTATAGTTCACTAATAACCTTGAGTTTGTCTCTGTAGAGATGTATTTCTCTGCAGTAATAGAAAGTGACTTCTGTAAAATTTGATTTTTAAGCACTGTACAGTTTTTAGCGCCTAAACTGTTAGGAAATTGTTTAATTACGGTATTGCAAATATCGATAGCTTCTTTATTTTTAAATCTATCTTTTTCATTTTTATTAGTAGTGTAAGCGTTGGCTTGGTCTCTATATATTTTTGCAGTTTCAAAAGCATACAAACCACTAACTTCTTTCTTATTAAAAATATTTTTAGATGATTTTAAAGTTGATAAAAAAATAGGCTCTTTATTCTGAAAAGTAGCATGCTCATTTACAAAGTTTAAACGATGAATATCCGCATCAACCAAAGCATCTAAATTATTTTCTTTAGCATGAAATTGAATTAATTTCTGATAAATTTTTAGTGCATTAAACTGTAATGAGAAGGTGTCTTTAGATGTTAGTTTTAATTTTGAAAATGTTTTATAATCACTTAAAAAACTGGAGTCATCTAAAATAAATTTATATGCAGGCGATGCAATTGATGTTTCGTTAGATTTATAAAATTCTAATGCATTGTGTGCAAGAAAATCATAGACTGTTGGTCTGTATTTTTTAGAGTCTTTTTCAATTTGTAAGATATCTACATATTTATAAATAGCTGTTTTTTGTAATGCTTCTGCATTTTCTAAAGAAGCTTCAAAATGACAGTGAATTTCCTTAAACAATGTATTTAAATCCCAGGTTCTAAAATCATTAACATTTACTTTGTCCTTAGTTTTTGTTCTGTTGTAAAATTTATATCTGTTCTGTGTAAAATATTGCCAATACAGATTTGCTAAGATGTTTTCTAACACATTTTTTGTTGGAAATTTACTGGTAGCAATATGTTTTTTAAAACTTTCTATCACTTCTAATTGTGCGTTTTCTTCTAAGGTTAAAGAAAATTTACTTTTATAAAATAGCGTTTTTATTAACTGAGCAGAATTGTTTTCTGTGGTTGCCTTGGTATAGATTTTATCTACAGTTTCTAAGGCAGATTTAGGTAAATTGTCTATCTCTAACTTTTCTACTTGTAACCAAAGGTTCTCAAAGGTAGTTTGTGCGTTAGAAATGGAAGAGAATGCTATAATCATTAATAATGTTGATGTAATTTTTTTCATAATCATAAGATTTAATGCTGTCAAAGCACGTGTAAATCGGTCTATAAAACAATTTAAAATTAGTTAACGGGTTGTTTCACTGCGTAAAACCATTTTTTAATTGAGTTTCGTTATAAAGATACTTTATATTGTGTAAAGCTTTTGTATTTTTACTTTTCTAAATTTTGTTCGATGAAAATTCATTTTATTGCTATTGGCGGAAGTGCAATGCACAACTTAGCAATTGCTTTACACCAAAAAGGATACCAAATTTCTGGTTCTGATGATACAATTCACAATCCTTCTAAATCTCGTTTAGAAAAATACGGATTGTTGCCTAAAGAGTTTGGATGGTTTCCAGAAAAAATAGCCTCAGAGTTGGATGTAATCATTTTAGGGATGCACGCTAAAAAAGATAATCCAGAATTATTAAAAGCCCAAGAATTAGGTTTAAAAATATATTCTTATCCAGAGTTTTTATACGAACAATCTAAAGACAAAACGCGTGTTGTAATTGGTGGTTCTCACGGAAAAACAACCATTACTTCTATGGTTTTACATGTGTTAAATTATCATGAAAAAGAAGTAGATTACATGGTGGGTGCACAATTAGATGGGTTTGAAACCATGGTACATTTAACAGAGGAAAACGATTTTATTGTTTTAGAAGGAGATGAATATTTGAGTTCACCTATAGATATGCGCCCTAAATTTCACTTATATAAGCCAAATATTGCATTATTAAGTGGTATCGCTTGGGATCATATTAATGTGTTTCCTACATTTGAAGGCTATGTAGAGCAGTTTAAAATATTTACAGACTCTATGGTAAATGGAGGAAGTATGGTGTATAATGAAGAGGACCCTATTGTAAAAGAAGTCGTAGAATCTTCAGAAAATCATATTAAGAAATATCCATATGTTACGCCTAAACATTTTATTGAAAATGGAATAACATATTTAGAAACAGAAGAGGGGAATTTACCTTTAGAAATTTTTGGAAAACACAACCTTCAGAATTTAGCAGGAGCAAAGTGGATTTGTCAACACATGGGTGTTGATGAAGATTATTTCTATGAAGCAATCGCTAGTTTTAGTGGTGCAAGCAAACGTTTAGAAAAAATAGTTGAAAATAACTCCACTGTTATTTTTAAAGATTTTGCACATTCACCAAGTAAAGTGGAAGCAACAACAAAAGCCGTTAAAGAACAATATGCCGAAAGAACTGTTTTGGCTTGTTTAGAATTGCACACGTATTCTAGTTTAAATGCAGAATTTTTAGCAGAATATAAAGGAGCATTAGATGCTGCGGATAAAGCGGTGGTTTTCTATTCTCCACATGCCGTAAAAATTAAACAACTAGAAGAAGTTACAGCGCAACAAATAGCAAATGCTTTTGAAAGAGAGGACTTAGTTATTTATACAAATCCCACTGAATTTAAAACATTTTTGTTCAATCAGAATTTAGAGAAAACAGCAGTTGTTTTAATGAGTTCTGGTAATTATGGAGGTTTAGATTTTGAAGAAGTTAAGAGTTTGGTTTAGTTTCTAAAAATTCTTCGCTTATACCATTCTAAGCTGGTTACTCGAGATAGTACAAACATAAAGTTGCTCTTTTTATAAAAGGCTTTTATGAATATTGAAGATCTAGTCAGTAGATATATTTTTAGATCTTTTAATTTATTGTAGATACTAGACAATTTTGGATTATTTAAAATCCATAAAACTTTGTTTATTTGTTTTCTTTCAATTTTATTATATGGTATTTCTTGAGTGGTATTGCCTTTTACTAGTAATGAATTTACTGCCCAATACGAAATGATTATATTTTTGTACTCAGGATATTTTATTGATACCTCATTTGAAATACAGTTTTGTGAAAGTAATATAAAATCATAGTAATTTCTTAGTAGTATACTTGCTTTTTCATAACCATCATCTGTTATTTGATTCGAGAAAATATTCATAGCCATTTTGTCTACAGCACTTAAAAAGCTGTAATTTTGTTCTGTTGTTACAACTGAATCTTTTATCGAAGAATAGTTAAAATTGTTTCTATATGGAATTTCAAGAAAGTCTTTATGTAATTCAATTGCTGCTATTTTATTTACCTTTGTTAATCTAGGTAAATGTCTATGATCGTCAAACATTATAGAGCTAGAAGTGTAATTGTTATTTTGAAGTATTTTATTTGCTTCTAAAACATTTTCCTTAGTTAATATTATATCAATATCACCCACCATTCTCTCTCCAATATCTTCATATAAACCTTCAAGTAGGTTTCCTGTACCTTTTAAAAAGATAGGTGTAATGTTATTCTTTAAAAGAAGCTCGTTAATTTCTTTAGCTTGATCAATAATTTGCTGATTTCTTTCTCTATTTAAGTCGGTAATATGAATCATATAATTTACCAATTCTTCAGGTACATAGTGAAGGAAGTTAGCTCTTTTTAGATTGCAATATAACGCAGGAAAAACAAAATGCCCTGTACTAACCTTTACAACAGAGTCCCAATCTGTGTTGCCTGATTTTAATACTTTTTCAATTAAAACCTTATTTTTTTCTTCATGATTTATAGTTAAACACTTCGCTACAAAAAACAGCGTTTCTTTATAATTCATCATTAAATATTTTTGAAACCGTTTTAATCATTTCATCGTTTTTAGAATACGTTAAACGATAACAATTTAGAGAACTGAACCAATCTAAGAATATTTGGGCATTTTCTATTTTTGGAGAAATCCAAGAATCAGGAATTAATTGCTGAAACGCATCAATCTTAGAAATCTTTTCACAAGTTAATTCAGCGTCTTTTTCATACTTAATAAAAACCAAGTCATTACAAGGTAAGTGGCTGAAGTAATTGGTGTTATTGGGCTTTAAATAACGTACAATTTTATTTAATCTCTTAAAATTATATTCAGCTGTCGTTGCTAATTCTGGATAAATAGGAAGCAAGGTTTCTAGGCTGCTTTTTTTGATTGATATGGATGCAGGAAAACTATAAACCTCTTGTTTATCAACATCTATAGGTACAAAGTCATCAGCCAAACAAGTAAAACCATTTGCTTGTAAAAGTGCCAAAGAAGTACTTTTTCCGTTACCGGAATCACCTAAAAAAAGAATTGATTTTTTTTCATTACTAACGGCAGATGCATGAAAAACTCCCATCCATTCATTTTCTTCCTTTTGATGAATTTTCTGAATAAATTGCATAGAAAATTTTCCTTGAAAATAGTGAATCTCATTTCGATTCCATGATCCTATTAATTCTTTATCAACAAGAAGAAAGATAAATCTATTATTTATAAACACGTCAAATTCATAGTCAAATTTGATGGTGTCATCAATAACTAAATGTGCAAATTTTGGATGTACAAAAGAAAGTTCAGTTTCACTTAAATATGATACTTTAAAAATAACGTTATTAACTTTGTAATACTTTATATAACCGAATGATTCTGGAGTTTTAAGGTCTCTATAATCGTGTATTATTTCAGATCTGTTATCTTTTTTTTGTTTGTAAAATTTTTCTTCTAAATCGAGTATAAAATCGATGGTTTTATCTGCAGGTACGGATAATTTTTTAGATAAAGCTTGAGCAATTTCGTCTACGGATTTGCCTTCACTTAATCGTTTTAAAATATCTGCTGTAGTGTTTTCTAAAATTAGATATTCATTATTGTTTTCAAACCAAACAATAGTTTTATCTTCTGCTGTTTTATATAAGAAATTTGATTGTTTTTTCATAAAGAATAAATGTAGCTATTTTATTATTTATATAAAATAAAAACGCCTCAAAATTGAGGCGAATAAATAAAAAATATTTTAGTAAATTTTTGTTAAGTAGCTGACTTAATTTTTTCTCCAAAAGAACGGAGTAAATAAAATAAGGACAGTAAAAAGTTCTAAACGCCCAATTAGCATTAAAAAAGAACAAAACCATTTTCCTGCATCAGATAAATGAGCATAACTATCAACAGGACTTACAGATCCTATTGCCGGACCAATATTCCCTAAAGAAGATGCTGCGGCACCTAAAGCAGACATAAAATCTAATCCCAAAAGGGTTAGTATTACAGAGGCTAAAATAAATATAAGCATGTAAATAATAAAAAAAGATAGGATGTTAAATACAATAGTATGTGGTACAGCTTTGCCGTCTAATCTTACGGGGATTATAGCATTTGGGTGTAAGGCTTTTTTAAACTCTAGAAAACTATTTTTAAGCATTACAATATGTCTTACTATTTTAATTCCTCCACTAGTTGAACCAGCAGAGCCACCTGTAAAAAATAACGCAAAGAAAATACCTGTGGCAAAGAAATTCCACATGGTAAAATCGGCACTTACAAAGCCCGTTGTAGTTACTACAGATATAACCATAAAAAGAGAATGTCTAATAGCGCTTTCTGCTTTACCAAAAACCATGGGATGAGTAATGGTTGTTTGTAAATTAGGGTCTTGAAAAAATATAATTATAAGTGCTATTATTGTAGAAACTCCTATAGTTCCCCAAAAATAATATTTAAACTCTTCGCTTTCAAAAACTTTCTTAATCTTCCCTTTTAATGCAAAGTAGGTTAGTACAAAATTTGTTCCTGCTACAAACATAAAAAAGATAATAATGTATTGTACCAGCGGTAAATTATTATAAAAAGCAACACTATTATTTTTTGTTGAAAAACCACCTGTACTCATCGTTGCCATTGCGTGGTTTATAGCATCAAACCAAGTCATACCTGCTACTTTTAATAAAAAGAATTGAGCAAATGTTAAAGTTATATATATTAAATACAAGCGCTTTGCTGTATCTGTAATTCTTGGATGCAATTTATCTGCAGAGGGTCCTGGAGCTTCTGCCATAAAAAGTTGCATTCCGCCAATACCTAAAAGAGGAAGAATGGCAATGGTAAGAACAATGATTCCCATACCACCAATCCAATGCGTTGCACTGCGCCAAAATAAAATTCCTTTTGGCATGGCTTCTATATCTGTTAGGATAGATGATCCGGTGGTAGAATAGCCAGAAATTGTTTCAAAAAATGCATCTGCAATACTGGGTATTGCACCAGAGAATAAGTAAGGTAACATACCTGTAAAAGAAAGAATCAACCATCCAAGGGTTACAATTAAGTAGCCTTCTTTTTTATGAATATTTGTAGTTTTAGGCTTGTTTAAAAAGTAAAGTAGAAGTCCAATTGTTACTGTAGCAATTCCTGCATTTAAAATTCCCCATTTTGCATCTTCATGATGATAAACGCTAAAAGGATATGCAATAAACATAAAGCAACCATTTAGAATTGCAGTGATACCTAAAAAGCGAAATATTATTTTGGTATTTAAAGATCCCATACTGTTATTTAAATAATCTTTCTACACCACTTATTGCTTCGGGTAAACAAAATACAATTACTTTATCACCAATTTGAAACTGTACATTTCCTGTTGGCATAATTGCTTTTTCGTTTCTAATTAATCCACCAAAAACAGCTTCTCTAGGAAAACGTAAATCTTTAATAGGGTGTTCTGCTACTTTAGCGCCTTTTTGAACCTCAAATTCAAAAACTTCTGCATCTACATTATGTAAATTGGCTAAATCTAAAATTTCACCTTTTCTAATATGTCTAAAAATATTACTCGCAGCAAGTAGTTTTTTATTAATTAAGGATTGAATACCAATGGTTTGAGAAATATCAATATAATCCATATTTTCAACCAAAGCCACTGTTTTTTTTACTCCTTTAGATTTTGCTACTAAACAAGACATAATATTGGTTTCAGAATTTCCTGTAACAGCAATAAAAGCATCTGTTTCTCTAATATTTTCTTCTTCTAATAATTCTAAATCTCTACCATCACCATTAATAACTAGGGTATCACTTAGTTGCTCTGCTAATAATTCTGCTTTATCTTTTTTCTTTTCAATTAATTTTACTCTAAAGTTATCTTTACAAAGTTTTCTAGCAGTTTTTTCTCCAATACTACCACCTCCAAGAATCATTACATTTTTAATATTGAGTCGTTTCTTACCGGTTATAGGGTAAAGGTCTTTCATGCTATAGTTAGGAACACAGAAATATACTTGATCTCCTATTTCATATACCGTATTCCCTCTAGGAATAATGGTTTGAGATTCACCTTGTCTTTTAATGGCAATTGTAATAAAATCTACATCAGCAAATTTTTGTTTTGCTTCTTTTACTGTTAGATCTACAATGGGTGATTTGTAAGTTAATGGCGTTCCTAGAACATTAAAAATTCCGCTTTCAAATGCAACTGTGTCATTAAAAGAAGATTGGTTTAGCAGCATTTTTATTTCATTAGCCGCTAATTCTTGCGGAGAAATCATAAAATCTAGACCAAATTTTGTAAAATCTACTTCGCAATTATTTAAAAACTCTGGATTATCTATTCGTGCAATTGTCTTTTTGACTCCTAAAGATTTTCCTATTACAGATATTGTGAAATTGGTATTTTGGCTATCTGTAACAGCAATTAATAAATCTGCAGAATCAATACCTATTTCTTTTAATAACTTAATGGAAGTAGCATCTCCTTTTTTAGTAATTACATCTAAATGACTATTTAGATAATCTAATTTTGCACCATCAAAATCTATGATATAGGTGTCTTGAGATTCGTAGGAAAGAAGTTTAGCTAAGTGGAAACCTACGTCTCCTGCACCAGCTATGATAATTTTCATATGTTAAATATAGCGATAATTGGCAAAGATAGAAAGAGTTTTGCTGTAAATGAGAAAATTAATAAAGTTTTCAATTTTATTAAGGATTAAAAAAAATATTTATTTCTATAAAAAAATGATAATTATCTTTTTTTTTGGCAAATAGAAACTTTAGTTTTACTGCTATAATATCTAAAATATCTTTCGTGAAATTAAGACACATTTACACACCTGTTTTTTTTAAAATAAGTTTATTTTTTATGTATTCAATTTTTATACTTGCTATTATTTCTTGTGATAAAAAGGTAGAATATAAAGAAGTTGAAAAGGATAAAGGCGTTTTTCTTTCCGGTGAAATGATTCCAGATAGCCATTTTTTAGGAGATCAAAAATGTAAAGAATGCCATCAAGATCAATTTGATAAATGGAAAGGTTCTGACCATGACAAGGCTATGGATCTGGCCGATAGTGTTTCTGTTTTAGGTGATTTTAACAATAAAAAATTTACAAGTCAGGGGGTAACTTCTCATTTTTATAAAAAAGGAAAAGATTTTTATGTAAATACAGAAGGTAGAGATGGAAAATATCACGATTATAAAATTATTTACACTTTTGGGGTAACACCTTTACAGCAATATATTGTTCAATTTCCAAATGGTCATTATCAATGTTTAAGAACCGCTTGGGATTCTGTTAAAAATAAATGGTTCGATTTATATCCAGATTTTAAAGTGGTACATTCAGAGTGGTTGCATTGGTCTAGAGGTGGTTTAAATTGGAATAATATGTGTTCTGATTGCCATTCTACCAATGTTCGTAAAAATTATGATCAAAAAACAGATAGTTACAATACTAAATTTGCAATTATCAATGTAAATTGTGAAGCCTGTCATGGCCCAGGAAAACAACATGTTTCTGATGTAGAGAAGCTTGGCGAAAAATATGTTGCAAGTGGAACTTTTCAAATGACAACAGATACTGCACCTAGAGAATTGGTAGATGAATGTGCTCGATGCCACATGAGAAGAGAGCAGTTTTCTGAGTTTTTTAATTTTGAAGGTACTGTTTTGGATCATTATTATCCACAACTTTTAGAAGAAAGACTGTACCAAGCAGACGGACAAATTTTAGATGAAGATTATGTGTATGGTTCTTTTTTACAAAGTAAAATGTATCAAAATGATGTTACTTGTACCAATTGCCATGATGCACATACATTAAAATTAAAGTTTGATGGAAATAAATTGTGTGCCCAATGCCATGTTCCAGAAAAGTTTGATACACCAGAACATCACTTTCATCAACCAAATACAGAGGGAGCAAAATGTATAAATTGTCATATGCCAGGTAGATTTTATATGGGGAATGATTTTAGAAGAGATCATAGTTTTAGAATTCCAAGACCAGATTTAAGTGTAAAATACGGTACTCCAAATGCTTGTGCAGGTTGTCATAAAGATAAAGATGATGTTTGGGCAGCAAAAAGCTTTAAAAAACTATTTGGAGAAGTAGATTCTATTCATTTTTCAGAAAAGTTGGCGCCAGGAATTACCATGCAACCTAATGGACATGTAGGATTAATTGAATTGATGCATGATAAACATCAACCTGAAATTGTAAGAGCATCAGCAACAAAAGTGCTTTCAAATTATAATGCACAAAATTTTGTACAAGATTATATATCTCTTCTAAATGATGATTCTGCTTTAGTAAGAGGAGCAAGTGTAGATGTTTTAAGTAGTATGAATACAACAGACTATACGTCTTATTTTTTACCGTTATTAGAAGATCCTAAAAGAAGTATTCGAATAAAAACTTTTTATGGATTAGGAGGTGTTGCTGAAACTGATATTCCTGAAGTTTACAAAGAAAGTTATGCAAAAGTAAAGAAAGAGTTTTATCTACATTTAAAAACAAATGCAGATTTTGTAGGCACAAGGATGAAAAAAGGAGATTATTATTTAAAACAAGGAAACATAACAAAAGCAATAGAAAGTTTTGAAAGTGCCTTGGCTATTGATAATATTAACAATCAAATTCGTTTAAATTTAGCAACCTTATATTATAATAATAAAGAATATAAAAAAGCAGAAGAAGCATTTACAACTGTTATTGAACAAGAACCTACTTATGGACCTGTTTATTATTCATTAGCTCTAATGTATGCAGAGTTAAATAGAGTAGACGAAGCCATTGTTCAACTTAAAAAAGCAATGAAAATAATGCCAGAAAACATTCGTGTTTATTATAATTTGGGGTTATTGTATGATAAAAAACAAGATTATAAAAACGGTGAAAAAACATTGATTTCTGGTCTTAAAGTAGAAGCTACAAATGAAGGTTTATTGTATGCGTTAGCTTATTTATATTCTAAATCTAATCAAAAAGAAAAAGCAAAAAATATTGTAAAGAGATTAATTGAATTGTACCCAAACAACCAACAGTATCCAAATTTCTTAAATCAATTATAATTACACTAAGATGGTTTAGGGTATTAAACGTTAAAGCACTCTAAGATGCCTAAAAGTTAAGTTAATTTCATTTTTGTATTTTTATAAAAAAAGAAAATGGAAAAGTTAACTATTAAATCTTGGGCTTTAGATGATCGGCCAAGAGAAAAACTGTTAGCAAAAGGAAAGTCTGTACTTTCTGATGCAGAATTAATAGCTATTCTTATTGGTTCTGGCAATAGACAAGAAAGTGCCGTTGCATTATCAAAAAGAATTTTACAATCTGTTGATGGAAACATTAATGAGTTAGCAAAACTAACTGTAGAAAAACTGACTACGTTTAAAGGTATTGGAGAAGCCAAGGCAATTGCTATTATTACTGCTTTAGAGTTAGGAAAAAGAAGACAGTTAGAAATAGCTTTAGAGAAACCAAAGATTACTTGTAGCAAAGATGGTTTTAGTTTAATGCAACCCGTTATTGGAGATTTAGAACACGAAGAATTTTGGGTGCTGTTTTTAAATAATTCTAACAAAGTTTTGGCTAAAAGCCAGATAAGTAAAGGAGGTTTAACCGCTACAGTGGTAGATGTAAGGTTATTGTTTAAAAGAGCTTTAGAATTGGCATCTGTGGCAATGATTGTATGTCATAATCATCCGTCAGGAAAATTACAACCTAGTAATGCTGATAAGCAACTCACTCAAAAAATAAAAGAAGCCGGAAACACTTTAGATATAAAATTGTTAGATCATTTAATAATTACCGAAAAAGCGTATTTTAGCTTTGCAGATGAAGGGCAATTGTAGTCCTTAGTCTTGAGTAGGTAGAATTCAGTTAATAGTTTACTGAATATTGCCAACTTAGTACTGCTAACTAAACAAAAAATGATATTAATTTATACACATAAAATAACACCAAGAGTTCGTTATATTTTTAAGCATATTCTTACAAGAACTTTATTAATTCCCGTAGATTTTACTTCTAAAATAGAAGAATTTGTAGCTTTTAATGGTCCAAAAATGAGCTATACAAAAACACCTTTAGGAAATGAGTTTTTTGTTAAAAGCAACAGCTTGTTATTTGAACAAGGAGTAAATGATATGGAAATTTCTATTCAAAAATGGGATGAAGTTCCTTGTTTCTTTAAAACTGGGCCAAAATCTTCTATTCCGTTTGATGTTTTTGCAGCTAGTTTTTATTTAGTATCTAGATACGAAGAATATTTGCCACACGTTAAAGATGTTCATGGGCGTTATACAGCAGATCAAAGTTTGGCGTATAAATATCGATTTTTAGAAAAGCCAGTAGTAGATATTTGGGCGTATAAACTGTCAGCTGCCTTAAAAGAAAAATTTCCAGACTATGCTTATAAAGAAAGAAAATATGAGTTTATCTCTACAGTAGATATAGACAATGCTTATGCATATAAGTATAAAAGTTTAGTAAGAAGTGTAGGAGGTTTTTTTAATGATTTAGTACAATTTAAACTATTTAATGTTTGGAATCGTTTTGCGGTTACCTTTAATATTAAAAGAGATCCTTTTGATACTTTTCAGCGAATTTTAAAAATTAGAAAGGAACAAAATATTAAAACTATTTTTTTCTTTTTAATTGGAGATTATACAACTTTTGATACCAACGTTTCTGCTTCAAAAAGGAAATATAGATTGCTCATAAAAGAAATGGTAGATTATGCTAAAGTAGGTTTGCATCCGTCTTATTTTACGTTGAATAATGCTTCATTATTAAAAAAAGAGAAGCTTAGATTAGAAGAAATAATCAATTCTCCAATTCAAAGATCTAGACAGCATTATTTGCGTATAAGTTTACCCGAAACCTATCAGAATTTAATAGACTTAGAAGTAGAAGAAGACTATTCTATGGGCTATGCAAGCAATGTAGGTTTTAGAGCAAGTACTTGTACACCATTCTATTTCTATGATTTAGATTTTGAAATTCAGACACCTTTAAAGGTTTTTCCTTTTGCTTTAATGGATACTACTTTAAATGATTATATGAAACTAACACCCAAACAATCTTTGGGTAGAATTAGAGACATTAAAAATGAAGTAAAAGCCGTTAACGGAACTTTTATCACTTTATTTCATAATGAGAGTTTAAGTGATTATTTACGATGGAAAGGTTGGAAAAGATTGTATGAATCTATGATTAAAATAGCCGTTTCATAATGATCCGGTATATTAAAAGAAAGAATTTAGATGTTCTTAAGTATGACAACTGTATTGAGAATTCTTTACAATCTAGAGTGTATGCTTTTTCATGGTATTTAGATATTGTTTCCGAAAATTGGGATGTTTTAGTTGTAGATGATTATGATGCTGTAATGCCAATTCCTTGGAAGAAAAAATATTTTCTTAAATACGTAGCACAACCTTTTTTTTGTCAACAATTGGGTATCTTTTCTAAAGGAAATATTTCTAGAGAGCTACAAGAAAAAATGTTGAAAAACATTCCTAAGAAGTTTGTGAAAGTTTCTATAAACTTTAATTCATGTAATGTATTGAATGATAAAGTGAAATTAAATAACAATTACCTTTTAAAAATTGAAAAATTATACGAAGGCAATTATAAGAAGTTTAATAAAAATAGAAAAAGAGATTTAAAGAAAGCTAGATTATTAAACTTAATTTTCGAAGAAAATTTAGCAGCAAAAGATTTTTATGATTTTTATTTATTAAATGATAAAAATTACAGTAATCATATTTCAATGAAAGAAGTTCTTCAAAATATTTTAACGTTAAAAACAAATGGAGTAAGATGTTTTGGTATTAGAAGTGAACAAAAATTAATTGCATGTGTTTTACTACTAGATGATGGTAAAAGAATTACTTATTTAGTACCTGTTAGCAATCATTTAGGGAAAAAAAATGGAGCGGCTACTTTGCTTATTTCAGAAATAATAAAAAAATATAAAAACAAAGATTATTTTTTAGATTTTGAAGGGTCTATGATTAGTGGTGTAGCTAAATTTTATGAAAGTTTTGGGTCAGAAAAAGAGAATTATAGTGTTTTCTCTAAAAGTGTTTTTTTTAGCTTATTTGGTATCTTTTTATTGTAATTTATTTTTATTAACGATTCGTTATAAGGTAGGTTTTCTTTTATAACTTTACATGGGTTTCCTACGGCTATTGAATTTGATGGAATATTTTTAGAAACAATAGAACCTGCTCCAATGATTACATTATTTCCAATATTTACATTAGATAGTATAACACTGTTTGCACCAATAAAAACATTGTTTCCAATAACTATTGGTGGTGTTTTAGTGTGTTTAGAGTGGTTTGTATGTGAATGATTAGCAGAAATAACTTTAGAACCAGTTCCAAAACCTACATTATTACCAATAATTATTCCATTGTTAGCTTGTATGTATACATTTGGGTTGTCTCCAGGATCACATAAAATGCCTTTTTTAATATTTTCTGCGGCTAAAATTTTTGATGTAAAATGAACAGGCCAATTTGCTTTTGGGTTTAATCTAAATAATTTTTGTGGAATCCAAAAATGAAAAAAAAGAAGGTAATATTTTTGATAACCATATTTAGGTCTATAGTATCCTGGATATAAAAAGTTTATTAAATGTCCAAAGATTAAAAAATCTAACTTTTCAAAGAATGATATTTTTTTCATATAATTGATTGTTTTTTTATGGTTTTTAAAAAGTAAAAAGCAAGAGTTAAATAACCTATTCCACCTAAAAAGGAAAGTATATAAATAGTATATGTTAAATCATTTTTAACAAAACCAATATAAAAAGCTATGATATTTACTATTAAAAGGTATATATTAAAAAGTAAACTTATATTGTTTTTATCTAAAACAACCATAATATTACTAATAGGACTAAAAGAAGATCTGCATAAAACTAAAAAAGATAATATTAAAAAATATAATCTTAAATTTATCCAACTTTCGGTTAAAAGGATTTCTAATATATAGATTCCAACCGTGTTTATTAGTACTAAAAAAACAAACATTATTAACACATTAAAAGTTATAATTTTTTTTGTAGCTATAAAAAGCTCCTTTTTAGAAGTTTGCATTAGACTTGTTGCTTTTTCAAAATATACCGTAGATATTGAAGATGATATAATAAAAAGTGGCATTGTTAATATTTTTTGACTAAAAAAATAAACACCAGCATCTTGTAAACTAAAAAAAGCATAAATAAATAAAGGAATTGATTGTGATGCTAGATTATTTATAAATCGGGAGGGCAGCAAATAGGTTAAAATAGATTTGTTTTTTGTAATATTCTCTTTAACAATATTAAAATTGATTTTTTTAAAATAAACTCTGTTCTTAAAACTATAATATAGAGTAACAATAAATACAGAAATAAACGAGCTGTAAACTAATCCATAAATTTTAAATTTCAGATAAAAAGTAAATTGAAAAAAAACATTTATTAAAACTAAAAGTATTTTAGAAAAAGAAATTGGTGAGAATTTTTTATAACTGGTTAAGAAAAATTCATGCGTTTTATTATAGCTAAGAAAAATAGAACTTAAAATAGCTAGTATTAAAATACTATTTTCTATTTTTTTATCAAAAAAAAACACATAAAAAGGTAGTAGAATTACTGTTCCAATTATGGCTATTATAGGTATCAGTAAGAAAAGAAAATTAAACCAATGATTACGAGTTAATCGGTCTCTACAAATAACAATATAATTATCTAACTGTAAAGAATTGAAAATAGAGGCTATCGAAGAAAGACTTATAAAAACACTTAAAACACCATAGGCTTCACTACCATATATTTTAGCAATAAAAATAGAACTGATTGCTGCAATAATTTGTGCAATTAAGGTTCCTTTAAACATTACAAAAATGTTTTTCACAAAAATAGATAAAGGTTTTTTGTTTATTTTTGGTGTCAATTAAAAAGTTTTTTCAAATATAATGTAAATGAAAAATATACAACACGTCTTTTTTGATTTAGATCACACTTTATGGGATTTCGAGAAAAACTCTGACTTAGCGTTTCAGAAAGTTTTTATCAAACACAGTATCTCTTTAAGTTTAGAAGACTTTTTAACTGTTTATAAGCCTTTAAATTTTAATTATTGGAAATTATATAGAGAAGAAAAGGTAACTAAAGAGCAACTAAGATATGGTAGATTAAAAGACAGCTTTGAATCCTTAAATTATAGAGTTTCAGATGATTTAATAAATGAAATTGCTGTTAATTATTTAGAGTTTTTACCTGACTTTAATTATCTTTTTGATGGTACTTTCGAAATTTTAGAATATTTAAAAAGTAAATATCAATTACATATTATTACAAACGGTTTTGAAGAGGTACAAACTCAAAAAATGTTGAGCTCTAATATTCATCACTATTTTGATAAAATAATAACATCAGAATCTGTAGGAGTTAAAAAACCAAATCCAAAAGTTTTTAATTATGCTTTAGACCTTGCAAAGGCAGATAAAGGTAACTCTATTATGATTGGTGATAATTTGGAAGCAGATATAGAAGGGGCTATAAATGTGGGGATGCGAGCAATCTATTGTAATTTTGAAAATAATACATCAAGTAATAATTCTGTTACATCTGTTACTTCTCTTATAGAAATAAAAGAATACCTTTAAATTTAAATAATTTGTGGATTCAATTATAAAAAAGTTAATTGTTGTATAATAATTGATAATATTACTCAATTTAACGATATTGCGTTTACAAATAATATTTCTTTATAATTAGAAATTAATTTAATATTCAATTAAAATGATTAAAAAAATAGCATTCAGTTTTTTGTTTTTTATAGCCTTGTCCGCTTTCGGTCAGCAGGTTAATATCAATAATTATAAATATGTAATTGTACCAGATCGTTTCGATTTTTTAAAGACTGTAGATCAGTACCAAACAAGTTCTCTAACTAAATTTCTTCTAGAAAAAAAAGGGTTTGTAGTATATCTTAGTAATGAGAAATTACCAGAAGATCTAGTGCAAAACAGATGCAATGGATTAACTGCAACTGTTATTGATGACTCTAGCATGTTTACAGTAAAAAGTAAAATAGAATTAAAAGATTGTTATGGAACTGTAGTGTATGTTTCAGAAACAGGTAAGAGTAAAGAAAAAGAGTATAAAAAATCGTATCATGAGGCAATTAGAAATGCTTTTGAAACCATGGAAGATTTAACTTACAAATATGTGCCGTTAAAAAAAGTTGCAGAAGTAAAAAAAGTTACAGCACCAGAGGTGGTTAAAGAAGTAATCTCTGCACCTATTAAAGAAACTATTTCTCAAGAAAAAGTTGTAGTTAGTAATCATCTAGAAACATTATATAGCCAAGAAATAAATAATGGTTTTCAGTTAGTAAATACTACTCCAGCGGTGGTTTACCAGCTTTTAAAAACAAAAGTTAAAGATGTTTTTATTTTAAAAGATAAAAATGGAATTCTTTATAAAAATGGTGATAGCTGGATTGCAGAATATTATGAAAATGACGTTTTGGTTGTAAAACAATATGCAATTAAATTTTAAAAGCTTTTAAGTAATATTATTAAGAAGCCCTAAATTATATTTAGGGCTTCTTTGTGTTAAATAGTTTAATATTGTTTAAAGATCTTAATAATCATAGTTATTTTTCCATCTATTTTTTAAGAGTTCTCTAAACTGATTTTCTCTAGCATTATTACCTGGGTCATATAATTTTGTTCCAGAAATTTCATCAGGTAAAAATTCTTGCTCTATAAAATTATTAGGATAATTATGAGAATATTTATAGTCCTTACCATAATCTAGGTCTTTCATCAATTTCGTTGGCGCATTTCTTAAATGAAAAGGAACCGATAAATCTCCTGTTTTTTGTACTAAACTTTGTGCTTCATTAATAGCCATGTAAGAGGCATTACTTTTAGCGGAATTTGCTAAATAAATGGCACATTGACTTAATATGATTCTAGATTCTGGGTAACCAACAACAGAAACTGCTTGAAACGTGTTATTTGCTAAAATTAACGCAGTAGGATTTGCATTTCCAATATCTTCAGAAGCCGAAATTAGTAATCTTCTAGCTATAAATTTTACATCTTCACCACCTTCAATCATTCTTGCTAACCAGTATACAGCTCCGTTTGGATCACTTCCTCTTATCGATTTTATAAACGCAGAAATTATATCATAATGTTGTTCTCCTGTTTTATCATATCTAACCGTATTTTTTTGAATTTTTGATAAAACTAAATCGTTCGTAATTTCAATTTCATCATCAGCAGAAACCAGTAGTTCAAAAATATTTAACAATTTTCTAGCATCACCACCAGAAACTTGTAGCAAAGCATCGGTTTCTTTTAGTGTAATTTTTTTGGTTGATAAAAGAGCATCTTCTTTCATTGCTCTATGTAAAAGTGCAACTAAATCGGTTTTGTCAAAAGAGTTTAATATATAGACTTGACAACGAGAGAGTAGGGCAGGTATCACTTCAAAACTTGGGTTTTCTGTAGTTGCGCCAATTAAAGTTACCCATCCTTTTTCTACAGCTCCTAAAAGAGAATCTTGTTGAGATTTACTAAATCGATGAATTTCATCAATAAATAAAATGGGGTTTTTAACGGTAAATAAACCGCCACTTTTTTTAGCTTTTTCTATAACATCTCTAACATCTTTTACACCAGAACTAATGGCGCTTAATGTATAAAAAGGGCGTTTAGATTCGGTAGCAATAATGTTGGCAAGGGTTGTTTTTCCGATACCAGGAGGTCCCCACAAAATTAATGAAGGTATGATGCCTTTTTTTATTAAATTAGTTAATACACCCGTTTTACCTACCAAATGTTGCTGACTAATATAATCTTCAAGCGTTTTAGGTCTAATTCTTTCTGCCAAAGGTTCATTCATTCTGTAAAAATAATAAAGATTTCTGACAGAAAATGTAAAAATCGATATTGGTTAGATTTTTGTTATTTTTATGACTGATGAAAGAAGATACTCAATTAAAAATATCGAAATCAATTTTCTTAATTCCGGTTGCTTATGTTTTTGCAATTTGGTTTATTTATTGGATTGAAATTAAGTTTGATTTCAATTTTAATAAATATGGAGTTTTACCTAGAAATTTAGTGGGTTTTAGAGGTGTTTTTTTAACCCATTTTATACATAGTAATACAAGTCATCTTTTTAATAATTCTGTGCCCTTATTTGTGCTTTTAAGCAGTGTTTTTTATTTTTATAATGATGTAGCGTATAAAGTATTGCTATTTGGAGGCTTTTTTACCGGATTTTTAACTTGGTGTTTTGCAAGAGAATCTTATCATATAGGAGCTAGTGGAATTGTTTACTTGCTTTTTAGTTTTGTGTTTTTTAGTGGAATCATAAAAAGACACTATAGATTAGTGGCTTTATCTTTAATGATTATTTTTCTTTATGGAAGTATGATTTGGTATGTGTTTCCTATAAAAGAAAGTATCTCTTGGGAAGGGCATTTATCTGGCTTTGTAATTGGTCTTATTTTTGCAATTGCTTATAGAAATAAAGGAATTGTAAAAGAAGAACATCAATTTATAGAAACAGAATTCGATACTTTATTTGATGAACATGGTAATTTTGCTCCACCAAAAATAGAGGAGGAGCAAGATTAATATAAGTAAGTTCTACTAATTTATCTGTTAAGAGGTATTCTTTGTCTTACTACTTCATAAAGTAACACACCACAGGCTACAGAAACATTTAAAGAAGCAATGTCACCCAATAAAGGTAATTTGGCTTTGTAATCTACCATTTTTAATATAGACGGATTTACACCTCTATGTTCAGACCCCATAATAATGGCAATGGGTTGATTAAAATTGATATCATAAACAGAGTCTTCTGTTTTTTCTGTTGCAGCCACAGTTTTAATGTCTGATGCTTGTAATAAGAATAAAGCATCTTTTATGTGATCTACTTTACAAATAGGAATTTTAAAAGCTGCACCAGCTGATGTTTTTATTGTTTCGGCATTTACCGGGGCACTACCATTTTTTTGAATGATAATTCCATTTACACCTGTACATTCTGCGGTTCTAATAATTGCTCCAAAATTACGAACATCAGATACTTGATCTAATAGTAAAAACAACGGAGTTTTACCACTTTCTACTGTTTTTTCAATGAGTTCTTCTAGATCGTAAAATGCTACGGGAGAAATTTGAGCAACAGCACCTTGATGATTGTTGTTTTTAGATAATCTGTCTAATTTTTCAACAGGCACCATACTTGTAGTTAGGTTATTTGTTTTAATTAACTTATTAAGTTCGTAAAACAATTCTCCTCTTAATCCTTTTTGTAAGTATATTTTATTTATAGATGAACCACTTTCTATGGCTTCTATAATTGCTCTAATACCAAAAATATTGGTAGTTGGTGTTGTTTCTGTTGTCATAGTGCAAAGGTATGTTAATTATTGAAAATATCAGACAAAAAAAAACCACCTCAATTGAGGTGGTTTTAATATTATTGAAAATATATTATTTTAGTAGAGGGTTTGAGTCTACTGCTCTTGTAGGATAAGGTAGTACATAACTAGACTTTCCTTCTAATTTTAAATCACTCCATCTAACCCATTCAAAAGATAATTCTAAACGTCTCTCCTCCTTTAAAGTTAAAGAAGATTTTCTTGCTGTTTGCAATTCTGTAAGTCTACTTGAGTTACCAGCTTCTGCAGAAATTATATACATTTCAGCAATTCTCGATACTAACAAATCAGAGTTGTCTTCTGTTTTATATTTTTTTGAGTAAACATAACCATCATTTGCTATTTTATTGTCAAAATCAAACAAGATTTTACGAGTGTCGTTTCCTTTTACTAAATCTAAAAGATCATCAGCAGCTGCAAAACAATTCCATGATTTTGCTTCTGGACTCATTATCCAACCCCATGATCCAACTCCTTCTGCTTTATTTCCTTTAAACATAAAGATTACTTCTGAATCTCTTTCCAAAGGATTTGGAGATAATGAGAATTTATTAGATTTTATTACTAGTTCAGCTTCAGCTCCGGCTAAACTTAAATCCCCTTTAATTCTATACATTCTTGCTAATAAAGCAGAAGCAGCTTCTTTGGTTGGCGTTTTTTGGCTGTCTAATAAGTTTAACGTAGAAAAAGAAATTGCGTTTTCTTTAACATCTTTTAAGTCAGCTATAATGTAGTCTACTACTTCTTCTTTTGATGATGGTGCTAAAGGTTCTCCATCATAATTTTCATCTATTAAAGGTAATCTTTCAAACATATCATATAGCCTTAAATAACTTAGTGCTCTTCCGTATTTTGCAGCAGCTATTTGACTTGGATTAGCTGTTGGTACCTTAATAATAGTATTTGCTCTATCAATACTGGCATAATAATCTGCGTAAAAGTAACTTAATAGGATATCACTTGCTGGTACTGTATTTTCATAAAAGTTTTGAACCTGAAACCATTGAAATTTAACTGGTTTATAGTTGTCACCCATAATTTCGGTGTTCATTATTGAAAAATAACCATATTGATTCGGGTGTCGTAATTTTTTATACAATCCAGTTAATAGCTTATCAACATCCTTTTCTGCTAAGTTACCATTCGCTGAAAGAGATGCTTCTGATGGTATTTCTAATTCGCTAGAACAAGAGGTTGTTAGTAGTACGACAAAAATGCTTAGACATACTGTTTTTAAAATATTGTTTATTTTCATCTTTTTAAAATTTAATATTAATACCTACTAAAAATGATTTTGTATTAGGAATTCCTCCTAAATCTACACCTGCTCCTATTTTAGCTCCATCTGTTTGATCTTGGCTATTTCGTTCAGTTTGATCTACATAGCTTGTTTCTGGGTCTCCAGAATATTTAGTAAATGTAAAAGGATTTCTTAATTGAGCATAAATTCTTAAGCTTTTAATAAACTTTAAGTTCATGTCTTCTAAAATATCAAAATTGTATCCTAAAGTTATGTCAGATATTCTTAAGTAATCTGCATTTTCTAAAAAACGTGTAGAATGTTCTGTGTTCCAAGAAGATATTGTTGAAGCTAAGTGTGGTCTTGGGATTGATGTGTTTTTATTGTTTTCTGTCCAATAATTTAACATTTCTGTTGACATGTTTTGAGAGTAAGAAGGTGCTCCAATTGATCCTCCATTTAAAAGGTCTCTTTTATAAAAGGCATATACCCTTTTTCCAATAGAGTATTGACCAGATATATTCAAATCTAAACCTTTATATTCTAGTTTAGTATTAAAACCACCATAATAAGGTGCATTACCTCCACTAAAAGCTTTTTTATCATCATCATTTATAAGACCATCTTTATTTTGATCAATATAAAGCATGTCACCGGCAGCAACAGTTTGTCCATCATTACCATCTTGATCTTTATAAGTGAAATCTTCACTTGCTACTCCATTAGCTTCATACACATAAAATGAACCTAAACTTTCTCCTTCCTTAACAATTGAAACAAAACCTGTAGTGTATTGACCTGTTTCAGAACCAACTTTTAATACTTCGTTTTTATTATAAGAAAAATTTGTACTAAAATTCCACTTAAAATCAGTATTATCAAAAATCTGAGTGCTTAAATTTACTTCATACCCTTTATTAGAGATGTTACCAACGTTAGCTAACATTGTTCGAAAACCGCTTTCTTGTGGAACATTTATTCTACTTAATAAGTCTTGTGTTTCTTTTTGATAGTAATCAAGATTTACATCAATTATATTAAATAATCCGAAATCTAAACCAATATTTAAAGCTTCTCCTTTTTCCCATTTCAGGTTTTTGTTAAATATAGTTGTTGAAGCTAATCCAGGATCATTATCGTAATTTTCTCCAGCAGAAATTAAGTTTTGTCCAGAGGTATAAGCAATACCACTTTGGTTACCTGTATATCCGAAAGAAGCTCTGGCTTTTAAGAAGTCTACTGCAGGGATGTTAAAAAACTCTTCATTTGAAATTACCCAACCTGTAGAAACAGCAGAGAAATTTCCCCATCGATTATCTTCTGTAAATTTTGATGATCCATCGTACCTAGAAGATATCATAAGATAATATTTAGATTCCCAATTTAAGTCTAATCTAGCAAAGTAAGATTCTAGTGACATTTCTTTAATATAACTACGACCTTGATTTATTTCACCTGCGGAAACTAACCACTTTAAGTCGTTTGAAGGGAAATTTTCTCCTGAAAGATAAGAATCTTCGTAACTCCATTTTTGAAATGAGTGTCCACCCAATAATGTTGTTTTTAATTTATCATTAAAAAAGTTATGGTTATAAGTTAAAGTATTTTCAATTATATAGTCTCTATTGTTTTGTGTTGAGTAATATCCGTACCCGGTAGGTATCCCGTCTCCATTTAAACCTCTTCTTGTGTCTGGAGCATCAAATCTGTTATATCTATTACTATAAATATTACCACTTACAGAAGGTCTCCAAGTTAAGCCTTCTAAAAGTTCCGCCTCTAAATAGATTCGAGCTCCTACATTTTGCCATATATCAGTTACTTTTCTTTCAAAAGCATATAAAGGATTGTTACTAGTTATTTCAGCAACATTACCTTCACTATCATAAGGGCTAAGATCTGGTCTTGCTTCTAATGCTTTAGAGTATGGTTGATATGTATTATTGTCATCTACTATAGGATTAGATTGTGAATAAGAAAAATATGAATTAATACCATATTTTATTTTATCGTTAATTTTTTGTTCGATGTTCAGTTTTAATCTTGCTATTTTATAGGTATCTTCTTTAATAGTACCTTCTTGGTCAAATAATGAAGCTGAAAAATATGATTTAGTGTTCTCTCCACCTCCTGAAATGCTAAATTGATTATTTTGAATTACTGCGTCTTTATTTAAAACTAGAGATAACCAATCAGTATCATAACTACTCGTTGGTAAAGGCGTTAAGATAGTTGGGTCTTTTGGAGCATCCAAAACACCTTTAGTAATATCATTTTCATAGTTAATTCTTGCTGCATCTGATACTTGTTTGTATTGAGCAGCATTTAACATGTTTGGTTTACTTGTTACATTTTGAAAACCATAAGAAGAATTAAAACTAATTGAAGTTTTTTGGTTATACGATCCCTTTTTTGTTTCTATTAAAATTACTCCATTGGAGGCTCTAGATCCATATATAGCAGTTGATGCTGCATCTTTCAAAACACTTATAGATTTAACATCTTGAGAAGATATTCCGTTCATATTTTCTTGAGGAACCCCATCAATTATGTATAATGCACTGTTCGAGGCACTTAAAGAGCCGTTACCACGAATACTTATTTGTGTGGCGTCTCCAGTTCTTCCTCCTGTACTTACAATTTGTAATCCTGCTGTTTGTCCTTGTAAAGCTTGAGTTATAGAAGCAACAGGTTTTTCTTCCAATTGTGTTGGTGAAATTGTAGACACAGATCCTGTTAAAGCTTCTTTAGTACTGGTACCATAACCAACTATAATAACCTCTTCTAAAACGCTTTCATCTTCTGTTAAAATTAAATTAATAACATTTGAAGTGTTTACTGTTCTTTCTGTTTTTTTATATCCTAAATATGTAAAAACTAAAACATCTCCTTTTTTAGCTTTAATAGAGTATTTTCCATCAAAATCAGATTCAACACCTTTATTTGTCCCTTTTTTTAATACACTTACTCCTGGTAAAGGTCCTGATGCATCAGTAATCGTACCTGATACGGTTTTTTCTTGTGCAAAAGTTATTTGCACGATTAACGCTATGAGGAGCGTTAAAAATTTGTTAAACTTTGTCTTCATTTTTATTGTTATTTGAATTAATTAAGTGCTAAAGTCTTAAATTAATCTTAAAGAAACAACTTTTTAACCAAAAAAGGTTATGTAAATAAAGCGTTGATCTTAATTCTTGTTTAATATTTTATACTTTAAATTCTATACTTTTTTTTAATTTGCATTTAATTAATATAGTTGCCTTAGTTATTGGTTTTAGTGTTCTTTTTATGTTAAAAAAATAGAAACTAGATAATTCTTTGACTTTTAGTTTTTATAAAGATTTTAATTGTTTTATACCAGTTGTATTATTTATTTGTTATTTTTTGGCCTCTTTGTTGTGAATAAGATCATGTAATTGTTTTTTAAGTCTATCCTAAAACTATATTTATGATATATTCAATAATTGGTTGAATATGTTATTATTACAAAATTAGTCTTATTTGTAAAAACTTCAATTCTTCATATATTATAAGAATGTACTTTTAATATTTGTAATTAAAAATCGTATTTTGTATTGTGCTTTATCTTATTTGAGTTTTTAGAACATTTATTTTTTGTAGAACCTATTAAATACTTTTTTTTAGTTTGAATATTACTAATGAGTGTTTCTCTTTGTCTAGTAATTTACTTTTTATAAGGCCTATATTTATAATGTATTGTTTAGTGTTTGAAATTTAGAACTTTTTCTTCCACTATTTTTTGAGCAAAAAAAAGAGACGTAATTTAAATTACGTCTCTTTTAAAAGAATATTGATTATTAGATAATTGTTTAGTTTTTATCCCAGAACAATTTTTGTTCTGCTGTGTCTGTTCCAATTGCTGAAACTGCAGAAGTGTAATTTGATCCGTTTAAGGTTTGTTCAATCACTGGATATGTATATTTATTTGGGTAACCAGATACGGCATCTACAGCGGTATTCATAATTGGGAAATCTAAAAGTCTGATAGAAGTCCAAGCTTCAAAACCTCTGTTATAAAGTGCTATCCATTTTTGATTTCCTATTACTTCTTTCCAAGTTTTAGTTGCAATTAAGGTATCGTAGTCTACGGCAGGATCCGCAAGGTAGGAAGTTGCTTCTGCAACAGTTCCTCCCCAATTTACAAAAGAAGCTGTAATACCAGCATCATAATGACTTTTTACGGTACCACCAACATTAAATGTTCTAGCACGGGCTTCAGCTAATAAAAATTCTACTTCAGCATAGTCTAAAATTACACCAGGAGCTTCTGCAGCTTCTACTTTTGCAGAAACTTGAGTGTGAGTAGAGAATCCAGATGAGCTTCCAATTACACCTCCTAAGTATACAGTTTCAGGTGTAGTGGTGTCAGCATCAACATTGTTTAGAAAATAATATTTCATTCTAGGGTCTGTTCTTGTTACCGAACCAGGTACAACAGTTTTGTTGTCTTTGTTGTCAATAGTTCCGTCTTCATTAGAATCTGTTAAGTATTCATAAGATCTTGGTTGCATAAGTTCAACAATAGTTTCTGCAGCAACATAATCATGTCTTCCACTTAATATTAAATTGGAATGTATAGGATGCGTGTTAGGGTCTGCAGAAAGATATTTAAAGTTCGCATTATCTGCATTACTGGTGAAAACTCCAGATGTAACTGCAGATTCTACAGTACTTTTTGCAAAAGCGTTGTCTACATCAGATAATAATATACCCATTCTTAATTTTAAAGAAGCAGCAAATTTTTTCCAACTTGCAACGTCACCACCATAAATATTATCTGCAGTGCCAAAACTACCTTTTGTAGTGTCTAATGCATTGATAGCTGCTGTTAATCTGGTTATTAAGTCTTTGTACACAGTAAGTCCATCATCGTATTTTGGTAATAGATTGTCTATGTCTAAAGATTCTGTGTAAGGAATATCACCAAAAGTTTCAACTAGAATACTGTACGTATACACTTTTAATATTTCTATTACTTGTAATTTGTTTGGTACTAGTACAACATCAGATGCTAAAGGGTAAGTTGTAGCTGCAATTACTTTACCAGCTTCATCTAAATCTTTTAATACATCTTTGTATAAAATACTCCAGTGTGTTCCTGGTATATTACGTCCTATTTGGTCGTAATTACTTTCATCGGTATAGGTAGTTTCTTGTAAAAATTGTGCCCATAGTTGGGTGTTATTATTATTTACGTTAACGTCTACTATTTGGTCTACTAGATTCTTTTGAGCACCTGTAAATAAACTTTCTCCAGGTACAGCAGCAGGATCTTTAATGTTCTGATTAAGATCCTCTAAGTTGTTAGAGCACGATGTAATTACTACAGCCGCGATTAATATTAATATTTTTTTCATGTTTTTCATTTTTTAGAATTGAAGTTTAACATTTAAACCGAAATCTCTTGTTGTTGGTAAAGAACCAACTGAGTACCCTTGTAAGTTACCAGATCCTAAACCTCCTTCTGGGTCTTCATGAGGTGTGTTTTTATGAATAATCCATAAGTTTGATCCTGTAAAACTAATAGAGGCATCATTTAAAAATGTTCTATCAAGAACGTTTTTAGAGAAGTTATAGGTAATAGATAATTCACGTAATTTAACATAACTTGCATCATAAACAAAAGCTGCGTTAGGTAAACCTCTAGCGTAACCAAAAGCACCATATCTATCTGTTCTAATTCTGGTAGTATTGGTAGAACCATCTGCATTAACTCCTGGGTTAATATAACCACCACCATTGGCAATGGTATTTCTTACTGGGTTGCCAAGGTCATTTATAAATGCAGTTTCTGCATATAAACCAGTGGCTAAACCATAGTATTGATCTAAAGAGAATACACTTCCTCCTTGTTGTATGTCTAATAAAAAGTTTAATGAAATATTTTTATAACGAAAACTGTTAGAGATTCCCATATTCCATTCAGGGTTAATGTCTCCAATTACTTGGTCAGATGTACCTGTTGCAATATATTGTCCGCTTGCAGCGTCTACTACTTTTTCTCCATTTATGTATGTGTAATCTGTTCCTTGTATAACCCCATAAGGTTCTCCAACTCTAGCATTTAAAGTAACACCTCCTTGAAAAGAACCTAATTGTAAGTTTTCTATACCATCAACTAAAGATACAACAGTGTTTCTATTTCTAGACCAGTTTACGTTCATGTTCCAAGTAAAAGTTTCTGTTTTTATAGGACTACCATAAGCAGAAAGTTCAACACCTTTGTTTTCTATTTCTCCCGCATTTAAAACCTTAGACGTAAAACCTGTTGCTCTAGAAACAGGAACTCCAAAAATTTGATCTACTGAATTGTTTTTATAATAAGCAACATCAAAACCAAGTCTATTTCCTAAGAATTTCATCTCTAAACCAAGTTCCATACTTTTAGTAGTTTCTGGTTTTAAGTTTGGGTTTTTCTTAACATTACCAACAGATGTACTTGCACTACCAATAGGAGTGTTTACTACAAAACTATCATATAAGAAATCAAAAGGAGCACTGTTACCAACTTCTGCATAATTAGCTCTTACTTTACCAAAAGAAATCCAGTCTTTTTCTATTAATTTAGAAAACAAGAAACTTCCAGATACAGATGGGTAACCAAAAGTACTATGATCTGCAGGTAGCGTAGAAGAATGATCTCTTCTGTAGGTAGCGTCTAAAAATAACATATTGTCATACCCTAAAGAAGCACTAATATAAACACCATCTACTCCAATTTTTTCTGCTCTTTCATCTGGTAAAGGTAGTGCATTTACACTATTCTGAATAGAGTATAGTTTAGGTACACTTAAACCACCAGCAGTAGATATGTGAATAATATTTAAATTATTTCTTCTAATGTTAGTTCCTAAAATTCCTTTTAAATTTACTTTATCACTTAAGTCTGTATTAAAATTAGCCATTAAGTCATAGTTTGTTTCTGTGTTTTGAATGTTTTTTCTTCCGTAACCAGAATCTACATTTCCTCTACTTACTCCAAAATTACTAGCAACACTTCCGTTTGCTCTTCTTTCTTCTTGCAATTCAGAATAAGTATCTGTAGCAATTCTACCAGTAATGCTTAACCAATCTTTTACATCATAAGTTAAAGAAACATTACCAATAAAACGACTTCTAGAGTCATTTTGGTAGTTTTCGTAGCGTGTCCAATATGGATTGTCCCAGAAAATCGGAGCAGAACCAGCATCTGAAGTAGCAGGGTTCCATGTTACGTTTCTTTTTGTTGCAAAATAAATGTCTTTTTGTTGTTGAAGATCAACATTGGTTTGCCACCATTGTTTAAAGTTAGCAACAACATTATCTCCATACCCTGTAGAGTTACGTCCTTTTCCTGCCGTTTTAATATAATTAGCTAAACTAGATACTGTAAGTTTATCGCCTAATTTAGTATTACCGCTGAAAGAGAAATTGTGTTTTTTAATTTCACTATTTGGCATTAATCCAGTTTGGTCAAATTGTGTGTAGTTTATTCTGAAAGAACCATTTTCCATGCTTTTATCCAAAGAAATAGAATTTGTTAATGTAATTGGTGTTTCAAAAAAGGTAATAGGACCGTTTGCCGCATTTACCCAAGGTGTTGCTTTTTTGTAGTTTGGAGAATCTGGGTCAAAAGAATCCCATTGATAAACTAAACGTCCGTCAAATGGAGCTCCATAAGATCCATCTTCTGTGTAAGGTACAAGTAAATCATCAGAGCCGTTCCCTGTGATATCTTCTAATGTCCAGTAATTTTCTGGTCCATCATAATAATGTCCGTAACCAGCACCATATTGTGTTTGGTATTTTGCAAAAGTACTTTTGTCTATTTTACCAACAGTCATACCGGTACTAATGGTTACACCAATTCCTTTTGCATTTTTTCCTTTTTTAGTGGTAATCATGATTACCCCATTTGCTGCTCTAGATCCATACAATGCAGAAGCTGCAGCACCCTTAAGTACGTTTACAGATTCTATATCATCTGGGTTAATATCTGATGCTGCGTTACCATAATCATAATAACCTCCATTTGCTTGTGCTTGACCGGCAGAATTTGTGTTTGTGTTATTAATTGGTACACCATCAATTACAAATAATGCTTGGTTACTTCCTTTTAAAGAAGCGTTACCTCTAATTACAACGTTTGTTGAACCACCTAAATTGTTGTTCTTTTTAATTTGTACACCGGCTGCTTTTCCTGAAAGTGCGTTTACAAAGTTACCACTTTTGTTTGTGGTTAATTCTTCTCCACTAACTTTTTGAGTAGCGTATCCTAAAGATTTTTTATCTCTAGAAATACCCAAAGCTGTAACAACTACTTCATCTAAAACATTGTTATCTTCTACCATTGCAATATTAATGGTGTTAGAATTACCTACTGTTTTTTCATAAGTTTTGTATCCTACATAACTAAAACTTAAGACATCTCCTTGTTTTGCGTTAATAGAATACTTTCCATCAAAATCAGTTTGAGTTCCACTATTTGTGCCTTTAATAGCAACACTTACTCCAGGTAGTGTACCAGATGAATCTGACACAGTCCCAGAAACTTTTTTTTCTTGTGCAAAAGATATTTGCATCAGAAACGCTAATAGTAGCGTTAAAAATCCTTTAAACTTTGTTTTCATTGTTGAATAAATTTGAATTAATTGGTTCAAATATCATGCTTTATTATTAAATAAACAATTTTTTTTGTTAAATAAGGTTAATAAAGTGTTAAGTGTGGTTAATGTGTTGAGGATTCCTAAAAATAGTTTTTCCAATTGATAATTAACTTAATTCTTTTAAAATCAATGTTTTGTTTGTTTATTTTTCCCGCAGAAAGACTTAAGTTAATTTGAGAATTATTTGTGTTAAATAAATATCCTAAACCGAAACCCAAAAGAGTCTCTTTTTGTGAATTTAAGTCAATTCGTCCAATATCGGTTATGGTATATAGATAAGATTTTTCTGAAGTAAGGTATCTATATTCTATATTAAAATAATTAAAATTTTTGGTGAATATGCTTTGTTCATTAAATCCTCTAATACTATTTGCTCCTCCAATTCTTAAAAGTTCATTATTAAAATAGGTATCTGAATTTAAGTATCCAATTTTATTTCTGATGTAAATGCTATTCCGTAAATTTAAATCCCACAGATATGAAATTGTAGATTCAAATTTAAATTGATTGCTAGAATTTCCGCTCACCTTTCTTCGTCCAAAACTAGGATTGATTTCTAGAAAAAATTTATTAGTAAAAAAAACGTCGTTTTTAGGAATTCTGTGTTTCAATTCCATTCCCAAAAAATAATTATCAAAGTTTTCAATATTGTTGTTTAAGTTTTTGATTAGGTTTTCTGAGGTTTCAGAATTATATGTTAAAGCAATTTTTGTTTTTGAGTTGATATTATAAGAAAGTCTAGAGTCGAATTTTGAATTTATAAAACTAGAATCTTGTTTGTAAATTAAAAAAGATACCTCCGGACTAAATTTGGAATTAAAAATATAAGGTATCTCGGTAGATAATTCTAATTCTTGTCTTTCTTCACCTATGCTATTCCAAAATAACTCAAAATTTTCACCACTATTAAGAATATTGTTTAGTTTGATGTCCAAATTACCATTAAATAATACATTTCCGTTTTCTTTAGACGTAAAACTAACGATTCCGTCAAAACTATTATTTTGACGTTTTTTTAAATACATGTATAATAGTGTAGAATCTTTTGTGAATAAAACTTCTGGAGGTTTTATTTCCGTTACAAATGAGATCCCTTGACTTGCAGTTGATATTTCTTTAATTTTTTGTTGGTTAAAAAGGGTGTTTGGTTTAATGTTAAAATAATTTTTTAAATACGATTTCGGGAAGTTTTCATACCCTTTTATTTTTACTTTATTGATAACTCTTTTTTTCGATTGATTAATTTTTAATTCAGCAAATAAATTATCTTCTTTAATTTTGATATTCTGGAGTTGAATTTTAGAAAATGATTTTCCCTCATTGTCTAATTTTTTAGAAATTTCTGATAAGGTTTTCGATAATTTTTCAATAGGTATTTTAATTGTTTTATCTTTTATCAGATTTTTTTTAAAATAAATTTTAGAATTTGAGTCTAATTTAATTATAACGTTGTTTGTTTCCTTATTCAAATTAAAATAAGCAGTATATTTTTTTTCAATACTATTTATGCTGTCAACTGTATTTATAAAGTACCCAGTTGTTTTTAAATATTCAGATATTCTATTGATTTCTAAATCTAAGGCTTTTGTTGTTTTGTGTTCTTTTTTATAATCAATCTTTTCTAAAAGAGTTTTTTCAATAGTATTTATAGAGGTAATTTTTAAAGTAAAATCTTGTGCAAATATTCCATGCAAAGAAAATAAGGCAAATAGTGTTAATATATAAAGAGTGTTTTTTTTATTCAAAATAGATAAAATAGTTGGTTCAAATGTAATGGAAAATCATAAAAACGGGTATAAGAAATAATAATATAAAAAAATAACTTACTGATATTTGCAGTATTAGAATTTAATCGTACATTTGCGGACTCTTAAAAAAGAGATAAGGTTTAATTATAAACGAAAAACAGTAATAATTTAGTATGCCAACTATTCAACAATTAGTTCGTAAAGGAAGAACCAAAATAACTAAGAAGAGTAAATCGGCTGCTTTGTCGTCTTGTCCTCAAAGACGTGGAGTTTGTACACGTGTTTATACTACAACACCAAAGAAACCTAATTCAGCAATGCGTAAAGTTGCCAGAGTTAGATTGACAAATGGTAATGAGATAAACGCATACATTCCAGGTGAAGGACATAACTTACAAGAGCACTCGATAGTATTAGTTAGAGGTGGAAGGGTAAAAGATTTACCAGGTGTTAAATATCACGTGGTACGTGGAGCATTAGATACAGCAGGTGTTGAGGGTAGAACCCAACGTAGGTCTAAGTATGGTGCAAAACGCCCAAAGAAGTAAGAGTTATCAGTAAAAAGTTATAAGTTTTTGATGTTGCTTTTTCTGTGTTTGAGTTTTTTCTTGAATATGGATTTAAAAACAAGGAGGTTTATTTCTAACGACTAATAACAAATTAATTAACTTTTTTAATGTAAAGACATGAGAAAAAGAGCAGCAAAAAAAAGAGTCTTATTACCGGATCCAAAATTTAACGATCAGTTAGTAACACGTTTTGTGAATAACTTAATGTGGAGCGGTAAGAAGTCTGTAGCGTTTAAAGTGTTTTATGACGCTTTAGAGCTAGTAGAAGAAAGAAAAGGAGAAGACGAAGAGAAATCGGCTTTAGAAATTTGGAAAGATGGTTTGTCAAATGTGATGCCTCACGTAGAAGTAAGATCTCGTCGTGTTGGTGGAGCAACATTCCAAATCCCAATGCAAATTAGACCGGATCGTAAAGTGTCTATGGCTATTAAATGGATGATTTTATATACTCGTAAGAGAAATGAAAAAACCATGGCGCAACGTTTAGCAGCAGAAATTTTAGCAGCAGCTAAAGAAGAAGGTGCAGCGGTAAAAAAACGTACAGATACTCATAAAATGGCAGAGGCTAATAAAGCTTTCTCTCACTTCAGATTTTAATAGAGATGGCTAGAGATTTAAGATATACAAGAAATATTGGTATTGCCGCACATATTGATGCTGGTAAAACAACAACAACAGAACGTGTATTGTATTATACAGGTGTTTCTCATAAGATAGGAGAAGTACATGATGGTGCAGCTACTATGGACTGGATGGAGCAAGAACAAGAAAGAGGTATTACAATTACTTCTGCAGCAACTACTTGTGAGTGGCAATTTCCTTTGGAAAACGCAAAACCAACTCCAGATACTAAAGGATATCACTTTAATATTATTGATACTCCTGGTCACGTAGATTTTACGGTAGAAGTAAATAGATCTTTACGTGTGTTAGATGGTTTAGTTTTCTTATTTTCAGCAGTTGATGGTGTTGAGCCTCAGTCTGAAACTAACTGGAGACTTGCAGACAACTATAAAGTGCCTAGAATTGGATTCGTTAACAAAATGGACCGTCAAGGATCAGACTTTTTAGCAGTTTGTCAACAAGTAAAAGATATGTTGAAATCAAATGCGGTGCCAATCGTTTTAAATATTGGTGACGAGGATGAATTCAAGGGTATTATAGATTTAGTTAAAAATCGTGCTATTGTTTGGCATGATGAAACTCAAGGAGCAACTTTTGATGTTATTGAGATTCCTGAAGATATGAAAGAAGAAGCTCGTAAATATCGTGCACTTTTAATTGAAGAAGTAGCAAGTTATGATGAGAATCTTTTAGAGAAATTTATGGAAGATGAAGATTCAATTACAGAAGACGAAGTGCATAATGCATTAAGAGCTGCTGTAATGGATATGGCTATCATTCCTATGATTTGTGGATCTGCATTTAAAAACAAAGGTGTACAGTTTCTTTTAGATGCTGTTTGTCGTTACTTGCCTTCTCCTATGGATAAGGAAGGTATTGTTGGTATAAACCCAGATACAGAAGAACAAGAATTACGTAAGCCAAGTGTAGATGAGCCTTTTGCAGCTTTAGCATTTAAAATTGCTACTGACCCTTTTGTTGGTCGTTTAGCATTTTTTAGAGCATATTCTGGTCGTTTAGATGCTGGTTCTTATGTTTTAAATAACCGTTCAGGTAAAAAAGAACGTATTTCACGTATTTATCAAATGCATGCTAACAAGCAAAATGCAATTGATTATATCGAAGCTGGAGATATTGGTGCTGCTGTTGGATTTAAATCTATCAAAACAGGAGATACTTTATCTGCAGAAAAATTTCCTATTGTTTTAGAATCTATGGATTTTCCAGATCCAGTAATTGGTATCGCTGTAGAACCTAAAACAAAAGCAGATGTTGATAAATTAGGAATTGGTTTAAGTAAATTAGCCGAAGAAGATCCAACTTTTACAGTTCGTTCTGATGAAGCTTCTGGTCAAACTATTATTTCTGGAATGGGAGAATTACATTTAGATGTAATTGTAGACCGTTTAAAACGTGAGTTCAAAGTTGAAGTGAATCAAGGTCAACCTCAAGTAGAATATAAAGAAGCTATTACTGCAGCAGCAGATCATAGAGAAGTTTATAAGAAACAATCTGGTGGACGTGGTAAATTTGCAGATATTGTATTTACAATAGAGCCTGCAGATGAAGGTGTTCAAGGATTACAATTTGAATCTGTAATTAAAGGTGGTAATGTTCCTAGAGAATTTGTACCTTCTGTAGAAAAAGGATTTAAAGAGGCGATGAGAAACGGACCTTTAGCGGGTTACGAAATGGATTCAATGAAAGTTACTTTAAAAGATGGATCTTTCCACCCTGTGGATTCTGATGCATTATCTTTTGAGTTAGCAGCAAAAATGGGTTATAAAGCAGCAGCAAAATCGGCTAAAGCTAAAATCATGGAGCCATTGATGAAATTAGAAGTGTTAACTCCAGAGGAGAACATGGGAGATATTGTAGGTGATTTAAATAGAAGAAGAGGGCAAGTAAACGACATGAGTGATCGTGCTGGATCTAAAGTTGTAAAAGCTTTAGTGCCTTTATCTGAAATGTTTGGTTACGTTACTGCTTTAAGAACTATGTCTTCTGGTAGAGCAACATCTACTATGGAATTTTCACATTATGCGGAAACTCCTTCTAATGTATCTGAAGAAGTAATCGCAAAATCTAAAGGATAATCTACTTAATAATTACAAGATGAGTCAAAAAATTAGAATTAAATTAAAGTCTTACGATTACAATTTAGTAGATAAATCTGCTGAAAAAATCGTTAAGACGGTAAAAAGTACTGGTGCTGTAGTAAACGGACCAATACCATTACCAACACATAAAAAGATTTTTACTGTATTACGTTCTCCACACGTAAACAAAAAATCTAGAGAGCAATTTCAATTAGCTTCATACAAAAGATTATTAGACATCTATAGTTCTTCTTCAAAAACTATTGATGCTTTAATGAAACTTGAGTTGCCAAGCGGTGTAGAAGTTGAGATCAAAGTATAAGTAAATATTAACTTTCGGTTTAATTTTGTTAAACCGAAAGTTTTTTATACTTTTGCAACCCGATTAAGAGTCGGTAATGCTATTTTTTAAGTAAAATTGAATAATAGTAACATGTCCAGAGCGTTTCGCGAAGGAAAAACGGAAAAAACAAAATCAGCGTTGAATTTGTTTTGCGCTGTTTTTTTTTGTTGAAACTTAAAGGATGAGAATGAAACAATTGTTTCGAAAAAATAATTATTAATAATAGACGCGCTGGATAAATATCTATCGTCTAAAATTTTAACTAAATGTCTGGGTTAATAGGAAGAAAGATTGGAATGACCAGCTTATTTGATGAAAACGGGAAGAATATTCCTTGTACAGTAATCGAAGCAGGTCCTTGCGTAGTTACCCAAGTCAGAACCGAAGAGGTTGACGGGTACACTGCGTTGCAACTTGGTTTCGATGACAAAAAGGCGAAGAGTTCTAACAAAGCGTTAGACGGTCACTTTAAAAAAGCTGGCACCACTGCTAAAAGAAAAGTCGTTGAATTTCAAGGGTTTGAAGAAGAGTATAAATTAGGAGATTCTATCACAGTATCTCACTTTGAAGAAGGTGAGTTTGTAGATGTTTCTGGTGTTTCTAAAGGGAAAGGTTTTCAAGGGGTTGTAAAACGCCATGGATTTGCCGGTGTAGGTCAAGCTACTCACGGTCAGCACAACCGTTTAAGAGCTCCGGGTTCTATTGGTGCTGCATCTTATCCTGCAAGAGTATTCAAAGGAATGCGTATGGCAGGTAGAATGGGTGGAGATAAAGTGAAAGTTCAAAACTTAAAAGTATTAAAAGTAGTTGCTGAAAAGAACTTACTTGTTGTTAAAGGAGCGATTCCTGGACACAAAAATGCTTTTGTAACTATTCAGAAATAATGAAAGTAGCAGTTTTAGATATTACAGGAAAAGATACAGGTAGACAAGTTGAACTTTCTAGCGATGTATTTGGTATTGAGCCTAACAATCATGCTATTTATTTAGATGTTAAGCAATACTTGGCAAATCAACGTCAAGGAACGCATAAATCTAAAGAAAGAGCAGAAATTGCAGGTTCTACAAGAAAAATTAAAAAACAAAAAGGTACAGGTACTGCGAGAGCAGGTTCTATCAAATCTGGAGTTTTTAGAGGTGGTGGTCGTATGTTCGGTCCAAGACCAAGAGATTATTCTTTTAAATTGAATAAGAACTTAAAGCGTTTAGCACGTAAGTCTGCTTTAAGTATTCAAGCAAATGATAAAAATTTAGTAGTAATTGAAGATTTTAACTTTGAATCACCAAAGACTAAAAACTTTGTAGATGTTTTAAAAGCATTAGAAATTGAAACTAAAAAATCTTTGTTTGTGTTAAGTAATGAAAATGCAAATGTGTATTTATCATCACGTAACTTAAAAAAGGCTAAAGTTGTTAAAGCTTCAGAAATTAATACTTATGGTGTTTTAAATGCTAATAAAGTAGTAATTACAGAAAGTTCTTTAGAAGGAATTAATACAAATTTAAGTAAATAGGGATTCATAATGAGTATTTTAATAAAACCTATTATCACGGAAAAAGCTACAAACGATAGTGAGTTATTTAATCGTTATACGTTTGTTGTAGATAAAAAAGCTAATAAATTAGAAATTAAAGGTGCAGTTGAAAAAGCATACGGGGTTTCTATAGCTAGCGTTAAGACTTTAAATTATCCAATTCAAAGAAATACAAAGTTTACTAAAAAAGGTTTAGTAACTGGTATTAAAAGTGGATACAAAAAAGCTATCGTTCAATTAGCAGAAGGAGAAAGCATTGATTTTTATAACAATCTTTAAGAAAAGACAAAAATGTCAGTTAGAAAATTAAAACCAATAACACCAGGTCAGCGTTTTAGAGTTGTAAATGGGTTCGACACCATAACAACTGATAAGCCGGAGAAAAGTTTACTTGCTCCGAAAAAACGATCTGGAGGTCGAAACAGTCAGGGTAGAATGACAACTCGTAATATAGGAGGTGGTCATAAACAAAGATACCGTATTATCGATTTTAAAAGAGATAAAGCAGGTATTCCCGCAACAGTTAAAACTATAGAGTACGATCCAAATCGTACAGCATTTATTGCTTTACTTAGTTATGCTGATGGAGAAAAACGTTATGTAATTGCACAAAACGGTTTAACAGTAGGTCAAACAGTTGTAGCAGGTAGTGATATTGCACCAGAAATTGGAAATGCAATGCCATTAAGCCAAATTCCTTTAGGAACTACAATTTCTTGTATAGAATTACGTCCAGGACAAGGAGCTGTTATGGCTCGTTCTGCTGGTTCTTTTGCTCAATTAATGGCTAGAGATGGTAAATATGCAACAGTAAAGTTACCTTCAGGTGAAACAAGATTAATTTTGTTAACTTGTATGGCTACTATTGGTGTTGTATCTAATTCTGATCATCAATTATTAGTATCTGGTAAAGCAGGTAGAAGAAGATGGTTAGGTAGAAGACCTAGAGTTAATGCAGTAAGAATGAACCCTGTCGATCACCCAATGGGTGGTGGTGAAGGTCGTGCTTCTGGAGGTCATCCAAGATCTAGAAATGGTATTCCTGCTAAAGGATTTAAAACTAGATCTAAGACTAAAGCTAGTAATAAGTACATTATAGAACGTAGAAAGAAATAATAAGTTATGGCAAGATCATTAAAAAAAGGACCTTACGTTCACTATAAATTAGAGAAAAAAGTGTTAGCTAATGTAGAGGCTGGTAACAAAACTGTAATTAAAACTTGGTCTAGAGCAAGTATGATTACTCCAGATTTTGTTGGACAAACAATTGCAGTTCATAACGGACGTCAGTTTGTACCAGTTTATGTAACAGAAAACATGGTAGGGCATAAATTAGGCGAATTTTCACCAACTCGTTCTTTTAGAGGACACGCTGGTGCAAAAAATAAAGGAAAAAAATAGTAGGATATGGGAGTTCGTAAAAAAAACATGGCAGATCAGTTAAAAGCAGATAGAAAGCAACGTGCTTTCGCGAAGCTTACTAACTGTCCTACATCACCAAGAAAAATGCGTTTAGTCGCAGATCAGATAAGAGGAGTTGAAGTTGAAAAAGCTTTACAAATCTTAAAGTTTAGCCCAAAAGAAGCTTCAATTAATTTAGAGAAATTGTTATTGTCTGCAATTGCAAACTGGCAAGCTAAAAATGAAGAAGCATCTATTGAAGACGCTAAATTATTTGTAAAAACGATTTGTGTTGATAGCGCAGGAATGTTAAAGAGATTAAGACCAGCTCCACAAGGGCGTGCTCATAGAATACGTAAGCGTTCTAATCACGTTACTTTAGAGTTAGGTAGTAAAAATTTAAGCAATTAATTAAAGTAGAAATGGGACAAAAAACAAATCCAATAGGGAATCGTTTAGGAATCATCAGAGGTTGGGAATCTAACTGGTACGGTGGTAATGACTACGGAGATAAATTAGCTGAAGATTATAAAATAAGACAGTATGTAAATGCTAGATTATTTAAAGCAAGTGTATCAAGAGTAATTATAGAGCGTACTTTAAAACTTGTAACCGTTACTATCACTACTGCACGTCCAGGTATCATTATTGGAAAAGGAGGTCAAGAGGTAGACAAGTTAAAAGAAGAGCTTAAAAAAATTACAGGTAAAGAAGTTCAAATTAATATTTTTGAGATTAAACGTCCAGAATTAGACGCAAAATTAGTTGCAGTTAGTGTTGCTCGTCAAATCGAAAATAGAATTTCTTACAAGAGAGCTACTAAGATGGCTATTCAAGCTACAATGCGTATGAATGCTGAAGGAATTAAAATTCAAATTTCAGGTCGTTTAAACGGAGCTGAAATGGCACGTTCAGAGCATTATAAAGAAGGAAGAATTCCTCTTTCTACTTTTAGAGCTGATATTGATTATGCACTTGTTGAAGCTCATACTCAATACGGAAGACTAGGTGTTAAAGTATGGATTATGAAGGGTGAGGTATATGGTAAAAGAGAATTGTCTCCATTAGTTGGCTTGTCTAAAAAACAAGGCGGTAATAAAGGTGGTGGTGATAGATCTAAACGTCAACAACCTCGTAGAAGAAAATAATTTTTAAAATTAGAAATTAAAAATGTTACAGCCAAAAAGAGTAAAATACCGTAAGGTACAGAAGGCGAAAGGAAATATGACTGGTATTTCTGGTAGAGGAAATCAACTTTCTAATGGAATGTTTGGTATCAAATCTTTAGACCAGAACTTGTTAACTTCTCGTCAAATAGAAGCAGCTCGTATCGCGGCAACTCGTCATATGAAAAGAGAAGGTCAGTTATGGATTAAAGTATTTCCAGACAAGCCTATCACAAAGAAACCTTTAGAGGTACGTATGGGGAAAGGTAAAGGAGCTCCAGATCATTTTGTTGCAGTTATTAAACCAGGTAGAATTTTGTTTGAAATTGGTGGTGTACCAATGGATGTTGCAAAAGAAGCTTTACGTTTAGCAGCACAAAAACTTCCAGTAAAAACGAAGTTTGTAGTAGCAAGAGATTTTGATATTAACGCATAATTCTAAATAAAATGAAACAATCTGAAATAAAAGAATTATCTATAGCGGATCTTAATGAGAAGCTTGGAGCGTTGCAAAAGAATTATACTGATCTTAAAATGGCTCACGCAATAACTCCTTTGGAGAATCCGTTGCAATTGAGAGGTTTAAGAAGAACTGTAGCAAGAATTGCAACAGAATTAACAAAAAGAGAATTACAATAATTCTATAGTCAGTTTTAAAGATGGAAAAAAGAAATCTTAGAAAAGAGAGAATTGGTGTTGTTTCTAGTAACAAAATGGAAAAATCTATTGTTGTTGCAGAAACTAAAAGAGTTAAGCACCCAATGTACGGTAAATTCGTATTAAAAACGAAAAAGTATGTTGCACACGACGAACAGAATGATTGCAACGAAGGAGATACTGTTAGGATCATGGAAACAAGACCTATGAGTAAATCTAAACGTTGGAGATTAGTAGAAATCCTAGAAAGAGCTAAATAATATGTTACAGACAGAATCAAGATTAAAAGTCGCAGATAACACTGGAGCAAAAGAAGTTTTAGTGATTAGAGTTTTAGGAGGAACAAGAAAACGTTACGCAAGTATTGGAGACAAGATTGTAGTAGCTGTTAAATCTGCAACTCCTAACGGAACTGTAAAAAAAGGTCAAGTATCTAGAGCAGTTGTTGTAAGAACGAAAAAAGAAGTAAGACGTAAAGACGGATCATACATTAGATTTGATGATAACGCTTGTGTACTTTTAAATCCTACAGAGGAAATGAGAGGAACACGTGTTTTTGGACCTGTTGCACGTGAACTTCGTGAGAAACAATTCATGAAAATAGTATCATTAGCACCTGAAGTGCTTTAAATCATTAATAAGATGAAGAAGTTCAAATTAAAATCAGGAGATACTGTAAAAGTAATTGCAGGAGATCATAAAGGATCTGAAGGAAAAGTTTTACAAATCATTAAAGATAAGGATAGAGTATTGGTAGAAGGTGTTAACTTAGTTTCTAAGCACACAAAACCAAGCGCTCAAAACCCTCAAGGTGGTATTGTAAAGAAAGAAGCTTCACTTCATATTTCTAACTTAATGTTAGTAGAAGATGGTGTAGCTGTGAGAGTAGGTTATAAGGTTGATGGAGATGCTAAAACTAGAGTCTCTAAAAAAACTAAAAAATAAGAATAATCATGAGTTACGTACCAAGATTAAAAGCAGAATACAAAGAAAGAGTTATAAGTGCTCTTACTGAAGAATTCAGTTATAAGAATGTAATGCAAGTACCAAAATTAGAAAAAATAGTTGTTTCTAAAGGTGTTGGTGCTGCAATTGCAGATAAGAAATTAATAGATTATGCTTTAGAAGAGTTGACTAAAATTACTGGTCAAAAAGCGGTTTCTACAATGTCTAAAAAAGATATTGCTGCATTTAAATTACGTAAAGGAATGCCAATTGGTGTTAAAGTTACTTTACGTGGAGATAAAATGTACGAATTTTTAGATAGATTAGTTACAGCTTCTTTACCTCGTGTAAGAGACTTTAACGGTATAAAAGCTAATGGTTTTGATGGAAGAGGTAATTACAATTTAGGTATTACTGAACAAATCATTTACCCAGAGATTAATATTGATCAAGTGAAAAAAATTAACGGTATGGATATTACTTTTGTAACATCTGCAAATACTGATAAAGAAGCGAAGTCATTATTAGGAGAATTAGGTTTACCATTCAAAAAAAATTAAGAAATGGCTAAAGAATCAATGAAAGCTCGCGAACGTAAGAGAGCGAAAACAGTTGCAAAATATGCAGAAAAGAGAAAAGCTTTAAAAGAAGCTGGAGACTATGAAGCATTGCAAAAATTACCAAAGAACGCATCACCAATTAGAATGCATAACAGATGTAAACTAACTGGTCGTCCAAAAGGATATATGAGACAATTTGGTTTATCTCGTGTTACGTTTCGTGAAATGGCTAATCAAGGATTAATACCAGGTGTTAAAAAGGCAAGTTGGTAGAAATCAAAAATAAAGCTTATTATTAAAAATAGAATGTGTATCTTTGCACGCTCTATTTTTTTTGAGTATAAGAATTTTAACTGATTATAGGTTCATTTATCACAGAGAAATCTGTAGCATAAATAGAGGTATTTGAAAACCGTAATCGCAATTTTAAATAAATATGTATACAGATCCAATCGCGGATTTTCTTACAAGGGTAAGGAATGCAATCGCAGCAGGACACAGAGTAGTGGAAATTCCAGCTTCAAATTTGAAGAAGGAAATGACTAAAATTTTGTTTGATCAAGGGTATATTTTAAGTTATCAGTTCAATGACGATAAAGTTCAAGGAACAATTAAGATCGCTTTAAAGTACGAAAGAGATACAAAAGAGTCAGTAATTAGAAAGATTCAACGAATCAGTACACCAGGTTTACGTAAATATGTTGGTTCTACAGAGATGCCAAGAGTATTAAACGGACTTGGAATTGCTATTGTTTCTACATCTAAAGGTGTAATGACAAACAAAAAAGCACGTCAGGAAAATGTTGGAGGAGAAGTTTTATGTTACGTTTATTAATCTAAAGAAATGAGTAGAATAGGAAAAAATCCCGTTAGCATTTCACAAGGTGTAGATGTAAACATAAAAGACAATGTTGTAACCGTAAAAGGAAAATTAGGAGAGTTAACTCAAACAATTTCTGAAGGAATTACAATAAAAATTGAAGATGGTATTATCACTTTAGATAGAGCATCAGAAAGTAAAAACCATAAAGCACAACATGGTTTAATGAGAGCTTTAATCAATAACATGATTGAAGGTGTGAGTAAAGGTTGGACTAAGGAATTAGAATTGGTTGGTGTTGGTTATAGAGCATCTAATCAAGGACAAAAATTAGATTTAGCTTTAGGTTTCTCTCATAATATTGTTTTAGAATTAGCTCCAGAAGTAAAAGTTGAGACAGTATCTGAGAAAGGGAAAAACCCGATCATTAAATTATCTTCATTTGACAAACAATTAGTTGGTCAAATAGCTGCTAAGATTCGTTCTTTCAGAGCACCAGAGCCTTATAAAGGAAAAGGTGTGAAGTTTGTTGGTGAAATATTAAGAAGAAAAGCAGGTAAATCTGCATAATATATAGCATTATGGCATTATCAAAGCTACAAAGAAGAGCTAGAATTAAGCGTAGAATTAGAAAGATTATTTCTGGTACTGCTACTAAACCAAGGTTATCGGTTTATAGAAGTAACAAAGAAATTTACGCTCAATTAGTAGACGATGTAAACGGAGTAACATTAGCTTCAGTTTCATCTAGAAATAAAGAAATACAAGCAGGTACAAAGACAGAGCAGGCTGCAGCAGTTGGTAAAACAATAGCTGATAAAGCTGCCAAAGCAGGAGTTGAAACGGTTGCTTTCGATAGAAACGGATATTTATATCACGGTAGAGTTAAAGTATTAGCAGACGCTGCAAGAGAAGCGGGTTTAAAATTTTAAGAAATTATGCAAGGTTATAAAAACGTAGAAAGAGTAAAGCCAAGTGGGTTAGAGCTTGTAGATAGATTAGTAGGCGTACAACGTGTTACCAAAGTAACAAAGGGTGGTAGAGCATTTGGTTTCTCTGCAATTGTTGTTGTTGGAGATGGTAATGGTGTTGTTGGTCATGGATTAGGGAAATCTAAAGATGTTGCATCTGCTATTGCTAAGGCAATTGAAGACGCAAAGAAAAATTTAGTTAGAATTCCTATTTTAGAGGCAACTTTACCTCATGAGCAAAAAGGTAAGTTTGGTGGAGCAAAAGTGTTCCTTAAACCTGCTTCTCATGGTACAGGAGTTATTGCTGGTGGTGCTGTAAGGCACGTATTAGAATCAGTAGGTATACATGATGTATTATCAAAATCTCAAGGATCTTCAAATCCTCATAACGTAGTAAAAGCAACTTTTGATGCTTTGTTACAATTACGTAGTGCAGCATCTATTGCTAAACAAAGAGGAATTTCTTTAGAGAAAGTTTTTAACGGATAAATCTAAGAACGATGGCAAGAATTAAAGTTACACAAGTAAAAAGTCAAATCGGACGTCTTCAGAGTCAAAAGAGAACTTTAGAGGCATTAGGTTTACGTAAAATGCACCAAACTGTAGAGCATGAGGCAACTCCTTCTATAGTTGGTATGGTAAATACAGTTAAACACTTAGTTTCTTTCGAAGAAATTAAATAAGATATTTAGAAAAAATGAGTTTACATAATTTAACACCAGCAGAAGGTTCCATTAAAAAAGGAAAAAGAATTGCAAGGGGTGAAGGATCTGGTAAAGGTGGTACCGCTACAAGAGGTCACAATGGTCAGAAATCTCGTTCAGGTTATTCTAAAAAGATTGGTTTTGAAGGAGGGCAAATGCCACTTCAAAGACGTGTACCTAAATTTGGTTTCACGAATATTAATCGTATTGAATATCAAGGTATCAACTTAGATAAATTACAATCTTTAGTTGATAGTGGTAAGATAACAGATACAGTTGATTTAGATACTTTAATTGCTAATAGATTGGCAAGAAAAAACGACTTAATAAAAATATTAGGTGGTGGTGAGTTAAAGGCTAAATTAAATATAACTGTACATAAATTTACAGCAACAGCAAAAGCGGCTATAGAAGCTGCTGGAGGAGAAGCTGTTACTTTATAACATCCCGTAAATGATGAAATTGATAAATAGATTAAAAGACATTTTCAGTATTGAAGAATTGAAAAACAAAATTCTACTTACTATCGGTTTAATTGCTGTATATCGTTTTATGGCTTCAGTTCCATTACCTGGAATAGATCCATTACAATTATCAGCTTTAAAAGAAAGTACTTCTGGAGGTCTTTTAGGTTTATTAAATGCATTTACAGGAGGAGCATTTGCAAGAGCCTCTGTTATGGCACTTGGTATTATGCCTTATATTTCTGCATCTATTGTAGTTCAGTTAATGGGAATTGCGGTTCCATATTTACAAAAACTACAAAAAGATGGAGAAAGTGGACGTAAAAAAATTACACAAATAACTAGATGGTTAACTATTGGTATTACTTTGGTGCAAGCACCAACTTATATTACGGCTATTAAAACTCAATTTGGTTTAGGACCTGAAGCTTTTTTAGTTACGGGACCTACTTTTTGGGTATCATCTATTATCATTTTAACTGCAGGAACAATTTTTGCAATGTGGTTGGGAGAGCGTATTACAGACAAAGGAGTTGGTAATGGTATTTCATTATTAATTACTGTAGGTATTTTAGCTAAGTTTCCAGCGGCATTTTTACAAGAGTTTGTTGCTAAAACAACAAATGCAGGTGCAGGTGGTATTATGATGGTTTTAATTGAAATCATTGTTTGGTTCGTGGTAATTTTATTAACTGTGCTATTAGTTACTGCTGTAAGAAAGATAGCGGTACAGTATGCTAGAAGAACAGTTGTTGGTAATATTCAAAACGTTGCAGGTTCAAGAGATTATATTCCTTTGAAATTAAATGCAGCAGGTGTAATGCCTATTATCTTTGCACAAGCAATTATGTTTTTACCAGTTGCTTTGGCTCAAAGATTTCCAGCAATTTCTAGTTTACAAGATATGAATGGTTTAGGGTACAATGTTATTTTTGCATTGTTAATTATCATTTTTAGTTATTTCTACACTGCAATTACTATTCCTACGAATAAGATGGCAGATGATTTAAAGAGAAGTGGTGGTTTTATACCAGGTATTAGACCAGGAAAAGACACAGCAGATAGATTAGATTCTGTTTTATCTAGAATTACTTTCCCAGGATCGTTATTTTTAGCAGGATTATCAATCTTACCAGCAATTGTAGTTCAGTTTGGAGTACAACATAGTTGGGCCATGTTTTATGGTGGTACATCATTAATAATTATGGTTGGAGTTGCAATTGATACGTTGCAACAAATTAATTCGTATTTACTAAATCGTCATTATGATGGTTTAATGAAAGCGGGGAATAGCAACAGAAAATCGAATAAATAGTATGGCTAAACAATCAGCAATTCAACAAGACGGAACTATTACAGAAGCATTATCTAATGCAATGTTTCGAGTAGAATTAGAAAACGGACATATTGTTACGGCACACATTTCAGGTAAAATGCGTATGCATTATATTAAATTGTTACCAGGTGATAAGGTAAAATTAGAAATGAGCCCTTACGATTTATCAAAGGCAAGAATTACTTACAGATACTAAAAAAACAAAACAGATGAAAGTTAGAGCATCAGTTAAAAAAAGAAGTGCCGACTGCAAAATAGTTCGCAGAAAAGGTAGATTATACGTGATTAATAAACAAAATCCTAGATTTAAACAAAGACAAGGGTAATGGCAAGAATAGCAGGTATTGATATTCCAAAGAATAAAAGAGGAGTTATTGCTTTAACTTACATCTTTGGTATAGGAAGCAGCAGAGCTCAAAAAGTTCTAGCAGAAGCAAAAGTAGATGAGAGCATTAAAGTTCAAGATTGGACAGATGATCAAATCGCAGCAATTAGAGAGCAAGTAGGATCTTTCACTATTGAAGGAGAATTACGTTCTGAAGTACAGTTGAACATCAAACGTTTGATGGATATCGGTTGTCAAAGAGGAATTCGTCATAGACTTGGTCTTCCATTAAGAGGACAAAGAACTAAGAATAACTCTCGTACAAGAAAAGGTAAGAGAAAAACTGTAGCTAACAAGAAAAAATAAGTTAGATAAAGTAATAAAGATCTAATAATAGTTTTTACTATAAAATTAGAAAACTAAATTACTAAAACTGAAAAATTATGGCAAAAGCAAGTTCAAAAAAGCGTAAAGTAATAATTGATGCTATAGGAGAAGCACACGTAACTGCATCTTTTAACAACATCATTATTTCTTTAACAAATAAAAAAGGTGATGTTATTTCTTGGTCATCTGCAGGTAAAATGGGTTTTAGAGGTTCTAAAAAGAATACTCCATATGCAGCTCAATTAGCAGCAGAAGATTGTGCAAACGTTGCAAAAGAAGCAGGTTTACGTAAAGTAAAAGTTTATGTAAAAGGACCGGGTAATGGTAGAGAATCTGCTATTAGATCAATTCATAATGCAGGTATCGAAGTAACAGAAATTATTGATGTTACACCTATTCCTCATAACGGTTGTCGTCCTCCTAAGAGAAGAAGAGTATAATTAAATATTTTAACTTGATGGGAATAAGATTATCGAAGGAGTAAGCCTTAATTCATAATCCCTATCTATAACAACAAAAGAAATGGCAAGATATACAGGACCAAAAACTAAAATTGCTCGTAAGTTTGGTGAAGCAATTTTTGGAGAAGATAAAAACTTCGAAAAAAGAAATTTCCCTCCAGGACAACACGGTAACGCAAGAAGAAGAGGAAAAAAATCTGAATATGCATCTCAGTTAATGGAGAAGCAAAAAGCTAAATATACTTACGGTATTTTAGAGCGTCAATTCAGTAACTTGTTTAAGCAAGCGCAATCAGCTTCTGGTATTACAGGTGAAATCTTATTACAATTATGTGAATCTCGTTTAGACAACGTAGTTTACAGAATGGGTATTTCTAACTCTAGAAGTGGAGCTCGTCAATTAGTTTCTCACAGACACATTACTGTGAACGGTGAAATCGTTAATATTCCTTCTTATATTTTAAATGAAGGTGATGTTGTTGCAGTAAGAGAGAAATCTAAATCATTAGTAGCTATCGAGAATGCTTTAGCTTCTAATAACAATGTTTTTGAATGGTTAACTTGGAATTCTGATACTAAAACAGGAACGTTTGTTAAAGTACCAGAAAGATTACAAATTCCAGAAAACATCAAAGAACAATTAATCGTAGAATTATATTCTAAGTAATAAATTAATCATATTGAGATTCAGCCAAAGGGTATATAAGTATTTCTTCACACTTATATACCGCGCAACTGAATAACAATTAAAACGAAGAAAATGGCAATTTTAAATTTTCAAAAACCCGATAAAGTAATAATGATCGAATCTACTGATTTTACGGGTAGATTTGAGTTTAGACCTTTAGAACCAGGTTTTGGTTTAACAATAGGAAATGCTTTAAGAAGAGTACTTTTATCTTCTTTAGAAGGATTTGCAATTACATCATTAAGAATTGATGGTGTAGAACATGAATTTTCTACTGTTTCAGGAGTTGTAGAAGACGTTACAGAAATTATCTTAAACTTAAAACAAGTTCGTTTTAAGAAACAAATAGAGGAAACAGATAGAGAAACTGTTTCTATATCATTATCTGGTCAAGAGCAGTTTACTGCTGGAGATTTACAGAAGTTTATTTCTGGTTTTCAAGTATTGAATCCAGATTTAGTAATCTGTAACATGGAGAAATCTGTAAAGTTAAATGCAGAAATTACCATAGAAAAAGGTAGAGGATTTGTACCTGCGGAAGAAAATAAAAAAGCTTCAGCACCAATTGGTACAATTTTTACTGATTCTATCTACACACCAATTAAGAATGTAAAGTATGCAATCGAAAATTTTCGTGTAGAACAAAAAACGGATTATGAAAAATTAGTTTTCGATATCGATACTGATGGATCAATAAACCCAAAAGACGCATTAACAGAAGCTGCAAAAATATTAATCCACCACTTTATGTTATTCTCAGATGAGCGTATCACTTTAGAGGCAGATGAAATTGCACAGACAGAAACATATGATGAAGAGTCATTACATATGCGTCAGTTATTAAAAACTAGATTAATCGATATGGATTTATCTGTAAGAGCTTTAAATTGTTTAAAGGCTGCAGAAGTTGATACATTAGGAGATTTAGTTTCTTTTAACAAGAGTGATTTAATGAAATTTAGAAACTTTGGTAAAAAATCATTAACAGAACTAGAAGAATTAGTTATTGTTAAAGGTTTAAGTTTTGGAATGGATTTAACAAAATACAAATTAGATAGAGATTAATTTTTCATATTTTGCTCCTCAAAATGAGTAGATGCAAGATGAAAGTATAAAACAAAGGTCATGAGACACGGAAAAAAGCATAATCATTTAGGAAGAACAACTTCGCATAGAAAAGCGATGTTAGCTAATATGACTTGTTCTTTAATAGAACATAAACGTATTAACACAACAGTGGCAAAAGCAAAAGCATTAAGAGTTTTTGCAGAACCATTAATAACAAAGTCTAAAAGTGATACTACTCACAACAGACGTGTTGTTTTTTCTCATTTACGTGATAAATATGCAGTTACAGAATTATTTAAGGAAATTTCTGTAAAAATAGGAGATAGACCAGGAGGGTACCTTCGTATCATCAAATTAGGAAACCGTCAAGGGGATAATGCTCCTATGGCAATGGTAGAATTGGTTGATTACAACGAACTTTACAATCCTAATGGTAAGAAAGCTAAGAAAACTACTCGTAGAGGAAGAAGCAAGAAAGCTGATTCTCCGCAAGTAGAAGGGACTGCATCAGAAGAAAAATCTGAAGAATAAGAAATGAAAATTTTTTAAATCATATTAAAAGGGATAAGCGTTTACGTTTATCCCTTTTTTTATATTTTTGCATTAAGAAACACAACAACTATCAATGAAATATCAAACACGAAAAAAAGCACTTGTTTTATTAGCAGATGGAACAATTTTTTATGGAAAATCTGTAGGAATAGAAGGAACATCTACAGGAGAAATCTGTTTTAATACTGGTATGACTGGTTATCAAGAAATTTTTACTGATCCATCTTATTTTGGCCAGTTAATGGTAGCTACAAATGCACATATTGGTAACTACGGGGTAAATGATGAGGAAGTAGAATCTGACGGAATAAAAATTTCAGGTTTAATTTGTAGAAATTTTAGTTTTACACATTCTAGAGTAGACTCTAATGGAAACTTAAAAGATTGGTTTACAAAACATAATTTGGTTGCAATTTCTGATGTTGATACTCGTGCATTAGTTTCTTATATTAGAGATAATGGAGCCATGAACGCAATTATATCTACAGATGTTGATAATATTGATGCATTAAAAGAACAATTAGCCAAAGTACCAAGTATGGAAGGTTTAGAATTGGCTTCTAAAGTATCTACTAAAGAACCTTATTTTGTAGGGGATGAAAATGCAGAATTAAAGATATCTGCTTTAGATATTGGAATCAAAAAAAATATATTGAGAAATTTTGTTAAAAGAGGAGCTTATGTAAAAGTTTTCCCTTTTAATGCAAGTTTTGAAGATTTAGCATCTTTTAACCCTGATGGTTATTTTATATCTAATGGACCTGGTGATCCAGAACCATTAGTTGAGGCTCAAGAAGTAGCTAAAGAAATTATCAAAAGAAATTTACCTTTATTTGGTATCTGTTTAGGACATCAAGTTATTGCTTTGGCTAATGGAATTTCTACGTATAAAATGCACAATGGTCACAGAGGAATTAATCATCCTGTAAAAAATTTATTAACAGGTAAAGGAGAAATTACTTCTCAAAACCACGGTTTTGCCATTGATAGAGCAGAAACGGAAGCAAATGAAAATGTAGAGATTACACATGTTCATTTAAATGATAATACAGTAGCAGGTATCCGTATGAAAGACAAGAATGTTTTTTCTGTACAATACCATCCAGAAGCAAGTCCTGGGCCACATGATGCTGAATATTTATTTGATCAATTTATAGAGAATATTAAAGAGGCTAAAAAAGTTTTATCTTAACTTAAAAGTCATCCATCGTAACATTATTGTTTTTCATCAAAAAATTAAATATTGGTGGCTTTTTAATCTTATTTTTGAAATGTGATGTAAAAATCACAATCTTTTTCATAGCAATTTTCCCACTCATTTTTTGAGTGGGTTTTTTTATTTTAATTAAAATAATTTTAGCAAACGTTTTCGTAATTAATTAGGTACAAATTATTAAATGCTTTAGACATTTCGTAATTTAGCCTCAGCAAGTTTAAGATTTTAAATTAATTAAATAATAAATAAAATGAGCATTATAATTAGCGTTCACGCACGTCAAATTTTTGATTCAAGAGGTAACCCAACAGTAGAAGTAGATGTAACTACAGAAAATGGTGTTTTAGGTAGAGCAGCAGTTCCTTCTGGAGCTTCTACAGGAGAACATGAAGCAGTAGAATTACGTGATGGAGGTAAAGATTACATGGGTAAAGGTGTTTTAAAAGCAGTTTCTAATGTAAATAACATTATTGCAGCTGAGTTATTAGGTACATCTGTTTTCGAACAAAATGCTATCGATCAATTAATGATAGACTTAGATGGTACGCCAAATAAATCTAAATTAGGAGCGAATGCTATTTTAGGAGTTTCTTTAGCTGCTGCCAAAGCTGCTGCTAACGAATTAGGTATGCCTTTATATAGATATGTAGGTGGTGTTTCTGCTAATACTTTACCATTACCAATGATGAATATCATTAACGGTGGTTCTCACTCAGATGCTCCTATTGCATTTCAAGAATTTATGATTATGCCAGTTAAGGCAAAAACTTTTTCTGAAGCTTTAAAAATGGGAACTGAAATTTTCCATAACTTAAAAAAAGTTTTACATGACAGAGGTTTATCTACTGCTGTAGGTGATGAAGGTGGTTTTGCACCTACTTTAGATGGTACAGAAGATGCTATTGAAACAATTGCTTTAGCAGTTAAAAATGCAGGGTATGTTTTTGGTGAAGAGATAAAAATTGCATTAGATTGTGCTTCTGCAGAGTTTTATGTTGATGGTAAATACGATTACACTAAATTTGAAGGAGATAAAGGTGTTATCCGTACAAGTAAAGAACAAGCTGATTATTTAGCTGAATTGGCAGGAAAATACCCTATTATTTCTATTGAAGATGGAATGGATGAAAATGATTGGGATGGTACAAAATACCTTACTGAATTAATTGGAGATAAAGTTCAATTAGTTGGAGATGATTTATTTGTTACTAATGTAGAGCGTTTGGCTAAAGGAATTGAAAATGGAATAGCAAATTCTATTTTAATTAAAGTAAACCAAATTGGTAGTTTAACAGAAACTATTGCAGCTGTAAATATGGCTAAAAATGCAGGTTATACATCAGTAATGTCACATAGATCTGGTGAAACAGAAGATAATACAATTGCAGATTTAGCGGTAGCTTTAAACTGTGGTCAAATTAAAACTGGTTCTGCTTCTCGTTCTGATAGAATGTCTAAATACAATCAATTATTACGTATCGAAGAAGAATTAGGATCAACTGCTTATTTTCCAGGAGAAAATGCTTTTAATGTTTAAGATACTGTTCTTATAATTTATAAAACCTCATAAGAAATTATGAGGTTTTTTTTTGCCTACTAGCCACATAAGTTAATGTTATTTTAAAATTTCTAAAATCTATGAGTACAACCTTTTAAAATCTTTTAAAATTTGGTATCTTCGTGACACTAAACAATACAAAAAAATCAAGGGTAAATGTCAGATACAGCAAAATTACATATTGGAGACAATTCTTATGAGTTTCCACTTGTAAAAGGAACAGAGAATGAAGTTGCTATAAATATTAAAACTCTGAGGAGTGCAACTAATGGAGTAATAACAATAGATCCTGGTTATAAGAATACAGGTTCTTGCGAAAGTGCTATTACTTTTTTAGATGGAGAAAAAGGAGTTTTACGATATAGGGGTTATTCAATTGAAGAACTAGCTGAAAAAGCAGACTTTTTAGAAGTTTCTTATGCTTTAATTTTTGGTAATTTACCAACAAAAGAACAATTAGATAAATTTCATAATGATATTAGAGACCATTCTTTAGTTGATGATGATGTTAGAAAAATTCTAGAGGCGTTTCCTAAGACAGCACACCCTATGGGAGTTTTGTCTTCATTAACAAGTGCACTAACAGCTTTTAATCCTTCTTCTGTAAATGTTGAATCTAGAGAAGATATGTACAATGCAATTGTACGTATTATGGCAAAGTTTCCGGTTTTAGTATCTTGGACAATGCGTAAGCAAAAAGGAATGCACTTAAATTATGGAAAAAAATCTTTAGGGTATGTAGAGAATTTGATGTTTATGATGTTTAAACAACCAAATGAAGATTTTGTAATTAACCCGATAGTTAAAGATGCTTTAGATAAATTATTAATCTTACATGCAGATCATGAGCAAAACTGTTCTACTTCTACTGTTAGAATTGTAGGTTCTTCTCATGCAGGTTTATTTGCCTCTCTTTCTGCTGGTATTTCTGCACTTTGGGGGCCATTACACGGTGGAGCAAACCAAGCTGTTTTAGAAATGTTAGAAGCTATTAGAGCTGATGGTGGTGATACCAAAAAATACATGGAAAAAGCAAAAGATAAAAATGATTCTTTCCGTTTAATGGGATTTGGTCATAGAGTTTATAAAAACTTTGATCCAAGAGCTAAAATTATTAAAGCAGCTGCAGATGAACTTTTAAATGATTTAGGTGTTAAAGATCCTATTTTAGAAATAGCAAGAAGTTTAGAGCAAGAAGCTTTAAAAGATCCTTATTTTGTAGAAAGAAAACTTTATCCAAATGTAGATTTCTATTCAGGTATCATTTATAGAGCTATGGGAATACCTACAGAAATGTTTACAGTAATGTTTGCTTTAGGTCGTTTACCAGGTTGGATTGCTCAATGGAAAGAAATGCGTCTTAATAAAGAACCAATAGGTAGACCTCGTCAAATTTATGTTGGTGAGAATTACAGACCATTTGTAGGCATAGAGAAAAGATAAAATTTATTACATTTACAAAAACAAAGCTTCATATTTTATGAAGCTTTTTTTATCCCTTTATATATGTTAAAACTTAATATTAAAAACGAAACATCAAGATTAAGAGCTGTAATTTTAGGTATAGCAAATAGTAATGGTGGTGTACCAAAAGTAGAAGATTGTTATGATCCTAAAAGTATAGAACACGTGTTAGCTGGTACCTATCCAAAAGAATCAGCAATGGTCTTAGAAATAGAAGCCGTAGCTAATATTTTAAAAAAATATGATGTTAAAGTATTTAGACCAGACGTAATAGAAAATTATAATCAGATTTTTTCTAGAGATATTGCTTTTGTTATAGAAGATACTTTTATCGAGGCAAATATTCTTCCAGATAGAGAGAAAGAGTACAAAGCCATAGATAAAGTGATTACTCAAATAGACTCAAATAAGGTGGTTGTTTTACCTAAAGAGTGTCATGTAGAAGGAGGAGATGTAATGCCATGGAATGATTATATTTTTATTGGTACTTATTCTGGAAGTGATTATGCAGATTATATTACGGCACGCACAAATATAGACGCAGTAATTGCGTTGCAAGAATTATTCCCTCATAAAAAAGTAAAATCTTTTGAATTAAGAAAATCGAATACAAATGCAAAAGAGAATGCATTGCATTTAGATTGTTGTTTTCAACCAATAGGAAAAGACAAAGCTATTCTTCATAAAAACGGATTTTTAGTAGAAAGTGAATATGAATGGTTGGTTAACTATTTTGGAAAAGAAAATATTTTTGAAATTACAAAAGAAGAAATGTATAATATGAATAGTAATGTTTTTTCAATCTCTGAAGAAGTTATTATTTCTGAAAAAAACTTTACAAGATTAAATACTTGGTTAAGGCAGAATGGTTTTACAGTAGAAGAAGTTTCTTATTCTGAAATAGCGAAACAGGAAGGTTTATTGCGTTGCTCTACAATGCCTTTGATAAGAGATTAAGTTACAAGCGTAAATTATTTTATAATTTTGGTAGGGTAAATAGGGCTATAGTTGTTTTACTAATAAGAAAACAAATTATTCACTATTAAAACTATTATTATGAAAGTAATTAAATCAATTTTTACAATAATTCTTTTTTTTTCTGCAACTTTCATTTTTGCTCAAGACTCAGAAAAAAAGTCTAAAGCTGATATAAAAAGGTATTACCAGCAAAGAGCTAAGGAAGACGCTAAGTTTGAACAAGATTTTAAAGGAACTTCTAAAGCTGATGAAAATAAGTTTTGGAAAGAACAGAAAGAGTATGAAAAAGAATTAAAAAAAAGAGACCGAGTAGCATATAAGGCTTATATGCAAGGGAAAAAAGATGCTTATTCGGAACATTATGATCATTGTAATAATCACTGTGAACATAGTACACACTATCAATATCATGCTAATTTTTATTACCATGGATATTATAATAATGAAAGAAGGACTTATAGAAGAACGAGTCATACAAGTATTAAAATTGGTACACCAAGTGTTCGGTTAGGTCTTTTTTAATTATATCATAAAACAAAAAAACGAGCAACTTGCTCGTTTTTTTATTTTACCCCTTAATACTGTTTTTAGTTTTCAGTATAGAAATACAATATTGCAAGCAATTTAAAAGCACACTTATAAAGACTTTTTATTTATTTATATAATTTAAAGCAACTTTGATGGAAAAATAAAATTATTTTCTTTCACTATTCCTTATTTAGTATTTTATGATAGTCATAATTATCACAATCATAAAAATCAAACTACAAATAACGATACTCGTCCTAACTTTTGGTTGCTCTTTGATTTTTAATTAAATTCAGTGTTATTAATGATTCTCTCTTAAAAACACAATGAAATGACCTTAAATAGCTTAAAAATTGAAAATAAAATAAAATTATTATCATTTGATATTGATAATACCTTAATTGATTTTCACACCTATAAAAGTAATTTTAAAAAAACTTGGGAAAAGTATCAAGATCAAAACGATGTAATTCTAACCTATAATACGGGACGTTTAATTGATGATGTTTTAGATTTAATAGATAAAAAAGTACTTCCTAAACCAGATTATATTATTTCTGGTGTGGGTACTCATATTTATAATTATAAAAAAGGAGCTGTAGAAAAAGAATTCAATGATGTTTTAGATGATGGTTGGAATTTAGAAGCTGTAGAAAATATCATTCAAAAAATAACACATCCTATTAGTGATCAACCTAGTAAATTTCAACATTCATATAAAAGAAGTTATTTTTTTCATGATGCTAGTAATGAACTGATAGATGAAATAGCACAAGATTTTGCAGATGCAGATATGGATGTAAATGTGGTATATTCTGGTAACAAATTTTTAGATATTTTACCTAAATGGGCAAATAAAGGAAACGCATTACAATGGTTGTTAAAAAGATTAGATTTAAAATCAGATCAGGTTTTAGTAGCAGGGGATAGTGGTAATGATTCTGCTATGTTCGATTTAAAAAATGTTTCCGGAATTGTAGTTGCCAATGCACATGATGAACTATATCTATATACAAAACATAAAAAAGTCTATCATACAGAAAAAGAAAAAGGAGATGGTATTATAGAAGGACTCATTTTCTATGAAATATTACCAAAAGAAGCTCTTGAAAATACAAATATTGATCATTCTGAAGATTTCTTTATCAAAAAGGAATTAGACAATATAGCTTTAGAAGATGATGATGAAAAAATAGCTTTAATTCAAGAAGGTTATGTAAAAGCAATAGAAGCGTTAAGAAAGAACATTACGCCACTTGGTTTTTCAGCCTGTTCTATAAAAGACAATATTCCGAATGGTACCGATGAAAATTATCATAGTGTTTGGGCTAGAGATGGCGCCATAACAGTAATTGGTTCACTGTCTTTAATAGAGGATGAAGAAATACACCAATGTCAAAGACAGACTTTAATAACCTTGCTAGAGAATATTTCTAGAAACGGACAAATTCCTGCGAATGTAAGATTAAAAGATGGTGAACCAGATTATTCTGGAGTTGGTGGTATTTGTTCTATAGATAGTGGTATTTGGGTGGTAATTGCATTTTACGAATATGTAAATGTTACTAAAGACATTCAGTTTTTAAGAAAATATATTGGAGATATAAAAGAAACCATGCGTTGGTTAGGCGCTCATGACAGTAATAATGATGCCCTTTTAGAAATCCCTGAAGCGGGAGATTGGACTGATTTATTTGGTAGGAGTTATAATATTTTATATGATGAAATTCTTTGGTATCGTTCTAATGTTTGTTTCGGGCGAATGTTAGAAATGCTAGGAAGCCATGAAGATGCAGGCGAATATATTAGATGGTCTCAGGTGATAAAAAAGGAAATTGTACAAAATTTTTGGCCTTCTACTCAGCAAAAATTATTTCAATCGGTTTCTTTTGCAGAAAAGCAATTTACTTTAGGAGATACGTCTTATTTAATAGCACAAACTACACCCTTCGATTTTAGTTGGCGTTGCGATGTTTTAGGAAATGTTTTGGCCTTTTTACACGGAACCATAGATGCAGAAAAAGCGCATCAAACTTTTAAGTTTATGTTAGGTGTTGGGGTAAATGATCCTTTTCCTGTTGCAAATGTATATCCCGTTGTAAGTCCGGGAGATCCAGATTGGAAACCTTATTACACCGTAAACCTTCTCAATTTGCCAAATCATTATCACAATGGTGGTATTTGGCCTTTTGTGGGCGGATTTTGGGTAAAGTTTGTAAATAAATTAGGTTTTAAAGATGTTGCCATTGCAGAGTTACATAAACTAGCGTTAATTAATAAAGAAGGAATTAATGAAGCGTGGGAGTTTACAGAGTGGGCACACGGAACTACCGGAAAACCTATGGGGAAAGCATATCAAGCTTGGTCTGCAGCCCAATACATCTCAGCTTGTAATGATTTAAAAATAATTAAAACTAAAAACTAAAAACTAAAAATATGAAATCAATATTAATGATCTCTTTACACGGATATGTGGCAGCAAATGCTGAATTAGGAAAACCAGATACAGGAGGTCAAGTAGTATATGTATTAGAATTAGCAGATAGATTTAGTCGATTAGGTAAACGTGTAGATTTGGTAACACGGCAGTTTGAAGATCAACCAGAATATGACCATGTAGATGATAATTTTAATGTGTGGAGAATTCCTTTTGGAGGTAAAAAGTTTATCAGAAAAGAGGATATGCACGATCATCTTAAAAAATTTGTAACCAATACGTTGGCAGCCATAAAAAAAGAAAATAAGAAATATGATGTGGTGTATTCTCATTATTGGGATGCAGGTTGGGCAGGACAAAAAATTGCAGAGGAATTAGGTATTTGTCATGTACATACACCGCATTCTTTAGGTTGGTGGAAACAGCACTCTATGGGAAGTGATATGGATGAGAAAGAAATGGAAAAAACCTATCGATTTAAAGAACGTATCAGAAAAGAATATTTTGTGTATCAGATGTGTAATTTTGTGATTGCAACCACACTTCCTCAAGTAGACTTATTAATACAGCAATATGATGTGTTGTCTAGAAACTGTAGCATGATTCCTCCTGGAATTGATGAAAATAGATTTTTTCCTGTTCCTTCTAAAGAAAATGATAAAATCCGATTAAAATACGATATCAAACCAACCGATATTTTAGCGTTGGGTAGAATGGCGCATAATAAAGGCTATGATTTATTATTACATGCTTTACCTACTGTTTTTGAGTTGTGTCCGGAAGCTAGATTAGTAGCTGCTATTGGTGGAGATTCTCAGCAAGATAGAGATGGAATCGAAAAATTAAAAGAATTGGCAGAAGAGTTAGGGTTGATGGATAAAATTAAGTGGAAAAATTATATAGCTGATGAAGATTTAGCAAATGTATATAGATCTGCAAGTGTTTTTGCAATGCCTTCTAGATACGAACCTTTTGGTATGGTTGCTATTGAAGCAATGGCTTGTGGTACACCAAGTGTAATTACTGTTCATGGTGGTTTGTGCGATTTAATTGATTTTGGTAATCAAGGTTTATTTGCAGATCCACACAGACCAAAAGAATTTGGTGCTATGATGGCAATGCCTCTTTTATATCCAAAATTAAGAAACGAAATGTCTGTAGAAGGAGCACGTTTTGCCCGTCGTAATTTTGGTTGGACAGGTATTGCAAAAAGAATGCTAGCTATTTTTTCTAGCTCTATTAGTCAAAGAACTTCTGAGTCTAATATTTATTAAAATCTATGTATGTCTAAAATTGTATGTTTTGGTGAAGTTTTATGGGATGTTTTTCCTAATCATAAAAAAATAGGAGGAGCCCCTTTAAATGTTGCCGTTCGTTTAAAATCTTTTAACAATGATGTTGCCATGATTAGTGCTATTGGTAATGATGTTTTAGGTAAAAAGATTTTAAAATACATCAATGATTTAAAAATAAATACAGAGGCTGTTGAAGTTTTAGAAGATTTTAATACAGGGGAAGTTACCGTAACCTTAAACAAAAAAGGTGCAGCAACTTATAAAATTGTACATCCAAAAGCTTGGGATAAAATTCTATTTACAGCAAAATCATCAGAAATGGTAAAACAAGTTGATGCTTTTGTTTTTGGAAGTTTAATAACTAGAGATGCTGTTTCTAAAAACACATTATTTCAACTTTTAGATTATGCAAAATATGCTGTTTTTGATGTGAATTTAAGAGCACCTTTTTACACAAAAGAGCTTTTATTAGAGTTGATGCATAAAGCAAACTTCATCAAATTTAATGATGACGAATTGTATGAGATAAGTGATTTTTTAGGCTCTCCGTTTCATAATTTAGAACAAAACATACATTTTATAGCAGAAAAAACTAAAACAGCACATATATGTGTTACAAAAGGAGAACATGGTGCTGTTTTGTTATATGATCATCAGTTGTATTATAACAGTGGTTATAAAATTAAAGTAAAAGATACTGTTGGATCTGGAGATTCTTTTTTAGCATCATTAATAAGTAAATTAATAAATGGTGCATCACCACAAAAAGCAATTGATTTTGCTTGTGCAGTAGGAGCATTGGTTGCAGAAAAAGAAGGAGCAAATCCAATAATAACAGAAAAAGAAATTTTAGATTTTAGCAGAGTATAATTTATTCAATTATTTTAATTCATCTAAAAAAGGCTTTAATTCTAATAGCGTTATATCATCACGTTTTCTTAATTCTTTTAGAAACCAAGCTTTATGTCCGGCACCATAAGTAATTAAAATACGTTTATTTTGATACTTATATTTCTGTAAAATTTTTTCAATATTCCAATAATGTGCAATATTAATATTGTCCCAACCACCAAGACCTAATTCTTCATTGAAAAGTCTGTTATAAGTTCCTAATCCAATATTAGAAATACTATCATACGTATTGGTGTGTATAAAATAAGGGTCATTTCTGTTACCTGTAATAGCCATAATAGAATCAGATTTTCTATTAGCTTCTCTGTATTGTTTCCAATCAGATTTCCGTAAAGTATCTCTGCTAATGGCTCTTAATTTTTGTTGACGTTCTATTGCCATAGAAGCAGACCAACCTGCAGTTGGTATAATTTCAAAATCCATAGTTTTTGATAGCGGAAAAATGACTTTTGTATATTCAGGAAAACGAGAAACTCTAGGTTCTGAAATAGAATCATCTCTTTTAAAACCTTCCATCGCTTCTTCAAATCTATTTGGCGGAATTTCAGTTAAAATAAGATCAGGTTTAATTTCTTGAATTAGTTTAGTTAGTTTTTCTATAGAATATTCTTCTGAAGTTAAATGACTACTATGTATCGTTCCTAAAACTAAAACTTCATTCTTTTTATCTTTAGTACAATTAAAAAGTAAAAAGATAAAACTAAGGGCAAATAGACTTTTAATTATTGTTTTCATATTTATTATCTTAAAATTTTATTAGGGAAAACAACTACACTTTCGTGTCCATCCTCTCCGATAGCAGCAACACCAAAAAAGAAATTATCTATCACAATTCCATCTAAAGTAAACTCGTTGGTTTCTACATATCTAGAATTATCCCAAGTGGTAGAAGTTGTGTCTCTCCAGTAAATTTTATATCCTTTAGCACCATCAACTTTGTTCCATCTTAACTTTGCTGATGCTTGTACAATTCCTCCAATAGCTACTTCTTTTGGAGCTTCTGGTGCCCAAGCTAAACTAGCCATTGTTATAGCGTTAACGGCAGTTAATTTTTTTGCGTACTCAAAATTTACATGCTCAAAAGTATCCCCGTATTTTATACCATTTTCGGTTCTAATATTTTGATGTTGTTGGGTGTAGTTTTCGTGGGCTTCCATAATTCTAATTCCTGCAAAGCCTAAGTCATTAAAAGGTCTGTGATGTCCTCCACGTCCAAATCTATCCAATCTATAAATCATCATCGGATTCATTTCTGGCATATATGTTTTTACACTCTTGTGAATATATCTTGCTAATTGTCTCGAAATTCCATCAACTTCTCCTCCATAAAATCTGCGCATTTTACGCTGTTTTTCAGTTTCATTCGCAGGCACAGGTTCCGAGAAAATTCTAAAACTACGATTGTCAATTACACCATCTACCCCTTTTATATTTCCAATCATATCGTTGTTTAAAACGCCAATAATATCCCAATCTTTTTCTTTTGCATATTTTGCTAAACCTGCTCCACCAAACAAACCTTGTTCTTCACCAGAAAGACCAACATAAACAATACTGCTTTCAAATTGATATTTACTTAACACTCTTGCAGCTTCTATAGTACCTGCCATTCCAGAAGCATTGTCATTTGCACCAGGAGCGTCTGTTGTAAAATCCATTGTATCACTTGCACGAGAATCAATATCTCCACTCATAATAATATAGCTGTTTGGGTATTTTGTTCCTTTTTGAATCGCTACAACATTTACTATCCAAGCATCATGAGGAACTCTTCTATTGCCCTCTTTAGTAACAAAATCCTTTTGATAAAAAGTACTTATACAGTTGTTGCAGTTATTGGAAATTGCATCAAATTCAGATTTTATCCAACGTCTTGCTGCTCCAATTCCTCGAGTTGTAGAAATTGTATCAGAAAACGTATTTCTTGTGCCAAACTCGGTTAATGTTTTTATATCCGCTTTAATTCTATCCGCAGAAATAGTATTTATAATATCGTAAATTTTTTGATCCGTTTGGGCGGAAATTGATAGGGTAATAAATAATAAAAGGAGCGTAGTTTTTCTTATAATTTTATTAATTACAATACTAGGAAGAAATTTGGATAACATCTATTAAAAATTTTGCTCTAATATACAGCCTTTTTAAAAAAAAGAAACCATTTCAATAAAATTGAAATGGTTTTTTATTTTGTAGTTAAAAAGGTATTGGCTTTTGTATCAATTAGAAAAATACATAGATTATTCTTCTATGCTCACATGAAATAAAGCATCTCCTTTATTTACAATAGGTGTTTTATTGATACAGAAAATATGACAATCAAAAGGAGCATAAACTTTCTTTTTAAATTCACCAAAAGGATCTTGAATAACGCCTAAAACTTCTTTCTTTTTTACAAAACTTCCGTTTGCAACTCTAATTTTAAACATTCCAGAATCTAAAGCTCTTATCCATTTTGCTTTATGTACAAATATTGGTGTTGCCCTAACGGTGATTTCTCCTTCGATTAAACCTAAACGAATTAATACATTTTTAGTTCCGTTTACACCTTCGTTAATAATAGTAGGGTTTAGTTCTTTCGTTTTTCCTCCTTCAAAAAGTAAAACCGTTTTACCCATTTTATGTAACGTATCTCTTAAAGATTTTTTAATGTTTTCAGAAAAAACAATCATTGGCGGGTTAAAAACCTTGGCCAATTCTAAAGCTTTTTCATCTTCTTCACTACATCTTATCTGTGCAATATTATCACGATCTCCTCCTCCGGTATGAAAATCAATAACATAATCTACAATCGGGGCAATTTCTTTTGTAAATTGATAGGCAAATTGGCTGGCTAGAGACCCACTTGCAGACCCAGGAAACATTCTATTTAAATCTCGTCCGTCAGGAAATTCTCGAGTCTGAATTAAATAGCCAAAAATATTAAAAACAGGAATACAAATAATGGTTCCGTTTTTGGGCTTGTTAATCTTTAAATTGATGATTTCTCTAATAATTCCAACACCATTTGTTTCATCACCATGAATACCCGCTAGTAATAAAACCACGGGTCCCGGATTTTGAGAACGCTCTATTATTATAGGAACCTTTACAGTAGTTCTTGTATGTAATTTTGCTACTTCTAAATCTAAAACGGTGCGTTTTCCTAAAGGAATAACTTTTCCTAAAAGAACAAATGGTTTATTCGACATGAATTTCTAAATAACGAATGATTTCTTTGGCAATATTTTTACCTGTAGCGATTTCAATACCTTCTAAACCAGGAGAAGAATTTACTTCTAAAACTAAAGGACCTTTAGAAGATTGTAACATATCTACACCAGCAACCCCTAAACCTAAGGCTTTTGTTGCTTTTAAAGCTGTTTTTTCTTCTTCATCTGTTAATTCTATAACAGTTGCATTACCACCTCTATGTAAGTTAGAACGGAATTCTCCTTCTTTACCTTGACGTTTCATGGCACCAATTACTTTTCCGTCTACCACAAAAGCTCTAATATCTGCACCACCAGCTTCTTTAATAAATTCTTGTGCAATAACTCTTGCACCCAAACCATTAAAAGCCTCTAAAACAGAAGTTGCTGCATTTTTGGTTTCTGCTAAAACAACACCTAAACCTTGTGTGCCTTCTAATAATTTTAAAATTAATGGTGCTCCTCCTACAGATTCAACCACATGTTCTACATCTTTTGTGTAGTTGGTAAATACGGTTTTTGGTAAACCAACACCAGCTCTTGCTAAAATTTGCAAGCTGCTTAATTTATCTCTAGATTTTACTAAAGCTTGAGAAGAAACGGCAGAAAATACTTTCATCATTTCAAACTGACGAATAACAGCTGTTCCATAAAAAGTAACAGAAGCTCCAATTCTAGGTATAATAGCATCAATATTTTCTAAATACTCTCCTTTATAAAATATTTTCGGTGCTTTTTTTTCAATTTCGATATTACACTTTAAATGATCTACCACCATTACGTCATGACCTCTTTTTTCAGCGGCTTCTACCAATCTTCTAGTTGAATACAATTTGGGGTTTCTAGAAAGAATTACAATTCTCATTATATTTTGTTTTTTAATTTGTAGGATAAATCTTTCATAGTTGTGTCTATTAAAAATTTATGATTTAAAAATTTTCTTCCCAATAATACAGGAAAAGTCATGTCTTTACGTTCACTTAATGTTAAATGAATTGGAAAATTCATATTAAACATAATGATCTCTGTCTCAATCATAAATCTCTTTTCAGAAATACCATTAGAGCTTTTAACCAATTTAGAAGCATATTTTTTAGTGGAAAACTCTTTGTTGTTATAAAAAGGGTGTTCAGGATCTAATAATGTAAATCTAATAAATTTTTCAGTATTTACAGTGATTTCTTCAATGTTTGAACAATGAATTGATGACGTATAAGCACCTGAATCAATTTTTACATCAATATCTTCTAAAATTAATTCAGGGAAATCAGCTTTGTCAATTCTGCCAATTGTAATTTTCATTCGTAATATATTAAGAAGTAAAATTACAGATACTTATTCATTAATAAAGAAAAAGTTTTAAAATTTTGCAATTGCCGCTTCTGCACATCGTTCTCCATCCATTGCAGCAGAAACAATTCCGCCTGCATAACCACCACCTTCACCACAAGGAAACAGTCCTTCTATTTCTGTGTGTTCTAAATTTTCTTTTCTAGGGATGTTTACGGGTGATGAAGTTCTAGATTCTACCCCAATAACATTTGCTTCATTGGTATAATAACCATGCATTTTTTGTCCGAATGCAGCAAAACCTTTACGCAATCTACTACCAATAATTTTAGGCAATAAAGAATGCAAAGGCGCCGATTTTAACCCAGGTTGATAAGAACAATCATTTAAATCTGTAGATAATTTTCCGTCTACAAAATCTACCAATCTCTGTGCAGGAGCCGTTTGTGTTCTTCCTCCAGCAAAAAAGGCAATTTTTTCTAGATCTTTCTGAAACTCTAATCCTTTAAGCGCTCCAAATTCCTCGTATTTTTTAAAATCTTTATCAATATCTAATTCAACAACAATTCCCGAATTTGCAAAACGGTTATTTCTTCGAGAAGGCGACATTCCGTTTACAACAACTTCTCCATTGGCAGTAGCCGCAGGTACAATAAATCCACCAGGACACATACAAAAAGAATATACGCCTCTGTTATTTACTTGATGCACCAAACTATAAGCAGCAGCAGGTAAAAGTTCGTCTCTTTCTCCCGAACAATGATATTGAATCTGGTCTATAATTTCTTGTGGATGTTCTACACGAACACCCATAGCAAAAGATTTTGCTTTTAATGCAATTTCTTTTTTATGTAGTAATTCGTATATGTCTCTTGCAGAATGACCTGTTGCCAAAATAACCGAGTTAACAGCCATTTCAGTTCCATTCTTTAATTGAATTGCTTGTAGTTTATTATTTTTTACCGTAAAATCTGTTACACGAGTTTCAAAATGAATTTCGCCACCAAATTTTAAAATATTCTCACGAATGTTTTCGATAATTTTAGGTAATTTATTCGTTCCGATATGAGGATGTGCATCTACCAAAATTTGTTCTGTAGCTCCGTGATACACTAGGTTTTCGAAAATTCTACGAACATCACCACGTTTTAGAGAACGCGTGTAGAGTTTACCATCAGAATAAGTACCTGCACCACCTTCACCAAAACAATAATTAGAATCTTCATTTACAAAATGATCTTGATTAATTGCTTTTAAATCTCGTCTTCTATCTTGTACGTTTTTACCGCGCTCTAAAACTACAGGTTTGTAACCTAATTCTATACAACGCAATGCAGCGTACATTCCTGCAGGACCAAAACCAATAATATGTATTTCTTTGGCATTAGAAACATCTTTGTACTCAAAAATATAATCAGATTTTTCTGGTACTTTTTCGTTGATATAAACAGCTACTTTGTAATTAAAAATGATGTCTTTTTTACGAGCATCTATAGATTTACGGAGTACTTTTACGGCAGAAATTTCACTTTTATCAAGGCTTAATTGTTTAGAAGCTTTGTATAAAAGAATGTTTTCTTTACGTTCTTCTATTAAATTTACTCGAAGTTGAATTTCTTTTACCATGTGGCAAAAATAACAAATTTTAAAGGTTAATAAATAAATAACTTTATGCTAAAATTATGATTTAAATATTTTATTTTTTTTAATTTTAGAAGAAGACTAGATTGTGAATATAATTATTAGAAAATGCCGTTAAAATTCAAGGTAAAATCATGATTTTATCTATCTTTAAAAAATATTTAAAAGGATGCTAGACAAAGGTAAATACAAAGTAAAAAATAACATTCAACTTGCTGATTTTAATACAAAAGAAGTAGTTGAAAAGGCAGATAAAAAGCTTAAGAAAATAAGAAAAAAGCTAAGTAAAATTCAGGATACCATGTATGCAGAGGGCAAATATAGTATGCTAATTTGCTTACAAGGAATGGATACTTCTGGTAAAGATAGCTTAATTAGAGAAGTTTTTAAAGATGTAAATGCACGTGGAGTAGAGGTTCATAGTTTTAAAGTGCCTACGGAGTTAGAATTAAAGCACGATTTTTTGTGGAGGCATTATATTGCGCTTCCGGCAAAAGGTAAAATTGGCGTTTTTAATAGAACACATTATGAAAATGTGTTGGTAACTAGAGTGCATCCTGAATATGTTTTTGGAGAAAATCTACCCACCATAAATACTTTAGAAGATATCAATGATGATTTTTTTCATAACAGAATGGATAGAATCAATGCTTTTGAAAAGCATATTGTTGATAGCGGAACCATTGTTTTAAAATTCTTTTTAAATTTATCTAAAGAAGAGCAAAAAAGTAGGTTGTTACGAAGATTGAATTTACCAGTTAAGAATTGGAAATTTTCTGCAGGCGACTTAAAGGAACGTAAATTGTGGGACAAGTATCAGTTTTGTTATCAAGATTTATTAAATAGAACTTCTACAGAAAATGCGCCTTGGTTTGTAATTCCGGCGGATGATAAACCAACAGCAAGATTTATTTTAGCAGATATTGTATTAGAAGAATTAGAAAAATATAATTTTAAAGAGCCTTCACTTCCTGCAAAAATACAGGATAAGGTGGCCGAATTTAAAAAACAATTAAATAACGAATAAATAATAGTTATAAAGTAGAACGTTTAAAAGTTGTACAATTTTGGAAACAGAATTTTAACTTAAAAAGCATTATAACTTAAAAAAAATAAGAACTAGAGGAATGAATTTAAATTTAACAAAACCAATCGTATTTTTCGATTTAGAAACAACAGGGGTAAATATTGCAACCGATAAAATTGTAGAAATAGCCATTTTAAAAGTGTTTCCAAACGGAAACAAAGAAAGTAAAACATGGTTGGTAAATCCAGAAATAAAAATTCCACAAGAATCTATAGATGTACACGGTATTACCAATGAAAAAGTAGCAGCAGAACCTACATTTAAAGAATTGGCTCCTAAGATTAATGAAATGATTGGAGATGCAGATTTGGCAGGTTTTAATTCTAACCGATTTGATATTCCTTTATTAGCAGAAGAATTAATGCGTGCAGGAATTGACTTTGATATGAAAAATAGAAAAGCAATTGATGTACAAGTTATTTTTCATAAAAAAGAACAAAGAACTTTAAGTGCGGGTTACCAATTTTATTGTGGTAAAGAATTAGAAGGAGCACATGGAGCAGAAGCAGATACCAATGCAACTTACGAAATTTTATTAGCACAATTAGATAAGTATGATGATATAGAAAATTCTGTGGATGCTTTAAGTGCATATTCTACACACGGAGAACGAGCAGATTTTGCAGGATTTATTCTAATGAATGATAAAAAGCAAGAAATCTTTTCTTTTGGAAAATACAAAGGAAGAACCGTAGAAGAGGTGTTTAAAGAAAACCCAGGGTATAATAATTGGATGCAAAATGCAGATTTTCCTTTATACACTAAAAAGGTGTTAAAAGAAATTAAAGAAAGAATGACAGCTCCAAAAAAGAAAATGTCTGACGCCGAAAAGTTACAAGCTTTGCAACAGAAGTTTAATTTAAGATAGGTTTTTAATGGTTGTTGTCATTTCGAAATGCGTCTTTTTAGACGATTGAGAAATTTAAGAATCTAACAATCCAAATATCTAATAATCTAAAAAAGTATGTTTACAGAATATAAAAATTTACCAAATAATTCTCGCGTTTGGATTTACCAAGCAGATAGAGAGTTTACAGAGAATGAAATAAACTTTATTTCAGAAAAAGCAGAAGACTTTATTAACCAATGGACGCGTCATGGAGACGATTTAAAAGGTTCTTTTACTATAAAATACAATCAGTTTTTAGTGTTGGCGGTAGATGAAAGTTTTAATAATGTATCTGGTTGCTCTATAGATAGTTCTGTTCGTTTTATTAAAGAATTAGAAAACGAATTAAAATTAGACTTAATGGACAAAATGAACATTACGTTTAAAGATAATGAGAATATTAACTTAGTAAAATTATCAGATTTTCAGAGGTTTGCCAAAGAAAAAAAAGTAACTGCAGAAACTATTGTGTTTAACAATATGGTAAATACCAAGGCCGATTTTGAAAATAATTGGGAGATTCCTGCAAAAGAAAGCTGGCACAAACGCTTTTTGGTATAACTATTGATTTTTAAGTTATAACTGAGGTTAATAAATAAGTTGCGTTAAGGATTGAAATGACATCCTTTTTATAATCTAATTAAATAAGCGTCATTGCGAGGAACGAAGCAATCTGTTTATGGATTATGAGATTGCCATAGTTTACAAAAAAGTAAACTTCGCAATGACATTATAAAAAGATATAATGGAAAGCCTGTTTAAACGCCCAAAAAATATGTTCGAAAATAATATGAAGAAAGAGTTACTAATTATCCTTTTTATAGGTTTTGTTTTTAATATATCTGCACAGAGTGTAGATCCTTTAATAACAAAAGATGCCGAAGCACAAGATGTTTGGATAGATAGTATTATAAAAAATATGACTTTAGATGAAAAAATTGGTCAGTTATTTATGATACAAGCCTATTCTAATAAGGATAAAAAACACGAAGATTACATTACAAATATGATTAAAAAATATCATGTTGGTAATTTAATTTTTATGCAAGGCACACCAGATAAACAAGCGACACTTACAAATAAATATCAAGATTCTGCAAAGGTGCCTTTATTAATTGGTTTTGATGGTGAGTGGGGCTTAGATATGCGTTTAAAAAATACGTATCGTTTTCCTTGGAACATGACTTTAGGGGCCATTAAAAATGATTCTTTGATTAAAGAATTTGGATTGCATTTAGGGAAACATTGTAACAGATTAGGAATTCATTTAAACTTTGCACCGGTTGTAGATATTAATACAAACCCAGAAAACCCTATAATTGGAAATCGTTCTTTTGGCGAAAACAAAGAAAACGTAACAGAAAAAGCAATAGCGTTTACACAAGGTATGCAAAGTATGGGGGTTTTAGCAAGTGCCAAACATTTTCCGGGTCATGGAGATACGGCAACAGATTCTCATCAAACATTGCCTGTTTTAAATTTTGATTTGGCGCGTTTAGATTCGATAGAATTATATCCTTATAGAAAAATATTCGACGCCGGCGTAACTAGTGTTATGACTGCGCATTTAAGTATACCAAGTTTAGAGTCGGATAGCAGATTGCCTACTTCTTTGTCTAAGAATGTGGTTACAGATTTATTACAACAAAAACTAGGTTTTTTAGGTTTGGTAATTACCGATGGTTTAAATATGAAAGGTGCAGCAAATTATGCAACATCAGCAGAAATTAATTTGGCAGCAATTCAGGCAGGGAATGATTTGTTATTAATTCCGCAAGAAATTCCTGCAACTGTAAATATCATAAAAAAAGCAATTGAGCTAAAGACGCTTACAGAAGAGCGTATAGATTTTTCTGTTCGTAAAATATTAAAAGCAAAATATTGGGCAGGTTTAAACAATTACAAACCTGTGCAATTAGAAAACCTTAATGCCGATTTAAACTCTATAGATGACGAATTGTTACACAGAGAATTGGTTAAAAATTCATTAACGGTTCTTAAAAATATAAACGGAAACATACCTGTTAGAAATTTAGAAAACAGAAAAATTGCTTATGTAAAATTAGGCGATGATTCGGGTGCAGATTTTGTAAATATGCTACAAAATTACGGTAAGGTAGATGTGGTTTCTGATAAAAATTTAGACGGACTTATAAAAAAATTAAAACCTTATAACTTGGTAATTATCGGTTATCATAAATCGAATGCAAACCCTTGGAAAAGTTATAAGTTTAAAGACAAAGAATTGGTTTGGTTGCAAGAAATTGCACGTGAAAAAAATGTAATTTTAGATGTTTTTGCAAGTCCGTATAGTTTGCTGCAAGTAAAATCATTTACCAATATAGAAGGGCTTATTGTTTCTTATCAGAATAGTAAATTAGGGCAAGAATTATCTGCACAACTTATTTTTGGAGCTTTTGGTGCCAAAGGAAAATTACCGGTAACTATTAAAACCGATTTTTTTGAAGGTAGAGGTTTTACCACATCTAACCTTGGTAGGTTTGAGTACACGTTGCCAGAAGCAGCTAATTTATCATCTGTAAAATTAAAAGAAATAGATTCTTTAGCAACCATTATTTTAAAGAAAAAAATGGCACCAGGTTTTCAGGTTTTTGTAGCCAGAAACGGTAAGGTTGTTTTAGATAAAAGTTATGGGTATCATACAGATAAAAAGCTTTTAAAAGTAAAAAACTCTGATGTTTATGATTTGGCTTCTCTTACTAAAATTTTAGCATCATTGCCTTTAATAATGAAAGCAGAAGAAGAGCAAAAAATTTCTTTAAATGAAAAGTTACAAGAGCTTTTACCAAGTTTTAAAGGATCTAATAAAGCAGCGGTTTCTGTAAGAGAAATACTATCGCATTATGGTCGTTTAAAAGCATGGATTCCTTTTTATGTAGCTACGCAAGATAGTGTAACACATAAAAATTTACCTACTTTTTATAGCAATGTAAAATCTAAAAAATTTGCCATAAAAGTTGCCAAAAATTTATATATAAATAAAAATTATAAAGACAGTATTTATAAATATATAAGAGACGCAGACCAAAGAGAAAGACCTGGTTATAAATATAGCGATTTAGGCTATTATTTGTTTAAAGAGGCTATAGAAAACACCTACCAAAAGCCTCTAAATACATTAGTAGACGAAGAGTTTTACCAGTCTTTAGGCGCAAACAGAACGAGTTATTTACCGTTGCAAAAGTTTGCTAAAAACGAAATTATACCCACCGAAAAAGACGATTATTATCGTAACCAATTAGTGCAAGGTTATGTGCATGATATGGGTGCAGCAATGTTAGGCGGAGTAGGAGGTCATGCGGGGTTATTTGCCAATGCAAACGATGTTGCTAAGATTATGCAAATGTATTTACAAAAAGGATATTATGGTGGTAAACGATATTTAAAAACCGAAACTGTAGATAAATTTAACCACCGTTATTTTTCTGATAAAAAAGTACGTAGAGGTTTAGGTTTTGATAAACCACAGTTAAACCCTAAGGTAAAAGCAACTTGTGGATGTGTTTCCGATGAGAGTTTTGGGCATTCTGGTTTTACAGGTACCTATACTTGGGCAGATCCCAAAAGCGGAATTGTGTATGTGTTTTTATCAAACAGAGTGTATCCTACAGCGGCAAACATGAGTTTAGTAAGAAGTAATATGCGTACCGAAATTCAGCAAGTTATTCAAGATGCTATTATAGATTAGTAGCTATTTCCTGCTTTCACTACTCGCTTTTTTTATCCTAAAAAGGAATAAAAAAGAGCTCAAACAAAAACCGTTCAATCAGGGCTAAACCTGTTTGAACGGTTTGTTTTTTTTTAAGAACTAGCTTCTGTATTTGTTGGCGATAACTTACTATATATAAATATAATTAAAAGGCTAAAGGCTAAGTAGAGTAACCCCATTTTATTACCAAAGAAATACGATACAATAAAAGCTTGTAATACATAAAATAGCGGTAAAATAAACAAGTTAAAAGTAAACCTAAACGTATCTATAAAATCAACATCCGGATTTTTCTTAGCTTGTTTTTTGTAAATGAAATACTGTATAATACTATTTAAAACAATTAAGTAATACAAGGGTTTTAAATAATTTTTAGAACCTTCTTTTTTAGGCGGAAATGTATTTGTTTTTATCATTTCTTGTACTTTTTTAACTTCTGTAAAATCTACTTGAGCATCATTTAACTTTGTTAAAACAGTATCATAGTTTTCATCCTTTTTTTTATGTACAGATAAATTTTTTAATTGGGCATCTACCTCATTTTTTAGAATATTGATAGATTTACTCGGTATGTTGTTTGCGTAAATTTTACTCGCATCAATCGGTGTTCCGTAATGCAAAGCTACTTTACAAGGAAACTGAGAAGCATTTTGGTAGGTAAGTCCAACAGGTACAACCTGAATTTGTAAATCGGGGTATTTTTCAATAGCACCGTAAACAATTCTTGTAAACCCTTTACTTAAAGGCCTTACAGTTCTATCTCTACAATCACTTCCTTCCGGAAAAATCATTAAAGATTTTCCTCTATTAAAAATGTTGTAGCATTTATTAAAAACTTCTTCGTTTTTTGCTAATTGATCAATTCCGTCTCGCATCCTATAAATAGGAATAAGGTTTAAAGAATTAAGAATTTTTTCTATAATAGGATTCTTAAAAGCAGCAGCTTTTACTAAAAAATAACTCGCTCTAGGATTATTAGTAGTTACAATTAACGGATCTATCAATCCGTTAGGATGGTTTACCGCAAAAAGTACAGCACCTTTTTTAGGAACATTTTTAAGGCCAACTATCTTTATTTTTTTTGTGTAAAAAAAGAGCCCTAGTTTAACGTACTTGCGCACTAAACGAAACCACATCTGCGAAATTTCCATATATTTTATAATTATTTTAAAGATGATTTTCTGCCCCAATAAGTGGCTAATGCCATGCCAGAAAAAACATCCCACACTCCCCAAAAGGCAGCTAATAAAGCCATGCCTCCTAATCCTTCAAAGAAACCAAAAATAAGCAATAAACCTAAACCTCCATTTTGTATTCCTGTTTCCATAGCTATTGTTTTGCAGTCTTTTTTATTCAATTTAAAACTTTTTGCGGTATAAAACCCTAAAAAGTAAGCAAATATGTTATGAAATATCACCAAAAATAATACGTGGTGAATATGATTTACAAAAACATCTAAATTTTGAGAAAAAGCAATAAAAATTAGTGCAATAAAAACCAACATAGACAGCGGTTTTAAAACCTTTTCTATTTTGCTAGCCATTTTAGCATGGTAATGTTTAATTAGCATACCAAGAAGTAAAGGGATTCCTAAGATTAATGAAACGAGTTTAAACAAATCAAAAGGGTTTAAAGAAACTGTTTTTAAAATTTGATTTGTAGGTTCGTATAAACTTCCCCAAAATTGAAGGTTAAACGGAGTCATTACAATACAAATTAATGTTGCAAAAGCAGTTAAGCTCACAGATAATGCTGCATTTCCGCCAGCCATTTTACTAAAAAAATTAGATACATTTCCTCCAGGACAAGCAGCAATCATCATCATTCCTAAAGCAAAACTAGGATGAGGTTTTATCAATAAGATTGCTAAAAAAGTAAATGCTGGCAATAATATAAATTGCGATAAAACTCCCACAAAAACTATTTTAGGGTTTTTAAAAAGTCGTTTAAAATCGTCTACACTAATTGCTAATGCAACACCAAACATAATAATAGCGATAGCAATATTTAAAACCCATAAACCACTCTCGTCAAAATTTATTTTAATGTCGTCTATATTTATATCTATGTTGTTTTGCATGGTTTTGAATTAGTAGAGAGGCTAAAAAACTTATTTTTGCTTAACGCTTACTAGTTTTTAAAAGCAAATTCAATAATATTTGCACCCATTTTTAAAGACTTTTCACGAACATTCTTTGGGTTGTTATGCACTATTTCATCTTCCCATCCATCACTTAAATCGGTTTCATAATCATAAAAAACAACCAATCTACTTTCGTAAAATAAACCAAAGCCTTGTGCTGCTTTTTTATCATGTTCATGAATTTTAGGAATTCCGTTTTTAAATTTATACGTTTGGTTATAAATAGGATGATTGTTGGGTATTTCTTTAAACTCTAAATTCGGAAATACTTTTTTCAATTCTCTTCGGATATGTTTGTCTAAACCATAATTATCCGAAACATGTAAAAATCCGCCAGAAATTAAATAATTTCTAAGGTTATTAGCGTCGTCATCAGAAAATAAGATATTTCCATGCCCTGTCATAAATAAGATTGGGAAGTTAAAAATATCTTCGCTGTCAATAGTTACTGGTTGTGGATCTTTAGAAATATGAGTACCAATATTTGCGTTTGCAAATGCTATTAAGTTAGGTACTGCAGTTGGGTTTGCATACCAATCTCCACCACCATTGTATTTAAGAATGGCAACGTCTTGTGCATTTACCGAAAAATATAGAAATATGAATATTAGAAATAAAGGTTGCTTCATTAATTATTTTAGTGAGAATTGAAAGCAATATAGTAAAAATTACTGATTGATAAACGAAACCGTATTTACAGCCACCAAAGCTGCCGTTTCTGTGCGCAATCTACTTTCTCCTAAAGAAACCGGAATCATGTTTTTTGCCAAACATTTTTTTATTTCATCCGGAGAAAAATCGCCTTCTGGTCCAATTAAAATGGTTGTTTTTTCTGAGGGTTTTACAACAGATTGTAATAATGTTTTTTCTTGATCTTCACAATGAGCAATACAAACTTGTTCTTTAAAATCTTGTTTTATAAAATCGGCTAATTTTACAGCTGGGTTTAATTTTGGCAATGTAAATTTTAAAGACTGTTTCATTGCAGATTGAAGAATCTTTTCGAAACGCTCTAGTTTTACAACTCTGCGTTCTGAGTTAGCACAAATAATTGGTGTAATTTCATCAATACCAATTTCTGTAGCTTTCTCTAAAAACCATTCAATTCTGTCATTTAATTTTGTTGGCGCAATGGCAATATGCAAGTAATAACTCCACGGTTTTGGTTTTTTCTGAGCGTTAATAATAATTGCTGCACACCTTTTATCGTTTGCAAAACTAATTTCTACATCAAATAATTCTCCTTTACCATTGGTGATTTTTAAGATATCACCTTCTTTTTTTCTTAAAACACGAACAATATGTTTGCTCTCAATTTTATCAAAAGTAATTTGTTTGGTTTCTGTAGAAATTTCTGAATTATAAAATAATTGCATGGTTATGAGTTCAAAATTTAATATGTAAAGTTGAGATTTCTCAATCGCTAAAAAAGCTCATTTCGAAATGATATTCGTTGGTTTTTTTTATTTTTGCCTACTGCCTACTGCCTACTGCCTACTGCCTACTGCCTACTGCCTACTGCCTACTGAATGTTTTTTCGATACGTTCTACGTCTTTTATGAGTTACGGGATCAAAGTTTTCCCATAATTTTTTAATAGCTTCATTGTCTTCTAACTCGGGAGTTCTAATACAATTATCGATTCCTAGAGGCTCAAAAGTTTTGGTGTATTGATCAAAAATAATAGCATGTACTCCTTTGTTTTGGTAATCTGGATGCACTCCAATTAAGTAAAAAGTAACGTCTTTAGCATGTTTTCTTGCATGTAATAAATGGAACAATCCAAAAGGAAATAATTTTCCTTTGGCTTTTTGTAAAGCTTCAGAAAAAGAAGGCATCACAATAGCAAAGGCAACTAATTTATTGTTTTCATCAACCACAAATTTTATATATTCTGGGTTGATAAAACTAATGTACTTCTTTTTAAAAAAAGCAATTTGAGCATCAGAAATAGGTACAAAAGAAGATAGTTTAGAGTAAGAAGCACTAAAAACTTCGAACATTTCATCTACATAAGGCATAATATCTTTTGTCTTTGTAAAATCTAATGCTTTTAATTTAAAACGTCTTTTTATAATGCTGCTAATTCTATCAAAATAAACACCATCAACATTTTTAAACTTAAACTTATTCTCTAAATATTCTTTCTCTTTTACAAAGCCTAATTGTTCTAAATGCTCTTTGTAGTATGGGTGATTGTACCAAGTAATCATGGTACCGATATGATCAAAACCTTCGACTAAAACACCTGTTTTGTCTAGGTTGTTAAAACCAATAGGGCCTTCTATATATTCTAATTTATTTTCAAGACCAATTTCTTTTACCTTATTTAATAAAGCTTTACTTACTTCAATGTCATCAATAACATCAAACCAGCCAAAACGCATTTTTTTAATTTGTTGCTTTTCAACCTCAAACCAATTGATAATTGCAATAACTCTACCAACAATTTTACCGTTTCTAATGGCTACAAAAAACTGTGCATCAGCATTTTCGAAAACAGGATTTTTTGTTGGGTCAAAATTATCAACTTCATCCTTAATTATAGGTGGTACCCAATATTTATTATCTTTATATAACGAAAAAGGAAATGTAACAAATTGTTTCATTTCCTTTTTCGTTGTCATTTTTTTAATTGTAATCATATTACAAAAATAGTATTTCTAATTGTTATTTTAGTCATCTTCCTTTTCAACTTCTTTCTCTAACTCTTTAATTTCTCGTTCTAGTTTTTCTATTTCTGTTTCTTCTTTTTTCTTTTTCTTACCAAAAATCCCTAAAAAGCCACCTTTCTTTTCTTTTTTTGAAGCACTTTCTCTACTTCTTTTTCTGCTTCTTTTTTTAATTGTTTTCTCTTTGTCTTTTTTCTTGAAAATATTAAAAATTCTATTAAAGAAACTATTTTGTTTTTTATTATATCTACTTATTGGAGTGCTTTTTAGTTGTTTTCCGTTTTCGTCCAAATCGGTATATGCATCGTGATGTGCATCAATTCTGTAAGAGATTCCTAAACCAGCATAAAAACCTTGAGATTTCCCTTCTTTAAGATATCTGGCAGAGGTGTTAATTTGTAAATCTTGATGAAAAAGATAGGCTAAACCAGCACCTAAATTCAAATTATTTTGATCATATAAATAGGTTGCTTGATGCTCTAAAAAACCAGACCAATTGTAGTTAAAGTTTTGGGTAGCGGTAATGATGTATGAGAATTCAGAAAAATCTGTTCCCATTTTATCATAATACACATTATAAATAATATTAAACTCGTCGGTAAGGTTTTGTTGTAGTAGTAGGCCTAGTTTTGGCGATACACTTTCTGCTTTATAATCTTTACTTACAACATCTGTATTTACACCCAAATAAAGAGCTACAGAAGGTATTAAACGTTTTTTGTCATACGCATGTCGTTTTCTCCAACTTCTAATTTCTTTTGTTTTGTCGGTATACTCTGGTTGAAACAATAAATACTTTGCACCAATGGTAAATTTACTTAATCCCGAAGTAAAATAATGAGACGTAAAAATGTTTTTAAAAGCTACTTTATCTTTTTGATAGGTTACTTGCGCATTTAATTCTAATTTTTCAAGAAAAAAACCAGTTCTAAAAAGTAAATCTGCACCATAAGCTTGTGGTCTCGAAAAAAGAGGTTCTACACTTGTATTTTTAAAGAAAAAATTACTCTCAAACTGATAAACGCCAGTACCAACACTATAAGGGCTTTCCGAAAAACCAGGTTTATTGGAGTTTATGATATCTGTGTATTGCGCTTGTAAGGAGTGGTTTACAAGTATAATAAAGGTGATAGAAAGTTGTAGAAAAAGTTTTTTCATAAATTAGGATACGATTTTATAAGTTGTATCTATCTGTTACACAAACATAGGTTAAAAATGCTATTTTTTAAAAGCAAACGATAGTTTTTTGAGTTTAAGAAAGTTTTATAGTTTCTAAACGCTTCAATTGTGTTCAAATTGTTATTTTTGATTGATTTTTTTATAAATATATATTTGAATGGGATTATTAAAAACAATTTTTTTTATTGTTCTTTTTTATTATGCTTTTAAGTTTTTAGCAAAATTATTTGCGCCTTTTTTAATTAAAAAAGCAGCGGAAACAATTCAAAAGAAGGCAGAACAGCAATATGGAGGAGCGCAACAAGAACAAAAAAGTACGGTTTCTGAAGGAGAAACCGTAATAGATAAAAAACCAAGTAGCCAACAACAAAGTAAAAACTCTGTTGGAGAATATGTGGATTTTGAAGAAATAGAATAATTTATGAAATTCACCAAATTTTTACCTTATGTAGTCGCTGTGGCCATTTTTGCTTTGGCTTCCATTATCTATTTTCATCCGCTTTTAAAAGGAGAAAAACTAAATCAATCTGATATTACTCAATTTACCGGAATGGTAAAAGAGATTAATGATTTTAGAGCAGAAAAAAATGCAGAACCTTATTGGACAGGTGCTTCTTTTAGCGGGATGCCAGCATATCAGGTAAGTGCCTATTATCCGAATGATTTTGTAAGGGTTTTAGATAGAACTTTACGTTTTTTACCAAGACCAGCAGATTATACTTTTTTGTATTTTTTAAGTTTTTTTGTCTTAATGATGGCGTTAAAAGTCAATTGGAGATTGGCTATTTTAGGATCGCTCGCCTTTGGTTTTTCTACTTATCTCATCATTATTTTTGGAGCAGGACATAATGCAAAAGCACATGCAATTGCATATATGCCTTTGGTTTTAGCCGGATTATTATGGGTTTTTCAAAAAAGATACATTCTTGGTTTTTTGGTTACTGGAGTCGCAATGGCTTTAGAAATTTATACAAATCATCCTCAGATGACCTATTATTTGGGCTTTGCCTTAATAATTTTAGGTATTGTAGAATTGATCCATGCAATTAAAGAAAAAATAATTCCGACTTTTATAAAACAAGTTGTTGTAATTATTGCTGCGGTTTTATTAGGTATTGGTGCCAATTCTTCTCGTTTAATGGCGATGAAAGAATATGCAGATTATAGTACTAGAGGGAAATCTGAATTAACAATTAATCCTGATGGAACAAAAAAAGCGGCCAGTAAAGGATTAGATAAAGCTTATATTACAGAATATAGTTATGCCAAATTAGAGACTTTTAATTTATTCATTCCACGTTTCATGGGTGGGGGAACGGTTGAAAAATTAGGAGAAGATTCTAACTTTTTTCAAACTATAGAAGATAAAGCAGGTAAAAAAGCAGCAAAAGAATATTCAGAACAGGCACTTACCTATTGGGGAGATCAAAATATTGTAGAAGCACCTGCTTATATTGGTGCCGTAATTTTCTTTCTATTTTTCTTAGGAATTTTCCTTGTAAAAGGACGTTTAAAACAATGGTTAGTTGCAGCAACAGTCTTTTCAATTTTAATGAGTTGGGGAAGGAATTTTGATGTTTTAACCAATTTTTTTATTGATTATTTTCCTTTATACAATAAATTTAGAGCAGTTTCATCCATACAAATCATAGCCGAATTATGTGTGCCTATTTTAGGTATATTGGCATTAAAACAATTCTTTTCTTCTAAAATTTCTTCGGATGAAAAACAAGACGCACTTAAAAAAGCAGTATATACTTTTGGAGGACTAATTATTGTAGGATTTTTATTAGCACACGGATTTTCTACTTTTGAAGGAATAAGAGATGCTCAATACAAACAATTACCAGGTTTAACAGATGCTATTATTTCTGATAGAAAATCGATGTTATTTATGGATACTTTGCGTTCTTTATTTTTAATGATACTTTCTGCAGGTGTTTTATGGATGCTGTTAAAAAATAAACTAAAACAAGGGATTGCAGTAATTGCATTAACGGTTTTTGTGTTGTTCGATTTAATTTCTGTGGACAAGAAATATGTAAATGAAGACGATTTTAAATCAGCAAGAAAAATAGAAAAACCATTTACAGCTTCTACAGCCGATAAAATGATATTGCAAGACAAAACACATTTTAGAGTAGGTAATTTTACAGTAAACCCAATGAATGATGGAAGTACCTCTTATTTTCATCAATCTATAGGAGGATATCATGCAGCAAAATTAGGACGTTATCAAGAATTGTTCGATTTTCAAATTGCTAAAAATAACATGCAAGTTTTAAACATGTTAAACACAAAGTATTTTATTATTGGTAATGATAAAGGAGAAAAGCAATCGCAATTAAACCCAGATGCTAATGGAAATGCTTGGTTTGTAGAACGTGTAAAAGTTGTAGGTTCTGCAAATGAAGAAATGCAGGCTTTAGATTCTTTAAATACAAAGCAAGTTGCCGTTTATCAAAAAGAGGCTTCTAAAGAAAGTAAAATTAGTTTTCCGAAAGAAATAGATACTACAGCAACTATAAAACTTTTAAAGTATGATGTTACCACGTTAACGTATCAATCTAAAACAGCAAAAAATCAGTTTGCCGTTTTTTCTGAAATCTATTATAAAGATGGTTGGAATGCTTATGTTGATGGAAAATTAACACCACATGTAAGAGTAAATTATGTGTTACGAGGGATGACAATTCCTGCCGGAGAACATATCATCGAATTTAAGTTTGAGCCAAAAGTAATTCAGCAAGGAAAAATTATTTCATTATCATCGTATGCTTTATTATTGTTGATAACAGCTGGTTGGTTCTTTTATGAAAAGAAGAAAGAGAAGAAATGAAAATAGGAATGATATTGGATGCTCCGTTTCCGCCAGATCCTAGGGTAGAAAATGAAGCTGTTTCTTTGGTAAAAGCAGGGCATGAGGTTTTTCTTTTTTGTTTAAAGTATGCTGATGAAAAAGAATCTGAACTTATTAATGGCATTCAGGTAAAAAGATATGCTTCTACTACTTTAGAATATAAATTATCAGCTTTAGCTTATACAGTTCCTTTTTACAGTTTCTTGATGGAAAAAAAGATTCATCAATTTATAAAAGAAACAACTATTGCAGCATTACATATACACGATATTAGAATTGCAGAAGCGGTTTTTAAAGCCAATAAATCATTTAATTTACCTGTAGTTTTAGATTTGCATGATAATATGCCAGAAGTAATGAAGTTGTATCCACATCTTCAAAAGTTTCCTGGAAAGTATATTATTTCGCCAGCTAAATGGAAAAATAAAGAAAAGGAATTTATAGAAAAAGCAGATAAAGTAATTTCTGTTTCTCCTGAATTTTTAGAGAATTTAGTAGAAAGGATTCCGTCTGTAAAAGACAAGTTAATTTTGGTGCCTAATACTATTAGAGAATCTTTTTATAAGGATTTTAAGGTTGATGAAACAATTGTAAATAGATATAAAGATAATTTTGTAATTCTATATTTAGGTGATACGCATTTAAGAAGAGGTTTGCAAACCGCTATTGAAGCAATTGGTTCTTTAAAAGAAACGATACCTAATATTAAACTAGTAATTGTTGGTAGAAATACTACAGATGTTATTTTAAAACAGCAAGTTGCAGATTTGAAGCTAGGAGATTTTGTGGATTTTGAAGGTTGGCAAAATGTTTCTTTATTTCAATCGTATATTCTTTCTAGTGCAATTTGTATTTCTCCTTTGCATAGAAATTTACAACACGATGTTGCGTATGCAAACAAGATTTTTCAATATATGAGCTTAGCAAAACCACTTTTAGTAAGTGATGCAACTGCTCAGAAAAGAGTTGTAGAAAAAAACAATACAGGCTTGATCCATAAAGATAGAGATGTAAAAGATTTTTCTGATAAAATTTTAAAACTCTACAATGATGAGGAACTTAGAAATAGGTTGGGACAGAATGGAAAAGAGTTTATAGAAAGCGAATTTTCTTGGGAACAAACCTCTAAAAAACTACTACATTTATACGATAATTTAAAATCTTGAAAGTATTAATAATTACATATTATTGGCCACCTGCAGGAGGTTCTGGAGTGCAACGTTGGTTGAAGTTTGTAAAATATTTACAAGAATTTGGTATAGAACCTGTTGTATATACGGTTGATAATGCTAATTATCCGAAAGAAGATGCTACGCTTATTAATGAAGTACCTGATAATATAGAAATTTTAAAACAACCTATTTGGGAGCCTACAGATGTCCTTTTTTGGAAAAAGAACAAAAAGCAAAAAAGCGGAATTTCTAATGTAAGTAACGGAGGAGTTTTGTCTTTTATTCGTGGTAATTTTTTTATTCCAGATCCTAAAGTTTTTTGGGTAAAGCCTTCTGTTAAGTATCTTCAGAAGTATTTAGATGCTAATAAAATTGATACGATAATTTCTACCGGTCCGCCACATAGTATGCATTTGATTGCTCAGAAATTACATCAACAAAATAATATTAAATGGCTTGCAGACTTTAGAGATCCTTGGTCAGATTTATATTATAACAAAGATTTTAAGCAATTGTCTTTTGCTAAAAATAGAAATAAAAGATTAGAAGAAAGTGTTTTAAAAAATGCAGATTGTGTGTTAACTGTTAGCAATTCTCTAAAAGAAGAATTTGCTAAAAAAGCAAGTAGAATAGAAGTGATTACCAATGGTTTTGATGATGAAGTTTTAACAAGTAACACAACTGTTTTAGATGCTAAGTTTTCAATTTCTTATATAGGTTTATTGCCAAAACAAAGTAATCCTAAAAGATTATTTAAAGTTTTACAACAATTATGTATAGGTAATTCAGCTTTTAAAAATGATTTACAATTAAATTTTATTGGAGATATTTCTGAAGAAGTAAAACAGGAAATAAAAAGCAATAACCTAGGAGAAAACACAAGTTTTGTTGGGTATGTTTCTCATGATGTAGCTATTAATTATCAACAAAAAGCTCAAGTTTTATTATTGTTGATACCGAATGTTGAAAAATCAAAAGGAATTTTAACAGGAAAGTTGTTTGAATATTTAACAGCAAAAAGACCTATTGTAGCCATCGGTCCAGAAGATGGAGATTTATCAGAAATTTTAAAAGAAACCCATGCTGGAGTTGTAATTGATTTTGATAATGAAGAGAAATTATCATCAGAAATAGAAAAATTATATCATCAATATAAAATAGGAAATTTAGATGTAAACTCTAAAAATATAGAGAAATACCACAGAAAAGAATTAACCAAAGAGTTAGCTTTGATTATTAAAAGTTTACATTTATAAAATGGGAATTATATTAAAACAGTCTTTTAAAAACACACTTTTTATTTATCTAGGGTTTGCCTTTGGAGGGATAAATACGTTATTTTTATATACCCGTTTTTTAGAAGATGAGTATTATGGTTTGGTAACTTTTTTATTGTCTACATCTAATTTGTTAATGCCGTTAATTGCATTAGGAATTCATCATACAATTGTAAAGTTTTTTTCTAGCTATTTTACAAAATTAGAAAAAGATAAGTTTTTATCTTCCGTAATTTTTTTACCATTATTAATTGCAATTCCCATAGCTTATTTTGGTAATTTATTTTATCAAGAAATTGGAGATTATCTATCCATAGAAAACCCGATTATTAAAGATTATACATTTGTTATTTACTTAATAGCAGTTGCTTGTTCTTATTTTGAGATTTTTTATTCTTGGGCTAAAGTTCAGTTTCAGTCTGTTTTTGGTAATATATTAAAAGAACTTTGGAATCGAGTAATAGTTATGATACTGTTATTTGCTGTTTACTTTGAATTGATTACAAAACCTGAATTTATTTACTATTTAACGGGTGCTTATTTTTTAAGAATGTTTATAATGATGTTTTATGCACTTAGTTTATACATGCCAAAATTTACACTTTCTAGGCCTGATAACTTTAAAGAAGTAATTCGTTTTTCTGGATATATTATTTTAGCGGGAAGTGCAGGCGCTATTATTTTAGACATTGATAAATTTATGATTCCGGGTAAGGAATCTTTAGTAATTGCAGCTTATTATTCGGTAGCCGTTTTTATAGGTTCTTTTATAGAGGCACCTAGTAGAGCCATGTTAAACATTTTACAGCCTTTAACTTCTAAGACGTTAAATGAAGAAAATCATAAAGAAGTAGCTTCTTTATATAAAAAGAGTTCTATTAACTTATTATTAATTAGCGGCCTTTTCTTTGTGTTAATAAATGCAAATGTTGGTCAGTTATTTAACTTGTTACCAAAAGAGTATGGAGGAGGAACAATGGTAGTTCTTATGATTTCTGTACTGAAGCTTTACAATGGTTTTTTAGGAAATAATGGAGCTATTATAAATAATTCTAAGTTTTATAAAATAACATTACCCATTAGTATTTCTATGGCTTTATCTGTTTACCTTTTAAATAAACTTTTTTATTACGAATTAGATATGGGAACAGATGGTTTGGCTCTAGCAACTTTAATTGTTATCTTTTTAGCAAATACATTTAAGTTGGTTTTTGTTAAAGCTAAGTTTTCTATAACTCCTTTTACAGATAAGTCTTTACAGATGATTTTAATTATCATCGGTCTTTATTTGGCTTTTAATTTCTGGGATTTTCCTATAACAGATATTTATGTTTGGCAGTTTCCTGTATATCCTATTATAAATATTATTTTAAAAAGTATTTTGATTACAGTGGTATATATCTTTTTAATTTTAAAACTTAATATTTCTAATGAGTTTGATAATTTGCTTAAAAAATATTACAAATAACAATCTATATAGTCTGTAAGCATATGAAATAAGAGAGCAATACAGAGTACTCTTGTTTTCTTAAAAAATAGCCCAACACTATAAATTGCGATGGCAATATAAGAATGTAAAGGATGAAAGTTAATACTACATCTATCTTTGTCAAAAATTGGAGTTGCTAATAAATGATCTAAATCTACAAGCATAGAACAGATAAAAATTAAATAAACAACTTTCCAATTACTTTTAAAGAAAAAGTAAGCTATAAAAAAAGGCGCTACAAAATGCAGTCCGTAGTGTATTATAAATGGTATTTTCATAAACTAAAAAAAGGCCTATTTAAAATAAATAAGCCTTTATATTTATTGCTAATGTAACAATAAAATTGGGGAAATAATATTCTGCAAATCTAAGGTATTAACCTATGTTAGAAATTAACATATGTTAATTGAATAGGTTATTTTGAGTATATTTCCTTTCTAATTCGACTTAATTGAACAGGTGTAATATTAAGATAAGATGCTATATGGTATTGTGGTATTAGGTTTTCTATATTTGGTATTTGTTTTTTTAATTTTAAGTATCTTTCTGTAGCGTTTAAAACGGATAAATCGTAAATTTTAGACTCTAAAGTAAGAAATACCATTTCTAAGATTATATTATACAAATTAGACAAACCAATATCATCTTTTGTTAATTCTATAAAATCATTAAAATTAATGGCATAAACGTCGCAATCAGTTAAACAATCATAAGACAATCTAGACGGTTTTTTTAGAATAAGAGCTCCTAATGCTCCTGTTGCTCTAAAGGGGGTAAAAAGATGTCTTATATATTCTTTACCTTTATCATCTGTATAATAAGATCTAATAACGCCAGTTTTAAGAATATAAATATCTTTGGGTAATTCTCCTGCTTTAGCAATTGCGGCTCCTTTTTTTAAACCTTTGCCTCTAATAAGTAACAATATTTTATCTATAGACTTTTTAGGAATATGGTCTATGGTCGCAAAAAAGTCTGTTAGAAATTTCATAATAAAATAGTACATTACCTCTAGTTTTAAAATATAGAAAGAGGTAAAATGATGCTTAAAGTTAAGACTTTTTTTATTATAAATAACTAATTGTATTTGGACCTTCCATAAAAAGCAGGTCTAAAACAGATAAATTAGGGATAAAACCATGCTTGTCATCAAACATTTGAATATATTTTTCTACAGTTTTTTTAGGTTGAAACTTTACATCAGCCAATTCTCTAAAATCATTTTTATCTGCAGTTATATTATATTCCTTAGTTTTAGAATAGGTTAGTGGTATTTGTAAAGCATCTGCAATAAATAAATATGTATCAATATTTACATCTTGTAAAAATGTATATTTTTTTGTAAAAATAGTACGTAAATCATCTTCATAAAATTCGTAGAAAGGAGATGTTCTATAAGCGGTTTGTAAAGATTTTAAATGATGTGTTTGCCAATGAGCATCATTATCTACTAATAAATCTTTTGTTTTTTTTCTTTGAGAAGTACCTTTGTTTTTATCCTTTACAGGGATGTTTAATAGCTGTTTTCCGTTAGCATTAAAGATATAACATCTATTTCTATAGCTTTGTTTCTGAAAATTATCTTCCATTTCAAAAACAACAGAATCTGATTTTACAATTTCTGAATATTGAGAAATAGGAGAGAAGTAAGTTGGTATAAAAAGTGACATTATATTTTAGTTTTCAGTCTTAGTATTCAGTAGCAGTGGTTTCTAATCAATTGAAAATAGAAAATTACCACTGAATACGATGTACTATTTTTTAACCTTTTTCCCTTTGTAAAAACTATAGCCTATATATAAAGCAATTAAAGCTAAAACGTAATATCTGTAAGAAACCGGTTCTCCGTCTCCGCCAACGGTTGTAAACATTCTGTTCCAACGGATTGATTTTATTTTTTCTCCAAAAGTAGGTGCATTTGCATCCCAACTAAACCAAATCATAACCGGTTTACCTAAAACATGATCAAAAGGCACATAACCCCAATAACGGGCATCTAAAGAGTTGTGTCTGTTGTCTCCCATCAACCAGTAATAATCTTGTTTAAAAGTGTAGGAATTTGCTTTTTTACCATTGATAAAAATATTTTCTCCCACAATTTGTAAATCGTTATTTTCGTAGTTTTTAATAATTTGGGCATAATAAGGAATAGATTTAGTATCTATTTTTACTGTTGCACCAGCTTTAGGAATATAAATTGGTCCAAAATTATCTTGACTCCATTTATTTGCTTCTACATGCGGAAAAATAGAATTATCAGCACCATGGTTAACCTTTTTAACCGATACAGTTAATGGATATTTTTTAAGTTCGATAACTTCATCTTCAGTTAAATTGATGTTTATCTTGTTAGCTACATTCGTCATTTTTAAACGACTTGCTAAATCTTGCGAAACACCACCTGCAACTTCAGTATATAGAGAGTCAGAACCTATTTTAGATAAGTTTGCACCTTTTTTAAAGGCTTCTTGTACTTTAGGGTTGTTCCAATATTCATTTAAAATTTTGTAAACACCTGTTCTTTCTTTCTTGATTAAAAACTTAGGAAAGTTATTGATATCAATGGCAGATTTAGATTCGTATGTATAATAAAATTGTATTTTGGCTCTGTAAGGGAGTTTGTTTTTTTGCCCATTTATATATACATAACCATCTTTAATTTCTAAAGAATCTCCTGCAATACCTACACAACGTTTTACATAGTTGGTTTTTTTATCTACAGGTTTGTAGGTAAATTTACCAGAAGTATCTCCCCACATAGTTGCCAATGTATCTGCAGGCCAATTAAAACAAACAATATCGTTATTTTTAATTTCTTGTAAACCAGGTAAACGGGTATAAGGCAATTGTGGCTTTTTTAAATAAGATGCAGTTCCTACAATAGGTAAGGAATCATGAACCATTGGTGCAGCAATTACTGTAGACGGAACTCTAGCACCATAATGAAACTTGCTTACAAAAAGATAATCTCCTACTAATAAAGACTTCTCTAAAGAAGATGTTGGTATGGTAAAAGGTTGCATAAAATAAGTGTGTACCAAGGTTGCTGCAATAATTGCAAAAGTAATAGAACTAACCCATTCCCCTAATTCAGAGCGTGGTTTTAAACTTCTTTCTGCATTGTATTTAGCATCTGTAGCATAGTTGATATAAAAAATATACAAACCTAATGTTAGAATTACTAAAAGAGAATCTATTTTTTTGTAAAAACCAAAAGTTCTAATAGTTTCTATCCAAATAACAGGAAACATTAACAGGTTTACAATCGGAATGAATAGTAAAATAATCCACCATTTTGGGCGTTTAATAATACTCATTAAAACAACACCGTTATAAATAGGTATTGCTGCCTCCCAAGCTTTTCTACCTGCTTTTACATACAATTTCCAAGTTCCTAGAAAATGAATTACTTGTATCACTAAAAAAAAGATAAACCATTCTGTAAATGTCATAATTGTATACTTTAATTTTCTCTAATGAGAATAATTTTATTTTTTTATAAGACGATAAATCGCTGTAATGTTACTGTTTTTAACGGATGTTTAACACATCTTTCATAGAAAAAACACCTTTTTTTCCAAGAATCCACTCTGCAGCAACAACAGCGCCTAAAGCAAATCCTTTTCTGCTATGTGCTGTGTGTTTTATTTCTATAGAATCTACTTCAGAATCATACCAAACAGTGTGAGTTCCTGGTACATCAGGAATTCTTTTTGCCACAATAGGGATGTTTTCTTCGGATGTTTTTTCGTCTAGCTCCCAATTATTTTTAGAAGAATTTTCTATAATTCCTTCTGCCAATGTAATTGCAGTTCCACTTGGTGCGTCTAATTTTTTTGTATGATGAATTTCTTCCATAGAAATATTGTAGTCTTCTAAAGAACTCATCATCTTTGCCAATTGTTTGTTTAGCTCAAAGAAAATATTTACCCCCAAACTATAGTTGGAAGCGTAAATAAAAGCACTGTTTTTTTCTTTACAAAGTGCAACTGCATCGTTATACTTATCTAACCAACCTGTGGTTCCAGAAATTACAGGAACATTTTTATTTATACAGTTTGTTATGTTGTTATAAGCAGAAGAAGGTACACTAAAGTCAATGGCAACATCTGCCAAAGTAATATCAATAACATCATCTACGTCTTTTCTAATAACTATTTCATGTCCACGAGATAAAGCAATTTTTTCAATTTCTTTACCCATTCTTCCATACCCTAATAGTGCAATCTTCATTTTAAAAATTATATTTAATGGTTAGACCTACTTTTGGAGCTTCGACATATATTGGGTCGTTTAAAAAAGTAGGTTTAAATGATAAATTATCATCTGTGTTAAATTGTAGTAAATGTGCATTTACACTTGCTTCTACAATTTGTAAAACATATAAAATTACAGTTGTTAAAAGAGACATATCTCTATTTTCTCTTAATTGATCTTGTGCTCTCTCTAAAGTTTCTAAAGAAATAACCTCTTTTCCATCTACCGTAAACTCATCTACTAAGTTGTTTTTTCTTAGTTTGTATGCAGTTCTATATCTTTTGTATTCTTTGTTGTTGTCTAAATAATAATAAATACTAGTTCCCATGGCTCCCCAAACAATTGGAGCTTTCCAGTATTTTTTATTATAAACTTGTCCCATTCCAGGAAATATAGCAGAATAAAATGCTGCTTTAGATGGGGCTACAGCATCGTAAACTCCACCTTTTTCAATTTTAAGGTCTCCTTTAACCTTTACACCTTTTATATGAAGTGAATCTTTCTGCCCAAAAAAGGTTGCAGAAAAAAAAGCAAGGAATACTACAAGTATATATTTTTTTGAAAGCACTTATTTTAATAAGTTTTTTATTCGGTTGAAATCTTCTTCAGAATGAAAAGGAATTGAAATTTTTCCTTTACCATTATTACTAACAGTAACGTCTATTTTGTGGCCAAAGTATTCGCTAATATCTTTAACACTATTTTTAATGTAATTTGGTACTGCTTTTTTCTTTGGTTTAGCAACGGTACCAGATTTTAAGCTTTTTACTAAGTCTTCTGTTTGCCTTACAGACAATTTGTCTCTTAATATTTTTTCGTAAATAGCTAATTGATCTTCTGTGTTTTCTACATTAATCATAGCACGACCATGCCCCATAGAAATAAAACCATCTCTCATACCTGTTTGCAAAATTGGATCTAATTTTAACAAACGTAAATAATTGGTTACTGTAGAGCGTTTTTTACCAACTCTTGTACTTAACTCTTCTTGAGTTAGCTGAATTTCATCAATTAAACGTTGGTAAGACAAGGCAACTTCTATAGGATCTAAGTTTTTACGTTGTATGTTTTCTACCAAGGCCATTTCTAGCATTTCTTGGTCGTTGGCAAGTCTTATATATGCGGGTACTGTTGTGTTACCAATTAATTTTGATGCTCTAAAACGACGTTCACCAGAAACTAATTGAAATTTATTTTTGTCTAATTTTCTTACTGTAATTGGTTGTATAACCCCTAGTTCTTTAATAGAACTTGCTAATTCTCTTAATGATTCTTCATCAAAATAAGTTCTTGGTTGGTATGGGTTAACCTCAATTAAATCTAATTCTATTTCAATAATACTTCCAACAACTTTGTCTGCATTTTTATCTGTTGCAGAAATAACGTTAGATGATTCTTGTAACAAAGCAGATAATCCTCTTCCTAAAGCTTGTTTCTTGGTTGCTTTTGCCATTTTACGAATTCTTTTTTAATAATTCTTGTGCCAAATTTAAGTAATTTACGGCACCTTTACTTGTTGCATCGTATGCAATAATACTTTCTCCGTAACTAGGAGCTTCTCCTAAACGGGTATTTCGTCTAATAATGGTGTCAAAAACCATGCTAGAAAAATGTTTCCTAACTTCGTCTACTACTTGATTAGATAGTCGTAATCTAGAGTCGAACATGGTTAATAATAAACCTTCAATATCTAACTCAGAATTATGAATATTTTGTACACTTTTTATGGTGTTTAATAATTTACCTAATCCCTCTAAAGCAAAATATTCACATTGAATAGGAATAATTACAGAATCTGCAGCTACTAAAGAGTTTAAAGTAATTAAACCTAATGATGGAGCACAATCAATTAAAATATAATCATAATCGTCTTTTATTTCGATTAATGCTTTCTTTAACATGTATTCTCTGTCTTGCTTGTCTACCAGTTCTATTTCGATAGCCACCAGGTCTATGTGTGCAGGTATAATATCTACATTAGGAGAATCTGTTTTTACAATCGCGTCTTTAGCAGAAATCGAATGTTCTAAAACTTGATAGGTTCCTGACTCTATAGTTTCTATATCAATTCCCAAACCAGAAGAAGCGTTTGCTTGTGGATCGGCATCAATTAATAAAACTTTTTTCTCCAAAACACCCAAAGAAGCAGCTAAATTGATGCTTGTTGTTGTTTTACCAACTCCTCCTTTTTGATTTGCAATAGCAATTATTTTACCCATTATAAAAGTTTTCTTTAGAAAAAGTAAAATTACGTTTTTTTATGTTTTTAGAAAGTGAAAGATGTTAACAAAAAGGTAAAAATGTAAATAACAGTAATTCAGTGTTTTAGGTTTATTTTTTTTAAGCTTTTAAACAAATTTAAATAAAAAAAAACCGAAGGTATACTTCGGTTTTAAACATGCTGTAATCTTTTATTTTTTTGGTATGTTCTTTAGAATTTCTATTAAAAATTTCCAGAATTTTTGTGTTGATGAAATACTTGCTCTTTCATCTGGAGAATGTGCTCCTCTTATTGTTGGTCCAAAAGAAACCATATCCATATCTGGATAATTTTGTCCTAATATTCCACATTCTAAACCAGCATGACAAGCAGCAACATGTGCTTTTTCTCCATGTAAAGTTTCATATAAATTAGAAACTACATCTAAAATAGCAGAATTTACATTTGGTTGCCATCCTGGATATTCACCGGATAAATCAACATCAAAACCAGATAATTCAAAAGCAGATTTTAAAGAATTTGCTAAATCAGATTTATTACTTTCTGATGATGAACGCGTTAAACAACCAATTTTAATATGCCCGTCTTTTACAATTACTCTCGCAATATTGTTAGACGTTTCAACCAAATTAGCAATATCTGGACTCATTCTATAAACTCCATTATGAGCTGCATAAATAGATTTTAATAAACCTTCCTGTACACCTAATTCCATTACATTTTCTGGAGAAGTAGTTTCTTGAATGTCAATGTTTAAGTTAGGTTCTAATGTTAAGAACTCTTCTTTTATAATGTTAATAAGTAAGTTGGTTTCTAAAAGAAAAGCTTCTTTAGAAATAAGGTCTACAGTAACAATCGCACTACTTTCTCTAGGAATTGCGTTACGTAAACTACCTCCATTTATTTCAGAAATTTGTAAACCAAAATTGGTATAACCGTCAAATAATATGCGGTTCATAATTTTGTTTGCATTTCCTAATTCTTTTATAATGTCCATTCCAGAATGGCCTCCATTTAAACCTTTTACCGTAATTGAATATGCAACAGAATTTTTAGAAACTTCTTCTTTAGCATAAGTTCTAGTTGCTGTAACATCTACACCACCAGCACACCCCATTCCTATTTCATCATCTTCTTCTGTATCTAAGTTTAAAAGTATATCACCCTTTAAGATTTCTCCTTCTAATCCCATTGCACCTGTCATACCAGTTTCTTCATCAATGGTAAATAATGCTTCAATATTTGGGTGTTGTAAATCATCCGAAGATAAAATAGACATAATTGCTGCAACACCTAAACCGTTATCTGCACCTAAAGTAGTTCCGTCTGCAGTAACCCAATCTCCATCAACCAACATTTTAATTCCTTCTTTGTCAAAATCAAAATTAGTGTCAGCGTTTTTTTGATGAACCATATCTAAATGACTCTGTAAAACTACTGTTTGTCTGTCTTCTAAACCTTTTGTTGCTGGTTTTGATATAATAACATTACCTACTTTATCTACAAAAGTTTCTAGATTTAATTTTTTACCAAAATCAACCATAAACTGAATTACGCGTTCTTCTTTTTTAGAAGGACGAGGAACTGCATTTAAATCTGCAAAGTGATTCCAAACAATTTTAGGTTCTAAATTTCTTACTGCTTCACTCATTTTATCTAATAATTTTATGGTATAAATTTAGTTTATTTCTATTACAATGTCTTGCGTTTCTTTTCTAACTTTTGTTAAATCTTTCATATAACAATCATCAGCTCTAAAACCTACTGGTAATACCAATACGGATTTTAAATTTTGTGCTTTTAGCTTTAAAACTTCGTCATATTTTTCAGGAATAAAACCTTCCATTGGGCAAGCATCAATTTTTTCTACAGCACAAACAGTCATTAAGTTTCCTAGTGCTATGTATGCTTGGTTTTTATTCCACAAAGTTAATTCTTCTTGTGTTTTTCGTTCAATATCTGCCGTTAAAAAATCTTTAAAAGGTTTTATAATTGCATCTGGTGTATTCCTAATTTTCTTTAACAAACTAAAGTACTTTTCTACTTCGGTATTTGTGTAATTAATAGGAATACAAATTACCAAAACATGAGATGCTTCTAGTATTTGGTTTTGGTTCCAGGAATGAGTTACTAGCTCTTTCTGAATTTCTTTGTTTTTAATTACGATGAGCTTTAAAGGTTGCAAACCGTAAGAAGTAGCGGTTAAGTTAAAGGCTTCCTTTAATGTGTTTATTTGTTTTTCTGAAAGTTGTTTTTCTGAATCAAATTTTTTAACAGCATAACGCCATTTTAAACTATCTATAATATTCATTTATCTTAATTATACTGCAAAAATAAGGCATTCTTTTAGATGAGTTATCTAAAGCGATTATAAATGTTTATAAGTGTATAAATGATTTTTTGTATCTTGAAAACAAAAACTATGAATGAGGATTTTCTTCATTATGTATGGCAATATCAATTATTTTCTATTGATGATTTAAAAACAGCTACTAAAGACGCGTTATCAATTCTTAAAATTGGAATACATAATCATAATTCTGGACCCGATTTTTTAAATACCCAGTTAAAAATAGACAACCAGCTTTGGGTTGGTAATGTAGAAATTCATTTAAAATCGTCTGATTGGTATGTGCATCATCACGAAGTAGATGAAAATTACGATGCTGTTATTTTACATGTTGTTTGGGAAGATGATGCGACAGTTTTTATGAAAAACAACAAACCTTTACCGGTATTGGTTTTAAAAGATTTTGTGTTTAGTAATGCTCTAAATAATTATCGTAATTTATTTTCATCGAAACCACGTTGGATTCCTTGTGAAAAAGAAATCAATACAATTGATAACTTTACGGTTGATAATTGGAAAGAACGCTTGTTTTTTGAAAGATTAGAACGGAAATCAAATGAAATGAATCAACTTTTGGTTGCAAGTAATAATGATTACGAAGTGGTTTTGTTTCAATTATTAGCAAAGAACTTTGGATTAAAAGTAAATGGAGATGCTTTTTTAGATTTGGCTAAATCTTTTGATTTTTCTGTTTTAAGAAAAGTAAGAGATGATGAAAAACAACTTGCCTCTTTATTGTTTGGACAAGCAGGTTTTTTAGAAGATGTTGTAGAAGAGGAATATCATCAAGAATTAAAAAAGGAGTATACATATTTGCAACACAAATATCATTTAAATGCTATTTCTAAGAATCAGTTTTCTTTTTTTAGAATGCGACCACCAAATTTTCCTACCATAAGGATAGCTCAATTAATTTCTTTGTATCATCTGCATGCTAATTTGTTTTCTAAAATGATGCAAACAGAAACATTAAAAGAGTTTTATGATTTATTTGAGGTAAATGTAAATCCGTTTTGGAAAACACATTTTACTTTTGATAAAGTTTCTAAATCATCACCTAAAAAACTAACAAAATCGTTTGTAGATTTATTGTTGATAAATACTATTGTTCCTTTAAAATTTTTATATCAAAAAAATAGAGGAGGAGTAAGTGAAAATGAGTTTTTAGATATTCTTCAAAAAATAAAAACAGAAAAAAATAGTATTATTTCTAAGTTCGATGAAATAGGAGTTAGCGTAAAAAATGCCTATGAGAGTCAGGCTTTGTTAGAGCTTAAAAATAACTATTGCGCAAAGAAACAGTGTTTACAATGCGCAATAGGAATTAAATTAGTAAGAAAATAAAGACTATTTTTTAGGATTTAAAATGTCATTTATTTTGGCATAACAATCTTTATAATGATATTTAGAAATTGTATTTATTGCTCTTTTACTTGCAATATTTACTTGATATTTTAATACTTCTAATTCCCCTCTAACAATAGATGATATATCGTTGTTTTTTGTGGTTTCATCATTTATTAAACTTTCCATTCTAGCTATAAAAACTTTCTGCAGGTTTCTTCTTTGTAAGTCTACATTTTTAGTTGAATTGGTTTCAGAGAAAATACCTTTTCTTAAATCTTTAACCATGTCTGAAGCAGCGTAAAATTCTTTTTGAATTACTTCTGCATCAATCATTCTGTTTAAAGTACGGTAATTTAAGAGTGTACCTAGAGTTCTCTCTTGGTAACGACCTAATTTATCTGTATATCCTGTTTCTTCAATCTTGTTTAAAGTGTTTTTATCTAACAACCAATATTGAGTTGTAAAAACATTTTTTTGCAACCAAGCCATTGCTTCTTTTTGCTTTGCTTTTGTAACGGGTACATAAACGTCTCCAGTTTGCAATGGTTTTTTATTAAACTCATAAACACCACCTATGTTTCCGGTAACATGACCAACGTATCTGCCCCAAACACTTAATAATTCTCCGTATAGTTCATCTAAATCTTCGTAATTATTTGTTTGATTAGAGGTCCAGTTTGGGAGGTTTTTAGCAACAATTTTTAAGTTTTTTACACCATAAGTACTTGCCTTAACCTGGTCGTTTCCAATTCCTTCTGTTTGAGCAGAAGGATCAAAACGCTGTCCGCCAAATCTATAAACAGGGTTGTCTGCTTTGTCTTCAATCCATTTATCTAAAGTCTTTACTTCATCTTCTGATTTTGTTGCATTAGGTATGGCACGATATCCCCAGTTAATAGCATAATGGTCGTAAGGTCCAAGTTGTCTTATAAAACGAATATTTTTATCACCAGGTTGTGCAACATAATTGTAACGCGCATAATCCATTATGGTTGCTGCAATACCATTTTTTTGAGTGAAACTCCCAGAGCGTAAAGAATCTACAGGGTATGCGTAACTTGCAGCCATGTTATGAGGCAAGCCTAAAGCATGCCCTACTTCGTGAGAAATAACCATGCGCATCATTTGTCCAATATCTTCAGCAGGAGTGTCTAATGTTCTTGCAGATGGGTTTGCAGCTCCAGTTTCTAGTAAATATCTATTTCTGTATGAGCGTAGGTGGTTGTGGTACCAAATAATATCACTTTCTAATATTTCTCCAGATCGAGGGTCCGAAACACTTGGTCCGGTTGCGTTTCTTGTTGTGCTAGCCACGTATCTAATAGAAGAATAACGAACATCTTCCATACTAAAATCTGGGTCTTCTTCTTTTGTTGGTGGTAATTTTGCCATAATAGCATTTTTAAAACCTGCTGTTTCAAAAACTTTAGCCCAATCATCAACACCTTGTTTGATGTATTTTCTTAGCTTTTCTGGAGTTGCAGGGTCTAAATAATATACAATTGGTTTTATAGGTTCTACCAATTCTCCACGATTATATGCTTCCGTATCTTTAGGTTCTAGCCTCCATTTTTTAATATATCTTTTTTCATCTGCTTTTAAAGCTTCTGAACTGTAGTCTACGTTTCCGATAGAGAAATAACCAACCCTTTTATCATAGATTCTTGGCATCATTGGTTTTTCTGGTAATAAAATCATAGATTGATTGATGCGCATTGTAATAGTATTTGTGCTTGCATTACTTGGTGGTTCGTCGGCATCAAAAGTAAAGTTTTGTACAACTTCTATGTTTTTAGGAAAACTTCTTATAGAGCTTATAAAACTCCTAGAATCATCTAATCTTTTTATTTTGTATGTTTTTCTGAATCTAGATGGTAATCCAGAAATTGCTTTTACATCAGAAGAAAAGAATTTTGTTACATCTACTAAAACAGTAGTAGAATCTGTGTTTTGTGCTTTAATATCAAAAGAATAAATAATAGGTTCTAAATTGTTAGATTTTACCGATTTATAAATTGGTAGAGAATCATTTGCAACGGCATCATAAGATTTTATTTTTAATAAAACTTTGTCTTTGTAGTGTTCCCAAACGACTACTTGTGTGTTAATTTTAGAACCGGCATTTACATAGCCACCACCTAAACCTGCAGGAATGTCTTTTAATCTGGTTACTAATAGCATTTCTTTACCTAAGTAAGATTTTGGAATTTCATAAATAAATTTTTCTTTATTGATATGAATTTTAAAAAGTCCGTCATCTGTTTTTGTGTCTTTATTTACAAAGTCAGAATATTTAGGCGTTTTACTTTTTGGGGATACTTTTGAGGTTTGATCTGTTTTTTTGTCTTTTGATTTCTTTCTTTGAGCTTCTACAGTTGTAGTTATTGAAAGGAATAAAATAAAGTAAAATAGTAAGTTTTTTTTCATAAAGAGTTTGATAAAAGGATTAAGAAGCGAAATTAGTTAAATAGCTTTTTGTATTTTCTTAAGGTTATCTTATAGTTCTGTTAAAAAAAAGTGCTCAAAATTGATGAATTTTGAGCACTGGTATTTTATTTTAAGATTAGAATTTAATATAAACTCTTATATTTATTTGGATTTGATTCGTGCATAATCTCATAAATTTTTTCAAAAATATCTTCTGCAGATGGTTTAGAAAAGTAATCTCCGTCTGTACCATAAGCAGGTCTATGTGCCTTAGATGTTAATGTAGATGGTTTGCTGTCTAAGTGTATGTATGCATTTTGTTTTTCTAAAATATTTTGCAAAATGTATGCAGAAGCTCCTCCCGGAACATCTTCATCTACTACTAATAATTTATTTGTTTTTGCAACACTTTTTACACAGTCATTATTTAAATCGAAAGGTAGTAAGCTTTGTGCGTCTATAATTTCGATATCAATGTCTACTTGTTGTAATTCTTTTGCGGCTTCCTCAACAATTCTTAGGGTAGAGCCATAAGAAACTACAGTAATATCTGTCCCTCCTTTAACAGTTTCTACAACGCCAATTGGTGTTTTGTATTCTCCTAAATTTATAGGTAATTCTTCTTTTAAGCGATACCCGTTTAAGCACTCTATCACTAATGCAGGTTCATCTCCTTCTAGTAAAGTGTTGTAAAAACCAGCTGCTTTGGTCATGTTTCTAGGTACTAAAACATGAATTCCTCTAACGTTATTTATAATTCCTCCCATAGGAGAGCCAGCGTGCCAAATACCTTCTAATCTATGGCCACGTGTTCTAATAATTAAAGGTGCTTTTTGTTTACCAAAAGATCTATAATGCAGTGTTGCTAAATCATCACTCATAATTTGTAACGCGTAAAGCAAATAGTCTAAATATTGTATTTCTGCAATAGGTCTTAACCCACGCATTGCTAGTCCGATACCTTGACCAATAATAGTTGCTTCTCTAATACCTGTATCTGCAACTCTTATTTCTCCATATTTTTCTTGAAGACCTTCTAAACCTTGATTTACGTCTCCAATAAAACCAGCATCTTCACCAAAAATTACTACTTCAGGATGCTTTTTTAGGATGGCATCAAAATTATCTCTCATAATAATTCTAGCATCAACTAACGTTTTGTTTTTAGCGTAAATTGGGCTTTTTTCGGAAACAGCTACAGCGTTAAAATCAGATTCGCTGTTTAAGTGTGTAGAAAATTTTTCTGTAGCAGCTTCAATTGAATTTTTTATAAAATTTTGAAGTAATATTTTTTCAGCAAAACTTTCATCTTTTATGTAACGAAGCGTTTTTCTTGCGGCAGATAAAATGTCTTTTCTACTTGGTTCTACAATAGCTATTAAATCATTTTTATACTTATTAATAAAACTGCTATTTTTACTTTTACTAGCTACTTTTTCTAATAATTGGCAAGCAGTATTTACTTCTGATTTTATTTCGTTAATAAAAGCGTTCCAAGCATTTCTTTTAGCGCTTACAACTTCTTTTTTTGCTTCTTTTTCTAAGATGATAATTTCTTCTTCCGATTCTACAAAACGTAAAATTTCTCCATCTTCCGTTTCTAGTTCAAAATCTAAAATCCAGTTTCGCATTTTAGTAATGCAATCGTGTTCTTTTTCCCAATTTAATCGGTCTTTACTTTTATATCTTTCATGAGATCCAGAAGTAGAGTGTCCTTGTGGTTGCGTTAATTCTTTTACGTGTACTAAAACCGGTACGTGTTCTTCTCTTGCAATTTTTGCAGCTTTGTTGTAAATGTCTACTAGTTGAACATAGTCCCAACCGTTTACAACAAAAATTTCATATCCATTTTTTTTATGATCTCTTTCAAAACCTTTTAACACTTCAGAGATGCTTTCTTTGGTTGTTTGATGTTTGGCGTGTACAGAAATTCCGTATTCATCATCCCAAACACTCATTAACATAGGTACTTGTAAAACTCCAGCAGCATTTATCGTTTCAAAAAATAAACCTTCACTAGTACTTGCATTTCCAATAGTTCCCCAGGCAACTTCATTTCCGTTGATAGAAAAATTAGATTTATGTTGTACACTTTTTTCGGTTCGGTATATTTTAGAGGCTTGTGCTAAACCTAATAAACGTGGCATTTGACCAGCGGTAGGAGAGATGTCTGCACTGGAATTGTATTGTTTTGTTAAATCTTTCCAGCTGCCATCTTCATGCAAACTATGTGTAGCAAAATGACCACCCATTTGTCTTCCGGCAGACATCGGGTCTGCTTTAATATCTGTATGTGCATACAAACCTGCAAAAAACTGTTGTGCAGTTAGCTCACCAATAGCCATCATAAAAGTTTGATCTCTGTAATAACCAGATCTAAAATCGCCTAGTTTAAAAGCTTTAGCCATTGCTAATTGTGGTACCTCTTTACCATCACCAAAAATACCAAACTTTGCCTTTCCTGTTAAAACCTCTCTACGGCCTAATAAACTACATTCTCTACTAATTTTAGCTATTCTGTAGTCGTTTAAAACTTCTGTTTTAAAGTCCTCAAAAGAAAGTTTTTGTTTATTCTCTATATGTGTATCTTGCAGCATTTATGTGAGATTTTTAAAGTACTACAAAGATAGTTTTTTTAGTTGATATCTAAAAATTTAATAATTTATAGAGAATTGTGTAATAATTATTAAATTTTAGATGGTTTTATTAATAATTATTCAATAAAAAACGAAACTCTGCGAATTGTTGTCAATTTATAAAAAACCACGTTTAAAAAAGTTGTAAATAGATTTGATATCTGCTGATAAAGAAAACCTAATTTTTTGTGGATAAGCGGCTTTAGATACCTCCCAACCATTGTTAGAATAAAAAGGAAAGTAGATTTCGAAGATCTCATGTACAAAGTTAAAACGAACTCCGTTTTCGTAAGCAAAATACAGTGGTTGTTTTTTATTTTTTAAGAAAGCAACATCGTTATAAATTTCTAACCAACGCCATATACCAATGCTAGAGTTGTTAGAAACCATAAACTGATTTGCAAACCTTGTTGGAAGTACAGATTTAAAACCTCCTTCGGTAATAATGTATTGTTGGCTAAAAAAACCAGAGCTTTCAGATCGACCTAAATAGTTTAATTGAAATAGATAATCATTACTTCTGTCTAAACCAAAACTAAAATAATTTCCCTCGGTTTTATTGTTGAAAAAAACACCTGCAAAAAGTCTAAAATCTAATTGAGTGTCTGTTGATGTTAAGGTTCTAAATCTTAGATCTAATGCTGCTTTAGAAAAGTTTTTAGCAAATTCGGTACTAAAACTATATCTAAATTCTTTAATAATGTCTGGGTTAGAGTAATTGTAACTTAGGCTTAAAACACTATAACTATCTTGGTCTGTTTTTGTGGCATCTGGAGCAATTTCTTTTTCGATATGAATTAATTTTGCTCTAAGAGATTCTGAGGTTGCATCTCTTAGGGTTTTTCTTTTAAAAAAAATGTTTACATAAGGTATAAGAGAGTTGTAAGATAAGTTTGGTGCGTAATCCGAGGTGCCACCGGCAAAGCCGTAAGAAACTTTATAGATTTTTGTTTTTTCAAAAAACTGATTATACAATAAAGAAAAACTTCCGATAACGGTATTACTTTTTGTAGCGTAATAAGGAGCAACTTTAAATTCAAAGTTTCTTTTTATGAGTGGTTTGTTGTGTAGTTTTACGCCAAGAATTAAACCGTTGTAAAAATTATAGTTTGCATCTGGTTGATAAAAAATTTGATTGTAGTCTGGACTGCTTATATCTTTTAGAAATGAAACTTTAACAGGTTTGTTAAAAATCTTTTTGTCAATTGTTTTCCAGTTATTTAACGTATTTAATTCTGGATATAAGTTTTCGTAATTTAAAACAAAGGTGTCATAATTACCTTTTTTAAACTTTACAGTTTTAGAACTATCTATGTCAGAAATCCATTTTTTAATTTTAATGTCTTTGCCTTTTAGTGCATAAATAGCCAATGGTGTAGTTATATTTCTTTTGTTTTTTATGGTAACAGAAATACTGTCTTCTTCAATGTTGATGTCTTCTATTTTATGGTCTATCTTTTTATTTGTTTTTACAAAATCATTAAAAAACCAATCTAAATTTTTAGTTGTTTTAGAAGAGAGTAATTGATTAAATGTGTTACTTGAAATAATTTTTAATTGATTTTTTTGATAGAATTCCTGAATTGTTTGGTTTAGAATACTATCACCTAAATACCCTTTTAAGAAACGAAAACCTAAACCAGCTTTGTATTTGCTAACAATTCGTCTATTAAAGTTAGAAAGAGAATCTGCAGAGGTGTTTAATGCTTGATCTAAAAATTTACGTGCTGTAAATTGATATACAAAAGGGTATTTATCATTAAAATTTAATTTAGAAACATTAAATCGTTTTAAAAACCAAGAATCAGAGGCGTTGCCTAAAAGTTTAATTTCTGGATAAAATTGTTCTACATATTCTATCATTAAATAGTTTTGTATTCCATCGATTAACCAATAATCTTTTCTTTTATTTAAAAGGAGTGTGTTTTCTATGTATCTTTTTGTTAGCGCTTTAAACATGGTCATGTCCCATTTAAAAGTATCAGAAAATGGGCGTAAAAAATTTGGTAACTGATTTAAACCATAGATTCTATTTTTACTTTGGGTAGCTTTATCAATATAAATTTCTTTATGTGGGTATTTTCCTAAATATTTTTGAATAAAAAGTAACTCTCTATTTAAGATGCTTGTTGTTAAATTGTAATCTAATTCTTTTGAAAAAACATCTGTATGTATGGTAACAGATTTTGTTTTGTAGGTTTTTAGTTGTTTGGTTTTGTTAATGCCAAGAATTACATCTGTTTTATTTTTTCCAACTAAATAGTAATTATTAATGTTTTCTTTTGCAATTTTATATTGATACAAATTAGATTCTACAACAAAATCTTTTGGTACATCTATTTCGATTTTAAAATCAGTGCCTTTTTCATATAAATCATCTAAGTTTAGATTGCTCATAAGTTGCCAACCCTTATCGTAAATAGCGGGTGTTAGGTACCAGTTTCTAAGTTGATAACCTGTTTTTGTTTTGCCGTATTTAGTAAAACGATCGCTTGGTATTTTTACAATATAGGTAGCAGATATTGTAATTTTTGAATTTGGGTATAAAGGTCTGTCTAAATCTATTTCTATAATGTCTGATTGTTTATCTACCTCTTTAAAATAAACGTTCTCAAAATCTACAGAAATGCTTTTTATTGTTGATGAACCAAGTTCTTTTTCTTTTGCAAAGTATAAATCTTTTCTAAAGTCTTTTATAAACCTTTTAGATAAAGGTGTTTTTCTATCTCTGTAGCTATTTGACCAATTATGAAGATAAATACTAGTTAAAATTGAGTCTGAGGTATTGTAAAAAACAATTTCTTGTTGAATTTTTAATTCGTCTTTTTCTACATCTAGTTTAGATTTTATGTTGATTGAATTCTGTTGAGAAAACAAAAAAGGAGATGCTAGAAAGCAAAGAAGTAGTATGTAGTAACTTTTTTTCAATTAAATCTTAATGATTATTTAGTGTTTTTCTTGCTGTTGTATTTGTAATTAAGATTTTTAAAAAAACAAAAAAATGTATTTTGTCTATTCTATCTTTTTGAATAGGCAAAATACATTAAAAATATAGGTTTTTCTAATTTCTTAGAAATTTGGTTTAAATTGGTATTTGTCGTAGAAGTTATCTAAGTGTTCTATTGCTTCTTCTGCAGTATCTACAAGTCTAAATAAGTTTAAGTCCTTTTCACTAATGTTTCCTTCTTCTAAAAGTGTGTTTTTTATCCAATCGAATAAACCACCCCAGAATTTTTTATCAACTAAAATAATTGGAAAACGACCTATTTTATGCGTTTGAATTAAAGTAATTGCTTCAAAAAGTTCATCCATAGTACCAAAACCACCTGGCATTACAACAAAACCTTGAGAGTATTTTACAAACATTACTTTACGTACAAAAAAGTAGTCAAAATCTAAACTTTTTCCTGGGTCAATCCAAGGGTTGTCATGTTGTTCAAAAGGGAGTTCTATGTTTAACCCAACAGAACTTCCTTTTCCTCTATGAGCTCCTTTGTTTCCTGCTTCCATAATTCCTGGTCCACCACCAGTTATTACACCGTAGCCATGTTGTGTAAGCTGGAATGCAATTTCTTCTGCTAAAATGTAATGTGGGTTATCTGGTTTTGTTCTTGCAGACCCAAAAATAGATACAGAAGGGCCAACTTTACTTAGTTTTTCATACCCATCTACAAATTCTGCCATTATTTTAAAAATAGCCCAAGAATCGTTTGTTTTTATTTCATTCCAAGTTTTTGGTTTTAATTTTTCTTTTATTTTTCTATCATCACTTGTCATATATCTGTAATTTTTTATTTTTATTTAATTGCTTGTAAAAAAGAAAGCTTGCTAAAATACTTCTTTTTCTACATTTCGAATGCTTGCAATGTGATAATTTTAACTTAATTCTTTTTTTAAAAACTTAGCGGTATAACTTGTTTTATGTTGTGCAACTTCTTCTGGAGTTCCTGTACATAAAATTTTACCACCTTTTTTACCGCCTTCCATACCAACATCAATAATATAATCGGCTAATTTTACAACATCTAAATTATGCTCAATAATTAATACTGTATTTCCTTTGTCTGCTAGTTTATTTAGTACATCCATTAAAACTCTAATGTCTTCAAAATGAAGTCCGGTGGTAGGTTCATCTAAAATGTAAAAGGTATTACCGGTATCTCTTTTAGATAATTCTGATGCTAATTTTATACGTTGAGCTTCACCACCCGAAAGTGTAGTAGATTGTTGTCCAAGTGTTATGTAGCCTAAACCAACATCTTTTATTGTTTTTAACTTTCGGTGAATTTTAGGAATATTCTCAAAGAAATTCGTGGCATCTTCAATAGTCATATCTAAAATATCAGAAATTGATTTCCCTTTGTAACGAATCTCTAAAGTTTCTCTATTAAAGCGTTTTCCTTGGCAGGTTTCGCATTCTACTTGTACATCAGGTAAAAAGTTCATTTCTATAACTCGTACTCCACCACCTTGGCAAGTCTCGCAACGACCTCCTTTTACATTAAAAGAAAATCGACCAGGTTTGTATCCACGAATTGCAGCTTCTGGAGTTTTTGCAAATAAGCTTCTAATTTCACCAAAAGTACCTGTGTAAGTTGCTGGGTTGGAACGAGGGGTTCTTCCAATGGGAGATTGATCAATATCAATTACCTTATCTACATGCTCTAAACCTTCAATTTTTTTATAAGGCATTGGTTTTTTTACACCTCTATATATATGTGCGTTTAATATTGGGTAAAGAGTTTCGTTTATTAAGGTAGATTTTCCACTGCCCGAAACTCCGGTAACACAAATCATTTTTCCGAGAGGAAATTCTACAGAAACATTTTTTAAATTATTTCCGGTGGCTCCTTTTAGTTTGATAAATTTTCCATTTCCTTTTCTACGGGTTTTAAGAACCGCAATTTCTTTTCTTCCGGTTAGGTAGTCTGCAGTTAAAGTGTTTTGTTTTTTTAGATCTTCAAAAGTTCCAGCACTTACTATTTCTCCTCCATGTCTACCAGCTCCAGGACCGATATCAAAAACAAAATCGGCATGCTCCATCATGTCCTTGTCGTGTTCTACAACTAAAACAGAATTTCCAATATCTCTTAATTTAACTAAAGAATCAATTAATTTTTGATTGTCTCGTTGATGTAATCCAATACTTGGTTCATCTAAAATATAAAGTACACCAACTAATTGCGATCCAATTTGAGTTGCCAAACGAATTCTTTGTGCTTCTCCACCAGAAAGTGATTTTGATGTTCTGTCTAATGTTAAATAATCTAAACCGACATCTAATAAAAACTGAATTCGAGTTCTAATCTCTTTTAAGATTTCAGCGGCAATTATGAGTTGCTTTTTTGATAACTCTTTTTCTATATTTTTAAACCATTTAGCCAATTCAGAAGCATCCATTTGGGCTAAATCACTAATGTTTTTATCTGTAATTTTAAAATGAAGAGCTTCTTTTTTTAATCTTTTGCCACCGCAAGTAGTACAAGAAACTTCATCCATAAAACCTTTTGCCCAACGTTTTATGGTTGTGCTTTCTGCATTGGCATATTGATTTTCTATAAAAGAAATAATTCCTTCAAAATCAATTTTATAATTTCTTGTAACGCCAACGGTTTTAGATTCAATTTCAAAAGATTCATTTCCGCCATTTAGAATAATATCTAAAGCTTCTTTAGGAATGTTTTTTATAGGGTCTGTTAATTTGAATTTATAGCGTTCTGCAATATTTTCTAACTGTTTAAAAATCCAGCTATTTTTTTGTTCTCCTAACGGGATAATTCCTCCGTTTTGTATGGAAATAGTGGTGTCTGGAATTACTTTTTCTAGGTTAATAACATTAGTAATTCCTAGGCCATTACATTTATTGCAAGCGCCTTTTGGAGAGTTAAAAGAAAAGGTATTTGGTTCTGGATTCGGATAGGCTATTCCGGTTGTAGGACACATTAATTCTCTACTAAAATAACGAGGTTCATTGTCATCAATATCAATAACCATCATAATGTTGTTTCCAGAATACAATGCTGTTTTTATAGTTTCTTCTAAACGTTTTTCTGCAGATTCATTAATAAGAAGCCTATCTATTACAACTTCAATATCATGCGTTTTATACCTGTCTAAACGCATTCCTTTTTCAATCTCTTTTATTTCTCCATCTACACGAACACGTAAAAAACCTTGTTTAGAAATTTGTTCAAAAAGTTCGCGATAATGCCCTTTTCTAGATTTAATTAAGGGGGCTAAAATGGCTGTTTTTTTATCAGCAAAATCAGATAAAATAAGCTGTTTTATTTGCTCATCAGAATAACTTACCATTTTTTCTCCTGTATTATAAGAGTAAGCATCAGCAGCTCTTGCAAATAATAATCTTAAAAAATCATAAATTTCTGTTATTGTACCTACTGTAGATCGAGGGCTTTTATTAGTTGTTTTCTGTTCTATAGAAATTACAGGCGAAAGGCCATCAATTTTATCAACATCAGGTCGCTCTAGTCCACCTAAAAACTGACGCGCATAGGCAGAAAAAGTTTCAATATAACGTCTTTGTCCTTCTGCATAAATGGTGTCAAAAGCTAAAGAAGATTTTCCGCTTCCGCTTAAACCAGTGATTACAACTAGTTTTTCGCGAGGAATTTTTACATCAATATTTTTTAAGTTATGAGCTCTAGCTCCGTACACTTCTATATATTCTTGGTCTTTCAAATGAGATGTTTTTTTTTGGAAAAAAGCAAAGTTAAAGAAACCAATTTTAATTTAAGGACGATTGTATAATGCTTTTAGTATTAAACTTTTTATAAAAATAAGGTTTCCTTAAAAGTGAGAATTAAAAAATGTTGTTATCAAACCATAAAATAGTATCTTGCATCTAATTATTACAATATAAATGATAGATAATATTAGACATTTTTTTGAGAGAAATGGGTTTCATGTTTCTTCGAGATTAGCTGATAGAATAGGAATGAGGGCTTTAAATGTGCGTTTGTTTTTTATTTATGTTACTTTTTTTACAGTAGGCCTGTCTTTTGGATTTTATTTAACATTGGCTTTTTTATTAAAATTAAAAGATATGGTGTATACCAAAAGAAGTTCTGTTTTTGACTTATAATATATGAAGATAAATGTATTAGAATCTAAAATAAATAAAACGTTATTATTAGTTGTTACTATTTTATCGATTGGTACAATAGGGTATATGGGGCTTTCTCATTATTCTTTTATAGATGCCTTGTATATGACCGTAATTACGGTAACCACCGTTGGTTTTGGTGAGTTAAGACCTTTTTCTCCAGAAGAAAAAGTTTTTACAATTTTTTTAATTTTAACCAGTATTACTGTTTTTGGGTATGCAATTTCGGCCTTCTCAGAGTATTTAGTTAGCGGTAAATTATTTGAACATTTTAAGCACAAAAAAGTGGAGAAAAAAATAGCCAATTTAAAAGGACATACCATTGTTTGCGGATATGGAAGAAATGGGAAGCAAGCAATTTTAAAATTAAAAAATTATAACAAAGACTTTGTTGTTGTTGAGAAAAATAAGGAAAGAACAGAAATTTTAGATGCAGCAGAGGTTTTAAATATTAATGGAGATGCTACTTTAGATGAAACCTTATTAAAGGCAGGTATAGAAAGTGCAGCTTTTTTAATTACTGCACTACCATCTGATGCTAATAATTTATTTGTGGTTTTAACAGCAAGTCAATTAAATAAAGACTGTAAGGTGATAAGTAGAGCTTCTAATGAGTCTTCTTATAGTAAATTAAAAATAGCTGGTGCAAGTAATGTAATTATGCCAGATAAGTTAGGAGGAGATCATATGGCTTCTTTGGTAACTACACCAGATGTTATAGAGTTTGTAGATAGGTTAACAATAGAAGGAGAAACAACAGCAAATTTAGAGGAAGTAGCGGTAGATGATTTGCCAAAAAAATATATTAATAAAACACTCTTGCATTTAGATTTAAGAAGGCAAACAGGCTGTACCGTTATTGGTTTTATTGGACCTAATAAAGAATATATTATAAATCCTGAAGCAGATTGTAAATTAATTGAAGGATCACATTTAATAGTTTTAGGTAGGCCAAAGCAAATTATAAAATTAAGAGAATTATTTTAAGATTACAAAAACCAATGTGGCAAGCATTGGCTTTTTTATGCAATGATATTTTTGATAAAATATATGTTTAGAATCAACAGTATTATAAAATATAAAACAAAGAATCTATTTATTTATGAATAAAGTAGTGATTACAGGGAGTAACGGATTGTTAGGTCAGTCTTTATTAAGTTTATTACTTAAAGAAAAAGAAACGTATCAAGTTTTTGGTTTTTCTAGAGGAGAAAATAGAAGTGGTAGAACTGATTTTTCTTATGTTTCTATAGATATCACAGAAGAAGATCAACTTAAAAAAGCATTGCTAGAGATTCAGCCAGATTTTATTATTAATACGGCAGCAATGACGCAGGTTGATGATTGTGAAAACCAAAAAGAGGCTTGTGATTTATTAAATATAACTGTAGTTAAATGGTTGTCTGAAGTTTCAGAGAAATTAAATGCTCATTTAATTCATATTTCTACAGATTTTATTTTTGATGGAATAAAAGGGAATTATAAAGAAACAGATACACCAAACCCTTTAAGTTATTATGGATTATCAAAATTGAAATCAGAAGAACTTTTATTAAAAACAAAAATAGATTATACCGTTTTAAGAACCATTTTGGTATACGGAAAAGTTTTTGATATGAGTAGAAGTAATATTGTACTTTGGGTAAAAAGTATGTTAGAACAAGGTAAGGAAATTACTATTGTAGACGATCAATTTAGAACACCAACTTATGTAGATGACTTAGCTTTAGCGTGTAAATTGTCTATGGATAAAAAGGCAACCGGTATTTTTAACATCTCATCAAACCAATTATTAAGTGTTTATGAGATAGCGCAAGAAATTGCAGATACTTTTAAACTAGATAAAAATTTAATAAAACCAATATCAACATCTACCTTAAATCAAACTGCTCCAAGACCTGCAAAAACAGGTTTCGATTTATCAAAAACAAATAAAGTATTAGAGTTTTATCCGAAATCTTTTAAAGAAGATTTACGGAAATTTAAGGATATCATAATGTAAAAATCACATTTAACGATTAAAAGTTGTCAAAAGAGCAATTTTTTAGGATATTGCAGCGTATTAATTGAAAAACTAACAATAGAAAATTATGAATAAAAAACTCCTTTCGTTGCTTTTATTAGCAATACCAATGTTAACATCTGCTCAAGAAAAAGGTCTAGATCAACAAATTGATGAAGCATTTGGTAATGCAACAGGCTGGTTTGTTAATTTCATTTTTTATCAAATTCCATTTACAGATAATGTAAGTATTTACTGGGTATTATTTCCGCTAATTTTAGGAGCCTTATATTTTACTGTTTATTTTAATTTTATAAATTTTAAAGGCTTTTTTACCTCTATAAATATTGTTAGAGGAGAGTATGATGACTTAGAAGACAGGGTAGATCATAATGTAGAAATTGCTAAATCTCAATTTACAGATGAAGAAGATAATCCAGATACCATAAGAATAGAAGGGCATTCAGGTGAGGTTTCTCATTTTCAGGCATTAACAGCAGCTTTATCTGCAACAGTAGGTTTGGGTAATATTGCAGGAGTTGCAATTGCGGTTTCTATTGGTGGTGCGGGAGCTACTTTTTGGATGATTGTTGCAGGTTTTTTAGGGATGTCGTCTAAGTTTGTAGAATGTACACTAGGTGTAAAATATAGAGATATTGAGGAGGACGGAACCGTTTATGGTGGGCCTATGTATTATTTAACTAAAGGGATGAAAAATAAAACTTTAGGGAAAATATTAGCAACCTTGTTTGCCATTTTTGTAATTGGTGGTTCTTTTGGAGGAGGAAACATGTTTCAAGTAAATCAAGCGTTTCAATTAGTACAAAACATTACAGGTGGTTCAGAATCATTTTTAGTAGGTAAAGGTTGGTTGTTTGGATTGGTAATGGCAATTCTTGTAGGAATTGTAATTATTGGAGGAATTAAAAAAATAGCAAAAGTAACCGATAAAATTGTTCCTTTTATGGTAGCAATCTATGTAGCGGCCTCTTTATTTGTGATTTTTGTTAATTATGATATGATTGGAGATGCTTTTTCTCAAATATTTTACGGAGCTTTTAGTCCAGAAGGAGTTGCTGGTGGGGCAGTTGGAGTTTTAGTACAAGGATTTAGAAGAGCTGCTTTTTCTAATGAAGCAGGTATTGGTTCTGCATCTATTGCACACTCAGCAGTAAAAACAAAATACGCAGCAAGTGAAGGTATGGTTGCTTTATTAGAGCCATTTATAGATACGGTTGTAGTTTGTACTATGACAGCTTTAGTGTTGATTATAACAGGTAACGTAGCAGCAGAAAATGCTTCTTTAAACGATGCACAAGCAATTTTATTAACATCAGGTGCTTTTGAATCTGCAATTTCTTGGTTTCCTTATGTATTAACGGTTGCAGTAGTATTATTTGCTTTTAGTTCTATGATTTCTTGGTCTTACTACGGTTTTCAAGGTTGGGTGTTTTTATTCGGAAGATCTAAAAAAATGGAGTATACCTATAAAATTATCTTTTGTATTTTTGTTGTAGTGGGTGCTGCAGCAAGTTTAGGATCTGTAATTGGGTTCTCAGATGCAATGGTATTTGCAATGATGGTGCCTAATATGATTGGTTTAATTATTCTTGCGCCTAAGGTAAAAGGAGAGTTAAATAAATATATGGATGCTATAAAATCTAGAAAAGCATAATAAACTTTTATGAAAATATTTAAATCCCATTTCTGGTACAACAAAAGCCAAAGAAATGGGGTTTTCTTTTTAGCAATATGTATTATTGTTTTACAGTTAATAATTTTTTTTGGAGATTTCTCAGTAAAAGATAAAATAGATTTAAATTCTTCTCAAGTTTTGTCGTTTCATCAACAAATAGATAGTCTTAGGGCTGTTGAAATAGAAAACAGAAAACCAAAAATTTATCCTTTTAATCCTAATTATATTACCGATTATAAAGGAGAGCAATTGGGCATGTCTATCGATGAAATAGATAGGTTGTTTAGATTTAGAAAAACAAATCAATTTGTCAATTCTAACAAAGAGTTTCAAAAAATAACCAAAGTTTCAGATTCCTTATTAAATAAAATATCTCCTTATTTTAAATTTCCAGATTGGGTTGTAAAACAAAACTCAAATTTGTCATTGCAAAGAACAAAGCAAGCTTATTACAAAAAGGAGGTAAAGGAAGTTTCAACTACAGATATCAATAAAGCCACAGCAGAAGATTTTAAAACCATTAGTGGTATTGGTGCAGCTTTTTCAGAACGTATTATAAAGTACCGCAACAAATTACAAGGTTTTTCTTTAAATGCGCAATTATATGAAGTTTGGGGGTTAGAAAAAGAAGTGGCGGAAAAAGTATTATCAACGTTTAAAATAATTGATAAGCCAGTCATAAAAAAAATAAATGTAAACACAGTCACCTTCAAAGTGTTATTAAAGAATCCATATATAGATTATCAGCTTTGTAAAAAGATTTTTGAATACAGAGATGAAGTCGCTGAACTTCAAGATATTTCAGAATTAAAAAATATCAAAGATTTTCCTTTAGAAAAGTATGATAGAATAGTGTTATATTTGATGGCTGAATAACAACAACAAACACATTTATTGGCTTATGAACAGTATGTATTTTACTGAAGAGCACGAAGCGTTTCGTGCAAGTTTTAAAGAGTTTTTGAAAAAAGAAGTAGTTCCTCATGTCGATAAATGGGAAAAAGAAGGTAGTATAGAACGTTTTATCTGGAAAAAATTCGGAGAAATGGGCTATTTCGGTTTAAACACACCAGAAGAACATGGTGGTTTAAATTTAGATTTATTTTATACAATTATCTTTTTAGAAGAATTACAGAAAGTTAATTCAGGTGGTTTTGCAGCAGCAATGTGGGCACATGCATATTTAGCAATGACACATTTAACAAAAGAAGGTGATGATTTTATCAAAAATAAATATTTAACACCAAGTGTAGAGGGTGATATGATTGGCTGTTTGTGTATTACAGAACCTTTTGGAGGATCAGATGTTGCAGGTTTACGTTCTACAGCAATTAAAAAAGGGGATAAGTATATTTTAAATGGTTCAAAAACATTTATAACAAACGGAGTTCTTTCAGATTATTTAATAGTTGCAGCAAAAACAGACCCTTCAGAAAAATACAAAGGAATCAGTCTTTTTGTAGTTGATAGAAATTTAAAAGGAATTTCATCAACAATGTTAAAAAAATTAGGATGGAAAGCCTCAGATACGGCAGAAATAGCCTTTGATAATGTAGAAATTCCGGCAACTAATTTATTAGGAGAAGAAGGAAAAGGATTTCCGTATATAATGCAACATTTTGCATTAGAAAGATTGGTAATGGCAGTTAATGCACATGCTAGAGCAGAATTTGCAATGGACTATGCCTTAAATTATATGCAAGAACGTGTAGCATTTGGTAAAACGCTAGATAATTTTCAGGTATTAAGACATAAAATAGCAGAGATTGCAAGTAGAGTAGATATGTGTAAAGAATACAACTATTCAATTACAAAACGCTTAGACGATGGTCAGTATGTGGTAAAAGAAGCAAGTATGGCCAAATTACTATCTACAAAAATGGCAGACGAAGTTATTTACGATGCACTACAAATGTTAGGCGGTTATGGTTATATGGAAGAGTACCCAATGGCACGTTTACTTAGAGATAGTAGGTTAGGGCCAATAGGTGGAGGAACCTCAGAAATTTTAAAAGAAATTATCGCTAAAATGGTTATCGACGGTAAAGAGTACAAACCTGCTACTTAGTATTAAGGTTTAAAAGTGCCAAGGTTATTAAGCGTTTAAACCAATATTTTTTTAGTTTTTAACACTGAACACTGAACATTTTTTTATAGCGTTACCTAAAAAGGTCGGGCTTTACACTATATCTTTTTGTAGAAAAACAAAAAGGATGCCGTTTCAATCCCTAACGCAAACAGCATATTTAAAATATAATCGAATAACTAATTGTCAATTCATAATTTGTAATTACCTTTGCAGTCCAAAAAATAAAACCAATAGTTTAAATACTATTCAAAAATATAAAGATACTATGAAGGGAGGTGCCAACTTATGTTAATTATACCAATTAAAGAAGGAGAAAATATAGATAGAGCTTTAAAACGTTACAAAAGAAAATTTGATCGTACAAAAACGATGAAAAACTTACGTGCAAGAAAGAACTTCACAAAACCTTCTGTAGCAAACAGAGCTCAAAGAATTAAAGCTTCTTACGTTCAGAAATTAAGAACACAAGAAGAAGTAGGTTAGAAATAACTTATTTTAGAAATAAAACCCGTATTGAATTTTCAATACGGGTTTTTTATGTTTAATATTTTGTAGTTTTACTAACAACTAACAACTAACAACTAATAATTTGATTGCGTCATTTTTAGAATACCTGTCTTTAGAAAAAAAATATTCTGTACATACAATTACGGCGTATAAAAACGATTTAACATCATTTAGAGATTTCTTAGAAACAGAATATGCTCAAGATAATCTATTAGAAGTTCATTATCCACAAATAAGAAGTTGGATTGTTAGTTTGGTAGATTCTAAAATAGCAAACAGAACTATTAATAGAAAAGTTAGCACTTTAAAATCCTTTTATAAATTTTTACAGAAAACAAAACAAATAGAAGGAAATCCACTTTCTAAACATAAAGCTTTAAAAACAGAAAAAAAAGTACAAGTACCTTTTACGTCAAAAGAAATTAATGCTGTAATAAATCAAATAGAAGTAGAAGAAGATAGCGAGTTTATATCTGTACGAAATAAATTAATTGTAGAATTATTTTATTCAACAGGTATTAGAAGAACAGAGTTAATTAATATAAAAGAAAGAGACGTTAGTTTGTCAGATAAGACAATAAAGGTATTAGGAAAAAGAAATAAAGAACGTTTTGTACCTTTATTAAGTTCTGTAGTTCAAACGGTAATGAGCTATCAAGAATTAAAGAAGCATTATAACAAAGGTTTAGAAGTGTTTTTTATAACCGAAAAAGGAAATAAAATTTATGAAACTCTTGTTTACAGAATTATTAATACTTACTTTAGTAAAGTCTCTTCGAAAGAGAAAAAAAGCCCACACATATTAAGGCATTCTTTCGCAACACATTTGTTAAATGAAGGGGCAGATTTAAATTCGGTTAAGGAGTTGTTAGGGCATTCTTCTTTAGCTTCAACTCAAGTCTATACGCAAAATAGTCTTGATGTTATAAAAAAAGTATATAATCAGGCTCACCCTAGGAGCCATAAAAAACAGTAATGTATGAAAGTATTCACGCAATCAGTAAATTTTAATGCAGATAAGGAACTTATAGCATATGTAGATGAAAAAGTGTTAACATTAACAAAATTTCATGATAAAATAGTTGACGCAGAAGTTTTTCTAAAAGTTATAAATACTAGTGATAAAGAAAATAAAATAACCGAAGTTAAAATAAATATTCCAGGAAGCGAGTTGATTATAAAAAGAGAAGCAAAAACCTTCGAAGAAGGCATTAATGCTGCTGTAGACAACTTAAAAAGACAGTTAAAAAGATCTAAAGAAAAGCATAGAGACTCTATAACTTCATAAAATTTCAAAAAAAAGTAAAAAAAGATTTAAAAAAGTTTTGAAAAGTAAAAAAACTTTGTACATTTGCAATCCGTTAGAAATAGCGGGTTGCTTTTTTATAGCAAAAGCCGATGTAGCTCAGCTGGCTAGAGCAGCTGATTTGTAATCAGCAGGTCGTGGGTTCGAGTCCCTCCATCGGCTCAAGAAAAACAAAAATTACGCGGGTAATTTTAAAGTTCATTGAAATAGTAAATTAAAGGGGAGATACTCAAGCGGCCAACGAGGACGGACTGTAACTCCGTTGACTACGTCTTCGCAGGTTCGAATCCTGCTCTCCCCACAATTTACATATTATTGCGAAAGTAGCTCAGTTGGTAGAGCGTCAGCCTTCCAAGCTGAATGTCGCCGGTTCGAACCCGGTCTTTCGCTCAAAATTACCAGCAAGCCGGTGTAGCTCAGTTGGTAGAGCGCATCCTTGGTAGGGATGAGGTCGTGGGTTCAAGTCCCATCGCTGGCTCAATTTAAAAAGTATTACACACTAAATATATTTAAACTAAAGAATTAAAATTAAGAATCATGGCAAAAGCAAATTTTGACCGTTCGAAACCACACTTAAACATTGGTACTATCGGACACGTAGATCACGGTAAGACTACATTAACTGCGGCTATTACTAAAGTATTAGCTGATGCAGGATTCTCTGAAGCTAGATCTTTCGATCAGATCGATAACGCACCAGAAGAAAAAGAAAGAGGTATTACAATTAATACTTCACATGTAGAGTACCAAACAGCTAATCGTCACTATGCTCACGTTGACTGTCCAGGTCACGCGGATTATGTGAAGAATATGGTAACGGGTGCTGCTCAAATGGACGGTGCAATTTTAGTTGTTGCTGCTACAGATGGACCAATGCCTCAAACTAGAGAGCATATCTTATTAGGTCGTCAGGTTGGTATTCCTCGTATCGTTGTATTCATGAATAAAGTGGATATGGTTGATGATGAAGAATTAATCGAATTAGTAGATATGGAAGTAAGAGAATTACTTTCTTTCTATGAGTATGATGGTGATAATGGACCTGTAATTGCTGGTTCTGCATTAGGTGCACTTAATGGTGAGCAAAAATGGGTTGATACTGTTTTAGAATTAATGGAAGCGGTTGATGCTTGGATTGAAGAGCCTTTAAGAGAAGTTGATAAAGATTTCTTAATGCCAGTTGAGGATGTATTCTCTATTACTGGACGTGGTACTGTTGCAACTGGTCGTATTGAGACTGGTATTGCTAATACAGGAGATGTAGTAGATATTATTGGTATGGGAGCTGAGAAAATGACTTCTACTATTACTGGTATTGAAATGTTTCGTCAAATCTTAGATAGAGGTGAGGCAGGAGATAATGCAGGTATCTTATTAAGAGGTATTGCAAAAGAAGACATAAAAAGAGGAATGGTAATCTGTAAACCAGGTTCTGTAACTCCACATGCTAAGTTTAAAGCTGAGGTTTATGTTCTTAAGAAAGAAGAAGGTGGTCGTCACACTCCATTCCATAACAACTATCGTCCTCAGTTCTATGTTAGAACTACAGATGTAACAGGTACTATTAATTTACCAGAAGGTGTTGAAATGGTAATGCCAGGAGATAACTTAACAATTACAGTTGACTTAATTCAGCCAATCGCATTAAATGTTGGTTTACGTTTCGCTATCCGTGAAGGAGGTAGAACAGTTGGAGCTGGTCAGGTAACTGAATTATTAGACTAAGATTTATTAGTTTGATAAATAAATTCTAAGGGTGTTCCGTTTCTAACGGAACGCCTTTAATAATGAATAAAATACGGGCGTAGTTCAGCGGTAGAGCACTGGTCTCCAAAACCAGCTGTCGGGAGTTCGAATCTCTCCGCCCGTGCAATAAAACATAAAAGTAAAATGAACTTTATACAATATATCAAAGATTCTTTTGACGAATTAAGTAACCACATGACTTGGATCTCTAAAGAGGATGCTCAAAAAACAACGGTAACTGTCGCTGTTTTTACAATTGTATTCGCATTAGCAGTCGCTGGTATAGATTATGTTTTTCAGACAGGATTAGATAACTTTTTTGGAATGTTTAAATCTAACTAATTATGGCAGCTGATTCAGTAATGAAGTGGTATGTTGTTAGAGCCATTGGAGGACAAGAAAATAAAGTAAAAGCTTATATTGAAACTGAAATTTCTAGAGTAGGATTATCTGATTATGTTAGTCAAGTAATCGTGCCAACTGAAAAAGTTATTCAGATTAGAAATGGAAAAAAAGTAAATAGAGAAAGAGTATACTTTCCTGGTTATATTATGGTTGAGGCAAACCTTTCTGGAGAAGTACCTCACGTAATAAAAGGAATCACTGGTGTTATCGGGTTTTTAGGAGAAGTAAAAGGTGGTGAGCCTGTTCCTATGCGTAAAGCAGAAGTTAACAGAATGTTAGGGAAGGTTGATGAATTATCTGTACAAGATGAAAACATTGCAATTCCTTTTAATGTAGGTGAAACTGTAAAAGTTGTAGATGGTCCTTTTAATGGATTTGATGGAACTATAGAGAAAGTAAACGAAGAAAAGCGTAAACTTGAAGTAATGGTAAAAATATTCGGAAGAAAAACACCATTAGAATTAAGTTATATGCAAGTAGAAAAGATATAATTGTTACACAAATATATATTGATATCGATTTATTTTTTGGCTTCCAACTTAAAATAAATCATTAAACATTTTTAAAATGGCAAAAGAAGTTAGTAAAGTAGTTAAGTTACAAGTAAAGGGAGGCGCAGCGAATCCATCGCCGCCGGTTGGACCTGCTTTAGGAGCTGCTGGTGTTAACATTATGGAGTTCTGTAAACAGTTTAATGCAAGAACGCAAGACAAACAAGGTAAAGTTTTACCTGTTGTTATTACTGTTTTCAAAGATAAATCATTTGATTTTCTTGTAAAAACTCCTCCTGCAGCAGTTCAGTTACTAGAAGCGGCCAAAATTAAAAAAGGTTCAGGAGAACCAAACAGAAAGAAAGTAGCATCAGTTACTTGGGATCAAATTAAAACGATCGCAGAAGACAAAATGGTAGATTTAAATGCCTTTGAAATTTCTTCAGCAATGCGTATGATTGCAGGTACAGCACGTTCTATGGGATTAACAGTAAAAGGAGATGCACCAGCATAAACTTTATAAAAAGTAGTAAAATGGCAAAATTAACAAAAAAGCAAAAAGAAGCTTACGCAAAGGTAGACAGCTCTAAATCTTATGATTTAGCAGCAGCTTCAGCGCTAGTCAAAGACATTACTAATGTAAAGTTTGATGCATCAGTAGATCTAGCTATACGTTTAGGAGTAGATCCTCGTAAAGCAAATCAAATGGTTCGTGGAGTTGTAACATTACCTCACGGAACAGGAAAAGATGTAAAAGTTTTAGCATTAGTAACACCAGATAAAGAAGCAGAAGCTACAGCAGCAGGTGCAGATTATGTTGGGTTAGATGAGTACCTTCAAAAGATTAAAGGAGGATGGACAGATGTAGACGTAATTATTACAATGCCTAGTGTAATGGGTAAATTAGGTCCTTTAGGAAGAATTTTAGGTCCTAGAGGTTTAATGCCAAACCCAAAAACAGGTACAGTAACAATGGATGTTGCAAAAGCTGTTACAGATGTAAAAGCTGGTAAAATCGATTTTAAAGTTGATAAAACGGGTATCGTTCATGCAGCAATTGGAAAAGTATCTTTTGATGCTAAGAAAATTGAAGAAAATGCAAACGAGTTAATACAAACTATCATTAAATTGAAACCAACAACTGCAAAAGGAACGTATGTAAAAAGCGTTTTTATGTCTAGTACTATGAGTCCTAGTATTGCTGTTGATGTAAAAGCTGTTTAATACGTTAAAACTTATAATTATGACTAGAGAAGAGAAATCACAAGTAATACAAGATTTAACAGCAGTATTAGCAGATACAAATACGTTATATTTAGCAGATATTTCTGGATTAGATGCACAAACTACCTCTAACTTACGTAGAGCATGTTTTAAAGCAGGTGTTCAGTTATCAGTTGTTAAAAATACATTACTTGCAAAAGCAATGGAAGCTTCAGATAAAGAATTTGGAGACTTACCATCAGTATTAAAAGGTAATACATCAATGATGATTTCTGAAGCAGCAAATGCTCCAGCTAAATTAATCAAAGAATTCAGAAAGAAAACTAAAGATAGACCTATTTTAAAAGGTGCATTTGCAGAAGAATCTGTTTACATTGGTGATGATCAATTAGATGCTTTAGTAGATATTAAATCTAGAGAAGAACTTATTGGAGAAATCATTGGATTATTACAGTCTCCTGCTAAAAATGTTATTTCAGCATTACAATCAGGTGGACAAACACTTTCAGGTATTATCAAAACATTATCTGAAAAATAATTACGCGCACAAATAAACTATAATAAAACAAAATTTTAAAAACAATTAAAATGGCAGAATTAAAAGATTTCGCAGAGCAATTAGTTAACTTAACAGTAAAAGAAGTTAATGAATTAGCTACTATTTTAAAAGATGAGTATGGTATTGAGCCAGCAGCAGCAGCAGTAGCAGTAGCAGGACCAGCAGCAGGAGGAGATGATGCAGCAGATGAGAAAACAGAATTTGACGTTATCTTAACAGCAGCAGGAAGTTCTAAATTAGCAGTTGTAAAATTAGTTAAAGAATTAACTGGATTAGGTTTAAAAGAAGCTAAAGGTATTGTAGATAGTGCTCCTGCAGCAGTAAAAGAAGGTATCTCTAAAGATGAGGCTGAAGGTCTTAAAAAATCTTTAGAAGAAGCTGGAGCTGAGGTAGAGCTTAAGTAAGCTACATATCCCGAGTACGTGAAGAACGTAACGGGAAAACAAATTTAGGTTTAGGTACTAAGAACTAACGTTTTTAGACCTAAACCATTTTGTGTATATATTCGTTTTTTATTTTAATTTAGATTTTTAATCAAAAAAATACTCTCTTTTGGCAACGAAAAACACTACTGAAAGAATCAACTTCGCTACTTCTCAAATGATTAAGGAATATCCAGACTTTTTGGATATTCAGGTAAAATCTTTTCAAGATTTTTTCCAACTTCAAACAAAGGCAGAAGAAAGAGGTGAAGAAGGTTTGTACAAAACCTTCATGGATAACTTTCCAATTACAGATACAAGAAATCAATTTGTATTAGAATTTTTAGACTACTTTGTAGATCCGCCAAGATATTCAATACAAGAATGTATTGAAAGAGGTCTTACACACAGTGTGCCGTTAAAAGCACGTCTTAAATTGTACTGTACAGACCCAGAACATGAAGATTTCGAAACAATTGTACAAGATGTTTATCTTGGTACAATTCCTTACATGACAAACTCAGGTACCTTTGTAATCAATGGTGCAGAGCGTGTTGTGGTTTCTCAGTTACACAGATCACCAGGTGTATTCTTTGGACAGTCTTTCCATGCAAACGGTACAAAATTATATTCTGCTAGGGTAATTCCTTTTAAAGGTTCTTGGATAGAATTTGCTACCGATATCAATCAAGTAATGTATGCTTATATTGATAGAAAGAAAAAATTACCAGTTACAACATTATTCAGAGCTATTGGTTTTGAAAGAGATAAAGATATTTTAGAGATTTTTGACCTTGCTGAAGAAGTAAAGGTATCTAAAGCTGGATTAAAAAAAGTATTAGGTCGCAAATTAGCAGCTAGAGTTTTAAAAACTTGGCATGAAGATTTTGTGGATGAAGATACTGGTGAAGTTGTATCAATCGAAAGAAATGAAATAATTTTTGATCGTGATACTATTTTAGATAAAGAACATATTGATGAAATAATTGATGCAGGTGCTAAAACCGTTTTACTTCATAAAGAAGATAACGATATGGCAGATTATGCTATAATTCATAATACACTACAAAAAGATCCTACCAATTCAGAAAAAGAAGCAGTAGAACATATTTATAGACAATTACGTAATGCAGAACCGCCAGATGAAGAGACTGCAAGAGGTATTATAGATAAGTTATTCTTTTCTGAACAAAGATATAATTTAGGGGAAGTTGGTCGTTTTAGAATGAACACTAAACTTCAGTTAAATGAACCTATTGATCAAAAAGTTTTAACCAAATTAGATATTATAACTATTATTAAATATTTAATTGAGTTAATCAACTCTAAAGCAGAGGTAGATGATATTGATCACTTATCTAACAGACGTGTAAGAACTGTTGGTGAACAACTAGCAGGCCAGTTTGGTGTTGGTTTAGCTCGTATGGCTAGAACCATTCGTGAACGTATGAATGTACGTGACAACGAGGTGTTTACACCTATCGATTTGATTAATGCTAAAACGTTATCATCTGTAATTAACTCATTCTTTGGTACCAACCAGTTATCTCAGTTTATGGATCAAACAAATCCATTAGCAGAGATTACACATAAGCGTAGATTATCTGCACTTGGACCAGGTGGTTTATCAAGAGAAAGAGCAGGTTTTGAGGTACGTGATGTTCACTATACTCACTATGGTCGTTTATGTCCAATTGAAACTCCAGAGGGACCAAATATTGGTTTAATTTCTTCACTTTCTGTTTTTGCAAAAGTGAACAACTTAGGGTTTATTGAGACTCCATATAGAAAAGTTAATGATGGTGTTGTAGAAACAGTAGAACCTACCTATTTAAGTGCTGAGGAAGAAGAGGGAATGAAATTTGCTCAATCTAACTTAGAATTAAATGAGGATGGAAGTTTTATCGCTGAAAGAGTGATTGCTCGTGAAGGTGGTGATTTCCCAGTTGTTGGGCCAGATGCTATTGATTATATGGATGTTGCTCCTAATCAAATTGCTTCAATTTCAGCATCTTTAATTCCTTTCTTGGAACATGATGATGCCAATAGAGCTTTGATGGGATCTAACATGATGCGTCAAGCAGTACCATTATTAAGACCAGAATCTCCTATTGTAGGTACAGGTTTAGAGCGTAGAGTTGCAAAAGATTCTCGTATCTTAATCAATGCAGAAGGAGCCGGAGAGGTAACTTATGTAGATGCTAATAAAATTACAATTAAGTATGATAGATCTGAAGAAGAAAAACTAGTAAGTTTTGAATCTGATGAAGTATCTTATAACTTAATTAAATTTAGAAAAACCAATCAAGGAACAAACATCAACCTAAAACCTATTGTAGAAAAAGGTGATAGAGTAGAAGAAGGACAAGTTCTTTGTGAAGGTTATGCTACACAAAAAGGAGAATTAGCTTTAGGAAGAAATATGAAAGTAGCCTTTATGCCTTGGAAAGGGTATAATTTTGAGGATGCAATTGTAATTTCAGAAAAAGTTGTTCGTGAAGATATATTTACATCTATACATATTGATGAGTATTCTTTAGACGTAAGAGATACAAAATTAGGAACTGAAGAGTTAACTAATGATATTCCTAACGTTTCTGAAGAAGCTACAAAAGATTTAGATGAAAACGGAATGATTAGAATTGGAGCAGAAGTGAACCCAGGTGATATCTTGATTGGTAAAATTACACCAAAAGGAGAATCTGATCCAACTCCAGAAGAAAAATTATTACGTGCTATTTTTGGTGATAAAGCAGGTGATGTAAAAGATGCATCATTAAAAGCTTCTCCATCATTAAGAGGTGTAGTAATTGATAAAAAATTATTTAGAAGAGCTGTTAAAGATAAAAACAAACGATTAAGAGATAAAGAAGCTGTATCTAAGTTAGAGGCATCTTTTGTATCGAAATTCGAAAGTTTAAAAGATGTTTTAATAGACAAATTGTTTATGCTTATTAGCGGAAAAACTTCGCAAGGAGTTTATAATGATTTAGGTGAAGAAGTTTTACCAAAAGGTAAAAAATATACACTTAAAATGTTAAATTCTGTTGATGATTATGTGCATTTAACAGGTTCTTGGACAACGGATAAAGAATTGAATAATTTAGTAGGTGAATTAGTTCACAATTACAAAATTAAAGTAAATGATTTACAAGGTTCTTTACGTCGTCAAAAATTTACAATCTCTGTAGGAGATGAATTACCAGCAGGTATTTTAAAACTTGCCAAAGTTTACATTGCTAAGAAACGTAAATTAAAAGTTGGTGATAAAATGGCAGGACGTCATGGTAATAAAGGTATTGTTGCTCGTATTGTTAGAGCAGAAGATATGCCTTTCTTAGAAGACGGAACTCCAGTAGATATCGTATTAAACCCATTAGGGGTACCTTCTCGTATGAATATTGGTCAGATTTATGAAACTGTTCTTGGTTGGGCAGGTCAAAAATTAGGAACTAAATATGCAACACCAATTTTTGATGGAGCATCTTTAGAACAGATCAACGAAATTACAGATACAGCAGGTGTACCAAGATTTGGTCATACTTACTTATACGATGGTGGAACAGGAAAACGTTTTGATCAACCAGCAACAGTTGGTATCATTTATATGATCAAGTTAGGTCACATGATTGATGATAAGATGCACGCTCGTTCTATTGGACCATACTCTTTAATTACGCAACAACCATTAGGTGGTAAAGCACAATTTGGAGGACAACGTTTTGGTGAGATGGAAGTTTGGGCACTTGAGGCTTATGGTGCTTCAAGTATCTTAAGAGAAATCTTAACTGTAAAATCGGATGATGTGATGGGTAGAGCTAAAACATACGAAAGTATTGTAAAAGGTGAAACTATGCCAGAACCAGGTTTACCAGAATCATTTAACGTATTAATGCATGAACTTAAAGGTTTAGGTTTAGACGTTAGATTAGAAGAATAAATTTTTTCAGTAACCAATAATCAGTAACAATTTGTTACTGATTATTGAATACTGCCAACTGAATACTTATTAAAAGACATGGCAAGAAAACAAGAGAAATACACTGTAAAAAAGTTTAACAAAATCTCAATTGGTTTATCATCACCAGAAGCTATTTTAGAAATTTCTAAGGGTGAAGTTTTAAAACCAGAAACTATAAATTACCGTACACACAAGCCAGAAAGAGATGGTTTATTTTGTGAGCGTATTTTTGGTCCTGTAAAGGATTATGAATGTGCTTGTGGAAAGTACAAAAGAATTCGCTACAAGGGTATCGTTTGTGATAGATGTGGTGTAGAAGTAACAGAAAAGAAAGTACGTAGAGATAGAGTAGGACATATCAATTTGGTAGTTCCTGTGGCTCATATTTGGTACTTTAGATCATTACCTAACAAAATGGGATACCTTTTAGGTCTGCCATCTAAAAAGTTAGATATGATTATTTACTACGAACGTTACGTAGTAATTCAACCAGGTATTGCAAAAAATGTGGAAGGAGAACCATTACAAAAAATGGATTTCTTAACGGAAGAAGAATATTTAGATATTGCTGATGAGTTACCACAAGATAACCAATACTTAGATGATTCTGACCCAAACAAGTTTATCGCTAAAATGGGTGCTGAATGTTTAATTGATTTATTAGCACGTATCGATTTAGATGGGTTGTCTTTTGAATTAAGACATAAAGCAAATACAGAAACGTCTAAACAACGTAAAACTGAAGCTTTAAAACGTTTAAATGTAGTTGAAGCATTTAGAGATTCTCAGAAAAATAGAGAAAATCATCCAGAATGGATGATCATGAAAGCAATTCCGGTTATTCCACCAGAATTAAGACCATTAGTGCCATTAGATGGAGGTCGTTTTGCTACTTCAGATTTAAATGATTTATATAGAAGAGTTATTATTAGAAACAATCGTTTAAAAAGATTGGTAGAAATAAAAGCTCCTGAAGTTATTTTACGTAATGAAAAACGTATGTTGCAAGAATCTGTAGATTCATTATTTGACAACACTCGTAAATCATCTGCAGTAAAAACAGAATCTAACAGACCTTTAAAATCGTTATCAGATTCATTAAAAGGTAAACAAGGACGTTTCCGTCAGAATTTATTAGGAAAACGTGTTGATTATTCTGCACGTTCTGTAATTGTTGTTGGACCAGAAATGAAATTGTCTGAATGTGGATTGCCAAAAGATATGGCAGCTGAACTTTACAAACCTTTTGTAATTAGAAAACTAATTGAAAGAGGAATTGTAAAAACAGTTAAATCTGCAAAGAAAATAATAGATAGAAAAGAACCAGTAGTTTGGGATATTTTAGAAAATGTAATTAAAGGTCATCCAGTTTTATTAAACAGGGCTCCTACTTTACACAGACTTGGTATACAAGCTTTTCAACCTAAATTAATTGAAGGTAAAGCAATCCGTTTACATCCATTAGCATGTTCTGCATTTAATGCCGATTTTGATGGGGATCAAATGGCGGTTCACTTACCATTAGGACCAGAGGCTATTTTAGAAGCACAATTATTAATGTTGGCTTCTCATAATATTTTAAATCCTGCAAATGGTGCTCCAGTTACTGTACCTTCTCAGGATATGGTACTTGGTTTATACTATATGACCAAAGAAAGAATTTCTACACCAGAAGTTCCTATTAAAGGTGAAGGTTTAACTTTCTATTCGCCAGAAGAAGTAACTATTGCTTTTAACGAAGAAATGGTAGACTTAAATGCTGGAATTAAAGTTAGAACTTATGATGTTGATGAAAACGGAGAACAAGTAAGAAAAATTATAAAAACTACTGTAGGTAGAGTTTTATTTAATGAAGTTGTTCCTCCTGCGGCAGGATATATTAATGAGGTATTAACTAAGAAAAACTTACGTGGAATTATTGGTGGTATTTTAAAAGCTACAAATATTCCTACAACAGGAGAATTCTTAGATGCAATAAAAAATATGGGATATAAATTTGCCTTTCAAGGTGGTTTATCTTTCTCATTAGGGGATATCATTATTCCTAAAGAAAAACAATCTATGATTGATGAAGCCAATAAAGAGGTAGACATCATTATAGGTAACTATAACATGGGTATGTTAACGCAAAAAGAGCGTTACAATCAGGTAATTGATGTTTGGGGTTCTACCAACAATAGATTAACTGAATTATCGATGAAAAACTTACGTGAAGATCAACAAGGTTTCAACTCGGTATACATGATGCTTGATTCTGGTGCAAGGGGTTCTAAAGAACAAATTCGTCAGTTAACAGGTATGCGTGGATTGATGGCAAAACCTAAAAAGTCTACAGCAGGTGGTGGAGAAATTATTGAAAACCCGATTCTATCTAACTTTAAGGAAGGTTTATCGATTTTAGAATACTTTATTTCTACGCACGGTGCGCGTAAAGGACTTGCAGATACCGCCTTAAAAACGGCAGATGCTGGTTACTTAACTCGTAGATTGGTAGATGTTTCTCAAGACGTTATTGTTAATGAAGAAGATTGTGGTACTTTAAGAGGTTTAGAAGTTGCTGCATTAAAGAAAAATGATGAGATTGTAGAATCTTTATCAGATAGAATTGAAGGACGTGTTTCTTTACAAGATGTGTATCATCCATTAACAGATGAACTTATTTTAGGAGCAAATCAAGCAATTACTTCTAAATTAGCAGAGGCTGTAGAAAAATCAGGAATTGATAAATTAGAAGTTAGATCTCCATTAACTTGTGAGTCTACTAGAGGTATCTGTGCTAAATGTTACGGACAAAGTTTATCTACTCTTGGTAAAGTACAAATTGGTGAAGCAGTTGGTGTTATTGCTGCACAATCTATTGGAGAACCAGGTACACAGTTAACATTACGTACATTCCACGTTGGTGGGGTTGCAGGTAATATTTCTGAAGAGAATAAATTAATAGCTAAGTTTGATGGTAAAGTTGTTATCGATGATTTACGTACAGTTGTTGGAAAAGACAATGACGGTAAAGAAATTGATATTGTAATATCTAGAACTGCAGAGATTAAAATTATAGATAAGAAAACAGGAATTACTCAGAGTACAAACATTTTACCTTACGGTTCTATCATTTTTGATAAAGAGCGTAAATCAATTAAAAAAGGTGAAGTAATTGTTCAATGGGATCCATTTAATGGTGTAATTGTTTCTGAATTTGCAGGAAAAGTGAAGTTTGATAACTTACAACAAGGTATTAACTACTCTGTAGAAGTTGATGAGCAAACAGGTTTCCAAGAGATTGTAATGATCGATTCTAAGAACAAGAAACTAATTGCATCTTTAATTATAGAAGATGAAGACGGTAATGCTTTACGTTCTTACAGTTTACCTTTAGGTGCACACTTAATGGTTACTGATGGAGATAAAGTAGAAGCAGGTCATACTTTAGTAAAAATTCCTAGAAAATCTGGTAAAGCAGGGGATATTACAGGAGGTTTACCACGTGTAACAGAATTGTTCGAAGCACGTAATCCTTCTAACCCATCTGTGGTTTCTGAGATTGATGGTGTGGTTTCTTTCGGTAAAATTAAGCGTGGAAATAGAGAAATTATTGTTGAATCTAAAACAGGTGAAATTAGTAAGTATTTAGTTAAACTTTCTAACCAAATCTTAGTTCAAGAAAATGACTTTATTAAAGCAGGTATGCCATTATCAGACGGAGCTACAACTCCTTCAGATATTTTAAGAATTCAAGGACCATCTGCAGTACAAGAATACTTGGTAAATGAAATACAAGAAGTATATCGTTTACAAGGTGTAAAAATTAACGACAAACATTTTGAAGTTGTTGTTCGTCAAATGATGCGTAAAGTTAAAATTATAGATTCTGGAGATACTTTATTCTTAGAGAATCAATTAATTCATAAAATTGACTTTATCAAAGATAACGATGCAATCTACGGAATGAAAGTTGTTGAAGATGCTGGAGACTCTGAAAATTTAAAACCAGGTCAAATTATTTCTGCACGTCAATTAAGAGATGAAAATTCTTTATTAAGAAGAAATGATCAGAACTTAGTAGAAGCAAGAGATGCTAAACCAGCAACGGCAGAGCAAGTTTTACAAGGTATTACAAGAGCATCACTACAAACAAAATCGTTTATTTCTGCAGCTTCCTTCCAGGAAACTACAAAAGTATTAAACGAAGCTGCTGTAAGTGGTAAAATAGATACTTTAGAAGGATTAAAAGAAAATGTAATTGTTGGTAAGAGAATTCCAGCAGGTACAGGTATGAGATCTTATGAAAAAATTCTAGTTGGTCCTAAAGACGAAATGGAAAAAAGTTTCTAAATAAACGTTTAAACGTTAAAATTTTTTAAAAGTTGAATTGTTTACTGTAACTTATTACACTATTCAATTCAACTTTTTTTATTTCTTCTCGAGCGCAGTCGAGAGGTTTATCATTTAGGTGTCGACTGCGCTCGACCTGACAAATTTATTAATATGGAAGAAGATCAAAACAAAGACGGACAAATAAATATAGAATTAGATCAAGAAATTGCGGAAGGAACCTACTCTAATCTTGCAATTATTAATCATTCAATGTCAGAATTCATTGTAGATTTTATTAATATTATGCCTGGTGTACCAAAAGCTAAAGTAAAATCTAGAATAATTTTAACGCCTCAGCATGCTAAAAGGTTAACACAAGCTTTAGCAGATAATGTTCGTAAATTTGAACAAGCTCATGGAGAAATCAAAGACTATGAACAGCCTCCAATTCCTATGAATTTTGGACCTACTGGTAAAGCTTAAAAAAATATAAAGACTGCTAAATAGGCAGTCTTTTTTTATTTATACAAAATTTAAAAGGCTATAAAAACGTAAAATTATAATTACTTCAACGTTAAAAATGTATTTTTTGGTTAAAGAATTATCTTTTTGTTTTCATTTAGTTAATCATTTTAAAACGCCGCTATAAATACTTTTGTTTCATTATAAACTATTATTAAAATGAAACAATACAGTTATTTAAAGTTATTTATTTTAACGATATTTTTATCGTTAAGCGCATTTAAAACAATTGCCCAAACGGGTAAGATACAAGGTGTAATAACCGATAAAGATGGATTTTATGTACCTGGAGCAAATATTGTTTTAGAGTCTTTAAGAAAAGGAGATATCTCTAATTTTGATGGAAAATTTACTATTGTTGCAATTCCCTCTGGAAAATATACTCTAAAAATTACTTATTTAGGTTATAAGGATATTGAAGAGGAAGTTGTGGTAAAAGAAAATGAAACCACCAACCTTCATTTAGAGTTAATTTCAGAAAGTATAGCTTTAGATGTTGTTCAAATAAGAAGTTACAGATTAGGCAGCCAGTCTAAGGCGCTAAACACCCAAAAAAATAATTTAAATATTACCAATGTGGTTTCTACAGATCAAATTGGTAAATTTCCTGATGCTAATATTGGTGATGCTGTAAAAAGAATACCTGGTATTACAATGCAAGTAGACCAAGGTGAGGCAAGAAATATTATTATTAGAGGACTTTCTCCTCAATTAAATTCGGTAACACTTAATGGAAGTAGAATTCCTTCCGCCGAAGGCGATAATAGAAATGTTCAAATGGATTTAATTCCTTCGGATATGATACAATCCATACAAGTTAACAAGGCTGTAACTCCAGATATGGATGCAGATGCCTTAGGAGGCTCTGTTAACTTAATTACAAAAACAGCACCACGTGCATTTCGATTATCGGCAACAGCAGGTTCTGGTGTAAACACAATTACCAACAAAAGGATTTTAAATGGTTCTTTTTTGGTTGGTGATCGTTCTAAAAACGGAAAATTTGGTTGGATGATTTCTGCAACCATCAATGATAATGATTTTGGTTCTGATGATGTAGAGGCAGAGTGGACGGATGAATTTGCCTATACTGATCTGTTAGGAAATGAAGTTGAAATGGATGTAAACCCGTATACAAATGTATTTGAAGAAAGAACTTATTTAGTGCAAAGAGTTCGTAGAAGTTTTTCTGCAAATTTTGATTTTAAAGTGAATGATAATAATAATCTGTATTTTAAATCGATGTATAATTGGAGAGATGATAGAGAAAATCGTTTTAGATTAGAACATGAAATTTTAGATGCGGAAGATATTTTTATTGGAGACTTTGCAATTACAGACAATACACCAACCATGTTTCCTGTAGAAGTTAAAAGACAATCTAAAGGAGGTATTGACAACAACAGAAATAAAAATAGACGTTTAGAAGATCAAAAAATGCAAAATTATACGCTTGGTGGTCATCATTTAGCTGGATCATTAAAAATAGATTGGATGTCTTCTTTTGCAAAAGCATCCGAAGAAAGATTGCATGAGCGTTATGCAGAGTTCGAGTCAGAGCATAACATCAATAATGATATTTCTGATATTAGATTTCCATTATTTACACCCGTAAATACATCAGATTTTAATGACCTTTCTAATTTTGAGTATGGAGAAATAACAGAGGAAAATCAATATACAGAAGAAAAAGATTTTAATACGTTTATTAATTTCGAGCTTCCTTCAGATTTTTTTGGAAATGGAGATGGTTTTATAAAGTTTGGATTTAGAGGTCGTTTTAAAACGAAATTAAGAGATAATGATTTCTTTGAATATGATTTAGAAAGTAGTTACCCAACTTTAGCGGCTATACCTACTAAAAACTATTCTGATGCCGATTACTTAGCAGGGAGTCAATATCAAGCAGGTTTGTTTGCAGACGAAAAATGGTTAGGTTCTTTAGATTTAACTAGTGGAGATACGGTAGAAGATGAGTTTTTACGTAAAAATTACAATGTAAAAGAAAACGTATTAGCTTCTTATGTAATGACAAATCAAAAGTTATCGGATAAATTAAGCGTTTTAGCAGGTGTTCGATTAGAGCATACAAAATTAACGGCTACAGGAAATAATATTTTAGATGAAGATACTTTAGATGGCACATTAACAAAAGAGAGTTCTTATACTAATATTATGCCTGGGGTACATTTTAAATATGATGTTTCAGATAAAACAGTAGTTAGATTTGCTTGGACAAATACATTGGCAAGACCAAATTACGTAGATATTACACCTACTTTAGATGTAGTTACTGGTGATGAAGAAGTGTTTTTAGGAAATCCTGATTTAAAACCAACAACCTCTATGAATTTTGATGTAATGGCAGAAACGTATTTTGATAATGTTGGTATTTTATCAGGAGGGTTGTTTTACAAAAATATCAAAGATTTTATTTACACTTTTCAATCAGAAACCACAACCAATGATTTTGGTGCAGATACAGCAGGTTTTGAAGTTTATCAACCTTTAAACGGAGACAATGCTTCCATTTTTGGTGTAGAGTTGGCAATTCAAAGAAAATTAGATTTCTTACCTGGTTTCTTAAAAAACCTTAGTATTTACGCTAATTACACTTATTTAACTTCGGATGCCAACGGAATACGTAATGAAGATGGAGAGGAAAGAGATGATTTAGATTTACCAAATACAACACCTAATATGTTAAATGGATCTTTAGGGTATGCAGATACCAAGTTAAGTTTAAGACTTTCTGCTAATTTTTCTGATGCTTATATAGATCAAATAGGAGGGAATGCCTTTGAAGATCGTTATTACGACAAACAGTTTTTCTTAGATTTTAGCGCAGGCTATACGATCAATAAAAATTTAAGCATTTATGCCGGTGTAAATAACCTTACCAACCAACCTTTGCGTTATTACCAAGGAGTTAGTGACAGAACTATGCAAATGGAATACTATGGTAAAAGGATTACTTTTGGTTTAAAGTATGATGTTTTTAAAAAATAAAGAAAAATGAATTTTAATTTCAAAAATATCATAGCATTTTTAGGGGGTTTACTATTACTATCTTGTAATTCTAAAAGTAAGTTACCTGCCATTACACCAGATGTAATTACAGAAAAATCTATAAATGATACCGATGATCCAGCAATATGGATTGATCCAACAGACGCGTCAAAAAGTATTGTTTTTGGTACGGATAAAAAAACAAATGGAGCCATTTATGCATACGATTTACAAGGTAAAGTTATTGAAGGGAAAACTATCAGAAATATAAAAAGACCTAATAATGTAGATGTAGCATACGGTTTTGCAATAAATGATTCTGTAAAAGTAGATGTTTTGGTATTTACAGAAAGAGAAAAACAACAGATTAGAATGTTTTCTATACCAGATATGAAACCATTAGATAATGGAGGTTTTTCTGTTTTTGAAGATGAAACAACTATAGAAAATAGACTGCCAATGGGAATTGCAATGTATAAGAGTCTGGTTGATGGTAGTTTTTACGCAATTGTAGGCAGAAAAATCGGACCAACAGAAGGGTATTTATATCAATATAAATTAGTTTCGGATAACAATAAAGTAAAATCTGTTTTGGTTAGAAAATTTGGAAACTTTAGTGGGAAAAAAGAAATAGAAGCCATTGCTGTAGATGCAGAAATGGGATATGTTTATTATGCTGATGAAGGGCACTGTATTCGTAAATATTATGCAGAACCATCTAAAGGTAATGAAGAGCTTGCCTGTTTTGGTGGTGAGTATTTTCTAAAAGATATCGAAGGAATAGCGATTGCCAAACTAGAAAACAAAAAAGGTTATCTTATTGTTTCTGATCAACAAAAAGGACAGTTTAACTTATTTGATAGACAAACAAATGCGTTTGTAAAAGCCGTTAATTTAACCACAACAGAAACCGATGGATGTGATGCGGTAACAGTACCTTTAAATGCTACTTTTAAAAGTGGGTTATTTGTTGCAATGAATAACGAAAGAGATTTTTATTTTTATGATCTAGATAAGATTTTAAAATAATCAGCATTACTATATTTTAGTGAAAAACTGAAGCTTTATAGCTTCGGTTTTTTTATATTATAAAGTAAGAATACCTTATTTCCCAGATTTGCTTTCTTAAATAAAGGAAATGAAAACTTTGGGAATGTATGTTCTATTTCAACCAGTTTAAATTTAGATTGTAGTTTTTTTAAGGTTTTTTTATGTAAGTCATCAATTGAAACAATCAATACATTTGTTGTATTGTTATTAAAAATAGGGGAAAACTTATCTTTTTCTATGTTTATAAAATTAGCATTTTTTTCTTCATAAAACTTTGAGTTTAATGGCCACAAGTATTTTGGGTAAAAATCTTCAGTTACTAAAATATTTAGATTTTTTTTATTGTTAAGTTGATGTATTTTTTCTGTAATTGCAGCTCTACCATCTCCAGATGCTTTTGTATTGGCAAAAAATAAAGCATAAAAATTTAAGGACATAATTAGAAGTAAACTGATGTGTATCCATTTTTTATTTTTAGCATACCATTTTTTTTCTAAAAGGTATTCATAACTAATAATTATAATAAGGGGAATAAAATTAATTAAGGGAAAAAGAAAGCGTATTTCTTTATGAGGAACAATAAAGTGAATGGTTAAAAAAGGTATAATTATCCATGTAATTAAATTTTTTCTTTTAGTTAAAGAAAAAGTAATAGATGAGAATATTATAATAATACCAATAGGTAATAGACCATAAAGTGAAATTAGAACAAGATAAAAATACCATGGGTATATACCAAACTCAGAAGCTTTGTCGTCTACAATATTCACTAAAAAATAATTATAAGGTGCTAGTGTCCATTCATTATAAAACCAAGAATCTAGCAATGCACCTAAAGAAATAATACATAGAATAGCAGCACAACAAGTAGATATTTTAAGTAAATTTTCTTTGTAAATTAAAAATAACCATAAAAGTAAGCCCAAAATGGCAAAAGAAATTTGATATCTAAATAAAAAGCTAAAACCAAGAACAGTACCAAGTAGAATATAGTGATAATAATTTGTTTGTTTTTTTAAAATAATGGTTACTCCATATAAAAAGAATAAACCAGACCAAGTTTCTGAAGAAAATCGAACATTTATAAATGGTAGAAACCATAAAAAATAACTAAGAAAATAAAAAACAATCCAGTGTTTTGAGGATATAAATCTTTTAGCCTCTTTTATAAAATTAGTAATTACAAATACCGAGAGTAATGCTGTTATTAATCGAAGAATAAATGCTTTTGAATAAGGATCTGTTATCGAAAAAAAACTAGATACCTTAAAGATAGCAAAAGCTATAGTAGGTTGAATTATCGATCTAATTTTTTTAGAATATTCCCAAGGAAGGTTGCTAGTACTATTAGTACCATCTATTACTCCTGCAAACTCAATTATTTGATAATGCTCATCCGCATTAAAGTAACCAATACTAAAAAATGCGGTAAGCGTATATACAAGTAAAGCTATTATTAAAATAGATTTATTGATTGTAAATTTATAATTCACAACATAGATAATTACATAAATTTAGGTTAAACTAGATTTTTCTCGTTTTATTTAATAACCAAAAATCTGCTAAAACTAAAGCAGTCATAGCTTCTACAATTGGTACAGCTCTAGGCACAACACAAGGGTCATGACGTCCTTTACCTGTAATTTCTGTAATTTCATTTTCAGAATTTATGGTTTGTTGAGAACTCATAATGGTTGCAACGGGTTTAAAAGCAACTCTAAAGTAAATGTCCATTCCGTTACTAATTCCACCTTGAATTCCACCAGATAAATTAGATTCAGTAGAACCATCTGCATTAAAAATATCGTTATGCTCAGATCCTTTCATTTTAGCACCACAGAAACCACTACCAAATTCAAAACCCTTTACAGCATTTATAGATAACATGGCACTACCTAATTGCGCATGTAATTTTTGAAATATAGGTTCGCCTAAGCCAACAGGTACGTTTTGTGCAACACAAGTAACGGTTCCACCAATGGTGTCTCCTGCTTTTCTTATTTCTTGTATTCTAGTAATCATTTTTTCGGCAGAAGTTTCATCCGGACAACGAACAATGTTACTTTCTGTTTTAGAAAAATCTAAATCTTGGTAAGGTTTGTCTATAAAAATATCACCTACAGAAGATGTAAAAGCATTAATATTCATGCTAGCAATAAGCTGTTTAGCCAAAGCACCAGCAACAACCCAATTTGCAGTTTCACGAGCAGAACTTCTTCCGCCACCTCTATAATCTCTATTTCCAAACTTTTTATCATACGTATAATCTGCATGAGAAGGTCTGTAAACATTTGTATTGTGATTGTAATCTTTAGATTTCTGATTGGTGTTTCTAATTATAAAACCAATAGAAGTTCCTGTTGTTTTTCCTTCAAAAATACCAGAAAGAAATTCTACGGTATCAGGTTCTTTACGTTGAGTTACAATTTTAGATTGTCCAGGTTTACGTCTGTTTAACTCATTTTGAATAGCATCAAAGTCTAGTGCTAATCCTGCAGGAAAACCATCTATAACCCCTCCAATAGCAGTTCCATGAGATTCTCCGTACGTTGTTACTTTTAATAAATTTCCAAAGGAATTAAATGACATAATTATATAATTAGAATAATGAAGACAAATATAATAAACTAGTATACAAGAATTCTATATTTACACATTTTTGTAATGATTTCTAAAAAAATAATATTATTTAGAATACTTGATTTATAGAGAGATATGAATTATTATGAATGATATTCAAAAAAAAAATAAAAAAAAATCATTTTTTGTTTTTTTAAACTAAAAAACCTTTCTATATTTGCAGCCGCAATCAGGGAATACCTGATGAGACACACTGGAGAAATGGCAGAGCGGTCGAATGCGGTAGTCTTGAAAACTATTGACTGTAACAGGTCCGGGGGTTCGAATCCCTCTTTCTCCGCAGCAAACCTCGTAATCTTTTGATTACGAGGTTTTTCATTTTATAGATATTGTATGAGGTGTTGCTTTTGTTGGATCAAGTCAAAAAGGGATCAAGTCAAAAAGTTGTGGGATTTAAGGATTACGCAAAAATAGTGCTAAGTCTAAATAAGAAAAAATCCACATTTCTGACGCCTCTAAACTGTGCTCTAAAGGCTTTAATTTTAGCGTTGAATGATTCTGCAGAAGCATTAGTACTTCGATTATCAAAATAGTTTAAGATGTTTTTGTAATGTATGGACATTGTTCTAGCTATAGTATTGAAGCTTTTAAACGCTGCTTGCCTTACTTTTTCATCCCATTTAGCAAGTCTTATAAGTGCTGATGTTTTATCTTTAGTGTTATTGAATATCCAAGATAGATTTTGGCATAACTTGTATGCTTTCTCTAAATCCGGATATTTTTCAAACAGTATTTCTGCTCTTATAGATTGATTTTTAGTCCATTTACGACTTGATTTATATAATAGATATCTGCTTCTAGCTAATAGTTGTTTGAGTGTATCTCCATTAGGTAATAGTTTTGGGTTGTATTTTAAAGATTTACTTCTGGCGTTTTCAATGGCATCATTCTCAGTATCAATCGCTTCCCATCGATGTTTAATTCTTATTTCTTGCAGTGCATCTAAGGCTAATTTTTGCACATGAAAACGGTCTATTACTAAGGCAGCGTTTGGAAAGGATTTCTTGACTATAAGCCCCATATTTCCCGCCATATCCAAGGTTACTTCCATAACTTTCTTCCTGTGTTTTAAAGGAATTTTATGAAGTATTTTTATGACAACTTCAGCTTTAGTTCCTTTGATCATGGCTACTATTGCGCCTTTCTTTCCTTTAGCTAATTTATTTGTTATTATGGTATATAAATCACCGTTAGAAAAGGCAGTTTCATCAAGTGATAAGTGAGTCCCTAAATTCTTTGCAAACAATAACCAATCTGTTGCGTGCTTCTGTTGATCCCAAGCTTTAAAATCACTTAAATAATCCTTATACTGTCTTTGTAAACTTCTGGGATTTACCCCGTAGAAATTAGCTACAGTACTAGCGCTAGTAGCGTTATTACTGACTGATATCTTTTAAAAAAGCAGCAAATTCACTAGTTATTCTAGTGCCTTTTGCTACTAATTGCCAATTTCTTGTAACTACTTTTTTAGAATTTTCTTCAACCCAACGTCGTCTAATAACATGTAGAAAAACGTTTTTACCACGTATTGGAAAATCTTGCACCGTAGCCTCTGGGAAAAAGCCTTTAGAGCTTAATTTAAGGGGTTTAAATTCTTCTGGAATTGTATTTAATTCTGTAAAATAGAAATGAAGTTCTCCATTTTTAACTTCGTGTTTCGTTAATTTAAAATAGTCAACAAGAATTTCTGGTAATAATAGTTTTGTTAGTTCAATTGAAGTATCCAAAATAGAGGTTTATTAGAAAGCAAAGTTCATGCTTTTTAATTTACTCCACAACTTTTTGACTTGACCCCTTTTGTTTCTTTTTATTTTAAATGATTAATGTAGAAGGTAGTTTTATTATAAAATATTTTGTTGAGAGATAAGAGTATTATTGTTTTAAAAAGATAATAGAAGATGTGTTGGTTATCTCTATTTGATAATTTCACCTTTTGATTAAATTGAACGATTGATTCTGTAGTTTTTTTTGATTGAATTAGCGCCTTAAATTTAGCGCATAAAAAAAACCTTATTATTTCTAATAAGGTTTTGAGCGAAAGACCGGGTTCGAACCGGCGACATTCAGCTTGGAAGGCTGACGCTCTACCAACTGAGCTACTTTCGCGTATATTGGTAAGCGGTTGCAAATATACAACCTTTATTAAGTTCTGCAAGTTTTTTTTAAAAAAAAATTAATAAAATTTTTTATCATCACGTAATACCTTTAAAAAGTGAAAGCCATAGATATTGTACCCTTCATTATAATAGAATTTGTGAGATTGTGGATTGTTTACATAGGCATTTAATTCTATAGCCTCACAACCTTTCTTTTGAACATGATTATCTATCCAATTAAAGAATTGTTTTCCAAGTCCTTGACCTCTTATTGTATCATCAATAATTACATGATCGGGCTCTACAGTTTTACCTATATAATGTCTTGTTGAATACCAAAGTCCAGAAATTCCTACTAGATTATCATCAATATATAAACCTATACATTCATAATTAGGTAATTTTGCTATTTCTACGACTCTTTCTTTGAGTATTTCTAGCGGTGTTTTGGAGTTTAATTTTGTTAAAAGTGGAATTATCGTTAGAATGTTATCTACTTCAATGATTTTTATTTGTGTTTTCATTCTTTAGAATTGTGATTTTTAATATTTAAAAAGCGAATATATAACTGTCTCTTTAAAATTTAGGGATTTTTTTATTTACACAAAAATAAAAGTAAATTCTTTTATTAGAGATTGATGATTATGTATTTTAGCTTATTCAAATTGTTATTCCGTTTTTCTTTTATGATTTTAAAAAACAAAAGAGTAAGGCAATTAATTTTTGCTATCACTTTACTACTATTATTTTTAGCATGTTCTAGGCAAGATGTTATTCGCCCTGATATACAAAAAAAACTAACTAGCATAGATAGTTTAATTCAAAAAGAACCACAACAAACACTCTTTAAATTAGATAGCTTACTGCAAAATAATAAAGATTTAACGTCTTTAGAGCAAGCTATGTGTTTATTTAAAAAGGGCGAATTTTTATATCTAAATTTTAAATATAATGAAGCGCTGAATACGCATTTAAAATGTTATGAATTATTTGTTGAATTAAAAGATACTTATAATCAGGGACGATGTTTAATTACATTAAGTGGTGCTTCTCTTCATATGGGAGACATAGAAACATCGCAAATGTATGCACTAAAGGCGCTGCATTTGGCTAAATTAATAGAAGATAAGCGTATTGAGGGTAAAGCGTATAATCAGTTATTTAATCTTCATTTTAAATTAAAAGATTACAACAAAGCATTGTCTTATATAAAAGTAACCGATAGTTTGTTTTCTAAGGGAATTGATACCGCTTCTATCATATCAATAAAAAACAACAAAGCCAGCGTTTATTTACAGCTAAAAGAATACAACAAAGCTTTAAAAAGTTATTCTGAAGCAATGCAGTTAAGTCATGCTACAGGAAACCCTAAAATATTAGCAAGTGTTTTAAATAATATAGGATATACCTACATAGAAGCTGGCGAATACCAAAGTGCTGAAAAATTTCTAAGAGGTGCTGCTACTTTAAACAAAAATATAAAAGATGTAAATGCTTCACCTTACAAAGGTTTGGGAAACCTGTTTTTATTGCGAGCTAAAAACGATTCGGCAGCAATTAACTATAAGAAAGCTTTAAATATTTATGTTTCTAATAATAATGCTAAGGATGAAATAGAGGTAAGAGATAAACTTGTTGCAATAGCAATTATGTCTGGAGATTATGTAAAAGCTTTAGATAACCAAATAATTAGAGATAGTTTACAATTAAATGTGAGTAGATTAGAACAAAATAGACTTTTAAATTTTGCAAATGTTAATTATGAAGTTAAACAAAAGGAAACTGAAATAAATCATCAAAAAGAAATTAATAGTAGAAACCAGTGGCTTTTAATAAGTACCGTATTGTTATTTGTTTTGTTAGCAATAGTAACTGCTTTTTATATATACAATACAAAACTAAGAGCAGCTAATAAGGCATCTAAATTAGAGCAAAGTTTACTTCGGATACAAATGAATCCTCATTTTATCTTTAACACCTTGGCAGCGATTCAGAATATCACTTTAGAAGGAAATCCTATAAAATCATCTAATTATATTGCAAAATTTTCTAAGCTGATTCGACAAAATTTCGATTATGTTAGAAAAGATGCTATTTCTTTAGATAAAGAGATTGCCATGATTTCTAATTATATAGAAACACAACAATTACGTTTTAATAATGTTTTTACCTATTCATTAGAAATTAACAACTCTATTGATACTACAAAAATACAAGTGCCACCAATGTTATTGCAACCTTTTTTAGAAAATGCTATAGAATATGGATTAAAAGAGAAGAAAGAAGGAGGGAAGCTTCAATTGAAAATAGAAAAGGAAGGACAAGAATTGTTATTTGTAATTTTAGACAACGGTTTAGGCAGATCATCAAAAGCTAAGCAAGAAGAATTAACGGAAGATTTACACGCTACAGCTATTTTTAAAGAACGTTTAAAAATGCGAAAAAAAGGAGAAGAGAAATCCTTTATTCTTCAAGATTTATTTGATGAAAACAACAAGCCTTCTGGAACAAAAGTATTTTTTAAATTAAAACTATAATGATAAAAGCCGTTATAATAGAAGACGAATTTAATGCTTTAAATACATTAGATAAACTGATAAAATATACTCAGAAAGATATTGAGGTTATTGCAAAAATAGATACTGTTACAGATGCTATTTCGTTTCTAAAAAAGGAACTGATAGATTTAGTTTTTTTAGATATAGAATTAATTGGCGGAAATGCATTTCAGATTTTAGAAGCTTTAGAGAGTATTGCGTTTAAAATAATTTTTACCACTGCGTATGATGAGTTTGCCATAAAAGCAATAAAATTTGATACCATAGATTATTTACTAAAACCGATAGATTCTGAAGAGTTATCAGAATGTATAGATCGCTTTAGAATTGGTTATAAAAAAGAGCAAGTTTATAAAAATGCTTTAGACAAGGTTTCTGAAATTAATAAAAAGGAAATTGAGAAAACCTTGTTAATTAAAACTGCGGATGCTCAGTATTTTTTGCAAACAAAAGATATTGTACGTTGCCAATCAGATGGAGCGTATACTATTTTTCATACAGTTGATAAAAAAATAATGAGTGCTCGTAATTTAAAATATTATGAGAATATTTTAAGTGAACACACTTTTGTACGTGTGCATCAATCTCATTTAGTAAATATAAAATACATAAAAAAGGTGAATGCTAACAATACGGTTCACTTAACAAACCAAGAAATAATACCTGTTGCTACACGTAAAAAATCGTATTTAAAACAGGTTTTAGATAGCTTATAAATGCGAATATAAAACGAAAAAGAGCATATGTAAAACGGTTTTAAAATCATCCTAATCAAGTCTTAGTTTTGAGGTATACAAAGAAATAACCTTTAAATTAAAATATCATGGGATTAAAAGAAAACAGATTTACAAAAACATTTCAAGAAGCACAATTTCCAGAATTAAAAGCACAAATAATAGCAGCTGCAGGTTTTGATGTTCCTTTAAACATTGAATGGAGTACTTTATTTGAAGATCGTTTTTTACACTTATACAACGATTCGTACCCTAAAATATATTTTTTACCACTTGTAGCGGCTTTTAAGTCTATTGCGGCAGATGAAATGGGGAAAGAAGCTTTAGCTGAAAGCTTAAAAGAAATTCACATATTAAATACCAAAGACCACCACAATCCTACTAATGCGTATGCATTTTCTAATGGAGTTTTAACTGTAGACCATAGTCCTATTTTAAATGCAGATGATGTTGATAGAAGGACGAAAGTATTGGTTAATTTATTAGAAAATAATTTATAAGCAAAGGGCAAGGCTTTGTGTAATTGGTAAATAATATTGGTATGTATAAATTTATTTTTTATAGTATTTTAATCGGAATTCTATTTTTGCTGGTTGGTTGTGGCGTTTCTAATATGAAAGCAAAAAAAGGGTTTGTAGCCTATTTAAAAGAGCATCATCATAACAAATATGAGATTTTAACTTTTAAAAGAAACTTTAATGCAGCAAACATGAATCCTAATTTGTTTTGGGTAGAATTAGCACTTAAAGAAAACCGTAACATTGTTATAAATTTTGAATGGAATGCAAAAGACAATGCACTTTATGTTCCGTTTCATTATACAGAAGATAGAAGTATAGAGGCCTTAACTCATTATCAAAAACAAGAAATTGTATTAAGAGAAGCGTTGTACCAAGCATTAGATAAGGATGTTTTTAATATGGATGTTAATGTATTTAATCATATCATTAGTATTGGCTTAGAAAGCGAACCAACATTTAAAGAGTTTCAATATTTTTCAGATAAAATTAGTGCCATTTTAGAAGATTATCCAAAGACCTGGACCAGAGAAGCGCATATAGAATTTAAAATTAAAGAAGAAGCAAAAGGTTTTTATGAGTTGATTGTTAAGCCCAATACATTTAATGATAGCAACGAGTCTTATAGATACAAACAACACGCTATTGTTGCTAATAATTACGGGTCTATAAAAGCAGTACATATAAACCATATTGTAGAACAAGAATTTTCTAAACCAAATTCTCCTGTGTATTTGAGTAACATTTGGGTCAATCAAAAAGATTTAAATTCATTTTACATCGCTTTCGAAAAACACGAGCCATTAAAAAGACCCGAAACAAATAAAAATTTAACTGAAGGTGTTGGTATGTATGTTGTAAAAATGAGTTACCCTAATTTAGAGAAGGAAACCTTAACCTATTACGATTACAAAACAACTTCTAGAGACGGAATTTTTCTGTATCTCATAGACCAATTACCAGAAGATTACCAATTTCTTATAGAACACTCATAATATCTAATTTACATCATGGAAAAAACATCATACTATAAAGCGTTTGTAGCCCAAACGCCAGAGGAAATCTTACGATCTGTTTTTAAGAAAGAAGAAGCTGTTTTAATTGCTATTTCTTTAAATAATGGAACGTATCTAGAAGGCATAATTCTAGATTTAAAGGAAGATCATAACCACAATAAATCGGTTTGCATGCTTTCTCAGAATGAAGATGTACTCTTTTTTAATACGCACAGTATTGTGTCTGTTATAGTAAAACAACCCAAAAAAATGGTTGTAGAATTATCTAAAGGTGCTATTAGCAGGCCCATATCATCAGAAAATGAAAATCTAACGGTTTTGCAATTAAAACGCTGGTTACAAAGTGAAAAAAGCCTATTAGGAAATCAAATAAAGGAATTTAATGTTGATAAACTTCCGCTAGGAGAATTAAACAATCGATTAAATATTAAAGATGTTTTTACCGCATTAAAAAGTACTGTTGATGAAATTACAAAAGATATTTTAGGTAAAGAAGCATGGCAAGGTATTGATAGAATTGTACTGCAACAAGAAAATAAGTTAGGTGTTGATAATCAATCTGGAGTATTAACAATATCAATTGCAATTAATAAAGCTTTACCAGAAAACTTATTGAATATTTTAGAAGAAAAATTACTTCAAATATTATAAAACAAACAAAAAAATCATTTTAAACAATTAATAAATTATAAAATAAAAATTATGGGACTTAAAGAAAAAAGAATTATTCAAGCATTTCAAAAAGAATTATTTCCAGCATTAGAAACAGAAATTAATAAAGCAGCAGGTTTTGCCGTTCCTTTAGATATTTCTTGGAACACTTTAATGGAAGATCGTTTCTCTCACTTGTACAATGATACGTTTCCTAAAATATATTTTTTACCATTAATAGAAGCTTTTAAATCTATTTGTATAGATGAAATGGGTGTTGAACTTTTAAAAGCTGGATTAAAAAATGTAATTATTATTAATGAAAACGAAGAGCATAATTTAGAACGTGCAATTACATTTGAAGAAGGCGTTTTAAAAATAAATCATAGCCCTGTTATAAATGCCGATGCTGTAGATAGAAAAACAGCTCGTATTATTTCTTTATTAGAAGAAAAGTTAGAAGAATTTGCAGAAGGAACTTCGGATGCAGCATCTACGGAAACAGAAAGTGCTCAAGAAGCATCAGCAGAAACAACAAAAGTAACTATTCAAGAATTGTATAATCAATCGTTTGTAGTTTCTACCGAAAAACAAGAGATTTTTGGAGAAATGGTAGAAGGTTTAGGTTGGAGTTGCGATATGTTAGAAGGTACATTAACCTACGGAGACGATAAAGTTTTTGACATTCAGGTGATAGGTACTTATTCTGAAAATGAAAAAAGTTGGTTATGGGCTTGGGCAAATACACAAAGTGGTATTCCAGAGAAGTTTTTACAAACAGCTTTAGCAGCAAAAGCAATAGGAGAGGCTTATCAAATTGAAGATTTTGTTACATCTAAAAAAGAATTTAGTTCAGATCCGGGAGTTTATTTTTCTACAATAATTTCTGCAATGGCAAAAGAAAGTTGTTACGTGCCATTAACTTTTAAAGGCTTAACGGTTTATGTTACCATAACATCTGCAGAAGCAGATAGCAAAGCAAGAACGGTGCCTGCTTTAATTTGTTCTCATTTTACAAAGGTAGCCGCAAACTATACGTTTCCTCATAAATACAGTTTGTATTTTTATTTAAAAGGAAAGGGGTACGAAGTAGAGTTGCCAGGTAATAATATTGTTGCTAAAAATGGAGATGATCAAATTCTTGGAATTTTCGACTTAAAAGGTCGATTAATGAAAATTTCTAATTCAAAATTAACTCTTCAAGCCTAAAATAGTATGTCATATATATCAGAAACACTTTCAGAATTAGAAAAAGAACATCAAGCTGCTTTAAACGCAGCACAAGAAAAAATGTTAACCGATTTAAATGATGCACAAGCATCAGGAAATTTCGAAAAAATACAAGAAGCCAGTGTTGTATTTCAAAATATAACAACAGAATTGGCATCAGAATACACCAAACGTATTGAAGAAATAAATGCTTTAAACCATAAAGCAATTGTAGATACAGCACCAGAAATTTATACGAATAACAGAGCCGATATCGATTTAAATTTATTAGTATATGATGGTGATAGAGATTACGTAATTGCTTTTCAGCAAGACGAGTTGATACAAAAAACGTTAGAAAAGGTAAACAAAAATAGTGGTAAATTTAAGTCTAGAAAACATTTGTTAAAATCTAGTTTAAGGCTTACTAAAACCTTAGCACCAATGCTTCATGAAATTGGTGAGCATTGTAAAAGTACCTTAAAATTAAAAGCAGATATTGAGTTTTTTGTGTATCAAGGAGATACTTTTAACGCTTCTTGCTATCCGCCAGATGAGAATAAATTATACATTATTTTATCCTCAGGAATCTTAGAGCGTTTTTCTAAAGAAGAGTTAACTTTTGTAGTTGGTCATGAAATAGGCCATGTACTTTTTGAACACTTCGATTATCCGGTAAGACAAATATTAGATACAGGAGAAAATGATTTAGCTCCTATCCATGCCATGAAATTGTATGCTTGGAACAGAAATGCAGAAATTAGTGCAGATAGAGCCGGTTTATTATGTTGCCAAAACTTTGAAGCTGTAGGACGTACTTTCTTTAAATTATCGTCTGGTGTAACCACAGATTCATTAGACTTTCAATTAAATGCTTACATAGAGCAATTTGTAGATTTAGAAGAGGTTTTAAACGATTCTAATTTAGATCCATCAGATTGGTATAGTACTCATCCTTTTAGTCCTTTAAGAATAAAAGCTCTAGAACTTTTTAATAAAAGTGAAACGTATGCCGCTTTTAATACGTCTGTTTCTGGTGAAATTACAGAAGAAGCTATGGAGGTAGAAATTAAACGTATTATGTCTTTAATGGAACCAGAAAACTTAGAAGAAGAAGGAGAACATTCTGAAAAAATACAACGTTTAATGTTTTTAGGAGGTTATTTAATATCTAATGCCGATGGTGTTGTAGATGATTCTGAAATACAAGCACTAAGTAGTATTGTGGCGCCTAAAGTTTTTGCCAATTGTATGATGACTATAAAAGGTCTTACAGAAGATGAAATGATTGAAGAGGTACAACAACTTACTAAAGATTTAGACGTTGTGTTGTCTGTAATGCAAAAGCTAAATATATTAAGAGATTTATCTATTATTTCTTATGCCGATGGAGAAATAGATGATAGTGAAGTAAATGTTTTATACAACTTAGCAAGACTTTTGTATATCAATACAGATTTTATAGATCGTGTTATTGGTGATGCACAAGGAGTCTAATAAAAAGTTTATAAGTGCTGTTTAAGAATTGGGGGATTCTTACTACAGCAATAAGAAGGGTGGTAATTTTAAATTACTGCCTTTTTTTTTAAAATCCTAAAGCTTCTAAAACTTCTAATTTTGGTAATTCTTTACTTAATATGCTGTCAACAAAAATACCAGATTTGTATGTGCCATCTCTAAAATAGAGAATACCAAATCCACTCCATATTCCGTTTTTATATTCACCAATATATTTTATTACATTTTTATAATTGTTATTGCTAAAAGGTTTGTAGTTAGACCATTTTGTAATTCCAAAACCATTTTTAACAGCATCTTGGTAGGTTCCCATAAAACTATAATCAAGACTTTGAGATAACGTCATACCGTTTGGTTTTGTGTTTTTCCAATTGCTAAAAATATAACTATTGTTTTTTGATTTAAATTGAATTCCGTATCCCGTATAGTTTTCATTTTTACCTAAGCCAGCATACCAACCACCATCTTCTAGTTCCCAAGAAACCATTTTGTTTTTAGAAAGGTTATCGCTACTATTTGAAGAACCAAATAACCAATACCAAGTGTTGGTATATCTTTTTAGTTGAGGTTGCTTTTGGTAATAATCTTCTGCTTTTTTCTTTTGAACTTCTGTTTGTGCTAAAATAGCATTGGTTGTGCTATATATTAAAATTAATAGTAATAATAGATTTTTCATTTTTTGTAAACTGTACTTAAATCATTTTACTGATGTAGATTGATTCTTTTATCGAAAATAAATCAGCTAGGGTTTTTAATCTTTAAGCAGGTAAAATTACATTATTTATATGATTTCTATTTAATATTGGGTTTAAAAGAAATTTCTATTGCGTCTTATAATTTGATGGTTAGCTATTCTTTTTAAGTTGGTCAATTATAATTTCAATGTCAGTTAAATTTGTTCGCCAATAGACAAAGGAAGCTTTAATGGCTTGAGTGTTGTTGTACCTTGTAGGAGTCATATAAACTATTTTAGAATTATTTAATTCTGTTAAAAAATCTAAAACATTATTTTTTTTTCATCTTACTGGTGCAAGTAATTCAAATTTTGAATTGAATTATCCATAAACCCCCCATGTTTGTCTTTTTTTATGATTTCTATTATTTTTGATAAGTGTGTAGACAAAGGAAAAGGCTCATAAAGTTCCCATTTTAAATTAGCTCTGATCCAATATAAATTCCATTCTTTTCTCGATTTGTAATATCGAATTTTAGCAAATTCAATGTGTTCCTTTTTTTTGGGGTCATCCCATTTAGGGCGAATTTCAAACAGGATTACTATGTTTTTTTTATAAGAATATCCAATATCAACTTTTTTACGGATCTCTAGATCTTCAGGTCTTAAAGATGCTACATACTTTTAAAAGTGTTTGGAGTTTTTTTGCTTTCTAAGCATTTAAAGTGATTTATAGAGTTTCAAACAAAACTTCATTTGATTTTCTTACTTTAGGGAAACTCTGAGTTTGATCCTCATCAGAACGATATCCGACTGCTGCTAATACCACTGCATTTAAGTTTTTACTCTCCAAATCCAAAATCTCTCCTACTTTTTTGGGATCAAAACCTTCCATTGGACAAGCATCAATTTTTAACTCTGCACAGGCATTAATTAAGTTTCCTAAACCAATATATGCTTGCCTTGAGTTCCATATCCCTTGTACATCAGATGATTTTTCTGCCACTTTTCCTTTTATAAAGGAGATATATCCTTCAAATTCAGATTTATCTTTACCAAAAGCAGAAGCTTTTAAATCAAACAACTCATCAATGTGTTCATCTTTCAAGTGTTTATAGCTACAAAAAACAAATAAGTGTGAGCAATCAACAGTTTGCCCTTGTCCCCAAGCTGCTGCTTTAATTTTTTCTTTTACGGTTTGAGATTCTATTACAAATACCTTATAAGGTTGTAGTCCAAAAGAAGAAGGCGATAATCGAATGGCTTCTTTAATTTTCTCTAAATCATTTTTCGCCACTTTCTTAGTCTTGTCAAATGTTTTGGTGGCATATCGCCAGTTTAAATTTTTTAGTAATTCCATTATTTTTTATTTTATTATTAAGTGATTGGTGTTTTCTTTATCGAGAATCATTAATTTATCGCTAATGCCCAATATTTCGAATACTTTTTTAGCTGGTGAAATTGTTCCAGAAAAATGAGCCCATCCTTCAAAATGAACAGGAATAATAGTAGCCTCAGGAAAAGCAAAGGAAGTATCAACCAAATCATTTTCATTCATTGTAATGTAAAGTAATCCCATTGCTTTTACTGCGCCAGCGCAGGCGATGATATATTGAGGATTAAATCGGTCGGATACTTCTTTAATTCCCTCGTAATATACAGTATCACCAGTGAAGTAGATTTGGTATTCCTTATTATTTTTTTTGACAGATATGATAAAGCCAATTACATTACCCGTAAATTTTGTAAAACCTGCTGGACCGTGTCTTGCTGGAGTTGCGGTAATGGTTATTTCTAATTTTTTTGAAATAACAATCGTTTCGCTTTCCCAAGGTTTTAAGCCAACACTATTATTTTTTAGATTTTCTGAAGCACTTTTAGATGTAAAAACTTTTTTTACATTTTTCAATAACGTTCTACCTTTGGTATCAAGATTGTCTTGATGAGAATCGTGTGATAAAAGAACATAATCTATCGGAGGAAACTTTTCCAAATAAGGGTTGCCTGTTTTTTCTAATTGAATAGTTGGTGTCATTTGATAGGTGCTTCCCTGCTTATCTAAAGTTGGATCTGTCATAAATCGAACACCTTCTATTTCAATAATAACCGTTGGTCCACCTAGGTAGTCTACTTTGATTGGGTTTATATTAAGTTCTGAAATGGAAGTTTGAGAATAGGATGTTAGAATAGTGGTGCTAAACAAGAATGCTAGAATTATTTTTTTCATTTTTATAAGTTTTTTAAATTAGTTTTAGATGGAAATAGTACATCAGTTGTGGCGTTTTTTATACCGTAAAACAATAGAAATTTGCCTATTGTTATTCTTAAAATTAGTCTACCTATTTCTAGGTTTAGTTTTATCATAATACTTGATTTTAAATTGTAACAATCGTTACAATATTGATTAAAAAAATTTAATTTAATATTTGAAGATTCATTTTTAAAAGTGATTTCAGTGCTTTTTTATCCGTGTACATTTTTTGAGTTATATTAAGTCCGTTCCATAAATTAATTAAATGCATAGCGATCAATTTAGGCGATTTATCGTTGTCTAATTTCCCCATATTTTGAGCCTTGATTAAAGCAGCCTCAAAGCCACTTTCTAGTTTTAAAAGTAACTTTACCGATAATTCTTTGGTTTCTTCATCTAAATTACTTAATTCAACAATTGCATTTCCTAAATAACAACCATTATTACTTTTGGGTTTTGGTTGTTCAATAATTCGTGTAAAGAAAATATTTAAAAATTCAATTGGGTCTTGGCTCTCTTCAATACCTTTAGAGAATTGTTTGTTTGCATTTTCTACAAACTGAAATAATGACTTTTGATATAACTCTCTCTTGCCTCCAGGAAAAGAACGATAAAAACTCCCTTGCCCTATTTCCATCGCTTTTAATAAATCTTGAGCAGAAGAAGCTATAAAACCCTTTTTCCAGAAGACTTTTGTTGCCTTCTCAATTAATTCTTCATTTTCAAAATGTTTAGGTCTACCCGCCATTATTATTTAATTATTCTGCAAATATACATATTGTAACGATTGTTACAATATAAAAATACATTTTTTTATAATTTTATTTTACCTTAGAATTAGTTTCTGATGCTTTAAAAGATAGAGCAACTATTCTATTAGATATTTATCTACTTTTAGGATAGTGTTTTTTTACTTTTATTTGATTGGTTTTTTAGCTTATAGTTAGCGGAGTTTTGTATAAGGTTTCCATCTCAAAGTCGTTTAACGTAGATGCTAAAATTGTAGGTAGAGTAGAAGCTTCAGCAACTAAAAAACTAACAATTACAAGTGAGTTTGGTGTTTTTGAGTATTAAAAATGATCAAACCATAAGGATATAAAAAACTCCAAATACTTTTAAAAGTGTTTGGAGTTTTTTTGTTTAAGTTGTTTATAGTTAATGTGATTCAGTATTTGCCAAATAGAAATTTTATGTGGAGTTTCTAAAGTGACTTAAAACTAGTATTAAGTTTGCTTTAGGTTATAAAATGTAATTTTAATTTTTATTCCTAATAATTGGACCTAGTTCCTTTTTTAGGTTTTCAAATTCTTCTTTAGACATCATGTCTATTTCTAGTAATTCTTTTGATTCTCTTAATTTTGCAATAGCTTCATCTCTTGTCATTTTTCTGTTCTTAAGTAAAACTTCTCCTGATTCAATTGCTAATTCAGTGTCCATGACACTTAAGAATTTATTAATTCCAAAAGCTCTTCCATTCATCTCTCCAAGAACCATAACTAAGTATAATGGTTTCTTTTTACTTCCTCTATGGTAAGCTTTTATTTCTTTTACTATGGCTTTTGAGTTTTTTAAACTATTGCTAGCCATTGATTGAGCATCTCCGTTTAAAGAAGCCATAACACTTCCAAATCCAGCTGGTCTTCCCATTTTTATAAATTCATAAGTCTTTTTTGTAGTGCTTCTAGATTTTGAAATACCGCCTCGAGCTTTATTACCATAGCTTCCAGAGTAAGTTTTTGAACTAAATTCTTGTGATGTTGGGTTTCCTAAGATAACAGTGTCTCCAACTTTAATTACATTTTTATTAATCGTTTTATATTTTTGAACTAATGTTCTATTTTTTATGTTCTTGAAAAAACTTATGTCTTGCGTATTTTCATAAGTTAAAGAATCTATTTCTTTTTGTCCAAATATACTTGTGACTAATAATAATGCAAATAATGTAATAATTCTTCTCATAGTTTTCGTTTTAGATTTATTTTCTTTTTAACAATTTTGTTGTTTTTTGGCTGTTTTTGTGGAGTATTCTAATTCTGTAATTAGAATTAATAAATAATTTTTTTATTTAAAATGACGTCTAAAAAAATAGACGTCATAAATCAATTCTATTTTTTATTTATTTAGGGTTAAGGTTTTTTTGTAATTATCACCTTTTTTTATAGTCACTCCAATTGTTCCTTTTACTGAATAATTAGTGCTTGAAGTTTTCTCTAGTACAGTAAAGTATAGTGTAGATTGAGAGTTTATTGGATCTAAGTCAATTACTTCTTGTAATTCAAAAGTTGCTATTCCGCTCTCATCTGTTACTGAGCTTTGTTTAGCGTGAATTGGATTGCTGCCAAATGTTTCGGTAGTTGGCTGACTGAACATATAGACAGTCTCATTTGAAATTGAGTTTCCTGAAACATCATTAACAGTAATTTGCACAATAGAAGAGATAGTGTCTTCATCGTTTTCACAGTTAGAAAAACTAAAAATCATTGCTATTACGGCAATAAAATAAAATTTTATTTTCATCTAAATTTAAATTTAATTATTTTTTCCTACTTCTTTTTTATAGAGTTTATTCGGATTATTCACTCTACTATTTAAGTTTTTTAAATAGTTATTATTTTTTATATACATCTTAAGTTTATTTTATTTAAATACTTTGTTTATTTTATTTATGATAGGGTAAAAGTCTGTGAAAATATTTAAATTATTCTTTTTATCTTCTTCCTTAAATGCTTCAAGAACTTTCGTTTTAATTTTAGATCTTGCAGATTTTCTATCTTCTGAATTTTCCATTGATTGTTGGACTAAATCTACATTTTCAGAATAAACCTTGGAAAGTAAGTCAGAAGGAACAAGTCTTTCCTAAATTTTTACTCTTTCTTCTTCTAAGTATTCGATTTTTTTTGAATTTTTTCCGTCAAACATTTTTCTCTTTTTTTTGGGGGTCATGCGCAACAACGGTCTAGTATATGGTTTGTTACGTGATTTGAGTACCTAATCTAGCAAATACAAACCGAATAGAAAATCCGCTAGAACTAGCAATTAATTTTATACGGCGTTGTGCACTGGCTTTTTTTACCTTAATGCAAAGGAATAAATTATTATTGAAGTTATTCCGATTATGAAATATCCATAGCTTTTAATTTTTGTTCTCCGTTTTTGGCTATCATTAATTTCAACTTTTACGGGAATTTTAACTTGTTTATTTCCCTCGTATCTACGTCCAGATTTATATCTTTTATCGCTGGTATAAACTGATTGACTTTCAGTTCTGTACATTTTCATAAGTTTTCTATTGAAGTTTACAAAACCTCGATAAATAATTATTAAACCACCTAAAATTGGTAAAATTCCAGAAATTATAATTGCCCAAAAAAACTTTACCCAAACATATTCCTTTTCTTCTATAAGATTTGAAGTATCAATATTTTGAGGCTGTGATTGATTATTAGAAACAACTCTTACTGGTGTAGAATGAGAATTGCCATAAATTTGATTACTAATAACTTTTCCACCATCTCTTCCTACTTGATTTACGGCTGACCTTACAAATCCTTTCGCTAAATTATTTAGAAATGACATATTTAATTTTTAATCATTTTTACTTATACTTAATACTGTAAAATTTTCGTCATTCAAAACATTGGCTGAATATTTAGACTGTATTACTCCTCCAAAACTATTTGTGCCTTTAGCTACAAAATCATAACGATATAAAGCTGTTTTATTTTCATCGGTTTGTTTTTCAAGAAAAGAATATTCGGTTTCCATACTATTTAATAGGTTTGGTGAAGGGACAGATTTATTAAGTTCTCTTATTTTTTCCAAATCCGCTTTGGTAGTTGTTTCTTTTCTTTTTTTTACTGTAAAAGAATTAGTTAAATTCATACTTACAAATTCATAGCTGTCTGGGTTTTTTAATTGTTCTTTTAATTTGTTTCCTATATTTTCTTTAATTATTTCATCTTTGTTTACCTCATTTTTACAAGAAGTCATAATTATTAAGGTTAAACACAGTAGTAAGATTTTTTTCATATTTTCTATTTTAAGTTAATGTTTATGTAGTAGTTACTATTTTTTTTAGATTTTGCTGACGTTTTTATACAAGAAGTTGCTCACCTTTTTTTATTCAGACTCGTAATTTTCAATTGTTTTTAAAAGCTCTTTTTCAAATTTGTATATTTCATCTATTGACTCAATAGGTTCTTTAATTTCTTTTTTGTTTTCGTTAAATAAACTGATATATTTTTTACCTCCATTTAAATGAAGTCTACAAATTGGTTTTCTATTATTATCATCTAGTAATATTCCAAAATATGATTGTGTATCTCGATGAACAATTCTTTCTTTCAAAAGATTACGTCTTAAAATAGCTACAACAATTTGAAAAGCTTCTAATTCTTCTTCTGTTGTTATTATATTGCTTTTAGGTTCTTCTTCTACAACTTGTTCTTGTTGTTTTTCTGTTTCTTTATTTAGGGCAGAAGTTAATCTGTCATTTACTTTTTCACTGATGTATTGATTTGTTGCTTTTAGAACTAATTCCTTAAATTGTTCCATAACTTTTTCTGTTAATCTACCAGAATAAACAGGGTTTGCAAAATGCCTAACAAATTCAAATGATGGGTTTTGTAATTCTTTGTCAAGGATTTTTTTGATTTCTTTAGTATATTTTAATGAACTAGCGTTGTCAACAATTTTGTTTACGTCAAAATTTGATTTATGGAATTTTGCAATTTCATTAATTGTTGATTCTTTAATGTTGCAAACGTTGAATTCAAGAAATGGTTTTTCATCCATTTTATTTGATTCTTCTAAATCTGAATAAAATTTATATTCAATTCCATTTGTTAGAAGTGCAAATCTTGTTTTAGTTACATGAAAATATCTAAATAACTGTGAATTATGAATGTTTAAATCTTCTTTCCAGTTTTTACATTCTATTATTAAAATGGGTTCGCTATTTTGAAAAATAGCATAATCAACTTTTTCCCCTTTTTTAAGACCTAGGTCTGCTGTAAATTCAGGAATAACTTCTGTTGGGTCAAAAATATCATATCCTAAAATATTTATAAATGGCATTATGAAAGCATTTTTTGTAGCTTCTTCAGTTCCAATTTTTTCTTTCATTTGGACAATTTTGTCGGCTAATGATTTTAGTTTATTTTGTATTTCCATAGTTTATTTTTTTTATACAATTATTATGTTTTTTATTTTTCGTAATGATTATCAACTTTAGATACTAGAAAAAAAATCATCCCAATTTATAGCTCGTATAAAATTGCAATAAAAAAAAAGATTTGTTTTACGGGTTTCCGTAGTTAGAGAAATTTGTTTTGAATAAGAGTCAAAAAACGGTCTAATTTAAAGGTGTTTCCTTTATTTCAGCAGCGTTAACCTTTTACATAAATAATCTAAAATCAACTTTAAAATGCTGATATTTAGAAGCTTTATTTTATGCACTATTAATTTCATAAAAATTAAATTATTTGTTAACTTTTGGGTGTTCATAAGTTTTTATACGTCTATTTTACAGTAAGTTAACGTTTTTTTTATGAAACTTTATGATTTTTATCATCTTTTAGGTTGTATATTTGCGGGATATTTATTCCTCAAAAACTCCTTAATTACTATGAAATCTGAAACTGTAATCACACCTCGAAAAATCTATTCTAGAGACGAAGCTTTAAAAGCTGCTCTCAACTATTTTAAAGGCGATGAATTAGCGGCAAGTGTGTGGCTAAATAAATATGCTTTAAAAGATTCTGCCGATAATATTTACGAAAGCACTCCAGATGAAATGCATCATAGAATTGCATCAGAAATTGCAAGAGTAGAAAAGAAGTATGCAAACCCATTAACCGAATCAGAAGTTTTTGAGGCTATAAAAGATTTTAAATATATTGTTCCTCAAGGAAGCCCAATGGCAGGAATTGGGAATCCTTTTCAAATAGCATCTTTGTCTAATTGTTTTGTAATTGGTAATAATGGTGAGTCAGATTCTTATGGTGGCATCATGAAAATAGACCAAGAACAAGTACAATTAATGAAACGTAGAGGTGGTGTTGGGCACGATTTGTCTCACATTCGCCCAAAAGGATCTCCTGTAAAAAATTCAGCATTAACATCTACAGGTATTGTTCCGTTTATGGAGCGTTATTCTAACTCAACAAGAGAAGTTGCGCAAGATGGTAGAAGAGGCGCGTTAATGTTGTCTGTTTCTATCAATCACCCAGATGCAGAAGATTTTATAGATGCAAAATTAGAGCAAGGTAAAGTTACCGGTGCCAATGTTTCTGTAAGAATTGATGATGCGTTTATGAACGCTGTAAAAGGCGATGGTAAATACTTGCAAAAATACCCTACGTTTAGTGAAAACCCTGTGTATACCAAAGAAATAGAAGCTACTAAAATTTGGAAGAAAATTGTACACAATGCTTGGAAATCTGCAGAACCAGGGATTTTATTTTGGGATACCATAATTAATGAATCAGTACCAGATTGTTATGCCGATTTAGGGTATAAAACCGTATCTACAAACCCTTGTGGAGAGATTCCTTTATGTCCGTATGATTCTTGTCGATTATTGGCGATAAACTTGTTTTCTTATGTAGAAAATCCGTTTACAAAAAAGGCTAAATTCAATTTTGAATTGTTTAAAAAACATATTGTAATAGCTCAAAGAATGATGGATGACATTATTGATTTGGAGTTAGAAAAAATAGACGGAATTTTAGCAAAAATAGATGCCGATCCAGAAGAAGATGTTGTAAAAGCAACAGAAAGAAACTTGTGGTTAAACATTAAACAAAAAGCTTTTGAAGGTAGAAGAACCGGTATTGGTATTACTGCAGAAGGAGATATGTTGGCGGCTTTAGGTATTCGTTACGGAAGTAAAGAAGGAAACACTTTTTCTACCGAAGTACATAAAGTTTTAGGTGTAGAAACCTACAGATCTTCTGTAAATTTAGCAAAAGAAAGAGGGGCGTTTTCTATTTTTGATGCCGATAGAGAAAAAAACAATCCGTTTATTTTAAGAATAAAAGAAGCAGATAGTAAATTGTATTATGAAATGTTAGAGCATGGTCGTAGAAATATTGCCTTGTTAACCATTGCACCAACAGGAACTACAAGTTTAATGACCCAAACATCATCTGGTATAGAGCCGGTGTTTATGCCTGTGTATAAGCGTAGAAAAAAGGTGAACCCAAATGATAAAGAGGCACGTATAGATTTTGTAGATGAGGTTGGCGATTCTTGGGAAGAATATGTGGTTTTTCATCATCGTTTTAAACAATGGATGGATGTAAATAACATTGACTCTTCTAAGAATTTTACGCAAGAAGAAATAGACGAGTTGGTAAAACAATCGCCATATTATAAAGCTACTTCTAATGATATTGATTGGAATAGCAAGGTAGAAATGCAAGGAGCAATTCAAAAATGGGTAGATCATTCTATTAGTGTTACCGTTAATTTACCAAATGATGCTACCGAAGAATTGGTAGGAGAGTTGTATTTAAAAGCTTGGGAAGTAGGTTGTAAAGGGGTAACGGTTTATAGAGATGGATCTCGTTCTGGGGTGTTAATTTCTGCGGATGATAAAAAAGATAGCAAAATAATAGCGACTACTTTTTCTAAGAAACGTCCTCAAACTTTAGAAGCAGATGTGGTTCGTTTTCAAAATCAAAAAGAAAAATGGATTGCTTTTGTTGGTTTGGTAGATAACAGACCTTATGAGATTTTTACAGGATTAACAGATGATGAAGACGGAATTTTAATTCCGCGTTGGGTAGATAAAGGATTGATTATTAAAAATAGAAACGAAGACGGATCTTCTCGTTACGATTTTCAATATCAAAATAAAAGAGGTTACAAAACAACTATCGAAGGCTTGTCTCATAAGTTTAATCCAGAATTTTGGAACTATGCAAAATTAATTTCAGGAACCATCCGTCATGGAATGCCAATTGATAAAATTGTAGAATTGATACAGAGTTTACAATTCGATTCTGAGTCTATTAGTTCTTGGAAAAACGGCGTGCAACGTGCTTTAAAACGTTATGTAGAAGATGGTACAGCGGTAAAAGGACATACGTGTGATAATTGTGATTCGACCAATTTAATTTATCAAGAAGGTTGCTTAACTTGTAAAGATTGTGGTTCTTCTAAATGTGGATAGAATTTTATATATGAAATAAAAAACGCCAAATACTTTTTAAGTATTTGGCGTTTTTTTTTGTTTGAAAATTTGGTTGTTGGTAGCTATTTTATATTTGAAAAATAGCAAGTTTAAAACAAAAGAAAACTAACAAAATTTGTCTTGTTTAATGCATTGCTTCATCTACGGTTTTGCTATCTACAAATTGCTCGAAACTAATTATTTTACCGTTGTTTAGTTTCCATATATGGGCAACTCTTGCTTCAAAGTAACGATTCGTTTTTTTATAAGTACCAGCATATGTACCAAAAGCAACTACTTTGTCTTCGTTTGCAATATAATCTTCGGGTATAAATTTATAATCAATCCATTCGCTGCCCAAACGTTTAAAAACATTTTCTGTAACGCTTTCTAAACCTATGTAAGTTCCTGCGTACGGAAAACCTTTGGCTTCTGTCCAACTGATATCTTTGGCAACATATTTGGCTAAATTTGCACCATTTTCCTCTGAAGTTTTACCTTCGTATGTGCTTTTAATAATTTCTAGATTTGTCATTGAAGTATTTTTTAATGAACAACTTGACAATAATAAAAACAATGTCAAGCTGTATATACTTAAAGATCTTACCATTTCATTTCTCCTGTATTCACTTTTGCACCTAGCATTAAAGCTGTTTCAAAAGTTAAATTAGGGTATTTAGATTTTATAGTTGCAATTAATGCTTCAGAAGTTTTATTATTTTTTAAAGCATCTTCATAAAATTGAATATAATTTTTGGTGTGCTTTGCAGCAGCCACCGTAAAATCTGAATTAGTATTTGCGTGAGCAGGTATTACAATTTCAGGGTTTAAAGCAATAATTTGGTCTAAAATAGTTATCCAGGTATTACGAACTTCTGTTGTTTGCGCATCTGCCATCCAAAGATTAAAGGTTGTACCAAAAATGTTAATACCTCCTACAACTGTTTTTATGGAAGGAATCCATACAAATGTTCTTTTTGGAAAATCATTTAACCCAATAATTTCTATTTTTTCGCCTTCTAAATGAATCGCATTCCCTTTAAGAACCTGAGGTAGTACTATGTTAGAAGTAATATTGTTTCCTAATTTTTCACCCCAAACGTCTAGTTTCTTTTGTGCTGTAGCTTTGATGTGTTCTACGGTTGCTGGTGAAGCATAAATGGTAACATTTGGAAAATGTTTTTTAAATACTTCTAAACCAAAATAAAAATCAGGATCTCCATGAGAAATATAAATTGTCGTTAAGATTTTTCCTGAATCTTTAATTTCTTGTGCTACTTTTTCTGCATCTGCTAGCGTAAACTGAGCATCTATTAATACTGCATTTCTTTTACCTGAAATAATTACTGATGCTACACCAAAACTATTTTCTGATGCGTTATAAACCTGTAATTTAAGGTTGCTTGTTTTTATTGTTTTAAAACTTTGTGCTTGTGTATTCATTTTGAATAAAATTAAAATTGTTAAAAAAAGTGTTGAAATAATCGGTTTCATTTTGTTTTGTTTTAAATGATGCTGCAAAGATGCTAAGCTTGTAGGCAACAAAACATTGAACAAGTTCAATAAATGAATTTCAACTTATTTTTTAGTAGCAATTTTTCGTCTAATTTTACTCAAAAACTCGTGGCTTATACCTAAATAAGCGGCAATTTGTATATTGGTTAATCGTAGAAAAAGTTTAGGATATTTTTCAATGAAATCTATGTAGCGCTGGTCTGCAGTTTTACTCAAATTATCAATCATTCTTCGTTGCAACGCAATATGCGTTTTTTGAGTCATGATTCTAAATAGTTTTTCTATTTTCGGAATAGTATTATAGGCAAACTCTTTATCTTTTTTTGAAATTAATAGTACCTCACTATTTTCTAGAGCTTGTATATAAAGGTGCGATGGTTTTTCATTAGTAAAACTGTCTATATCTGTAATCCACCAACTTTCTTGTGCAAAATAAAGCACTTGTTCAACGCCATTATTGTCTATGTGGTATACTCTAAAAAGTCCTTTAGTAACAAAGCCTTCAAACTTACATATTTCACCTTTTCGCATAAGGAAATTCTTTTTTTTAACTTCCTTTTTTTTGAATAAGCTGTAAAAATTTTCCATCTCTTCGTTAGATAGAGTAATGTGTTTTGATATATTTTGGATGAGTAGTTCTAGCATGTTAGTAGAGGGGCTACATTTTTTTTAAGGGATGATTTATAAGGGGTATATAATTTTAAAAACTTTATTTTTTTAGATTAAGGTAAGATAATAAAAAAAGCGTAAACCTTAATGGCCTACGCTAATATAACTGCTTTTTAGTGAAAAATCAATCCTTTTCACTTGTAAAAGTGAGATTCTTATTTAGAAAAATCATTTAAAATATCCATCGCTTTTTCGGTGTCTTTTGTATCAACAAAAATATGATCGTGATAATAAGCTGCAACAACATTACAGCTAATTCCGTTTGCTGACAACGCATTTGAAAAGGCAGCGGTTAATCCAACAGCTTCTAAAGAAGAATGCACGGTAAGTGTAATCCAAGAAGCAACAAAAGTATAGTCTAGATTTAATGTATCTGCCACTTCTTTTTTAGCGATAATGGTAATACTTTCTTCTTCTTTAAAAGTCATAACAATTTGACTCAAATTTATTTGATCCAAATTTTCAGCTTTACAAAAAACAAATTCGCCTAAATTATGTTTAGGTTTCATTGATTTTAAAAGGGCTTCTAAATTTTTTTCTCCACTCATTTATTTTACACTTTTGCTTAGTTTTTGCAACTCTTTTAAGGTAGCCTCACCAACACTATGAGCAGATTGTGGGTTTTGACCTGTTACTAACCTCTGGTCTGTAACAACGTGTTTATTAAAAGGTGCCGATTTTTCGAAAATAGCGCCATGTGCAATTAATTGATCTTCTAATAAAAAAGGAACCACATTTTCTAGGTTAACCTTAACTTCTTCTTCGTTGGTAAACGCATTTACTTTTTTACCGTCTACAAGATATTTTCCGTTGCTTAATTTTATGTTTACAAGGCCTGCAGGTCCGTGACATACGGCACTTACAATACCATTGTTTTCATAAATTTGTTTTGCAATTTCGGCAATTGCAGTGTTGTCTGCAAAATCCCACATGGCTCCATGACCACCTGCATAATGAATGGCTACATAATCATCCGGATTTACTTCACTCGGTTTTTTTGTGTTTTCAATTTTTGTACGATAAACATCGTTATCCCAAAATTTCTTATTGATAGGGTCCTCCATGTTAAATGCGTCTACAGGCGCTTTTCCACCTTGTGGACTAACAAAATCTATTTCATAACCAGCAGCGTGTAAAACATCCCAAGGGTGAGAAACTTCTCCTAGATAATAACCTGTTTTTTCTCCCGTATTTCCTTTTTTATCGTGACTGGTAACAACAAACAATATCTTTTTTAATTGTTTATTCTCTTTGATTTCTTTTTTTGAAATTTGCTCACTTGTATTGCTTTTATTTTTACAACTAAAAAGAATAAAAGCAGATGTAAAAAGTAATAATAATGTTTTTGTTTTTAAAGTATATAACATGTTTTTGTTTTAATGAATGATAATATGTGTATGAAAATGAAAAAAGTTATTAGGATTTGTTTTGTGTTACTAATCCCATTTATGGGACGATGAAACCGCTATTTTACCGCCACCAGTAAAAAATAAAGCTACGGCACCAAAGGTATACAAACCTAATAATTCAAGTTCCCAACCTCCGAATTTATTTAATTGAAAAATCTCTTTTAAATGTACTAAGAATAACGCGAATAAGATTCCAAATGCGTATACGGCAGCAGAGAGTCGAGTTCTAAAACCAATAAGTACAAGTATAGGTGCAATAATTTCTGTTATATAAACACCATAGGCAAGAACAGTAGGTAAGCTACTTTCTCTTAACATGTCTTTAATGTAAGAAATTCCTTTTAATTTAGCAATACCGTGTAATAGCATTAAAGCTCCTAATGTAATACGAAGAATTAATAAACCTATAGAAGTATTTCTATTCATAAATTTGTTTTTATTAAATTATAATTTATTTTTATAAGATGACAAATTTGAGAAACATACTAGAGATATTATTTAACAAATGATAAAAAAGGAATTTATTTTATGTTTGCTCTAATTCTGCTTAAACTAACTTGAGTAATGCCTAAATAAGATGCGATATTAGATAGTGGTACGCGTTGTATAATGCTAGTGCAATTTTTAAGAAGTGATGCATACCTTTCCGTTGCGGTATTAAATTGCAAAGAAATAAGTCGTTCTTCTGATTTTATAAGTTCTAATTCTGCAAATTTTCTGCCCCAATTAGCAATCTCTATGTCTTCTAAAAAAAGTTCTTGAAGTTTTTTTATTTTTAATTCGTAGAGTTCGCAATCTTCTAACAATTCTACATCTTCGTATCCTTTTTGGTTATTCACATAACTTTGCATGGACACAATTGGGTCTCCTTCTTTACCAAACCAAAAAGTAATTTGATTTTCATCAGAATAGGCATACGCTCTTGCTATTCCTTTTTTAATAAAATAAATACTTGTTTCAACTTTATTTGCTTTAAATAAAATATGACCTTTTGGAAACCGCGTTTCAACTATTGATTCTTTTATTAAATTTTTAGATTTGGTGGATAATGGATAAATAGTATCAATAATTTGGTTTATTTCCATAGGTTTATTCATTATCCGGTTTTTAATATTTAAGTTCTTCGAACTGAAAATAGGGGGGTGTTAAAAATAATAATTAAGTTGGTAATTTCTAAACTTTGCTCGGTTATTTAATGCCTAAAGATACGTGTAATTTTATTTTCTTTTAATTTTTTTGTTATTTTTCAGCTTTTTGATTTTCGTTATCTAGCTGTTTAAAATTGATGATTATTCAAGTTTATTAGAGATGTGTTACGTATTGAAAAGACAATTGATAGAAATATTTTCTATTTAATTGTACTAGCAATCGCTTTGTGTAAATCTTCTTTTAACTGAAAATTCATGATGCTGTTTTTAGAAAATTTCTGATTTATTTCAATCTCAATTCCGATGTAATTTTCTTTAAAATGCTTTCTTAAATACGTTGTAAATCCGTCTGCTTTTCCGAGATAAGGATAATTAAAACGCACATGCCATTTCGGATTTATTCTATGCAAAGCCTCTTTAAGTTGTAGCACTATCTTTTTTTCTTGTTGATTTGAGGAGTCGTATAAAAAACCAATATCACAATGTCTTACACTATCATTTAAAATAGGCGTAAACGAATGTATAGAAAGGTGTACAACAGTGTTTTGGTTGGTAACAAGTGTTTCAATCTCATTTTCTACAGCATTTCTATAAACGTTATAGTGTGTTTTAATGATATTTTTTTTCTCTAAATCCGATAGTTTTTTTGTGAAATCTGAAAACAAGTTTTTATGCCAAATCGATCTGTTCAGTTCTATTAATAATCTACTTGTTGTGCTGTAATTGGTGTAAATAGCTAAGTGCTTTAGCGTATTAAAAACATCTAAAGCACCTAAGTCATAACCTCTATGGGTATTTAAAATTTCTTTATCATTAAATAGAAAATTAAACTTATCCGGAATTTCATTTCCACCATGTTCACAAGTAATTACCAGTTTCATTTCTATTTATTTGGGATAAAAAGCCTGTTGGTTTCTAAGCAATTTGCTAATTGCGTATATACGTTTATAATATTTTTATCCGAAGTATCAGCAGCAAGTGCATTTTCAATTCTTGTTGCAAGTGTTCCGTGTTCAAAAATTATCGTTAAAGCTTCTTTGTAGTTTTTAGAAATATTTTCTTTGACCAATTCAAAAAGATGTTTCCAAACCTCTTTTACAGTGCACTTATCAGAAAGATTAAAAAGAGTTAAGTATTCTTTATTACAGATTTTATAATTTTCACCTTCCTTAATAATTGGGTTTAAAATATTGAACAAATCTTGCTCGTTCCAGCTTTTTTGCATTTCTAAACTCGCTAATTTTCCGTTGACCAATTGTTTTAAAACTTCAATAATGAACACACAAATAGCAATATCTGCCTTTGGGCATTCTTGTATGTCTACCAATCTAATTTCGATGGCATTTCTATCAAAACGCGCAATGGCACCTCTAGAGTTTAAAAAATGATGGTCTAAAATATTATTGGTATCGTGTTGTTTAATCTGTTTTTTAATAGGATCAAAGATCGTTTTATGATAAGCTGATTTAGAAAATACTTGCTCAGGAATCACCATTCCTGTCATTTCCGGAATCTCTTTTTGATTGGTTTTATAATACTCTAATCGGGTGTCTTTAAACCCCGTAAAATTACCTTCTAAAATAGGTGAACTTGCGCTTAAACCCGGAATTAATGGTAAAATAACACGAATTGCAGCATGTAGTTTTTCAAACTCAACATCATCAAAAAAAGGTAAATTAATATGTGTGCTTTGTACATTAGACCAACCGTGACCTTTACAATTAAAAATTCTATTATATAACTCATAAACCTCGCTATAACTGTGTTTCCATAGTTGTGTGTCTTGCAAAGGATTCATTAAAGGATGGCAAGCCGTTGGTAATAATTTAGTGTTTAACGGTTTTAAAATAGCATTAATTTCTAGAATGTTTTTATGAAATTCTTCCGATAAGTTGGTAAGATCTGTTGTTGGTCCGTTTGTTTTTATTTCCACAACATGTGCAACCAATTCGTTGCTCCAGGCAATGGTTCCATTATCAATATCAGAAGTAAGTGCTCCATTTTTTTTTGTCAATAAAACATCTACAATGGGCGCTACTTTAAAAGTGGTGTTATTAATGAGCATGTATTCTAATTCGATACCAAAAACCTCAAACAATTTATATTTTGTTCCCATTTTATTCTAAACGTTTTTTTAATGCTGATAAAATTTCTGTGTACACTACATCACCATAATAGGCGTCTTCTACACCAAAATCTACATTTGGATTGTCGTTAATTTCAATCACCATCGGTTTGTTGTTTACAACTTTAATGTCTATTCCGTACAAACCTTTTCCCATAATTCTTGCCGATTTTAAAGCCATGTCTAAAACTTTTTTAGGCACTTTTTCTATCGGTAAACAATCTGCATCACCATCTTGCTCTTTTTTCTTTTTAGCATTCCAGTTATATATTTGCCAATGCCCTTTTGCCATGTAGTATTTACAGGCAAAAAAAGGTTTATCATCTATAATACCAATTCTCCAATCGTAATCAGAAGGGCAAAATTCTTGCGCAATAATAAGATCTGATTCTTTTAGCATTTCATTGACCAAAACGGCATATTCGCTTTCTGTTGTTGCTTTTTTTACACCAAAAGAAAAGGTAGAATCAGGTGCTTTTAATACACAAGGCAAACCAACTTTGTTAAGCACATCATCTATATTATCTCTATGCACAATAATTGTTTTTGGCGTTGCTATATTGGCATTGTTTAAAGCTTCTGCCATAAAAACCTTATTGCAGCACTTTAAAATAGCATCCGGATAATCAATAATAGCAATTCCTTCTTGTTGTGCCTTACGTGCAAATGCATACGCTTCGTTATTTACCTCTGTACTTTGACGAATAAATAAAGCGTCAAAAGACGATAATCTACTGAGGTCTTTTGGTTGAATAATTTCTGCATAGATGTTCATCTTTTCAGCAATATCAACAAACTTTTTTAAGGCTTTCGCGTTGCTTGGTGGCGCAGGATCATTTGGGTCTACCAAAATAGCCAAATCAAAATCAGATTTTGCTAACTTAGGCGTGTCATATCGTTTTTTAGAAAAATATTGATTCGCAAATTCATAGACACATTCTAGGTGTTCGTTTGGTATTTCAGATTCAGAAATAGCTTCGATACTTTGAATGTTCCATTTGTTGTTAAAACTAAAGTGAACACGTAAAAACGGAACTTGAAAGTGCTTATAAAACAAGCTACTGAGTCCTTTGTATTTTTGCGCAACATTCTGACCAAAATAAATACTTAAAGTAAAGGATCTAGATTTGATATTTTTTAAACTTTGCTGAATTTCATCATCAAACTCTTCTGAAACTATTTTTACAAGTTTTAGCGTTTTTAAATCGACAATGTTTTTTACAGTAGGTATGGCTAAATGACCTCTTGCTTCTGCTAATAGAGAAACATAGTATCCTTTAGATTGGTAACTGTAGTTTTTACAAAGATTAAATATTCTAGCTTTTTTTATGGTAGAATATTTTGGATTGGTAAGATATTCTTGTGAGGAAATTACGGTAATATTATCAATCGAAAAAAGCCATTTTTCAGGTTGATTGGCAACAATGTATTTGTTCATTTAAGAAGCATAATCGCGATATAAATTTTAAGTAAAATTATACTATTTTTTGATTCGAATTACAAAAGTTGAAAAATAAATTATGTTTTTTTAAAGATTTTTAGAGTTGCTTTTTTTAGGTTAAGTTTCTTTATAATAGTGGCTTAAGAATGTTGTGTCTTTTGATGTAATATTTTATTGAACACTCGTATTGATGGTTTTAGAAAAGAAAAAAGGTAGTCTTCAAATTTTTTGTTTCAAAATTTTAGAATCTTAATCATTTGTAAGTTAGATTGCACCTGTAGCAATTTCAATTTGGCTAACAAATTTGTATTTAAAGGATATTAATTTACTGTAAAGAAATCCCTATCTGATAAGAAGAAAATAAACTTATTTGTGCTTTTAAAAGAGATGGCTTTGAAAATGGTAAGATGACGAATCTTAAAATTAAGTTCGTTATTTTTTTGTTTTAGGAAGTTTTATGCTATTTGTAGGCTCTTTTTTTTTGTGAGAAGGTAAATAGTTAAGAATTATAAAAGCAATAATATTTTTAAAGTGTTGGTTTGTAGTTTTTTATGGTGTTTTAGTTAAAAAACAGTACGGACTTTTAATTTTAACTTTAAAAAGTAAAGATTGTGTAGGTAACAAAATAATATCTGTTATTTTTGTGCTAACAAATTCTTAACATTGAGTAACACAAACAATACTTTTTTCGAGAGTGATTTTATCGCTCAAAACCAACAAGTTTTTCTCCCAATCTTAGAAGAAAAAAAGATAGAACTCTTTATTAAAAGAGAAGATTTAATTCACCCTTTTGTTTCGGGTAATAAATTTAGAAAATTAAAATACAATTTAGAAGAAGCTAAAAAGCTTAAAAAGAAGGCAATACTTACATTTGGTGGGGCGTATTCTAATCATATTTTGGCAACTGCAGTTGCTGGTAAATTAGAAGGCTTAAAAACATTTGGAATTATTAGAGGCGAAGAGTTGGGTAAAAACCTAACGCAGACTTTAGAAGAAAACCCTACATTAAGAGAAGCTCATGAGCATGGCATGAAATTTCATTTTGTGTCTAGAGAATTATACAGACAAAAATCATCTTTTGGTTTCATTGAAAAAATGAAAAATAAATGGGGCGATTTTTATTTAGTTCCGGAAGGAGGTACCAATTTTTTAGCCGTAAATGGTTGTGAAGAAATTTTAACAAAAGAAGATGCTACCTTCGATTATGTTTGTGCTGCTGTAGGAACAGGAGGAACATTAGCAGGATTGATAAAATCGTTAAAAAGACGTCAGAAAGTATTAGGTTTCCCTGCTTTAAAAGGAAATTTTTTATCCGAAGAAATAAAAAAATACACCATAAAAAATGATAGTTGGAAACTACAAAAAGGGTATCATTTTGGAGGGTATGCAAAACATACAGAAGAATTAATTACTTTTATCAACGATTTTACAGAGAAAACAGGTATTTTGTTAGATCCTATTTATACCGGAAAAATGATGTTTGGTATTATCGATTTAATTAAAAAAGATACCTTCTCTGAGGGAACTAAAATTTTAGCAATTCATACAGGAGGAATTCAAGGAATTGCAGGTTTTAATCAGGTTTTAGAAAAGAAAAATGAGCAGATAATTAAAAGTGTATGAAGTTAAGAGTTGTAGTATTTTGTGTTAGTTTATTGGTGTTTGCAAGTTGTGGTTCTAGTAAAAAAGCGAGTAAGAGTAAAGGTAGTAAAAGTGCTGGCGTTGTTTTAAATGAGCCAAAACCAGTAAAATTACCTTCTGTAAATGAAAAAGAACTTACCAAAAAATTAATAAAGAAAAACTCAAATTTAAACAAACAGACTTTAGATTATATTAGAAAATATGCACCTATTTCTGTAAAAGAAATGCATGAAAATAATATACCTGCTAGTATTACTTTGGCTCAAGGAATTTTAGAATCTGGTAGAGGAAGAAGTGAGTTGGCTTTAAAATCTAACAATCATTTTGGGATTAAATGTCATACACAATGGCAAGGAGAACGCGTGTATCATGATGATGATGAAAAAGGTGAGTGTTTTAGAAAATATCAATATGTAGAAACTTCTTATGATGATCATTCTGCATTTTTAACCCAAAGAAAACGATATGCTTTTTTGTTTAATTACAGTGCTAAAGATTATAAAAGATGGGCAAAAGGGTTAAAAAAAGCGGGTTATGCTACGGATAAAAAATATCCAGATAAACTGATTAAAATTATTGAAGATTATAAGTTGCATGAGTTTGATAACGTAAAAAAGAAAGACTTTAAAGTAGATCCTAAAACGGAAGCAGTTTTAAAAGCAGCTGCAAACCCAAGCAATACTGTTGTTAAGTATTACGAAGTAAAAAAAGGAGATACACTGTATTCTATTGCTAGAAAATTTAATACAACAGTTGCTGCTATAAAAGAAGTGAATGCTTTAAAAGATAATGTAATTTCTATAGGACAGCATTTACAGATAAAATAAAAAAAGTTTTTATAAAAAAATAACCTCGAGGAGAATCTTCGAGGTTATTTTTTTACAATTTAGAAAAGGAAGAACGAATATGTAAATAATAATTGTTTGTATCTGTTTTTTAGTTAGTTTTAAGTTTTAAAATCGACAAACAGAGCATGGGCAAATCTTTACTTTTTTTACCTGATATTTCTGGTTTTACAGAATTTGTTCAAACTACAGAAGTAGAACACAGTCAGCATGTAATTTCAGAATTATTAGAAGTTTTAATAGCCGCTAATACAGAAGAGTTACAATTAGCAGAAATAGAAGGAGATGCTTTGTTTTTCTATAAAGAAAATGAGATTCCTTCTTTAGAAAGGTTGTTGGCTTTATCAGAACATATCTTTACGGCCTTTTATAGCCATTTAAAACTGTTAGAAAAAAACAGAATTTGTCCGTGTAATGCCTGTTCTACAGCCCCTAAATTACAGTTGAAAATTATTGCACATTGTGGTGAGTTACAATTTTTAACTGTTCAGAATAATAGAAAACCTTTTGGGAAACAAGTTATTGAAGCGCATCGACTCATGAAAAATTCTGTTGATAGCGACAATTATGTGTTGTTTAGCAAAGAATTGACAGATACGATTGGTTTGTCTGGCAATTATCAATCAAAATTATATAATTTTAAACAAGGAAATGATCGTTATGATGGCAACCAATTAGATTATTTATATTCTATAATAGATAATCGTCATTTAAAGTTAAAATCATTTCTTATTCCGAGTAAAGTTGTTTTTAACAAATCTCCGAGTTTTATTGTAGAAAAAGAGTTTCCTGTTGCGGCAGAAGAATTGTTAGAAGCGTTAACTAATTACGCTTATAGAACACAATGGAAAGAGGAGGTTAATGAAATTAAGTATCATGTAAATGAAGTTACAAGATTAGGATCAGAGCATGTTTGTGTTGTTAATCAAAAGCATTTAGATTTTGTGGTGGTTACAAAAGAAGTAAAACCTGGGCAATTGGTTTACGGAGAAATGACAAAGAGTCCAATTCCTGTAGATAAGTTGTATCAGTTTTATGTGATAACTCCAATTAGTTCTAATAGTTGTAAATTAGTTTTAGAAACGTATTTAGAAGCAAAATCTCCGATTAAAAAGTTGGCTATTTTTTTAATAGTAAAAAAAGTATTCGAAAAAAATACAGCAAAAGGAATTCATAAATTATATGAATTCTTAAGTGCTAAGGCTATGCAAAAACAAGTTAATTAATCAAAAAAAAGAAAATAAAATAAAAAACAACGATTTGTATTTAAATACAAATCGCTGTTTTATTTTATATAAGAACGAAGTATTCTAGTCTAATTCTACATCTTTAGAATTCTCAGAATACGTTCTCCATTTTTCTAAACACTCTGTAATATCATTAGGAACCTCTGAATTAAATTGCATAAATTCTCCCGTTTTAGGGTGTGTAAATCCTAATGTTTTAGCATGTAGTGCTTGTCTAGGTAGTACTTTAAAACAGTTGTTTACAAATTGCTTGTATTTGGTAAACGTTGTTCCTTTTAAAATATCATCTCCACCATAGCGCTCATCATTAAATAGCGTATGCCCAATATGCTTAAAATGCGCTCTAATTTGATGAGTTCTACCCGTTTCTAATTTACATTGCACTAAAGTTACATAAGTTAAACGTTCTAAAACCTTATAATGTGTAACCGCGTGTTTACCAAAATCTCCATTAGGAAAAACAGCCATTTGCAAACGGTTTTTTAAACTACGTCCAATATTTCCTTCAATTGTACCTTCATCTTCATCTATATTTCCCCAAACTAAAGCATAATATAAACGTTCTGTAGTTCTGTCAAAAAACTGTTTAGACAAATTAGCCATGGCAAATTCTGTTTTTGCCACTACTAATAATCCACTAGTATCTTTATCTATTCTATGCACCAAACCAGGTCTTTCGTTAGAATTGGTTGGTAAATTTTCTATATGATGAATTAAACCATTCACCAAGGTTCCAGAATAATTTCCGTGTCCTGGATGCACCACCATTCCTGCTGGTTTGTTTACTACAATAACTGTATCATCTTCATAAACAATATCTAAAGGAATATCTTCTGCAACTAATAAATTTTCTGCTGGTGGATATGCTAAAACAACTCTAACAACGTCGTTTGGTTTAACTTTATGGTTCGATTTTACAACCACTTCATTTACCAAAATATTACCTGCTTTTGCAGCTTGCTGAATTTTATTTCTGGTAGCGTTTTCTACAAAATTCATTAAAAATTTATCTACTCTTAAAGGTTCTTGACCTTCACTAGCTGTAAATCTGTGATGTTCGTATAAATCGTCGTTTTCTTGATCTTGAGGTTGATTTTCTTGCAAAATTTATTTTTTAAGTTTTAGGTGACATCCGTAAAGAATCTCAAACTTCAACTGTTTAATTTTTATTTTTGAATACTGAATACTGAATACTGAATACTGAATACTGATTTAATTCCCGTTTCCATCACCTAAAACTAAATCTACAATAGAATTTAGCGGTAATTTATCTCCTTTGTTTAATATTTTTCCATTGTAACGCAATCCACGTACTACATCTTTACCAATATCTCTCACAGAAATAGGGTTTGTACCAATATTAAAACCGATTGATCTTAAATGAGAAATAGCTTGTCTTTTGGTTTTTCCGTTTAAATCTGGTATGGTAACATCTCTATATTTAGAAGGGTTTAAGGTTAGATAAATTTTACGTTTTTCTTTAACAAAATCTCCTGCTTCTGGCGATTGCTCAATAACAGATTTTTTAGGATAGTCTGGATTGTAACTAGCACTGTCTATAACAATAAAATCTAAATTAAGTTCTTTTAATTTGTTTTCTACATTCTCTAAAGACATTTTATGCAAATTAGGAACCTGAATTTTTTGATCGTGATTGGTAGAGTACCCTAACCAATATTTTAGAGCAAAAATAAAGATTAACAAACCTACAATGGCAATAGTTACTTGTATAAAGAAAGATTTACTTTTTATAAATTGAAAAACACTCATTTTTTGATTTTTAGAACGCACAAAGATATAAAAACTAAACGTTGCTATTTCTATAATTATTTTGATAAATTTGTTTTATTATTTTATAATCCATGAAAAAGAACATTGCCATTGTTATGGGTGGTTATTCATCCGAAGTTAATATTTCGCTTACCAGCGGAAATGTAGTGTATAACCATTTAAATAAAGAGAAATACAGTCCTTATAGAATTCATATTTTAAAAGAGAAATGGGTTGCTTTAGATGCTGCTAATAATGAGTATCCTATTAATAGAGACGATTTTTCCTTTATGTTAGGTGATCAAAAAATAACTTTCGATTGTGTTTTTAATGCAATTCATGGTGCGCCCGGAGAAAACGGAACTTTATTAGCCTATTTTAAGTTGATCAATTTAAAACATACTTCGGCTCCTTTTTACCAAATGGCCTTAACTTTTAATAAAAGAGATACGTTAAGTGTGGTAAAAGAATATGGCATTAAAACAGCTGTATCTGTGTATTTAAATAAAGGAGATGTTGTAGATGTAGATGCTATAATTAGTAAAGTTGGTTTGCCTTGTTTTGTAAAACCCAATAATGCAGGTTCTAGTTACGGTATTTCTAAAGCGCATACAAAAGCAGAAATGTTGCCTGCTTTAGAAAAAGCGTATCAAGAAGATTCAGAAATTTTAATTGAATCTTTTTTAGACGGACCCGAAGTTTCTGTGGGAGTCATTCAATATAAAGGAGCAATTAAAGTGTTGCCAATTACAGAAATAGTTACAGAAAATGATTTCTTTGATTACGAAGCTAAATATGAAGGAAAATCAAAAGAGATAACTCCCGCAAGAATAGAAGAAAGTGCAAAAATAAAAGTAGAAGAAATTGCTAAAAAAGTATATGCAATTTTAAATATGTCTGGTTTTTCACGTTCAGAATATATTTTGGTAAATGGAGAACCACATTTCTTAGAAATGAATACGGTACCAGGTTTAACAGAAAATAGTATTTTACCACAACAAGCACAAGTAGCAGGAATATCATTAGAAGAATTATTTGATAACGCTATAGAATCTGCTCTTAAATAGAGTTTTTAGAAACAAGATGTTTTTGAACCATGAAACAAGATGATGATCACTGTTGTGGAATTGAGTCAGGATGTTTTTGAACTATGAGACAAGATGAAGATCACTGTTGTGGAATTGAGTCAGGATGTTTTTGAACCATGAGACAAGATGAAGATCACTGTTGTGGAATTGAGTCAGGATGTTTTTGAACTATGAGACAAGATGAAGATCACTGTTGTGGATTTGAGTCAGGATGTTTTAAAAGTAATAGACAAAAATATTTATAACGTTAAAATAAGAAAGCTATGAAAAGACATAATTTTAAAAAGTTACAAATTTGGCAAGAGGCAATAGAATTAGTTACTTTAAATTATAAATTCACCTCAACATTGCCAGATTACGAGAGGTTTGGTTTGATTAGTCAATTAAATAGATGTGCTGTTTCTATTCCTTCAAATATATCTGAAGGGACAAGTAAAAGAACAAATAAACATTTTGTTACTTTTTTAGAGCATAGTTTAGGTTCTGCTTTTGAATGGGAAACTCAACTTATAATTTGTAATAATTTAAATTTTATTTCTAATGAAACTTTTATCGATTTTGAAAAAAGAATCCAAAAATTACAACAAAAAATATCAAATTTCATAGATTCGTTAGACAAGTGATACTATTTTAAGATAAGAATTTTAAAGTATACATTGTCAGTCGTGTTTCATGTGTCTAAAACATCAAAAAAATCAAATTCAATAGAATGAAAAGAGCAATTTTTCCAGGATCATTTGATCCAATCACATTAGGTCATTATGATATTATAGAAAGAGGTGTAAAATTGTTCGATGAACTTATTATTGCCATTGGTATCAATGCCGATAAAAAATACATGTTTTCTTTAGAGGAACGTAAAAAGTTTATTGAAGACTGTTTTGCGCACGAACCAAAAATTAAAGTAGTAACCTACGAAGGGTTAACGGTAGATTTCTGCCAAAAAAACAATGTAGATTTTATTTTTAGAGGCTTAAGAAATCCGGCAGATTTTGAATTCGAAAAAGCAATTGCCCACACCAATAGAGATTTAGCACCTATAGAAACAGTGTTTTTACTTACGGCAGCAAGTACATCTTATATATCATCATCTATAGTTAGAGATGTAATTAGAAACAATGGAGATTATACAAAATTAGTACCCAAACCGGTAAGAGTTAAATAAATATGCGTTATTATTTTAAAGAAGTACTGTTGTCGGCTGTTTTATTATTGATGATTTCTTGTGATAATTCATCAAAAGCACCTAAAAATTTTACAACACTTTTTGAAACATCAAACGGAATCGAAACTCCAGAATACAAAGATGTAATTTCTTATTACAAAGATTTAGCAGAAGAGTATGCAGTCATTTCTTTATTTTCTTTCGGAGAAACAGATTCGGGCAAGCCGTTGCATTTGGTGGTTTATAGTAACGAGGGTGTTTTTAATGTGGATGAAATTAAGCACTTACCAAAAAATAGGGTCTTAATTAACAACGGAATTCATCCCGGAGAATCAGACGGAATTGATGCTTCTATGTTGTTGCTTAGAGACATTGTACAAAACGATTCTTTAAAGGAAAAGTATAAAAACACCATTATTTGTGTCATTCCTGTGTATAATATTGGTGGTTCTTTAAATAGAAATTCAGCTACGAGAACAAATCAAAACGGACCAAAATCATATGGTTTTAGAGGAAATGCTAGAAACTACGATTTAAATAGAGATTTTATCAAACAAGACTCTAAAAATGCGGCAGCTTTTGCTGATATTTTTCATACTGTAAATCCTGATGTTTTTATTGATAATCACGTAAGTAACGGTGCCGATTATCAATATGCCATTACTCATTTATTTACACAATACAATAAATTAGGCGGTAAATTAGGGGCTTTTATAGAGGAGAATATGCGTCCGAGTTTAGAGAAATCACTAGAAAATAAAGGCATTGCAATTACGCCTTATGTAAATGTTTGGGGCACAACTCCAAAAGAAGGTTGGTCTCAGTTTTTCGACTCACCAAGATATTCTACAGGCTACACAACTTTATTTAATACCTTAGGTTTAATGGTAGAAACACACATGTTAAAACCGTATAAAACAAGAGTAGCACAAACGTATCAATTGCTGTTTTCTGCTTTAGACTTTACAGAAAAAAATGCCGTAAAAATTAAAGAATTAAGAGCAAATGCTGTGGATGAGGTATTGGCACAAGAAACATATCCGATAGCTTTTAAGGTTGATGCAAAAAATTCTACAGAATTGCAATTTAAAGGATACGAAGGCGAATATATAGATAGTAAAGTAACCACAGGGAAACGCTTGTTTTACGATAGATCAAAACCGTATACCGAGCCTGTAAAATATTACAATAATTTTGTAGCCACAAAGTCTGTGAAAATTCCAAAAGCGTATGTTTTACAACAGGGTTGGCATAAAGTGTTAGAACGATTAAAAAACAATAAAATTGAATTTTCACGTTTTAAAAACGACACGATAATTGCTGTTGAGGTAAATCATATTGATGATTTTGAAACCAGTAAAACAGCTTACGAAGGGCATTATTTACATGCTAATACTTCGGTAAAAACATCCACACAGAATTTTAAATTTAGAAAAGGAGATGTATATATTGATACCCATCAAAAGGGTGTTCGTTATTTGTTAGAAACCTTAGAGGCAGCAGCAACAGATTCTTTTTTTAATTGGAATTTTTTTGATACCATTTTACAACAGAAAGAAGGCTATTCTGCCTATGTTTTCGAAGATATTGCAGCACAATTTTTAGCAGAGAATCTATCAGTAAAGAAAGAATTTGAAGAGAAGCTAAAAACGGATACTGAGTTTGCAGAAAATCCAAGAGCACAATTGAATTTTATTTACAAAAAATCACCTCATTACGAACCGGCACATTTACGTTTGCCAATTTTTAAAATATTTTAATTTATGAAATTATTACCATTATTTTTAGTATCCTTATTTTTCTTCGGATGTAAATCTGAAACAGGTAAAAAAGCATCCCTAAAAAATGAGACTATGGAGACTACTTTTTATGTAGGTACGTATACCAAAAAAGATTCTAAAGGAATTTATAAATATAAAATTTCTGAAGAAGGAAAACTACAAAAAATAGGCTTGGTTACAGAAACCATAAACCCTACTTTTTTGGCAAAATCTAAAGACAAAAAAACACTTTTTGCTGTGGGAGAAACCAATGTTAACGGAACAGGCTTTATAAAGTCGTTTAAGATTACAAAAGATACTTTAGAATTAATTAGTAAAGAAGAATCGGGTGGAGCAGGACCTTGTTTTGTGGCTGTAAATGATGATAATTATGTAGTAACTGCAAATTATGGCGGCGGAAGTGTTGGTTTACTAAAAGCAGATGCTCCGGGTAAATTATCTAAATTATTAGATGTGCAACAACATGTTGGTAAAGGAACAACAAATAGACAAAAAAAGCCTCATGCACATTCTGCTTGGTTTCATCCAGCTAAAAAAGAAGTGATTTCTGTAGATTTAGGAACCAACGAATTGTTGTTTTCTACAATTGATACACACACAAATCAACTAGTGGCTACGGCTCAAAAATCTTTAAAAATGGCAGCCGGAGCAGGACCAAGACATTTAACTTTTCATCCAAATAATAAATGGATTTACGTATTAAATGAGTTAGATAATACGGTTTCTTTGGTAAAAGAAAAAGATGGAAAATATTTTGTAGATTTTTCAATTGCTACTTTACCAACAGACTTTACAGCGTTTAGCAAGGCAGCAGATATTCATATAACCAAAGACGGAAAATTTTTATATGCTTCTAACCGCGGACACGAATCTATTGTAATGTATGCCGTTAATTCAGAAAACGGAACTTTAAAAACAATTGGTTACGAGCCTGTTTTAGGGAAACATCCTCGTAATTTTTCACTGTCTCCAGATGAACAGTTTTTATTAGTTGCCAATCAAGATACAGATAATATTGTTTCTTTTAAAAGAGATGCTACAACGGGTACATTAACTTTTGTTAGTGAAGTTGCTGCGCCAATGCCAGTTTGTATTTTGTTTTAGGCTTTTAATATTTACAATTATTTTAATTTCAAATCCAATGCAATGCTAGTACGAACGTCTCGCTCGTACTAGCGGATGTTTATAAATGGGTTGACCATTTATATTGAATTCATTTTTATAACACGATCTATGGGATCAAATTTTTTAAAGAGTTATCCGTTAGAGCGGAGTAGAGAACAATTGGATATTTAACGAAGTAGAAATTTATTTTATTCGTAACTTGTAGTCTCTAAAATCAATTTTAAAAAACACATGCTTTTAATTTTAGTTAATTGGATTTATATTTTCATGTCCTCCTTAAGCTTTGGGTTTTTATTAAAAAAACTATTTAAAATTGAGAATCAAAACTTTACCATTCACCATATTTTAGGGCTATTTGCCATAACATTATTTAGTTGGGTGTATGCTTTTTTCTTTGCTTTAGATCTTGTTTTTTACGGCTTCATGGCTAGTGTAACAATGGCAGTAATTTGGTTGTTAAAAAAAGACGTTAAAGTACATCTCATTCAGTTTAAAAAATGTTGGCTTTTATTTAGTAACACTTATAAATTGTGTATTATTTTTATTGGTGTTGCTGCGTTGGCAATGTCGTCGGTTACGCCTGCTATTTTTGATAATGAGAGTTATTATATACAAACCATAAAATGGTTAAATGAATACGGATTTGTTAAAGGATTGGGAAATTTACATATCTTTTTTGCACAAACCTCTAGTTGGCATATTTTACAAGCGGCATTTTCTTTTCCGTTTTTAGAAACCTCTTTTAATGATTTAAACGGTTACTTTTTAGTCATTTTTTCTTTTTTCTGCTTTCAACAATTACATCATTTTAAAACAAGTAAAAAAATAAACCAATTGTATATAGGTAGCGTCTTAATAAGTCTGCCTTTTCTTATTTTTTTTATCAATGCACCTTCACCAGATTTATCAGTATTTTTAATTAGTCAGTTGTTGTTTTTCCTTTTTATAAAGCATTATAAAGCCATTGACTTTTCTAGTTTTAGTATTGTGCTATTGCTCACAATTTTTTTGTTTGTCATAAAAATCACCACTTGTGTTTTGGTGTTGTTGCCTTTAATTTTAGTTGTTAAGCATTTTAAAACATTAAAACCAAATCTTGTAAAACCCATTCTTTTTTCTGTTTTTGTACTGTTTTTATTTTTGATTAAAAATGTAATTCTTACAGGTTATTTATTATATCCGTTAGAAAATTTTGATGTTTTAAATGTAGATTGGAAAGTGCCAAAAGAATTGATTCATTTGTTTAAAGTGGGTACGTATAGTGCTGCTTTTGATTATCAAGAATTAGAAAACCTTTCTACCTATCAATTGTTTATTGCTTGGGTTACCTCATTTAAATTTAATGGAATTATCAATATTATTTTTACAACGTTATTACTCTCTTTTCCTTTTTTATGGTTTCTAAAAAGTAAAGAAAAGTCCGTTTTTATCTTGTACATAATTGGAGTTTTACATTTTGTATTGGCGTGGGTTTTTTCTCCTCAATACCGATTCTTCTTTTTTTATATGTTGTTTTTTTCCATGCAAATTTGCGTTTGGTTTTTTAAAAAAGAAAAAATAATTGTGTTATTTACCTATATAAGTTTATTGCTAAGTTTGGTCCCTTTTTTAACCGAATTAAAATTGAGCAACTACACCACCATAAAAAAAACGAATACAAAAACCAGTATTTTAAAGTTTAAAAATATTGTACAACCAAATGTAAACTCTAGTATGAGTTTAGAATATGACCAACATATAGAAGGTGTTTTTGCTTATAATTCTCCCACAAAAGATAGTTTTTTCTGGACGGTAGGGATTGTGCCTTTACCTGCGGTTAATGCAAAACAAGTGGCCTTTATTAAAAAGTATTATAACATTGTTCCGGCTTTAAGAACTGCGGATGTTGAAGATGGTTTTAAGAGTATGCACGTTAAATAGTTGTTGTTCTTCAATTGAAGAATCTATTTTTTGTTTTTTAGATAAGGAGTAGAGTAACTTAGGTGTTTAAAATGGTTTTCTTAGTTGTAAAGCTTGTATTAATGATATAGGAAAACGTGTTACAAGTTTTTTTTTGTGGGGTTTGTGGTGGTTTTGGAATTAAGGATAAACTTTTTTATTTTTAAAGCTAACTTTATCAGGCTTTGTATAGGTTTTTGTGATTAGTTTTTTACTTTAGAGGAACAATAATTTTTCTAAATAATTAATCATAGATTGTTGTTTATGAGGTGTGTAGTTGTGTGGTTGTACATTTTTAAGTTTAGATAATAAAGACATGTTAAAGGCAAATGAAAAAAATTGAAGTTGTAGCAGCTATAATATATTATAAAAATGAAATTTTTTGTGTTCAAAGACCCAAGAGTAAACTGATTTATACTTCGGAAAAATTTGAATTTCCTGGTGGGAAAATTGAAAAAGGCGAAACAAAAAAAGAAGCATTACGAAGAGAACTCATTGAGGAGTTAAATTTCACTCCCAATAAAATAGATGATTTGTTTTTAACTGTTGTTCATCAATATCCTGATTTTGAATTAACAATGCACACTTTTAAATGTTATTCAGAAACAAAAGATATCCAATTAAATGAGCATATTTCTTCAAAATGGTTAACTCTAAAAACTTTAAAAGAACTTGATTGGGCAGAAGCAGATATACCTATAGTAAATAGATTAATTGATAATGAGTAAAACATTTAATGATGATTTTAAAGAAAGCGTACTAACAGGATTTATTGATAAATCATTAGAGTCTGATGCTCTTTATCAACCAGAGCTATTAGTAAATCGAAAAATTCCTCGCAAGAAAGTATTAACAACAATAATAAAGGAATTAGAAAACTGCGAAAGTTTTTTTATATCTGTAGCTTTTGTAACAACAAGTGGAGTTGCAGCACTAATAAACACTTTCAAGTTTCTTGAAGAGAAAGGTGTAAAAGGAAAAGTTCTTGTTTCTCAGTATCTAAACTTCACACACCCCGAAGCGTTAAAAAGACTTTTAAAGTTTAAAAACATAGAATTAAAAATAATAACGAAAGAAAATTCACATTCTAAAGGTTATATTTTTAAGCATTCTGAATACTATAACTTAGTAATTGGAAGTAGTAATTTAACTTCATCCGCATTATCTACAAATAAAGAATGGAATATGAAGGTTTCAGCAAGAAACTCAAGTTCTATAGTAGATAAAGTAATTAACGAATTTCAAAATGATTTTGAAATAGGTGAAATTGTTAATCAAACCTATATTGAAAAATATGAAGAGATTTACAGAAAGCAATTTCTAGTTGGCAAAAAAAGTGAGGTGGAATTATCTGAAAAGTTTAATTTAAAAATACTTCCAAACTCAATGCAAACTGAGGCATTAGAGAACTTAAAAAACTTAAGAAAAGATAATAATAAAGCGCTTATAATTTCAGCAACAGGAACAGGTAAAACATATTTAGCCGCTTTTGATGCTAAAGCTTTTAATCCTAAGAAACTATTATTTGTAGTCCATAGACGAAATATAGCAGAAAAAGCGATGAAGACTTTTAATACTATATTTGGAAGGTCTAAGACTATGGGCTTATATTCTGGTCAACAAAGAGAGTTAGATAAAGATTTTGTTTTTTCGACTGTTCAAACAATTTCAAAATCAAATCATTTAGAACAATTTGATAAGAATTTCTTCGATTATATTATTATAGATGAGTCTCATCGTTCAGGAGCAGATTCATATTTAAGGTTAATAGAGTATTTCAATCCAAGTTTCCTTCTTGGAATGACCGCAACACCTGATAGAACGGACGACAAAGACATTTATAGCTTGTTTGACCATAATATAGCTTATGAGATTAGACTTAATAAAGCTATGGAAGAGAATATGCTTATTCCTTTTCATTATTATGGCGTAACTGATTTATCAGTTAATGATGAAATCCTCGAAAACGAATCAGACTTCAGACTTTTAGCTGCTGACGAAAGAGTTGATAAAATCATTTCTAAAATTGATTTTTATGGTTCTGATAATGGAATAACACGAGGTTTAATTTTTTGTTCAAGAAAGAATGAAGCAAGAGAATTATCAGGAAAATTTAATCAAAGAGGATATAAAACTATTGCTTTAACGGGAGATAGTTCTGAAGATGAAAGAACAAAAGCTATAGAATTACTAGAAACTGACGATTTATCAAAAAAAATAGATTACATATTTACTGTTGACATTTTTAATGAAGGAATTGATATACCCAAAATCAATCAAGTTATTATGATTCGTCCAACACAATCTGCAATAATATTCATACAGCAATTAGGACGAGGATTAAGAAAAACCGATAACAAATATTACTTAACTATCATTGATTTTATTGGCAACTATAAAAACAACTATTTAATACCAATAGCTCTATATGGTGACACCTCATTCAATAAAGACAAAATAAGAAAATTGATTTCAGAAGGTAGTAGTATGATTCCAGGAGAGTCAACAATTAATTTTGACGAAATTACTAAAGAAAGAATCTATGCTTCAATTGATTCTGCAAAAATGCAATTGTTAGCCGATTTAAAAATCGATTATAATAATTTAAAAAGTCGAATTGGACGTATTCCAATGATGATGGACTTTGTAAATAATGAAGCAAGAGAGCCGTTCTCATTTGTTGCGTACTCTAAGTCGTACTTTAATTTCGTTAACAAAGTCGACAAAACATTTGATAAATCATTAGATAAAAAACTATCTGAATTATTAGAAATCTTTTCAAAAGAAATAAATAATGCAAAAAGAATTGAAGAAAGTATTATTTTAAAAGAGCTACTTAACAATCACGAGATAAGCATATCAAAACTAAATGAAATAATACTTAGCAGATATCAATATAAGCCAAGTATAGAAACAATAAAATCGTGTATTTCAAATATTAATTTCGGCTTCATCCGAAAGGAAGAGAAAATTATTTTTAAAGAGAATAACACTTTCAAATTTTACGATGAATTTATAAAGTTACTTTCTAATACAATTTTTAAAGAGTTCTTACTTGACTCTGTAAAGTATTCAATTCATACCTTCAACAAAAATTTTAGCAAAGATTATTATAGAGATGGTCTGCTTCTTTTCAATAAGTATAGTCGAAAAGATGTTTGCAGATTGTTAAATTGGGAAAACGATATAAGTAGTACTGTTTATGGATACAGAACAAGAAATGAAGTCACCCCTTGTTTTGTAACTTATCATAAATCGGATGATATTGAAGACACAATAAAATATAATGATTATTTCGTTTCTCCTTCAGTTTTTGCATGGGAGTCAAGGTCAAACAGAAAACTATCTAGTCAAGAAATAAAAAACGTAATCAATTCAAAACGTATATTATTATTTGTAAAAAAAGAAGATGCAGAAGGAACTGATTTTTATTTTATGGGAGATGCTTCAATTATTGAAGATTCTATTCAACAAGCAGAAATGCCTGATTCAGGACAACCAGTTGTTCATTTTAAATTTCAATTAGAGCAACCAGTAAAAGATGATTTATACAACTACATAACTGCTATTAACAGAGAAAAAATTCCTAAAAACGACTCTAAACCTGAAATAAAATTAATAAAAGAGGAAGAAAAAACACCACAATTTACTATTCCTCTTTACAATTTTTACGCAGCTGCAGGTAGTTTTAGTGAAATGCAAGATGAAAAAGAATACAATCTAATTCCTGTACAGGAAAGATACTCCACAGATGATTATTTCGCTTGTAAAATAATAGGGGAATCAATGAATAAGGTTATTCCAAATAATTCAATATGCATATTCAAAAAAAATGTAACAGGCTCTCGTAGTGGTAAAATTTTATTAATAGAAAATAACGATTCTTTCGACCCAGATTTCAATTCCGCTTTTACGGTAAAAACTTATTCAAGTGAAAAAACTATTACAGAAGATGGTTGGCACCACAATTCGATTGCATTGAAACCTAACTCTTATGATAATAGTTTTAAAAGTATAATTCTTGATGAAGAGATGACCAAAGAAATGAGAGTTGTAGGGGAATTTGTAAAAGTCTTAGATTAACAAAAAAAAAGCTCAACTTTTAAAAGTTGAGCTTTTTTTATGATGTATTTTAGTTTCCATTAAAACTTATACTCACCTAAAGGTTTAGGAAAATCTTCTGGGTTTGCAGCTAAGTGATAACGAGGATCATCGATATCTTCTATAATGATTTCCTGAAATATTGGGCTCGATTTAAATAATAACAATTTACAATCTTCACTCAAGTGTTTTAAGGTAATTTTTTTGTTGGCTGCTTGGTACTTTTCAACCAAATTAAAAATAGCTTCTATGGCAGAATGATCTGTAACACGTGCCTCAACAAAATCTATTTCTACAACATCTGGGTCGTTTTTAATATCGAACTTTTCATTAAATTCGGTAATACTTCCAAAGAATAAAGGACCCCAAATTTCGTAAATTTTTGTTCCGTCTGCTTTAAAACGTTTTCTAGCTCTAATTTTCTTAGCACTTGTCCAAGCAAAAGATAAAGCAGAAATAATAACCCCTACAAATACGGCAATGGCCAAATCAAAGAAAACTGTTACTGCAGAAACAATGATTAATACAAAAGCATCTGCCATTGGTATTTTCTTTAAAATTCTAAAACTAGACCAAGCAAAAGTTTCAATCACCATCATAAACATTACACCAACAAGCGCTGCAATGGGCACTTGCTCTATATATTTATCTGCAAATAAAATAAAAGTTAATAGTGTTAATGCCATCATTACGCCAGATAAACGTCCACGTCCCCCAGCATTAATATTAATTACGGTTTGTCCAATCATACCACAACCACCAGTTCCACCAAAGGCGCCACTTACAATGTTTCCTGCACCTTGCGCAATACACTCTTTGTTTCCGTTACCTCTAGATTCTGTTAATTCATCAACCAAATTCATGGTCATTAACGTTTCTATTAAACCAACCGATGCTGCTAAAAAGGCATAAGGAGCAATAAATTTTAAGGTATCTAAATTAAAAGGAAGGTTGCTCCACAATTCTAAAACATTTAAATTCTTAGAAAGTTCTGCAATTCCATTTAAACCAGCGCCACCACCATCTCTAATAAAATCGCCAACATTAATAGAACCCAATCCGCTAAAAATAGAAATTAGAGTAACGATTAAAATGGCTGTTAATGCAGCAGGTATTTTTGTAGTTAATTTAGGCAATCCCCAAACAATTAGCATGGTTAATAATACCAAACCAATCATTATATATAAGGTTTTTCCCTGCATAGTTGTTTTTACAACACCGCTATCTTTTACGGAATAAAAGCCTTCATCGGAAGCATTAAAAACAACTTTTTTAGTTTTTGCATCAAATACTTGTCCGTCAGACACAAAAAATACTTCTTGGTTGGTGGCTTTGTTTTTTATTGATTTTCCATCAATAGTAAATAAAACGGTACCAGACATTATATCTTTTACTTGGTTGTTAGATACATTATAGACCAATTCTTTCGATTCGGTTTTACGCATATTTTGTCCGAAGAAATCTTTTTTGTTTTCTTTAAACATGCCTAATTGTGCCATAAAAATAACAATGGCCAAACCATTTACAAACCCCATCATTACAGGATGTGGAATTAAACGTACAAATTTTCCTAACTTAAAAACACCTGCAAATATTTGTATAATTCCCATTAATACTACGGCGGCTAAAAGATAAAAGTAGCCCATATTTTCTACAGGATTGTCAAATAACAAGCCTTTTGCGTGTCCTTCTTGTATCATATGCACAAAAATAACAGCAACAGCACCTGCAGCACCAGAGATTAATCCGGGTCTTCCACCAAAACTAGCAGAAATAATTCCCACTACAAAAGCACCAAACAAGGCAACTATTGGGCTTATTTGCGCTACAAAGGCAAAAGCGACAACTTCTGGTATCATTGCTAGGGAAACGGTTATTCCTGCAAGGACATCATCTTTTGCATTTGGTAAAATTTTTCTAATAAACTCAGTCATAATTGGTTGATTTTTTCGAGTCGGCAAAGATAGAAGGTTTTTTTAAAAAACTATCCTTCTTTGTAAGTATCGTACACTAATTGAATATTTGCATAAGAATTTGCCAGCGCCTCTTTGGTTTCAGCTTCGTTTTTAAAGGTAACTTGGGTTATTCCTTCTTCTAATTGAGGTGTTAATTCTTTTTGATCATCCGAAGACATTAAAAACCAATAGGTTTGTTTTAGCTTTATTCCTTTATGAAAATAAATATGGTAGGTGGTTACTAAAGGTTTTATAAGGTGTAAGTTAGAAATGCCACACTCTTCTTCTACCTCTCTAATAGCGGCTGTTTTTATGGTTTCTCCTTTTTCTACCCAACCTTTTGGTAGGTCCCAAACGCCATTTCTAAAAATAAATAGAATTTCTTTTTTGGGGTTTAGCACCAATCCGCCTGCGGCGGGAATTACCTTCATATTACTTAAAAAAGATTTCCAATCATTCTCTAAGTCAGTGCTATATAAATTAATACCTTTTAGCTCTTTGTTGTTTATTTTATGAATGATATCATCAAAAAGAACATTCTTAAAGTTGTAAACAGGAAAAATATTTTCTTTTTTTGAAGAAGAAGTGATAATTATTGGCGTATCATTTACAAAAACTTTATACATTTGCGATATGATTTTAAACAAAGATACGGCAAAAAAAACAGCTGAACTTTTATTGCAAATAAAAGCAATAAAGTTAAGCCCCAATGACCCTTTTAATTGGGCATCAGGTTGGAAATCTCCAATATATTGTGATAACAGAATAACGCTATCTTATCCTCCAGTTCGTGTTTTTTTAAAAGAAGAAATTGCAAAAATTGTAGAGTTACAATACGGTAAACCAGATGTAATTGCTGGTGTTGCTACCGGTGCAATTGCAATTGGAGTTTTAGTGGCTCAAGAAATAGGAGTTCCTTTTATTTATGTAAGGCCAGAGCCAAAAAAACATGGTAGAAAGAACCAAATTGAAGGGCATTTAGAAAGAGGGCAAAATGTTGTAGTTATTGAAGATTTAATAAGTACAGGTAACAGTAGCTTAAATGCGGTAGATGCTTTAAAAGAAGCAGGTGCTGTTGTAAAAGGTATGGTGGCCATTTTTTCTTACGGATTTGATGTAGCAACTAAGAATTTTGAAGAAAAAAATGTAGGGTTAACTACGTTAAGTAGTTACGAAAACTTGTTAGAACAAGCTTTAGATAGTAATTATATTACTGATAAGGAATTGATTACGTTAAACGATTGGAGAAAAAGTCCGAGTACCTGGAAACAATAAAATAAAAAAGATGAATATTAACGGAAATACAGTAACCATAGATAAATCTGCCCAAGAAGTATTTACTTTTTTTACAAATTTGAAGAATTTTAAAGAAATAATGCCAGAGAACATTCAAAAGTTTGAGGTAGATGGAGATTCTTTTATATTTGGATTACCGGGGATGCCAGAAATTAGATTGGTGTTAAAAGAAAAAACAGAATTTTCTAACATTACTTTAGGGGCAGCAAGTAGTAAATTACCTTTTACATTGTCTGCGGATATTAATGAGTTGTCAGAAAATAAAACGGAAGTATCTTTAAAATTTGATGGTGAGTTTAATGCTATGATGGCAATGATGATAAAAAAACCATTGACTAAATTTGTAGATACACTTACAGAAAATATCGGAAAGCTTTAAAGAAAAGAAACTTCTTTAATTCCGAATTCTAGGATGCGATCATCTTCTAATTGAATTTGTAGTTTTCCGTGATACGAAATTCCGAAAATAATACCCATAAAAATTTCGCCCTTACTATTTTTAAACATAGTAGGGGTGTTTTTTTTGTATAAAACGTTGAGGTATCGCTCTTCTAAAAAATCAAATTCTTGCCTTTCTAATAATTTTATATTTTTTTGAAATGCAATCAAAATAGTATTTAGTAAACGATCTAAATTGTATTCTAAACCGGTTTCTAATTTTAAAGATGTGGCGTTAGTTAGGTGCTCCGGAAAAATTTCTTGATTCACATTTAGGCCAATTCCTATAAAAGAATTCTTAATTTTATCTCCAGAAAAAGTATTTTCTATTAAAATTCCACAAATTTTATGGGTTGCTGACAGAATGTCGTTTGGCCATTTTATAGCAATTTTAGCTAAATTTTTAGTCAATAAAACATCATAAATAGCCAAGGAAATAGCAAAATTTAAATATTTTTTTTGAAATACTTTTAAATCTTTAAAAGAGATAAAAGTGCTGAACGTTAGGTTTTTATAAGGTTCAGATACCCATTTACTTTGTTGCTGACCCCTTCCGTTGGTTTGGTTTATGGCAACAACAGTAGTAAAATTCTCTAAGGGAGAATTTTGAGATAAATCCTTTAAAAAAGAATTTGTAGAATCGGTGGCACTAAGTTTGATTATTTTCAAGTGTTAAATAAAGTGTAAACAACTGTAATAATACATAAAATACTCGCAAAAAAATAATAACTTTGCGTTAAATATAGAAAAAAGTTAATGACAAAAAAACAAGTAAGTACAGATGATTTAATTGCTTTAATTATTAAAGGGATTGATGAAGTTAAAGGGGAAGATATTCAATTATTAGACTTACGAGATATAGAGAATACTGTATGCGATTATTTTATAATTTGCTCTGGTAACTCAAATACACAAGTAAATGCAATTGCTGGTTCTATTCAGAAAATAGTGAGCAAAGAGCTTAAAGACAAACCTTGGCACATAGAAGGACAAACAAACTCTGAGTGGGTTTTAATGGATTATGTAAACGTTGCTGTTCATATTTTTCAAAAACACATTAGAGAGTATTATGATATAGAAAGTCTTTGGGGTGATGCAAAAATAACAGAGATAAAATCAGTTTAATTTTTTTATTTTTTAAGTAAATGAGTGATTTAAAGAAAGATAGTAATTCGAATATGCCTAAATTTAAGTTTAATGCGTATTGGATATATGGTGCAATATTTGTTATAATAATGGCCTTTCAGTTTTTTAGTAGCGGAGATTTAGCTACTAAAAGCATTTCAAAAAATGAGTTTAATGAGATTTTAAAAGAGAACGATATTTCTAAAATTGTTGTTTTAAATAACAATATAGCTCAAATTTATATCAAAAAAGAGGCTCAAAAGAAAGAGCGATACAGAAAGACAATTAATTCTGCTTTTTATACACAAGGATCGTCTTTTTATGATTATAATTTTGGTGATTTACAAAATTTTGAAAATAATATAGAAAAATCAAGACAAGAAAATGGTTTAGATTTTGATATAAAAAACGAGAATAAAACAAGTATTTTTGATACTATTTTAGGCTTTTTACCATTCATTATATTAATAGGAGTTTGGTTGTTTTTTATGAAAAGAATGTCTGGTGGCGCTGGTGGATCTGGTGGTGGCGGTCAAATTTTTAGCATCGGAAAATCGAAAGCTAAATTATTTGATAAAGACACTAAAGTAAAAACTACGTTTGCAAATGTAGCAGGTTTAGAAGGAGCTAAAGAAGAGGTACAAGAAATTGTAGACTTCTTAAAAAACCCAGAAAAATATACCTCTTTAGGAGGTAAAATACCAAAAGGAGCTTTATTAGTAGGCCCTCCGGGAACAGGAAAAACATTATTGGCTAAAGCCGTTGCTGGTGAAGCAGATGTTCCTTTTTTCTCTTTATCTGGTTCAGATTTTGTTGAAATGTTTGTAGGTGTAGGTGCTTCTCGTGTAAGAGATTTGTTTAAGCAAGCGGCTCAAAAATCGCCTTCTATTATTTTTATTGATGAAATTGATGCTATTGGTAGAGCGCGTGGTAAAAACAGTATGACAGGTGGTAATGATGAACGTGAAAATACGTTGAATCAATTACTAACAGAAATGGATGGTTTTGGTACCGATGTAAATGTTATTGTATTAGCAGCAACCAACAGAGCAGATGTTTTAGATAGTGCGTTAATGCGTGCAGGTCGTTTTGATAGACAAATTTATGTAGACTTACCTAATATCAACGAAAGAAAAGAAATTTTTGAAGTTCATATTAAACCATTAAAATTAGCAGAAGATGTTAAAATTGGTTTCTTAGCACAACAAACTCCTGGTTTTTCTGGAGCAGATATTGCTAATATGTGTAATGAAGCTGCCTTAATTGCTGCCAGAAATGGTAAAAAAGCAGTACATCATCAAGATTTCTTAGATGCTGTAGATAGAATTGTAGGAGGTTTAGAAAAGAAAAACAAAGTAATTACGCCAAGTGAGAAAAAAGTAATTGCTTTTCATGAAGCAGGGCACGCAACCATTAGTTGGATGTTAGAACACGCTGCTCCATTGGTAAAAGTAACGATTGTTCCAAGAGGTCAATCTTTAGGAGCTGCTTGGTATTTGCCAGCAGAAAGAATGATTGTGCAAACAGAGCAAATGTTAGATGAAATGTGTGCTACCATGGGAGGTAGAGCTGCAGAAAAAGTAATGTTTGATAAGATTTCTACAGGAGCTTTAAGTGATTTAGAAAAAGTAACCAAACAAGCAAGAGCTATGGTTACCGTTTATGGATTAAATGAAGAGTTAGGGAATATTACCTATTATGATTCTTCTGGTAACGATGGTTTTGTAAAACCTTATAGTGAGGATACTGCAAAGAGCATCGACAAAGAAATTTCTAAAATGATTGAAGCGCAATACGAAAGAGCGATTCAAATATTAGGGGATAATAGAGATAAGTTAACCACTTTGGCTGAATTATTATTAGAAAAAGAAGTAATCTTTAAAAATGATTTAGAAAAGATATTTGGAAAAAGACCTTTTGATGATGTTCAAGCTGAAATAATTGAAGAAAAGAAAGATGTTACTTCTGTAGAGCCTACTACTGAAAAATAAATATCTTTAATCAAAAAGAATTCGTTGTTGTAATACTTCGGTGTTTCTGTTGTGATTAATTACTTTGAAAACAAGTATTTTAAAATACAGATTTTTGATTTTGATCTTAATTTCAAAATAAAATGAATTATCCTCGAAGCGATGCCTCGAGGATAGTTGGTTTAAATAAAATATTTATTAAATGAATTTTTTTAAAAAGTTATTCAATATACCGGTTACGGAAGATAAGGAAATCCAAAAACAAGAAGTAGATCTTTCTTTGGACGACTTGTTCGTGCATAATTTTGTAGAAAAAGGAGGTAAGTTTTTATATTGTTTAAAGGAATCTGAAGTTATAGATAACTTAAAAAACATTTTAAAAGAGAATAATTGGAAACAATTAACGCTTTTAGATAATGAACTAGCTTCTTTTTTTAATAAAGAAGATGTAACAATATATAAAAATTTTAATTCAGAGATTCCTGTTTTCTTAAATTGCGAACATTTAATAGCAGATAATGGCGATATTTTATTTTCTTCAAGACAGTTAAAAAGTACAAAGTTGTCTGAAATGCCACAAAACTTTATTGTTTACGCAACTACAAGTCAGTTGGTTAAAGATATGGGGCAAGGGTTAACAGGTATTAAAATACATCACAAGGGGAATTTACCCACAAATATTTCTGCTGTAAAAAATTATAAGATCAATAAAAGTGATGATAATTTCTTAAACTACGGTAACAGTAACTCAAAAAACTTATATTTGCTGCTATTAGAAGATTTATAATATGAGTAACCTTTTAAGAAGGAGTCTTTCAGGCATAATTTACGTTTTAATTTTTTTATCAGCGATTCTTTTTTCGAAAGAATCGTATGTCATTTTAACTGCTATATTTGGTTTATTATGTGTTTGGGAGTTTTCTAAACTAATTAAATTTAAAGGTTTTATTGGGTATATTTTCTTTTGTTTAACATTGTTTTTAATGTTAAAAAGACCAGAAAGCTATGCTGTTGTTTTTGTTTTAGGAATTACAATACTTTCGTCTTTATCTCTTATTTATAATTTATTTACAAAAAAAGAAATCTCTTTTACAGATGAGAGATCTAAATTAGGTTTGTTAATAAGGTATGCCATATTTTCTATGGTTTTTTTAATTCTTTTGCCTATTCATAAAGGAGTTTATAACCCACAGTTAATCATAGCCATTCTTGTTATGATTTGGGTAAATGATAGTTTTGCTTTCTTAGTGGGTAAAAATTTTGGAAAAAGAAAGTTATTTGTTTCCGTTTCACCTAAAAAAACACAAGAAGGGTTTTTAGGCGGTTTGGTTTTTTCGCTAATTTCGGCTTTTATTATTAGTAAATTTTGTTTAGATTTTACGTTAGTAAATTGGTTAGTAATTGCAGTGATAGTAAGTGTAATTGGTACTATTGGAGATTTAGTAGAATCTAAATTTAAAAGACATGCCAATATAAAAGATAGTGGTACTATTATGCCTGGTCATGGTGGTATTTTAGATAGATTAGATAGTTTGTTGTTTGCAGCACCATTTGTATATTTGTATATTAATTTTATAATTTAAGTATGATTCGTTTTCACAAAGAGGGATATAAAATAATTGTTATTACGTTTATAATATCAATTGTAGGTATTTTACTAGCAGACTATTTTTTAGAGATAGCGTGGTTGGTTAAAGCTATTCAGATTTTAATTATTGCTTTTTTAGTTATTGTGCTACAATTTTTTAGAAATCCTAAAAGAGTGGCTCCATTAGATGATAATGTTTTAGTGGCACCTGTTGATGGTAAGGTTGTTGTTATAGAAGAAGTAGAAGAACCAGAGTACTTTAAAGGAAAAAGATTACAAGTATCTATTTTTATGTCTCCAATTAATGTACATGTTACAAGGTATGCTATGAGTGGAGTAGTAAAATATAGTAAATATCATCCAGGAAAATATTTATTTGCATGGCATCCAAAGGCATCTACTGAAAATGAAAGGACTACAGTTGTTGTTAATAATGCAGCTTTTGGAGACGTTTTATACAGACAAATAGCAGGAGCACTCGCTAAAAGAATTGTTAACTATGCAAAAGTAGGTGATACCGCAGTGCAAGGTGCTGATGCAGGCTTTATTAAATTTGGATCTAGAGTAGACCTTTTTCTTCCGTTAGGTACAAAGTTAAATGTGGCTTTAGGAGACAAGGTTAAAGGTGGAGTACAGCTAATAGCAGAAAAATAGTTATATGGAATCTGATTTAGACAAAGAGTTTAATGAAGCTTTCTATAAAATTTCTAAATTAGGAAAAGCCATTGCTCCGGATATTAAGTTAAAGTTTTATGCGTACAATAAGCAGGCAAACTTTGGGAATAAATTTTCTTTTAATGATGAGCATAATGTTGTAAATGCTTTTAAGTTAAATGCTTGGATGCAATTAAACGGAATGAAATCTGATGAAGCAAAAAAAGAATATATAGAATTAGCAAAAGTAGTTTTAAATAATAATAAATAAAGACGTCATGAAAAAAGTAGTAATTTTATCATTATTAATGGTTATAGCATTTAACTTTTCTTCTTGTAAATCAGAAAAAAAATCTGAACAGAAAACAGAAGATAAAATTGAAACTAAAAAAAGTACAGCAGCTTTTTCTTTAGAGAAAGCGCAAAACGAAATTAACTTTGTTGCTTATAAGACTACAGACAAAGTGCCTGTTGGTGGTCAGTTTAAAAAAGTGGATATTATTTCTGGTGGAGAAGGAAACTCTATTAAAGAAGCTATTAATAATACAGAGTTTTCAATTCCTGTAAGCAGTGTTTTTACAAAAGATACAAGTAGAGATTTTAAAATTAAAAAATTCTTTTTTGGTATTATGGAGAACACCAAATTACTTTCTGGGAAGTTATTGTTAACAGATGATACTAATGGTGTAGCAGAAATTAAAATGAATGGAGTTACAGAAAAAGTAGCTTTTACATATACTATTACGGGTAATGTTTTTAATTTAACGGGTACAATGGATATTACAAAATGGAATGCAGGTGCTGCTTTAGCTTCTTTAAATACAGCTTGTTTAGATTTGCATAAAGGTGCAGATGGGGTTTCTAAAACATGGAGTGAGGTTGCTTTAAATATTACAAGTACTTTCTAAGAAGTATTATAAATTATTCAACGCTTTTTTAAGTGTTTTAAATCGAAAAGAATATCCGTTCTTTTCGATTTTTTTTGCCGAAACTTTACTGCCTTCTAAAAGAATATTGGCCATTTTACCAAATAACAGTTTTAAGATAACTGCAGGGACACCAATACCTAAATAAGGTTTTTTAATGCTTTTGGCCAATTCTTTAGAAAAAGTGATACTTGTGTGATGTTCGGGTGCCACGGCGTTATAAATACCTGCAAAGTTCTCTTCTACGGCTTTGATGTAAATTAAACTTAAATCTTCTATATGTATCCAAGGTAAAAATTGTTTGCCAGAACCTAAAGGAGTTATAATTGGTGTTTTCATTTTTTCTAAAGCACCTCCTTTTTTAGATAAAACAATGCCTGTTCGTAAAATAGTTACAGAAATGTCTTTTTTAGAAAATTGATGGGCTGCATTTTCCCATTTTTGGCAAACATCACCTAAAAAGTCTGTACCTACGTTATCTGTTTCTTTAAAAGTAATTTGCTTTGTAATGGCTCCGTAATAGCCAACACCAGAGGTAGAAATAAATCCCTTTAAATGAACATTTAGAGCAGTTATTTTATCAAAAAGTAAATTAGCTGTTTTAACCCGGCTATCAATAATTACCTGTTTTCTTTCTTCTGTCCAGCGTTTATCTGCAATTCCTGCACCCGCCAAATGAATAATATAATCGGTATCTATGAGTGCTTTTTCATCAATATAATTGGCAGAAACATCCCATTTAAATTCGTTTTTGTTTTGTGGGTTTCTACTAAGAATTACTACTTCATGCTTTTTAGCAATCAGCATTTCTGTTAGTCTTGTTCCTACAAGTCCTGTTCCTCCGGTAATTAATATTCTTGACATAAAGTAAAGATACTTAAATTTTGTTGAATCTTTTTAGTGTTTTATAAAACAAACTTATAGCCAGATATATTAAACTAATGTTAATCCTTTTTTAGACGTTGCTTAAAAGCGTATTTTTATAGTGATGAAAAATAACAAAAAAAGAAAAGGTTTTGTTTTTAAAACCTATGAAGCAGAAAATCAATCTCCTTTCGAAAAACTATTTGAGATTTTTAAGGAATTGATTACTTATACTTCTGGCGATTTTGATGAAGCCATTGATTGGTTACGTTCTTTAGATAAAGAGTATAAATTAACGGATGAGAATTATACCATTGATGATTTTATTGAAGATTTAAAGAAGAAAGGATATATAAAAGAAGAAATAAAAGGTGATGGAATCGGAGGAACAAAAATTACTCCGAAAACAGAACGTGCCATTAGACAGCAAGCATTAAACCATATTTTTGGTAAAATAAAAAGGAGTGGCTCAGGGAATCATAAAAGTAAATCTCCAGGAATTGGAGATGAGCATACAGGAGATTTTAGGAATTATCAATTTGGTGATGCGTTAGACAAAGTATCAATGACAGAAAGCATTAGAAATGCTCAAATAAATAACGGAATTGATAATTTTAATTTAACCGAAAATGATTTGGTGGTAGAAGAAACGCTGCATAAAAGTCAAATGAGCACTGTTTTAATGATTGACATTAGTCATTCTATGATTTTGTATGGCGAAGACAGAATTACACCTGCAAAAAAAGTAGCCATGGCATTGGCAGAGTTAATAACTACGCGTTACCCAAAAGACACCTTAGATATTATTGTTTTTGGTAATGATGCTTGGGCTATTAAAATTAAAGATTTACCGTATTTACAAGTAGGTCCTTATCACACCAATACCGTGGCAGGTTTGCAATTGGCAATGGATTTACTCCGAAGAAAAAGAAATACCAACAAACAAATTTTTATGATTACCGATGGTAAACCTAGTTGCTTGCGTTTACCAGACGGTCAATATTATAAAAATAGTAATGGCTTAGATAAGTATATTGTAAACAAATGTTATGCAATGGCACAACAAGCCCGTAAATTACATATTCCTATTACCACTTTTATGATTGCACAAGACCCGTATTTAATGCAATTTGTAAGAGCGTTTACACAAGCCAACCAAGGAAAAGCATTTTATACAGGATTAAAAGGTTTGGGAGAAATGATTTTTGAAGATTACGAAACAAATAGAAAAAAGAGAATTAAAGGTTAAAAAAGAAACTAGAATAAAGATAAAAGAAGATGAGTGCTATCTCTTTTCTTGTATCTTTTTTCTTGCATCTAAAACAAAAACATGAATTTAGAAAATATAAAAACATTAGGAGAATTAATAAAGTCTGGTTACAAATCTAGATCTATTAAAGACGAGTTACGAGAAAACCTTATTAGTAAAATAATGAGTAAAGAAACCGTTTTTAAGGGAGTTCATGGCTACGAGAATACCGTAATCCCAGAATTAGAGCGTGCTATTTTAAGTAAGCATAATATTAATTTATTAGGATTAAGAGGACAAGCAAAAACACGTTTGGCTAGATTAATGGTAAATTTATTAGACGAATATATTCCTGTAGTAGAAGGTTCTGAAATTAATGATGATCCTTTAAACCCTATTTCTCGGTTTGCCGTTGAGTTGATTAAAGAAAAAGGAGACGCTACACCTATTTATTGGTTGCACAGAGATGAACGTTTTGCAGAAAAATTGGCTACGCCAGATGTAACTGTGGCAGATATTATTGGTGATGTAGATCCAATAAAAGCGGCAAATCTAAAATTATCTTATGCTGATGATAGAGTAATTCATTACGGAATGATTCCACGAGCAAACAGATGTATTTTTGTAATTAATGAGTTGCCAGATTTACAAGCTAGAATTCAGGTTGCTTTGTTTAATATTTTACAAGAAGGCGATATTCAAATTAGAGGTTTTAAATTAAGATTGCCTTTAGATATGCAATTTGTGTTTACGGCAAACCCAGAAGATTATACCAATAGAGGGAGTATTGTTACGCCTTTAAAGGATAGAATTGGCTCGCAAATTTTAACGCATTATCCAGCAGATATAAAAACCGCAAAAGCGATTACACAACAAGAAGCGAACAAAACAAGTTCTCAAAAAGAGTTTATTACAGTACCAGAACTTGCTAAAGATTTGTTAGAACAAATTGTGTTTGAGGCAAGGGAAAGTGAATATATAGATGCTAAAAGTGGTGTAAGTGCACGTTTAAGTATTTCTGCTTTCGAAAATTTATTAAGTACTGCAGAAAGAAGGGCGTTATTTTCTGGTGATGAAAAAACAATGGTTCGTTTAAATGATTTAGACGGAATTATACCTGCCATTACAGGTAAGGTAGAGTTGGTGTACGAAGGTGAACAAGAAGGTGCACATGTAGTTGCAGAAACCTTAATTAAAAATGCTGTTAAAACGTTGTTTCCAAGCTACTTTCCTGAGATTAAAAAATTAGAAAAGCAAGATGCAGAAACTCCGTATGATGACATTATTTCTTGGTTTTTTAATACCGATGAAGATTTTGAATTGTTAGATGATTATACAGAAGAACAGTACAAAGCAGCATTAGATAAAGTGAAGCCTTTAGATACTTTTGTTAAAGAATACCAACCAAACTTAAATGCAGTGGATACTTATTTTATGAAAGAATTTGTATTATGGGCGTTGGTAGAATTTAAAAAATTAAGCAAATATAGATTTGCAGAAGGCACACAATTTAAAGATCCTTATGGTAATTTTATAAGCGGGTTATAAGAACCTACCAGTTATTACGAGATTTAATATTAAGATTACAAAACCGAATTATTTCTTTAATTCGGTTTTTTCTTGTAGTTTCTCTTTTGGCTTGTTGTAACCAATACAGATATCCTTTTCTGTAACTAGGTGCAAAGTTTTTAAAATTAGTAAATGCATTTTTATTAGCATCAAACTCAATTTGTAAATCTTCAGGAATAATTCCCTTTTCAACATCATCTAAAGCAGTCCAAGAGCCATTTTGTTTCGCAATTTCAATAATTTCTAAACCCTTTGGATGCATTAAATCATCAGCCATTAAATTTTTAATATGCTTTTTATTTACAGCACTCCAAACACTTTTAGGTTTTCTTTGGCAGAAATATTGTTTGCGTTTTCCATCTCCCAAACTTTTAACGGTAGCATCTATCCAACCAAAACATAGGGCAACCTTTACAGCCTCTTCCCAACGCATCGATTCTTTTTTATGATCTACTTTATAAAAAATAAGATGTATTCCGTTAGAAGAATCATGATTTTTAGACAGCCAATTACGCCATTCTATATCATTTTTAAAGTAAAATTCTTCTATTGCAAACATAGGTGACAAACAGCAGTACTAATTAAACAAGCGTAAATATTATTTGCTTTTAATTTTGTTTAGATACTCTTGAAAGCGTTTTCCGTAATCAGAATTTTTTACATTTTCAGATAAAGAGTTGTTAACAGTATCTAACATTTGTAAACTAGCATCATACATTTCTGTTAAAGCAATATAAGGAGCCACTTCTGTGTTTGCATTGTTAATTGCAAAGTTAGTGGTAAATAAAACTCTTCTTTTTGTTAGTTTTTGATAGTCTTTTTCTAGTTGTTTCACTAAAGCTTCGTCATTTTCTTTTTTTGCGTTAAAATCTTTTTGAATAAATTCTAAACGCTGGTTTTGAAACTGTCTTTTAATTTTATTGTATTTATCTAAAATTTCTTGGTTTTTTGAGCCTGAAATTTCTGGGTTAAATCCAAATTGTTCTACGTTGTCGTTAATTGTAATGTTTCCTTTTTCACCAAAAAATAGAATTCTTTTGTTTGTTGTATTTCCATCAAAAGTTAAATAATACAATACTGGCGATTCTACGTTGTCCGTTAACGTAAATTGATCACTTCCTAATAAGTTTACAGAGTCTACAGAAACTAAAAGGGTGTCTTTCATTTTCTGAAGGTATAAAGTTCCTTTTTTAAGACCTTTAATTTGCCCTTTTACAATCATGTTTCCTTCTTTCTTAGAAGAACAAGCTACTATTAAAATAGATAGGACTAAAAGTGTAATTATTTTCTTCATAAATTTAATATTTTCCGTCTGCAAATATGCTTATTTTTATTTAAAGTGTGGCTGATAATTCCATTAAAATGGTACATAAAATGGCGCCAATTGTTCCTATAGCGTAACCAAATACCGCCAATAAAACACCAACAGTTGCTAATGAAGGGTGAAATGCTTGCGCTACAATAGGAGCAGAGGCTGCACCACCAACATTTGCTTGACTACCTACGGCTAAAAAGAAGTAAGGAGCTTTTATTAGTTTGGCAACTAAAATTAATAAACCAGCGTGTATAGACATCCAAACAAGACCAATAGCAATTAAGCCTACGTTGTCAAAAATCATTGCTAAATCCATTTTCATACCAATAGTGGCAACCAAAATGTAAATAAAAACACTTCCAATTTTACTAGCTCCTGCACCTTCGTAATTTTTAGCTTTTGTAAAAGATAAGATAATGGCAATAATTGTAGAAATACTAATCAACCAAAAGAAACCAGAGCCTAAAAAAGTGAAAATATTTCTCCATGTTTCCGATTCTATTCCTGCAACTAAATGGCTAAAAAAAGAACTTAAATATCCCGATGCAAAATGACCAAAACCAACAGTAGTAAAAGCTATGGCTAGAATAATCATTAAGTCTGTAACAGATGGGTTTCTTTTTACCTTTTGAGCAAAGTTAGAAACTTTTTCTTTTAACTCTTCTATGGCAGAAGTATCTGCACCAAGCCATTTATCAATTTTATCTTTTTTACCAATACCTATTAATAAAACAGCCATCCAAATATTGGCAACAACAATATCAACAAACACCATTCCTCCATATTTTGCAGGGTTGTATTTGTAAATTTCTAACATGGCCGTTTGGTTTGCACCACCACCAATCCAACTTCCTGCAAGTGTAGATAGACCACGCCAAACAGCATCAAAATCTGCGCCACCAACTGTTTCTGGAGAGAAAGCAGAAATTAATAAAATAGCCAAGGGCCCACCAATTATAATTCCTACGGTTCCTGTAAAAAACATAATTAATGCTTTAGAACCTAAGTTAAAAATTGCTTTTAAATCGATACTTAACGTCATTAAAACTAAAGCAGCAGGCAATAAAAAACGACTAGAAATATAATACAATTGAGATTTTCCTTTAATAACCTCTCCTGCGGTGTTTAAAGTTTCCCATTCTGGGGATATAATGCCAGATGTGGTAAAAATAGCCGGAATAAAATACGCCATAAATAAACCAGGTACAATCTTGTAGAACTTGTACCAAAAACCACTTGTTTTGCTTTCTGTGTAAAAAACAAAACCGAGTGATAGCATTAAGATTCCAAAAACGATTGCATCATTTGTAAAAATAGGGGTTGTCATATTTTATATGTTTTTTTTAGTAAAGTCTGTGTTTAAAATAACACCTAATTGCATTCTATGTAGGCTGCTGTTTGTAAATTTTGTGTAAAAATAACCTAATTTAAGTTTTAAATTTTTACTTAATTTTTTAAGCATGCCAAAACCAGTTCTGTTTTGACCATATGCTTTTGAAGCAAATTTTATAAAAAGATCATTAAAAGTATATATTTCATAATTTTTAGAAATAGGGTAGTTTAAAAATAAACCGTACCGTATTCTATGCGCTACCTCATTTTTAAAGTTTTTTCTTTTAAATCTTTGCGCCAAACGTATACGGTGTTTTACCTGAATATTCCTCCAATTATTTTTAATGTTTAAATCTTGATAAAACCGATATTCATATAAATTAGGAGAAGTAGTCTTATAGGAAGTGTCTGTTATAGAATATACGCCACCCGCTGTAACATTAATTTTATCATTAAAAGTATAATTGATTCCTAATCTATAAATTTCTTGTTGATATTCGCTAGCCAGTTCATAATATCTAAAATGGGCATTTGTTTTAAGTTTTATTTTTTTAGAAATTTTATATGTGCCATTATACATGTACCAAGTTCCTAGTTTATTTTCTTCGGATGGTGTTTGAGCGTAAAATTTGAAGCCTATAATTAATAAACAAAATAGAATTATATTTTTAGTCATAAATTATTTAGAGAAAATAGTTTTTTTGCATTTAACTTTAAGAAGAAGGCAATATACAAAATAGAAAATGCTCCGTAAAAAATGAGCGTTTATTTTTATTAATTAGATGTGTTAAGTGTTCTTTTAAAAGATAGGTTACTTTGTTTTTTGTATCAATATTAAATATTGTCTTCTTTCTTTTTAGGTTCTCTTTTTGCATTTTTAAGAGCTTGCATCAGCATCCATTCTATTTGTCCGTTTGTAGAACGAAATTCATCTGCAGCCCACTTTTCAATAGCTTTAATCATGTCTTCATTAACTCGCAACGCGAATGCCTTTTTTTTAGCCATGTTACTTTTTTATAAATAAAACGATTGTTTTAACTAATTCTTCTGATATTGGGTATTCTGATGAATAATACGATTTTAGATTGTCTTCTTCTTTTTGGATGTCTTTTAAAACATGATTCATATTTTTTATAATAACCAATTTAGAATTTAAGTTTGCAGTATGCAAAGCTTCAGCATCTTCAATTTGTACTTGTAAATCCTTGTTACCATTAATAATTAAACTTGGAATTTTTAATTCTTTTATTTTTTCTAAAGGATTTATTTGCATCAAGAATATAAAAAATTTTGATTTTGTTTTGCAAATACACTCATTAAAAATGGATTTACAACTTCTATTTTTCCTTTTATTCTTAAAGTATCAAACTGTTTTTTAGCAGCAATACCTAAGGTGGCATTATTCTTTGATATCTGTTTTATTATGGTTTTATCAATGGTTTCTCCTGCGCCTGCAATAGAAATATATTTGTCAATATTTTTAGCAGCCATCATTGCAATTAAAGAACCTTGACTATGACCTATTAAAATAATTTTAGAAAAACGTTTGTCATTTTTAAAATGAGAGATTACCTTTTCTACATCAAGTGAAAAATCTACAATTTTGGTGCCTTTTAAAAAAGCGGTGTTGTTTTTAGTAGCGGTTCTTTTATCATAACTAAAAAAAGCAATGTTTTCTTCATTTACGGCATCTCTAAATTGTTTAATATAATTGGCCTTAATTATTGGAAACTGATTTCCGTTTCTATCTACATTACCAGATCCATGCACCCAAATAATTAATGGAACCTTTGTATTTGTATAGGTTAAGGTTCCTGGAAGTTCTATGGCTTCATTTTTTATCAATATTTCTTCAGATTTTATCTGAGCAATAGAAATAAAGGTCCCAAAAAATGTAATTACTAAATAGCTGATAAAACGAATCATATTAATTTGTTTTTATAAGTTTCTAATACTCTTGTAGCTTCCTCCTTTTTTTGTGTACCAATTAATAATTTCTCTCCATTTTTAAGAATTAATTGAATGCCAATATTACCAGAAACATTTATCGCTTTGTCTTTTCCTTTATTAAAGAAAAATCCTCTTCTTATTCCCCAACCACCAAATTCAGTTATCGGTTGATATTTTCTTACATAAGCTTTAGAAATTTCACGCCAAGGAATCATTTTTACTGAAAAGTGAAACGGAAAAAATTGGTAATGAATTCCTTTTTCATCTATTCTTGTGGTTAGTTTAAAGAAGAATATTGTGGTAACTGAAACCAAAATAACTGCAATTGTAATTACAAATTCTTGGGTGGTTAGTGTAGTGTTTTTTTGTAAGTATTTCTTCAGCATCATTGCTATAGGGGCAATTGAACTAATAACTAACAAGATAATCAACCAAGTTTGTCTAAAACGTTGTTCTTCTTTAAAAATTTTCATTTTTATCTGTTTTTATCTTTTTCTAAAAGCGCATAAACACCTCCATTTACATTGGAGTATACGTTAATTACGCGCCAACCTTGTTTAGCATGAGCGTTAATTGCGTCCTCAAAATTATTTAGGCTATTAGACCAACTTACTTTTTGTTTTTGAGCTTTTGACCTGCAAAAGCACAAAGATTTAAAGTGAATAAAGTTGTGGAGTAGTTCTTCTTTTTTAGCTCCATTAACCACTAATTAATGACTCAACGTACCTGTATTTACAACGGGAGAGGCTTCTTTGTCTCCACATAAAATAACTAATAAATTACTTACCATTGCAGCCTTACGTTCTTCATCTAACTCAACAATTTGTTTTTTATTTAATTCATTTAAAGCCATTTCTACCATTTCTACAGCTCCTTGTACAATTTTATGTCTTGCAGCAACTATTGCAGTAGCTTGTTGTCTCTTTAACATGGCAGATGCAATTTCTTGTGCATAGGCTAAATACCCAATTCGTGCTTCTAAAACCTCTATTCCTGCAATCGATAAGCGTTCGTCGATTTCTTTTTCTAAAGCTTCCGAAACTTCATTTACACTAGATCTCAAAGTAATATCTTCATCAGAACCTTCGTCGGCAAAATTGTCATAAGGATACATGCTCGCTAATTTTCTAACAGCTGCATCTGTTTGTACACGTACAAAGTTTTCGTAATTATCAACATCAAAAGCCGCTTTGTAAGTGTCTGTAACTCTCCAAACCAGAATTGTGGAAATCATGATAGGGTTACCTAGTTTATCATTCACTTTTAAACGTTCACTATCAAAATTACTAGCTCTTAATGAAATTGTTTTTTTTCTAAATAGTGGATTTGCCCAATACAAACCGTTGTCTTTTATAGTACCCACATATTTACCAAATAATAAAATTACTTTAGAGGTGTTTGGGTTTACCAAGATAAATCCGAAAAAGCCAATAAAACCAAGCAAAGAAACCAATAGAAATAGAATTGTTTCATTGATTGCAGTTAAGGCAATTCCTCCAAAAAATAATAATAAAACGATTAATAACATTAAATAACCGTTTGCGGGTTTAATAATTTTTTCTTCTTTCATGAGTTTTATTTATTATGATATTAAAATGATATCACAAAGATATACTATATTTTTTGTTATTTCCAAAATTGGTGATGATTATTTTTATAAATTTGTAGCAACTTAATTTTAAAAGCATAAGATGAATATTAAAATATTTTTAATGATATCGTTATTTTTTTTCTCAAAACCTTCAACAGAAGAAACGGTATTTTGGGGCCCAACAGGTCATAGAACTACAGGTAAAATTGCAGAAAAACATTTAACAAACAAAGCCAAAAGAAAAATAGATAAACTATTAAAAGGGCAAAGTTTAGCATTTGTAGCTACCTATGGAGATGAAATAAAATCGGATAAAAAATACAATGAGTTTTATTCTTGGCATTATGTAAATATGGATTTGGATGAAAAGTATGCAGATGCAGAAAAAAATCCTAAAGGAGATTTAGTTACAGGGATTCAAAAATGCATTCAAGTTTTAAAAGATGAGAATAGCGCGGAAGAAGATAAAGTGTTTTACTTAAAAATGTTGGTGCATTTAGTGGGAGATTTACATCAGCCATTGCATATTGGGCAAAGAGAAGATAAAGGAGGAAACGGTATACAGGTTCAGTGGTTTGGTAATGGTACTAATTTACACACTGTTTGGGATTCTAAAATGATTGAAGAATGGAATATGAGTTATATAGAATTGGCTAATAATGCAGAAGATTTATCAAAAAAAGAAATTAAAGCTATTGAAAAAGGAACGCTTGTAGACTGGGTAGATGAAGTTCATGAAACTACAAAAGAAGTGTACAATTCTGTAAAAGTTGGTGAAAATTTAAAATATAGATATTCTTATGATTATTTTGGAACTGTAAGAACTCAGTTGCAAAAAGGAGGAATTCGTTTGGCTAAAATTTTAAACGATATTTTCTAATAAAAAGCTTATTTACTTATAATTAAAGGCCTCATAAATTTATTTTTATGAGGCTTTTTTGTTAATGATTCGTTAATTGTTTTTTAGTAAGAATTCTTCTTTGTAGCTTTATGGTATGGTAAAAAAATGTTTTTATTCCTTCTTGTTTTTAGGTCTTTTGTTTTCTTGTAAAGACAAAGAAGTAAAAGAGGTTTCGCAGAAAGTAACCTCTGTTAAGTCTTACACTTATAATGAATTAAAACCTTTGTTAGAAAAAAATGATGGTAAAACTTACGTTGTTAATTTTTGGGCAACTTGGTGTGCACCATGTGTAAAAGAATTGCCTGCTTTTGAAAAATTAAACCAAGAATATGCAGCTAAAAATGTAGAAGTTATTTTGGTAAGTTTAGATTTTCCGAAACAAATAGATAAAAGATTAATACCTTTTATCAATAAAAATAATTTGCAATCTAGAGTGGTTTTGTTAAATGATGTAAATGAAGATGTTTGGATAAAAGCAATAGATACTACTTGGTCTGGTGCTTTGCCTGCAACCTTAATTTATAATGCAAAAAGTAGAAAGTTTTACGAAGAATCTTTTGATTATGAAAAATTAGAAACCGAGTTGCAATCCGTTTTATAAATTTAAAATAAAAACCTTATGAAATTTACAAGATCAATTTTAATATTACTAGTAGTTGTTGTGGCAAGTGCTTTTACGGTAAAAAATAATGGAGGTTACCAAGTAGGAGATACCGTGGCTGATTTTAGGTTGAAAAATATTGATAATAAAATGGTTTCTTTATCTGATTATAAAGATGCAAAAGGGTTTGTTATTATTTTTACCTGTAATCATTGTCCGTATTCTATTGCAAATGAAGATAGAATTATTGCCTTAGATAAAAAATATAAAAAATTGGGATATCCTGTAATAGCTATAAACCCTAATGATCCGAAGGCATCTAAAGGAGATAGTTTTGAGGATATGCAGGTTAGAGCTAAAGAAAAAGGATTTACGTTTCCTTATTTGTATGATGAAGGTCAGAAAGTATATCCAAAGTTTGGTGCAACTAAAACTCCACACGTATTTATTGTGAGTAAGCCTGCTATGATAGTTGAATATATTGGTGCTGTAGATAATAGTTCTAGAGATGCTGATGCGGTTACAGAAAAATATGCAGAAGATGTTATAGATGCTTTGTTAGCTGGCAAAAAACCATCAAAAACAACAACAAGAGCAATTGGTTGTTCTATAAAAGTATTATAAAGATAAATGATTTAGATGATTAATTGAACTTTTCTCTAAAGAGTTAAAAACCCAAGTGAAAACTTGGGTTTTTTTAATGATAGATATTTTTAATAGGTTAGTATGGTATTCTTTAAAATTTAATACCAACGTTTTTTATTCTTTTTAGAAGCTTCAGATTTTCTTCCTTTACTGTGTTTGCTAACCGTATTTGGTTGTTTTTTTCTATGTTTTGGTGGAGCAATTGGGTAAGGGTGTTCTGCTATTACCTTAATTGGTTTTTCAATTAAAGTTTCAATTAATTTAATGTATGCATTTTCATCCGGAGAACAAAAAGAGAAAGCTATTCCAGATTTTCCTGCTCTACCTGTTCTTCCAATTCTATGAATGTAGGTTTCTGGTATGTTAGGGATATCAAAATTAATAATAGCATCTACGTTTGTAATATCAATTCCACGTGCGGCAACATCAGTAGCAATTAAAATATTTGCTTTTTTATTTTTAAAATCTTCAATAGCTTTATTTCTAATTGCTTGGGTTTTATCACCATGAATACTGGTAACTTTATATCCGTTTTTAAGTAAAGATTCTTCTAATTTATCAACACCAAATTTTGTACGTCTAAAAATAATTATTTTTCCATTTATAGTATTTCTCAATAAGTGTAAACATAAATCTGTTTTGTTCTTTTTAGGAAGATAATATAATAACTGTCCAATGTTTTTTGCTGTTGTTTCCTCTGGGTTTATTTCTACTTTAACAGGGCTTTTTAGAATCCTTTTTGCTAATTCATCTATTTTTTCTGGAATTGTAGCAGAGAAAAGCATGGTCTGTTTTTTCTTAGGACATAAAGCTTCTATTTTTTTAATATCAGCAATAAACCCCATATCTAACATTAAATCTGCTTCATCTAGTACAAAGATTTCAATAGCGCTTAAGTCTATGTTTCCTTGCATTTGAAGATCAATTAATCTTCCAGGAGTTGCTACTAAAACATCTACACCATTTGCTAATATTTCTTTTTGAGGCTCTAAAGAGACTCCTCCAAAAACTGCAGTAGTTGTTAAATCTGTGTATTTGCCATAGCTTACAAAGTTTTCTAGTATTTGTATGGCTAACTCACGAGTTGGCGTAATAATTAAAGATTTTATTTTCTTGTCTTTTATATCTTTCTCTTCTTTTTCTAACAAAAGTTGAAGAATAGGTAGTGCAAAAGCTGCTGTTTTACCAGTACCTGTTTGTGCAGAAACAATTACATTTTTTTTAGCTAAAACTAATGGAATTGCTTTTTCTTGTACTTTGGTTGGTGTGTGAAAGCGCTCTTCAGCAACTGCTTTTAAAATAGATTTATGTAAAGGTAATTCAGAAAACTGCATTGATATATTTTTAATGCAAAGATAGTTTAATTGTATCTATTGTTTTTGATGAATTTAGTGTTTTAAAATGGAGAATGTTTTCACTAAAATATTTAATGAAAGTTCGGTAAGAAGAGTAAAAATATTTCTTATTATTTTTTTTAAAAGTAATAAGAAATATTTTTAAGATTTAATAAAACTTATAAACGTTCTTCAATCCAAGATTTAAAACCATGAAAATTCTGAGGAGGAACTCCGTGACCAACAGGGAATTCAGTATACTCGCTATTAAGGCCTAAGTTCTCTAAAAAAGGTTTGCTTTTTCTAGCCCATTCTATAGGGATAATCTGGTCTACAGTTCCGTGAGAACTATAATAGTCTGTTTTAATTTCTTTAGAAATAGTAGTTGGTAGTAATTCTGTGTTTATGTACGCGCTTAAAGCGATTACATGTTGTACTTTATTTGGGTAGAAAAAGCTTAAAGAGTAACTAAGAGCTGCTCCCTGACTAAAACCTAGTAAAAATGTTTTATCTGGGTTTGTGTTGTACTTTGCTTTTATTTGGTCAATAAAAAGAGCAATTTTATCAATAGATTCTTTGGCTTGTTCTAAATCAGAAAATTTACCATTCATATCATCAAAATTAATAGCATACCACGCATAACCTCCAGATCCCATGGCATAAGGAGCTTGTGCGCTAATTATTAATAAATTATCTGGTAATTCTTCTGCAAAAGAAAACAAATCTTGTTCGTTGCTTCCGTAGCCATGTAGTAAAACCAATAAAGGTGGGTTTTCAGTAGGTGTTTTTGGTTGTCTTATCAGATAATGTAAATCGCTCATTTTGTATGCTATATTTTTTATTTTGATTATATATTTTTAAACCATTCTTGAAACTGATCTCCAACTACAGGAATACTTTTTTCTTCTCCTTTAACAGCTCCAATAAGTGAAATAACCCATAAAACTAATAAAAGAATACCAACAATAGAACCCGCTGTCATTCCAACAAATTTATAAATAATCCATCCATTTAAAAGTTGAATTAAGTTTAAGCCAATCATTTGTTTGATGTAAAAACTAGCAAAAGAATTCTTTTTACTGTTGTTCATAAAAAAAGCAATGATTAGTCCAATAATCCATAAGTGACTTATGATTGCCATTGTTTTTCCTTCGTTTACTGTTTGATTTTCCATAGTTTTTAATTTAGTATTAATTGATTGTTAGCGTATATTCCGTATGCTTTTCCTTTTAACTTCTTATTTAGAAATGCACTGTTTTTAGATATTGATAAAATATCATCCTTTGTAAATGTATAGTTACTTTCTGGGTTAAATAAAGTAATTTCTGCTTTGTTGTTTTCTTTTATAGAATGATGCTCTAACCCAAAAATAGTTCTAGGTTTTTGTGTGATGTTTTCTATAAAATCTTCTAAACCTAAAACCGAATTGATGGCTCCAAAAGCACTTTCTAAACCAATAGTTCCGTCCTTGGCTTCACTAAATTCTAGTTTTTTATGTTCGATGTCTATTGGGTTGTGGTCAGAAGTAATAATGTCTATAACTCCAGATTTAATTCCTTTTTGTAAGCTTTTTACGTCAGCTTTGGTTCTTAAAGGAGGGTTTACCTTATAGTTACTATCAAAACCATGTAATTCATCGTCAGACAAGGTTAAATGATGTGCAGAAACACTACAGGTAACTTGCAATCCTTTCTTTTTTGCAGCTGCAATTAGTTCTACAGATTTTGTTGTAGAAATTGTTGGAATATGTAGTTTTCCACCTGTATATTCTAATAAAAACAAATCTCTAGCAATTTGTATGTGTTCTGCTAAAGCAGGGCTTCCTTTTAGTCCTAATTTTGTGCTATTAATACCTTCATTAGCAATACCTTCTCCGGCAATAGAATTGTTTTTGGGAAAGCTAAAAACTAATCCGTTAAAATTTTGCGCGTACAAAAGTGCAATTTTCATCAAATTATCATTTGCCACTGGTTGGTTGTAATCGGCAAAGGCAATGGCACCAGATTGTTGCATGTCGTATAATTCAGCCATGTCTATCCCTTCGCTATTTTGAGTTAAAGCAGCAATAGGGTATAGGTTGGTAGCAAATCCAGCTGCCTTGTGTATTAAAAATTCAACAGCTGCCTTGTTGTCTATTACGGGATTAGAGTTGGCATTTACTGCCACTGCTGTAAAGCCGCTTTTTGCAGCAACATTTAATCCGTTTTTAATGTTTTCTCTTTCTTCAAAACCGGGTTCTCCAAAAGAAACACTCGTATCAAACCATCCGCAAGAAACATGTAAATTATCTAGTGTTACCACTTTATAATTGTTGTTTTCTATAGAATCCTCTATTTTTTCAATGATTCCGTTGGTAATTAAAATGTCTTTTTTTTGTTGATGATATGGGCTTGAAGAGTCTATAATCGTTGCCGATTTTAAAAGCGTAGTCATGGTTTATAGAATTTTAAAATCAAAATTTCTAAAAGCAAAGATACAATTGCCAACGATAAAAACCATTTCCAAAGCCAATGAACTTCATTTTTTTTGTTGATTTTTTTAAAAACATCTGCAATTGAATTAGAAATAGTAATGTTTTTGTTTGTTTTTTGTAGCTCACTTACATCCATAAAATTTAGTAAGCTTTCTTCTTTTGGGTAATTAAAGGCTAATTTTTGAATGGTATCGACACCTTTTACGATGCTATAAAAACCAGATTTTAAAGGTTGCTCTTTGGTAGTAATGCGTACTTTATTTTGAAATTTTTGTTGCAATGGAATAAAAGAATTTTTGGTATTAGCAACTTTTAAAACTTTGTCTTTTTCGATAGCTGTTTCAATGTCAATTTTATTTTCTGTAGCAATTCTATAGAATAATTTTGGATGCCTAAAACTCCATTTTCCAAAGTTATAAAACACCGGAACTATGAGTGGAGAATTTATAAAATTGCTGTTTTTTTTGTCCAAAGAACTAGCAATCCAATAGAGGTTATTTTTGTTATTTGTAATTTGAGAAATAAACGGAATATTATTTTCAAAAGAAATTATTGTACTTGTATTTTTTGATGAAATGCTAAAGTAATTTTGAACCGTTGGATTTTGAAAATTGGTTACTTTTTTAGAAAAAACATTCTTAAAAATGGGGTGTTTATAATTGATGTTTGTAATCTTTAAAGTGTCTGTTTTTTTAGAGGTAATTTTTCCTGAATTTAACTTTTGAAGCAAAGAATTATAAGAGTCAATATTCAAATTTTCATTTGGAATAATAACAACACTTCCTCCGTTTTTAGAAAATTCTATGATTTTTTTTGATAAAATTTCAGTAAAATTTTCTACTTCATTTAGTACAATTAATTGCTGTTTTAAAATGGAATTATAGTTGATGTTTTGTACCGTGGTTTGTGTGAGGTTAAATTCGTTTTTAGTATAAATTTTAGAAAGAAAATCAGCCTGTTTTCCTATCGATAAAGCATTGATTTTTTGATCGTTTTTAAAGGTGAAATAAAAGGTGTTGTCAAACGAAAAAGCATCACTAAAAGTAATCACTATTTTTCCGCTAAATTCTTCCTGATTTTGAATTTTAAATTCAATGTTTTTTTGAGAGTCTTTTTCGAAAGAGGAGGTAAGTTTGCTAATTAGTTTTTTGTTGTTGTAAATAGCAATCGGAATATTTTCTTGTGCTTCACCTTGGTTTTTTACAAGAACATTTAAAGTAAAATTTGTTGCATTTGTATTGTTGATAAAAACACTATCAACAGAAATGTTGTTTTTTACAGAAGAAGTTAGTTTTATGGCCGAAAAAGAGGGTGTTACATTTGTAAACTCGTTTTTATAAGTGTTCTGAAAATCAGATATTAATATTGTTTTATTTAAAGCTTTTGTTTTGTTTTTTGTGTTGTTGCCAAATTTCAGTAAAATGGTAGGTAAATCTACTTTTTTTGAAGTTTCTTTTGTTTCTAGCAAGACTTTTTTTAGTGTTGTCTTGGTAATTTTATCATAGAAATTAGAATTTGTCTGTAGCGAATATACGTCTTTTTCTGAAACATTTTCAATAATTTCTTGCGCAGCTATTTGTAGTAAATTTCCTTTTTCTCCTTTAGTATTTGTACTTAAAGAATTGTCTAAATAAATAAAATTATGTTGATTTTGGTTTGCTGTTTTATTGCTAAAATAAGGTTGTGAAAAAGCAAAAATGATAGCAGTAAATAAAAGCATTCTTGTAGCTAAAATTAACCACTTTTTTATGCGAGAACTTTTACGTGTTTGCTGTACTATTTTTTGTAAATAAGCAACGTTACTAAAAGGTGTTTTTACAAATTTTTGTAGTTGAAAAAGATGCACTATAATAGGGATAATTAACAGTGCTAAAAAGTATAATATTTCCGGATTTTTAAATTGCATTTATGGTATTTCTATGTGATTCAAAAATAGTTGATTTTATTATTTTGTTTTTGAGAGGTGAAGATAATCTTTTGAAATTAAAATATCATTTATCAATCTAAATAGAGAATACGAACATCTGCGGAAAGCATAAAAAAAACATTTTTAAAGCGAACTAGTTTGTTGTTATTGTATCTTTTTTTGTGTTCAAAATTGAGGTTAAAATTTTTCAAAAACACCTAAACCAAACAAAGCAAAATCATATTTTACAGGATCGTTTTTGTCTAATTTTCTTAAATTTTTATCCAATTCAGAAAGTGCTTTCCAATCGTTTTGTTTCCTTAAAAGTAGTTTTAATTTTCTTGCAACATTGCCAGAATGCACATCTAAAGGACAAGATAAATTTGCAGATTTATGTGTTTTCCAAAGTCCGAAATCGACTCCTTTATTATCATCTCTAACCATCCAACGTAAGAACATATTTATTCTTTTTGCAGCCGAATTTTTTAGCGGATCAGAAATGTGTTTTTGTGTTCTTTGTTGATGATCAACTTCAAAAAAAACGTCTTTTAAATGATGAATTGCGTTCTTATAATCGGTTTCTTTTTCATTTACTAATAAAACATTTTCTAATCCTTTATGATGGGTGTAAATGTGTTTTAAAGACCTAACAAATTGTTGTAGGTCGATTGCATTAAAAGTTCTGTGTACAAAACCGTCAAGAGATGATAAATCGCTTTCTTGATGATTCATTACAAAATCAAAAGGAGCGTTATCAAAAAGATTCATCATTTTTGTAGCGTTCCTGATAATCATGGTTCTGTTACCCCAAGAAATGGTTGCAGCTAAAAAAGCAGCAATTTCAATATCTTCTTTTTTAGAAAATAAATGTGGTATTTGTATCGGATCAGACTCAATAAACTTTGGGTTGTTGTATAGAATTACTTTTTCATCTAAAAACTCTTTTAGTTCTTTTTGAGTCATAAAAATTAGTTTTTTTCTACTATTTTACCATCAATCATGGTTAGTTTTCTATCTGCCATATTGGCTAATTCTTCGTTATGAGTAATAATTACGAAGGTTTGTCCAAATTCATCACGTAGTTTAAAAAATAGCTCATGTAAATTCTTTGCAGACTCACTATCTAAATTACCACTAGGTTCATCAGCTAAAATAACAGAAGGATTGTTAATTAAGGCTCTTGCAACCGCAACTCTTTGTTGTTCTCCTCCAGAAAGTTCGTTGGGTTTATGGCTTACTCTATGAGATAACCCTAAGAAATTTAAAATTTCGTTTGCTCTTTTTTCTGTTTCTTGTTTCGTTTTTTTAGCAATAAATGCAGGTATACAAACGTTTTCTAAAGCGGTAAACTCTGGTAGTAATTGATGAAATTGAAAAATAAAACCAATATGCTTGTTTCTAAACGAAGAGAGCTCTTTGTCTGCTAAGTTTTTAAGTGAAACATTGTTTAATTTTAGTTCGAAATTTTCGTTCTTTTTAGGTTTGTCTAAAGTACCTAAAATTTGAAGTAAGGTAGTTTTTCCTGCTCCAGATGGACCAACAATAGCAACAATTTCTCCTTTTTTTATGTGTAAATCTACTCCCTTTAAAACTTCTACATCCCCATAATATTTGTGAATGTTTTTACCTATTATCATACTTAAAAACTTTGTAACGAATGTATAAAAAAGAAATCAGAAAAATATACAACTGAATTTTAAATCTAAACCAATTAAATTGTTTCTTCTGTAGAGTTTCAAAACCTTGTAGATCTAGAAAGTGAGCAAAAAACACCTACAAGGTTAGAAAAACCTTGCAGGAGGAGTAGGATAGCATTTAAAAAATATTTTTCAATTTATTATAATCGATAAAATATACAAGTCTTACAGAAAAGGTATGTCTTTGGGATTGATCGAATAGGTTGTCTAAATTCTTACTAAAATTTAAATCTGCATTGGTGTCTTCATTAAAAATAGAATTTCTGTAAAAAGCAATTAATTGACTACCAGGAGCAAACTGCCAAATGTAATTTAAGTCTAAATTCCAACTATTAAAGTTTACGTTGTCTCCCGTATATGTGGTGTTTGGGTTTAAATTTCCTTCAGAATTTAGGTTGTGATATCCTGTGTAATTTACAGCACCCCAATAATGTCTAAAACTTAATGATAATGAAGATTTTGTACTAAAACTATATTTACCAGCAATAGTGTTGGTATAGTTTTTTCGATCTCTCATTCCGAAAATAATGGTTGTGTTTTCTTCATCTACATAACCTTGATCGTTGTTTGTTTTGTTATAACTTAATTTATATTGTAAAGAAAATTGATTGGTAAAACGGTAACGAGGAGCTACACTAAATCCGTAAGCTAGTTTTGGGTTTTCGCTATACCCCGTGTAATAGATATCTGCGTTTAATTCTAATTTTTTTTGTGAGTTGGTAGAGATCCAGCCACTGATGTTTTTTCGTTCAGGTTGTAAAAAATAAATTCCACTTGTAGTACCTTGTCTAGGTTCAAAGAAGTCTTTTTCTTGGGTGCCATAATTTAGATTCCCTCCAAAAGTAAACCGTTTTCTTGTTTGGGCTTCAAACCCAGCACTCGCATTATAACCTGTATAGATACCAGAAAAATGCTGAAAATTAAGGTTATTGTAATAATAAAAATTATACCAATTATAGTTTTTAGTGGGTTGTAAAGTTCTCCAACCAGCACTTCCGTATATTGTTTGTTCATTATTACTAAATAGAATTCCTAAGTCGTTTGGGTTAAAATCTTTGTTTTCAAAATTGTAACCGAGTTCCCAATTCCAATGTCCAGAATTATATCCAAAGCTATTATCAAAAGTATAGCCAGTGTTAGGGTTATTAATATCATCAGTAATATTACTCATTTTTACAGATCCATCTGCATTGTATTTACTATCTTTTGTTTCTATATGCCAATCTAGGGCAGTAACATTGGCGTCTCTAAAGCGTCCATCTCTAGTAACATTTGTATTGATTAATGTTACCGTAGAATTCTGATTAAACTGTTGGTCTAAAACTAAAATATTATAATTTGTAAAAGGAGCTATTACTTCTTTTCTAGTGTCTCCTGTAGTATTGTTTTTTATGGTTGCTTCTGTTTTTTCTGTAATTGCATTAAAGAAACCTATTCCTAATCCATCTTTTGTTCTTCCGGAAACTTTTACAGCATTTAGCATGGTAACTTTGTTAGGATAGTCTGTAATTTCTTCATCAGATGCTAATGTGCTTTCTACATTAAATTGATCTATTGGGTCGCTACCAATTCTTCTAGAATAAAAAAGATTTGCTTTGTTAAAGAGCTCTGTACCTTCTGTAAAAAATTGTCTTTGTTCTGTAAATTGTTGTTCAAAAGGGCCTAAATTTAATTCAACATCATCAAAACCAACTTGACTAAAATCTGGAATTAATGTTGCGTCTAATGTAAAATTTTCTGTTAAACCATATTTAATATCCATCCCAACACTCCAATCAAAGTCCGTTTTTCCTTCAAAAGTATTGGTGGTTGCAGATGCATACGGATAAAAGTTTAATCTAGTTGGTGGTTTTATATCTCTAAAATCTTCAATTAAGCCATCATATTGTGTCCATCTTCCTACAGTGTTATCAACGTGTGTCCAAGTATGTTGTGCATTTAATTTTTCTAACCTTCTATGAAAGTTAAACCCCCAAGATTGTACAGGTCTGTTTGCAAAACGAAGTGCTCTGTACGGAATTTTCATTTCAACATTCCAGCCTTTTTTAGTGATTTTTGCAGCGCTTTCCCATACGGCACTCCAGTTATAATCTTCATCACCGTTAGATACTTTGGCATCAGCTTGATTTCCGGTAACTTGTACCAGAAATTCAAACGGGTTTTGGCCATCATCATTAGGGTTTATAGTAACTAAAAAGAAGTCTGCAATACTAAAATTATCTCTTGTAGAAAACTCCTGAGGGATTCCTTTAGGGTCAGGATCATTCATTTGAGCAGAAATATAAACAGCATCATCATCATAAATTACCTTTACTATAGTTTGATATTCTTTTGAAACAAGTGCACCGTTGTCTGGTTTTAAAATAACAAAATCAGTACAAATCTCAGCATTTACCCATGATTGATCATTTAAAACACCATCTATTTTAGGAGATTTTCTAACCCTTGTAGTTTTAATTTTTTTTCTGATTTTTTTCTGTTGCGAAGAGAGCATCTGTACTGATAGCAGTGCAATTAGGCATAAAGTGATTTTCTTTAACATATTAGTTTTGGTTGATTATATGTATACATAATAGCTATCTGTTTACCTTCTTTTTATAAATGATAAATAGATGTATGCTAAAGGAAAGACTTCGTAAATATAAGAGTGTGACAAAAACGAAATGTTAAAATTTTCTTAAAGAAAAAGAGGTGAGGCTATATAAGATTTTTTTTTAATTAAAAAGATGCACCGTTTTATATATGAATTTGTATTTTTGAAACCGTTAATAAAATTTTACAAATGAACTTACACGAATATCAAGGAAAAGAAATTTTGAGCAGTTTTGGCGTTAGAATTCAACGTGGAATTGTTGCAAGCAACCATAAAGAGGCTGTAGATGCAGCAAAACAATTAACTGCAGAAACTGGTACTGGTTGGCATGTTATTAAAGCACAAGTTCATGCAGGTGGACGTGGAAAAGGAGGAGGAGTTAAGTTAGCAAAAAACTTAGCGGAAGTAGAAAGCATTGCCAATGATATTATTGGAATGATGTTAATTACACCTCAAACTTCTGCAGAAGGTAAAAAAGTAAACCAAGTTTTAGTAGCAGAAGATGTGTATTATCCTGGAGATTCTGAGCCAGAAGAATACTATATGTCTGTTTTATTAAATAGAGCCACTGGTAAAAATATGATTATGTATTCTACCGAAGGTGGTATGGATATCGAAACAGTTGCAGAAGAAACTCCGCATTTAATTTTTACAGAAGAGATTGATCCTTTATTAGGGATCATGCCTTTTCAAGCTCGTAAAATTGCATTTAACTTAGGTTTATCTGGAGCTGCTTTTAAAGAAATGACAAAATTTGTTACTAATTTATACAAAGCATACATTGGTTCAGATTCTTCTATGTTTGAAATTAATCCTGTTTTAAAAACATCTGATTCTAAAATAATGGCTGTTGATGCTAAAGTTTCTTTAGATGAAAATGCATTATACAGACACAGAGATTATGCAGCAATGCGCGATTTACGTGAAGAAAACCCAATTGAAGTAGAAGCTAAAGCTGCTGGTTTAAACTATGTAGATTTAGACGGAAATGTTGGTTGTATGGTAAACGGAGCTGGTTTGGCAATGGGAACTATGGATTTAATTAAAGAATCTGGAGGAGAGCCAGCTAACTTTTTAGATGTTGGTGGTACTGCAGATGCACAAAGAGTTGAAACTGCTTTTGGTATTATTTTAAAAGACCCAAATGTAAAAGCAATTTTAGTAAATATTTTTGGAGGTATTGTACGTTGTGACAGAGTTGCACAAGGTGTTGTAGATGCTTACAAAAGTATGGGAGACAAAATTAATGTGCCAATTATTTGTAGATTACAAGGTACAAATGCTAAAGAAGCAAAAGAGTTAATTGATAATTCTGGAATGGAAATTATTTCTGCTACAGAATTTCAAGAAGCTGCAGATAAAGTGGCCGAAGTTTTAGAAGCTGCTAAATAAGTAGTTTTATAGATATTAAAAACGCCTCATGAAAATGAGGCGTTTTTTTATGCTTTAAAAAGATATTTTTACTCTTTCTTTAGTGTGTTTAACTTTTGTAGGTATGTTTACTAACTATTGTTTTTTATCAAGCACAGCGTAAACTTCAGTTAAGCTTTCTTCATTATCTAACAAAACAACAAGCGTGTCGTTTGGTTTTATAATAGTTGTACCTCCTGGACGCACAAATTTTCCGTTTCTTTTTATCATACTAATAAAAGCAGATTTAGGAAAATGTAAATCAATAATACGCTTATTCACGGCATCGCTATCTTTATGAATATCAATTTCTTTCATTGCCGATTTAGGTAGGTTTAAAATATATCGATCATTTTCTGCAATTGGTTTTGTTTCTTCTGGTAAGGCAACATTTAGCCATTTAGAAAAAATAGACAATGTAGTACCCTGAATTAAAATAGAGGTTACCGATATAAAAAACACAATATTAAAAATGATATTGGCTTTTTCTATTCCCGCTAAAAGCGGATATGTGGCAAATACAATAGGCACAGCACCACGCAAACCAACCCAAGAAATATAAAAACGTCTGCGAAGTTTCATTTTAAAAAACAGCAAGCTGATAAAAACACTTAGCGGTCTTGCAATTAAAATTAAGAACACAGAAATTAAGATTCCAACGCCCATATAAGGGATTATCTGAGAAGGAAATACAAGTAATCCTAAAGTAAGGAATAGTACAATTTGCATAAGCCAAGCAATACCATCAAACATTTTTAAAATAGTTGCTTTATGTATAAGATCTTGATTTCCTAAATAAACGGAACAAATATAAATTGCTAAAAACCCATTTCCACCAACTGCATCTGTAGCAGAAAAAGTAATAAACATAAGGGCAATTACTAAAACAGGGTACAAACCTTCAAAATCTAGTTTAATTCTGTTGATAATAATTTTACTTAATTTACCAAAACCAAAACCTGCAATTCCACCAAATATCATTTGTTGAAAAAACATAGGTATAATAGAAGCAATACTTAAATCTTGATTAATCACTAAAGTTAAAAAAGCCAATGTTAATACATAGGCCATAGGGTCGTTACTACCGCTTTCTAACTCTAGCGTTTGTCTTAAATTGTTTTTTAAAGCCAAATTTTTAGATCGTAAAATAGAAAATACCGCAGCAGCATCTGTAGAGGAAACTATAGAACCTAATAATAAACTTTCATAAATTGTAAAATCGGTAACATACCAAACAAAAGTACCTAAGGTAAGAGCTGTCAATAATACACCTACGGTGGATAAAACTAGGCCTTCTTTTAGGATTGGTTTTATGGCATTAAAATTTGTGTCTAATCCACCAGAAAACAAAATAAAGTTAAGCGAAACAATCCCTATAAATTGTGCGGTTTTTGGATCGTCAAAACGAATACCTCCAATACCTTCCGAACCCGCCATCATTCCGATAGCCAAAAAAAGTATTAAAGTTGGTACTCCAAATTTATAGGAAGTTTTACCAACAATAATACTTATAAAAAGTAATATAGAGCCAACTAATAAAATGTTTTCAATGGTTAAATTCATACTTCTTGCGTCTTAAAAAGAATAAAGACAAATTTAACTTTTATACATTAAAATGCTGACTATTATGAGGTTTATATATTGATTTTTTTGAAATATTTTTTTCGCAACCAAAAAGAAACTCTTACTAATAAAATTAATGCAGGTACTTCTACTAAGGGGCCAATTACTCCTGCAAATGCTTGTCCTGAGTTTAAACCAAAAACGGCAATGGCAACTGCAATGGCCAATTCAAAATTATTACCTGCTGCTGTAAAAGCAACGGCTGCTGTTTTATCATATTCGGCTCCTGTTGCTTTGGTAACGAAAAACCCAATGATAAACATCAACGTAAAATAGATTAATAAAGGAACAGCAATTATTAAAACATCCATAGGTATTTCTACAATTAATTCTCCTTTTAAAGAAAACATCACCACAATTGTAAACAACAATGCAATTAATGTCATTGGCGAAATAGTAGGAATGAATTTGTTTGTGTACCAATCTTCTCCTTTTAGTTTTACTAAAATAAGTCGACTTAAAATACCTAATACAAACGGAATTCCTAAATAAATAGCCACACTTTCTGCAATGGTATCTACAGAAATATCTACAATGGCACCTTCAAACCCAAAATAAGGTGGAAGTACGGTTATAAATAACCACGCATAAAAACTGTATGCAAATACCTGAAAAATACTGTTTAAAGCTACTAATCCAGCACCATATTCGGCACTACCTTCGGCAAGATCATTCCAAACTAAAACCATGGCAATACAACGTGCCAATCCAATTAAAATAAGTCCCACCATGTATTCTGGATACTCACGTAAAAATGTAATTGCCAAAATAAACATTAAAACAGGGCCAACAATCCAATTTAAAAGAAGCGAAATAGATAATATTTTTGTGTTCTTAAGAACCTTAGGTAATAGAGCGTAATTTACTTTCGCCAAAGGCGGATACATCATTAATATTAACCCAATAGCAATAGGAATATTTGTGGTTCCGCTACTAAATGAATTGATAACGTCTGGAAAAGTTGGAACAAAATAGCCTAAACTAACACCAAATGCCATAGCGACAAAAATCCATAAAGTGAGGTAACTGTCTAAAAAACTTAATTTTTTTAAAGCCATTTTTATAAATTTACTTGAGAGAAAACATAAAATAATTCTGTTGCAATTTGCAGACTTCTTTCTTGGTATTTTTCAGCTTGTAGAGGTGTATTGTCAAATGCCTTTGGATCCTCAAAAGTAATCGGAATGCGTTTTTCTGCGCCAGCAATAAACGGACAACCACCATCTGCTTGCGAGCAAGTCATAATAGCTGCAAATTCAGATTTTGGATTAAAATCATCATCTAATTTTTTAGAAAACCCAATAATAGGATGCGCATTGTTGGCGTATTTAATACTATAAATAGGATTGCTCGTTTCGGCAATTGTTTTAATTTGAAATCCAGTACTTTTTAAAGTCTCAGCAACCATAGGAAAAAGCGCTGTAGCTTCTGTTCCGCCAGAATAACAAAACACATTCTTAATATTAAAATAATTAGCTATTGTTTGTGCCCAAACTTGAGATAAATGGCTTCTTCTAGAATTGTGCGTACAAATAAAGTTGATGTTTATTTCTTGTTGATTCCTAACTTTATCTTGAATAAAATCTGCTAACGGTTGTAAAACAGCTTTTCGTTCTTCTGATATCGTTGCAGGGTTTAAGTCTTTAATTGCATTTTCTATTTCAGAAAATAGCGTTGTTTGTGTTGTGATCATTATTTTAAGTTAATTTTTTTTATTTTTGGTAAGCTTGTTAAGTTTTTTTTAAAATAATTGTAGTGTCTTTTTATGCTGCGTAAATCTGTGAAATCTGCAAATAATATTGAATAGATTAATATTATTTGCAGCTGATTGCGCAGATGTTCGCAGGTTTTATGTTAACAACATCCGCCTCCAGGTGTACAAGTGTTTCCTGTAGCTAATTCTGAAAATTGTAATTTTGGTTTTTCTTCCGGAATTCCGCAATTGTCTTTGGCTAAACAATCTGTTTGCTTAGAAGTTAGTAAGAAGTTTGTTCCATCAAAATCAAGTCCAAATTTACCAATTGTATCTGCTTGGTATTCTACTTCAATCTCTAAATCTTCAATATTTAAAACCTTTTCAGAAAGTTCTATAATGTTTAATAATTTTTCTGGATGCAATCTATGGTCGTAATCATCTGCATTCCAAAGTTGAAAGTTTACCACTTCTTCATTTCTTACGGTTCCGCCACAATCAATAAAATGTTTGGTGATTTTACCAACCTCTGTAACATGAAAATGACTTGCTACTAATTCTCCGTTTGGTAATTGAAAACCGATGGTTTCTAATTTATTTAATGCTACTTTAACTTCTGATAATTTCATAATGAATGTTTTTATTAATTGTAATTATACGATGAATGCTGATAAATTTTTTTAACAGCAATCTGTTTTTTGAGATAAATCTTGATTCAAAAATTCTGACATAATCGTTTTCATTGCGGTCCAGTTTTCTTTATGAATACAGTAACAAACACTTGTACCTTCCACACTTCCTTTTATCAACCCTAAATGTTTTAATTCTTTTAAATGTTGAGAAATAGTGGGTTGTGCCAATCCTATTTCGTTTACTAAATCACCACACACACAAGAATCAATCTTAAACAAATGTTGTAAAATAGTTACTCTTGCTGGGTGACCAAAAACTTTAGCAAACAAGGCTATTTCATTTTGTTGATCGGTAAACATTTCGGTTTTTGCTAATCCCATATATTTGCTTTATTTATTAATTGCAATATTACGATTAATATTTTATTTGCTGAAAAATATTTTGAAATATTTTTTTGAGAGGATGTATTTAATTTATAAAGAGGTATGAGTTAGCTTTTTAGATAAAAAAATAGGTTCTAAATTAATTATATTTTATTTGACGTTTAAAAAGACCTTTAAATTAAAATGCCTCTAATATAGAGGCATTTTAGTTTATTAAAAAATTAGCAATTTTTTTTAGGAATTGGGGGAATCGATGTAATTTATTGTGTTAATGAAACCAAGGTTCTACCTTTTAATTTTCCTTGTAACATTAAATCTATTTTTTCGCTTATTTTATCTAAAGGTATTTCAGCTGAAGCTTCGGTTAATTGGTCATTTTTCCAATCTGTGGCTAATTTATTCCATACTTTTTCTCTGTAGATCATTGGGTAATTTTGAGAATCGATACCAATCAAAGTAACTCCTCTTAAAATAAAAGGGAATACGGTTAACTCAAGTTTTGGAGAAGCTACATTTCCGCAACAAGTTACAACGCCCATCGGATGTGTCGCTTTTATAATGTTTTCTAGAATTACGCCACCTACAGTGTCAATTCCTCCTGCAAAAAGAGGTTTTAAAAGCGGTTTTTTTACCATTTCTTCAAAATCTTTTCGTAGGATAATTTCATCTGCTCCAAGTTTTTGTAAAAAATCAATTTCAGTTTCTTTCGCTGTAATTGCAGCTATTTTATAGCCTAATTTTTTTAAGATGGCAATACTTGTAGAGCCAACGCCACCTGTAGCGCCAGAAACTACGATAGTGCCGTCTTCTGGTTTTACCATTTCACTTAATCTTAAAACCGACATACCAGCGGTTAACCCAGCTGTACCAATGGTCATGGCTTCTTTCATAGAAAGGTTGTTTGGTAACTTTACAACCCAATCTTCGGGTACTTTAACATATTCTGCAAAACCTCCGTCTGTATTCATTCCTAAATCGTAACTTGTTACAATAACATCGTCAGAAGTTTTAAATTTTTCAGACTCAGAAGAAACAATGGTTCCTGCAGCATCAATGCCTGGTGTGTGTGGGTAATTTCTAGTAACGCCTTTATTTCCAATACTAGACAATGCGTCTTTATAGTTTAGGGAACTATAGTGTACTTTTATTAATATTTCGCCTTTTTTTAATGCTGTAAAAGGTGTTTTTTTAACAGAAGAAATATAGCTTCCATCTTTTTCTTCTACTCTAAAAGCATTGTAATTCGATTGATTATCCATATTGTTGTTTTATCTGTTTTTCCTTATTTTTACATCAAAGTTCAATTAAAATATTTTGATACACAAGAGCTTACAAATTGTATCCTAACGAACATTTTGTGCTGTTTTGTCTGTTTATAATACTTGTAAGCCTAAAAAAAAATGAAAAAAAGTTATTGTCCTATAGATACTTTTATAAATACTATTAAAGGAAAAAGAAAAGGTACCATTATTCTGCATCTTTATCAGGGTAAAAAAAGATACAGTGAGTTGGTTAAGTTAATGCCGGATATAAGTGAGCGTATGATGTCTAAGCAGCTAAAAGAGTTAGAAAACGATGGTTTAATTATTAGAACGGTTTTTCCGGAAGTACCACCAAGAGTAGAGTATAGTTTAACGCAATTAGGAATAGATATTCGGCCTGTTTTAAAAGGAATGTATAAAGGTGGTTTGTTGTTTGAACAAAGTATTGAAGGGGTTTAAAGTGAGTTGATGTAGTATTGCATTTAATATTAATAATTTTTTCTTTTGCTTTTTAGTGTTTATTTAATTTCATTTTTCAAGTTAGTCCAACATTCTTTTGAAACAATTTTTATTTCACTTAATGCTCCGTCCAAATTATCCTTACTGTCAATTTCATTACATTTTTGTATTAATATACTTATTGGTACTTTGTTAATTAATTTTTTTGAAAGACTTTGATTTATTTGTTTTAAATTTATGAAACAAGTTGTAGTTTAGCCCCTTAATAGTTCGGAGTGATATTTTAAATTTCAAAACTAATATATTTGAGATATGAAATACAAGAAATGGACATTAGAACAGAAGTTAGAAATTCTATCAGTTTCAGAAGAAATAGGTATTGTAGAAGCCTGCCGAAAATACAGTGTAAGCACTGGAACATTTTACAGTTGGCGAAAGAAGTTTGAGCACAAAGGAGAAGCAGGTTTGAAGGTAACTTATGATACCAAGAGTAAAGAACTTAAAGAGGCAGAAGAAGAGAATCGAGTTTTAAGAAAATTATTAAGTGATAGAGAAATTGAGCTTGAAGTACAACGAGAACTTTTAAAAAAAAAGTTTGGAACGTCCGATCCAAGAAAGATTTAGTCAATGCAATTTATAAAAAATATAAGTGTAGCAAAACAAAAATCCTAAAAATGGTAGGTATTGTAGAGAGTAGTTACTACAGAGAACCTAGTGGTGGTAAAAAAGGAAATAAGCCAACTAAAGAAACTTTTCATAAGACCAAAGGCTTTGTATTACAAAACGATGTAGTTGCAGCTATAAAAGAAATTTTACAGCATGAGTTTATAGATTGTGGTTATCGATTAATGACCAGCTATTTAAAAAGAGAGGGGTACACTATAAATCATAAAAAACTATATAGAATTATGAAAGAAGAAGGCTTACTCAAACTAGATAATAGGATAGATAGAAGTGGTTCAGGACGCAAGTTTGTAAAGTTCAGAAAAGTTCACACTTCTAAGCCCTTAGAATGCCTGGAAATGGATATAAAAATGGTTTGGATACCAAGTGTAGGAAAGAATGCTTATTTACTCTCGGTCATAGACGTTCATACTCGTAGAATACTAAAAGACTATTTTTCTTTTACCATTAAACAGCATCACGTTATTACATTACTATCTGAGTTGTTTCAAGATTATGATTACCCCAATAATGTAGTTATTAGAAGTGATAATGGAAGCCAATTTATAGCTAAAAGAGTACGTGAATACTTAGGTTTAATCGGAGTACAACAAGAATTTACACACATTGCAACACCTGAGGAAAATGCACATATAGAAGCGTATCACGGAATATTAAAAAAAGAAGTTTTTAAAAGGTTCGACTATCAATATTTTGGTGAAATAGAGCAAATATTAAAACGATACGTGAAATTTTATAACAATAGAAGACTTCACGGATTGTTGGGACGTATAACCCCAATGGAAAAATGGAATACAGATAAACATCTAATTATGATGAAAAATTTAACAGCTTAATTAATAATCGAAATTTAAAAGATTACTCTTGTTTTATAGGGGTCAAAACAGGGACGTATAACCCCAATGGAAAAATGGAATACAGATAAACATCTAATTATGATGAAAAATTTAACAGCTTAATTAATAATCGAAATTTAAAAGATTACTCTTGTTTTATAGGGGTCAAAACACTCCGTTATAATTGGCAAAATCGGAAATGTTTCTCGATTTAGCTAGAATTTATCATTTTAGGATTTCGTTCTGCTGATTTCTCCGTTATTTTGCTAAAATGAAACCGTTTCGTTGCTTAATTCCGTTCTGATTGGTGATTTTATCCGTTTCAACTTTTCACTCCGCAATTGTGCTAAAAATCGTACCGATTCAATTTGTTAATCTTTTTGCGTTTCTATTTTCAAAATCCGACAACTTGATAGTTGAACAATTTTTATTTTTAATAAAATGCCTCTTGTGGATTTCCGACTGGAAATCCGCCATTAAATACAACGAGTTTGTGTAAGGAAAGTTGCGTTAAAAACGCTTAAACTTTCCGATTTATAAATATAGTAAATAAGGAAAAACAGAACAAATGATAATTACAGAAATAAGCAATTTTTTTTACACGGTGTTGGCAATAGTTTTATTCATAACAGTATATTCAGCCTTTTTTATTTATTTGAGGTTTTATTATTTTCAAGATTGTTGGGAGTATGCAAAGAATCAATATGAACTTGGTTTAAAACTAAAGTATTCAATTTTTCTTTTTCCTCTTCCTTTTGCAATATGGATTCCTCAGCCAATTTTCCTTTTGGTTTTTTACATACATACTCATATATTTTGATACAGCTATATATTCCACCAATAACAGATATTACAAGAAATAAATAGAAAGACCAAGATTTTGTTTTTGAAATGTTAAAATCATATTTCAACTTATTCCTTCTTAACCAATATTCAGTCATTCCTCCGTTATTTAAGAATGATTTAATTTCAGTTTTTTTAGGGGTTAAGCAATTTAACTTTTCATTGTATTTTATTAAATCTCTGTTATGTAATTCAAAACACATTGAAACATAAGTTTCTTTTACTATATTAAATTCATTACAAAACTTAAAACAAAAACCATTAGAAATATTGATATTTGAATCTATTGTCAAGAAATTTTCCAACATTAAATCTATTAACTCAGATTCTTTTTTCGTAAATTTATTTTTCATTCCTTTATTTAGGTGTGATTGGAAATTATTGCCAACGTTGTTGTGTTATGAAAAGTTGCGATTAAAATGAACGGCTATTTTCCGAAGGAAAATAGGAGTTTATAGAAATGCGACTAATTTTTATTAAGCTAAAATTAAGCAATTTTTTTTACACGGTGTTGCCTAAAGTTGTTTTTTGTTTTTCCTATTTTGGTTATTATTTTCGAGATTTAGCGTTCGAGTGACAATTCCGCAAAGATTTTCAATTCCGCAAAGATTTTCAATTCCGCAATATTGGTAATTCAACAATTGAGTGTTTTTTCATGTTTTGACTTACGAGATCTTTCCTAATTTTCAAATTTTGCGTTTGAGTGATAATTCCGCAAAGATTTTCACTCCGCAATAATTGGAAATTCAACATTTGAGTGGTTTCTTTTATTCTTGAAAAACGAGATTTCTCCGCCTTTTAAAATTTTGAGTTTGAGTAAAAATTCCACAAACTTTGTTTTAAGAATCTATATATTTTCAACTTTTTTAATTTTTATAAAAACTAAATTTTTGACTCGCGAGAGAGTGTCTAACATTTTAAAATTCAAGAGTTTTGTTGTTTTTTTTTCCAACGGTTTGAGTGGTTCTGGACAATTTTTGGCAACGTATTTTTGTATGGAAAGTTGCGATTTTTGTGAACGAGGAATTTCCAACGGAAATTCAGAAGTTTACAAAAATGCAACAGCCTTTGTTTAAGCTAAAAGTAGCAATTTTTTATACAAGTTGTTGGCAAATGCGTGATTTTTTTATTTCGTTCAACTTTTTCATAATTTTCTTTTTTTTCAAAATTCAAACTCTGAGTGAGAATTCCGTAAACTTTATAAATTCAGAGTTTGAGTAAGAATTCCACCATTTTGTTTTTCCGTATTTTGCTAAATTCCGCAAACTTGCTAAATTCAAGGCTTGAGTGAAAATTCCACAATTTTGGATTTTCAGGGTTTGAGTAAATTCCATTTTATTAAATTTTTCAAACTCTCCAATTTTTACAAAATTTCACGAGCGAGAGACTGTTCCATAAATTTTAAATTTCTACATTTTCCGAAATTGGGTTTCGAAAAGAGAGGAAAAGCAAGAAGTAAATTTATAAAACAGACTTTATTTCGGCGCCTTTCCCGAGTTTTTGCCAACGTTGTTTTGTATGGAAAGTTGCGTTTTAAATGAACGGCATTTTTCCGCAGGAAAAATAGAGTTTATTAAAAAAGCAACAAACTTTGATTAAGCCAAATTTAGCAATTTTTTATACAAGGTGTTGGCTGTAGTATTTATTCAAAAGCATTATGAATTTGATGTCTTTGTTGAAACCCCATTTTTGACTCAATTTCATTAAAATATCGATTTTTTTCAAGAATTCCAGATATAAATGTAGAAGTTGATGAATTGTAGGAAGCTAATAATTCAATTTTTTCAACAATAATTTCAATAGCATTTTCTAATGTATATTTTTTAACACGGAAAAACCCATTACTTATTAATATCATATTTTTTCGCAATAGCCATTCAGGATTATTATCTATTTTATCTACTATTCCTATTCTAATTGAATATGCTAACATAGCTAATTCTGAAAAACCTTCATCACAAGTTCTTGAGTCGTAAATATCTTTTTCAAGTGAATCAAGTATGTCAAAAATTTTACTAAAATTGTCATTCAATTTAGTGTACTCTTTCATATTTTTTAATTTAATTATAGATTTTAATACCAAATCTATTCATTGTGTTTTCTTATGTTTATTAACTAAACCTTTTAATCGTTATTTCAGCAGCTTGTTCAATTAATTCAGAAATTTGTTTTTTGTCAACTTTATAAGTTTCTATGATTCTATTTCCTGCTTCAGTTCCAATATATTGATTTTTTAATGTTTTGGTATATTCTGATACCATTAAGTTTAAAGGTAAATTTTTTGTTGATTCATTATTTTTCGCTTGATTAATTATTCCGTCAAAATTTTTTGTAAATTCAAGTCTTAGTTTTCCTCTTCTTCTTACGTGTTCTATTGGATTCATTTTTTTGATATATATTATTATTATTATTACCTCAAATTTTCGTCTTGGATATTACAGCCAACGTTGTTGTATAAGCTTTGTTGCGTTGGTTTAGCAGTGAATTTACTAAATAAAATACGAACGGCGAAATTCCGAAGGAATTTCCCAAGTGAGCTATAACCAGCAATAAAGTTTATACGGTGTTGTACACAGTTATTCTTCGTTTAGCTTGTTCGTTGTTTGTTTTTCAATCTTCTTAATAATTTCCTGTGGTGTATATACATTGAGCGAAATCAATATTAGACAAATTCCAGTAATTCCTGAAATTCCTGATATCATCCAATTATCGTGATTAAATTGAATTATGACAACAATAGCTCCTAACAAAAGAAATAATCCTAAAATCAAAACTTTAAATAATGATGGGTTTAATGGTGCTGCCCACACTAAACAACATAAAATAAAAAATAAGGGAACTGTAATGTATATCCAAATTTTATTTATTTGTTTTTTTACTGGCTTTTCATTCAAATAGCTATTTAAGTCAAATCCTAAATTTTTACATAAATCAGTTATTTGTCCAGCGTCTCCCTCAATGTCTTTTATTCGTATTTTTCCATCACTCATAATTACGACTGTTTTTGAGGTGTTAGAATTTTACTTACATCATCTGAGGCTTGTTTATCTGTCCATTCGTTATCTGTTAAATCTTTTATTATTGCTATGTTATTATCAAACATAACCGTATTCGTACCTTGGAAAGTTAAATTGTCATTAGTTTCTCCAAAAAATGTAATTTTAGTTTTTTTTAGAACTTCACTTATTTTTTCAGATTTCGACCTGTATTCATCTTTGTTTTGAACATTTGGACCAAATTCAAATAATAACAAAACACCTTTAGAATATGGGTAAACAATTGTTTTAAGTCCTATGTCTTTTTTTAGATAAGGACTTATTTTTCTCCGAAAATTATTAATGTAATGTTGAATTTTATTTTTGTTCATTTAATTATTTTTATAGGTATCTCACTAATTGTGTACAACGTTGTTGTGTTATGAAAAGTTGCGATTAAAGTGAACGGCTATTTTCCGAAGGAAAATAGAAGTTTATAAAAAAGCCACTAATTTTTATTAAGCTAAAATTAAGCAATTTTTTTTACACGGCTTAAGTTAGCATTTTATAATAAAAGACTAAATTTAAGTATATAAATCAGAAAGAATAAAAGAGAGAATTAAGGTTAATATACACGGTGAAGCCAAGACTTCGACAACATTGATAATCCTCTCTCTTTTCTACTAACAATCACGTTCAGTTCTGTGAGACCTAGATCTCGATTTCAAGTTGTTGTGAGTAAAAGTAGGTTATTCTTTCATAAATCAGTTCTTATGAATAAATATAAGGAAATTTTTGGAGTTGACATCAGTAAAGACGTTTTTGATGTTTATGGAAGTACAAATGGTCATGATCAATTTAAAAATGATGAATTAGGGTTTAAAACCTTTTTAAAAAGTTTACCTAAAAACTCATTAGTTATTATGGAAGCAACAGGTTATTACCATTACAGATTAGCTCAGTTTTTATACAAACAAAGCATTTTTGTATCGGTGGTAAATCCTTTGTCTGTAAAGCGTTTTATCCAAATGAAATTATCTAAAGTAAAGACGGATAAAAGTGATGCAAAGGCTATCTGTGAATATGGAAGTATCAATGAAGTTCCATTGTATACGGCTCTTACTAATGTTCAGAGTGAGTGTTTACAGTTGTTTAGGTTATTAGATAGTGATATTAAAAAACGCACAGCGGTTAAGAATAAAATCCACGGAGAAGAAGTTTTAGGGATTCCCTCTAAGTGGGTTTATGGTTCATTAAAACGGACTAAAAAACATTTAGACAAAGAGATTTTAGGAATCGAAACAAAAGTACTATCATTAGTAAAACAAGACCAACAAGCACAGTTAACATTGCTAACTAGTATTCCAGGAATAGGATTGAAAACGGCATTGTTTTTAATTGTAATTACTGATGGATTTAAGAAATTTGAAACAGCTTCACAATTATGTAGTTATGTAGGAATTACTCCAACGATAAGAGTATCTGGGAGTAGTGTACGTGGAAGAAGTAGAATAAGTAAGGTTGGAAATAGGAAGTTACGCAACCTCTTGTTTCTCTGTGCTTTTACAGCTTGCAAGCATAATAAAGGATGTCGCGAGATTTATGAGCGAATTGTTAACAAGGGTAAGAGTAAGAAATTGGCTTTAATAGCGGTTTCAAATAAACTGATAAAACAGAGTTTTGCTATTGCAAAATCAGGTTTACCATATGACGAAACGTACGTTTCTGTTTTATCAAAATAAGTAGTATTTACATAAAAAATAAAAGCTCAAAATACGAATTCATAGCATTATGAGCCTAAAATAATAGTGCGTAAATTTAATGAAGAAAAGAGTTGTTTTTTAGCTCAGTTCTTTGTTGGCAATACGTGCCTTTATTAAATTATATTAGAAAAGAATTTTAATCCCATTTATTAACATTTGTACTGCCATCATAACTAAGATCATTCCCATTAAGCGTTCAATAGCTTTCAACCCTCGCTCACGAAGAATTTTATAAAGAAATGGGGCAGTCAGCAACAATAATGCAGATAGTGACCAGGCGATAAGAAGAGCGAAAAACCAATTACCCAATTGATCTGGTTCATTACTAGTCATTAGAATTAGCATCGCTAAAACTGAAGGGCCTGCAATCATAGGTATTGCAATCGGAACTATAAAAGGTTCTCCATCAGGTTGTTTTCCCATTACACCTTCTGGACGAGGAAATATCAATCGAAGACCTATTATTAATAAGATAATTCCTCCAGCGATTGTAACTGATTCTTGTTGTAAATGAAGAAAATTTAAAAGATTCTGCCCTCCAAAAAGGAAAATAATCAATATTACCAGAGCGATTAAAAGCTCTCTAATAATAATAAATCGCTGACGTTTAGGGCTTATGCCCTTCAAAACTGATAGTAATACAGGTATATTACCTAATGGATCCATTAAAAAAAAGAGTAATACTGCAGCCGACCAAATTGAGCCTCCTAAATCATTCATATTTTTATTATTTATTATTTATTATTCTTGCATTATTGCCAACGTTGTTGTACAAGGTTAGTTGCGTTGGTTAAGCAATAAAGTTAATAAATAATTACTGACAAAGAAAATCCGCGAGGATTTTCGTAAGTAAGCAAAAAGTAAGCAATTAATTTTGTACGGTGTTGGGCGTTCGTTATTGTTTTTCCGCATATTTTATTGTCAATTCATCTTCTGAATCGAAAATTGTCAATGCGTGTTTTATTTTTTCAAATTTTCCTATATTATCTATATTTCCTTCTATAAAATAGGTATCGTTAATTTTAACTGCTTGTCTTGGATTTCCTTCTTTTGGATTTTTGGTCAATGTGATTTTTTCAGCTAAATCTGTTGTGAAAAATGTTTCAGGTTGTAAGTCAAATAACTGTTTAAAAACTTCTACATATAATTTAGACACTTGATTAACTTCAATTTTTTGGTCAAAGAATATAGCGTATTCTAATTTTTTAAATTTAGGATCTTCGGCTTCAAAAATGTTTACTTCGTTATTTTCGTCTCTATCGTCTAAATCAATTGCTGGATATTCCCAAATTTTCAGGAAACGTTCAGCTAATAAGTCAAAACGTCTTTCAATTTCAGTTTTGTTCCATTTTTCGGCAATAGATAAATATTTGTTCAACCAAAGCCTACTATCTTTATAACCTGCATTTTCTAAATCTCTTTTGTACGTGAAAATTTTGTTTCCTAGTTTTCCATTATTCCCAGATAAAGTAAGATTTCCAATTGTATTTAAATAAGTTTCTTTTATGAAATTATACTCATCTGTTCCTAAATCAATTTTCCATTTTGGGTCTGGATTTTGTGGAAATATATGTTCAATAGTTATATCTGTATTTCCTTCTATTTTTACAGGTTCTTTGTTTTCAAAGTTTTCAAGGCGTTCTAAAAGATAAGTTCTGTTTTTTGATTTTACATTATAAACATCTTTTAATTTTAGGCTTTCTATTAATTCATTATTTTTAGGAAACCTTTGAGAACCAGGTCTTTTTAAAAGCCATTTTTGAAGTGAAACCAAATAATTGTCTTTATCGATTTTTTCATAAAGAGTCATAAATATTTTATTCAAAGCATTGGTTGGTAAGCCAAGTATGAATCTTCTCCAAGCAAATGATTGAATGAAATCTAACACTTTAATAAAAGTCTGTTTGTCAATTATGTTTTCAGAATAATCTTCATAGACTTTCATTAAAAACGGGAATGCAACATTAACTTCTAAACGATTTATATATTCTAATTGAGTTCTTATTTCTCTATCAGATTCATTTTTTGGATTTAGTAACTTGTTATAATATTTAACAAGAGATTTAATTGGTAATAAATTGTTCTCCAATTCTTCTAAATCAGTTGTTGGAAATTTAGCCTTAAACTCTAAATAAACTTTACTTTTATTTGGTATCTTATTGTTTACTAAGGTCAAATAATCTCTAATAAAGTCAGAGACTTTACTCGTATTTAAACTTTCGTCCTTTGCTAATTTTTCTATAATTTCCCAGTAGTTATTATATATTTTATTCTGACTTTTTCTATTTAGTCCCATTAAAATATAATTGCGAATTAAATCTGCTTGGGATAATTCTAAACCTGTTGAGTTCAAACTTTCAAAAATTCTTTGTGGGTCATCTTTTTCTCTGTCAAGAGAAATTTCTACGAACATAAGTTTGGAAAGTCCTTTTAATACATATTCAATGTTTTCTGCTGTAATTCTACTTTTGAAGTAATTAAAGTTATCAATGACTTTTGAAAAATCGTTAAATTCTTCATTGGAATCACTTCTCAATAAATATTTTATTGCTTTATCATTATTTTCAGTTGGTCTTAGTTTCAACTTTTCTTCTTCTGGAGCAAATTTATTTGTCAAATAAGTTTCGCTTATTTCAGCCTCAAGTGCTTTGTCGTCCATTTCAATTGCCAAACGATAAAGAGTCAAATAAATTAAAGTTAAAGTAGTCAAACGTTGTTGTCCGTCAATAACTGTCAATTCCTTTATTCTTGAAGAAGTATAAACATCATCGTGGACATAAACTACGCTGCCAATAAAATGAGCATTTGTTCTTTTGCTCGTTCCTACTTCGAGAATGTCGTCTAAAAGTTGTTTACATTGACTAGTTGACCAATCATAATTTCTCTGGTAAACTGGAATTACAAATTGTGTTTTGTTTGAAGATAAAAAGTCCTCAACTTTTGTTTCGTTTGCTTTCATTTATTCAATTATTTTTTCTTTTTCTAAGGTTTTTTTTAATGACGCCCAACGTTGTTTTGTATGGAAAGTTGCGTTTTAAGTCGACGGCTATTTTCCGCAGGAAAATAGGAGTTGACAGAAATGCAACAAACCTTGATTAAGCCAAATTTAGCAATTTTTTATACAAGGTGTTGTGTACTGTTATTTTAATTTCTCATACATTGTTTCAGTGTTTCCACAAGCAATATCTAATACGTCTCCATTTTTTAGCATTTTTCCAGTGTTTATAAAGTAAATATACTTTTTAGATTTATTAAATGAAATACTCCAAATATGATTATCAGAGTAAATTAATTCACTAATTGTTGGACCTCTATAATTAATGTCTTTTAGGACTTTAATATTTTCAGACTTAACAAGTGTTCTTTTTTTAGACTTAATATTTTCATTATAAAACTCTATCTTATTATTAGAAATGATTAAAATTTCATAACTATTATTTTCACTATAAGTAGAATTTATTCCATTGCTATTGCCATTTATTTTCCGTTTCCAGACTCCTTGCATATTATTCAAGAGATTCGTAATTATTATTACTTTTAAAGAGTCAGCTTTTTTTAAAGCTATTTGTCCAATTTTACTGTTTTTGTTTTTTTTATAGCAAAAATAATAATTCGTGTATGCTCTTTCAATATGAGACTTTTCTATTTCAGGATAGTCGACTTCAACTTCAGAATTACTCAGCTCTATATTTGCCCTTAAGAATAATACTTTTTGAATTGAGTCGCCCCTTTCAGTTTGACCAAAATTTGGAATACAATTCAAAATTATAATAATTACTAGAATTTTCTTCATAATTGTACACAACGTTGTTGTATAAGCTTTGTTGCGTTGTTTAAGCAGTGAATTTAGTAAATAAAACACGAACGGCGAAATTCCGGAGGAATTTCCCAAGTGAGCTAAAACTAGCAATAAAGTTTATACGGTGTTGGCACCAGTTTTTTGTTCCGCTTTATATAAATTCAAATCGTCTTGAATCTTATAGATGACAAGTATTAATAGTTTTAATAACATCAGATAATCGTTCTGTTGACTATCAACTGAACTGCTGTTAGTTCCGTGTAAATATTTATTTCTTAAATCCAGTCCATTAGAAAACTCTTTTTGATTCAGATAATAATTCAAATATCTTCTTTCTTCGATTGTGAATAAAGTATTTTCAAATTTTATCATTCCTTTTTTTTCCATTTCTAAAACTCCGTTTCTTATTCGTTCGGAATAATGCCAAAAATTTAGAACATCTTCATAATGTAATTTTCCAATTACAAAAATTAACTCTTGATTGCTAATTCTTAAAAATCCATTTTTATCAGTAGTTAAATATTCATTTGAAATTAAATAGTCAATATCTCTTTTTTGATAGTCTTGGAAGTCATTATAACTTATGTTTTCATTAACTATTAAATGATAAAATGTACGATATTTTTCTTTGTATGGTTCTATGTAATATAGCATAGATTGATTTGAAAAGAAACAGTATTTTATTCTTAAATATTCATTTCCTTGACCATAAACATACTTCTTTTTTAGTTTACTCTTTACTTTACTTAAATGCAATTGAGAGGTGCTTATTCTTATAAGGTCAAAGTCTATAAAACCCTCTTCGATATAACATTGATATTGCTTAATTAGAAATTCTAATTCAGGTGCAATAAATCGGATTTTTTCTAATGGTGAAGCATTTTCTGAAGCGAAAGAAATTGTTAAGCCTTTAATTTCAAATCTTTCATTTAAGACTTCATTTACTTGATGAAATAAAACTTGCTCAAGAGTTATTTTATTCTCTTGTAAATAGTTTAAGTAGATTACTAATTGTAAATGAGATAATATACTTTTCCCGTGAAACTTAAAACTAATTAAGTATTCATTTTTAGAACGCATAAAAGTTCTTTCAAATGAATCAATCTCGTGATTTTTACCTACTAAATCAATACAACCTTGTGCATTTATATATTTAAACAAGTAAGAGAAATTACGAAAGACATTTTCATTTGATTTTGTAGCATTCAACCATTTTTCAGAATAGCAATGCGTGAATTGTCCATTGTGATTTTCTAATTTATAAGGTTCTTCTTGCTCTTTTGAAATTGAAACTTGCACAACGTTAGTAGAACCTGTTCCTTTTTCAAAAATTTCATCGTTTTGTTTTTTCTCTAATCTTTTAGCTTTTAATTTAGTTTTGTCAGATATTTTTAAAGTTCTCGATTTAACTACTAATCTAACATAGTTTAAATTAGGATTTGGGGAATTCAAATAGTTTAATATTATAGATTCCTTATCGTTATCATTTAATGAAGTTGGAAAGAAAAGTTTTGGTTTTTCCGATAAAACGTGGTCTTCTTCAAATTGAGAAAGTAACAACTCCGCAGATTCAGTCGATTCAATAAGGTGATTTTTAATCAAATTTGAATAATGATTAACTATATTCTTTTGCTTTAAAAACTGTCTTATATAAAAACTGCTATTTTGTAAAATTGCAGTAATATTTTCCGATGATATTTTTTTGTAAATACTTAATTGACTTATTAAAGTCCAAAATGAATCATAATATTGATAATCTATTGTATTAAAATATGAGGAAATATTTTGATTATTAATTTTAATAAAAAATGAAATTATTACGTTCCAAAATGAACCAACAGTTTCGATATATTTTGTTTTGATTTCTATACTCCAAGCATTACGAAAGAGTTCATTGTCAAAATAAAGTTTAATATGATATAATTCTAAAATGTCGTTTATTTTATAGGTTTTTTTAGAATAGAAATTGTCAATTATGTGTTCAGCATTTTGTAGATTTCTATCACTTGATAAATCTTGTTTAGAATAAAAAACTACTCGATTTATATCTCTTTTCATTGTGGAATTTCAAATTCGGGTGATTTTGGTCAAATTGGTGCCAACGTTGTTGTGTTATGAAAAGTTGCGATTAAAATGAACGGCTATTTTCCGCAGGAAAATAGAAGTTTATAGAAAAGCCACTAATTTTTATTAAGCTAAAATTAAGCAATTTTTTTTACACGGTGTTGCCAGTAGTTTTTATTCCGCTGGTTTATTTATTTCGGTTGAGTTGTTGATTGAAGATAAAATATCAATCCAATCTTCTTTTTTGCTAACTCTTAATTCCAAAAGGTCATACAAATCTTGTTCATCTACATATTTTATTGATAATACATCAAATCCGAAATCGAATATTCTCGTATCTAATTTGTTGCTTACTATTTTATCTACTTGGATAATCTTTTCAGCAGTTTTATTTATTCCAGCGTAATATTTGATTTTTAATTCATTCGATTCAGCATTATATTCAATCAAATGGTTTTTCTGTTTGTAAAAGATAAACAGAGAAACTATTAACCATAAAATGAGGTAATAAATTATAAATCCGAATTCTAAATAATTTTGTCTTAATACATAGATTATTAGGATAACCAACAATATCGCAGGTACAAGAAATTTATTCAATAATATTTTATTCTTTAAAGTCATTTTCGGTTAAAATTCTATTTCCTTATTTAAATATAATTGTGATTTTAGTTTTCTATTCGTTCAATTCAAATGGCTTCTAGCTGTTCCGTTAAATTACTGGCAACGTGTTTGAGCATGAAAAGTTGCGACTTTTGAAATCGTAATTTTTCAGGCGTATAAATATATTATTTTTTTGTTTTAGAACCATTCTATTTTACTGAATAAAGCAATTTTTTATGCGCGTTGTTGTATTTTAGTGGCTTTTCATTCCATTGCTAAAAAATCGTACCGATTCAATTCTCAAATCCGCAATAATTGATAAAATCATAAATGTTTCTCTATTTGTTAAAATTTATCATTTTACGTTTTCGTTCTGCTCATTTCTCCGTTATAATTGGCAAAATCGGAAATGTTTCTCGATTTAGCTAGAATTTATCATTTTAGGATTTCGTTCTGCTGATTTCTCCGTTATTTTGCTAAAATGAAACCGTTTCGTTGCTTAATTCCGTTCTGATTGGTGATTTTATCCGTTTCAACTTTTCACTCCGCAATTGTGCTAAAAATCGTACCGATTCAATTTGTTAATCTTTTTGCGTTTCTATTTTCAAAATCCGACAACTTGATAGTTGAACAATTTTTATTTTTAATAAAATGCCTCTTGTGGATTTCCGACTGGAAATCCGCCATTAAATACAACGTTGTTGTGTTATGAAAAGTTGCGATTAAAGTGAACGGCTATTTTCCGAAGGAAAATAGAAGTTTATAAAAAAGCCACTAATTTTTATTAAGCTAAAATTAAGCAATTTTTTTTACACGTTGTTGCCTAAAGTTGTTTTTTGTTTTCCGATTTTGGTTATTATTTTCAAGATTTAGCGTTCGAGTGACAATTCCGCAAAGATTTTCAATTCCGCAATATTGGTAATTCAACATTAGAGTGTTTTTCCATGTTTTGACTTACGAGATCTTTCCTAATTTTCAAATTTTACGTTTGAGTGACAATTCCGCAAAGATTTTCATTCCGCAATAATTGGAAATTCAACATTTGAGTGGTTTCTTTTATTCTTAAAAAACGAGATTTCTCCGCCTTTTTTAAATTTTGAGTTTGAGTAAAAATTCCACAAACTTTGTTTTTATAATCTCTATATTTTCAAGCTTTTTAATTTTTATAAAAAACTAAATTTTTGACTCGCGAGAGAGTGTCTAACATTTTAAAATTCAAGAGTTTTATTGTTTTTTTTCCAACGATTTGAGTGATTCTGGACAATTTTTGGCAACGGTTAGTATATGAAAAGTAGGCGATTTAGAAGCGCATACTTTCAGTTAAACACAAAATTTGATGCGAGCCAAAAGCCTTGATATTACTACTATTTTGCCTATTTTTTATATACATTGTTGTGTGTTGTTATTCTTCTCCTATATGTTTTTTGTAAAACTTCCATGCTTCCTTTGCCACATTTCTTCCTAATTCTAATCCTGCTACATTATCGGATTGAATATGATAACCTCCCAATACCCTCGAAATACCAGCCATTTCTGCTGTTTCTGTGAATGTTGGAAATTTCAAAGTAACTGTGTCTCCCAAGTTGTCAGGTTCTGTCATTGCACCTGCTACTAATTGTGCTTCAGAGCCAAATTTGTCACTACCCGTCCACAATTTTAAAGCTTCTGCACAGCCTCCACTAATGGTACTGTGCCCCGATGTATAACTTGGAAAAGGAGGGCATAAAAATGTTTCAGGTGAATAAGGTCTCCATTGATTTCCTTTTATTTCCATCATTCCTTTTCCTTCTCCTCCCCAAGCTTTGATTTTCTGTTCATCATAATATTGATGGACCAATGCATAAGGTCTGGCATAATCGTAAAACATTTTTGAATCCCAAGAAGCTATGAAGGCATCCATGGCAACCACTTGATTATAAAAATACATTTTTACATCCTCATCAAGTGTATGATTATCTCTTCGAGAAACATCTTGGGCAAATTTTAGCCAATGCCCCGCTTGTTGTACAGACTGTGGACCATCTCGCATAAACTCTACCAATGCCTTTTGATAATCTGTTAGGTTGTATTGTAATTCTATAACTTCTCGAACTTCTTTTTCCAGTTGTTCCGAACCAATCATTGGAGGGGGTCCAGGTCGAAATTGGTCTCCTGATTTTAGGGCAATAGGTTTGACCTTGTCCCAAAATGGAGTTAAGCATCCTGGTGCAAATTTTCCACCTTTCCCGTCAGAAAAATACTTAGGTTGCCAGCGGTTAGGGTCAACATTTTTATCAGCGGAATTAACTGGCTCATATCCAACGTAATTAAAATATGGTTCGCCATTAGAACCCGCTTCTTCACCATATTGATTAGAGCCGTCTCCTTTTCGAGCTTCAATTACTGCTTTTGCAGCTAAATTACCAATACCCTCAGGTGTTGTGGGATCCAATGATTTGTTTGTTGGGTCTAAGCCCAATTCTTTCATAAATTCCGCAAACAATGGTTTATCTGAAAAATAGTATTCATTCATTGCTCCAAATGCGGCATAACTAATGGCAATTTCTTTATTTTTCAAGGTCTGTTCTTTTGATGGTCTTCTATCAACGCCTTCAAGATAAACAGGAACAGCTTTTTCGTCATACATCGACCAAGCATCAAATACAGAAACAAATATTAAACCCAAATACCGAGAAGTGACGGTCGGTCTTGGTTTGAATTTTTCAGTATCATTGGCTTGGGCGGTCAATGCCATATATCCCCATTTATAGGCGATATTATCAACTCCTTTAGGTTCAAATGTTTCTGTTGAACTTTGGTGTTCCTTTTGATTTTGGTTCTGTTTACAGCCAAAAAGGATTAGGGATGTAATAAAAAGTAAAATCGTTTTTTTCATTTTTATTTTGATTTGTTTTTTTTAATGACACACAACGTTGTTGTGTTAAGGAAAGTTGCGTTTAAAGTGAACGGCTATTTTCCGCAGGAAAATAGGAGTTTACAAAAATGCGACTAACTTTGATTAAGCTAAAATTAAGCAATTTTTTTTACACGGTGTTGGCAATAGTTATTTTTCTTCGTGGCTAATTTCAAGTTTTATTGATTCTTTCGGTTCAGTTCTGATATTTTCTCCAGAATTGCATAATTCGAACATTGTTTGTTTTAGTAATTCATTGTTTTCTGATTCTATCCAATAAGTTACTGCTAAATTTAAGTATTGATAATATCTTAATTCTATGGTTCCATTAAAATTCTCTTTCTTATTATTCTCTTCTGAAATCAGCGTGAATAAAGTCCAGGTATGATTGTTATTCATTTCAAGGTTAATGATTCCGAGTTCTGGGTCTCCATTAAATCGTCTCGTGTCCGTTTCTTTTTGCGCTTTAACAATTTTTGAATTATTTATTAATTCAAGTAGTAAATCAAACCTATCCTTATTCGCCTTTAATTCATTTACTAATCCTGTTTTACGTTTAAAAATAAGTGGACTTTTATAACCACCTTCATACATAAATGAATAATCAATTATTCTTCTTTTGTCAATATTAATTTTGTTCTCAATATTAAGTTCATTCGCATTTTGTGGGACTTCTGTGTTTTTTAAATCAAATGCGACTAATTTGTATGAATCATTTTTATTAACGAAATGTAACTGAACAAAATAACTTGGAACAGGTGAAGGCATCTCTACAGCCACAGGAACATAAGCAGATGTTATTAAAACTGAATCTTTTGGAAAAAAACCATTAGATATTGTTCCTTTTCGAGTTTCTAAAATAATATTTTCTTTCTTGTCAATTTCAAGGTCTCCAATTAATGTTTTATATTTTTTAATTATTTGGTCGGCATTTTGTAAGTCATTAAAATACTCGTCAGAATAAAATTCCTTTTTGATTTTTTCTACATCTCCTTTTTGAAAACTCTCAACAATACTAATAGATTGTTCGTTAATATCCTTTTTGCAACTTTGAAAAAAGAATGAAATTATTAATATCAGAAGTATGTTTCTCATAATTATTGCCAACGGTTTAGTATAAGAATAGTAGCGGATTTTCACGCACTGTCTTTTCGGTTAAACACAGACCTTTTTTATATTTACTTACTTTCGTTTTAGCGATTAAACCGCTATTATTTTTATACATTGTTGTACACTGGCTTTTTCTATTCAGCTTGTTTTACTGGTGTTTCTTTCAATTCAAACGTGAGCGTTGGCGTGAAAGCTCTTTTGACTTTTTGAGGTACGAAAAAAAGGCAAATGTGCTTGAACATTGCTTCGGCTTTATTTGTTTTTAATAATCAATATTTCGTCAAATAATTTTTTAAAGAATCTAAATTCATTATCAGGTATATTTCCATTTCTACATTCCGATTCCAGTTTCCTTTTCACGTTGTCTTTAGAACTTATTGAATCTAGTCCTCTAAAATTCTGAAACACATATTTATTCAATAATTTTTTGCTAAAATAATCCTCAACATTAAAGTTCGAGCCTCTAAAATGAGTTCTTACAGGAAAAAAACTCACCCAAATATCATTCTTTATTCTGTGTGTAAAATTGCTCGTATTGTATTTGTTGTTCCTATTTCTTCTGAAAATTTTATTAATTCCATCAACTCCTGCTTGGTCTCTATCAAAAAATGCAATTATGGTTTGATTGGGTTTAGGTGCAAACTTTCCTAACATTAATTCCACACCAGCTGCTCCACCACAAGGCATAAAAGCAAAATCTAAACCTGCATATCTAGGTTCAGAGGTTTTAAGAACTTTAAGTGCTTCTGTAATAAATGTTTCGTCTGATGGTCCTTCTACTAAAAGAATATCTTTTTGTGTGTTCAAGAATATATTTTGTTCTTGATAAGACCAAATTCCATTAGTTAGCTTATTTACAATTTCTTGCTTTTCTTGTTCTTCAATTTCTGCATCATTATTGGCATTTCTGTTTAGCATAATTATATGCTTATTATCAAAACAATGAGTTAGAGTAGGTGAATGAGTTGTTAAGATGTTTTCACGACTTGCATAATTGTTTAATAGTTTTTGCAAATCTTGTTTACGTGAAATATGTATATGAGAATCAGGTTCATCAAGTAGAATCAATGAATTTTCATCTCCAATGACTTCAAGAATTAGTTTTACAAGAATTAGTTTTTTTTCTCCTTCGCTAAAGCAAGAAGCGTTTAAGTTATTGTTAAAGTTGAATTCAATATTTGTTATAAGTTTATCATCTTTTGGCATTGAAGCTGCTGTGAGATAATTAAAAAAATCAATCTCGTTAGATATATAACCAAGTCTTTGCTTTAATTCGTCAAGAGTTAAAGTTAGTGTCGCATCATTGTTTGGGTTAATTTGCTGCACAAAGTTTACAACAGGATTTAATTGAAATGTGCCTATTTTTTGTGTGTCAAAGTCAAATTTGATGTTATTTACCTGCGTAATACCTAAATCAGTTTCACAGAATTTTTTAATATCTGTAAATGCTTCAAAATCGTAGAAGTAGAATGTCAGTAAGGCAATATTCCAATAATATTTATTAATGAAAATTAAATCTTGATTTGGTAAAGTAGCACCTTTTATCGCTTGAATATATTTTTGATAAAAAGGCCAATAATATGTTTCCCATAATCTGGTTTCTTCGCCACTATAACTTGCTACAACTTGTGATGGTAAATGTTCTGGTTTAATGTTATCTACAACATTATTAGCTTTTAATTCGTAAGCTTGGGTTACGTTGTTGTATACAATTTTAATTTCATTTCCATTTATTTCATAAATCAAGAAATAACGAAAACTAGGATTAAAAGTTTGGTCATAAAGTCCAGCAAAAATACTACTCAACGCTTCAAGAATATTACTCTTACCACTACCATTATTTCCAATTAGTACAGTTAAGCCTTCTTTTGTTCTAAAGTCTATTTTTAAGTTCTCAATGTTTTTAAACCTAGTTTGAATATGTAGTTGTACTAATCTCATTAACTTTTAAATATTTCTTGTTCAAACTCAATTAACGCATATTTTTTATTGTTTTTTGATGATGCAATAAGCTCGTTAATCTCACTATTTATTTTTAAAATTCTTGAAGCAATTTCTATTTGTATATTTAATGGAGGTAAAGGAAAAGGTATGTTTAAAATCTTACTTTGATTCACAATTGGTATTGTAGCTTGTGTTCTTTCTTTTGTTGTGATGTGCTGAAAATAATTAAAATAGAAAAAGGCGAATTCTACATTCACTTTAGTTTCATCTAAAGTTAAACCAGTAATTTGTTGATTGCTTGATGCATATTCATTCTTAATAATACCTACCTTTCCAACAGTTGAGCCAATTCCTACAAAAAGCAAAGTGTTTTTCATAAATTTCCTTGCTTTTCTATTATTAATTGCTAATTGGGTAACTTTTCTTTGTGATTCTGTCAGATATACCTTATTTGTTAAATCGGCTGGTGTATAGAAATTTATTTTGCCATTCTCAAAATACTCACTTCGTGAAGTTGTAGGAGTTGTTCCTGTAGATATTGTTTTCAGAATATCATTAATTTTTACTATTGGAAAGCTAGAATCAAGATTATGAGACGGTTTGTCATCCCATCGATTAAGTATTGAAGAATATTTAATAAATTGTAAGCTACTAATTTTTTCTTTTTTCGCCTCCTTCTCAATACCTAATGATTTGTACATAAAGGCTTCAATACTTTTTTCTAGTTGAATAGCTTTTTCTTCTTGTTGAAAAGAAATTTTTAACTTTGATTTATAATTTTCAACAATTCTATTTTGTTCTTTTAATGATGGAAGCGGTATTTTTATTTCTTCTCTTAATTGGTCAGGTTTTATGTATTTTCTATTTGTGGTACCAGAGACGTAACCATCCATATAATCATTAACTTTTTTGCTTTTAAAAAGTAATTGTACATATTCTGGATTTGCTTTATTCGTTTCAATTTTTGCAAATGTCATATTGGATGAACCAACACCATCTGCCAATTCTGGTGTTATAATTCCAAAAGCTCCATTTTTAGTATCAACTTTACACCAAAACAAATGATTTTCTTTAGCCTGCTGGTAGGTTCTCATCTTTAAAGTAGAACCTTTTACTATTCGGTTTACAAAAACACCTTTCCCATAGGAACGAGCACCTAAAATTTTATATTCACCAGAATCTACAATTTTAATTTTTTCGATTTGAGGCTTTGTTAAAAACTCTCCAAACAGCACCACAGGATGTTTCTCACTAAAAACATCTGCTTGATGAAAAAAGCTTTTTACGTCCCAAATGTTTAATTCAGAAAATGGTATTTTATGTATCATTGTTATACTATTTTCCATAAAACACTTCTGGTTCTTTAGCTATTGCAGGATTACCTGCAAAAGGAATACGATAAAAATTATTGCTTTCGTCTATTTCATATTCTATAAAATCAAATTTTTTCTGCCATAATTGATTGTCTATTCTATAAGTAGTAAACTCTTCTGCTAATGGTTTTAGCTCATTTTCAATTTGAGCACCTGTGGTGCTTATACCTGCTTTTTCTACTTCAGCAATTGGAATTTCATAATCAAATTCTTTTTTGATTTGAGCCTTAATTTCAGATTCAATTTTTTCATTCAGTTCTTTTAACTGTTTGCGAATTTCTTTCTTTTCTGCTGTTGTAAGTGCATCTTTTCCTTTTAATACAAGTTTTTCTTTGAGAGGTTTGAGTTCGTCTGCATATTTGGCTTCTATTTCTTTTTTTGCTTTTACAGTAACTGCTTTCCAGTTTTTAGCTTCTTCTTCAGTGAATTTTTTAAAGAATAATAGACTTGGTTTGACAGTTGCACCACTAGCAATAAATACATCTTGTGGGATAGAAGTAATTAGAATTAATTTGGCTTTGCTTTCTACAAATTCTCTGATTTTTTGAAGATTACTGTTATTTAAAACTCCTTCAGGTAAAACAATTCCCATTCTACCACCTGGCTTTAATAAGTTAAGGCATCTTTCAATAAAGAGAACTTCTGTTAAAGAACTCATTTTACCAGTTTTATATAAACCTAAAAGTGGCTCACCAATATTATCATTTATTTGTTTTAAAGCTGTTTCGTATGCTTTTCCATAACGCTTTTTATATTCGGCAATTCTTACTTCGTCTGTATATTTATCAGATTCGGTAATTTTTAGACTTTTCTCAATTCTTGCACCAAAAGGCGGATTGGTAAGTATAACATCAAATCTATTTTCAAAAATTCCATTAATATTTAATAATCCGTCATTATGATGAACACCTCCGTGACCATCTCCGTGCATTATCATATTCATTTTAGCAGTTCTGCTCATTCTTGGATTTGCATCTGTTCCAAAAATACAGTCATAAGAAAGTACACGTAAACGACTCTTTTCATTATTAATATCTAATTCTTGATTTAGATAATTGAATAGTTCGTTTACTTTTTCTTCAACCTCTTCTTTTTTCTTGTCAGTGAGTTTCTCGTAATTTTCATCAAAGTATTTTGCTTTTATTTTTTCTTTCTGTTCCTGAATTTCATCTTCAATTTTTGCACGAACATATTCAAACGCTTTGATTAAAAAACCACCTGAACCACAACAAGGGTCGCAAAGTACTTCTCCTTCTTGTGGGTCTAGCACTTCAACCATAAAATCTACGACTGTTCTTGGTGTAAAAAATTGACCAAGTTCACCTCTAAACGTTCTGCCTAAAAATTGCTCAAATGCAATTCCTTTGACGTCATCAGAAGTTGTTGAAAGATTATATTTTTCAAGCTTTTCTACGATTGCTTCAAAACTATTTTCTCTGATTTTTACGGTTTCGTTTTCTGCAAAAAGGTCATCATTTTTGAAGTCTTCTTTTGTGCTTTCAAAAAGTTGTTGGTAAAATGGTCTGCTATCTTTTGATTTATGTCTATCGTAAGCTTCTTTGTCAGATAAAAATTGTTTTTTTGAAAAAATTTGACTTCCAGAATTTGTGCGTTCGTATCTGATTTTGATAAAAAGGATTTTGGAAATTTCGTCAAAAGCTGCTTCTGGTGATAGCTTGTCATTATTTCTAATGATGTTATGGCAATTAAAAAGTAGTTTAGAAAACTCATCTCTAGTAAAAGCTTTTGTTTGCTTTAAAATTTCATCAATTTTCTTTTCACTCTGAATACTCGAAGCATCTGGAATATCTATAATTTCTTCAAGTCTTTTTGGAATTTTTCCTTTTACAACTTTAAATATTCTAGTCTCTTTTAAGTTTGTTGTAACAAAAAAATCTGCTCCTGCCCAAGAAGCGTAATTATAACCTTGAAAATAATCTTCTTCTCTTACAGTTATATGTTCTGCTTTACATTCAACAACAATTATTGGACTAATTGATTCTTGTCTGTCTTTTTTGTTTTTCCAAATTACAATATCTGCACTTGCTCTTCCTTGTCCTCTTTGAGAGTTGTTGACTTGTATTTCTTGAGCCATTTGCTCTAAAGAAAAACCATAATCATTTACAAGTCTCTTTATATATTCTTGTCTTACTAACTCCTCTGGTGTACGTACTAACCACTTGTCTTTAAGTGGTGCAAAAATTTGATTGCCTTTTGATTGAACTTCTATTTTCATATTGCCTAAAGAGTTGAATTGATTAATTCTTTTACATCAACTGCTAATAAATCCGCAATGATTATTAAGCTATCCAATGAAGGTTGAACCTCATTCGTACACCATCTAGAAATTGTAGTTTCGTTTTTGTCCAACTTTTCAGCAAGCCATTTATTGGTCTTACCGTGTTCGGCTAAAACAACTTTCAGTCTATTAATTGCCTTTTTATTCATATTTATTAGCATTTAATGCAAATATATCAACTTTAAATGAATTATCACTATTTGAGCGTAGGGAAGTGAAAGCTCTTTTTATTTTGTGAGGTACGAGCAAAATGAAATGTGCTTGAACGTGCGGCTGGTTCTTTTTTCAGCTTGTGTACAACGTTGAGTGTATGGTGTCGTAAGGGATTGCGGGCTTCAAACCTATCAAATTACCACTCAAATTTAATGCGAGTGATACCGCCCGAAAACCTCTGAAACCCTTATGCACTATACACATCTTAAGTTAGCATTTTATAATAAAAGACTAAATTTAAGTATATAAATCAGAAAGAATAAAAGAGAGAATTAAGGTTAATATACACGGTGAAGCCAAGACTTCGACAACATTGATAATCCTCTCTCTTTTCTACTAACAATCACGTTCAGTTCTGTGAGACCTAGATCTCGATTTCAAGTTGTTGTGAGTAAAAGTAGGTTATTCTTTCATAAATCAGTTCTTATGAATAAATATAAGGAAATTTTTGGAGTTGACATCAGTAAAGACGTTTTTGATGTTTATGGAAGTACAAATGGTCATGATCAATTTAAAAATGATGAATTAGGGTTTAAAACCTTTTTAAAAAGTTTACCTAAAAACTCATTAGTTATTATGGAAGCAACAGGTTATTACCATTACAGATTAGCTCAGTTTTTATACAAACAAAGCATTTTTGTATCGGTGGTAAATCCTTTGTCTGTAAAGCGTTTTATCCAAATGAAATTATCTAAAGTAAAGACGGATAAAAGTGATGCAAAGGCTATCTGTGAATATGGAAGTATCAATGAAGTTCCATTGTATACGGCTCTTACTAATGTTCAGAGTGAGTGTTTACAGTTGTTTAGGTTATTAGATAGTGATATTAAAAAACGCACAGCGGTTAAGAATAAAATCCACGGAGAAGAAGTTTTAGGGATTCCCTCTAAGTGGGTTTATGGTTCATTAAAACGGACTAAAAAACATTTAGACAAAGAGATTTTAGGAATCGAAACAAAAGTACTATCATTAGTAAAACAAGACCAACAAGCACAGTTAACATTGCTAACTAGTATTCCAGGAATAGGATTGAAAACGGCATTGTTTTTAATTGTAATTACTGATGGATTTAAGAAATTTGAAACAGCTTCACAATTATGTAGTTATGTAGGAATTACTCCAACGATAAGAGTATCTGGGAGTAGTGTACGTGGAAGAAGTAGAATAAGTAAGGTTGGAAATAGGAAGTTACGCAACCTCTTGTTTCTCTGTGCTTTTACAGCTTGCAAGCATAATAAAGGATGTCGCGAGATTTATGAGCGAATTGTTAACAAGGGTAAGAGTAAGAAATTGGCTTTAATAGCGGTTTCAAATAAACTGATAAAACAGAGTTTTGCTATTGCAAAATCAGGTTTACCATATGACGAAACGTACGTTTCTGTTTTATCAAAATAAGTAGTATTTACATAAAAAATAAAAGCTCAAAATACGAATTCATAGCATTATGAGCCTAAAATAATAGTGCGTAAATTTAATGAAGAAAAGAGTTGTTTTTTAGCTCAGTTCTTTGTTGTGCGCAGGCTTTCCACGTTCTAATTCGTTTTCTACTCTTTTTTCGAGCTCTTTTTGTTTAAATTCAAACCAGTTTTGTCTAAAATCAGAATGGTCAACTTTATGCTTAAAATTCTGAAATGGCTTTTTATTTGCTAATACATTTTCCAATTCAGCCTTTAGATTTTGGTCAGACATCTGCTCAACAAAAAGTTCCATAATTTTGAACGACTCAAAACTTTCTAAAGTCTCAATTTTTATAAAATCCTTTTTATGCTTTTTCACTTTTTCTAAACTGTCACTAAAAGCCTCTTTAAAGTCTTCGTCATCTGAAAATTGCGAGAAGTTTGGAATTGCAACAATTTCATCAGTTTTGGAATTGTAATAGCAGTTAAATCCGCTATCCAATTCTTGCGCTATTTTCTTAATTATTGCTTTCTCCAATTCCGTTTTAGTTTACTTGTTTTACTAAACTTTTGCTCTTATTCATTAAATATATTACTCTACCAAAATACATTAAAAATGGTATTCCAGAACCTAATGTAATAGCAAATAAGAATGTATCATAATCCCAAGCTCCATAAACAACTATTAAAAACGCAATTATCATCAATAATAATCCGATATAAATCCAGAGTTTTTTTTCCAATATTCTCTTTGAAAATAGGCAAACAATTAATATTATTTTGCCAATCAAAGAAACCAAAGCTGTTATTATCAAACTACTTTCAAAAGGATATTCTTTTTGGAAATCAATTCCATTTTTTAAAAGCGAAGGAATACTTATAAATTCGAACATTGCCATAATTCCGTATCCGTGTCCAGCTGGAACACCAATCAGAATTATTGAGTTCAAAATTAAGGTTATTATTATAGCTCTTTTTATCAATTCGAGTGAATTTTTCAGCTTGCGCACAACGGTCTTGTGTATGAAACGTAGCGTATAAATAGACGCTAACTTTTCGGATTTAGCACTAGCCGAATTTTTTGTTTTTATGTTTAATTTGCTTTTATAAATATAACCAAATAAAAAATTTGGCGTACTTTGTAAATATACAAAAACCTCTCGGAAAGCCTATAATAGCTATGTTTTATACACGTTGTTGTAAGTAGTGCTTTTTCTTTCCGCAAACTTGCTAGCGTTGGCAGAAGACATACTCTTTGCCAAGTTTTGGCTTTTAGCGGTTGGCTTTTGAGCGACTTGGCAATGTGTATGGCTTTGAGCGTTGGCTTATTCTTTCAGTTTAATTCTTTTCAATTCTGTGTCGTATTCGTAATTCACAATATTTTCATTCAAAATCAATTGGATTGATTCCTCAATTACCTCAAAAGGAACAACAAACCATTCTCTAGGATTTAGTCTTTGTCCTTTTTCGTTAAACAAGTCAATATCCAAACAAGCACTTGCAAAAAATCTGTGTAAAAGGTTTTCCAACTTATCTGCGTTTCGGTTATAAACTTTGTAAGTGGCAATTTTCTTTACGTCAGCAAACAAATAGGTCGCTTCGTTTTTCGCATTTTTAATTCTGTCATCTACAGAATTACTCGCAAATCCAATTTTATATAAATTCTGAATACTTGATAATTCCGCATTCGTTGATTTGGATTTCAAAACATAAATCCAACCAGTTTGTAAATCTTCTTCTTTTACAAGTCCAGTATTTACAAACAATTCCTGTTCTAGTTTTTCATTGGTGTTAGTAATCAGTTTTCCACTTTTTTGGATTTGTTTACCTAATGAACGAAAAAGCATATTGCTAAAAGTTCCATTTTCAAAAACGGTTCTAGTTCTACCTTCAATTCTAACTCTGTTTCCAGAATCTAATTCAGTTTCCTCTTGCTTTAAATTCGCAGATTCCAGATACAAAAGAATTCCGTCCATTATATAATAGTCGCCAATGTGTAGATTTTTTTCAATGTTCTTAAATGGCTTTATTTTTCTTCTTCCTTCTTTTATTTCTTTGTGGACTTTCTGAAACATTGTTTCGTACTTTTCAAAGTCCTTTTCTTTCATTGCTTTTCTTCTTGCAACAAAATCCGATTCTGCTCTGTCTTCTGGTTTTGGTGTGTGTTTAAATCTGAAAATGTCTAAATCTTTATCAGAATCTAATAATCCAAAATCATCATCTTCATTGAAAATATCATCAATGGTTTGTTTTTCCATTTCTACAAAACCTAACAAATTATGTCTGTCAAAAGGTTTTAAAGTTTTCTTTTGTTTCTCGTTTTGTCTAAAGTTCTTCAATTTTGCTAAAAGTCCATATTCAGACATACTGCTAGAATTTGGCTCTCTATTATTCTTGTCAAAAAACACATTTATTTCTTCAAAGGAATCAATAAGCCTGTCTTCATCTGTTTTTACGGTTGAAGTTTTAGCTTTTGAATCTAATAATCCAAAATCATCATCATTAAAAATGTCGTCTATTGTTAGTTTCTTTTTAGCCATCTGCAAGTGCTTTTTTACGTTTAAGTTCTCTCAAAAACACTAACGCTTCTGCCATTCTTTTTTCCTTGTGGTCAAACGCTTGAATATTTGGTTGCAATCCTTTATTATTTTTTACCCATTCTTTAATTTTTGGCCATAATAAAATTGCTTCTTCTTCTGTCATTTCAAACTTCGTAGCTTGAATATGCTCTTCAATTAGTTTTAAAACTTGTGTAGTTACTGATTTTGATAAAATTTCAAATGCTTTTTGAAATGGATTTATCTGGTCAATCAAGTCAATGTGAATATCATCAATATTCACAAAACTTCCAGCCATTCTTATAAATTTCTTATCGCCTTGTTCTTCGATTGTACTGTTTTTAATTACAGAATCTACAACTACGTGTTGTCTTACTGCTTCCACATCATCATCATCTAAATCTGGATAAATTTCTCTAATTATTTTAGGAATTAAAACTGTGTTTATTACTTCAGGCTCTACATTTCCTGGCATTGCCTTTAGCATTTGAGGGTTTTGCAATAATTTTGCCTTCAAATCATTCAAATCTGTTTCAATGATGTCTTTGGCTCTTTGAGAAGTAGGTAATTTAAAACCTCTTATTTTAATGGTTTTGTCATCATCTTCGTCATCTTCATCATCTTCGTCTTTTTTAATTTTGAATTTGAAATTTGGTGCTAAAACCTGTTCCATTAATAAAGATGCTGTAATTGCTTTAAGCATATTATTTACAGATAGTTTTACTTCTTCACTTTCAGCATCAGGATTAGCAATTAGGTTGGTAAATTGAGCGTGAGTTTTATTGTTACTATCTCTAGTTGCTCTTCCAATTATTTGAATTATTTCGGTTAATGAACCTCTATAACCTATAGTTAATGCGTGTTGACAATAAGGCCAATCAAAACCTTCTTTTGCCATTCCTAAAGCAATTATGATATCAATATCATCTGCTGATGTTATTTCTCGTAAATAAGCACTTATTTTATCTCGCGATTTTGGATTGTCATTTACCAAATCGGCAACTTTTAAAATCTTACCAGTTTTATGACTTTTTATGTGTAATACTCCTGTTTCTTCATCTTGAAATTCCAAGTTTCCTAGAACGTCAATAATATGATTTACTTCTTCGTATTTCTCTTTGGAAGATTCTGCCGAATTTACACTTGGAATATGAATTATAGTTTTTTGGTTTTCATCTAATATTTCTGCCAATGCTGACTGTTCTTTATCAGGATGCTTTTTAAAATATTTACCTGTATAAAAATGATATCCAATTCCTAAAGATTTTAAAAACTCGTAACCATTTAATTGTTGGTAATATGTGTATGTTACTTTGGTAAATTTTGCTTCATCTTCTGGCATTAAAACTGGAACACTATCTCCTCTAAAATATGAACCTGTCATTGCTACTATGTGAGCATCTGAATTTGCCATTATACTTTTTAGAACTTGACCTAAAATATTATCGCCTTCTGCTGAAACGTGATGAAATTCATCAATAGCAACTAAAGTATTATCTAGTTTTTTAACATCTAAACCATCAAAAGCAAAACGCAAAGTTGCGTGAGTACAAACCAAAATTTGTTCGTCAGAATCTAAAAAGTTTAAGAATGCCGTTACTTTACTCTTTTCTTTTCCTGGTGTGCAGAGGTTATATTTTGGGTTTGGTTTCCAATCCGCAAAAAAGCCATACTTTTTTAATTCTGTTGTTCCAAAAGATGCACCAATAGACTTTTCAGGAACTGCAACAATTACTTTTTTTAAACCTTGATTTTTCAATTTATCTAAAGCTATAAACATTAACGCTCTGGATTTTCCTGATGCTGGTGGTGCTTTTAACAATAAATATTGTGCAGTTCTGCCTTCAAATGCTTTTTCTTGCATTTCTCGCATACCTAAAGCATTTGTGCTTTTGCTTTTCCCTGTTTGGTCGTAATTTACGTGTACTAAATTTGGCATATTTTATAGTTTGGCTTTCTTCTTTCTTGTTTTCTTTTGCTTTGCAAATAGTGTGTCTTTTTTTATCATTTCTTCATACTGCTTAAACAAATATTCTAAACGTTCTGTATCGTTTTTAAATGGTTGTAAACGATAACATTGTTCTATTGCAGTATCTAATTCTTGATGTGCTTTGAGCAATCCTTTTGGCATTGTTGTAGGATTGTACAATTGTGCCATAGTTTTGTTATGCTTCGCTCTTTCGTCTAAAATGGCGAAAACATACAAGTTTAAGTTTTCCTTTTGCTTCGTTGTTATATCTGGAAAAGGGAATGTATTGTAGCAAATATCTTTTGAATATCTTATCCTCGTTTCTAGTTTTCCACCAACATTTCTAATCCATACCATATGCATTTTAGAATTTATAATGGCAAACATAAAAGGTTCGGCATCATATATTACTTGTGCAGAATTTGAAACAATTGTATTACTGTCTAAATAACCACAAGGAATATATTGTCTTGATTCTGACGAAACACTTGGGATTATTAATTGACTTTCTTTAGCTGTATTTCTATCTCTAAATTGATGAGACCGTTCTGCTAATCTGTTTGTCCCATTATCTTTACTATTTAATCTATGAATTTCCGTTTTTTCAATCCGATTTGCAATTTCAGGGATTTTAATTGCCTCTTTTAATTGATTGTCTTCTATCCATAAACAATATCTTTTGTTACCTCTTATGAATTCTGAAGAACCTAAAAGTAATTTTGTAAATTTTTGAGATTCTGGAAATTTCTCAACTAGTTGTTCGTGTTCTTCTTCTGTGAAAATTAGACCACCTCCATCATTTGGCATATTGCCAAATTTCATTTCAGGAAAATTGGATAATGGTTTGTTTCTACCTGAAACGATTGTGTTTGAGCTATCTAATAAATAAGGATTTATGTTTTTAGCTAATTTTTTAAAATTATCAATAAATAAATATTTAGGATTGTTGCTTATGTTTCTCAATCCAATTATAATAACTGTTACTCCAGCATTTCCTTTTGCATTGTTTGTCCATTTGAAAGATTGATGAGCGAAGTCAATTTCTAAACCTTTAGATAGAATATGAGGCCAAATAAGTGGCACTTGTTGACCTTGACAAATAGAGTTGGTAGTTACAAAAGCACATTTAGCATTATTACCTAATATATATTGAGCTCCTTTATAAACCCAACAGTTGATATAATCTAAATCGCGATATTTTTTTAATTTATGAAAAACAAAATCCATATCTTTTTTCTGCTCTGCATCTTGTAATCTTGCTCCCAAATAAGGCGGATTTCCAATTATATAAATTTCATCCGTTTTATTAATTGAACAAGCTTTTTTCCAATCTTCTCTAGTTGCATTTCCTTGTGTTATTTGTCCTGCTTCTTTTAATGGAAGAATAGGGTTGGACCTACCAAAATCAAACAATGTTTCTTCAAAAATTCTGTTCATTTGATGTTCTGCCAACCAAAGTGAAAGTATTGCCATTTCGTGGGCAAAATCATCTATTTCTATTCCATAAAATTGTGAAAGTTGAATTTGTGTAAATTCTAATGTTGGATTTGGACTTAAATCAATAATTTTCTCTAAAATTTTAATCTCCAACAAACGAACTTCTTTGTAGGTAATAATCAAAAAATTTCCACTCCCACAAGCTGGGTCGAAAAACTTAATTTTTGATAATCTTTTTATTAATGTCCTTAATTGGTTAACTGTTGTTGAATTTTCAAATACTTCGTATAATTCATCAAGAAATAAAGGATAAATGAGCTTCTTTATATTTTCTACTGAAGTATAATGCATTCCTAAATCGCTACGATAATCTTTATCTACCACAGCTTGAATCATTGAGCCAAAAATATCTGGATTGATATCTTTCCATTGCAATTCTCCAAGGTCGATTAATGTTTTTCTTGCTTTTGCTGTGAATCTTGGTGAATCTATTTTATCACTAAATAAACCACCATTTACATAGGGAAATTTTGCTAAATAGTTTGGATATTTATTTGCCTTTTCATCATTTAGTCTGTCAAATAAATCATTTAAAAAAGTATGTGTGTCTTTTCCGTTTTCAGAAGTATGTTGTGCTAATGTATTTGTGAAAATATTTTCGTCAAAAATTTCTGTGTCTTCTGCAAAGAAGCAAAATAGTAGGCGAGACAAAAATATATTTAAGTTATGAATACTTGCTTTTGAGTTGTAAATCTGTGGATTTTCTTCAATAAGCAAATCGTATAAATCTGCCATTTTGTACGAAGCGTTTCTGTCAGCTTCATTGTCGTTTTTTGCATTGTAAACCTCACTATTTGCTAATGGCAGAAAGAAATCAAAATAATTCGGCAATTCCTTTAGTTCGATATCTAAATTTTTACCAAGTTTAAGGTCTTTAGCAACTATTTGTTTATAGTCGGTAAGAATAGCAAATCTTGGTTTGTGTTTTGTGATTCGTTCCTCTTTTGCAATTTCTTCAATGCTACTTAACAACTTGTCAGCCGTTTCTACTTTAAAGAATATTTTCTTTTTGTATAAAATTTCGCCATCAATTTTCGCGAAATTGTAATCGCCTTTTTTTAGTCGAGTTACAGATGTTTTAGAAATTCCGTAGGCAATCAACAAATCATAGATAAATTCTTCTTTTGAGAAGTTATCTATTAAGTTCTGAACGTTAGTTTTTATTTCGGTTGATTTCATTTACTTTTTTCTATTCAGGTTTATTTGAAACTAACAATTCTTTGATGTCAACATTTAGAATTTCCGCAATTTTATACAAATCGTCTAAACTCGGTTGTCTTTTGTTTTGAGCGTAAGAGTGAACCATATTGTAACTCTTTTCCAATTGTTCAGCCAACCAGATTTGTTTTATTCCTTTTTGTTCCAAAACCTCTTTTATTCGGTTCATTTCGAATTTTTTTAATTCCGTTCACTAAAGTAAAGAACATTTTCAAAATACTCACTAAATGAGTATTAAAATTATCATTCCGTAAAAGTGTGTGGTGGGAAAAGGCAAGCTCTTTTTATTTTTTGAGGCACGAAAAAAATGAAATGTGCTTGACTGTGCGGTTGGCTTTTCAGCACGAAAATTTACTGTTTTGCTCGATTTTCCGCATTACTTACAACGTGTTTGTGTTATTGAAAGTTGCGATTTTTGTGAACGAGGAATTTCCGTAAGGAAATTCAGAAGTTTGCAAAAATGCAACAGACTTTAGTTTTAGCTAAAATTAGCAATTTTTTATACACGGTGTTGCAAAATGCGTGTTTTTTTGTTTTCCAATTTGATTTTCCTTTTTTTTTTAGTTTTAAAAAATTCAGAGTTTGTGAAATAAATTCACAAAAATTTTCAATTCCTAAATTTGCTCAAATTTTCCAATTTTTGTTTTTTCATTTTTTGAGTAAATTCCACATTTTGGTACTTTTTCAAACGTAATAAATTCCTATTTTTTCAATATTTCAAAAACGATCAAAATTCTTTCAGAATTTTGATTAGCGAGAGAGTGTTCCACAATTTATTTTTCTTTTTTTTCTCAATTTTCAGTTTTCAAACTTTAAAAGAAAAAGTTGTTTTTAAAGAACTTTTACTAGCGAATTAACTTTTCGCCCAGTTTTTTGCAACGTGTTTGTGTATGGTTAGTTGCGTGTTTCAGCAACTAATTTAGCAAACATTCACGAGCCAGAGAAAATTCCGAAGGAATTTTCCAAATAAGCAACGACCAAAGCAATTAATTATACACGTTGTTGGCAATAGTTATTTTTCATATTTACAATTAGTTCCTTCGTCAAAAGAACCGTCAGTATCACAAGTCTTAATTAACTTTCCGTTTTTATAATATTTTCGAAAGGTATATTTTCTGTTTTTCATAAAGGTTTCCACTTTGTCAAACCCTTCAAAACTGTAATAAGTATTTGTTATTCCACTAACTTTTTCATCGTCAACATATTCAATTCTCGAATATTGTTTTCCATCTTTTCTGTTATGAATATGTAGCCCTTGTTTTAAGCCATATATGTCTACATAGTTTATAGTATCATTTTTAGCAATTTTAAATGAAGGCTCATTTTTTCTTATCTTGAATTTATGGTCAGTTTTGGTTATTTTTTTACCATTAACAGTTACTATGTAGTCTTTATTTGTTAATCCTTTTATCTTATAAGATAGATTGAAAGCACAATCACAATCGGCAATTTCTTCAATCCATTCTTCGGTTACAATTTCAATTGAATCATTCTTTTTCTCTCTAAAAACTCTATGTTCTCTTGTTCCGTGAAAGGCTAAATTTAATGTGTCGTTTTTTAATTCTATTTCACCTTTTTCTGTGCTACTACAATTTGCAACTATAAATATGTTATAAAGATGAAAGGCGTTTGTTTTATTTATTCCTAAAATTCGATTTTGCAATTTATGTAAATTTGGATAATAGATTCCTTCTTTGCACTCACTGGAATTATAATCCAATAATTCAATTTTTGACTGGGAAGTACAGCTCAAACTTACTAAAGATGAAATAATTAGAATTAAAGAAAGTATTTTACGTGAATGTTTCATTTAATTATTGCCAACGTTGTTGTGTATTGAAAGTTGCGATTTTGTGAACGAGGAATTTCCAACGGAAATTCAGAAGTTTGCAAAAAAGCAACAAGTTTTAGTTATGCTAAATATAGCAATTTTTACTACACGGTGTTAGGCACATGTGGTTTTTCTAAGATCTGTACAATTTTCTTATTCCATTCCATTTTCTCAGGATGTTCCATTGCCATTTCATTAATTACACTAATTACTATATCTAAATCAACATTAGATTGTAGTAGCTTAGAAATAAGCTTGTCGTAAGTATTTATTTGATAATCAAATAAGTAGTTAATGCCTACAATGGTTGTTTTGTAACCTCTTTTATTAACATACTGAAAACTAAATTGCTGAATACCATCTTCTTCTTCTAATATTAGTTTTCCGTCTATAACAAATCTAGGTATTAAAATTCCATCTTCATCGTCCGCCAAACCGGAGAAAATTTCAAATGCTTTACCATTTAAAAAGCTAATAAATACAATCCATTTTTCGTTACCTAGATTTATTCTAAACACTTTTGAATATAGTTCTTTAGGCCGTTCAATAGTCAATCCTTGTTGAGGAATGATTTTTGCTAGTCGATTAAATATTTTCTGACCTAATTCGATTTCATTATTAAAAAAATCGATAGTATGATTCTTTTTAAGAACTTTTTTAAAACTTTCAAGTCTAAGTTGTTTCTCACCGTAATCTATATTTCCTGTTTTTATCTCGCCATTGCGTTCATCAATAAGGTATATTAAAACTTCAAGACCAAACTCTTTTGCTTTTTCATATTCAATTTGTGTGTATGATTTACCTGTTATGTCATCAACACTTCCATAGCACAAAGAAATTATACCAATATAAATATCGCTAGCTTGAAGTTCTTTAATACAGGTTTCTAAAGGAGTACTTTGTCTTGCTCCAAAAGCTTCCATTCCTGTAATATTAATATCAAAATTCTGAAGTACTTTCCATATTTGGTTTCTGTGTGGTTGTAAATCTCGGTATGTAGATGATATAAAAACAGTTTTCTTCATATAATATTTAATGTAAAAATTAATTTATTGATTGCTTTTCATTTCGGAGCGAGTATTTCGGCCATTGTGCCTAACGTGTTTTTGTATGGTTTGTTGCTGTTTTGACCCCTATAAAACAAGAGTAATCTTTTAAATTTCGATTATTAATTAAGCTGTTAAATTTTTCATCATAATTAGATGTTTATCTGTATTCCATTTTTCCATTGGGGTTATACGTCCCAACAATCCGTGAAGTCTTCTATTGTTATAAAATTTCACGTATCGTTTTAATATTTGCTCTATTTCACCAAAATATTGATAGTCGAACCTTTTAAAAACTTCTTTTTTTAATATTCCGTGATACGCTTCTATATGTGCATTTTCCTCAGGTGTTGCAATGTGTGTAAATTCTTGTTGTACTCCGATTAAACCTAAGTATTCACGTACTCTTTTAGCTATAAATTGGCTTCCATTATCACTTCTAATAACTACATTATTGGGGTAATCATAATCTTGAAACAACTCAGATAGTAATGTAATAACGTGATGCTGTTTAATGGTAAAAGAAAAATAGTCTTTTAGTATTCTACGAGTATGAACGTCTATGACCGAGAGTAAATAAGCATTCTTTCCTACACTTGGTATCCAAACCATTTTTATATCCATTTCCAGGCATTCTAAGGGCTTAGAAGTGTGAACTTTTCTGAACTTTACAAACTTGCGTCCTGAACCACTTCTATCTATCCTATTATCTAGTTTGAGTAAGCCTTCTTCTTTCATAATTCTATATAGTTTTTTATGATTTATAGTGTACCCCTCTCTTTTTAAATAGCTGGTCATTAATCGATAACCACAATCTATAAACTCATGCTGTAAAATTTCTTTTATAGCTGCAACTACATCGTTTTGTAATACAAAGCCTTTGGTCTTATGAAAAGTTTCTTTAGTTGGCTTATTTCCTTTTTTACCACCACTAGGTTCTCTGTAGTAACTACTCTCTACAATACCTACCATTTTTAGGATTTTTGTTTTGCTACACTTATATTTTTTATAAATTGCATTGACTAAATCTTTCTTGGATCGGACGTTCCAAACTTTTTTTTTAAAAGTTCTCGTTGTACTTCAAGCTCAATTTCTCTATCACTTAATAATTTTCTTAAAACTCGATTCTCTTCTTCTGCCTCTTTAAGTTCTTTACTCTTGGTATCATAAGTTACCTTCAAACCTGCTTCTCCTTTGTGCTCAAACTTCTTTCGCCAACTGTAAAATGTTCCAGTGCTTACACTGTATTTTCGGCAGGCTTCTACAATACCTATTTCTTCTGAAACTGATAGAATTTCTAACTTCTGTTCTAATGTCCATTTCTTGTATTTCATATCTCAAATATATTAGTTTTGAAATTTAAAATATCACTCCGAACTATTAAGGGGCTAAACTAGTTGCGACTTTAAGCAATAAAGTTACTAAATAAAACACGAACCAAGAAAATCCGAGAGGATTTTCGCAAGTAAGCGATTTGTAAGCAATAAATTATACAAGTTGTTGGGCAATCGTTTTTTAGTTCAGATTATTAATTTTTAATTTAAAGATTATGAAATTTTTCAAATCAGATAAACATAGAATTCAATTCAATTTTATAGTTACAGTTATTTCGTTGTTAGTATATATAATTCTTTCAACATTAAGACAATTCCAATGATAATACTTATTCTTGAAATCAATTTAGTTTTAGGATATTCTTTTAGCATTTTTTCAGCTAATTCAAGGTCAACTTTAGTTTTTCGTAATTCAATTTTTTCTTTTTCAAGATTGAACTTATTAAATTCAGATAATTCTTTTTCAATTTTTGTAAAACCTCCTTGATTTAAAAATTCAGAAATCAAACCAGTTGGTTGATATGCTAAACCAACTTCGTAAATAAAATCGTGTTTTTTTATTAATTCGGGTTTTTCTTTTTTAATTGAATCTAAAAGGTGTTTTACTTTGTCAAAATTATATTTAGGAAAAATTTCTTCTATTAATGAAGTTGGTGTGAAATATGAATAAGGATCTGGATTAGAAATCATTGTTTTCAAAATTAAATCTTTATCATTCATTTTTCATTTCTTTTGAGTGTGATTGGTAATGTTGCCCAACGTATTTATATATGAAAAGTTGCGTGTAAAAATGCGATAACTTTCCAAGTTTAAAAATACCAAAATAAATATTATCTTACTAAAATATTATGACAAATGAAGCAATTTTTTATATACGGTGTTAGGCACTGGCTTTTTCAATCTTAAATTTGATATATTTGTCGTTCAAATTATGGATAAAAACAAAAAACATACAGTAGCAGGACTTTTTTCAGGTTGTGGAGGATTAGATTTAGGATTTATTAATTCAGGATTTGATGTAGTTTGGGCAAATGATTTTTTCAAAGAAGCAGTAGAAACATATAAAAATAATATAGGTAACCATATTGTTTTAGGAGATATAACTAAAATTCCGAGTTCTGAAATTCCAAATGATTTTGACGTTCTTTTAGGAGGATTTCCTTGTCAAGGTTTCTCAATTGCGAATATAAAAAGGTCAATGAAAGACGAACGTAATTTTCTTTACAAGGAAATGTTGCGAATTATAAAGGATAAACAACCAAAATATTTTGTTGCTGAAAATGTTAAAGGATTGCTTTCTATGCAAAAAGGAAAAGTAATTGAAATGATAATTAAAGATTTTCAAGAAATTGGTTATGATGTTGATTATGAGCTTTTAAAAGCATCTGAATATGGTGTTCCACAACATAGAGAACGTGTTTTTATTATTGGGAATAGACTTGGTCTAAAAAATCCATTCCCTAAAAAAACTCACGGAGAAGATGAAGGTCTTTTACCTTTTGTTTCCACTCAAGAAACTGTAGGTTTTCTTTCAGATGTTAGAATTAGAGATAAAAGTTTTAAGCTAAATGGTCATAAAATTATTAATCATAAAGCAAGAACAAATGTTCACGACCAATTTTGGGGAAGAAAGCATAAAGTAAATCAGCACGATATTTGTGATTATTTAAAATATTGGAGAACAAAAAGTGGTTGGAGTACAAAAAGAGTTGACGAACATTTTGGATATGCGCATACAGCAGGTCATTGGTTTAGAAAAGATAATAACTCTGGAAGTATTCCAAACCCAAGTGATTGGTGGGAATTAAAAAAGATTTTAGGTTTTGATGATAAATATGATAAACAAGTTACAGAGTTAGAATTAAAGCCAATAACATTTGAACAATCGTTAAGAATTAATAATTGGGAAACTCCAAGTGATACAATTACTGCAACTGGACCAGAAATACACCCAAATAAAGAGCGAAGAATGTCAGTTCGTGAATGTGCTTTAATTCAAACATTTCCTATGGATTTTGAATTTGTTGGTAGTTTAGGAAATATGTATAAACAAATAGGAAATGCAGTTCCTGTTTTATTAGCTCAAAAAGTTGCTGAAGAGATTAAAAGAGAATTAAAAAATTATGAAAAAATTAATAAGAAAAATAAGATAAAAGTTGCTTTATAAAGCAACTTTTATCCAACCTTTCCATTTATTATTATTGTCATCAATTCTATTTTCGATTAAATCTTTTTTCACTCTTATTGTATGACCTCCGATTAGAACGTGCCATTTTCCTGCGACTAAACTCCATACAAGTAGTTTATTATTATCGAAAGGATGTGTCATCTTATTATCATAATAATATTTTTTACTTCCAATCCTAAATTCAACCCAATGAGGTTTTGGGTTTTTAACAGGTTGATAATAGTTACTAAATTTTATTGCTTGATTTTCTTTAAGATATTTATAAGTTTTAAAATTCTGAATGATATTAGAGTTGAAATCTTTTTTAACTGATTCATTATGTGGTAGACAGCATATTTCTAATTCTTTTATTTTAAATGAATTACCATTGTCAAAATAGTTAATAAAAATAAAATAAGATAAAACTGGTTTGTTTTGATGAAATTTCTCTAATGTAGGGTAGAATGAAACTCCTTCATATGTTAAGCCTGTATTTGGAATTGGACTTAAGTATAAATTAACATTTTCAAAGTTAGCTTGATTTTGTTCACATTGAATGTACTTTTTATCTCCACTATTACCACTTAAATCTATTGTTTTACAATCAATATTCATTATGCAGTCATTGTATATAAAAGCTACATCAGAACTTAAAGGTGTATTATATAAATCTACCAATGCGTAACCTTTCCATATATGAAATCTAACTAACCTTTCAGCTGCTAATTTTAATTTATTTTTTATTCCCCAATGATAGTGTAATTTTTGATAGTTGTTTTGAATATAACTTTCAATTTCTTTTAAATCTGTTTTGAATTTAGTTGATTTTATAATTCGTTCTAAATTCTGCATTTGAAATCTTTCAATGTTTCTTATATCCATAGCTAAAGGTCTTTAAGTAATTCGGAGATTTGAATATTTAAACCTTTAGAGATTTTTTCAATAGTTACAATAGAGATATTTCGTTCTCCTTTCTCAATACTTTGTATGTAAGTTCTATCTAAATCAGAAAGATGAGCAAGTTTTTCTTGTGAGATTTTTTTTTCAAGTCTTATTGACTTAATCTTTATACCCAATTTAGCTTTAATATTCATATTTAGCAAAATTGGATAAATGTTTACTATTGTGCAACGGACTATTGTCTACAGTTCGGTTTTTTTTAGCTTGTGCCTAACGTTGTTGTGTTATGAAAAGTTGCGATTAAAATGAACGGCTATTTTCCGAAGGAAAATAGGAGTTTATAGAAATGCGACTAATTTTTATTAAGCTAAAATTAAGCAATTTTTTTTACACGTTGTTGCCTAAAGTTGTTTTTTGTTTTCCGATTTTGGTTATTATTTTCAAGATTTAGCGTTCGAGTGACAATTCCGCCAACATTTTCAATTCCGTAATATTGGTAATTCAACATTTGAGTGTTTTTTCCATGTTTTGACTTACGAGATCTTTCCTAATTTTCAAATTTTGCGTTTGAGTGATAATTCCGCAAAGATTTTCACTCCGCAATAATTGGAAATTCAACATTTGAGTGGTTTCTTTTATTCTTGAAAAACGAGATTTCTCCGCCTTTTAAAATTTTGAGTTTGAGTAAAAATTCCACAAACTTTGTTTTAAGAATCTATATATTTTCAACTTTTTTAATTTTTATAAAAACTAAATTTTTGACTCGCGAGAGAGTGTCTAACATTTTAAACTTCAAGAGTTTTTTTGTTTTTTTTCCAACGGTTTGAGTGGTTCTGGACAATTTTTGGCAACGTGTTTGTGTTATGAAAAGTTGCGATTAAAGTGAACGGCTATTTTCCGAAGGAAAATAGAAGTTTATAAAAAAGCCACTAATTTTTATTAAGCTAAAATTAAGCAATTTTTTTTACACGTTGTTGCCTAAAGTTGTTTTTTGTTTTCCGATTTTGGTTATTATTTTCAAGATTTAGCGTTCGAGTGACAATTCCGCCAACATTTTCAATTCCGCAATATTGGTAATTCAACATTAGAGTGTTTTTTTCATGTTTTGACTTACAAGATCTTTCCTAATTTTTAAATTTTGCGTTTGAGTGAAAGTTCCGCAAAGATTTTCATTCCGCAATAATTGGAAATTCAACATTTGAGTGGTTTCTTTTATTCTTAAAAAGCGAGATTTCTCCGCCTTTTAAATTTTAAGTTTGAGTAAAAATTCCACAAACTTTGTTTTAAGAATCTCTATATTTTCACCCTTTTTAATTTTTATTAAAAACTAAATTTTTGACTCGCGAGAGAGTGTCTAACATTTTAAACTTCAAGAGTTTTATTGTTTTTTTTCCAACGGTTTGAGTGGTTCTGGACAATTTTTGGCAACGTTGTTGTATATTGAAAGTTGCGTTTAAAGTGAACGGCTATTTTCCGCAGGAAAATGGACGTTTACAAAAATGCGACTAGTTTTGTAAAGCACTAATTTAGCAATTTTTACTATACGGTGTTAGCTAACGTTTTTATTTAATTTTGTAAACTTCAATTGCCATATTATGTGTATTTCTTTTATTATCTACTGGTATTTGTGTCGTAATTACGTCAACCATATCTTTTCCCGCTTTATCATTTTCAATTACTCTAGATTCAGTCATTATTCCTACTACTTGGTTGTCTTCAAAGTTAATTAGTTTAAATTTTATTTCATTACTCGCTTTGGATTCAAATGTCTGGAAATAAAAGCTGTCTTTTGATTTTTGAAAAATAGAAAGACTCAAAGTTTTCATTTCATTAATATTTTTTTGATTTGACTCGTTTTCAGAATAATATCTTAATTTTCCTTCATAAATGTCTGTATTTTCAATTTTTTTAAGATTTAATTCATAAAAGCGACTTTTTGTTGAATCTAATTTTCCATTCTTATAAGTTTTATATTGGTTGAAAATTGTGTCTTTTTCTTTAGTTAAATAAGCTTCTACAGTTTCCCTAATATTATTTGGATATTTATATTCAATCCAAATCCTTTTATATTTTTCATTATTTATTTTTTCACTGTAATGTTTTTTTTTGATTTTCGTTTTTTTGTTATTTGAACAAGAACTTATTCCAATTAACACAATTAATATTAAAATCTGAATGTTTCTCATAAATGTTAGCTAACGTGATTGAATATGCTTTGTTGCGTGTTTAAGCACCTAATTTAGTAAATAAATACCGAATAGAAAATCCCTGAGGATTTTCGTAAATAGGCGAAAACCGAGCAATAAAGTATATGCGGTGTTCTACGCAGTTTTTTCATCTTTTACCTCTTCTAAAATTCCAGTTATTCTCTTAATCAAAATTTGTCTTTTTCCGTTGTCAAGGGAATATTTTTCCATTTTCAAATTTCCTTTTAGGTCAATTGTAAAATGGTATTTCATTTTAGCTTCGCCTGCTGGTTTTTGTGGAAGTCCGTTAAGTCGAATTTCTGCGAATTTCGGATTTTTACTAGCTCTTGGATTTTCTCCGTAATGAATTGTAGCTAGAGAACTAATTTGGTTATCAGCAGCAGTAACAACCACGGTAGAAGATGATACAGGTATCATTTCTCCCTTTTCTACTATAATTTTATAACCGTCATTTAATAGACTTGAACCTATAGAATGCTTTAGTCTATATTTTTTTGTTAAGTTTAATGCAAAAGCAGTCTTTTGTACTTCGATATTATTTGGTGCAATTTCAAATGCAGTCTCAATAATCTCTGGTCTGTTTGTCTCTTTAGCTTGAAAAACAATATCATTTGCTAAATAATCTCGTGCACTTAAAACATTATTTTCATCAACTTCGAAACGAGTTAATTGTCTAATTTCTGTAACTTTTTCGGTTAAGGATTTTAATCTCTCAAATTCACTAATAAAAGACTCAATCGTGTCTTTTTCATTTTCGATTATTATTATATTCTCTCTGTTTTTACTTTCTGCGTAATAAGTCCAATTGTATGAACCATTTATCAATATTTGATTGTCAATAACACAGAATTTATTATGCATTGGGTTATTGATATCTGAGAAGTAAAATTCTCCGCCTTTATCAACAAATTGCTGAAAATCTAATCCAGTATTTCTATTATTTATAAAGTCATTGTGTATAATTAATTCGACCTTTTTACCCTTTTCAATTTGCTCAAGCAATTTTTCAAATAACTCTTCATTTGTAAACCAATATACTGCAACAAGTATTCTATCAGTTGCTTTGTCTAGAGCTTTGATAATTTGATGTCTTATATTATCGAAATGTGTTTTTACCATCTTGGTTTGTTTTTCAAATTGCGTAGAACGTGATTTTATATGATTTGTGCGACTGGAAAATCGGAGATTTTTCTGCCGTGGCAAATCGTTTGTTGAATGTTTGTCGTTAATGTTAGTTCGAATGTAAGCATAAATTATATGAGGTGTTGGGGTTAGTTTATTTTCTATATTTTATTTTTCTTTTGGCTATGCTCTTGATTTTTTTATTCTTAAATTTTCCATCAATTTTGTTTACCGTATATATCTTTTTTTCAGTCCAGTTTCCTAACTTGTCATATTTATACTCAATTTGATTGTATGTATTGTCATTTTTATTCCAATTTATTGGATAAAGTATACAATCTCCAAAATCGTTATATTTATTTATATCACTTTCGTTTTTATCTGCAATTATTGTTGAAATTCCTTCACTTATTTTTTTTCCAGAACCATTATAAACTTTCCAAATCTTTTTATTTTCTAAATAAAAGTATTGAGTTTCTTCATATCCTACAAGTTGGTTGTTAGAATTGTAAATTTTTGATGATGTCCTGTTTTTTAAGGAATCGTTCTTAATAATTTCCAATTCTATTAGGTTTCCATTTCTATCTATTGTTCTTGATTCAATCCTTCCATTTTCATCATATTTGTACTCTGTTGATTTATGTTTCCAACCAATTGTGGGAATTTTGCTATTGAATGTCCTATAAATCAAATTTCTGTTCTTATTAAAAATAAAAACTAACTCAGCATTAAATTCTGAATTTTTATATCTCTTCTCGGAAATTGTATCTAGATTTTTAGAATAAAAAATTATTGATTTTTGATATTCAATACCACTTCTATTATAAAAAGTATAATCTTTTATTATTTTTAAAGGGACTCCAAATTTTGTGTTATAGCTGTCGTAAGTATCAGTATCAAATGACTCATTTTGTTGGGCATTCAACTTTGAAAGAAAAATGATGAATATTCCTAAAGTAATAATTATTGTTCTCATATTGTAATTAACCCCAACGTTGTTGTTTATGGGAAAGTTGCGTTTAAATGTGAACGGCTATTTTCCGAAGGAAAATAGGGGTTTACAAAAACGCGACTAGTTTTGATGAGGCACAATTTAGCAATTTTTTATAAACGGTGTTGCAAGTAGTTGGTTTTTTTTCAGTTTGTAGCACTTTTTCATTTTTCAAAATTCAACGTTTGAGTGGTAATTCCGCCAAGTTTGTCATTCAAGGTTTGACTGAATTTCACGCTCTAGATTTTTCGTGTTTTGCTAAATTCCTCAAACTTGCTAAATTCAGGGTTTGAGTGAAAATTCCGGCATTTTGCTAAATTTCGCAATTTGGGGTTCTCAAGGTTTGAGTAAATTGATTTTGATTAAATTGCTAAAACTCTCCAATTTTACAAATTTTGCCGAACGAGAGAGTAGTTTAGCCCCTTAATAGTTCGGAGTGATATTTTAAATTTCAAAACTAATATATTTGAGATATGAAATACAAGAAATGGACATTAGAACAGAAGTTAGAAATTCTATCAGTTTCAGAAGAAATAGGTATTGTAGAAGCCTGCCGAAAATACAGTGTAAGCACTGGAACATTTTACAGTTGGCGAAAGAAGTTTGAGCACAAAGGAGAAGCAGGTTTGAAGGTAACTTATGATACCAAGAGTAAAGAACTTAAAGAGGCAGAAGAAGAGAATCGAGTTTTAAGAAAATTATTAAGTGATAGAGAAATTGAGCTTGAAGTACAACGAGAACTTTTAAAAAAAAAGTTTGGAACGTCCGATCCAAGAAAGATTTAGTCAATGCAATTTATAAAAAATATAAGTGTAGCAAAACAAAAATCCTAAAAATGGTAGGTATTGTAGAGAGTAGTTACTACAGAGAACCTAGTGGTGGTAAAAAAGGAAATAAGCCAACTAAAGAAACTTTTCATAAGACCAAAGGCTTTGTATTACAAAACGATGTAGTTGCAGCTATAAAAGAAATTTTACAGCATGAGTTTATAGATTGTGGTTATCGATTAATGACCAGCTATTTAAAAAGAGAGGGGTACACTATAAATCATAAAAAACTATATAGAATTATGAAAGAAGAAGGCTTACTCAAACTAGATAATAGGATAGATAGAAGTGGTTCAGGACGCAAGTTTGTAAAGTTCAGAAAAGTTCACACTTCTAAGCCCTTAGAATGCCTGGAAATGGATATAAAAATGGTTTGGATACCAAGTGTAGGAAAGAATGCTTATTTACTCTCGGTCATAGACGTTCATACTCGTAGAATACTAAAAGACTATTTTTCTTTTACCATTAAACAGCATCACGTTATTACATTACTATCTGAGTTGTTTCAAGATTATGATTACCCCAATAATGTAGTTATTAGAAGTGATAATGGAAGCCAATTTATAGCTAAAAGAGTACGTGAATACTTAGGTTTAATCGGAGTACAACAAGAATTTACACACATTGCAACACCTGAGGAAAATGCACATATAGAAGCGTATCACGGAATATTAAAAAAAGAAGTTTTTAAAAGGTTCGACTATCAATATTTTGGTGAAATAGAGCAAATATTAAAACGATACGTGAAATTTTATAACAATAGAAGACTTCACGGATTGTTGGGACGTATAACCCCAATGGAAAAATGGAATACAGATAAACATCTAATTATGATGAAAAATTTAACAGCTTAATTAATAATCGAAATTTAAAAGATTACTCTTGTTTTATAGGGGTCAAAACAGAGAGTGTCTAGCTTTTTTCCGTTTTTAAATTCAAGAGTTTTGAACCGCAAATTTCAAGTGTCTGAGTGGTTTCCGCCAATTACTTGCAACGTGTTTGTGTAAAGAAAGTTGCGTTAAAAACGCTTAAACTTTCCGATTTTTAAAGATAGTAAATAAGGAAACAATGAACAAAATGAAAGCAATAATTAAGCAATTTTTTTTACACGGTGTTGGCAACCGTTTTTTTCAATCCGCCAAAAGTATATTAAAATTCAAAATGTTTAAAAATGATATTCAAGAAATTAAATTTTATTTGATATTCAGTTTATTTTGCTCCATAACATATATAATTCTTTCAATAATAAACAACCAGATATAATGGCACTTCCAATAGCTAACTTTTTTGTAATAGGGAATTGTTTCAGAGTTTCTTTAGATAATTTAATATTTACTCGTTTAGATTCTCTTTCGAGCCAAATATCTGTCATTCCTCCATTGGATAAAAACTCAGTTATTTTGTCTTTAAAAAAATGTATTAACAATCTAAGTTTACCTTCGTGTTTTAATTCGAAAAGGTTTAATACACTTAGTTTTTCGCAAATATATTCAACTCTTTCTATATCTGTTATTCCGAATTTTTTAAAGGTAAAAGATGTTCTGCCAGAAGGTAAGAAATTTTCATTTTTAAGAGTTAGTAAAAACTCTAGTATTAAATCTATTTGTTTTGATTCTTGTTCTGTTATTTCCTTTTTCATTCCTTTTGAGTGTGATTGTATTATACTGATATAGGTTGACCTTTTTTTTGGTTTAATTTTTAGATTTAAACTATTTTTAAAAAGTTAGTTCATGTAAATTTACATTATTTCTTCGATATGATTTGTATTTGATATTCGGATTCAAATGAACTTCTGCAGGTTTTCTCAAGTTAAGGCTAAAATGGGTTCTTAAATTATTGTAAATATAAACAGCTTGTTTTGTAATTTTTTGAGCAATAGCGGTATTTTTAATACATTCTTTAAGTCCGTATTCGTATTTTAAAGTTCTATTAATTCTTTCTGCAATAGCGTTTTCATAAGGGTCGTATTGTTCTGTCATGCTCATTGTAATTCCATTTTTTTCAGCAAAGGTTGTGTATTTAGGATTGCAATATTGAAAACCTCTATCTGAATGATGAATAAGTTTTTTAGTAGGATATTTTCTGTTTTTAATAGCCATAGCCAGTGCTTCTATACAAAGTGATGTCTTCATATGATTATCTAACTTATACCCCATAACCTGTTTAGAATACGCGTCTGTTACGATTGCTAAATAATTGTGTCCTTTTTCTGTTTTAATATAAGTAATATCGCTTACCCAAAGTTGTTCAGGTCGAGTAGGGACGTTGTTTTTAACAATGTTTTTATATTTTCTAAAAATGTGATTAGAATTCGTAGTTGTTACGTAGTTTTTCCTTTTTGGAACTAATAAGCTATGAGCTCTTAAAAAGCGATAAAATTTGTCCCTTCCGATGTTTATATTTTGAATTTCCATCTCCTTTTTAAGTTCAGAATACAGTTTTATACCCCCTGTTTTAGATCCTACTTTTTTACGGTATTCTAAAACCATTTTAAGTAGTTTTTTATCGTTTACTTGTTTGTTTTTGATTGTTTTACATCTTTTGTAGAAGGCTTGTTTAGATATCCCAAAACATTGATAGAGCCATTTTCTTTTAAAATGTTTTTCTTTTTTAGTTCTATCTCTTTTGCTAATGTTTCGGGCAATGACTTTTTTGCCATATCGACCCCTGTAATAATCTCCATATCCGCAATAATATCTTGCTGAAAGTCTTTTACAAACTCCAATTCTTCAATGCGTTCTTTTAATTTTTTAATTTCGTCTATTTTACTCATACCTTTATTTTGTAGGGCTAAAGTACTATATTTTCTAATCCAATAGGAAATAGTAGTTCTAGGTACCTCATACTTTTTAGAAGCGAAATTAGTAGAGATCTGACCATTTTGAATTTGGTCAACGACGAATAATTTAGTTTCTAGATTTACTTTTTGGTAGCTTTTTTTTCGCCAGTGTTGTTTTTGTGTTTTCATAAGGGACTATCAATAAATGATGAATTTTTAGTCAACCTATTTCAGTAAAGTACAGATTGGTAATGGTTGCCAACGGTTTTGTGTATGGTTAGTTGCGTGGTTAAGCAACTAAGTTAATAAACATTTACGAACCCGTGAATATTCCGCAGGAATATTCGCAAGTAGGCTAGAACCAAGCAATTAATTATACACGGTGTTGGCATTTCGTTGTTTTTATTCGGCTTAATTCCGTTTTCCGATTTTCCAGCGTTAGAGTGAATTCGGTCAGCCATTTGTTCCGCAAAATTTTTCAATTCCGATTGAGTGAGTAATTCCGCAGCTTGCTAAATTCCGCATTCAGTTCGAGTTTTGGTTTTCGATTCAGTTTCCGATTCCGCAAACAAGCTAAAATTCCAACATTAAATTATTCCTTATTTAGTCAGATGTCGATTTTTTCTTTTCTTTAATAATTATTTTCACAATAGCGGCAATGAGTACAATTGTAGCACAAAAAGATAGCCAAAAATCAAATGATTCGATACTGATATTTGAATAACCAAAATTCAAGATATTTAATATCATAGCTATGATAACTAATATCATTGAAAAATTTCTTTTAATCATAATTTCTCCATTTTGAGTGCGTTCCGCCAATGAATGCCAACGTGTTTGTATATGGTTTGTTGCGTGGTTAAGCAACTAAGTTAACAAATAAAAACCGAATAGAAAATCCGCGAGGATTTTCGTAAGTAGTCTAGAACTAGCAATAAATTATATACGGTGTTGCCAACTGGCTTTTATTTCATATTATCATTATTCGAAGCAAATAAATCAAATTGTCTTTCATCTGCTTCTTTCTTTTGTCTGTGTTTTTTTCCTTCTTTTGTTTCTATTGGTTTGTCATTTTCAAAATAATGGTTAATTCTCACAACGTCATAACCAGCAATTGTTTCAATTCCCTCGTTATTTACTTTTTTTCTTATTATTAAAAAACAGTTTATAGAAGAACCATTTTTAAATTCAATTTCTCCGTTTTGAACTAGAGTTTTAAATTCATTTGATTGCATATTGAAAGAGATTGATTCTCCATTGTAATATCCTGTCCATTTATATTTTCCCTTTTTTAAAACAGGTGATATTATTTCAATTATTGCATTTTCGTTATTTATCGGTTCTAAATCATTTGATGTTAAAATGAATTTTTTAAAATCGGTTTTCTCAATTATTTTGTCTTTTGTTTTTATTGTTTTTTCCTCATTAGAAATTTGGTAAGAAACTTTTTTGACTTTTGGATATTTCTCTAAAGTTTCATAAAAATTTGATTTCTTTTTTTTGATAAGTGAGTTATTAACTAGTTTATTTGAAGTTTCTTGTTTTAATTTTAGAATTTCTAGTTTTATTTTCTCCTTTTCTAAATCCTTAAGTTCTGTATCTTCAAATATTTTATCAATTATATTTTCAGAAATTTTGGCAAGTGGTGTTGTCAATAGAGTAGTAACTAAAGCAACAACAACCGCAGTTGTAATTGTCGCATTTTTGTTTTCTCCTTTTGTGATTACTTTAAGCCATTTCCTTAAGCCACCTTCTCCTAAAGGTTCTGTCTCAATTTCTATGTTTACTGATAATAAAGTTGAAATTTCCTTTATTATTCCTAAAATTTCGTAATCGCAACGATTAGCTACAGAAGCATCCATTGAATGAGAGTTGTCTCCAAACCAATAATGAATTTCTAAAGTATTCCCAAAAATGTCTTCTTTCGGTTTATATAGTAGCATTTGTTTTTCTTTAGAGTTCTGTTTTTAGCTTGTTGGCAACGTGTTTATATATGGTTTGTTGCGTGTTTCAAGCAACTAATTTAGTAAATAATTACTGACAAAGAAAGTCCGCGAGGACTTTCGTAATTAAGCAAAAAGCCAGCAATAAATTATATATGGTGTTGTAGGTAGTATTTTATCTATATCCAACTTCTTTTTCCTGATGATAAAAGTTCGTTTCAATTCCATTTGTTTTGAGAATAGAACTAATTTTTTTAGATTCATTTCCACTACAATTAAATCGTAATTTTCCGCCATTAAATTCAATTTTATAGTGAGCTGGTGTTCTACTCATATATTCATAATATGTTGCTTTTTCAATTTCAGAGAATGAAAGATTCATTTTTTTATTTCCAATAAGATTCATTGGGTATTCAATTCTAAATTCAGCTCTTTTTGAGTCAATTTTCACTCTTTTAATCCATTTTTTATTTTTCAGATTTAGAATGATTGGAAATAGAATAATTGATATTCCAAATAGTAAATATGGGTTTTCATTTTCCAAAAAGTAATTTGGTAAAATAGAAATTAATAAAGTTAAAATCAAAACTTTACCAATTCCACTTATATATTCTGGTTCAAATTCCATTTCGTTATTTTTATTACCTACAACGTGTTTGTATATGACCAGTGGCGGACCTTGGCAAGCTGTGGCTCAAACAGTTTTGCGGAGCAAAAGCTGGAAGCCGCGTCGCGGCGTGCGATTCAGCAGCCACGGCGAAGCCGTTAACTGGTTTATTCGGTTTTGATAAATTTACGATAAAAAGTAGGAATTTCAATTCATTACCAATCTTAGCCATTGGTTATATACGGTGTTAGCGGTTCGTTGTTCTTTCTTTCAGCCATTAGATGTTAATTTAAATGTCAGTAGGTTATTGCCGTCAACATTATGTATTTTAAAATTAAATTTCTCCAAAAGTTTAGTTGAACTTTGGTTTTCAGAATGCGTATATGCTTCTATTGAATTTAGTCCTAAAAGTTGAATTCCAAAGTCAATTACTTTTGAAGTTGCTTCCTGCATTATTCCTTTTCCCTGAAAGTCGGGTAATAACTCATAACCAATTTCTGCCTTTAAATTGTCATCTGAAAAGTCAAATAAACAAATTGTTCCAATTAGGTTGTCAGTATCGCTAAATGTAATTGCCCAATAAATTGAATTGTTCTTTTGGATGTTTTCATTAATTGTCTGAATGAAAACCTTTGCATCATCAATTGATTGACTTGGTTTTCTGCCTAGATATTTGTTAACGTTGATGTCTGAACGTAGAGCGAATATTTTATTATCATCACTACTAACAAGCTGTCTCAATGTTAGCCGTTCGGTTTTTAAAACTGGAAACGGTGTAAAATTTCGATCTCCCATTTATAATGATTAAAAGTGTTATTAAGCTCGGTTGGAATAGCCGTTGATAGCGGTTCGTTGTTTCTATTTATTTGTCAATTTATATCTCAAATGAGTTGTCAAGTCAGATGGTATTACTTCTTCAATTTGTATGTCATATTTGTCTTTGTCAATGCCGTCAAAGAGTCGGATACCACTTCCTAAAAAAACAGGGGCAATGTGAATGAAAAACTCGTCCACAAGTCCGGCATTCAAAAACTGTTGGATAGTGTTTGCACCACCTTGTATTCTTATGTCCTTTCCTTTTGCCGATTGTCTTGCCTTGTCCAAAGCACTTTCTATTCCATCGTTTATAAAGTAAAAAGTTGTCGTGCCTTCTTGAACCCAAGGCTCTCGTATTTCGTGTGTTAAAACATATACGTCTGCTTTGTATAGGTTATTTGGCCAACTGGCTTCGCCTTCTTCAAACATTCGTTTACCCATAATGAATGCACCCGTTCTTGCAATTGTTTCTCTAATGTATTTTCCGTCAGCACTGTCTTCTGTTCCTCCTTCAAACCCAAGGTATTCCCAAAAAGCTTTTTGATTAAACATCCACGAATGGATTTGTCCTGAAACTCCACCCATAGGATTCTTAGGACTTCTGTTGTCTCCTGCGAAAAAACCGTCAAGCGATATTCCGCTGTCAAAGATTATTTTGCTCATACTTTTTACTTCTTTATTTTTAGATTATGTTAATCTTTGTCTGTCTGTTCAATTGTTAGTACTGTCGCTCTACAATGACCGCTAACGGTCTCGGCTATGAGTAGTTGTGTGGTTTAGCGATTAACTTTGCAAGTACGCACTGAACTGAAAATCCGCGAGGATTTTCAGAAGTAGGCGAGAACAAGCAATTACTTATAGCCATTGTTGTGCGTAGGTTTTATTCTACATTTTTGTTTTTAATTTATTAATATTCTCTTTCAGTTCATTTACAAATTTATCAATATCATCATCTGGATAAACATAAAATAAAGTGCAATTATTTTCTTCACATAATCTTTGTTTTCTTTCGTCTCTTTCTTGCCCTTTTTTAAATGCTGTTTCACCTCCGAAATATTCAATTGGTTTTTGATGTTGTGTACCTTGATATTCAATTGCTATATTTAATTCGGGAATGAAAATATCAAAATGTTGCAAACCAAGCCATTCAGGACTTCCGTGATGAATTACAATATAATTTTTTAGACTCTTTTTTATTTTGTAAAATAGTAGAGTTTCTGATATCCAACCTTCTCCAATTTTAGGTAATTCTCTTTCTTCCCTAATTTCATTTTCGATACTTCTTATCTTAAATTTTACAATTTTGAAAAGTGGCGTGTGAGTTTCAGGTAAATCAATTTTATAATACTCATAATTTTTTTCACCTATTTTACTTGGATAAAAACAAGGCAAATCATTATTATTATAAGTTACTGCATTATAAGTATTGTTTCTATCCATTGTGGTCATATGATGACCATCATCGCCATAAAATTCTAATTTAGAATCTGTAATTCGCCAAAGGTTTTTTTTATTTTTATAGTCAATTGCAACTATTTCAGGGAATAAGTCTAACAAATAGTTTAAGAATTGCTTTTTCTTAAATTCTTCAAAAGTAAACTTTTCTATGTTTGGGAAAAATTTATAGTAGTATTCATAATATATACTAAAACCTGGAAATTGAGAAGACTCAAAATGCTTTTCTAATTTGTCATAAATATTTCCGCTTATGTCTTTTTTAGAGAATTTATTATACCAAGGAATAATAGAGCTAGTATTGAGAGTATATAATACTTCATTATTAATAACATTTTTATTATACTTTCTTTCAAACCAATGATAAAATAAAAGATTATTTGTTTCTTGAAACTGACGATTTAATAAAGTGCTTTCTAATATTATATCAAAAGTATCTTTTGTTTTGGAATGTAGTTGATTGATTAATTTATGTTCATCTAATAGACCAACATATTTTAATTGCTCTTTATCGACTTTTTCAATAAAATCTTCCTCAGAAATCGCTAATCTTTTAGCCGAATATTTGGGATGATAAAATCCATCCTTTAATTTAATTTCTTCAGATATTTTTTGGTAATTAGTTGTCAACTTTATTTCATTTGAGTTTTTTTCAACTTACGCACAACGTGTTTGTGTATGCTTTGTTGCGTTGGTTTAGCGTAAATTTAGCAAATAAATACTGAATAGAAAATCCGCGAGGATTTTCGTAAACTGGCTAAAAGAAAGCAATAAAATATACACGGTGTTGGCAAACGTTATTTTTCATTTCCTAATTTTCTATATTTACTGATATAAAAAATACAACCTAAAATTCCGAATATTATTATTCCTATATTTGATTTTCCAGAATTCCAGTTGTTGTAAACATATTTAATTCCTAAAACTCCAGAAAATATATAAATAAAAAACAAAATTTTCCCAATATTAGATTTATAATGTTCTTGTTCCTTGTCTATTATTAATTCGTTTTTTTCTTCTTTAATTTTATTTTCATTCAGGTTTTCAGTTCTCCGTTTTCTTTTTTCGTTTAGATTCTCAATTCTTTTTTTAAATGTAAATAGGAAATTTTCAAATTCATCTTTTTGAGGATTCCAATTTGGAAGTCTCATAACAGTAATAACTTCTGAAGGATTATAAATCTTAAAATAACTATATTGAAATTCAGTTCTATATTTCCAACTTTCAATATCTTCTATGTTAACAGATTCATTTTTTTGCATTGTCAAAATTGGTTTCTCAACCCACAAGAATTCCACTTTTTTATTTGATAATGTAATTTGTGCTTTTCCGAATGTTAATTTAGAAGCAATTAAATAAGATATTATAAACGTTGAAATTACAAATAAAAATGCTGGGATAGATTCCATTATTCCAACTAATTTCATTCCCGTAATTCCAATAACAAGAATTAAGGTCAAAAGTATAGTTATAAAATAAAAAATTGAAATCGTTCTAAATTTGTATTCCATTTTTATGTTTGCCAACGTGTTATATGCAATCAAATATATTGATTATCGGTCAAATTCTTCCGGATAATAAAAGTTTTTTGTTTTCATTATCATGTTTATTTATTTTTTGTAAAGCAATATCTAGTGGGTTTTGTATATCCATTAGATCTTTTCTTTTTACATGAGTGTAAATCATGGTGGTTTCTGGTTTAGCATGGCCCAAAAGGGATTGTATATATCTTATGTCTACTCCATTTTCTAATAAATGAGTAGCATAACTATGCCTAAGTGTGTGGGGAGTAACAATTTTTTTAATATTTGCTTTTAAGCAACTTTTTCTTAAAAATTGGCGTACACTTTCTGCACTATATTTACCTCCATTTTGTCCTTCAACAAAATAAAATTGGGGTTTGTATGAATAGTAATAATTAGATAATAAAGGTAAAAAACTATCCGCTAAACTAACATATCTATCTTTTCTTCCTTTTCCATTTTTTACAATAAGTTGTTTTCTTTCTAAATAAAAATCGGTTAATTTTAAATTAATTAACTCACTTATACGTAATCCACAAGAATAAATTAAAGCCAAAATAGCTCTGTGTTTTAAATTTTGAGTAATTTGTATAATTGTTAATACTTCTTCTTGCGATAATACACTAGGGAGTTTTCTAGATTTTTTAGGTCTTTCTAATACAAGATCGTTAATCTTTGTATGAGGATAAAAAATTATAAAAATTTTTAAAGCGCTTATAAATTGTCTTTGAGAACTAACAGAGTAATTTCGCTCTATAAATACTTTTTCTATAAAAAGCTCTACATCTCTATTTGTAAGTTCATCTAGAGATTTATTTGTGTGAAAATTAATAAAATCAGCAACAAAAAAAGTATAGGTTTGTATGGTACTTTTACTATATCTTTTTCCTTTTAAAAAAAGATAAAAATTATTAAGAAGTTTTTTTTCTTCAGGAGTTAAATTTCTCTTAAACAAATCCTTTTTAGGGAGCTTATCTGAATTTACGTTTGTTAAATCTTTAAAAGTTTTTAGAACAAGAGCTAAGTTTTCTTCACTATATTTAAGGTGCCAACTATGTAGCGTTTTACTCCATTGAGCACCATCTAATTTTCTAGTTGCATCAATAAGTGTATTGTTGTAATTGAACTTTAAAAGTAGTCGAAGTTCTTTTCTATGAGTTTTTTGTTCTAAAAATATTGTTGGATATGTCAAACTTATTCAATTTATAGCAGTTTAAATATAGCATTTTTTTTTGAATTAATTGTTATAAAAAGAAACAATATTATAAGTAACAATAAAAAAAGATTAGATTTAACCTGTTGCGCATTTATACTTTTTTTAACTATAAAATGTCAGTTCTAGTGATTTTGAGGAACTAAAAATTGTATGGAGAACAATTTAATAATTTAAAATACGTATTCTCGATACAAATTTTAGGCATTACAATCGTAAAATTGACTCATATTGACAGAATTTCACCAAATGTACAACAGGTTAGGTTTATATAGTTAATATTCTCTAAAAGGAGCGGGAGTATTTATTTTTATCTTGGATAAAATATTACTAGAGTACCTCTTTTGATGTTCCTAGTAATAATTTCTCATTTATTGATATTGTAATAATAAACAATTAAACCGTTTAATATTTAAAATTATTTAAAAGAAGGAAGTTGTTTCTTTGGGTTTTTTTATTCAGAAAAGTTCAATTTCATAGTGCAATCGTGTACTTTATCGTGTACTCTTTGTAAAAGTAAGAAAAATGTAGACATAAAAAAAACGAATTGTGAGACACAATTCGTTGATTTAATTAACTTTAAGCTTGTAGCGAGAACGGGATTTGAACCCGTGACCTCAGGGTTATGAATCCTGCGCTCTAACCAACTGAGCTACCTCGCCGTGGTTTTGAGGCTGCAAAGATAGTAGAGTTTTATTAACTGGCAATAATTATTTAAAATTTTTTTTAAAAAGAATTAATAACTATATTGTGAGCCTAAGAAAAATAATAATGGATAAAATAAAATTCGAACTAGAAATATCAATTCACGCATCTCCACACATGTTATATCAATACATCTCATCACCATCTAATTTACAAGAATGGTTTGCAGATAAAGTGAATTCTAGAGGGAAAGAGTATAGTTTTACCTGGGAAGGAGAAGAAGAAATTGCAGAATTGATCACTAAAAAAACAGATGATAGAATTCGTTTTAAATGGTTAGAGAGCGAAGGAGATGATAGCTACTTTGAAATTAAAATTCAAGTAGATGCATTAACTAAAGACGTCTCTCTAGTTATTACAGATTTTGCTGATGACGAAGATGATGTTGAAGAAGCAAAACAATTATGGGAAAATCAAATAGATGAATTAAGGCATACCATTGGTGCTTAAAAATATTTTTTATTAATTATAAAACTCAGCATTATTGTTGAGTTTTTTTATGCTTAAACATTTTAAATACATTAATTTTGCAAGGCTAAAAAAAATCTTATTTATGATCAATTTTAATGGACAATTATTAAATTCAGAAGATGTAAAATTGTCTTCAGAAAATAGAGCTTTTAAATATGGTGACGCCATTTTTGAAACCGTAAAAGTAATGCATAAAAAAGTTGTTTTTTGGGAAGATCATTATTTTAGATTAATGGCTTCTATGAGAATGTTACGCATGAAAATTCCATTAGAATTTACCTTAGAATTTTTAGAGCAAGAAATTTTAAAAACCGTTGCTACTCTTGATGATGCAAATACGTGCAGAGTTCGTTTAAACATTTTTAGAAAAGATGGTGGTCTTTATACACCTAAAACAAATAAAATCGATTACACCATAGAGGCTAGTGAGAGTTCTTATCAAACTAAAGAAAAGTATTCTTTAGATGTATATAAAGATTTTTACAACTTTTCTGGACTTTTGTCTACCATAAAAACCAATAACAGAATGCTAAACACATTGGCGAGTATTTTTGCTGATGAAAATGATGTAGACAACTGTATTTTATTAAATGAAAAAAAGGGAGTAGTAGAAGTAACCAACGGAAACATTTTTATAGTTAAAGGAAATGTTATAAAAACACCTGCTTTAACAGAAGGATGTATTAAGGGGATTACTCGTAATAAGGTGATTGAAATTATATCTAAAAACAAAGATTTTACGTTAGAAGAGACTTCAATATCGCCTTTCGAAATTCAAAAAGCTGATGAAGTATTTATAACAAATGCAATTATTGGGGTACAACCAGTTACAAGTTATAAGAAAAAAACGTTTATAACAGAGCTCGGGTCTAAAATAGCTGGTAATTTAAAAGTATTGCAAATTACGGGTGTTTAATTTAAATTAAAATCGCTAGGCGCATTTGCCCAAAGTTTGTAATTGCCACCTTTTTTTAATAGTTTGTTTTTCCAAAGGCTTTCATCATCCATAGAGAAAATGTTTTCAGAATCATTTTCTTCTACAAACCAAGAATTTTGATTCATTTCTTCTTCTAGTTGTTCTTTTTCCCAACCAGAATAGCCTAAGAAAAAACGAATGTCAGAAGTGTTTAGAGCTGCATTGTTTAATAAATCTTTTAAACATTCAAAACTGCCACCCCAAAAAATGCCATTTGCAACTTCAATACTATCTGGGAGTAGCTGTGGAATTTTATGTACAAAATATAAATTATCTTGTTCTACAGGTCCGCCTTGATAAACAGGGAAATTACAATCTATTTCTGGTAATAAATCGTTAATCGTATAATTTAAGGGTCTGTTTAAAATAAAACCAACAGAGTTGTTACAAGTGTGTTCTGTGAGTAAAACAATGGTTCTATTAAATGAGCTATCATTTAAAATAGCGGGTTCTGCAATTAATAATTTACCTTTATTTAGTTTCAAATTATCGATTTTAAATAATTATGTTAAATATAACAAAATTATTCATAAAAAAAAACTCCCTTAAAAAAGAGAGTTTTTAAATATACTTTAAAACAATAGGTTTTAGTTTACAGCATCGCTTAAACCAGCTCCTGCTTTAAATTTTGCTACGTTTTTAGCTGCAATTTCGATTGTTTTTCCTGTTTGAGGATTTCTACCAGTTCTAGCAGCTCTGTTAGATACAGAGAATGTTCCAAATCCTACTAAAGCAACTTTATCTCCACCTTTTAAGGCAGCTGTTACGTTATCTGTAAAAGATTCTAATGCCGCTTTAGCTGCTACTTTAGAAATTCCTGCATCAGCAGCCATTGCATCGATTAAATCTGACTTGTTCATAATAAATAAATTTTTTAAATTAATTGAATATTTTTTCGCTTAAAAGCTTAACAAATATAGATGGATTAAGGGTTTACGCAAATTTGAGTGCTAAAAATGTACCTTTTTGTTAATAAATATGTCTAAATTGTTAATAAAGCTAGTTGTAAAACACAAAAATCTATAAAAACCTTATTGATAAAGGCTTTAGAAGACATTGGCTTCTGATAAAAATGTATAGCCATTTAATAAACTTTTTGCTTCCATTTTTTTCTTTCCAGATAGTTTTATTTCATTAATTATAATGAAACCGCCATTAACAGCCACTTTCAATTCTTTTTTAGTGGCTATAATTTTACCGATCGCAAAGTTATGCGGTGTTTCTTCTTCTGATTTTTGAATTGCATAAATTTTGGTTGCTATTTCTTCTTCTCCATTTTTTATAATAGTCCAAGCTGCCGGAAAAGGGTTTAAGCCTCTAATTTTATTGTAAATATTATCTAAAGAGTCGGTCCAATCTATTCTACAATTTTCTGGATTTAATTTAGATGCAGATTTTTCTTCTAAATCGGGTTGTTTTGTTGTCGTTACTTTTTCGGTAGCTATTAAGTCTATTGTTTTTGCAACTAAATCGGCGCCTAAAAACATAAGCTTGTCATGAAGTGTACCAACGGTTTCTGTATCTAAAACAGGTATTTCTTCTTGTAAGATAATTTCTCCGGTATCAATTTTATCATCAATAAAAAAGGTAGTAACGCCTGTTTTGGTTTCTCCGTTAATAATGGCCCAATGTATGGGTGCTGCTCCTCTATACTCAGGTAATAAAGAAGCGTGTAGATTAAAAGTACCATATTTTGGCATTTGCCAAACAACTTTAGGTAACATTCTAAAAGCCACTACAATTTGTAAATCTGCTTTTAACTCTTTTAAAGTGGTTAAAAAGTCTTCGTTTTTTAAATTGGTAGGTTGCAAAATTGGTAAATTTACCGAAGTTGCATATTTTTTTACGGCAGATTCATTTAACTTACGTCCTCTTCCTGCGGGTTTATCTGCTGCTGTAATAACACCAACAACATTATAGTTTTTTTCTACCAAATGCTTTAAAATGGTAACAGCAAAATCTGGAGTTCCCATAAAAACAATACGCGTGTCTTTCATAATTAGTTGTTTAATTGGTATTTGTTTTGATGATTTATTGTAATTACATCATCCGTTAATAATTGTCGCAAATGTATTAAAATGTCTTTTTCATTCGCTACTAAAGCTGCACTAATTTCTAAGGAGGATAAAGCTTGTTGCTTTTGTAAAAGTTGAATTATTTCTGATGATAAATTTTTAGAGGGCTTTCTGTTATTAGAAATACAAACATCACAAATACCACATTTTTCTGTTTTTATTTCATCAAAATAACCTAAAACCTGAATACTTCTACAAATGGTATTGTTATTTAGAAAGGCAATTAAATCATCTGCTTTTTTCTTTTTTTGATGTATAAATTGCTTTATTTCTCTAGAAAATCGATTGATGGTATAATTGTCTTCTCTTGGAAGTAAAAAAGTAAGTTCAGCTTCATTTTTTACAGGTTTGTATTCAATAATAGCATCATTTTGTAAACGTTCTAAATTAGATAAAACAAGGCTCGTTGTAAGGCTCGTTTTTTTTGCGATAAAAAATTCGTCAATCTTAACTTCTTGCTCAAACAAACCAGCATAAGTTCTTAAAATAGAATTGGTAAATTTTTTAATAATAGGATTTTGATCTAAGTAGTTTAAAACAGTTTTACTAGGTACAATAAATAATAACGTAGATTTCTTATTGTACTCATTGCTAATTTCTATAACTCCGTTATTTGCTAATATTTTAAGAGCGGTATCTACCTTTAAAACCGAAAATTTATATTTTTTACAGAATGCTAAAAGATTAAAAGAAAAAGTTTCTTCGCTTATTTCTCCTAAAGCAATTCTAAAATATTGATATAATTTTCTGTGAATTTCTTTAATTTCAGTAATGCTTAATAATGTTTTTTCTAATCGATCTTTAAATAATAAGATATCACTTTTATTAAATAACAAAACGGCAAACGATTTTGTACTATTTCTACCAGCTCTACCTGTTTCTTGCACGTAATTCTCTATGCTAGAAGGTAAATCTAAATGGATAACCAAACCAACGTTTGCTTTATCAATTCCCATTCCGAAGGCATTTGTAGCCACCATAATAGGTGTTTTTTCTGTCATCCAATTGTTAAAAGAAATATTTTTTTCTATGGATGATAATCCGCCGTGATAAAAAGAACTTTTAAAATTATTAGCATTTAGAAAAGCCGCAATTTGTTCTGTCTTTTTTCTTGAATTGACATAAACAATTGCGGGTGTTTTTGTTTTGGTAAATATTTGAAGTAAACGCTGTAATTTATCTTCAACCGTAAATATTTGATACGCTAAATTTTTTCTAAAAAAGGATTTTTTAAAAACAATATGTTCTTTTAAAGTTAGGTTTGTAGCAATATCATTAAGTACTTTTTTATTGGCTGTTGCGGTTAAAGCAATAAAAGGCACCTCTGGTTTTAGTTCTCTTAAAATTTTAATATTTCTGTAAGAGGGTCTAAAGTCGTGGCCCCATTCAGAAATACAATGTGCTTCATCAATAGCAATTAAATTAATATTTAATTCTTTTATTTTTTGTTGAATAAAAAATGATTGTAATCTTTCGGGAGAAATATATAAGAATTTAATGCCTCCAAATTTTATGTTATCAAATAACATAATAATTTCATCTTGTGTAGCACCAGATTTAATGCTTGTTGCTTTAATTCCTTTTTCGGTTAAGTTTTCTACTTGATCTTGCATTAAGGCTATTAATGGAGAAATTACCAAACAAACACCTTCTTTTGCCATTGCAGGTACTTGAAAACAGATAGATTTACCGCCACCTGTTGGTAACAATGCAATGACATCTTTTTGAGCTAGAGCAGCAGTAATTATTTCTTCTTGCTGTGATCTAAATGTAGAATACCCCCAATATTCTTTTAATATTTCTTTAGGCGAAATCATAAATCGCAAGCAAGCGAATTAATTACAAAATCGGTTCTTTCTTTTAAAGTACCAAAGGGAATGTTGATAATGGTGTAGCCTAAATCTGTATAAGATTTCATTAAAAAACGATCAATTTCCATGGTTTCTTCAAAAGACTCATAGCGTTCATTATCTGTTGTATGGATGTCTTCCCAAGGGGAAAAATGAAAAATTTTGGTATATTTATAAAGATTACTTTTTTCGAAAAAAGTAGCTGGATATGCTGTTTTAAAGTAATCCATATAGGCATGAACATCAGGGATTCCTCTATCAAAAAAAACAAGTTCTTCATTATTTTTACTAGCTGTTAAGTATTGTTTTTCTCTACCTTCTAAAAGCATTTTACTAAACAATAGCGGTTCTGTTAAAAACAATTGGTCTATTCCTTTTTTTTGAGCTTCTAAAGTAACTTCTCTAGATATTTCTGGCATACAAAAATACCCTCTCTTTATTAATTCATTTATTACTGAAGTTTTCCCTGTTCCTGGTCCACCAATTAAGACTATTTTTTGCTGCATTTCACAAAAATAAATGATTCCCTTTATAAAACTAATTTTTAATGTAATTTTGTGTCTTGTTATTTGTAATTAATTTATATTTAAGAAAGTGTTTTTATGAGTGATAAAAAAGAGTTTTATGCAAAGTTAAAGGTTCAATTAGATGATACTACTACCTTTCCGGCAGATTATATGTATAAATTTATTGTACCTACAGATGGTAATCAGGTGCAAGAAGTAGAAGATTTATTTAATAATACTGGCGCTGTTATAAATACAAAAAAATCTAAGACAGGAAAATATGTGAGTGTTTCTATCGTATTAAAGATAGAAAGTTCAGATAAAGTAATTTCTTATTATTTAAAAGCAGAAAGCATTAAAGGGATTATATCATTATAATGAAGTACGTTATGAAAAAAATAGTTTTATTATTTGCATTAAGTTTATCAATAGCTGCCTTTGCTCAGAAAAAAGATAAAACATTACTCACAATAGATGGTGAAAAAACAACCGTTTCTGAATTTAAAAGGGTCTATGAAAAAAATTTAGACGCTATAGATAATGAAGAAGCAAAAAGCATCAACAAAAATTTAGATTTGTATATAAATTACAAACTAAAAGTTAAAGAGGCGTATGCTATTAAATTAGACACGTTGCCTTCTTATAAAAGGGAAATGGAGACTTATAAAAATCAACTTTCTGCGCCTTATTTACAAGATACTACTTTTATAGATCAATTGGTTAAAGATGCTTACTTTAGAACCAAATATCAAGTTAAAGCAAAACATATTTTAATACGTTTGCCAAGAGAAGCATCACCAAGTGATACTTTAGTAGTCTATAATAAGATTTTAAAATTACGAGAAAGAATTTTAAATGGCGAAAAATTTGAAACGATTGCAGCTCAGTATTCAGAAGATAGATCTGCAAAAGACGATCCTAAAACAGGTAGAAAAGGGAATGGTGGTAATTTAGGTTATTTCTCTGCTTTTAATATGGTATATCCATTTGAAGTTGCTGCTTACACAACCAAAGTTGGTGATATTTCGATGCCTTTTAAAACGCAATTTGGGTATCATATTGTACAAGTTGATGATTTAAAGGAATCTAAAGGAGAAATTGAAGCTGCTCATATTTTAGTGGCAGATACAACCTTAATAGGTAAAGTAAGAATAGATAGTGTTTATACTAAATTAAATAATAATGAAAAATTTGATGATTTAGCCAAACAGTATTCCGAAGATCCAGGATCTAAAAACAGTGGTGGTAGCTTGGGTAAATTTGCTGCGGGAAGAATGGTGAAATCATTTGATGATGCTGCATTTGGTTTAGAGAAAGTAAATGAGTATTCTAAACCTTTTAAAACTCGTTTTGGTTGGCATATTGTTAAGCTATTAAAGAAACATCCTATTAAATCTTTTGAAGAAATGAAAAAAGATTTAAAATCGAAAGTAAAAACAAGCTCTAGAATGGAGTTGTCTGAAAAAGCTGTTATAAATAAATTAAAAAAAGAATATACAATTACAGAATTTGAAGAGGCTAAAAAAATACTAGATAAAAAAAACATAAGAGGATTGCCTAAAGATTCTCTGCAACATACAATTCTTGCAATTAACAATAAAAATATAACACAAGAAGCTTTTGTAAAGTATATTAGAAACAGAAGGCAATTTCCTGTTTTTAAACTATATGAAATGTTTAAGGAGAAAGAAATATTAGAATATTATAAAGAAGATTTGGTAAATAGAGAGCCAGAATATGCTTATACTTTAAAGGAGTATGAAGATGGTTTGTTGCTTTTTGAATTAATGCAAGAAAAAATTTGGAATCAATCATCTAAAGATACTTTAGGGTTACAAACCTATTTTAAAACAAATGCAACTAATTATAAAACAACAGATTTAAAAAGTATAAAAGGTCAGGTTATTAATGATTATCAAAACTTTTTAGAGAAAAACTGGATTGCAGATTTAAGAAAGAAAAGTAAAATTAAAGTAGATAAAAAGCAGTTAAAAAAATTAATTAAATTTTACGAAAATAAATAATGAAGTATATAGCTATCTTGTTCTCTGTTATTCTTTTTACTTCTTGCGATTATTTTAAAATGCAAGAGAAGGAGAGTAGTACCTCAGAAATTGTGGCTATTGTAAATACAGAAAAACTTTTTAGAAAAGATTTAGTAAATATATTGCCTAAAAATATTAATAAATTAGATAGTGTTATTTTAGTAAAAAGCTACATTCAAGATTGGGCAATTAAAAGGCTTTTACTAGAAAAAGCTAAGAATAACAGTTCTTTAGAAACCGTTACGCAAATAGATAACTTAGTTAAAGATTATAAAGAAAGTCTTTTAATTAATAACTATAAAGAAGAATTGGTAAAACAGCAATTAGATACCGTTATCTCAGAGGAAGAATTAACGACCTATTATTTGCTAAATAAAGAGAATTTTAAATTAAATGAAGAACTAATTAAAATAAAATATCTTTATGTAGATAATAATATAAAAGATAAAAAGGAAATTATAAAACTCTTTAAATCGGATAGTATTAATGACTTGGAGAAGTTAGAAAAAAAAGAATTAAGTTTTAAATTTCATCAATTTAACGATTCCATTTGGACTCAATTAGATAACATTTTGTTAAAACTTCCTTTTTCAAAGGAAAAACTGTTAAAAAAAACAAAATTCATCGAAAAACAAGATTCAATAGGTTTATATTTGGTGGCTATAAAAGACGTTTTAGAGCGTAATTCTATTGCGCCGTTAAGTTATATTACACCAACAATAGAACAAATGATTTTACATAAACGTAAAATTGAATTATTAAGAGAGATAGAAAAAATAATAGTAAAAGATGCAACACAGAAAAACAATTTCAAAATATATTAAAGTATTAACTTTTACCTTTTTCTTAGGTTTTTTAGGGTTGCAAACTTCTGCACAAAAAGTAAAAATAGACGGAGTAGCAGTTGTTATTGGTAAAAACATTGTGCTAGAATCTGATATTGCTAAATTTAAGCAAGAAGTAGAGTTAAGAAGTGAAGGGAAAGTAACCATTACAGATTGTGAAATGCTAGAAGAATTAATGCAGCAAAAATTATTAGCGCATCATGCAATTGTAGATAGTGTTACCGTTTCTGACGCAGAAGTTTCTGCGAGAGTAGATAGAAGTATACAGTACTTTACGCAACAGTATGGTAACGTAGAAAAAGTAATTAAGGCGTATGGTTTTAATGATTTAGATGATTTAAAAAAGGAATTAACTACCGTTCAAACAGAAAATATTTTAATAGAAAAAGAGCAGCAAAAAATTACAGAAAAAATAGATGTTACTCCAGAAGAAGTGCGTTTGTATTTTAATGGATTAAAAGAAAAAGGAGAGTTGCCTCAGTTTCCTGCAGAAATAGAATTGGCGCAAATAGTTATCAAAGCAATACCTACTAAAGAAGAAACAGATAGAGTTATTGCTAAATTAAATGCATTAAAAAAAGAAATTGAAGAAGGGTCTAATTTTAGAATGAAAGCAATTATTAACTCAGATGATCCTGGAGTTACAAGTAATGGTGGTGAGTATACTGTAACTAAAGAGTCTAGTTTTATTAAAGAATTTAAAGAAATGGCTTTTACTTTAGATGTTGGTCAAGTTTCTAAACCTTTTAAATCCCAATTTGGATATCATATTATGCAATTACATGCTATAAAAGGTAATACAAGAGTTGCATCACATATATTAATGCAGCCAAAAGTGCCAGATGAGAAGATGAATGAGATTAAGGATAAGGCAGAAAATATTATTAAAGAAATTAGAGCGGGTGACTTAACTTTTGCAGAAGCGGTTAAGAAATACTCTAATGACGATGAAACGAAGAACAATGGAGGTCTTATTATTAATCCATCTACAGGAGAATCTAAATTTGATTTAACAAGAATGGATCCTGCATTTTATGCTAGAGTAAGTGATCTTAAAAAAGGAGAAATGACAGAACCTTTTTATGATGAAGAAAGATCTGGAGATAAAATGTTTAAGTTTATTTTAATGAAAGATAGAACAGATACGCATGTTGCCGATCTTGTAGAAGATTACGTTAAAGTACAACAATTAGCACTTCAAAAAAAGAAAGAAGAAACCATTACTAAATGGTCTAAAGAAAAAATAAAGGATACGTACATTAACATAGGTCCTACTCATAGCAATTGTACTTTTGAAAAAAACTGGAAAAAAGAAGTAAATAAATAATGTCTGACGTTAAAGCAGTAACTGATTTAGTAGCTAAATTTAAAAACATAAAAGCAGAAATTGCAAAAGTAATTATTGGTCAGCATGAAGCTGTAGATTTTACTTTGTTATCTGTTTTTTGTGGCGGGCACTCGTTATTAGTTGGTGTGCCAGGTTTGGCAAAAACGTTGTTGGTTAATACCGTTTCTGATGCGTTAGGTTTAAACTTTAAAAGAATACAATTTACACCCGATTTAATGCCTTCTGATATTTTAGGAAGTGAAATTTTAGATGAAAACAGACATTTTAAATTTATTAAAGGGCCTATTTTTTCTAATATTATTCTTGCTGATGAAATTAATAGAACGCCTCCTAAAACGCAAGCAGCATTATTAGAAGCTATGCAAGAGCGTTCTGTAACGGTTTCTGGGAATCATTACAAGTTAGATTTGCCTTTTTTTGTATTGGCAACACAAAACCCAATTGAGCAAGAAGGAACTTATCCTTTGCCAGAAGCACAATTAGATCGTTTTATGTTTTCAATTTATTTAGAATATCCTTCTTTTAAAGAAGAGGTAGAGGTTGTAAAAAGTACAACAGGAAATAAAAAAGAAACGATAAACCCTTTATTTTCTGCGCAAGAAATTGTTGAAATTCAAAAACTAATACGTAAAATACCTGTTGCGGATAATGTTATAGAATATGCGGTTCGATTAGTAGGTAAAACAAGGCCTAAATCTAAAGAAGCTACAGAGTTAGTAAAATCTTATTTAGATTGGGGAGCAGGTCCAAGAGCTTCTCAAAATTTAATTTTAGCAGCAAAAGCACATGCAGCAATTAATGGTAAATTTTCTCCCGATATAGAAAATGTAAAAGCCGTTGCGGTTCCTATTTTGTCACATAGAATTGTAAAGAATTACAAAGCAGAAGCAGAAGGAGTTACCGTTTCTGATATTATAAAATCACTCTTGTAACTGTTTTTTATTTCTTTGGATAAAAAAAAACGCTCTAAAAGTCAAAATATTGTCTCTTTAAAGCGTCTTCTTTTTTTATACTAAAATGCTATTGTTTATTCGTTTTCAAAAAAGCTAAATACATTTCCACCATAACGTTTGTCGTAACTATGGTTTTTGTGTTTAGATAAATCGGTATGTTTAGAATGCTCTACAATTAACACACCTTCTTCTTTAAGTAGGTTTCTTGTAAAAACCAAATCTACTATTTTTAAAAATTGTTCCTCATCAAAATCATAAGGAGGATCTGCAAAAATAACATCTGCTTGTAGCGAGGTTTTTTCTAAAAATTTATAAACATCACTTTTAAAGGTGTTTATAGGTAAATCTAATGTTTTTGATGTTTCGTTGATGTATTTTATACAGCCAAAATGTGCATCAATTGCATAAATATCTTTTGTACCTCTAGAAGCAAATTCATAGCTAATGTTTCCTGTACCAGAAAAAAGATCGATAACCGAAATACCATCAAAGTAGTACGTGTTGTTTAAGATGTTAAACAACGATTCTTTTGCCATATCTGTTGTAGGACGAACAGGTAAGTTTTTAGGCGCTGATAAACGTCTGCTTTTGTGTTTTCCAGAAATTATTCTCATGAACTTAAAAGGATGTAATTAGAATGTTTAGATACATCTAATTGATTAAAAATTTTATTATTGCTTTCTAGAAAAGATACATTTCTAATATATTGATAGGTTATTTTATAAATTTCAGATGTTTTTTCAATATCACCAATAAAAGAAAGTGGTGTTTTTTCTACATCTAATTTTAATTGTTCAAAAGTAAATAAGATGTAATAGATAAAATCTTCTTTTGTATCAAAATAAAAAGAATTCGAAAACTCTAATTGTTTGTTTTGTAGTACAACGATATCAAAATTATTTTTAGAGACATTTATAAATACTTTTTTTTCATCACTACTATTTTTTAAAATTAATTTTTCAATTAAAATAGTGAAATGATGCTTGTATTCGAACTCTCCAAAATTTTGAAATAAATAATTATTAATATTTACATAAGGCACATATACATTTTTAGCATTGCAGTTTTCGATATCATCAAAAGCAATAAAATCTGTAGCTAATGTTTTAATATTAAAATTAAGGTATTCAGAGAGTTTATCTTCAGAAAAATAAGGTGTAGGTACAAGTGTAAATAAATTGTTTTGATGTACCACTAAAACAGAAGAAAAGTCTTTTTGTAGATGTGTATCTGTTTTAAAGATTTCTTCTATTTTTTTTAAAAGATTTTCTGGAGTTACTTGTTTTTCATTAAATACGTATTCAGAAAAATAGATGGTTTCTTTTGTTGTTGCATTTGTGATACAAAAAGAAAATCCATCCAAATTAAATTGGATGGATAACTTTGTATCTTTTGAGTGTTCTAATGTAATTGTACTATTCGTTTTTATCACCGTCTTTGTCATAAAAAGGAGGCCAGTTACCACCTGTAGAAACTTCGTCTAAAGAACCAACAGAAACAAATTCACCTTTAATTTGATCTGTAGCTAATTGTTCTAATTCTTGTTTTAGAAGAGATTCATCCATTCCTTTTAAAATGTCTGTTTTATGAGATTTTACATAAAAAGTTGGTACAACCATACCAGGTACTTTTTCTACAGTTCCTACCTCAACTTCAAACTCTTTACCTTCTACACCAGGAATTTTAAACATTTCTTTGTAGTTTTTACCTTTAAAGTATTTAGAAACAGGTTCGTATCCAATAGTATCTGTTTGTCTTTTTTCAACATCAATAATAATACCACCACCTCTGTTTTCTTTTTCTACAATAGTTTTAGTTTCTGTTAAAGCTAATTTTGCAGTATCAATAAATTGAATTAAAGCTGCTTTGTCTTTTGTATACTTTCCGGTAACTTCAAAATGCTTTACTTCTGCATCTCTAATTATTTTTAAGTTTTGAATAACTTTACTGTATTTGATAACTTTATTTTTGTTAAAAATAATCGGTTCCATAATACCGTAATATATTTTATAAACCAAGAATACTGTTAAACCTAAAAGTAAAATAGATGCAATCCATCTTAATTTTAACGGTAAAAATTTAACTATAACAATAGCTAGTAATACTGCAACTATAACAGCTGCCAAAATCATTCCAAGTAATCCCATTTTACGTATATTTATTTTAATAGTCTTAAGGCAAATTTACACTTTTTTTTTTATGATAAAAACTTTTATTTACAAATCAATGTATCTTTGTGGTATTAATTTTTATATGATAAATAAAACAACCGATTTTTACGGAGAATTACTGAAAAAATTTCATTTTACACCTACTTCTAAGCAAGATAAATTATTACGCCTTTTAAGCGATTTTAGTTTTAGTGAGGATACTGATGCTCTCTTTTTATTAAAAGGGTATGCAGGTACAGGAAAAACAACTACCATTAGTGCATTTGTAAATAGTTTAAAAACTATAAATAAAAAAGCAGTTTTATTAGCGCCAACAGGTAGAGCGGCTAAAGTGATTGCTGTTTATTCTAAAAGACCTGCATTTACAATTCATAAAAAAATATATTTCCCTAAAAAACAGGCAAATGGTGGTGTTGGTTTTGTTTTACAGCCCAATAAGCATAGAAATACAATTTTTATTGTAGATGAGGCTTCCATGATTCCTGATAGTAGACAAAATCAACAATTATTTGATTCTGGTTCTTTATTAGACGATTTAATTAGATATGTATATTCTGGTCATCAATGTAAATTGATTTTTATAGGAGATACGGCACAGCTTCCGCCTGTAAAATTAAATATTAGTCCTGCTTTAGAGCAAGATACATTAATGTATGATTTTCATAAAAATGTTACAGAAATAGAATTAGATGAAGTGATGCGTCAGCATGAAGATTCTGGAATTCTTGCAAACGCTACTTTATTACGATTGATGATACAAAACGATACCACTAACTTTAAGTTTGATATTGATTTTCCGGATATTGTAAGATTAGATGATGGTTATGATATAGAAGATGCTTTGGTAACGGCTTATGATAGTGGAGGTATAGAAGATACTGCTTTTATTGTGCGATCTAATAAAAGAGCAAATCAATACAACCAACAAATTAGAATGAATATTCGTGGGCAAGAAAATGAAATTTCTGCGGGTGATTTTATAATGGTGGTTAAAAATAATTATTTCTGGTTAAAAGAAAATTCAACCGCAGGTTTTATTGCCAATGGCGATATTTGTGAAGTATTAAAAATATTTTCTATTAAAGAATTATACGGCTTTAAATTTGCAGAAGTAGAAGTAAGGATGATTGATTATCCAGACATGCAACCTTTCGAAACCGTTTTATTATTAGATACTTTAACTAGTGAATCTCCATCGTTAACTTACGACGAATCCAATAAACTGTATCAAGCGGTAAAAGAAGATTATGCCCACTTAAAATCAAAGTCTAAACAGTTTATGGAAATTAAAAAGAATGTTTTCTTTAATGCTTTGCAAGTAAAGTTTTCGTATGCTATGACCTGCCATAAATCTCAAGGAGGACAATGGAAAACGGTTTTTATAGAGCAGCCTTATTTACCCGAAGGTGTATCTAAAGAATATTTTAGATGGTTGTATACAGCATTAACAAGAGCGCAAGAAAAATTATATTTAATTGGTTTTAAAGACGAATTTTTTAATGATTAACGTATTAAATAATTTATGATAACGCTGCCGTATCTATGACCATACGTAAATCTTAAATCTTTAGACTTACTTGTGTTGTAGTTAAAACTGTAACCAAAATTAAATCGATTAGCAGTAAATTTTAAACCAACTTCAATATCAAAAACAAAAGGCATAATGTTTTTTGTAATTGGGCTTGTTTTGTTTAAAAAACTGCCTTGTAAGGTTGCATCATAAAATGCATAACGTAACATTGGTTTAACAAAGAAAAAACTTTCTATTTCTCTGTAATTACTTGTTTTGTCATCATTTAAATTGGTATTAAATGCTATTGAGTTTGTTAAATTTTGCAGTGGTTTTAAACCAATTCTACTGTAAAAACCAGAGGCAATATTTGTATAAACAGTACCAGCATTTAACGTATTAACCCAAGTAATATCTAAGTTATTATCATTGGTTGTTGCAAGGGTTTTTAAGTATTCTGCATTAAAGTTTAGTGCAAAAGCATTTTTTATTTGATATTGCCAACCTACGGCTTTTTTAAAACCATAAATATCATGTATAAATTCTTGTAATTCCTCGGCATAAGAGTCAGCGCCAATAACACCAATTTGTGCAGAAGTATTAAAAATTTGATTGCTTTTATAGACTCTTTGTATTTTAAAGCCTCCATATAAGTAGCCTGCAAAAGGTCTGTCGTGTTCATTCATGTTTTCAACCGTAGCTTTGTACGGTGTGTACATTTCATGACCAATTTTCCATTCAAAAATTCGCTTTTCTAAAGATTCATTTTTTTTGCTCGAAAGATATCTGTATTCTAAAAAAACTCCACTAGTATAATACCTGTCTCTAGTTGCAGAAACATACAAATCATTGTCTGTTCTAAAACTAATTTCTTTTGAAAATTTTTCTTGTGCAATAATAACAGAGTAGGTAAATAGTGCAAGAACAAAGATGAAATTTTTCATAGATAGCAAATATAAAATAACTTATTTAAAATGATGTTTTTTTTATGGATTTCTAAAAAAAAGTAGTTATTTTTAGACCAAGTAAAAAGAATGAATGGAGACAAAAAAAGGATTAACTGCAGCAGACTTTCAAAGTGCTAAAAATACAGAAGAACTTCTGGCGCTTATAGCGGATAAAAACGAGACTTATAACAAAGTAAAAAAAACACTTCAGTATAATGAAGAGTTAAGATTGCTTCAAATAGAGTTGGTTAAATTACAACGTTGGATATCTAATAACAACAAGCGGGTTGCTATTATTTTTGAAGGTAGAGATGCAGCTGGTAAAGGTGGTAATATTCGTAGATTTATGGAGCATTTAAACCCGCGTTCTAGTAGGTTGGTGGCTTTAAATAAACCTACCGAAATAGAAAAAGGGCAGTGGTATTTTCAACGTTATATAAAAGAATTACCAAACCCAGGAGAAATTGTTTTTTTTGATAGAAGCTGGTATAATAGAGCGGTTGTAGAACCTGTTATGGGGTTTTGTACAGACCAACAATATAAAGAGTTTTTGGTGCAAGTGCCAGAGTTTGAGCACATGATGTACGAAGATGGTGTGGTAATCATTAAATTTTGGCTTTCTATATCTAAAGATGAGCAATTAAAACGTTTTGAAGGCAGAAAAGAAAATCCATTAAAAAGATGGAAATTTAGTCCTGTAGATAAGCAAGGTCAAATTCTTTGGGATAGATACACTCACTACAAAAGAGAAATGTTTTCTAAAACTCATACCTCATACAGCCCTTGGATGATGATTAAAACGAATGATAAAAAAGTAGCAAGATTAGAAGCTATTAGACATGTTTTATCTATGTTTGATTATGATGAAAAAGAAGACTCAAAAACAGTTTTAAACCCAGATCCTAATGTTGTAATGCGTTATTATAGATCTAATACTAATATAGATTAAATTTAATATGGAAATATCACCTAAAAATTTAAAGAAGTTAAATTCTAAAAAAGGCTTATTAGCGTTGTTGTCTAAAGAACCGTTAAATATTGGTAGAGCAATTAGATATGTAGATTATCAACGTAAACTAGAAAAGTTACAAGTAGAGTTAATTCGTTTACAAACTTGGGCAATTAATCAAGAAGAAAGAATAATTGTTGTTTTTGAAGGTAGAGACGCTGCAGGTAAAGGTGGGGCAATTAGAAGGTTAACAGAACGTATTAATCCTCGTCATATGCGTATTGTTGCATTACCAAAACCAACAGAAGACGAGCAAACACAATGGTACTTTCAAAGATATATAGAGCAATTACCAAAAGCTGGTGAAATTGTTTTTTTTGATAGAAGCTGGTACAATAGAGCGGTTATTGAACCCGTAAACGGATTTTGTACTCAAGAAGAGTATCAGATTTTTATGAATCAGGTAAATGATTTTGAAAGAATGATTTTAGAATCTGGAATTCATGTAGTTAAAATTTATATGTCTATTTCTAAAAAAGAACAAGCAAAACGTTTTGAAGACATTAAAAGCAATCCATTAAAACAATGGAAAATGACAAAACTAGATGAAAAAGCACAAGATTTTTGGGATGAATATACCGAGTATAAAAATGCAATGTTCGAAAAAACAAATACTGCAATTTCTCCTTGGAAAATAATTAGAGCAAATAGAAAAACAGAAGCACGCGTAAATGTTATCAATCACATTTTAGATCGTATTCCGTATGATAAAAATTTAAAAGTTTAAAGGAGTGCTTTTTTTACTTCTGCAAAAATAAAATAGATTTCACCTGCAATTTGTTGGTTTGTATTTAGATAAGTTTCTTTCTGTAATGGAGTTCCATCAGAAGGTTTAGGGTCTACAAAGGGTAAGTGAAATCTATAAATAGCTTCTGCTATAAAAGGACATTTTGTATCGGCGTTGTTACAAGTAGTTATTGCTATAAAAGGTTTTTTATTATCTACATGATCATATCTTTTAGAAAAACCTAAAATTGTTTTAGGTGATTCATCAAAAGAAATAAGATACTTTGGGTTTTGATGCGAAAAATCTTCTAAATTAAAAGAAAAACTAGCTTTTTGTAATGTTTTTATGGTGTTTCTATAAAAAGAAGTTACTTCTGTTCCGCCAGAAAAACTATAAATGTTTAGGTCAAAATAATGGGCTGCAAAAAATGCCCAAACTTGTGCTATTTGACTTCTTCTAGAATTGTGTGTGCAAATAAAGTTTAAATTAACAAGACCTTCGCTTTTATATTCTTTAGAAATTGTTTCAGAAATTTCTAACAATAAATTCTTTCTGCCTTCACTTAATGTAATTTTATTGTGAGCATTTGTAAAGAATTTTCTTGTAGAAATAGCTGAAGTCTTAATCATCTTGTTATTTTTGTCTCAAATATACTATCTTAAAAACTGAAAACAAATTAATACAAGGTTAAGAATGTGTTTAGAAATTGGAAATAAAGTGGCGGTTTTAGATGATGTTTTAAAAGGAAAAGTCATCCATATTATGGGTGATGAAATTTCGATTGAAACTAGCGATGGCATGGTTTTTAAGTTCAATTCGTCTGAATTAGTAAGAATTGGAATAGAGCAACATGAACTCTCTAAATTTAGTGATATCAACAATGCACTACTAAAGGATAAAATTGCTCAAAATAAGCCAAAGAAAAGCTTGTTTAAAAAAGAAAAAAAGGAAATAATTTTAGAGGTTGATTTACATATTAGTAAATTAACAAAATCTACAAGAAACATGGATAATTACGACATGTTAAACCTTCAGTTAGATACTGCAAAAAATAAAATTGAGTTTGCTATTTCTAAACGAATTCCTAAAATAGTTTTTATTCATGGAGTTGGTGAAGGAGTTTTAAGGTCAGAGCTTCAACGATTATTAAATAAATATCCGGTTCAATTTTATGATGCTTCCTATAAAAAATACGGTTTAGGAGCAACAGAAGTTTATGTTTTTCAGAACGCTAATTAATTGTAATTTTACAGTATGAAAACGGTTTATTTAGACAACGCAGCTACCACACAAATTGATGAAGAAGTTATAGAGGTAATTTACTCTTCTATGAAGCAAAATTATGGTAATCCATCTTCAATACATCAATTTGGAAGAAAAGCTAAATCGGCAGTAGAAACTGCTAGAAAAAATATTGCAAAACATTTTAATGTAACTGCTAGCGAAATTATTTTTACAGCAGGTGGTACAGAAGCAGATAATTTAATTTTACACAATGCTGTTTTTAATTTAGGAGTGCGAAGAATTGTTACTTCTAAAATAGAGCATCATGCAGTTTTACATACTTGTACTTATTTAAAAGAAGCACATAACCTAGTTGTAGATTATGTTAATGTTGATGAATTTGGAACTGTTGATACAGGGCATTTAGAACAGCTTTTATCAACATCAAAAGAAAAAACATTGGTAAGTTTAATGTTGATCAATAATGAAATTGGTAACATTTTAGAAATAGATGTAATTGCTGATATTTGTAAAAATAATAAGGCTTTATTTCATTCGGATACCGTTCAGTTGATAGGGCATTATCCGCTTGATTTACAAAAAATACCAGTTGATTTTATAGCAGCAAGCGCACATAAATTTCATGGACCAAAAGGAGTTGGTTTTGCTTTTTTTAGAAAAGGATTTGGAATCTTACCAATGTTACATGGTGGCGAACAAGAAATGGGCGCAAGGTCTAGTACAGAAAATGTACATGCTATTTTAGGGATGGAAAAAGCATTAGAAATTGCTGTTTCTAATTTAGAGGAAGATAAAGTTTACATAGAAAATTTAAAAAAGTATTTTATTTTTGAACTACAAAGTATATCCGAAAAGATTCAGTTTAACGGACTTTCATCCGATATAGAAAAAAGTAGTTATGCAATTTTAAATGTGCGTTTTCCTTTTACAAATGATATGTTGTTATTTAGTTTAGATATGGCAGGAATTGCTGTTTCTGGAGGAAGTGCTTGCCAAAGCGGAAGCAATAAAGGCTCTCACGTATTAAGAGCGATTTTAAGTGACGCAGATGCGGATAAAACGTCTATTCGTTTTTCTTTTTCAAAATATACAACAAAAGAACAAATTGATTTTGTTGTAAAATATTTAGAAACTGCTATATAAGTAGAGCGTTTTAATAAAGGTTAACGAATGAATAGGGTTGCTTAAAATATTTTAACCAACCCTATTTTTAATTATTTTAACTTTAAAAATGAGATGTTATACTTTAGTCCTAAATTGATAAAAGGACTACTTAACTCTCCACCTTTTGCTTTTACATAACCAGCGGCAGCTCTAAAGTTTAACGTATTAGAAAGTTTATAATCTAAACCTAAACTTGGTTTTATAATAAAACCTTGGCCTGTGCTAATATTTCCTCCACCTGCTGCACCACCTAAAATTTGTGTAAAAATAGAGGTAGAATTATTAAAGAAAGGCTTTGGTTTTATACCTAAACCAACCAAACCTTCTGCATAAGCACCTGCATTACCAAAGTTTGCAAAAGAGGTTTGTCCTGCAACAAAAAGATGTTTGTTTAAATCTAAATTTATTTGCAAAGAAATTTGATGCATGTGTTCCGTAGGGTCTTCTATCCTCTTAGCATTAAAGTACAGGTCTTGTTTTACAATAACATCAAATCCTTTAAACTTTCCTTTTGTAAAAGAATTGTGGTCTTTTTTTGTACCATTTCGTTCTATGTAGTATTTAATTCCGACTCCAAATGTTGAGGTATAAAAATCTTTATTAGGTGTTAATAAATATCCTTTATTAACGGAAACATAAATATCTTTGAATAACTGCTGTTCTATGGATATATCTGGGTAAAATAAAAAACCACCTTTTGTATCTACACCACCACCACCACCAGCACCAAAACCTAATTTAGCTAAGATATTGGTTCTGTTTTTATTCATTGATAAATGATACCCTCCACCTAAAAAGACGTCCATGTAACCTGCTCTAATACCATCGTAGGCACCATCTACTTTTAAAAATGCAAACCAATTGTCATTAAGGTAAGACGTGAATTCAAAACCAGCTAATTTTATTGTTTTTCCTTTTAAAACTTCTCCAGTAGTAGAATTTGCTTCACTTAAAACTTTTAAATTGTTAAAATGAACCATCAAGGAATTTTGTTTCGGATTTTGATTCCAATTTGTGTTTTCAAAATTATCCAAACCAAATTCTTTTTCTGTATGCTTATAATTTGCATATTCAAAATCTAAAGGAATTTCTAATCCAATATTTAGTTGATGTCCTTTAATTCTTCCACCGTCAAAAAAGTTAACATAACTCCAACCTCCATTTAAAGAGAAGTTTTTAAATTGATACCCTAAATTAGCATGAGGCAAAATGAAAGCGCCACCACCATCGGGAGCACCAGCGCCACCACCACCACCAAAGTGAAAACCTGTATCGATATATAATTTTTTAGAAAAATATTTTTTTAGACCTGCATTAATTCCTAAAGTAAAAAAGCCACCTCTAATGCCAGAAATAGAGCCATAAAGGCCAACACCTGTGTAAAAAGATTCATTTAAAAATAAATTATAATGGATACCCGTAAACCCCATATTTGGTTCATTAAAAGTAGTTCCAATATCTTCTGGAGGCGGCATTTTTATAGAAAGAAAATCTATTTTGGCAAACCCTTTTTGAGTAATTCTTTCAGGAATATTTTCTGTTTGAGAAAATAATGCTTGAAAAGAAATAAGCGTTATTAATAAGAATATAAACTTTTTCATAAGCTAATTTTATCTTTTTTTGATGGTAATAATTACAGTTTTAGAGGTAGGTGTATTGCTAATATCTGCTTTACTTTTTAAAGGCACTAAAACATTTGCTTCTGGAAAATAAGTAGCTGTACATTGTTTAGGAATCTCATAAGGAACTACTAAAAAACCTTTGGCTTCTCTTTCTTCATTATTAAAATGACTTGTTAAATCTACCAAATCTAATTTTTTTAAATGTAATGAATTCATATCATCTGTATTCATAAAGATAATTCTTCTTTCATTTAAAACCCCTCTATATCTGTCATCTAAACCATAAATAGTGGTGTTGTATTGATCATGAGTTCTAATCGTCATCATCATAAATTGGTTATTTTCTAACTCAATTTCAGAAGGTCTATTGATGCTAAAATTAGCCTTTCCTGTTTTTGTAGGGGTAAAATCATTTTCTCTTGCATTGTTTGGCAAGTAAAAACCACCTTTAATTCTTACGCGGGTATTAAAATCATTAAAACCAGGAATGGTTGCTTCAATTTTATCACGAATAAAGTCGTAATTAGAAATTAATTCAGACCAATTGGTTGTTGTATTCTTAATAGTTGCATTGGCAACACCCGCCACAATAGCGGTTTCACTTAATAAGTTTTTAGAACAAGGTTCTAAAGTTCCTTTAGATTGATGTACAACTCCCATAGAATTTTCTACGGATACAAATTGTTCTCCTGTAGCTTGGTAATCTTTTTCTGTTCTTCCTAAACAAGGCAGTATTATTGCTTTTTTACCTGTAATTAAATGACTTCTGTTTAGTTTGGTAGATACTTGCACGGTTAAGCTACAGTTTCTTAGAGCATTTGCCGTAAAAGTAGTATCTGGTGTTGCAGAAATAAAATTACCGCCCATTCCAAAAAATACTTTTGCTTCTTTTTTATGCATGGCTTCTATAGATTCAACCACGTCAAAACCAAATTTTCTTGGTGCTTTAAATTGAAACTCTTTTTCTAAATTGTCTAAAAATGAAGCGGGAGGTCTTTCCCAAATCCCCATGGTTCTGTCTCCCTGTACATTAGAGTGTCCACGAACCGGACAAGTACCTGCTCCTTTTTTACCAATGCTTCCTTTTAGTAATAATATGTTTACAACTTCGCGGATATTATCCACTCCGTTTTTATGTTGCGTTAAGCCCATTGCCCAACAGATAATAATATTTTTATTATTGATAATGAGGGCTGTAGTTTCTTTAATTTTATCTAATGTTAAACCTGTTTGTGGTAATAATTCATCAATAGAATAGGTGTCTAAATTTTTTAATAACTCTTCTAAACCGGCGGTTTTTTCTTCAATAAATTGATGATCGAAAACGCTATTAGGTTCTGCATCTTCCTTTTCTTTCATCAACTTTAAGATGATTTTTAACAAAGCCACATCACCATTTATTTTTACGGGTAAAAACAAATCCGTTAAATCTTGTCCAGCTCCCACCCATTTTAAAGGATTTTGAGGGTCTTTATAATTCATTAAACCTACTTCAGGTAACGGATTTATTGTAATTATTTTTCCGCCTTTCTTTTTTGTTTCACCTAAAGCACTTAACATTCTTGGGTGATTGGTTCCTGGGTTTTGACCAATAACAATAACTAAATCTGCATGATTGAAATCGTCTAAAGTAACAGAACCTTTTCCAATACCTAAAGTTTGAGAAAGTGCAACACCACTAGATTCATGACACATGTTAGAGCAATCTGGTAGATTGTTTGTTCCAAACTGACGTACAAACAACTGATATAAATAAGCTGCTTCATTACTAGTTCTTCCAGAGGTGTAAAAAATAGCTTCATCAGGAGAGTTTAATGAATTTAATTCTTCACCAATTATATTAAAAGCATGCTCCCAAGAAATTTCTTCGTAATGTGTTGCGCCTTCTGGTAAATACATGGGGTGTGTTATTCGTCCGCTTTTACCAATCTCATAATCAGATAATTCAGAGAGTTCTTGTATCGATTTTGTGGTAAAAAAGATTGGAGAAACTTTATTTTTGGTAGCTTCTTCTGCAACTGCTTTTGCACCGTTTTCGCAATATTCTGCTATAAAAGCTCTTTTTTCATCAGGATCTGGCCACGCACAACCTGGGCAATCAAAACCATCTTTCTGGTTTAATTTTGATAATAATTGAATCCCTTTAGAAATACCAACTTCATCTTTTATATGAGTTAAGGCAGAAACAATTGCTTTTACTCCTACTGCTGTTTTAGGAACTTCTGTTAACTGAATTCCTGTAAATTTTTCTGGTGGTTGTTCTTTTATTTTTTTAGACATATGTGGTTTTTCGTTTAACAAATGAGGGGTTGGAATAAATGGTCATTTTTTGTTCTCTGGTAAAGCCTATTAAGCAAATACCAAATTCTTTAGCAAAATCTACAGCCAATGAAGAACAAGCAGAAACAGCTACAATAATTGGTATTTTTGCGATAAATGCTTTGGATACAATTTCGTAAGAAACACGGCCGCTAACAATTAAATAATTTGCTTCGCTTAATTTCTCTTTTATTAATAAATCTCCAATAACTTTATCTACAGCATTGTGCCGTCCAATATCTTCTTTAATGGTTAAAAAATCATTATTTTTATTAAAAAGAGCTGCGGCATGACTTCCTCCAGAATCTTTGAAAGTATGTTGAAATTCGTTCATTTTAAAAAACATTTCATATAAAATATCGCTTGAAAAAGAATTTGTTTGTGCTAATTTTTTTCCATCAATTTTAATGTCTTTTAGTTCTTTTTTGCCGCAAATACCACATGACGAAACAGACAACAAGGTTCTTTTATTTAAGTACCCTTTGCCTAATATATCTTTAGAAATAGTAACGTTTATAATGGTAGGAACTCCGTTTTCTGCTTCTTCAACATTAAAAGTCAACGTTTTTTTACTTTTATAAATATCTTCAGCATAAAGTAAACCTCTTATCAATTCCTTATCATTATCAGGAGTTCTCATCACAACGGTATAAGGTTCTTTATTAATATTTATCTGTAAGGCAGCCTCTACCACCAAAACATCATCAATAAAATTTTGAGTGTTTTGGGTGATTTTTAATGCTTGATAGGTAAGTGTCTGCATGTATATAAGTTGAGCTTTTGCAGCAAATTTAATAAAAATGTAGTCGTTTAGAGTTACTAGTCTCTTATTAACTTACTTTACTTAAATTTGACTTTTAGAACATGAAATACAAATGAGCTTATTTTGTACATCTGTGGTAAAAAATAAATACTTATTTCCACCATCTTTTAAATTGGTTTCCTTTCTTATTTGAGCAACTGTTTTAGGGAAATTTCTTATGGTAATATTGGCTTTATTATCAGTAATTAACTTTTTAATTTTTTTCTTATCATAATTTAAAATTTGCTCAATTTTAAAAATTCTTCCAGGGAAATTGATGATTTCTTTAGAGGTGTATAAGTGTGAATGTTGATGAAGTTTAAAAAGGTTTAATTGCTCTGATATTTCATGAAAACCACCAGATTTTAAAATTGCAGCATTAGGCTCGTACAAATAGGTAAGTGGTTCTGAATAAATTGATGTTACTTCTTCTTTGTACTTAAAATTAAAAGTTTGAATATCTTTTTTACCAATATTTACGGTTTTAATTTTGATAGGATTTTCGTATCCTTTTTCTAATAAAAATAATAACTCTTTTACTTCATTATTTAAGGCAACAATATGAATTTCTTTTACAAATTTTAACTCATTTATGGTGCTTGTAATATCTAAAATAGGCGAATTCTTAATTAGAATTTGATTGGTTTTAGAAAACAAAAAATCAATGTTTTCGGGTACGTTTGGTAAACAATCATTTAATAAAAACACTTTCCCTTTTAGATCATTTCTTCTGGATGGATCTATATAAATACAATCGAAATTATCTTTAGTATTTTTTATAAATTCGATTCCATCACCAGAAAAAGTAGTGATATTTTCTTTTTTTAATTGTTGATAATTGTGCTTTACAATTGTTGATAACTGATGGTTAATTTCACAATGTGTAACCTCTTTAAAGTGGTTAGAAAAATAAAAACAATCTACACCAAAACCGCCTGTAATATCAATAATAGATGTCCCGTTTACTAAAGTTGCTTTATAGTTTGCAGTAATTTCAGATGAGGTTTGCTCAATGCTTATTTTCTCTGGATAGTAAATATTTTTAGTTGTAAACCAAGAATGTAGTTTTTGCTCAGACTTTTGTTTAGCAACAATTTGATTTGCCAGTTCTTGTACCGTAATGTCATCAAAAGGACTTCCTTTTAAAATTAGTTTTGTAATGTCTGATTTTAAATGATCTGTAATAAATTGTTGTACTTCTGGTCTTAAAATGGCTAAATTCAAAAGAAATTATAGGTCTTTGGTTAGTGACTTTACGATTTTGTTTTCGGCTAAAAATTCTTTCAGTATTACTTTTAAAGCTGTGTACATTGGTACTGCAGTGATCATACCTACAATTCCAAATAGTAAACCACCAATAATGATAATTAAAAATATTTCTAAAGGATGCGACTTTGTTGTTTTAGAAAATATTATAGGTTGACTGAAAAAATTATCGACTAATTGCGCAATAAAATAACCAATCATCACGTAAAGTGAGGTTGGTAAAATTTCTGTTTGAAAATCTAATCCAATATTACTTGTCATCGATAAGATAAACATAATAACGGCTGCAATTAAGGGACCTATGTATGGTATTAAGTTTAATAGGGCGCATAAAAAAGCAATAACGATGGCATTCGAAATTCCGAAAATGAATAGAACAATGGTGTAAATAACAAATAAAATAGTAATTTGAAGTATCAAACCGATAAAGTATCTAGATAATAAATCGTTAATGGTTTCTAAGGATTTAGAAAACCGGCCTTCATTTCCTCTAGGTATAATTGCCATGACACCTTTTTCTAGTAATTGGCTGTCTTTCATAAAAAAGAAAGAGATAAATAGCACAGAAAATAACCCAACACTTAAAGTGCCAACAGCACCTAAAATGGCATTTAAAAAATCAGGAATTTCTTTAAAATGAGAAGCGATATCTATATTTTCTAATTCTTTTAAAACATTGATACCTCTAGATGAAAAATAAGAGTTTATTTGGTTAATGATTTCTTGAATGTTTGCTTGTAATTTATCTATATTTAAAAGTGATAAACTTTCTCCTTGTTCAGCAATTAAAGGGATAAACATACCTATTAAACCAGCTAAAAAACCTAACATTAACAGCATTGTAGTAATTACTGCTAGTGTATTGGGGAATTTTAATTTTCTTCTTAAAAATTGAATTAGTGGTCTTGCAATTAAAGATAAAACACCTGCAATAATAATGTAAACAATTACAGATTGTATTGCGTATAAGAAGTAGCCCAAAAGTAAAATACCTACCAGAATAGCTACCGCTCTTAAAATTCCGTTTGCAATTGTTTTCGATTTCATTAATTATATCCTTTTACAGTTCCCATACTTAAAATTCGTCCATTGCCAAAAGTATGGTTTGTTGGTAACAAAGTACCACTTTTTGAGGTTATCCAATCTTGCCAAGTAGCATCAACTCCATCCATTTTCATGCTTGGTACAAACATTTTATAACTTTTAGGAACAAAATTAGAATCTAAAAGCCACAAATAAGAATCACCAGGAGTAGAACCACCAGTGGTATATTTAACTAATAGCGCATCTTTATCATCTACTTTTTGAATGCTTCTTATAATTCCGTTTTCGAATAATTTATGCGGAGCAACCAACCAAAAAGAATCGTTGTTAAAAATATTCCACGCTTTTTTTACAATGGCAGTATCTGTAATTTCTTGTTTTTTATTGTTGATGTAAACCGTGCTTTTTTTGGTGTTTCTTGTGTCTAAATTTACACGAATAGAATCCCAAAAAACGTCTGCAACATTTTTTTCTTTGTCCCATTTAAAAGATCTTTTACCCGCAAAACTCCATTCTAAATATCTAGTGTTTTTATACGCTTTATGTTTTATCGCTTTTAAAATTTTATCAGCTAACTCGTCTGCTTTTTCATTATAAGCTTTTACATCGCCCATGTTTATTTCCATTCCAAAAAGAGACAATGTGTGTTTTGTAGGTAATTTAATTCCAGATGCTGTGTTTTTTAAATCAGACCAAGTGGCAGCAACACCGCCAATAGGAATAATGCTTGTCCACATTTTAAAAGAAGTAGGTAAGTAGTTGTCATCTAAAATCCATAAGTAAGAATCTCCAGGAGTAGAACCGCCAGAAGTGTAGGTAATTAACAGTGCGTCTTTACCTTCATGTTTTACAATACGTCTTTCTGTACCAGGGTCAAAAACTTTGTAAGGAGCAATTAGCCAAAAAGAATCGTTATTAAAAAAGTCTTGTGCTTGTTTAACCAATTCTGGTTTATTAGTAATATTTCCATCAACATATACTTCAGATTTATTAGGAGCATTTGTTTGCAGTGTTACTTTGTAATTTGCCCAAGAAATATGTACAATATTTTCTTGTTTGTACCATCTATAAGAGTGTGCTTCTCTAAAGCTCCACTTTAAAACCTCTGTTTTTTTATAAGCATCAATATTTAATGCATTCAGCATTTTAGTAGCCAATGCATCTGCTTTTTTTCCTTGTTCTCCTTTAGGTAAAGGTTTATTATTTATAAAATAATAGAGTCCACCAGCAACAATTAAAAGCAATAAGATAATTCCAATAAATTTAAAAAGCTTCTTCATTTTTATAAATTAAAAAATCAGAAGCTAAATTAATATTTTTTAAAAGAAGAAACTATTTGTTAGCTTCATAATAATCTATCAATCTGTTTTAAGTTGATAAACCTAGTAGAGGAGGTTGTGAATTTGGAAATATTTTTATAAACTTCTTAGGCAATTCTTTAGTAACTAAAATTTTCCGTTTCGTAAACGGATGTATAAAGTCTAAAGTAGCGGCATGTAAAAACAAGCCTTTTCCGTTTAAAATTTTATTTTCTAAAAAGTATTCTTTATCACCCAAAATAGGATTTCCAACAGCAAATAAATGCTTTCTTAATTGATGTTTTCTTCCTGTTTTTGGTTGTAGTTTTACCAAGTTTAAAAACTCAAAACGTTCTGAAACAACAGTCTCTAAAACTTCAAAATCGGTGTGAGATTTTTTTTCATCAACAGGGAAATTTATAAATCCAGTAGGATTCATTTTACCTATAGCAATGGCGTAATACGTTTTCTGAATTTCTTTATCTTTAAATAATCTTCCTAATTTTGTAATTGCAGCACTTGTTTTTCCTACTAATAAAAGTCCACTTGTAGGATAATCTAAACGGTGAATTGGTTGCGGTTTTACAGCATCAGAAAGAATACTTTTTTTTAGGTTTTGAGACAACCCGTTTGCAATGGTTACAAACTTATTTCCACTAACTAAAATTCCTGCGGGTTTGTATATTATTGCCAAGTAATCATCTTCAAATAGTACCTCTAAATCGAGCTTTAATCTTTCGAATGTAGAAGCGTTTTCAGATTCAAAAAGTGTTATTTTTTCATCACCAGAAATATATTTAGAGGTTGTAGCTAAATTTCCATCAATAAAAACAAGTCCTTTTTTAATCGCTTTCTTAATACCAGATTTAGTAGGAATTGTTTTAAAAATGCCCACAGCGTATTCTTGAAAACGAATTGGTTCTTCTAGTTTAGGAACAATATGAGTTTCTTGTAATTGCATTATTTAGCAAATAATTGATTTATATCTTGAAAAGCTTTAAACTCTAAAGCATTATTTTCTGGATCTTTAAAAAACATGGTTGCTTGTTCTCCAACTTTTCCTTTAAAACGAATACAAGGAGCAATCTCAAATTTTGTATTTAAGGTTTTTAATCGATCCGCTAAAGTATGCCAATCTTTCCAAGTTAATACAACTCCAAAGTGCGGAACCGGAACATCATGACCATCAACAGGGTTTGTAACCGCTTCTGTTGGTTGATATTCTTCTTTTTGGTGAATTACCAATTGATGTCCGAAGAAATTAAAATCTACCCATTGGTCTGTACTTCTTCCTTCTTCACAGTTTAAGATGTCTCTATAGAAAGTTCTGCATTTTTCTAAATTCTGTACAGGTATTGCTAAGTGAAATGGTTGTATTTGCATAAGTTTCAAAGTTTCAAAGTTTCAAAGTTTCAAAGTTGAGATTTCTCAATCGCTTAAAAAAGCTCATTTCGAAATGACATTCGTTATAGTTTTTATTTTTACAAACTACTAACTAAAATCCAGCAGCTTTATCATCTCCTCTATAATCTGCACCACCTTCTAATTGTCCGTTTGGTAATACTAAAATACCTTCTACTTTACCAATAACAGGGGCGTCTTTTTCGTTGATATGATATCCTTTATTTTTTAATTCATCTGTTATTTTTTGATCAAATTGATGAGGTTCCATCATAATAACATCAGGCAACCATTGATGGTGAAAACGAGGTTGATTTATTGCTTCTTGCATGCCCATTTTAAACTCGTGTACATTTAAAATTGTTTGTAAAACAGAGGTAATAATTGTAGAGCCACCAGGAGTTCCAACCACCATCCAAAGGTTACCGTTTTTCTCTACAATTGTAGGAGTCATAGAACTTAACATCCTTTTTTCTGGTGCAATTTCATTTGCTTTAGCACCAATTAATCCAAACATATTTGGCACACCAGGTTTGCTAGAAAAATCGTCCATTTCATTATTTAGAAAGAAACCTAAATCCGAACAATACAATTTAGAGCCATAAGCACCATTTAAAGTGGTGGTTACAGAAACAGCATTTCCAAATTGATCTACAATAGAATAATGTGTTGTTTCATCACTTTCTACCATTTCTATAGTTCCGTGTGCAACATCTGCCGATTTGGTTGCTTTGTCAAAAGAAAAATCATTCATTCTTCCTTTTGTATAATCTTTAGAAATTAAGGTTTCTAAAGGAATCTTTACAAAATCAGGATCCCCTAAAAAGAAACTTCTATCTGCATACGCACGTCTTTCTGCTTCTGTAATAACTTGAATAGCTTTTACAGAATTATGACCATAAGTATCTAAATCGTACGGCTCAATTCCGTTCATAATTTGTGCCAAACAAATTCCCCCACTAGAAGGAGGTGACATTGAAATTATTTTTAAATCATCATATTTAAAAGTAATAGGGGTTCTCCATTTTGCTTCGTATTGAGCCAAATCATCAAGCGTCATAATTCCGCCATTTGCTTGCATAAACTTTACCAAACGTTCTGCCGTTTCGCCTTTGTAAAACTCATCTCTACCGTTTTTAGAAATTCTTTCTAGTGTTTCTGCTAAAGCAGGATATTTTATAACGTCGTTCTCTTTCCAGATACTATCAAAAAGAATTAAAGACTGATTCGCTTTTTTAAATTTAGGTTGATATTCTTTAATTCTAGCTTCTTGTTTTTTAGTGACAATTACGCCACGTTTTGCCAATTCTATCACTGGTTTTAAAATATCTTGTATTGGTAATGTTCCAAATTTTCTATGTGCTTCAAAAACACCTGCAATTGTTCCAGGAATACCAACTGCCATAGAACCTAACGTACTTTTATTAGGAATTACATTTCCATCATCATTTAAATACATGTCTTTTGATGCTGCCAAAGGCGCTTTCTCCCTATAGTCTAAAGCACCAATTTCTCCGTTGTTTTTACGATATACCATAAAACCACCACCACCGAGGTTTCCGGCATAAGGGTAGGCGACGGCTAAAGCTAATTCTGTAGCTGCCATTGCATCAAAGGCATTTCCTCCTTTTTCTAATATAAGTAGACCTGTTTTAGAAGCTTCTTCTCTTGCAGAAACTACCATTGCTTTATTAGCAATTAAACCTACAACTTTCTCTTTGTGAGTTGCAGTTTTACAGTGAATGAATACTAAAGAAAATGCGAATAGTAAAATGATGTTTTTCATAGGTTCGTTTTAATTTCTTTAATTTTTTTGTTAGTATGTGCTATTAAATCTTTAAAAAATAAGGTAAAATCTTCTTGTAATTCTGTTTCTAAAATTCGTAAATCTTCGATGGCTAAATTCATTTGAGATTTGCCTTTTGTTCTCGCGTTCATTCCGTTTAAAACCTTTTCTATCCCTTCTTTATTTTGATAATTGAATAAGATGTTATATTCAATCATATATTTAATAAAGTTTTGAGATTTTACAGGCAATTGATTAGAGATGCTACCAAACAATTTATTGATAGAATCTGTGTAAATAGCTAAAGGAATTTCTGAATAATCTGCCCAATTTTTAGCCAAGAAGTAATCGTAAAAAATGTCGATAATTACACCATCATAATGTCTGTATCGTTCGTGCAAACGACGTTTACTTTTTCTAACAATTTCATGAGCGTCTGTAAACGTATCTATTTCTCTGTGTAAAAAAATACCTTGCTGAATTTCTTTAGAAAAACTTTCGTAATTATTTCCTCTAATATGATCTGCAATAAAATTGCCAATCATAATATTGGTATTGTTTTGTGATAAATATAAATGGGCTAAAAAATTCATGAAAGTAAATGTAAAGAAAAAACCACAATTAATTTTTAATCAATTGTGGTTTTAAATTGTATAGATTCTTGTTTTTACAAGAAAGAGAAATCATTTTAATAAATGACACTAAGTGTATTAACTATTTAACATTACCGGCATTACCAACATTGTAACTTGTTCACCTTCGTCAGTTCCATCAATAGGTGTTAAAATACCTGCTCTGTTTGGTAAAGACATTTCAATTAAAACTTCGTTAGAACTTAAATTGTTTAACATTTCGCTTAAAAAACGAGAGTTAAAACCAATTTGCATATCGTCTCCTTGGTAATCACAACTTAAACGTTCGTCTGCTTTGTTAGAAAAATCTAAATCTTCAGCAGAAATATTTAATTCAGTACCCGCCATTTTTAAACGAATCTGATGTGTTGTTTTACTAGAGAAAATAGAAACACGTCTTACAGAGTTTAAGAAAGAAGCTCTATCTACCGTTAATTTATTTGGATTCTCTTTTGGTATTACTGCTTCGTAATTAGGATATTTCCCATCAATTAAACGACATACTAAAACTACGTTATCAAACGTAAATTTTGCATTTGCGTCATTATATTCAATAGTAACATCTGTTTCAGAACCACCTAAAATTCCTTTTAATAAATTTAAAGGTTTCTTTGGCATAATAAATTCTGCCGTTTGATCTGCAGTAACATCTGTTCTTGTATATTTTACCAATTTATGGGCATCCGTTGCAACAAAAGTTAAACTTTGTGAACTAAACTGAAAAAACACTCCACTCATTACTGGACGTAAATCGTCGTTTCCTGCAGCAAATATTGTTTTAGAAATTGCTGTTCCTAAAATATTTGCAGGTACCACTGTTTTACTTGGTGATGGTAAAGAAACCGCTTTCGGAAACTCATCTCCACCAAAATAAGCCATGTCGTATTTACCTTGGTCAGAACTAATTTCAATAGCGTTGTCACCTTCCGTTTTAAACGTTAAAGGTTGGTCTGGAAACGTTTTTAAGGTATCTAATAATAAACGTGCAGAAACAGCTATAGAACCAGAACTATCGCTTTCTACATCTATTACAGAACTCATGGTTGTTTCTAAATCTGATGCAGAAACTTTTAATTGATTTTCAGATAACTCAAATAAAAAGTTATCTAAAATTGGTAGGGTATTGTTGCTATTTATAACGCCGCCTAAAACTTGTAATTGTTTTAATAATTGCGAACTCGATACAATAAATTTCATTGATTTTCTATCTTTATTAGTATTACAAATATAATCTTATTAACTGATTCTGAAAATTAATTTATTAACAGGTTATGAGCATTTTGTTAATGAAAATTGAAACGTTATAATTATGTTAACAAATTTTAAGAACCCTCATAAAAAACTACATTTGTTTTTATTGACCAATTATAATTATGAAGAAAATTTTACTTTCAATAGTTTCGGTTTTATTGATTTCAATATCCGTATTTGCACAACAACCTCAAAAATTAACCTCGAATCAGATTTATGAGAAAATTCAAAAACTGAATTTCCTTGGTACTGCTCTGTACATTGCTGCACATCCAGATGATGAAAACACACGATTAATTGCTTACTTAGCAAATAATGTAAAAGCAAGAACGGGTTATTTATCTTTAACAAGAGGAGATGGTGGTCAGAATTTAATTGGACCAGAAATTAGAGAATTATTAGGGGTTATTAGAACGCAAGAATTATTGGCAGCAAGAAGTATTGATGGTGGAGAACAACTATTTACAAGGGCGAATGATTTTGGATATTCTAAACATCCGGATGAAACCTTAGAAATATGGAATAAAGAAGCCGTTTTAAGTGATGTTGTTTGGGCAATTAGAACTTTTAAACCAGACGTTATTATTAACAGATTCGATCATAGAACTCCAGGCACAACACATGGGCATCATACAAGTTCTGCAATGTTAAGTGTAGCCGCTTTTGATATTGTTGCAGATTCTACAAAGTATCCATCTCAATTAAAATATACAGAAACTTGGTCTCCTAAAAGATTGTTTCAGAATACCTCTTCTTGGTTTTATAGAGGAAGAGAAGCGGAATTTAAAGAAAAAACCAAAAATTTTACAAAATTAGATGTAGGGGTTTATTATCCTTTAAAAGGTGTTTCTAATAACGAGTTGGCATCTATAGCAAGTAGCCAACATTTATGTCAGGGTTTTGGTAGGTTAACAACTAGAGGAAGCGAAAATGAATATCTAGAGTTTTTAAAAGGAGAAGCCTTAAAAGATGAAAATGATATTTTTTCAGGAATAAATACCACTTGGAACCGTCTTGAAAATGGAGGTGAAATTGGTGAGATTTTATATGATGTAGAAAATAATTTCGATTTTGTTAATCCATCTAAACATTTACCAAAATTGATGAATGCATATACTTTAATTGAAAAGCTAGAAGATACTCATTGGAGAATAATTAAAGAAAAACAAATTAAAGAAATTATTGAGGCTTGTGTAGGCTTATATATAGAGACTTCTGCAGTAAGTTCTTCTGCAATACCAAATTCTAAAATAGATGTAAATTTTGAAGTACTAAACAGAAGTTCTTTTCCGATGATATTGACTTCAATTACACCTACACTGGATAAAAAAATCATTTACAAAGGGTTTGATTTAGAGCAGAATAAAAAAATAAATTTTAAAGAAAATCTTTTAATAAAAACAGATGACTTTACAGATCCTTATTGGTTAAAAAAAGAACCATCTTTAGGGATGTATAAAGTAGACAATCAAGAATTGATTGGAAAACCAGAAACACCGAGAGTTGTAAAAATTGATTTTAATTTGGTGATTAATTATTTACCAATAACAATTACTAAAAATGTTGTTATGAGGTATGCGGAAAGAGATAAAGGAGAAATTTATGAGCCTTTTGAGGTGTTGCCAAAAGTAACAACTAAACTTAAAAATAAAGTACTTATTTTTTCTGACAGTATTGCTAAAAAAGTTAGTGTAGAGGTTAGGGCAGGAGCGAGTTATGTAAACGGAAAAGTGAGTTTAAAGGTTCCTGAAAATTGGAGCGTTACTCCTAATGAAGTTTCTTTTGATATTGCACAGAAAAAAGATAAACAAACCGTTTCTTTTATGGTATCTCCACCAAAAGAACAATCTGAAGGAAAGTTAGAAGTGCAAGCAACGATAGAAGGCAAAACGTATACAAAAGAATTGGTAGAAATTAACTACAGTCACATTCCTAAGCAATCTGTTTTATTAAATTCTGAAGCAAAAGTTGTTCGTTTAGATATTAAAAAAGCAGGAAATAAAATTGGGTATATTAAAGGTGCAGGAGATGTGGTTCCAGAAAGTTTACGTCAAATTGGGTATACTGTAGAAGATATCAATCCGTTAGAAATTAATGGTACTAATTTATTAAAGTACGATGCAATTGTTGTGGGAATTAGAGCTTATAATGTTGTTGATGAATTAAAATTTAAGCAAAAATTCTTATTAGAATATGTAGAAAAAGGAGGGAATATGATTGTACAATACAACACGAATAGAGGTGTAGATGTTGCAGCTCCTTTTGCTTTAGAGTTGTCTAGAGATCGTGTTACGGATGAATTTGCTGAGGTTACTATTTTAGATGCAGAGAATTCACTTTTAAACTTTCCTAATAAAATTACATCCGAAGATTTTAAAGGTTGGGTACAAGAACGTGGTTTGTATTTTCCTAGTTCTTGGGATACTGCTTATACGCCAATTTTATCGATGCACGACAAAGGCGAAACCGCTAAAAAGGGAAGTTTGTTAATTGCAAAATATGGTAAAGGAAATTATATGTACACTGGTTTAAGTTTCTTTAGAGAATTACCAGCAGGAGTTTCTGGTGCTTATAAATTATTTGCAAATATGTTGTCTGTAAAGAAAAATGAAACAGTAGCAAAAGAGGCTGCTAAAAAGTAGTTTTTGTTATTTCTGCACAGGCAGGAATCTTTAAAAAAGTAAGTTTAGATTGCTTTTTTTATAAGAATCACAAAAGCAATTAAACAAGTTTAGCCCTGATTGAAACGGCATCCTTTTTATGGCTTTTTTAAAATTGTCATTGCGAGGAACGAAGCAATTTGCTAGCTTAAAAGAAATTGCCGCAGTTTACAAAAAAAGTAAACTTGGTAATGAGAAGCATAAAAAGATATAGTGGAAAGCAGGAAATAGCTTCAAAAAAAACACAACATGAAAGGACAAAAATACACTTGGAAAAAAGAATATTCAATGGTTTTAATAGCCAATGTAATTTACATTATTGCGTTTTATTTTATTTCAAATTATTTTACGGTTTAAGCAATGGAGATAACAAGTAAATTACATTATATAGATTGGATTATTTTGTCTGTTACCTTAGTTTTTATTGTGGCATACGGAACCTACGTTACCCGAAAAAATGCCAACGTAACAGATTATATTAAGGGTGGAAGTGACTCGAAATGGTGGACGATTGGTTTGTCTGTAATGGCAACTCAGGCCAGTGCAATTACCTTTTTATCAACTCCAGGACAAGCGTTTCATAGCGGAATGGGGTTTGTGCAATTTTACTTCGGTTTGCCAATTGCAATGATTATTATTTGTGTGGTTTTTATACCGATTTATCATAAGTTAAAAGTCTACACTGCCTATGAATTTTTAGAAGGAAGATTCGATTTAAAAACAAGAAGTTTAGCGGCAATTTTGTTTTTAGTTCAACGTGGATTGGCCGCAGGAATTACCATTTTTGCACCGGCAATTATTTTAAGTGCGGTGTTAGATTGGGATTTGCTAACCTTAAATATTTTGATTGGGTTTTTAGTGATTATTTACACTGTTTCTGGAGGTACAAAGGCGGTAAATGTAACGCAGAAACAACAAATGATTATCATTTTTATAGGAATGCTAATTGCATTTTTTATGATTATGAGTCAGCTACCAGAGAATATTACTTTTACAAAAGCTTTAGAAATTGCAGGGGCTAGTAATAAAATGCAAGTGCTAGATTTTTCTTTTGATTTAAGCAATAGATATACCGTTTGGACTGGTGTTTTAGGAGGAACCTTTTTAATGTTATCGTATTTTGGTACAGATCAAAGTCAGGTGCAACGTTATTTGTCTGGAAAATCGGTTAGAGAAAGTCAGTTAGGTTTAATTTTTAATGGCTTGTTAAAAGTACCAATGCAGTTTTTTATCTTGTTAATTGGGGTAATGGTTTTTGTTTTTTACCAGTTTAATGCCTCTCCTTTAAACTTTAATCCTACAGCAAATGATGCGGTTCAGAATTCTGAGTATTTAGCAGAATATCAAGAGTTAGAAAAAGAGCACACGATTATAGAGAACGATAAAAGATTGTTGTTTTCTGATGGATTTCAGGTGGAAGAAAAAGAAAGAATTCAAGAATTAAATACAAGAGATTTAGAGCTGAAAGAATCGGCAAAAGCAATTATAAAAAAGGTGGATGAGAAGTCGATAAAAAAGATAGAATCGAATGACAAAGATTATGTGTTTATTCATTTTATTTTAAACAATTTACCAAGAGGATTAATCGGACTTTTATTGGCGGTAATTTTATCTGCAGCAATGTCTTCTACCGCATCAGAATTAAATGCCTTGGCAAGTACAACAGCCATAGATTTGTACAAGCGAAATGTAAAAGAAGAAAAGAGCGAAGAGCATTATGTAAAAGCTTCTAAATGGTTTACGTTGGCTTGGGGAATTATTGCTATTTCGGTGGCTTGTATTGCTAATTTATTTGATAATTTAATTCAGCTTGTAAATATTATTGGTTCTATTTTCTATGGTAATGTTTTAGGGATTTTCTTGTTAGCGTTTTTTGTTCGATTTGTTACAGGAAATGCAGTTTTTGTGGCAGCATTAATAACACAAGCTTTAATTATTGTTGTATTTTTACTTGATTGGTTGCCGTATTTATGGCTCAATTTATTAGGATGTGTATTGGTAATGGCAATTGCAATTTTAATACAAACATTTATACCTTCTAAAGGTAATCCTTCGGATAATTTAAAAACAGTAGAAATATAAATAAGTTATGGGCAATAAAGTAATTAAATGGGGAATTATAGGGCTTGGTAATATTGCTCAAAAATTTGCTACAGATTTAGCAACAGTAGAAAATGCAGAATTAGTTGCAGTAGCTTCTAGAAGTCAAGAAAATGCAGATGAATTTGCAAGAAAATACAACTCAAAAAAAGCCTATAATTCGTATTTAGATTTAGCAAAAGATGCTGAGGTAGATGCTGTTTATATTGCAACACCACATAGTTTTCATAAAGAACATGCCATACTTTGTTTGCAACATAAAAAAGCTGTTTTATGTGAGAAACCTTTTGCAATGAATTTGCAAGAAGTAGAAGAAATGATTGCTGTAGCTAAAGAAAAGAATGTGTTGTTAATGGAAGCTTTATGGACGTATTTTCTACCACACTACACGTATGTTTTAGAATGCTTAAAAAATGAGAAATTTGGTAAGCTTTTAAAACTAGAAGCCGATTTCGGTTTTTTTAGAGCATTTGATAATGATAGTAGATTGTTTAAGAAAGAAGTGGGTGGTGGTAGTTTGTTAGATATTGGTATTTATCCAATTTTTGCAGCTTTGTCTACTTTAGGTAAGCCAGATGTAATAGAAGCAGGTGCTACTTTTTTTGATAATGGTGCAGACTCATCTTGTAATATGACTTTTAATTATACAGATACCAAAGCTGTTTTAAAAAGTACCTTGGTAGAAGATACAGCCACAGAAGCCATTTTTACATGCGAAAGAGGTGTTATAAAAATAAATACCATGTTTCATATGCCTACAACGGTAACTGTTATAGAAAATGGTAAAGAAGAAATTATTGATTTTAACTATAAAACAATTGGTTATAATTTTGAAACAATACATTTTAATAACCTGCTAAGAACAAACCAAAAAGAAAGTGATTTAATGACTTTTGATTTCTCTATAAATTTAATTAAAACCTTAGATAAGGTTAGAACTATTATTGGCTTGGAGTATTAAAAAGTAATTTTAAAGAACTGTTATAGTATTTGTTTTTATGGTTACGACAGTAAATCTTTAAGCGTTAAATTATCGCTTTTGTTTAAACGAGCTACTATTTTTAAAAAGACAATTGCAGTAATTAAAGCGTCTCCACTTGCGGTATGTCTATCACTTTTAGAAACATTTAATTCGTCACAAACTCTATCTAAAGTATAGCGCTCTCGCGGTAAGGAACTTTGATAAACAGGATGTTTAGAGTTTCTGTATAAAGTTTCGGTATCTAAGGTTTTGTTTTTAAGACTTGGTAAGTGATGTCTTTCTAGTATTTGATTAATCATTGCAACATCAAAACCAACATGATGTCCTACTAAAACAGCGTTGCCAATGTATTTTAAAAATTGTTTTAACGCCTCCATTTCTTCAATTTTGGTAATGTTTCCTTCTTTTAAAATACCATGAATATGTACCGTTTCCGGATTAAAAACATTTTGTTTTAAATACACCTCAAAACCATCATTTACGTGTATGGTATTATTTAACAAGGCTACTGCACCAATAGATAAAATTCGGTCTTTCATTTTATTAAAACCCGTTGTTTCTGTGTCAAAAACAACAAATCTAGTTTCGTTAATAGGTAGATTTGGGGTGTTTTCAAAATGTTCCTGATACCTTAAAAAGTAAGGAGGAAGGTCTTGTTTTTCTTTTTTGTGAAACCAATTAAACTTCATAGTTACATTATATTGGCTAAGCTAAACCTTGTAGATAGTACTTCTTGAATTTCTCTAATTGGTTTAAAGCATCTTTTTAGTTTTAATTTTTCTTCTTTTGTGAGTGATTCTAATTTTATAAATTTTCCAGAATCGTTGTGTAATATGCCTTGTTTTGTTTTAAACTTTAAGAGAGCTTTAAAAGCATAAGAGCAAGATTGGTATAGCTCTTTGTTTTGAGGTTCTATTTGTGCTAATTTTTCAAAACGTTGCGCCGTATTATTAATTTCAAAGATATTATTAGAAAGTGTTAAAAGTCTTGCCGCATTAATTAATGGCATTAAAGCTCTTTTTTTGATGTTAAAAGAATCCTTATGGTCTCCATTATTTTCTACTAAAAACTGTTTAAAAAAACCTAAAGGAGAAGGGCTTGCAACAGCCTCTTTTGCTAAAAGTTGATATAAATGGCTTCTTTCGTTTAGTGTTTTAAAAATACTTTTTGTTAATTCTTTTGCCATCGATGCATCTCCATAAACTGCATTAAAATCAAAGAAAATAGAAGATAATAGAATGGCTTTTTCATCAACATTTAAAATCCAATCGTTAAATTGGTCTTTCCATTCTGTTAAAGACATACACCATTTTGGGTTGCTCCCCATCATTTCTGCAGGACAATATTCATAACCTATTTTGTGTAGCGATTTTGTAATATAACTTGCTAGTTTTAAAAAATAGGCTTTGGTTTCTTTATAAAGATCTTTGTCTATGTCGTCAAAAATTAACGCATTGTCTTGGTCTGTGTACAAGAGTTGTTCTTTTCTGCCTTGGCTTCCTAATGCTAACCAGGTAAATTTTACTGGAGGCGGAGTATCCATCTTTTTTAATGAAAGTTCAACAACTCTCATGGTAACACTATCGTTAATTTCTGATATAATTTTAGAAATATGCGATAATGGAATGTTTTGTTCTAGATATGATTTTAAAAGACGGTTTGCTTTTTCTCTAATTTCACGAATTTCTTTCGTTTTTTTAGCACGTTTAATTTCTTTTAATATCACCGTAGGATTGTTTCCTAAAGAAGCTAAAACATCATGATTTGTTAAAATTCCGATTAATTTAGAGTTGCTTGTTCCATCTGTTGTAATGCATAAATGACCAACGTTATGTTTAATCATTTGTAATTGTGCATCTAAAACAGTTAAGTTTTTAGACTGTGTTATTACCGGAGAAGACATAATTTCTTTTACAGAAGTATCAATAGAAAAAAGCCCTGTTGCTATTTTATTTTTAAAATCACTATTGGTAATAATTCCTTTAGGTATGCATCCATCATCTACCACAACAATACAGCTAATTCTTTGATTGCTCATTTTTATAGCAGCCTCTTTAATGGTTGTTTTTATGGTACAACTTAAAGGTTTTTTAGTGTAGTTTACAGAATGTAAATTAGAATACGCTAAATTATCTTTTTCTATATAATCGGTAAAAACATTGTTGTTTTGTTCGTTTGTATAAGGATCAAAAGATTTAGAAGCAAAAGAAGTTAGCAGAAACTTATTAATTTTTAAACTTTTTTCAGAGACTTCTTCGAAGGTTTCAATAGGAATACCGTACACAATAGATTCTTCATTAGCAATGGCATCTAACAAATAGTTTTCTTTACTTATTAAAGGTCTTAAACCAAAAATATCTCCACCATCACAGATGTCTATTAACGATTTTTGATCTTTAGAATTTTTGTACAAGCTAATCCCTCCATTTCTTACAATGTAAAATTGCTTGTGATTTGTATCGTTTTGATGGTAAATAGCTTTTCCTTTTTCTAAATATATGATAGATACCTGAGAAGCTATTTTTAATATTTTCTTAGAAGTTAATAGGTTAAAAGGTGGGTAGTTTTTTAAAAAATCGTAAACGCGTTCTGCTATTGAGTTTTTCATCTTTTGTGTATTTGTTGATAAACTTTATTCCTAACTTTTGCTAACTGGCGTTTTTTCTAAATCGTAAACAGCAGTAGAAATATCTACCTGAAACCAATTTTTAAACATTTTGTAATTACGTCTTTGTGGCCATTCTTTTTTATTAGTGTGCCAACCATCTAGTTCCATCATAAAATATTTATCAAACTTCTTTTTTAAATGAGTTTCAATATCTTCGAAACTACTATTGTTAATTAGATAAATATTAACGTCATTAAAAGTTGTTGCATCAATTTTAGAATCTGGATAGATATTGTTGTGCCAATCTATAAAAGGTTGTAAAGGTTTTATAGAAATTGCAGATCTATTAATATAATTTTCTTCAAAATCATCGATTTCTTCATTAGGGAAATCCATTTGTAACATCTCAGAAAGGTAGTCGTCTTCAGACTGTGTTGTTACATTTAATTTTGGAGTACCATTCATTTCAAAGAAATGAAAATCGACTATAAATTCTGTAAACTCTTTAAAATGATTGACTTTATAGGTTGTCATTTTTTCTAACAATCGATAATCTTCGCCATCTTCTTTTGCTAACGTAACAATGTTTTTAAATTCAGAGGTATCTAAAATAGATCTCATATTTCCTAAGTTCCAAGTATTTTGGGCAAACTCATATACGTCTTCGTGATATTCATAATCTTTAAATTCATCATTAAAGTGATTCACAAATTTTTCTAATAATGTAGAGTAATTTACTTCTGTATTTTGAATATTACTGCTGTCTCCAAATAAATTTACAACCTTATTTTTTTTCATTTTCATCTTTTGTGTATTTGTTGATGAATTTTATTATATACCGAACAATAATAGTCATGAAACCTAGAAAGTAAAATATTTTCAAGATTTTCTGTGTTTTTTAAAGTTGATAAATCAAATAATTGAATCGCATCAACTTCTTCTTTTTGAATGGTTAAAGTTGATAAAGGAACTTTTAATTCTGCTATAAAAACATGATGATGTTCGTTGTCTTGAATTCCGTTTGCATGAGTAACTTGATGAATTCTTGTGCCAATTTTGATGAGGTCTTTTTCTGTTAATTGCAAACCGATTTCTTCTAAGACTTCTCTTTTTGCTGATGTTAAAATTTCTTCTCCTGCACCAACATGTCCTGCCACAGAAATATCCCACATACCTGGAAATACTTTCTTTGTTAAAGCTCTTTTTTGAAGTAGTATTTTTTCATCCGAAGTAAATAACCACACATGAACAGTGGCATGAAACCAACCATTTTTATGCGCTTCAGATTTTAAAGCTGTTTTTCCTGTTGGTTTTCCATCAGGAGTTAAAATGTCGATGAGTTCATCCATGTTTTTTAACCGCAAAGTTCGCAAAGAAACCGCAAAGGTCACAAAGTAGTGTTAATTATTCTTTGCGACCTTCTCGAAAACTTAGTGCCTTTGCGTTTTATATATTATTATTATTATTATTATTCAAAGTAAGAAAAAGTTTCTCCGTCTTTGATGTTTAATAACGTTTCGTAAATCATTTTAATTACGTTCTCTACATCTTCTCTATGCACCATTTCTACAGTGGTGTGCATGTAACGTAATGGTAAAGAAATTAAAGCAGAAGCTACGCCACCGTTACTATATGCAAAAGCATCTGTATCTGTACCGGTTGCTCTAGAAAGTGCAGAACGCTGAAAAGGAATCTTTTTAGCTTCGGCAGTTTCTGTAATTAAATCGCGTAATTTTTGTTGTACAGCAGGTGCGTAAGCCACTACAGGTCCTTTACCTAATTCTAAATGACCAGCTGTTTTTTTGTCAATCATTGGCGTAGTAGTATCATGTGTAACGTCCGTAACAATGGCAACATTTGGTTTTATGGTTTGTGTAATCATTTCTGCACCACGCAAACCAATTTCTTCTTGTACAGAATTTGTAATGTACAATCCAAAAGGCAATTCTTTTTTGTTTTCTTTTAATAAACGAGCAACTTCGGCAATCATAAAACCACCCATTCTGTTGTCTAAAGCTCTACAAACAAATTTGTCTCCGTTTAAGATATGAAATTCATCTGGGTAGGTAATTACACAACCAACATGAACTCCTAATTTTTCTACTTCTTCTTTTGTAGCACAACCTGTATCAATAAAAATATTATCTGGTTTAGGTGCTTGTTCATTAGCTTTATCTCTAGTGTGTATTGCTGGCCATCCAAAAACACCTTTTACTATTCCGTTTTTAGTATGAATATTTACAATTTTACTAGGTGCAATTTGATGATCTGAACCACCATTTCTAATCACGTAAATTAATCCGTTATCAGAAATATAATTTACATACCAAGAAATTTCATCCGCATGTCCTTCAATAACAACTTTATATTTTGCATCTGGGTTTATTACACCTACAGCAGAACCGTAAGTATCGGTAATAAATGTATCTACATAAGGTTTTAGATAGTCCATCCAAATTTTCTGGCCTTCCCATTCGTAACCCGTAGGTGCCGCATTGTTAAGGTATTTTTCTAAAAATGTAAGAGAATCTTTATTTAATATTGATTTTTTTGACATGGTATATTTGTTTAAAATTTTGAAAAGTATTAAAATTAAAATGTCTGTTTGTAGGTTTTCTTTTTATAGAATTGAAAAAGAAAAAGTATTGAGAGCATTTTGTATTTCCAATGGTAAAAATAATACGATTTTTTATGAATTCCATTAAAATAATCACAAAAAAGTGTAACAAAAGTGCTTACTTTTACACTTATCAGTAATTCTCATTTTTAAGAGAAACAGATTTTTTAAAGGAAACTTGGGCAAAAGCTAAGGAGAAGTCCTTTTTAAGATAAAAATCAATAAAACCAAGAATATGAAGTTAGTAATTGAAAATTTAACCAAGACTTATAAAAACGGAGTAAAAGCTATTGATAATTTAAGTATCGAGATTGGTACAGGAATGTTTGGTTTATTAGGTCCAAATGGCGCAGGGAAATCATCATTAATGAGAACCATTGCAACATTACAAAGTCCAGATTCTGGTTCAATTACTTTTGGTGATATTAAGGTTTTAGAAGACAATATGTCTTTGCGCAAAGTATTAGGTTATTTGCCACAATCTTTTGGTGTGTACCCTAAAATGTCTGCAGAAGATTTGTTAGATTATTTTGCAACTTTAAAAGGGATCGCTAATAAAGCAGAAAGAAAAGCAATTGTAAAAGAGGTTTTAGAGATTACCAATTTGTATGATGTAAGGCGTAAATACGTTGCTGGTTATTCTGGCGGAATGAAACAACGCTTCGGAATTGCACAGTTGCTTTTAAATAACCCAAAATTAATTATTGTTGATGAACCTACAGCGGGTTTAGATCCGGCAGAAAGACATCGTTTTTTAAATGTTTTACGTGAAGTTGGTAGTAATTGTACGGTTATTTTTTCTACACATATTGTAGAAGATGTAAAGGAATTATGTAATGAAATGGCCATTTTAAATGGAGGACGAATTTTAAAGCATTCTACACCACAAAAAGCAACGGAAGAATTAAAAAACACTATTTGGACAAAGATTATAGCTAAAGATGATTTAGAAGAAAACCTGAAACTTTATAATGTATTGTCTAGAAATTTTAATACAGACAATACATTAAACATAAGGGTACATGCTGCAGAAAAACCTTCGGAAGATTTTATTGCTGCAACTCCACAGTTAGACGATGTGTATTTTATCGCTTTAAAACAAGACGAACCACAATTAGTTTAACGTTTTAGGTTTAAAGTTCATAGTTTTGAGTGGGCTTACAATTACACAATTAAACAATTACACTTTTACACATTTTATATGTTTTCAACTATCTTTAAACAAGAATTAAAATATTGGTTTAATAGGCCTGCATTTTATATTTATATAAGTATTTTCTTTGTACTAGCGTTCTTTTTATCGGCAGCTTCAGCCGGTTTTTTCGATTCTGTAACCGCCACCACTGGTTCTTCTAGAATTGTAAATTCGCCAATAGGTATTTCGGGGTTGTTTAATGCGTTAACCATTTTTATATTCTTCTTATTTCCTTCTATTGTTGGGGTTTCTGTGTATAGAGATTTTAAAAGCGAAATGCATACGATCTTATATTCCTACCCTTTTACCAAAGCTAATTATTTGTTTGCAAAGTTTTTTAGTGCAATAACCATTGTTTCTATTATTGTGTTTTCTATTGCATTAGGTATGATTATTGGTTTTCGTTTTCCAGGTACAAATTCAGATATTGTAGGTGCGTTTAATATAACGAGTTACTTACAAACATATTTCGTTTTTATTTTACCAAATGTATTGTTGTTCGGTGCCATTGTTTTTGCTGTTGTAGCGTTTACGAGAAATATTGCAGCTGGTTTTATTACGGTTATTATATTAATGTTTGGTCAAGGGGTTTTAGAAAGCTTACTTTCTGATCCAGAACATAGAGCTTTAGCTGCTATTTTAGATCCGTTTGGTTCTGCAGCAACTAATTATTATACAAAATATTGGACACCTTCTGAACAAAATGAATTACAGATTCCTATCAAAGAAATGATTGTTTATAATCGTTTATTATGGTTGGCAATTTCAACTGTAATTTTCGGGTTGGTTTATCGTTTTTTTACTTTTAGTCAGAATGCTATTTCTATCTCTTTTAGAAAAACGAAAGGAGAAAGAATTACAAAAACCAACTTTAGCGGAATTACTAAAATTACCTTACCAAAGGTTTCTTATGATTATTCTTTTCTTCAGAATTTAAAAACTACTTGGAGATTATCTAATATCGATTTTAAGTACATTATTAAAAGTTGGGCTTTTATTTCTATTGTTTTAGTTGGGTTGATACTTATTGTTGTAATGTTGTCTGAGGTTGGAAACCTCTTTGGAACGCCTACATTACCCGTAACTTGGAAAATGATTAATTTGGGAGGTGTGTTTTTTGGTTCTATAAATATTTGTACATTTTTGTATGCAGGTATGTTGGTACACAGGGCTAAAATTGCAAAAATAAATCATTTGGTAGATGCAACTCCAATACCAAATTGGACACTTTTGTTTTCTAAATTAATTGCCCTGATAAAAATGCAATTGGTTTTATTAGCTGTAATTATTATTTCTGGTATGGCTTTTCAAGTCTATAAAGGTTACTATGATTTTGAAATTGGACATTACTTTTTAGAACTGTATTTTTTAAGTTTTATCAGTCTAATTATTTGGGCATTGTTATCCATATTTGTGCAAACGTTAATTGGTAATCCTTATTTAGGTTTATTTGTATTGTTGGTAATTTCTATTGGTATGCCTTTTTTATCTTTGGCAGGTATAGAGCAATCTATTTTTAAATACAATCAAGGTCCTGGGTTTAATTATTCTGATATGAATGGTTATGGGGCAACTTTATTGCCTTATTTATCATATAAAATTTATTGGATTTTATGTGGATTATTACTTTTAATAGTATCGTTTTTATTCTGGGTTCGTGGAATTCCGAGTTCGTTTGTAGAGCGAATCGAAATTGCTAAAACTCGTTTTAAAGGTTTTGCAGCCATTAGTTTTGGGGTGTTTTTAATGGCTTTTTTAGCATTGGGATATTCAATTTATCAAGAAACCGGAACAAAATCTAAAAAAACATCTTCTAAACAAGCAGAATTGCAAAGTGTATCTTGGGAAAAAACCTATAAAAAATACGAAGGCTACGCACAACCTAGAATTGTTAGCGTTACTGCGGATGTAAATATTTTTCCGAAAGAAAGATTATTTGATGCTGCTGCAACCTATATTATGGTGAATAAAACAAACGAGGCTATTGATACCTTGTTTTTAAATCATAATTCATTAGAAAGTACTTTTGAATTTAATAAAGAGAACACTTTGGTTTTAGAAGATACCATTCAGCATTTTGATATGTATCAATTTAAAAATAAAATATTACCAGGAGATACGTTGCAGCTTTCTTTTACTGTAAAAAGTAAGAAAAACACCAATTACAGAAGAAGGTCTCCGGTAAGAGAAAACGGAACATTTATCAATAATTTTGCTATGTTTCCTTCTTTAGGCTATTCTTCTCAGGCGGAATTAACAGATAATAAAACACGTAAAAAATACAAGTTACCCGTTAATGATTTGCGCCCTGAACCTACAGATTCAACAGCTTTAGGAGATACTTACATTTCTAAAGATTCTGATTGGATTGATTTTGAAGCAACCGTTTCTACATCAAAAGACCAAATTGCTATTGCTCCAGGATATTTACAAAAAGAATGGACAGAAGGTAATAGAAAATACTTTCATTATAAAATGGATAGTAAAATATTGAATTTCTATGCTTTTAATTCAGCCAGATATCAAGTTAAAAAAGAACTTTGGAAAGGAATTAGCTTAGAAATTTATTATCATAAAGGACATGAGTATAATTTAGATAGAATGATGAAAGGGATGAAAGCATCGTTAGACTATAATTCTAAAAACTTTAGTCCTTATCAACACAAACAATTAAGAATCGTAGAGTTTCCAAGAACAGGAGGAAGCTATGCACAATCTTTTCCAAATACAATTCCGTTTTCAGAAGGAGTTGGTTTTATTGCAGATGTAGATGATAAAAATGATGATGGTGTAGATTATCCGTTTGCAATTACAGTGCATGAAGTGGCGCATCAATGGTGGGCGCATCAGGTAATTGGTGCCGATGTTTTAGGAGCCACCATGTTGTCGGAAAGTTTATCTGAATATGTTGCTTTAAAAGTGCTAGAACATCAACAAGGAAAAGAAAAAATGCGCACTTTTTTAAAGAAAGCATTAGATGATTATTTAATGCAAAGAACCATGGAAACAAAACGAGAAAATGCATTGATGTATAATGACGGGCAAGGATATATTAGGTATCAAAAAGGTTCTCTAGTTTTTTATGCTTTAAGTGATTATATTGGTGAAGAAAATTTAAATGGTGCTTTAAAAAAGTATGTAGAAAAAGTAAAGTTTCAAGAAGCACCTTATACCACTTCTGTAGAAATGGTAAACTATATTAAAGCTGCAACGCCAGATTCTTTACAATATGTTATTAAAGATATGTTTGAAACCATTACGTTGTATAGAAACAGGGTTTTAGAGGCAAAATCTACAGAATTAGAAAACGGAAAATATAAGGTAGAAATAGAGTTTGAAGTTTCTAAATATAGAAATGATGAAAAAGGAAAACGCTATTACGGTGAACAAGTTGGCGATACTTTGTCTTACAAAACAGACAAAATGAATAAAGCTATTTTATCTGTTCCGTTGGCAGATTATATTGATATTGGTATTTTTACAGAAGAAGAGGTTGATGGGATGAAGAAAGAAAAGGAATTGTATTTACAGAAACATAAGATTACGCAAATCAATAATAAAGTTACCATTATTGTTGATAAAAAACCAGTTGAGGTAGGTGTAGATCCTTATAATAAATTGATTGACACACAATCTGATGATAACAGAAGGAAATTGTAAGTGATGAAATACCAAAGTAATATATTATCTGCTTCAGCATTATTTTTAATAATTGCAGTATTGCAAATTTTAGGGGTTTTATTTAACGATACTTTGGCTTTTGTATCGAGTCCGTTTATAACCATTTCTTTGGTGATTGTTTACTTAACATCGGTAAATAAAGTAAATTTAGGTTATACGGCTGCATTGTTTTTTTCTTTTTGGGGAGATCTTTTTTTACTTTTTAAAGCAGAATTTTTCTTGTTTGGACTAGTTTTCTTTTTAATTGCTCAAGTTTTATTTATAAAAGTTTCGATTAGTTTTTTAATAAAAAAAAGTTTTACTAAAACAGTGTTATCTTCTATACCATTTTTAATTGTTTTGGGAAGTGTCGTTTATGTAATAAATGAACGTTTAGGAGAAATGTTATTCCCAATAATTGTTTACGGAATTGTTATTTGTTCTTTTGGTACAATTACTTTATTAAATTATTTACAAGAAAAAAGCACAGAAAATTTATGGTTATTCTTAGGAGCCGTATTTTTTATATTGTCGGATAGTTTATTTGTAATTCATAAGTTTTATGACATCAATGAAGTGTATAGAGTTAGTATAACAATTACTTATATTTTGGCGCAGTATCTTATTTGCAAAGCAATGATTGCTAAGAGTACAAAAGCTTAAATAAAAAAATAATAATTTTAATGAAAAATCTATTTTTAATACTTTTCGCATTTAGTGTTTTTGTATCTTGTAAAAAGGATCAAAAAACAAGTTTAACATTTTTAGATGAATTTGTTTTAGCAGATTCAATAGCTTTTCAGCATTCAATTATTGGCGGTTTATCTGGTTTAGATTATGCAAACGGAGCTTATTATTTTGTTGTAGACGATGCTCACAATCCTCGTTTTGTAAAAGCCGAAATTGGCATTCAAAAAAATAAGATACAAGCTGTAGATTTTAAAAATGTAGTTTTTTTAAAGGATAGTACAACTATGTATTATAGAGAAAATGCCTTAGATCTAGAATCTATTTTTGTAGATGAAGAAAAACAAGAAGTTAATTTTGTAGGTGAGGGGTCTATTCATAATGATAAAAGTCCAACTATTTTTACAACCGATTTAAACGGTAAATTTATAGAAGCTTACACACTACCTAAAAGTTTAAGCAATAATAAAGTAATAAAACACAATGCTGTTTTTGAAGGTTCTTCTAAAAGTTTTGATGGCAAAGGGTTTTGGGTGGCTATGGAAGCGCCATTAAAAACAGACGGAGAAGAGCCTACTTTTACAAAAACATCATCTCCTGTAAGAATTACTTATTTTGATAAAACATCAAAAAAAGCAACCAAACAGTTTGCGTATCAATTAGAACATATTACAAAACCATCAAAAGGAAACATTAATTTAAATGGCGTTACGTCTATTTTAGAATATAAAGAAAATCATTTTTTTATCATAGAAAGAACCTACCAAAGTGGGTATGGAGCACATGGAAATATTGTAAGGATTTTTGATGCAGTTTTAGATGAGCAAACTACCAATGTGTTAAATATAGGTGCGTTAAAAGAAACAACATTTATTCCGCTTAAAAAGCGATTGTTATTAAATTTTGAAGATGTAAAAGATCAATTAACAGACGGAATTATAGATAACATAGAAGGACTTACTTTTGGTCCGAAATTAGCAAACGGAAATCAATCTTTAATTTTAGTTTCTGATGATAATTTTCAATTGTATGGAAAACAATTAAATCAATTTATTTTATTAGAAATTAACAATCAATAATTTCTACAAGTACTAATTTAAGAGCAGGTAAGTAATGAGTTTTTCTAAAATAAAAGAAACTAGGTTAAGAAAAAAGTTTGATAAAAAAGTCTTACAATTAGCAAAAAATAGAACGGTTTCTCAAAAAGAAATTAAAACTGTAGGTATTTTAACAACCGATGCTATTTCTTTAAAGTTAGATGTACAATCTAAAGTAGAAAAGGTACTTGGCGTAAGAAATATCAAAATTTATAATTTTAAGAAATATAATAAATCAGATGCCGTTTCTTTTAAACATTTTTCTGAAAAAGATATCAATTGGAAAGGTCATTTTATACAACCTAATTTTAAAAGTTTTTTAGAAGAACCGTTCGATTTGTTAATTGGTTATTTTAAAGAACCTAATTTGTATTTACAAAATGCCGTTTTAGAATCTAAGGCTACTTTTAAAGCAGGTTTTTCTGATGTAAATTCTAAATTGTACGAATTAGAAATTGTAGAAAACACAGAACACTTAGATCTATTTGCTGCAGAGCTAAAAAAGTACCTTATAATTTTAAAAAAGCTAAAAAATTAAACTTTAACAATAAAGTTGTTTATTCTTGGTAAGAATTGTTTTTTTAGTGATGGAATTCAGCTTAATATTGTAATTTTACCCCTTATAAAATACATAATAATGCAAAAATTTATTGGAACTGGAGTTGCGTTGATAACACCTTTTAAAGAAGACTTAAGTGTAGATTTTGATGCACTTGTAAAATTGGTGAATTTTAACATCGAAAACGGAACAGATTATTTAGTAATCAATGGTACTACTGCAGAAAGTGCAACAATTACCAAAGAAGAAAAACAAGAGATCATTAACGTTATTATTAAAACAAATAATAAACGATTACCTTTAGTTTTAGGTGTAGGTGGTAACAATACGGCTTTAGTAATAGAAGAATTACAAACAAGAGACTTTACCGGAATTGATGGTATTCTTTCTGTTGCACCATATTATAGCAAACCAACACAAGAAGGTTTTTATCAGCATTTTAAAGCCATTGCACAAGCTACAGATTTACCAATTATTTTATATAATGTGCCTGGTAGAACTGCAAAAAATATGGAACCAGCAACCACTTTACGTTTGGCAAATGATTTTAAAAACGTAGTTGGGGTTAAAGAAGCAGGAAATAACCAACAACAATATTATACCTTATTAAGAGACAAGCCAGCAGACTTTTTAGTAATTTCTGGTGATGATGATTTGGCTTTAGGAGTTGCCTTAGCAGGTGGTTCTGGAGTGATTTCTGTAATAGGACAAGCTTTTCCTAAAGCATTTTCTACCATGATAAATCATGGTTTAGCAGGGAATAACAAAGACGGGTATGCAATTCATTATAAAATGATGGATGTTGTAGATTATATTTTTGCAGAAAATAATCCTGCAGGAATAAAAACTGTTTTACAAGAATTAGGTATTTGTAAAAACGATGTTCGTTTACCTTTAGTAAAAGCAAGTACAGAACTTCAATCTAAAATTGCTAAATTTGTAAAGAATTTCTAGATTTACAAACAACTTAAAATAAAAAACATGTTATCACCAATTATTGAAAAAGCATTAAACGAGCAAATAAGAGTAGAAGCACAGTCTTCTCAAATATATTTGGCAATGGCTTCTTGGGCAGAGGTTTTAGGATTTGAAGGTGTAGCGCAGTTTATGTATGCACATTCAGACGAAGAAAGAATGCACATGTTAAAGTTGGTGAAATTTGTAAATGAACGTGGTGGACACGCAAAAGTATCTGCATTAGATGCGCCACCAGTAGAATTTGGTGCTTTTAAAGAAATGTTTCAAGAATTATTTAATCATGAGGTTCATGTTTCTGCTTGTATTAATGATTTGATTGATATTTGCTTGAAAGAAAAAGATTATGCAACCCATAATTTTCTACAATGGTATGTGTCTGAGCAGATTGAAGAAGAAGCATTGGCAAGAAATATCTTAGATAAAATTAAATTAATTGGAGATGATAAAGGTGGTTTCTATTTGTTTGATAATGATATTAAACAATTAATTACAGCAGCAACTCCTGCAGAGTAATAACATTAACAAACTTTTAGCAGCATATAAAATCTTTTTTTACGTTTTTTGTGTCATTATTATATGACATAATTTACTGTCAAAAAAAACGTTTTATTAATCCATATTTAATCACTAATTTTGCACGATGCAAAAAATTAAAAATTTAGCGTGTTTATTGATGTTCTCACTTGTATTAATTTCTTGTGGAGAATATCAAAAAGTATTAAACAAAGGTACATCTGAAGAGCAATATAAAATGGCTGTAAAAATGTACGAAGGTAAAAAGTACGGTAAAGCTTTACGTTTGTTTGAGAAAATAACACCAACATATAGAGGAAAACCACAAATGGAGCGTATCCAGTTTATGGTAGCGCAATCTAATTTTAACGAGAAAAACTATAGTATTTCTGGTTATTATTTTGATCGATTTGCAAAAAATTACCCTAAAAGTTCTAAAAAAGAAGAAGCTTCTTTTTTATCTGCTTATAGTTATAAGTTGGCGTCACCTAAATTTAGTTTAGACCCAACAGACACTAATAAGGCATTAGAGGCTTTTCAGAGTTTTATTAATACCTATCCAGATTCAGACAAGATAGACGAAGCAAATCAGCATTATAAAGAACTAAGATATAAGCTTCAGAAAAAATATTTCGAAATTGCTAAAACATATTATAGAACTGCAGAGTACGATTTAAGAAACTACAAAGCAGCCATACAAGCATTCGATAATTTATTGTCAGACTATTTAGGTTCTGAATTTAAAGAAGAAGCATTGTACTACAGGTTAAAAGCAGCTCATGATTTTGTGTTAAAAAGTTATGACAGAAGAAAGCCAGAACGTATAAAAGATGCTATAGAAGCTTATGAAAAGCTAAAAAGAAATTATCCAGAATCTCAATACATGGAAGATTCAGATAAAATGTTGGCAACCTTACATCAAGAACAAGAAAGAATAGACGCTATAATTGCAAAACAAGTTAAAGTTAATATTCAAAAATCAAAAAAGAAATAATAACGAATTATGGATTATAAAGATACAAAGGCACCTTTAAGTACAATTACTTACAATAAGGTTGAAATAGAAGCTCCTACGCAAAATATTTATGAGGCTATTTCTATTATTGCTAAAAGAGCAAATCAAATTAACGGAGATTTAAAGAAAGAATTGGTTGATAAATTAGAAGAGTTTGCTACTTATAACGATAGTTTAGAAGAGGTTTTTGAAAATAAAGAACAAATAGAAGTTTCTAAATTTTACGAAAGATTACCAAAACCAACCGCAATGGCTGTTGAAGAGTGGTTAAAAGGAAAAGTATATTTTAGAACTCCAGAAGCAGAATAATGTCCGTTTTAAGTGGTAAAAAAGTTCTATTAGGAATTACTGCTGGAATTGCTGCATACAAAACGGCTGGTTTAGTTCGTTTATTTATAAAATTAGGCGCAGAGGTCAAAGTAGTTATGACTCCTGCGTCTAAAGATTTTATAACACCTCTTACACTTTCTACACTTTCTAAAAACCCTGTTTATTCTACTTTTTACAATAAAGAAGATGAAGAAAACGAGTTGTGGAATAATCATGTAGATTTAGGTCTTTGGGCAGATTATATGGTCATTGCACCAGCAACTGCAAATACCATGTCTAAAATGGCAAATGGTACGTGCGATAATTTATTGTTGGCAGTTTATTTGTCTTCTAAATGTCCGGTATACTTTGCACCCGCAATGGATTTAGATATGTATATTCATCCGGCTACCAAAGAGAGTTTACAAAAATTACAAAGTTTTGGTAATACAATGATTCCTGTAACATCTGGTGAGTTAGCAAGTGGATTGGTTGGAGAAGGTAGAATGGCAGAGCCAGAAGATATTGTATCATTTATAGAAAATGATGTTTTATCTAAATTGCCTTTAAAAGGTAAAAAACTATTACTTACTGCTGGTCCAACGTATGAAGCCATAGATCCTGTTCGTTTTATTGGGAACCATTCTTCGGGTAAAATGGGATTTGCAATTGCAAAAGCAGCGGCTAATTTAGGGGCTGAGGTTTATTTAATTTCAGGTCCAAGTCATCAGCAAATACAACATTCTTTAGTACATCGCATAGATGTTGTTTCTGCAGAGGATATGTACAAAGCGGCACATACCTATTTTAAGGAAGTGGATATTGCCATACTTTCTGCGGCTGTAGCAGATTATAAACCAAAAAATATTGCCACTCAGAAAATAAAAAAGACAACATCTGCGTTAGAAATTGAGTTGGCACCTACAAAAGACATTTTAGCTTCATTAGGTGAAATTAAAAAGAATCAATTTTTAGTTGGTTTTGCTTTAGAAACCAATAATGAGTTGGCAAATGCAAAAGAAAAGCTGAAACGTAAAAATTTAGATGCCATTGTTTTAAATTCTTTACAAGATAAAGGTGCTGGTTTTGCAACAGACACAAATAAAATTACTATTATTGATAAAGATTTGAATGAAAAAACGTTCGAATTAAAATCGAAAGTAGAAGTAGCTAAAGATATTATCAACGAAGTTATACGTAAAATATCTTAATATTTTTGGTCTCCTCGAGCGCAGTCGAGAGGTTTAAAAGAAGGTCTCGACTGCGCTCGACCGGACAGTAAAAAATTAAATAGATGCGTAAACTTATATTCTTTTTTCTGTTAATATTTTCAGTTTCTGTGCTAAAGGCTCAAGAATTGAATTGCTTGGTTACTGTAAATTATAATCAAGTACAAGGTTCAAATACCCAGGTTTTTAAAACACTAGAAAAATCGTTGTCTGAGTTTATCAATCAAACTAAATGGACAAATAACGAGGTAAAACCAGAAGAAAGAATAGATTGTGCATTTACAATTATTATTAGTTCTAGAGATGCTAATAACTTTAAAGGAACCTTACAGGTACAATCTACAAGACCTGTTTTTGGCTCTACGTATGCATCTCCAATATTAAATTTAAAAGACAACCAATTTAACTTTACGTACAATGAATTTGATCCATTAATTTATAATCAAAATTCGTACGATAGTAATTTAATTTCTACCATTGTTTTTTATGCAAATATTATTTTAGGGGCAGATGCAGATACTTTTAAAAGAAATGGTGGAGAACCTTATTTTAAAGAAGCAGAAAATGTAATGTTGCAAGCACAACAAAGTGGTTTAAGTCCTTGGCAAAATGTGGTAGGAAAACAAAATCGATTTTTATTGATTGATAGTTTTTTATCACCAAAACTTACTGCGTACAGAACTGCAGTTTATAATTATCATAGAAGAGGGTTGGATGAGTTTTCTTTAAATAATGGTATTGCTAAACAAAATATGGAAGAAGCTGTAATCTCCTTAGAAAGTATTTATAACAAAACCGTTGGTAACTATTTAATACGTGTATTTTTTGATGCAAAAGCAGATGAAATTGTAAACATGTATTCTGATGATGCTGTAACAAGAAATCAAGATCGATTAACCGAAATAGTTAGAAAATTATCTCCGAACAACAACGCTAAGTGGAAAAATATTAAGTAAAAACATTCCTTATAATTATTGTTTAATCTTGATACAATTTTCCTTAATTTTATCTTCTAAAATTCAGAAAATTTGTTAACACAACTTTCCATTAATAACTACGCTTTAATCAATCAATTATCTATTGATTTTTCTTCTGGTTTATCTATTATTACAGGTGAAACTGGGGCAGGTAAATCTATACTTTTAGGAGCCTTAGGTTTGGTGCTTGGTAACAGAGCAGATTTATCTTCGTTAAAAGATACATCTACCAAATGTATTGTAGAAGCAAAAGTTGCGCTTTCTAGTTATCATTTAGAAGATTTTTTTAAAGAAGTAGATTTAGATTACGAGTCTGAAACCATTATTAGAAGAGAAATTTTACCATCTGGTAAATCAAGAGCTTTTGTAAATGATACGCCTGTTACATTATCGGTTTTAAATCAATTAAGATCTAAATTGATAGATGTACATTCTCAGCATCAAACAATGCAATTGTCAGACAACAGTTTTCAGTTTACTATTTTAGATGCATTGGCAAAAAATCAAGCAAGAATTGCTTCTTACCAAAGAGGTTTTTTACAACTTAACAAATTAAAAAAACAACTTAACAAATTAGAAGAAAAACAGTCCATTGCAAATCAGAAATACGACTATAATTTACATCTTTTTAAGGAATTAGAAGAAGCTAAAATTAAAGTTGATGAGCAAGAGATTTTAGAAGAAAAGCTAGAGAAATTAAATAATATAGAAGACATAAAAGATAATTTATCGGAAGCATTAGAGCTTACGATAAACGAAGAAATCGGAATTCAGAATTTACTAAATACCTTAGACAATAGACTGACTAAAATTTCTACGTTTTCTAAAGAATATCAAACCTTATCAGAAAGAATTACTTCTGTAAAAATAGAAATTGATGATATTGTTTCTGAATTAGAAGATGCCAATGAAAATGTAGATTTCAATCCTAATGAAGCAGAAGAAATTAATGACAGATTACAATTGTTATATAATTTACAGAAAAAACATGCTGTTAGTTCAAATGAAGAATTACTACAAGTTTTCGAAAAAATTTCTGAAGAAGTAGGTGATGTAGAATCTGCAGATGAAGTGATCAATTTAAAACAAAAAGAAATAGATGATGTTTCTGAAAAATTAGATAAGGTTGCAGGTTTAATTTCTAAAGCAAGAACAAGTGCAATACCTAAATTAACAAAAGAATTGCAAGTTTTGTTAACCGATTTAGGAATGGAAAACGCTCGTTTTTCAATAAAGATAAAAGCAACTAAAAATTATTTTTCAAACGGTAAAGACGAATTAGAATTCCTTTTTTCTGCAAATAAAGGCGGACATTTTGGTGAATTAAAGAAAGTGGCTTCTGGTGGAGAATTGTCTAGAATTATGTTATCTGTTAAAAAAGTATTGTCAGAAAACACACAATTACCAACCATTATTTTTGATGAAATTGATACGGGAGTTTCAGGAGAGGTTTCTAACAAAATAGCTGCCATTATGCAGCAAATGAGTAATAATATGCAGGTAATTGCCATTACGCACTTACCACAAATTGCCGCAAAAGGAGCAAATCACTACAAAGTGTATAAAAAAGAAATTAACGGAGTTACCACTACCAACTTAAAGCAATTAACTACAGAAGAACGTATTGTAGAAATTGCAGAAATGTTAAGTGGTAAAGATATTTCCGACTCTGCATTAACCCACGCAAAAGAATTATTGAATTAGTTTATATAAAACTTATAAAGTGAGATGGTCATTTCGAAATGAGCTTTCTAGCAATTGAGACATCTTATAAAAAATATTTAGCAACATGTACAACTTACTAAAAGGAAAAAAAGGAATCATTTTTGGCGCTTTAAACGAAAACTCTATCGCTTGGAAAACGGCGCAAAGAGCACATGAAGAAGGAGCGGAATTTGTATTAACCAATGCGCCGGCTTCTATAAGAATGGGCCAATTAGATGTTTTGGCAAAGAAAACAGGCTCTCAAATTATTCCTGCAGATGCTACTTCTGTTGAGGATTTAGAGAATTTGGTAGAAAAATCTATGGAGATTCTTGGGGGTAAAATAGATTTCGTTTTGCATTCCATCGGTATGTCTGTAAATGTTAGAAAAAACAAACCGTATACAGATCCAAATTACGATTATACCACAAAAGGTTGGAATGTTTCAGCCGTTTCTTTTCATAAAGTACTCAATGTTTTGTATTATAAAAAAGCCATGAAAGAGTGGGGGTCTATCGTAGCCTTAACCTATATGGCGGCGCAAAGAGTGTTTCCAGATTACAATGACATGGCAGATAATAAAGCCTATTTAGAGTCTATTGCACGTAGTTTTGGGTATTATTTTGGTAGAGATTTTAAAGTGCGTGTCAACACCATTTCTCAATCTCCAACACCAACAACAGCCGGAAACGGCGTAAAAGGTTTCGACGGATTTATCAATTTTTCAGAAAAAATGAGTCCGTTAGGCAATGCTTCTGCGGCCGATTGTGCAGATTATACCATTTCTTTGTTTTCAGATTTAACCAAGAAGGTTACGTTGCAAAATCTGTTTCACGATGGAGGATTTTCTAACATGGGCGTAAGTGATGCTGTTATGGATAAGTTCGAATAGTTTTATAAGAAGCTATTTCCTGCTTTCCGTTATATCTTTTTATTGCTGTCATTACGAAGTTTTCTTTTTTGTAAACTGTGGCAATCCCTAAATCGGAAAGAGATTACTTCGTTCCTCGTAATGATGCTTTTTTAAAGGAGATAAAAAGGATGCCACTTCAATCAGGGCTAAACTTGTTTGCTAACTTTTTTAAAGATGAGAGCAAGTAACAGCCTAATTTTTTAACTTTGATAACTGATAACTGATAACTGATAACTGATAACTGATAACTGATAACTGATAACTGATAACTGATAACCGATAATTGAAATACTCCATCATCATACCCGTTTACAATCGTCCTACAGAAATAGACGAATTATTAGAAAGTCTAACACAACAAGATTTCTCTAACGATTTTGAAGTTTTAATTATAGAAGACGGCTCTTCAGAAAAAAGTGATGTTATTGTAGAGAAATATAAAAATCAATTAGATTTAAAATACTTCTTTAAAGAAAACAGTGGAGCAGGAGCAAGCCGTAATTTCGGAATGCAGCAAGCTACAGGAGATTATTATACCATTTTAGACTCTGATGTTATTGTTCCAAGTCAATATCTATACGAAGTAAATAAAGCATTAGAAATCAATTTTACAGATGCTTTTGGAGGACCAGACGCGGCACATAAAAGTTTTACAGCATTACAAAAAGCCATTAATTACTCTATGACTTCGGTGTTAACAACCGGCGGAATTCGTGGTAAAAAACAAGCTGTAGGTAAATTTCAACCAAGAAGTTTTAATTTAGGACTTTCGCAAAAAGCTTTTAACAAAACACAAGGTTTTTCTAAAATGAAAAACGGAGAAGATATCGATTTAACATTCCGACTTTGGGAAAATGGTTTTGAAACGCAATTGATAGAAAAAGCATTTGTTTATCATAAAAGAAGAAGCTCTATTCAGCAATTTTTTAAACAAACTTTTGGTTTCGGAACTGCAAGACCTATTTTGAATAAAAAATATCCAGAAACAGCAAAACCAACCTATTGGTTTCCTTCTTTGTTTATTATAGGGATTGATGTGAGTATCATTTTAGCTGTCTTTGGCTATAATCAATTACTCTATTTTTACGGATTTTATTTCTTGCTAATTTTCTTAGATTCGTTATTTCAGAATAAGAATGTACAAGTAGCTTTTTTAAGTATGTTTACTTCTTTAACGCAGTTTTTAGGATACGGATTAGGCTTTTTAGAGTCGCAATTTTATCCGAAGAAATCGTAAGATTTGGCTAAAGCCTTGTTGTAATAAAATCTATTTATCCTATGGATAAATCCATAGGCAATTGAATAATATAAAAGAAAAGATATTGTTTTGTTATAAATAGGCACTGGCTTTAGTGCTAAATTAATGAGATAAATATTGGCTTTAGCCAAAGTTTAAGAATATGTATTCTTCTGAATAAAAAAGTTTTAGTTTTTTTATTTAAAAAATTCTTTCGACTTTTCCCAATACACGTCCATTTCAGTTAAGGACATATCCGCAAGTTCTTTGCCTTCTTTTTTGGCTTCTTGTTCTAGAAATTGAAAACGATTAATAAATTTCTTATTCGTTTTTTCTAAAGCATTTTCTGGGTTTACACCAATAAAACGAGCGTAATTGATCATAGAAAATAAGACATCACCAAATTCTTTTTCAGTTTCTTCTTTATTTCCTGCTTTTACTTCTTCGTTTAATTCTGTTAATTCCTCTTGTACTTTTTCCCAAACTTGTTCTGGGTGTTCCCAATCGAAACCAACACCTTTTACTTTTTCTTGAATTCTACTTGCTTTTACAACGGCAGGTAAACTTTTAGGAACACCTTCTAAGACAGATTTGTTTCCTTCTTTTAATTTTAATTGTTCCCAATTTCGTTTTACTTCTTCTTCGGTATCAGCAACAACATCGCCATAAATATGAGGATGTCTGTGTATTAACTTATCAGAAATGGCATTGGCAACATCAGCAATATCAAAAGCTTTTTGTTCGCTTCCAATTTTAGCATAAAAGACGATGTGCAAAAGCACATCGCCTAATTCTTTTTTTATTTCTTGTAAATCATTGTCTAGAATAGCATCTGCCAATTCGTACGTTTCTTCTATGGTAAGATGACGTAAACTTTCTAAGGTTTGTTTTTTATCCCACGGACATTTCTCTCGAAGGTCGTCCATAATATCTAACAATCTGTTAAAAGCCGCTAATTGTTCTTTTCTGCTATTCATGTTTTTTAGTTTCTAAACTGAACGTTGTATTAATTTTATAGTAAACCTAATAAGTCTATGAGATTTCTCAATCGCTTAAAAAAGCTCATTTCGAAATGACAGTCGTTATATTTTTTTAGTTTTGAATACTGAATACTGAATACTGAATACTGAATACTGAATACTGCTTACTCCTTTCCACTTTCTTCAGCAGTTACTTCTTCTACTTTAGGAAACTCCATACCCGCTTTTACTAAAATATTAAACCATTGAATTACTTTTTTAATATTAGAAGCATACACTCTTTCTTCATCATAACCAGGTAATACTTCAGAGAAAAAAGCAGTTAATTTATTGCTACTTTCTTTATGAGACATCGCTTCTTTTCCTGCTGTTTTTTCAAACATAGAAGTAAAAATGTTTAATAAAGGAACATCTTCTTCATACGTGTAAATTGCAATATTTTCTAACAAACTTACATTTTGAGCAGCATTAATAGCTACACGCTTTTTTTCTACTAAAGATTCTGCAATTACAGCATTTTTAGATTGAGATATTACTTGAAATAATCCTGGTTTACCTGTTACGGCAATAATTTTGTTAAATTCCATATGTGTTTTTATGTTTTTTTTGTCTGTTTAAGCTTATTTGAGAGGTTGTTTTAATCTAAATATTACTTGTTCTCTATTGTGCTTTAACATACATTATTTGTATATTATTTACCTTTTTTAGCATTTGGAAAACGCATTCTGTAATCTGCATGAACTTTTCCTTTAGAAATTTTTTCTAATTTCTTTTTAATCAATCTTTTTTTAAGAGTAGAAAGTTTGTCTGTAAATAAAATTCCATCGATATGATCATATTCATGCTGAAAAACTCTAGCAGCTAAACCATCTAAAGTTTCTGTATGCGTTTTAAAATCTTCATCTTGATACTCGATGGTAATTTCTGGTTGACGAAAAACGTCTTCTCTAACATCCGGAATACTTAAACAACCTTCGTTAAAAGCCCATTCGTCTCCTTCTTCTTTAATAATTTTAGCATTTATAAAAACTCTATTAAAGTTTTTTAATGCTTCTCTATCTTTTTCAGACAATTCTTCGTCATCAGCAAAAGGTGAGGCATCAATAACAAACAAACGAATTGCTTTTCCTATTTGTGGTGCAGCTAAACCAACACCAGATGCATTGTACATCGTTTCCTTCATGTTAGAAATTAAGGTTTCTAAGTTCGGGTAATCAGCATCAATTTCAGTTCCTACTTTACGTAAAACCGGATCTCCGTAAGCTACTATTGGTAAAATCATTTCTTTTTTTTTAAGATTGGCAAAAATACAATTTAGAATTACGAATTACGAATTTTGAATTGCGAATTTTAAAAATGAGTGGCATTTTTTTACTACAAATTCACAATTTGTTATTTTTAATAAAAAACAATGTAAACTAAACTGTTTTTAGTGCTAATATTCTTTATTCGTTAAATAATAAACTTATTTTTTTAATATATAGGTTAGCGTAAACAGTTACGCCTATTAATTTTTGTTGTATAAATAAGATTGTAAAATAATGGTTGCACTAATTTCATCAACCAAAGCTTTATTTCTACGTTGTTTTTTATTTAGCCCTCCATCAATCATTGTTTGAAAAGCCATTTTAGATGTAAAACGTTCGTCAATTCTTAAAAGAGGAATTTTGGGGATTTGCTTTTCAAGCTTCTGTAGAAAAGGAAGTATCAAAGTTTCACTTTCGCTATCCGTATTATTCATCTGTTTTGGTTTACCTACCACAAACAGCTCTACTTTATTTTTAGAAATATATTCTTTTAGAAAAGGAATTAAATCATCTGTATTTACAGTTGTTAAACCAGAGGCAATAATTTGAAGTTCATCTGTTACTGCAATACCTGTTCTTTTTTTACCAAAATCGATGGCGAGAATTCTACCCAAATTAAATGTTTTTTGCAAAAATAAAAGTTATAATCTAATAACCATCGTTTAATTGAAATATTATCAATTAGTTACCTATTAAATTTCAATAAATTGTCAATTGTATTTTAAACAACATCAAATAATCTGTTTAAAAAACGTATATTCGTTCGCGTTTTTGTGGATAGATTTATATTTGCACAAATATACTTATTAGGATGAAAGAAATTAGAAAAATCATAGAAGCAGCTTGGGATAATCGCGAGTTGTTAAAAGAAGAAAATACAATTAACACAATTAGAAAAGTTGTTGATTTATTAGATAAAGGAACATTAAGAGTTGCAGAACCTACAACAGATGGTTGGCAAGTAAATGAATGGGTAAAGAAAGCAGTAGTTTTATATTTCCCTATTCAGAAAATGGAAACTTTAGAAGCAGGTATTTTTGAATATCACGATAAAATGCCTTTAAAAACAGATTATGCAGCTCAAGGAGTTCGTGTAGTTCCTGGAGCATCTGCTCGTAAAGGATCTTACCTTTCACCAGGTACTATTTTAATGCCAAGTTACGTTAATATTGGGGCATATGTAGATGAAGGTACCATGGTTGATACTTGGGCTACTGTTGGTTCTTGTGCGCAAATTGGTAAAAATGTTCACCTTTCTGGTGGAGTAGGTATTGGTGGTGTTTTAGAACCATTACAAGCAGCTCCTGTAATTATAGAAGATGGCGTTTTTGTTGGGTCTAGATGTATTGTTGTAGAAGGTGTTAGAGTAGAAAAAGAAGCTGTTTTAGGTGCAAATGTGGTACTTACTATGAGTACAAAAATTATTGATGTTACTGGTGATGTACCTGTAGAAACTAAGGGTGTTGTACCTGCAAGATCTGTGGTGATACCAGGAAGTTATACAAAGAAATTTCCAGCAGGAGAATTCAATGTACCTTGTGCATTAATTATAGGAAAAAGAAAAGAAAGTACCAATAAAAAGACTTCTTTAAATGATGCTTTAAGAGAGTATGACGTTGCTGTTTAAGAATTAAAAAAACTATGACAAAGATTACTGCAATTATACCTACCCTAAATGAAGAAATTCATATAGAAGAAGCAATAAAATCCGTAGGTTTTGCAGATGAAATTATAGTCATAGATTCTTATAGTAAAGATAAAACGATAGAAATAGCTGAAAAGTTACATGTAAAAATCATCAAGCGAAAGTTTGATGATTTTTCTTCTCAAAAAAACTTTGCAATATCTCAAGCAAAACATTCTTGGATTTACATTTTAGATGCAGATGAACGTGTTACAGAAAATCTTGAAAAAGAAATTCTTAAAAATGTAAAAAACCCTAAAGATTTTGTAGGTTTCTCATTTAGTAGAGATTTCTACTTTATGAATAAACAAATTAAATTTGGTGGTTATAGCAACAACAAGGTGATTCGTTTATTTAATAAAAACTACTGTAAGTATAATGGAAGCTTAGTCCATGAAAAGATTATAGCAGATGGAAAAATAGGAGTAATAGAAGAACCTATTAAACATTATTCATATAAAAGTTTTAGTCATCATTTAACTAAAGTTCAAAATTATAAAGAATTACAAGCAAAAGAACTTTTTGCAAAAGGGAAAAAATCTTCATTATTTAAAATTATTGTAAAACCCAAAACAAGATTTTTAACTCATTATGTTTTTAAATTAGGTTTTTTGGATGGTTTTAGGGGCTTTGTTATTGCAGCAATTCAGGCTTATGGAATCTTTATTAAATTTGTAAGTTTAAGATTGCTTCAGAAGAAAATTAAATAAGAGTTGCACTAAATTGGTTTTTATCCCTTTACAATACCAAACTTTGTAGTACTAACTTTGGTACTTCTAGTATTTTTTCTAATATCATTATTTATTTTCCAACTTTTTTCATTTGCATAACCACGAGGATGATCTAAATGGATAACTATAGCACTATATCTAATTTGCTTAGATTTTATACCCAAATTAACCAAGCGTTCACCTAACTCTCTGTCTTGTCCACCATATTGCATGCGTTCATCAAAACCATTTATTGCAACAATATCCTTTTTCCAACCAGAAGCATTATGACCATTCCAAGTTGGTTTTGTAGGTGTAACAAAGTTTAAAAACTTTGCTTTTAATCCAGTATGTTTTAGTTTGTTGTTTTTAAAGGATTTGGTTAATCCATTTTTACTTAACCAATCAATAGAAAAACAGCGATTATCTTCAATATCTTTTTTTGATATTAATTCAGAAATATTCATCGGTAACATAAAATATCCTCCAGATAAAAAATATCCTTTTTCTTTATAAGTGTCATGAACTTCAACAAAGTCTTTTCTAGGAATACAATCTCCATCAGACATTATTATGTAAGGCGCTTTGCACGCTAAAATAGCCTTGTTTAAAATTTGAGATTTTTGAAACCCATCATCTTTATGCCAAACATGCGTTATTGGATAGTTTACTTCAGTTTGTATTTTGGTAATTAAGTTCTTAGTTTTATCTGTAGAACCATCATCTGCAATAATAATTTCAAAATTATTAAGTGTTTGAACATTATAACCCCAAAGAACTTTTTCTAACCATTCTTCTGAGTTGTATGTGCTTATAATTATAGAAATTGTTTGTTTCATAGATAATGGTAATATATTAAAAAACAAAAATAGTAGTATTAAATGAATTAATCTTATTTTTGAAAATTAAATCTAAATGAAATGAGTTTTGAATTTCATTTAGATAATAATTTATTTTTAAAAGTTGGATTATATTACATTAAATTTTTTATATGAGAATTTGTATCACTAGAACTTTAAAACATGGTTATTCAGAAACTTTTATAAGAGATCAAATAAAAGTTTTTTTTAAACTTACTAAAAATGTTTACACTATTCATAGTGGTCGTTTTCCAGAAAGAAAAGAGGATGGTACTTTACTCAGTCCAAAGTTTTTTTGGGTTTTACATAAGTTTGTTAAAGTATTTGTAGGGAGAAATAATTTTTTCAGTAATTATGGAGTAAAAAAATATTTAAAAGAAAATAATATAAATGTAGTTTTATCTAATTATGGAATTTCAGCGGCACATATGGTTCCTGTATGTAGAGAATTAAAAATTCCTTTGATAGTTATTTTTCATGGTCATGATGCTACTGATAAAAAATTACTAAAAGAGTATAAAAGCAAATATCAAAAATTGTTTAATTATGCGAGTTCTATTGTTGTTGTTTCTAAAGAAATGCAAAGTGATTTAATAACTTTAGGTGCAAGAAAAGAAAAAATTGTTGTTGTTCCATGTGGTGTTAATACATTAAAGTTTATGCCCGAATTTAATAAAATTAAAGAAAGGAACTTTATTGCTGTGGGAAGATTTACAGAAAAAAAAGGACCATTAATAACTATTCGAGCTTTTTATAGTGTTTTACAAAAATACCCTGATGTTAAGTTGACGATGGTGGGTAAAAAAGATGGACTTTACAATGACTGTGAAGCTCTGGTAAAAGAACTTGGAATTGAAAAATCAATAGTTTTTACAGGTATTTTACAACAAAATGAAGTTGCTGAATTAATGAAATCTTCTTTAGCTTTTGTTCAACATTCAGTTACAGCTTCTAACGGAGATATGGAAGGAACGCCAGTTAGTATTATGGAAGCAAGTGCAAGTGGTTTACCTATTATTAGTACATTTCATGGAGGAATAAAAGATGTTGTAATACATGGTGAAACTGGATTTTTGGTTTCCGAGAAAGATGAAGTAGCAATGGCAAAATATATTATGGAATTTTGTGATAACCCTGGATTATCAACTCTATTTGGAGAAAATGGCCGTAAGCACATTCAAATAAACTATGAACAGCAAACACAAATAAAGAAAATATTTGACCTAGCTAATACAGCTATTAGAATTTCTGATTAAAGTGTTATAATGTTTTAATGTATCAGAATAATATTTATTCTATATAGATTCATTTAAAGAAATTGTCTAACCAATTTTGGGAGGCTCAGATTATATAGTAAATTTGCACAAAAATAAAGAGAATCTATAATGTTTTGCTGGTTTTTAAAAATTGGTAATTAGATTTAAGTTTTAAGACCTTAGTTCATGCAGAAACAGTTGTTTAAAGAAGCAATTTCATCAGAAATATTTAGTGTTATATCAAAAGCATCCAGTCAACTAGAAATAGATAGTTATGTAATTGGAGGGTTTGTTCGTGATTTTTTCTTAAAAAGAGGGAATTCTAAAGATATAGATGTCGTAGCAGTTGGTAGTGGTATTGAGTTGGCTCAAAAAGTAGCTAAACTTTTGCCAAACAAACCTAAAGTACAGGTTTTTAAAACGTACGGAACAGCAATGCTACGATACAACGACATAGAAATAGAGTTTGTTGGTGCTAGAAAAGAATCGTATTCTGAAGATAGTAGAAATCCGGATGTAACCGAAGGAACCTTACAAGACGATCAAAATAGAAGAGATTTAACGATAAATGCATTAGCATTGAGTTTAAACGAAGCTAATTTTGGAGAATTGTTAGATCCTTTTAATGGAATTGAAGACCTGAAAAATAAGGTGATTAAAACGCCTTTAAATCCTGATATTACCTATTCTGATGATCCTTTAAGAATGATGCGTGCTATTCGTTTTACTACGCAGTTAAATTTTAATATTGATACAGAGTCTTTGGAAGCAATTTCTAGAAATGCGTATCGATTAAAGATTATTACTCGTGAAAGAATTGTAGATGAATTGAATAAGATTTTGTCATCAGCAAAACCTTCTATAGGGTTTTTATTATTAGAAAGAACAGGGCTTTTAAAGCAAATTCTACCGGAATTGATTGCTTTAAAAGGAGTAGAAGAGGTAGAAGGACAAAAACATAAAGATAATTTTTATCATACATTAGAAGTTGTAGATAATATTGCTAAAAATACAGAGGATGTTTGGTTGCGTTGGGCTGCTTTATTACATGATATAGGAAAAGCGCCAACTAAAAAATTTAGTAAAAAAGTTGGGTGGACATTTCATGCACATGAATTTGTGGGCTCTAAAATGGTGTATAAATTATTCAAAAGATTAAAAATGCCATTGAATAACAAAATGAAATTTGTTCAAAAAATGGTGATGTTAAGTTCTAGACCTATTGTTTTGGCTACAGAAGTTACAGACTCTGCCGTTAGGCGTTTGGTTTTTGATGCAGGTGATGATATTAATTCTTTAATGACCCTGTGTGAAGCGGATATAACCACTAAGAATCCAAAGAAATTTAAGCGTTATCATCAAAATTTCGAATTAGTAAGAAATAAAATAAAAGAGGTAGAAGAAAGAGATCAGGTACGTAATTTTCAGCCACCAGTTACTGGAGAAGAAATTATGGAAGCTTTTAATTTAAAACCTTGTAGAGAAATTGGGCAAATAAAAGAGGCTATAAAAGAGGCTATTTTAGAAGGTGTAATACCTAATGAAAAGCAAGCCTCTTATGATTTTATGATTGAAAAAGGAAAGGAATTAGGCTTAGTGTTAGCTTAAAAACTAAGGTTGTTTTAATTTATTTGATTTGTGCTTTTAAAATAGTTGTTCATTACTTTTAATGAAAGTAATTTTTCTAGCTTTTTATCTTTAAATTTTTGTGTCCAATTTTTAGCATTCACAATTATTTTTTCAGCTTCATCAATATTTTTAGAATAATAATCCATTTTTGCTTCTAAATCAGAATAATCATCTTCTATTAATACATAATGAAAATTTGGTGTTAATTTGCCTTCCATATACCAAGTTTCAAATTTTGGTTTTGGCATAAAACAAAGTGAATTAGAAGACATTATCCATTTTAAATTAGTGGCAACATCTATTCCTTCAATAGAAATGATAAACTTATATGCTAGCTGGTTTTCTAAGGTTAAATAATCTTTAATCCAGTTCGGTTTACTGTTTTTTTGATGTGTTGTACCAATATTCATTTTTGGGTGGTCGTGAAAATTATCAACTAAAAGTCTTCTATTTTCTTTATGAATTACGCCTCTCCAAACAGCTTCATTTTTCTTTTCAGAAAATGATTTAGAATCTTTTATAAAATGAAAATGTCTTAGAGAATCTAAAGGTAAAAGTACCGAATTACCATTGTGATTAATAGGTCTACTTTTTACAAAACTGATGCTTTCTACGTCTGTATCTACATCGCCAAAAGTATAATTAATAGCTAAGTTTTGATTAAAATATCTTCCATATTTCATAAAGTCATAATAATACATGCTTTTATGTCCTTTTTTTTTAAGGTTCTTTAATAAAGTCCCTTTAATATTTTCTTTAGGAAGGTTAGGGTTTATATAATAGGATACTCTTTCTTGAGTTTCTTTTTTAGAATAATTGTTTTGGTTGTTAATCCAATTATTTAATTTTTTATGGAATAAACTTCTTGGTAATACATCTAAAAAACCATTTTGAATGTAATAAAGTACTTTACTTCTTTTAAAAAAATTAAAAAGACTCATTCTGTTTAACTTAAAGATTGCATAGTTACTAACTTAAAATACTCACCTTTTTTTGCAAGTAATTCTTCATGTTTACCTTGTTCTACAATTTTTCCTTTTTTCATGACCACAATTTTATCTGCTTTTTGAATGGTAGATAACCTGTGTGCAATAACTAAAGACGTTCTGTTTTGCATCATTTTTTCTAAAGCAACTTGTACCAATTGTTCAGACTCGGTGTCTAGAGCAGAGGTAGCTTCATCCAGAATCATTATTGGTGGGTTTTTTAAAACAGCTCTTGCAATAGACAAACGTTGTTTTTGTCCGCCTGAAAGTGTGTTTCCACTATCACCAATATTTGTATTGTATTTTTCTGGTAAATTCTGAATAAACTCATCTGCATTTGCAATTGTTGCGGCTTCTAAAATAGCTTCATCACTTGCATTTTTAGTACCTAAATTGATGTTGTTGGCAATGGTATCATTAAACAAAATAGAGTCTTGAGAAACAATACCCATTAAATCTCTTAAAGATTTTTTGGTAACATCTTTTATATTTTGATTATCAATAAGAACATCACCATTATTTACATCGTAAAAACGAGTAATTAAATTTGCTAAGGTAGATTTTCCACTACCAGATTGACCAACCAAAGCAACGGTTTCTCCTTTATTAATGGTTAAAGAGAAGTCTTTTAAAACATAATCATCTTTATATTTAAAAGAGATATTTTTAAATTGTATTTGATTAGTAAAGTCTTCTTTTACAATAGCGTTAGGTTTGTCTTTAATACTATTTTCTGTATTTAAAACCGTCATAATTCTTTCTGCAGATGCCTCTCCTTTTTGAATATTATAAAAGGTAGAAGTAATTAATTTTATAGGGTTTAAAACCGTGTAAAATAACACAATATAACCTAAAAATTCATCAGGTTGCAACGAACTTGTTTTAGCTAAAACTTCTGTTCCTCCGTACCAAAGGATGGCAATAATGGTTGCCGAACCTAAAAATTCACTCATTGGAGAAGCCAATGTTTGCCTGTGAATTACACTGGTCATTAATTGTTTAAAATGAAGTGTAGAGTTGTTAAACTTTTTAGCGATTACGCCTTCTGCATTAAAGCCTTTAATAATTCTTAAACCAGTTAAGGTTTCTTCTATAAATGATAAAAAATTACCATTTTCTTTCTGAGCTTTAGCAGATTTTGCTTTTAATTTTTTACTGATGGATGAAATTATAAATCCTGATACTGGTAATAAAACAAAAACAAAGAGTGTTAATTTTACACTCATAAAAAGCATAATAGAAATTGCAATAATTACAGTTAACGGCTCTCTAACAATGGTTTCTATAGATGTTAAAATGGAGTTTTCTACTTCTTGTACATCAGAAGTCATACGCGCAATAATGTCTCCTTTTCTTTTTTCTGAAAAATAGGAGATAGGCAATTCTACAATTTTTTCATATAATTTATCTCGTAAATCTTTTACAATTCCTGTTCTTAAAAAGGTAATTACATAAGAAGCTAAATACCTAAATAAATTTTTAAAAAAGAATAAAGAAACAGATAGTAAGCAAATAAAAACTAGTGTTTTTATATTGCCTTCAGTTTCTATTTTGTTTGATATGTAAAAGTAAAAACTTTCTTTTAAGTAATCTCCAATTCCGGTAAGACCCTCATAAGTTGGTTTGCTTACAATTTCTTTATCAGTGCTAAATAAAATTCCTAAAACAGGTATAAAAGCTAAAACGGACAGTACATTAAAAATAGCGTAAAGTATGTTAAATAGAAGGTTTAAAACTGTAAACCTTCTATACTTTTTTTCATATTTTAAAATGTCTTTAAAATACCCCATTAATTCAATTTCATCTCTTTAATAATTCGTTGAATTTTAGCATCTAAAGCTGCTTCTGTAGAGGCTGCATTTTTTACTTCATCTAGTTGTGTATTTACACTAAAGTAGAATTTTATTTTTGGCTCTGTTCCACTTGGTCTTGCTGCAATTCTTGTTCCAGATTCTGTTTGATAAATTAAAACATTCGATTTTGGTAAATCGATGTTTGTTACTTCACCTGTAATTAAATTCTTTTTTGTTGATGCATCATAATCACAAAGAGATTCTACTTTTTCTCCATCAATTTCAGTTAAAGGATTGTTACGCATGTCGCTTAACATTTGCTGAATTTCTGCAGCACCATCCATTCCTTTTTTAGTAATAGAAATTAAATGCTCTTTGTAATAACTGTTTTTAATATAGATTGCCAGTAATTCTTCATAAAAAGAACTACCATTTTGTTTTGCATAGGCAGCAACTTCACAAGCTAAAAGAGTTGCAGTAACTGCATCTTTATCTCTTACAAAACCACCAACCATGTAACCAAAACTTTCTTCTCCACCTCCAATAAAATCAAGCTCAGGAAAATCTCTTACCATTTTAGCAATCCATTTAAAACCTGTTAAACCAACTTTGGTATCTACACCATAACTAGTAGCAACATCGTTTACTAATTCTGTAGAAACTATGGTAGAACCTACAAATTGTTTTCCATTGATTTTACCTTCTTCTTTCCATTTCTTTAACAGAAATTCAGTCATAACAACCATTGTTTGGTTACCATTCATTAATTTCATGTTTCCATCCGTATCTCTAATAGCCACACCTAAACGATCACAATCTGGGTCTGTACCAATAACAATATCAGCACCAATTTTGTTTGCTAAATCGGTAGCCATTTTTAAAGCTTCTGGTTCTTCTGGATTTGGAGATTTTACTGTTGGGAAGTCTCCATTAGGTACTCTTTGTTCTTCAACAATATGTACATCTGTATACCCTGCTTTAGCCAATGCATCTGGTACAGAAACAATAGAGGTTCCGTGTAAAGACGTAAAGACAATTTTTAAATTTTTTCTATCAATGTTATCAGATAAAGAACCGTTTTTTACTGATGCTTCAATAAAAGCATCATCAACATCTTTACCAATAACTTCAATTAAGTTTTCGTTTGCATCAAACTTTATTTCAGAGAAATCTAATGCATTTACTTTTCCAATAATTCCACCATCATGCGGAGGAACAATTTGTCCACCATCTGCCCAATATACTTTGTAACCATTATATTCTGGCGGATTATGAGAAGCTGTTAGTACAATACCAGCATCACAACCTAAATGGCGTACAGCAAAAGATAATTCTGGTGTTGGGCGTAAATCTTCAAAAAGATATACTTTTATATTGTTTGCAGATAAAACATCGGCTACAACTTTCGCAAACTTTTTACTATTATGTCTACAATCGAAAGCAATAACAACACTACGTTGCTCTTTTTGTACGTTTTCTATTAAGTAATTAGATAAACCTTGTGTAGCTCTACCCAATGTATATTTGTTAATTCTGTTGGTTCCTGCACCCATAACTCCACGCATACCACCAGTACCAAATTCCATATCTTTATAAAACCTGTCTGCTAAAGCATCCGGATTATTAGAGATTAATTCTTGAATTTCTGTTTGAGTTTCAGCATCAAAAGTAGCTGTTAACCATTGTTTTGCTTTGTCTAAAATATTATCCATTGTATAAAGATTGTGTTACTTAATTGAGGTGCAAATATACTATTTAGAAATTGAGTTTTTCTTTAATCGTATAGTGTTTTTCGTTACTTTTTGTTTTTATAATGAGTTCTCCAATAAATCCTGCCAAAAATAAAGAAGTTCCTAAAATCATAGAAGTTAAGGCAATATAAAACCAAGGATTGTCTGTTACCAGTATTGTTTTAATGCCATTAAATACTTTGTATAGTTTTATGGCTCCAATATAAAATGCAGAAGTTGTTCCGAATAGAAACATTAAAGTTCCCCAAAGGCCAAAAATATGCATGGGTCTTTTACCAAATTTTGATAAAAAAGAAATGGTAATTAAATCTAAAAAACCATTTACAAAACGGTCCATTCCAAACTTGGTTTCCCCGTATTTTCTAGCTTGATGTTGTACTACTTTTTCGCCAATTTTAGTATACCCTTCGTTTTTAGCTAAAACAGGAATGTATCGGTGCATTTCTCCGCTTACTTTTACTGCTTTTATAACTTCGTTTTTGTAAGCTTTTAAGCCACAATTAAAATCGTTTAGTTTTAAACCAGATGTTTTTCTAGCGGCAGCATTAAATAATTTTGAAGGGATGTTTTTAGTGAGAACGTTGTCATAACGCTTTTTTTTCCATCCAGAAATAAGGTCGAAATTTTCTTTAACGATTAAATTATACAATTCAGGAATTTCATCTGGATTGTCTTGTAAATCTGCATCCATAGTTATAACTACGTTACCTTTTGCTATTTCGAAACCAGCATCTAAAGCTTGAGATTTTCCGTAGTTTTTTTGAAAACGAATTCCTTTTACAGCTTCATTTTTAGCAGATAATTCTTCGATTACTTTCCAAGAATTGTCTGTGCTACCATCATCAATAAAAATAACTTCATAAAAATAACGATTGGATTGCATAACTTTTGCAATCCAATCGTATAATTCTTGTAAAGATTCATCTTCGTTAAGAAGTGGTATTACTACCGAAATATCCATGTTTTTTATATTCTAAAATTCTAAGTTGTAAAGTTATAAAGCCTTGGTTAAAACTTTTTAATTTTACTGCTTTTTAACTAATATTTAGTAAGTTTCTTCTTCAGATTTTTTCATGATTGCAGCAGCAATAGCAGAAATTATAAAACCAAAGAAAGCAGATGTAGCTAAAATAATAGCTGCTAAAATACCAGGACTCTGAAATTTTTGAGCCATGGCTACTGCATTATCTACTTGTTCTTCTGTCATACCTGCATCTAACCATTTTTGTTGTTGCAATTCCATGGCTTGTTGCTGAAAAGTAGGGTCTATATAATTCATAAATAAAAATGTATACACCAAAGCAATTACGGCACTAATCATAGTAATTCCTAGCCCTATTTTAACGCCTTGTCCCCAAGAGATAAAGCCGTCATTAGCTTCTCTAAACTTTTTAATACCTATTATAATAAGCGCAATCATTGCAACAAAACTAACAAGGCTATTAATCCATTGAAATTCTAATAAGCTACCTGTTGCAAAAAGAATTAAGTGAACAATAATACCTATTACACCTAGGTATAGTCCGTAATTAAGTATAATGCTTTTACTATCTGCTTGATTTTCCATTTTTTTTTAAGTTTAGTTATACAAATATATTGATTTCATTGTTGATAGTTTTTACTTTCCTAGAAAAGATTGTAATTTATCTCAACAATACATTAGTATTCAGAGTGTTGAAAATGTTACAAAAAAATATCACTTTTTTTTGTTGTCATAATAAAAAAAGCTTGTAAATTTGCACTCGGCAAGTCCTACACAACTAGCTCCCTTTGAATCCTCCAGGGCGGGAACGCAGCAAAGGTATTAGGTTGTAGCAGTGTGATGTAGGTAGCTTGCCTTTTTTTATGCACTAAATTTAAATTCTGAATCGGTTCAGAATTTTTCTTTTTTATAGCGGTATTAACTTTGTCCTTGTTAGTTTCCTTCATTTACTTTTAAGATATTTGCACCCGAATTCAAGCCTCTAAATATTTTTATCAAAAAATTTAGCATTGTATTCTACAAATTTTTAATAATTCAATCTTTTTATAATTATATGTCTAAAGTTGTATTAATTACTGGAGCTTCATCCGGAATAGGAAAATCTATTGCTACGTTTTTATCTGAAAAAGGGTACAAAGTTTACGGAACAAGCAGAAACCCTAAAAACACAGCCAATTTTTCTTTTGATCTAATTGCTTTAGATGTTTTAAAAGTAGATACCATTAATTCGGCAATCGATCTTATAATTCAAAAAGAAGGACGTTTAGATATTTTGGTAAACAATGCAGGAATGGGAATTACTGGTCCTATAGAAGATACACCAACTGATGAAATGCGCGCTGTTTTTAATACCAACCTTTTTGGAGCTATCGATGTAATGAAAGCTGCTTTACCGCAAATGCGCAAACAAAAAGCGGGACTTATTATAAATGTAACTTCTATTGCAGGTTATATGGGGTTGCCTTTCCGCGGATTATATTCTGCTACAAAAGGAGCTTTAGAAACCATAACTGAAGCGACAAGTATGGAGGTAAAACCATTCGGAATTAAAGTAACATGTGTTGCTCCAGGAGATTTTGCAACCAATATTGCTGCAGGAAGATATCACACACCCGTTTTTGAAAAATCGGCTTACAAAGAAAATTATCAGGCAAACTTAAATTTAATGGATGCGCACGTAAGTGGAGGAATGGATCCTATAGAAATGGCCAAGGCTGTTTTTAAAATTATAAATACTAAAAATCCTAAGATCCATTATAAAGTAGGTGGCTTTATGGAGAAGTTTTCTATTATTTTAAAACGAATTCTGCCAGACAGAATGTATGAGAAAATTTTAATGAATCATTATAAATTATAGTAATGGAGCATGCTCTATTAAAAAAAATATGTGTTTAAAAAACAAATAATGCATTTTGGCTAAAGCCCTTGTGTTGAAATAATTTAATTACCTATGGATAAATCCATAGGCAATTTAAAAATTGAATAATAAAGAGTTTGTTTTGGTTTTTAATTGTCACTGGCTTTAGCCTGTGTTCATTTAATAAGTAGAATAGTGGCTTTAGCCAAACTTTAGAAGGTTTTTAGAATAAATTATCCTCAAAAAAGTATTCTGAACAGCAATGTTTTAAAAACCTATTAGGACTGAAAATATTTTTATTTAACTTCTTAAATTATTTATAACTAACTATCTTTGCGTTAGGGATTGAAGTGGAAATCCTTTTTATTTTTTAATTAGCGTCATTGCGAGGAACGAAGCAATTTGTTAATTAATTATAAGAATGCTGCATAAAGCAGAAAAAGATTTATGAGCAAAGACAAAATAAAAAGATTGCAGCGAAAAGCCCGCTCGAACGCCCAAATAAAACAGAACAATTACAACTAAATATATACAAATGAAATTTTTTATTGATACTGCAAATTTAGAGCAAATTAAAGAAGCGCAAGCTTTAGGTATTTTAGACGGTGTAACTACAAACCCATCTTTAATGGCTAAAGAAGGAATTACTGGTGAAGCAAACATTATTAATCATTACAAAGAAATTTGTAACTTGGTAGAAGGAGATGTTTCTGCAGAAGTAATTGCTACAGATTTTGATGGAATGGTAAAAGAAGGTGAAGCTTTGGCTGCTTTAAACCCTCAGATTGTGGTAAAATTACCAATGATAAAAGACGGTGTAAAGGCGTGTAAATATTTTTCTTCTAAAGGGATTAAAACAAACGTAACGTTAGTGTTTTCTGCAGGTCAGGCTTTATTGGCTGCTAAAGCAGGTGCAACGTATGTTTCTCCATTTATTGGTCGTTTAGACGATATTTCTACAGACGGAATGAATTTAATTAAAGAAATTCGTTTAATCTATGACAATTACGGTTTCGAAACTCAAATTTTAGCAGCTTCTGTACGTAATACAATGCACATTATTAACTGTGCAAAATTAGGATCTGACGTTATGACTGGACCTTTAAGTGCTATTGAAGGTTTGTTAAAACACCCTTTAACAGATAGTGGTTTGGCTAAGTTTTTAGAAGATTACAAAAAAGGAAACTAACCAACGCAGTTGGTTTTTAGATATTAAAGTCAGAAAGTAGAAAAAATGTTTTTTACTTTCTGACTTTTTTGGCTTCATTAACTTTTCGACTTTTCGACTTTGTAACTTAGTAGCTTACCAATAACTTTAGTTGTAATTATTAGAAGCTATTTCCTGCTTTTCACTATATCTTTTTATTTCTGTCATTGCGAAGTTTACTTTTTTGTAAACTGTGGCAATCTCTTAATTAAAAACAGATTACTTCGTTCCTCGTAATGACGCTTTTCTAAAAAGATTATAAAAAGGATGCCGTTTCAATCAGGGCTAAACTTGTTTAGAAACGAATAGCTAATAAATAAAATTAAAGAGTCGTTAACTTTCAAAGTAATAAATGAAAGTTTGCGACTTTTTTGTCTTCAATAACTTTTTGACTTTGTAACTTTGCCACTTTGTAACTTATAGTAATGTATCCTAAGAAACCTTTAGCACAAATTGTAATTTCAGCATGTAGTCAATTTAATATTGATACCGTTGTTATTTCTCCTGGTTCACGAAATGCTCCGTTAACGGTTGGTTTTTCTAATCATCCAGAAATAGAAGCATTAAGTGTGGTAGATGAGCGTTGTGCTGCTTTTTTTGCTTTGGGTATTGCGCAACAAAGGCAAAAACCAGTTGCAATTGTTTGTACATCTGGTTCTGCTTTGTTAAATTATTATCCTGCAATTGCAGAAGCTTTTTATAGTAACATTCCGTTAGTGGTAATTTCTGCAGACAGACCAAAACGTTTAATAGATATTGGCGACGGACAAACCATTCGTCAAGAAAATGTCTTTGAAAATCATATTTTGTTTTCTGCCAATTTAATTGATGAAGTTGTCAGTTCGAGCGCAGTTGAGAACTCAAAACTTATTTGTGAGGCTTTGCAAATAGCAGTTTCGCAAAAAGGACCTGTGCATATAAATGTTCCGTTTGATGAGCCTTTGTATGAAACTGTTTCTACAATTGATACGGTTATTGCGAACAAAGTGAAACAATCTTTTGAAGAGATTACTTCGTCGTTTACTCCTCGTAATGACGATACAGATTATGATGCTTTGTCTAAAATTTGGAATGCAGCCAAAAAGAAAATGATTCTTGTTGGCGTTAATTATCCGGATGAAGAACTACATCAATTAATGGATTTTTATGCTGATGATACTTCTGTTTTAATTTTAACAGAAACCACGTCTAATTTACATCAACAGAAAGCGATAGATTCTATAGATCAATTAATTTTTTCTTTAGATGAAGAGCAGTTTGAGGCTTTAAAACCAGACGTGTTAATTACTTTTGGAGGAATGATTGTTTCTAAAAAGATAAAGCAATTTTTAAGAAAATATCAGCCAAAACATCATTGGAATATTGATAAGAAGAAAGCAATGAACACGTTTTTTTGTTTATCAGAATTTATTCAAATAGAACCGTTAGATTTCTTTTCGAAATTTAATGGAATAATTGTAAAAAAAGAAAGTAATTATCAGCAAAAATGGTTGCAATTTCGTGATGAGAAGCGAGAGAAACATACTGCCTATTTATCAAAAACAACACATTCTGATTTTAAAGTTTTTGAGCAAATTATAAAAAGTGTGCCTACTAATAGTCAGTTGCAAATTAGCAACAGTTCTATTATTAGATACGCGCAATTATTTTCTATAGATAAAACAAACAATGTTTATTGTAATAGAGGAACAAGCGGAATTGATGGAAGTACAAGTACCGCTATTGGCGCAGCTTTTGCGGCTAAAAATCAGACTGTTTTTATAACCGGAGATATTAGTTTTTTTTATGACAGTAATGCGTTGTGGAATATTAATATTCCTAAAAACTTTAGAATTATTTTAATTAATAATTCTGGTGGCGGAATCTTTAAAATTATTCCAGGACCAGGAACCACAAACGCGGCTAAATATTTTGAAACTCCGCATTCTTTAACTGCAGTGCATTTGTGTAAAATGTACAATTTCGATTATTTAAAAGCAGATTCAACAGAAACAGTACAAGAACAATTAGACGGTTTTTATGAAACATCAGAAAAACCAAAAATATTAGAAATCTTTACGCCAAGTGAAGAAAATGATTTAATTTTAAAAGCATATTTTAAATATATACAATAATGGATTCACAAGAAGATTTATACGAAGGAGAAGAGCATTTACAAGAAGACGAAAATAATTCGGAAGCGGTAGACATGTACTTAAAAGAAGGAGATAAGGTAAACTTAGTAATTGAAACCGAAACAGGTTTAGGATATACGGTTTTAATTAATGAAGAGTTTGATGGTTTGCTTTTTAGAAGTGAAGTTTTTCAGGAGTTAGAAGAGAATATGGAAGTTACAGGTTATATAAAGCAGATTCGTGAAGACGGAAAAATTGATGTTTCTTTGCGTCCACAAGGTTTTAGAAACGTAATTGATTCTGATGTAGAAAAAGTACTTACTAAGTTAAAAGAAAGTAGAGAAGGCTTTTTGTTATTAACAGATAAAAGTTCTCCAGATTCTATACGTTTTCACATGAAAATGAGTAAAAAAGCATTTAAAAAAGCAGTTGGAAATTTATATAGACAGAAACTTATTTTAATTAAAGAAGATAGAATAGAGTTGGTGTAAATAGTATACAGTAGTAAGTTCGCAGTAGTAGGCAGTAAAATTGTTTTTTAATTATTTTTTTAGAAATAGAATTTTATTTTTGCTAACTGCTAACTGCTAACTGCTAACTGCTAACTGCTAACGAGCCTATCTACCTCCCAATCTTAAAATATTGTCATAAAATTTATCGGCATTTGGGTCTGCAGGATCCATTTTACCATAGCCTATTTTATATTGTAAGATTGCTTTTCTGATTTGTTTTCCTTTTTCGTAATACTTGCCAATATAATAGTCGCCTAAAGGAGAGTTGGGAAAAAGTTTTAAAATCATTTTACCAAACGGAAGTAACTGGTTTCCATTTTCTTTTTCCATAACTATTTTTTCTACCGCGTACACATCATTTTCTCTAATGTTTAAGCTGCTTCCAAAAAGAAATTCTATTTCTACATATTTGTTTTCTAAATATGCAATAGCGTCTGCAGGCGATAAATCTTTTATATTTTCATTAAATTCTTCTTTAGAAATAGCAGAATATATCTGAAACACTTGGTTTAAGGCTCTCGGAATTGCTTCGCTCATTGCAGAAATATTACTAGACGTATGTATAGTGTCATTTATAATATTAAAGTTCTTTAACTCTACAGAGTTTAAAAGAGTTTGTAGTTCTCCTATTTGTGTCTGTTTATCGGTAGAAAAAGAGGTAGCATTGTTAATATAAAAGTAAAAAGTATTGTCTTCTTTTTGATATCTAGGTAGGTTGTATGACTCTAATTGTTGCCCAATAAAATTTGAGAAAGTAGGGTTTATACAGATATAAGAATTGATAAACGGAGTTTCTTCTCCTAAAAAATAAGAAACTAAGTTTGCAGAAGTACCTTCGCCTACAAGTGTAATAAAAGGAGAAGTTTTGTAAGTACTTTCTATGTTTAAAATAACTTCATCTTTTATAAATTGATAAAACTTTTTATTATCTGTAGTTAGTTCTCCGTTTGTAATATTAAAATAGGTGTCTTTTTTTCTAGTTTTTGCCATTTCAATTCCTACAACAATTTGCTTTGGAGCTTTGTCTTTTGCTGCAAATAAAACAGAATTACCAACATAGGTATCAAACAAAAATTCACTATCTAAAACAATAGCTAAGGGGTAGTTTTTTTCTTCTTTAGCATTGTAACCTTCTGGTAAATAGATTTTTATTTCTCTTCGGTCATCTGCGTAGTCAGATACAATTGTTTTTTTTATAATTTTTTGAGTAAACCCGTTAAGGCAAAATAGCATAAATATTAGTGTGAACGATTTCTTTATCATAAATTTGAATCTTTTATTTTTGTACCCAATTATTTTGTTCTTCTAAAAGAACGTCCAAAATACAAAATTATGATACAACCCGAGTGGAAAACTGTTAAAGAATACGAAGACATTACTTATAAAAAGTGTAATGGAGTTGCTAGAATAGCATTTAATAGACCTAATGTTAGAAATGCTTTTAGGCCTAAAACAACTAAAGAACTATACGATGCTTTTTATGATGCTGGCGAAGATGTAAATATTGGTGTTGTGCTACTTTCTGCAGAAGGACCAAGTACAAAAGACGGAGTTTATTCGTTCTGTTCAGGCGGAGATCAAAAAGCACGTGGGCATCAAGGTTATGTTGGTGAAGATGGTTATCACAGATTAAATATTTTAGAAGTACAACGTTTAATAAGGTTTATGCCAAAAGCTGTAATTGCAGTGGTTCCGGGATGGGCCGTTGGTGGCGGACATAGTTTACACGTGGTTTGCGATTTAACTTTGGCCTCTAAAGAACATGCTATTTTTAAACAAACAGATGCAGATGTAACGTCTTTTGATGGGGGTTATGGTTCTGCATATTTGGCTAAAATGGTGGGGCAAAAAAGAGCTCGTGAGATCTTTTTCTTAGGAAGAAATTATTCAGCACAAGAAGCGTATGAAATGGGGATGGTAAATGCTGTTATTCCTCATGACGAATTAGAATCTACTGCATATGAATGGGCACAAGAAATTTTAGAAAAATCTCCAACTTCTATAAAAATGTTAAAATTCGCTATGAACTTAACAGACGATGGAATGGTGGGGCAACAAGTTTTTGCTGGTGAAGCAACAAGACTTGCTTATATGACGGATGAAGCAAAAGAAGGAAGAGATGCTTTTCTAGAAAAAAGAAAACCAAACTTTCCTAAAAAATGGATACCATAGGTTTTAGTATTCAGTTAACAGTATCAGTTTGTCAGTTCGAGTGAATTTATGAAGTATGAATAAATTTGTATCGAGAACATTTAAATTTTGAATAAACAATGAAATCAAAAGTAGTTTCTTTTTTAATAAAATGTCCGGATCAAAAAGGATTGGTAGCTAAAATTACCAGTTTTTTCTATGAAAAAGGATTTAATATTGTAAGCTCACAGCAATACGTAAATGCTATTGAGAACACCTATTTTATGCGAATTCGTTTAAATGCAGACGGAACAACACTTTCTAAAAAAGAATTAGAAAGTAGTTTTTTAGAATTGGCAACTCCCTTAAATATAGATTGGTCTGTAAATTACGATGATAAAAAACAAAATGTAGCCATTATGGTTTCACATACAAGTCATAATTTATATGATTTGTTAGAACGTTCTAAAGAAGGACGATTAGATTGTAATGTAAAAATGATTATTAGTAATCATGATAAGTTAAGATACATTGCAAACATGTTTCATATTCCTTTTCATTATTTACCAGTTACCAAAGAAACCAAATTAAAACAAGAAGCACAGGTTAAAGAATTGTTAGATGCTAGCGATATAGATTTGATAATTATGGCAAGATATATGCAAATTTTATCTGCAGATTTTATCAATCATTATCCAGAAAAAATCATCAATATTCATCATTCTTTTTTACCCGCTTTTCAAGGAGCAAATCCTTATAGAAAAGCCTATGAAAGAGGAGTTAAGTTAATAGGGGCAACGGCACATTATGCAACGGTAGATTTAGATGAAGGACCGATTATAGAGCAAGATGTAAAACCTGTAACGCACGAAAGTACACCAACAACCTTAAAAAGAATTGGTGCAGATATAGAAAAATTGGTTTTGGCAAGAGCTGTAAAAAACCATTTAAATCATCAGATCATTGTTTCAGGAAATAGAGCTATTGTTTTTCCAGAAGCAGGAGAGTAAAAAAAGTAGATAGTAATTCAGTTGCAGTTGGCAGTTTAGAATTAAAATCTACTTTAATTATAAATTTTGAATCATTTAATTTTCAACGTATATAAATGAAAATAATTTGTATTGGGCGCAATTACGCAAAACACATCGAAGAATTGGCTAACGAAAGACCAGAAAATCCTGTTGTTTTTTTAAAGCCAGATTCGGCAATTTTACCAAGAAAAAATCCATTTTTTATTCCACCTTTTTCTGATGATGTACATTATGAAGTAGAGGTTTTAGTGAAAATAAATAAAGTAGGTAAACATATTGATGCAAAGTTTGCTCATAAATATTATGATGAAATTGGTTTAGGAATCGATTTTACAGCAAGAGATGTGCAAGCTCAATGCAAAGAAAAAGGTTTGCCATGGGAAAAAGCAAAAGCTTTTGATGGAAGTGCCGTTGTAGGAGAGTTTTATCCGAAGGAAGAATTCGAATTAGAGAATTTAAAATTTCAATTATATAAAAATGATGAAATTGTTCAGGATGGAAACACCAATGCAATGTTATGGAAAACCGATGAATTAATTGCTTATGTTTCTCAATACTTCACGTTAAAAAAAGGAGATATCATTTTTACAGGAACACCTGCTGGAGTTGGTAAGGTTGTAGAAAACGATAACTTAAAAGGAGTAATTGAAGGTAAAGAAGCTTTTAATATTAGAGTAAAATAGGTTAAACCGCAAGGTACACAAAGAATAAGCAACGTTCGCAAAGAAATAATTCTTTGAGATTTTTGCAAAAACTCTGCAACCTTTGCGTTTAAAAACAGACAATGAAAGCAGAAATTATAACTATTGGAGATGAAATTCTCATCGGACAAATTGTAGATACAAATTCGCAATTTATTGGTCAGGAATTAAACAAAATCGGAGTTTCTGTGTATCAGATAACTTCTATTCAAGATGATGAGCAACATATTTTAAATGCTTTAAAAGAAGCACAAGAAAGAGTAGATGTTGTTATTCTAACAGGAGGTTTAGGGCCCACAAAAGATGACATCACTAAAAAAACGATTGCAAAGTTTTTTAAGGATGATAAGCTTGTAGAGTATCCAGAAGTAATAACACATATTAAAGAGATGTTTCAAAAGATTGGTCATCCATTTAAAGAAATTCAAAGATACCAAGCGCAACTGCCATCAAAAGCTACTTTATTAACAAATAGTTTTGGTACAGCACCAGGTATGTGGTTTTACGAAAATGATACTGTCTTTGTGTCATTACCAGGAGTTCCGTATGAAATGAAAGGTTTAATTACCAATCAAGTTTTACCAAGAATTCAAAAACAATTTCAACTAGATTTCATTATGCATAAAACAATTATGACGTATGGACTAGGAGAAAGTATGATTGCAGAAAGAATTGAAGATTTTGAAAATAATTTACCAACGTATATAAAACTAGCCTATTTGCCATCATTTGGTAAAGTTCGACTGCGTTTATCTGCCATTGGCAAAAATAAAGAAACTCTAGAAAAAGAGTTAAATGAAAAAGTAGCTGCCATTTATCAATTAATACCAGAAATTATTACAGGTTTAGATGAGGATAGTTCTTTAGAAAAAAGAATAGGAGAGCTGTTGCAAAAAAATAACCAAAGTATTGCCACAGCAGAAAGTTTAACAGGCGGACAGATTGCAGCAAATATAGTGTCAGTTGCAGGTTCTTCTGCCTATTACAAAGGTAGTTTTATAACCTATACTGCAGATACCAAAATAAATTTATTAGGTGTTTTACCAGCTACTATTAATACATATACAGTAGTAAGTAAAGAAGTTGCTTTAGAAATGGCCAGAGGAGTTAAAGCTAAATTGCAAACAAATTATGCCATTGCAGTAACAGGTAATGCAGGACCAACTACAGATAACACAGACAAAAGTGTAGGAATCGTTTACATTGCTATTATTTCTGATGAAAAAGAAATTGTAAAAGAATTTAATTTTGGGCAACCAAGAGAAAAAGTAATAAATAGAACTGTAAGTAAAGCGCTAGAAATGGTGTATAAGGAATTAGTGTAGCAAAGATTAATTAGTAAAAGGCTGTTAAAAACATTCGTTTTTAATAGGTTTTGGGCATTTTAGAAATAAATATAAAAAATTATAAAAATAGTTTTGTTCACATTTATAATTAATTGTATATTTGCACCTCGTTTAGAGATAACACTATAAATACTGTCGAAAAGATGTCTAGAGTTTGTGAATTAACAGGAAAAAAAGCAATGGTTGGGAACAATGTATCTCACGCTTTAAATAGAACTAAGAGAAAGTTTGACGCTAATCTAATGACCAAGCGTTTTTATATCCCAGAAGAAGATAAATGGATAACATTAAAAGTATCTGCTTCTGCATTAAAAAATATTAACAAGAAAGGAATTTCTACAGTTATAAAAGAAGCGAGAGCTAACGGATTTTTAACTAAATAAGCGCTCGAGCAATTTAAAATTTTATACAGATGGCAAAAAAAGGAAACAGAGTTCAGGTAATTTTAGAATGTACAGAGCACAAAGCAACAGGTTTAGCAGGTACTTCTAGATACATTACAACTAAGAACAAAAAGAACACTCCAGATAGAATGGAAATTAAAAAATTCAATCCTATCTTAAAGAAAATGACTGTTCACAAAGAAATTAAATAATTAAACTGTCTAGAACTCAGAATAGAGCACATAGATTAAAAAAAATAGACAATGGCAAAAAAAACAGTAGCATCGTTACAGACATCTTCAAAAAGATTATCAAAAGCTATTAAGATGGTAAAGTCTCCAAAATCAGGAGCTTATACATTTGTAGAAACGATCATAGCACCAGAAAAAGTAAACGACTTTTTAGCAAAAAAGTAAGTTTAACTACATAAAATATTCAAAACTACTTTCTATAATTAGAAAGTAGTTTTTTTTTTTGTCTAATAATTACGTATTTTTGGGCGTTACCTAAAGGTCGCGCTTTACATTATATCTTTTCTTATACTGTTCTAGCGCAAAACGTTTTTATTATTAATGATCAACCTTTACTCTAAAACAAGTAATTGTTTTTTTTAAGAAAAGGATGCCATTTCAATCGCTAACGCAGCCTTATAGGTGACAATTTGACCAAACCTAACAAATGGCACGTTTTTTAACGTATTGCCATATAGCATAAAAAATAAAAATGAGTTTTTTTAAAAGAATATTTTCAAAAGAGAAAAAAGAAACCTTAGACAAAGGATTAGAAAAGTCTAAAGAAAGTTTTTTTGGCAAGTTAACAAAAGCAGTTGCAGGTAAATCTAAGGTAGATGATGATGTTTTAGATAATTTAGAAGAGATTTTAGTAGCATCAGATGTTGGTGTAAGCACAACTCTTAAAATTATAGATAGAATAGAAGCCAGAGTTGCTAAAGATAAATACGTTGGTACAGATGAGTTAAACAGAATTCTTCGCGAAGAAATTGCGGGTCTTTTGTCTGAAACAAATATTGGCAATGAAACTGAATTTACAATCCCAGAAGGTAAAAAACCTTATGTAATAATGGTTGTTGGTGTAAACGGAGTTGGTAAAACAACAACTATTGGTAAATTAGCAAGCCAGTTTAAAAAACAAGGTTTAAAGGTTGTTTTAGGAGCCGCAGATACTTTTAGAGCAGCTGCAATAGATCAATTACAAGTTTGGGCAGACAGAACAGATGTACCAATTGTACGTCAAGAAATGGGGTCAGATCCTGCTTCTGTAGCATTTGATACTTTAAAATCTGCCGTTACTCAAAATGCAGATGTTGTAATTATAGATACTGCTGGTCGTTTACATAACAAAGTCAATTTAATGAATGAGTTGACAAAGATTAAACGTGTAATGCAAAAAGTAGTAGATAATTCTCCTCATGAAGTTTTGCTGGTTTTAGATGGATCTACGGGGCAAAATGCTTTTGAACAAGCCAAACAATTTACCTTAGCAACAGAAGTTAGTTCTTTAGCCGTTACCAAATTAGATGGTACAGCAAAAGGTGGAGTTGTAATTGGTATTTCAGATCAATTTAAAATACCTGTAAAATATATTGGAGTAGGAGAAGGTATAGATGATTTACAAGTATTTAATAAATACGAATTTGTAGATTCTTTCTTCAAATAAAGAATTTATCAATCTTTTAATATTATTTGTCCCTGTGTATTTAAAATACTCAGGGATCTTTTTTTCTAACCTTTTTTTGTGTTAGGTTCTATATGAATTAATATATGTCCTAAATTGGGTATTTCTGCTTGTAAGTAGTCTTTTAAATGATGCGCAATGTCATGTCCTACTTTTACAGAAATCTCGCTGTTTACAATGGCATGTAAATCTACGTGAAATTTCATTCCAGATTTTCTGATAAAACATTTTTCTGTGTTTAAAACCCCCGGAACTTCTATTGATTTTTTTCTAATTTCAAGAATAAGGTCGTCATACAATTGTTCATCCATTACCTCACCTAAAGCAGGTCTTAAAATTAAGTAACTATTGTATAAAATAAAACCCGCCGCAAATAATGCTGCCCAATCATCAGCAGCTTCAAACCCTTTGCCAAATATAATAGCTATAGAAATACCAATAAAAGCCATCACAGATGTAATAGCATCACTTCTATGGTGCCAAGCATCTGCTTTAAGTGATGTACTATTGGTTAGTTTACTTTTCTTGATTACAATTTGAAATGAAATTTCTTTCCAAATTATTATTACGGCTAATACAATTAAAGTCCATGTTTTTGGAATTTTTTGAGGAGACTGAATGTTTAGAATACTTTTGTAGGCAATTACAGTAGCAGAAACCACCAAAAAAGCTACAATACCAAAGGTAATTAAAGGCTCTATTTTTCCGTGTCCGTAAGGATGGTTTTCATCCGCAGGACGTTTTGCGTATTTAAAACCCAGTAAAACTAAAAAGGAAGCAAAAATATCTGTGGTAGATTCAATAGCATCTGCAATTAGCGCGTAAGAATTACCAAAAAAACCCGCAAGACCTTTTATTATTGCTAAAATAAAATTAGATATCAAGCTAAAGTAAGTTGTCTTTATGGCGCTTTCTTCGTTATTCATTTTGTTTTTGTATGATTGTTGGTAACTGTAGTTTTATCTAAAGTAACTGTTAAAAAAAGCAGAATACCGAGAGGCAAAGTTAGTTTTTTCAATCTAAAAAGAAGGTTTTTAATATTGGTTTTAAAAAAGAAAACCTCACTAATTTGTGAGGTTTTCTTTTTAACTTATGATATCTTTTTAGGTATTATTCTGTTAAAAGACCTTCTATAGAAAGGTAACGTTCTCCCGTATCATAATTCATAGTTAGTATTGTTTCTTCTCCTTTTAAGGTTTGTAATTGTTTTCTAACAGCAGCTAAAGATGCTCCTGTAGAAATACCAACTAAAATACCTTCTGTTTTTGCTATATTTCTTACTTCTGTAAAAGCTTCTTCTTTGGTAATTTTAATAGCACCGTCAATTAAATCTGAATTAAATACTTCTGGAAAGAAACCTGGTCCGATACCTTGTAAAGCATGTGGCCCTGGTTTATCTCCAGAAATAATTGCAGAATCTTTTGGTTCTACGGCAAGTACTTTTATGGTAGGAAATGTTTCTTTTAAAACTTCTGCCATACCAGTAATATGTCCACCTGTACCAACACCAGTAATTAAATAATCTAATCCTTCCGGAAAGTCGTTAACAACCTCTATTGCTGTTGTATTATAATGTATTTGTGGGTTTGCAGGGTTTGTGAATTGAGAAGGCATCCACGAATTTTTATTATCGGCAACCATTTCTTTTGCTTTTGCAATAGTACCACCCAAACCTAATTCTTTAGGAGTTAATACAAGGTTCGCACCGTAGGCTTTCATTAAAGCACGTCTTTCTAGAGACATAGATTCTGGCATTACAAGTGTAAGTTTGTAATTTTTAATGGCAGCTACCATTGCCAAACCAATACCTGTGTTACCAGAAGTTGGTTCTATAATTTCTGTATCTTTGTTTATAAGGTTTCTTTTTTCGGCATCTTCTATCATTGCAAGTGCAATTCTATCTTTAATGCTTCCTCCAGGATTCGCTTTTTCAAGTTTCATCCAAACATTAGCATCTGGAAATAATTTAGCTAATCTTACCACAGGTGTATTACCAATGGATTCTAAAATATTATCAATTTTCATACTGTTTTGTTTAATTTATAAGGGATTTTATTTCTTTAAAAGTAAGTTCTTTCCCTCTTACGAAGTTAGTTTTTTTAGGGTATATATCATAAGATAAAAGCTTAATTTAAAGCCAAAAAAAGCTAAGAAATCATAATTCTATTTGTAGTCTACTATTAAATTTTTATAATTCTAGAAAAGTAGTAAATGAATGTACATTTTTTGTTGTGCGTAATTTTTTGTTGGTCTTAATAAGAGTAAACGATTCTATTCTGAACGTATTTTAGTGCTTTTAGATGTTGATAATCAGCTGCTTTTAAAGAGTTGTATAAATTAAGAGTGATAAAAAAAGCCTCACAAATATTTGTGAGGCTTTTAGATTAAAGGATACCTATTTATAGTTTATTCTTTTACTCTTTTTTTAAATTTATCAAACTCATTAGATTCTTTCTTTGGCCAACTGTTGTTAGATGTATCTACATCAGCAGTTTCAAAATCAGGATCTACTTGTATGCTTTTAATTTCTTGTGATGAAGCAAATACTCTTTTTACAGAAGTATCATTTTTCATCCAAATTTGAGCAGGAAATGTCTGTTTTTCTTTTGTACCATCAGCATAGGTTAACTCTACAATTAGTGGCATAATTAAACCTCCTGGTTTTTCAAACTCTACGGCATACATATAAGCCGGTATTTCTTTACCTTCTGCATGGGCATCCATTGCTTTTGCGTTGGCATCTTCTTTTTTATCAGTAATATATACTAACTCACCTAAGCCATCAAAATATTGTTTGTATTGTTCTTTTAACTTGGCAACTCTTTCGTTAGGTTTATCTGTTAAATATAATGGTTTTACTGTTTTAATACCTATGTCATTTACATCTGTGGTATAAAACCAACCTCTCCAAAACCAATCTAAATCCATTGCAGAAGCATCTTCCATAGATCTAAAGAAATCTGCAGGAGTAGGGTGTTTAAACATCCATCTTTTAGCGTAAGTTCTAAATGCATGGTCAAATAACTCTGGTCCCATAATTGTTTTACGCAATATAAATAAACCAGCTGCAGGCTTGGTGTATGCATTAGGTCCAAATTGTTTTACATAATCACCTTGAGACATAATAGGAGAGATGTTACTTTGGTCTCCGCTCATATATCTTGTAATTTCTTTTGCAGGGTTATTTGCAAATAAATCATAATCATAACTATATTCTGCTAAAATTTCTACAAATGAATTTAAACCTTCATCCATCCAAGTCCATTGTCTTTCATCAGAATTTACAATCATCGGAAAAAAGTTATGTCCAACTTCGTGTATAATTACACCTAACATTCCTTTTTTAGTTCTGTCAGAATAGGTTCCGTCTGCGTTTGGACGCCCAAAGTTGAAACAAATCATAGGATATTCCATTCCTTGTCTTTGAGAATGTACAGAAATAGCTTTAGGGTAAGGATAATCGAATGTTAATTTAGAGTACTCAATTAAAGTATGTGCCACAGCTCTTGTAGAGTGTTCTTCCCATAACGGATTACCTTCTTTAGGGTATAAAGAAACGGCCATTACTGTTTTACCATTTATTTTGGTTGCCATGGCATCCCAAATATATTTTCTAGAAGATGCAAAAGCAAAATCTCTTACTTTTTCTGCTTTAAATTTCCAGGTTTTAGTTTTTGTAGCACGTCCTTTTTCTGCTTTTTCAGCTTCTGCTTGTGTTACAATTATTACAGGTTTGTCGTAAGATTTTCTTGCTTGTTCCCAACGATTACGTTGCGTTTTTGTTAAAACATTTTTTTCGTTTTGTAAAACACCAGTTGCATCTACAATATGATCTGCAGGTACGGTTAAGTTAACTTCGTAATCTCCAAATTCTAAAGCAAATTCGCTACGTCCCCAGAATTGCATGTTTTGCCATCCTTCTACATTGTTATAAACCGCTAATCTTGGAAAAAATTGAGCAATTGTATAGTTGTTGTTTCCGTCAGGGAATGTTTCTAAACCAGAACGACCACCATCTTTGTTAATGTCGTTAATTTTATAATTCCATTGAATACTAAATTTAAAAGTATCTCCAGAAGCTAATGGTTTAGGTAAATTAATACGCATCATGGTTCTATTGATAAAGTGTGATAATGGCTTACCATTACTTTCTACTTTTTCGATGTTAAAACCAAAGCCTTTGCTTTCTTTCATATACTCTTTTTTAAAGTTCTCTGGAGTAATGAAAGGAGCAGCCCCTGTAGATTTTGCTAAAGGTGTTTTAGAATCATCGGCTCTCATATTTTGATCTAACTGAACCCATAAATATTCTAAAGCATCTTTAGAGTTGTTGTGATATGTAATTTCTTCGCTTCCATAAATTTTGTTGGTACTTTCTTCTAAACGAATGTCCATTACATAATCAACTTTTTGTTGACTATATTGGCTTCCAGGAGCACCTGAAGCAGTATGTTGATCGTTAGGAGTTGCCAAAACATCTTTTAGTTGTCTAAACTTATTTTGGTCTGTGTGTCCTTGTGGACCTTTACTTTCTTCTTTTTTTTCTTGCGCAAAACTAGCTGCTGCAACAAAAAATAAAGAAAACATGAATAAAGAGAGTTTTTTCATTTGTTTTAATTTGGGTTTAATTATCGATAAAATTAGTGATAAGTCTACAAACGTTGGTTAAATGTTAAAAAATTAACAAATTTTTATCAAAAAAAGCGATATCCTTAGGTATCGCTTTTTTTGATAAAAGAACGTTTGTTATCCTTTTATTTTGCTTTTAAATTTTTCGAACTTGTTATTTTGTTCTTTTGGCCAGCTATTGTTAGATGGGTCTACATCTGCCGTTTCTTGGTTAGGATCTATAGTAATTTTAGAAACTTCTTTGTTTGAAGAAAATACTTTGGTAATTTCTTGATCATTATATCTCCATATTTGTGCAGGATATACTTTTCTTTCTGTTGTACCGTCTGTATAACTAAATTGCACAATAATTGGCATTACTAATCCACCTGGTTTATTATAGGTAATTTCGTAGTAGAATTTAGATTTTTTACTTTTCGCTTTACTAAATGCTAGTCCTTCTGTTGTGTCTTCTATAAAATCTACGTTTTCTCCATTTGCTTTTGTATAGTATTTTTTTACACCTTTAATACCGATGTCGGTTACATCTGTAGTGTAAAACCATCCTCTCCAAAACCAATCTAAATCTACACCAGAGGCATCTTCCATTGTTCTAAAAAAATCTGCAGGAGTTGGGTGTTTAAACATCCAACGTTGTGCATAAGTTCTAAAAGCATGGTCAAACAATTCTTTACCCATTATAGTTTCTCTTAAAATCCATAATGCAGTGGCAGGTTTACCGTAAGCGTTGTTACCAAATTCATACACATGATCTCCTTTAGACATAATTGGAGCAATCTTAGATTGATCGCCAGCCATATATTTTACAATATTTTTAGGATATCCTCTAGTAATAGGGAAATCTTTATCATACGCTAATTCTGCTTGCATTTCTACATAAGAATTTAAACCTTCGTCCATCCAAGTCCATTGTCTTTCATCAGAATTTACAATCATTGGAAAAAAGTTATGTCCAACTTCATGAATCGTTACTTTTATCATTCTGTATTTTACTCTATCAGAATAGGTACCGTCTGCATCTGGTCTTCCTGGGTTAAAACAAATTTGTGGGTATTCCATTCCCATTTGTCCATCAACAGAAATTGCTTTGTGATACGGATAATCAAATGTATATTTAGAATATGTTTTTAAGGTTTGTGCAACTGCTCTTGTAGAATGCTCTCCATATAAAGGATTCGCTTCTTTAGAATATAAAGAATATGCCATTACCGTTTTACCATTAATATCTACTGCCATGGCATCCCAAATAAACTTTCTTGAAGTTGCAAACGCGTAATCACGCACGTTTTTAGCAATAAATTTCCAAGTTTTAGTTTCTTTAGATTTACTTTTTTCAATTTTAGTTGCTTCTTTTTGAGTACGAATAACAACAGGATTGTCAAAAGTTTTTCTAGCTTTTGCTAATCTTTTTAATTCTGTTTTTGAAAAAACATCATTTTCGTTTTGTAAAACTCCCGTTGCACCTAACATGTGGTCTTTGGGAGTTGTAATATTTACCGTAAAATCTCCAAATTCTAAAGCAAATTCGCTTCTTCCCCAAAACTGACCGTTTTGCCATCCTTCTACATTATCATATACACACAATCTTGGATAAAACTGTGCAATTACATAATTGTTATTGTCATTTTCTGTAAAATGTTCAAATCCAGAACGACCACCTTGTGTTCTGTGGTTATTAATATTGTACCACCAATTTATTTTAAAAGAAAAAGTTTCTCCAGAAGCCAAAGGTTTTGGTAAGTTAATACGCATCATTGTTTGGTTAATGGTATGAGATAAGTTGCTACCGTTTGTGTTTGTTACACTTGTAATTTTAAAACCACCATCAAAAGGTTCAGAATCATAAGTACTCTCAAACTGGGTTTTACTAATGCTTTTAGCAATTTTATTAGGTTGAATATCTGGCGTTTTAGAATCTTTAGCCCTCATATTTTGGTCTAATTGTACCCATAAATATGATAAATCATCTTTAGAGTTGTTATGATAGGTAATGGTTTCTTTACCTGTTATTTTTTGATTTTCATCATCTAAAACAATATCCATTACATAATCTACCTTTTGCTGCGTGTAATTTACACCTGGAGCACCAGAAGCTGTTCTTTGGCTATTTGGGGTAGCTAGTTCGTCTTTAAGTTGTTTAAATTTGTTTTGATTTGTGTGCCCCTGTTTTGTAATGTTTTGTTCTTGAGCATACATGGTTGTCCCAATAAAAAACAGCGTAAGTAAGAGTAAAGTAATTTTTTTCATTTGTACCTGAGTTGAATTAGCGTACAAATTAAGGATAAGTAGTTAAAAAAGTTAAAAAGAGTTAAAATTTTAACAAACCTTTATCATTTTTAGCGTTTAACAAAATACTTTTGTGTTTTTTACCCACTTTAGACTTTATTAAATTTTGTTGTTGAGGAAAATGTGTTGTAAGTATTTTATTTGAAATTTCTATGGTATTTACTCCAGTAACATCTTCTATTTCTAGATAGAAATAAACTAAATCACCATCGTACTCTTTACCAATGTAATTAAAGGTTTTAGAAACGTCATCAATTTTTAAATGTAATTTTTGATTTAGATATTTCTTAAAATAAACATCATTATCTTTTAATTCTTTTTTGGTATCTAATTGTAAATCGATATTGTAATCTTTGTTTAAGGCAGTCTCTATATCATCAATAAAAACATTTATAGTTATTTGTACTGTATGTAATTCGCTTCTATATTCTATTTGTGTTAAGCTCAAATAGTACTTGTGAGCAGAGAAGGAGAGAAGGGGAATTATAAATAAAAGTAAAATAGTTTTTTTAGTATTCATGAGGATGATAAAACAATTATTGCGCCAAATTACTCTTTTTTTATGATTTTTAAATAAGGAACACTTTCTTTCTGAAAGATTTTTATAAGTTCTAATATCTTATTTTCTTTATGTAATTCTTCTACACCCAAAGGATTACAGTATTCTAAAAAATGGAAGTAATGATCTACTGGGATTTTTAATTTTTCGAAAAAGAATTTTTCACCTAATTCTGACATTATTTTATACGGAAATTGTTTTTTACGTTCTAATTTTTTACGCAATGCCCATAAACGTTCAGAATCACGAAAAGGAATTTTAGCACCAGCTCCTGCGCCTCCAAAGGAATTAGGTACGGTGTTTACAATAGGTGGTTTTGCTTTAACAACGGCATCAATTGTAGGGTCTTTTTGTTTAAAATTGATGTTAGAAAAATCTAATACCTTGCTTAATAAAGAGTCTTTTCTACTTCTAGGAACTCCTTTTAAATCTGCAGTTAATCTGCCCATTAAATCATTTCGTTTTAAATCGAATGCATCTAAAACATAAGTGTTTTGTTTAAGTGTAATAGTTATCGATTTTAAATCTTTAATTGTTTTGGTAATCTTTATTTTTTTGGTAATGTGTTGTATTGTTGAGACTTGTAAAGAATCTCCTTCTGAAACAAAAATTCTAAATCGGCCATCATCCGAAGAAAAAGTACCTTGGTTTGTTTGTATGTTAATGATATTTGCATTTTTAACAATGCCCAAAGAATCTATAACTTTACCAGATAGTAATATTTTTGTTTCTTGTGATAGAGTAGTAAACGTTACAAAAAACACGAAAATTGTAAGTAGTTTTTTTACCATGTCAGATAGGTTTATTCTTCGTTTAAAGTTTCTAAGTAAGATGCGCTTTCTTGTTGAAATATTTCTATAATCTTTAAAAGTCTATTTTCGGCATACATTTTTTCAATACCAAAAGGTAAACAATATTCTATAAAATGAAAGTATTTTTCTTTAGGAATTTTTAATTTATTAAAGAAAAAATGGTCACCAAATTCCACCAATATTTTATTTTTAAATACTTTTTTACGATCAAATTCTTTATCTCTAGATTGTGTTTTTTCAAACTTTTTAGAAGAAAATAAACCACCTATAATTCCGCCTACATTAAGTCCAGAATACGAATTAGCAACCGTGTTTACTACTTTAGAACTTGCTCTATTATTAGCATCAATTCTATGGTCTTTTAAAGAGAAATCTACATTAGAAAAATCCATATTACTTTTTAATAACGCAATTTTTTCGTTTTTCGGTACAGATTTAATATCAACAGCTAACTGCCCAATTAAGTGGTTTCGTTTTAATTCAAATTCATCTAAAACATAAGTATTTTGTTTTAAAGGAACAATTAACGCTTTATTTATGATTGTTTTTTTGTTAATTATGATTGTTTTGGTGCTGTATTGTATGTTTGAAATTTGTATAGAATCGCCTTCTGAAACATAGATTTGAAAACGGCCATCATCAAAAGAAAAAGTACCTTGTTTTGTTTTTAGGTTGATGATATTTGCATTTTTAACAATACCAATAGAGTCTATAACTCTACCCGAAATTAATGTTTTATCTTCTTGAGAAAAAGCAGTAAATGATAAAAAAAATAAAAGTAATTGAAGTAGTTTTTTTTCCATTTACGAGTATTAATGGTTGGTTAAATAGATGTCTTCTTCCATTATTCTGTGAGGAAATAGTCTACTTTCTTTTATTAATAGTTTGATGACATCTAATTTGTTATCCCTTTTAAAAATACGAATTATATTTTTATCAATACAATCATTTAAAAACTGATTGATATAAAGTTTCTTGATTTTTAAATCAGTAATAAAAAAATCATCCGTAAAATGTTTTCTAATTTTTTCGAGTTCACTATCTTCTAACGCCATCTCTTTCATTTGTTTTTCTCTTCTGTGGCTTCCGTTTAAAGCACATATTAAATTATCTAAACTGATGGCAGCTCCAGAACTAAAACTAACGATAGATTTATCTTTCTTAGCAAAAGTATTTGCATATGGCAGGTTTAATTTCTTTGCATTTACAACAGGGCCACTATAATTTGTTATTTCTGGATCTTGATAAAAAATACTTCGTTGTTTTTCTAAAACCATCTCTTTTAAAACAACCGTTTTTTCTTCTAAAGAAATGTTTATTTTTTGATTTACAATTGTTTTATCTGTGATGATAATAACTTTGTCTTGATATTGTAAATGTGAGAAAAATAAGGTATCACCAAGACGAACAGGAATTTTGAAAATACCATTATCATTACTAATTGTACCAATTTTTGTATGTTGATTGATAATATGTACATTAACAATAGGCAAACTATCTAACACCATTTTACCTGATATGATTTTTCTTTTTTCTTGTGCGTTTAAGAAATTTAGACACATAAAAAGAGTTAGAAAAGTAAGTATTTGTTTCATTATTACAAAGAAAGGAGGATTGGGTCTTAAAACTCTATTAAGAGAATTGTAAACTTGTGTTAAAAAGGATGGTTTAAAATTCTTATTTTTGATGTATGAAAAAAATGATTATTGCAAGTACATCTACAGTGCATGGAAGTAAATATTTAGCATATTTATTACCTACTTTAAAGAAGCATTTTACTGGAGTAAAAGAATTGTTATTTATACCGTATGCTAGACCAAGTGGAATTTCTTACGACGAATACACTGCAATAGCTAAAAAAGCCTTTTCAGAGATAAATATTGATGTAAAAGGGATTCATGAATTTGAGAATGCAAAAGAAGCTGTTAATAATGCATCAGCAATTTTTACAGGAGGAGGAAATACGTTTGAATTAGTAAATCAATTGTATAAAAATGATGTTTTGACTACTTTAAAAGAAGTGATTGAAAACGGAACACCTTATTTAGGTACAAGTGCTGGAAGTAATATTTGTGGGGTTAATATGAAAAACACCAATGACATGCCTATTGTGTATCCGCCAAGTTTTACCACCTTAGGTTGTATTAATTTTAATATCAATGCCCATTATTTAGATCCTATTGATGGTTCTACACATATGGGAGAAACCAGAGAAACGCGCATTAAAGAATTTCATGTGTTTAATGAAACTCCAGTTTTAGGTTTGCGTGAGGGAAGTTGGTTAGAGGTTGATAATGATGCTGTTTTTTTAAGAGGAAAATTGACTGCTCGTTTGTTTAAAAGAAACGAACAGCCAATTGAATTAATAAGCGGGGATTTATTAAAATTTTAAATAGACTAAACCATAGCTCCGTTTGCGCCAATAACTTGACCAGAAACCCATTTAGAATCATCATTGGCTAAAAATAAAACAACACGAGCAATATCTATAGGTTTTGCTAATCTGTTAAAAGCATTCATACCACTAAGTGTTTTTATGAATTCTGGCGATTTACCTGTTAAAAATAATTCGGTTTCTGTTGGGCCAGGAGCAAGGGCGTTTACCGAAATTCCTCTACCAATTTCTTTAGAAAATACACGTGTTATTTGCTCTACAGCCGCTTTTGTGGCAGAGTAAATAGCGTAAGTGGGTAACATTAGTTTTACGGTACTCGATGAGATGTTAATTATATTACCATTATCTGCAAGTTTACTTTCTGCTTCTTGTAATGTATTGTATACGCCTTTAACATTTACATTAAAATGATGGTCAAAATCATTTTCTGTAATGTCTTTCAGTTTTTTAGAATTCATAACACCAGCATTGTTAACTAAAACGTCTACTTTGCCGTAGAGCTCAATTGTTTTATCGAACAAATGTGTTACTTCTTTCCTTTTACTAACATCGGCCTTTATGGCAAAAGCAGAACCACCTCTATTAATGATGATATTTACGGTTTCATTGGCTTCTGTTTCACTATTGGCATAGTTTACAATTACTTTAGCATTATTTTCTGCTAAGAGTATAGCTATTTCTTTCCCAATTCCTTTTGATGATCCCGTTACAATTACAACTTTGTCTGCTAGTTTCATAATTTGTTTATGCTTTTATTTGGTTAATGTATAAGGATAAACCTAGAATATATTCCTCTATAATTTCATCATTATCATATAGTTTTCGTATTCCTCTGATGCCTTCAAAAGCACTGATTAAATAAACAGCGGTAGCCTCACTAGAAATAGCATTTTTAATAGTTTTTTGTTCTTTTCCTTTTTCAATTAACTGAACTATTGCAGATTTCCAATCTTCAATAATACTTTTTAGTGCCAATTGATAAATTTTGTCTGAGTTTCCAATTTCATTGATTAAATTATTCATTGGGCAACCTTGTTGTTTTTCTTCTATCGGAAAAGATTTAATTCTATCTAAAAAAGTAGATTTTAGAATCTCTATTGCATTACCATTGGTAAAAAGAGGAGAAATCATACCTTCATAAACTCTTTTTTGTAGTTTTAACTTAATTACATCTAAACCTAATTCTCTTTTGTTTTTATAATGGTAATAAAAAGCACCTTTTGTAAGCTTTGTCTTTAGCATTATTTTATCTACACTGGTTGTTTTAAAACCATCTTTATAGAATAGTTTAAAAGACTCATTAAGAATTAATTGCTTGGTAAATTCAGATTTTTGCTTTTGTAACATTTTCAAAGTTAATAAAAAATACCAAGTAGTATGTTTTATTAACTTTGTTTAACATTTTTGATATTGTAATTTTAAAAAACAGTAATTTGATAAATAGGGAATAAGGTCTTAGTAGCCTACGTAATCTACAATTTCTAAACCATAACCGATCATACCTACACGTTTTGTTTGTTGTGTATTGGTAATTAGTTTTAATTTTCGGATGTTTAAATCGTGTAAAATTTGAGCTCCAATTCCAAAATCTTTATTATCCATTTTAATTTCTGGCGCTTTCATTTCTCCGTTTAACTGATTTATTTTTAAGCCAGCCAATCTACTTAATAAGTTTTGAGATTGATTTTGTTGATTTACAAAAATAATAGCACCTTTTCCTTCTTCATTAATCACCTGAAACATTTTATCTAGCTTCTTATCAGCATCATTTGTTAAGGTTCCTAAAATATCATTATTTACTAAAGTAGAATTTACTCTTGTAAGAATTGGTTCGTCTTTAGTCCAAGCCCCTTTTGTAAGAGAAATATGTACTTGATTATTTGTTGTTTGTTGGTATGCTCTTAATCTAAATTCGCCAAATCTAGTTTTTATTTCAAAATCTTCTTTGATCTCAATTAAAGAATCATGTTCCATTCTATAGGCAATTAAATCTTCTATAGAAACAATCTTAATATCTAGTTTTTTAGCTACTTCTAAAAGTTGAGGTAGACGTGCCATTGTTCCATCCTCATTCATAATTTCTACAATAACACCTGCTGGTTGTAAACCTGCTAAACGAGCAAAGTCTATTGCAGCTTCTGTATGCCCCGTTCTTCTTAAAACACCGCCTTCTTTTGCTATTAAAGGAAAAATATGACCAGGTCTTGCTAAATCGAAAGGTTTTGTATCTTTATCTACCAAAGCTTTTATAGTTAAAGCTCTATCTCCTGCAGAAATACCAGTTGTAACACCTTTACCACGTAGATCTACAGAAACTGTAAAAGCCGTTTCCATAGGGTCTGTGTTGTTGTTAACCATAACATGTAAGTCTAGTTCTTTACAACGAGTTTCTGTTAAAGGAGCACATATTAACCCTCTACCATGAGTAGCCATAAAGTTAATCATCTCTGGGGTTACTTTTTCTGCTGCAGCTAAAAAATCACCTTCGTTTTCTCTATTTTCATCATCTACAACAATAATTATCTTACCATTTCTAATATCTTCAATTGCTTCAGAAATTGAGTTTAATTGCGTAGTTGTTTTAGTATTTTGAACTGTCATAATAGTTATGCTTCTTTTTTTGAAAATATTTTTTTAAAGAAATTAATAATAGGTTGCGTAATAGCATCTACATTAAAAATTCCTTTGTCTTTTGTAGCTCTTCTTGTTAATAGGATGGCTATTGGAACCATAATAAAAGCAGCTATCCAAGAGCCTAAAAATGATGAAATAGAACTTTCTTCTGCTAAGTTTTTACCAAAGGTATTACTAAAGAAATAGGTTACGTAAATAGCTATTGCAAGAATCATGGGTAAACCAAAACCTCCTTTTCTAATAATAGAACCTAAAGGTGCGCCTATAAAAAATAAAATTAGACAAGAAAGTGAAAATGCAATTCTATTATAATATTCTGTATCAAAGAAATTAAGATTTTTTCTTTTGTATTTAATAGAACTCATATTGTTTTTTATAGAACTTAATGCTCTACCTGCTTTTGTAGAAGCAGAATTTAGAATATTAATTTTGGCTTGTAAATCAAAATTTGCTAAAATATCAATATCAATGTTTTCTGTTTTTAATGAATCTGGATATTGGTATAAATCCCTTGCAACAGTTGTTGCGTATAAGTTTTTAGATTTAAGTAATAACACTTCATCGTAGCTTGCTTTTAAATCTGGAATTGTGTCTCCTAGTTGATTTAAACTAAGCATCATAAAGTTCTTGGTATGATTTGTTTTATCTAAGTCGCCTTCTCCTGTTACAGATGAAATATCAATGTTAAATTCATATTCTTTAAAGGTAGCATTAGATGCTGCCATTTTTTTTATTTGCAGATTTGTTCTTGCAGATTTTACATGCTCTTGATAATAAAAACCATCGTACAAAACAAAGGTCATGTATCTACTTCCTTCTTCAGAGATAATTTTACCTCTTTCTGCTGTAATAACTTTTTGGTTTCCTTTACCTTCTGATAAATCGTAGATTAATACTTTTCTAAGTAAGTTTTCATCTTCACCATATTTTTCATCAAACTTAATTTGAAATCCTGGAATATCACTATTAAAACTTCCCGGAACCAATGCTAGTGCAGGTTTTTTCTTTTTAATATTTAAATATAAATTCTTTTGCTTTAGTACAGCATAAGGATAAATGTTGTTTAGAAATAAAAAATTTATACCACTAAGAATTATGGTTAAGAAAACCAATGGCCTTACTAATCTTTGTAAAGAAATACCAGCAGATTTTGCAGCGGCAAACTCGTAGTTTTCTCCTAAATTACCTAAGGCCATGATAGAAGATAAAAGTACGCCAATTGGCAATGCTTGCGGGGTTATAATTAAGGTAGAGTAATATAGAAATTTTAAAATAAAAGGCAAGCTAATACCTTTACCAGCTATGTTTTCGAAGGTTTGCCATAAAACTTGCATCACCAAAACAAAAAGCACAATTAGAAATGTAGCTACAAAAGGTACTAAAAATGTTTTTAGGATGTATTTATCTAAAATTTTCATCTCGACAAAAGTAGTTTCTTAAGATGAAAGAAGCTACTAATTTTCTGTTAATTGGACAATTATTAATCTATTGAAAAATGTAGCTTTTTGTATTTTTCTTCATCAAAAGAGAAAAAACTGCTAGATAAAGTTTGATTACTTTTAAATTCTGTAATTGTAAATGTAGTTTTAGAACCATTAGAACCTGTTTGAATTAGCTTATAAATATGCTTTGTTTTAGCATCTATAGCCAACTCTACTTTTACTATGTCAGAAGCGCTATCTATTGGGCTTAAGGTGATTAATTGAATTTTTCTGCCGTTTAAATTTTTTAATTCTCCCATTTCAAAATTGTAACCTTCTTTGTAAAAAGTTAATAATTTAGAAGGGTAAATAAAACCATCATCTCCACCCATATCACCTTCTGTAATGGTGACTTCTTTTTCATCATTGTTAATTACGTATAGTTTTTTTCCGTCAAAAATAAATCTATTTCCTAAGTAATTAAGGCTGTATTTTTCCCCTTGGAGTGTAATTTGTCCTCTAATTGGTGGTTCATCACCTTCCATAATACCTGCATCTTCATTACTTAAGGTTTGGCTAAAACTTATAGACATATTTTTATAAGCTCCCATTTTGGAAGAAACTTCGTCTAAAAGAGATTTTGCTTGGTCTGCATTTTGAGAAAAAGTAATGGTTGTTAAAAATAAACTTAAAAATAAGATTCCTATTTTTTTCATAATTCTATTTCTTGTCATCCCGATTTTAGTCGAGAAACTATTGATTTTTTTCGTTTTCTAATAATTGTTCTAAGGCTATAAAATCGGGTACTAAAACTTGTCTGGCTTTGCTTCCTTCAAAACCACCAACAATACCAGCAGCTTCTAATTGGTCTATCAATCTACCTGCTCTATTATATCCTAATTTTAATTTTCTTTGCAATAAAGAAGCAGATCCTTGTTGTGCTGTAACAATAATTTCCGCAGCATCTTTAAAGAGCTTATCTCTATCGGAGATATCTATATCAAGACTCGTGCCACTTTCATCATCTACATATTCTGGTAATTGGTATGCTTCTGCATAGGCTTTTTGTGACCCAATAAAATCGGTAATTTTTTCGACTTCAGGTGTGTCTACAAAGGCACATTGAATTCTTTTAATTTCGTTTCCTGCAGTATATAATAAATCTCCACGTCCAATTAATTGGTCTGCACCACCTGCATCTAAGATGGTTCTGGAATCTATTTTAGAGGTAACTCTAAAAGCAATTCTTGCAGGGAAATTTGCTTTAATAATACCTGTAATTACGTTTACAGAAGGTCTTTGTGTTGCTACAATTAAATGAATACCAATGGCTCTTGCAAGTTGCGCTAATCTTGCAATTGGCGTTTCTACTTCTTTACCAGCGGTCATAATTAAATCGGCAAATTCATCAATAACCAAAACAATATATGGTAAAAATTGATGTCCATCATTAGGATTTAATTTACGCTGCTTAAATTTAACATTGTATTCTTTAATATTACGTACCATTGCCGCTTTTAGCAAATCGTAACGGTTATCCATTTCTATACACAAAGAATTTAAAGTGTGTACAACTTTGGTGGTATCTGTAATAATAGCATCTTCTACATCGGGCAGTTTTGCTAAGTAATGACGTTCTATTTTATTGAATAAAGTTAACTCTACTTTCTTTGGATCGACTAAAATAAACTTTACTTCTGCAGGATGTTTTTTATATAAAAGTGATGTTAAAACTGCATTTAAACCAACCGATTTTCCTTGCCCTGTGGCACCTGCCATTAATAAGTGAGGCATTTTTGCTAAATCAACTACAAAGGTTTCATTAGAAATTGTTTTACCTAAAGCAATTGGCAACTCCATAGTAGATTCTTGAAATTTCTTTGATGAAATAACAGAATGCATAGAAACTATGGTCGATTTTTTGTTAGGTACTTCTATACCAATAGTTCCTTTACCTGGAATAGGAGCAATAATTCTAATACCTAAAGCAGATAAAGAAAGCGCAATATCATCTTCTAAATTTTTAATTTTAGAAATTCTAATTCCGGCTTCTGGTACAATCTCGTACAATGTAATTGTTGGTCCTACAGTTGCTTTTATTTCTGCAATACCAATTTTGTAGTTTTTTAAGGTTTCTACAATTCTATCTTTGTTAGCTTCTAGCTCTTCCGGATCAATAGAAATAGATTCGTTATATTGTTTTAAAAGATTAAAAGTTGGAAATTTAAAGTTGCCTAACTCTAGAGTAGGATCAAATTCACCGAAATCTTTTACCAATTGATTGGCTAAATTTTCTGTAGAGTGTTCTTCATCTCTACCAATAGCTACATCAATTTCAACATCCATTTCTGTACCTTCTTCAATTCCCTTTTCTTCTTCTTTGGCAACTTCTGTTTTTAATACAGGACCCGATTTTTTTTCTACATTTAAAGTAATTTCTTCTTTTTTTGTAGTTACCTCAGAATGTTTAGAAATAGTTGGCTGTAAATTTTCTAATGAAAGCTCAACATCAGATTTTTCTTTTTTATCTGTTTTTAAAGAGATCGTTGCTGTTTCTTCTGATGCTTTAACAGGTGGTTTTTCTATAATTTTTTCTTCTGTTAAAGTTTCATTTTCTATAAGTGCTTGCGCTTTTCTTTCTTCTCTTTTTATTTTTAAATTTTCTATATGCTTATCAAAAGTTACTTTGTAGCGTACCACTAAATAGGTAATCAATAAAAATGTTAATAGTATTACTAAACCTGTATTACCAATAAAAGCATGTAAATACTCATTAATTTCAAAACCAACAATACCAGATAGAATCGCATAATTATCATGTACAAAACCCAAAGAAATAGAAATCCATAACATGGCAATAAGACCCCAGTTCCAAGAAATAATTATAGCAGCTAATTTCTTTTTAACAAGAATGTAAGAGCCTGTTAGAAATATTTGAAAAGCAATTATAAAAGCGGCAATACCAAAACCTTTGTAAATAAAAAAGTTACTTAAACTGGCGCCGATTTTACCTAATAAATTTTTACTTCTAACCGTTTTATTTGCCAATTCTGTAAGTGCACTTTGATCTTCTTGCCAATTAAAGAAAAAAGAAATAAAAGCAATACAAAGAAAGGCTGAAAATAAAATTAAGAAGGTACCTAAAATTGTTTGTGCCTGTCTAGATTTAAAAAAGGCAAAAATATTCGGTTTATTTTCCGAAGAATTTAAGGGTGTTTTTGTGCTTGTTTTCCTTTTAGTCATTAATAATTTTTGGTAGTTTTTAGCAGTAAATATACGTATTTACCTAAAATAATAAGGCTATTTTAGGAAGGTATATAAAGCCCGCAACAATTAATGAAGTAAAAGCTGCAAAACTTGGTGCGCCTGCAGCTATATCTTTTATAAAACCTATTTTTTCATGATAATCTGGATGTACAAAATCTGCTACTTTTTCTATAGCAGTGTTTAAAGCTTCGGCTACTAAAACGAGCCCAATTACTATAAACTGAAACATCCATTCTACATTAGATATCTTAAAATAAAAACCTAAAATAGTAGCAAGCACAGCAATAAAAAGTTGCGCTTTAATGCTATCTTCGGTAGTCATTAAAAGCCACATTCCTCTCAATGCAAACTTAAAACTACGAAGTCTTCCTCTTAAAAAGCTATCATTAGGATTCTTCATAGACTAAATTGCGTTTAAAGCAGCTGTATAATTAGGTTCGTTAACAATTTCAGAAACTTGTTCTGTGTAAACTACGTTTGCATTTTCGTCAAGAATAACAATTGCTCTAGAATGTAAATGAGCTAAGGGACCATCTGCAATTTCTAATTGGTATGATTTACCAAAGTTTCCGTCTGCAAAATCAGATAACATTACTACATTATCAATTCCTTCTGCACCACAAAAACGAGCTTGAGCAAATGGTAAGTCTTTAGAAATACATAAAACAACAGTGTTTTCTAAATCGGCTGCTTTTTTGTTAAATTCTCTAACAGAAGTAGCACAAGTACCTGTGTCTACACTTGGAAAAATATTTAAAATTACTTTTTTACCAGAGAAATCTGATAAACTTTTTTGAGATAAATCTACTGCAATTAACTTAAATTCAGAAGCTTTAGTTCCTACTTTTGGTAAATTACCTATTGTGTTTATTGTGTTTCCTTTTAATGTGATATTTGCCATTTTAGTATGTTTTTTTGGAATTTCAAAAGTAACTATTTTTATTCATAAAACTTTATTAGAAAATGGATAACTTCAACATAAAATGATCTTGCATTAATACTTATCTTCGCAGTCTTAAAAAAATAAAAAAGACATTGAATATTTCTCAATACACATCAGAATTCAAATACAATTGGAAACTTGCTGCACCTGTAATGTTAGGAATGTTAGGACATACATTTGTGAGTTTTGTAGACAATATTATGGTTGGGCAATTAGGTACTGCAGAATTAGCTGCAGTTTCTTTGGGTAACAGTTTTATGTTTATTGCCATGTCTATTGGTATTGGTTTTTCTACAGCTATTACGCCTTTAATAGCAGAAGCAGATTCTTCTAATAATTTACAACAAGCAAGAGCTACTTATAAAAGTGGTTTGTTTTTATGTACAACATTAGGGATTGCCTTGTTTTTAGGAATTTACTTTTCTAAACCTCTTATGTATTTAATGAAACAACCAAAAGAGGTAGTAGAATTGGCTATTCCATATTTAGATTTGGTAGCGTTTTCTTTGATTCCTTTGGTTGTTTTTCAGGCTATTAAACAATTTAGTGATGGTATGTCTATGACTAAATATCCTATGTATGCTACTTTAATAGCTAATATTGTTAATACCTTTTTAAACTATGTATTAATTTTTGGGAAATTTGGTTTTCCAGAAATGGGAATTGTAGGTGCCGCCTATGGTACGCTAGTTTCTAGGCTTATTATGGTTGTTTACTTATGGTTGTTGTTGCGTTATAAAGAACGATCTGCAAAAATTGTAAGAAATATAAAATTCTTTGTTTTAGATATTTTTACAATCAAAAAAATTATCAATTTAGGTTCTTTAAGTGCCATGCAAATGTTTTTTGAAGTTGCTATTTTTACATCTGCAGTTTGGTTAAGTGGTTTGTTGGGCAAAAACCCACAAGCGGCAAATCAAATAGCATTAAATTTATCTTCTATGACATTTATGGTTGCAACCGGGTTAAGTGTTGCTGCTATGATTAGAGTAGGGAATCAGAAAGGATTGCAGAATTATAAAGAATTGCGTAGAATTGCTTTTTCAATCTTTTTGTTAGGTGTGTTATTAGCAACGTTTTTTGCACTACTTTTCTTTATTTTTCATGAAAGTTTACCATATATGTATGTTGATTTAAGTGATGCTACTAATTATATGGATAATATGGAAGTAGTTTCTATTGCTTCAAGCTTATTATTAGCGGCAGCTTTTTTTCAAATTTCAGATAGCATACAAGTTGTTTTTTTAGGAGCTTTGCGCGGTTTACAAGACGTAAGAGTACCCACTATTCTTACCTTTATTTCTTATTGGGTGGTAGGTTTTCCTATTTCTTATTTTTTAGGAAGTGAAGAAATGTATGGTAGTTTTGGTATTTGGTTGGGCTTGCTAGCAGGTTTAACTACGGCTTCTATTTTATTATTTATTAGATTTAATTCGTTAACTTTAAAGTTAATAAGAGAAAAGGAATAATAATTACCTCTCGAGCGCAGTTGAGAGGTTGTTTACAAAAAAAATAAATTAATTTTCGACTGCGCTCGAACAGACATAATTACTATAATAACAATGACTTTACCTAAATTTTTATTAGCAGATAACAGTAAGTTTCCTGAAGATATTTTTGTGTTACACACAGAATTTCCTCGTTTTTTAATTAATTTAAAAGATGATGAAATAGAGTGGTTCGAAGATTTAACAGGAGAAAGTGAAGAAGATATAGCAACTGAATTAGCCGATTTAATGGATAAAGCCGGTGCTTTTTATGATGAAGAAATGAAAGACCTAGAGTAGGGCGGCTTAGTTGCTTTGTATACATAGTAATTACATAAAAAAACAAAGGCTCAAAATACGAATGGATTGTATTATGAGCCTTTAATTTTAGTGTCTAAATTTATTGAAGAATAGTCTTGTTTTTTTAGCTGAGTTCTTTGTTGTGTGTTCGGCTTTATTCTATTCTTTTCTTAATTTCATCAAACCAAGACTTAACTTCATCAAAAGCATTTCTTTGTTTTAACGTTTCTATAGTTATTCCAGATGATGTTTTTCCATTTAAATGTTTTTTTACAAAACTAGAACATCTGTCTTTGTAATTTTTTCCTTGTTGTTCCCATGGTTTATCAGGATTTCTTTTTAAATGTCTCAGTTTTGCAATTGAAGTAGGAATGTCGGAATCGTCATCAATTGTTAGATTAATAGAGAAGCCGTCTGAAACCGCAAAACTTGGAATTATAATATTTTCGTGATAATAATTTTCTATTTCTCTTTTTTTAGTAAGTGTTGCGTAATGATTCAAACCTCTATTGTTTATTTCAGTTACAAAGTCTTGATATTTTAAATCTTCATCTTTATCATATACGTGAATTTCAGTTTTATTAAGTTTCTTTAGGTAATTATTAGTAACCCAATGTCCTAATGTACCACCTCCTAAACTAATAGCTACAATTCTTTCGTCATTAATTAAGTCTAAATCAAATAGAGGTGAAACATTATTGAAAAACATTATGTCTGTTGGTCCTTCTAGACATAGAAAGGCTTTAACTTTATCTGTATTTTTTTCTATCGAAGGTAGAACACCTAATGTTGAGGCTATTTTTTCCAAATTTTCATTGTTACCAACTTCAATGAGATTATTTCCATTTACTTTATGAATAAAACGTAAATTTTCCACAGCAATAAGACTCGCTAATGCAGGACTATGCGTTGTAGTTATTACTTGAGAAGTACCACTTTCAGAAATTTGGGTTAGTGCTTCAATTAATTTTATTTGCCAATCGGGATGTTGAGATGTTTCAGGTTCTTCTACTGCATAAATTACACTAGGTATATTTTTAGCATTTTTCTTTCTTTCCGCTTCGGCTCTAAAAAAATTAATTAATAATAAACGTCTTACTCCACTTCCTCTTTTATTCATAGGAATTTCATCACTTGTCAATGTGGGTGAAAAAAGATTAGCCCATTTTAATTCAGCAGGAAAATTTGTTGAAAGTTGAGATGCTACTTCAGGATTCATTTCTTTCAACTTTTCTATTGTTAAATTAGAAAGTTCAGCAATTTCATCTTCAACTTCTTTTTTGATTTTATTAAGAGCTTCTGTATGCTTTTTTAAAGCTTGTTCAGCAGCAAATTTTAAAGGGTCTTGAATTTCTTTGTCTTTCTCATCATTTTTTCTGTCCGATTGAAATAAAGCAAATAATGGTAATTGTGGTGATATTTTATTCCAAATATCTTTCACTCCATCTTGACTTATTTCAATCTCAGCGGTTGAAAGGTTAATTTGGTTTTCAAAACTTTTCCAAATTGCTTTTCTTATTTCATTTTTGACATTAGCCTTAAAATCCTCTTCTAAATTAATTTTCTTAATTCTATTCTGAAGGTCCTTAATTTTTAGACTATGTAAATCATTTCCATTCTCATTAGTTGGATGGTTACAAACGATATAAGTCTTGGGTTTTGTAAGGGCTGTGAAATCTTTTTTTATTTCTAAAAACTTTTCTTTATTTAAAAGGTACTCACTTTCCAAATCTGTTATTGCTCCAGCATCTAAACCAATTTCTTTTGGAAGATTTGAAAAGGCAACTGATAATTTTACAGTTTCCTTGTTTTTCTTAGCTTCTATATTTACATCATTAGAATCTAGTTTTCTATTTTCAAAAAATATATCGAGAGCTTCTAAAATAGTTGATTTGCCAATGTCATTTTTACCTATTAATACTGTTAAATCATTAAAATAAATTTTAGTTGAATTTCGATAACCTCTAAAATTTTCTATAGTTAAACTTGCAATTTTCATTGGATTACTGTTTTTTTTTAGCTGACGTACAACTTCTTAATAAAGAAATTGCAACGATGCATATCCACCATATATCAAAGGGATATACGTGTTAATTTTTTTCATTTTTAAGGAAATTCTTTCATAGCTAATTAGAAGAATTTGATGTTATAAATTTACAATAAATACCAATGCTCTGCAGTGTGATAGTTTTAACATTTAAGGGGAGTTATCAAAAAGAAACCAATCAGTAAAAATGGTTTTATTTTTAATAGTGTTTACAGATGGATTTATTAAGTTTGAAATGGCTTCACAACTATGTAGATCTGTAGGAATCACTCCAACGATAAGAGTCTCTGGAAGTAGTGTATTGCAAAGAATTAGAATACCTAAAGTAGGCAATAGGAAGTTACAGAACCTTTTGTTGCTCTGTGCTTTTACAGCTTGTAAGCATCTTAAAGGATGTCGTGAGATTTATGAGCGAATTGTAAACAAGGTTTAGGGTAATAAATTCGCTTTCAGAGTGGTTTGTAATAAGCTTTTAAAATAGGCTTTTGCTAATGCATAATCAGGACTAACTTACGATACTAATTACAGAAGTACTTTTGTGAAAAGTTAATGAGTTTTTACTAGTTTTTTACCACAGTACTTTGTTGTGTTTAGTTTTTATTCAGTTCTCACAAATTTACTTCTAATTCCATCCACATTATTGTCAGAAATATTGAGGTTTTCGTTTTGGTCAATTTGCACAATTCCATTTTTTACAAATTCCAAGTATTGTTGATCAATTGTTTGAAGTTTAATAAACCTTTCCATTTCTCCAGAGTATATAGATTTTTTCATAATTAACTCATAAACTCCATTTGATATTTCAGTCTCATTTTCGGTTACTGAATATTCATAGTTTTTGTTTAAATTCAGAAGGATTATTTTTCCAGTTGTTTCTGGTGTTTCGTGAATATGAAATCCAATTCCACCGTCGGTATTTGTCCAGTTCCAACTTCCAATTAAATCGGAGTTATCAATTCTCGTTTCGTCATCTGAACTACAAGAAATAATTCCTAAAGTCAAAATAAATAAGTAAATCAAATTTTTCATAATTTTCTTTTTTTATTAGATGTTTAAATTTCAATTTGGTTGCGTCAAATTACACACAACGTTGTTTTGGATGGAAAGTTGCGTTTATTTAAAACGCAATAAACCTTGATTAAGCCAAATTTAGAAATTTTTTATACAAGGTGTTGTGCGTTCGTTTTTTTACCATTCAGCATTATTTTTCAATAATTCAATTGGTATTTTTCTTTTAATATAAATTTTTTTTCCAAATGAATTTCCTTTTCTATTTATTAATAGCGTGTCTCCTCTAAATTCAAAAGTTTGTTTTATTATTCCTACATCACCCATTCCAGAAACTTGAGTTATTAAATCTCCTTTTATTTCACCATTTTTAGAATATAAAACTCCACGCCAACCTGTAAATTCAGGGTCAAACATATTGCTTTTCAATTCAGGGTTTTCTCTGTTTAGAATAAATAAATTAAAATTTCCATTCTCATAAAACTTATAAACTCCATATGAAGTGTGAGAGTTTTCATAATTTTTTCTAGCTAAAACATTAACAAGTTTATTTCCAGAATAAAAAGTCGTATTATATTCTTCGTAGATTATTTGAGTATCAATATCTTTTAAAACACCTTTTTCAAAATGTTTTTTATTCTTGTAAACTTTTTCGTTTATTGCTGCTCTTGAATAACCATTCTTCAATTTAAATGTTTTTATTCCACAAGATATAGTGGTTGCTAAAACAAATAATATTATTAAGTTTTTTTTCATTTTCAATAGTTAATTCTTCAATTCAGCGTTTTGCTTGGTAATGACGCACAATTTCTTAATATAGAATTTACAACTATGCATATCTGCCATTTATCAAGGGGATATACGTTTTAAATTGTTTCATTTTTAAGGAAATTCTTTCATAGTAAATAGGAAGGATTTGAGCATATAAATTTACAATAAATGCCAATGTTATGCAGTGTTAAGGTTTTAACATTTAAGAGGAGTTATCAACAAGAAGGGTATTGATTTTGGTGATGTAAGCTACTTGTTTAAAACTAATTCTAAGTTGGAAAAAGGTTCATTTAAATAGAAAAAGCTCTCTGATTTCAGAGAGCTTTTTGTAATTATATAACTTGTAAAGAATGTTATTCTTATTTAACATCCATTAATTCAACATCAAAAATTAGTGTTGCGTTTGGTGGAATTACGCCTCCTGCACCTGCAGCACCATACGCCAAATTAGATGGAATTACAAAACGAGCTTTATCTCCTACTTGTAATAACTGAATTCCTTCATCCCAACCAGAAATAACCTGACCAACACCAACATTAAAGTCAATTGGTTCTTTTCTTTTGTAAGAAGAATCAAAAACAGTACCGTCTAATAATTGACCTTTGTAGTGTACAGAAACTCCAGCTCCTTTTGTAGCTTTTTTTCCTGTTCCTTTTTGTAAAATTTGGTAACGTAAACCACTTGCAGTTTCGTCATAACCAGCAGCAACAGTATCTAATAATGCTTTTTGTTTTGCTTTTTCTTCAGCTTCACGTTTTTCTCTAGATCCTTCAAAAACTCTAAAAGCTTCTACAGCATTAAAAGCCTCTGCATCTGCACCAACTCTAATAATTTCTACAGAAGTTAATTCATCTCCTTGTGCAATTGCATCAACAACATCTTGCCCTTCTATTACAGAACCAAAAACAGTGTGTTTACCGTCTAACCATGGAGTAGGAACGTGGGTAATATAAAATTGACTTCCGTTGGTTGCAGGACCCGAATTAGCCATTGCTAATTTTCCTGGTGCATCATGTTTTAATTCTGGATGAAATTCATCATCAAATTTATATCCTGGGTTACCTGTACCAGTACCTTGTGGACAACCACCTTGTATCATAAATTCTGGAATTACTCTGTGGAATTTTAATCCATCATAATAAGGAGTTCCTTGCTCTTTTACTGCATTTTCTAAATTACCTTCTGTTAAAGCAACAAAATTACCTACAGTTCCAGGAGTTTTTTCATGTTCTAATTGTACTAAAATTTCACCTTTTGGAGTGGTGAATTTTGCATAGATTCCGTTATTCATTGTATTCTTATTTAATTTTGTTTTCTCGAGCGCAGTCGAGAGGTTTTATTCATTTATTAGTTCTCGACTGCGCTCGAACTGACATTAATTGTAATCTTAAAATGGATTAAGATTTTTTTTGATAAAAGCTGATATTAAATCAGTAGATATTATTTTTTAGCATTTAAAATTGATAGTCCATAAGACAAGCCTATATTAATATTTGTTGAATTTACGTTACCATATGGAGACCACATTTGTCCGCCCGAAAAGTTAAAAGATAAATCATCATTTACGTGGTAATTAATACCTGCGGTAGGTCTTACTAAAACACCTTCACCAGAATCTACTCTTCCGCCACCTGCAACACCTGCAGCAGCTTCTGCAAATAAAGATAGTTTGTTATTAGCAAATCTATTTGATTTTATTCCCAAACCAAAAATTCCGTGAGCATAACCACCAGATTCTCCTTCGTATGCAAAAGAAGCTTCTCCAGCAATATAAAAACGATGATTTAAATCGTAGTTTACTTTGATGGCAATTAGTTGTAGATTTCTATAGGTTTCTTCTGGAGTTAGTCCAAATCTTTTAACTTTTAAATAAGTTTGATTTTGAACGCCAATTTGTATTCCTTGTGTTTTTATACTTGTTGCTTCTTCATTCGAAAAAGGATCTTTAGTTCCGCCACTTAAGCCATAATATTTAATACTAAAACCAGCCGTATAAGCTTTGAAGGTACCGCCAATAGACCTGTGATAACCGCCATGAGCACTTAAACCAAATTTTTCTGTAATTTTTACATCGGCACCAACACTTGGGTACATGGTTAAACCTCCTTCTGGGTAAATTCTACCACCTGCAGCTCCCATACCAAACTTACCAAAGAAATTTACATATTTGGTTTCAATAAAGTTTTTTCCAACACCCATAAATAAATCCATAAAACCAGCAGTTAAACCTGCATACATAGCATCTACATGTGCATAAATAAAAGTATTACTTGTTAAATAGCGTTGGTACTCAAAACCAATAACAGATAATGTGTGGTCTATAGGTTTGTAGTTTGGTGTTGTACTAGCATCTGTTCTAGAGTCACCAAAAGGAAAAAAGTAGTCGAAAGTTACTTGTTGCACACTTTTTACAGCTGGTTTTGTCCAAAATGCATCTTTAGACTGGTTGTTGTTTATAAAAGTTTTTTGAGCATCAGCATAAGTAGTAGATCTTAATGAAGTTGGTATTTCTATAAAAAATGAAACATTATCACTTTTCTGAATACCCGTAAAAAAGTTTACGTAACCATACTGCACACCAAAAGAATAGTTTTTGGCTTTGTATTGTAAACCTGCATTAGGGTAAATAATTCCACCTCCGTTAACCAAACTTCTAAATCCACCACCACCACCAAAGTGAACGTTAGCATCAAAATATAGGTTTTTATAAAGTTGTTTGTTTACGCCTAAATTAACACCCAAAGTAAACAAGCCGCCTTGATCTCCTGTAATTGCTGCATGGAAACCTACACCAGTATACAACCAATCATTTAAAGGGAAATTATAATTTAAACCAATAAACCCCATGGTTGGGTCTAACTCGTAGTTTACATCACTTACCGGTTGATGAACTAAAATATAATTTAAACGAATACTGTTGCGAAGTTCATTACCTTTTAAATTGGATAGATTATCTGTTTGAGAAAAAGTATTTAGGGCTACAAAAGTAATCAGTAAAAAAAATATTTTTTTCATAACTTTAATTTTTAAATTCACTCGTAAAATGCAATTTTACTGTAGGATATTTGCTTTGAGTCATTTGTATGGTAAACTCAGAATCTGCTAAAAATACTAACTGACCTTGTTTATCTTTAGCTAAATAACGTTGTTTAACACGTTTAAATTCTTTAAATTCTTCGTTTTTAATATCTTCAGGCTCTACCCAACACGCTTTGTGAACACTTAAGTTTTCGTAAGAACATTTTGCGCCATATTCATGCTCTAATCTATATTGAATAACCTCATATTGTAAGGCACCAACAGTACCAATAACTTTACGACCATTCATGTCTAATGTAAATAATTGGGCAACACCTTCATCCATTAATTGGTCTAAACCTTTAAATAATTGTTTAGATTTCATAGGGTCTGCATTATTTACGTAACGGAAATGTTCTGGAGAAAAACTAGGAATTCCTTTAAAATTCAATTCTTCACCTTCGGTTAAAGTATCTCCAATTTTAAAGTTTCCGGTATCATGTATCCCTACAATATCACCCGGAAAAGATTCTTCTACAATTTCTTTCTTTTCAGCAAAAAAAGCATTCGGACTAGAAAACTTTACTTTTTTACCGTTTCTAACATGTAAATAAGGTGCATTTCTTTTAAAAGTACCCGATACTATTTTAATAAAAGCCAAACGATCTCTGTGTTTTGGATCCATGTTTGCATGAATTTTAAACACAAATCCTGTCATTTTTTGCTCTTTAGAATCCACTAAACGCTCTTCTGCCTTTTTAGGTTGAGGCGAAGGTGCAATTTCTATAAATGCATCTAACAATTCTTTTACTCCAAAATTGTTTAAAGCAGAACCAAAAAATACAGGTTGTAAATTTCCTTCTAAATAATCGTTTCGGTTAAATTCTGGATATACTTCACTAATCAATTCTATTTCTTCACGTAGTGTGTCGGCGGCTTTTTCTCCAACAATTTTATCTAATTCGGGGTTCGATAAATCATCAAACTCAATTCCTTCAGAAATAGAGGTTTTATTATCACCAGAAAAAAGATTTAATTTCTTTTCCCAAATATTATAAATTCCTTTAAAGTCGTATCCCATTCCAATTGGGAAACTCATAGGTGTAACAGTTAAACCTAATTTTTGTTCTACTTCGTCTAATAAATCAAAGGCATCTTTTCCCTCTCTATCCAACTTGTTGATAAAAACCAACATAGGGATACTTCTCATTCTACAAACTTCAACCAGTTTTTCGGTTTGAGGTTCTACACCTTTTGCAACATCAATAACCACAATAACACTATCTACAGCGGTTAAGGTTCTAAACGTGTCTTCAGCAAAATCTTTGTGACCAGGCGTATCTAAAATGTTTATTTTTTTATCTTGGTAGATGAATGCCAATACGGAAGTAGCTACAGAGATACCACGCTGACGTTCAATCTCCATAAAATCGGAAGTTGCTCCCTTTTTAATCTTATTATTTTTTACAGCACCTGCTTCTTGAATTGCTCCTCCAAAAAGTAATAATTTCTCTGTTAATGTGGTTTTACCAGCATCTGGATGCGATATAATACCAAAAGTTCTTCTACGTGCTATTTCTTCTAAAAAAGTCATCTACAAAATTTGAGGTGCAAAGATAGGTTTTACTAAGAGAAATATCAATCTAAAATTTCGATGGTCATTTTTACATTATCAATAGGCCATTCATCAACACCCACCCTTACTTTAGAGATTTTTTCCATGGTAGAAAAACCAGAAATTACTTCACCAAAAACTGTATGTTCGTTATCTAAATGATGCGCGCCACTTTTTTTCTGAACAATATAAAATTCAAAAGGACTCGATAATTTATTAGGATTATGATCCCATTCTCTAGCAGCAGCCACTGCGCCATATTTATGTTTTCTATTACTTTTAAATTCGGGCTTTAATAAGTAGTTTCCGTATTTTCTTCGTTCTCGTTGGGTGTACATTTCATCAGAATTACCACCTTGAATTACAAAGTTTTTAGCAATTCTATAAAAAACTGTTGTATTAAAATATTTTATTTTAGTTAAAAATATAAAATTAGCTCTGTGTATAGGTACATCTTCGTATAAACGAATTTTTATGTTACCAAAATCGGTTTTAATTAACACCTTTGTTTCTGGGTTTTGTTTGCCAAACTCGGTTAAAAAAGCTTCTGTATTATGGCTGTTTAAACTATCCCAAGCTTTAACTATTTCTTTTTTTACTTTCTTTTTCTTTAACGATAAAGTCTTTTTTTCTACCGTTTTTTTTTCGTCTTTGCATTGATAAAAAGCGATGATTGAGAGTACTAAAAAGAGTTTAAATAAAATTTTCATGCAGGCAATTGGTTGTTAATTCTTACAAATATATGTTATCATAATAAAAGAATAGAAAAGACTTATGGGTTTTGTAAATATTTTATGATTTATTACTCTTTGATTTTCTTATTTTTGCAATTATGGAAGAACAAGTAGTTTTAGTTGATGAAAAAGACAATCCGATAGGATTGATGCCAAAAATGGAAGCACATGAAAAAGCTGTTTTACATAGAGCTTTTTCTGTATTTGTATTTAATAAAAAAGGAGAATTAATGTTGCAGCAAAGAGCAGCAAGTAAATACCATTCGCCTTTATTATGGACTAATACTTGTTGTTCTCATCAAAGAGATGGAGAAACTAATTTAGAGGCAGGTAAAAGAAGGCTTGAAGAAGAAATGGGTTTTGTTACCGAAATTAAGGAAGTTTTTTCGTTTATTTACAAAGCGCCTTTTGATAATGGTTTAACAGAACACGAATTAGACCATGTAATGATTGGGTATTATGATGATGCGCCAAACATAAATAAAGAAGAAGTAGAGGCTTATAAATGGATGACTTTAGTAGATGTGCAAAAAGACATTGAAAAGAATCCGCAAGAATATACAGAGTGGTTTAAAATTATCTTTGACAAATCTTTCGAAAAATTAACAAATGCCTAAAGTAAAAGTTTACAGAAGAGCACATTTTAACGCAGCACATAGGTTGTTTAATGCGGCTTGGTCTGATGCCAAAAATGCAGAAGTATTTGGTAAATGCAGCAACCCTAATTATCATGGTCATAATTATGAAATGATAGTGGCTTTGTTTGGAGAAATAGACCCTGTAACAGGTTTTGTATATGATTTAGGTTTGTTAAGAGAGTTGATAAAAAAAGAAGTAGAAGATCCGTTTGATCATAAAAACTTAAATATTGAAGTGGCAGAATTTAAAAACTTAAATCCAACTGCAGAAAACATTTCAATTGTTATTTACAATAAATTACGTCCTCATATACCAGCACATTTAGAAATAGAAGTAACTTTATACGAAACACGAAGAAATTTTGTGCGTTATGCAGGAGAGTAATTACTTTTACAAGCGCCTCATTAAAAATATTTTATGAAAATAATTGCCATGATTCCTGCACGCTATAGTGCATCTCGTTTTCCAGGAAAGTTAATGAAAGATTTAGGGGGTAAACCTGTTATTTTAAGAACGTATGAAGCGGCTTTACATACCAATTTGTTTGATGATGTTTATATTGTAACAGATTCTGATATCATTTTTAAAACGATAGAAAATGCCGGAGGAAAAGCAATTAAAAGTACCAAAGAACACGAGTGTGGTTCTGATAGAATTGCAGAAGCTGTAGAAAATATAGAAGCAGATATTGTTATTAATGTACAAGGAGATGAACCTTTTATAGATGCAGTTTCTCTTTCTAAATTAATTGATGTCTTTAAAAAAGATGATAAAAAAGAAATTGATTTGGCTTCTTTAAAAGTACAAATTACCAATAAAGAAGATATAGAAAACCCTAATAATGTTAAGGTAATTACCGATGTAGATAATTTAGCTATTTACTTTTCTAGAAGCGTAATTCCTTATCATAGAGATAAAGATGTAGCAGTAAAATACTACAAACACAAAGGAGTCTATGCGTTTAGAAAACAAGCATTAATAGACTTTTACAATACTCCGATGACGCCCTTAGAAGCGGTAGAAAAAATTGAAGCCATTAGATATCAAGAAATTGGTAAGAAAATTAAAATGGTAGAAACAGATGTAGAAGCTGTTGGTATAGATACACCAGAAGATTTAGAAAAAGCAATTCAATTTTTAAAACTATAAATTATGACTAAAATAAGTAAAAACATAAAGGTAATTGCTTTTGATGCAGATGATACTTTATGGGTAAATGAAACTTATTTTAGAGATGCAGAGCATCAGTTTGCAAAACTATTAGCAAAGTACGAAACCGAAAATAAAATAGATCAAGAACTTTTTAAAAAAGAAATTAAAAACTTAAAACTTTATGGTTACGGAGTTAAAGGTTTTGTTTTATCTATGGTAGAATGTGCTTTAGAATTGTCTAATTATCAAGTAAAACAAAAAACGATAGCGGCAATTTTAGAAATAGGTAAAGAAATGATAGAAAAACCTATAGAATTGTTAGACGGAGTAGAAGAGGTGTTGCAGTCTTTGCAGGATAAATATAAATTAATTGTGGCTACTAAAGGAGATTTACTAGATCAAGAAAGAAAACTAGAGAAATCTAATTTGTTAAAATACTTTCATCATATAGAGGTGATGAGTGATAAAAAAAAGAAAGATTATAAAAAACTGATAAATCATTTAGATGTATCTCCATCAGAATTTTTAATGATTGGTAATTCTTTAAAGTCAGATGTTTTACCTTTAATAGAATTAGGTGCTTCTGCCATTCATGTTCCTTTTCATACCACTTGGATGCATGAAGAGGTGAGTGATGAAGAAAAATTAGAAGTTGATTATAAAACAGTTGCAAATATTAAAGGTATAATTGATTTGTTATGAATTATTTAGATATAGATAACTGGAATAGAAAACAACATTTTGAACACTTTAGTAAATTAGAAGATCCTTATTTTGGAATCACAGCAAATGTAGAGGTTACTAACGTTTTTAATAAATCTAAATTACAAAAGGAATCTTTTTTTGCGATGTATTTACATGACTGTTTAAAGGCATTAAATAAGGTAGAAAATTTTAAATATAGAATTGTTACAGAAAATAAAGTTGCTATTAGTGATGTATTGCATGCTTCGGCTACAATTGCAAGAGCAGATAATACTTTCGGATTTTCATTTATAAACTTTTCTGAAGATTTTAAAACCTTTAATCAGAATTTTTTAAACGAAAAAGAACGAATTTTAAATTCTACAGATTTGTTTCCGCCTATAAATTCTGATGATTGTATTTATTGTTCTGCATTACCTTGGGTTTCATTTACAGGGCATAAAGAGCCCAATTCTGGACAAAAAAACGAAAGTATACCCAAGTTAGCATTTGGTAAAATATTTAAAGAAAACACAAAAATTATGATGCCTGTGGCAATTTCTGTAAATCATGCATTGGTAGATGGTTATCACATTGGTTTATTTTTTGAAGAATATCAAAGGCAATTAGATAAAAACACCTAACTTTGCAAAATTAAAATTTATAATAAGTTATGGCAAGTATAAAAAACTTAAAAAAAGATATCAATTACGTTTTAGGTGATGTTATCGAATATGCATTAGATGTTTCAATCTTAAAAAATGCACCAGAAAAAGGTGAAGCAATTATAGATGAAGCTATCGAAACTTTTGATGCTTTAGTATCTAAAGTTAACAATAACAAGGTAGAAAACAAAAAAGCACACTTTAAATCTATTAATGAAGAATTAGAGGTAAAAGCAAAAGGTTTGGTAGAAAAGATTAACGCTTTATAATCTTAACAAATTTTTAAGCAAAATTTAAGACCATCATTTGATAAAAATGATGGTTTTTTTGTTAAATTTGATAAAACATACTAAAACGATATAGTAAACGTTATTATTGTATAATTTAATTCTTAAAAATGGCTAGAGCAATGTTTGAGTACACTAAAACGGTACTAAAAAAGGTGAGTTTTAATTCAGATTTGTTTTGTAAAGAAGTAGAAAAGGCGTTAAGTCGATTGTTACCTTATGAGAGAGATGAGTTAACAATTTGGTTAAAGCAGTTTACCTCTAATAAACCAGAATTATATTCTTGCTTAGCATTAATAGAGTAAAGACAAAAAAAGGAAGCGATTAGCTTCCTTTTTTTGTTTTACCTATTAGAATTTTATTTTCTATGCTTGTATTTTCGCATTAACTTCCTACCAAATTCCATTTCTGCTAATTGTAATTGAATTATTTTTTTGTAAGAAATTACTTTTTTTATGTTTTCTATAAAACTCTTTTGAGATTCGTAAAACTTTTTATCTGTTGTTAATTTTAACACGATTAATCTTTCTGCTTCTTTTTCTGAAACAGCATTTATATCATTTTTAATCGAATTTTTTATTTCAGATTTAAGTTTATTTCTTAAAGCGTATTGCTCTTTAGAATAGGCATTGTAAATAGGCCAAAATTTTTCAGCTTCCCTTGGTGTTAAATTTAATTGCTCTGTGATGTACGATACTTTAAGGGCCTTAATTTTTTCTCTACTATCTATGTTTTCTTGTGCAGATAAAGTAAGACTATAAAAAAGGGTAAAGCATATAATTGTGATTAATTTTTTCATATTCTTAATTTTAGTTTATTTCATTTAAAAATGAAGTGTTATCTATGGAGTTTATATAATCTTCTATATTTTCATCTTCTAAGGATGAAAAATAAAAATCGGTTTCTTCTAAAACCTCATTTTCTAATACATTCGCAATATCTGTGGTATTAATTGTGTTAGAATCTAACCAATATTCAATATCATCATCAGAAAGAGAGTCTATTGTAATTTCTTTATTCTGATTAAAAACAAAAGAATTTAATCCAATAAATAAAATTACAGAGGCAGCTGCTGCAAAAGGAATTATTTTAAAAACTCGTTCTTTAAAAGATATAACTTTTGCTTCTTTTTTTGGTATTGTAACTTTAGCTAATATTTCGTTTTCTAGTTCTTTAAAATAATTGTCTGGTATTGTAAATCCTTGCTCTTTTGTTAAAGCTTGTTCAGCCAATTTTGTTTCTAATGTTTCTTCAATGTTGGCAAAATAATCTTTAGGAACAGAAAAACCAGTTTTTTTTCCTAGTATTGAGTTTAAATATTGTTCGCTATTTTTGTTTTTGTCTTCCATGATACTTTTTAGACCTTTTATTTGTAAAAAGGTTTAATTTGTTTCCTTTTTAATATAGAGTTCAATTTTCTTAACTGCATGAAAATAAGAGGCTTTTAAGGCACCTATTGAGGTTTCTAGAATTTCAGAAATTTCTTCATATTTCATTTCATCAAAATATTTCATGTTAAAAACTAGTTGCTGTTTTTGTGGTAAAGTAGCTACTGCTTTTTGTAAAATAACTTGAATTTCATCGCCTGTAAAAAAATCATCATCCGCTAATGTAGAGGTTAATTCTTGTTGATAATCAGCAATATCTACATTTCTGTTTTTTGCTCTTTTATTGATAAAAGTAATCGACTCATTGGTGGCAATTCTATACATCCAAGAAAATAGTTTGCTTTCTTGGTTAAATTTATCGATATTTTTAAAAATTTTAATAAAAGTATTTTGTAAAACATCATCTGCATCATCATGAGATATCACAATTTTACGTATGTGCCAATACAAACGTTCTTTATAGAGCGTAATTAGTTCTCTAAACGCTTTTTCTTTAGTCTTAACGTTTTTTAACTGTTCTATTAAAAGAGTTTCATCTGTCAATTAAGTAGTTTCTAATATTTAGACTTTAAAAGGTTACAAAGGTTTAATGTTTATTTTTTTACTCTAGATCTAGAGTACCCAAATAGTCTTTTTTGTTTAATAGTATCTGCAATACCTTCTGGTAACATTTCTTCCCAACCTTGTTCTCCGTTTAAGATCATTTTTAAAACGGTACGAGAAAAAATATCTAAAATATTTTTGTCAAAATCATCAATATTAACAAGTTTACCATTGTGTTTAAAGAATTTGTACAATTCTTTCATTCTAGGATGTACTTTTAAGTTTTCGCTATCTATATAGTCTCCGGTAGCTGCATCATGGTATGGGTACATGTATACTTTTAAATCTCTATAAAATAATTTACCAAAAGCTTCTAAGATCCCTCCGCTTAAATTTCTGTAGTATTTTTCATCAAAAATTTGAATTAGATTTTGCACTCCCATGGTTAATCCCATTCTTTCTTTTGTAAATTCACTAAAATATTCTACTAACTTAAAGTATTGTTGAAAACTAGTAATCATTACATTTTGTCCTAAAGAACACAGTAATTCTGCTCTATCTAAAAAGTCTCTTTCATTAATTTTACCTTCTGCAGAAAGGTTACTTAATGTAATTTCGAAAATAACTTGCGTTTTACTTTCTTCAACTTTATTTTCGGCTAAAAATAGTTTTTTAGATTTTTCATACATGTCCATATTTACCTTGGTAACAGGTCTAAAGCTACCACGTAAGGCTAATATGTTTTTTTTGTACAATACCTGTGCAGGTAATAAGTTGTTTCCGTCAGGGCCAAACATAACCGCATTGGTCATACCGTTTTTAAGTAGCTGTAAACTCATTAAACGGTTGTCTACATACATAAAACGTGGCCCAGAGAAATTAATCATATCAATTTCTAACTGGTCATTACTTAAGTTATCATAAAAAGATTTTACTAAATCTTTAGGGTTGTCATTTAAATAAAAAGCACCATAAATTAAATTTACTCCTAAAATACCTAAAGTTTCTTGTTGTAAACGTGCATCCGTTTCTTTAAAACGCAAGTGTAAAACAATTTCATTATAACCTTCTAAAGGATCTAATTGAAAACGAATACCAACCCAACCATGGCCTTTAAATTGTTTTGCAAAATCTATGGTAGTTACTGTATTGGCATAACTAAAAAACAATTTATCAGGATGTTTTTGTCTGCTTAAACGATCTTCCATTAAATCGATTTCGTGACCTAACATTTTTTTTAAACGTGGCTGTGTTACATAACGATTGTCTTGTTCCATGCCATAAATTGCATCAGAAAAATCTTTATCGTAAGCACTCATCGCTTTAGCTATTGTTCCAGAAGCAGCGCCAGATCTAAAAAAGTTACGAGCAGTTTCTTGTCCTGCGCCAATTTCGGCAAAAGTTCCGTAAATATCTCTATTTAAATTAATTCGTAGTGCTTTGTTTTTTATAGTAGGAACACTACTAATTTCTTGATCTCCTTTTAAAGAAATTGCCATATAATGCTATTTTTAGGTTGAAACAAATGTAGTAAAATAGACTGCTATGAGTCAATTTTTATGTTATTTTTGTTCTAATGAACTTTACCAAGAAACAACTGAATATTACCTTTTTAGGAACAGGTACTTCGCAGGGAATTCCTATGATAGCAAATAACGATCCAGTTTGTCTGTCTAAAGACTTGAAAGATAAGAGATTGCGTTCTTCTATTTTAATATCTTGGGATGCTGTTTCTTATACCGTAGATTGTGGCTTAGATTTTAGGCAACAGATGCTAAGAGAGAATGTACAGTCTTTAAATGGAGTCTTTTTTACACATGAACATGCAGATCATATAGGTGGTTTAGATGATTTAAGAGCTTTTTGTTATCAAATAGGTGAGATGCCTATTTATTTAAATGAAAGAACGCTGCATAGTTTAGAAAAAAGGTTCGAATACATTTTTAGCACAGAAAATAGGTATCCGGGTGCGCCAAGTGTGCTGCCAAATATAGTAGATTCATCTAGTTTTTATGTTGATGAATTAAAAGTAACCCCTATAAAAGTTTTACACGGAAATTTACCAATAACTGCATATAGATTTGGTGATTTTGGATATTTAACAGATGTAAAATCTGTTTCTGATGAAGAAAAATTAAAACTGCAAAACTTAGATGTTTTAGTAGTAAATGCGTTAAGAATAGAAGAGCATCCAACTCATTTTAATTTACAAGAAGCATTAGATTTTATAGCAGAATTAAAACCCCAAAAAGCATATTTAACTCATATAAGTCATAAGTTAGGTTTCCATGAAGCTGTTTCTAAAATACTACCAAATAACGTTTTTTTAGCTTACGATGGCCTAAAAATAAGCGTTTAGATTTTTATAAACTGTTTTTTAACGTATATTTGTTAGGAGTGCTTCTTTTTAAAAAATTATAAAGAATAAAATAACTCTTTTTAGTAATCAACCTTTAGTATAAATGGAAAAAAATTCAGAAAATAAACAGCCTGTAGTTGAAAATCATAAAATTGATGATAGAATTGCAGCTGTAAGAGATTTAATTTTTGGTGAAAACATGCAACAATACAGCAGCGAGTTTGCTGATGTTTATGACAAAATTAAAACACTTAAAGAACAAACTGATAAAAATATTTCTGAGTCTGTTACAAACCTAGAAAATAAATTAGCCGATTTAGAAAGTTTAATGGAACACAAGTTTCAGGACTTAAATGACGATTTAGATAAGAGATTGGCAGATTTAGATGATGAAAAAGCAGACAGAAAAAAACTAGGTAAAGCTTTAGAGAAAATTGCATTGATGTTGCAAGAATAAATGAAAAATACACCTGCAGATAACAATAAAGACAATCGTTTTGAGTTGCTCAGAGACCTTTTATTAGCCGAAGATAGAGAAAAGTTTGATTCTTTAAGTGAAGAAATTATTCTAAGAGAAAAGTTGTCTAAAAGAGTTACTCCTCTTGTAGATGAGAAAATTTTAGATTTACGTAAAAATTTTTCAAGAGACTTTGGTGATACAATTACAGAAACAATAAAAGTTCAAATTAGAGACTCTCAAGACGAAGTTGTAGAAGCCTTGTACCCAATTATGGGTAAAATGGTTAAGAAATTTATTGTTGCAGAAATTACAAAGTTATCTGACAGTATTAATAGAACAGTAAAAGAAAAATTCTCTATTAAAGAAATGCTTAAACGATTCTTTAAAGGAAAAAGAAATGATGCTGGTATTGTTTTAGAAGAGGTTTTTGAATTTGTTATCGAAGAAGTTTTTGTAATTGAAAAAGACTCTGGGTTACTTTCTGGTAGCTATTCTAGAGGTAATATTGCAGATAAAGATATGATTTCTGGTATGTTAACGGCAATTAAATCTTTTGCCGAAGATGCATTTTCTAAAGAAGGTCAGGATTTAGAAAATATAAAATTTGAAACATTTCAACTTTCTATTAAAAACTTTAAAACCATTTATATTGCAATTGCTACCTCTGGTGTTTTAACACAAGAACATACAGATGAACTATCTGATAATATCAATAATTTTACAGAAATTATTTTAAGAGATCGTTCTTATTTAGCAGATGAGGAACGCTTAAATCAATTAATATTTAACGAATTAATTAAAGAGTAAAAAATCAATCATAATTTATGATAGCAAAAAAAGTACTACTCGTTGGTAATTTTGGTGTTGGTAAAACTTCATTAATTAGAAGGTTTGTTTTAAATGAATTTTCTGAAGATTACATTAGTACTATTGGCGTAAGAGTAAGTAAAAAAGTAGTAGAATATCAAAATGAAACCATTAAATTAATGATTTGGGATGTTGCTGGTACCAATGGTAATGAAAAAATACCGAAAGCCTATTTTTTAGGTTCTCATGCAGCCATGTTTGTGTTTGATGTAAGCAGAGAAGAAACTTACCTATCTATTGATGAGAATTTAAAGATGGTTAAAGACCTATCTGGTTTAAATAATATAACTATTGTTGGTAATAAAAAAGATTTACTTTCTAATGAAGAATTAGAAAATGTAATACAGAAGGTTTCTGTAGATATCGATTTAATTACAAGTGCAAAAGAAGATGAAAATGTAGAAGATGCTTTTATGAAATTAACCAGTTTAACTTTAAAATAATTTTTATTGATACCTGCAAAAATAGAAGATGTTTTTTTACAATTAACTACTGATTATTCAGGAGTTATTACAAACATTATTGCAGGAAAATTTACAAGAAAAGAATTTGTAATTCAAGAATCTATCTATGATGCTTGTCCGTTTTTAGAAGGTACTTTAGAAGCCTTGCCTTTAAAAGAACCCTTTCTTTTAGAAGGGATGATTTTAAACTCAGATACAATAGAATACAATATAGATTTAGAACTTTTTAAGGCCGATGATTCAATAGCTATTTTAATACATAATAGAACAAATGTATATAAATATGTAAGTGAATTAAATCAGAATAGAAATGATATTTTCTTTATAAAAAGAGAGCTTGCAGAAAAAAACATAGAGTTAGATGCATTGCGAAAAATTGCTGATAAAGCTAATGAAGAGAAATCTCGATTTTTAGCAATGATGAGTCATGAAATTAGAAATCCTTTAAACTCAATTCTTGGTTATGCAGCAATGATTTCTTCAGAAAACTTAAATCAAAAAGTAGCGGCATATATTAAGAGTTTATCGTCTGCGGGTAATAACTTAAAAGTTATTGTTGAAGATATTTTAGATTTATCTCGTATTGAAGCGGGTAAATTAAGGTTAGCTTCAGAAGAAGTTTGTATTCAAAAAATAATTCAGAATTGTAAAAATGATTTTGAACAACTACATACAAATACAGCGGTAGAATTGATTTTTATTACTTCTAGCAAGCTTCCTAAATTTGTGTTAGGAGATGCTGTTAGAATACAACAAATACTAGTAAACTTAATAAGTAATGCTATAAAATTTACGAGTATTGGGCGTGTAATAACAAGTGTAAAAGTGGCATTTGAATCTGCAAAAGTGGTTAACCTTCTTTTTGAAGTTACAGATTCTGGAAGAGGAATGTCTGAAGCACAATGCTTAAAAATATTTGAAGAATACGAACAGAATGAATTAGATGATAATAGAATTCATGGAGGTGCTGGTTTAGGTTTGGCAATTGTAAACCGTTTAATAGTTGCCATGAATGGAAAAATTTCTGTTAAAAGTGAATTGAATGTTGGTACTTCTTTTTTTGTTGAAATTCCTTTTTCTAAAACCACTAAAATATCAAAAGAAATAGAAGAAACTCTACAGCAGAAAGATAAATCTCTAAAAGGTAAAAATATTTTAGTAGCTGATGATGATATTATGAATCAAACTATAGTTGCGCATATTTTAGGAAAAGAAAAATCTAATTTAACCCTTGTAAATGATGGTTTAGAAGCGCTAGCTAAAATAGAAAAGGAAACCTTTGATGTTGTTTTATTAGATATTAATATGCCTAATATGACAGGTGAGGAGTTGATGAGGAAGTTACCCTCTGTAAAAATGAACTTAGAGACACCTTTTATGGCTTTAACAGCCAATACGTCTAATGAGGATTTAGAAAGGTATTTGGCTTTAGGTTTTTCTGGTGTAATTTCTAAACCGTATACAATTGCTGGTTTTGTAGATAAGGTTAAAACTGTTTTGTAGTAGTTGTAGAGGAGGTTTTAAGTAATCAATTCAATAGTTAAGTCTCTCTTTTTTATAAATATAAAAACTATTTACGGTCCATAAAATCTTGAAAAGCATCTTGCGAAATTGCTTTTCCTAAGGAATCTAATGCGGTAGCGGCTGTACCTTCTTCTAAAATTGGTTTTTTACTCACATAATCAAATAAATAAAGACCGTTTTTGGTTAATGTACCAAACCCTTTGTTAAATATATAATGCGCGTATTGTTTGTTAGAGGTATTAAAGATGTTTTTACTGAATTTAAAATCAGAATTATCTCCTTTTAATAAATCTAGTAATGTGTAAGAAATGTCTATTTGACTGGCAATATTATCAATTTCAATTCCTTTTTGGTGTAAAGCTCCACCTAGCCATAGCATTGGTATTTTAAATTTTTTAGGCGAATTAAAAGCTCCTTCATGTTTAGGAGTACGATGCCCATGATCTGCAACAATAATAATTAAAGTGTTTTTGTACCAAGGTTGTTGTTTTGCAAATTTTATAAAATTACCAATGGTTTTATCAGTGTAAGCATGTGCACTTCTAAATTTATTTTCTTCTGTATCTTTGCCAAATTTATAGGTGTCAGGGAACTCGTAAGGCTCATGACTGGTAAGTGTTAAGGCAATTTTAAAAAAAGGTTGGCTCTGTTTGTTTTCTAAATCTTTAGCAAAACGATTCATAAAAACATGATCATGAGCGCCCCATTTAGAGTTCCAGTCTTTTTTGTCAAAATCATTTCCATCCACAAAATTGGTAATTCCTGCATTTCGTAAATAGGTATTCATGTTACCAAAGTTTAAATCTCCACCGTAATAAAAGGAAGTTTTGTAACCTAAATCAATCATTTTTTTAGGTAACATGGGTAAGCTTCTTGTTTTATTTGGCATTTTCATAATGCTCTGAGTCGGTTGTGGGTAATAACCGCTTAAAATAGCAGGAATTCCTTTATCTGTTCTATCTCCATTTGCGTAAAAATTTGTGAATAGAATTCCTTCTTTAGAAAGTTTGTTGAGGTTTTCTGTTACGTTAGGCTCGCCACCTAAACAGCCAACAACTTTTGCGGTTAAGCTTTCCCAAACAATTAAAATAACATTGGGGTTAGTAGTGTTTAAAATACTATCTGTATTTGCTGTTAACAGTTTGTTTTGTCTTTTATTGATGATGTTTTTTGCAACTTCTTCATCAAAATATTTATATACATTTTTAGTAATAGACTTATGAGTGAGTGCGTTAAAAAAATTCCATCCATAATTAATGGCTGCATGGTTGGCAAACATTTTTTTAGAAAAATAAACGTTACTTTGGTTAACAGGTATGGTTTGTAAACCACCTCTAACAGGTATAATTAGGGCGGCAGTTATCAATAAAAAAATAACAGATTGTAGCCAGAAACCTTGTTGAACGTTATTTATTTTATTAGTAATTACTTTATTAAAAATTTTAATAAAAAGAAAAGAAATAATTACCCAAAAAAAAGTGCCTGTAATTTTTTGAAATGTAGATGCAGAAGCAATCATAATTTCAGGAGTATTTAAATACTTTAAGAAAGAAGTGTCTAGACGAGTGCCCCAAGATTGGTATAAACTGGCATCAATAATTAATAATAAACTTAAAATAATAATAAGAGTTGCCGAGTACCATTTTATAATAACTCCTATTTTTTTAGGGTTGATAAAAACAGAAAAAAAGATTGCTAAAAACGGAATAAAACATAAATAAGCAGCAAAAGAGCTATCTAATCGTAAACCGTAAACAAAAGTATTTAATGTCGTTAAAAATCCTAAATCCTTGGTGTTATCAAAATAAAAAAGCAGGAAAAAGAAACGCGCAAATGCAAAGTATCCAATCCATAAAAGAAAATAGTAAATATTGAATAAAAGCCTGTTTTTAAATGTTTTCAAGGAGTGAATTCTATGAGTTAATTATGCGTTTTCTGATACTTTTAAACGAGCCTTTGCGGTTACGGAAACATCAGAATAATCGTTGTTTAAGTATTTTAAATACCCTGTTATAGCAATCATTGCTGCATTATCTGTTGTGTATTCAAATTTAGGGATGTAGGTAGTCCATCCAAAATGTTTTTCTGCTAATTGTAAACGAGCTCTAATTTCTGAATTTGCAGAAACCCCACCAGCAATAGCTATGTGTTTAATACCTGTTTGTTTAACCGCATTTTTTAATTTATCCATTAAAATTTCTACAATAGTATATTGTATAGAGGCACAAATGTCATTGAGGTTTTCTTTAATAAAATTAGGATTTATTCTTACTTGTTTCTGAATAAAGTATAAAATTCCGGTTTTTAATCCACTAAAACTAAAATCTAAATCGCCTACTTTAGGTTTTGTAAATTGAAAAGCTTTTGGGTTTCCTAATTTTGCGTGTTTGTCTATTAACGGGCCTCCAGGATATTTTAAGCCTAAAATTTTTGCAGATTTATCAAAAGCTTCACCAACCGCATCATCTATGGTTTCACCTAAAACTTCCATTTCAAAATGATTGGTAACCTTAACAATTTGCGTATGTCCGCCACTAATTGTTAAGCATATAAAAGGAAAAGGAGGCATTTTTTTGCCATCATCTTCAATAAAGTGCGATAATATGTGTGCTTGCATATGGTTTACATCAATTAAAGGAATTTGTAAACCTAAAGCAAGAGACTTTGCAAAAGAAGTGCCTACTAACAAAGACCCCATTAAACCAGGACCTCTAGTAAATGCAATTGCAGACAAATTTTCTTTAGTAATACCTGCTTGTTCTATGGCTTGTTGTACTACTGGCACAATGTTTTGTTGATGCGCTCTAGAAGCTAATTCTGGCACAACTCCGCCATATTTAGAATGTATTACTTGGTTGGCAACAACATTACTTTGCACTTTGTTGTTACAAATTACAGAAGCACTCGTATCGTCACAAGAAGATTCAATACCTAAAATATAAACAGGTTTTTTCATTAAAAAGGTTAATTTAAAGCAAAATTAAGGATAATTTTAGGTTGTCGTCCTTTTTTAAGAATAGAAATTTAATTCTTTGTTAAAATTGCACGTTCTTTGTAATAATTGGCAGTGTTTTTGATTCGTTTATATCATCTTTGTTACATTCATTTTAAATAAAAATCATTATCAAAAAAGTTGGAAAAATATTACTAAAATGGCTTAAGTACTTTGTACTCTTTTTGCTATTTGTTATTATTTTACTTTCTATACCAGCTATTCAAACAAAATTAGGAAATTACGCTACTAAAAAATTAAATGAAGATTTTAATACTAATATTTCTATAGAAAAAATAGATCTATCTTTTTTAGGAAATGTACAGTTAAAAGGAGTAGAAATTAGAGATCATCACCAAGATACTTTAATCTTTGTAAAAAAATTAAGTACTTCTATTTTAAATGCAAAAAAAGTTTTAGAAAGTCAAGTTAATTTAGGTAGTATTTCTTTAGATGGAGGGTATGTTTATATGAAAACATATAAAGGAGAAAAAGATGATAGTATGTCTGTTTTTATAGATGGCTTTGATGATGGTTCTCCTAAAGACTCTTTGGCGCCAAAGTTTATATTAAAATCTTCTAATGTTTATGTTAGTGATTTAAACTATAAATTGATTGATGATAATCGTAAAAGTCCTATTTTATTTTCTGCATCAAACGTAGGTGGAAATTTGCAAGATATGTTAGTTTACGGACCTGATTTTTCATCAAAAATTAGAGGCCTCTATTTAAAAGATAACAGAGGATTAGATATTACAAACCTTACTACCGATTTTTCGTATTCTAAAACAGCAATGCATTTTGTAAATACAACGCTACAAACAAGAGAATCAGAAATTAAGGCAAATATAGATTTTACTTACAAAAGAGAAGATTTAATAGATTTTAATAATAAAGTAAATATAACAGCCTCCTTTGTTAAAAGTAAAGTTTCTGTGCAAGACTTAAAAAAATATTACAATGAGTTAAGTGGTAATGATGATATATACTTTTCTGGAAATTTAAAAGGTAAATTAAATAATTTTTCTTTAAATAAACTTTGGTTAACTTCTAGAAAAGGAATTAAAGTAATTGGTGATTTAGATTTTGTAAATGCTGTTAACTTTGAAAAAGGGTTTGTGTTTAGAGGTAATTTAAGGGATTTAACAGCTACTTATAAAGATTTAAAAAGTGTTTTGCCAAATGTTTTAGGAAAAACGTTGCCTTCGGAATTTATAAAATTTGGTGAGTTTACAATAAAAGGAACAGTTGATGTTACCCCAAAGGAAATAAAAGCGAACCTAGATTTAAATTCGGAAATAGGTGCTGTAGTTTCTGATTTACAGATCTCTAATATAGATGATATTGATTACGCTGCTTATAGCGGTAAAATTGCATTAAATAAGTTTAATGTTGGCGAATTGTTTAACGATCCTTTGTTTGGAGAAGCTTCTTTAAAAGGAGATGTAGAAGGAAGTGGATTTAAGCTAGAAAATATTAATACTTCTTTTATAGGTACAGTTTCTGAACTCAATTTTAAAAACTATACCTATAAAAATATTGAGGCAAATGGGCAATACCAAAACAATAAATTTGATGGAGATTTAAATATTGATGATGTTAATTTTAAAATGAAATTTAATGGGTTGGCAGATTTATCTACAGAGGTAAATAAGTTCGATTTTAAATCTAATATTGAATATTTAAATTTAAAAGAAACAAACCTTTTTACCAGAGATAGTATTGCTGTTTTAAAAGGAGATATAGCATTAGATGTAGAAGGTAATACGTTTGATGATATAACTGGTAAAGCTACGTTTAAAAATGTTTTATACACCAACCAATCAGAAGAGTATAATTTTAAAGAATTTAATGTAACATCATCTTTAAAAGATAGTATTAAAACCATAGAAGTATCTTCTAAAGATATTGCAAAAGGGTATCTTTCTGGTAAGTTTTCTTTTTCAGAACTGTTACCTGTGTCGCAAAATGCTTTGGGTAGTATTTATACAAATTATACACCTTATAAGGTAGCTCCTAACCAATTTTTAGATTTTAATTTTACCATATACAATCAAATTGTAACTGTATTTTTTCCTGATATTTCTATAGATGATAATACAAAAATCAAAGGAAAAATAAAGGCAGATAAAAATCAATTGAGATTAACTGTTTCATCTCCAAAAATTGAAGCTTATGGTAATGAAGTAAAAGATCTTTTGTTAAGGACAGATAATCAAAACCCGCTTTATAATTCGCATTTAACAGCCTCTGAAGTACATACAAAATATTATGATGTTTCTAAGTTAAACCTCTTAAGTTTAAACCAGAATGATACTTTGTATTTTAAATCGGTATTTAAAGGAGGAGTAAAGAAAAATGAAGATTTTAACCTTGATTTCTTTTATACCTTTAATCCCGAAGGGAAATCTGTAGTTGGTTTTGAAAAATCGTCATTTATATTTAAAGAAAACACGTGGGAAATTAATCCTAATGAGTTAAATAAAAACAAAGTTACGTTTAATATAAAAGAAAATGATTTTAATTTTAGTCAGTTTAAATTAACCTCAGGCGAACAAAAAATAGAATTTTCAGGAACTTTAAAAGGAGATTCAGAAAAAATACTTTTAGCTGATTTTACAAAAGTAAAACTGCAAAGTTTTTTACCTAAAATAGATAGTTTGTCTTTAAAAGGAAAACTTTCTGGGCACTTAGATTTTGTACAAAACAAAGGCGTATATAGTCCGGAAGCATTGCTTTCTATTAAAGATTTTCAAGTAAATAACTTTAAACAAGGAGATTTATCTTTAAATGTAAAAGGAGATAATTCTTACGAAAAGTATAATGTTGATTTGTCTATAAATAATGAAAAAGTAAAAAGTATTGCTGCAACAGGTTCTTTAGATTTTTCAGAAAAAAGACCTTTGATAGATTTAGAGGTATATTTAGAAGAATTTGGTCTTGATGCTTTTAGTCCATTAGGGCAAGACGTTTTATCCTCTATAAGAGGAGTTGCAAGTGGCGATTTTTCTTTAAGAGGTTTTTTAGGAAATCCAGAAATGGAAGGGACACTTACCCTTAAAGATGCAGGTTTAAAGTTTCCGTATTTAAATGTAGATTATGATTTTGAAGGAGAATCTATTATTAGTTTGCAAGAACAATCTTTTATCTTTGAAGGAGTTTCATTAATAGATACCAAACACAAAAGTAGAGGGCGGCTTATTGGAGATATAACCCATTTAAATTTTAAGAAATGGTTTTTAAATATTGAAATAGAGAGTAATAATTTATTGGTCTTAGATACCGAAAATACAGATGAAGCATTGTACTATGGTACCGCTTTTATAGATGGTGTTGCTAATATTACAGGTTTAACAGACCAACTAACTATAGATATTAATGCTAAAACAATGGCGGGAACTAGTTTTGTAGTTCCTTTAAAAGATGTAGAAACCGTAGATAGTTATAGTTTAATTCATTTTAAATCTAAAGATTCAGAAGTTAAAAAGAATCAAAAAGAAGTTGCTTTAGAAGCCATTAAAGGACTGTCTTTAAATATAGACTTAGATGTAACAAAAGACGCAACAGCACAGGTTGTTATCGATGAGATAAACGGGAGTCAGTTAACCGGTTCAGGTAAAGGAAACCTTCGAATAGAAATAAATACCCGTGGTAAATTTAATATGTTTGGCGATTATACGATTGACAGTGGAGTTTACGATTTTAAATATGGAGGTATTGTAAATAAACCATTTTTAATACAAAAAGGAGGCACCGTTTCTTGGAACGGAAACCCTTATGAAGCTAATTTAGATGTTACTGCAATTTACAAAGCAAAAGCAAACCCAGGTGTTTTATTACAGAATTTTAATTCTAATAGAAAAATTGAAGTAGACTTGGTAACCAGAATAACAGGGGGTTTGTTTAGTTCTAAGCAAGATTTAGATATTCAATTAACCAACGTAGACCCAACAATTGCAAGTGAGTTAGAGTTTATTTTAAATGATAATAATGTAAACGAAAAAACAACTCAATTTATATCATTACTTGCTTTAGGTAATTTTGCAAACCCAGATAAAGCAGACTTTAGTGCGAGTGAAACTTTTTCTAATACAGCTTCTAGTGCTGTTTCTACAGCTTTTTCTAGTTTATTAAATAATCCTGATGGTAAATTTCAATTAGGGGTAGATTATCAACAAGGGTATAGTGGGAGTGATGTAGATAGGCTTAATATAGACAATCAGGTAGATGTTTCTGTAAGTACACAATTAGGCGATAAAGTAATTATTAATGGTAAGGTAGGTGTGCCTGTTGGTACACAAACTCAATCTAGTGTTGTAGGAGAAGTTAAAGTAGAGGTATTGTTAAATAAAGAAGGTAATTTTAGAGGAGTTATTTTTAACAGACAAAACGAAATACAATATTCTACAGAAGAAGATGGCTACACGCAAGGAGTGGGGCTTTCTTACCAAGTTAACTTTAACACCCTTTCTGGCTTATTAAATAAAATAAGAGGTAAAAAGGGTAAAATAAGAAAACCTAAAGCACCTGTTAAAAAAGATTCCGTAAAGAAATTAAGAGAAAATTTAATTAATTTTGAAGGAAATTAAAAAAATATCTATTTATTAGTAAAGGTGATTTTTATCATTTAATTTTCTTGCTTCCAAGGTTAATTTTGCGTTTCAAAAAATTAACAAAATAATAATGAAAACTATTAAAATTGATTTAAAAAAAACAGCTACTTTTCACTTATAATAGCGAGAATTAGCCTAAAACGATTTCGTAGTTTTATTATTTTAAATGGTTATAAAGCAGTAAATTTACATCAGAATATATGAAAAAAATTACAAAAATAGCAGTTATGACTTCTGGAGGAGACGCTCCAGGGATGAACGCCGCAATTAGAGCCGTAGTTAGGTCTTGTGCTTACTATAGTTTAGGTTGTGTAGGTATTTATAGAGGGTATGAAGGTTTAATTGAAGACGATCTAGTAGATTTAAATGCAAGAAGCGTTCATAATATTATTAACAAAGGAGGTACTATCTTAAAATCGGCAAGATCTAAAGGATTTAGAACCAAAGAAGGCAGGCAAAAAGCTTACGAGAACTTAATGGAACGTGAGGTAGATGCTATGGTGGTAATTGGTGGAGACGGTTCTTTTACTGGGGCAGTATTGTTTAACGAAGAATTTGGTTTTCCTGTAATTGGTATTCCAGGAACTATTGATAATGATATTTTTGGAACTTCTCATACATTAGGATATGATACCGCTTTAAATACAGCAGTAGAAGCAATTGATAAGATTAGAGATACAGCATCTTCACACAACAGACTTTTCTTTGTAGAGGTAATGGGGCGTGATGCAGGTTTTATTGCTTTAAATGCAGGTGTAGGAGCAGGAGCAGAAGAAATCTTAATACCTGAAGAAGATTTAGGATTAGATAGATTACTAGAATCTTTAGAAAAAAGTAGAAGAGCAGGTAAGTCATCTAGTATTGTTGTAGTGGCAGAAGGTGATAAATCTGGTAGAAACGTGTATGAATTAGCTTCTTATGTAGAAGAAAATTTACCTCAGTATGATGTTAGAGTTAGTATCTTAGGGCATATGCAAAGAGGAGGTTCTCCTTCATGCTTTGATAGAGTTTTAGCAAGTAGATTAGGTGTAAAAGCAGTAGAGTTATTATTAGACGGTCAAACCAATCTAATGGTAGGTTTAAAAGATAATAAAGTAATAAGTACAGATATTAAAGAAGCAATTTCAGGTGGTCATTCAATAAACTATGAGTTACTTAGAATTTCTGATATTATAACAACATAAAATAATTAATTAAAAATTAGTAAAATGATTAAAATAGGAATTAACGGGTTTGGAAGAATTGGAAGATTAGCATTCAGATCTACAGTAAATAGAAAAGACGTACAAGTAGTAGCAATTAATGATTTATTAGATGTAGATTATTTAGCTTACATGTTAAAATACGATTCAGTTCATGGTAAATTTGATGGAACTGTTGATGTAAAAGACGGTAAATTAATTGTAAACGGTAACGAAATTAGAATTACAGCAGAAAGAGATCCAGCTAACTTAAAGTGGGATGAAGTTGAAGCAGAATATGTAATTGAATCTACAGGATTTTTCTTAACAGAAGAAACTGCAGGAAAACACTTAGAAGCAGGAGCTAAAAAAGTAGTTTTATCTGCACCTTCTAAAGATCATACACCAATGTTTGTAATGGGTGTAAATAATACTGAGTTAAAAGCAGATCAAAAGATTTTTTCTAACGCATCTTGTACTACTAACTGTTTATCTCCTATCGCTAAAGTATTAAACGATAACTGGGGTATTTCAGAAGGATTAATGACAACTGTACACGCTGCAACTGCAACTCAAAAAACTGTTGATGGTCCTTCTATGAAAGACTGGAGAGGTGGACGTTCTGCAATTGGTAACGTAATACCTTCTTCTACAGGAGCTGCAAAAGCTGTTGGAAAAGTAATTCCTGCTTTAGATGGAAAATTAACTGGTATGGCTTTCAGAATTCCAACTATGGATGTTTCTGTTGTTGATTTAACAGTTAAATTAGAAAAACCAGCTACTTATGCAGAAATTTGTGCTGCAATGAAAGCTGCTTCTGAAAGTGGAGCTATGAAAGGTGTTTTAGGATACACTGAAGATATGGTAGTTTCTCAAGACTTTGTTGGAGATACTCGTACTTCTATCTTTGATGCAAAAGCAGGTATCGCATTAAATGATAACTTTGTAAAAGTTGTTTCTTGGTATGATAACGAAATAGGATACTCAACTAAAATAGTTGATTTAATTGAATATGCAGCTTCTTTATAAGAACTCAAAAATAAATTCAATAAAAAACCTGATAGATTAATTTCTATCAGGTTTTTTTAGTTTTGAATACTGAATACTGAATACTGAATACTGAATACTGAATACTGAATACTGAATACTGAATACTGAATATTATTTTACAGCAATAGCGCTAATTTCTACATTTACAAATTTAGGTAAGTTAGCTACTTCCACCGTTTCTCTTGCTGGAGCCGTTTCTTCATTAAAATAGTTTCCGTAAACCTCGTTTATTTCTCCAAAATTATTCATATCAGAAATAAATATAGATGTTTTAATTACGTTTTCAAAAGTCATATCAGCAGCAGCTAAAACTTCTTTTAAATTTTCCATAACTTGTGTTGTTTCTTCTTTAATAGAGTCTAAAACAAGTTCTCCTGTATTAGGGTTAATAGCTATTTGGCCAGAAGTATATAAAGTGTTTCCGCTTAATACCGCTTGGTTATATGGGCCTATTGGAGCTGGTGCTTTTGTAGTTGTTATTATTTTTTTCATTTTTTTAAAGTTTCAAAGTTTCAAAGTTTTCATTTTTGCTAACTGCTAACTGCTAACTGCTAACTGCTAACTGCTAACTAGAATAACCTTCTATCTGCTGGTTTGTTTTTATCCCATTTTAAATCTGATAATACAGAAGATTTTACCCCTATAAAGAAGGTGTAAGAAGAATTTGTACCAAAAGGAACCCAGTTAAAATTAAATTGCCAGCTATCTAAATCTCTTGTAAAATTAAATCTAGAAAACGTAAATGCACCTCCTTTAACATCGTATCCAGAAGAATACCCCATTTTCCATTTAGGAGATAACTCTAGATTACCGCTAAACATAATACTGTGTATACCTATATTTCCACCATCTATACCATTATTGGTATAACTTGTAGAATATGCCAAATTTATAGACCAAGGTATGTCTGCTCTATATAGTTTTGCTTCTTTGTTTTTATCTTTCTCTTCAGTATTAATGCCTTTTTGTTCTCCAAATCGATCCGTTGGGTTTATATCTGCTCCAATAACATCAGGAGGATTGTTTGCGTTGTTATTTTGTTTGTCTTTAGAGTCCTTATCAAAATCGGCACTAGAAATAGAATAATTTGCGGTTAAACTTGCATTGGTTAAGCGCAGTATGTTTGCATTGTATTCATTAATTCTTATTCCTTTACTGTTTACTTTATAAGGATCCATAGAACCACTTAAATTAACAGATAATTTATCTTTAAACAATCTTGTTCCTGCAGAAAAACTAACAGGAGACCATCGTAAACTATCCGCAGCAATATTATAAGAACTACTAAAGTTTAAATTATTTAAAATGGTAATTTTTTCATCCTCTTCATCACTATCTGGGTCTTTAGGTGCTACTTTGGCTTCAATTACGTTGTTTAACGAAATTCCTATAGAATTACTTAGTCCTGATGATGGAGCTCCGTAGATACCTTGATCATAAACGGTGTAGTCTAATAAATCGGTAGCATCTGCACTTTGTTGTACTTGCTGAATGTATTTATCTTTAAAATCGGGTCTGTATGAATAAGAAATAGAAGGCCTAAAAGTATGTCTAATTGTTTTTAAACGTCCTTTCTTAAAATTGAAGGTACCATAAATATTTGTAGATAAACTAATACCAGCATTGTATTCTCTATAACTTTTAAAACCTCTAAGAGTATCGGTTACTACAACATTATCTGTAATGTCGTATTTTTTTTGAATATAATCAAATTGCCACGTTTCTTCATAATTAGCACTTGGTGATAAAGTAAAGTATTTAAATGCTTTTATGTTTGTGCTGGTTCCTGTTTTATGTTGTACACCAGATCTTGCTGTTTCAAACATTTTAGCAGTAAAAAACTCATCATCATTGGTGTTAATTAAATACTGACCTTGCATGGTGTAATTAAAACCCATTTTTTGAATGGGCGTTTTTTGCACACCACCTTTTCCTGCAAACGGATATACCCTGTTCATGTTTACCGTTAACGATGGTAAAGTCATGGTGATTTTTTCTGTATTGGTGTTTTGCTGATGACTCGCCGTAAGGTTCATATTAAAAGGTGTACCAACAAATGTTTTACTATAGTTTATAGATGAATTAAATGTATTTGTTTGTGTCTGAGAAACATTATATTGATTTTGAGATTCTCTAAAAAACTTACTACTCCCTAAGTTTACAGAAGCTGTAAATCTAGAATTAGGACTTGCTTTTGCGTCTTGATTATGAGACCACCTGATATTAAAATTATTGGCTTTGCTATAATCATCAAAACCTCTAATTCCGTTAATATTATTTTCAAAATTGAAACTAAAAGAACCACTAAAACGATATCTTTTTCTGTAGTTAGAGCTTATTCTGGTTCCCCAACTTCCATTAGAGTAAGCATCACCTAAAACAGTTAAATCCATATAATCACTTATAGCAAAGTAATAACCACCGTTTTGAAAACCGATACCTCTATCACTACTACCTGTATCAAAAGCCGGAATTAAAAAACCAGATACACTTGTTTCCGTTATCGGAAAATAGGCAAATGGTAAAAAGATAGGTGTAGGTATGTCTGCCAAAACTAAATTACTTGTACCAACAATAATCTTTTTTCCAGGAACAAGTTTTGCTTTGTCTGTAGCAATATAATAATCGGGTACTTTTTTTTCTGATGTTGTAAAACGGATGTTTCTAATGTAAATAGTAGAGTCGTTTACACGTTTGGTTTTTTCACCATAGGTAAACATTTCTCCTTGTTTGGTTTTTAAACCGTAAATTAATGCTCTTTTACTTTTTAAATTATAGATAATAGAATCTTGTTCAGATTCTTGGCTACCTTGTTTAAAAACGGGGCGCTGTGTGTACCCTGTACTATCTATAATTCCTTTAGCAAAAACGGTGTTCTTTTTATAATCTACTATTATTATTCCTGCTTTTAAATCGATGTCTGTATACGTAATATTCGCTTCGTTATAAAGTGTAACCTTTTTGTTCTTTGCGTCTTGTATGGTGTAGTCTTTAGCTACGTGTACAATAAGATCTTCTATAGTTTCTTTAGGTTTTAAAGAATCTAATGCAATTGTATCCGCTTTTTTTAAGGCTAAAGAGTCTTTTGAGCTTTTAAAGATAGAGTCTTTCTTAGCTACAGAAAGTGCCGTTGTGTTCTTAGATTTAAGGTCTTGTGAGAAGCCTATTTCTATAAAAAATATAGAGCAAAATAAAAGAATGTATGATAGGTTTGTTTGCAATGCTTTAAATGCTATTTTTGTATAAAGGTAAAAGTATGGCTCAATATTTGGAACACCAAATTTAAGAAGCCAAAATTAGTTAAATTTTATTGATGCATTTTAAACAAAACAACAAAATTAATATCAAAGTAAGAAATCTTTTATTTTTTTTCTTTGCATTCTCCTTTTTGATGAATTCATCAACGGTGTTTGCTCAGAAAAAATACGTCATAGTTATTGATGCAGGCCATGGAGGAAAAGATCCTGGTAATTTAGGAAATGGTTATAAAGAAAAGAATATAGCATTAAAAGTTGCTTTAAATATTGGTAAAAACTTATCTAAAAAGAAAGATATAAAAGTAATTTACACCCGTAATAAAGATGTTTTTATTGATTTGTGGAAAAGGGGAGACGTCGCTAATCATGCAAAAGCAGACTTATTTATATCGATACATTGCGATTCTCATACATCAAATGCCTACGGAGCAGGAACCTTTGTTCTGGGATTAAGAGGTAATAAAAAAAACTTAGAAATTGCAAAAAGAGAAAATGCAGCCATTTTTTTAGAGGATAATTACAAAGATAAATATGTGGGATTTGATTCTAATTCGGCAGAATCTGTTATTGGGTTATCTTTATTGCAAGAAGAAAATTTAGATAGAAGTTTGGCCATGGCTAGCCTAATACAGAATAATTTTGTCTTTAAATTAAAAAGGCACGATCGTAAGGTAAAGCAAGATAATTTTCAGGTTTTAAGAGAAACCATTATGCCAAGTGTTTTGGTAGAACTAGGTTTTTTAACGAATAAAACAGAAGGTAGGTTCTTAAATTCTAAAAAAGGGCAAGAGCAAATGGGGAATGCTATTTCAGATGCTGTGTTAAATTATATTAGTAATTTAAAGTTAAATACAGTTATTAATAATGTAGTAGAAGGTAAAGAGATAGTAGGAAATGTAGAGTATAAAGTGCAAATTGCTTCTGGAAAAAATAAAATAGCAACTAAATCATACAATTTTAAAGGCTTAAAAGATGTTGAGAGAGTTTCTATTGGGAATTTTTATAAATATTATTTTGGAAATACTTCTAATTATAAAAATGTAAAGCAATCGTTAAAGGTTGCTAAATCTAAAGGATATAGATCTGCTTTTATTGTGGCATTTATGAATGGAGAAAAAATATCTGTTCAAGAAGCTATTAAAATGCAGTAGTTTTGGTGGTTTCTACCAAAAATTATTAGTAATATTGTTGTTAAATTTTTATGGATGTCTAAAGAATTAAAAACAGGAATTGTAGCAATTGTCATTATAGCCATATTTATATGGGGCTATAATTTTTTAAAAGGGCAAAACTTGTTTGATACAAATACGCGTTATTTTAAAGTAGAATATACCAATATTGGTGGGTTAACAGAGTCTAGCCTAGTAACAATTAACGGACTAAAAGTAGGTAAAGTTATAGATATTGGGTTTAACAAAGCAGAAGATAAAAAAGGGCAATTAGTAGTTCGTTTTGCTATAGAAAAAGATTTTAAATTCTCTAAAAAGAGTATTGTAAAAATATATTCTCCAAGTCCTTTAGGAGGTTCTAATTTAGCAATTATACCTAATTATGAAGGAGAAGATGCCGTATCGGGAGATTACCTTAAGGGGCAAATTGAGTCTAGTTTATTTACTTCTATAGGTGAGCGTTTAGATCCGCTTCAGGCAAAATTAGAGCATGTAATTATTAGTGCAGACACTTTGTTTAAAAACGTTAACAATGTTTTAGATTTAAACACTCAAAACAGTTTAAAAAATTCAGTTAAAAGTCTTGAACATACTTTAGCAGAAGTAAAAAAAATGATGTTTTCTGTAAATGGTATGATTGCATCTACATCTACAGATTTAACAGAAAGTGTTAAAAACACAAAAGTAATTACAGCTAATTTTGCAAAAGTTTCTGATACTTTGGCAAATGCAAATATTGGCGGAATATTAAATAAAGCAGAAGTTACCTTAAATTCTGTAAATTTAATGTTAGAAGGAATACACTCTGGTAAGGGAACAATTGGTAAATTAGTTACAGACGATGCTATGTATAACAATTTAACATCGATGTCTAAAGAGTTGGAAAACTTATTAAGAGAAATGAAGTTAAACCCAAAAAGATTTGTTCATTTTTCATTATTTGGAAAGAAAGCAAAACCCTATACACCTCATAAAGATGGTGAAGTAGAGAAAGAAGCTAATAAATAATTTTATATATAATTTACCTGATATGCAATATTTACCAAACATACTTTTTGCCTTGGCTCTTGTTCTAGGAGTCGGTTTTTTTGTGATGAATATTCGCAAATTATCTAGAAACATTAAATTAGGTAAAGATGTTAACAGAACAGATAATAAACCAGAACGTTTAAAAAATATGATAAAGATTGCGTTAGGGCAATCTAAAATGGTAAAAAGACCACTTTCTGGGGTGCTTCATATTATTGTTTATGTTGGTTTTATCATTATTAATATAGAAGTTTTAGAAATTATTATTGATGGACTTTTTGGCACTCATAGAGTTTTTAGAGGTTTTTTAGGTGATGGTTTTTATGGATTTTTAATTGGTTTTTTCGAAATATTAGCAGCCTTAGTTTTTATAGCTGTTGTTGTTTTTTGGTTACGTAGAAACATCTCTAACATAAAACGTTTTTTGAGTAAAGAGATGAAAGGTTGGCCTAAAAAGGATGGTAATAATATTCTTTATTTTGAAATGGTTTTAATGACCCTGTTTTTGGTAATGAATGCAACAGATTTTCATTTTCAGCAAGCAGCAATTGGTAACCCTATCAGTCAATTTATAACTCCTTTGTTTGATGGTTTTTCTTTAGAAACTATTCATACGATTGAAAGAAGTGCTTGGTGGATTCATATTTTAGGAATCCTAGTTTTCTTAAACTATTTATATTATTCTAAACATTTACATATTTTATTAGCGTTTCCAAATACGTATTATGCAAATTTAAATCCTAAAGGACAATTTACAAATTTAGAATCGGTTACTAATGAGGTAAAGCTAATGATGGATCCAGATGCAGATCCTTATGCAGCACCACCAGAAGGAGAAGAAGAAGCAATTCCAGAAAAATTCGGTGCTTCGGATGTTACAGATTTAAACTGGGTTCAGTTAATGAATGCCTATACATGTACAGAGTGTGGTAGATGTACATCATCTTGTCCTGCAAATTTAACAGGAAAAGAATTATCACCAAGAAAAATCATGATGGATACGCGTGATCGTTTAGAAGAAGTTGGTAGAAATATCGATGCTAATAAAGGAACTTTTGTTGATGATGGTAAACAATTACTAAACGATTATATTTCTCCAGAAGAACTTTGGGCATGTACAAGTTGTAATGCTTGTGTAGAAGAATGTCCTGTAAATATAGATCCATTATCTATTATTATGGATATGAGAAGATATTTGGTGATGGAAGAAAGTGCAGCACCACAAGAGTTAAATATGATGATGACTAATATCGAAAACAACGGTGCTCCTTGGCAATACAATCAACAAGATAGGTTGAATTGGGCTAATGAAGAGTAAAATTAATTTTTAGTTTTAAGTGTAAAACTAAAAACTAACAACTAAAAACTACAGAGTATGAACGTACCTACAATGGCAGACATGATGGCGAAAGGCAAGCAACCAGAAGTATTATTTTGGGTTGGAGCAGCAGGAAGTTATGATGATAGAGCCAAAAAAATATCGAGAGCATTTGTAAAAATATTGCATCAAGCCAATGTAGATTTTGCTGTTTTAGGAACTGAGGAATCATCTACAGGAGATGCTGCAAAAAGAGCAGGAAATGAGTTCTTGTTTCAAATGCAAGCCATGATGAATATTGAAGTTTTAAATGGTTACGAGGTTAAAAAAATAGTTACCTGCGATCCGCATTCCTTTAATACTTTAAAAAATGAATATCCGGGGTTGGGTGGTAAATACGAAGTTTTTCATCATACACAATTCATTCAAAATTTAATTGCAGAAGGACGTTTAAAAATAGATGATACTACTTTAAAAGGTAAAAGAGTTACATTTCATGATCCTTGTTATTTAGGAAGAGCTAATGAGGTTTATGAATCACCTAGAGAATTAATAAAAAGATTAGGAGTTAATTTAACAGAAATGAAACGCAACAAATCTACGGCTTTATGTTGTGGAGCTGGAGGTGCACAAATATTTAAGGATGCAGAAAAAGGTGATAAAGAAATTAATGTTTTAAGAACTGAAGATGCTTTAGAAACCAAACCAAATATTATTGCTACTGGTTGTCCGTATTGTAATACCATGATGACAGATGGAATAAAGTTTAAGGAAAAAGAAGCAGAAGTAGAAGTTAAAGATATTGCAGAATTAATTGCAGAAGCAAATAAATTATAACATAAAAAGGCTTAAAAATATATTTGTTGTTCCCGCTTATGCGGGAATCTCATTTTATATAAATCAGAATTTGTATCCTAAAGATGATTAAAAATTATATTAAAGCAGCACGTTTAAGAACTTTACCTTTATCTGTTTCTGGTATTATTGTTGGAAGTTTTTTAGGTGTAAAGAGCTTAAATAATCAAACTTCAATCTTAGAATCATCAATTTTTTGGTTGGCAATTTTAACAACAATTGGTTTTCAAGTGTTATCTAATTTTGCCAACGATTATGGAGACGGAATAAAAGGTTCTGATAAAAATAGAACAGGAGAAGCACGTATGGTTTCATCTGGCGCAATTACTCCAAATCAAATGAAATTTGCGATGATAATTACTACTATCATCACTTTAATAATAGCTTTATTGTTAATTTATGTTTCTTTCGGGAAAGAAAATTTTGGATTTTCAATTTTATTTTTTGGATTAGGAATTGCATCAATAGCAGCAGCAATAAAATATACCGTTGGTAATTCTGCATATGGTTATAGCGGTTTTGGTGATGTTTTTGTATTTTTGTTTTTTGGTTTGTTAAGTGTATTAGGAAGTTATTTCTTGTATACAAAAAACCTCAATTTAGAGGTTGTTTTACCTGCAATTTCTGTTGGTTTACTAAGTACAGCTGTACTTAATCTAAATAACTTAAGAGATAAAGAAGAAGATAAAAAGAATAATAAAAATACCTTAGTGGTTAAACTAGGGAGTCAAAAAGCAAAAAAATATCATTATTTTTTAATTTTCGGAGGGTTAATTTCAGCTTTAACATATGTTTTTTTAGATTTTAGAACAATATATCAGCTTCTTTTTTTAGTTGCATTTGTTCCATTAACTAAAAATGTAATCACAGTTACACAAAATAAAATACCTGCAGATTTAGATGGTGAATTAAAGAAAGTAGCGTTAAGTACATTTTTATTTGCCATTCTTTTTGGAATCGGACAATTTTTATAATTTAAATATAGTTTTAGTATGAAGATTCAATTTTTAGGACATTCTTGTTTTTCTATAGAAATTAATGGAGTATATCTTTTAATAGACCCTTTTATAACGGGTAATTCATTAGCAGCACATATAGATGTATCTAGCTTAAAAGCAGATTTTATTTTGTTAACACATGCACATCAAGATCATGTTTTAGATGCGCAAGTTATTGCCGAAAGAACAAATGCGGTTATTGTATCTAATTATGAAATTGCCATGTATTTTGCAGCAAAAGGATTAGAAGTAATTGCTTTAAATCATGGTGGAGTGGTCAAAAAAGATAATTTTACGGCTAAATATGTAAATGCAATTCATACTTCTTCTTTTGAAGATGGCACTTATGGTGGTGTACCAGGTGGTTTTGTGATATCATCTAAAGATAAAAATTTATATGTTGCTGGAGATACTGCGGTAACTATGGATATGAAATTAATACCAATGTTTACGACATTGGATGCTGTTATTTTTCCAATTGGTGATACATTTACAATGGGAGTAGAAGATGCCATTATTGCAAGTAATTTTGTGGAGTGTAATAAAGTAATAGGTTGCCATTTTAATACTTTTCCTCCAATAGAAATAGATACCAATGATGCTATAGCTAAATTTGCATCAAAAGGAAAAGAATTAGTAATTTTAGAAATCGGAAAAAATATAAATATATAGCATGAAAATAATTAAAATAATTTTAGGGATTATTTCTGCAATTGTAGTGGCTTTTCTTCTTACGGGTTTAATCGTAAAAGAAACAGTTTATAAGGTTCAGGTAACTGTAAATAAGCCTGTTTCAAACGTTTTTGAAGCTTTTAATAAATCAGAAGATTTAAAAAACTGGATTCCAGAAGTTCAGTCTTTCGAAGTTTTAAATGACAATCCAGGTAAAACGGGTAGTGTGTATAAAGTTGTTGTACTTAACCAAGGTCAAGAAATTACCATGACAGAAAAAGTGATGGCGTATGTACCAAATGAAAAAGTAACTTTGTTTTTTGATGCAGAAGGGATGCTAAAAAAAGATGATTATACTTTTACTGAAAATGATGGAGTTACAACCATTACTTTAAACGCTAGTTGCCAAAGTGAAACATACCTTATGGCTTGTGTTTTTCCTTATTTTAAAGGAACTTTTATAGAGCAAGACCAATCATACTTGAATAATTTTAAAGAATTTGTAGAAAATAAATAAGCTATACTTTTGATAAAAGCTACCTATAAAAAATACATCCTTAATTTTAAAAATCCAAGTGGAACATCACGTGGAATTTTAAGAACAAAAGAAACGTGGTTTATCATTTTAGAAGAAAATGGCAAAACAGGTGTGGGAGAAACGGGCTTGTTTAGAGGTTTAAGCTTTGATGATGTAGCCAATTATGAAGAGAAATTAATTTGGGCTTGTAATAATATCAATAAAGGTTTAATTTTTTTATTAAATGAACTTCGTCAGTTTCCATCCATACAATTTGGTTTAGAGCAAGCTTTTTTATCACTTAAAAGTCAGGATTCGTTTCATTTATTTCCATCAGAATTTACAAAAGGAAATAACGCTATTGCTATAAACGGACTTATTTGGATGGGCGAAAAAGAGTTTATGAAAAAGCAAATCAAAGAGAAATTAGAAACCGGTTTTTCTTGTATCAAAATGAAAATTGGTGCCATTAATTTTGATGCTGAAATAGAATTATTGACATCCATTAGAAAAGAGTTTTCTTCTAATGAAATAGAATTAAGGGTAGATGCAAATGGTGCTTTTAATCCAACGGATGCTTTAGAAAAATTAGAAAGATTATCAGCATTAGAAATTCATTCTATAGAACAACCTATAAAGCAAGGGCAGGTAGAAGAAATGGCAACTTTATGTGCAAAAACACCATTACCAATTGCTTTAGACGAGGAGTTGATTGGCGTTGTAAATACTGAAGCTAAAAAGGAACTATTAAAAATAATTCAGCCTCAGTATATTATCTTAAAACCAAGTTTAATTGGTGGTTTTGCAGGGAGTTTAGAGTGGATTAAGTTTGCAGAAGAGTTAAATGCAGATTGGTGGATTACTTCTGCCTTAGAAAGTAATATTGGGTTGAATGCAATTGCACAATTTACATATACTTTACAATGTAGTTTGCCACAAGGTTTAGGAACTGGTGGTTTATTTACAAATAATTTCACAAGTCCGTTAACCGTAAAAAACGGAACTTTACAATACAATCCAGCAAAAAACTGGAATTTTAATTTATAAAAATGAATTATATACAACAAGCATATAAAGGAAACAATGAGTGGTTTCATTGGGTACTAACAATTATTTTAGTATTTGTAGGTTGGCAAGTTATAGGCGTATTGCCTTTAATGGCATTGGCTATTATGCATTCTGCAAACATGGCAGAGTTTACAAAAGCAGCACAAGATAATTTTATGAGCTTAGGTATTGATAAAAATCTTTTTCTCTTTTTTATGATTCTAATGTTCTTTTTTGGTTTAGTAAGCCTTATTATTGGTGTAAAATACATTCATAAAAGAACCGTAACTTCTTTGGTTACAAGTAGAAAAAAAATTGATTGGAAACGTTTTTGGTTTGGTTTTATTCTTTGGGGAGTTATCTCTTCTGTGGTAATTATGATGGGGGTTTTTATTTCTCCAGAAAATTATGTGTGGAATTTTAAACCTGTTCCTTTCTTTACTTTATTAGCAGTTTCTTTTCTTTTTTTACCTTTTCAAACTTCGTTTGAAGAATTGCTTTTTAGAGGTTATTTTATACAGGCTTTAGGTATTTTGACTAAAAACAGATGGTTTCCATTAATTTTTACCTCGGTATGCTTTGGTTTGCTGCATGGTGCAAACCCAGAAGTAGAAAAACTAGGGTACATCTCTATGGTTTTTTATATTGGTACAGGTTTCTTTTATGGGATAACTACTTTAATGGATGAAGGTACCGAGTTGTCGCTTGGTTTGCATGCTATTAATAATATAGTAGCTGCTTTTTTTGTAACTACAGATTGGACTGTTTTTCAAACAGATGCTTTGTATGTAGACACTTCAGAGCCATCTGTAGGATGGGAAATGTTTTTCCCTGTATTGGTTTTATATCCTTTAATTTTATTTGTTTTTTCTAAAAAATACGGATGGAAAAACTGGAAAGAAAAATTAACTGGAAAGATTTACGAACCCGTTGTTTTAAAAGAAAACTATAGAATTTTAGAAGATTGATACTAGATAAGTTTCATAAAGATTTTCGATTAAATGGTACTTCATTTTCTTCGGTAGATGAAATTCTAGGTTATACTAGTAGTTTTTCTGATGAAATTCATCAATTTTTAACAATTTGGTTCTCAGATCAAGCTTGTGTTGTTGTAAAAACATCAGGCTCTACAGGTATTCCAAAAGAGATTAAACTAGAGAAAAGACAGATGATAAATTCTGCCTTAGCTACCGGTGATTTTTTTGATATCAAAGAAAATACAACGGCATTATTGTGCTTGCCAACAGAATACATTGCGGGTAAAATGATGTTGATAAGGGCTTTAACTTTAGGTTGGCATCTAGATATTGTTAATGCAACTTCTTTTCCACTTCGTGGGATAAAAAAACACTACGATTTTTCTGCAATGGTACCGTTACAGCTAGAAAATTCAATAAAGGAACTACATCAAATTAAAACTTTAATAGTAGGTGGAGGAGTTGTTTCTGTTAATTTACAAGATAAAATTAAGGATACTACCTGTGCTATTTTTGCTACTTATGGTATGACAGAAACCATAACACATATTGCGGTTAGAAAGTTGAATAATAGTTCGTTATTTTCAGGAAGTGTGATTAAGCAACCAATTTATAAAGAATACTATAAAACCTTACCAGATGTAGAAATTTATATAGACTCAAGAGGTTGTTTGGTAATTCATGCTCCCAAAGTATCTAATGAAGTTATTTTTGCAAATGATAGGGTTCGTTTAATTTCTGATCATCAATTTGAATGGTTAGGGCGTGTAGATAATGTGATAAATTCTGGAGGTGTAAAGTTACATCCAGAAGAAATTGAAGAAAAATTAGCTAAAATTATTCGTAACCGCTTTTTTGTAACAGGGATACCAGACGAGCAACTAGGGGAGAAGCTTGTTTTGATTATAGAGCAAGTTGGTTCTTGTGATATAAGTAAGTCTTTAAAATTAGAAATAGCAGAATTAAAGACAATTAGTAAATTCGAAATTCCTAAAGAAATTTATTTTGTAGATAAATTTATAGAGACTGAAACAAAAAAAATCCAACGAAAAAAAACGTTGGATTTAGTTAATTATTCAACTAAGTTTAAAAGGTAATCTCTTAAGTCTTCCTCTTCACTCAAATTCATTTTCTTTTTAATTCGGTACCTTGCTGTTTGTACAGATCTTGGATCAATTAATAATATTTTTGCAATTTCCTTAGTATGCAAGTGTAATTTTATAAACATACAGTGTCTAAGTTCTGTTTCAGTAATTGTAGGGTGTTTTGCAATTAAAGTATCGTAAAAGTTATCATAAACTGCATTAAAATGTTCCTTTAAGATAGTCCAATCTTCATCTCCTTCTAAAACATAGTCTATTTGATTAATAATGGCCCTAGTTGCAGATTTATCATCTGTTTTAATTCCTTTTAAATCGGCTTTTATTTCTTTAAAATATTGTTTATGATATAATAAGTTTGTAGATAAAGTAATCATCTCTTTATCTTTTTTTGTGTTTTTAGCTTCAATAAGTGCCATTTCTTTATTTTTTTCTAGGTTATTTTTTTTAACATTTTCTAGAATAAAATAATAGCCAATTAATGCCATAATAAATAAGAGGCTAATTAAGGAAACCATTACTTTTAGATTGTAGTTGGTACTTTCTAAGCCTTGTTTTTGTAGTAGTATTTTCTCATACTCAAATTTAGAATTTAAATCTTTTATCCTACTTTCTAATTCTTGGTTTTTTTTATCTTTATTTTCTAAAACAAAAGATAAAATATCAGGATTATTGTGACCTATTAACTCTAAACTAAAAATACAATCACTAGAGTTTCGATAAGCTTGATGAATAGACACGCTAATAATATTTTCTCCGGTTTTAAAAATGGTATTGTCAAAGAAATGTTGTTTAAATAAATGTTCATCTTCTCTTTTAATGGTACTTAAGGCAAAGGTATTACTGCTAATGGTAGAATTGGGCATATTATCTCTAAAAATCTCTTTTCCATTTACGTAAACTACAGCACCATCATCTCTTTGAATTTTAAATTCATAAGCTATATAATTGTTGTCAAAATTGAAGGTTTTTTTAAAATACTTTGTAATGTGTTTCTTTTCTTTATCTCCACCATAATCAAGTTTTGTGAAAACTTTATCATCTCCATAACCTAAAGGAGATTTGCCACTTTTCCAATCAGAAAAATCCGAGAGTTCTATCCAATCATTTTCTAAGTATCCTTTGTCATAATAAGACCAAAAATCTTGATCTTTTATGATTAAATCTTGTGAAAAAAAGTGGGTGATTTGAAAAAATAATAAAAGAAAAAGTATTTTCTTTAAAATAGGTAGTTTATTCATTTACACGCAATTATTCTTTATTGTTGTGTAAATATAGTAGTTTTTGTGTAAAAAATATACATGTGTAGTAGTTTAGTGTGTATTATTATATATTTTGTATTTAAAACTATTGTATATTTGTGCTTATTCTGAAGATAATATGTAATAATGAAATTGGGGGATTGAATTTATTATATTCTAAGAATAAAAAAAGAAAGTCGTAATTTTATAATTACGGCTTTTTACTTTTTAAGAACTATATTGGCACTTATTTTTACAGAATAAATGATTGCTTTTTTTAGAAAAAAAGGAAGAATTTTATTATTATTTAGGTCAAACTTTCTCTAGTGTTTTTTTTTTGGTATTATTTTTGATATTTTTGATAAAACTACTATTTATGAAAAAAGTTATATTCCTTTTTGCTATTTGTTTTTTTACGATTACTAATAATGTAGCTCAAGAACAAAATGTACAAGTGTTAGATTCTGTTTCTTTAAATTGGGAATCTACTTTTAAGAATGCTTTAAAAAAATCAAAACAAGAAAATAAACCAATACTTATTTATTTTACTGGATCAGATTGGTGTGGTCCTTGTAAAGTTTTAGATAAAAAGCTTTTTCATACAGAAAAATTTAAAGCAATTGCTGAAAAGGACTTAATACTTTATGAGGCAGATAGTCCTAGAAATATAGATATAATTTCTCCTGAAAAATTAGAAATAAATAATGATTTAAAGAGGCAATTTAAAATAAGATCATTTCCTACACTTGTTTTTGTAAATCATAAAGGAAAAATGATTGGTTATAAAAAAGGATTAATCTTAACGGAGTATTATTATCCGTTTATAGAATCTGTAATTGAAAATTACTAAATAAAAAAACCGAAGTTCTAGCTTCGGTTTTTTTTTGTTTTAAAAGAAGATGTTTACGTAGTTATTTACTTTGTTAAAGCTTCTCTTTTGTCGCTTGTAGGCTTTCTATATTTTTTATTTACCTTTCTTTCTAACTTATTCATTTAAGCTAAGTTCAACCTTATTATATGCGGTATACTCCTTTAGATTTTATTGATGTCTAACAAAAGAAAAAATACATAAGGTAGCTTATAAATATTGCTTCAATTGTTTTCTTATATACATATTGGGTTTTAAAAACAATATAGAGTTATCTAAATAAAAACCTTATACTATTTTAAAAATGCATTTGATTGCTGATAATATGGTTTTATAAAACGAAAAAACCGAAGCAGATAGCCTCGGTTTTGATCACCTTTCTAATAAATTAGAAGAGATTATTTTTCATTCACTACTCTAAATGTAGTTCTTCTGTTTGCTCTGTGTTGCGCTTCTGTACAAGAAACACCATCAGCACATCTGTTTGTTAATTTAGATTCTCCGTATCCGTTACCTGTTAATTTACTTGGATTTACACCTTTAGAAATTAAGTAGTTTGTAACTGCTTGAGCTCTTCTTTCAGATAAGTCTTGGTTGCTTTCTTTTGTTCCTCTTGAATCTGTATGAGATTCTAAAGCTACAGATACTCCTGTTTTTAATACAGGTAATAATCTAGTATCAATAATTCTTTTTGCATTAGGAGTTAAAGTAGCACTTCCTAAGTTCCAGTTAATTGGTAAAATAGTATTGTTAACTAATTCACATTCAACTTCTTTCCAAGTAGTTAAACCACCTTTGTTCACTAAGATTTCTTTAGTTACAGTTTTGTATTTAGCAGCAACAGTAACTTCTTCTTGCCATGCATCTTTAACTAATACTGTTTTGTTGATACTTCCGTAAACTGCAGGAATTTCAATAGAAGTAGTAGTAGGTCCTTTAACCATTACTTTAGTAGTATATGTTTTCTCATATCCAGGAACTTGGTTTGATACAGTACTTGCGTCTCTATCTAATTTAGTTAAAGGAATAGTAACATATTTTGCTGGTACTGGTTTGTAACACCAATATCTACAGTCGTTAGGATCACTAGATTCACAATCAGGAGCTTTTTCACTCATTTCCCAATTTGCAGAAGCAGCTTTTGTTTCTATAGTTTGAGAGTCTTGGCTAAATGTAGCAGGTACAACACTTAATTTATTAGCATCAACTTTAGCAGTATAGCTTATTGTTTTGTCTTCCCATATAGCAGGCACAACAACCAAACGTTGTCCAGCTTCTTTAATTAGAACTCTTTCTGTTACTGTATTGTATTCCGCTGGATGCGTAACAATTTTCTTGTAAGCCGGAGCCACTTCTATAGTTACATCTTCGTTTTTCCAAACTTCTGGAGTTTTACAACGAACGTAACATTTTCCTGGTTCTGGGTTTGTTGGTAAGTCTTGAGCAAAAGCTGTTGCTCCAAACATTAATAGCGTAGCACTTAGTAAAATTTTTTTCATAATAAACCTATTTTTGATTTTTTAGTTCAATTCTATGACACAACATTTTTTGATAAGTCACAGGAATTATAACAAAAATACAAAATTATGTTAAAGAAATCTTAAACTAACCTATAACTTATTGTAAAATAAGCTTTTAATAATTCCGTCTGAAAGTCCTATTTTAGGAACATAAATTTTTCTAGCGCCACTCCATTTCATTGCAGAGAGGTAAATTTTGGTTGCAGGTATTATTACATCGGCCCTATCAGGGTTTAAACTTAGTTCAGAAACGCGCTCATCAAAAGACATCTGCTTTAAAAATTGATATTGAGCATTTAGATAAATATAAGAAATTGGTTTGCCTTCTGTTCGTCCAGACATTTTAAATAACTTATTAATGTTACCACCAGAACCAATTAAAGAGACCTTTTTTAAATCTTTAGTATTTTTCTTAATCCATTTTTCTACATTGGCAAAAATCTCTTTATTTACGGACTTTTTATTATTTAACAAACGTACTGTACCCATTTTAAAAGACTTTGATGTAAGAATTTTTCCTTCAGAAAAAATGGTAAATTCTGTACTACCACCACCAACATCTACATATAAATAAGAGTTATCTCCTTCTATTAATTGATTTAGGTCTGTAGATGAAATAATAGCAGCTTCTTCTTTTCCGCCAATAATATCAATTTGTACACCTGTTTCTTTTAATATTCTTGAAGCTACTTCTTTGCCGTTTTCTGCTTCTCTCATGGCAGATGTTGCGCAGGCTTTGTATCTTTCTACACCATGAACATCCATTAATAATTTAAATGCTTCCATAGCATGAATCATTCTTGAGATGTTTTTTTCGCTGATAGTACCTTCTCCAACAAAAGCATCTGCTCCTAAACGAATAGGAACACGTACTAAAGAAGATTTTTTAAATTGAGGTTCTTTGTCTTCGGATACAATAACATTGGCAATAAGCAATCTAATTGCATTAGAACCAATGTCAATTGCACCGTATTTTTTAATTTCTAACAAACTATTTTATTTATGATTTTTAGGGAAATCTATTAAAAAAGTTTTCCCTTTTTTTATGTTTTTCCAGTGTTTTTCTTCAAACTGAATACCAATAACACCACAAGTGGATACATGAGAAATGGGTTTGTTACCAAATTTATTTACAAATGTATTGATACCATGATCATGGCTAAATATTATGGCAGAATTAAAACCATCATCTAGCGCATTTACAGTTTTTACCAAATATCCATCGCTAAAGCTGTATAATTGTTTTTTAATTTTTAGGTTAGATAAAGGGTATTCAAAATTTTCGCAAAAAATAACGGCTGTATGCAATGCTCTATTAGCACTACTTGATACAAATACGTCTGGTCTGCCAACTTCTTTTGCTAAGAATTTAGACATTAAATGTGCGTCTTTTATTCCGCGTTTTTTTAGAGGTCTGTCAATATCTTCTATTCCTGAGTATTCCCAAGAAGATTTAGCATGTCTAACAATGTATAATGTTTTCATTAAATTTTAATTGTTGAGTTGTAAATATAAAAATTTATGGCGCTAATCTTTCTTTTTTCCAAGAAAAATCTTCTTCTAAAGTGTATCTTATTCTATCGTGCATTCTATTGGGTCTCCCTTGCCAAAATTCTATAGAAATTGGTTTTACTAAATAGCCTCCCCAATGTTTTGGTCTTACAATTTCTTGTCCTTCAAACTTTTTTTCAAAAGTTTTTAAAAGAGTATCTAATTCTTCTCTAGAGGCAACAACAGCACTTTGGTTAGAAGCCCAAGCTCCTAATTTACTTCCGTCTGGTCTCGATTCAAAATAACCGTCAGATAAATTTTCTGCTAATATTTCTGCGGTTCCTTTTATAATAATTTGCTGTTCTAATGCAGGCCAAAAGAAAGACAAACAGATGTTATTGTTAGCAGCAATGGCTTTTCCTTTTTCCGAATTGTAATTGGTGTAAAAAATAAAACCTTCCCAAGTAAATCTTTTTAATAAAACAACTCTACTTTTAGGGAAACCATCTAAACCAATAGAAGAAACGGTCATTGCGTTGCTTTCATCAACCATGTTAGAGGTATCTGCGTTAATAAACCAAGTTTGAAATAATTCTATTGGGTTTTCTGGACAAGTACTTTCTAAAAGTTCTTGCTTTTCGTAGGATTTTCTATAGTTACTTAAATCTTTAGACATTCTTTTTAATTGGATAAAGTAAAAATACAGAATATTTTAAGAGTACAAACATTCTAAAACGCCCTTTTTTATGCAATTTTATTAAAATGTTTTGCAAGATAAACTCCAGAACTAGCACATCCCTGAATTAAATATCCTCCAGTAGGCGCATCCCAATTTAACATTTCTCCTATACAATATTGATTCTTAATTTTATGTAGCTGAAAATGAGTATCTACAGCATTTAAATCAATGCCTCCAACCGTAGAAATCGCTGCGTTTATATTGCCTAAACCTATAATTTCTAAAGGGAAATTTTTAATGTTTTTTGATAAAGTTACAATGTCTAAATAATCTTCTTTAGAAAGCGTTGTTTTTAAAAGTTCTATTTGTGAATTGCTAAGTTTTAATTCTTTTTTTAAAACTTGTGTGGTGTTTTTAAAAGTAGAATTTATCACTTTAGAGATGATGTTCTCTAAGCTTAACATCGGTTTAAAATCGATATAAATACTTGCTTTTTCTGATGATTTTAATTGAGTTCTAATTTGCGGACTCAACCCGTAAATAGCATTTCCTTCTAAGCCAAACTTTGTAATTATAGCTTCTCCTTTTTGTGTTTTATTATCACAAGTAATAGTGATGTTTTTTAAAGGATTTCCTTCGTTTTGGTTGATGAAATTAGATTTCCAATCAATATTTACAGCACAGTTTGATGCTTCAAAAGGGATGGTGGTTACCTCTTTTTTTTGAAATGTTTCTAACCAACTTCCGTTAGACCCTGTAACTCGCCAACTGGCACCCCCTAAAGAAAAGACAGTGTAATCAGAAGGAGTTATTTTATTATTTAAAATTAAATTATTTTGAGCATCCCAACCCGAAAAAGTATGTTCGTATTTAAAGCTAATTCCTTTTTCTTTTAAATGTTTTAAAATAGTATTGATAACCGTTATTGGTTTTATACCTTCTTCTGGGTAGATTCGTTTACTGCTGCCTATATAAGTTGGAACCCCAATACTTTGTAGCCAATTTCTAAAATCATCGTTGGTAAAACTAAGTAATGCATCCTTTAAAAAAAAAGTGGGTGTATAGCGTTCTATAAAATGAGCAATAGGTTCTGAGTGTGTTAAATTAAATCCGCCTTTTCCTGCAACTAATAGTTTTCTACCTGCTGTTTTATTTTTTTCGTAAATAGTAACCTCAAATTTTTTTGTATCTAAAAAAGCAGCTAAAAGCAGTGAGGAAGGTCCACTTCCAATAATGGAAATCGTTTTTTTCATTTTATAGAGATATTCAGTTTTATAGCCTGTTAGATTTCTGTTCTTTTTTCACTAAATATAAACCAAGAAAAGTTAATGCTCCATTTAATACCAATACAAAGAAGCCAAAATCGAACCCTAATTTTTCTTTAGAATAATAGCTAATTATAAAGGTAAGAATTGGTGCAATTAAACAAATTGCAGGTACAATTTTATCTTTTACATTCATTTTGGTAAACATTCCAAAAGCATATAAGCCTAATAAAGGGCCGTAGGTATAGCCTGCAAACGTAAATATTTTTGCAATTACACTTGCATCCGCAATAAAATATTTAAAAATTAGAATGGTTGCAATTAATATAAAAGAGAACATAATATGAATTTTCTTTCTAATTTTTTCTTGCTCATTTTTGTCTTTCTTTTTATCAATTTCTAATATATCGATACTAAAAGAAGTAGTTAAAGATGTTAAGGCAGAATCTGCACTAGAATAGGCTGCTGCAATTAAACCTAATAAGAAAAATAGGGCAGTAGCCAAACCAAGGTTTCCTTGGGTGGCTATTATTGGAAAAAGTTGGTCTTTGTGTGCATCAATTCCGTTTTGTTGTGCATAATCTGTTAGTAAAACACCTAAAGCTAAAAAGAAAAAGTTAACAATTACTAAAACAATTGTAAACCAAAACATGTTTTTTTGCGCGTCTTTTAAGTTTCTACACGTTAAGTTTTTTTGCATCATATCTTGGTCTAAACCTGTCATTACAACAGCAATAAATGCCCCTGATAAAAACTGTTTCCAGAAATAATTTCCTGCATTTACATCCTCAAAAAAGAATGTTTTAGACAATTCACTATCTGCAACGTAAGTAAATAGATTGTCAATTTTCATTTCACCAGAAATAGTGTAAATACAAACTCCAACTGCAACTAACATAAATAAGGTTTGTAAAGTATCTGTCCAAACAATTGTTTTTATACCGCCTTTAAAAGTGTACAACCAAATTAATAAAATAGTAATAGAAACGGTTACCCAAAACGGAATACCGTAGGCATCAAATAGAATAACTTGTAAGACATTTGCAACTAAAAAAAGCCTAAAGGCAGCTCCAACTACTCTAGAAAGTAGAAAAAAACTTGCACCTGTTTTGTATGAGTAATTGCCAAAACGATCATCTAAATAACTGTAAATGGATGTTAGATTTAGTTTATAGTAGAGTGGTAGTAAAACCAAACCAATTACAGCATATCCAAGAACATAGCCTAAAACCATTTGAAAATAACTCATGCTTTGTGCTTCTATCCAACCAGGAACGGAGATAAAAGTAACCCCAGAAAGGGAAGCGCCAATCATACCAAAGGCAACTAAATACCAAGGTGAAGAATTATTTGCTTTAAAAAAAGTTTTGTTGTCTGCAGATTTTCCGGTGATGTAAGAAATGAATATTAATACAGAAAAATAAGCGACTATTAATAATAAGATATAGAGTGGTTGCATTTGATAAATTACGAATGTTCTATTAAAATGTACGAATATAGGATTTTTAGAGAATAGAATATACAAAAGTGCACAAAGAAAATAATGAATAGCGTAGCGTGAGCTTCGTTTGTAAAAAGACTTTCTTTTCTCTAAGTTCTTTCTTCTTTTTTCTCTTTAAAATTGTAATTTTGCTGGCTATGGATTTTTCATCAAAACTTTTAGAAAATGCAGTAAACGAAGTGTCTCGTTTACCAGGAATTGGAAAACGAACTGCATTGCGTTTGGTTTTACATTTGTTAAAGCAACCGTCGGATAATACAAAGTTTTTAACGGAGGCTTTATTGCATTTAAGAAATGATGTAAAAACTTGCGAAAAATGCCATAATATTTCTGATACGGAATTGTGTGATATTTGCAATAATGTAAAAAGAAATCCAGAAATTGTGTGTGTTGTAGAAGATATTCGTGATGTAATGGCAATTGAAAGTACGTCGCAATTTAATGGTTTGTACCATGTTTTGGGAGGTAAAATATCGCCTATTGAAGGCATTGGTCCTCAAAATTTACAGATAGAATCTTTGGTACGTAAGGTAGAAAGTGGAGAAGTTAAAGAATTAATTTTTGCCTTAAGTTCTACCATGGAAGGAGATACTACCAACTTTTATATTTTTAGGCAAATAGAAAAATTTGAAATTACAACATCTACAATTGCACGTGGAATTTCTGTGGGTGATGAATTAGAATATGCCGACGAGGTTACTTTAGGAAGGTCTATTGTTAATAGAATTCCGTTTGAGCAAAGTATAAGAGGGTAACTATTATTAGTTAACAGTATTCAGTTGGCAGTTGAGTAACTGGGATTGAAAAATGTTACTATTCTCTACTTTTATCACTTTCTAAAACTTCTCTTTCTGCTTTTTCCCAAGATCTTTTGGCTCTTATTTTTTTGTAGAGTCTAATGCCTAACATTAGTAAAACTCCAAAAAGAATAATACCAACAACACCCCAAATCCAATTTACAGCATTTTTTAATGTTACTAAAAATACAACAGCAAATAGAATTATTGTAGGTACTTCGTTTATAATTCTTAGTTTGAATGCGGTATATTTTATAACATCTTGTTGTAATTGTTTATATATTTTATGACAAAATCCGTGGTAAACATATAGGGCTAATACAAAAGATAGTTTTACTAACATCCAAGGTTCAGATAAGTATTCTGGAAAATGATATAAGGTCCAAAAGCCTAAAATAAAAGTTAAAATAGCTGAAGGCCAAGTTATAATATACCACAACCTTTTGCTCATTAATTTGTATTGAGTTTGTAAAATTTCTTTTGCTGGTTCGTCTTTTTTTTCTGCTTCAACATGGTACATAAATAATCGAATAATATAGAATAACCCAGCAAACCAAGTAACTACAAAAATAATATGTAAGGCTTTGATATAATAAAGACTCATGATTTTTAATTTTATTTATTCTAATTAACCTCATTCTGTTAGAAGAACGAGGAATAATTTAAGTTTTACTTATAATGAGATTTCTAAATCGCTTAAAAAAAGCTTATTTCGAAATGACATATTGAATACTTGAATATGTTATAAGTTTTGCTATTGGTTTGCAAACAAGTTTAGCCCTGATTGAAGCGGCATCCTTTTTTCTGTCAGTTCGAGTGAATTTGCTTTTTTGCAAATTTGTATCGAGAACAGAAGAAAAAAGATATAGCGGAAAGCAGGAAATAGCTACTTATAATTTTATTTATTTTTCCAATCGTTAATCCATTTAACCATAACATCTACCCAATCATCATTATCATTCATACATGGGATGTGTTTATAATCTGTACCTCCAAATTTAAGGAATTCGTCTTTTCCTTCCATAGCAATTTCCTCTAAAGTTTCTAAACAATCTGCCACAAAAGCAGGTGTAATTACGGCTAGTTTCTTTTTTCCTTCTGATGGAAATTTCTCTAGTTCAAAATCTGTATAAGGCTTTAACCAAGGGTCTTTTAATAAGCGAGACTGAAAAGAATTGCTGTAGGTACCTTCTTTTAAGTTTAATGTTTTTGCAATTTCTTTTGTGGTTTCAAAACATTGATGTCTGTAACAGGTGTGGTGTGCAACCGAATTTCGTTCGCAACAAGAACCATCTATTTTACAGTGGTTTTTAGTAACGTCTGATTTTAAGATATGACGTTCTGGAATTCCGTGATAAGAAAATAAAATATGATCGTAATCGAAACCTTTTAAATGATTGGCAATGTTGTTACTCATTGCTTTTATATAATCTGGTTCGTTATAAAAAGCCGGTAAAACGTCTAATTTTATCTGTGGATATTTCTCAGCGATAATTTCTTCTGCTTTTACAACTACGGTTTCATAAGAAGACATTGCGTAATGCGGATATAATGGTGCTAAAAAGATTTCTGTAACTCCTTTATCTACCAATTCTTTGATACCTTTTTCCATGGTCATAGAGCCGTAACGCATTGCCAAAGCAACAGGTAAATCTACTTTTTTAACCACTTTGTCTGTAAATCTTTGAGAGATTACCACTAACGGAGAGCCTTCTTTCCACCAGATTTTTTTGTATGCGGCACCAGATTTTTTAGGTCTTGTTTTTAAGATAATTCCGTTAATTAGTAACCAACGTTTCCAATACGGAATGTCTATAACTCGTTCATCCATTAAAAATTCACCTAAATATTTTTTTACATCTTTGGTGTCTGTAGAATCTGGTGATCCTAAATTGTTAAGTAATATTCCTTTCATTTAAAAAAGTTTCAAAGTTTTTAAAGTTGAAGTTCAAAGTTTAAAGTTTAAAGTTCAAAGTTTTAATTTTTTATTTTTGCTTACTGCTTACTGCTTACTGTTAATTGATTAGTTACTTCATACAACGTTATTGCTAAACTGTGTATTACATTCATACTAGAGTTTCTACCAAACATTGGTATGGCAATGGTATGGTCTAATAAATCTACATTTTCAATTCCGTTTCTTTCGCTTCCCAAAAGTAAAACTATTTTCTTGTGATTTTTAAAATTAAAATCTTGAATATCGATACTTTTATCAGTAATTTCTATTCCAATAATTGTGTTACCTTCTGCTTTTAATTGATTTATAAGGGCTTCGAAATTATTGTAAACCTCATGTTGAATTTGATTTACCGTATTTCTGGCAGTTTTTTTTACAATTCTATTTTCTGTAGAAGGGGAAGCTTCATGAAAATAGATTTTTTGTACTCCAAAACTTTCAGAAATTCTAAAACACATACCTATGTTTTCTGGTGTTCTTATAGCATCGCAAACAATTGTTATTGGAAACTGTTTTTGATTGTTTTCTATGTCGTAATGTGTTAATTGTTCCAAGTTAGTTTAGTTTCAAAGTTTAAAGTTTAAAGTTTCAAAGTTAAAAAGTTTCAAAGTTAAAAAGTTTCAAAGTTAAAAAGTTTCAAAGTTAAAAAGTTAAAAAGTTAAAAAGTTAAAAAGTTAAAAAGTTCAAAGTTTAAAGTTTCAATTTTTTTAATTTTGCTTACTGCTTACTGCTTACTGCTTACTGCTTACTGCTTACTGCTTACTGCTTACTGCTTACTGCTTACTGCTTACTGCTTACTGCTTACTGCTTACTGCTTACTGCTTACTGCTTAATACGTGCTTTTTAGGTGTGGTGCCAAATTTCTTTTTAAAGGCTGCAATAAAATGACTTGCTGTACTGTAACCAATTTTTACGCCCACTTCATTTACGTTAAATTGATTACTTTCTAATAACTTTCTAGCATATTCCATTTTATAGTCTAATAGAAAACTGTACACGGTATCGCCGTAAATTTGTTTAAAACCTTCTTTTAGTTTTTTAATATTTAGACCAATTTCATTAGCTAATTCTTGTAAACTAGGTGGTTCTGCCATTCTAGCAATAATAATTTCTTTGGCTTTTCTAATTTTAAGTACGTTTTGTTCATCAACCAAAAAAGGACAAAACTCACCTTCTAAGTTTTCTTCTTTCTGAAAATGAAGGCTTAAAAGCTCATATACTTTTCCTCTAACAAATAAATCTCTAATAGAATTATTGGTTTTAGAGTTGATGATTTCTTGTAAAACCCTAGCAACCGAAGATTTTATTTCTGTATCATCATAATATTTTTTATTGCTATTTTCATCACTTAAAAAAGGGATATAACCAGATTCTTTAGAGAATAGTGAGTGAAATTTTTCAATAGAAATTAATAGTGAAACCAATGTTGTTTTAGGTTGAATTTCTAAATTGATGGGTAAAACACCTTGTGGGTTGTATAATAATATGGCTCTATTGTCTAAAACATCAAAAGAATAGGTGCCGTTATTAAATAAAAATTTAGCTTTTCCTCTTAAGCAAAAATGAATTTGTATAAAAGCATTGTTAATTTTTCTATCAAAATTCTCTATTTCTTTACTTTCGTTCTGAAAATGAAGCACATAAAAACCTTTTTCTAAAGTAATTTCTTCAAATGTACTTTCTCCGACATTTTTGAACATAAATAATCTTTTTGATTTGAAGTTTTTTATTTAGAATGGTTCTATATAAAAACAATTAAAAACTTAATTCTGTAGCAAAAGTACTGCTTTTCGGTTGTTTTATAAATAAAAATTAAGTAAAAAACATATAACGTTATAAAAAGTCCTTTAAGCGACATTTTTTTCTAATTGAAGTTTATACTTTTGTCCAACTTTTAGAATTATATGCAAGAGCACAGGCAAGAGCACTTTTATAATATTGGCGTTAGTTACAAAAAAGCGGATGCTAACACGCGCGGAAAATTTTCTTTATCAAAAGAAAACCAATCCCTGTTGTTAGAACTTTCTAAAGAAAAAGGATACGAAGGTGTTTTTATTATATCTACTTGTAACCGAACAGAAATTAGTGGTTTTGCAGAACGTCCTTGTCAACTAATAGAATTGTTATGTGAGTTTTCTGAAGGAACAATAGAAGAGTTTTCTAAAGTTTCTAACGTTTATAAAGACCAAGAAGCAATACAACAATTATTTAGAATTGGTACTGGGTTAGAAAGTCAGATTTTAGGAGATTACGAAATTGTAGGTCAATTAAGACAGTCGTTTAAAATGGCAAAATCTTTAAAAACGACCAATGCGTATTCAGAAAGATTAATTAACTCTGTACTACAAGCAAGTAAAAGAGTTAAAAATGAAACTAGATTAAGTTCTGGTACTACTTCTGTTTCTTATGCAGCCATTCAATACCTTATTAAAAATTTACCAGGCTACAATACTAAAAATATTTTAGTTTTTGGTTTGGGTAAAATGGGGAAACATACCTGTAAAAATTTAGCAGAGTACACCCAAAATAAGTCGGTGTGTTTAATTAACAGAACAGAAGAAAAAACATCAGAATTTGTTAAAGAACACACAACAATTAGAAAAGCTGTAATTGCTAATTTAAAAGAAGAAATAGCACAAGCAGATGTTTTAATTGTTTCTACTGGATCCGATAAACCTACCATAACAAAAGAACATATTGCTGAAAACAAAGAGCTGTTAATCTTAGATTTATCTATGCCAGAAAACGTGGCAAAAGATGTTACAGATTTTAAAGGAGTATCAATAGTAAATATTGATGAACTTTCTAAGATTACAGATGAAACTTTGGCGGTTCGCCAGAAAGAAGTACCGTTTGCAGAAGCAATTATAGATACCCATAAAGCAGAGTTTAATGAATGGTTAAATCATAGACGATTTACACCTGCAATTGCAGCTTTAAAGAAATCATTAGAAAATATTACAAACGATGAAATTAATTTTCAGAAGAAAAAGATTGCTGGTTTTGATGAAAATCAAGCAGAAATCTTAACTTCACGTTTTATTCAGAAAATAACCACACAGTTTGTGAAACATTTAAAAGATGAAGAAACATCTGTTTCACAAAGCCTACAAGTAATTAATAAGGTTTTTAAATCTTAATCAAATAACTCCATGCAGAAAATAATAAGAATAGGAACTCGCGATAGCCAATTAGCGCTTTGGCAAGCTAATAAAGTGCGCAATGAATTAACGGAGTTAGGCTATGAGTCTGAGCTGGTACCTATAAAATCTCTAGGAGATATTGTTTTAGATAAACCTTTATATGATTTAGGTGTTACCGGTGTTTTTACAAGAAATTTAGATGTTGCTATGTTAAATGGTGATATTGATATTGCTGTACATTCTCTTAAAGATGTACCTACCGTTTTGCCAGAAGGAATTATGCAGGCTGCTGTTTTAAAACGTGCAGATTATATAGATTTATTGGTGTTAAAAGATAACGAAGAGTTTTTTGGTCAGCCAAATGGAGTTATTGCAACGGGTAGTTTACGTAGAAAAGCAATGTGGTTAGATCGTTATCCTACGCATAGAGTAGAAGATTTACGAGGAAATGTAAATACCCGTTTAGAGAAATTAGACAATAGTGAAACTTGGAACGGAGCAATTTTTGCTGCAGCAGGTTTAGAAAGATTAGGCTTAAGAGATGCAGAAGCAATTCCGTTAACGTGGATGATTCCTGCACCTGCTCAAGGAGCTATTATGGTTACTTGTTTAGAAAAAGATGATTTTGTTAAAGATGCTTGCGAGCAATTAAACCATTACGAAACTAAAGTTTGTGTTGGTATAGAAAGAGAATTCTTAAACCTTTTAGAAGGAGGTTGTACGGCACCAATTGGCGCTTTGGCATATGTAGATGCAAGAACTGAAGAAATTGTTTTTAAGGGAGTTCTACTAAAAAAAGACGGTTCTAAAAAAATTACGGTTACTAAGAATGCAAAAATGGGAAGCCATCGTTATTTGGCCAAAGATTGTGCAGACTATATAATTAATAAAGGAGGGAAAGAGTTGATGGCAGAAGATGCTGCAGAAGCTGTAGAACCTTTACAAAAGATTTATTCTACTAAAAAATTATCAGAGCTTCAAAAAGAAACTTTATCTTCAACTATTGGTATCACAGATAGCGATTTTATTAAAATTCGTTTTAACAGAATTCCTGCTAAAGTGATGAAAAAAGAAATCGAAAATGTTGTTATTACTAGTCAAAATGGAGTAGAAGCACTTTTAAATTCTTTCACAAGAGATGAAATGAATTTTAAGAATATTTATTGTGTTGGTAGAAGAACAAAAAAACTGATTGAAAATAGAATTGGTAAAGTGGCACATGTTGCCAAAAATGCTAAGAAATTAGCAGAATACTTAGCAACAGCATTAGAAAATAAAAATGTAACCTATTTTTGTAGTAACGTAAGATTAGACGTTTTACCAACCTACTTAAAAGCTCATGATATTTCTGTAAACGAAGTAGAGGCTTATAAAACAATGTTAAGCTCAGAAAAAATAGCTGATGATGTTTCTGGAGTTTTATTTTACAGTCCTTCTGGTATAGAAAGTTATTTAGAAGAGAACAATCCAGATAGAGTTGCTTTTTGTATTGGAGAAACTACAGCAGTAGAGGCTAGAAAATATTTTGAGAAAGTAGAGGTTGCCAATATGCCAAGTGTAGATAGTGTTTTAGAATTAGTAAATAATTATTTCTCTAAATAATAGAGAATGTCTCCTCGAGCGCAGTCGAGAGGTTTTATTAATTAGGTCTCGACTGCGCTCGACCTGACATAAGCTAAAAATTTATGTTCAGAACAAGAAGATTAAGAAAATCAGAAGGAATTAGAAGATTGGTTAGAGAAACTAAATTATCTGTAGATGATTTTATCTATCCGCTTTTTATTGAAGAAGGAGAAAATGTAGAAACAGAAATTGTTTCTATGCCAGGAATCAAACGTTTCTCTTTAGATAGAATTTCTAAAGAATTAGATGAGGTTGTTTCTTTAAATATACCCGCAGTTTTATTGTTCGGAATTCCATCAGAAAAAGATGATGAAGGAACCGAGACGTGGAATGATAACGGAATTATGCAACAAGCAATTCGTTTTATCAAGAAAAATTATCCGAGCTTATATGTAATTACAGACGTTTGCTTTTGCGAATATACTTCTCATGGTCATTGCGGAATTATACATGATAATGATGTAGATAATGATGCTACTTTAGTAAATATTGCAAAACAAGTAATTTCTCATGCAAAAGCAGGAGTAGATATGGTGGCGCCTTCCGGAATGATGGATGGTACTATTGATATGATTCGTCAATCTTTAGACAATACAGGTTTTGTTAACTTGCCAATTATGGCATATTCTGTAAAATATGCATCTGCATTTTATGGTCCTTTTAGAGATGCTGCAGATTCTGCACCAACATTTGGAGACAGAAGAACGTATCAAATGGATCCATCAAACAGAGATGAAGGAATGCGTGAAGCTACTTTTGATGATCAAGAAGGAGCCGATATTTTAATGGTAAAACCAGCATTGTCTTATTTAGATATTATTAGAGATTTAAAAAATAGTTTCGATCGTCCGATTGCATGTTACAATGTAAGTGGAGAATATGCTATGGTAAAAGCCGCAGCAGAAAAAGGTTGGATTGATGGCGAAAAAGTAATGATGGAAAGCTTACTATCTATGAAAAGAGCAGGCGCAGACATTATTATTACGTATTTTGCAAAAGAAGCAGCGAGAGTATTGTTGAAGAAATAGTAACACGTGCTGTCACATCGAGTGAATTTGTGAAGAATGAACAAATTTGTATCGAGATGATATATTAAGAAGTTCTCGATACATTTTTATTTCGCAAAAGCTACATAAAAACACTCGAACTGACATTGTAAATAAAACAATTATGGAATTCAAAAAATCAGAAAAATTATATAAAAAAGGATTGGTGAACCTTGTTGGAGGTGTAAATTCTCCTGTAAGAGCATTTTCATCAGTGGGTGGTAATCCGTTGTTTATCAAAAAAGCAAAAGGAACTAAAATTACAGATGTTGATGGTAATAAATATGTAGATTTAGTGCTTTCTTACGGACCAATGATTTTAGGTCATCGCCATAAAAAAGTGCAAAAAGCTGTTGAAAAAGCATTGAAAAATGGATATTCTTTTGGAGCATCTACAGAAAACGAAATTAAATTAGCAAAAATAGTTTGCGATGCTTTTCCAGGAATGGACAAAGTACGTTTTGTAAATTCTGGTACAGAAGCTGTTTTAAGTGGAATCCGTTTAGCAAGAGCCTTTACCGGAAAGGATAAAATTATAAAATTTGCAGGTTGTTATCATGGTCATCAAGATGCTTTATTAGTAGCAGCTGGTTCTGGTTTAGCAACATTAAGTTTACCTGGTTCTAAAGGAGTGCCAGAAGGAGCTGTAAAAAATACATTAATTTCTAATTATAATGATTTAGAAAGTGTAAAAAAACATTTCGAAAACGACGATAATATTGCAGGTGTAATTATTGAACCAATTGCAGGTAATATGGGCGTTGTAGTTCCTGAAAATAATTTCTTAGCAGAATTAAAGGCGTATTTAGAAACAAAAGGAGCGTTGTTAATTGTTGATGAAGTAATGACCGGTTTCCGTTCTAAATTTGGTGGAGCACAAGAGTTATTAGGCGTAGAAGCAGATATTACGTGTTTAGGTAAAGTTATTGGAGGAGGTTTCCCAGTGGGGGCATACGGAGCAAGAGAAGAAATTATGCAAGAAGTTGCACCTTTAGGCGGAATGTATCAAGCAGGAACGTTAAGTGGAAATCCAATTGCAATGGCAGGAGGAATTGCTACTTTAACGGAATTGAAAAAACAAAATCCGTATAAAAAGTTCGAAGAAACAGGGGCTATTTTAGAAGTAATTTTATTAGAAACTGCTAAGAAATACAATGTAGCTTTAACGGTAAATAGATTTGGTTCTATGTTAAATCCTTTCTTTGTAAATAGTGAAGTAACTAATTTTGTGGAGGCACAATTGTCTGATACAAAAAAGTTTGCTGTTTTCTTTTGGGAAATGATCAAAAACGGAGTTTTCTTACCGCCAAGTCAGTTTGAAGCATGGTTTTTATCATCTGCTTTATCAGACAAGGATATAAAGAAAATAGCAGAAGCAATTGATAAGGGTATGTTAGCTGTTTCTAAAATGAAAGCTTAACCGCAAAGAGACAAATGAAAGCGCAAAGGTCGCAAAGAAATATTTATAAAACCTTTGCGACCTTTGCGAAAAACTCAGCGCCTCTGCGTTTAAACAAAAAAAATGACTGAGAACGAAATCTCTAAAATTATTGTAGACTGCGCTTTAAAAGTTCATAGAGCTTTAGGTCCAGGTCTTTTAGAAAGTTCTTATGAAGAATGTTTGTTTTATGAGTTAGGTAAGAGGAATCTAAAAGTAGAAAAACAAAAAGCATTGCCTTTAGTTTATGAAGAAGTAAAACTCAATGTAGGTTATAGAATAGATTTAATAGTTGAAGATAAAGTAATTGTTGAGTTAAAATCAGTAGAAAGTATAAATGACGTTCATTTAGCTCAAGTTTTAACTTATCTAAAGCTATCAGAATGTAAATTAGGTTTGTTAATTAATTTTAACGTTGCTTTAATAAAATACGGTATTAAAAGAGTAGTAAATAATTTGTAAAATTAACCGCGAAAATGCAAAGGTAAGCGCAATGTGCGTTAAGAAGTATTTATAAAACCTTTGCGAACTCTGCGAAAAAACATAGCGCCTTTGCGTTTAAAATCATGATAAAAAACGATTTATTTTTAAGAGCCTTAAAAGGAGAAACTGTAGACCGTCCACCAGTTTGGATGATGCGTCAAGCAGGAAGATATTTACCAGAATTTCAAGAAATCAAAAAAAAGTACGATTTCTTTACACGTTGTCAAACTCCAGAATTAGCATCAGAAATTACAGTACAACCAATTCGTAGATTTGGTATGGATGCTGCCATTCTGTTTTCAGATATTTTGGTCATTCCACAAGCAATGAATATTGAAGTGGAAATGAAACCCAATTTTGGACCTTATTTACCAAATCCTATTCGTACTCAAAAAGATTTAGATAGCGTAATTATTCCTGATGTTCACCAAACTTTAGGTTACGTAATGGAAGCAATTAAAGCGACTAAAGAAAAATTGAATGATGAGGTGCCGTTAATTGGTTTTGCAGGTTCACCTTGGACAATTTTATGTTATTGTGTACAAGGGCAAGGTTCTAAAAACTTTGACAAAGCAAAAGAATTATGTTTTACAAACCCTGTAGTTGCACATAGTTTATTGCAAAAAATTACAGATACAACCATTGCGTATTTAAAAGCTAAAGTTGCAGCAGGTGTAGATGCTGTTCAAGTTTTTGATTCTTGGGGAGGAATGTTATCTCCAGTAGATTATCAAGAATTTTCTTGGCAATATATGCAACAAATTATCGATGCTTTAAAAGACGAAACTCCTGTTATTGCATTTGGTAAAGGATGTTGGTTTGCTTTAGACGAAATGTCTAAATCTGGCGCTTCTGCATTAGGTGTAGATTGGACGTGTTCTGCAAGAAACGCCCGTTATTTATCTGGCGGAAAAATTACCTTACAAGGTAATTTCGATCCAACAAGATTGTTCTCTCCACCAGGGGTAATCAAAAAAATGGTACACCAAATGATTAATGAATTTGGTAAAGACAGATTAGTTGTAAATCTAGGCCATGGTATTTTACCAAACATTCCGTTAGAAAACGCAAAAGCATTTATCGATGCTGTAAAAGAATATAAAGCAAATTAAGAATGCCGCATTTTATTTTAGATTGTTCAGAAAACATTTTAGAATTACGAGAACCAAGAAAAATTTTAGAAGCCGTTTTTGAAACGGCTTTTTCTACGGGTTTATTTGAAAGAGATGATATTAAAGTACGCTTAAATCCGTTTAAACATTCTTTGGTACAAAGTGAATCGGCAGATTTTATTCATGTTTTTGGAAATATAATGGAAGGAAGAACAGAAGAACAAAAATCAGATCTTTCTTATGCAATTGTAGCTACTTTAACTACCTTGTTTCCAAAAGTACCCGTTATTTCTATGAATGTTGGAGACTTTGAAAGTGCTTCGTATTGTAATAAAACAATGATTTAAGTAACAATTTTGGGCGTTACTTTATACTGAGAAAAATCAGCATAAAGTCGCGCTTTCCATTATATCTTTTTGCATAAAAAGCAAAAAGGATGTCATTTCAATCGCTAACGCAAACCAACGCTAATGATTAAAAATATACTTTCAGGAATACAAGCTTATGTAGGTTCTTTTGGTTTAATTTCTAAATTAAAACTTTGGAAATATTTTATTGTTCCAATTGTAATTAGCCTTGTAACCGCAACAATTATTGGTTTTACTGCTTATGGATTATCAGATAATATAGGTGATTTTTTAGCCAAAATATGGATTTGGGATTGGGGTAAAGAAACAGTAACAACCATTGCTTCTTTTATAGGTGCTGTTTTTGTTTTAGTTATTGGTTTTCTATTATATAAACATATTGTAATGGCGCTATCCGCACCATTTATGAGCCCTGTTTCAGAAAAAATAGAAACTCATCTTAATGGAAGTTTTAAGCATAACCATAGAAAAACTACCTTCCAGGAGCAATTAATTAGAGGTGTTAGAATCAGTTTAAGAAACTTATCAAAAGAAATATTATTTACAATACCATTGTTATTGCTAAGTTTTATACCTATTATTGGGTTAGTTTTTACTGTCGTTTTATTTTTGGTACAAGCTTATTATGCTGGTTTTGGTAATATGGATTATACTTTAGAGAGACATTTAAACTATAAAGAAAGCATCAATTTTGTAGGTAAAAATAAAGGCGTTTCTATAGGAAATGGCATTATTTTTATGCTGTGTTTATTAATTCCTGTTTTAGGGTTTATTATTGTTTTACCATTATCGGTAACCGCAGCATCTGTAAAAACAGTAGCCTTATTAAATAAAGAAAATGAAAGAGCAATTTTATAAATACATAGAAAATCTTCAAAATACAATTACTTCTAAATTAGAAGAAGTAGATGGAGTTGCAAAATTTCAAGAAGATATTTGGGAAAGAAAAGAAGGCGGAGGAGGCAGAACTCGTGTAATTGAAAATGGAGGCGTTTTTGAAAAAGGTGGTGTAAATATTTCTAAAGTTTTTGGCGAATTACCAGAAGCATTAAGAAAGCAGTTTAAGGTTAAAGAAGGTAATTTCTTTGCTTGTGGTTTAAGTTTAGTATTGCATCCAATAAATCCTTTTATACCAACGGTACATGCAAATTGGCGTTATTTTGAGATGTATGACAATGATGGTAATATTGTAACACAATGGTTTGGTGGCGGACAAGATTTAACTCCGTATTATTTATTTGATGAAGATGCAACTCATTTTCATCAAACATGTAAAACAGCTTGTGATAAGCATCATTCAGAATTTTATCCGAAGTTTAAAAAAGTTTGTGACGAGTATTTTTGGAATGCACACAGAAATGAAGCACGTGGAATTGGTGGTTTGTTTTTCGATTATTTAAAAGAAACAGGAGTATTTTCTATAGAAGATAGATTTAACTTTGTAACCGAAGTTGGTAATAGTTTCTTAGAAAGTTATGTGCCAATTGTAGAAAAAAGAAAAGAAATAGCATTTACCAGAGCGCAAAAAGATTGGCAAGAAATAAGAAGAGGTCGTTATGTAGAATTTAATTTAGTGCATGATAGAGGCACTCTTTTTGGTTTAAAAACCAACGGAAGAATAGAAAGTATCTTAATGAGTTTGCCGCCAATTGTGCAATGGAAATACAATCATCAACCAGAAGAAAATACAGAAGAAGCTAGATTGCTAGCTATCTTAGAAAAACCTAAAGATTGGGTTTTATAGAAATTTTAAGGGTAAAACGAATTGTTTTGCCTTTTTTATTTTAAAGAAACATTAGTTCTAACAAATATTTGTTAAAATAATTTATTATATTTTGTTTTCGTTTTTATAAAATATAGATAATTTATACTGTTTTTATAAATCTTAAAATATTAATGATCTAAAAAATGTATTACAAGTTTATAGTTCTCTTTTTGTTTCTTTCTGTTTTAAAAACCAATTCCCAGAATTTAGATTCTATTTTTCTTTCAAAAAAAGAAATTTTTAAATCAATAAAAGCGGATGAAAATAAAGATCAGTTTTTATTTGAATGTGGAGAATTCTTTTATTCAAAAGATATTCCTAAATCTGAATATTTTTTTAACGAAGCCTTGCAATTATCAAAGGGTAAGAATAATACTATGGAGGGCAAAGCTTTGCTTAAATTAGGGTTTATTGAGAAAAATAAAGGGAATTTAAGTACCTCTCTTAGGTACTTTAATAAAGCAAAAGATATCTTTAAAAAGACAAATGATTCTGTACGTTTTGCTTCTATCCATTTTGATATAGGTTATGTATATCGCTATAAAGATCAAAAAGAGAAAGAGCTTGAGTTTTATAATAGAGGGTTAGAACTCAGTAAGGGGAGTGAAGAAGAATTAATGGGAAAAGGTTATTTACATTTAGGGAATTACTACACCAGGCTTAAAAAGTTGGATTCATCTATTTACTACTATAATAAAGCACTTGAGGTTTTTAAAAAAAATAATAAAGACGATCGAATTTATAATGTTTACAATAATGTATCAAATACATATTACAAACAAGGTAAATATAAAAAAGTAATAGATATTAGAAGTTTGGTTTTAGAGTATGCTAAAAAAGAAAATAATAAACTACTTATAACAGTCAATTATCATAACATAGCAGCTGCTCATAGCAAGTTGAGAGAATATACAACAGCTTTAAAGTACCTAGATTCTGCTATTATAGTAGCTAAAGAAAACAATTTTAAACTACGATTATCAAAATCATATAGTTCACTAGCAAAATTGAATTATGTACTTAAAGATTATAAGAATTCTTATATATATTTAGAAAAACATAAAATCTATTCAGATTCTATTTTTCAATCTCAATTATCAAATACAATTGAAGAGGCTGAACTGCAAAACAAGCTTAAATTAGAAAAGAAAAATTTACAAATAATAAACCAAAAGCAAGCTTTTGATAAGAGGTTATACTTGATTGTAATTGCTTCTTTTTTATTATTAAGTATTCCTATTGTTATTTTAGTTTATAGAAATTCAGTTAATAAAAACAAAATAATAGAAGGGAACTTAGAAAAAGAAAAAATAAAAAAAGAAGTTTTATTGCAAAAGTTTAAAAGATCTGAAATAGAAGTAAAAAATTTAGTAGCAGATAACTCAATGCGATTAGAGTTTTTAAAACAACTTTTAACGCAACTTAAACAGCAAAGAAAATCATATAATTCTGTTGAAGTAAAAAACTATATTAAAGATTTATCTTTTAAAATTCAACAACAAATTACAACGGAAAGTAAACTAACATTACTAAAGAAAAAAATAGATTCTGTTAATGATGGTTTTGATAATATGTTACTTACGGTTTATTCAGAGTTGACTAAAACCGAAAGAGAGGTTTGTGCTTTACTAAGGTTAAATCTATCGGTTAAGGAAATTGCATCAATTAGGAACTCAAGCTCAGATGCTATAAAAGTTACCCGTTATCGGATAAGAAAGAAAATGAATATACCTAAAAATCAAAAATTAGAAGTGTTTATTCAAAATTTAGGGGTATAGTTAGCGGTTTGTCTTTTTTTTGTTTAATGCCAGAATTTTGGTTTTTTATTTTTAATTAATTAATTGCTAGTGTTTTATGTTTTTAATGTTACTTGTTGTTACTTTTATTTATATGATTGTTACTTTTTATTACTTGATTTTTAATAAATATAATAGCTTAAATATTTATATTTGAGTAAGTTTTTTAAATGAAAATTAATCCCCCAAATTTATTTATCCCCCAAAACGATATTCCCCCATTAAAAACAAAAAGTAGCTTGTAATAAGCTGCTTTTTTTTGTTTATGGAGCTCTTTTTTATTCATTTTGATAATCGTTTATTGTGAGTTTTAAAAGAAAGCATAGACAATTACAAAATAGTATAACTACTTTATTATTTCCAAATGACATTTTTTTTGGTTATTTGTTTATCTCGATTATAAATATGAGAAAGTCTTGCTTTTATTAATAGGCGTCTCCCTATTTTATTTCTAGTGTAAATTAATTTTGATTTTCCTAAATGATACAACCAGTTTTTCTGAAATAATAAAGCTGTTTTTTTATTGGTAGAAAAAATTTCTGGCATTGCAAAAAAGTTAGAAATGTTTAATTTTTTTCGATACCAATTTGTTTTTACAATTACATATTTAGAGTTTTCAATAGGTTTTAATAACTCTTCTAAAGCAGTTGTAAACAATTGGCTTTCTAGTTTATTAGCACCCTCTATATTGCAAGAAATATTTCCGTTGCTTAATTTTTCTGTAGAAATATGTATTTTATTTTTATCTGTTGTTATTAATTTTAGAGTAACTAAAGAGTCTAAAATAATTAACCCCATTTTGTTTATTTTCTTATAAATAAAACCATAACGAATATATAATTGAACGATTTTAACTAGTTTATATCCAAATGTAAGTGCAAACGCACTTAATAAAGAATAGAAGAAAACTAACATACCCTTATTTAAGATTATGTTTAAGTTCTTTAGAAGAAAATTAGGTAAAAAATAAGAAATACCAATAATTATTTCTACCGATAAATTTTTTACCAAGTCTTTGTAAAAAACTTTTTTCTTAGTAATGGGGTGTTCTTTTTCTTGATTTAAAAAAAGAACTTCTTGCGTCATGTTTTTACCAATAGAAACTGCTTTTTTCCAATTATCTTTTATTTGATTCCTGTTTTTTGATCTTTCAAAATTCTGTTGATTGTACGTTTTGATGCTATCAGAATTTAATTGAGTAGGAATTTGTAAACGGTCTACTCCGTTGGTAATAATTATTTTTTCGGAATACGTAATTCCTAGAAATGCGGTAAATCTTCTCGATAAAATTTCTAAGTCTTTTCCGCCACGTTTATCAGATAAATCTACACAAGCCAAATGCCAAATAACCCCCACTTTATTTGGGTTATTTTGTTGAGTTCTAATTGCTCTACCGCGCATTTGATTAGAAGTAACAAAAGATCCCACAACAGAAGCTAAAATTAATGAATTAATGGAGGGAGCATCCCAACCTTCTCCTAATAACGATTTTGTACCAATTAAAATTTTGATATCTCCAGATTCAAATAGCTCTGTAATGCTATTTACATTCTTATTTTTAGAACCATTGGTGTTGATAATTAAAAACTCTTTATCTGAAGATAATGGAGTTGCGGTATACGTATTTAAAGGTTCTTTTTCTTGTAATTTAGAAAAAATACTTTGATGTATAATAACTAAAGAGCCAGTTAAAACTGCAATGGTGTTTTTACAGCGAACACTTTTTCTTAATTTGTGAAATATAGGAAGAATTCCTAATTTATTTATTGTTTCAATTTCGGAGTCGTTTGTGTTTAAATATTCTTTTCTAATATAATCAGATAAAATTACACAACGCAAACTGTCTTTTAAATCTTCTTGTTCGTGTTGTACAATTTTGCAGATACTATTTAGCTTGCTTGGGCTAGAGGTTAAAGACTTATAAAGTGTTTTGTTTCCTTTAAGGTTAACTTTAAGCTGTCTGTAAGCAGAAATTTTTCTTAATTTTTTCTCTAATTCTAGTAGGTAGTTTTCCTTTTTAATAAGGTTTTTTCTGTCTGTAACTACTAAATTTTGTAATAAAATTTCTATCCAATTATTATTAAGTTTAGGAAACTCAATGGTTTCATTCTTTTCAAAACCTAAAACGCTTAGTTTTTCTTGTGTAATATAAGTTGAAGTTTGATTGAGAAATATTAATAGAGATGAAAAGAATTCTATGTTTTGATAAATTTCATCAATATATTTTTCTGTTTCTGTATAATAACGATGTTGTTTTAGAAAATTGATAAAATCGGTATCTATTAATAATTCATCAACAAAATTGGCTATTTTAAAACGATAATCAACAATAAAATTTATTTCATGATCTAAAGGTTCAGACAAATAAACAAGGTCTTGGTGCGGACAAAGGTTTTTTTCTTTCACCAAATCTGGTACAACAATTTCGTCATCTACCTCTCCGCATAAACTAAAATACTTTTTAATTTCAGCATTTGTGCTGTCGTAAGGAGGTGTTGCTGTTAAAGAAATTACAGTTTTATTATATTGTTTTTTTAGCTGGTATAAACAATTCCACCATTCTTTTTTTAGGTGATGTGCCTCATCCAAAACTAAAACTTCAATATTATGATCTTCAAAAAATTGAAAATAATCAGCTTCGTCCTTAAAAGATTTATATAAAGAATGTAAAGATTGATAGGTAGAGAAAGTAAGTGTGTTTGGGTTTTTTATATCAAAAGAAAAATCAGTAAAAGAAGTGTTTTTTGTAAAAAAAGTTTGTAACCTATTTTCCCATTGATTTCTTACAGTTAAAGTAGGTGTTAAAATAAGTGTTTTTTTTTGAACTCTTCTAATTAATTCGAGACCTAAAATAGTTTTTCCAGAACCTGGCGGAGCAATAATATGAAAATGATTATCGTCTATAAACTTATCAAAGTTTTTTAGAACTTTTGCTTGATAAGGTCGCCAAGAGAATATAAAATTTAAATTTCTTAGTGTATTGTTCAATTTTTTTTAATCTAAAATCAAATATAAATAAAATTTAAAGGTATCTCCTTAAAGAGGTTACATATTTTAGTTTAAAAAAAAGAATTACTTCTGATATAGTTTGTTTTGTGTAAATGATATTGAAATTGGTTTTTTATTGTGTTTTATTTATTAAAATAGTGTTTTTAAATAATAATATTATGAATAATATAAAATGAATTTATTCTTTAATATTATTTTAAGAGTTAAAAAAGTTAAAAAATCAACGAATTTTCGTACTTTTGCATTCTGTAAAAACAGATAATAATGGCAAGATTTGAATTGAAATTACCTAAAATGGGAGAAAGTGTTGCAGAAGCAACGATAACTTCTTGGTTAAAAGAAGTTGGAGATACCATTGAATTAGATGAGGTTGTGGTGGAAATAGCTACAGATAAAGTAGACTCTGAAATACCTTCTGAAGTAGAAGGTACTTTAATAGAAGTTTTATTTGAGAAAGATGATGTTGTTGCTGTAGGTGAAACAATTGCAATTATAGAGGTTGATGGTGAAGAATCTGATGATAATAAAGTGGTAGCTGATGATGATGTAAAAAAATCAGAAGTAGAAGAACTTGAAAAAACAATAGAAAAAGTTGTTGAAAGTGTTTCAGTACCAATTACTAAAACTTCAGACTCGGGTAAGTTTTATTCGCCTTTAGTTAGAAATATTGCACAGACAGAAAACGTTTCTATGCAAGAGTTAGAAGCAATTGCAGGTTCTGGAAAAGACGGTAGAGTAACTAAAGAAGATATTCTTTCTTATATTGAAAGTAGAGGTACAGCAAATAAAGAAACACCTATTGTAGCTTCTGTAAAAAAAGAAACTGTAAAGCAAGTAGAAAAATCAGTAGCTAAAGCTGCACCAATTTCTGTGAATGGAGGAGACGAAATTATAGAAATGAGCAGAATGGGTAAATTGATTGCTAAACATATGGTAGATTCTGTACAGACTTCTGCGCATGTACAATCATTTATAGAAATAGATGTAACAAATATTGTAAAATGGCGTAATAAAGTAAAAGATGCTTTCTTTAGAAGAGAAGGAGAGAAGCTTACATTTACACCAATATTTATGCAAGCCATTGCTAGTACCATTAGAAAATATCCATTAATTAATATTGCTGTTGATGGAGATACAATCATTAAAAAGAAAAATATTAATTTAGGAATGGCAGCTGCATTACCAGATGGCAACTTAATTGTACCTGTAATTAAAAATGCAGATCAATTAAATTTGGTAGGTATTACAAAATCTGTAAATGATTTAGCTTCTAGAGCCAGAAATAATGCTCTAAAACCCGATGAAATTCAGGGAGGTACTTATACTGTTACAAATGTAGGTGGCTTTGGTTCTATTATGGGAACGCCAATTATAAACCAACCACAAGTAGCTATTTTAGCTTTAGGAGCTATCAGAAAAGTACCTGCAGTTATAGAAACACCAGATGGAGATTTTATAGGTATTAGACAAAAAATGTTTGTGTCTCATTCTTACGATCACAGAGTTGTAAATGGCGCTTTAGGTGGTATGTTTATTAAAACGTTAAAAGATATTTTAGAAGCTTGGGATGTAAATCAAGATTTCTAGTTTTAAAAATATAATTATACTAAAAACGTTCACATTTTGTGAGCGTTTTTTTGTTACAAAAGATTATATTCGTTAACTATAAATAATAACAAATTTAAAAGTAAAAAAAAATGAAAAAATTGTTAATCTTATTTCTAGTAGTTACAGCAAACTTAAGTTTTGCGCAAGACGCTGTATTGCTTAGATTAAATTATGAAAAAGGAGCTACTTATGATGTTGCTATGAATATCTCTCAAGAAATGGGTGCGGTGATGTCTATGGGGATGGTTATGAATATGGACATTAAAGTTATCGATGTAAAAGATGATACTTACGATAGTGAAATGAAATTTACTAAAATGACCATGGACATGTTACAAGGTGGCCAAGTAATGAGCTTCGATTCTTCTAAAAGTGATGAAGAATTAGATGAGACAGGTAAAATGATGAAAGCACAAATGGGGCCAATGTTAGGTGCTGTAATTTCTGCTAAAGGAAATAATTTAGGTCAAATTTTAGAGGTAAAAGTAGCACCAAGTGTACCTGGTGTAGAAGATATGGCCAAACAATCTAGTAATGTTGTTTACCCAAAAGAAGCAATAAGCGTAGGTAGTACTTGGACAATGACTAAGGAAGAAAAGGGAATGAAAATGGATTTCTTATATACAGTTAAGTCTATTGATAGTGATAAAATTGTATTAGATATTACAGGGGATGTTTCTGGAATGGCTACAGGAAAAATTTCTGGAAACATGAATATTGATAAAGCATCTGGTATTCCAAAAAACTCTTTAATAGACATGAATATGTCTGTAAGCGGACAAGAATTAAAGTCTAAGATTACAATGACAATGGTTAAAAAATAATCATTTAGTTTTAATGAATAAAAAGCTTCAGAGAAATCTGAAGCTTTTTTTGTTTTATATAAATTTAGGCTGTTTTTACAAAGATCTTGCGTTAAAAGTATCTCCTTGATTTACATCACCAGTATCAAAACCTTTTTTAAACCAACGCATTCTTTGTGCGGAGGTTCCGTGGGTAAAAGAATCTGGTACAACTCGTCCTGTAGCATTTTTTTGCAAACGGTCATCTCCAATGGCATTTGCAGCGTTTAAAGCTTCTTCTAAATCGCCGTTTTCCATCATTTTACTAATTCTTTGAGAATGGTTTGCCCAAACACCTGCATAAAAATCTGCTTGTAATTCTAACATTACAGAGTACTTGTTGTATTCTGTAGTACTTACTTTACCACGCATGGCTTGTACTTTTCTGTTCATTCCTGTAATATTCTGAATATGATGCCCAACTTCATGTGCAATTACGTAAGCTTGTGCAAAATCTCCTGGGGCATTTAGTTTTTTCTCCATTTCTTCAAAAAAACTTAAATCTATGTATAGTTTTTCATCACCAGGACAGTAAAAAGGCCCTGTTGCACTCGATGCGTTTCCACAGGCAGAACTTACAGAACCAGAAAAAAGAACTAAAGTAGGTTCTCTATAATTAGGAATTATTTGATTCCAGACATCTTCTGTATTCGCTAAAATAGTAGCACTAAAGTCTGCCAATTCATTTTCTTTTGCAGTTCCTTTATAAGTAGCAGAAGACTGTATTTGGTTGTTGGTATTGCCTGTTATAAAGTTTAAAGGATTGTTACCTGTAAAATACATAACTGCTAATACGATACCCACAATAATTAGCCCCTTTTTAGAAGTGACCAATTTTAGTAAAAGACCTATTAACATAGGATTTAAACCTCCACCAGAACTTCCTCCGGAAGATGCGCCTCTTCGATCTTCTACATTAGCACTTTTTCTATTTCCTTTCCACTTCATATAATTATCTTTAAAAAGATAAATTTACTGTTTATTTTTTAGTTGATATAATTCCGTCTTAAAGAAATAGGTATTTAGCTGTTTACATTAAAGGTATAAGTAGTTATTACTTTATTTTTATATAGAAAATGAACATCATAAAATCCTTTTATCTTAAATTGATGTTTGATAAAAAGGAGATTCTTTTTTCTAAATATAGAGGTTGGTTTTATTTTAGGTATCCTTTTATCAATTTGTATCTCAATTTTAGTTAAATCGATATTTTCTTTAATCCGAAGATGAAAGGTGATTTCTTTATGTTTAGAAACTTTGTTTCTCATCTTTTTTGGAAAAACGGGGGTTATTTGATGTTTAAAAGTTGCACCGTAAATTAACGGTGCTTGTACAAATTTTTCAGTTGATATTACTTCGTTTTGTAGAAGACTCCATTTTTTATCTAAAGGAAAATGAGTTTTAATAAATAATTGAGGTTCTGTTAAAAAATAACCATCATTATAATCAAAAATAAAGGTATTTGTACTTAGATCAGTATAACCAGCAGACCAAGTAGCATCTACTAAATACCATTTGTCGTTTAGTTTTACAGCATTCCAAGAATGATTTGGAATTGATAATTTACCAATATTTGCTGTTGCGCTTCTTCCATAACCATCAATAATTTTAGATTCTATATTAGCTAGCGTACATAATTCTCTAATTAAATAAGCATAACCTGTGCAAACCGTTTTTTTATTTTTTAATAGTTTTTTAAAGAGCACTTTGTTAAAAGAATTGTTCCATTGAGTAAGTTTTGTTCTATCATTTTTAAATCTTTTCCTTTTTCTTGTGTTTTTAGAAACAGCAGCATGGTCACCTTTAATGTTTTTAGACACCCAACTATAAATGGCTCTAAATTTTTCTACATCAGTATCTAAATTAGAAGTTAAAAGAAAAGAAAGTATGGGTAAACTATGTATGCTTTTAGCTTTATAACTATGCGCAATACTGTCAGCCTTTGTAAAGTTGATGTATTTAAAATCTTCCTTTTGGGCATTAGAATAACATGCAATCATCAGAAAAAGAAAAAAAATAATTTTTTTCATATTTAATTTTTAGAAGTTAACCTTTTCCACAAAGAACGTTTGGTTTTAAAGACTTCTTTAGTGGCAACTTTACCCATTATGATGCACGTGTCTAGTTTTAACTCTAAGTTATAATTTAGTTTTATATCTAATTTATTTTCTTTAATAACTACGTTTTCCGTTTTGTAACCTAAGTAGCTTATAGTTAAAACATCTCCTTTTTGCAAAGGTTTCGGAAATGTAAATTCGCCATCAAAATTGGTTGCAGTACCAATTGTAGTTCCTTTTAAGACAATACTAGCCCCAGGTAAAACACCGTCTGCATCACTAATAATTCCTTTTACAATTTGTGCTTCTTGCTTCTCTTTAGAAACAACTTTATTGATTAGTGTATCTTTATGAATTTCTGTTTTGTTTTTTTGTTCTTGTGCTTTCATTTCATTTATAGGAAACAAAGAAATAATTGACAAACCTAACCCAGCAAGCGCTCTAAATTGCCATCTATTTTTAGGAAGCGTTTTTTCTTGATAAGAAGTTAATTGCATTTTATTAAAAACACCGCAAGTACCGTTTTTTGGTTTCTTAAAATATTCAATAATTTGTTGCGAAGTCATTTTTGTAAAATCGATAACTTCTTTGTTACAAGAATTACAAAAGCCTCCGTTGTTGGTTTTTGTAAAATTGTCAAATTTTTCTAAACAAGGTGTTTTTATTGATAAATCAAATTGCGTTTTCATGATATGTTTTTTAATAATTACATATCAAAACTATTGAATAGAGTAGGAGTTTAAAAGTAAGAATGAGTAATGCGGTTTGTTTTAAAGGTAAAATATCGTTTTGAGTTAGTTTACCAAAGTTGTGATTTTTAATTACTACTATTTAATTCTTTTAGATTGTGTAGAAAAAGACAAACCTTGTTGTCCTTTTGTAGAATTCATAATGCCTTCAAATAAAGGTTCCGGACAGCCTTTTGGTGTTTTCCATTCAAAAATAAAATTAGAGCCTGTACCGCCTTCAGTATCAATTTCGTCTATTATAATTTCTGTAGTTTCTAATGGCGCTAAATAAATAGGCTTTTTAAAATACGTACGAACCGACTTACCATGTGTATCATAGTAGTTTGCTTTTAATAGATAGATAGTATCTGTATCACTTGTATTTCTTAAACTAACCATAGCTGTTAAACTATGTGTTTTGTGTTCTGAAACACTATAAATTTGAGAGTAAATAGAAAGGTAAGATTTTCCGTATTCTAAAGAATCTTTTGGATTGATATTCGCATATCTTTTGGTCCAATTCTTTACATTCATAGAGCTTACTTCTTTATCTTCTTTGCAACTTGTTATTAAAAGACCTAGTATTAAAAGTAGTATGTATTTTTTCATTTCAGTAATTTAAAAGCAGTTTATAATCTTTATAAAGATAGATATAACGAATTTACTCGTTTTTATCTTTAAAATCAAAAAGTACAAACAAATCTTAGTGTTTTGTATTAATTATCTGTTGCAATTCCAAAATAAACCCAAGTAACATTTTTAGAAAATGGATTGCTCATAGAATGAAACTCTCCTTGTTCGATAGTGATGCAATCACCAGAGATTAATATCATTTTTTTATTATTTACAATAAATTCTGCTTTACCAGATTGTATGTAAAAAACCTCATACATGGTGTCGTGCTTATGTGTTTCTACAGCTTGTCCTGGTTTAAAAGTAGCAGAACCAAACATCATTAATTGAGGAACATTTCCTTTTTCTATAAAAACCTTTTTCTTAATATCTGTGTTATGGCTTACACCTATTTCTGGTAAGCTGTTTGTATGTGTTAGTTTCATTGTGAGATTTAATTCTTAGCCCAAAAGTACAAAACATTAAAATTATCAAAAGAGAAAAATATAATATTTAAGTTTAATAGAAAAGAGGTTAGATGCTGTTTATTCTGATAAAAAAGGCAAATAAAAAAACCTCTCTGAATACACAGAGAGGTTATGGTATTATAAGTCATTGCGAGGTACGAAGCAATCTGTAAATTTAAAGAAACAGATTATTTCATTCGTTCCTCATTTATAATTACGTTTTTACTATTTAATCAATTGGTAAGAACGTTTAATAAAGTTTGTTAGCTCTTCACCATGTAAAAGGTTTTGAGATAATTTAGCCAAATCAAATGCTTGCGAAATCAAACCTTTTTGAGCAGCCTCATCTTTATTATTTAAGATTTCAGAAACAAATGGGCTGTTTGTGTTTACAACTAAATTGTACATGTCTGGGAAATTACCCATTCCCATCATTCCGCCACCACCAGAAGCTTGCATTTCTTTCATTCTACGCATAAATTCTGGTACTGTAATCATAAACGGAGAAGAGTTAGAATCCATTGCTTCTAATTGTACCGTATATGTTTTAGAATTTACTGCACCTTCTATAATTGGTTTTAAGGTAGCTATTTCTTCGTCAGATAATTTAGAAATGATGTTTTCGTCTTTCTTAATTAAATTATCAACATGATCAGCATCTACTCTAGAGAATTTTATTTTCTCTCCAGATCCTTCTAATTTTTGCATTAAATGCGAAATAATAGGAGAGTCTAACAACAATACTTCATATCCTTTTGCTGTAGCTTCTTGTATATAACTGTGTTGAGCTTCTTTGTTAGAGGTATATAAAATAATGTGATTTCCGTCTTTATCAGTCTGAGTATCTTTTGTTTTTTCAAGGAATTCATCAAAAGTAAAGAAAGCATCTGCAACTGTTGGATACAATGCAAATTTCTTAGCTTTGTCAAAGAATTTATCTTCAGACAACATTCCGTATTCAATAATTACTTTAATATCGTTCCATTTTGTTTCAAAATCTGCTCTGTCTTTTTTGAAAAGAGAAGCTAATTTATCACCAACTTTTTTAGTAATGTAACCAGAAATTTTCTTTACAGCTCCGTCTGCTTGTAAACCAGAACGAGAAACGTTTAAAGGAATATCTGGAGAATCGATAACACCTTTTAACATTTGTAAGAAATCAGGTACAATACCTTCTACATTATCCGTTACAAAAACTTGATTTTGGTATAATTGAATTTTATCCTTTTGTACATCCATTGATGGAGATAACTTAGGGAAAAATAAAATACCCGTTAAGTTAAAAGGATAATCAACATTTAAATGAATATGAAATAAAGACTCTTCAAATTGCATTGGATACAATTCTCTGTAGAAATTTTCGTAATCTTCATCACTTAAATCTGCAGGGGCTTTTGTCCAAGCAGGTTCTGTATTGTTAATAATTTTATCTACAGTAATTTGTTTATGAGGCTCTGTAGTTTCTTTACCATCTGCATCTTTTGTAGTTGCAGGTGTAAACTCAGGATCGTTAATTTCTTTTGTTCCAAATTTAATTGGTACTTGGTTAAAACGATTGTATTTATTTAATAAACCTTCAATTTTACTTTCTTCTAAGAAGTCTAAAGAGTCTTCTGCAACGTGTAAAATAATTTCTGTACCTCTATCTTTTTTATCGCTTTCTACTAACGTAAATTCTGGAGAACCATCACAAGTCCAATGTGCAGCAGGTTCGTCTTTAAAAGACTTTGTAATTAATTCTACTTTTTCTGCAACCATAAAAGCAGAGTAAAAACCTAATCCAAAATGACCAATAATTCCTGCTTCGTTGTCTTTATATTTATCTAAAAACTCTTCAGCTCCAGAAAATGCAATTTGGTTGATGTATTTTTCAACCTCATCTGCAGTCATTCCTAAACCTTGATCTTTAATGGTAATTGTTTTGGCCTCTTTATCAATGCTTACTTCAATTTTAGCATCACCTAGCTCTGTTTTTGCTTCACCGATAGCAATTAAGTGTTTTAATTTAGAAGTTGCATCTGTTCCGTTAGAAATTAATTCACGTAAAAATATTTCGTGATCAGAATACAAGAATTTTTTAATCAGTGGAAAGATGTTTTCTACCGATACATTAATATTTCCTTTTGCCATTTTATATTTGTTTTGTTTAAAATATTATTTGTAATTCTAATAGTCAAAAAAAATACCAAAGAGAATTTTATGACAAGATGACAGAATTATTATTTTATATGGCAAGTATCTTAATTATTTTTATAAATTAGTATTTTTATGTACTATAAGTTGCAAATTATCAAAAAATCAATATAAAATTATGTATAATTCAAAAATAACCGGACTTGGATATTATGTTCCAGAAAATATTGTTACAAATAACGATTTAAAAGAATTCATGGAGACTTCAGATGAATGGATTCAAGAAAGAACAGGAATAAAAGAAAGACGTTGGATTGACCCTAAATCTGATGATACTACAGCAGTTATGGGGGCAAAAGCATCTAAAATTGCTATAGAAAGAGCTGGTTTAACTAAAGATGATATTGATTTTATTGTTTTTGCTACATTAAGTCCAGATATGTATTTTCCTGGAGGAGGAGTTCAGGTGCAAGATCTACTAGAGATGCCTACAATTGGGGCTTTAGATGTACGTAACCAATGTTCTGGTTTTATTTATGCAATGTCTGTTGCAGATCAATTTATAAAAACAGGTATGTATAAAAACATTTTAGTAATTGGGGCAGAATATCATTCTGGAGGATTAGATAAATCTACAAGAGGAAGAAATGTTTCGGTAATTTTTGGTGATGGGGCAGGAGCCTCAGTACTTTCTAGAAGTGAAGAAGCAGGCAAAGGTATTTTATCAACTCATTTACATTCAGAGGGAAAACACGCTAAAGAATTGATCTTAGAAGGGCCATCAACCAAACATTGGGTACCAGAAATTTTAGAAGCAAACAATCCTGATGATGTTTCATATTATCCTTATATGAATGGTCAATTTGTGTTTAAACATGCAATTACTCGTTTTTCTGAAGCAATTGTAGAAGGTTTAACTGCAAATAAATTAGAGAAGGAAGATATTGATATGTTAATTCCGCATCAAGCGAATTTGCGTATTTCTCAATTTGTACAACGAAAGTTTAGATTGCCAGATGACAAGGTTTTTAATAATATTCAAAAATATGGAAACACAACTGCTGCTTCTGTAATTATAGCCTTAACAGAAGCTTGGGAAGAAGGTAAAATAAAAGATAACGATTTAGTTGTTTTAGCTGCTTTTGGTAGTGGTTTTACTTGGGGTAGTGTTATTATTAGATGGTAAATTTAGCCTAACTATTTAACTGAGCTTGTTTGGGAGCAAATAAAAAAGTTTTCTACAAGCTCAGACTTACAATCCCTTTTTTTTGATTAACCTTTATGGGGTATTTATTCTTTTTCAATATCTCAAAATAAAATCTATAAATCTCTCAGATTTTGTTAAAGTGTTACTCAGAATTAAAGGAGTTTCATCTTAACCTTTATAATCTAGAAAATATGGTTTTTTTCTTTTTATTAAAGTAATATTTTAATAGACTTTGAACTGAATTTTTAATTGTTTATATTAGTGATATAATTAAATTATTATCTAAATGAAAAACGTAACACTTGTTTTAGGAGCCTCTACAAACCCTAATAAATATTCTAATATTGCTATTAAAAGACTGGTAGATAAAAATATAGAAGTTGCAGCTATAGGAATTAGAAAAGGTACCGTTTTAGGTGTTGTAATTGATGATGAAAAAAAAGAGTATAAATCTATAGATACGGTTACTTTGTATCTAAATCCTAAAAGACAAGAAGAATATTATAGCTACATTATTGGGTTAAAACCAAGAAGGGTGATTTTTAATCCGGGAACTGAAAATATGGAGTTTGTAAAACTTTTAAAAGATAATAATATTGAGTCTGAAATTGCATGCACGTTAGTAATGTTAAGTACAAATCAATATTAAAAAGTAAACTGAATTGGTGTAACTTACTTCCCCTTTTTCAAAATATTGTAGTAACTAATAAAACTTTTTTTGTTTATCAGAAATAACCAATCCAATTTACTTAATCAGGCTAAATTAATTTATAAATAAGTTTCTTACAATACTCATATTGAGTAGGTTTATAGTAGGCTTAGATTGTTTTTAAAATAGTTAACTAGCTCATAAGTTGAGTTTAGATCTAATTTTTTTAAAATATTTCTTCTATGAGTGTCTACGGTATGTTTGCTAATATTTAAGTCGCTAGCTATTTTATTACTTGTTTTATGGGTTAGTAATAGACGAATAATATCTCTTTCTCTATGACTAATTACATTTAATAAATTTTCACTAGAAACATTTTTATAAAATAGGGTTTCATACTCGTTTTTGCCATTTAAGTATTTTGCACAAGCACAAATATCCATATTTAAGTTACCTTCTAAAACCGTGTAATGAGCTAAGCCAATAATTGGTTTTTGGTCTTTGTCAAATTGTAGAGGTGTGGTGTTCTGAATAATTGTTATATAATTTCCTTTCGAGTTTTTTATTCTGTAGTTCCAGGTATAACTCATTCTAGATCGCTTTTCATCTGTAAGGTCATTCATTGTAAAAGTCATTAAACTTTGCAAACAAGTTAGCCAAGGTTTAATGTCATCTGGGTGAAATAAAGACCAAAAATAATCCATTCCACCTTTTTCTAACTCATTATTAGAAATGCCTGTACACGCTGTAAAGTTTTTACTGATGTATTCAAAACTTTGATAAACGGTATTGGTAATACAAAAAAAAGTGGTGTTATAAGGGTAGTAAAAATCTAGTTCAATTAATTTTTTAATGTGTTCTTTAATTTCTACTTTAGGGTAAGTATCGAAGATTTCGTTATAAATTGAATTAATATTGAATGTTTTCAAATAAAATTAGATTAATTAAACATTAAATACTTTTCCTGGTTCCGCTAAGTTTGTATTTTCAAAAACCTCATTCGCTTCTTTTTTAAATAAAGAAATATCTTTATATCTGCCAGAATAATGACCAATAATTAATTCTTTTACGTTTGCTTGTTTTGCAATTTCAGCGGCTTGTTTTGTTGTAGAATGTCTTGTTTTTTTTGCTAAATCTTCTCTATCTTGTAAAAAAGTAGCTTCATGGTATAATAAATCTACATTTTTAATAATAGGTACAATATCTGGTTTGTAACTTGTATCGCTACAAAAAGCAAAACTTAAAGGTTTTGGAGGGTTTAAAGTTAATGCTGCATTTGGCACAACTTCTCCAGAAGGTAAAACAACATCTCTACCAGCTTTAATATTTAAATAATCAGCTTTATCAATTTCTGGATATCCGCTAATATTTAGCATGTTTAATTTTCTTGATTTTTCTTTTTCTGTAAATAAATATCCGTTTGTGTATACTCTATGTGTTAAAGGAATGGTACGAACAGAAACTTTATCATCTTCAAATATGAGTTCACTTTTTTTAGAAGTCAATTCATGAAAAATCATTGTATATTTTGCGTGAGACTGAGATATTTTTAATTGCAATAAAGTAACTTCTTTAATGCCTTTTGGTCCATAAATATGAAGCTCTTTCTCTCTGTTTAAGATTCCAAAAGTAGCTAACAATCCAACTAAGCCATAAAAATGATCTCCATGTAAGTGAGATATAAAAATATGATTAATCTTAGAAAAACCAACTTTATATTTTCTCATTTGACGCTGTGTGCCTTCGCCACAATCAATTAAAAAATGGCGATTGTTAATTTCTAAATATTGAGAAGTAGGAAAAGCGTTTAATCTTGGTGTTGCAGAATGACATCCTAAAATAGTTAGTGCTATACTCATCTAATAACAAGTCTTTTAGAAATAGTTTTCTTTTTATCTTGAATACTATAAATGTACATCCCTGTAGGTAAATCATTCTTGTAAAAAGGAATGGTGTTTTTGCCTGGTTTTATTAGGATGCTTTTTCTATATACGGTTTTTCCTAATACATTTTTAACCGTAAAATAGATTGTTGAGTTTGTAGTTGATAAAAAACTAACCTTTGTAGAATTTGTAAATGGATTTGGAGCAGCAGATAAACCATCAATAGATTTTTCTTGAGAAAAACCTAAAGTCATACTACTTAAAAATAAAATTAAAAGTAATTTTTTTATCATTTGTTTCTTGTTTAAAATCCTAACTCTCTTTCCATAGCTTCCATTTCTAATACATCTATTGCTTCTTGCAAAGTAGGAGTAATGTTTAATCTGTCAGGAAAATCGTCTATATTTACATTAGAGTTAACTATTACAAATGATGTGCCATTTTCCTTTTTTTGTTCTGCTATTCTCAAAAATAGTAAAAATTCTTTGATAGAAGCCTTACAATCATTAGAAATTTGTACAATAATGTTTTCTTTTTGACGTTTTTTCTCTTCGATTAAGAAAGAATCGTAAAATTCAGAGAAAGTGTTTTCTTCACAACTAATAATTGTGTAAGTTTCTTTTTGGTCTATTTGCATCACTTATCTTTTAACTTGTTGCGCTAATAAATAAATAACCGCCATTCTAACCGCAACTCCGTTTTCTACTTGATTTAAAATAATAGATTGGTTAGAATCAGCTACATCACTTGTAATTTCTACACCACGGTTTATAGGCCCTGGATGCATGATTACAATCTTTTTATCTAGGTTGTCTAAAATTTCTTGGTTAATTCCAAAAAGCTGAGTGTATTCTCTAGTTGATGGAAAATATTTAATATCCATTCTTTCATTCTGAACACGTAAAACATTGGCAACATCGCACCATTCTAATGCTTTTTTTAGGTTGGTTTCTACCTGTACACCTAAACTAGAAATGTATTTGGGTATTAACGTTGTGGGCCCACAAACCTTTACCTCTGCACCTTGTAATTGCAATGCAAATATGTTAGATAAGGCAACCCTAGAATGTAAAATATCACCTACAATAACAATTTTTTTCCCCTTTACACTTCCTAATTTTTCTCTAATAGAGTAAGAGTCTAATAAGGCCTGTGTTGGGTGTTCATGCGTACCATCACCAGCATTTATAATTTTAGCATCTACGTGTTTAGATAAAAATACTCCTGCACCAACACTTGCGTGTCTCATTACAACAATATCTACTTTCATCGCTAAAATATTGTTTACGGTGTCTATTAAAGTTTCTCCTTTTTTTACAGATGATTGCCCTGCAGAAAAGTTAATAACATCAGCAGAAAGTCTTTTTTCTGCTAATTCGAAACTTAATTTTGTACGTGTACTGTTTTCAAAAAACAAGTTGGCAATGGTAATATCTCTTAAAGAAGGCACTTTTTTAATAGGTCTATTAATAACCTCTTTAAAATGATCTGCAGTTCTAAAAATAAGATCAATATCAGTTGATTTTAGATACTTTATTCCCAATAAATGTTCTACACTTAATTCTGACATAATTATTTTAATTCTATATAAACTGCGTCTTTTTTATGGGTCTCTGCCCAAGTTACCAACACTTTTTCTTTATTAATAGCATCTACTTGTCTACCTCTATAATTAGGCTGAATAGGTAAATGTCTACTAAAACGTCTGTCTATTAATACTAATAACTCTATATTATCTGGTCTTCCGTAGGCTTGCATTGCAGTTAATGCAGCTCTTACGCTTCTTCCAGAGTACAAAACATCGTCAATAATTACTACATTTTTACCTTCAATAATAAAGTCCATTTCAGTGGCAGTTGCTGCTAAAGGCGCATCTCTACGTCTAAAATCGTCTCTGTAAAAGGTAATATCTAAAAGTCCTAATTGTAAGCCTTCAACGTGGTAAGTAGTTTTTAATAAATCAGCTAATCTTTTAGCTAAAAAACTACCTCTTGGTTGTAGACCAATTAAAACGGTATTAGAAAAATCGTTATGATTTTCGATTAACTGACACGCTAATCGATGTAAAATTATTTCAATATCCTTTGAGTTAAGTAAGGTTTTTTTGCTCATAAGAAAGCTATCAATTTAGCCTGATAGTTATTGAAAATCAAAATTACTGTAAATAAATGTATGTGCAAAATTTATATCTACTAAAATGGTAACACTTCAATGTTAATTAAATTGTTGAAAACAAATGCGCCTAAATAAAAAGGAAGATAAGAGTTGTAGTATCTTTAAATATAATGTAAAAACCAATAGTTATGTCCCTCTTAAAGTTTGAATCGATGCTCAAAACCAATTCGGTTTATTTTTTTGATTTGGTAGAATTTGAAGAAATAATTGTACATTATTTAGATGCAGGTAAACATGCACTTGCTAAAAAGGCAGTAAAACTAGGGTTGCAACAACACCCTGCTTCTGTAGATTTAAAATTATTACAAGTAGAGATTTATGTTTTTGAAGATGAGTTAGATAAAGCCTCTATGTTGTTGAAAATTATAGAACGTTTAGAGCCAAATAATGATGAGGTTTTTATACAAAAAGCAACGATTAGTTCTAAAAAAGGAAATCATAAAGTAGCTATAGATTTACTTAAAAAAGCACTTACTTTTACAGATGATAAGGTAGATGTTTGGTCTCTTTTAGGCATGGAGTATTTGTATTTAGATGATTTTAAAAACGCACGATTAACGTTTTCTAAATGTGTAAATGTAGATTTTGAAGATTATTCTGCCTTGTATAATGTGGTGTATTGTTTTGATATGGAACAGGAGCATGAAGAAGCCATTATCTATTTAAATACCTATGTAGAAATAAACCCATATTGTGAGGTTGCATGGCATCAACTAGGAAGGCAATATTTTATCTTAGAAGATTATGAAAAAGCATTAACCTCTTTTGATTATGCTGTTTTAATTGATGAATCTTTTATTGGTGGATATTTAGAAAAAGCAAAAACTTTAGAACAGTTAATGAGGTATAAAGAAGCTATTGATAATTATCTAATTACTTTAGAGTTAGATGATGCAACTGCTTTTGTGTATACTAGAATAGGCGAATGTTATGAAAAATTACTAAATTTTGAAGAAGCTATTTCATTTTATAAAAAGGCGGTTCATGAAGATCCTTTGTTAGATAAAGCTTGGGTGTTATTATCTAATTTGTATTTTATAGAAGAAAATTATGAAAAAGCAGCATATTATCTTTCTAAAGCATTAAAAATAGAAGAGGATAATGCTTTATATTGGAAACGTTATGCAGAAATAAATTTAAAACTTAATTTTTATGAAGAAGCTTTAACGGGGTATAAAAAATCTTTAAGTTTATATGATGATGGTTTAGAAAGCTTTATTGGTTTAGCAGATGTTCTGTCTTTTTTAGGCGAATTTACAGAGGCAATTAGCATTCTAATAAAGGCACAAAAAAAGCACAGAAATACAGCAGAAATAGAATACAGGTTGGCAGGCTTGTTTTTTATTCTGAATAAAGAAAAATATGGTTACAAGCACTTAATTACTGCTTTAAAAATAGATTATGATTACCATATTGTTTTAAAAGAATTGTATCCTATTGTTTATGATAATGAAAAAGTACAAAAGCTTTTAAATAATTATAAAAAAGCAATGGAGTAGTACGGTGTTAAATTTACTTTAAAGCTTCTTTTTAAATATATAAGAAAACCTCACAAATTTGTGAGGTTTTTTGCTTTTTGTTAGTACAGTTTATTGACTTTATTTCTTTTTTGGTTGTGCCTTATCAACAATTAATCTAGATTCTCTATTGGCAACTTCCCAAGCGGTATAAAAGACTAAGCGTGTTCTTTTTGCTAATAAATCATATTCAATTTTGTCTGGTGTGTCAGAGGGTTTATGGTAATCATCATGTGTTCCGTTAAAGTAAAAAATAACAGGTATGTTGTGTTTTGCAAAGTTATAATGATCAGATCTGTAGTAAAAACGATTCGGATCATTTTCATCATTATATGTATAATCTAAATTGATATTGGTATATTTAGTATTTACATTTTCAGAAATTTGGTGAAGCTCAGTACTTAATTTATCAGCACCAATTAAATACACATAATTAGAGTCTAAAGTATGCGCTTTATCAACTCTACCAATCATATCAATATTTAAATCGCACACTGTGTTTGCTAAAGGAAAAACAGGGTTTTCTGTGTAGTATTTAGAACCAAGTAATCCTTTTTCTTCACCTGTAACATGTAAAAATAATACAGATCTTTTTGGACCTTTGCCTGCTTTTGCAGCTTTTTGAAAAGCTTCTGCTATTTCTAAAATTGCCATAGAACCAGAACCATCATCATCAGCTCCATTATAAATTTTACCATTTTTTATTCCTTCATGATCTAAATGTGCAGAAATAACAACAATCTCATCTGGTTTTTCTGTACCTTTAATATAGGCTAAAACATTTTCAGAATCTTTTAATTGGCCACGTCTAGAGTTTTTGTTTAAAAATTCGGCAGAAACTTCCTGAAAATAGTCATCGCCTCCTAATGGAGAAGCAATTCCTTGACTTACGTAAAAGTCTTTTAAATATTTAATCGCTTTTTTTTGTCCAGGTTCTCCCGTATTTCTTCCTTCAAACTCATCAGAAGCAAAAATGTACAAATGTTTTTTTAAATTTTCGGCTGTAATTGTAGCAGCATATTTAGCAGAGTAATCTGTGTTTATATCTTCTTTAGAAGCGTTTTGACTAGAGCTACACGCTATAAAAAATAAAAGACTAAAAGAGTAAAGTAGTTTTTTCATTGAATTGTTTGAGTGAGTATTAAAAATTAACTGATTTTAAATTAAAAACAGAAAACCAAAATTAACTTTTGTTAATCACAAATTGTTGTAACGTTTTGTTAAAATTAACTAATCCTTTAGGAAATAGAGTATCAAAAGCATTGCTTGCTATTAATTCTGATGGAGTACCACTGTGTAATGTGTTTTCTGTTAAAAGAATAATTTCATCGGCCAATTGAATTGATAAATTAATCTCGTGAGACGAAATAATAACAGTTTTGTTAGTTTCTGCTACAAGTCGTTTTAACAACGAAAATATTTTAATGGTATGATGCATATCTAAATGTGCAGTAGGCTCATCTAAAATAATAATTTCTGTATCTTGTGCTAATGCCCTTGCAATTAGAACCCTTTGCAATTGACCATCACTTAATTCGTAAAAACGATTGTTTTTAAGGTGTTCTATTTCTGTTTGATGAATTGCCGTTTCTACCTTTTCTATATCCTTGGTAGAAAGTTTATCAATCCAATTTGTATAAGGTTGCCTACCTAAAGCAATAAGCTCATAAACCGTTAATTGGCTTTCTGGCAAACGCTCTGTTAAAACCAAACTTAATTGTGTAGAAAGTTCTTTTTCGCTAAGTTCTGTTAGTTTTTTATGATGGATAAAAACATCGCCAGAAATAGGTTTTTGTACTTTAGAAAGTGTTCTTAATAATGTAGATTTCCCAATTCCGTTTTTACCTAAAACAGTTACTAGTTTTCCTTTTTCAATTTCTAAATTAATATCAGACGCTACAACTTTGGCGTTCTTTTTTTGCTGATAACCTATAGAGAGATTTTCAGTTCTTAAAATGATATTTTCGTTTGTTTTTTTAATGACGTAATTTTTTTAATTAAGTTTTAAAGTTTCAGGTTTTTGTCTGTTTGTTTTACTACTTTGTTATTCATTTTAGCCTGCCACTTTGTAGTTTTTTATCACTTTAATACTTTTTTTTAATTTCTCTGTACTCTTCATATCTCCTTAGACAAATAATCTTTTTTTTCTAATCAATAACCAAATTACTACAGGCGCTCCAAATAAGGAGGTAATAGCATTTATAGGAAGTGTAAATTCACTAGTTGGTAATTGAGCAATAGCGTCGCAAATTAATAAAACAATAGCGCCAATAATTGCAACAGCGGGTAATAATATTTTATGATTAGAGCTTGCAAATAACATTCTTGCAATGTGCGGAACTGCTAATCCTACAAAGGCAATTGGTCCAGAAAATGCCGTAATTACACCTGTTAAAATACTGGTAATTAGTAAAATGATGTTTCTACTTTTTTTTACGTTAATACCTAAGCTTTTTGCATAGTTTTCTCCTAATAAAAAACTATTTAAAGGTTTTATAACAGCGATGGTTCCTAAAATGCCAATAGAATAAATAATAACAAAAACGGTAATCTCGTTCCAAGTTAAATTGCCCAAACTACCAAAACTCCAAAATAAATATTGTTGAATTTGGGCTGCTTCACTAAAATAGGCTAAAACGCTTATTACTGCAGAGGTTAAAGAGCCAAACATTAAACCAATAATTAAAATTGACATGGTGTTTTTTACACGATTAGCTGCTATAATAACTGCGGATAAAACTAAAAAAGCCCCTAAACTAGCAGCAATGGGTAAAGACCAGTTAGATATAGAGGTGGTTAGAAAGAAGCCTCCAAAAACAGATGATCCTAAAATTAAAATTGCAACGCCTAAACTTGCACCAGAAGAAATACCTAAAACAAAAGGTCCTGCTAATGGGTTTCTAAATAAAGTTTGCATTAGTAAACCACAAATAGACAAACCAGATCCCACTAAAATGGCAGTAATAGCTTTAGGTATTCTAAAATTGATAATTATGGTTCTCCAACTGTCTTTAGTTACTGTGCCTCCAAAAACACTATTAAAAAGATCTTTAAAAGGAATAGAAACAGATCCTAAACTGATGTTTAAAAAGAACAAAATTACCAGTAGAATAGATAAAAGGATAAAATGTTTTGTGTATTTTTTTTGTTCCATTCTGTAGTTCCTTTAGAAACAGGAAGCTTTTTTTTATGGTTTTAACTTTTAGTTTTTTTTCTTTTGGTAGACATAAAATAATAGCTTTATGAATATTTTTCTTCTAAAAAGCTTACTAATTTTTGTATGGCAATTCCTCTGTGTGATATCTCGTTTTTTTGTTCTGAACTCATTTCGGCAAAAGAAACGTTAAAACCTTCTGGTTTAAAAATAGGATCATATCCAAAACCTTTTTCGCCATGTTTCTTTTTTAATATTTCACCTTTACAGATACCTTCAAAAAGAAACTGCTCATCATTTAAATTTAATGAAACAACTGTTCTAAATTGTGCTTTTCTATTCGTTTTATCTTTTAGATCTTCTAAAAGTTTTTGCATATTATTTTCAGAATTAGCAGGTTCGCCAGCAAAACGAGCAGAATATACTCCGGGTTTACCATCTAAACTTTCTACTTCTAAACCGGTGTCATCAGCAAAACAATTAAAACTAAATTTACGAGTAATATATTCTGCTTTTAATTTAGCGTTTCCTTGTAAAGTGGTTTCTGTTTCTTCTATTTCATCAAAACAATTAATGTCTTTTAAACTCAGTAATTTTATAGAGTCTGGCAACATTTTTTGAACTTCGGCAAGTTTGTTTAAATTATTGGTAGCGAAAACTAATTTCATCTGTTTCATTTTAGCAAATGTAAGAAATTTAACAGTGAAATTTTAATGAGATTTACTATTGAAAACCTATAGTTTAAGAAAGCTACTTTAATATGTTTTTTAGAAGAATTATAAATTATAAAGAAAGGAGTGTAAAAGAAATATTTGTTTAGTTAAAGACCTTTTTTTAAAAGGGCAATATAACTTGTCAACATGTGTTTACGTGAAAATTAAAAGAAACTATTTTATTATTTCCCCAAATTCATAAAAAATTACTTTTTATATTTTCTATAAACACATAATTAAGTTGACAAGTATATTTAAAGTACTTTTCTAATTAATTCAAACTTAAAAAAAATAAATAGAGTAAACTTCATTAAAATGGTTAGGTAATGGTTGTTTTAATGAAATCAGTAAAGATTTTAATAAATCAGTAACAGAAAATAAAACAGCTATGTTAATTTTTTGTAATTTTGGTAAAATATAAATCCCCAAAAAAGTTTGATAGAAGCCTTTTTATTTTTATTTACAGGTATTATTGGGCTTGTTACACTTACCTTAATGATTAGATCATATAACTCTAATCCTTTTTGTAACCTTTTTTTAGTACTAATAATTAGTGTAATTTCTTTTCGTTATTTTTTTCATGGTAGTTACAATTTAGGTTTACAAACAGTTTTAAAACCAGATAGTGGTTTGTATTCTTTATTGTTTTTGATAATAGCTCCTTCTTTGTATTTGTATTATAAACACTTAACAGATCAAAAAAAAGCATACAATCCTAAAGATTTTAAACATCTTTTTTTTATAATTTTTTTGTATTTAATCAATTCAGTTGAAGTTCTACGTGATAGCTTTTTATTTTACTTTGGAGTGATGACTAATTTTTATTTGATAACAATTTTTGTAACATTTTATATCGTTTTAATTTTTAATTTATTAAAAAAGAAGGTTTGGTTTAGAAAGAATTTAGAATTAAATAGCAATCATTTTAATTTGGTTAAAAACTGGACTATATATTTTTTTATTATTAATCTGCTTTGTAGTTTAATGGTTTTTGTTTCTTTATATACAGAGTTTAAAACAGGGGTTAAGGTTTCTGGAAAGACAATGGCTGTTTTTTCGGTGATTTTTTGGTCATCAGCTTTTTTTAAAATTTTAATTTCACCAGAAATTTTATATGGACTGCCTGTATTAAATAAAACCTTGTTAAAGTTTAACAATTCTGAAGGCGAAAAAATAGAGGCTGTAAATCTTCAGAATGATGTTGTTGGTAGTAATTGGGTTTTAGAAGTAGCTATTAAAGAAGATAGTCAAGATTATAGATTGCAAGAAAATATAAGAGCTAATATTGTAAGTTATATTCAGGAGGTTGATAAATTAAGTACAGAAAAATTTATTTTTCGAAACCCAAAAGTTTCACAGAGCGACATTGCAGAAACTTTAGGAGTTCCAACAAGTCATATTGTGTATTTGTTTAAATATCACTCTAAAATTTCTTTTACAGAATATAGAAAAAATAGTAGAATACAAGATGCGCTTAAGCTTATAGATGAAGGTTTTTTAAATTTAGAAACGTTAGAATCTTTGGCATACAAAACAGGTTTTGCTTCTTACAATCCCTTTTTTATTGCTTTTAAAAATAGCACCAATTATTCTCCTCAAGATTATAGTAAGGTAAAAAAATAGTATAAAAATGATTATTCATGATGATAAGGTTCATTCTTTAAAATTGTAAAACCTCTATAGAGTTGTTCTACAATAAAAAGACGAATCATTTGATGTGAAAAAGTCATTTTAGATAATGATATTTTTCCTATTGATTTTTTATAAACAGCATCAGAAAAACCATAAGGTCCGCCAATAACCAAAACGAGTTGTTTAATGCCAGCATTCATTTTCTTTTGTAGGTAAATAGAAAACTCAATAGAACTATAATGTTTGCCTTTATCATCTAACAACACCAATTGATCTGTGTTTTGTAGTTTAGATAAAATTAATTCTCCTTCTTTTTCTTTTTGTTGAATTTCGCTTAAATTCTTTACATTTTTAATATCCGGAATTATTTCTAACTCAAACTTTATATAATGTTTTAATCTATTTTGATATTCATCAATTAACTGAATTAACTGTTTGTTATCAGTTTTACCAATGGCAAGTAATTTAATTTTCATACGTGCAAAATTACGAATTAAGATTTACGAATTTGCAATAATTTGCCCTAATTGATAATTCGTAATTCATAATAAAAATAGTATTTTTACATCAGAATTCAATAATTATGATATCAAAAGAACAATTTCAAAACGAGTTAGATTTAATTATAAAAAACGCCATTAGAGAAGATATTGGCGATGGAGATCATACATCACTTTCTTGTATTCCTGCAGATGCAGAAGGAAAAGCAAAATTATTGGTAAAAGAAGATGGAATTATAGCTGGAGTAGAATTTGCAAAACAAGTATTTAGTTATGTAGATAAAGATTTACAAGTAGAAACGTTTATTAATGATGGAGAGGATGTAAAATATGGAGATATTGTTTTTCATGTTTCCGGAAAATCTCAATCGATTTTAATGGCAGAGCGTTTGGTGTTAAATGCTATGCAAAGAATGTCTGCAATTGCAACAAAAACAGCCTTTTTTGCAAACTTACTTAAAGGCACAAAAACAAAGGTTTTAGATACAAGAAAAACAACTCCAGGAATTAGAGCTATAGAAAAATGGGCTGTAAAAATAGGAGGAGGAGAAAACCACCGTTTTGCGTTGTATGATATGGTAATGATAAAAGACAATCATATAGATTTTGCTGGTGGAATTACAGCAGCAATTACAAAAACAAAAAAATATTTAGCAGAAAAGAATCTTGATATTAAAATTATTGTAGAAGCAAGAAGTTTAGAAGAAATTAAAGAAATTTTGTCTAACGAAGGCGTTTATAGAATTCTAATAGATAACTTTAATTATGAAGATACTAAAAAGGCAGTTGCTTTAATTGGTGATACTTGCTTAACAGAATCTTCTGGCGGAATTAATGAAGAAACGATTAGGAAATATGCAGAATGTGGTGTAGATTTTATTTCTTCTGGAGCATTAACACATTCGGTTTATAATTTAGATTTAAGTTTAAAAGCAATAGATTAATTTATATGAAAAAATGCATAACAGTAGCAGCTTCATTACTATTAATAATTTCTTGTAGTACAAAAGAAGTAAAGAAAGAAAACATTATGGATATCTCTAAAAATCCTTTATTAGTAAAAAGTACATTAGAATATGGTACACCAGATTTTACTAAAATTAAAGCAAAACATTTTTTACCAGCTATTTTAGAAGGGATGAAATTGCAAAATGAAGCAATTGTAAAAATCACTCAGAATACTGAGACTCCAACTTTTGAAAATACCATTTTAGCTTTAGAAGAAAGTAGCAAAAAGCTAGATGCTGTAACTGCTGTTTTTTCTGGATTGGCAGGTGCGCATACAAATGATACAATAAAAGCAAATCAAAAAGAATTAGCTCCAAAATTTTCTAAACATTCTGATGACATTTTGTTAAACACACAATTGTTTGCGAAAATTAAAACGGTTTATAATAATTTGTCAACAGCTAATTTAGATGCAGAATCAGAACACTTAGTAAAAGAATATTTTAAAGATTTTACCAAAGCAGGTGCAAATTTATCCGAAGAAAAAAAGGAAAAATTAAAAGAGATTAATTCAGAAATAGCGAGTTTGTCTAATGATTTTGGAAAAAAACTATTAGATGCTAGTAAAAAAGGTGGTATTGTAGTTTCTGACAAAGCACAATTAAAAGGTTTTTCTGATGAAAAAATAGCTTCTTTAGAAAAAGATGGTAAATATGAAATTCAGTTAATAAACACAACACAACAACCTTCTTTACAAACGTTAGAAAATAGAGATGTTAGAAAACAGTTGTTCGAAAAATCGATTCATAGAGCTGATGCTGGGGATTATGATACTAGTGATTTAGTAAAGAAAATGGTGCTGTTAAGAGCTCAAAAAGCACAGATTTTAGGCTTTGATAATTATGCAAGCTGGAGTTTACAAGGCACCATGGCATCAAATCCAGAAAAGGTTTTTGATATGTTTAAAAACTTAATTCCGGGTTCTTTAGAAAAAGCAAACTCAGAGATTAAAGAGATTCAGGCAGAAATAAATAAAGAAGGAAAAGACTTTAAATTGGCTGCTTATGATTGGAATCATTATGCAGAAAAGGTGCGTAAATCTAAATATAATTTAAATGAAGATGAGGTAAAACCTTATTTTGAAATGACCAATGTGTTAGAAAAAGGTGTTTTCTACGCAGCTACAAAATTATACGGAATTACTTTTAAAAAACGTACAGACATACCAACGTATCATCCAGATGTTGTGGTGTATGAGTTGTTTGAAGAAGACGGAAGTAAATTAGGATTATTTTTTGGAGATTATTTTGCAAGAGATAGCAAACGTGGTGGTGCTTGGATGAGTAGTTTTGTAAAACAATCTAAATTACGCAACCAAAAACCTGTAATTTATAATGTTTGTAACTCAACAAAACCTGCAGCGGGAGCGCCTGCTTTAATTAGTTTTGATGAGGTAGAAACGATGTTTCATGAATTTGGACATGCATTACATGGTTTTTTCGGAAATCAGAAATATGCATCCATTTCAGGAACAAGTACCGCTAGAGATTTTGTAGAATTTCCTTCTCAGTTTAATGAAAACTGGGCAACGCATCCAGAAATTTTAAATAATTACGCAATTCATTACAAAACCGGAAAAGTAATTCCTGCAGCATTATTGAAGAAAATAAAAGACGCTGGTACTTTTAACCAAGGATATTCTATGATAGAAAACTTATGTTCTTCTAGTTTAGATATGAAATGGCACACAATTTCTGCAAATGAAAAAATAGAAGATGTTGCTAAGTTTGAAGCAGAAGCATTAAAAAGTATGAACTTAAATGTAAGTGAAATTCCGCCTAGATACCGTTCAACTTACTTTGCACATATCTTTAGTGGAGGTTATTCTGCAGGGTATTATTCTTATTTATGGACAGAAATGTTAAGTCACGATGCATATGATTGGTTTAAAGACAATGGTTTATTAACAAGAGAAAACGGACAAAAATTTCGTGATCAAGTTTTATCAAAAGGAAATACAATGGATTATGCAGAAATGTATAAAACCTTTGCAGGTAGAAATCCTGAAGCAGCACCAATGTTAAAGGCAAGAGGTTTAAAATAGGTATTTAAATGAAATCAATTTTAAAAATTTTAGTGGTTGTTTGTATGTTCTTTTTGTCTTGTAAAAGTAATGAAGCAATCGATGTAACAGGTATTTATACAGGTGAATTTCCTTGTGGAGATTGTGCAGGAATAGAGCAAAAAATGACGCTAAATGCAGATAGTACTTTTGTTTTAGAAAGAGTTTACAAAGGAAAAGGTGATGGTAATGTTTTTAAAGAATCTGGGAAGTATTTAGTGGTAGAAGGAAAACTAGTTTTAGATATTAAAACCTCGCCTTTTAAGTATAAAATAGGCGAAAACTTTATCGAATTACTAGATATTGATGGCAATATAATTAAAAGTGATTTAAATTATAAATTGATAAAACAAAACTAAGTGTTTAAAATTATTAGATGACAGACAATTATTTTGATAGCGAAGAATACTCTAAAATTGATTTTACAAAAACAAAAATAGAAAAAGGAGAATATGAAAATTGTATGTTTTCTAACTGTAATTTCGAAGGAATTCATGCTTCCAATATACAGTTTATAGAATGTGAGTTTTTCGACTGTAATTTTAGTAATACAATTGTAGATCATACAGCTTTTAAGGATGTTAATTTTACCAATTGTAAAATGATAGGTGTAAAATTTAATGGATGTGATCCTTTTTTATTACAGTTTAGTTTTAAGGAATGTCAATTAAGTTTTGCTAGTTTTTATCAACTAAAAATACCAAAAACAACATTTAAAGACTGTAACTTACAAGAAGTAGATTTTACAGAAAGTATGTTAACAAATGCTGTTTTTGATAATTGCGATTTTAAAGGGGCTGTTTTTGGCAGAACTAATATAGAAAAGTCAGATTTTAGAACGGCATATAATTTTAATATCAACCCAGAAAAAAATCAATTAAAAGGCGCAAAGTTTAGTAAGGAAAATATTGTAGGCCTTTTATCAGAATATAAAATTGTGGTTGAATAAATTATCAAGAGAAATAGAACAAATGTTATTAAGTATTATTAGAAGTATAATAACACAAAGGAACTAATTTAAAGTTTTAACCTTTGTAACTTATAAAACTGTAAATCGCTACAAATTTGTTCCTTTGAAACTAAATTAATGACAAAAGAAATAGAAGACAAGCTAGAAAAAATACCAGTTGTAAACCTCTTGGTTAAATTTGGCAAGAAAATAAAAGTACCAGGGTTACAAGGTATGTCTTTGTATGATGTAATAGAAATGTACATTATAGGTATTGTAAAAGGAGCTTTAACTACAAGAGCAGGCGGAATTGCATTCAGTTTTTTTATGGCCGTTTTTCCTTTTATGCTATTTATACTTACATTAATTCCGTACATTCCTATAGAAGGTTTTCAAGAAGGTTTATTTTCATTTATAAAAGAAATTTTACCACCACAAACTTTTGAAGCGGTAAACACGGTAATTGGAGATATTATTAACAATCAATACGGAGGCTTGCTTTCTTTTGGTTTTCTATTATCTATTTTTTTAATGACAAATGGTGTGAATGCTATTTTTGGTGGTTTTGAATATTCGTATCACGTAACAGATGTTAGAAATGTTTTTAGATCTTATTTTATTTCGTTAGGTGTATCTTTATTGATGTCGTTTTTCTTAATTGTAACCATTACATCACTTATATTATACCAAGTAGCGTTGTCTAAAATAGATGAAACAGGTTGGTTAAATACAAGCGATTTAAATCTATTTCTTTTAGGTAAAAATGCACTATTTCTAATAATGCTATTTACTATTGTTTCTTTACTTTTTAGGTATGGTACAAAGCAAGGAAAAGAAACAAAATTCTTTTCTGCAGGCGCAATTTTAACTACCGTGGTTTCTTTGTTTACCTTTTATTTATTTGGTATTTACGTTGTAAAATTTGCACAATACAATCAATTATATGGCTCTATTGGTACACTTTTAATCTTAATGTTATTTGTATGGTTAAATGCCATAATTTTATTATTAGGGTTTGAATTAAATGCTTCTATATATAGTTTAAGACGAAGAAATAAAACCTTTACAACACCTAAAAAAGTATAATTTTTCACGATATTTGTCCCCGCTGCGGATTTAGATATTTCACTTTCATGTGAGATTCTTTTCGTTTAGTTTGTTAGAAATCTATAAACACAATTTAGAAATTAAAAATAAATTCCTGCTTTCGCAGAAAGTACAGAAAATATAAAAGATTAACATCCAAAAAAATATTAATGAAACCAAGTATACCAAAAGGAACCAGAGATTTTTCACCAACAGAAGTAGCAAATCGTACCTATATCATGAATACGATTAAAACTAGTTTTGAAACATTTGGATTTCAACCTATTGAAACTCCAAGTTTTGAAAATTCATCAACCTTAATGGGTAAATATGGTGAAGAAGGCGATCGTTTAATTTTTAAGATTTTAAATTCTGGTGATTTTTTAAAGAAAGCAGATGCTACACTTTTATCAGAAAAAAATAGTTTAAAAGTTACCACTCAAATATCAGAAAAAGCGTTGCGTTACGATTTAACAGTGCCTTTTGCGCGTTACGTTGTACAACATCAAAATGAAATTACATTTCCTTTTAAAAGATATCAAGTACAACCAGTTTGGAGAGCAGATAGACCTCAAAAAGGACGTTTTAGAGAGTTTTTTCAATGTGATGCAGATGTTGTTGGAAGTAAGTCTTTATGGCAAGAGGTAGAGTTTATACAATTGTACGATACTGTTTTTACCAAATTAGGTTTAGCAGGAACTACAGTTAAAATAAATAATAGAAAAATACTTTCTGGTATTGCAGAAGTTATTGGAGCGCAAGATAAATTAATCGATTTTACAGTTGCTTTAGACAAACTAGATAAAATAGGTAAAGAAGGTGTTGTTAAAGAAATGCTGTCTAAAGGAATTACAGAAGATGCCATTGAAAAAGTGCAACCTTTGTTCGATTTTACGGGTTCTAATTTAGATAAATTGGCTTCTTTAGAAAGTATGTTATCAACTTCAGAAGAAGGAACGAGTGGAGTAGAAGAGTTGCGTTTTGTTATTAATTCTATAGTGGAATTAGGTTTAGAAACGGCAGCTTTAGAAGTAGATGTAACTTTGGCTAGAGGATTAAATTATTACACAGGTGCTATTTTTGAAGTTGCAGCTCCTAAAGGTGTAAAAATGGGCTCTATTGGTGGTGGTGGAAGATATGACGACTTAACAGGAATTTTTGGATTAAAAGATGTTTCTGGAGTTGGAATTTCTTTTGGATTGGATAGAATTTATTTAGTTTTAGAAGAATTAGGTTTGTTTAAAGCAGTTGATAACCCAAAGCCGAAAGTAATTTTCTTAAATTTTGAAGCTTCAACAGATGTGCTTAAAATGAAAGCGATTAAAAGTTTGAGAGAAAATGGAATAAAATCGGAATTTTATCCGGATTTAGGTGAAAGTAATAAGGCGCAAAAACGACAATGGAAATACGTTACCAATAGACAAATAGAATATGTTGTTTCTAAAGTTGAAGATGATGTTTTTGCCTTAAAAAACATGATTTCTGGAGAACAAACAGATTGTACTCTAATGGATTTGATAACAAAGTTAAAAATATAAAAATTATAGTTTTATAATTTTTATTGATTAGGAAACTAAGATAATACGTTGCAAACACGTAAATTTGCACTTTAATAAAGAATGAAATGTTTGAATTAAGCAGCAAAATGAATGACGAAAGAATTGAAGAAATAGGAGAGAACCACGTTGGTACATCAGCTAAAACTCCATTAAGAGCAGATGCTTTTGATATTTCTGACGAAGAAAAAATTGAAAGAATCCAAGAAAGTGTAAAAGATATTTTAACCACTTTAGGAATGGATTTAACAGATGATAGTTTACAAGGAACTCCAAGAAGGGTGGCTAAATCTTTTGTAAATGAACTATTTATGGGATTAAATCCTAAAAATATGCCAAAGGCTTCTACGTTTGACAATAATTACAATTATGGTGAAATGTTGGTAGAGAGAAACATTGTGGTTTATTCTACTTGTGAGCATCATTTATTACCAATTATTGGTAGAGCACATGTTGCTTATATTTCTGATGGTAAAGTAATAGGTCTTTCTAAAATGAATAGAATTGTAGAGTATTTTTCTAAAAGACCTCAGGTGCAAGAGCGCTTAACAATGCAAATTGTACAAGCAATGCAAGAAGCTTTAGGTGTAGAAGATGTTGCTTGTGTTATTGATGCAAAACATTTGTGTGTAAACTCTAGAGGAATTAAAGATATAGAAAGTTCTACTGTTACAGCAGAATTTGGTGGTAAGTTTAAGCAGAAAGAAACAAAAAGAGAATTTTTAGAATATTTAAAGATGAAAACAAGTTTTGAATAAGACTTTAATTTATTTTTAATTAAAATATAAGTTATAAAAACCGTTTAGAAAATTTCTAAGCGGTTTTTTTATGATTACATGGTTTATAATAATAGTAATATAATGTCTTATAATAGTAAATCTAAATCATTTGTTATTATAATATAATAAATAGACTAAGTTTGTTTTAATCCATAATTATTATGGTATTCTAAAAGTTGTTTTTTTAAAAATATGAATAAGTGTAAGTTTTTAATAATGAGTAGAATAGTTGTGTTAATGTTGTCTCTTTTATTTTTAGTTTCATGTTCAAAAAATGAAGAAGTTAAGATAAAGAGAACGAAGAAGACAGAAGAGATTTATCAAGCAAATTGGGAATCATTATCTAAACATAATGAAACTCCAGAATGGTTTACAGATGCTAAATTTGGTATTTATTTTCATTGGGGAGTATACTCTGTGCCTGCTTATGGTAGTGAATGGTATCCTTGGAATATGTATAAAAAAGGATCATCGGAATATGAACACCATAGAGAAATTTATGGAGCACAAGAAGAGTTTGGGTATCATAAATTTGTACCTCAATTTACAGCAGAAAAATTTAATGCAGATGAATGGGTATCGTTATTTAAAAAAGCAGGAGCAAAATTTGCGGGCCCCGTAGCTCAACATCATGATGGTTTTGCAATGTGGAAGAGTACCGTTAATCCGTGGAACTCTTTTAATAAAGGACCTAAAAGAGATATTACAGGAGAAATTGCTGCAGCTGTTCGTAAAAGTGATATAAAACTAATCACAACATTTCATCATTCTAGAAATTTACAGCGTTATGCGGATGATGAAAAGAATTGGGGAGGTTTTAATAGTCATTTTATTTATAATCCAAAGTATGATACTTCCACAACAGATCCAGAATTAAGTTTATTATATGGTAATATTTCTGAAGATCTTTTCCTAAACAATTGGTCAGAACAAATCAATGAAGTAATTACTCAATACAAACCAGATATGATTTGGTTTGATGCTTGGTTAAATTACATTCCTGAAAAAAGAGTTCAACAAATGTGTGCCGATTACTTCAATACAGAAAAGGAAACAAAACAAGAAGTTTTAATTGGCTATAAACAAGCAGATTTACCAAAGGAAGTTGGTGTTTTAGATATTGAACAAGGAGGAAGAAAAGATATAACTGATAAACCTTGGATGACCGATATTACTTTAAGTAATAAATCTTGGAGTTATGTTAAAGGACAAACGTATAAGAATTCTGCATTAGTAATTCGTAATTTAATTGATGTGGTTAGTAAAAATGGGGTTGTACTTTTAAACGTGTCTCCAAAAGCAGATGGTACAATACCAGATGAACAGAAAAAAGTTTTATTAGAAATGGGAGATTGGTTTTCTAAGTTTGGAGAAGCAATTTATAATACCAAACCTTATACTCTTTTTGGTTTTGGTAATGCGGTTGTTGAAGAAGGACATTTTGGAGGGCAATCTGCAAGTATAAAGTATACAGAAAATGATATTCGTTTTACGCAATCTAAAGACGAAAAACAATTATACATGTTCTTTTTAGGTGAACCAATAAAAGGAAAAACTATTTCTTATAGACTATTAGCGAAACATAGATATGGACCAGGACCTGATGTGAAAATTAAAAGTATTACACTTTTAGACTCAGGTAAAAAATTAGATTACAGTTATTCTACAGATGTTCTGAATATAACGATTCCAGAAGATGTTGAGTTAAATAGCATTGCTAATGTTATAAAATTCGATTTAGAATAAATGATCTTATAAAGTAAAAAACCGTTTAGAAAATTTCTAAACGGTTTTTTAAATACTGTGGAAGTATTGGTTTTTTAATTTACCAATACCCATTCTCCTTTAGCTATTAAAGGAATTGCCTGTTTGTATTTTACTCCTTTTTCTTCTCCACTCATTACGTTTTTAATGGTAACATGTTCGTTTCTTCCTATTTTAGGTTGATCTCGAATAATGGTTTCAACAGGTTCTGATTGTTGAGGTTTAGAGTTTTGTATGGCTTGTTCTGTAGAGTTTTGAACATCTTCTTTAGAAGTGTTTAAACGCTCTCTTTTTTGTTGACGCGCCTCTGATATTTGATTTACATTTTGCTCTGGTAATTCTCCTTTAAACAAGAAAGATAATACTTCTTTGTTAATATCATCAACGGTTGTTTTAAATAATTCAAAAGCTTCAAACTTGTAAATTAATAAAGGATCTTTTTGTTCATAAGACGCATTTTGTACAGATTGTTTTAAATCGTCCATTTTACGTAAATGATCTTTCCAATTTTCGTCAATAATTGCTAAAGTGATGTTTTTCTCGAAATCTGTAATTAAACTTTTTCCTTCAGTTTCATAAGCTTCTTTTAGGTTGGTTACAACTTGTAAAGATTTAATTCCATCTGTAAAAGGCACCACAATACGCTCGTATCTATCGCCTTCGTTTTCAAAAACATCTTTAATAACAGGATATGCTAAAACGGCATTTCTTTCAATTTTGTTTTTGTAATGTGCTGCAACTATTTCGTATAATTTATCTGCCAATTCACTTTCAGAAAGTTTTTCAAATTCTTCTTCTGTAAAAGGAGAGGTCATTGAAGAGAATTTGATCAATTCAAATTCGAAATTCTGAAAATCTTTTGCAGCTTTATTGTTGTTGATAATAGATTCGCATGTATCAAAAATCATGTTTGCAATATCTACTTGTAAACGTTTACCATCTAATGCATGACGTCTTCTTTTGTAAACAAACTCACGTTGAGCGTTCATAATATCATCATACTCTAACAAACGTTTACGAATACCAAAGTTGTTTTCTTCTACTTTCTTTTGAGCTCTTTCAATAGATTTGCTAATCATAGAATGCTGAATTACTTCACCTTCTTTTAAGCCCATTCTATCCATCATTTTTGCAATTCTGTCTGAACCAAAAAGACGCATTAAATTATCATCTAAGGCAACGTAAAATTGAGTTGACCCAACATCACCTTGTCTACCAGCACGTCCACGTAACTGTCTGTCTACACGTCTAGAATCGTGTCTTTCTGTACCAATAATAGCTAAACCACCAGCTTTTTTAACTTCGTCTGTTAATTTAATGTCTGTACCACGTCCTGCCATGTTGGTTGCAATGGTAACTACACCAGGTTTCCCTGCTTCTGCTACTACATCTGCTTCTCTTTTATGCAATTTTGCATTTAAAATATTATGAGGAATTTTACGCATTTGTAACATTCTACCTAATAATTCAGAAATTTCTACAGAAGTTGTACCTACTAAAACCGGTCTGTTTTGTTCAACTAGTTTTACAATATCTTCAATAACTGCATTGTATTTTTCACGTGCAGTTTTGTATATTAAATCTTCTTTATCATCTCTTTGAATTGGTTTGTTTGTAGGAATTTCTACAACATCTAATTTGTAGATTTCCCATAACTCACCAGCTTCTGTGATTGCTGTACCTGTCATACCAGACAGTTTTCTGTACATTCTAAAGTAGTTTTGTAATGTTACGGTAGCAAATGTTTGTGTAGCATCTTCAATTTTTACATTTTCTTTTGCTTCAATTGCTTGGTGTAATCCGTCTGAATAACGACGACCGTCCATAATACGACCTGTTTGTTCATCGACAATCATTACTTTATTGTCCATTACTACATACTCTACATCTTTTTCAAAAACAGTGTATGCTTTTAAAAGTTGATTCATGGTATGGATACGCTCACTTTTGATGCTAAAGTCTTTGTATAACTCTTCTTTTTGAGCCGCTTTTTCTTCTTTACTAAGGTCAGAATTGTCAATTTCACCAATTTTCACCCCAATATCTGGTAAAACAAAGAAACTATCGTTATCTGTTTTATTTGATAAATGTGCAATCCCTTTATCAGTTAAATCAATTTGATTATTTTTTTCTTCAACAACAAACCAAAGATCTTCATCTACTTGTGGCATTAATTTATTGTTATCTTGCATGTAGTAGTTTTCTGTTTTCTGCAAGATTTGTTTATTACCTTCTTGTGATAAAAATTTAATTAAGGCTTTGTTTTTAGGCAAACCTCTGTAAACTCTTAATAATAAGAATCCGCCATCTTTATCATTTCCTTCTGCTATTAATTTTTTGGCTTCAGCAAAAACCCCCACTAAATGTTGTTTTTGTAAAGTAACTAAATCAGATACTAAAGGTTTTAAATCGTTAAATTCATGTCTGTCTCCTTGTGGTACAGGTCCAGAGATAATTAAAGGAGTTCTAGCGTCATCAATTAAAACAGAATCTACTTCATCAATAATAGCATAATTTGGTGCACGTTGTACTAAATCATCTTTAGAACTCGCCATATTATCACGTAAATAATCGAAACCAAATTCGTTATTTGTACCATAGGTAATGTCTGCATTGTAGGCTTTTCTACGTGCATCAGAATTTGGTTGGTGATAATCGATACAATCTGTGGTAAAACCATGAAACTCAAAAAGAGGTCCCATCCACGCTTTATCACGTTTTGCTAAATAATCATTTACGGTAACTAAATGTACTCCATTACCTGTTAATGCATTTAAGTATACTGGTAAGGTAGAAACTAATGTTTTTCCTTCACCAGTCATCATTTCTGCAACTTTACCTTGGTGTAAAACAGAACCACCAATTAATTGTACATCGTAATGAACCATATCCCAAGTAACAGGTTTTCCTGCTGCGTCCCAAGAATTTGCCCATAACGCCTTGTCATTATCTAAAGTAACATTATCTCTTTCTGCAGATAATTCTCTGTCATAAGGAGTTGCTGTTACTTCTATTTCTTTATTTTCTACAAAACGTTTTGCTGTTTCTTTAACAACGGCAAAAGCTTCTGGCATTATTGTAAGTAAAGTTTCTTCAGAAACTTTGTACGCTTCATCTTTTAGAGCATCTATTTCTGTATAAATATCTTCTTGACGATCTATGTTTGCTGTTTTAGCTTCTGTTTCTAACTCAGTAATTTTATCATCAAACTGTTTAGTAGCTGTTTTTATTCTTTCTTTAAATTCTATAGTTTTTGCCCTTAAACCATCATTAGAAAGTTTAGAGAATTCTATTTCGAATTTTTTTACGTTTTCAACAACAGGTTGTAAAATTTTTAAATCTTTTTGTTGTTTATCACCAACAAAAAGTTTGATTACTGAATTTAAAATATTCATTATTATGTTATTTTTAGTTAAATTAATAACTATATTATAGTTCTGTATTAGGTTTTTTTTAAAACCCTGAAAAACAGTTTTCTAGTTTAGGAGAAAACAAAAAAAAAGCCTCCATAGAGACTTTTTAAATTTTATTATTATGTTTAGTATTCATCCTCATTCCAAAGATAATCATCTTCGGTAGGATAATCTGGCCAAATTTCAACAATTGAATCATACGCATCACCTTCATCTTCTATATCTTGTAGGTTTTCTACTACTTCTAAAGGAGATCCAGTTCTAATAGCGTAATCTATTAACTCGTCTTTGGTTGCTGGCCAAGGCGCATCTGCTAAATAAGATGCTAATTCTAATGTCCAATACATTTCTTAATGTTTAATTTTGTGCAAAAATAATTTTTTTACTGAATTATACAAGTCTTTTTTAAGAAATATATAGAGAAGTTATTTTAATATTTTGTTAATATCTTAAAACGAATGCTTTAAGCGTTAAATAAAATTTAAAATTTCTTTCTATCGATAAAAAAAAGAACGTATTATTTTTTTGTAGGAATCCACTTGATTTCCTCTACTGATAAGTCTTTAGACAACTTTCGTGCCAACGTAAAAAGGTAGTCAGAAAGTCGGTTTAAGTATTTTAGTATGTCATCATTAATGTTTTCTTGATCATTAAGTTCTACCACTAAGCGTTCTGCTCGTCTGCAAATACATCTAGCGATATGACAAAATGACACAGATTGATGACCTCCAGGAAGAATAAAATGAGTCATTTGAGGGAGCTCTAAATCCATTTTATCAATTTCTTCTTCTAAAAAAAGGATAGAAGCTTCATCTATCTTAGGTATATTAAGTCTTTCTTTTCCGTTTTTTAATGTTTCTTTATCTGGCGGAGTAGCCAACATTGCCCCTAAAGTAAATAACTCATTTTGAATTTTTAATAAAGCTTCTTTAATTGAAAGACTAATTTCTTGATCTTTTATTAAACCAATGTATGAATTTAGTTCATCTACATTACCGTAGCTCTCTATTCGTAAATTGTATTTTTTTACTCTTGTTCCTCCAAAAAGGGCAGTTGTACCTGCATCGCCAGTTTTTGTATATATTTTCATTTTAAATGAGTTGCAAATTTTTTATAATAACAAAGTTACAAAGTTACAAAGTTTGTAAGCTGTAATATTTATAATTAACACGATTTAACAGTTGCATTATTAAACTACCTTTTAAACTCTTATTTTGAAATGTTCTTTTTCTTGTTCTTTTCTAAAAAAAACAATGCCCCAGTAAAAAACATCTACCGTAACTGTTACTTTATTGTGGTTTTTAATCTCTGACCAAGCTTCTTTCATTTCATTACTCCAATAAATATCATCAAAAATCCAAACGGAATTATTATGAGCTGTATTTAAACAAGTTTCGAAATAATGTAAAGTATCTTTTTTTGTATGATTTCCGTCAAAATAGATACAATCGAATTTTTGATTTTTAATAGCTAAGGGTAACGTTTCTTTAAAATCTCCTGTAATTATCTTTATGTCGTTAAAATTATTTGTAGAAAATAAATGATTAGCAACTTTACTTGTTTCAGAGCATCCTTCTAGAGTTGTAATTGTAGATTCTTTATTTCCTATTTTAATTGCAGATGTGCCTAAACCAAGAGATGTGCCAATTTCTAAAATAGTTTTAGGTTTAACATATTGAATTACACGAATTAATAATTTTGCTTTTTTGTTAGATAATCCTGCTATTTTAGCTATTTTAGAAACTTGACGATTATTGTCTTTAAAAATTTTAGATCCTGCACCAAAATCTGTGACTTTTATAAGACTTTTGTTGTCTAATAATTGTTGCTTTGTTTTAGAAAATAATTTAATGCAATCGGAGTCTGTTTTTTTGTAAAAACATTTGGTTACTAAATCATACACAAAAGGAGAGTGAACCCCATGTTGATTGGATGATTTTAAAAGAAATTTTAGGTATTCTGTGATTAAATGTGTCATTATTTATAAAAAAAACGAAAGTAAAATAAAATTATAGTAAATCACTTTTAAAAAGTATATTTGTAGCTATTTATGATTAAAATTACAATGAAAAAACACCTTTTATTACTATTATCTATCTCTTTCTTTTTTTCGTGTGTACCAAGTAAAGATATTATCTATTTACAAGGAGAACCCGTGGCTAGAAAGGAAATTAAAAGAATAAATAATATACCTTATAAATTACAGGTAGATGATATTTTAAATATAGATATTAAATCTAATGACGAATCTTTGGTATCTGTGTTTAAAAAACAATCAAATACAAATGGAGGTGCTATTCGGGTAGGAGATGATTATTTTTCTGGCTATAGTATAGATGCTTATGGAAACATAAGGATGCCTACTTTAGGTGAGATTAATGTTTTAGGTTATACAGAACTTGAGGTTAGAAAAAAAATTGAAAATGAATTAAAAAAGTATGTTAAAACTCAAGAGGAAGTTTTTGTTTCTGTAAAACTATCAGGCCTTAGGTATACGATTATTGGTGAAATAGCTAACCCTGGACCTAAAGTTATATTTCAAAATAAAGTTTCTATTATTGATGCCATTTCTAACTCGGGCGACATTACAGCAGTAGGTAATAGAAAAAAAGTTGAAATTATTAGAAATTCGATAACAGGAACAGAAAAATTTTTAATTGACTTAACTAAAATAGATGCTTTTGATTCTGAAGTGTTTTATATAAAACCGAATGATATTATAAATATTATTCCATTGAAACAAAAAACTTGGGGTACTGGTACTACCGGCCTTGGTGCACTTACAACAATAGTTTCAATATTCACCTTAATAAGTACTACATTTATTTTAGCAAGAAACCTATAGCGCTTTATGGATAATTTAAACAAACTGAATAGTAGCAAAATTCAAGCTAATGTTGATGTTAAAGGTTATATTTTTAAAGTTTTATCTTATTGGAAACTTTTTTTTGTAACCATTATTATAGCATTAATTGTAGCTAAATTTATGAATGACTATAAGCCTAAAATTTATAGTTTAAACACAGTAATTTCTGTTAAAGAAGAGAATAATCCATTATTTTCAACAGGAACAAATATTGCTTTTAATTGGGGAGGAGCAAGTGATGCCGTAGAAACTATTAAAGTTGTTTTAACTTCTAGAACGCATAATGAAAAGGTAGTTAAAAAATTAAATTTTTTTATTGATTATCTTAAAGAAGGTAGATATCGATTGGAGGATGTATATGGGTATACGCCTTTTGTTGTAAATTTAAATACTAGTAAACCACAATTATATGGAAAGCTTTTACAGATTGAGATTACTGGTGAGAATACATATAAATTATCTTTTGATTTTAATGAATCTCATTTTAATTCATTAATTACTTATGATACAAACAAAATAAGTAAATACAACTCTTTAGAAACTTCTTTTTCTAAAGAATTTAAGGTAAATGAAGAAATAAGTACTCCTTTTCTAAATTTGTTACTTAAACAAACTAAAAAATTTAACATTGGAGAAAAATATTTTATTAGATTTAATAGTTTTGACGGTACCGTTGGAGGGAATAGATTTATAGCTGTTACTGGCATTTCAAATGGAGCTTCTATGCTTATGTTATCTAAGAATGGAACAAATAAAAATAGAATTGTAGATTATTTAAATGCTACTGTTTTAATTTTAGATAAAGATAAACAAGAACAGAAAATTCTATATGCTAAAAGAACAAAAGATTACATAGATAAATTTTTTGAAAAAGAACAAGAAAGTTTAAAAAAAATTGAGAAGGAATTAGGAGCATATAAAGAGAAGAATAATATTTATAATTTAACAACAGAAGGAGATGTTGTTTTTAATGAAACGATTGAAATAGAAAAGGAAAAAAAAGAAATTCTAGAGTTTAATCAATATTTAAGTAATTTAAGAACTTATATTACCTCTCACGATACCTTTGGAGAAAATGTACCTGTACCTGCACTTATTTCAATTCAAGATGAAAAAATATCCGGAGAGATTACTAATCTTATACAAAAATCTACTTTAAGAGAAAAATTAAGAGGTTCGGTAACAGATAATCATCCGGATGTAATAAAATTAAGTAATAGTATTAGCCTTTCTAAAAATAATTTATTAGAAAATATCTCTACCTTAAAAATTGTAAATCAGAATAAACTTAAGAAACTAAATTCTGAGTTATCTATCTCTAAAAGGAAGCTTAAAAGGTTACCAAAAACAGAACAAGGTTTATTACAGTTTCAAAAAAACTATGAGATTTCTGAAGCTAATTATAATTATTTAAAACAAAAAAGTTATGAAGCAGGTACTGCAATTGCAGCAAATGTATCTGATGTTAAAATAATAGATTCAGCTAAAGATTTAGGAAATGGTCCCATATATCCGAAACCTAGTTTTAATTATTTAGTAGGATTGATGTTAGGAATTGTTTTTCCGCTATTTTATATAATCACTAAAGAAGTTTTAGATAATAAAATTCACACTGCAGAAGAGATTCAAAATAATTATGCCATTCCCGTTTTAGGCGTTGTAGGTAAAAATCATGGTAACAATAATTTAGCTGTTTTTAACAAGCCTAAATCGTCAGTAGCAGAATCTTTTAGAGCGCTTAGATCAAATATTCAATTTTTGTTTAAAAATGCTCAAAAAGATGAATCAAAAACTTTAATATTAACTTCTTCTGTAAGTGGAGAAGGTAAAACAATGGTTTCTATAAATATGGCAACCGTTTTTGCCCTTAGTGGTAAGAAGACGGTGTTAGTGGGTTTAGATTTAAGAAAACCCAAAATTTATGATGATTTTGATTTAACAAATGATGTTGGTGTTGTAAATCATTTAATTAATCAAAAAACATTAGATGAAATAATTATTAATAGTCAAGTACCAAACCTAGATCTTATTTTATCTGGACCTATACCTCCAAATCCTTCTGAGTTGTTGTTAAATGAAACAGCAGATAAGATGATTAAAAGTCTTCAAGAAAGATACGATTATGTTATTATTGATACACCTCCTGTAGGCTTAGTTTCTGATGCTTTAGAGTTGTTTAAATATGGAGATGCGATTATTTATGTTATTCGTCAGAATTACTCAGAAAAAGGAATGATGAGAATGATAGATGATAAATATAAAAATAAAGAAGTATCTAATATTAGTTATGTATTAAACGACTTTTCTATTAAAAACAACTATGGCTATGGCTACGGTTACGGTTATGGTTACGGCTATGGTTATGGTTATGGAAAATACGGAAATGGCTATCATGAAAATGAAGAAAACAAAGGTTTCATCTCTAGAATTTCTAGTTTGTTTAAAAGAAATAATTCATAAATAAAAAAGCATCGTTAACGCGATGTTTTTTTATTTTACTATCTCTAAAAAGATTTATTTATAATGAAAATTCCACAAGAAGAATATGCACCCTATTTCTCTGGGTATATTAATTTAATAGATACAGAAAAAAAATCAATTATTGAAAGTCTCAAAGAATCACAAAATATATTTGAAAGTGTATTAAGTAATTTACCAAAAGAGAAACAAAATTTTGCGTATGCAGAGGGTAAATGGACAATTAAAGAATTGATACAGCATATTATTGATACAGAACGTGTTTTCTGCTACAGAGCCTTGTGTTTTGCAAGAAATGATAAAACTGCTTTACCTGGTTTTGACCAAGATTTATTTGTAAATAATGATTCTGCAAACGATAGAGATTATCAAGATTTGTTAGACGAAATGGCCGTTTTAAGAAAATCTACCATTCAGTTATATAAAAGTTTTTCTGATGAAGCTTTGTTAAGAATAGGCGTGGCATCAGAAAATAAAATGTCTGTTAGGGCTTTAGGATATTTATTTTCCGGACATCAAATTCATCATTTGAATGTTGTAAAAGAAAGATATTTATAATTAAAAAACCGAAGTTTTAACTTCGGTTTTTTAATAAATTTAATAATCAGTTTTATCTTGCTTTTCTGCCCACTTGTTAAAAGGTTCTAATGCAATTTCTCTTCCTATTTGCTCAAAAGGAATACTTCTTTTCTCGTAAGGTAACGGAATTTCTTTATAGATAAATTCATCATCAAAGCCAATATTTGCTGCATCTTGTTGGTTACTACCGTAAAAAACTTTGTCTGGTCTAGCCCAATAAATGGCACCTAAACACATAGGACAAGGCTCGCAAGAAGTATAAATAATACAACCATCTAACTGAAAAGAGCCTACGTTTTTACAAGCATCTCTAATTGCAGTTACTTCTGCATGTGCCGTTGGGTCGTTTGTAGAAGTTACTTTATTATTTCCTTTACCAATAATTTTTCCGTCCTTAACAACAATACAACCAAAAGGGCCGCCTTCATTATTATTCATTCCTTTTAAAGCTGCTTTTACAGCTTCACTCATAAATTCTTCGTGTGTATTCATCTTCATTATCTGTTATTATGATTTTATTTTTTTTAGCCAAAAAAAAGCTGCATAATGTATGCAGCTTTTAGAGAGTGTAAAATTAATATTTTTATTTTAAACTACCCGTCATTTCTTCTGGTTTTACCCATTCGTCATATTGTTCTGGTGTTACGTAGCCTAAACGTACCGCTTCTTCTTTTAAAGTTGTTCCGTTTGCATGCGCAGTATTTGCAATTTCTGCAGATTTATAATACCCAATTTTAGTATTTAAAGCAGTAACTAACATTAAAGAATTATTAACCAATTCATTAATTCTTTCGTGGTTAGGTTCTATACCAGCTGCACAATTTACATCAAAAGATTTACAAACATCACCAATTAATTGAGCAGATTGTAAAACGTTTGCAGCCATAACAGGTTTAAAAACATTTAATTCATAATGCCCTTGAGCACCACCAATAGTTACAGCAACATCATTACCCATAACTTGTGCAGCAACCATTGTCATAGCTTCACACTGTGTAGGATTTACTTTACCTGGCATAATAGAAGATCCTGGTTCGTTTGCAGGAATAATAATTTCTCCAATACCAGATCTTGGTCCAGATGCCATCATTCTAATATCGTTTGCAATTTTATTTAAAGAAACTGCAATTTGTTTTAAAGCACCATGAGTTTCTACTAAAGCATCGTGTGCTGCTAAAGCTTCGTATTTATTTTCTGCAGTAATAAAAGGCATTTCTGTAAAATCTGCAATATATTTTGCAACCAATACATCGTAACCTGCTGGAGTGTTCATTCCTGTACCCACTGCAGTACCTCCTAAAGCTAATTGAGATAAATGCTCTAAAGTATTATTTAAAGCTTTTAAACCAAAGTTTAATTGAGCAACATAACCAGAAAATTCCTGACCTAAAGTAAGTGGAGTAGCATCCATTAAATGCGTTCTACCAATTTTTACAACATCTTTAAAAGCTTCAGATTTTGCTTTTAAAGTATCTCTTAATTGTGTAATACCAGGTATGGTAGTTTCTACAATTTTTTTGTAAGCTGCAATGTGCATTCCTGTAGGAAACGTATCGTTAGATGATTGCGATTTGTTTACATCATCATTTGGTTGAATCACTTTTTCTCCTTCGCCAATTACTCTTCCTGCAATTTCTTGCGCTCTGTTAGCAATAACTTCGTTCACATTCATGTTAGATTGTGTACCAGAACCTGTTTGCCAAATTACTAAAGGAAATTGATCGTCTAATTTACCTTCTAAAATTTCATCACAAACTTGTGCAATTAAATCTCTTTTTTCTGTTGTTAAAACACCTAATTCTTCATTTGTGTAGGCAGCTGCTTTTTTTAAATATGCAAAACCATAAACAATTTCTAGTGGCATAGAACCAGAAACACCAATTTTAAAGTTGTTTCTAGAGCGTTCTGTTTGTGCACCCCAATATTTGTCTGCAGGAACATTTACTTGTCCCATAGTGTCTTTTTCAATTCTATATTTCATAATTATGATGTATATTTTAGATCAAACAAATTTACAAAAAAGTATGATTACATAAACTTGATAAATGTCATTTTTAGATAAGTAAAAAAAATATTTTTTTGATGAGGGTTTTTTCAAAATAAGTATTATTTTTGCAATAATAATTTTACAAACAGATACAAATGTTAGATTTTTCAGAATTTTCAGGATTGGTTTTATTCATGTTTATTTTTACAGCTGGTTTTTGGTTGTTAATATTCTTATTAACATTTGTGGTTCCTTATTGGATTGGTGGAACCATCTGGGAAAATTTGAAGTTAAAAAAAGAAGCAAGAAAGGCTGCAGAAGGAAAGTAGTCTTATAAAACATATAATTTAAAAAACTCGTTCAGTTAATTGAACGAGTTTTTTTGTGCGTTACCACGAGGGTCGGGCTTTTCGCACTCGCTTTTTTTAAGAAAAATAAAAAAGAGCTCAAACAAACGCTACAATCCCTAACGCGAGCCTATTTGTACATCATTTGTAAGTTGTTACCAAACGATTGCACATGGTTGCGTTAGGGATTGAAATGGCATCCTTTTTTATAAAAAAGATATAATATTTAGATTTCTCTCAATATAAATTCTAAGCCTGTTAAAACGTCCAAAAGATGAATTTAAAATTCTTCTCCGCCGTCATCTTCTCTGTTTCCACCAGATTTTCTATCTCTTTGATTTTTATTTTGGTTAAATCTGTACGTAAAGTTTAAAGATACTTGACGCATTCTTCGTTGAAAAGTTTGATCTGTAATATTTGTTGGGTTTTCTCTGCTTGGAGCATAACCTGTAACTTGGTACTTTCTAGTATTAAAAAGGTCGCTAACATTAAGTACCAACGTTGCTTTATCTTTTAAGATGTCTTTACTAAAAGCTAAATTGGCAGATAAAATTCCTTTAACATCACTTTGTGCATCATCTTTAGGGCCTCGGTAAAATACTCTTGTTTGCGATTGAATATCCCAAGGAAGTGTAATTTTAGCATCGAAACGTGTAAACCAAGAATTGTTTTTGGTATCGAAATTTTGTGTAACTGGAGTAACAGCATTGGTGTTTAAATCTGTTACATTATAAGTGTATTCTCCTTCTGTTTCAAACTGATAAAAGTTAAAACTACCAGAAAAACGTACTTTTTTACTTGCGTTGTAATTTGCTGTAAACTCAAAACCAGCTCTTTCTTCTGACGCTAAATTAATAGGTTGTCTTACCAAAACATTGGTTTCTTTACCATTTACAAATCTAGTTTCTTGGCTGTTAACACGTGCAATATTGTTGGTAGAGTGTTGGTAATAGATAGATGAATTTAGGGTTACTTTACCAAATTTATTTAAATATCCTAAATCAAAAGAGTTTGTATAGGTTGGGTCTAAGTTTACGTTTCCTTTAGAGAAAATTACTTCACTTTCTCTACTTTCAAAAGGGTTTAAATATCTAGAATGTGGTCTTCTAAGTCTTTTACTGTATCCTAAAGTAAAGCTTTGGTTTTCTGTTAATTCGTAACCAAAATTTACTGTTGGAAAAAAGTCGGTATACTTTTTATTGTAATTTTCATTGGTATTAAGAAGTTTAATATCAATGTTTGTAATTTCTGTACGTATACCTAATAAGTAAGAAAATTTATTTATTTTACTACCAAATTGTGTGTAAAAAGCATTTACGTTTTGTGTAAATTCTAAGTTGTTAGACGGGTTGTACACTGGGTCTAAATTGGGAGCTACCACTAAATAGTCTGATGTTAAATCTTGAAAACTACCTCGATAACCTGCTTCAAATTGAGCGTTTTTACCTATTGGTAGTACATAATCTGCTTGTACTAAATTGTCTATAGATAGCTCATTGGTAGCATTGGTTTCTGGGTTTATATCTGTAATAATTGCAGATTCGTTTTCTTTATTGGCACTGTGTTGCAAGTCTAACGTTAATTTATGTCCGTTTTCATTAAAGTTATTTACATAGTTTAAAGAGAATTGCAATGTTTCATCGGTTTCTCCTTCATCTTGTATACGTGTAGAGTTGTATAAATTTGTATTGGCATTATCAAAAGAACTAATATTATTGTAAGAAATATTTTTACCATCAGAATCTCTTACAAATATAGTACCTGTAATAGAACTTTTTTTGTTCAAATAATATTCTAAACCAAAATTAGCATTAAAGCCTTTTCTACTTCTATCGTTGTCTCTGTTTTCTATTCTAACACTATCTATAGCGCCGTTAGATAAATACGTAACATCAGAGTCATATACACCAGGGCTTCCATTATCACTATAGCCTAAATTTGTAAATAGATTTATTTTTTCTGTACGTAAATTTAAGTTTACTGCTGTTTGATAGTTTTTTGGATCACCCACAGTAACATTTACAGAACCATTAAAGCCAGAAGCTTTACCTTTTCTTAAAATAATGTTTAAAATACCTGCAGTTCCTTCAGAGTCATATCTTGCAGAAGGAGAGGTAATAACTTCTACTCTTTCTATAGCATCTGATGGTAGTTGTTTTAAAGCATCGGCACCAGATAAACCAACTAAAGCAGAGGGTTTTCCATCTATTAAAATACGTACGTTTTCGCTACCTCTTAAACTAACAACTCCTTCTGGATCTACATCTACAGAGGGTACATTGTCTAAAACATCAGATGCTGTACCACCTTTAACAGTCATGTCTTTACCAACATTGTATATTTTTTTATCTAATCGGATGTCTACAGTAGATTTTTCTGCAATTACAACTACTTCATCTAAACTACTTGCGTCTTCCTTTAGTTTAATGATTCCTAATTTTTTATTTGCTAAAATTTCTTGAACAGGAAAATTTATTGTTTTAAAAGAAATAAATTCTACACTTATTTGGTAGGTTCCTTTGGATGTTTGCACTTTAAAAAGACCTTTATCATCTGTAATTCCTCCAGTAATTTTTTGTGTTTTTGTGTTTTTTAAAACAACTGTTGCATATTCTAAAGGTTGGTTAGAATTAGCATCAACCACTTTACCTGTAATGGTAATTCCTTTTAGAGGTGGAGATTGGGCTAATAAAAATGTTGATGTGAATAAGCAAAGTAATAAGAGTGTAGTTTTTTTCATTTGGGTCTTTAAATCGTTATTTATTTAAGACGGCAAAGGTCTTTTTAAGTTTAACTAGATGTAGTTAAAAAAACGTTAAAAGCTTTTTTTGAATTCCCAATTTTTAGGCTCTTATATTTTGACTAGAGAGGTGTTAAAAAAAAACTGCAAGGTTGAAAATAAACAAGTCTTGCAGAATTTTAAAATAGATTAAATAGGATGTGAATTTTAAATAATATCTAAAATTGTTTCTGTAGGTCGTCCTATAACAGCTTTATTGCCATTGATAACAATTGGGCGTTCTATTAATTTAGGATTTTCTATCATTGCTTTAATAATATCAGTGTCAGATAATTCTTTTCCTTTAAATTCTTCTTTCCATATTTTTTCTGTTTTACGAACTAATTGAATAGGGGCAATGCCTAATAATTTAATGATTTCTGTAAGTTCTTTTTCTGATGGAATTTCTTCTAGGTATTTAACAACTTCGAATTCTTTTTTTGAGTTTTCTAGAATTTCTATACCTTGTCTAGATTTAGAGCAACGTGGGTTGTGGTATATTTTTATCATACTGAATGTTTTTAGTTTTGCTATTTGTTGGCAAATAGGTTTAGCCCTGATTGAAATGACATCCTTTTTGTTTTTACAAAAAGATATAATGGAAAGCAGGAAATAGCTTCTTATTTAATTTATAAAAAAATTACTCACTTTTTTGTCCATTTAGCATTAAATACGCTTTTAAAAATGGGTTTATATCTCCATTCATTACATTGTCTACGTTACCGGTTTCATGAGCGGTTCTTACATCTTTTACCAATTTATATGGATGCATTACGTAGTTTCTAATTTGGCTTCCCCATTCGTTTTTTAATTTTCCCGACTCAATTTCATCCCTTGCAGCTTGTTGTTTTTGCAATTCGATTTCATATAATTGAGATTTTAGCATTTTCATTGCAGTTGCTCTATTGTCGTGCTGAGAACGTGAGTTAGAACAAGAAATTTGAATTCCGGTTGGTTTGTGTGTTAACTGAACTTTTGTTTCTACTTTATTTACATTTTGTCCACCAGCACCACTAGAACGCGCAGTTACAATTTCTATATCTGCAGGGTTTACCTCAATTTCTATAGAATCATCTGCCACCGGAAAAACATAAACAGAACCAAAGGTTGTGTGGCGTTTTCCGTTAGAATCGAAAGGTGAAATACGTACCAATCTGTGTACGCCATTTTCTCCTTTTAGCCATCCAAAAGCATAATCTCCTTCAATTTCTATGGTAATGGTTTTAATACCTACAACATCGCCTGCTTGGTAGTTGAGTGTTTTTAGTTTAAAGCCTTGCTTTTCTGCCCACATGGTGTACATTCTAGACAGCATTTCTACCCAATCGCAACTTTCTGTTCCGCCGGCTCCAGCATTAATTTGTATGGTTGCAGAAAGAGCATCTCCTTCGTCTGAAAGCATATTTCTAAACTCTAGGTCTTCTAAAAAAGTACTTGTTTTTTCAAATTGATCTTCAACTTCATCTTCTGCAACTTCTCCTTCTTTATAGAATTCGTATAAGACATTTAAATCTTCATTTAAGGTGATGGTTTTATGATAATCGTCTACCCATTTTTTTTTGAAACGCAGCTCTTTCATTAAAATTTCTGCTTCTTTAGGATTGTTCCAAAAATCTGGATTTGCCGTTTTTTCTTCTTCGTTGGCAATTTCAATTAGTTTTTTATCAATCTCTAAATAAGACTTTAATTTTTCTATTCTTGTAGCAATATCTTTAAGTTGTTCTTGTGTAATCATAGGTTGAACAAAAATAAACGAAATTTTAAGACTTTTTGTTTTAAAAACTCACTGATTTTTATGATTTTTTATTCTACAATAATTTTACTTGTTCCGTAAACAGGGGTTCCGTTTTCTGTAATTCCTTCTACCTGAATTAAATAATTACTTTTGGAGTCTGATGTAAAAAACTTGATAGAAACGTCTTCGGTTGTTTTCGTTTTTATTTTTGGGACCCAATGTAAAGTTGTTCTAATATCGGCTTTGGTTTGTTCTTCAATTCCGTTGATGTGGTCTGGGGCATAAAATTCTTTAGCAGTATAAAAACCAACAGCTTTAAAATCTATAATTCCTGGTTTTCTTTTTATATTCTTACTTAAATTGAAACCATTTCCAGATTTAGAATAGATAGAAACTACTGCGCCACTACTTGTAAACATGGACGCTTCTATACCTACAAGTAAATCTATAAAAGAAATGTTGCTTGCAGGTATTGCACTTAAATCTGTAACTTCTATAGGCATTTCATCAAGCAAAATTAAAGGAATTGTAGTGTTTCCAAAGTTTCTTACGTAAACAGAGTCTTGTTGGATAGTAACTCCTTGCAGATTATATAATAATTCTAGGGCAGTAGTGCCAAAAGCATTTTCTGTAGCATCAAATCTTCTAAAAGAACCTCCGTAAGAAGTTCTAGCATCCATTTCTGCATTTCTTTTACTTTCTTCATCTTTAAGTGTTGTACTTATTACAATTTCATCTAAAACATATTGCTGTTGTTTAAAAGCATCATCTAGTTCTTTTAAATATTTTTCGTAATTTAAAAAAGAAGTAACGTCTGCACCTTTATTTAGATTTTTAGAAAGAGTATCTCTTAAAACTTTAGGGCTTTTTTTATCTTTATCTTGAATAATTAATACTTTTCTATCTCTTGTTTCTTGCGATTTAAAATCGGTTAATCTAGCTTCTAAAAGAACTGGGATACTATCAAAAAAGATATAAGGTCCGTAACTAAATTCTCCTTTTATGTTAGATTTTTGAATTGGTTCTTGTACAACTTGTTTACCGAAAAAAGTAAATCTTGTTGGTACAGATTTTATGCCATAAGGAGATTTCATAGCTAGTGTTTTTCCAGAAATTGTGATTCCTTTTTCTATTTCAAACTCAGGTTTAGTTTTTGCCTCGTATAATAACTTTTGCCATGTAAAACGTCTCCAACCATTTGTTCTCATTACTAAATCTAGTAAATAGGTACGTTCTCTATCGTTTTCTTTTTCAAAGAAATATCCTGGGTTTTTTATTTTTCCTCTTAAATCAGAATTTAATAATAGCCATGTTTTAATGTTTTCTTCTTTAGTGTTTTCTGGATAGGCGTTTAAGTCTAAAACACTCATAGATAAATTACTAACTAAATTTTGTTGGTCTTTATCTTTTACATTTAAGTTTAACGTAACTTCTTTTCGACTACCATAATAATCTTTTGGTTTAGTTATGTTAATCGTTGCATTGTTGTTAGGATTGTTAATATATACCAACCTTTCACAAACAGGTTTTTTATCAGGGTTAAAAAGGGTGATGTGTAGAACTCCGTTTTTTAGATCATCATTTTTAATCTTTAGGTTTTGATTTAGTTTTTCTGCAGTCTGAGTAGCATTATAAATTAATTTACCTCTTTGATGAATAACTAATGAAGTGCCAAAAAGGCCTTGTTTTAAGTTTGATTGTAAATTAATTAGCAAGTCTTTTCCGTTGTTTAGGGTATTTAAAGTATACCCTTTTTCTAAAGATTTAGGTAGTTGGTATTTGTATTCATTCCCTTCTATGTTTACAAGTGCATAATAGGTTTTGTCTTGTTCTGGTTGAAGATAAAAGAGGCCTAAACCGAATTTGGTACTGGTAAAATCTGTAATAAATTGATTTTTATTATCTAAGATTGAAATTCTTATAGGCACATCATCAAAAAAAGGTTCTTTTAATTTTATGCTAACTACATTTTTTAAGTTGTTAATTAAATAACCTCCTTCAGGATAAAAATTTAAAGTAGGTTTAAAAGGCTTTGTTTTATTTTCTGTTGTAAGTACTTGACTTGTTTTAACAATCGGTTTTTTAGCATCAAGCGATAAAATAGAAATTTCTTTCTGAAAAAAATATTCAGGATTTTCATTTCTCATATAATTCGTATATGCTCTAATTAGATATTTTCCTGGTGCTAAATTTTTTGATATTTTAAAATTTCCGGCAGTATTTACATCATTCATAAAAAGCTTTTCCTGAATTAGTATACTGTCTTTATCGTTTATGAATTCTGCATATAATAAATTACTTTTTTTAGATTTTGTATGCGTAACGCCATTTACTAAATATGCAGAAAACCAAATATTATCACCTAGCGTATAATAAGGTTTGTCTGTATGTACATATACTTTTTCTGGATAATTAACCAAAGCATAATTTTCTGCTTTTTCTTTCACTAATTGTGTAAAGTATTTTTCTTGTATACCAATAAAAGAAGCAAAAACAAGAAGTGCAAAAACAAGAAAAAAATATTTTTTCATCAATTTGAATTTAAAAACCTAAAATACTTCATTTTTCATTATAATTTTAAAAATTAAAGTATTTTTATACCATAGATATAAAAGATGATAATAGACTTAATTTCAGATACAGTTACCAAGCCAACAAAAGGAATGTTGGCAGCAATGATGAATGCTAACGTTGGTGATGATGTTTTTAAAATGGACCCAACAACTAATGAGTTGCAAGAAAAAATGGCAGAATTGTTTGGAATGGAAGATGCATTATTTTTTCCATCAGGAACCATGGCAAATCAGGCAGCTATAAAACTACATACACAACCCGGAGATAAGTTAATTTGTGATAAATATGCACACGTATATAATTATGAAGGAGGTGGAGCAGCATTTAACTCTGGTGTTACTTGCAAGTTAATTGATGGAAATAGAGGAATGTTTACAGCAGAACAACTACAAGAAGCTGTTTTAGAAGGATTTGGTATTCATACTCCATTTGCTAGTTTAGTCTGTATAGAAAACACTACAAATAAAGGAGGAGGAGCTTGTTGGGATTTTTCTGAATTAGAAAAGTTACAGAAAGTTTCTAAAGAAAATAATTTAGCTTTTCATTTAGACGGTGCACGTTTGTTTAATGCAATGGTGGTTAAAAATGAAAACCCGAAACAATACGGAGCATTATTTGATACCATTTCTATTTGTTTATCTAAAGGATTAGGTGCGCCAATTGGTTCTGTTTTATTGGGGTCTAAAGCACATATTGCAAAAGCTTTGCGAATTAGAAAGCTATTTGGAGGCGCAATGAGACAAGTTGGTTTTTTAGCTGCAGCAGGAATTTATGCACTAGACAATCATGTAGATAGATTAGCAGAAGATCATAAAAAGGCACAAGAAATAGGTGCTGTTTTAGAAGCAGCTTCGTATGTAACAAAAGTAGAAAACATAGAAACCAATATTGTTATCTTTTATGTTGATGAAAAAATAGGGGATGAAAATTTTATAAATACATTAAAAGAAAAAAACATACTTTTAACCCCAATGGGGCAAGGAAAAATAAGAATTGTAACGCATTTAGATTATACAGATAAAATGCATGAAGTTCTTTTAAAGGAGTTGAAAAACTTCTAAAAATAAAAACGAACAATTGGTGATACGGCAGAAGAATAAACGCTTCTGTCATCATACAAAACATCATATCTTATACCAACAGCAAACCTACCATTGTTGTAGGCAACTCCAAGATATAAAGCAGGGAAATTTGTGCTTATAGTACCTAAATTAGATGTTTGTTTGGCAAAAGAGTGTTCGTATTCTCCAGAAAGTTGAATATTTATGTTTGGTATTTGATATAAAGAAATAATACTAGCACCATAAACATTTGTTTTAGTATCATCAAACTTGCTATAAACGTAGGTTAAACCTGTACCTAAAGCAAAACCATTGTCAAAATTATAAATAGCACTTGGAGAAACACCAATGGTGGTTTGAGATCCAAAACTCATACTTAAACCACCACCAAATTGTACATGATCCCAGAAATCAACTTTTTTTTCTTGAGAAAACATGGTAAAAGAGCAGCTTAAAAATAAAATAAGGAAATACTTTTTCATAATTTAAATTAATTAGTCTCATCTAATTTAGCCAATTCTTTATAATTTCTTTTCAATTTTTTTAATAATATTCCATAAAGTAATTGATAGAACAAATATAAAGTACCTAAAAAGACTAAAATAACAACTAATGATAGAAGAATTATTTGAATTATTTGTTTGGTATTTAACTCTTCTATTTTAAAGTTTATTTCTGCTACCATTATAATCATCATCATTAAAGCGATGAAAATAAGGTTAAATAGTACATAATATCTTACAGTTTTTCTAGTTCTAATAATCTTTTTCATCAACTTTTTCGTAGAATCTGTGGTAGAAATATTCTTGTAATTTTTATAGAATAGTACTAAAAAGTAGAACAGTATTAAATAGAACAAAACTTGAGAATAATAAACAAAACCCATTAATCCGATTTTTTCGTATTCGGCGTAGGCTTCTTCTGGGTCTATAAAAAAGTATAAAGAATTTAATACAACAAACTCTAGTATACCAATTATAAAGATCCATTTTACAATAGAAGACGACTTCGATTGTGCCATTTTGTAAATCTCAACAGAAGAAAATTTATTTCCTTCTTCTGGTTGATTTTTCCAAGTATTTTTATATTTTTCTAATAAATCCATGTTATTATGGGTTTAAAATGTTTTTTAATTTTTCTTTTGCTCTGTTCATTTTCACTCTTGCATTTACAGAAGATATTCCTAGTGTTTCAGAGATTTCCTTGTAAGGTTTGTCTTCAAGGTATAAGAATATCAATGCTTTGTCAATATCATTTAATTGATGAATCGCTTTATACAAAGCCTTTAATTGTACTTCTTCTGTATCATCATAATCCGTTGCTTTAATTTTATAAGCAAAATCAGTTATATCTTGGGTTTTAACGGTTCTTGTTGATTTTCTATACAGCGAAATTGCTGTGTTTAAAGCTACTCTATACATCCAAGTACTAAACTTAGAATCTCCTCTAAACTTTGGATAATTTTTCCAAAGTTGAATTGTTATCTCTTGAAACAAATCATTATGTGCACTTTGATTTGTAGTATAAACTCTACAAATTTTATGTGCTATATTTTGATTTTTTTCAAAGACCTCTAAAAAAATCTTTTCTAAATCTTTTTGCACCTGTGTAAGCTAGTTAGTTATTTATTAGTAGTGTAAAAGTATCATTTGTTACATTTTTAATAAAATAAATTTTATTCTTTATTTTTTCTTTAAATTTGTTGAACTAAAAATCAAATGTATTGAACAATATTAAGCAAGATTTTACAATTAAAGACCTTGAGAATATTTCAGGAATTAAAGCACATACCATTCGTATTTGGGAAAAGAGGTATAATCTTTTACAGCCAAAAAGAACCGAAACCAACATTCGTTTATATTCTAATGAAAACTTACAGAAACTTTTAAATATTGTTTTATTAAACAATCATAATTTTAAGATTTCTAAGATTGCTAAAATGTCTGATGAAGAACTCATTTTGCAATCTAGAGAATTGGCTCTTACTATTTCTGTTAATGATGAGGCAATTAATGCTTTAAAGTTATCCATGTTTCAGTTTGATAAACAGTTATTTAACAATACTTATAATAAGCTATTACAAAAAAAGACCTTTAGAGAAATTTTTAAAGAGGTGTTTATACCTTTTTTAAATCAAATAGGTCTATTATGGCAAACTGATACTTTAAATCCTGCCAATGAGCATTTTATTTCTAATTTAATTTCTCAAAAAATTCTTCTTAAGATAGAAGAAATTCAATTTAATATTTCTAATACGTCTAGAACGTATGTATTGTTTTTGCCAGAAAATGAAATTCATGAATTAGGGCTTTTATATTTAAATTATGAGTTAGTTTTAAGAGGGTTTCATACTATTTATTTAGGGCAAAGTTTACCATTAAATAATTTAAACTATTTCTTAGAGAGTAAAAGTGAAATTTCTTTTATAACATCTTTAACAATAAAACCGTATGATGATAAAATTGAAGAATATTTTAAAGAAATTAATGATTTAATTACACCAACAAATCATACATTTATTGCAACAGGTAATAAAGTAGAAAAAGTAAAACACCTTACGTTAAATTCAAGAATTCAATTACATGATTCTATAATTGATTTGTTAAAAGTCTTGTAAATTTTATTCTTTTTTAATTTTGTGTTTAATAATTTTGTACTTTTGTTAAACAAAATAAAGAATGAAAAAGAAAATTTATATAATTGGTTCTGGGTTCTCTGCTTTATCAGCTTCTTGCTATTTAGCAAAAGCAGGATATGAAGTTACTGTTTTAGAAAAAAATGATACGTTAGGAGGTAGAGCTAGACAATATAAAAAAGACGGTTTTACTTTTGATTTGGGACCTTCTTGGTACTGGATGCCAGATGTTTTTGAACGTTTTTTTGGGGATTTTGATAAAAAACCTTCTGATTACTACATTCTAGATAAGTTAAACCCTGGTTATGAAGTTTATTTTGGTGAAAAATCATCCGTTAAAATTTCTAGTGAATTAAAAGAAATTTATGACCTTTTTGAAAGCGAAGAAAAAGGAAGTGCCAAACATTTAAAAACCTTTTTAGATTCTGCAAAATCTAATTATGATACTGCTATAAAAGATTTGGTGTATCAACCTGGTGTTTCTCCTTTAGAGTTGGTAAATACTACAACGATTGCAAGGGTTACTCAGTTTTTTTCAACCATAAGAAAACAGGTGCGTAAAAACATAAAGAGTACCAAACTAATTAAAATATTAGAATTTCCTGTGTTGTTTTTAGGGGCAAAACCAAGCAATACACCTGCATTTTACAATTTTATGAATTATGCCGATTTTGGACTTGGTACATGGCATCCAAGAGGTGGAATGTATAAAGTGATTGAAGGAATGGTTTCTTTAGCAGAAAGTTTAGGTGTTACATTTATTACCAATGCAAATGTTGATAAAATTATAACCGATACCTCTAAAAATGTAACCGGTTTGTTAGTTAATGGAAAAGAAATAAAAACAGATTTGGTTTTAAGTGGTGCAGATTATCATCATACAGAAACGTTGTTAGATGCATCTGTTAGGCAATATTCGGAAGGGTATTGGGACAAAAAAACATTTGCTCCGTCTTCTTTATTATTTTATGTTGGTTTTGATAAAAAAATTGAAAACGTAAGTCATCATACGTTGTTTTTTGATACAGATTTTGATGCGCATGCAAAAGAAATTTATGATGATCCGCAATGGCCATCAGATCCACTTTTTTATGCAAACTTTACATCCATTACAGATACAACTTCTGCACCAGCAGGAAAAGAAGCTGGTTTTTTCTTGATTCCTTTAGCTCCTGGCATTAAAGATACAGAGGTTTTAAGAGAAGCGTATTTTCATAAAATTATGGATCGTTTTGAGAAATTAACAAATCAAGAAGTAAAAAAGCACGTGTTGTTTAAAAGGTCATTTTGTGTAAATGATTTTAAAAGTGAATACAATTCTTATAAAGGAAATGCATACGGAATGGCAAACACTCTTTTACAAACTGCTTTTCTAAGACCAAAAATAAAAAGCAGTAAAATAAATAATTTGTATTTTACTGGTCAATTAACAGTTCCCGGACCAGGTGTACCTCCGGCTTTAATATCAGGTAAAATTGCATCAGAATTAATTTTTAAAAATCAGCAATAATTATGAAAGAGTTATTTGACAGTGTTTCTAATGATTGTAGCAAGTTGGTTACAAAAAAATACAGTACTTCTTTTTCGTTGGCAGTAAATATGTTGTCTCCAAAAATTAGAACTGATATTTATAATATTTATGGGTTTGTTCGTTTTGCTGATGAAATTGTAGATACTTTTCATGACTATGATAAGGAAGTATTAATGGCTCATTTTGAAAGAGATTATTATCTTGCAAAAGAACATGGTATAAGTTTAAATCCTATTTTAAACTCCTTTCAGCATACCGTAAATAAATATAAAATTCCGGATGAAATGGTGCAAGCTTTTTTAAAAAGTATGAAAGCCGATTTATTTAAAACAGAGTATGAAACCAAAGAAGAATACGATGCCTATATTTATGGATCTGCAGATGTTGTTGGTTTAATGTGCTTAAAAGTTTTTGTGGATGGTGATGATAAAAGGTTTGAAGAATTAAAAGATGCGGCAATGCGATTAGGTTCTGCTTTTCAAAAAGTGAACTTTTTACGTGATTTAAAAGATGATTTTGAAGTATTAAATCGTTCTTATTTTCCGAATATCAATTTAGGAGAATTAGATGCAACTTCTAAAGCACTTATTATTGATGAAATTGAAGCTGATTTTGATTTTGCTTACCAAAACGGTATTCTTAAATTGCCTGTGGAAGCAAAGTTTGGGGTATATATGGCTTATAGATATTACAAAAGGTTGTTAAAAAAACTAAAGAAAGTTCCATCAGAAAAAATTATGGATACTCGAATTAGAATTTCTGATCCAATGAAAATTAACTTATTGGCAAGGAGTTATGTAAAATATAAATTAAATATTATATAGTTAAATATCCCCTCGAGCGCAGTTGAGAGGTTATTTAGAAAAGAGGATATTATTAATTAGGTCTCGACTGCGATCGACCAGACATTAAAATATAATGATATACATATTAATAACATTGGCTGTTTTTTTACTAATGGAATGTGTAACTTGGTGTACGCATAAATTTGTAATGCATGGCTTTGGGTGGTATTTACACGAAGATCATCATCAACCAAAATACAACGGAATTTTTGAAAAAAACGATGCTTTTTTTGTTGTTTTTGCCATACCAAGTATTTTACTTTTTTATTTTGGTACCTACACAGAATACACTTTCTTATTTTTTATTGGACTAGGAATTCTGTTTTATGGTATTGCCTATTTTTTAGTGCATGATGTATTAATTCATCAGCGTTTTAAATGGTTTAAACAGACCAATAATCGGTATTTAAAAGGATTACGTAAGGCACACAAAATTCATCACAAACATTTGGGTAAAGAAGAAGGGGAGTGTTTCGGAATGTTGTTTGTTCCGTTTAAATATTTTAAAAAACCAAAAATTTAGTGTATCTATATCTGCTTTTAAATCTCGGTTCTATTAGTATTCCGCTTTTATATTCTTTCGAGAAAAAAATGCGATTTATAAAACATTGGAAAGCAGTTTTTCTTTCGTTAACACTTGTTTCAATTGTTTTTTTAATTTGGGATGCAATTTTTACAGCTAATGGAGTTTGGGGGTTTAACCCAGATTATCATTTAAATTTCTTGCTTTTTGGAATGCCTATTGATGAGTGGATGTTTTTTATATGCATTCCGTATGCAAGTATATTTATTCATTATTCTTTAGAATATTTTAAACCTAATTTGGTTATTTCAGAAAAGATTACAAAGTTGATTACAATATTTTTTATGGTGATATTGCTTCCTGTAATTTTTATGAATACAGATAAAGCCTATACTTTTGTAAATTACACTTTTCTGGTTTTAGTACTCTTAATTGGTTTTTTCTTCGGAATTAAAGACTTACAACGGTTTTATATCTCATTCCTTATTATTTTAATTCCGTTTTTTATGGTAAACGGAGTTTTAACGGGAACAGGAATTGCAGAGCCAATCGTTTGGTATAACGATGCAGAAAACTTAGGGATCCGCTTATTAACAATACCTATTGAAGATGTAGGCTATGCTTTTACGATGATTTTTGGTAATGTTTTATTGATTGAAAAATTCAAGAAAAAAGTTTAAGAAAAAAGAATTCTTCTAAGCGTTTATTACATTGATAGGATTTCCATTAATAAAAGCATCTAAATTATTAACCGCAGTTTGCATTAAGCGAGTACGCGCTTCTTTTGGAGCCCAAGCAATATGAGGTGTTATAATGCAGTTCTTTGCATTTAATAAAGGATTATTAGCTAACATAGGTTCTGTAGAAATTACGTCTACCGCTGCACTTGCTACTTTACCTGAATTCAGAGCATCTCTAAGATCTTCTTCTATAATTAATCCTCCTCTAGAAGTATTAATTATAAATACACCATCTTTCATTTTATCAATAGTTGTTTTATTGATAATTCCTGTGGTACTTTCTGTAAGCGGACAATGTAAACTGATAATATCTGCTTTTTTAAACAAAGTCTCTAAAGAGACATATTGGCAAGTTTCAGTTTCTAATTCTGGATATTTAGTTCTACTATGTACCAAAATATTTAATCCAAAGGCTGCTGCTAATTTAGCGGTTGCTTGTCCTATTTCTCCAAAACCAATAATACCAATTGTTTTTCCAACTAATTCTATTAACGGAGATTTGCTAAATGTAAAATCAAGACTAGTTAACCACTCTCCATTTTGAACAGCAGCATTATGTTTTCCAATATTATGGCACATTTCTAGCAATAAGCCTATTGTAAATTGAGCTACTGAGCGGGTGCTATACGCAGGGATATTTGTTACTGTAATTCCCTGTTCTTTTGCGTATTCAACATCAACTACATTATAACCAGTTGCTAAAACACCAATATATTTAAGAGTAGGTATTTTTTCTAGTACACTTTTTGTTAACGGAGTTTTATTAGTAAATACAACGGTTGCATTACCTATATATTTAACTATTGTTTCGGTATCAAAAGCTGTTCTATCATAAACTTTTAAATCTCCAAACTGTTTTAATCCGTCCCAACTTAAGTCGCCTGGGTTTAGTGTAAATCCATCTAAAACTACTAAATTCATCATACTTTAATTTTAAAAACACTTTTCAAAAACTTCTTTCATCACAGAATACGAGGTAGAAGCACCAGGAGACGCGCCTAAAAGAGCTGCTATGGTTTTATCTTCAGAGACAATAATTTCTGTACCGAATTCTAGTTTTCCAAACCCTTTTTTGTTACGTTTAATAATTTGAACACGCTGACCTGCAACCACTACTTTCCAATCGTCATTATCTGCTTCTGGATAGAACTCTCTTAACTCATTCATTCTATCTTTAAAAGATAAACGTACTTGTTTAATTAGATATTTTACAAGCGGTAAGTTTTGGTAACCGGCACCTAAAAGACTCATAATATTATCAAATTCTACAGATTTAGGTAAATCGAACATAGAACCATGTTTTAAGAATTTGGTAGTAAAACCAGCAAAAGGACCAAATAATAATTCTTTACGTCCGTTTATCATTCTAGAATCCATGTGAGGTACAGACATTGGTGGTGCACCACGACCAGCTTTACCATAAGCTTTAGCGTTGTGTCTTTCTATAATTTCTGGATTGGTACAGCGTAACCAAAGACCACTAATAGGGAAACCTCCATAACCTTTAGATTCCTTTATGTTTGCTTTTTCTAGTAAAGGTAATGTTCCGCCTCCTGCACCTATAAAAAGGTAATTAGAAGCCAACATCCAATGTTTACCAACATTTTGTCCTTTTATACTTACAACCCAATTGTTTCTTTTTGATTTTTGAATATTGTAAACATTGCTATGATTTAATAATGCAACATTGGTTTGTTTTTTTAAGAAACGAAATAGTTGTTCTGCTATTTCACCAAAATTTACATCATATCCTTTTTCAATATAAGTGGCAGCAACTTCTTCTTTGTTAGAACGCCCTTCCATCATTAAAGGAAGCCATTCTTTTACTTGTTCGTTATCTTTAGAAAAAAGCATGCCCTTAAAATGAGGTTCTTTACTCATTATGTTATAGCGCTTTTCTAAAAAGGCAACATCTTTTTTTCCTCTCACAAAACTAAGATGCGGTACTTCACTAATACATTTTGATAAATTTCTAATGTACCCTTTTTCTGCACAATCTTTCCAAAAGTTGTAGGTTTCTGTAAATTGTTCAGAGATACTAATTGCTTTATCAATATTTATAATTCCTTTCTTTTCAGGTGTATAGTTTAGTTCACAATTTCCAGCATGTCCTGTACCTGCATTGTTCCAAGCTTCAGAACTTTCTTCTGCCATTGTAGGTAACTTTTCTATAATGGTTATTTTTTTTCCGGGAAATTTTTCATACAACATTATGGCTAATGTAGCAGTCATTATTCCTCCTCCGATAAGCACAAATTCTGAATGTTTTACAGATACAATTTTGGGCATTTTTTTATTTTTTAAGAGCACAAAGGTAGCCGTTTATGAATTTATTTTAAACGGATTTGGTATGCTATTTTAGCAATTTTTGTATATGTAAATTAGTAAATACGCAAAGAAATATAAACCGTTTTTTAGTATTGATAAGTTTTTTTTATTTACAATTTTAAAAAATAAGTTTTTTTTTAAAAATAGATATCTACCATTTTTCTCCAATACCTAGCTCTGTGTGCTTCTTCATACCATTCAAATAATTGATGAGGTATTTCTTTTTCCTTTAAAATATTAGATAATTTTAAGTTGCTTTCTAAAAAAGAGTCTTTTTTTCCGATTGCTAAAATAATATCCATTTTACTTAATTGTTCAATTAAAAAAGAATCTTTTAAGTTTTTTAAATATTGATTAGGCATATTAAAATAAACAAAATCATTATGAAAACCGTTAAACAAATCGTTAAAGTAACCGCTAGATTTTGTTAAATCATAACGCCCACTCATTCCAACAACTTTGGTAAATAAATTAGGGTGACGCATGGCAATGTTAACAGCATGATAGGCTCCTAAACTACAACCTGCAGAAGTAACATTTTTACTAGGGTTAATTGAATTGGCAAGTGGTAAGACTTCATCAATAACATAATTTTCGTATTGGATATGTCTATATATACGATATCCTGGGTCTTTAAAACTATTATAAAAAGATTCTAAATCTACACTATCTACACAAAAAACTTGTAATTTTCCGTTGTTGATTTTTTGTTCTAAAGCGGCAATAATTTTCCAGTTTTCATAATCAAAAAAGCGTCCCATTCTTGGAGGGAAAAATAACACTTTTGTACCTGAATCTCCAAATACAAGAAGTTCCATTTCTTTTTCAAGATTAGGACTATACCATTTATGATATTCTCTTTTCATGAAAAATAATTTTTCTATTAAAGTAAGCTTTTCTTATCCTTTTTGGAGAATTTTTATAGGAAATATTTTTGGATTTCTAAGAAGTGATTTTGTTAGTATTTGATAGCCTTGGGAGTTAAAATGTAATCCATCTTCTTTAAAGTATTTACCATTAGCTTTTCCATTTCTATCTAATAGGTCATCATAAATATTTACAAAATGAAAATTATCATCTTTAGACATTAATCTTTCGGTATTTTTATTGGTAAAATGAATACTTTCTAATAAATGATTACGAGCAACACTCGGTTTTATAGAAATGCATGTGCATTTAACGTTTCCGTATTTTGTTCTAATTTTTAATAATAAGTTTTCTAAGTAGAGCAGTACCTCTTCTGGATGTCTGCCTTCTCCTAAATCATTATCTCCTGCATAAATTATAATAGCATCTATTTCTTCTATGTTTTTAAAAATACGATCAAAAAACCAGGTGCATGCAGCTAAAGTTGCTCCTCCAAAACCTAAGTTTACAGGATGATGTTCCTTAAAAATTGTGGTTAATTCGTTCCATAAGGTAATTGTAGAACTACCATAAAAAATCATTCTAGGTTTATAGTCTAAATTCTGAATTTGATTTTCTAATCGCTCTAAATCTGAATGAAACCAAAACATAAATACATTATTTTTAAGGGGTTAATTGCTCAATATAAAAGATATATATTAAATACTAGGTAAAATGATGAAAAATAATAAGGATGGAAGTAGTCTTTTTCTAACTTTTAACGAGATAATTGATTTGATTTTATTATTAAAAATAGAAATATTTTATGAAGATAAATTTCATTTTTTTTATTTTGATATAGAGCTCGTAAAGCTTTTAAAAACAGTATGTAAGCCGTTTTTTATTTTAGGATGAAAAGGTTAAAAACTAGTTTTAAAATTCTTTTTTTTTATTATTGTAAGTACCTATTTTTTTATCGTCTATACAATGAATAAATTTGTATAAACATATAGAAAAAAATGAAATATTTAAGAATAGCAATACTGAGTTTTGTATTGTTTTTTACAACTTGTGACCATCCTTTTGAATTTAGTGTTTATGAAGCGAATGTAAAATCTGATCAAAAAAACACGACTGAAAAAAACTTAAAATTACTTAAAAATGTTACTGTAAATTCTGCAGAATTTAAATTTGCATTTATTTCTGATGTACATTATTATTACGATCAACTTGCTACAGTAATTGATGACATCAACAAAAGAGATGATGTTTTATTTGTAGTTTTTGGAGGAGATATTGCAGATCAAGCATTATTAAGAGAATACGAGATTTTTCATGATATTATGTCGAAATTAAAGAAACCTTATGTAACAGTTATTGGAAATCATGATTATAATAATAACGGAGAAGTTATCTATAAACAAATGTTTGGGGATTATAATTATTCTTTTGAATTTAATAATAACAAATTTGTCCTTTTTGATGATACCGTTTGGGAAAATCATAAGGAGTTAGATTTTGAGTGGCTTACATCAGAATTAAAAGATAACACCAGTTTTAATCAGGTATTTGTTATTGCTCATATTCCACCTTACGGAGATCAATTTGATGATGAGTTAGAAGAAAAGTACAGATCTTTAATGGAAGAATACAAAGTTCCGCTATCTATACATGGCCATACACACACTTATCTGTATGAAGAAGGAGAAGTAAGTTATTTAACTGCGCCAACTGTTAAAAAGAAAGCATACAGTATAGTAACTGCAAAGGAAAAAGATTTTAGTGTAGAATTGATAGAATTATAAAATAAATGAAAATTAAAAATATATTAGTAATAGCAATAACTTTGTTATTGTTTAGCAATATTTATGCTCAAGAAGAAAGTATCGTTAAAGAAAAATCTTGGTATGTACCAGATTATGTAAAAGCACAATTTGCTGGAAACATTGGTCTTTTTTCTGTGGGAGCTGGTTATCAATTATTTGATAAAGTTTTATATACTGAATTGTTGTACGGTTTTGTACCAAAATCTGCCTCTAAAGCAGATGACATACATTTAATTACAATTAAAAATACGTTTCCTCTTTTTAGAAAAAAAATTGGTGATAACTTAACGTTAACTCCAATAGCTGGTATTGCTACAACTTTAGATATTGGTACTACGTCATTTACAACGCTTCCTAAAAAATATCCTGAAGGATATTATGTTCCTACTGCGATTCATTTTACCTTGTTTGGAGGTGTTATGCTTCATAAAGATTTTAAGAAGTCAAAATTATTTAAAGGAGTAGATTTTTATGCAGAACTAGGTACAGTAGAAACGTATCTTTGGTATGCACTAGCAACTAAAGAAGTTGATTTGGTAGACGTTTTTAGTACGTCTATTGGAGTCAATTTTTATTTTTAATAGATAGAATAAAAGACGTTCATAAAATAAAAAGGCCAAATTCATTATGAATTTGGCCTTTTTAAATATATATTTAAATCTATTTCTTAGGTTGTCTTTCTTCCGTTTTATCTAAAGATAAATTGTCTAACCAATCATATAAGCGATCTGGCCATTTTTGTAAATATCCTTTATTAAGAGCTAAAGAATAGCCATGTTTTCCATACGGATAAAGATGCATTTCTACATTAATATTGTTATCCTTAAGTGCTTTATACAAGTTTAAACTATTTTCTACAGGTACAGCAGAATCATCAACTGAATGTACTAAAAATGTAGGTGGTGTATTTTTGGTTACATTTAATTCATTGGAATATGTATCCTTTAATAGAATAGTAGGGTTTTTGCCTAATAATTTATTTCTAGAACCCTTGTGCGTATAATTATCTTGCATAGTAACTACAGGATAAATCAAAGCCATAAAATTTGGCCTTGCAGAAATGGTGTCTAAAGCCTGTTCTTTAAAATTATTTGGAGTATTAAATTGAGTTCCTAAGGTAGAGGCTAAATGTCCGCCTGCAGAAAAACCAATTATACCAATTTTATTAGGACTAATATTCCATTTTTTAGCATTTATTCGTACCCATCTTATTGCTCTTTGTGCATCTTGTAAAGGCGCATTGTGTTGTGTTATTTGCAATTCTGGATTTGGTAATCTGTATTTTAATATAAATGCTGTTATTCCTTTACTATTAAACCATTTGGCAATATCAGACCCTTCCCAATCATATGCTAAAGAACTATAACCACCTCCAGGAAAAATGATGACAGATTTGTCTTGCCTGTTTCTTTTTGATGGTAAGTATATTTCTAAAGTAGGTGTTTTTACTAAAGATATTTTTTTGATAGGGTCTAAGGTAATCACCTCTTGTTCTTCGGTCGTTTTACTATTGGGAACAACATCCCAAATTTCTACAATTTCACTTTGTGAAAAAGAATTATAGATAGCAAATAGGACTAAAAAAAATAAGAGGTGCTTTTTCATTTATAGTTATTGTTTAGGGTATTTTTCGGCAATTTTATCCAAAGATAAATTATGTATACTTCCAACATGAGTATGTTGTTTTCCTAAATCAGGTTTGTAAGTTCCTGCTTGTACTTGTCCACCAATTTTTTGATATGCTTCTCTAAAAGACATGCCTTCTACCACTAAATTATTAATGCTATCAACCGTAAATAAATATTGATATTTTTCATCATCTAAATCGATATCTTTTACAATTACTTGCTGAATAGAGTAATTAAAGATGTCTAAAATATCTTTAACATCTTCAAAAGCATTGATAATATTTTCTTTTAATAATTGATAATCTCTGTGATAACCCGTTGGTAAATTGTTGGTAATTAAAATCATTTCTGTTTGTAATGCCTGTATTTTATTACATTTTCCACGAATCAATTCAAACACATCTGGGTTTTTCTTGTGTGGCATAATGCTACTTCCTGTAGTTAATTCATCAGGAAAAGATATAAAACTAAAATTCTGACTCATAAACAAACAAACATCCATTGCAAAACGAGACATAGTGTTACATAAACCACCTAAAGCAGAAGCTATAGAACGTTCGCTTTTTCCTCTACTTAATTGTGCTGCCACAACATTGTATTTTAAGGTTGCAAATTCTAATTCTTTTGTAGTTAGTTCTCTGTCTATAGGAAAAGAACTTCCGTAACCTGCAGCAGAACCTAAAGGATTTTGATCTACAACTTTAGAAACAGCATTTAGCATATACACATCATCAATTAACAATTCTGCATAAGCAGAAAACCATAACCCAAAAGATGATGGCATTGCAACTTGTAAATGTGTATAACCAGGTAATAAGCTTTCTTTGTGTGTTTCTGCAAGGTTTAAAAGTGTATCAAAAAGTGTTTTAGTTTTATCATTTATAATTGATAAATTCTCTTTATAATATAATTGTAAAGCAACTAAAACTTGATCGTTTCTAGAACGTGCAGTATGAATTTTCTTACCGACTTCTCCTAATTTATTGGTTAATTCCCATTCAATCTTAGAGTGTACATCTTCAAAAGAAGCTTCTATTATGAAAGTGCCGTTTTCAATATCAGCTGCTAATTCTTCTAATCCTCTCTTTAAATCTTTTAGTTCATCCGCAGTAATAATACCAATTGATTCTAGCATTATGGCATGAGCTAAAGAAGCCTGAACATCATATTTGGCAATATGCATGTCAATTTCTCTATCATTACCTACCGTAAATTTTTCTATTTGTTGATCTATTGAAAATCCTTTATCCCACAACTTCATAATTTCTATATTTTGTTGTCATTGCGAGGAACGAAGCAATCTCATTATTAATAAAGAGATAACTTAATTATGACTCGTTTTGACTTTTATTTAATTCCTTTTTTATCATTCCTAGCTAGGCAGGAATCTATTTTTAGTTCTTATTGCTCTATGGATTCCTGCCTTCGCAGGAATGACAGAATTGTTTAAACTATTACACGATTTAACAATTCTACATATATTTTAATTCCTTCTTCAATTTCAGACAAATATATAAATTCATCGGCAGAATGAGAACGTGTACTGTCTCCCGGGCCTAATTTTAAAGATTGGCAACTTAAAACAGATTGATCAGATAAAGTAGGAGAACCATAAGTTGCTCTTCCCATGGCAATACCTGCTTTTACTAGATCGTGATTGGTAGAAATAGAAGAGGAGTTTAAGCGTAAACTTCTAGGTGTAATTTTTGTACAAGGCGATTTTTCTTGTAAAATATCAGCAATTTCTTTATTAGAATATGCATCGTTTACACGAACATCAACAACTAAATCTACATGAGCAGGAACAACATTGTGTTGTTTTCCTGCATTAATTTGAGTAACCGTCATTTTTACATCGCCTAAAGCAACTGAAGGTTTCTCAAATTTAAAATCTTTAAACCATTGTAATACTTCAATTGTATTATAAATAGCATTGTTGTTATTTGGGTGCGCAGCATGACTTGGAGTTCCTTCTACAACGGCATCAAAAACTACTAATCCTTTTTCTGCAACTGCTAAATTCATTAATGTAGGTTCGCCAACAATGGCTACATCAATATCCGGAATGATGGCTAACATACTATTTAATCCATCTGGTCCGCTGTTTTCTTCTTCTGCAGAAGCTACAATAACCAAGTTGTATTTTAAGTTTTCTTGTGCGTAAAAATTAGTAAAAGTTGCTATTAAGGAAACCAAACATCCACCGGCATCATTAGAACCTAAACCGTATAATTTTCCGTCTTCTACAATCGCTTTTAAAGGATCTTTTGTATACGCAGAGTTTGGGTGAACTGTATCATGATGAGAGTTTAGCAATAAGGTTGGTTTGCTTTCATCAAAATGTTTGTTGGTTGCCCAAATATTATTTTTTGTTCTTTTAAACGGAATTTCATTTTCTATAAACCATCCTTCTATAAGTTTGGCTGTATTGTGCTCTTCTGTAGAAAAAGATTGGGTTTCAATCAAATTCTTTAAAAGAGAAATTGCGTTTTCTGTTAATTTTTCGATCCTCATTTTATAATGTAATGGTTGTAAAATTATCGTTTTCTTTTGTCAACATAGATGTGTTTCCTATATGTACTCTAGCTACTCCGTTGTTTAAAGCATCAAAGCAATTATCTATTTTAGGAATCATTCCGTCGGTAATAATTTCATCTTTTAACAACTCTTTATAGGTGTTTGTGTTGATGTATTTGACTACCGAATTTTTATCATTAAAATCTTTTAAAACACCATTCAATTCAAAACAATAATAAATGGATGTTTCATAGATTTTACTCATTCCTACTGCAATGGTACTTGCAATTGTATCTGCATTTGTATTTAGTAACTGACCGCTACCATCGTGCGTAATAGCGCAAAATACAGGTGTAAAATTGGCTTTTATTAATTTATCAATAGCATTAGAAGCTACTTTTTTTACATCACCCACAAAACCAAAATCTACTTCTTTTATAGGTCGTTTTTCTGATTGTATGCTGTTAATATCTGCACCTGTTAAACCAATGGCATCTATTTGTAAAGCCTGTAATTTAGCAACTATATTTTTGTTAACCAAACCACCATAAACCATGGTAATTACTTCTAAAGTTTCTGCATCAGTAATACGTCTACCATTTACCATTTTAGACTCGATGCCTAATTTAGAAGCAACATGAGTAGCGCGTTTTCCGCCTCCATGAACTAAAATTTTGTTCCCTTCTAAATTAGAAAATAATTTTAGAAAAGCATGTAAAGAAGTTTCATCTTCTATAATGTTTCCTCCAATTTTTATGATTGATAGTTTTTCCATTTTTTGTTTTTCTGTCATTGCGAGGAAGAATGACGAAGCAATCTCTTAATTAGGTAGATTGCTTCTTACCTCGCAATGACGTTAGTTATTTTCTAATATCTTTTTTAATACCAATTGAGCTGCATAAGTTCTATTATTTGCTTGCTCAATAACTAAAGAGTTGTCAGAATCTAAAACGGCATCTTCTACCACAACATTTCTTCTAACCGGCAAGCAGTGCATAAACTTAGCATCACCAATTTTGTCTTTGGTAATCATCCAATCTAAATCTGTCTTTAAAACTTTTCCGTAGTCATCATAAGAGCTCCAGTTTTTAGTATACACAAAATCGGCATCTTTTAAAGCTTCTTCTTGATTGTGATAAATAGGTGTGTCTTTTGTAATTTCTGGATTCAAATTATATCCTTCCGGATTTGCAATTACAAATTCAACATCCATTTTTTGCATAGCTTGTACAAAACTATTTCCAACCGCATGTGGTAAAGCCTTTACATGTGGCGCCCAACTTAAAACCACTTTTGGTTTCTTTTTGGTTGTATTTTCAGAAATAGTAATAGCATCTGTTAACCCTTGTAATGGGTGACCTGTTGCACTCTCCATACTTACAACGGGTACAGAAGCAAATTGAACAAATGAATTTAAAATCTGTTCTGATTCGTCTAGTTCTTTATCCGTTAAGGTAGGAAAAGCTCTTACAGCAATAATATCGCAATATTGAGATACTACAGCGGCAGCTTCTTTAATATGTTCTGCAGTGTTTCCATTCATTACAGTTCCATCTCCAAATTCAATTCCCCAAGCATCACCCGAAACATTCATCACAATAGGATCCATACCTAAATTTAACGCAGCTTTTTGGGTACTTAAACGCGTACGTAAGCTCGAATTAAAGAATAACAATCCTAATGTTTTGTTTTTTCCTAAGTGATTATTACTTAGAGGTTTTCTTTTTATTTCTTTCGCTTCTAGAATCCAATTGTCAATATGTTCTATGTCGCTTATAGAGATGTAATTTTTCATTTTTATTGTTTAATCGTTTAAATCGTTAAATTATTTAAAAGTACTTAGACTACTAAATAATTACACTTTTAAAGAGTTACACTTTTTATTTTATTTTTGTAAACGCAACCTTATTATCAAAAGCATTGGTTATAAAATTGTCTTCTAAACCATTTACAATCCAAGTTTCTATGTTTGCGTTTTTTGCAAGTTCTGCAGCTTCAATTTTAGAAGCCATTCCACCACTTCCGTGGGATGATTTAGAATTTACAACTTCGTCTTTTAAATGGTCAAAATCTTCAACCACCAAAATAGTTTCTGGCGCGTTGTTTTTAAAAGACTCTTTGGTGTAAATTCCGTTGGTGTTTGTGGCAATAATTAGCAAATCTACATTTAATAAAGTAGCCGTTAAAGCGGCTAGTTTATCATTATCACCAAACTGAATTTCATCGGTTGCAACCGTATCATTTTCGTTAATAATAGGAATGTAATTATTGTTTACCAACACATTAATAGTGTTTACAATATTGGTTTTACTTTGTTGTTTTTCAAAATCTGAATAGGAGAGAAGGCATTGAGAACTCAACAAACCGTATTCTCTAAAAATTTCTTGATAGATTCTAATTAAATGTGGCTGACCAATAGAAGCCAAAGCCTGTTTTACAAAAACTTCTTCGTGTTTGCTTTCTAATTTTACAAACTGTTTTGCAACAGCAATAGCGCCAGAACTCACAATAATAAACTCGCAAGTATCTTGTAGTTTTGCAATTTGGTTTGCAATATCTTCAATTTTACCTCTAGAAATATTATCTGTTTCTTTGGTAAGTGTGTTAGAACCTATTTTTAGTAAAATTCGTTTCTTTTTTTGCATTGTATTTGTTTTTTCAACTGCTTACTGTGATTGTAACCTGTGACTGTAGTTTTGACTGCCAACTGCGACTGAAAAACTGCCAACTAAAATTGTTAACTTCTCACTTGTCCGTTTCCATGAACGTACCATTTGTTGGTAACCAAGTGTTGCAAACCAATTGGCCCACGTTGGTGTAATTTGTCTGTACTAATCGCTAATTCGCCACCCAAACCTAATTGACCACCATCTGTAAAACGAGTAGAAGCATTATGATAAACCACTGCAGTATCTACGTTTTCCATAAACACTTTAGCAACTTTAATTTCTTTGGTAATAATGGCAGCAGAATGTCCGCCAGCATATTTGTTAATCATGGCAATAGCGTCAGCATTAGAAGCTATTTCACCTATTACAATTTTATAATCTAAAAACTCTTCGTACCAAACTTCATTTGATGAAATCTCTTCTAATTTATGGTTTTTAGCAACAGTTGCATCCCCTAAAACTTGAATTTTAGCAGTATTTAATTTAGCAATTAGTTTATTGATAAACGCTTCTTTATTTGGTAAGTTTTTATCAATTAAAACTTTATCAACCGCGTTACAAGCAGATATTTTAGATTTTCCGTTGATAATTACATCAACAGCAATATCTAAATCGGCTTCTTTTTCTACATACACAAAGTTGTTTCCTCGTCCGCTAATAATAACGGGGCAAGTAGCATGTTCTTTCACAAAAGCAATCAAACGTTCTCCACCTCTTGGTACAATTAAATCTACTTTCTGAGTTGGTTTTTCTAAAAATGCTTGTGTTTCTGTTCTGTTAAATTGTAAATATTCTACCCAATCTGTAGAAGCATTGTGCATTTTTAAAGCCTGGTGCCATAATTCTACAATTTTTAAATTAGATTGTAAAGATTCTTTACCACCTTTTAATAATATTTTATTTCCAGATTTAAATGCAATACCGGCTGCTTCTACAGTAACATCTGGTCTCGATTCATAAATAATAAGAATCGTACCAAAAGAAGCTGTTTTGTTATACACTTGCATTCCGTTATCATGCTTAAAGCTAAAACGCTCTACACCTACAGGGTCATCTTGCGAAGCTAAATGTTTGGCAGCAGCAATCATTTCATCAACCTTCTTATCATCTGCTTTTAAGCGATCAAACATAGAAATGTCTTCACCTTTATACGCTTCTAAATCTTTTTTGTTGATGCTAATAATAGATTTTCTTTCTTTTTCAAGAAGTTCTGCCATTGTAAGTAGTACGGCGTTTCTAGTTTCTATGGATAATAACGTGTTCATATTCTTTTAGTATTCAGTTTACAGTTCTCAGTATCAATTCTAAAAAATCTTATCGAATTCTGTGTTTATAATTATTTACTCTTCTAAGGCTTCAACCAAAGCTTCAAAAAATTGATTGATGTGCCCTTTATTAATGGTTAGTGGAGGTAAAATTCTTAACAAATTTTTATTCATTGCGCCACCAGTAAATATCTGATAATCGTAAATTAATTTCTTGCGTAATTCTCCAACTTCAAAGTCGAACTCTAAACCAAGCATTAATCCTTTTCCTTTAATATTTTTTATCTGCGGAATTGTCTTTGCAATTTTTAAGAAATAGCAAGACATTTCATTTACGTTGTCTATTAAGTTTTCTTCTTCAATAACATTTAAAACAGCTAAACCTGCAGCACAAGCCAAGTGATTTCCTCCAAAAGTAGTTCCTAACATTCCAAATTTAGATTCGATACTTGGGTGAATTAAAATTCCTCCAATAGGAAAACCATTTCCCATTCCTTTAGCAATAGAAATAACATCTGGAGTTACATTATAATGCTGAAAAGCAAAAAACTTACCAGATCTACCATAACCAGACTGTACTTCATCCGCAATAAAAAAAGTATTGTTTGCTTTACAAAGTACATCTACTTGTTCAAAAAATGCTGCAGTTGCTTGGTCTAAACCACCAACTCCTTGTATAAACTCTACAATAACGGCACAAACATCTCCTTTTTCAAGTTCTGTTTTTACGCTATCAATATCATTTAAATCTAAAATAGTAACTTTTTGTTGCGCGTTAATTGGTGCAATAATATTTTTATTATCAGTTGCAGCAACGGCAGCAGAAGTTCTACCATGAAAACCATTTTTAAAAGCAATAACTCTAGACTTGTTCGTTTTAAAAGAAGCTAGTTTTAATGCGTTTTCGTTTGCTTCTGCACCAGAATTACATAAAAATAATTCGTAGTCTTTACAACCAGAAAGTGCTTCTAATTTATTAGCTAATTGAACTTGTAAAGGATTCTGAATAGCATTCGAATAAAAACCTAATTTAGAAACCTGCTTAGAAACAGCTTCTACATATTTAGGATGCGAATGACCAATAGAAATTACGGCATGACCTCCGTACAAGTCTAAATATTCTGTTTTATTATCATCATAAACATAAACTCCTTTTGCTTTTACTGGAGTTACATTATATAAAGGGTAAACGTTAAATAATGGCATGATTTTAGTTTTTTATTTGGTTGATTTTCTCAAAAGATTTATTGATTCCTGTAATTAAAGACGAGCTTAAACCTTGGTGTTCCATTTCGTTTAAACCTTCAATTGTACAACCACCAGGAGTGGTTACTCTGTCTATTTCTGCTTCTGGGTGTCTGCCAGATTCTTTTAATAAAGTAGCTGCTCCAAAACAAGTTTGCATTGCTAATTCATGTGCCACATCGGCTTCAAAACCTAATTGAATAGCACCTTGTGTTGTTGCACGGATTAAGCGCATCCAAAAAGCAATTCCGCTTGCACAAATAACAGTAGCAGCTTGTAATTGTTCTTCCGGAATTACCATAGAAAGCCCTAAACTATTAAAAATAGTTTTTGCCAATTCCACTTTTTCTTTTCCTTTTGTATTCGGAGAAAGACAGGTCATAGATTGCCCAACAGAAGCAGCTGTGTTTGGCATAGAACGAATAATATATTTGTCGGCTCCAACAATGGCTTCAATTTTATCTAGAGAAAATCCTGTAATTACAGAAATTAAAACATGATTTTCTTTTAACAACGGTTTTACAGTGTTTAAGATATTTTCTAAATGGCGTGGTTGTACCGCAAAAATTAAAATATCAGAATTTTTAATAGCTTCTTCGTTGTTAGAAGTTAAAATAACTTCGTTATAGTCATCAAAACCTTTAATAGAGTGGGTGTTTCTTTTTGTTAAATACAAAGAACTCACCACCTTATTTTTTAATAAACCCTTGGCTATAGATTGTCCTAAACTTCCTGCTCCAATAATTGCTACTTTCATAATAAAATATATTTCAAAGTTAAAAACCTTGTTCTTTAATTTGTCTTTCCTGTAAAATCAGGAATCTATTTTGGGCGTTCCCTAAAGGTCGCGCTTTACACTATATCTTTTTTATCGTACCTCTAAAAAAGGATGCCGTTTCAATCGCTAACGCGGGCTAGCAAATAATTAACAACCTATTTTACTATTATAATTACGAGGCAATCCTTTGTCAAATAAATTCTTGGTTATCGACCTGGGATTAAAAATAATTCGCTTTTAAATTTAAACCTAACGATTCTTCAAAACCATACATTAGATTAAGATTCTGAATTGCTGCTCCAGAAGCTCCTTTTAAAAGGTTATCTATAGTACTTGTAATTAGTAATTTATTACCGTGTTTTTCTAAACCAATAATACACTTGTTTGTGTTTACAACCTGTTTCATGTGTACATCCGTATCAGAAACAAATGTAAAAGCAGCATCTTTATAATACTCTTTGTACATTTTTGTAGCTTCTTCTATAGAACCTTCAAACTTTGTGTAAGTGGTTGCAAAAATTCCTCTAGAAAAATTACCTCTATTTGGCATAAAGTTAATTTCCGAATTAAAATCGCTTTGTAAACGCTTTACAGACTGATTAATTTCTCCTAAATGCTGATGATTAAATGCTTTGTAATGAGAAAAATTATTATCTCTATAAGTAAAATGTGTTGTTGCAGAAAGCGAAGTTCCTGCACCAGTTGCACCTGTTACTGCATTAATATGAATATCGTTTTGTAACAACCCGTTTGCAGCCAAAGGCAAAATTGCCAATTGTAAAGCAGTAGCAAAACAACCAGGGTTTGCAATGTATTTTGCTGTTTTTATACTTTCTTTATCCAATTCTGGCAAACCGTACACAAATTCTTTTCCTTCAAAGTTTTTATCTGCAAGTAATCTAAAGTCATTACTTAAATCGATGATTTTTGTCTTGTCAGAAAAAGTAGTTTTCTCTAAAAAAGCAGTTGAATTTCCATGTCCTAAACATAAAAATAAAACATCAACATCTGTATTTATCTTGCTTGTAAAATCTATTTCTGTATCACCAATTAAATCTTGATGTACTTTGTACAATTTATTGCCAGCATTAGAAGTACTGTACACAAAATTGATATTTGTTTCTGGGTGATTCAATAATAATCTGATTAATTCACCAGCTGTATAACCTGCGCCACCTATAATTCCTACTTCTAATTTTTTCATTTCTTAAAAATGTTTAACCGTGTAATTGTTTAATCGTGTAATTGTTTGGTTGCGTAATAAACAGTTAAACAATTACGCGATTACACCTATTTTCAACACTATTGATTTACTTGTCTATATATTTTATTCTGATTTCCTAAGATTTTAATAAATCCTTTTGCATCATCAGCTGTCCAAGCTTTATTTTCTTCACCATACGTACTAAATGCACTAGACATTAAATCGTGGTCAGAAATAATTCCGTCTAAAGAAAAATGATAAGGTTTTAAAGAAACCACTACATTCCCAGAAACCATTTTTTGAGAACTTTGTAAAAAAGCTTCCGTATCTCTCATTACAGGATCTAAATATTGACCTTCATGTAAATGCATTCCGTAGAAACTAGATAAATATTCTTTGTGTTGTAATTGCCATTTTGTTAAGGTATGTTTCTCTAACAAGTGGTGTGCTTTTACGGTGATTAAAGCAGCAGCAGCTTCGAAACCAACTCTACCTTTTGTACCCACAATAGTATCTCCAACATGAATATCTCTACCAATTGCAAATTTTGATGCAATATTATTTAGGTTTTCAATATTTACTTCTGGTTTATTTTCTTGTCCGTTTAAGGCAACAAACTCTCCATTCTTAAAAGTCAAGGTAACCTTTTCTTCACCTTCTTTTTCTAACTGAGAAGGGTATGCTTCACTAGGTAAAGGAAGTTCAGATTTTAATGTTTCAACTCCACCAACACTAGTTCCCCAAAGCCCTTTATTTACCGAATATTTAGATTTTTCCCAAGGCATGTCAATACCTTCAGACTTTAAATAATCTATTTCTTCTTGTCTTGTTAATTTTTGGTCTCTAATTGGCGTAATAATTTTGATTCCTGGAGCTAAGGTTTGAAAAATCATATCAAAACGTACTTGATCGTTTCCTGCACCTGTACTTCCGTGTGCAATATATTCTGCACCAATACTTTTTGCATATTCTACAATTTCAATTGCCTGAATAATTCTTTCTGCACTTACCGAAAGCGGATAAGTAGCATTTTTTAGAACGTTACCAAAAATTAAATACTTTACTACTTTATTGTAAAAAGTAGCAACGGCATCAATATTTTTATAAGTAGTAACTCCCATTTTGTAGGCGTTACTTTCTATATGTTTAATTTCTTCTGTTGTAAATCCACCGGTGTTAACACTTACGGCATGCACATCATATTCTTTTGATAAACTAACGGCACAATAAGAAGTATCTAAACCACCACTATACGCAATAACTAATTTTTTCATTTTTTATCTTTTTTTAGAAACAAGTTCTGTTTAATATTTTTTAATTTTTGAAAAACGTTCTCTTTTACTTCTTTAGACGCTTCTTTATTATTATTTTTTGGGTCAAACAACATCCCTGTACACAAACACATTTTTCTATCTGTTCTTGTTAAAACATCATAGTTTCTACACGTTTGGCAACCATCCCAAAAGCTTTGGTCGTCTGTAAGTTCAGAAAAAGTTACCGGTTTGTACCCTAAATCGCTATTTAGTTTCATTACTGCTAAACCAGTAGTAATACTAAAAACTTTTGCATCTGGAAACTTAGTTCTAGAATGCTTAAAGATTACTTGTTTAATAGATTTAGCAAGTCCTATATTTCTATAATCAGGATGTACAATTAAACCAGAGTTGGCAACAAATTTACCGTGTCCCCATTGCTCTATATAGCAAAACCCTGCAAATTTACCATTGTCTAAGGCAATTACTGCATTACCGTTTTCCATTTTTGTGGCAACGTATTCTGGTTTTCTTTTTGCGATACCTGTTCCTCTAACCTGAGCAGCATCTTCTATTGTTTTGCAAATAATATCTGCGTAAACAGTATGTGATTTGTTAGCAATTACAATTTCCATTGCATTGTGTTTTTAATTTTATTAAAGTTGTTGTTTGTATTTGTTTGAATGCAGAATCGGACTCACCTAAATTCCATAATAGTCTAAACACCCAAAGGGCGAATAGAGAAACTACGTCGTACATTAATATTGTTATTGGTTAAAATAACGAAAAATTGAAAGTAAGTTTTGTAAGAAATGTTCACGATAAAAAAATAAATGGATAAATACTGTAATAAGTTGATTTGTTGCTAGTGTAGAATATTAGCGACGGCGGTTGCGCAAGCGCAAGCTGGGACTTATTGTAGTACATAAATTATTTTCTCTTGTAGTAATCATACGGCTAAAGTATATATTTTTTTAAAAGTATTATCAAAAATGCAGCGGTTTTTTGTGAGTTTTATTAAATTTAAACAAATTTGAAGTTTGCGTTAAAAATAAATCAACAGATACCTTAAATAATCTTTTTTTCATAATTTTTTTTGTTAAAAATAGAAGTGTATTTTATAATTACAACCTCATTTAATGTGAAAACTACAATTCAGCCTTAAAAAGTTACAACTCGGTATTCTTTAATTTAAAAAACAAGACTTCAGTTGCATCTTTGTATCATAATTAACCATTAAAAACAATTTATTATGAAATTTATCTTCGCAATTTTAGGAACCGCAATGTTATTTATAACAAACAAAGTAACAGCTCAAAACAACACAATAATAGCAACCGTTGTAAATATTACTTCAGATACTGGTAAAGTAGCTTTTGCTTTGTATGACAAAACTAATTTTAGAATGAAACCATTACAGTCTAATAATGTGATGATTAACAACGGTAAAAGTACAGTAACTTTTAAAAATGTAGAACCTGGCGAATATGCCATTATTTGTTTTCATGATAAAAATGAGAATCATAAAATGGATTTTAAAACAAATGGTATGCCTTTAGAAGATTATGGAGCTTCTAATAATGTAATGAGTTTTGGTCCACCTAAATTTGACGATGCAAAATTTAGTGTTACTGATAAAAATGTATCTTTAGAAATTAAATTTTAGTATGTTTATTTTACTAAATTAACTCCCAAAAATGAAGAAATTAGACACAAATATCTATAAAAAAATTAAACACGATTTTATAGTTTGTACAAAGCTTACTTTAATTATAGGAAGTATTTTTGTGATTATAAATCAGCAATTTAACTTAAAGGGGGTTGGTTTTACTTTTTTAATTTCTGGTATGTATTCTTTTACGTTAGGTTTAGGAAATGGAATAATTAATGAATACTTAAATACAAAATGGGATTGGGTTAAAGAAACCAATAAAAGGGTTTGGTCTGGAATTATTTTGACCGTAATATATACTGTTATTGCTGTTTTAATCATTCATTATATTCAATATATAGTTCTTTTTGGGAATCCGGTTGAAGATTTTTTTAAAGGATATTTAGTTTGGGTACACTTATTTGCTATTATATTCTCATTAGGAGTAGCCGCTTTTTTGCATGCCAAAGGCTTTATGGTCAATTGGAAATCTGCCATGACACAAGAAAGTACGCAGCAACAGATTGTAGCAAAAACAGAAACCGCAAAATTTGAATCTTTAAAAAATCAACTAGATCCGCATTTTTTATTTAATAGTTTAAATGTGTTAACCAGTTTGATTGGCGAGAATCCTGCGCAAGCAGAAAAATTTACCACAAAATTATCTAAAGTATATAGATATGTTTTAGAACAAAGAAATAAAGATTTAGTACCCATTGATGAAGAATTGAAATTTGCAAAAACATATATGCAACTCTTAGAGATGCGTTTTGAAGATGCTGTGAAATTTAATATTCCGGATACTATAAGTACTAATGAGTTAAAAATTGTGCCACTTTCTTTACAACTATTGTTAGAAAATGCAGTAAAACACAATGTAGTTTCTTCTTCTAAACCTTTAACAATATCAATTTACGAAGAAGACGGTTATTTAATTATAGAAAACAACGTAAATCCAAAAGAAGCAATAGGGAAAAGCACCAAAGTTGGGTTGCAAAATATTGCAGATCGATATGGATTGATCACTCAAAAAGGAGTGAAAATAGAAAACAACAACAAAACTTTTAAGGTGAGTTTACCTCTCTTATATAAAATGAACGATATTATGTACACAGACGATTTAGAAAATAGCAAATATGTAAAAGCAGTAGAAAGAGTAGAGAAATTAAAGGAATTTTATCAGAATTTAGCCTCTTACTGTATTGTAATTCCTTTTTTAATTTTTATCAATTTAAGGTTCTCTCCAGGGTTTCATTGGTTTTGGTTTCCAATTTTTGGATGGGGAATGGGGTTAGCGTTTCACTTTTTAGAAGTAAATAATTATAATATTTTCTTAGGGAGTAACTGGGAAGATAGAAAGATTAAAGAAATGATGGATAAAGAAAACCAACATAAAAACAGAAGGTAATGGAACGAGAATTTACACAAGAACAGAAATATATATTAGCTAAAAATAGAGTTGAAAAAATTGCTAAGTTTTATAAACACATGGCAACGTATGTGGTTGTAAATGTTTTTTTAAGTGCAATTTTTATTGTTGGTGATGTAAATGACGGAGAGACTTTTAACGAGGCGTTGTTTAATTATCATAATTATAAAATTTGGTTTTATTGGGGAATAGGGATTGTTTTTCAGGCTTTAAATACTTTTGGATTGTCGTTGTTTCTAGACAAAGATTGGGAACAAAAGAAGATTGCAAAATATATGAACGAACAACATAAAAGAAGATAGAAATGGAATCTAATTTTACAGAACAACAGCGTTTTTATAAAGCTCAAAAAAGGGTAAAAAAGATAAAAGGATTTTATACACATTTAAGTGTTTACTGTATTATAATTCCTGTAATCATTTTTACAAACTTAAAATTCGAACCTCATTTTCATTGGTTTTGGTTTTCTGTTTGTGGTTGGGGAACAGGACTTTTCTTTCACTGGTTATCCGTTTTTGGATTTAACTTATTAGGGTTAGGAAAAGATTGGGAAGAAAAGAAGATTCAAGAATTTATGAACGATAAAAATTAAGGTTATGCAACAAGATTTTACGCAAGAAGCGAGTTACATAAGAGCAAAAAAGAGAGTAAAAGCTATTAAGGGGTTTTACGTGCATTTAATAGTGTATGTGTTGGTAAACATTTTTATAAGCGGAGTTATTATTTTTGGCTTAACACAAAGTGGATACAATTTTATAGATACATTTTCTAATTTTGGAGTATATTCTACGTGGCTTTTCTGGGGAATCGGAATGTTTTTTCATTGGATGGGAGTTTTCGGGTTTCAATCTTTAGGTTTTGGTAAAGATTGGGAAGAAAAGAAAATAAAAGAATTGATGGAAAAGTAGGGTTTTACACAGAGATTAACGGAGAAAAAGCTGAGATTCACAGAGTTTTTTGCACAAATTAGAATAAAGGAACAGTTTTATATTTTTTTCTTTGCGCTCTTAGCGAAAACTCTTTGCGAACTTTGCGTTTAATTTTAATTTTTTTATTTTTCACAAACCACAAACCTATAACACATGAACGTATTAATAATTGAAGATGAAAAACCGGCAGCAAGAAGGTTAAACCGAATGTTAGCAGCATTAAATTTAGAAGTTCAGCAGATGTTACATTCTGTAGAAGAGTCTTTAAATTGGTTGCAAAACAATGAACATCCAGATTTAATATTTTTAGACATTCAGCTTTCTGATGGTTTGTCTTTTGAGATTTTTGAAGAAATTGAAGTAAAATCTGCCATTATTTTTACAACTGCTTATGATGAATATGCACTAAAAGCTTTTAAGCTAAATAGCATCGATTATTTATTAAAACCTTTAGATGAAGACGAACTAAAAGTTGCGGTAGATAAGTTTAAAGAGCATCAACCAAAAAAAACAGATGTTCAAGTAAACTTAGATGATATTCGTAAGCTATTGGTCAATCCGGTAGATAGAAAATTTAAGAAAAGACTGACAATTAAAGTCGGACAGCATATAAAAATTATAAATATAGATGAGGTGGAGTGTTTTTACAGCGAAAATAAATCGACCTATATTCATACCAAAGAAAATAGAAATCACCTGTTAGATAATTCTTTAGAGTATTGGCAAGAACAATTAAACCCTGAACATTTTTTTAGAGTAAACCGTACTTTTATTATACACATAAATGCGATAAAAGACATTGTTGCTTTTTCTAATTCTCGTTTAAAATTGATTTTAGATTCGTATACCGAAACAGAAATTATTGTAAGTAGAGAACGTGTAAAAGATTTTAAAAATTGGATTGACTGAAACCGTTAATTTACTCTTAAAGGAAGCTCTAGGTTTGTAGTTAGATTTGTTTGCATGCGTATTTTCTTATAACTTCGCTAACCTCTGATAATTGGACTTTGAAACGATGTGATATCATCGTTAATATTAAACTCAATTAAAAAACAGCAACTAAATGGATAATAAGGAAGTAATAAAGAAGTTTTACACGTCATTTTCTAATGGAAATGTAACAGGAATGCTAGAATGTTATCATAAAGATATTGTCTTTAAAGATGCTGTATTTGGTAGGTTAGAAGGAGATAGAGCTTTTAAAATGTGGGAAATGCTACTTTCTCAGAAAAAACAAGATACTATTATTAACTTTAGTAATATAGAAGCAACTGCAGAAAGCGGAAAAGCAAATTGGGTTGCAGAATATCTTTATGGAGACAAGAAAAGAAAAGTGGTTAATAGAGTTTCTGCGGATTTTAAATTTAAAGATGGTAAAATTATACAACATTTAGACACTTTTGATTTATGGTCTTGGACAAAGCAAGCAATGGGACTTCCTGGTTACTTAATAGGATGGACTTCTTTTATGAGAAATAAAATTCAGCAAACTACTAACAATCGATTAGATATTTTTATAAAAAAATAAGAATACCTAATCAACTGCATAAAAAATAGCTTTATCAAAATTAAGTAATTATTAAGTTGTCGATTTATTGTATTAAAAAATTGAAAATTATAATAAAAACTTGTGTTATAAGTTAATGAATACCTTAAATTTGATTACCAATTAAACCCGTTATTATCTTAAATATTCTCACTTTTTTCAATTTTAAAACAGCAATTATAAAAACCTTTGTTTTTGTAATTTTAATGATGAATGCAACTAATTTTTATTCGCAATCATTTAAAGTAAATTTAGGGTTCTTATTAAAAGCACAAATACAACTCGGAAATCAAAACCAAGGAATTAAATTGGGTGCTTATGGCTTAGGGACAGCGCAATTTAATGACTTATCTATGGAAACAGGTGTTGCGTTGTATAGTGGTCATTTATTGAAAAAACATACGGTTAAAACTTCTGGTTTAAATTTTGGGTATGATTTTTTTACTTTATTAGGTATAGGAAACAATAACAATTTTTTAGGCTCTTCCTTTTTTGAGGATGGTCCTTTATTGGCTACAATAGAAAATAAGCAAAGCTTTTACGGAATAGGATTTGGGTTTGAAAAGGAATTTTTACCAAAAGAATTAAGTACTTTTAATCAAAGGTTAGGTAAGTTTCTGTTGCGTTTTAGCGATGAAGGCAGTTCTATAAATATTCAGTTAAAGAACGATTTTAGAGCAGGAAAACTTTTTTATGGTGAAGGAACAGATTTTGGAAAAACAGGAATGCTAAAACTGAGCTACAGTAGGGTTGTTAATCCTAAAGAAATAGTTCATGTTGGTATGGCTGTTTCGTTGTTTACTCCATTGCAAGATTATAGCAAAACGCCAAATAATTTGATGAATTCAGATGATGAAAGCAAAAATGTTTGGTACACAAAAGCTCCTTATAAAAACCTTTTTTATGCCAATTTGTATGTTTTTGGCGGTTATCAAAATGATTCTTTTTCAGGATTTTTGAAAGCAGGGATAAATTCACAAAAACTGGGTGCCTTTGTTCAAAACACATTGCATGATAGTTTTGGCTTAAACCCTCGTTTTCCTTGGAATGTAAGTGAAAAAGATAAGCTGTTTTTAGAATTTAATAGTAGTATTAATACCCAAAACACAAATGAATAAGGTTTTAATATATATTGTATTCGCCGTTTTATTACAAAGTTGTAATACGTACAAACGTTCTTTCGGAACGACTTTTACAACCATAGAAACAGAAAATTATAAAACTTTATATCGTTTAGATCTAAGCAATCAGTTTTTAAAAGTTGCACCAGAAAAACTAAATAAACTTACAGAGTTAAGAATGCTAAATCTTGCAGGAAACATTTCGTTAAACTTAAAAGAAACTTTTAGTGAAATTCCGAATCCAGAAAAATTAGAAGTCCTTATTTTAGATAGTTTAGATTTAAAAAGTATACCAAAATCAATTGTACGATTTAAGAATTTAAAACATTTATCATTAAATAAGAATCCGAATATTAATTTGGAAGAAACGTTGGAATTATTAGGTTCTTTACCAATTGAATTTTTGAATTTACAACACAATAATTTAGAAAAGTTACCAATTAATATGGCTAGGATCAAGACGATTTCTAGTCTTAATTTATCTTACAATCAACTAGGGACTTCAACTACGTTTACAGCTTTATCAAAATTACCAAAACTGCGTTCTTTGTGGTTAACCGAGAATAATATCAAAAAATTATCCAATGAAATTGGAACAATAACATCTTTAAATAATTTGTATTTAGAGCACAATCATTTAATAGCATTGCCTAAAACAATGGAAAACCTAAAAAAAATAAGGGTACTTCATGCAGGTTATAATAAATTTAAGGAGTTGCCCAAAGAGCTTATTAAAATGCCTAGTTTAATGCTTTTACATATTAATAATTGCGAAATTTCTACTATTTCAGAAGTTTTTTCTACTGCCAAATATTCTTTAAATAGTATCATTTTAGACAATAATTCACTTTCAAATTCTGATAAAATAAAGTGGAGAAAAGTTTTTAAAGGTTTTTTTATTGCTTCTTTTTAGTATTTATTTGTTTATTAAATAATCTACGAATAATTAAACTTCAATTAGTTTTTTGGCTAGACAATAATAAACCTAACTTCGCATCCTCATAAAAAAAAATACAATTGCTGGGTATTTGCAATTGAAAAACATACTACATGAATATTTACCAACAAATAGAAGCAGAAATTAAAGCTGCATCAAACATCGTTATTACAGCACACAAATCTGCAGATGGAGACTCTATAGGTTCTTCTTTAGGTTTGCTTTATTTTATAGAAAAGTTAGGAAAGAAAGCGGTTGTTTGTCACCCAGATAAAGCTCCCGATTTTTTAGATTGGTTAGATACTTCGTCGATTCTTTTAATGGAAGAAAATCCGGAGGAAGTTACAACACAAATGCAAAAAGCAGATTTAATTTTCTGTTTAGATTACAATGCAACCAATAGAGTAGGACCAGAAATGCAAGTTTTGTTAGAAGCAGCAACTTGTAAGAAAATAATGATAGATCATCATTTAAATCCAGAAGAATTTCCTACAATCACGGTTTCTGAAACAACAGCATCTTCAACATCACAATTAATTGTAGATTTAATAGAAGAGTCTGGTCATTTAGAGTTGTTAGACGAAAAAATAGGAACCCCTTTATATTTAGGGATTTTAACAGATACAGGTAGTTTTAGATTCAATTCTGTAAAACCAAGAACACACGAGGTTTTAGCTAAAATATTAGCAGCAGGAGTAGAACATCACTTAATTCACGAAAAATTAAGTGATAATAATACCGAAACTCGTTTGCGTTTGCAAGGATATGCAATGAGTGAGAAATTAGAAATTTTATACGATTATAATGTGGCCATCATTTCTTTATCTAAAGAGGAATTGGCAAAATATCAATATAAAAAAGGAGATACAGATAGTTTGGCAAACTTGGTTTTATCCATAAAAGGAATGAAAGCTGCTATTGTATTTACAGAAAGAGATGGAATAATGAAAATTTCTTTTCGATCTAAGGGTGCTGAAAACCCGGTAAATATGTTAGCAAAAGAGCATTTTAATGGAGGTGGACATGCAAATGCTTCTGGAGGTATGAGTGATTTAACTGTAGATGAAACTTTAGAAAAATTAAAAGGATTGATTCCTGAATATTTTAAGAAATAAGAATAATTTTCAAAGAAATTTATAATATTAGAAAGAGGTTTAACTATAAAGTTAATCCTCTTTTTTTATATGTATTTTTAACAAAACCTAAAAAACAAATCACATTTCTTCAACTTTGTTTATTTTTAACAAAAATATGTTAGAAATGATTAAGAAATTTATCTCTTTAGAACGTTTTATATTGAGGAACAAAACGAAAATAATTTTCAACTTTTTAATATTAGTATTATTAACGTTAACTATTTCTTGTAGTAGTGAGGATGATTCTCTTTCTGAAGAAGATGAAATACAAATTGATGCTAAAAAAGAAGATCTTGCAGGAATTTGGTCTATTTATAGCGTAGAAGGTAATGGTGTTAATGCTAGCGTACCTGTAACTACAGAAGAATGTGGTAGAGATTTTTTTATTTATAATGAAAGTGGTTTTTATGAAGAATTTGTTTTTCAAGAATCGAATACATGTTTACCAACAAAATCAAAATCTAGGTGGACTTTAAATGAAGGTATCATTAAGGTAAGTACTTTAGATAATAGTGAATCTGAAACGATAAAAATAAAAAGCATAAATAACAATACTTTTATTTTTATAGTTTATTTAGACTTAGATGGAGATAGTGTTAAAGAGAAATATACTTTTACAGCTCTTAAATATGTACCATCAAATGAAATGGATATTTATACATATACTTTTCAAAGAAAAAATAATGAACCTTTTGATGATCACATAGAATTTGGTTGGGATAAGTACAAAGGCTACAATACATTTGTAAAATATGAGATTTATAGAAGTGGTGAAAATTGTAATTTAAATTCAGCAGAATTAATTAAAACAATTACAAATGCTGATGAAAATTATTTTATAGACGAAACCCCTTTAAACGGTAATGAATCGTGTTATTTTTTAAAAATTTATACAAACAAAGGTCTTTTAGGAGAAAGCGAAGGAAGGTATGTGAATTCAGAATTTATTTATCCGGACAATGTGGATTTTAAAAATGCATCAGTAGCAGATAATAAGATAACGCTATCTTGGGAAAAGTATGATGGTTATTATTTTTCTCATTACGAGATTAGAGTTCAAGATCAAAATGAAAATTCTAGCCCTAATATAGAAAGTGTAAAAATAATTACAGATATAAATATAACTTCGTTTATAGATGAGCATCCTCCTTATATAAATAATCCTATTTATACGATTTATGTCCATAATATATTTGGTAACATTAGTAATTTATATGATGCTAGGTCTATGATAGAAACTAACTTTATTAGACCAGAAATATTAGATTTAAGAGATATACGGTTTTTAAGTTTTGATGTAAAAGAACAATCATTCTTTTTCTATGGAAAAACAGAAAATAACGGTTATCGATTATTGAAATATAATTACATAACAAATAAAGTTAGTGCAGAGGCCTTTAAACTTCCAACAACGTCTACTGATGTAGAGATGAGGTTGGTTGATTCTGGTTATGGAAAAGAGCTTATTTTTCAACAATCTGGAGATTTATGGGTGTATGATGCTGAAACTTTAAATTTTAAATATTCTTTAAAGCCAGATTATGTATCAATAAATAGTTTTAATTATTTAGAGAATGATATCTGGATTTTATCAGATAACGATGATGTTTTTACCTACAAAAGAAATGGAGAAGAATTTGTAAAAATTGATGAGAAACCACATTTTTCAGAACATCAAGGAAGTTGGAATTATGAAATTTCAAAACTAGATAAGAACAACATCCTTTTAAGTCATAATAATGAAGGTAGAGCCATCCATTATTCAATAACTGCCAATGGAGAAATTACAAATAATGGGATCAAAGAAATCCCTTTAAAATTTGATTATAATAGTGATGTTACCGTAAACAATAATTCAATTCTTAATAAAAAGAGAAATACAATGTATTCTTCTGTTAATTTTTCTCAGGTTTTAAATTATTCAACACCAAAAACAACCTTAAATTTTAATTTATCAGGAACAGAAATTTATGGAACAAATAATGTTGTTAGCCTAACAGGGCAAGGTGAAGATTATAAAAAAGAATTGATTATTTATAATATTCAAGATAAAACGACTACGACTTTAACTACAAAAGGATATCCAAATTTTGTAATGGAAGATGAATTTGGTAATATAATTAGTTTATCTACTAGTTTTCCTAATAGAAGTTCTTATGGCTTTTCTATCTATGATTCACCAGGTATTTTTGTAGAAGTTATTAAATAAGTAAAACAAAATCTTTAAATAATTTCCTAACAATTAAACTTTGATTATTTTTATCAAAATTTAGTATTAAATGAGTCAGAAGGAAGAATTTTTTGAGTACATCAATAACGGTTATAAAACCAAAGGCGATTTTATTGCATTAGGTGCCGCAATGTTAGGAGAAGAAACCATCACAGATGCATTGGTGAAAATACCGCTTAAAACATTGAATAGGCATGGTTTAATAGCAGGTGCAACCGGAACAGGAAAAACGAAAACACTACAAGTTTTAGCAGAAAACTTATCAGAAAAAGGAATTCCTGTGTTGTTAATGGATATTAAAGGAGATCTTTCTGGTTTAGCACAACCAAGTCCAGGACATGCAAAAATAGACGAACGTCATGCAAAAATTGGCTTTCCGTTTACAGCACAGAAATTTCCAATAGAAGTGCTTACCATTTCTGAACAAGACGGAACAAGAATGCGTGCAACGGTATCAGAATTCGGGCCTGTTTTATTATCAAGAATTTTAGATTTAACAGAAACACAAAGCGGAATTGTAGCCATCATTTTTAAATATTGTGATGACAATAAATATGCACTTTTAGATATTAAAGATTTTAAAAAAGTATTACAATACGTTACCAATGAAGGTAAAGAAGAAATTCAAGCTGAATATGGGCGAATTTCATCTTCTTCAACAGGAGCAATACTGCGTAAAATTGTAGAAATAGAGCAACAAGGTGGCGATTTATTCTTCGGAGAAAAATCTTTTGAAGTAGAAGATTTAACACGAGTAGACGAAGACGGAAAAGGAATTATCTCTGTGTTGCGTTTAACAGATATACAAGACAAACCAAAGTTGTTTTCTACCTTTATGTTGCAATTATTAGCTGAGGTTTATGAAACTTTCCCGGAACAAGGAGATAGCGGAAGACCAGAGTTGGTAATCTTTATTGACGAAGCACATTTGGTATTCGAAGAAGCGTCTAAAGCTTTGTTAAATCAAATAGAAAGTATTGTAAAATTAATTCGATCTAAAGGAATCGGACTTTATTTTGTAACTCAAAACCCTAAAGATGTGCCAGAAGATATTTTAGCACAATTGGGTTTAAAAATTCAGCATGCCTTAAGAGCTTTTACTGCAAAAGATAGAAAAGCAATTAAGTTGGCAGCAGAGAATTACCCAAGTTCAGAATATTACGATACCAAAGAGGTATTAACACAATTAGGTATTGGAGAAGCATTTGTATCCGTTTTAAACGAAAAAGGAATTCCAACTCCGTTGGCAAGAACCATGTTGCGTGCTCCAATGAGTAGAATGGATGTTTTAACAGACAAAGAGTTAAAAAATGTAATTAACAATTCGCGTCTTTTTTATAAGTATAACGAAAACTTAGATAGAGAAAGTGCTTACGAATTATTAAACAAAAAGATAGAAAAAGTAAATCTTGCAGAAGCTAAAGCCATACAAGCAGAGGCAGATGAAAAAGAAAGAGAAAAAATAGCGAAAGAAAAAGAAAAGGAAAGACAAAGAGAAGAAAGAGCCAGTAGAAGCTCTTCTAGAAGACGAAGCACTGCACAGAACCCATTGATAAAAGTATTAACAAGTGCTACTTTTATTAGAGCTGCATTCGGAATCTTAAAAAAAGTAATGAAATAACAAAACAGTAGAATTAACGTTTAAACAAAATATAAAAATAAAAAAATGATTAAAAAAAATATCTTACCAATTATAGTAATCGCATTCTCATTATTTATAATTAGTTGTAGTAACAATAATAAGTTTAAAATAGAAAAAGGTAAAGTAGGTGAGATTACTACAACTACCACAATGAAAGATTTAAGAACTATTTTTAAGAATGATTCTATTGTAAAAAATTTAAGTGAAGGTGCACAAGGAGATAACTATTTTCAAGAAGATGATGAATATTTTATTTTTGAAAAAGGAGGAAAGTTATTGTTAACTATTTTACCTAAAGAACAATTAGATTCTACATCAACTATAAAAAGTATTGAAATTCATGATGCACGTTTTAAAACAGCTTCGGGCATCAATATCAACTCTAGTTTTTCAGAAATAAATGCAAACAATAATATTAATAGAATAGAGTCTACATTTTCTTCTGCAACCTTATTTATAGACGATTTAAATGCTACAATTGCAATAGATAAAGAAGAATTAGGGTTAAAAGAATTTAATACTCAAAAAGTTACAAAAGAACAAATACCAGATTTAGCAAAAATGAAATCATTTATCGTTTGGTTTAATTAGTTGCTATTGTAATAATACACATACTGTTACCGTAATTTATAAACTGTAACAAATAAAAAACTCAAGGTTGATGCTATTAATCTTGAGTTTTTTTTTATTTACGAAAACTTTACGAAATCGATTTCGTATTCTGTAAAAAAGAAATACTTTTGCTCGAAATTTATATTTAGATATACAATGTCAACAATTTTAAATTACGAAGAAGAAGTTATAGAGCAAGCTCAAAATAGAAGAGCTACGGTAGAGTTTATAACTATTGTAAACGATTTATGGTACGATAAAGCGATAGAGTTAGTTCTTTTTAGAAATCCTTTGGTAGATAAAAGAGCAAGCGAAGTTTTAAAACTAATAAACTATGCAAAAGAGTTTGTAAGCAAACCCATTTCTATTTACGATGCGTTAGATATTGCAAAAGCAATACAACAATTAGACCTGCCATCGTCTAAATTAGATATTGGTAAATTAGCGTACGAATGTCATTTAAGCCCTAAAAAGTGTGAGGACAAAGTTGCCTTTGTAAGTAACAAATTAAAAGGAGCCACAGAGTCAGAAGATATTCAACCCAAAGATGTAGTTTTATATGGGTTTGGTAGAATTGGTCGTTTATTGGCAAGAGAACTCATGTCTAAAATGGGTAAGGGTTCTCAATTACGATTAAGAGCCATTGTTACTCGTGGCGCGATTAATAAAGAAGTTTTAGAAAAAAGAGCCTCATTATTAAGGATAGATTCTGTACACGGAGATTTTTTAGGAACCGTAGAAATAGATGTAGAACACAATGCATTAATTATAAATGGTACAACGGTTCACTTAATTTCTGCAAATAGTCCAGAAGATATCGATTATACTAAATACGGAATTAAAGATGCCTTAATTATAGATAATACAGGTGCTTTTAGAGATGATGTTGCTTTGGCAAGACATTTAAAAGCTAAAGGAGCAAGCAAAGTTTTGTTAACTGCTCCCGGAAAAGGAATTCCTAATATTGTACACGGTGTAAATCACAAACAGCACAATCCAGATACTGTAGATATTTTTTCTGCAGCATCTTGTACCACCAATGCAATTACGCCAATTTTAAAGGTTTTAGAAGACAATTTCGGAATCTTAAAAGGGCATTTAGAAACCATTCATGCATACACAAACGACCAAAATTTGGTAGACAATATGCATCGTAAAAATAGAAGGGGTAGAGCTGCTGCCTTAAACATGGTTATTACAGAAACCGGTGCAGGTGCAGCAGTTGCAAAGGCAATTCCTGCTTTAAAAGGCAAACTAACATCTAACGCAATTAGAGTTCCGGTTCCAAACGGATCTTTGGCTATTTTAAACCTACAATTAAATACTATGGTTTCTACAGAGCGTGTAAATGCCATTATAAAAAAATATGCTTTAGAAGGCGATTTGGTAGAGCAAATTAAATATTCTTTAGATAACGAGTTGGTTTCCTCAGACATAATTGGTACTACGGCACCAGCAATTTTCGATAGTAAATCTACTATTACAGACAAAGAAACCATTGTAATTTATGTTTGGTACGATAATGAATATGGATATTCTCATCAAGTAATGCGTTTGGCAAAACACATTGCCAAAGTAAGGCGGTTTACCTATTATTAAAAGTCTCTTAGTGCAAGTTCGTTCAATAAAAATTGAATGTAAAAACCCGAAGCAATGTTGTTTCGGGTTTTGTTTTTTTAGAAGCTATTTCCTGCTTTCATTACTCGCTTTTTTTATCCCCAAAAAAGGGGGTAAAAAAGAGCTCAAACATGCCATTCAATCAGGGCTAAAACTATTTGCCTGCTGCAGTAATCAAGTAGAAACGATATCTTTTACTTGCCTACTTGTAGCAAAAATAAGCTGAGGTCTATTTAAAACTGCATCCGTTTTCTTTTTCTTATTTTTGGAAAAAATCCATAATGAAAAACATTCTTTTCTTATTTCTCTTTTTACCCAGTCTTATACTAGCGCAGAGTTTAGATGTGCCAAAAAATCCAAAACCAGGTAAGTGTTATGTAAGGCATTCATCACAAGACTTTAATTATAATAAAGCCGTTAATAAAAAAAAACTATGGACAGAAATGGACTGTTACAAAGCAAGAAACTTAACAATTGATGCAGAAAAAGACCGTGTTTTTTTAGAGTATCAAAAACTATTAAAAAAAGAAGGTTTGGATATAGAAATTACTGGTGTCTTAGATTTAAAAACAGCAAAAGCACATAATAAATACTTAAGAAAATCAAAAAAGAAACGAAGAAAAGAGTGATACATAATTAGAAAACAAAAAACCAAAACAGTATTCTATGTTTTGGTTTTTTGTTTTCCAGTATCTTTTTGTTAATTTAGCCTATATAGTATAAACCATAAATTGATATTCAACTTAATCTTCTTCAAAAAATTTAATATTAGCATCAAATTCTTCATTTATAAATTCTTCTCTACTCATAAAATAATCAGAAGTAGTCAATCTATAAGTAGTATCCTTTTTTTCTAAATACCAAATAATGTCATTGGCTTCAACAAAAGCTTCTTCCGCATTTAGTTGTTGTCCAAATAATCGAATAATTACATTATGACTATCTAAATTTTGAGCAAAACACTTCAAAACAATTTCTTTTGTAATTGTAGTTTCTGCATTTCTAGAAGGAGTTATTTCAAAATCTACAATGGTTGCTTTTGTGTTAGGAAACTTTCCATTAAAAGCCTTATACAAAAGTTGATTAATTATAAAAAGAGTCTTATGCAATTCTATTTTAGGGTATTCTTCAGAAATTTTATCAACCAACATTTCATAAGAAAGAGAGTCAATCTGACCTTCGTTTAAAACATTGCCTAATTTATAATCTAGCACAATTGCGGCAGCTTCATTTGGTTCTTTGTCTGCAATTGCCATAAAAAGTAATTCTCTTAACTCTTTAATCTCGTTTACGTCATCATTTGCAAAATCAAAACGTACTAAAAGTTCTTTGTAATCTTCAATACTCCAAGAGTTTTCTAAGTCATCAACCGTAGAAATTTTGTGTATTTTTATAGCGTATTTCATTTTTCTATTCATTTTTTGAATGCCTATACAAATTACAGCTTCTTCCTTTTAAACACAAGTATTTTTATATAAAGTTATGTTATTTTTTGTTGTAACAGTAACCACAATTAGTTGGCTTTAATCTTTATAGAAACCTAAGTTTTCTAATGTATTTACAAGGTTTGCATTTGTTTTTTTTTTTGATAAAACAAACCTTTGTTTCAAGGTCTCTTTTCACTATTTTTACCAGTCTAATTTAGCACTTTTACAAAATGATATTTAAAGAAAAACTACCATATTATCAAATACCAGAACCAGCGTTAGAATATACAGCTGGTACATCAGTAAGTAGAATGGTAGATGGGTTAGGTTTTAGATATTATTGGGCAACAGAAAATTTATCAGTAGCAGATTTGGGGTTTAAACCAAATTCAGAAGCAAGAACAACAGAAGAAACAATAGATCATATTTATCATCTATCAATTAGAATTTTAAATGCTACTTTAATAAAAGTAAATGGAGATATAGAACCAAGCATGACTTTTACCGAAAAAAGGAAAAAAACCTTAGAAAATTTTTTACAAGCAAGTACTATTCTTAGAGAAAGTAAAGATGTTTCTCAATTTAAAATATTGTTTCCTAATAAAGAGCTTTCTTTTTGGTGTGTTATAAACGGACCAATTGCAGATGCTATTTGGCATGTAGGTCAAATAGTTTCATTTAGAAGGTCTTCCGGTAATCCTTTTCCAAGCGGAGTAAGTGTTTTAACAGGTAAAAAGCAAAATTAATTTTTTATTAAAGAATGACAAATCAACAAAAAATACAAGTACTTCGTGATGAATTAAATGCACATAATTATAATTATTACGTGTTAGATAATGCAACAATTTCAGATTACGATTTCGATATCAAACTAAAAGAATTAGAAAAGTTAGAAGCAGAAAATCCTGAATTTTTCGATGCAAATTCGCCAACGCAAAGAGTAGGAGGTACCATTACAAAAAACTTTAATGCGGTTACCCATAAAAACAGAATGTATTCTTTAAGTAATTCGTATTCTAAAGAAGATTTGTTAGACTGGGAAGAAAGAATTCAAAAAGTTCTTGGAACAACAGATGTAGAATATACATGTGAATTAAAATTCGATGGAGCTTCTATTAATTTAACCTACGAAAACGGACAATTTGTAAAAGCCGTAACTCGTGGCGATGGTTTTCAAGGTGATGAAGTAACGCCTAATATTAAAACAATTCGGTCCATTCCTTTAAGTATAAAAAAAGATTTTGTTCGTAATTTCGAAATGCGAGGAGAAATCATTTTGCCAATAGATGGTTTTAATAAAATGAATGAAGAACGTGTAGAAAATGGGGAAGAAGAATATAGAAACCCTAGAAATACTGCAAGTGGAAGTTTAAAATTACAAGACAGTACAGAAGTTGCAAAAAGACCATTAGATTGTTTATTATATCAGGTTGTAACGGAAGAACGCAAATATAAAACGCATTTTGAGAGTTTAGAAAATGCAAGAAAAGTTGGTTTTAAAGTACCAGAAACCATCACTTTGGTAAAATCGATAGATCAAGTTTTCGATTTCATCACTAATTGGGATGCCAAACGTCATAATTTACCGTATGAAACAGATGGAGTTGTAATAAAAGTAAATAATCTGCATCAGCAAGACGAGTTAGGCTATACCGCAAAAGCACCAAGATGGGCAATTGCATATAAGTTTAAAGCAGAACAAGTTTCTACAATTTTAAATGAAATAACCTATCAAGTAGGTAGAACAGGCGCAATAACTCCGGTGGCAAATTTAGAACCCGTACAATTAGCAGGTACAACGGTTAAAAGGGCTTCGTTGCACAATGCCGATCAAATAGAAAAATTAGATATTAGAGTAGGAGACACCGTTTTTGTAGAAAAAGGAGGAGAAATTATTCCTAAAATTATTGCAGTAGACTTAACAAAACGTCCAGCAGATTCAGTACCAACCATATATGCAACTCATTGTCCGGAATGTAATACCGAGTTGGTAAGAACAGAAGGCGATGCAAAACATTATTGCCCTAATGAGTTTGGTTGTGCTCCACAAATTACAGGAAGAATTCAGCATTTCATTTCTAGAAAAGCCATGGATATTGATGGTTTAGGAGGCGAAACGGTAGACTTGTTACGTAAAGAAGGCTTAATTCAAAACTATGCAGATTTATATGATTTAACAGTAGAACAAGTAATTCCGTTAGAAAGAATGGCAGAAAAATCTGCTCAGAATATGATAGCCGGAATTATAAAATCAAAAGAAATTCCGTTCGAAAAAGTATTATTTGCACTTGGTATACGTTTTGTAGGAGAAACAGTAGCTAAAAAGTTAGCAAAACATTTTAAATCCATAGATAATTTAATGTCTGCAGATTTAGAAACATTAATTGCTGTAGATGAAATTGGCGATAGAATTGCACAAAGCATTATAGATTTTTCTAAAAACGAAGGAAATATCGATTTAATAAACAGGTTAAAAGCATCAGGAGTACAATTAGAAGTTTCTGCAGAAAGTTTAGAAAATCAAACAGAACTATTACAGGGACAAATATTTGTAGTTTCAGGCGTTTTTCATCAAATGAGCAGAACCGAACTTAAAAAAGCAATTGAAGATAATGGCGGAAAAGTAAGTTCATCAATCTCTAAAAAAACAAATTTTATTGTTGCCGGCGATAATATGGGACCTTCAAAACTAACCAAAGCAGAAAGTTTAGGAATAGCAATTATCTCAGAACAAGATTTTATAGACAAAATAAGTTAAATTCTAATTTTAGAGGCTAATTTCTGGTAATTAAAAACACGTTCCACTATTTTTATGTACAAAGTCTTTATAATAAAGTAATACAAATTTGAAAAAACTCCTATACATATACATCGTACTAATTACGGCAGCATCTTTTTCTCAAATAAAAGAAACAGATTCGCTGCCTATAAATGTAGACGATTATGTTTTTGTAAAACCAGGAGATACATTGGTGGTAAACCTCAATGAGTTTTCACTACTGCCAAAGCACAAATTCAAATCAAGAGAAGATGTTCGCTATTATTTGTGGTTCCGAAAAAAAGTATTTAAAGCATACCCTTATGCACAATTAGCATCACAAAGGTTAGACTCTTTAAACCAAAGATTAGAAAAAATTGTATCTAAAAGTAAAAGAAGAAAGTACACACGATTAGTTCAAAAATATATAGAAGGCGAGTTCACAGACCAAATAAAAAAGATGACTACCACAGAAGGTAGAATTCTTATCAAACTAATTCATCGTCAAACCGGTAAAACCGCATTTCAAAACATCAAGGTCTTAAGAAGCGGATGGAAAGCTTTCTGGTACAACACAACGGCAAATGTTTTTAGTTTATCTCTTAAAACCGAATACCATCCAGAAACAGAGAACGAAGATTTTTTAATAGAAGATGTACTGCAACGTGCTTTTCAAGACGGAAAACTCCAACCTCAAAAAACTAAGTTAAATTTCGATTTCCCTCAAATTATAATAGAAAGAAAGGCAGAAATCAATGTAGAAGAATACAAATTGTTTTTTGCTAAAATGCGTAAAAAAGGAAAGGTTAGAAAACCGAAGAAGTAATATTTTCCTTTGGGTGTTCCCTTTTTTTTGTTGAAATATAAAAAAAGTTGGGTTTATATATAGGTACACTTTTGCAATTTCCATCCACTTTAGGATAAAAAAAAGGTCGGGCTTTCCACTATATCTTTTTGCGAAGAGCAAAAAGGATGCCGTTTCAATCCCTAACACAAAGCCTGTAATTGTAAGTAGCAAGAAGGAAACAAGCCTACAAAGAACAATTTTAACAAATAGCCCCTTATTTGTTCTTCATATAAAAAAAAACGTCATTGCGAGGCACGAAGCAATCCCTTTATTCTAGTAAATTAAGCTTCTTAGTAAATCGAAGCTTTGTATAAAACCGTTTTTTTTAGGTTTAATTCCATTTAAATAAAAAAAAAAGAATCATTTACAGGTTTTATTTGAAATCTAAAAAACAAATCCAAGTAACCAAGTAAAGCTATTTCAAACCTATTAAGACAAAAAATCAGCGCACACTCTTTCCCGTTTTTAATACTATTATGTTGTAAAAAGCAGCAATTATCCCCAAACCCCAGCTAAAACCCAAGATCCTTAAAAAAATAACCAAAAAAACATTTCATGTAACTCACTAGAAACAAAACAATTAGGATAAGTATGTAAAATAAACAAAAAAAAAGGGTTAAAAAATAGTTGTTAGATTAAAAATGAGTTGTAAGTTTGCACCCGCTAACAGCAATATTGCTTCGTTAGTTTCGTTCATTGAGAAGTTGTAAAGGGATTAAAAATTAAGGAGTTAAGCTGATAAAGTTATAAGGATTTTATCAAAAAAAACTTTGATTTTTATGAGGTTTCTTTGTAAAAAACGTTGTATGTTTGCAGTCCGAAATTTTCGGCAAAAAATTCAGCATTTTTCACAAGCAAATTAAAATAAAAAAAACTTTATTTTTTTTATTGTCAGATTAGAAATAGTTTGTATGTTTGCAGCCGCTAAGAAATACAGCAAAACGATCAGAGAAAATTTGGAATGATTTAAAAAAAAATCAGTTAGTTCGATTCTAACGTTTCTACAAAGTTCGAGATTAAAAGGGGATTGATAGAGTGTTAAAACTTGTCATTTCCGACTCGGCAAAGTTCATTGAAAATATTGAAATTGACAGCGTAATTAAAGAGTAGAATGACCACATTATTAGATTAATGTAAAATTCTTTTGAAACTTATTCATTAAAATATTTAAAATATACAATGAAGAGTTTGATCCTGGCTCAGGATGAACGCTAGCGGCAGGCTTAACACATGCAAGTCGAGGGGTAACATTGTGCTTGCACAGATGACGACCGGCGCACGGGTGCGTAACGCGTATAGAACCTACCTTTTACTGGAGAATAGCCTTTAGAAATGAAGATTAATGCTCCATAGTATTGATTAATCGCATGATTAATTAATTAAAGATTTATTGGTAAAAGATGGCTATGCGTCCTATTAGTTAGATGGTAAGGTAACGGCTTACCATGACTGTGATAGGTAGGGGTCCTGAGAGGGAGATCCCCCACACTGGTACTGAGACACGGACCAGACTCCTACGGGAGGCAGCAGTGAGGAATATTGGGCAATGGAGGCAACTCTGACCCAGCCATGCCGCGTGCAGGAAGACTGCCCTATGGGTTGTAAACTGCTTTTATACAGGAAGAAACACTGGTATGTATACCAGCTTGACGGTACTGTAAGAATAAGGACCGGCTAACTCCGTGCCAGCAGCCGCGGTAATACGGAGGGTCCGAGCGTTATCCGGAATCATTGGGTTTAAAGGGTCCGCAGGCGGTCGATTAAGTCAGAGGTGAAATCCCATAGCTCAACTATGGAACTGCCTTTGATACTGGTTGACTTGAGTCATATGGAAGTAGATAGAATGTGTAGTGTAGCGGTGAAATGCATAGATATTACACAGAATACCGATTGCGAAGGCAGTCTACTACGTATGTACTGACGCTGAGGGACGAAAGCGTGGGGAGCGAACAGGATTAGATACCCTGGTAGTCCACGCCGTAAACGATGGATACTAGTTGTTGGGCATTAGCTCAGTGACTAAGCGAAAGTGATAAGTATCCCACCTGGGGAGTACGGTCGCAAGACTGAAACTCAAAGGAATTGACGGGGGCCCGCACAAGCGGTGGAGCATGTGGTTTAATTCGATGATACGCGAGGAACCTTACCAGGGCTTAAATGTAGTATGACAGGACTAGAGATAGTTTTTTCTTCGGACATATTACAAGGTGCTGCATGGTTGTCGTCAGCTCGTGCCGTGAGGTGTCAGGTTAAGTCCTATAACGAGCGCAACCCCTGTCGTTAGTTGCCAGCATGTTATGATGGGGACTCTAACGAGACTGCCTACGCAAGTAGTGAGGAAGGTGGGGATGACGTCAAATCATCACGGCCCTTACGTCCTGGGCCACACACGTGCTACAATGGTATGGACAATGAGCAGCCATCTGGCAACAGAGAGCGAATCTATAAACCATATCACAGTTCGGATCGGAGTCTGCAACTCGACTCCGTGAAGCTGGAATCGCTAGTAATCGGATATCAGCCATGATCCGGTGAATACGTTCCCGGGCCTTGTACACACCGCCCGTCAAGCCATGGAAGCTGGGAGTGCCTGAAGTCGGTCACCGTGAGGAGCCGCCTAGGGTAAAACTGGTAACTAGGGCTAAGTCGTAACAAGGTAGCCGTACCGGAAGGTGCGGCTGGAACACCTCCTTTCTAGAGAAAGATGGTGAGTTACAAAAAAAGGTTTTTTTTACTCTTTGCTGTTAATTTTAAAATAAAAAAGTATTTAAGCTATTCTAGTCTCGTAGCTCAGCTGGTTAGAGCGCTACACTGATAATGTAGAGGTCGGCAGTTCGAGTCTGCCCGGGACTACAAATAAGCAAGATACTTAAGGAAATTCTGGAAGTAAGGGGATTCTACATTCATAATTTAGGATTTATTCTGAATTTCATAATGGGGGATTAGCTCAGCTGGCTAGAGCGCTTGCCTTGCACGCAAGAGGTCATCGGTTCGACTCCGATATTCTCCACAACGGCTTATAGTTGTTGCTGATTTAATTATCAGTGGCGATTCGCCACAAGTTCATTGACATATTGGTAAAATGATATCGTAAGAATCAAATAGATAGAGAACGATTAGATTTATCTAATCAAAAATTTTTTTATAAAAATATAAAAGAGTTCATTGTAGAAGCAATTCTACAGCAAAAAGTACAATAAGTTAAGTAAGGGCGTATGGCGGATGCCTAGGCTCTCAGAGACGACGAAGGACGTGATAAGCTGCGAAAAGCTACGGGGAGGGGCACATACCTTTTGATCCGTAGATATCCGAATGGGGCAACCCGTCATGTTGAAGACATGTCACCACGTAAGTGGGGTAAACCCGGTGAACTGAAACATCTAAGTAACCGGAGGAAGAGAAAACAATAGTGATTCCGTTAGTAGTGGCGAGCGAACGCGGATTAGCCCAAACCAAAGTTGTTACGGCAATTTTGGGGTTGTAGGGCCACGATATTCGAAGATAAGTGAATTAGAACTGTTTGGAAAGACAGACCATAGAGGGTGATAGTCCCGTAAAAGTAAGCGAATTTAAGATAGTGGTACCCTGAGTAGTGCGGGACACGAGTAATCCTGTATGAATCCACCGGGACCATCCGGTAAGGCTAAATACTCCTGAGAGACCGATAGTGAACTAGTACCGTGAGGGAAAGGTGAAAAGAACCCTAAGTAAGGGAGTGAAATAGAACCTGAAACCGTACGCCTACAAGCGGTCGGAGCAACTTCGAGTTGTGACGGCGTGCCTTTTGCATAATGAGCCTACGAGTTACTGTTTCTAGCAAGGTTAATTGATTAAGTCAAGGAGCCGTAGCGAAAGCGAGTCTGAATAGGGCGCTTTAGTTAGTAGTAGTAGACGCGAAACCGAGTGATCTACCCATGGGCAGGTTGAAGCTGTGGTAACACACAGTGGAGGACCGAACCAGTTGACGTTGAAAAGTCTTTGGATGACCTGTGGGTAGGGGTGAAAGGCCAATCAAACTCGGAAATAGCTCGTACTCCCCGAAATGCATTTAGGTGCAGCGTTGAGTAAAAGTTTTATAGAGGTAGAGCTACTGATTGGATGCGGGGGCTTCACCGCCTACCAATTCCTGACAAACTCCGAATGCTATAAAATGTTTCTCAGCAGTGAGGGCATGGGTGCTAAGGTCCATGTCCGAGAGGGAAAGAACCCAGACCATCAGCTAAGGTCCCCAAATATATGTTAAGTTGAAAAAACGAGGTGAAATTGCTTAGACAGCTAGGATGTTGGCTTGGAAGCAGCCATTCATTTAAAGAGTGCGTAACAGCTCACTAGTCGAGCGATTTCGCATGGATAATAATCGGGCATAAACATATTACCGAAGCTATGGATTAACGTTGAAAGACACGTTAGTGGTAGGGGAGCATTGTAACCTGGGTAGAAGGTGTACTGTGAGGTATGCTGGACTGGTTACAAAAGAAAATGTAGGCATAAGTAACGATAATGGGGGCGAGAAACCCCCACACCGAAAGACTAAGGTTTCCTCAGCGATGCTAATCAGCTGAGGGTTAGTCGGGTCCTAAGGCGAATCCGAAGGGAGTAGTCGATGGATAACAGGTTAATATTCCTGTACTTCTTATAATTGCGATGGGGTGACGGAGTAATGAAAGCACCGCGAACTGACGGAATAGTTCGTTGAAACATGTAGCTATTAGTTTTGTAGGTAAATCCGCAGAATTAGGTGAAGTGTGATAGTACCAAGCGTCTTCGGACAATTGGATAGTGTGTCTAAGGGCTTCCAAGAAAAACCTCTAAGCTTCAGATTATAAGAACCCGTACCGTAAACCGACACAGGTAGTTGGGATGAGAATTCTAAGGTGCTCGAGAGATTCATGGCTAAGGAACTAGGCAAAATAGACCCGTAACTTCGGGAGAAGGGTCGCCCTGTAGCAATACAGGGCCGCAGTGAAAAGGTCCAGGCGACTGTTTATCAAAAACACAGGGCTTTGCTAAATTGAAAGATGATGTATAAGGCCTGACACCTGCCCGGTGCTGGAAGGTTAAGTGGAGGGTTTAGCTTCGGCGAAGATCTGAAATGAAGCCCCAGTAAACGGCGGCCGTAACTATAACGGTCCTAAGGTAGCGAAATTCCTTGTCGGGTAAGTTCCGACCTGCACGAATGGTGCAACGATCTGGACACTGTCTCAGCCATGAGCTCGGTGAAATTGTAGTATCGGTGAAGATGCCGATTACCCGCAGCGGGACGAAAAGACCCCGTGAACCTTTACTATAGCTTAGTATTGGCTTTGGATAAGTAATGTGTAGGATAGGTGGGAGACATTGAAGCGGCGTCGCTAGGCGTTGTGGAGTCGTCCTTGAAATACCACCCTTTGCTTATCTAGAGTCTAACTCAGAGATGAGGACAGTGCTTGGTGGGTAGTTTGACTGGGGTGGTCGCCTCCAAAAGAGTAACGGAGGCTTCTAAAGGTACCCTCAGTACGCTTGGTAACCGTACGTAGAGTGCAATGGCATAAGGGTGCTTGACTGAGAGACATACAGGTCGATCAGGTTGGAAACAAGAGCATAGTGATCCGGTGGTTCCGCATGGAAGGGCCATCGCTCAAAGGATAAAAGGTACTCCGGGGATAACAGGCTGATCTCCCCCAAGAGCTCATATCGACGGGGGGGTTTGGCACCTCGATGTCGGCTCGTCACATCCTGGGGCTGGAGAAGGTCCCAAGGGTTGGGCTGTTCGCCCATTAAAGTGGCACGCGAGCTGGGTTCAGAACGTCGTGAGACAGTTCGGTCTCTATCTGCTGTGGGCGTTAGAAATTTGCGTGGATCTGACTCTAGTACGAGAGGACCGAGTTGGACTGACCTCTAGTGTACCTGTTGTTTCGCCAGAAGCATAGCAGGGTAGCTACGTCGGGAAGGGATAAGCGCTGAAAGCATATAAGCGCGAAACCCACCACAAGATGAGATTTCTTTAAAGGGTCGTTGGAGATTACAACGTTGATAGGTCATAGGTGTAAAGGCAGTAATGTCATAGCCAAGTGATACTAATAACCCATAGACTTATGTACGCTTCCCGCCGAAAGGCGGGAGCACAGACTCTTTATTTATAAGACGATTTAGATATTATTTTACCATATGTTAACTTATACTTTAGCAATAGCTAAAGAGTTATGAGTTATAAGTGTTGAGTTATGAGTTGAAAAACTTTAAAACTTAGAACTTTAAACTTAGAACTAAAATCTTAGGGTGGTTATAGCATTGGGGCTCACCTCTTCCCATCTCGAACAGAGAAGTTAAGCCCAATAGCGCCGATGGTACTGCATTTATGTGGGAGAGTAGGTCGCCGCCTTTCTTTAATCTTGAGTAATCAAGACAAATTAAACCTCAATTCTTAACGAATTGAGGTTTTTTTTATGCGATAAATTTAACGACATTGTTGTAATTATTGGAAATTAAAGAGTGTTGGGTTTAGGTTTTTGTAGTTTAGACTTGGTTCTTGCTTTATTATTTAGTTTACCACGGTGTTTACATGTGTTTTAGGTTTTTTTTTATGAGAATAGATTTATATGCTTATAAATGGATGTATTTAGGTTAGAGGGGATACTTCTTTATTTGTAGAAAACTAGTTTTATTAGCTTTTTTAAGTAAGTAAGCTAGAACTAGCCATTAATTATACACGTCTTAAGTTAGCTTTTTATAATAAAAGACTAATTTTAAGTATATAAATCAGAAAGAATAAAAGAGAGAATTAAGGTTACTATATACGTTGAAGCCCAGACTTCGGCAACATTGATAATCCTCTCTCTTTTCTACTAGAAATCACGTTCAGTTCTGTGAGACCTAGATATTGATTTCAAGTTGTTGTGAGTAAAAGTAGGTTATTCTTTCATAAATCAGTTCTTATGAATAAATATAAGGGGATTTTTGGAGATGACATCAGTAAAGACCTTTTTGATGTTTAAGGAAGTACAAGTGGTCATGATCAATTTAAAGATGATGAATCAGGGGGGTAAAACCTTTTTAAAAAGTTTACCTAAAAACTCAATTATATTGTCCTGAAATATGGCTACAGGTTAAAATTGAATTAAGCTGATAATTGATATACCATATTAGTTGTTTTGCAACCTAAAGATAAGTGTAATCTTATTTCGTTGTATAAATTAATTGCATTCTTTGAGGCGCTCTTAGTGTGAGCCATGTTATCAAAGGTTTGGTCGAGATAAATTCATCTTTCAAAATACCATTTACACGTTAAGCCATTGCGTTTTCGTAACAATCATTTTCTTCAGTCATACTAATATCTATTTTCTCTCTTTTTAATATTTGAGTGTATACATTACTGCAATATTGTATTCCTCTGTCTGAATGATTAATAAGCCTATTAATTTTTTTAGCTTTATAAATCGCCTTATTTAGTGCTCTCACAGTTCCTTTTAGTTCCAAGCTATGACTAAGGTTGTAACCCACAATTTTTCTAGAGTACATATCTGTTATTAAAGCCAAGTAACAAAAGCCTTTAATAAGTTATATCACTTACCCAAACCTGATTAGTTTTTGTAATTTCTAAGTCTTTTATAATATTATTATACTTATAAAATCGATGATATGAGTTTGTTGTTCTGGCACTACTTATCCTTCTAAGTGTTAGCATTTGGTGTTTTCTAAGGACATTAAATAAAGTATCTCTACCAACTTTATTATTTAATTTATCAAAATCTATATCTTAAAATTTAGTAAGTTTACAGACACCTTTTCTAGGAAGAGATTTGCGTCTTTTTTAACAATATTTATAATCTGCTGTTCTAGTATTAAACGTTTATCAGGTTTAGATTTGTATTTATAATGTTTATTTTTCTAACTTTAATAATTCAGTATATGGATTTCCCTCCAGTCCTAATAATTTTGCAAATGCAGGTTCTGTTTTTGTTCCGTTAGATTTTAATTTTTTTATACTCTGTTTAAATTCAAAACCTTTTTCTTTTAAAATTTTATTTTCAACAATCATATGTCGATAAGCGTTTTGTGTTTTGACCCCTATAAAACAAGAGTAATCTTTTAAATTTCGATTATTAATTAAGCTGTTAAATTTTTCATCATAATTAGATGTTTATCTGTATTCCATTTTTCCATTGGGGTTATACGTCCCAACAATCCGTGAAGTCTTCTATTGTTATAAAATTTCACGTATCGTTTTAATATTTGCTCTATTTCACCAAAATATTGATAGTCGAACCTTTTAAAAACTTCTTTTTTTAATATTCCGTGATACGCTTCTATATGTGCATTTTCCTCAGGTGTTGCAATGTGTGTAAATTCTTGTTGTACTCCGATTAAACCTAAGTATTCACGTACTCTTTTAGCTATAAATTGGCTTCCATTATCACTTCTAATAACTACATTATTGGGGTAATCATAATCTTGAAACAACTCAGATAGTAATGTAATAACGTGATGCTGTTTAATGGTAAAAGAAAAATAGTCTTTTAGTATTCTACGAGTATGAACGTCTATGACCGAGAGTAAATAAGCATTCTTTCCTACACTTGGTATCCAAACCATTTTTATATCCATTTCCAGGCATTCTAAGGGCTTAGAAGTGTGAACTTTTCTGAACTTTACAAACTTGCGTCCTGAACCACTTCTATCTATCCTATTATCTAGTTTGAGTAAGCCTTCTTCTTTCATAATTCTATATAGTTTTTTATGATTTATAGTGTACCCCTCTCTTTTTAAATAGCTGGTCATTAATCGATAACCACAATCTATAAACTCATGCTGTAAAATTTCTTTTATAGCTGCAACTACATCGTTTTGTAATACAAAGCCTTTGGTCTTATGAAAAGTTTCTTTAGTTGGCTTATTTCCTTTTTTACCACCACTAGGTTCTCTGTAGTAACTACTCTCTACAATACCTACCATTTTTAGGATTTTTGTTTTGCTACACTTATATTTTTTATAAATTGCATTGACTAAATCTTTCTTGGATCGGACGTTCCAAACTTTTTTTTTAAAAGTTCTCGTTGTACTTCAAGCTCAATTTCTCTATCACTTAATAATTTTCTTAAAACTCGATTCTCTTCTTCTGCCTCTTTAAGTTCTTTACTCTTGGTATCATAAGTTACCTTCAAACCTGCTTCTCCTTTGTGCTCAAACTTCTTTCGCCAACTGTAAAATGTTCCAGTGCTTACACTGTATTTTCGGCAGGCTTCTACAATACCTATTTCTTCTGAAACTGATAGAATTTCTAACTTCTGTTCTAATGTCCATTTCTTGTATTTCATATCTCAAATATATTAGTTTTGAAATTTAAAATATCACTCCGAACTATTAAGGGGCTAAACTATTTTGCTTTTCCGTTGGAATATTTTGTCCAAAAACCTCAAACAAAAATTTATCCGTTTTAAATTCCGCAATAGTTGATTCAATTCCATTTTGTTTTATAGAATAAACTTTAAAGTCTTTTTTGTCAGAAAATTGATTTAGTAAATAAGCTCTAAATTCAGAATGATTTTGACATTCACAAATAATGTCTAAATCACTTTCGGGTATATCTACTTCGATTGGAATAGTACCTGTCAAAATTGGATTATATTTTTCAAGTTTCTCTAAAATTTTATGTTTTTTGATTTCAGAAAAAGCAAGTTTTTGTCTTTCGTTTCCATATTTTAAATATTCAATATTTCTAAAATTTTCAATCAATTTTGTTTTTTTTTATATTGTGAGCAACTGGTTTTAGCCTTATTTATATAACTTTAGTTTTCGTTTTATGATGAATTAAATGGGATGTTTTAGTACTTAGAGATTTTCTACTTAATTTTTTTGCGTGAAGGATAGAAATGAAAAGCCCACAGTGAGGTACGAACGAGGACTTATAATGGATAGCCTGACCATTTTTATTATCAATCCTTATTTCGCTAAATTCCATTTATTTAAAAATGGGCACGCCCAGATAATCATACTTTTATTTTAAAAACAAGTAATGTTATAGGATAAAAAAAAGCCAGATTTTTAATTTAAATCTAGGCTTTTCTTATGTTCTAATTGATATACTTTATGCTCTATAAATTTTATCAAATAAATCCTTATAGATTTCTTTGATAACTTTTCGCTTCATTTTCATTGTTGGAGTTAAATGTCCTTCTTCAATAGACCAAACTTCTGGAGTGAGTTCAAAACGCTTTATTTGTTCCCATTTACCAAAATTTTTATTGCATTTATCAACTTCCTTTTGAATACGTTTTATAACTAAATCTGAAGCTACGATTTCTTTATTTGTAGCACCAATATTTAAGTTTTTATGATGAATCCATTCCCTGATAAAATCAAAATTTGGTTGAATAAAAGCTGCAGGCATTTTTTCACCTTCACCTATAACCATTACCTGTTCTATAAATAAAGACTGCTTAAGTTCTCCTTCTAATAATGGGGGAACGACATACTTACCACCAGAGGTTTTAAACATTTCTTTCGTTCTTCCTGTTATCTTTAAAAAGCCGTCTTGATCAAACTCACCTTTATCTCCAGTATAAAAATATCCATTTTTTATAACGTTAGCAGTCCTCTCATCATCTTTATAGTAACCTAGCATTACATTTGGCCCTTTTACTAGAATTTCACCGGTTTCAGCAATTTTCACTTCAATACCATCAATAATTTTACCAACAGTAGCAACTTTAAATCCACCATTTCTTTCGTCATTAACAGAAATTACAGGAGATGTCTCAGAAAGTCCATAACCTTCCATAATAGGCATGTCGGCTGCAGCAAAAACCCTTGTTAACCTTGGTTGTAATGCTGCGCTTCCAGAAACCATTAGTTTTAGTTCTCCTCCTAAAACAGCTTGCCATTTAGAGAAAATTAATTTTCTAGCTAATTTTAATTGCATTTCATACCACCAACCGTTCACTCCATATGGCTCATACTTTAAACCCAAGTTTACTGCCCAAAAGAATAAGCCCTTTTTAAATCCTGTTAAGGTTTCTCCTTTTAAAATTATTTTGTCATAAATTTTCTCATATAAGCGAGGTACTGCAGTCATTACGTGGGGTTTTACCTCTTGCGCATTTTCGGCAAGTTTTTCTATAGATTCTGCAAAATATATAGAAACACCACAATATTGATATAAATATAAAATCATGCGTTCAAAAATGTGGCAAATAGGTAAAAAACTTAAACCTATAGATTTTCCATAATCAAAAGGAACTCGTTTTTCTGAACTTAGAACATTGCTTACAATGTTTCTATGAGAAAGCATTACTCCTTTAGGTTTACCTGTTGTTCCTGATGTATAAATTAAAGTAGCTAAATCATCAGTTTTTACGTTGTCTTTTCTTTCGTTAAGAATATGTTGATTGCTTTCGTCTTTTCCAGATTCTATAATTTCATTCCAACTTTTTTCACCTTTTATGTCATCAAAAGTATAAACAGCTATTAAATTTGTTTCTTTTTTTATTTTATTTACTTTTTTTAAAACTTCTTTATCTGAAACAAAACAATAAATGGATTCAGAATGATTTAATATATAAGCATAATCTTCTTTTGATATTGTAGGATATATAGGTACGTTTTGTGCGCCTGTTTGTAAAATTCCGATGTCTAATATGTTCCATTCTGTTCTATTTGTAGATGAAATTACAGCAATTTTATCATTAGGTTTTATACCTAAGTTAATTAATCCTCGGCTAATTCGGTTGGCTTGATCTACATATTCTTGTGTTGTAATAGATTTCCAGCTACCATTTATTTTAGATGTAAACGCTTTTTCTAAATTATAGGTTTCTAATTGATAATAAGGAAAATCGAATAATCTTGTAATTTCTACTGCCATAGTTTATCATTTGAATAGGCAAATTAGGAATTTTTGATTGATTTAACAAATACTTATTATAAGAGTTCTTTATTGTGAATAATTTAATATTTATATAACATTATTTATTTATTAATAATGTTATATAAAATTACTTAAATTGTTGTTTTATAGGACTATTTCTGTTTATATAGTATTTTTTGTTAAAGGAATGTTTTTGCTTAAAAAAAAGTTAAATATTAAAAACTAGCTTTTTTATAAAAAAAAAGCTAGTTAGTTTTGGTTTTAGTTAGCCCCCTAATTCTAACTAATCCATTGTAGGTGCAATGTATAATTTATTTGAAGATAAGATATAGGTATAAATACCTGTTTTGTAAAAATTATATTTTTCAGGAAATTATCTAAAAAAAGAATAGTTTTTTAGAAGCTATGAATGGTTGTTTTTATGCTATAATTAAGTTGAGAATTAATTAAAAGTTCTCTAAAAATAAAAACTAGCTTTTTTATAAAAAAAAAAGCTAGCTAATTTTGGTTTTTGTTAGCCCCTTAATTCTAACTATCTCCATTATGGGTGCAATTTATAATTTAAATTGCAATAAAAAACAGGTAGAAATACCTATTTTTTATCTACTGAATGTTTAATGAATCTTTTTCCATTAATTTTAGTATACTTTGAGTCTATTTCATAAGCTACTTTCATATTGGTAATGTTAAATTCCCCCGATACTTTCATGTATTTAATATTTAAATCCTCGTTAAAGGTTGTGTTATTAAAAGAGACACCATTAGAAAAGTTAGTGTATTTAAAGGTTGCGGAGTCTTTAAATAAAGCATTATAAAAACTTACTTTATTATTAAATTTTGCATATTTGAAAGTTGCAATTTCATCAAAAGTGGTGTTAGCAAAGCTAATGTTTTTATCAAATTGAGCATATTTAAAAGTACTATCATTATTAAAATTGCTTCCAGAAAAATCAGTATCCTTTTCAAAACGAGAATATTTAAACATTGCTTTTTGTTTAAAAATGCAGTTTTTAAAAATAGTTTCTTCTTCAAAATTGGCTGTATATGTAAGCCCAGTATTTTCATCGGGGATGTAGGCTAAAACATCATTATTAAAAGTACAGTTGATAAAAGATATCTTAACATCTATTATTTTTTTTATTTCGTTGGTAGAAGTACTAGATTTCCAATTAAACCAACTGCTTTTCTTTTTACTTGGCATTTTTTTTATAGCTTCATCCATATAGGTAAAATCTAAAACCCCAATGATAGTTGCATTTTTAAAAGAAATTGCTTTTCCTGCTTTTATATCTTTCATAATATCAACTGCTTTTACTTTTTTTTGAGCAAGAGTAACTGTAGTTATAAAAAGGAAAGAGAATGCAAGTAATATAATTTTATTTTTCATTTTTTAGGTATTAAATGGTTTACATTGTAATGACCTATTTTTTTTTAATGTGTGACATTATTTAATGATTTTTAAATAATATTTTTTATTAAACGTAAAAAAGACCAAATAATTAAATTTGATCTTTTTAGACTCATAGCAATCTATTAATAATAATTCATATAAACATTTCCCCCAAAACATTTAATATGTTATTAATAATACCGCAAAAGTAATAAGACTTATCTCTAAAATGTTGTAAAAAATCGTAATTATAAATCTTTTGAATATAATTTTATAAGAGGGTATTCATTTTTAAAGTAAGATTTAGGAGATTCTGACATAAATAGCTTAAAGTCTTTTATAAAATGTGAATGATCATAATAATTATATTTATGAATGAGTTCTTTTAAGCTTAATTTTTTGTCTTCGTATTTGCGCATTAACTTTGTAAAACGAGAGAGTTTAATAAATTTACCAGGAGTTACTCCAATGATTTTTTTAAATTTTGTTTCTAGTGTTTTTTGTGAATAGGGAAGTATCTTGAGTAAATCTAATACATTAACCATGCCTTCATTTTTATCAATATAAGCAATTGCTTTGTCTATATGTATTACATCTTTATCTTCAATTAATTCTAAGTTTTCTATAAAATCGATGATATCAGTTATAAAAGTAGTGGGATCTTTTTTATAATTTAAAAAAAATGGATTCATTTTTTTAAATAGTGCTTTATCAATTTCTTTTAAAGGAACAAATTTATTGGTTAGGGTAGAAATATCTATTTGTAATATTTTGTACAAGGCGGTTGGATGTAAATTGATACCGATATTTAAACTTTCATCATTTACATGATAATCATACGTAGTTGAAAATTGCGCACTAATGGTTAGCCCTTTTAAAGGGATTATTTCTTTATTAAAAATAACTGTTTGGTTTTTACTAAAAATATAAACAATGGAAGGTAAGCCAATAGGTATAATAATTGTTTTAAAAGGTAAATCTTCTTTTACAAAAGAGATACTAAACAGATTATTTATGATACCTCTAGAGTCTTTTTCATCTAGAAATTTAAAATTCATTCTTTTTTAAGGTGGTTTTTATTTAAGAAACTTTATTTCTTTGTATAAGATGGGTAGTTAACTTTTTTAATAATGTTTATATTGGTATGCCGTTTGCAGTTGGTCTGTACACAATCCATTTTTTAAGACTTAAAAAATTAATTAACATTTAAAGTTTTGGTAAATATAAAAGAAATCGTCACAATTTAAAATAGGTTAAGTCTTTTACGTAGTAATAGCGTAGTTATAAAATTAGAATTAACAACAATAAACGAATTATAAAATAGAAATTATGAAAATAAAAATTATCACTCTTGTAATCTCCTTACTATTTATAAATACTCATGTAAGTGCACAAAAAACAATAAAGTTAGAGAATGATTTTGATAAAGTTATTGTAAGTCCACATATAGAAGCAATCTTTAAGAAAGGAGCTGTACCAAGTATTATAATTGAAGATATTTCAGTACCAATAGAAAAATTTAAATATGAATTAAATAAAGGAACACTGCAAGTGTATTTAGAAGGAGCTAAAACATACACTAAAAACAAAAAGGTAGTTACTGATAATTATGAAAAGAAGGTACCTTTATATAATAATAGAGTTGTAAAAGTTATTATTACTTATGTAGACGTAAAAATATTTTCTTTAAGAGGTGAAGAGAAAATCACATTTCAAACGCCTCTAGTTCAAGATGAATGTAAATTACGTATATACGGTAAATCCGAAGTTACAATAAAGAACATGGATGTAGATAAATTAGATGTTTCTATTTATGGTGATAGTTTTTTAAATATAGAAAAAGGTGCGATTAATAAGCAAAAAGTATCAGCTTATGGAGCAAGTAAAATTATGGCTGTAGATGTGGTTTCAAAAGAAACTAAAATATCGGCTTATGGAGATGGAACTTTTCAATTTAACGTGTCCGAAAAAATAAAAGTAAATTCTTACGGAGAATCTACAGTACTTTATAAAGGAGGTGCACAATTAAAAAAAGGAATTGTTATAGGAGAATCTACGATACGTAAACTACTTTAGTCTAAAATTTTATTATAAAATAGTATAAAAAAAAACCTTGAATTTAAACTCAAGGTTTTTTTATGCTTTCTAATTCTTAATTTAAATGTTAATTATAGTTAAAAAAAGACCTTCTAGATAACATAATCTTACCATGCTTTAGCTTTTTAGAAGCAATATACTAACGTTCAAAACACGTTATTTTAACTTAATATTTTTTGCTTTGTAGCCAATTGTAATACTAAACATAACTACAAAATGAAACACAAATTTTTAAGTGATTTTTTAATTTTAATCTTACTATTTCTGGGGACAGCAGTTTTTTCTCAGCAAGTTTTAAAGGGAAAGGTAATAGATGAAACTGGAGCTTTATTACCGGAAGCAAGTGTTCGTGTATTAAAAGAAAATAAATGGACAACCACTGATTTTGATGGAAATTTTAAGATAGAGTATAAAGATGAAAAAAGTATCATTAGAATAGAATTTTTAGGATATCAGAGTAAAGATATTGTTATTGGAAATAGAAATAATATTACCATAACTATGTTGCCAGAAGTAAATGCTTTAAGTGAGGTAGTTGTAACTGCTTTAGGTATTAAAAGAGCACAAAAAAAAGTAGGTTATGCTACGCAAAATGTAGATGCTTCTTCTGTTAAAGAAATAGTAGCTCCAAATGCAGCCGGTTTAATAACTGGTAAAGTGGCCGGTTTAACAGTGAGTAACCCAACAGGTTTGTTTCAAGCCCCTTCTTTTACTTTAAGAGGTAAATCTCCCTTAATTGTTGTTGATGGAATTCCGGTAAGTACAGATTTTTATGATATTTCTCCAGATGATATAGTAGATATTACGGTTTTAAAAGGAACTTCAGCCTCTGCGTTATATGGTTACAGAGGAGGAAATGGTGCCATACAAATAACAACATCTAAGGGGCAGAAATCAGACGGATTAGAAGTAACGGTTTCACACAACACAATGGTAAGTGCTGGTTTTACAGTTTTTCCGGAAACACAAACGAGTTACGGAAATGGATCTAACGGGCAATATGAGTTTTGGGACGGACAAGATGGTGGTATTTCTGATGGAGATATGATTTGGGGACCAAAGTTTGAACCTGGTGTTAAAATAGCTCAATGGAATAGCCCAATTGTAGATAATGTTTCAGGAGAGGTTACTCCTTGGTGGGGAGATGTAAGTGGTACAAAATACGATGATAAATCGCGGTACTCTAGAATGCCAATTGCATGGGAATATCATAATAACTTAAAAGATTTTTTAAGAACAGGTATTATAAATACAACGTCTTTTTCTGTAACAAATTCTACAAATAAAGGTTCTTATAGATTGTCTGGTAATTACAAGTCTCATACAGGTAGAGTGCCAAATACTAGTTTAAAAACAGCAGGATTAACTTTTAATTCATCAACAAAATTATCAGATAAATTAACCTTAGATAGTAAGTTGGCATATAATAAAGTTTACTCGCCAAACTACCCAAGACATGGCTACGGACCTAAAAATCATATGTACACTATTTTAATTTGGATGGGAGATGATGTAAACGGAAAAGAGTTAAATGAACACAGATATATACCTGGGCAAGAAGGATACAGACAAGCAAACTTTAATTACGCTTGGTACAATAATGTATACTTTGCTGCAAATGAATTAAATCAAGAATATGATGCTAATGTTTTAAACGGACAGTTAAAATTAAATTATCAGGTTACTGATGATTTTACTGTGCAAGCAATGGGTTCTGCAGTAATGAAAAATAGATTTGAAGATAGAGAGAGCCCTAAATCTTATTTAAATTATGGAGATCCAAGAGCTGGAGATTATAAAACATGGAACACAAGTTCTGTAGATGTAGATTACAATGTGTTGATGACGTATAATAAAGAAATATCTGATAAGTTTTCTTTCAATGTAAACGCAGGAGCTTCATCCGAATATCATAAATATCAACAAGAATATAACGCTACAGACGGTATTATAGTTCCGGAATTGTACAGTTTAAACAATACACAAGGAAATATAAAAGGGAGTACAGATTTTTCTGAACGATCTGTAAATAGTTTATACGGAATGTTAGAATTAGATTTTGATAACAAATTATTTTTAACATTTACAGGAAGAACAGACAAACATTCTACGTTGCCAACAGATAATAATTCTTTGTTTTATCCTTCTGTATCTTTAAGTAGTATGGTTACAGAGTGGTTTAAGTTACCAGAAGCTATTAATTATTTAAAAGTATTTGGTTCTTGGGCACAAGTAAAAAGATCTTTAAGTGCTTATCAAATTAATTCTTATTATGACAATGCAGGTACTTTTGATGGTAGCCCAGAATTGTCGTATTCTGGTAGTTTGGTTAATCCAGATATTGAAGGTTCTTTAACTACCAATGTAGAATTAGGTTTTAGTGCTGGGTTTTTAAATAATAAAATAGGTTTAGATTTTGCGTATTATAATGCTGTAGATGAAAATTCAATTATAAACTTACCGATTTCTTTAGGTTCTGGTTTTTCATCAAGAAAAGAAAATGCGCACCAATTTACAACCAATGGATATGAAGTTTCTTTAAGAGCAACACCTATAAAAAATGAAAATTTTAGATGGGATATTTTAACCAATTGGAGTAAAAAAGTACAGCGTTTAACAAGGTTAGATGAAGGGGCAGAACAATACAACAACTTAAGGCTAAATGACAGAACAGATGCCTATTATGCAACTGTTTGGGAAAAATCTGCAGACGGAGAATTAATTTTAGACGCCACTACAGGAATGCCAACTAAAAACCCGTATCAACAAAATATAGGTAATAAAAATCCGGACTTTAGATTGGGGTTAGAAAATACCTTTAAATACAAAGGATTTTCTTTAAAAGTTGGAATTGATGGTGTTTGGGGTGGTTTAATGAGATCTAAAACTGTAGAAAAAATGTGGTGGGGTGGTAAACACCCAAACTCTACGCTTTACAGAGATGCCGAATATGAAAACGGTATTGGAACTGTTTATGTACCTAAAGGTGTAAATGTAATAAGCGGAAGTGTACAAAGAGATTTAAACGGTAATGTAACTTCAGACACTAGAACGTATGCAGCACACACATCACCTGTTAGTTGGCAAGCTTGGTCGCAAAATTATCCTTATAGAGCACAAGTAACACAAAAAGAAAGTAAAATTTTTGCCAATGTTTTTGATAGAACTTTCTTTAAATTAAGAACAGTAGCTTTAAGTTATGATTTAACAAACGTGGTTAAGTTTAAAGGAATTAAACAAATTAATGCGAGTATAAACGGATATAACTTATTCATTTGGAAAAAAGCAGATATTATAGATCCAGATTTTGGTAATGATGATGATTTACAAGACCCTTCTACAAGATACCTAGGCTTAGGTTTAACTTTTAAATTTTAATAAAAATGAACAATTTTAAAATAATATTATTTTTAATGATGGCTGTTGTTTTGTCTTCTTGTGAAGATTTAGAAATTAACGACAACCCCAATAAAGTAAGCGAAACGCACCCAGATTTATTACTTACTAATATTGCAACATCTGCTTTTCAAGTAAAAGGAACCGGAGCAATGTATGCTTCTAGAATGATTGTACAAACAGACGGAGAAAGTGCATCGCAGTTTTATAAATGGGATAGAGCCAGTTTTGATGGTTACAATAGCTTAAGACAGGTAACAAAAATGATGGAAGAAGCAGATAGAATTGCTGATGATTCTTATAAAGGTATTGGGTATTTTTTTAGAGCATATTATTTTTATGATTTAGCTTTAACTTTTGGAGATGTACCTTATACAGAAGCTCTAAAAGGAGAAACAGAAGAGTTGTATCAACCAAAATATAGCACGCAAGAAGAAGTTTTTATAGGGGTTTTAAATGAGTTAGAAAAAGCAAATAACTTGTTAGACGGAACGGATATTATAACTGGAGATCCTATTTTTAATGGAGATATTAGCAAATGGAAAAAGTTGGTAAATTCTTTTCGTTTAAAAGTTTTACTAACACTTTCTAAAAAAACAAGTATTGCTACATTAGATGTAAAAAATCAGTTTGCAGCAATTTATAATTCAGAAGCTATTATTGCTACTCCGTCAGAAAGTGCTCGTTTAGAGTTTGTAGATGTAGTAGATTCTAGATATACGGAGTTTAATTCTAGTGGTTACGGTTCTGGTTTATATATGGCTTCTACTTTTGTAGAAATGCTAAAAGAAAGAGCAGATAAAAGATTATTTGCCATTGCAGGACAAACTAAAAATGCCAAAGAAGCAGGTTTAGCCATCGATGATTTTAATGCTTATGCTGGCGGAAACCCAATTGCCGCTTATAACGATGTAAACTTATTGGCAGCAGCTGGTAAAGTATCTAAAGTTAATGATAGGTATACTAAAGACCCAACAGCAGAAGCACACAATCTTTTAAGTTTTTCTGAAGTTCAATTTATTTTAGCAGAAGCTGCAGTTAGAGGATGGATTTCTTCAACAAGTGCTCAAATTTATTATGAAAACGGAATTAAATCAAACTTTCAATTCTATAATACGTATGCAAAAGGTTATGAAGAGTATTATACGCAAGCTGAAGCGGTAAATTATATTGCAGGAACAAAAGTGAACTTTTTAAATGCAACTACAGATGAAGAAAAATTAGAATTAATTTTAACTCAAAAGTATTTAACGTCTTTTTTACAAGGAGGATGGAAAATGTACTTTGATCATTTAAGAACAGGATATCCTGATTTTCCTTATTTAGGTTCAGACACACCACCAACAAGATGGATTTATCCTTTAGACGAATACAATAACAATTCAGCAAATGTAACTGAAGCTATTGAAAGACAATTTGGAGGTTCTAACGACGGGATTAGAGAAATTACTTGGTGGTTAAAATAAAAGAATAAAAATAGAGAAGGTCGTAATTTTTACGGCCTTCTTTTAATTTAAAAAAAGATGAAAAAAAATAGAATGTTAGCGCTTACTGTTGTTATGTTTACACAGTTTTTACTAGCTCAAAAAATAGAAATAAAACCTTATTTGCAAGATGCAGAACCAACTTCAATCAAAATTATGTGGCAAACTAATTCTGGTGAAGAGGCAATTGTGTATTGGGGTACTAAAAAGAACAAATTAAAAAACAAAACAAAAGGTATTTCTTTTGATGTTAATTTTACGGAAAAAAGAGTACATGAAGTTGCTTTGTCTGGTTTAGAAAGATTTACATCTTATTATTATAAAGTACAAACAGGTAAAGCAATATCAGAAATTTATCAATTTAAAACACCTCCTTTTGCAGGATCTACTAAAAAAATAAATTTGGTAGCTATGAGTGATATGCAAAACGATTGGCAACATCCAACAAAGTTTAAAGAAGTGGTAGAAGAAGGGGTTTTAACGTATTTTGATAAACATTATAAAGGCGATATCTCAGACAATTTAGCCATGGTAGTTATTCCTGGAGACCTGGTAGAAAGAGGAACTAATTTCAATCAATGGGAAGAAGATTTTTTTAAGCAATCAGAAAAATTATTTTCTAAAATACCTGTATATCCAGTTCCTGGAAATCATGAGCGAAATTCTGATTATTTCTTTAAATATTTTAGTCTTCCAAAAAATGGGAGTCCAGAATATGCCGAACATTGGTGGTTTAAAGATTATGCAAATACTAGAATTATTGGTTTAGACTCTAACGATGGTTATAGAGATATAAAACAACAATTGGTTTGGTTAAAAGAGTTGTTAGAAAAAACAGCTAAAAATGATGAGATAGATTTTGTTTTTGCACAATTACATCATCCACATAAATCAGAATTATGGATTCCGGGAGAAGAAGATTTTTCAGGAAAAGTAGTAAAGTTATTAGAGGAGTTTAGTGAGAAATCTAACAAGCCAAGTTTGCATTTTTTTGGACATACACATGGGTATTCTAGAGGGCAATCTAAAGAACACAAACACCTTTGGGTAAATGTGGCATCCGCCGGAGGCGCTATTGATAATTGGGGAGAATTTGAAGGTAGAGATTACGACGAATTTACCGTAACACAAGACGAGTATGGTTTTGTATTGGCAACGATAGACCCAAATAAAGAAAACCCTTCTTTTACCTTAAAAAGAATTAGTAGAGGGAATAACATCCAATTTAGAAATAATGAACTTAGAGATAGTATTACGGTTTTTAAGAAAACGATTCAACCCAATACGCCTCTTTTAAGTGATTTTGATACAGAAAAACAACCTATTTATAAAGTTGTTTTAAAAGCAAATTCTTTTAAAACAGATAAGGATAAAGCGTTTCATGCCGCTTCTAATTGGCAAGTTTCTACTACCAAAGATTTCTCTAAAATAGTGTACAATTCTTGGAAACAACATGAAAACTGGTACTACAGAGAGAACAGACAAAAAAACGATGATTTAACAGATGAAGTTGTAGATAGAAAACTAAATAATGATACTACCTATTATGTGCGTGTACGTTATAGAGACCAGTTTTTAAATTGGAGTAATTGGTCGGCAGTAAAAACATTTAAAACCATTAAGTAATGAAAAATATAAAATTGGTAGCTATATTATTTTTATTGATATTGGCCGCGTGTTCATCCGAAGAAAAAAAGAAAAAAGAAATAGAACAGGCGGCACCTAAAGTTTTTGTAATTACGTTAGATGGTTTGCGTTGGCAAGAACTGTTTTCTGGTGCAGATTCTTTATTAATTGCTAATAAAGAGTATGTGGATGATACCATTGCATTAAAAAAACAATTTTGGAAAGATAAAGTTACCGAAAGAAGAGAAGTATTATTTCCTTTTATTTGGAGCGAAGTTGCCGTAATGGGGCAAATTCACGGAAATCGTTGGCAAGGAAGTAAAATGAATTTAACCAACGGAATGCATTTTTCTTACCCTGGTTATAATGAAATTTTAACAGGTAAAGCAGATGATAAAAGAATTGATAGCAACCGTAAGATTCCGAATCCGAATACAACCATTTTAGAAATTGCAGAGAAAACATCCGCTTTTAAAGGTAAAGTTGCTGCTTTTGGTAGTTGGGATGTTTTTCCTTTTATTATTAATGAAGAAAGAAGCGGTTTGTATGTAAATGCAGGTTTTAGAGAGGCGAAAGGATTGGATTTATCTGAGAAAGAAAATTTTTTAAACGAGTTGCAAGCTGAAACTCCGAGTCCTTGGGGAGGAGTTCGTTTAGATGTTTTTACACATCATTACGCTATGGAAACCATTAAAAAGAAACACCCTAAATTGGTATATATTTCTTACGGAGAAACCGATGATTTTGCCCACAATGGTAAATATGATGCGTATTTAAAATCGGCAAACAGAACAGATCAATTTATTAAAAAGCTTTGGTATTTTGCACAACAAGATCCTTTTTACAAAGGAAAAACTACATTTATAATTACAACAGATCATGGTAGAGGTACCGAGCCTTTAGAAACGTGGAAACATCATGGTAGTTCAATAAAAAACACAGATCAGGTTTGGGTAATTGCATTTGGTAAAAATGTTGCAGCCAAAGGAGAAGTTGTAGTTAAAGAACAATTATATACCAATCAAGTAGCGGCTTCTGTAGCCAAACTTTTAAAGGTAGAAATACCAACAGATTCTATTGGGAAGCCGTTTTATTTTATAAAATAAATAAACAATTTATGGTATTTTAAAAGACTGTTTAAAAATTTACTTTTTAGACGGTCTTTTTTATTTTCTAGGATGATAGGTTTCTACAATTTCTTTTAAATAACTTTTATCTAAATGCACATATACCTCTGTGGTGGTAATACTTTCGTGTCCCAACATTTGTTGTATAGCTCTTAAATCTGCTCCGTTTTTTAATAAATGCGTGGCAAAAGAATGACGCAACGTATGCGGACTGATTTTCTTTTTTAAGTCTATTTCTATAGATAGATTTTTTAGAATGATAAAAATCATCTGTCTGGTTAATCCTTTACCGCGTCTGTTTAAGAAAACAGTATCTTCAAAACCTTTTTGTGGGTTTATGTGTGCTCTAATAGCTTTAATGTAGCTTAAAATATATTTTTGAGCATTATAATGAATCGGCACAAAACGCTGTTTATTTCCTTTACCAATAACACGTATAAAACCTTCTTCAAAAAATAAATCAGAAATTTTTAGAGTGATAAGTTCGCTAACACGCAAACCACAACTGTACATGGTTTCTAAAATGGTTCGGTTTCTTTCTCCTTGCGGATGACTTAAATCGATGGCAGTAATTAATTGATTAATTTCGTCTTCAGACAAGGTATCTGGTAATTTTCTTCCAATTTTTGGCGCTTCAATTAAATCTGTGGGATTAACTTCTCTATAATCTTCAAAAATGAGATAATCGAAAAAACTTCGTAAACCCGAAATAATTCGTGCCTGACTTCTAGGGTTTACTTTTTTAGCAATCACATAAATAAATTGCTGAATGGAATCTTCATTTATAGTAATAGGAGAGTGGAGGATTTCGTTTTCTTCTAAAAACAAAATCAATTTCTCTAAATCTCGTGTATAACTATCAATTGTATTTTGAGATAAGCCTCTTTCTATTTTTAAAAATAGTTGAAAATCTCTAATTGCATTTTGCCATTTCATAAGATAAAGATATTAAAACTTAATTATCAAATTGATAGAAACTGAAAATTGTGAAATATATTATTATAAGGTGTTTGAGTTGTAGAATTCTTTCTTTTTTTCTTAAAATTAATTTGATTATGCTTTTTTTTATTATTTTTGATTATAATTTAAAACAAAAAATATTATGAAAAAAGTATTATTTATTGCCGCTTTAGCTTTATTAGGATTCAGTAATGTGAATGCACAAGAAAAGGGAGATTTTTCTGGTTTTGCAGGATTGACATATCCATTAACTTCAGGGGCTGATCTTGGTATCAATGTAGGGGTTGAGTATCTATTTACAGATGTAATTGCAGTCGCACCTAGTTTTTCGTATTACTTTACGGAAGATGTAACTTCTACAGTTATTAATATTGATGGACGTTATTATCTTGGCGGAGACGAAAGTTTAAAATATTTTGGTTTAGCTGGTATTTCTTTTTCATCAGTAAAATTTGAAGGTTTCTCAGTAAGTGATACAGGTATTAATGTTGGTGGTGGATTAATTTATGGATTAAGTGAAAATTTAGGTTTAATAGCACAGTTAAAATATGGTTCTGTAGGAGCCGGAGCTTTAGAGCCAATGGTTGGAGTTAATTTTAATTTCTAATCTGAAATACAATTTTGTGTTTTATAAAACGGAAGCAATTTGCTTCCGTTTTTTTATACCCAAAATTTAACAGAACTCATTTGAGTCAATTTTTAAATCTTTACCGTTCATGTAAAAAGTAGTATCGACTTAGTTTTGTAGAGAACTTAAAAATTTAAAAATTTAAAAATTATGAAGAAATTAATGGTAGTTGCTTTTTTAGCAATCATGAGTGTAAGTAGTGTAAATGCACAAGAAGGTGTTTTAAATGGAGGTTTAAATATAGGGATACCTACAGGTGATGCCAATGATTTTTATGGATTAACTTTAGGAGCAGAGTTAAATTATATGTTTCCTGTTGCAGAAGGCTTTACTTTAGGTCCGTCTGTACAATATTCTCATTTTTTTGGAAAAGATATTGATGTATTCGGAGGTGAATCTATAGAGGTTTCTGATGCTTCTTTTTTACCAATATCTGGTGCAGCAAGATTTAATGTTTCAGAGAAATTTATTTTGGGCGCAAACTTAGGCTATGCCATAGGTTTAAGTGATGGTTTAGATGGTGGCTTTTATTACAGACCAGTTGTTGGTTATAAGATAGGAGATACTACACAGTTAAATCTTTCATATTCTGGAATTACAAATGACGGAATAGATGTTAATAATATTAGTTTGGGCGTAATGTTCGGAATCTAAAATAGAAATATTGATTATATTTACGAGCGGAAGCTGAAAAGCTTCCGTTTTTTTGTTTAAAAAATGTATTTTTGATGTATGAAGCTACTTATACTAAACGGACCTAATTTAAATTTATTAGGAAAAAGAGAACCAGAAATTTATGGTTCAGAAACTTTTGAAGATTATTTTAGAACTCTTCAATTAAAGTTTAATGATGTAGAGTTGTCTTATTTTCAGTCGAATAATGAAGGAGCTATCATCGATAAATTGCACGAAGTTGGTTTTAGTTTTGATGGCATTGTGCTTAATGCAGGTGCTTACACACATACTTCAGTGGCTATTGCAGATGCCATAAGTGGTATTACAACACCAGTTGTAGAGGTGCATATTTCTAATGTACATAATAGAGAATCTTTTAGACATCATTCTTATTTATCTCCGGTTTGTAAAGGAGTTGTTTTAGGTTTTGGGCTAAAGAGTTATGATTTAGGGATTGAGAGTTTTTTGTAATAAATGAGCATTTTTTGTTATAGATTAAAAATGTGATTTTTCAATTAAAGAAACTTTCTTAATATAACTTTGATAGTTGTATTTTGTTATTTTTTAGAAGTGATTTTAATTAGAAAAAGGGTAACTTTAAATTACGGTTTTTACTTAACTAACAAATTAAGAATAGTTTTATTTATTATTTTAAATGAATCTATGTTCAAAAGCTTTTTGCGTTAATAGTTTTTATTATTTTTGCAATGGTGTTAATTTGTTAATATCATTTCCCTCATTAATATTTTGTATCACATTTTATAGTTTGTTTTTAGGTTAATAAAATTTATTTACTTAAGTTTTTAAAACACATAATTATACTTGATATTAAATGTTAAACACATAAAATAAATTATATTTGTTTTTTAGAAAATTTAATTAATGGAGAAAGAAAAGTGGCTTTTTGAAATAACCCCAAAAAACAATCTGTTTGACCTGAATTTAAAAGAAGTTTGGAGATACAGAGATTTGCTATTTCTTTTTGTCAAAAGAGATGTTGTTACCTTATATAAGCAAACTGTTTTAGGTCCGCTTTGGTATTTAATTCAGCCTTTATTTACTTCCATAATTTTTACATTAGTATTTAATAATATTGCAGGAATCTCAACAGGTTCAGTGCCGCCTTTTTTATTCAATTTAGCGGGAGTTACAGTTTGGAATTATTTTAAAGAATGCTTAACGGCAACTTCTGATACTTTTAAAAAGAACGAAGCAATTTTTGGGAAAGTCTATTTTCCGAGGGTAATAATGCCAATGTCTATAGTGGTTTCTAATTTATTGAAATTCGGAATTCAGATTTTTATATTTATATGTTTTTATTTATACTATTATTTTAACGGATATCAAATAACTCCGAATAAATACATTTTATTTTTTCCATTACTGATTATCGCCATGGGAATGATTGGTTTAGGTTTAGGGATGATTATTTCTTCGATGGTTACAAAATATAGAGATTTAACTTTTTTAGTATCTTTTGGAGTACAACTTTTGATGTATTTGTCAGCAGTAATGTATCCATTAGATTTAATGAGAGAAAAATTGATTAATATTGAAGCCGGAACAGATTATTCTTGGATTGTTGATATTAACCCAATAGCTCACTTGGTAGAATTTAGTAGATTTATTCTTTTGAATGATGGAACTTATTCAAGTTTTGGATTGATATATACAGGGATATTTACGGTTATAGTTTTCTTTTTAGGATTATTGATTTTTAATAAAACTGAAAAAACGTTTATAGATACTATATAGTGAGAGGTGAAGGGTATTTAGTGAATTGTATATACGTTTAATGGTTTCGAAATAAGATTATGGATTATAAAAAAATATTGTTAGGTTTTAGAAATTATTTAGTAAAAAAATAAGATATTATGAAGAGCGAATTATTTACTATTCACCAAATACTGTTGACTATTTTACTATGAATGATGTAATTTTAAAGGTTGAAAATTTATCTAAACAATATCGTTTAGGTACTGTAGGTACAGGAACAATTAGTCATGATTTTAATCGTTTTTTAGCGAGAATTCGTGGTAAAGAAGATCCGTATTTAAAAATAGGTGAATCTAATGACAGAGCATCAAAAGGTGAATCTGAATATGTTTGGGCTTTAAAAGATATTAATTTTGAAGTAAAAAGAGGTGAGGTTTTAGGGATTATTGGGAAAAATGGAGCAGGAAAATCGACACTTTTAAAAATACTTTCTAAAGTAACTGGTCCAACTACTGGATCCATAAAATCTAATGGAAGAATCGCTTCTTTATTGGAGGTTGGTACTGGTTTCCATCCAGAAATGACAGGTAAAGAAAATGTTTTTTTAAATGGAGCCATTTTAGGAATGACTAAAAAAGAAATTTTTGATAAACTAGATGAAATTGTTGCCTTTTCTGGTTGTGAACGTTATATTGATACTCCTGTAAAGCGTTATTCTAGTGGAATGAAAGTCCGTTTAGCTTTTGCAGTTGCTGCACATCTTGACCCAGATATTTTAATTGTTGATGAAGTTTTGGCAGTTGGTGATGCAGAGTTTCAAAAGAAAGCAATTGGAAAAATGCAAGATATTTCTAACGAAGGAGGAAGGACAGTATTGTTTGTTAGCCACAATATGGCTGCTGTAAAAAATTTGTGTAACACTGGTATTGTCTTAGAGGATGGGAAAATTATTTATAAAGGAAATTCTGTTAATACAGTTCAGTATTACTTAAATATAGAAAGTAAAAAGGCAAATCAGAATTTATTAAAAAGAAAATACAGACAAGGAACTGGAGAATTACACTTTTCTAAAGTAGAAATGTTAAATGAATTTAATAATTCTGTTTTAGAAATTATATCAGGATCTTATGTGAAGTTTCGTTTGCATTTAGTGTTTCATAAAAAAATAAATGTAAAAGATTTAATTTTTGGATTGGTTGTTTATGATAAAAATGAAGTGAAGGTAGCTGATTTTTATTCAGATGAAATGGGAATAAAATTTGAGAATATTAATGATTTTGTAGATTTAGAAATTCCAAAACTTTTATTAAGAGGAGGGGAATATTCATTAGTAATAGTTGCTCAAACAGCAATTAGAGTTGTACAACAAATAGATGTACTGCATAATGTGTTTAATTTTAGAGTTTTTCCTGGAGATTATTGGCAAATAGGAAGGATTAATAGAGCCACAAATGTTGCGATTATTAATGGTAAGTTTTTAAATGATAAATTATGATGTTAAGAAAACTTATAAATAAAATCATTTTTTTTATTAAAAAACCAAAACAATTTCCAGAAAATGAGGTGCTTATAGAACTTTTTTCTTCATTTTCTAAATGTTATATTTTAGGTTCTTCACCTACAATAAATCAATTTGATTTAACTAAGCTAGAAGAAGACTCGATGAAAATATCAATGGGTAATTTTTATGAACACCCAGATATAGAAATAATCAAACCGACTATACATTTATTTGCAGCATCTCATCCTCCTATAACAGAAAAAGTTTTAACAGATTGGTGGGTACGTTGCAATGAAATTTTACCTAAAAACACTTTACTATTAATTGAAAGACGAGACAGAGAGGTTGCTAAAAAAGTTTTTGTTGATAGAAAAGTTTATTATTACTCTTATGGGGGTGGGCTTCCTATTGATTTTACTAAAAAAATTATCTCCCCCTGGAGTGTAACTATTGTAGCATTACAATTGGCTATTTATTCTAAAGTAAAAGAAATAAATTTGTTAGGGATTAATCATGATTGGCAATGTGTTAAACCTTACGGTCATTTTTATGACCACAGTAAACCTTGTTTAGAATATTATTTAAAAAAAGAAAATATTACTATTAATTACGAAGTACAAAAACAACCTTTTCCTAAAGAAAGATTATATAGGGAATATGAGTTGTATCAACAATATGAAACTCTATTATTAGAAGCTAAAAAAAATAATGCTAATATTTATAATAGTGATAAATATTCTGATTTCGATGTTTTTCCTTTTAAGAATGCGTTTAGTAATTAATTGAATTATATGAATATAATAAAAAAAATATTTTATAAATTCTTTAAAGAATTAAGTCCATTCTATTATAAAGATATTAACCTTACGGAAAATATTTTGAAGAATGTTAAAATGGGGGATTTAACAAAAGTATATAAGCCGTATAGAATATTAAGTGTTGAAATAGGTAAAGGCACATACATTTCTGAAAATTCTAAAATCACAATAACAAAAATAGGAAAGTTCTGTTCTATTGGGCCAAATTTAGTTTGTGGTTGGGGAATTCATCCAACAAATGGAATTTCTACAAATCCTTATTTTTATAGCAATAGGAAACAAAATGGTTCCACTATATCTGATTCTAATTTATTGGAAGAAAGGAAAAAAATTGTAATTGGGAATGATGTTTTTATTGGTGCCAATGTTACTATATTAGATGGTATAAGAATTGGTGATGGGGCAATTATTGGTGCAGGTTCAGTTGTTTCTAAGAATATTCCAGATTATGCAATAGCATATGGTGTGCCAATAGAAGTTAAAAAGTTTAGGTTTAATAAAGAAGAAAGAAAAAAAATTAAACAGACTAATTGGTGGGACGGAAATGAAGAAAAATTGAATAAAGTAAAAGAAAATTTTTATGATATTGATAATTTTTTAAATGAGTATAATGGTTAATTTATCAATAATTACAATAAATTATAATAACGCTGTAGGTTTAAAAAAGACAATAGATAGTGTTATAAATCAAAATTATAAAAATTTTGAATATATCATTGTTGATGGCAACTCTACAGATAATAGTGTAGAGGTTATAAAGTCAATTAATTTACCGAATTTTAATTGGGTTAGTGAAGAGGATAGTGGTATTTATAATGCAATGAATAAAGGAATAAAAATGGCTGAAGGAGATTATTTATTATTCTTGAATAGTGGAGATTTTTTAAAGAATAATAAAGTGTTGGATGAAGTCTTTTTTAATATTAAAAAAGGTGTTTCGTTTATTGGTTGTAATTTATTTTTAAATTATAAGAATGAAAAAAAAATAAAAAAACATCCTGAAAAAATTTCATTTAGCTATCTTTTAACTTCTACAATATTACACCCTTCAACATTTATAAAAAAAGAAATGTTTGACAAATATGGTTTTTATAATGAAGAAAATAAAATTGTATCTGATTGGGAATTTTTTTTTAAGGCTATAGCCTTAAATGGAGAGTCTTTTCAAAAAATAGATAAAGAACTTACTATTTTTGATATGTATGGAATTTCTTCAAATTCAGAAAATTCAGATATTGTTAAATATGAAAAAGAACAAGTTTTTAATAAATATTTAAAAAGTATTTATGTAAATGATTTAGATAAATTTTTATTTAATCAATTGAAAAACCCAACAAAAAGAATCAAATACTTAATGAAAATTGAAAAAAATATTTTTTTAAGAAAAATAACTACATTCTGTTTAAGTGTTTTGAACAAATTCAGTTAATAGAAAAAGAAGTGTTCTGATAACCAATTTAATAAAAAATGTATAAAAAAAAAATATTAGTAATATCTCCTATTCAAGAGTTTGGAGGAAGAGAATTGGAAACGGGTTTTATATCATCAATATTAGGTGAAAAATACGATGTTAAAGTTCTTTCTACAGCCGGTTTTTATGTTAATTCTCAAGTAAAAACATTTGGAAATAATTTTTATTATACAAGCATAAATGAAGAGTTGTTTAAAGAAAAAAACATTATTAGGTTTGTTTTAAAATTTGTTTGTTTTTTTTTAAAAAAAATAAGTTTTTCTTCTAATAGTCTTAGTAATCCTTTTTTTAAAAAGAAATTTAATATAGAATCTAAAAAAGCTAAATATCTTGAAAAAGAAATACCGAAATATGATTTAATTATTATATGTGCTCAAATTTTTTCCAATTACTTAGAGAAAATAATAGATACTTCTTATACTAAGAATATTCCTGTTGTTTTTAGAACAACGGGTACTATATATGACGATATTAAAAAATTAAAATTTAAATGGATTTCTAAAGTAAATTTATTTATTCATAATTCAGAAAGAAATGCTAAACAATTATTTATATTTGAGAAAGTTGAATATAGAGTTATAGATCAATGTGCATTCATAGAAAAAGATTTGTTAGCATTACCAATAGAATATAAAGGAGGTAGTTTTTTTGTTCTTTCTAGGTTATCACCAGAAAAACAAGTAGATAAAGTAATTAAAGCCTTCAAAGAAATATGTGATGAATCAGATTTTTTATACATTTTTGGTTCTGGGTCAGAAATGAATGCTTTAAAAATGTTGGCAAAGGATAATAAAAACATCATTTTTAAAGGGCATATTTCTCACAAAGAGGTTGTAAAAGCTTTTTCAGATAATGATTGTTTAATTATTTCTTCATTGGAAGAAGCGGGGCCTTTAACTGGAGTAGAAGCTATGGCTGCAGCCAAATTGATTATATCGACAAAAGTAGGAGCTATGCCAGAAAGATTAATTGACTATCAATTTTGGTATGATGGTTCTCAAAAAGGACTTTCAGAAAGAATGAGGGAAGTAAAAGCTTTGCCACATAATGAAATTGTTAAAATAGAGAGAAAATTAAGAGAAAATTATTTAAAAAGTTATAGTGTAAAAAGTATTTCTCAACAATATTTAAATTGTTTCGAATCATTTCTAAAGAGTAAATAATCTATATAATAGGAAGAAATAGGAGATATAGATATTCAATCTAATTATAAATTAACTGAGAATATAGTATAGAATTGTAAAGGGGGTATTGAATTATTTTTTTGATTAAATAACGAAAAAATAGATACAAAGTATTATTAAATTTTTCTTAATAAAAATGAGTCAAAATGCGTATTGGAGTAAACCCAGAAAAAATAAAAAAAACAAAAATCTTATATAAAATCCATAGGGTTATTATTCCTGTTTTTATACCTGAAAAAGATTTGTATTTTGAAAATTCATTTGAGGTTTTAAAGAAATGTGTAAAATCATTATTGAAAACGATTGATGTAGATAAAACAAATATTACTATCATTAATAATAATTCAAAAGTAGAAGTAAAAGAATTTTTATTAGAGTTGATAAAACTAAAAAAAATTGATAAGTATGTTGAAACTTCTGTGAATTATGGTAAAGTGTATTCAATTTTAGCAGAAGCAAGAGCTTCATTTGAGCCATTTATTACTATTTCTGATTCTGATGTTTTCTTTTTTAATGATTGGCAAAATTCGGTTCATAAAGTATTTGAGACATTTACGGATGTTGGAGTTGTAGGTTTAACTCCGGATCCACATATGGCTTTTTATTGTAATAATTCTTTGATATTTGACAAGTGCTTTATAATCAAAAAAGGAAAAATTGTTAATGATTCTGATTTAGAACTTTTTGAAAAAGGAATAGGGAATAATAATTTTTTTATTAATAAAAATGATAATTGGAAAAAAAAACAATATTATTTAAAAAAAAATAAATTAAAAGTTGTAGTTGGTGCTAGTCATTTCGCATCTACATATAGGAAGGAATTGTTTAATAAAATTCCTTTTTCAAAACCAATCTATGTTTTTCCTGGAGGAGAGTTAAAGTTTTTAGATGCACCGATTGATAAATTAGGTTATTATAGAGTATCTTTAAATAAGGCTAAAGTATATCATATTGGAAATGTAGATAGAGGAGAGTTTAAGGACTATGAGTTTAATAGTGAGTTGATTACATGCGTAGGGGGCTCGGTAGACTTTATTAAACCTAAGTTTCCTTATATAGTAAAAGAATATTTCACAAGAATTGTTGTTTTTTTAAGGAGGCAATATGTAAACTCTATATAAATTTCAGAATTAGAAAATGGGAGTAATCAATAAAATAAAAAAAATATTAAGAAAAGGACATTTTATAGTATACAAAATAATAAAAAATGTTTTTTATGAAATGTTCATAGAAGATTTTTTAAATAGATATCATAATAATATAAAAATTGTAAGTTCTTTCGAAACGTTAAATAAAATTGAAGATTTAATTATAAGGAATGAAAGAGGTGTTTATTTAAGGTTTGGGGATGGAGATATATTTTTGTTAAAGAATATAGCAGATTCTTATCAAATAGTAAACAAAGAATTAAGTATAGAAATGGAAGAAGCATTTTCTCTGCAAGGCTCTAATGTTGTTAAATGTCTTGCTATACATTCAGAAATGTTTGGTTTTGATAAAGGTATGTTTAGTGGTAATCATTTAAATACAGATAGGTTATCAAAATTACTATTAAAAAATACAATGCAATACTTTATTGGGAATAAGATATATAGTCCCGTAGCTTTACATTTTGTATCTTCAGTAAACGCAGAACGAGCTAATCATTTTTTAAAAATATTAAAATTAAAAACAAAAATATTTATAGGGAATGAAAATGTTCCAAAAGATAAAGTGCAATTATTATTTGGAGATAGTATACATATAAAAACACCGAAAATAAATTCATATAATGAAATTGATAGAATTTTTCTAGAATCTAAAAATGCAATTAATAATTTAAATGAATTTTCTGTTATTTGTGTTGCTATGGGATGTTCAGGAAGACCATTAATAAAGAGAATCTCTTATGAGAATAAGAATGTTTTCTTATTTGATTTTGGTAGTTTATTAGATGGTTTAATAGGATTAGAGTCAAGAACATGGCTGAAAGTTGCGGATATAGATTATGAAACACTCATAAAAGGATTGTAATGGTTAATAAAAATAATATATTTATTATTATTGTGACTTATAACAGTATGAAATGGATAGAAAGATGTTTATCTAGTTGTTTTGGTTATCAGGTTGTTATTATTGATAACTGTTCTAGTGATAAAACAGTAGTATTTATTGAAGAAAATTTTCCTGAAATAATATTAATTAAAAAAAATAAAAACTTAGGTTTTGGACAAGCTAATAATCTTGGGATTTCTTATGCTTTTAATAATAATGGTAAAGGTGTTTTTTTATTAAATCAGGATGCATATTTAGAAAAAGATACTATCGAAAATATATTAAAAATTTACAATGAAAATCAGGAGTATGGAATTTTAAGTCCAATTCATCTTAATGGACATGCTAATAAATTAGATAGAAAATTTTCATATTATATAGGATATGATAAAAATAATTTTTTTTATTTTGATTCAATAAAAAATCAGTTAAAATCAATATATGATGTTCCTTTTGTAAATGCAGCAGCATGGTTTTTACCTAAAAAAACTATAGATACAATTGGAGGATTTGATCCTATTTTTTTTCATTATGGAGAAGACGATAATTATTGTCAAAGAGTCTTATTTCATAATCTAAAAATAGGAGTTGTAACAAATAGTTTTATATACCACGATAGAGAAACTATAAAAAATAAAGAGAAATCTATTAAAAGAAATTATAAATTGATAGAAGCTGGATACAAATCTGATTGGGCAAATTTATTAAACCTTAATTATAAGGATGATATTATTAAACAAAAAAGAAAAATAATAAAGAATGGTATAATCTTTGTTTTTTTGCTAAAAATAAAGAAATTAAAAGAAGTTTTTTTTGAATTAAAAATGATTTCAATAATAAAAAAAGAAATTGAAATTAGTAGAAAGTTAAATGTAACTAAATATAAAAACTATCTTAATTAATGAAAAGCGAACCGTTAATTTCAATTATTATTCCAATTTTTAATAGAGATAAAACTATTGATAAATCTCTCAATTCTATAATAAACCAGACTTATACGAATTGGGAATGTATACTAGTTGATGATGGGTCAACTGATAAATCGGTTGCTATTTTAGAAGAATATTCGAATCGAGATAGTCGTTTTCGCTTTTATAAACGTCCAGGAAAAAGAGTTAAAGGAGCTAATTCTTGCCGTAATTATGGATTTGAATTAAGTAAAGGAGAATATGTAAAATGGTTTGATTCTGATGATTGGTTATTGAAAAACCATATAGAAGAGAAAATAACAGTTCTTAGAAAAAATCCTAATGTTGATGCTGTTCTTACAAAAACTATAATGGTAAATGAACATAAAGAAAAACTTAAAAATGAAAATAGGACAAAGTTATCGGATAATTTGATTGAGGATTTTATTACGTTGAAAATCTCTTGGTATATACATGATATCATGTGGAAAAAGACTTTTCTAAAAGGAAAAACACTATATAATGAAAAGCTTCTTAAATGGCAAGATAGGGATTTTCATATAAGAAGATTAATGGAAAGACCTAATATCCATCTACTTGATAAATATCTTTCTTTATATAGAGTTCATATGAATTCAACTTCCTTAAACTCTAATTACAAAGTTTTAGAAACTAGACATAATGCTGTTATTGATATTTTAGATTTATTAAAAGAAAAAAAAATTTTAAGTAAAAGAATTAAAATGTTTTTTTTTAAATTTCAAGTACAAAATCTTCTTATTCTATATAAAAGCCCAATTTTTTTTAAGATGTATTTTATTTTAATTAAAAAAACGATACATTTTAATTTTAAGTATTTTATTTGGGTAGGGAAATTAATAATTGGTTATATATCCTATAAATTAACAGGTAAAGGATTAAGGTTTATACAATGATAAGAAGACTTTTAAATAAAATAGAATCAATTTATTATTATAGATATTTTTCTAAGAAAAGCTCTGGAGCATATGATTTTCTGTTAAAGAAGGTTTATAAATCTACTGATATAGATTTTATTGAAAATATATGGAAATTAGATCATTTTAGAGAAATATTAGAACCTCAAGAAGTTAAAATAGAAAAATTAAAAAAGGTTTTAGTTTTAGCACCTCATCAAGATGATGAAGTTATTGGATGTGGAGGAACATTGTTAAAACTTAATCAGCAAGGAAGTGATATTTCAATCTGTTTTTTAACAAATGGAGCAGAGCTTTCTAACCCTATTAAATCTGTATTAATAAGAAAGGAAGAAGCAAAGAAAGTTGCAAAAAAGTTTAATGCTGATGTTTTAGAACTAGAGATAGACAATATTTCTATGACAATTGAACAAAAAAAAATAATTAAATTAAAAGAAATTTTAAATAATGATTGGGATACTATTTTTACCATTTGGCCTGTAGATCAGCCTCCAAAACATAGAATTTGTTCTTATATAGTAGGTAAAGCACTTGCAGAAGTTAATTTTACTGGGAATCTGTTTTTTTATGCTGTTCATACAGATTTAATACCTAATTTTTACATTGATATTACAAATGTAATTGATGAGAAAGAAGAATTATTACATTTGTATAAATCTCAAATAGATGTACAGAGATATGATCATTTATCAAGAGGGTTAGATGCTTGGAGGTCACGTTTTTTAGGTGTTTCAAATGAAAAAAGATTTGTAGAAATTTTTTTAAAAATACCAGTAAAAGCATATCAAGATTTTCAAAATGTTTTTGAAACAGCAGATACACGAAAGTTATTTAAAGGAAACGAAAATTGTATGAAATCATATAAAAAGATAAAAAACATGTAGTCATAATTTTTGTTATAATCTGTCCCAAATAATTATAAAAAAATGAATTTTAAGCCAATCAGACTTAGTTTAGCCCCTTAATAGTTCGGAGTGATATTTTAAATTTCAAAACTAATATATTTGAGATATGAAATACAAGAAATGGACATTAGAACAGAAGTTAGAAATTCTATCAGTTTCAGAAGAAATAGGTATTGTAGAAGCCTGCCGAAAATACAGTGTAAGCACTGGAACATTTTACAGTTGGCGAAAGAAGTTTGAGCACAAAGGAGAAGCAGGTTTGAAGGTAACTTATGATACCAAGAGTAAAGAACTTAAAGAGGCAGAAGAAGAGAATCGAGTTTTAAGAAAATTATTAAGTGATAGAGAAATTGAGCTTGAAGTACAACGAGAACTTTTAAAAAAAAAGTTTGGAACGTCCGATCCAAGAAAGATTTAGTCAATGCAATTTATAAAAAATATAAGTGTAGCAAAACAAAAATCCTAAAAATGGTAGGTATTGTAGAGAGTAGTTACTACAGAGAACCTAGTGGTGGTAAAAAAGGAAATAAGCCAACTAAAGAAACTTTTCATAAGACCAAAGGCTTTGTATTACAAAACGATGTAGTTGCAGCTATAAAAGAAATTTTACAGCATGAGTTTATAGATTGTGGTTATCGATTAATGACCAGCTATTTAAAAAGAGAGGGGTACACTATAAATCATAAAAAACTATATAGAATTATGAAAGAAGAAGGCTTACTCAAACTAGATAATAGGATAGATAGAAGTGGTTCAGGACGCAAGTTTGTAAAGTTCAGAAAAGTTCACACTTCTAAGCCCTTAGAATGCCTGGAAATGGATATAAAAATGGTTTGGATACCAAGTGTAGGAAAGAATGCTTATTTACTCTCGGTCATAGACGTTCATACTCGTAGAATACTAAAAGACTATTTTTCTTTTACCATTAAACAGCATCACGTTATTACATTACTATCTGAGTTGTTTCAAGATTATGATTACCCCAATAATGTAGTTATTAGAAGTGATAATGGAAGCCAATTTATAGCTAAAAGAGTACGTGAATACTTAGGTTTAATCGGAGTACAACAAGAATTTACACACATTGCAACACCTGAGGAAAATGCACATATAGAAGCGTATCACGGAATATTAAAAAAAGAAGTTTTTAAAAGGTTCGACTATCAATATTTTGGTGAAATAGAGCAAATATTAAAACGATACGTGAAATTTTATAACAATAGAAGACTTCACGGATTGTTGGGACGTATAACCCCAATGGAAAAATGGAATACAGATAAACATCTAATTATGATGAAAAATTTAACAGCTTAATTAATAATCGAAATTTAAAAGATTACTCTTGTTTTATAGGGGTCAAAACAAGACTAATATAAAAGATGACTTTGATTTAGAAAAAAAAATAAAAAAAAAGAAAATGAATAATCCATTTATAGAAATACAAGGCAGAAAAATAGGTAAAGATTATCCACCGTTTGTAATAGCAGAGATTGGCATTAACCATGAAGGTTCTTTAAAAGTAGCTAAAGAAATGGTTGACGCAGCTTATAGGGCAGGAGCAGAATGTGTAAAGCATCAGACTCATATTGTAGATGATGAAATGAGTGGAGTTGCTAAAAAAGTCATTCCGGGAAATGCAGATGTTTCTATTTATGAAATAATGAAACGTTGTGCTTTAAATGAAGAAGATGAAATTGAATTAAAAGAATATGTAGAAAGTAAAGAAATGATTTTTATTTCTACACCATTTTCTAGAGCAGCATCCGAAAGATTAGAAAAAATGAATGTTGCTGCATATAAAATTGGTTCTGGAGAGTGTAATAATTATCCTCTTTTAGAACACATTGCGACTTTTGGTAAACCTGTAATTTTGAGTACAGGTATGAACACGATTGAAAGTGTTGCTGTAGCCGTGAAAATATTTGAAAAAGCAAACGTCCCATTGGCATTATTGCATACAACCAACTTGTATCCAACTCCTGTGCATTTAGTTCGTTTTGGAGCAATGCAAGTATTATCGGAAGCATTTCCGAAAAATGTTTTTGGTTTATCTGATCATACATTAACAAATCATGCTTGTTTAGGGGCTGTTGCTTTAGGAGCATCAATTTTAGAACGTCACTTTACGGATCATAAACAAAGAACAGGTCCAGACATTGTATGTTCTATGGATGAAAATGATTGTAAAGAGTTGATTACTGGTAGTAATATGATTTGGCAAATGCGTGGTGGAACAAAAGAACCTGCGAAAGAAGAACAAGTAACTATTGATTTCGCATTTGCAACGGTAGTAACGATTAAGGCTATAAAAAAAGGTGAAATCTATACCAAAGAAAACTTATGGGTTAAAAGACCTGGTACAGGAGAGATTTTAGCAAAAGATTTTAACGGTATTTTAGGGAAAACTTCAGGTAAAGATATTGAAACTGATACACATTTAAATTGGTCGGATATTGATTAATCAAAAAAAAATAGTATTCCTTACAGGAACTCGTGCCGATTTTGGGAAATTAAAATCCTTAATAAAAATTACACAGGAGAACTCTAATTTTGATGTTCAAGTATTTGCAACAGGTATGCATTTGGATGAAAAATATGGTGCTACTGTCAATGAAATTTACAAAAGTGGATTTAAGAATATTCATACTTTTCAAAACCATGTTGGTGCTGAATATATGGATAGAACTTTAGCAAAAACGATAACGGGTTTTTCAGAATATATTGAAAATCAAAAACCAGATTTAATTGTTGTACATGGTGATCGTGTTGAGGCTTTGGCAGGAGCAATTGTAGGGAGTTTAAATAATATTTTGGTTTCACATATTGAGGGAGGTGAGATTTCTGGTACCATTGACGAATTGATTCGTCATTCTGTAAGCAAATTATCTCACTTACATTTAGTTTCTAATGAAGAAGCCAAAGGAAGATTAATACAAATGGGAGAATTAGAAAGTTCTATTTATGTGATTGGTTCACCTGATTTAGATTTAATGAATCCATCTAATCTTCCAAATCTAGAAAAGGTAAAAGAATATTACGAAATTCCTTTTGAAACGTATGCTATTGTTATGTTTCATCCTGTAACTACAGACTATAAAAACATAAAAGAAAGCGTTAAGGCTTTAGTAGATGCTTTATTAAAATCAGATGAGAATTATGTTGTTATTTATCCTAATAACGATTTAGGAACAGAAGAAATTCTAGAGGAATATAAACGTTTAAAAAATAACGCTAGATTTAAAATCTATCCATCTTTACGGTTTGAGTATTTTTTAAGATTATTAAAAGAAACTAAATTTATTATTGGAAACTCTAGTGCAGGTGTTCGAGAAGCACCTTATTATAAAGTACCTACAATAGATATAGGAACGAGACAACATAACAGAGGACAAGCAAATTCTATTATGAATGTAGCTTATAATTCTGAAGAAATTTTATCAGTAATAAATGATATTCAATCTGAAAAACAGGAAATTATTGATGTAACTGAATTTGGAGAAGGGAATAGTAATGAGCTTTTCTTACATTTGTTAATGTCAGATGTAATTTGGCAAGTAAACTGTCAAAAACAATTCCAAGATTTATAAATGAAAGTTATTGCAATTATACCAGCAAGAGGAGGTTCTAAAGGGATTCATAGAAAAAATTTAGTTAATTTTTCTGGAAAATCATTAATGCAATGGACTATCGAAGCGGCTTTAGAATCAAAATATATTACAGATGTCGTTGTTTCTTCAGATGATGATGAGATTTTAAATGAAGCTCAAAAAAACAAAGAAGTTCTAGCTTTAAAAAGACCTATAGAATTAGCGCAAGATACCTCTAAAACAGAACCCGTTTTAACACATGTTTTAGAAAGTTTAAATGGAATGAAATATGATTATTTAATTCTTTTACAACCAACATCGCCTTTAAGAACATCTGAAGATATAGACTTCGCTTTTGAAAAATTATTAAGCTCTGAAGCGACGTCATTAATAAGTGTTTGTGAATTAGAGCATCATCCATATAAAACATTTAAAGTAGATGAGAAAGGTTATTTACAAGGAATCATAAATAATAACTATCCATTTTATCCAAGACAAGAATTGCCTAAAACGTATAGAGCAAATGGTGCAATTTATATAATTGAAGTGGCAGCGTTTCTAAATAAAAACACTCTTTTAACTAATAAAACAACCCATTTTGAAATGTCTATTGAAAGTAGTTTAGATATAGATACTATAAATGATTTAAGGCAATAAAATGAAAATTCTAATTTTAGTTCCAGATGGTGTTGGTGTACGTAATTACTTGTATTCAAGTTTTACGAGTAATTTGATAAAAGCAGGCAATGAAGTTTTAATTTATCATAAACTATCAGAATCTGCGATACAGGAAATAAAAAAAAGTAAGCCAGAAATAACCAATTTTGAGGTTATTCCCGATTTTATAGAAAAACCTAAAGCTAGACTTTTAAGAGAAGCTCTAGCGTATGCTAGACTTTTAAGAAATGAAAAGACTTTAAAGAATGGAACAATTTTAAAATTTTGGAGCCCAAGTAAAAAAGGGATTAAAAAGAAAATTTTATACTTTTTAGCAGAATTTTCAGGCTTTATTTTATCAAAATCGTATTCATTAATTAGAAAAGGTGATCATTTATACGAGAAAGAACTTTCAAAAAGTAGCACTATAGAGATAATAAAAAATACACTTCTTGATTTTAAACCAGATTTTATTTTAAATTTACACCAAAGATCACCATTAACATCACCAATAATAAGTGCAGCAAAAAAATTACAGATAAGCACTGCAACGGTTATTTTTTCTTGGGATAATGTACCAAAAGCAAGATTAATTTCTCGATACGATTATTATTATGTTTGGTCTGATTTGATGAAAAATCAATTATTACAATTATATCCAGAAATATTAACATCACAAATACAAATTACGGGGACACCACAATTTGAGTTTTATGGAGATAAAAACCTATATGAAGAAAGAAACATATTTTTAAATAAATATGGTTTAGATATAGATAAAAAAACAATCTGTTTTTCTGGAAATGATTTATCTTCACCTTATGATGCCGTGTATTTAAATGATATATGTGAAGAGTTATTTAAATTAGACGAAAAGATAAGGCCTCAGATTCTTTTTAGAAGATGCCCCGTAGACATGTCTGATCGATTTGATATTATTCTAAATAAATACAAAGAATTTGTTTTTTCGATAGACCCAGATTGGAAAATAGCAAAAGAAGAAGGTGATTCTTTTACTTCTATTTACCCATCAACAAATGATAATAGATTACTAGTTAATACTGTAAAACATTCTGATATTGTTATCAATCTTGGAAGTACAATGGCTCATGATTTTGCGATTTTAGACAAACCTTGTTTGTATTTAAATTATGATCCTGTAGATCATTCTAAATTTAAAGTTGAAGATGTGTTTAATTTTGAACATTTTAGAAGTATGAATCATTTAGAAGCAGTTGGTTGGATTCATTCAAAGAATGAAATATCTAATAGAATTTCCGAGGTGCTTCAGAATCCTGAAAAAGTAGGAAAAGAAAGAAAAGAATGGTTAAAAAGAATTGTATTACATCCTATTGAAGGAAATTCAAATAAGTTAATTGAAAAAATTTTAGAATGCACATCTGTTTCTTAACAAATGAATACCCCAAACAAGAAGAATCTCATGGAGGAATTGGAACTTTTGTTAAATTTTTAGCTGAGAATCTAGTTTCTAAAGGTGTTATTGTATCTATTTTGGGTATTAATAATAGTTTGTTAGACGAAAATACTGTAGATAATAAGGTATCTATTTATAGGTTGGGTAAGTCTAATTGGAAATTTGGCAAGTTTTACCACCATAACAGAAAAATTCAAAAGAAATTAAAAGAAATTCATTTACAAAACCCAATAGATATTGTTGAAGGAAGTGAATTGAATTTTTCGTTTTTCCCAAATAGAACACCTTATAAAAAATTAATAAGATTACATGGAGGGCATCATTTTTTTGCAATTGAACAAGATGTAAAACCAGCTTTATGGAGAGGTTTTCAAGAAAAAAAATCTTTTAAAAATGCAGATCATTTTATAGCAGTAACAGATTATGTAGGTTATCAAACACAGAAATATTTAAATCTTAAATTTGAATATACAACTATACACAATGGTATCAATCTTAACAATTTTTATGAGAGTGATGTTACAAAAGAAACTTCATATAAACTGTTATTTGTAGGTACAGTTTGTGAAAAAAAAGGAATAAAGCAATTGATTGAAACATTGCCTTTCATTTTAAAAAAATACCCTAATACCACTTTAGAAATTATAGGTAGAGATTGGTTTTTTAAAGATGGTACTTCTTATATAGAATTTTTAAAAACAGCTGTAATTAAAGGGAAAGGTTTAGAGGGTAAAATTAAATTTACTGGAGGTTTGCCTTATCACGATCTACCGAAGCATATAGAAAGTGCCCATGTTTGTATTTATCCCTCTTTTGCAGAATCTTTTGGTTTGACATTGATTGAAGGTATGGTCATGGGAAAATTAGTTGCTGCAAGTACCATTGCACCTTTTAAAGAGATTGTTGGTAATAGCAATGTTGTTTCTTTGTTTGACCCCATTGATAGAAGTGATATGAGTGAGAAAATTGTAAATTTGTTATCTGTAGATAAAAATAACCTACAATTAAGACAAGATGCTAGAAAACATGTATTAACGATGTTTTCTACAGAAGCTATTATTGCTAAGAATATTCAATTTTATAAAAAAATAAAATAAAGTTATACTCATACAAAAAAAGTATGAATATCATATAAATAGCTGATCATAACTAATGAAATTTTCAATAATTACCCATGCAATTCATAAAAAAAAGGAAGATCAGATATTTGCTTATGAACCTTATGTGCGTGAAATGAATTTATGGTTAAAAAACGTAACGGAAACAAAAATTGTTTCTCCTATTATTGAAGAAGAAATTTCTGCTATTGAAACAAGTTATGTTGGAAATAAAATTGAACTTATTGGTATTCCGGAGTTTAATATCTTATCCGTTAAAGAAATAATCAATACGGTATTTAAAATTCCAATTATTCTAATTAGAATATACAAAGCAATGCAATGGGCAGATCATATACATTTAAGGTGTCCAGGAAACATAGGGATGTTAGGTGCTTTTGTACAGGTATTATTTCCATCAAAACCCAAAACGGTTAAATATGCTGGTAATTGGGATCCTAATAGTGCAAATCAGCCTTTGAGCTATCGTTTTCAAAAATGGTTGTTGTCGAATACTTTTTTTACTAAAAATTGCAAAGTTTTAGTGTATGGTGAATGGGAAAATCAAACAAAAAATATAGTTCCCTTTTTTACGGCATCTTATAGAGAAAAAGAAATTATTCAATTGCCCGTTAAAACATTTAAAGAAAAAATTAGGTTTATATATGTAGGTGCTTTTACTAAAGGGAAGCAACCTATAATAAGTGTTAAAACAGTTGAGGAGTTGTTTAAAAAAGGATATCAAGTAGAATTGTCAATGTTTGGAGATGGAACGGAGTTTTTAGAAGTAGAGACATATGTCAAAAAAAATAAGCTTACAGATATTGTACTTTTAAAAGGAAATCAACCCAAAGAAAAAGTAAAATTAGCATTTCAAGAAAGTCAATTTTTAATTTTTATTTCAAAATCTGAAGGCTGGCCAAAAGTTGTGGCAGAAGCTATGTTTTGGTCTTGTTTGACTATTTCTACAAAAGTATCCTGCATTCCATATATGTTAGATAACGGCAATAGAGGAAGTATTGTTAGTAATAATATTGAAGAAATAACAAAGACAATTCAAGAATATTTAGATAATTTTGAGAAATATACTGAGCATATAGAAAAAGCTAAAAACTGGTCTCAAAAATACACTTTGGATAAGTTTGAAAAAGAAATAACTAAATTGATATGAAAAAAATAAAAGTTTTACAACTTATAGATTCTCTAAATGTAGGTGGAGCAGAGGTGTTGACTATTAATATTGCGAATGCATTATCTAAAGAGAAGACAATAGAATCCTATTTATGTGCTACAAGGGAAGAAGGGCTTTTAAAAGAAAAGATTGATTTAGAATCTGTAAAATATTTCTTTTTAAAAAGAAAAAAAACATTAGATATAAAGGCTTTTTATAAATTGATTTCTTTTTGTAAACGTGAAAAAATTGAAATTATTCATGCACATACAAATTCATTTTTTATGGCATTTATTATTCGTTTGTTTTATACTAAAATAAAGGTTGTATGGCACAATCATACAGGAGATAATATAAATCTTAAAGGTTTAAAATTATATATTTTAAAAATTACTAGTTTTTATTTTGAAACTATTATAAATGTAAATAAACCTCTAAATGACTGGTCTGTAAGATGTTTGAATTCAATGAATTCGGTTTTTTTAAATAATTTTCCTTTTTTTAAAAAGGAAAAAAACAAAACTTTTTTAAAAGGAGAATATGGAAAAAGAATTGTTTGTTTGGCTGCATTTAGACCTGAAAAAGATCATTTAAATTTATTAAAAGCATTTCAAATATTAGTAAAAGAGAATAAAGATTGGACTTTACATTTAGTTGGTAATGTAAATAAAGATCTGTATTCTAATAAAATATTAGATTTAATAGAGGTTAAAGGTTTAAAAAAACATATTTTTGTGTATGGTTCTCAATTAGATATAGAGCATATTTTGGGCCAAGCTACAATAGGGGTTTTGTCTTCTAATTCAGAGGGATTACCTATAGCTCTTTTAGAATATGGCTTGGCTAAATTACCTGTGGTGGTTACCGATGTAGGTGAATGTAGTAAAGTTGTAGAAAATGGACAGTCTGGAATTGTTGTAGAAAAAGAAAATAGTAAAGAATTTTTAAAAGCACTAGAAATGTATATTTCTGATGAAGATAAAAGAAAATGTTTTGGAGAAATGCACTACAAAAATGTTCAAAAAAAATATTCTCAACAAGAATTTATAAGTCAATTAATAAAATTATATACTTCTTAATTTGATTCAATACATATTAAATAATAAATTAAAACTAATTATTATCCATATTCTTATTGGATTTTTAGGAACACTGCCAGTTTTTCCAAAAGTCTATGGGTTGGTATGTATTGTTCTCCCTATAATATTAATTGTTAGCGCCAATAATAGAAATGAAGAAGCATTTTTATTTGCTTCTTATATTGCAGGTGGAGAGATTTTTATAAGAATGATTCATGGAACTATTCTCTATGAAACAGGGAAATATGGTGTAGCACTTTTTTTATTGTTGGGCATATTTTTTGGGCCTTTTAAACAAAAATTTTCTGTCCATTATCTATTTTATATATTACTTCTATTATTAGGTATTGTTTTTACACAAGTGCCAGAAGGAGAGTCTTTACGTAAAAATATTATATTTAATTTAAGTGGTCCTATTATATTAGGGGTTTGTGCTATGTATTTTTATTATAGACCTATAAGCAAACAAAAGTTAATGGATGCGCTGTTTTTTACGCTATTACCTTTGTTTTCAATGGTGGCTTATCTGTATTTTAGAACCCCAGATTTAAAAGAAATTGTTTTTAATACTGCTGCAAATTTTTCAACTTCAGGTGGTTTTGGACCAAACCAAGTAGCTACAGCTATTGGCTTAGGTATGCTTATAATAGCTGTTTTTTTATTACTTAAAGAAAAATTATCTGGGTATATCTATTTAGATGCATTTTTTTTAATTTACTTTTCTTATAGAGGTTTATTAACATTTTCTAGAGGAGGTCTCTTAACAGCGGTTATATCCTTTGTGTTTTTTTCATTTTTTATTATTTTATATAAAAAAATAAACTTTCAAATACTTGTTAAATATGTTTTAGTTTTAAGTTTCTTTATTGTTTCAATTTGGCTGTACACTTCTGATATTACTGGAGGAATGTTGGACAATAGATACACAGGTAAAAATTCAGCAGGAAAACAAAAGGAAGATATTTCTTCTGGTAGAGGAGATTTACTATTGTTTCAGTTTACTAGTTTTTATGAAAACCCTTTGGGGATTGGAGTAGGGAATGGAAAATATGAAAGAATAAAATCTAATGAAAGAATTACAGCAGCATCACATAATGAGGTAGGGAGATTAGTAGAAGAACATGGTATAATTGGTTTTGTTTTGTTATTATTGTTATTATTAGTACCATTGCTTAATTTTTTTCAAGCAAATAATTTTCAAAAAGCATTTATAATAATGTTTTATATGATGTGGTTTTTAACGATTAATCATTCTGCAATGCGGGTTGCATTACCAGGCTTTATGTATGCTTTGAGTTTAATAAGAATTACAAATATTGAAAATGAGTTAATTGATGAGGGATAAGAAGATTCTTTATATTGGTAATAACTTAACTAAAAAGACTAAATATAACTCTACATTAATGGTTTTATCTAATTTATTAAGACAGGAAGGTTTTTTAGTTACCGTATCATCAGATAAAACAAATAAATTAGTAAGATTAATGGATATGTGTTTTTCTTTATTGAAAAATATTAGAAAGACCGATTATGTTTTAATAGATACTTTTAGTACTATAAACTTTTATTATGCATTAATTATTTCTCAATTATCAAGGCTTTTTAAATTAAAATACATTCCCATTTTACATGGAGGTAATTTACCGAATAGGCTAGATAAAAATCCATTATTTAGTGATTTGATCTTTAAAAATTCTTATAAAAATATTGCTCCTTCAAATTATTTAAAAAGGGCTTTTGAAGAAAAAGGTTACAAAACCGTGTTTATTCCTAATATAGTAGAAATCGAAAATTATAACTTTAAGTTAAGAGCTTCTTTAGCTCCTAAATTATTTTGGGTAAGAGCTTTTAAGGAAATTTACAACCCAACATTGGCTATAAAAGTTTTAGATGTATTAAAAAAAGAATATCCAAAAGCAAAACTTTGTATGGTAGGTCCTTTTGTAGATACTAGTTATGATGACTGTGTAAAGTTAGTGTCAGAATTGAATTTAGAAAGTTCTGTAGAATTTACGGGGGTTCTTTTAAAGGAAGATTGGCATAAAAAATCTGAAGAATTTGATGTTTTTATAAATACAACAAACTTTGATAATACACCTGTAAGTGTAATGGAAGCAATGGCTTTAGGGGTGCCTGTAGTTACTACTAATGTTGGAGGGATTCCTTTTTTAATAGACGATGAAATTGATGGATTATTAGTATCTAAATCTAATGCTGAGGAAATGGCAAATGCTGTTATTACTATTCTTAATAATACATTTCCAAATTTATCTATAAAAGCGAGAGAAAAGGTAACTCATTTTAGTTGGGAGAACAATAAAGAAAAATGGTTTCAAATTCTTAAATAATGATTCGAAAATTTATTTATAATTTAGGTCAAAAAATTAGAAACCCAGCTCTTAAGAAAAATTATAATTTTTTAAAAGAATCTGAAAAATGGTCGTTAGAGAAGTTAGAGGAGTATCAATTAAAAAAATTGAAAGAACTATTAAAAATTGCATATCATAATTCTGATTTTTATAGACAAAAATTTGATGAACAACAATTAGATATTAATGATGTAAAAAGATTAGAAGATTTAAAATCTTTTCCCATCATCAACAAAAAAGATTTAATAACATTTACGTCTCAAATACATACAAATTTAAATTTTAAGAAAACATTTTTAGCAACCACTTCTGGTACTTCTGGTGAATCACTAAAATTTGTTAGAGAAGAAAATGCAGATTCGTTTAATAGAGCAGCTATACAAAGAGGCTATTCTTGGTATAAAGTATATCCATGGGAACGAAATGGTTATTTTTGGGGCTTTAGTTTTTCTTTTATCAATCAACAAAAAAATAAAGTTTTAGATTTCTTACAAAATAGATTTAGAATCTTTAGTTATGAAGAAAAATCTTTAAAAAAATTTATTAAGAAGTCTGAAAAAGCGAAATATATTCATGGATATTCCTCTATGATCTATCAAACGGCAGTTTTAATTAATAAATTAGGTTTACCAAAACCCTTACATCTTAAAATGATTAAAGGAACTTCAGAAAAGATATTTGAAAGTTATAAACCTGCCATAAAAAAAGCATTTGGACTTGATATAATTAGTGAATATGGAGCAACAGAAACTGGAATTATTGCTTATGAATGCAAAGAAGGAAATTTGCATTTACACATGGAAGGTGTTTTAGTAGAGGAAGTGGATGATGAAATTATTATAACCAATTTACAAATGCAATCATTTCCAATAATTCGATATCGATTAGGTGATTATATTGCTTTAGCACCTAGAGATAAAAAGTGTACTTGTGGTATGAATCATTTAATTTTAGAGGAGGTTACAGGTAGAATAGGGGAAAATGTTTATGGTTTTTATAAAATTTATCCAAGCTTGTATTTTTATTATATTTTTAAGAATTTATCAAAAAGAGATCATCTCAATTTAAATTATCAAGTGATTCAAAATAAAAAGGGAGTATTAGAATTCAGAATAGAGCAAGAAATTAATGAGATAGAATTGTCTTTATTAAAACATGAAATTGAAGTTTATTTTAAGCAAGATGTTTTAATAAAAATTTTTACAAATGTAAAATTATTATCAGTGAAGGGAAAATTTAAAAGTTTCGTTTCTAATATAGAATTATGATAGAAAATTCACTAGTATCAATTATTACACCATGTTATAATTCTGAAAAATATATTTTGGATACGATAACGAGTGTATTAAATCAAACCCATCAAAATTGGGAATTATTAATTACAGATGATGGGTCAATAGATAAATCTGTTGAAATAATTGATCAATTTATAAAAAAAGATAATCGGATAAAATTATTTAAGATTGAAAATTCTGGACCGGCAATAGCAAGAAACTTTTCAATAAAAAAAGCAAATGGTGTTTATATGGCGTTTTTAGATAGTGATGATTTATGGTATCCTAACTTTCTAGAAAGATGTATAGAAGAATGTCAAAAAAGTGAAGGCTTTGTTTGTTCTTCTTATGAAATGAAAAATGATAGTATGGATGAAGTTTACCCCGTATTAAAAGTTCCAATTAAGGTTGATTATAATTCAATATTAAAAACGAATACCATTAGTTGTTTAACTGCATTTATAGATATTGAAAGGTTAGGAAAGGAGTATATGCCGAATATTAAGTATAGACAAGATATGGGGCTTTGGTTAGCTTATCTTAAAAAGGTTAAATTTTGTTATGGTATTGTAGAAACGTTAGCGATTTATAGAATTAGAGATAAATCACATTCTAGAAATAAGTTTAAATTATTATGGCCACAATTTCAATTTTATAGAAATATTAGCAAGTTATCTGTAATTAGTTCGTTTTATTATCTGTTAATTTGGTCTTATTATGGGATGAAAAAATATAGATAGATTAGGTAAGGTTTATATGCCTAATATTAGAAAAAGACAAGATTATGGTTTGTGGTTAAAAATTTTAAAAGTTAAAAAACACGCCTTTGGTATTTCAGAAGTTCTTGCTCAATATAGAGATCGTAGTCAATCAATTTCAAACAATAAAGTAGAAATGCTTATATGGAATTGGAATTTGTACAAAAATATAGAAAAACTGTCTTATCTTCAATCTAGTTATTACACAATTTGTAATGTTATTAATAAATTGGTTAAATGAATATTTAATCCATAATATTTTTAAATAGTTTAGTCGTAATTTAATATTGAATAGTTAAAAAAAACACATCAATTTTTATGAATAATTTTAAATTACTTTATCATTTATTAGTATTCTTTTTTATAGATTTGTAATGTTCCTCAATATCTTTTAATTAATTTTTGAATACTATTTGCGTACATAAATGTAACTATAAATTAAATAAAACATAAGCGTTTGGCAAAAAAGATATCCTATTTTAATTTATCAGAAAGAATAATTTTTTTAAGAATTATAGACTTATGTATTCTTATATCTAGTCTGTACTTAGCGTCATCATTTATAAATTTTAATTACATAAACTTTAAAAGTGGAGCTATTTTAAATTGGCTATTATTATTAGTTTTTTATTATTTAATTTTTGGGCAAATTTTTCAAATTTATAACTTAAATGTGTCAAACAATAAGTATCTAATTGTAAAAGCAACTGTTCTTACTGCTTTTGCAACAACAATTTTTTATGTTTTTACACCTTATTTTTCACCCGAATTACCAACTAATAGGCTTCAGATAGTTTATTTTTTCTTACTTACCTTTATTCCTATTTTACTTTGGCGGTTTGTTTATATGACTGTAATATTCTCTCCAAAGTACTTTAAATCTGTAGTTTTTGTAGGTAGTTCAGAAAGGATTAGAAAATTACTTACTCAAATACATCATGATTCTTTTCATAATGTTTCTGCTTACTTATCAGAATGTAAAATTGATGGTGTTAATGGTTTTAAGGATATTTCGAAAACAAAAATATCTTCAATAGTTTCCGATAACCATATTACAGAAGTTATTGTATCTAAAAGAGATCTTACATCAGATGTAGTTGAAGCTATAAATAAGGAACTCATTTTGTTGTTTGAACAAGGTGTAAACATAATTAGTTACGAAACTTTTTATGAAAGTGTAAACGCTAGAATACCTAGAGAGTATTTAGATTATAATTTTTATAGGTATATTAATTTTAGTAAAAATAATAGCAATAACTTTTATCTATTCGGTTTACGATTAGTGGATATATTAATCTCTTTTGTAGGTATATTTATGTTTTTTGTTTTTGTTCCGATAATTATCATTGGAAATATCTTTGCAAACAGAGGTCCTTTATTTTATACGCAATTAAGAGTAGGTGAGAACGGTAAGCATTTTAAGATTTTTAAGTTGAGGTCTATGATAAAGAATGCAGAGGTAGGTGGTGCAGTTTGGGCTAAGAAAAATGATACAAGAATTACTTCTTTTGGTAAATTTTTAAGACGTACTAGATTAGATGAAATGCCTCAGTTTATTAATATTATAAAAGGAGATATGAGTTTAATTGGACCAAGACCAGAAAGACCAGAATTTGTAAAAGACCTAGAAGATAAAATACCTTTTTATGCAATTAGGCACGTTATTAGACCAGGGTTAACAGGATGGGCTCAAGTAAATTATCCGTATGCAAATACAATAGAAGAACAAGAAACAAAACTACGCTACGATCTTTATTATATAAAAGAAAGAAGTGCTTTTTTAGACTTTAAAATTTTTATAAAAACGTTTACTACAGTTTTATACTTTAAAGGTCAATAATTTTTTTGATAAATAGAAATACCTAACAAATAATAAGATTAATAAGGGTATTATTGTTAATGGAAAAACCTGAACTTTTACGATCCATAGAATAGGAACTATTAATAAAAAGGAGAGTAACATAAATAAATATTTCTGCATCCATTTTTTTTGATCTGATTTTAACAGTAGAAAAGCAACAATTAAATTAGGAGCAAAAGTCCATAATAAATTAAAGTTATTTGGTGCGGTAGAATGTGTTGAGAAAAACCAAAGAAAAACAAGAATACAACCAATTAATCCGGTTACAAAGAATAAAATAAAATCGAATGATTTGGTTCTTTTATCATTTTTAATGTCTTTATAAGTAATATAAATACCTAAAAGAGCCATAAGACTAAATATTAAAAAGGGATTAAAAATAGACGTTTTTGCTTCTTTTTCTTTAAAACTTAAAAGTACAACTTCTTGCTTTACTAATTCTCTAGGTTGATTTTTAATAAAAACGGTTGCATTCTTAAAAGAACTATATACATAATCTGGTAAATACATATATTGTTCAAAAGTTGCTTGTTCATCTAATTTTGTACCTGCAATTAAATTTAAACCAAAAGTACCCCAAGAATTCCAAGGAATTTCATGATTGGTTAATTCTCTAAAGGTTAAACCTTTTTCTATAGTATTTTCATTAAAAAATACTTTATCTCCTAAAACAGTTTTTGTAATATCTCTTAATTTTGTGGCACAATTATCAAAATAGGGGTCGTATCTATAATTGCTGTTTTGTGGTAATGCATTATTTTCTAAAAAAGTAAAATAGGCTTGTTTTTCTTGTTGATTTAAATTTAAAATTTGCTCTTTTAACCAACGGCTATCTCTTCTGTAACTAGCTATAAAGTATTTAAAATCATAACGAGCTAAACTGTAAATCATGTTTCCTTTAGCAAAATTTGTATAAAAATTAGGCTGATTAAAATCAAACATTCCGTAGTTGTAAATTAAATCTAAATTTAAAACAGGGTCTTTAATTCTTATGGCAGAATGTCCAAAAGCTTCGTATAATTCTTCTCCTGGTCCTGCGGTAACAATACTTACGTCTGCAGATTTAGAGAGTTGAATTTGTGCTTTTAAAGGAGAATAAATAGAAAGAATAAAGAATAAAAAAAAGTATTTTTTGTTCATAAAAACTAAGGTCTAAAAAAACTATAATCTATTGTAATTGAAAAAATATTTGAATACAAAGCATTACCAACGCTACCAATATTGGTTAAAGCATAATCTATTTTAATACCGTTATATTTAAAACCAACTCCAAAATTGGGTTGCATAGAAAGAGATTTAGAATTATCGAATTCTGTTATGTATTGAAAATTACCAACTCCGGCTCTTAAATACACCAACTCATCATAATCTAACTGAAACCCCAAAGCAGGGTCTATACTTAACACATCCGAAGAAAAAATATCATTTGTTTTTGCAAATCGCATATTTGCATTTGCCTCTGCTAATAGGTTAAATAAAGTGCCTACTCTCCAGTTTTTTGCAACACCTAATTGTAATTTTGGTTTTGTAATTTCTGTGGTTTCTGGTAAATCTTGATTTTGTCCAGGAATGGCATTTTTAATTTTATCAAATTCATCTTCATTTATTGCCCAACTATTAAAGGTTGTGGTAATATCTCTTGCCATCAATCCAAATTTCCAAGAATTACGTTCAAACTGAATACCCGCATCAAAACCAAATCCCCAAGAAGAAGCAAAATCTCCAATAATTCTTCTTACAATTTTTGCATTTACACCAAATTTAACATCCTTAAATATTAAATTTCTAGCATAGGCAAAGTTAAAAGCATAATCTACAGAAGAAAAAAGTTGAATTCTATTAAAGTCAATATTGCCTTCATTATCAATTAATTCGGTAGTATTTAAAATATCATCTACACCAAAACGAATTACAGAAACACCAACGGCACTTTCTCTGTCTATTGGCATTGCAAAACTTGCATGGTTATAATTGGCTATTCCTGCAAAGTAAGACGCATGCATTAATGATCCTTGATAATCTTCTATACCAACTAATCCTGCAGGATTCCAGTATATAGAATTTACATCATTTGTTGTGGCAACAACACTTTTACTCATTCCTAAACCAGCAGCATCTACACCAATGGTTAGAAACTCATTAGAGTAACTTCTAAATGCTTGTGCAGATAAAAGGAGTGGAGTAAGCAGTATAAAAAATAATATTTTGTGTTTCAAAGGCCTAAAATTATCAGTAACAAATATCTAAAAACATACTAAAATAACAGTAGTTTTTTAAAGATATTGTTTATAAGATGTTAATCTGAATGTTTTCTCTAATAAATCGTTCTATTCTATGCTCTAACCATGTGTTTTCTGAGGGTTTAAAAGATGTCATAAAACCACAATGACCACCGTAATTTGGAGCTTCAAAAAAGAAAAACTCAGAATTATGTGCCTCATCATAAGGATAACATTCTGTAGATAAAAAAGTATCATCTTTAGAATTAATCAATAAAGTAGGCCTTTTAATCTTTAATAAATGTGGTTTTGCACTTGCTTTTGCCCAATAATCTTCTGGACTTTCAAAACCAAAAACAGGTACTGTATATAACTTTTCTAAATGCTTAAATTTAGTAGCTTTAAACAACTTGTCTTTATCTAAATTAAATTCTGGAAATTTATGAGCCTTTTCTAAAATTTTATTTTTCATGGTTTTAAAAAAGATTTCTAAATATAATTTATTTTTTAATCGTTCCATTTCTACTTCTCCAGAAGCAATATCAATTGGTACAGAAACGGCTACGGCACCTTTTATTTTAGAAGATATATTTTCCGATTGTTCTCCAAGATATTTTAAAGTTAAATTCCCTCCAAGGCTAAAGCCGATAATGATGATGTTTTCATAATCATAATTTTTAGAAAGGTGTTTTACTACAAAATCTACATCTTCTGTTTTTCCGCTGTGGTAGGTGCCTAAAAGTAAATTATCATCACCAGAGCAACCTCTTAAATTAAAGCAAACAGTATCTAAACCTTTTTTATTTAGGTGTTTAGAGGTTGATGCGATGTATTTAGAATCCGAGCTACCTTCTAAACCATGAATTAATAAAACAAGTGTTTTAGATCCTATTAAAGAGAAGTCTAAATCTATAAAATCTTGATCCCAGGTGGTAATTCTTTTTCGTAGAAAACTACAAGCATCTTTCATAAAAAGTGGTCTGTACATGGTGTTAAAATGACCATTTTTAAAAGGTAAAGTAGGAGCGAAGTCTGATGTAAATACGGGCATTTATTTGTTTTAAACTATTAAATAAAATGTAAGTTACAAATTCACTTTTATGAATTTTGTTTTGTAACGAGAATACTATAAAAAATAATACGTTTTTTATTCAAAAAATAATTGAATCTGTAATATTATTTCTTGTAATTCTTTAAAAAGACATACAAATATCATAAAAAAATATAGAATAATTAAAACCACCCAAATTTGATTTCTTATTTTAGCTTCTTAATCAAACTAAAAAATGAATTTAAAAAAACACATACCTAATTTAATAACACTTGGTAACCTTTTTTGTGGAACAGTAGCTACTATTTTTGCTGTTGAGGGTGATTATGTTTACGCTGGTTTATTTGTGGTTTTAGGAATCTTATTTGACTTTTTTGATGGCTTTGCAGCACGTTTATTAAAGGTTTCTGGTGAGTTGGGTAAACAGCTAGATTCTTTGGCAGATATGGTTACAAGTGGAGTTGTACCAGGAATTATCGTTTATAAATTATTGATTGAGAATACTGATGAGGTACTCGGTTTTAATGAACCAAACTACTTACCTTTTATAGGGTTATTACTAACTTTAGGAGCTTGTTATAGATTAGCTAAATTTAATATTGATACAAGACAATCAGATTCTTTTATCGGTTTACCAACACCTGCAATGAGTTTGTTTGTTATTTCTTTACCTCTAATTCAAGAATACTCTACAATTGAATTTGCTAAGGAGTTAGTAACAAATAATTATTTTTTAATTGCAATTACTTTAATTTTAACCTATTTAATGAATGCAGAATTACCTTTATTTTCTTTAAAATTTAAAGATTATTCATTTAAAAAGAATATAATTGTGTATTCTTTTCTTTTTGCATCTTTCATTTTAATTTACACTTTACATTTCATTTCTATCCCATTTATTATTATATTGTACATTATAATATCACTTATTAACAAAATAATTGTATTTAATGGAAATAGCCAGAATCCCCCAAAATGAAAAAGAAAGGTTAGATGTTTTAAAAAGTTATAATATTTTAGACTCTTTACCAGAAGAAGAATATGATGCTATTACAAAAATAGCATCTAGTATTTGTAACACTTCAATTGCCCTTGTTTCTATTATTGATAAAGATAGACAGTGGTTTAAATCTACACATGGTATAGAGGTAACAGAAACACCTAGAGAAATTGCTTTTTGTGCACATACTATTTTAGAACCAGACGAACTGTTTATTGTAAATGATACAACAAAGGATAAACGTTTTTTTGATAATCCTTTAACGATAAATGCCCCTAATGTTATTTTTTATGCTGGTGCAGCGTTAAATACTTCAGAAGGATATCCTTTAGGTACTTTGTGTGTTGTTGATAATAAACCAAGAATACTTACCCAAAATCAAAAAGATGCTTTAAAATTATTGTCGAAACAAGTTGTTATTCTTTTGGAGCTTAGAAAAAAAAATAAAGAATTAGCGGCATCTAATAGTAATGTTATAAAGTTAAACGATCAATTAAATAACTTTGCATATCGATTAACTCACGATTTAAAATCGCCAATAAATGGCGTTAGTTTTTTGTTAGATGTTTTAAAAGAAGATCATAGCGCTCTCTTTAAAAACACGGGGGCAGAAGAATACATTGGTTTAATTGGAGATAGAATTGTTTATATAGAAACTCTAATTAATGAAATTTTAAATTACGCTAAAGTAACAAGTGAAAATATTGTTTTTGAACATTTTAATTTAAATGAGTTTTTAGATAGTATTATTGCTAATATCGATTTTGAAAACAAGTTGTTTTTAGAGACTTCTGGTTTAGATCTAGATATTTTTAGTTCTAAAATAGGTCTTTTACAAGTTTTTCAGAATTTGATTTCCAATACAAGGAAGTTTTTAGATGAAGAAAAATCGATAATAACAGTAACGTGTAAAGAAGATAAAGAATATTATTACTTTACTTACGAAGACAATGGGCCTGGGATTGATGAAAAATATTTTACAAAGGTGTTTGAAATGTTTGAAACCTTAGGCAGTACCAACAGTAACAATACAGGTATTGGTTTAGCAACCGTTAAATCTATTGTAAAAAGATTAGGCGGAGAAATAGCCTTAAAGAAAAGAGATAACGGTAAAAAAGGTGTTTGTTTCTATTTTAATATTACTAAAAAAGAAGATAAATTATCAATCTGTAAAGATTAAAAAACTTTCTTCTTTTTTAATTCGAAATCTTTACCTAAATATACTTTACGTACCATTTCATCAGCAGCTAGTTCTTCTGGTGTTCCGCTTTTAAGGATACTTCCTTGGTACATTAAGTAAGTTTTATCTGTAATAGCTAAAGTTGCTTGTACATCATGATCTGTAATTAAAATACCGATGTTTCGGTCTTTTAAATGCGCTACAATACTTTGTATATCTTCTACTGCAATAGGGTCTACACCAGCAAAAGGTTCGTCTAATAAAATAAAATTAGGATCGGAAGCTAAACAACGCGCAATTTCTGTTCTTCGTCTTTCTCCTCCTGATAATAAATCTCCTCTATTTTTACGAACATGACCAATATTAAACTCTTCAATTAAAGACTCTAATTTAATTTTTTGTTCTTTTTTAGATAAATCTGTAAATTGTAATACAGACATAATATTGTCTTCTACAGATAGTTTTCTAAAAACAGAAGCTTCTTGTGCTAAATAGCCAATCCCTTTTTGTGCACGTTTGTACATGGCATCTTCAGTGATTTCTTCATCATTTAAAAAAATTTTACCAGAATTAGGTTTAATCATACCAACAATCATATAGAAAGAAGTTGTTTTTCCTGCTCCGTTAGGTCCTAAAAGCCCGATGATTTCACCTTGCTGAACTTCTAAAGAAATGCCAGTAACTACTTTTCTACTTCCGTAAATTTTTTCTATGTTTTCTGCTCTTAAGATCATATTTTAAAAAATGTGTAATCGTATATTTGTTGAAATGTGTAATTGTAGGTTTGTGTAAAAGTAATAAATTCTGTTTTTTAAAATCTTAATAGATTCATAAGATTCTTTTTATTACTGGCCACTGCAACTGAAAATTAATTACTTATTTTCTAACATTTCCCAATATTCTACAGCTCTTCTTAAATGAGGAATTACAATTGTACCACCAACTAAAGTAGCAATAGACATGGTTTCCATCATTTCTTCTTTGGTAACACCGTTTTTCATTGCTGCTTCTAAATGATATTGTACACAATCATCGCAACGTAAAACAGCAGAAGCTACCAAGCCTAAAAGTTCTTTTGTTTTAACAGGTAAGTGCCCTTCTTTAAAGGTGTTGGTGTCTAAATTATAGATTCTTTTAATTACTTTATTATCTGCCTCTAGAATTTTATCGTTCATTTTCTGACGATAGTCATTAAACTCTTTAACTTTGTCGTGCATCTCTTTGCTGTTTTTTAATTACTACTTTTGAAACTTTAATACTTACTTCATATAAAATAAGAATAGGAATAGCCACAATTACTTGGCTAGCAACATCTGGTGGTGTAATAATAGCTGCTAAAATTAAAACAACTACTAAGGCATGTTTTCTGTATTTCTTTAAAAAATCTGGCGTTACTAACCCTATTTTTGTTAAAAAGTAAATTAAAACAGGTAATTCAAATAATATAGAAACTCCTAGTAGCATGTTGGTTACGAGTCCTATATGTGAATCTAGCGTAAAGTTATTCTGAATTAAATCTGTAATTTGATAATTATATAAAAAATGTATCGAAATAGGTGCAATTACATAAAAACTAAAAGCAATTCCGCAGAAAAATAGAAAAGAAGCTATAAAAATGAATCCTCTAGATTTATTTATTTCATTTTTTGTTAAACCTGGTGCTACAAATCGCCAAATCTCCCATAAAAGATAAGGAAACGATAAAATAATACCCAATATAAATGAAGACCAAATAGAATTCATTAACTGTTGTGTTGGCTTTAAACTAATTAAGTGATCTTTAAAAGCCACATGACAAAACCCACTATCCAAACCAAAATAAGTGAAAAAATCACAAAATAATTGGTAAGTTATAAAGTCTGGTTTTCTATGTGCTAACAAAAAGTTTTCATACACTTCTTTTTGAAACACAAATAATACAAGTGCAATAATAAATATAGCAGCTGCACTTCTAACCAAATGCCATCTTAATTCTTCTAAATGACCTAAAAAGGACATTTCTTTTTGTTTTTCTGCCATTAGAAAATTCCTTCTTTAATTAAATCATGTAAATGTACTACACCTACATAATTATTTTTATTATCTACAACTAACATTTGGGTAATACTATTTTTTTCCATGGTATTTAAAGCATCTATTGCCATAGCATCTTCATGGATTGTTTTAGGATTTTTTCCCATAATATCTTTTGCTGTAAATTGAGATATTTGTGTGGTTTTAGAAAGCATTCTTCTAATATCACCATCGGTAATAATTCCAACTAATTTATCTTTAGTAAGAACCGCTGTAACGCCAAGTCTTTTTTCAGATATTTCTACAATTACTTTTGCAATACTATCGGTATCATTTACTTTAGGTATTTGGTTGTTTTCTACCAAATCAGAAACTCTTAAGTATAAACGTTTTCCTAATGCACCTCCTGGGTGGTATTTTGCAAAATCTTTACTAGTAAAACCTCTTAGCTCTAATAAACAAACAGCCAATGCATCACCTAAAACTAATTGTGCAGTGGTGCTTGTAGTGGGAGCCAAATTATTAGGACATGCTTCTTTTTCTACATAAGCATTTAGTGTAAAATCTGCATGTTCGCCTAAATAAGAGTCTACATTACCAGTAATTGCTACTATTTTATTTCCATAATTTTTAATAAACGGAACTAAAACTTTAATTTCTGGAGTATTACCACTTTTAGAAAGGCAAATTACAACATCGTCTTTTTGTACGTTTCCTAAATCTCCATGAATAGCGTCTGCAGCATGCATAAAAATAGCAGGAGTACCCGTAGAATTAAAGGTTGCAACAATTTTAGTTGCAATATTTGCACTTTTGCCAATTCCGGTAACAATTACTCTACCATTAGAATTTAAAATAAATTTAACGGCTTCTTCAAAGTCAGCATCAATTAATTTTGCTAAATTAGCAATAGCATTACTCTCTGTTAAAATAGTTTCTCTGGCAGTATTTATAATTGTGTTTGTCTTTTTCAAATGTTTGGTATTTTATCAGAATAAAAAAAAGTTATATCTTTAGATTAAGAAACAAGCAAATTTACTATAAATTATAGTTAGAGCAAATATAATAGTATGTTTGTGCGTTGATTTTAAAGTTAAACGAATATTTATATAAATGGATTTATACAGCCCTCTAAAAAAATTCTTTGGATTTAGTAAATTTAAAGGATTACAAGAGCAAGTAATTAAAAGTATTGTAGAGAATAATAATACTTTTGTAATAATGCCAACAGGTGGAGGTAAGTCTCTTTGCTATCAGCTACCAGCATTAATGACAGAGGGAACTGCAATTGTAGTTTCTCCTTTAATTGCTTTGATGAAAAATCAAGTAGATGCAATTAGAGGAATTTCTGAGCATAATGGTGTGGCTCATGTTTTAAATTCGTCTTTAAATAAAACCGAAGTAGCTCAAGTTAAAGAAGATATTACAAACGGTATAACAAAACTTTTGTACGTTGCCCCAGAGTCTTTAATAAAAGAAGAATATGTAGCTTTTTTAAGAACGCAAAAAATTTCTTTTGTGGCTATTGATGAAGCGCATTGTATTTCTGAATGGGGACATGATTTTAGACCTGAGTACAGAAATTTAAAGCATATTATTAAAGCAATAGACAATGTACCTGTTATTTGTTTAACTGCAACAGCAACAGAAAAAGTACAAGAAGATATTTTAAAAACTTTAGGCATACAAGAAGCCAATAGGTTTAAAGCTTCTTTTAATAGACCTAATCTATTTTATGAAGTAAGACCCAAAACTAAAGAAGTAGAGAAAGATATTATTCGCTTTGTGAAACAAAGAATGGGTAAATCTGGAATTATTTACTGTTTAAGTCGTAAAAAAGTAGAAGAAGTAGCACAAGTTTTACAAGTAAACGGAATTAAAGCAGTACCATATCATGCTGGTTTAGACGCAAAAACAAGAGTAAAACATCAAGATATGTTTTTGATGGAAGATTGCGATGTTGTTGTGGCTACCATTGCTTTTGGGATGGGAATTGATAAACCAGATGTGCGTTTTGTAATTCATCATGATATTCCTAAAAGTTTAGAGAGTTACTACCAAGAAACAGGTAGAGCAGGGCGTGATGATGGAGAAGGCTATTGTTTGGCTTTCTATGCCTATAAAGATATAGAAAAGTTAGAGAAGTTTATGGCAAGTAAACCCGTTGCAGAACAAGAAATTGGGCATGCATTATTGCAAGAAGTTGTAGGGTATGCAGAAACTTCTATGAACAGAAGAAAATATTTGTTGCACTATTTTGGAGAAGAGTTTGATGATGTAAATGGAGAAGGAGCAGATATGGATGACAACTCTAGAAATCCTAAGAAAAAACACGAAGCAAAAGAAGACGTTACACTTTTATTAAATGTTGTAAAAAAGACCTTACAAAAGTATAAAGCAAAAGAAATTGTAAATACAATTGTAGGAAAAGAAAATGCGCTTTTAACCTCTCATAAAACACATCTACAACCCTTTTTTGGAAGCGGTAAAGATAAATCATCTTTGTATTGGATGGCATTAATTAGACAGGTTTTGGTGATTAACTTAATAAAGAAAGAGATAGAACAATATGGGGTTATTAAATTAACTAAAAAAGGACAAGAGTTTTTAGATAAACCAACTTCCTTTATGATGACAGAAGATCATTCTTATAATGAAGAGAATGATAATGCAATCATAACAAATGCAAAATCTTCGGGAGGAGTTGCTGATGATAAATTGGTAAAACTTTTAAAAGATTTGCGTAAAAGAGTAGCAACTAAACAAGGGGTGCCACCATTTGCTGTTTTTCAAGATCCGTCTATAGATGATATGGCATTAAAGTACCCAATAACTTTGGCAGAACTTTCTACAGTGCATGGAGTAGGAGAAGGGAAAGCAAAAAAGTTTGGAAAAGAATTTATTAAAGTGATTGCAGATTATGTAGAAGAAAATGATATTTTAAGACCAGACGACTTAATTGTAAAAAGTACGGGTACAAACTCTGGGTTAAAGTTGTTTATTATTCAAAATACGGATAAAAAATTACCTTTGGAAGACATCGCCAAATCTAAAGGCCTTAAAATGGATGAGTTGATAAAAGAGATGGAAATGATTATTTTTTCTGGAACAAAACTAAATATCAATTATTCTTTAGATGATTTATTAGATGAAGATCAGCAAGAAGAAATACACGATTATTTTATGGAGGCAGAAACAGATAATATAAAAGAAGCTTTAGATGAGTTTGATGGCGATTATGATGAAGATGAATTACGTTTAATGCGAATTAAATTTATAAATGAAGTGGCCAATTAAAGTCTATTATATTATAAAAAGATTAATAAAGGTTGAAAATTAGTTTTCAGCCTTTTTTATTGATAAGATATTGAACCAATAATTATAAGGTATAAAGAACTATATAAGCGTAAAAACAATTTTATGAAGAAAAAATTTACAATTCAAAAAACACCCTTTGTGGTACCTACAACAGACGGTAAAGTTATAGAAGAGCATTTTGGTAACGCTACAGACGGTAATGCTCAATTAAGTATTGCACACATGGTTGCGCCTTCTGGTTGGAGTGAGCCTTTTCAAACGCCAGAATTTGAAGAATACACCTATATTATAAAAGGAAAAAAACAATTTATAATTGATGGAGAAACGATTGTTTTATCTGCAGGTGAATCTATTAAAATAGAAAAAAACACCAGAGTTCAATATTCAAACCCTTTTTCAGAACCATGTGAGTATATGGCAATTTGCATGCCTGCTTTTTCTATAGATTTAGTACATAGGGAAGACGAGTAAATTCCGTTTGTGGTAATTTATAAATTGATAGCGATCATTTAAACTCTATAATCTTTTTAAATTGCCACAAAACATTACATATGAAAGATACTATTGCACCAAGATTAATAAGACAAATATTTGTCTTATTACTTATTTTATTTATTTTTATTTTTAGGGAATTAATTCCGTATTTATCTGGTGTTTTAGGGGCTGTAACATTTTTTGTTCTATTAAGAAAAGTCATGATTTTTCTGGTAAAGAAAAAATGGAAACCAAATTTAGCCGCAGCTTTTTTAATCTTAGTTTCTTTTATAGGGATACTTTTGCCAATTTCAGGAATTTTACTAATGTTAGCAAATAAAGTTAGTGATGTAGTAGGAAATTCTGAAGAAGTTGTAACAGAATTTAAAACACAATTGACTTCTTTAGAAAGTAAAGTTGGGTATAGTTTTGCAGAAAGTATAGATGCAGCAAAAGTTTCTAGCTGGATTACAGATAGTTTACAAGGTTTTGTTGGTAGTACCTTTAATATAGTTATATCTGTAGGTTTAATGTATTTTTTGCTTTATTTTATGTTGATTAATGAAAACATAATAAGAAAATCTATATATAAATACGTACCAATAAACGAAGTTAATTTAAAAATTATTGGTTTAGAAGTGCAATCTATGGTGCGTTCTAATACCATAGGAATTCCGTTAGTAGCTGTTGCACAAGGTATAATTGCGTTAATAGGATTTCTAATTTTCGATATCAATAATCCTTTCTTTTGGTTTACCATTGTTACTGTAGGTTCTATGATTCCATTTATAGGAACCTTTGTTGGTATCTTACCTGTTTTTATTTTAACGCTAGCCTCAGGAGATAGTTTTGCCGCTTGGGGAATTTTAATTTACGGGATGGTTGTAGTTGGGTCTACAGATAATATTATAAGGCTATTGGTTTTAAAAAAGTTAGATGATGTTCATCCATTAATTACTTTAATTGGTGTTATTGTTGGTGTGCCTTTATTTGGGTTTATAGGATTGATTTTTGGACCGCTATTAATCAGTTTGTTTTTAGTAATTGTAAAAATTTATAGAAAAGAATTTGTTGAGAATGATATGCAATAAATTGTTTAATCATAAAAAAAGCGATGAATTTAATTCATCGCTTTTTTTTATGATTTATGAAAAAAATTAGCTTTTTCTTTGGCAAGCCAATAATGTGTTTTTTAATAACATTGCAATGGTCATTGGACCTACACCACCAGGAACTGGTGTTATAAAATCAGCTTTTTTAGCAACTTCATCAAAAGCAACATCACCAACTAATCTAAATCCACTTTTTTTGCTAGAATCAGCTAAACGCGTAATACCAACATCTATTACAGTAATATGATCTTTAACCATATCTGCTTTTAAAAACTCAGGAATTCCAATAGCTGCAACAATAATATCTGCTTGTAAAGTAATTTCTTTTAAGTTTTTTGTTCTACTGTGGCACATGGTAACAGTAGCATTACCAACCTTTCTTTTTTGAGATAACAAAATACTCATTGGGCTACCAACAATATGACTTCTACCTAAAACAACAACATGTTTTCCAGAAGTTTCAACATTGTATCTTTCTAATAATTCTAGTATTCCAAAAGGAGTGGCGGAGATAAAAGTAGGTAAATTTAAAGCCATTTTACCAACATTTGTTGGATGAAACCCGTCTACATCTTTATCAGGATTTACAGCCATTAATATTTTTTGCTCGTCAATATGTTTAGGCAGAGGTAGTTGTACAATAAAACCATCAATATCATTGTCGATATTTAAAATTTCAATTTCATTTAATAACTCTTCCTCTGTGGTTTCCTCAGGCAATCTAATTAAGGTAGATTCGAAACCAACACGTTCACAGGCTTTTACTTTTGCATTTACGTAGGTAACACTTGCTCCATCATGGCCAACAATAATTGCAGCTAAGTGAGGTGTTTTTAACCCTTTGTCCTTTAATTCTCTTACATCTAAAGCAATTTCTTCTTTAATGTCTGCAGATGTTTTTTTTCCGTCTAATAGAATCATTTCTTGTTGTTACTTAGTAATTATATTTATAAAAAAAGATAAACCCTCGTTTACCTTTTTTTATACCTTTTATTTCATGCCTTGCATCATTTGCATCATTTTTCGGCCACCACCACCTTGCATCATTTTCATCATTTTACTCATTTGATTAAATTGCTTCATTAGTTGGTTTACCTCGTTAACCGAAGTACCAGAACCTTTTGCAATTCTCTTTTTTCTACTAGCATTTATGGTTGATGGAGTGCTTCTTTCTTCTGGAGTCATAGAGTGTATAATAGCTTCAATTCCTTTAAAAGCATCGTCATCTATATCTACATCTTTCATTGCTTTTCCTGCTCCAGGAATCATACCTACTAAATCTTTCATGCTACCCATCTTTTTAATTTGTTGAATCTGACTTAAAAAGTCATCAAAACCAAATTGATTTTTAGCAATCTTCTTTTGTAATTTTCTAGCTTCTTCTTCGTCGTATTGGTCTTGCGCTCTTTCTACTAAAGAAACAACATCTCCCATCCCCAAAATTCTGTCTGCCATTCTATCTGGATGGAAAACATCAATTGCATCCATTTTTTCTCCAGTACCAATAAATTTAATTGGTTTATCAACCACAGATTTTATAGATAGGGCAGCTCCACCACGGGTATCTCCATCTAACTTTGTAAGAACAACTCCATCAAAATTTAAGATATCATTAAAGGCTTTTGCTGTATTTACTGCATCTTGCCCAGTCATAGAATCTACAACAAATAAGGTTTCTTGTGGGTTTACAGCTTTATGAATGTTAGAAATTTCATTCATCATTTCTGTATCTACAGCTAAACGACCAGCAGTATCAATAATAACTACATTTTTACCGTTTGCTTTTGCATGCTTTATAGCGTTTTGTGAAATTTCAACAGGATTATTGTTACCAACTTCTGCATAAACTTCTACACCAATTTGCTCTCCAACAACTTGTAATTGATTTATAGCGGCAGGTCTGTAAACATCACAACCAACTAATAGTACTTGTTTAGATTTTTTATCTTTAAGAAAGTTTGCTAATTTTCCTGAAAAAGTAGTTTTACCAGAACCTTGTAAACCAGACATTAAAATTACGGTTGGCGAACCACCTAAATTAACACCTACAGTTTCTCCACCCATTAATTCTGTTAGCTCATCTTTAACTAACTTTACCATTAATTGGCCTGGGTTTAACGTAGTTAATACGTCTTGACCTAAAGCTTTGGTTTGTACTCTTTTAGTGAAATCTTTGGCAATTTTAAAGTTAACATCGGCATCTAATAATGCTCTTCTAACTTCTTTTAGCGTTTCTGCTACATTAACCTCTGTAATTTTACCATGACCTTTTAAGGTGTGTAAGGCTTTATCTAATTTATCGCTTAAATTATTAAACATAATTGGTCTTCTTTTTTAGGAAGCACAAATATAAGAATTAGAGACGATTTGTTTACTTAATAGGAATAGTTTTTTACATTGTCTTTTTGTAAGCATCAACTTGTAACAAAATTGATGCGTTTTTTTTATTTTCTGTAGGATTAGCAGTCCATATAATAACTTTATTCTGTTATTTCAACGATTAAAGGATGACGTATAAGTTCGATCAATTATTTGTAAGTAGTACTTCTTTACTAATTGCAACTCTCAGTTAATCTCTACAAATAATTACATTTCCGATTTTTTTAACCTTACCTATATATTATTGCTTGCAAAGCACCTCTTCCAGATTGAGTTGTAGAAAAAGTCCTTGGGGATCCATCGGAATAAAGAATTTCTATACCTATGGTTAATGTTCCGTTAGTAGTAACCGTAAACATTTGGCTTAATGAAGCTGCTGCTACTTCATAAGTATTATCTCCCCCTGCAAGTAATGTTTCTATCATGGTGGGAGAGCCTACTAAACTAGGCGATGTTACATAAAAACGAACAACATCTCCCATATCATAATAAGTACCATCATTAAAATCTTCAGAGATTTGTACTCTAACATCTACAATGTCTCCCGTTTGCACGGCAATAGATGTTGTAGGCAGTACTGTGTTCATTTGAACCCATGATGATGTTGTAGTTGGATTGTAATAAGTGTTTGAGATGGCAGGAGTTGTTGTTACAGAGAATAAAGACTTACCTGAAGAAGAACTGGTATTATTTGATATTTGTTGCCAATTTGTGCCATCACTTTGCAACCATAGAGTAGTTGCACTATTTACTGTTACAATACCTGTAATGCCTTGCTCATTTACATAGCCAGAAATAGAAGTGGCATATGTATTTGGGTTTTTAATTACATAAACTCTACCCGAACATGTAGTTGCTGCTGGAAGCGTAATTGTATGATTACCTCCTAATATAACTGTGTGATGATCTTCCGTAAGTGTTAATGCGGTTGTAGTTGTTGTAATCGATTTTGAAACAGACCCATTTATTTGTAGGGTAGAGTTGGCAATGTTAGATCCTGTTTGAGGATCATCATAATCTAAATCTACAGGAACTTGGGCCGTATTTATATTTATACCAAACCTAGTTTTTGCACTTGCAGAACCATTGCTACCTTGTACTCTAAAAAACTCTTTATGAAACCCGCTATTTCTATAATCATATCTTTTAAAAATAATTGGCTCAGTGCCATCATCTCCGATAATAAATTCTAACCGTCCATCATTGGCAGGACCTGCAGAACCTATTTCAAAAAAATCGCTACCACCAGAACTTCCTTTTAATCTAAAACTACCATTTGTTGTGGTAAAAAACATTGGTTTGTAAAATGAAGCTCCTGCTGCTGCAAATTGAAGTGCAGCTACACTTCCGTTTCCTTTTAAATATACTAAAGGTTGGTTTAGGTCGTTGTAGTCTGTATAAGATTGATGTAATCCTAAAGTTTCTCTTCTCCCAAATTCTAACATGGATAAATTGTTAGAGCGTATTTGCATTTTTACATCATCCGTTGTTCCTAAAAAGTTAGTCGTTGTAGTGCTTGCATTACCAGTAATATTCCAGTTTGTTGCTATCTTTGGTTGCCATTCTGAGGCTGTAGTATTATAAGTTAATACTTGTCCGTCTATTGGTGCCGTAACAGATACCGGTATGTTTTGTATTTTTTCTACTTTGCTTGCGGCTAATGTTCCTGTAACATCGCCAGCTATGTTTAAAGCAGATAAATCTGTTTGTTTTGTTGTTTCTGCATCACTTTCTAAAGATAAATCTAAATTTTTACCATCAGCATTTAAAGCGTACACATCTATTTTTTGGTTGTCTGTATTTATAGAGGGGTTTACCCAATTAGTACCTGTTGCTGTAGAAGATAATATTTGACCATTTGTACCAGAATCTCCACTACTATCTTTGTATGCGCCAACAACACTTAAATTATAGTTAGCGTTTACTTGTTGGTCATCATCTATTCTTAACGCTTCTATACCTGCTGTAGTAAAAGCTAATATATCTGAGTCAGGTGTATACATACCTGTGTTTTTATCATTTGTAAATCTGTAGGAAGGTAGGCCTTCTGTACCATCAGAGTTATTTAAACCACTTGTTCTTGTAGATCCGCCAACGTTTAATTCGTTATTAATATCATTGGTAGCTCTGGGGCCAATAAATAGCCTTGTATTAGTGGCATCCCAAAATAATTGAGAATTATTTTCTGTTGGTTTGCCATCTGTACCTGCAAAGAAAACAGAACCAGGTGTACCTGTATGAGGTTGAGAAATGCTAGATAATGGAACGTCTAAACTTCCTTTAGTATCTGTAATTCTTAAATAATCGATACCAGAAACAGTAACAACACTAAAAGCTGTATTTGTTTCGTTTTCTGGGTCGTAATCTGCATCATTAATTGGTCTCCATACATTATCATCCCAAATTTTAATTTCGATAGGTGTAGCAGCAGTGTCAAACCAAACATCACCTTCTAAAGGTGTTGCAGGGGGAGCTCCGTATGTTACTCTATTGTTAATCGCCGTTTTTACAGTTCCTTTATTGTCTATCACCCTAACTTCTTGCGCATAACTTATGTGTGTAAAAAAAGTACAGAGAATAAAGAGAAAAAAAAGTAAGTGTCTTCTATTAAGCATTAATAATATATCTACTGTTTAATTAAGTGGGGGGATAATTTTTATTTTATTAAAAAGTGTTGGTCCTGTTTGAACCAACACTTTTTATATGTGAAAAAGAAATAATAATAATATTTTAAAATTACTATTTAATTAATATATCCATTGAACCTCAATCATGTCACCAATATAAGTAGACCAATCGTTTGGTGCAGCAGCAGATAGTTCTAAAGTAATAGTATCATCAGCGGTAAGGGAATAGTCTTGACCAGCTCTTAATTTAGCACCATTTCTGTACACTGAGATTTTACTTATTGCTGTTCCATTTGCTAAACCAGTAACAGTGATAGCAGTTTCAGCATTGGCAGTAATTGTGTATTCTACACGTCCAGTTGCAATTAAATCGGTAGCTAATAATTTTTGTGTTTCACCAGTAGCTTCATCTCTAATTAAAACAGTCCACCCAGTACCAGTACCGCCGTGAGATGATTGTGTTGCTGCTGTTGCCGCTGTTGCCGCTGTAGTTGCAGCACCTGCTGTTAAAGTAGGGCTAAGTAGTTTTATTCCATCTAAAGCAAAAGCTTTACCAGTAGCGTCAATATAAGTATTATCAGTTAAAGTACCTCCTAACTGCCATGTAGAAATAATACCTCCATCTGGCGTTGTATCAGTCAGTAAAGTTATACCATTTTTTACTTGTAAGAATTTTTTAGTACCCTTATTGTCTATTACTCTAATAGTTCCATTTAGTACAGAAGATTTACTTAAATCTTCTATTTTACCAATTGCTGTACTTCCATCGATTTGTGTTGCGTCACCTGAAGTTTGTTGTGCATTCATGGCAGTACCTACCATCATCATAAGGCCTAATACGCCTAATTTTAAGTAATTTGTTTTCATTGTTTTCATTGTTTTTAATTTTAAAAGTTATTAGTTGTTTTACTATTTGTTATTCTTAATTTAATTATTAGTCATTCAGTTTTTGTTGGTTTAGCTCATATAATTTATTTAAAGTTTGTTTTTTTTTGTAATTAATATAATTGTACAATTCTTATTTTATCGTCTTGATAGCATTGTGCTTCGGGTTCTAATTTTATAGTGGTATTGTTTACGGCAGTAAAATCGATACGAACTCCATTTCTATATACATCTATTTTATCTACACTAGTTATGGTTAATGGCGTTGTAAATTCTAATTGACCATCTACTGCGTAAACAACTACTTGCTTTTTTTGTGTAAATGAGGAAATAGATTTTTGTTTTAAAACCCCTGTGTTTTTATCTATTACCACTAATTTATCTTTGGTATTTGTACTTTCTTGTAACCCATCTATAGTTAAAGTATTTGTATCACTAGCCGTAATTACTGTTGGTTCTGTTAAAATACCACCTAATTTTATGGTATTTCCATCTGTGTAAAGTCCATTTAATGCATCCGTATTTTTGGAGGAAACCCAATTAGATCCATCAAAAACTTCTATGCAGCCACAAGTTTGATTCCAAACTTGATCACCTATTACTGGGTTTTTAAATTGTGTGTCTCTAATATTATTATTACTTACAACGATAAGCCCAAATTCATTTGTTGGATCAAAATCATCATTCACGGGTACCCAATTTGTACCATCCCATATCATTAAAGAAGGGTTTCCTTTAGTACCGTAATCAGTAAGCCAAATTAATTCTCCTAAGGTATAAGGTTGTGTTAAGCTTCCTAAAGAATTTACTATTTTTATATTTCCTGTACCGTTTCCATTGCCATTTGTTGGTTGAGGTATGTATAATATTTTTTGAGAGTCTAAAAAGATAAAACCTTGGTTGTTGTTAAGAATATTTAATTCTACATTTAAATACTTTAATTTTCCATCCCAATTAATATTACTAAAAGTATAATTAATAGGTGTTCCTTCACCAACAATTACAGAAACCATTCCGTTTTCGTCTGTAGTTATTGTATGTTCTTCTATATACTCTATACCTGCTTCATTTGTTATGGTAAAACGCAAGGTAACATCTTCTAAACCTAAGGGAATATTGTTTTCTGAAACATTAGTTCCTGGAATCTGAATTTCTTCCGTATTTAAAATTAAGGCCTGGTAATTAAAACCAGGTGTTTGACCTAACATTATTGAGCTAGAAGTCAAAAATAAAAAGAGCAGTATGTTATGTAAAAACTTCATTTTCTTTTTAGAATCTTCTTTTATTTAATCTGATAATATTAAAAAGTAACCCTATTGAGTATGCATTGGTATGTAAAGAATACTTTTCTTCAATATTACTGTCTTTATTACTATCTCTAAAACTATCTGCTACATTATAACTAATATATGTAGATATATTATCAGAAATAACGTACTCGGCACTTAAACCTCTATGATATCTAAGTAAAGTTCTATCAAAAGTATTGTCTGTGTATAAGTTTGCAGTATTGTTATTATATCTTCTGGTTCCTGTTGTAAGCAAATCGTAAGAAATATGTGTATGTATCTGTAACTTAAATCTAGATTGGTTTATAAGCGCAAAGTTTACTCCCGTTTTTATTGTAAAATAACTTAAATTATAGGTAGTTGGTACACTAATATTACCTGCATAAAAACCCGTGTTAATTTTATATTTGTTGAAACCAATTCCTAGAGATCCTTTAAATCTATCTTCATATAATTTGAATCTAAAACCAGTTTCTAAAAAAACTTGTTCAGATTTAGAATAATTTAAATCTAAAGTATTTTTGCCTAAATTGTTTTCATAATCTTTAAAATAGGCATTCTCTAAACCAGTCTCAATATAAACTTGTTGTGCACTCAACACATAACTTGATAAAAGAAATGTAAGAAAAAATAAAATATGTAACAAAAAGTTTTTAACCATATATTATTCTGTTTTTAGAATTTTTCGTGTAAACTTGTCTTTACCACTTTGTATACGTATTAAATATGTACCAATAGTATAATATTTCATTGGAATATGTATACTGTCTGTTGGGTTATAATTTTTAGAAAATAAAACTTTACCATTTGTATCATAAATAAATATATGAATGTTATGTTTTGTTTCTCTAGTAAAATTTATTTTTATGTGATCTATAAAAGGATTCGGTGAAATCACTAAATTTAGTGATTCATCAATAATTTCTAAATCAGAGTTATTGATTGTAAATATTTTAACATGATTTAAAAACCCTTGTTGTACAGTTGTTTTTCCTGTAGTTTTTTTACCAATTATACTAGATTGCCCTATACTTTGTTGAATTTCATAATTTTTTTTACTGTTAAAAACAGGATATACAGAAGTACTACCTACAGAAGTTATTGTAGATTTTAAAATAGTTGGGTTTGTTTTTTGAGCATATGTTACTCTCACCAACAAAAAAGATAGTAAAAAAAGTAATTTTTTAATCAAATAAAAATGCTTTTAATCTTAACTATATAGTTTTAATCGTATTAGATTCACTATAAAATGTTAAAATATTTAAAACGAAAGTAAACATTTTTTTTAAAAATACTATTATTTAAAGGTTATAAATTCTAATGCAGCGCCATTAATACAATGACGTTTTCCTGTAGTGTTTTTTGGTCCATCATCAAACGAATGACCTAAATGACCGCCACAAGTATTGCATTTTAATTCTGTTCTTGCATAGCCAATTTTATAGTCAACATCTAGTTCTACATTTTTTTTGATAGCTCTATCAAAAGAAGGCCAACCAGAACCAGAATCATATTTATATTTAGATTTATATAATGGAGTTTTACAAGCAGCACAAACATAAGTACCTTTCATTTTGTTGTTATTAAGAGCGCTAGAAAAAGCTCTTTCTGTACCCGCTTCTCGTAAAACATAATATTGTATCGGAGTTAAAAGTTTTTTCCATTCCACATCTGTTTTTTCAATAGTATATGTTTTTTTTTCTTTGGATGAGGTTTGTGCTTTGCTAGTACAGTTTATCAAAAAAAGAAGCGTTAGTAAAGAGAAAATATTTTTCATAAGTATGTATTGATTTTTATTTTGGACGAATGTTTTATCTAAAAATTACAAATATCACTTTCATAAGAAATTTATTTTTTTGATAAAGATAGAATATGTAGTTTTATAAATTGTAAAAAGAGACGCTGTAGTGACAATTTACAGATATATGTGTCTTATTAATTAGTGATGATAAAAAAATAAAATAGATGAAAAAAATAGTTGTTTTAGTTTTAACCGTTTTTCTTTTTGTAGAATGTAGTACGGTGCCAATTACAGGTAGAAGTCGTGTTAATTTTGTAAGTGATGCACAAGTGTTGCCGTCGAGTTTTGCACAATATAGTAGCTTTTTAAAAGAAAATAAATTATCTACAAATAGAGAGATGTCTAATGAGATTAAAAATGTAGGTAAAAATATTTCTGCAGCTGTAGATCGTTTTATGCGAGCAAATAATATGGTTGCCGAAGCAGATTCTTATAGATGGGAATTTAACTTGGTAGAAGATGAAACCGTAAATGCTTGGTGTATGCCAGGAGGTAAAGTTGTTTTTTATACAGGGATAATGCCTATTTGTGCAAATGAAGATGGAGTTGCAGCGGTTATGGGGCATGAAGTAGCGCATGCTTTTGCTAAACACGGACAAGAAAGAATGTCTCAAGGGCAATTACAACAACTAGGAGGAGTGGCTGTTGCTTTAGGTACTTCAGGAAAAAGTAGTGAATCGCAACAATTATGGAATACTGCCTTTGGTATTGGTTCTGGTTTAGGGATGTTAAAGTTTAGTAGAGTACATGAGCAAGAAGCAGATAGACTAGGTTTGGTTTTTATGATTATGGCTGGTTACGATGGTAGAGAAGCTGCAGAGGTTTGGGTTAGAATGAGCGAGAAATCTGGAGGAAGTTCTCAACCAGAAATGTTAAGTACGCATCCATCTAACGAATCTAGAATTCAAGATTTAAAAAATTATTTACCAACTGCAAAAAAATATGCAGCACAATATAATGCTAAGGTAAAGAATTAAATAAAAAAAATTAGAAAAGGAATAGATTTTCCTATATTGTAACCGTTCAAATATTTATTTGAACGGTTTTTTTATATAAAAAATATGCGATGTTAAAAATTGGAGATAAAAAATTAATTAATGCGTGGGCTTTTTACGATTGGGCAAATTCAGTGTATTCTTTAGTAATTAGTACCGCTGTTTTTCCTATTTATTACGCTGGTTTAACTGCCTCAGAAGGGTTTGCAAATGTTGATGGGAAAATCACTTTTTTGGGTACTTTATGGACGCCAACAACCTTGTATAATTATGCCTTGGCTTTTTCTTTTTTGGTAGTAGCTTGTATTTCGCCAATGCTTTCTGGTATGGCAGATTTTGCAGGGAATAAAAAGAAATTCTTAAAAGGATTTTGCCTTTTAGGTTCGTTATCTGTAATGTGTTTGTTCTTTTTTACAGGTAAAGAAACATTATGGGTTGGTATTGTTTTTACCATTTTAGCAAGTATTGGTTTTTGGGGAAGCATTGTTTTTTACAATGCATTTTTACCAGAAGTAGCGCATCCAGAACAACAAGATAATGTAAGTGCCAAAGGTTTTATGTTAGGCTATTCTGGGTCTATCTTATTACTACTTTTATGTTTGGTTTTAATAGAAACCGAAGTTTTTGGTTATTATGACAAACAATTTGGATCTCAATTATCATTTGTATTAGTAGGTTTGTGGTGGTTAGGTTTTGCACAAATAACGTACGCCAAATTACCTGATTCAGAAAAAACATCATTGCCAAAAGGAAATTATTTTATTAAAGGAATTCAAGAAATAAAGAAAGTTGCAAAAGAATTATTTGCTTATAGAGAGTTGAAATTGTTTTTAATTTCCTTTTTTTTATTAAGTATCGGTGTACAAACTATTATATTAATGGCAGGTATTTTCGGAACAATTTTAGGTTTAGAAACTTTAAATTTAATAGCTACAATTTTGTTAGTACAGTTTGTAGGTATATTTGGAGCATTTTTATTTTCGAGATTATCTAATAAAATAGGGAATATTAAAACCTTAAAAATAGCAATAGCTATTTGGGGATTGGTTTGTTTTATTGGTTTTAACTTAACAAAAGATACGCCAAATATAGAAATGTATTTTTATATTTTGGGTTCTTTAATAGGTTTGGTAATGGGAGCAATTCAGTCTTTAGCAAGATCTACGTACTCTAAATTATTGCCTAAAACAGAAGATCATGCTTCTTATTTTAGCTTTTTTGATGTGACTGAAAAAATAGCTCTCGTTATAGGTATGGTTACTTTTGGCGTATTAAATTCTATGATTTCTATACAAAGTAGTGTGTTGGCATTAGCTATTTTCTTTTTAGCTGCTTTTATTGTTTTAAGTAGTATAAAGAAAACAAAATATGTGCAATAAAAAAGAAGCTGTTTTAAAAATATAAAACTTGTCTTGCTGAACTTAAAATAAATTTAGGTTGACAAAATAATTACTTTTAAAACAGCCTCTATTGGTGCTCTCTTTTTATATTTTAAAATTAATTCCTAAAACAATATTTCTACCTTGATTTAAAATTCCGTCTGCTTTTAATCTAGATAAGTGATCTATATATTTTTTATCTAAAATATTATTAGCAGATAAGTTTGCAGAAAATTTAATATCATTTATAGTAATATCACCACCAAAACCAAAGTTTAATAGATTATAACTAGGGGTTTTTGTTTCAAACTGACTAACATTATTTTGAGAAAATGTACTCTTTAAAGTTAAAGAAGCATACCCTTGTTGTAGCCATTTTTTTACATCGAATTCAGTTCTTAATGTGTTTTTCCAAGAATTAGCAGGAATCAATGGTAAATAATTGCCATTATCTTGTTCTCCTATTACTGTTTCAAATGAACTTTCTAAATGCAACCAATCTAAGGGATGTGGGTGTAAATGAAAACCAAATTCACCACCATATAATTTTGCATCTTCTTGTAAATACTCAAAAACAGGTGCTTCATCTTCAATTTCTCCAGTAGGAGAAATGTAAATATAATCGTTTAATTGATTGTAAAAACCGTTTGCAAACAACTCAATATGTTCTGTTTTATATTCTAAAGAAAGATCGAATTGCGTGTTTTTTTCATTGGTTAAATTATTATTTCCTTTTTCAAATCTACCCGTTCCGTGATGCACTCCGTTAGAAGATAATTCTGCTAAATTAGGAGCTCTAAAACCAGAGGCAACATTAATTCTTGCTGTAAAATTATCTGTTATGGCTGTTTTAAAACCTAAAGAGGTGGTAAAACTGTTGTAAGATTTATCGATAGCTTCAAAAATATGAAGATCTCCTTCATGAGAAATTTCGTGTCTTTCGGTGTCTATATTTCTAGTATCGTAACGAACACCTGCTTGTAAACTATTTTTATTCCAAGAGTAATTTGCTGTTGTAAAAACACCAAAATCGTTTATGGTAGCATTAGGTATTAATAATTCTTCACCAAAATTAGTATTTGTTTGATGTAAGCCTTGTACACCAGAAAGAATTTCTACGTTCCCAATTTTAGGGAAATGATATTTTGCGTTATAGCTAAATGTTTTTAACTTCATTCTTAATGCAGCTTCTTCCCCTTCTTCTTCGTGATCTTCATCATGTTCATCTTCGTCATGGTCTACTTCACCTTCATCATGGTCGTGATGTTCTTCAAATTCTTGACGGTCATTAAAAGTATAACCTAAATCTAAATCTAATTTAGAATCTCCAATAAAAAAATGATTGTGCGAGCTTAATATATGATTGTCGATAACTTGGTAAGGTTCTAAAAGTGATTTACTGGTAGATTGTTCGCCAATTCCTTCTTCTGGTAAACCAAGATTAGATCTGTTAAAATTATAACGAATTTCTGATGTAAAACTGTTTTTAGAATAGGCAACTCCTGTTTTAAAATCTCTCTCATTAAAGCGAGTGTTTGTAACTCTCTCTTCGGTTGGTATTTTATAATCCGAATGATTTACATAAGTTCCTCTTGCTAAAAATTTCCAATTTTCTTTAGATAGTTTTGCTCCAATAGAAGTGTTTGTTCCTAAAGTATTGCCAAAATAACGATGACTAAAATTAATTTCTTGATCATTATCTGATGCAAATTTTTCAGGATTCAAATATAAAACTCCTCCCAATGCATCAGAACCGTAGAGTAGAGATGCAGGGCCTTTAATTACTTCTACACTACTAATACCAGCATCGTTAATACCCAAACCATGTTCGCCTCCAAATTGCTGGTTTTCTAGCCTAATGCCTTGTGTGTAGACTAAAACTCTATTACCGCTTAACCCTCTAATTACAGGTTTACCTATAGATGCACCTGTAGAAATTTGAGAAACTCCAGCAATATTTGTAATTCCTTCGGCAAGTGTTGTGGCTCCTGTTTTTTGAATGGCTTTGGCAGACAACCTTTCTATTTTCATTACATTTTCTGATTGTAATTTATTAAAAGGAGCAGAAATTATTACTTCATCCATTTTAAAAGCAGTTTCTTTTAATTGAATATTTAACACAATGTTTTCTGAGCTAAAATCAATAATTTTTGAAACTGTTCTATATCCTAAATAACTAAAATTAATTTTTATTTTCCTTTTAGGAATGTTTTTAAGGATAAAGGTTCCGTCTTCTTTAGATGTAGTTCCTCTATGTAATTCTGGGGTGTTAATTTGTACGTCTGCTAAAGGATTATTAAGCATGTCTGTAATTTTTCCTGAAACGCTATTTTGAGCATTCACAGAAAATACAGCTACTAAAAGTAGCCATTTTATAAATGTTTTCATGAAGTATTATTTTACTAATTTAAAAATATGTGATGTCATTTAAAATGACAATTCGGCTTTAAACAGTAAAATAGGGTGGTCCTCTAGAAGTTCTTATAGATTGGCAAACCTCTTTAATTCTTTGAGGTTTATCAATAAAAATGGAAGTATAAAAATGAGGTGGAATTACATCTAAATTAGATGCAAAATCCATTGAGAAAATCGTTAAATGTTTGTGGAATTCAGCACAATTTAAATGTTGCTTATGTATGTGATGTTCACTAACAGAAGTACACACAGAGTGTTCATGATTGCCTAAATTATGAATAATTTCTATAGATGTTGGTAACATCAATAGTAAGAGAAAAAAAACGCTAAGTAGTTTTTTGAACAAAAGTTTTATTTTTTTCTAATTTTTAAATTCAGCATTTCTACGCCTAAAGAAAATGCGATCGCAAAGTACAAATATCCTTTAGGAATAGCCCCAACAGTTTTGTTAAAAATTTCTGTATTTGATAAATGAGCACTTTCTGTAATTAACATAAATCCTATCAAAATTAAAAAAGACAATGCTAACATTTGAATAGTTGGGTTATTGTTTACAAAATTACTAATCGGCTTCGAAAAAATCATCATAATTATAATAGAAACTATTACGGCAATAATCATTATAATTAAAGCGCCATCTATTCCGTTAGTCATACCAACTGCTGTTAAAATACTATCAAAAGAAAAAACAATATCAATAAGTATTATTTGAATAATAACATTTGTTAATGATATAACCTTTGGAGATTTTAACACTTCGTTTTCATTAGTATGTTCTACTTTTTCACGGATTTCTTTAGTGCTTTTATAGAGTAAAAAAAGTCCGCCTAAAAATAAAATGATACTTTGGCCTGTTAATCCTGTTTTAAACCAACCGATATTAATTTCTAAAAAAGGTGTTTTAAATGCAATTAAATAAGAAACACTAATTAATAGTACTATTCTAGTAATCATTGCTAAAGCTAATCCTAAGAGAGTACCCTTTCTTACTTGATGTTTTGGGAGTTTATTGGCAGATATTGATATAAATATAATATTGTCTATTCCTAAAATAATTTCTAGAAAAGTAAGGGTAATTAATGCTACCCAAGCGTCTATGTGTAGAAAAATTTCCACTTTATTTTACTTTATATACGGTACCGTCTTGTTTAAATTTGCTAAAACCAATTTTAGCAGTAAAACTATAAGAGGTGTCTGTAACTTTAGTTATTTGCACGTAAATAGGATCTTTGTCTAATTCCTTTTTAGGTGATTTCATTTTTAAGGAATAAAAGAAATTATTTTTCCATTTGATGTAGAGCGTATCAATATGTTTAATTCTTTTTTCACTGGTAGTAGAATCATTAGAAATACTTACAATTTTTTCGTATTCTTCTATTTGTAGGCTATCTTTTCTAATAATGGTTGTTTTACTATAACCTTCTCCTGCAGGAATTTCGAAGACTCCTTTTTTAAAACGATCAGAATTGTCTTTCATTTCTGATTTGCAAGAAGTAAGAAATAATAGTAAAGAGAAAAGCGCAAAGAATATAAGCTTTCCTTTATTTAAATTAAAAACAGAAACTTCTATATTCTTTACGCTCATAATATTACTTCTTAAAAATTTATATTCCTGTATAATTAGCAGGTGTAATAGCCTTTAATTCTTCTTTAATTTCTGATGAAACCTCTAAAGTATCAATAAAATCTGCAATAGATTTTTGGTTGATTTTAGCATTTGTTCTGGTTAATCCTTTTAAGGCTTCATAAGGATTAGGGTAAGCTTCACGTCTTAAAATAGTCTGAATTGCTTCTGCAACAACAGCCCAATTATTTTCTAAATCATCTTCAAACTTTTGTTTGTTTAACAATAATTTATTCAATCCTTTTAAGGTAGATGTAAAAGCAATAATTGTATGTCCAAAAGGTACACCAACATTACGTAAAACAGTACTATCTGTTAAATCGCGCTGTAAACGAGACACAGGTAATTTAGCAGAAAGGTGTTCGAAAATAGCATTTGCCAATCCTAAATTTCCTTCAGAATTTTCAAAATCAATAGGGTTTACTTTATGTGGCATAGCAGAAGAACCAACTTCACCAGCTTTAATTTTTTGTTTAAAGTATTCCATAGAAACGTAGGTCCAGAAATCTCTATCTAAATCTAGTACAATGGTATTAATACGTTTTAAAGTATCAAACAAAGCCGCTAAATGATCGTAATGTTCTATTTGTGTTGTTGGAAAAGAGTGGTATAAACCTAACTTTTCTTTAACAAAAGTACTTCCAAATTCTTTCCAATCAATAGTAGGATAAGCAACTTTATGTGCATTGTAATTACCAGTTGCACCACCAAATTTAGCAGCACTTGGTATATCATTTAATAAATTGAATTGTTCTTTTAAACGAACTACATATACTTCTATTTCTTTCCCTAACCTTGTAGGTGATGCAGGCTGACCATGTGTTCTTGCTAGCATAGAAACATCTTGCCACTCAATAACTAATTCTTGTAACTTTTCTAAAAGTTCAAAATATTGAGGCACATAAACATCATTCATTGCTTCTTTAATAGAAAGCGGTACCGCAGTGTTATTAATGTCTTGAGAAGTCAATCCGAAATGGATAAATTCTTTATGAGCTTGTAAGCCTAACGCATCAAATTTTTCTTTGATAAAGTATTCAACAGCTTTTACATCATGATTTGTAATGCTTTCTATATCTTTAATTTTTTGAGCATCTTCTGCAGTAAAATCGATATAAATTTTACGTAAATCGTCAAATAAATCGTTGTTAAAGTCTGCTAATTGTGGTAAAGGAATTTCACACAAAGCAATAAAATATTCTATTTCTACACGAACTCTGTATTTTATTAAAGCTTCTTCAGAAAAATAGTCTGCTAATTTTGATATTTTACCTCTATAACGTCCATCAATAGGTGAGATGGCATTTAATTTTGTTAAGTTCATCTTTTAGTTATGTTGTTAAATGCAAAAATAGGCAAATAAACAGATTTATAAAGTCGATTTTTGATGTTTTTCTATCATTTCTAAAATGTATTTTCCACGTGCTTTACAACCTTTGCTTTCGTGCATAATTTTAGAGGTTATTAAGTGTTTTAATTCTGGATGAATCCACTCTTTTTCTAATCCAAAGAAATATAAAAAAGTCATTGTATAGGCTCTAACGGCAATTTTTTGAGGCGTAATTAACCAATCGAAACCTGTTTCTACAATCGCATCTATCTGTTGGTTTGTCAGTTTTTTTTTGATGTCATTTTCATCTTTAGCATAATACGCAGTAGCCAAATGTTCAGATATTTTAGCACATGGTCTAATAGCGCTATCAAATTTTACATTTTTAATTTCTGATGTAAATACATCTAAATGAGGTAAAATCCATTCTAAATGATGGTGTGTGCAAATCCACTCTAAAATCCAAGCCGCTTTTATAGAAACTTTATTTTCAACATCAAAAGTAATAACAATCAATTCCTTAAATAATTTCTGATTTTCTAATACAATATTTGCCACTCTTTGTCGGTTTTCCCTTTTAGGGTTTTCCATATTATGGAGTTGTTCTGTAACGAAAAGAAGATTTGTTTTTGGCACTATTAATGTATCTTTGCTTTAAAATTTTATTTAAATGATAAATATAAAAAGACTGTTTTTTATTTTACTGTTTTTTACTTGTTTTTTTACAAGTAAAACTACTTATGCTCAGAAAATTAATCAATTCGATCAGCATAAAAAAAGAACAGGTGTTTGGAAAAAGTATTATTCAAATAAAAGAATTCGTTACACAGGGCAGTTTAAAAACGGAAAAGAAGTAGGTGTTTTTAAGTTTTACGATATTACAAGTTCTAAGCACCCTGTCATTATAAAAACTTTTTATGAGAATTCAGATTCTTTATATGTTCAATTTTTTACGTTAAAAGGTACCATAGAAACAGAAGGTGTTTTAGTAGGAAAAAAACGAGTTGGTAATTGGAAATATTTTTACCCTGATGGCACAATCATGTCAGAAGAAAATTATAAAAATGGCCTCTTGGATGGAGTGTTGGTTAATTATTACCAAGATGGTAGGGTTACAGAATTTTCTACATATAAAAACGGTTTGTTAGATGGAGTTAGTAGTAAATATTCTAGTAAAGGTGTTCTAATAGAAGAAATTACGTACAAAAATGGTGTCTTAAACGGATTGGCAAAATACTTTGAATTGAATGGTCAGTTAAAAGAGACAGGTAATTATAAAGACGGGTTACGCGTGGGGAATTGGGAATATTATATGGATGGAGAAGTAGCTACTGAAAAAGAGTTAAAAGCAAAAAATTATTTTACCCGTAAAAAAGAAGATTGATTTTAAGTGTTAAGGTTCAGGGTTTATAGTTTAAATGTTGATAAATTTTAACGATTGTTAGACAGCGCCTGTAGAAGTCTTTTTATTCTTGCTAACTGCTAACTGCTAACTGCTAACTGCTAACTGCTAACTGCTAACTGCTAACTGCTAACTGCTAACTGCTAACTGCTAACTGCTAACTGCTAACTGCTAACTGCTAACTGCTAACTGCTAACTGCTAACTGCTAACTGCTAACTGCTAACTACAAGATAAATCAAAACAATGATTACATCAATTCTTTCAATCTATAAAACCATTTCTTATTTGTACCTTTGCATCCTTAAAAATTTAAAATGAAACGAGTAGTTGTTGGTCTTTCTGGTGGTGTAGATTCTAGTGTAACCGCACATTTATTAAAAGAACAAGGATACGAAGTTATTGGGCTTTTTATGAAAAATTGGCACGATGACTCTGTAACCATTTCAAACGAATGCCCTTGGTTAGAGGACTCTAATGATGCAATGATTGTTGCAGAAAAGTTAGGAATCCCTTTTCAAGTAGTGGATTTAAGCAATCAATACAAAGAACGTATTGTAGATTATATGTTTGATGAATATAGTAAAGGTAGAACGCCAAACCCAGATGTTCTTTGTAATAGAGAAATAAAGTTTGATGTTTTTATGGACATTGCTTTAAAATTGGGGGCAGATTATGTGGCTACAGGGCATTATTGTAGAAAAGGAGAAGAGATTATAGACGGTAAACCAGTTTATAAATTATTAGCAGGTAAAGATGTTAATAAAGATCAATCTTACTTTTTATGTCAGTTGTCTCAAGAGCAATTAACAAAAGCATTATTTCCAATTGGCGAATTAACAAAGCCTGAAGTTAGAAAAATAGCCAAAGAAGCAGATTTAATTACGGCAGAAAAGAAAGATTCTCAGGGTTTATGTTTTATCGGTAAAGTTCGTTTACCAGAGTTTTTACAACAAAAATTAGAACCCAAAAACGGTGTTATTGTAACAATCCCTTCAGATTTTGAGCAGTATACAAAACAAGCCCCTGTTTTTGAAAATAAAGAAGCAGAACTGGCTTATTACGCAACAAAGTTTTCTTACAACAAAGAAGATGGTAAAGTAGTTGGTAAACATCAGGGCGCACACTATTTTACAAAAGGACAACGTAAAGGTTTAAATGTTGGTGGTACAAAAGAAGCTTTGTATGTGATAGAAACCGATGTGGTAGAAAATGTAATTTATGCTGGTGAAGGAAAAAATCACCCAGGTTTATATAGAAATGTGTTGTTTGTTTCTAATGAAGAAATGCATTGGATTCGTAAAGATTTAACATTAAAATCTGGAGAAACTATGCAAGTAGATGCTAGAATTAGATACAGGCAACCTCTAGAAAATGCTACCTTACATAAAGTAGAAACAGGTTTGTATGTAGAGTTTGAAAACAAGCAATCTGCCATACAAGAAGGTCAGTTTGTGGCTTGGTATATCAAGGAAGAATTATTAGGTTCTGGAGTAATCTCTTAAATAATTTATAAAATCATAAAAAAGTAGTAATTTCGAGAGATGAAGAAATTACTACTTTTTTTATTTTTTACTACTTTCTTTCAGTTAACAGCTCAAGAAGATGTTTGGGTTTTCTTAAAAGACAAACCCAACCAAACTACTTATTTAGAGAATCCTTTAACAATGCTTACACAAAGAGCATTAGACAGAAGAAATCGGTTAAATATTCCTTTAGATGTTAAAGATGTTCCTGTTGATGAAAATTATTATACTCAGCTAAAAAACGATGTAAATATTACTGTTTTAGCTAAATCTAAATGGTTAAATGCAATACATGTTCAAGGAAATGTTGTTGCACTTAATAATTTAATGTCGGCATATAGTTTTATCGATCATTTAGAATTTGCTAATAAATCTTTAAATTTAAATCCTAAATTAAAAGGGAAAGCAATAACACCCAATCATTATAATAAGTTTAATAAGACATTATCAGATGTTGTTTATGGTGCTGCAGATAATCAAATTAAAATGTTGCATGGAGATTTTTTACATGCACAAGGATTAACAGGTGAAGGTCAAATAATAGCAATTATAGATGCAGGTTTTCCTAATGTAAATACTTTAGATGCTTTTAAGAGAATTAGAGATAACAATCAGATTTTAGGAGGCTACGATTTTGTAGAAAGAAGCGAAGAGTTTTACGCTGGAGATAGCCATGGTACTCATGTTTTATCAACAATTGGCGGTTATTTAGAAAATCAGTTTGTAGGTACCGCACCAGATGCTTCTTTTTATTTATTTAGAACAGAAAATGCTCCTATAGAAGTTCCTTTAGAGGAAAGTTTATGGGTAGAAGCTGCAGAAAGAGCTGATAGTTTAGGGGTTGATGTTATTAATACCTCTTTAGGATATACAACTTTTGATAATCCGAATTACAATTATACGTATGCCGATTTAGATGGTAAAACCACCTTTATTTCTAGAGGAGCAGAAATAGGTGCTTCTCGTGGTATGCTTTTGGTAAATGCAGTTGGTAATGAAGGAAATGGATCATGGAAATATATGGGAGCGCCGGCAGACGCAACCTCTGTTATAAGTGTAGGAGCTGTAGATTCCTCAGGAAATATAGCTAGTTTTAGTTCTTTCGGACCAACAGCAGACGGAAGAATTAAACCAGAAATTTTAGCACAAGGTAAAAATCCAGCTATAATTAATTACCTTTCAGGTGAAGTTTCAACATTTTCTAGCGGAACGTCATTTTCTTCTCCAATAATGGCAGGTTTAATTGCATGTTTAAATCAGAATGAAGGTTTTCTTTTAAAAACATCATCAAAAAAAATAACAGATAATTTTAATACGTATTTAAAACAAGCAGTTTATAAATCTGCGGATAAGTTTAATAATCCAACAGATCAATATGGGTATGGAATTCCGAATTTTGAAGTCGCTTTGAATAGTTATATGGCGAGTTTGTCTGTTTTAGAAAATACTGTTATCAATTTAAATGTGTATCCAAACCCCGTAAAAGATCAATTTTTAATTACAACAGATATTACAAGTAATTTTACTATTGAAATATACTCGATTTTAGGAAAAAAAGTATTTGAAAAAGTAGGTTTAAATTCTAAAATTATTGATATCTCTTTTCTAGAAAGTGGTATTTATTTTCTTAAAATAACCAAGGGTAATCAACATAAAAAAATAAAGCTGATCAAAAAATAATGAAAAATAAAATTATAGAACTTTTTAAGATACAATTTCCAATTGTTCAAGGAGGCATGATTTGGGTTTCTGGATGGAAATTAGCCTCTGCCGTTTCTAATGCTGGTGGTTTGGGATTAATTGGTGCTGGCTCTATGTATCCCGATGTGTTACGAGAACATATTCAGAAATGTAAAAAAGCAACAGAGAAACCATTTGGAGTAAATATCCCAATGTTGTATCCTGATATAGAAAAATTAATGGATATTATTATAGAAGAAGGCGTAAAAATTGTTTTTACTTCTGCAGGAAACCCAAAAACCTGGACTTCCTTTTTAAAGGAAAAAGGAATTACGGTGGTACATGTAGTAAGTTCTGTTAAGTTTGCTTTAAAAGCAGAAGCTGCAGGTGTAGATGCTGTTGTTTGTGAAGGTTTTGAAGCAGGCGGACATAATGGAAGGGAAGAAACTACCACGTTTACATTGATACCTATGGTTAAAGAACAAGTTAAAATACCTATAATAGCAGCTGGTGGAATAGGCACGGGGAGAGGAATGTTAGCCGCTATGGTGCTTGGGGCAGATGGCGTACAAATAGGAAGTAGGTTTGCTGCATCAGAAGAATCTTCTGCGCATATTAATTTTAAAAACACCATTATTGATGTTAAAGATGGAGATACACAAGTAACTTTAAAAGAATTAGCACCTGTAAGGTTGGTGAAAAATAAGTTTTATAATGAAGTGCAAGAATTATATAAGCAGCATCCATCAACAGAACAAATAAAAGAGCTACTAGGAAGAGCACGTTCTAAAAAAGGAATGTTTGAAGGAGATTTAGATGAAGGTGAGTTAGAAATAGGACAAATAGCGGGGTTAATTCATGAAATAAAGCCTGTAAAAGACATTTTAAATGAGATTATAGACGAATTTAACGAAGTTAAAAGGTTTATATTGAGTGTTTAATGTATTATTTTTCAACTAAAACACTTATTTTAGTTCTTTTCTAAATTATTGGCATTATCTTTGCGATTCAATAAACGTTGTTAGGAATGAATTTAACAACACAATATTTTTTTATTATGAATAAAGGTACCGTAAAATTTTTCAATGAATCTAAAGGATTTGGATTTATCACTGAAGAAGGAAACAACACAGAACATTTTGTACATGTGTCAGGATTAATCGATGAAATTCGTGAAAACGATGAAGTTGAATTTGACTTACAAGATGGAAGAAAAGGATTAAACGCAGTAAACGTAAGAGTATTATAATATATATTTATTACTAGTTAATTTTTTATCTAAAAGCCTATCAATATTGATAGGCTTTTTTTATTGCTTAATGTTTTTAATTTCAGTGTTTTAGGGTAGGTTGATGTGTGTATTTATAAGAACACTTACTTTTAAGCTGTAAATTATTGTTTATTTTAAAGGATATAGAAAGTAAGACAACATTTAATTTTATTATTCAATTATTGGCATTACATTTGTAATACAATAAATGTTGTTAGTAATTAAATTAGCAACGCAATAATTTTTATAATGAATAAAGGTACCGTAAAATTTTTCAACGAATCTAAAGGATTTGGATTTATCACTGAAGAAGGATCAAACAAAGAACATTTTGTACATGTGTCAGGATTAATCGATGAAATTCGTGAAAACGATGAAGTTGAATTTGACTTACAAGATGGAAAAAAAGGATTAAACGCAGTAAACGTAAGAGTATTATAATATATATTTATTACTAGTTAATTTTTTAACAAAAAGCCTATCATGATTGATAGGCTTTTTTTATTTTAGAATTTTAAAAATGTATTTATGAGTGACGGAAAGCTAAGAAAAAACGTAAAAATAGGTTTAGGTGTAGAAGTAGTTCAAAAACACCATCAAAGAAGTGGCGAATTAACAGAAGGTGTTATAGCAAAAATTCTAACTAAATCTCAAAACCATCCGCATGGAATTAAAGTTCAGTTAGAATCTGGTATTGTAGGTAGGGTTAAAAATATTTTAGCGTAAACATCGTTTTAGTTTACAGGTATCTTAATTTCGTAAACCTTTCTACTCTTATTGTTTAGTTTGTTTTCTCTTAACCAAGGGTTATGAATTTTAAATTCTTTATAATTCATTCCGAATTTTTTAGCAAAATGAGTAATATTAGAAATGGCAGTATCTACTTTAATTGTTCTTGTTTCTGCTAACGTGTATAAGTCTTCATTATCAAACACAAAACCATATTTTTTAGGATTAGAAATTACTTCTTTTAAAGCAATAATTCTAAAAACATATCTCTCTGTTTCATTAGGTAGTTTAGCATCATAATAATTATCTACTTCCTGGGTATCTAACCTTTTACTAACACCGTAGTTACCTGCATTGTAAGAAGCCGCAGCTAAGGTCCAAGAATTAAAACGTTCTTTAGATTTTATTAAATATTCGGCAGCAACTTTTGTAGATTTTTCTATATTATAACGTTCGTCTACATTGCTATTTATTTCTAAACCATACTCTTTTCCTGTAGCTTTCATAAAATGCCACATGCCTGCTGCTCCCGCAGAAGAAGTTTCGTCTATAAAAGCACTTTCTGCCAATGCTAAAAATTTAAAGTCGTCTGGTAAGCCATATTTTTTTAGTAAAGGTTCTAAAATAGGAAAGTACTTATTAGCTCTTTTTATAAGTAATACCCCATTTGATTGCCAATAGGTGTTTACGAGTAATTCTCTTTCCATCCTTTCTCTAACATCAGGTATTTCTAAAGGAACTCTTTCTCCAGCAAGATTTAGGTTGGTTGGCAGTTTTAAGGCTTTTATTTTATATGTTTTAGCCGTACTTGTTTCTGGGTCTGTTTCATTTTTATTGATTGCATTAAAAAATAAAAAAGTAACTATTAAGATGCTTAATAATGAAAGTATACGGAAAGGTTTGTTCATAAGATTGTAATTTTTTGTTTTTAAAAATAAGAAAAGCCAGTGGGGTTAACAAGTTAAAGCTTCGTCAATAATTTTAGATATTTTTTTTGCTTTAGTAATAATCATAACATGGCTACCACCTTCAATTTTTATACAATTGTTAATGTTTTTTATAGGAAACACATGGTCATCGGTTCCATGAATATGAGTAATGTTTGGGTTTTGTTCTGTTTGTTCCCATTTAATAATAGTACCAATAGACCAGTTTAGGTAAAGTTTTGTTCTAACAGAAAGATATTTTTTATAAATATGGGCTCTCTTTTTTAACGATTTTCCTAAAAAATATTGAGCATAATCCTCAAAATTAGAAACAATTTTTGTTGGAAATAATTTGTACGCTTTTGTAAATTTTGCAAATCGAAATCTTTTAGGAAGCTCTTCGTGGTGCTTTACACTAGAAATAATAAAAACCTTTTTAGTGTTTAGATATTTACTCATTTCTTGTACTATAATTCCCCCAAAAGAAACACCTATTAAAACAGGGTTTTCTGTCTTAACTTCTTCGCTCATTCTCATGACGTAATTAGCAATTGTTTCTTCTAGGGCAATTGGTGTTATCCATTCTAAGTAATGTAGTTCGTATTTATCTTTTGGTAATTCTAGGTTTTCAAATATTTCTGGACCAGCTGCTAAACCTGGTACCAAGTATATAGCAATCTTTTTCATGTCTTTTTTTTTTTAGCAATATTATATTTTATGCTGTCACTTTATTTTTTTCAAAATTAAATCTTACCAATCCATCTTCATCAATTTTAGTAAGAGTAATCGTATGTAGCGTATTTACTAATTCCGGATTCCAAGGTGTTTTAACTTTAACGTAGTTTTCTGTAAAACCGTGTATAAAACCTTCTTTATTTTCACTTTCAAATAATGCTGTAAGTGTATTACCTATTTGGCTTTCATAAAAAGAACGTCTTTTCTTTGCAGACAAACCACGTAACATTTTACTTCGTTTTGCACGTACTTTTTTTGGAACAACACCTTCAAAATTAACAGCTTCTGTATTGGGTCTTTCAGAGTAGGTAAAAACATGTAAATACGAAATGTCCATTTCGTTTAAATAATTATAAGTTTCTAAAAATAACTCGTCTGTTTCACCAGGAAAACCAACAATAACATCTACACCAATACAGGCATTAGGCATTACTTCTTTAATTCTAGAAACTCTATTTGTATATGTTTCAGTTAAATACCTGCGCTTCATTTTCTTTAATAATTCATCACTACCAGATTGTAAAGGAATGTGAAAATGCGGAACAAAAGAAGTAGATTTAGATACAAAATCAATTGTTTCATCTTTTAATAAATTAGGTTCTATAGATGAAATTCGCAAACGATGGATGCCATCAACTTTATCTAATTCTTTTACCAGTTCTAAAAAAGTATGTTCGTGTTTTTTATTGCCAAACTCACCTTTACCATAATCACCAATATTAACCCCCGTTAAAACAATCTCTTTAATTCCTTTTGATGAAATTTCTTTGGCATTTTCAATTACATTCTCTAAAGTATCACTTCTAGATATTCCACGTGCTAAAGGTATTGTACAATAAGTACATTTATAATCGCAACCATCTTGTACTTTTAAAAATGCACGAGTTCTATCTCCAATAGAATAAGAACCCACATAAAAATCGGCATCAGAAATTTCGCAAGAGTGCACCTCGCCAACATTATTTTTAGTTAAATCATTTATATAACTTGTAACATTAAATTTTTCTGTGGCTCCTAAAACTAAATCTACACCATCTACAGCGGCTAATTCTTCTGGTTTTAATTGAGCATAACAACCAACGGCAATTAAAAAAGCATCATCATTTTTCTTTAAGGCATTTTTTACAATGCTTTTAAAGCGTTTATCTGCATTATCGGTAACAGAACAAGTGTTTATAACATAAACATCTGCGGCTTCTTCAAAATCCACACGTTCAAACCCTTCGCTTACAAAATTACGAGCAATAGTAGAAGTTTCTGAAAAATTTAACTTGCATCCTAAAGTATAAAAGGCTACTTTTTTTTCTGCATTCATTCTTGTATATTTAAGGACTGCAAATTTACAATATTATTGATGATTTTTAGAACAGAAAGGTTAATTGTTAGAAAGCTATTTTTAAGTGATTTAAAATTGTTTCATAAAATGCAAAGCAACCCTAATGTAATGAAGTTTGCCAAAGGTGATATTAAAACTTTAGAGGAACATTTTAAAGAATTAAAAGAACTAATTTGTAAATATAAACATCCCAATAACGATTTTTGGATTTATGCAATTGAACAAAAAAAAGATCAAAAATTTATAGGAACTGTAGCTTTGGTAAAAGATAACTTAGATGATGAAATTGGTTATCGTTTTTTAGAAAAATATTGGAACTTAGGTTTTGGATCTGAAATTTGTAAAGGTTTAATTTCTTATTTTAAGCATCTAAAAAAGACCGAAATTATAGCTTATGTGGTTGATGAAAATTTAGCATCAGCAAAAATATTAGAAAAAAACAACTTTGTTATTGTTGATAAATTAAAGAATGATAAAAACCAAGCAGAAACAAAATATAGATTAAAATTATAGCCTTTATATATAAAGTTGCCTTAAAATATTTTTTATATTGCTCTTTTGTTGCTATGAATAAAATTGAAAAAACAACTGTTTGTATTATTGGTGCAGGACCTTCTGGTACTGCCACTTCTATACAATTATCTAAGTTGAAAATTCCGCATTATATTATTGATAAATCTACTTTTCCGAGAGATAAAACTTGTGGAGATGGCCTAATTTTATACGCCTACAAGGCGATGAAGATTTTGGGAGACGATTTATTTGCTAGTTTTTTAAAACATCCAAAGTTTATACATAGCAAAAAAATTACGCTGCATTTAAACAATCGCTCTAAAATAGAATTTAAAGAAACGGATGATAGAGATATGATTATTTCGTATGCAAAACGTATCGATTTTGATCAATTTTTGGTAAGTCACTTATCTAAAACCTATGCCAACCAGCATTTTGGAAGCGGAGTTAAAGAAATTAGAGAAGAAGCAGAAGGTGTTTTTATCAAATTAAAAAATGGCAAAGAAATCCTATCAAAATTTGTAGTAGGGGCAGATGGTGCCAAATCTATTGTTGCTAATAAATTAGCGAATAATAAAATAGATAAAAAACATGCGTCAACTTTTGTAAGTGCTTATTTTAAAGATGTAATAGATTTGCCTATAGGTAACGCAGCAGAAGTACGTATGATTTATAAAAATATGCTTTTATTTTTTTATGTTTTTCCTTTATCTGACGGACAAGTAAATATTAGTTTGGGAGGGCGTGCAGATCATATTAAAAAATATGGGGTTAATTTAGTTGATGAAATTCAGAATATTATAAAAAACCACAAAAAGGTAAAAAATAAATTTAAAAACGCTACCAAAATAGGTAATTGGAGAGGATGGTCTATTCCGTTTCATTTTGGAAATCATAAAATAACTGGAGAACGATTTTTATTAGTAGGAGATGCTGCAGGTTTGGCAAATGCTTTTTACAAAGAAGGCATTGGTACTGGTATGATGTCTGGCATAATAGCAGCCAAGAATATAGAAAGATGTTTAAATAAGGATGGTTTTTCTGAAGCTTCATTAAAAAAATACGATGAAGATTTACAAAAAGAGTTTGGTAGACTTTTAAAATTTAGTCATTATGCTTTAAGAGCAGCAAAGTATAAAGGTTTCTTTTTAGCGATGGCTGGTTTGTTAAAGAAAAAGATAGAACAGAAAGCTCATCGAATTATAAAAAAAAGAAGTTACTAATAAACTTACCAATTAATTTTTGCAAGAACAGGAAAGTGGTCTGAGTATTTTTCTGAAAATGTAGAAAATTTATTAATTATAGCATCCTCATCTGTTAAAATAAAGTCTATTCGCATAGGAAACCAGTAGTTAAAAGATTTACCAAAACCTTTACCAGATTCTATAAAAGCATCTTTTTTGTTTTTTGATATTTGATGATACACCCAAGAATAACTGGTGTTATTAAAATCTCCACAAACTATTTTTTTCCCTTTCCATTGCTTTTCATGTGCTAAAAATTGTACAGTTTGTTCTGCCTGAGTTTTAAAAGAACTACTAATTCTCTCTATTAGTTTTTCAGAATTTTCTTGCCCAAAATTTTCTTCACCTGGTTTTATTCTTAAAGATTCTAAGTGAACATTATAAATTCTAATGGTGTCTTTTTCTTTTAAAATATCAGCAAAAATAATATTATTACCTACGCTTTTTAAATCTAAAGAACCAGAGTTTATAATCTTATATTTAGAATAAATAGCCATTCCGTATTTATTGCTTTTAGGTCGATATTTTATAAATTTATGAGGATAATTTAATTTGTTTTTTTTACTGTGATAATATTCTTGTACGGCAAGAACATCAGGGGCTTTAGAAGCTATAAATTTATAACCATCTGGCGTTTTAGATTCTTTCTTTTTGTGAAACAAATCAAAGCTTTTTACATTATAACTCATCACTTTTAAATCGTTATTAAAAGAAGAATTATTACCGTAAATTTTATAAAAAGGAGTTGAAAAGATATAGCCAATTACTAATACAGAAATAGATAAAAGAAATTGTTTTTTTAATTTAATTAACCAATAAACACCAAAAATGAGATTGATAATCATTAAAAAAGGAACAAAAAGACTTAAAACAGCAAAAACGGGAATTGAAGCAGGTGATATTAATTGAAGAATATAAGACAACAATAAAAGCGCTGCTAATATTGAGTTTATGATGTATAACATCTTATCTATGGGGGATAAATTTTTCATGTTATTTTCTTCCTTGTTTAAATAAAAACTCTTTCTCTGCTTTTGTTAATGTATCATACCCAGATTTACTAATTTTATCTAAAATATGGTCTATTTGTTGTTGGTTTAAGGAAGTGTTTTTTACTGAATTAGTTGTTTTTTTAGGTGATTTATATACCGTTTTTAGTGGTTTCTTTTTTACTGAAAAAATAGACGATAATTGATCCCAAAGTTTTATTTCTTTGTTTGCTGCTTTTTTTACATATAAAAAACCGAATAATGCGCCTCCTAAATGTGCAAAATGGCCACCAGCATTTCCGCCAGATAAAGCTAAAATGTCTAAACCAACCCAAATTGCAGCAAAATGCCAAAGCTTTACAAAACCAATAAAGCGAACTTTTAATTGATAGTTAGGTATGTAGGTGGTTATTCCTATAAATATGGCGGAAATACCGGCAGAAGCACCAACTAACATTGATGATTGTCCTTGAAATAAAGGAAAATAATTAAGACTAACCATAAATAAGAGACCTCCAAAAAAGGTACCTAATAAGTAAAAAGTTAATAGTTGTTTTTGAGTAAAGTATTCTATAAACAAATTACCAATAAAATATAAAGTAACAAGGTTTAAAAGAATATGTAAAAAATCTGCATGTAAAAAACCATAAGTAATAAGTGTCCAAGGTTTATACAACAGAGAAGAGAAGTTATCATCTAAAGAAAACCATTCTACAACCCAATTAATTTGTCCTTTATATAAATCTTGAAAAACAGAAATAAGTAACGTAAATATAAACACAGCAATGTTAACGTAGATTAATTTTTCTACGATATTTCCGTTTTTGTAGCGTAATTTTATGTCGTCTATAAAACTCATTAACTAAATTTAAATTGATTTTTTTTCCAATACCAAGCAATGATAAAACCAATTAATGCACCTCCAACATGTGCAAAATGGGCAATGTTTCCAATAGAATATTTGGTCATACCAAAAAACAAATCACCTAAAATCATTACAGGAATAAAATATTTTGCGGCTATTGGTACAGGGAAAAATATCAGCGCTAATTTGGCATCTTTAAAATACATACCAAAAGCAACTAACACACCATAAACTGCACCAGATGCACCTACAGCAGGTGTATGATATAAATTATAGAATTTAATCATTTCTTCATTTGATATAGCAATTCTTGGATCGTTATAACTACCTGCATTTAAAATATTTTGTATGTCGCTAGCCGAAAGACCAAAATTTATCAATTGGTCATAAATACCATTAAATTGATAGTAATTTGCCAAGGTATAGATTAATCCAGCACCTAATCCTGCAGAAAAATAGAAGAATATAAATTTATTTTTTCCCCACATTTGTTCTAAAGGTGTGCCAAAAGCCCATAAACCATACATGTTAAATAAAATATGGCTAAAACTACCATGCATAAACATATGTGTAACGTATTGCCAAATGCCAAAATGTTTGTTTTCTGGAAAATGCAACGCTAAAACATTTGTAAAATCTAACTTTAAAAGTTGTGGCGCAACAAAAATAATAACGTTAATTATAATTAAATGTTTTATAGCACCTGTAATTTTATTATTCATTTTTAACTGTTAAATAGATTGTCTATTTCGTTTAATGTTAGTGTTTTAAAAACGGGTTTTCCAAAAGGAGATACATCGGGTTCTTTGCACGAAAATAAATCATTAACCAAACCTTCTTGTTCTTTTTCAGAAAGTTGTGTGCCTGTTTTTATAGATAATGTTTTAGCAAATGATTTTGCCATTACATCAAAATGACTAAAACTAGCGTCTGGTACTTCTAAATCGATATCATTTAATAATTCTTCTAATATAATCGTTATTTTGCTTTCTGTTACAGAAACGGGTATTCCTTTTATGGTAACGCTATCTTTTGTAAATTCATCAAAAGAAAAACCAGCATTTTCTAATTCGTTTTTAATTGTATAAATCATTTCTATCTCTGCGGATGAGTAAGAAATTTTAACAGGAAACAATAATTGCTGACTGTTAGCTTCTTTTACAGTAATGCTTTCTAAAAACTCTTCGTACAAAATACGCTGATGCGCTAAAGATTGGTTGATTAAAACCACGCCAGATTTTATTGAACTTAGTAAATATTTACGCTGAATTTGAAATGTTTTTTGCGTTTTTATTTCTTGCTGATTGTCAAATAATTCCGATTGCTTTTCCTCATCTGTAATTTCTATAGAAGAAGTGTATAGGGATTCCCAACTTTCTGTTTGAGGTTCTTTTTTAAACGGTGTATGAACCTGTTTTATAGCTTCTTCTTTAAACGGATTAAAATCTGGATCAACAGAAATTCTAGGCGTTTTTGCTGATGTAGTTTTTGTGTTTAAATGATAAGGCGTATCTAAGTTAGCATCTCTATTAAAATCTAAAAGAGGCGCTACATTATACTGGCCTAAACTGTGTTTTACAGTGGCTCTTAACATGGCATACAACGCTTTTTCATTATCAAACTTTATCTCTGTTTTTGTAGGATGAATGTTAATGTCTATGGTATTTGCAGGTACTGTTAAGTATAAAAAATAGGAGGGATGCGAACCCTGTTCTAGTAAGCCATCAAAGGCATTTACTACAGCATGATTTAAGTACGAACTTTTTATAAAACGATCATTCACAAAAAAGAATTGTTCTCCTCTTTTTCTTTTAGAGAATTCTGGTTTTGCAACAAAACCTTCTATACCAACAATGTCTGTTTGTTCATTTATGGGAACTAATTTTTCATTCATTTTAGTTCCGAAAACACTTACAATACGTTTTCTTAAATTACTGCCTTTTAAATGGTATACCTCATTGTTATTATGATGCATTAAAAAAGCTATGTTTGGGTGTGCCAAGGCAACTCTTTGAAATTCATCTACAATATGACGGGTTTCTACAGTATCAGATTTTAAAAAGTTTCTTCTAGCAGGAATGTTGTAAAATAAGTTTTTTACAGCAATACTTGTTCCTTTGCTTGTAGAAACAAAATCTTGAGACACAATTTTACTGCCTTCAATTTTTATAGACGTACCAAGCTCTTCGTTGTCTTGTTTTGTTTTTAACTCTACATGTGCAATGGCAGCAATAGACGCTAATGCTTCTCCTCTAAAACCTTTGGTGCAAAGATTAAATAAATCTTCTGCTTTTTGTATTTTAGAAGTTGCATGACGCTCAAAACACAATCTTGCATCTGTAGCGCTCATTCCTTTACCGTCATCAATTACTTGAATTAACGTTTTACCGGCGTCTTTTAATAAAAGTTTTATGTTGGTTGCACCAGCATCAATTGCGTTTTCTAATAACTCTTTTACTACAGAAGCAGGTCGTTGAACGACTTCTCCTGCAGCAATTTGGTTAGCAACATGATCTGGTAATAGTTGAATAATATCAGACATTAATTTCTCTTGAAAATAGATAAATCGAAATCTATGATGTATAAAAAGATAAGTACTAAAATTGCAATGATGATAAAAAGTGTTCTATTTACCCCTTTATCTGAGTTTTTTAAATCTTCAATTGCATCACCAAATTTAGCTTTAATTCCTTTGTTTTTACCCGCAGTTTTTCTAAATTGATCTAATTTATGTTCAATTTTATAAGGACTTCCTTCTCCTTTATAATAACGGGGTTGGTAATCGAATTTGTTATGTGTACGTTTTAAGAATCCCATAGTATTAGAGTTATTGGTTTATAATGATTTAGAAAAAAATCAACAATTGTACCAAAGGTATAAGCAAATCAAATTTACAGAATTATACTTAATCCCTCAAATAAACCTGTTAAAAGTATTCTTAAAATCTACTATTGTATTTTTTAAAATAGTATTGGTATAAAAATTACAGTGAATTTTAAAATACCAATATCTCTATAAAATTTAAAAAAAAATTGAAGCAAAGTAGCTTCAATTAATAGCCTATACTTTCTGTATTGGTATCAATATTTTTAAGAGCAGCCATTTTTATGGCAGCCACAGCACATTCTGTACCTTTGTTACCTAATTTACCTCCAGATCTGTCTAAAGATTGTTGTTTTGTGTTGTCTGTTAACACACAAAATATTACAGGTACATCGTATTTTACATTTAAATCTACTATACCTTGGGTAACACCTTCGCAAACAAAATCGAAATGTTTTGTTTCTCCTTGTATTACATTTCCAATAGCTATAATAGCATCAACTTGTTGCGATGCAATCATTTTTTTACAACCATAAACCAATTCAAAACTTCCTGGAACATTCCAAGAAATAATGTTTTCTTTAGTTGCACCGCAATCTAATAAAGTTTCAATTGCACCTTTTTGTAAATTCTCTGTAATCTCTGAATTCCATTCAGAAACAACAATCCCAAATCGAAAAGATTTCGCATTTGGGATTGTTGCTTTATCGTAAACTGATAAATTAGTTGTAGCCATGTTTTTTGTATTCAGTCTGTAGTATTCAGTTTGCAGTCAGTAATTGTAATTTACTGCCAACCGCTACTGTTTTACTGCAAGCTATTTTAGTTAGCGTATTTAGCTGCTGCTATATATTTTTCTATATCTCTACCTTGATCAGAGTTAGAGTAGTTTTCTTTAATTTTTGTGAATAATGTTTCTGCTTTACCAAAATTCTTTAATTCCATAGCAGTTTGTCCTGCTTTAAATAAATATAAAGGTGATGTAAAATCATTATCTTTTTTATTAGCGGCTTTTTCATAATAGTCTAAAGCATCGTCTAATTGATTGATGTCTGCAAAAGCATCTCCAATTGCACCTATAGAAACAGGGCCCAACATTTCATCGTCAGAATTAAATTTACTTAAAAATTCAATTGCTTTGTCATATTTTTTCATTTGTAAGTAAGAAACACCAGCGTAATAGTTAGCTAAATTACCAGCATCTGTACCACTAAATGAATCTGCGATGTCTAAGAAACCGTATTTTCCATCTGCACCTTCTAAACCTAAAGTTAATAAAGAGTCTATTCCAGAACCAGCTGTTGCTGCTTCATCAAAATATTTTCTAGGAAAAGCTAACTCGTTAGAAGCTTCTAATTCATTTGGTTGTACTACATATTTATGATATCCTAAGTATCCTAAAAATATTACAACAACTGCTATTAATGCAAAAAACAAAGGTTTGTTATTTTTTTCAATCCATTGTTCTGATTTAGAAGCTGTTTCGTCTAATGTATTTAAGACTCCTGCTGTTTCAAATTCAGATTCATCAACTTGATTTTCTTCTTTTTTACCTTCTGCTTTATATTTCTTCTTGTATGTAGCCATGTTTTCCTTAAAAATTAGTGGCGACAAAAATAGTTTTTTTAATTGGATTTTAAAAGCGGATAATTCCCTAAATTTTCAATAATTTGCAAAACGTTTTCAATATCAAATTCTATTCATGTATTTACAGAAAATTTCTTTGCTTAATTTTAAAAATATAGAGTCGCAATCTTTTGATTTTCAGAAGAAAATAAATTGTTTTGTGGGTAATAATGGTATTGGAAAAACCAATGTGTTAGATGCTATTTATTACTTATCTTTTACAAAAAGTTACTTTAATGCTGTCGCTGTTCAGAATATTAGGCACGGAGAAGGGTTTTTTATGATAGAAGGAGATTACCTTTTAAATGATAGAAACGAAAAAATAGTATGCAGTCTTAAAAAAGGTCAAAAGAAGGTTTTAAAAAGAAATGGAAAAAGCTACGAGAAGTTTTCTGAACACATCGGTCAGTTACCTTTGGTTATTATTTCGCCTGCGGATAGAGATTTGGTTACCGAAGGAAGTGATACGAGAAGAAAATTTATAGATGGTGTTATTTCTCAACAAAACAAAACCTATTTAAAAGATTTATTGTCTTATAATAAGGTGCTTTCTCAAAGAAATGCATTGTTAAAATATTTTGCAGCTAATAGAACTTTTGATGCTTTAAATTTAAGTGTTTATGATGAGCAACTTTCTGAATTTGGTACTCGAATTTATGAGGTTAGAAAACAGTTTTTAGAAGAATTTATACCTATATTTAATGAAAAATATCAAATAATTTCTGGGGATAAAGAACTTGTTAATTTAGCTTATAAAAGTCAGTTGCATGATTTTGAAATGAAAGACTTATTGCAAAAATATTTGGTAAAAGATAAGATTATACAGTATACAACATCGGGAATACATAAAGATGACTTGAGTTTTGATATTGGAGAATACCCGATTAAAAAATTTGGGTCTCAAGGACAGCAAAAATCGTATTTAATTGCATTAAAATTGGCGCAGTTTGAGTTTATCAAACAACAATCTAAAGTGATTCCTATCTTATTATTAGATGATATTTTTGATAAATTAGATGAAAATAGGGTATCTCAAATTATAGATTTGGTAAATAATGATGAATTTGGACAAATATTTATAACAGACACTCATTTTGAAAGAACAGAAAATATATTAAAACAAGGAAGTAAAGAATATCAGATTTTTAAGTTATAATGTCATTACGAGTAAAAGTGACGAAGTAATCTGTTAATAAATATCCAATATCCATAATAATGGCAAAAAGAGAAAACGATTCATTTTCAGTAAAAGATTTAATGCAATTTTTTATCAAGGAAAACAACTTGAGTAAGGGAATGCAAAAAATAAAGATAGAAGAAACTTGGAATAAAATGATGGGACCCGGAGTTGCTACTCATACAACTTCTGTGAAATTGCAAAATAAAACTTTGGTAGTTAACTTAAATTCTTCTGTTTTAAGAGAAGAGTTAAGTTATGGTAAAGATAAAATTGTAAAAATGATGAATGAAGAAATAGGTGATGATCTGATTTCTAAAGTGGTGTTGATGTAATTAAAATAAATAAGAATGTGAATAAATTTATAGTTAGTCTTTTTATATTATTATCCCCTTTATTTGGTTTTTCTCAAAGAGCTAAACTTTATAAAGATTTACCAGCTAAATCTTATTATGAAAATGGTAATTTAAGAGTTACAAGAAGTTTTAAGTCTGGAAAACTTTTAGGGTATAAAACTTTTTATAAAAGTGGTGCTTTAAGGTCTAACTATGTATTTAACGCTAAAGGGTATCATGATAGTATTGCTAATTTTTATTTTCCTAACGGTCAGGTTAAAACGGTTTGGAAGTATAAAAATGATAAAGTAAAAAAACGTGTTGATTATACTTTAGAAGGAGAAGTTGTTAAAGGTAAAAAAGCATATAAAAAAATAGGAATATGTAATGCTATTTTACCTTATGGAAAGGATAACTTAACATGGACCTTTAGAAGAGGTAAATTAAACTCTGGACTTGGTTTCTATGATGAATCTTTAGAGGATTTTAATTTTATTCTTTCTAAATTAAGTCCAAATAAAATAAGGTTTTCTGCAGAAAGAAGTATATACCATAGTTTAGCCATAGCTTATACCGCTATTGAAGATTATGAAAAAGCATTAATGTATAATTATAAAGCTTTAGCTATAGATGGAAATAATCAGGCTGTTTTAAATAACTTAGGTTGGTTATTATTAAGGATTAAAGAGTATGATTTAGCTTTAGAGTATTTAAATAAATGTCATGAAATTAACCCAAATAATTATTATGCCTTTTTTAATAAAGCGAAGCTTTACTTAGAAACAGGAGATTATGCGAAGGCTTTATATTTTATTGAAAAAACGATAGCAGATAAAAGAAGTCATAAGTTATTAGAAAAAGACATTTCGGTAGAAAAAACTATTTGGGCAACAAGAGGTGAAATATATCATAAATTAGGAAGAGCAGAAGAAGCTATTAAAGATTTACAAAAAGCATTGGAAGAAAATGAGGTTAATTCGTACGCTTATAGATGTTTATCTTTAGTTTACATAGGGGGTAATCAATTGAATAAAGCTTGTAGTGCCTTGTCTAAAGCCAAAGAACATAAGTACGATAAAACTTATAATACAAATGAAGTAGAAGATTTGCGAAAGGAATATTGTTTATCAGAATAGTACAAGAACAAAAAAAACTCACAACGAAAGTTGTGAGTTTTTTAAAATATAATTTTTCTAAGATTTTTGATAAACCCTTAAAATTGCTCTCTTCCAGAAAAGTGAAAGTTTCCTTCGATTTCTGCATTTTCATCAGAATCAGAACCATGTACAGCATTTTCTCCCATAGAAGTAGCATACATTTTTCTAATAGTTCCTTCAGCAGCATCCGCAGGATTTGTAGCACCAATTAAAGTTCTAAAATCTTCTACAGCATTTTCTTTTTCTAAGATTGCAGCTACAATTGGTCCACGTGTCATAAACTCAACTAGTTCTCCAAAAAACTGACGCTCATTATGCACTGCATAAAAAGTCTCAGCATCAGCTTTTGTCATTTGAGTTTTTTTAAGAGCTACGATTCTAAATCCTGCAGCATTAATTTTTTCTAATATAGCGCCAGAATGTCCGTTTTCTACAGCATCTGGTTTAAGCATTGTAAATGTTCTGTTTGTTGCCATTTTATTTTTTAAAATTTTGGCAAAAGTACATTTTTTAATGTAAACTACAAGTTATGCTTAAATTAGTAACATTTCTTGTTCTTAATTTAGTACTTCTATGATTTCATAACCCTTTTTTAATTTATCTATTATTTTAGAAATAAATATACCTGTTGTGCATTTAGACCTTTTAAACTCTAAAATGTCTGTTCGAGTGATTTTTAGGTATTAAAAATTGTATCGAGAACAATTAAATAACTTAAAACATGTATTCTGATAAAAATATTAAAAAGAACACTTTATTTTTAATATTTTATCAGAAACTATTTTCTTTATTTTTTGTTTTATGATAAAAAAAAAGTACTTAATAATTGGTGTAAAAAAGCTTGATTTTATAGCCGTATTTAAAGCTTAAATGTTTAAGTTTAACAGAAATGTAAGACAAAATTTATTTTGAACAATGTTATTAAATTGTATATTCGCCACTTATGATTTTAAAAGGATTTGAAGACTTAAAAAGTTTTCTTGATCAATCAAGAAATATTGTAATTGTTGGGCATAGAAACCCAGATGGAGATGCTATGGGGAGTACCTTGGCATTAAAACATTATTTAGATAAAAAAGGACATCAAGCAACGGTTGTGGTACCTAATGAGTATCCAGAGTTTTTACATTGGTTACCAGGTTCAGAAACAACATATCGTTTCGATTGGCAAAATAGTCAGTCTCAAAAAGCAATAAATGCTTCAGACATTATTTTTTTATTAGACTTTAATGCTTTGCATAGAGTAGGTTCTGATATGCAGAAAACGTTAGAAAAATACCCAAACGATTTTGCAATGATAGACCATCATCAACAACCAGATGATGTAAAATACATGTATTCTGATGTGACTATTTGTTCTACATGCCAAATGGTGTATCAATTTATAGAATTAAATAACGATTTAGATTTAATTGATGCAGATATTGCTACTTGTTTGTATACAGGTATAATGACAGATACAGGCTCTTTTCGTTTTAGATCTACCACAAGCACAACCCATAGAATTATAGCTTCTTTAATTGATAAAGGTGCCCAAAATGATAAAATACACAATAATGTGTATGATGCGAATTCTTATAATAGATTATTGCTATTAGGACAAGCGTTAAGTAATTTACAAATTTTACCAACTTACAAAACAGCATATATTACATTAACGTCAGAAGAAAAAAAGCGTTTCGATTTTCAAAAAGGAGATACCGAAGGTGTTGTAAACTATGCACTTTCTTTAAAAGGAATTATTTTTGCCGCAATTTTTATTGAAGATACAGAACAAGGAATTATAAAAATTTCTTTTAGATCTAAAGGTAACTTTTCTGTAAATCAATTTTCTAGAAATCATTTTTCTGGAGGAGGACATGATAATGCTGCCGGAGGAAGGTCTGACGTTTCATTAGAAGAAACAGTAACAAAATTTGTTACTTTATTACCACAATATCAAAAAGAATTAGAAGTTTCATATGAAAATTAAAATTTTAATTTTTACAAGTCTTTTGTGTTTAGCTTGTTCTAAAAAAGCAGAACCAAGAAGACCTATTATGGTAAAACCTTCTACGACTGTTTTAAAGGAAACCATTAATCAGTCTATTAGGTTAAATAAAATCGAGGAAGAAAAAATTTTATCGGTAATTAGAAAAGATTCTACAAACACGTATAAAGTTTCTCCCAATGGTTTTTGGTATACCTATATCAATAAAATAGAAGAAAATCTTCCAACTCCTAAAGCAGGAAACACTGTAACTTTATCATATAATATAACAGACTTACAGGATACTGTAATTTACAGTAAAAAAGAATTGGGTTTAAAACAGTACAAAGTAGATAAAGAAGATTTTATTTCTGCACTTCAAACAGGAATAAAGTTGATGAAAATAGGAGAAACCATTACATTTGTCATTCCGTCATACAATGCTTTTGGGCTTTCTGGCGATGGTAATAAAATAGGAATTAATCAATCAATAAAAAGTACAGTAACATTAATCAATATAAATAATTAAAAATGAAAGTAATAAAAAGTGTTTTAGCAATTGCAGTTGTAGCATCTATGGTTTCTTGTGGTAACCAAGTAAAAGAAGTAAAATCGTTAGAAACAGAAATAGATTCTGTTAGTTATGCTATTGGTTTAACAATGTCTAGTCAATTAAAACAAGGTTTTAAAGAAGTTAATGAAGATGTTTTAACACAAGCTATTAGAAACGGATTAGATTCAACTAACTTATTAATTGATATTAAAGATATTCAGAAAGTAATAAGCCCATATTTTCAAAAGAAACAAGCTGAACAAATGAAAGAGCAGCAAGAAAAAATGGCTAAAGAAGCAGAGGCTAAGTTTGGAGAAAACAAAAAAGCAGGAATAGCTTTTTTAGAAGAAAACAAAACTAAAGAAGGTGTTGTTACTACAGATAGTGGTTTACAATATATTATCTTAAAAGAAGGTAAAGGAGATAAACCAGCAGGACCAACTGCTAAAGTTAAAGTTCATTACCATGGTACTACTATAGATGGTAAAGTTTTTGATAGCTCTGTTGATAGAGGAACTCCAGCTGAATTTGGTTTAAATCAAGTAATTAAAGGTTGGACAGAAGGTGTACAATTAATGAATGTAGGTTCTAAATACAAATTCTTTATTCCTCAAGAATTAGCTTATGGAGCACAAGAAAAAGGAGCTGATATTAAGCCCTTTTCTACATTAATTTTTGAAGTAGAATTATTAGAAATTAAATAAGAATACCATTGATGAAGAATTTAAAATACTTAATTGCATTTGTTGTTTTATTAACAGCATGTAAAACTACACCAGAAAAGTACAAAGAACTTAAAGATGGTGTTTATGCTGAAATTTTAACCAATAAAGGAGAAGTTTTAGTAGAATTATATGCAGAAAACGTACCAATGACAGTTGCAAATTTTGTTTCTCTTGTAGAAGGAACAAATAGTAAGTTGGTAGATTCTTTAAAAGGGAAAGACTTTTATGAAGGTGTTATCTTTCATAGAGTTGTAGATAATTTTGTAATTCAAGGTGGTGGCTTTACGGCAAATGGTAGAAAAGATGCAGGTTATGTTTTTGGTGATGAATTTCCAAAGAGTGAAGATGGAAATTTAATGTATAGACATAATGATAAAGGTATTCTTTCTATGGCAAATGCGGGACCAACCACTAATAACACTCAGTTTTTTATAACACACAAAGCAATACCTCATTTAGATGGTAAACATACCGTATTTGGTAAAACTGTTATAAATTCTGTTCAGTTAAAAGAATTAAAAAGTAAAATTAAAGATTCTTTACAGTTAAAAAAAGCAATAGACTCTACAAGAATGGCTGTTGTAAATAGTATTGTACAAAAAGATACTATTTTAACTGTAAAGATTATTAAACTAGGAGCTAAAGCCAATAACTTTAACGCTGCAAATGTTTTTGATACTGAATTGGTAAAATTTGAAAATTCAGAAAAAGATCATAAAAAAGCAGAAGAGGAAGTTGAAAAAGCTAGATATGCGAATTATTTGGTTGAAAAAGCTGCCTTTTTAGCTAAAATGGATGAGGCCAAAGCTGTAAAAACATCTTCTGGACTTCGAATATTAAAGTTAAAGAAAACTTCTGGTAAAAAAATAGTTGATAATAAACCATTGTCTATTCATTACACGTTGTATACGGCAGACGGTAAAAAAATTCAATCTACTTCAGATACTAATGCAGCTCCTTTTGTGTGTCAGTTAGATGATGCTCAAAGACCTATGATTGCTGGTTTTAAAGAAGGTGTTTTAACCATGAATGAAGGAGAAAAGGTACGTTTATTTATTCCATACTATTTAGGGTATGGAGAAGAAAAATACGGTCCTTTTCCTGCAAAATCAGATTTAGTTTTTGAAATTGAAGTATTAAAAATTGGAAAATAATTTGTTAGAAAGCATTATACATTTTGATAAGAATTTATTAGTTTTTCTAAACAATTTAGGAAGTGAACAATGGGACCCATTTTGGTTGGTAATTACCAATCAACTTTATTGGAGCCCATTGTTCCTTTTTATTTTTTATTTAACAATTAAAGCTTTTGGTTGGAAACGTGGTGGTGTTATGATACTTGCCATGATTTTATTGGTGGCATTTTCAGATCAATTTACAAACCTTATAAAAAATTCGGTACAACGTTTACGTCCGAATAACGATCCAGAAATAAAACACTTATTAAGAACGCTCATTAACCCTCAGAGTTATAGTTTTATGTCTGGTCATGCAACTACATCTACATTTTTCTCTGTTTTTGTAGTCTTACTTTTAAAAGATAAATACAAATACATTTATTTTGTTTTATTTTGGCCCTTAATTTTTGCTTATAGTAGATTGTATTTAGGCGTACATTTTCCTATTGATATTTCTGTAGGAATTATTGTAGGTGTTACTTTTGCAAATATCTATTACTTCTTTTTTAAGAAGGTAGACAAGAAACTATTTATCCAGTAGATTAAAAAGTTAACTTTCTTAAATTAAAATTAAGGTTTGTTCTTAATTCTCAAACTATTTTAAATAAAGCCAAATTACCTTTAGTATTAATAATTCAGCTTTATTTAAAGTTGGTTTTTTAATCAACAGAAAACAATATTATTGTTTCTTCTTTTTATTATTTAAGTATAAATATTTTGTAGAGTGATAATAGGCAGATAATAAACTATCCATTTTCTTTGAAATTAATGGATATTCATTCTGAATATCTTTTACCTCTTTAGTATTTAAATTATACAAACCAGTTGTTTTACTAATATTGGTTTTAGAGTAATATAAGCTATCTTGAATTAAACCAACAGTAGGTTCTCCTTTACTTTTAAGATAAACAAAAGAAGCCGTATTTTTAGGAAGAGAATCTAGTAAATTATTACCAAGTGTATAATTTGTATGATTTACTTTAGCCAAACTAGCAATGGTTGGAAACAAATCTATTAATTTTCCATTCTTAGTCATTGTACCTGTTTTAACAAAGTTAGGTGCATTTATAAAGAAAGGTACATGTTGTAATTGGATATTTAAATCATATTCTTTGGTAAAATTTTCGGTTCGTTTCATAGCCGTGTTATGATCGCCAAAAAAAGCAAAAATAGTATTATCATAATAGCCAGATTTTTTAGCTCTTTCTAAAAATTTACCAATATTAAAATCTAAATATCTTAATGCATTTAACTGTGCTACAGATTTAAAACCAGACTTTTCTAACAAAGCATCGCTAACCTCATTTTCATTTAAAGGCTTATAGCTTTCTTGTTCATCTGGTACCGTAAAAGGCATGTGGTTAGAGGCCGTTTGTATATATGCTATAAAAGGTTTGTTTTCTTTAGATAATTTTTCTAATTCTTTATTAGATTCTTTAAATAATTCATAATCATCTATTCCCCAAACATCAGCTCTTTTTTCTGTTTTGTAGCTGCCTTCTTCAAATATTTTTAAGCCTTTTATATTCGATTGAAAAACACTTCTAATATTTGCCCAATTGGCACTTCCGCCTAAAAAATATAATTTTTCATAACCTTTAAATTGATCAAAAATTATACGCTGATCCTGAATTAATGGGTTTCTAGAAGCGGTTCTAACACCATTTATATCTGGCAAGCCAGTAACACTTGCAAAAACACTAGGTGCTGTTCCTGATTTATGAACATAGAAGTTAGAAAAAACCAAACTTTTTTTAATAATAGAATCCATTTTTGGAGTACTATGAATTGGGTTTCCAAAATAACTCATTGGTTTAACGCCAACAGATTCCATCATTACAATAACTACATTTGGTTTTTTAGTATAAGTAGAATCAAAAACAACCTTTCTTTCAAAAGAAACTTTATCTTTAGGTAGGTTTAAATAATTAGCCATTACAGGATAATAATCTTTAAAACTTTTTAGATCTATTCCTTCATTACGATAAGCAAAACTATCAAAAAAGTATAAAACAGGATTTAGAGCAAATTGATTTACCTCGTTCTTTTTAGAAAAAAATGCCTGACTCCATCGTAAAGGGTAGTGAGTTAAGCTGTTGTAGATTCCGTAAGATAAAAGTAAAACAGTACCAATAAAATAGAATGTTTTAATTTTTTTAGAAATTTTGTTTGTTTGATTTGTATAAGCGTTATAAATAAATTTAGATAATTTATAAATAATAAAACAAAGCAATAACAATCCTAGAAAGCCTTTATAAATAGGGTAACTCTCAACTAAAACCTGGCTAGATATTTTTAAATTACTAAGAAAACGTAAAGAAGAAGCATCTAAACGGATGCTTAAATAATCATAATAGCCAAAATCAAAAAGGAAAAATAGTGTTAATATTAAATAACATAAAATTAAATATAGGTTGGCAATTTTTTTATAAATTTTCTTTTTAAAAAATTGATAATTAACAATTAGAATTAAACCCGCTAAAGGAAAAAAAGTAATTACAGCCAACTTTAAATCGAAACGAATACCAAGCCAAAAAGCTTTTTGAATTTCAGAAGAAGAGACTTCTTCTAATTGAGCGAAAAACTGATAAAAAAGGATTCTAAAAATAAGGATATATAGAAATAAAAATAAAACATTTGTAAAAATGTATTTGATATAATTAGGTATTTTCTGTAGCATTATTAATGATTAAGACTACAAAGGTATTTATTTTAAAATTGTTAAAAATATTTTTTCGTTTTTAAAATGAAAAAGGATAATAAAAACTAGATTTTAAGTAAATTTGCAGCTAACAAACCTAGAGAAGAACATGAAAATATCATACAATTGGTTGCAACAATTTTTACAGGTAGATTGGGAACCTATTAAAACAGGAGAATTGTTAACCGATTTAGGATTAGAGGTGGAAGGAATTGAAACCAAAGAATCGATTAAAGGAAGTTTAAAAGGAATTGTTGTAGGTAAAGTATTAACTTGTATACAACACCCCAATGCAGATAGACTAAAAGTAACTACAGTAGATTTAGGATCTGGAGAGCCAGTACAAATTGTTTGTGGTGCCCCAAATGTAGCAGTAGGACAAAAAGTACCTGTAGCCACAATTGGAACTACTTTATATGACGATAAAGGTGATGGTTTTAAAATTAAAAAAGGTAAAATTAGAGGAGAAGAAAGTCATGGAATGATTTGTGCCGAAGACGAATTAGGTTTAGGTAAAGGCCATGATGGAATTTTAGTTTTAGATAAAAAATTAAAAGTTGGAACTCCGGCAGCAGAAGTTTTTAAAATAGAAACAGATTATATTTTCGAAATTGGGTTAACACCTAATAGATCTGATGCTATGAGCCATTTTGGTGTAGCAAGAGATTTACGTGCAGGATTAATTCAAAAAGATATTAAATTAGAATTGATATCGCCTTCTGTAAGTAATTTTCATGTAGATGAAAGAACTTTGCGTTTAGATGTAGAAGTAGAAAATAAAGAATTAGTTCCTCGCTATTGCGGTATTACCATTACAGATGTAGAGGTTAAAGATTCGCCAGAATGGATACAAAATAGATTAAAAGCTATTGGTATTACGCCTAAAAATAATATTGTAGATATTACAAATTATGTATTGCACGAACTTGGGCAACCTTTACATGCATTTGATGCTCAGAAAATAAAAGGAAATAAAATTTTGGTAAAAACCTTAGAGCAAGGTACAAAGTTTACCACTTTAGATGAGGTAGAAAGAGAATTATCATCAGAAGATATTATGATTTGTGATGCAGACTCTAACCCACTATGTATAGCAGGTGTTTTTGGTGGTTTAAAATCTGGTGTTACAAATAATACTACCTCAATATTTTTAGAAAGTGCTTACTTTAATCCTGTCAGCGTTCGTAAAACGGCTAAAAGACATGGTTTAAATACAGATGCATCTTTCCGTTTTGAACGTGGTATCGATATTAATACTACAGAGTATGCTTTAAAAAGAGCCGCTTTGTTAATCGAAGAATATGCAGGGGGTAAATTAGCGTCAGATATTTCTGATTTTTATCCTTTAAAAATTCAAGATTTTCAGGTGTTTTTGTCTTATGAACATGTATATAGATTAATAGGGCAGGAGATTCCTAAAGAAACCATAAAAAATATTTTAGCTTCTTTAGAAATTAAAATAAACAGTGAAACTAATGGAGGTTTAGGATTAACAATTCCTTCGTATAGAACAGACGTGCAACGTGAAGCAGATATTATTGAAGAAATCTTAAGAGTTTATGGATACAATAATATTGAGTTTTCTCACAAATTAAATACATCAATTTCTTTTGATTCTAATAAAGAAACGAAGATAGAAAATGTTATTGCAAATCAATTGAGTGCATTAGGTTTTAATGAAACCATGGCCAATTCTTTAACAAAACCAGAATATGTGGAGTTGTCAGAGAATATTAATGAAGAAGCTAATGTAGCGATGTTAAATCCGTTAAGTAATGATTTAAAAGTATTACGTCAGTCTTTATTATTTAGTGGTTTAGAATCGGTAGCTTATAATATCAATAGAAAAAATAATTCTTTACAGTTTTATGAATTTGGTAAAACATATCATAAATACGGAGAAAAATATGAAGAGAACAAGCACTTAACGCTTTTTGTTACCGGAAACAGAACAAAAGAAAGTTGGAGTGTTGCTAACAAAACTTCTGATTTCTTTTATGTAAAAGGAATTATAACATCTGTATTAAGTAGATTAGGTATTGATAAATTAAAGTCTTCACCAACCAAACAAGATATTTTTTCTGAAGGAATTTCTTTAGGATTAGGAAAAATAAAATTGGTAGAATTTGGAGTGGTTAAAGGCGCTGTTTTAAAAGAATTTGGAATTAAACAAGAGGTTTTATTTGCTGATTTTAATTGGGATGCTATTTTAACTTTAGTAGGAAATAAGAAAATTAAAGTAATTGAAAACCCTAAGTTTCCGGCAGTAAAACGTGATTTAGCTTTGTTATTAGATACTAAAGTAGCGTTTAATGAGGTTTATAATTTGGCTTTTCAATCTGAAAGAAAGCTATTAAAAGAGGTAGATTTATTTGATGTTTATGAAGGTGATAAATTACCTGAAGGCAAAAAATCGTATGCAGTGAGTTTCTTACTACAAGATGAAACAAAAACGTTAGCAGACAAACAAATTGATAAAATAATGCAAAAACTACAGCAATCTTTCGAAAAGAATTTAGATGCTGTTTTAAGATAATTATAAGGTATTCTTTAAATATAGTGTAATAAAAAAACCATCTCATTTTGAGATGGTTTTTTTTATTAATTAATTCAAATTTATGCATAAAAACAGTATATCAAGTTGTTTTTAGGGTACCTTTTAAAGTACCCTGCAAAAATAAAACATTAAATACAGATATGATAATTTAAAAGTCTTTTTACGGTTATTTTATAAAAAAAACGACTCTCTATTGAGAATCGTTAAATTTACTGAGTTATAATGCTAATATATTAAACTTTTAGCAAAAGTGTTATTAAGTTATAAGTGTTATACCGCGTGTTTATGTGCTTTATAAGAAGAACGAACTAAGGCTCCACTTTCTACGTACATAAAGCCCATTTCTAAGCCTAAAGTTTCGTATTTTTTAAATTGCTCTGGAGTAATAAATTCTAGAACAGGTAAATGATTTTTAGTAGGTTGTAAATATTGACCAATAGTAAGAATATCGCAGTTTACTGCACGTAAATCTTTCATGGTTTGTATTACTTCTTCTTCTTTTTCTCCTAAACCAAGCATTAAACCTGTTTTAGTACGCATGCCTTTTTCTTTTAAGTATTTTAAAACACCTAAACTTCTATCGTACTTCGCCTGAATTCTAACTTCTCTCGTTAACCTTCTTACAGTTTCCATATTATGAGAAACTACTTCTGGATGCACTTCTATAACTCTATCTATTTGTTTAGTGTTTCCTTGAAAATCTGGAATTAAAGTTTCTAAAGTAGTCTTAGGATTTGCTCTACGAATAGCATCTACGGTTTCTGCCCATATAATAGATCCACCATCTTTTAAATCGTCTCTATCAACAGAAGTTATAACAGCATGTTTAATGCTCATTAATTTTATAGAACGAGCTACTTTTTCTGGTTCATCCCATTCTACGGTTTCTGGTCTTCCGGTTTTTACACCGCAAAAACCACAAGAACGTGTACAGATATTACCTAAAATCATAAATGTAGCAGTTCCTTCTCCCCAACATTCTCCCATGTTTGGGCAGCTTCCACTAGTACAAATGGTATTCAGTTTATATTTATCTACCAAAGACCTTAATTCGGTGTATTTTTTACCCACAGGTAATTTTACACGAAGCCATTTGGGTTTTTTTTGTTTTTCTGGAAGTATTACAGATTCTATTGCCATTTTATTTCTAAATTGAAAAACAAATTTACGAAGAAAAGTTTGAAATACTGCTTAAAAACCAAATACTAAATCCGATTAAGAAGACAATGCCGGCAATACTTAAGATTCTTAAATAAATACCTGGTTGATGTTCTTTAGGAGTGTGTTTACCTGTAATTAATTTGTAGTTTAAAATGGCGTAAAAAGGCGCTGTTAAAAAAGATAAAATAGTGGCTATTTTTATAAGTAGCCCCATATCATCCATAAAATATTTTAAGATTAAAAAAGTGCCTAAAAACAAGGTAATGATCCAAAACCAATATCCAAATTTAAACGTCTTATTAAATAATAGTTTTGTAGTTCTATTCATTGCCCTAGGAGAAGCATCCATGGTTGTAATTGTAGTGCTAAACATTGTTGTAAAAGCAGCAATAGCAATAAGTAGATAAGAAAAATTACCTAAATTTTTTGTGTATAGATAAATTAATTGAGAAGCAAAGACACCTCCTTTATTAGAAAATGTTTCTCCGGATTTATACATTACCAAAGCACCTAAAAGCACAAAGCAAATACCTAAAAATAAAGTGGCTATATAACCAACATTAAAATCAAAAACAGCTGCTGTTCTTTTTGTTTTTATAACGTTTGTTTTGTCTTTTTCTACAGACCAAATAGAATGCCAAATAGAAACATCTAAAGGTGCAGGCATCCATCCTAGAAAAGCAATTAAAAAAGTAAGTTCTACGGCTCCAGATGGAATAATCTGAGTAACATCAAAAGTATCTTTAGTATTAAACAAAGCAATACTTACTGCCAAAATGGTGCTAAGAGTTAAAATAATGATGATAAACTTCATTAAATTATCTAACAATCTATATTTACCAACTACTAAGAATATCAAACTGATAAACATAATGAGTGTAGACCACAAAACTAAATCATTGGTAATGCCAAAAAGTTGTGATGCTAAACCGGCAGTAACGATTGTTACCGCTGCTTGTATGGTAAACATAGTTGCAAAATTAAGAATGTAGTATGTTATTAAAACACCTTTTCCTAATTTTTTGTAGCCTTCTAATAAGGTTTCTCCTGTTGCAGCCGCATAACGTGGACCAAATTGAAAAAAAGGATATTTAAAGATATGCACTAGCAACAATGCCCATAGTAAACCAAAGCCAAATTCTGCCCCAGCTCTGGTAGACTGTACTAAATGAGAAACACCTATAGCAGCGCCTGCAAATAATAATCCTGGTCCTAAAGAGTGTAAGAAGGATTTTTTCATAGCTTAAGATTTTTTAATGATCTCCGCTAATAATTTTTTTGCTCTTAATAATTTTACTTTTACGTTATTCATAGGTTCGTTAATTTGTTCTGAAATTTCTTTGTAAGATAATTCTTGAAAATAACGTAACTGAATTACTTCTTGATATTTAGGTTTTAATTGTTTGATATCTCTTAACAATTTTGCTAAATTTTGTTCGGTAATAATTTTGTCTTCTGGGGTAGGGCTTTCATCAACCACTAAATAAGCTTTTTCTTCTTGCTCTTTAGAAGTATCTGCAGCGATAGAAATATTTTTTTTCCGTAATAAATCGATATGAACATTTTTAGAAATGGCAATAAGCCAAGTTTTAAAAACATATTTTTCGTCAAACGTATTAATTTTATCAAAAGCTTTAGAAAAGGTTTGAATAGTAATATCTTCTGCTTCGTTTTCGCTTTGCGTACGTTTTAATTGATAATTATAAACTGCAGACCAAAAAGTATCTAATAAATACCTAAAAGCAGATTGATTTCCGCTTTTGGCTTTAGATATGTTTATTTCTAGTTTAGAATCGTTTATTTCCAATGATTTGGTTTTGACGACAAATTAGTGATAAATATCGAAAATTGGAAAATTAGTAAGCCTATTTCTAAAAAAGGTAAAAAATAAGTAATGGTTGGTTCGTTCAATTTTTTTGAAGAAAATCCTATCACAATAAATTGAACCAGATAATAGGTTAAAAAGATGGGTAATATAATTTTCCAAGAATACAAGAAAAATAGAATGATTGCTAAAAGATAAAAGAAAACCTTTGTTACAAAAAAGAAACCTAAAAAGAATTTGTGTTTTGTTTTATAATGTTTAGACGTAGAAATGTGTCTTCTTTTTTGTTGAAACCATTCTGCAAAGCTTTTTGGGGCTAGTGATTCTGTAAAACTTTTTTTAGAGATAGAAAACGTGGTGTTTTCTTTAGTGGCAGCATCTTGAATAAATAAATCATCATCTCCAGATTTAATATGTATGTGATTTATAAAACCTTTTACATTAAAAAACTCAGACCTATGATAGGCTAAATTTCTACCAACCCCCATATAAGGAGCACCTAATTTTGCATAACTAAAATACTGAATGGCAGTTAATAGGGTTTCGAATCTTACAAAAAGGTTTACCAAAGATTTTTCCTTTTTATATTTACCATATCCTAAAATAATGGTTTTTTCTTTAGTGAAATTTCTAACCATTTCAGAAATCCAGTATTTAGATACTGGTTTGCAATCTGCATCTGTAAATAGTAAATGATCATTTTTTGCACCTTTAATACCTAGAGTAAGTGCGTATTTTTTATTTCCCCAAAAAGCTTCAATGTTTTCAACACTAATAATTTTAATATTATCGTGTTTCTCTTTAAAAGATGCCATTACTTCAGCAGTTTCATCAGAAGAAGCGTCATCAATTAAAATAACTTCGAAATTGGTATATGCTTGGTTTAAAATTGAAGGTAAAAATTTTTTTAGATTTTCAGCTTCATTTTTTGCGCAAACAATAACGGAAATAGGAATATCAACGTCTTTTTTTTTATCTTTTTTTGTATCAAATAAAAATGAAGAAAAAAGAAAATAATAGACAAGTTGAATTCCTGTAAATACTACAAATAAGTAGAAAAGTACAGATAAAATCATTCAGAAAAAAAGGAATTAATTATGTTGTGGTTCGGCACAAGAATCAAACTGATCAGGAGCTTTTCCGCAAAAGCCACAAGGTTCTCCGGTTTTGTTTAACACTGGGTTTTGACTTGCACAAGTACCTGCAAATTTACCATCTTTTTTTGCCCAAATTTTAATAGCAATTCCAGCAACACCAACTGCTAATAAACCTATAGTAATAAATATTAATTTCATAATAAATAATTGTATTACAAAGATACATATTCTTATTTTTCTTTTTTAAAAATCTACTCTAAATATTTTGTAGAGTGACTTTTTAAAGAAAATAGGGTCATAATTTTGAAACAAATTTCAAAAAAATCAAAAAAAATAAAATGGAAACAACAACAGAAGCTTTAAAAAATTTTTACAATTCAATTTCTTCAGGTTTAGCAGATTGGGGACTTCAATTAATTGGTGCTATCGCAGCCTTAATTATAGGGTTATGGATTATTAGGATGATTATGAAAGGAATCTCTAAAGCGTTTGAAAAAACAAAATTAGACGAAACTTTACAACCTTTTCTATTAACAACTATTGGGTTTATTTTAAAATTATTATTAATTATTTCTATTGCAGGAATTGTAGGTTTACCGATGGCTTCTTTTGCAGCTTTATTAGCAGGTGTTGGTTTAGCAATTGGTGCGGCTTTTAATGGTTCTTTAGGGCATATTGCTTCTGGTATTATGTTACTTATTTTTAAACCATTTAAGGTGGGGGATTTAATTAAAACAAACGGAGCATTTGGTTTTGTAAAAGAAATTTCTGTTTTTGTTACAGTTATAGAAACGTTTCAAAATGAAACAGAAATTATTCCAAACTCTGCAATTACATCAAATAAAATTACCAATTTAACTAAAATAGGTAATTTACGTATAGACATGCCGTTTGCTATTAGATATGGTTCGGATATTGAAAAAGCTAAAAAAATTGTTTTAGATGTACTTAAAAAAGATAAAAATGTTTTACAAGAAGGGGCAAATGCACCAAGAGTTGCTGTAAATAATTTAGGCGTTAATAGTGTAGAATTGTTAGCGTTACCTTATGCAAATTGTGAGAATTATTGGGATGTTTATTGGGATACTAGACAAGAAATTGTACAGGCTCTTGGTAATGCAAATTACGAAGCACCTTTACCACAACGTGTGGTTACCATGACAAAATAAATTTTATAGACATAATATTTAGAAAAGACTGTTTTAAGAAGCAGTCTTTTTTTGTATGTTTACTTTTTGATAAATTACCCCTTTTGAACGAAAAATATTTTATCGCAGAATTACAAGCCGGAAAACAAGCCGCATTTGGTCAACTTTTAGATGATTATCAGCAGAAAGTTTTTGGTACCTGTATTTCCTTTATTCCTAATAAAGAAGATGCAGAAGATGTTGCGCAAGAAGTTTTTTTAGAAGTGTTTAAGTCGATAAATAAATTTAAAGGAGATTCTAAATTATCTACTTGGATTTATAAAATAGCAACCAATAAGTGTTTAGAATTCATCAGAAAAAAGAACACTAAAAAAAGGTTTGCGTTTATGCAAACAATTTTAGGTAATGAAATACCTTTAGATAAAACCAGTTATTTTACAGAAGTTAATCATCCAGGAATTTTATTAGAGAATCAAGAGAAGTCTGCCATTATTTTTAAGGCTATAAATACCTTGCCAGAAGCACAAAGAGTTGTTTTTACCTTGGCAAAGATTGATGATAAAAGCTATCAAGAAATTGTAGAAATTACAGGTAAAAGCTTGTCGTCAGTAGAGTCTTTAATGTTTCGAGCAAAGAAAGGATTACAAGAAAAATTAGAAAATTTTTATAAATCAGATAATTAGTGCAAGTTTTTATAATTTCTAGCATCTAAATAAATAGTATTGTTTTAAGAACACAAAAAAATGAAAACTAAAAAAGACATAAACCAGCAAGTTGATGATACTTTTAAATCATTAGAAGCTATAAAAAAGGTAGAGGTAAATCACTTTTTTAAGCATAAGGTTTTGCAAAAAATACAAGCTGAAAAGGAAGTGAAACAACCTGTTTTTTCTTGGTTTACACCACAATTACAATTGGCAACTTTAAGTGTAGTTTTGTTATTGAATATTGGTACTATTTTTTATGCTTTTAACAACTCGTCACAAAGTACTAGTTCTACCTCAGATATTAAAACATTTGCACAAGAATACTCTTTACAATCAGATAGTAGTTCTATTTTAAATTAAAAATCATGAAATCAAAATTACTTCCAATTCTTCTTATTTTATTATTACTATTAAATGGAGTATTAATTTTTATGGTGGTAAAAAAGCCCCATGAAAATCAAAGAAATAATCCGACAAGAAATTTTTTAACAAAGCAATTGGGTTTTACCGAAACTCAAAAAGCGGCATTTAGAACTTTAGATACAGCGCATAGACAGGTAATGAGAGGTCTAGAAGATCAACTTAAAGATCAAAAAGATTTTTTATTTGATGGCTTTAATAAAGAAAACTTTACAATTGATTCTTTAACCACAAAAATTGGACTTTTACAAGCTAAAAAAGATGCAGAAGTTTTTTCATTTTTTAAACAGGTAAGAGAAATTTGTACAGCAGATCAAGTGCAAAAGTTTGATGAGATAATTAAAGAAGCTATAAGAGGCGGAGATAGAATGCCGCCAAATGATGGTAGGATGCCTCCTCCTCATAATAACGATAGAATGCCACCACCAAGGTAAGATTATAGAAACTTGTACAAGTATTTAATATAAGATTAGAAAAATTAGTTTAAAAAAAAGATCCAAAGCAATAACGTTTTGGATCTTTTTTTATATAAGTACAATGTTCTAATAATTTTCATGAAACTCCTTAAGTAGTTCTTTTACAATTTTAGGGTTCTTAGCAGCAATATTTACTGTTTCATTTGCATCATTTTTATGATCATAAAGTTCTATAAAAAGTGGTTTGTCATTTGGTTTTCTTCTGTCTTTCCAGATGATAATTCTGTAATCATCTGTTCTCATGGCATATCCCATTACAAACTTTTCGTATGTATTTCTATTCCATTTATCTCCCATTTGAGCTTTAATCTTAGCTTCAATTTTCTGAATTAAAGGCTGAAAAAAAGTGGTTCTAAATGGAGGTGTAAACGGTCTTGCAGCCCATTCTCTTAAAGCAGGTGTAGGAAATACACTAAATGCTGGTTTTTGAGATTTAGTACTAGGTTTTTTTAAGATTGGTACTAAACTCTTACCTTCGGCATTACTTGGTGTTGTTAAACCAGCCAAATCACATAATGTAGGGTATAAATCTATCAATTCTACTAATGCATCGGCTTTTTGCCCTTTGGTTTTATCGGTAACACCGGGTGCAGAAATAATAAAAGGTACTCTAGTTGCTATTTCATAGTTGGTTGCTTTACCCCAATAGCCCATTTCTCCAAGATTAAATCCGTGGTCAGACCAAAAAACAATAATGGTGTTTTCATACTCACCAGAATCTTTTAAAGCCTGAATCATTTTACCAACTTGAGCATCAACATAACTAATACAAGCATAATAACCATGACGTAGTTTTTTTTGTAAAGGAATGCTAAAAGCTCCTGTTTTTGGCATATCTGCACTAACACGTACTTCTAATGATTCCGATAATCCCATAGCAGCACCATCTTTTGGAGGGTTTACTTGTGTAGCAATTGGTATATTTGCTTCATCATACAAATCCCAATATTTTTTTGGAGCAATCCAATCTAAGTGTGGTTTTTTAAATCCTAAAGCTAAAAACCAAGGTTTATCATCTTTTTTTACTAAGTCTTTTAGGGTTGCAATTGCAGAAAGTGTGTTATGACCATCATCATAAGTTTCATCGGGAACATCTGCACTTTCTGTAACCGGACCTTTCGCCAACCAATTTTCACGAATTAGTTTTTCTCCATACTTAGCGTCTAAGGCTGCTTTGTTTTTTAAATAGACTAATTGACTTTTTGGAAGCGCATAACCACCAGAGGTTTCTGGTACATTTTTATCTACTTTTACTTTAATAGGTTTTCTACTCCAAGACATTTCATCATCTGTGTATTGACCATGAAACACTTTTCCTAAATATACTGTTTCGTAACCGTTTTCTTTAAAATGTTGTGGTAGCGTAACAATACCAGGTCTGTTGTCTCTAAAGTCTTGAAACAAATCGATTACATTAATGGTTTCTGGACGAGAACCTGTTAACACACTTGCTCTAGAAGGACCACAAATGGCTTGTTGTACATAGGCCTTGTTAAATTGAATACCATTGCTTGCTAGCTTATCTATATTAGGTGATATTACAACGTTAGAACCATAAGTTCCTAATGTTGCTTTTAAGTCGTCAACAGCAATAAATAAGACATTTGGTTTTTTCTTGTTTTGGGTAAATCCCTTATGTGAAACGAAGAATGATAATAAAAAAATACTTAATAAAAGTTTAGTTTTCATGTTGAAAATGTTTGAACAATTCGTTGAATAAATCAGTGTATAAATTTTCAAAAAAAAGGAATGAAATACTTCTTTAAAATTACCTTAATGTATAGGTATTTTACCTTATATATTTTGATAAAAGTAATCTTTAAAGAAGAAAAAGAGATTTAAGTTACTATTTATATCTTAAAAATATTCTTTTTAAATAACTTTTAATGATGTTTTAAGTAGGTAGTGTGTTTGTTTTTAGTGTTTTAGTTGTTTTTCTCTTTACTTGTTATGGATGTGTTATGTTAAAGTAAAGTTAACGTGCACAAGTTTTTAAAAGTGCTTGCATCTAAAGGTATATAAACTTAATACATAGATTTAAAATGAAAAATTCAACAAATAAATTTTTAGCAGTACTTATAGTTTCTTTTGGTTTGTCAGCATCAAGTTTTGCACAAGCAGGTAATTCTGATGAAAAACCAAAAGGTCCGCCAACATTTAAACAACTTTTAAAAGAGTTTGATGCTAATGAAGATGGTAAAATTTCTCAAAAAGAAGTAAAAGGGCCTTTGGCAAAAGATTTTAAAAAAATTGATACCAATGAAGATGGTTTTATCTCAGAAAAAGAACTGAAAGATGCCCCAAAACCAGAAAGAAGAGAAAGACCAAGAAATTAAGAGTAATAAAATAGAATCAAAAAAATCAATCAAACAATTAATTATGAAAAATTATAAAATTCAATTATTCTCATTTGTGATTACACTTTTTATTTTTTCGTGTACAAGTGATGATGTTTCTGATGTTGTATTAGACGACACAGATGATAACGAAGAAGTTGCTGTAGTAATAGATGATACAGATTTTGAAGCAATAGATTGGACCGAAGCTACACATAGTAAAGATGTAGCCCCAAATATTAGCGAAGTTTTTGAAGACAACACAGTAAAAAGGTTAGACTTTGTAATTACTGAAGAGCGTTGGCAAACCATGTTAGATGATATGGAAAACCTTTACGGCACATTTGGAGAAAGTTCTGCCGGTGGACCTGGAGGAGCTGGTGGTCCTGGTGGAGCAGGAGGACCTGGTGTTGTTACAACTGATATAGATGAAGACCCTATTTTTGTACCAGGAGAAGTGTTTTATGAAGGGAAAGAATGGTATCGTGTTGGTTTGCGTTTTAAAGGAAATTCTAGCTTAAAAAGTAGTTGGGAAGCAGGGATTTTAAAATTATCATTTAAATTAGATTTTGATGAGTTTGAAGATGATTATCCTCAAATAAAGAATCAACGTTTTTACGGAATTAAGAAATTAAGCCTTAAAAATAATTATGATGATAGCTCTATGTTAAGAGAAAAGGTAGCCACAGATGTGTTTAGAAATGCTGGTTTAGCAGCATCTCACACCGCATTTTACACCTTATATGTAGATCATGGAGATGGACCACAGTATTTTGGATTGTATACTTTAGTTGAAGAAGTAGATGGAAGTGTTTTAGATACACAATTTTCTGATGATGACGGAAACTTATACAAACCAGATGGAGATGCAGCAAGTTTTGCAAGCGGAACTTTTGATGAAGATGAATATGTGAAAAAGAATAATGAAGATGAGGCAGATTTTTCTGATGTACAAAACCTTTTAACAATTATAAACGATGGTACAAGAACTTCAGATCCTGAAGCTTGGAGAACCAGTTTAGATGCTATTTTTGATACAGACATCTTTTTAAAATATTTAGCAGTAAACACAGTGGTTCAAAACTGGGATACATATGGTAGAATGACACATAACTATTTCTTATACAATGATCCGGCTACGAGTAAATTAACTTGGATTCCTTGGGATAATAATGAAGCTTTACAAACTGGTAAAATGGGAGGTTCTTTACCTTTAAATTTCTCAGGCTTAACAGCGTCTCAATGGCCTTTAATTGGTTACATGTATCAAGATGAAGTGTATAAAGAAAAGTATGATGCGTATGTAGAAGAGGTTATAAATGGTGCGTTTAATGAAAGTACAATTCAGGCTTTATATACAAGTTATGCTGCTTTGGTAGAAGAATATGCAACATCAGAAGTTAGCGGGTATACTTTTTTAAATAGTAGTTCAGATTTTCAATCGGCAGTTAGCCAGTTAAAATCACATGCAACTTCTAGAAAATCGGCGGTATCAGCTTATTTAAATTAAAGAAAATAGTATTTGAATTTGGTTAGTTATTAAAAGCTTCATAAGAAATTGTGAAGCTTTTTTTGTTAAAATAAGTTAAAGAACACAAGTTATATTATTAGAAGACATCTAAAGATTTATAAAACAATTAAAAAGATGAAAAAATATTTCATACCCATATTAGCCAGTATTTTATTTATAGGCTGTAAAAGTCAAGCAACCAAGCATACGCATAATGGAGAAACAGAAAGTCACACACACACATACGTGCAGACTATTTTGACTCTTATAGTTTGATCAGTAAAATTTTTGGAACAAAGACTATTGTTACTGTATTAGACAATGAGCGAAAAATGGTTACAAATGCATTACCAGATCATAAAACAGGGGCTTTTCCAAGAAAAGGAAATCCCAATACAATTTCTGCACAGAATAAAACATACACCTTTCCTGTAAACCCAAAGTATACGGGGAAAGCAACTTGGGTTAGAGAACCAGGAGTTGCGTTAAACGGAGTAAAGTTTGAACCAGGAACCGCAGAAGTTGTTGTTTGTGAAACAGGTGAAAACTATAGAGTAGAAGCTTTTCAGGATGTCATAGATCTCGGGCTCGATTTTAATCATGCGCACGTACAGCCAACAGGAGAGTATCATTATCACGGAACTCCAACTTCTGTAATAGAAGAATTTGATACCGGAAAAGATTTGGTACACGTAGGCTTTGCACACGATGGTTTTCCTATTTATTACTCTAAAAGTAATGCCTATAAACCGAGTTATAAATTATTAGATGGAACGCGTGAGGGAGAAGATTGTGTTTATGAAAATCCGAAAGAAACCATAAAAATAGCTTTAAATGATGATCATGATGGAACGTACGGTTCAGATTTTGAATATGTAGCAAATTCGGGTGATTTAGATGAATGTAACGGAATTACAATAGATGGAAAATATATGTATTTGGTTACAAATGAGTTTCCGTATGTAAGCAGGTGTTTAATGGGAGAGGTTAAAGAAACTGAAAGAAGAGGTCCGCATAGAGAGGGAAATGAAGGAAGAAAAGAAGGTGGACGTAAAGGTTTTGATGAACTATTAAAAATGATGGATTCTAATAAAGATGGAAAGTTATCAGAAAAAGAAGTTAAGGGACCATTAAAAGAACATTTTGCTAAGGTTGATAGTAACAAAGACGGATACATTTCTAAAGAAGAATTAGAGAAAGGTGCAAAACCAAATAGAAAATAAAACGCAAGTTTATTATAGAACTTGCATCTAAATATTAAATAACCCAAAACCACTAAAAAAATGAAAAACCAATTTATCAAAACCACATCACTTATTGTATTTCTTTTTTCTGCCTTTGCAGCTTGTACTTCAGATTCAGAAGGAGATACAGATACAGATATAGATGTTAGCGATACAGATACGGTAATTACAGAATTACATGCAGCTTATGCTGAATTTAATACAGAAGCTACAGATATTTATTTATCTAATAGCGGTACAACTGTTACTATAGAAACTACGGGTTTACCAAACCATGAAACTGTTTATTGGGGAGAAGGAAATGAATTATATAGAGAAGAATCTAGTGTAGCTACTACGCCATCTATTATGTCTAGTAATAACAATGCGGTTACCATTACGGTAGATGCTACTCCAAATTTAACGGGTAGTACCGTTAGTACACAACTAAACACCATAGGTATTGCAGTTAGTGGAGCTTCTATATTTAACGATCAAGAAGGAAACGGAGCTTTAGATCAAGCAGCAGCAAGTTTAGATTGGACAGGAGCACATATTGGTCCTGGAGTTTATCATTATCATTTAGAACCTAAAGCATTTTCTAATGATGATAAGAACTTAGTTGGTATTTTATTAGATGGAGTTTTCTTATATGGTAGAAAATGTAACGCTACCGGTACGTATCCAACAGATTTAGATACTTCTGGAGGTCATACATCAACAACGCAACATTCTGATGGAATAGAGGAATATCATTATCATATTATAAACGAATTATATGCTACTACAGGTTCTTATATTGCTTTTGAAGGTCCTTATCAAGGTTACTAAAATGAAGTTTTTAAAATTATTATTTCCCTTTTTTTTAATTTGTGTTATTGGTTGTAATTCTTCAACCAATAATACAAAAAAGGATGCTGTTGTAAAAAAAGTAGAAATCAACAGTGAGATTGTTATTCATAAAGATAGCTTAGTTTTAAATGGTAATGAAGGGAATTGGTATTATAAAAATGCACTTTTTAACGGATTTGCAGTAAAGTACCACGCCAATGATACTTTAAAAGAAAAAACCGGTTTTTACAATGGTAAAAAAGAAGGTGTTTACAAAGTTTGGTTTAAAAGTGGTGTTTTAAAAATGGCTTCGCATTATCAACAAAACGTACTTGTAGGGAGTTATAAAGCTTGGTGGCAAAACGGAACTTTAGCTTTTGATGCAAACTACAAAAAGGGTAAGCTAGAAGGTGTAGAGCGCCAATGGTATCCAAACGGAACAATGTCTAAAGAAAGGCATTTATTAAAAGGAAATGAAAATGGTTTGCAAAAAGCTTGGTTACAAAATGGTAAGATTTATGTAAACTATGAAGCTAAAAATGGAAGAACCTTTGGTATGAAGCGTGCAAATTTATGTTATCAATTAAAAAATGAAAAAGTTGAAGAAAAGAAAGATATATAGTTTTTTTATAGTAAGTTTATTTCTTTTTTTAAGTTGTAAAAAAACAGATCATAAAGAAATTTCTAGTAAAACTGACGTTTTACCTTATTATAATGAAGCTTCTTTTACACCTAAATGGATAGCTGCTAAAAGTGATCAATTAAAAACTTTTCATACCATTCCAGATTTTAGTTTAACAGATCAGAATGGAAAAAATATTACTCAGAAAACCTTTGAGAATAAAATATATGTGGCCGATTTTTTCTTTACGACGTGTCCTGGTATTTGCCCGAAAATGACTAGTAATATGTCTTTAGTGCAAGATGCTTTTAAAGATGATAACAACGTTTTATTGCTTTCACATTCTGTAACGCCTAGCATAGATTCTGTAGCGAAGTTAAAAAAATATGCTATAGATAAAGAAATTGGTAAGAACTGGCATTTGGTTACAGGTGATAAAAAAGAAATTTACGATTTAGGCAGAAAATGGTATTTTGTAGAAGAAGATTTAGGGAAACCAAAAAGCATTGATGATTTTTTACACACCGAAAACTTTATTCTTATCGATAAAAATAAACGTATTAGAGGTATTTACAACGGTTTAAGTAAGAACTCTGTGAAACAATTAATAGCAGATATTAAAACATTAAAATTAGAAATATAGTATTTGGGGGAATATTATATTTCTAACTCTAACCTCATCCTTAATTTGATGAGGTTTTTTATGCAATAATATTCACTTCAATTTCTAAAGGAATTCCAAATTTTTTAAAGATGGTTTCTTTTATTTTTTCAGCAAGCTGATAAATTTTGTTCCCAGTGGCATTACCATAGTTAACTAAAACCAACGCTTGTTTTTCATGAACGCCATAGTTACCAAAACGTTTTCCTTTGAAACCTGCTTGTTCTATTAACCAACCTGCAGGAACTTTCACTTCAGTATCCGATATTTTATAACTTGGTATGTTGGTATGTTCTTTTTGTAGTTCTAAAAATTGAGAAGTTGCTATTACTGGGTTTTTAAAAAAACTACCACTATTTCCTATTTCTTTAGGGTCTGGAAGTTTCGATTTTCTAATAGCAATTACAGCATCAGAAATATCTTTTAAAGTTGGTTTTTTTATGTTTTTAGAAGTTAATTCTGTTTCTATAGCTCCGTAAGAAAAATTTAGGTTATGGTTGTTTTTTGTCAACTTAAAACTAACAGAAGTAATAATATATTTCCCTTTTTCTTCATTTTTAAAAATAGAATTTCTATAACCAAAATTACAGACTTCATTAGAAAACTGAACTAGTTTACCCGTTTCAATTTCTAATGCTTCTACTTTTGTAATGGTATCTTTTACCTCTACGCCATATGCACCAATATTCTGAATAGGACAGGTACCTACATTACCTGGAATTAATGATAAGTTTTCTATACCACCATAGTTTTCAGAAACACACCATAACACAAATTCGTGCCAATTTTCACCAGCATTTACTGTAATATATGCAGCATTATCATCTTCATTATCAATAGAAATACCTTTAATATCAATATGAACCACTAACTTTTCAATATCCTTTGTAAGTAACATATTACTTCCTCCGGAAATTAAAAAGAGGTCTTTTTCAAATTTTAAAAGTTGTTGTAATTGATAGACAGAATCAACAGTAATAAAACGTTTTGCGTTTACAGAAATACCAAACGTATTGTATTTTTTTAAGGATATGTTTTCTTGAATCTTCATTTATTTTTCAAAATTTTGAGTTGAGGTCTTTTTAGATACCTCCCGTAATTTTCCAATTCCGTTTTATGGTCTAAAAAATTAAATGTAATCTTCCTTAATTTTAGCCAAATACTGTTCACTTATTTTTTTTGTGTTTTTATAAAACATTCTTAAAACAATCAATGAAATAATGATTGAGTAAATTATAAATAATTTTATACTTGCATATAATAACAAAAATAAGAGCGATGGAACGATTCCTATTAATAAAGAAAGGAGAACAAATTTAACAAAATTACTAAACAGTTTTATTGTTATTCCATCATTATTTTCTGTTACGATTAACTTAGAATTAATTAAGATATTTTCTTTATGACGTTGAATTGTAAATGGAACTTTTAAAACAACTTTATTTAAAAGTTAAATAATATCCGATTCAGATGTATGATTATTCGAATGCTGCACAAATATATCTCGTGTAATATTGTCAATTTGTATTTCAGCCATTTTTACTTTCAAAGGATCAGATTTTATAGAGTTAAAGTCAATTAGTTTTTTGGGTGGTTTTCAATTTTATATAATAACAGTTCTTCCTCTTCATCTGGTAATTGGGTTGTTCCAACAAGTTTGAGTCCCAGTTTTTCTAACAATTTTTGAGAAGAAGTATTTTCCTTTGATGTGATGGCACCAATAGATGTAATTTTGAAATCATTAAAAGCGGCATTTTTTAATCTATTTGCTGCTTCAAAAGCAAATCCTTTTTTTTCATATTCCGGAAGGAAAGCAAAACCAATATCAATTCCTTCTAATCCTTCCCTGTCGTATAATCCACAAGATCCTATTTTTTGATGGTCTTGTTTTCTTACCAAAGTGTAATTAGAATAACCAAGTCTTTCTAGTTGCGGAACCATTTTTTCTTTGATATATTCTTTAGCGTCTTCAACCGTTTTTATGTTTCTGTCGCCAATATATGTAAGCCATTTTGGTGTGTTTAAAAGGGCTAAAATAAATTCAGCATCACTGTCAGAAGTTGGCTGTATAATCAGTCTTTCAGTTTCAAAGGATTTATATTTCATTTTTTTAATGGGTTATAATATTGTGGAGGTATGGAGAGTTGGTAAAAGAGTAAATAGCTTTACCTTAAACAACAGTTAATGTTTTTTTAGATATCGTGTTTTCCTCGGTTTTACTTTTTTCGTTTTATCTTCTTCTTATTTTCAAACCTAAATTCATACAATCCTTTTAACTCATTAGAAATTTTTTCTTTCCAGATCATTAATTTTTCTTGATTAAGACCACTCTCTGTTTCTTTAATTAGGTTCATCCTAGCTTCAGAAAATTCGGCCATTATTTCATTACTAATCTTTTTTAGTATGTCAAAACCTTTGGTTATTTTCCATTTCTTTAAAAATAATTGCTGTCTAAATTTTCGTGCGTGAATTTCGGCAAGATCAAATTGAGTTTGTTGAAATTTTATTTGTTGATCAATACTCTTTACTCTTGAGGTATCAATCCAAGAAGCATTTCCTGAAAATAAATTTTCAACGTTTTTATTTAGATTTTTTTTCAAAAAATCAAATCCTTTTGCGGAATATGAAATTACAAATTGACTGTAAATATTTTGATTATTATTGTCACTAGTTTTTATTTTAAAATCGTTTGATGTAAGTTTTTTTTCAGCACTCCATCTTTTTTCTCCATTTTGTAATTCTTGGCTAAAACTATAACTTAAACAAGTTATGCTTACTATAATTATTAAAAATATTTTTTTCATTTCTAATTTTTAACGTGTTGTTACTAATTTTTATAGCTGCTTTTTAGATAATGCAATCAAAACTTTAATTGCTTTTTCTGCGTCTTTTTTATCTACAAAAATATGATCGTGATAATAACCTGCAATTACATTACAGCTAATATCATTTTTTGCTAATTCTGTTGAAAATATTGCAGTTAAACCAACAGCATCAAGAGACGAGTGAATGGTAAGTGTAATCCAAGAAGCAACATAATGGTACTTAAGGTTTAGTTTGTCTGCTTTATTTTTTTCAATTACAATAGAGGTTCCTTCCTCTTCTTTGAATTCGCAAACAGAATCATTTCTGTCAATTAGATGAATATCTTTTATTGTAGAAAACACATACTCTCCGTCATTTAACTTCGGAGTCATTCCTTTTATTAATTCAGTTAAATTTGTTTCTCCAGACATTTAATTCAGTTTTTTTAATTGATTTTTATCAGTAATAAGTTTTATACTTTTTGAACGAATGCTACTCGTATTTAAGAAACATGATATGATTTGGATTTGATTTTGTTTCTGATAGTTTAAAACTATATTCTCCTGCAATTTTAAAGCCTATTTTTGTGTAAAATTTAATAGCGGTTTGGTTTTCTGTCCATACAGCTAACCAGATACCTTTTTGGTTGTTTTTTTTAGACAATTCAATGTTAAAATCTAATAGTTTAGCACCTAATTTTTGTCCGTAAAACTCTTTTAGAAGGTATAAACGATCTAGTTTTGTTACGTTTATTGTGTTAATATTCTTATTAGAACTGCTCAATTCAATTTTAGAATACCCAGCAACTTTATCATTTAAATAAATAAGATGATATTGAACTTTAGTGTTTTCAAACTCTTTAGATATACTTCCTTTATTGTAAGTCTTAGAAATAAAATTATGAATATCTTCAGTAGATGCACTATGTCCGTGAGATTCTAAAAAAGCTTTTTTTCCAATTTCTGCAATTAATTCTGCATACTCAATACCTACTTTTACTATTTTAATCATTCATTTAAAATTTCTCAGTTTTTTTATGTTCAATTTGCTTATTTAGCTTTGTTAACTAATATACAAAAAGCACTCACAGACAGAAAATCCATGAGTGCTTTTTTACTATAATATAGCTAGGTAATTATTGTTATAACTAGTCTTTATAAACTTTTAAAGCTTCACCTAAAATTTCTACAGATCTAATTAAATCGCTTTTGTTTAAAACATAGGCCATTCTAATTTGGTTTTTACCTTCACCTTCCGTAGAATAAAATCCACTAGCAGGGGCTACCATAACAGTTTCGTTATTTAAATTAAAATCTTCTAATAACCACTTTGCAAAATGATCAGCATCATTTACAGGCAATTGGGCAACACAGTAAAAAGCGCCTTTTGGATTTGCCACTTTTACACCATCAATTTTACTTAACTCAGCAATTAGTGTATTTCTTCTTTCTACATACTCTTCTTTTACATCATCAAAATATTGTTGAGGTGTATCTAAAGCAGCTTCACTAGCAATTAAAGCGTACGTTGGTGGACTTAAACGTGCTTGTGCAAATTTAATAGCCGTTTTTATAAAGTCTTTATTTTTAGAAACAATGCAACCAATTCTTGCACCACACATACTGTAACGTTTAGAAACAGAATCTATAATAATAGCATTTTCATCTAAACCCTCTAAAGACAAAACAGAGGTATGTGTTAAACCATCATAAGTAAATTCTCTATACACTTCATCAGCAATTAAATATAAATCGTGTTTTAAAACAATTTCTTTTAATTTCTGAATTTCTTTTTTAGAGTATAAATATCCGGTAGGATTACCAGGGTTACAAATTAAAATTGCTTTTGTTTTCTTTGTAATTAATTTTTCGAATTCTTCAATTTTTGGTAAGGCAAAATTGTTTTCAATTTTAGAAATTACGGGAACAACTGTAACGCCTGAGGCGGTAGAAAAACCGTTGTAATTTGCATAAAAAGGCTCAGGGATAATAATTTCATCACCTGGGTCTGTAATACTACCAATAGAAAAAATTAAGGCTTCAGATCCTCCTGTTGTAATTACAATATTGTCTGCAGTAACATTTACATTGTGTTTTTTATAGTAAGAAACAAGTTTGTTTCTATATTCTTCAGAACCTTCAGAACGCGCATACGCTAATGTTGTAATTGTATTATTTTTTACAGCATCTAAAGCTACTTGTGGTGTTTTTATATCTGGTTGACCTATATTTAAATGAAATACTTTAACACCTCTTTTTTTAGCATCTTCGGCATATGGTACCAATTTTCTAATTGGTGATTCTGGCATTTTTAATCCTTTCTTAGATATTGCAGGCATAGTTATGTTTTAAATATTTGTTTATGCGAATTTCCGAAATATATTTTATTTAAAAGAGTATATTAAAGAAACTTTAACATGTGATGTTTTAGAAATGGTATCGTTTAATATCTTATATTGTATTTGTAAAATAAATAAACTTGATAAAAACCTGCTTTCTTATTATTGTATCATTATTTTTTTCATTTGAGGCGATTTCTCAAACGGGGTTTTATTTTAATGGAGTAAAACATACAGAGCAAATTCGTTTTAAATTGATTAATAATTTAATTGTAATTCCTATAGAGATTAATGGTAAGGAACTGTCTTTTATTTTAGATACAGGTGTTAATAAAACGATTCTATTTAGTTTAACCGATAAAGATAGTATTGGTTTGTTAAATACTTCAAATGTTCAGTTACGTGGTTTAGGTAGTGGTGATGCCGTAGATGCTTTAATTTCTAAAGAAAATACGTTTAAAATTAGGGGGTTAGAAAGTAATAGTGAGACTATTTATGTTGTTTTAAAAGATTTTTTTGATTTATCAAGCAAAATGGGAACAACCATACATGGTATTATTGGATATAATTTATTGAGAAACGTAATTGTAAAAATTAATTATAAAACTAAAAAAATTCATTTTTACAATCCTAAAACATTTAGTTACAAAAAGTGTAAAAAATGTGAAACCATTCCGTTTCAGTTTTATAGAAAGAAACCTTATGTGAATGCTAAAGTTAGCTTAGATACCGTTGGTAATACATATACAGATGTAAAACTATTGGTAGATTCTGGAGGAAGTGATGCGGTATGGCTTTTCGAAAATTCTAAAAAAATGATTAGAACACCTAAATTATTTTTTAAAGATATTTTAGGCGAAGGATTAAGTGGATCTATTTTTGGAAATAGAAGTAGAGCCTCTAAATTTAAATTAGGTAGGTTTGTAATTAAAAATCCAACGGTTTCTTTTTTAGATTCAGTATCTACCCACAATGCTAGAAAATTTAAAGCAAGAAACGGCAGTATTGGAGGCGGTATTTTAAGTAGGTTTAAAGTTTGGATTGATTATCCGAATAAAAAAATTACTTTAAAAAAGAATGGTTCCTTTTCTTCAGATTTTAATTATAATATGAGTGGGCTAGATATTGGTTATAATGGCAAACAATTAGTAAAAGAAGAAACCGTAGAAAAGTTTACAGATATTTTTAATAACGAATTGTCAGATAAAAATACGGTGTCTTTTGGTACTAAATATTCTTTTAAATTTAAACCTGTTTTTATTATTAGGCATGTTGTAAAAAACTCAGCCGCAGAAAAAGCAGGTTTATTAAAAGATGATATTATACTAAATATCAACGGAAAACATGCCCATCAATTAGATATTGAACACATTATTCACAAATTTCGAGAAAAAGATAAAAAGAAAATTAGAATTACAGTTATGCGAAATGGGACAAAAATGAAATTCGAATTTCGTTTAGAAAAAAAAGTTTAATGATCTGTTACTACACTTTTTTCTTTCTCGAAAGAAATTTCTTTATTTACAAAACCTTTAATTTTTATTGGCTTTCTAGGGTTTTTAGCATTAGAAAAAACAGTAATTGTTTTAGAAAAACCACCAACTCTATTGGTATCATAAGAAACCTTAATTTCGCCTTTTTCTCCTGGCATAATTGGGTGTTCTGGTTTTTTAGGAACCGTACAACCACAAGAAGACTGAATGTTTTTTATAATTAATGGTTGGTCTCCAATATTTGTAAAAACAAATACCCTTTCTCCATTAGAATTTTTATCAATTTTACCATAGTTAATTGTTTCTTCTTCAAATTTAAATTCTTGCGCGTTTATAGAAAAAGAAATAAAGAAGATTACTAATAATGTACCAAAGGTTTTCATAATAAATATTTTATACTGTAAAATTAAGACTAATAATTTGTTTTAAAAAATCAACTACTAATTTTCTCTAGAAAATAGATAATTGTACTTTTGCTAACTATATTACAAAAACAATACCAAAGTATGACAATTCCATCTAAATATGATGCAAGCCAAGTAGAAGATAAATGGTACGACTACTGGATGAAAAACAACTATTTTCATTCTACGCCAGATGAAAGAGAGCCTTACACAATTGTAATTCCGCCGCCAAACGTAACAGGAGTATTACACATGGGGCATATGCTAAACAATACCATACAAGATGTATTGATAAGACGTGCACGTTTGTTAGGTAAAAATGCATGTTGGGTTCCCGGTACAGATCATGCATCTATTGCTACAGAAGCAAAAGTGGTTGCCAAATTAAAAGAACAAGGTATAAGCAAAAGCGATTTAACGCGTGAAGAGTTTTTACAACATGCCTTTGATTGGAAAGATGAATACGGAGGAATTATCTTAGAACAATTAAAAAAACTAGGAGCTTCTTGCGATTGGGAAAGAACTGCTTTTACTATGGATCCGGAAATGTCTGAATCTGTAATTAAAGTTTTTGTTGATTTATACAACAAAGGTTTAATTTACAGAGGTTACAGAATGGTAAACTGGGATCCGGAAGCAAAAACGACACTTTCTGATGAAGAAGTAATTCACGAAGAAAGACAAGGAAACTTGTATTATTTAGAATATAAAATTGAAGGATCTGATGATACTTTAACAATTGCTACTACAAGACCAGAAACTATTTTTGGTGATACTGCAATTTGTATCAATCCAAATGATGAGCGTTTTACGCATTTAAAAGGGAAAAAAGCAATTGTACCTTTATCTAATAGAGTAGTGCCTATTATAGAAGATGAATATGTAGATTTAGAGTTTGGTACAGGTTGTTTAAAAGTAACACCTGCACACGATGAAAATGATAAAAATTTAGGTGATAAACACAATTTAGAGGTTATCGATATTTTTAATGACGATGCTACTTTAAATTCTTTCGGATTACATTATCAAGGAAAAGATCGTTTTGTTGTTCGTAAGGAGGTTGCTAAAGAGTTAGAAGAAAAAGGAATTTTAGTAAAAACAGAAGTTCACGTTCATAAAGTGGGGACTTCAGAAAGAACAAAAGCGGTTATAGAACCTAGATTGTCTGATCAATGGTTTTTAAAGATGAAAGATCTTGCGCAACCTGCAATTGATGCAGTTTTGGGAGAAGATGCAGAAATCAATTTATATCCAAAGAAATTTGAAAACACCTACCGTCATTGGATGGAAAATGTGCGCGATTGGAATATTTCTCGCCAACTTTGGTGGGGACAACAAATTCCTGCTTTTTTCTACGGAGACGGAAAAGAAGATTTTGTAGTTGCAGAGAATATTGAAGCTGCTCTTGAGCTTGCGAAAGAGAAAACTAAAAACTCAACACTAACAACTAACGACTTAAAACAAGATGAAGATGCACTAGATACTTGGTTTTCTTCTTGGTTATGGCCAATGTCTGTGTTCGACGGAATTAGAAATCCAGAGAACGAAGAAATTAAATATTATTACCCAACAAACGATTTAGTTACCGGACCAGATATTTTATTCTTTTGGGTAGCAAGAATGATTGTTGCAGGTTATGAATATAAAGACGAAAAACCTTTTAACAATGTGTATTTAACTGGTTTGGTTAGAGATAAACAAAGACGTAAAATGTCTAAATCTTTAGGGAACTCGCCAGATGCTTTAAAGTTAATTAGTGATTATGGAGCAGACGGAGTAAGAGTAGGGCTTTTATTAAGTTCTGCAGCCGGAAACGATTTAATGTTTGATGAAGATTTATGTCAGCAAGGAAAAGGATTTGCTAATAAAATTTGGAATGCTTTCCGTTTGATAAAAGGTTGGGAAGTAGATACAAGTTTATCGCAACCAGAAACCTCTAAAATAGGTTTGCAATGGTATGAGGCAAAGTTTCAAAAAACGTTAGCAGAAATAGAAGATCATTTTTCTAAATATCGTTTAAGTGATGCTTTAATGGCAATTTATAAATTAATTAATGATGATTTTTCATCTTGGTTATTAGAAATTGTAAAGCCTGCATACCAACAACCAATAGATAAAAAGACATTTGATGATATTATAGAAGTTTTAGAAAATAACTTAAAAGTATTGCATCCATTTATGCCATTTTTATCAGAAGATATTTGGCAATACATTGCAGATAGAAAACCAGAAGAAGCCTTAATTATTGCAAAATATCCAGTAATTAAAGATTTTGACGCAAAGATTATTGAAGATTTCGAATTTGCAACCGGAGTTGTATCAGGAATTAGAACCATCAGAAAAGATAAAAACATTTCTTTTAAAGATACGGTAGAATTGTTTGTAATTGATAATGATAAAAGCACTAAAGAATTTGATGCTGTTATTCAGAAATTAACAAATACTGCTGTTATAAACTACGTTTCAGAAAAAGTAGAAGGTGCATCCTTTAGAGTAAAATCTAATGAGTACTTTGTACCTATTTCTATAGAAAATATAGATGTTGAGGCTGAAATTAAAAAACTAGAAGCAGAATTAAAAAGAGCAGAAGGTTTCTTATTCGGAATTACAAAGAAGTTATCTAATGAGCGTTTTGTATCTAATGCTCCAGAAAAAGTATTAGAATTAGAACGTAAAAAAGAGTCTGATACAATTGCAAAAATAGAAACAATAAAAAGTAGTTTAAGTTCACTAAAATAAATAGAATCTATATTTATTGTATAATATATTGAAAGAAAACCCCATAATTGAATGCTATAATGGGGTTTTTAACATTTTTAGTTAAAAAGAACTAAAACTAATATAAATTTATAATAATTAACCTTTTTTAGGGTTTAGAGTATAACTATTAAATAAAACGTAAAAGAATGAGAAAATTAATTATTCCAGTTGTTGCCATCTCTTTATTGGCAACATCATGTGTTTCTAAAAAAAAGTATGTTGCTTTAGAAAATCAGTATGTAGATACTAAAGGAGCGCTTCAAAAAACAACTTTAGAAAAAGAAGCTTTAGAAGGTAAGTTTGCAAAAATAGAAAGTAGAGTTGCTCGTTATAACGAAAAAATTAATTCTTTAAAAAGTGATAACTCAAGCTTACAAGATGCCAATGATGTAAAGTTAGATATGGTTGGTAAAACGGCCGTTATTTCTAATAATACTAGAGAAAGAATGAGAGCTACTTTATCTAAAGTAGATCCTGCGTTACTTTCTAAGGCAGAAACTTTAAAAGATTCTTTAAACTTGGCAATATCTTATAATTTAAAAAATAAGATGAATACTTCAGATTTAAATAATTCTAATGACATTAATATAGATATTGATCAAACAGTGGTTATGATTTCTGTTTCTGATAAATTGTTATTTAATACGGCTAGTTATAAAGTTAAAAGAGGTGCTTATAGTTTAATTGAAAAATTAGCAAACGTTATTAAGTCAGAACCTAGTATGGATGTTATGATTGAAGGTCATACAGATTCTAGAACAATTAACAATGCTACGGTGCAAGACAATTGGGATTTAAGTGTAAAAAGAGCAACGTCTATTGTACGTCTTTTAGAAAGTAAATATAAAATTGAAGGAAGCAGATTAATTGCTGCCGGTAGAGGATCTACTGTGCCTTTAGTAGAAAATACTACAAACGCTAATAGAGCAAAAAATAGAAGAACAAGAATTGTAATTCTACCAAATTTAGATAAATTCTTTGCTTTAATTGCTGATGATCAACTTTCAGATAATTAACATTATCTTTTTAATATTCTAAAAAAGCTCCTTTAAACAGGAGCTTTTTTTATGTCCTTTTTTTTGATTTTTACATTGATAAATAAAGATGGTTTTTAATCTTTAAGGAGCTTTTAAAAAAGAAGATTCGGCTTTGATAATAGTGCAATAATTATGATAAAATTTTGTGGATAAAGGATTTAGTTTTTTCTTTTATTTGTAATAAAAATAATAAAATCGTACTATTGATATAAATAAAAGAAATATGAAAAATTTATTTATCTTGTTAGTTGCTTTAATATCAGTTTCTTGTGTTTCTAAAAAAAAGTATGCAGATTTAGAAACAAAGTATGTAGATGCTAAAGGTAATTTGCAAAAGTTAGAACTGAAATTTGAAAAAATTGATCAAAGAGTGCAAGCGTATAATGATAAAATTAATTCTCTAAAAAGTGATAATGTTACTTTAGAAAAAGAAAATGCGCTAAAGTTTAAAGTGGTTAACGGTGTGCCTGTTATTTCTAAAAAGGGAAGAACGTTAATGAATAAAACTTTAACCAAAATTGATCCTAAGAAGTTAAAAAAAGCAAAGACTTTTAAAGATACTTTAAACCTAGTAGTTGCTTATAATATTTTTAAAAAGACTTTTGTTTCTAACGAACTTCAAAATTCTGATGATATAAATATAGACATTGACCAAACTGTTGTGATGATTTCTGTTTCTGATAAATTGTTATTTAATACAGGAAGCTATAAAGTTAAACAAGGTGCATTAATGCTAATAACAAAACTAGCAGACATTATAGAATCTGAGCCAAGTATAGATGTAATGATAGAAGGGCACACAGATTCACAAACTATTAATAATGTAAGTGTGCAGGATAATTGGGATTTAAGTGTAAAAAGAGCGACTTCTATTGTGAGACTCTTACAAGATAAATTTAAGATAGATGGAAGTAGATTAATTGCAGCTGGTAGAGGAGATACAATGCCTTTGTTTTCTAATACAACTGAAGAAAATAGAGCAAAAAACAGAAGAACAAGAATTATTATTATGCCTAATCTAAATAAGTTTTTTGCTTTATTAGCAGAGGAAGGTGGTTTAGAATAACAATAATTAGTCTCTAAAAAACACCCTTTTATACAATATATAAAAGGGTGTTTTTTTTGTATAGAAAAATAAAATATATTTATTGTAAAATAGTATTAATCTGCACTAATTCCTCTTCTGAAAAAATGGTGTTTTCGGTTGCTTTTACACTATCTAAAATTTGAGAGGTTTTACTAGCTCCAATTAATACGGACGTAATTCTATCATCTTTTAAAATCCAAGAAATTGCCATTTGTGCTAAATTTTGATTTCTACTTTTAGCCATTTCATTTAAAGCTTTTATTTTAGGCAGCATTTCAATTACTTTATCCGTTTTTAAATAACGACCATCTTTTACAGCTCTTGAGTCTTTAGGCAATCCATCAATATATTTGTCGGTTAACATTCCTTGTGCTAAAGGAGAAAAACAAATAGCGCCAACTCCAGAATTCCCTAATAAATCTATCAATCCATCTTCTATCCAACGATCAAACAAAGAATATCTTGGTTGATGAATTAAACACGGAGTACCTAAGTCTTTTAATATTTTAAATGCTTCTTTTGCTCTTTCTGGTCTGTAGTTAGATAGACCAACATACAGAGCCTTTCCTTGTCTTACCATTAAATCTAAAGCCCCCATGGTTTCTTCTAAAGGAGTATCGTTATCTGGTCTGTGGTGGTAAAAAATATCAACATATTCTAAGTCCATTCTTTTTAAACTTTGGTCTAAACTAGAAATTAAATATTTCTTAGAACCAAAATTCCCATAAGGACCTTCCCACATATCATACCCCGCTTTCGATGAAATAATTAATTCATCTCTGTATTTTTTAAAATCCTTTTTTAAAATTTTACCAAATGTTTTTTCAGCAGAACCATAAGGCGGTCCGTAGTTGTTTGCCAAATCAAAATGTGTAATTCCGTTATCGAAGGCACATTTTAATAAATTTCGAGCATTCTCAAAATCATCATTTTTACCAAAATTATGCCATAAACCTAAAGAAAGTTCAGGTAAAAGCAAACCGCTATTCCCTGTTCTTCTGTAGGTCATTTTATTATATCTTTCTGAATCTGCTTTGTATTTTGCCATTATGCTAATGCTTCTTTTAAAATAGTTATTGGGTGTTTTGCAACACGTTTTGTACCATCAAAAATTTGATGTCTACAACTTGTACCTGCCGCAACAATTTGCGTTTCTTGTGGGGTGTTTCTAATTTTTGGAAACAAAGTATCTTCACCAACTTGCATAGAAACTTTATAATGTTCTTTTTCATACCCAAAAGAACCTGCCATTCCGCAACAACCGGAATTGATAATTGTTACCGAATAGTTTTTAGGGATATTTAAAATTTGAAAACTAGCATGCGTGCCAGACAATGCTTTTTGATGACAATGTCCGTGTATTTTTAAAGTCTTAGCGTCATTTGTAAATAGAGATGTATCAATATTCCCTTTTTCTAACTCTTTGGCTAAAAACTCTTCGAACGTAAAACTGTTTTTCGCAATTTTTTCTGCGGATGCTTTATCATCAGCTAAACGAATATATTCGTCTCTAAATCCTAAAATTGCAGAAGGTTCTACACCTAATAACGGAGTTTCGTCTGTTATAATATCTTTAAAAATAGCCACATTGTTATTACAAATTTGTTTCGCTTCTTTTAAAAATCCTTTAGAAATATGACTTCTTCCGCTTTCATCATGTGCAACGGTTTTTACTTCGTAGCCTAATTTTTCTAATAAAATAACGGCATCTTGTCCAATTTCTGCATCGTAAAAATTCGTGAATTCATCATTAAATAAATAAACCGCTTTTTTAGATGTTTTAGGATGATGCTTCTTTAACCAACTAGCCAACGTTTGATTGGCTAATTTAGGCACTGAACGCTCTACTGCTACACCTAAAACTTTTTTAGCAAGTGTAGAATTGGTAAAAAAGTTAGTAATAGCAGGAAAAGCACTTCCTAATTTATTGTATTTAGCATTGTTTGCAAATAATTTATTTCTAAAAGAATATCCGTTTGCTTCTTGATATTGATATAAAAATTCTGCTTTCATCGTAGCAATATCAACATTACTTGGGCATTCTGACGCACATGCTTTACAGCTTAAACAAAGGTCAAAAACTTGTTTTAACTCTTTGTGATTAAATTTATTTGCTTGGTCTGAGTTGGTTAAAAACTCACGCAAGGTATTTGCTCTTGCTCTTGTAGTATCTTTTTCGTCTTTTGTAGCTCTGTAACTTGGGCACATGGTACCGCCAGCTTCTACAGGTTTTCTACAATCTCCAGAACCATTACATTTTTCTGCTAATTTTAAAATTCCTTCACTATCAGAATAATCTTGAATGGTTTTTATTGTAGGTTCATCTCTACCAATTTCATAACGTAGGCTTTCATCCATCGCAAAAGCATCTGTAATTTTACCTTGGTTAAAAACGTTGTTAGGATCAAATGCTTTTTTTAATCGTCTTAATAATTGATAATTTTTATCACCAATCATTAAAGGAATAAACTCTGCACGCACAATTCCGTCTCCATGTTCACCAGAAAAAGAACCTTTATATTTTTTTACTAACTGGGCAGTTTCTGTGGTAATTTTTCTAAATAAAACTACATCTTCCTTTTTCTTTAAATTTAAAATCGGACGTAAATGCAATTCACCAGCACCAGCATGCGCATAATACACCGCATTTTGTTGGTATTTTGTCATAATTTGGGTAAACTCTTTAATATAATTTGGCAAATCTTCTAAAGCAACTGCTGTATCTTCTATACAAGCAACCGCTTTTTTATCGCCAACAATATTAGCCAAAGCACCTAAACCAGCTTTACGTAAATAATGCACCTTAGCAATATCTGCTCCGTATACTTTTGGATGATGATAGCCAAAGTTATTTTTTTCTAAATCTGCAATTAATTTATCTGCTAAAATTTCTGTTTCTTCAATAGTGTTTGCAGAAACTTCTAACATTAAAACAGCTTCTGGATCACCTTGTAAAAAGAAACGATTTTTAGCTAATTCTCTATTGTTTTTAGAACAATCTAAAATGGTTTTATCCATCAACTCACAATTATATAAATTGTGATTCATAGCAATTATAGTAGCATTTAAACTTTCATTTATGGTCTTAAAATGCGTACACACCATAATACTTTGTGTAGGAGGCAGGTTGTCTAATTGCAACGTAATTGATGTTGAAAAAGCCAAAGTACCTTCACTACCCGTTAATAATTTTGCAACATTTACTGTTGGTGATGTTCCGCCAAATAAATCTGAAACTAATAATTCATCAACCGCATAACCGGTACATCTTCTATGAATGGTTGTTTTTGGAAACTCATTTTTTATTTCTTGTTGATTTTCTGTGTTAGAAAGTTCATCAAAAAGATGTTTATAGATTTGCCCTTCTTGGGTGTTTTCTTTTGTTTTTTTGATAAAATCAGCAGAGGTAATCTCTTTAAAAACGGCAGTGCTTCCATCACTTAAAATAGCATTTACTTCTACTACTTTATCACGAGTTGCACCGTATTTTATAGAGGTACTTCCAGAAGAGTTGTTACCAACCATTCCGCCCATCATACATCGGTTAGATGTAGAGGTGTTTGGCCCAAAAAACAAACCAAAAGGTTTTAAATACACGTTTAAAGAATCTCTTACAACACCAGGTTGTAACGTAATTGTTTTTGCTTTTTCATCAAAAGAAATAATTTTGGTAAAATGTTTAGAAACATCCACTACAAGTCCATCACCCACACATTGTCCTGCTAAGGAAGTACCGGCAGTTCTTGGTATTAGTGTAATCTTATTTTTTGTAGCAAAATCAATTAAGGTTTTAATATCTTTTTCATCTTTAGGGTATGCAACCGCTAAAGGAATTTTACGATATACAGAAGCGTCTGTAGCGTATAAAGTTTTGTGTAAATTATCGAAAAGGACATCACCAGAAAGTGAATTATGAAGTTGTTCTAAAACAGCGTTTTGAATCATTTTGTTGTGTAAATAAGTATTCTGTACACAAATATCTGAATAAAAAACTCATTATTTCTATCTGAAAAAACTTCTTTTATTATTTTTATTGATTCCATAAAAAATGATTTGAAATACTGATAATTTGAGAGATTTAAAAAGTATAAGTATTAATCTGTGCTATTTCTGTAATTGGCATGTATACTAGGTTTTAAAAAGTATCTTTGTCAAATATAATTTTGTAGCCAATTAAATATAGATGGTTACTAAATTTTTTTAATTCTATTCTTAAAACACGGTTTTGCAAATACCATTTGTCTGCAATTCTATTTAATACATAATAAAACGGATGAGTGCCAAATTAAAAATAAACAAACCAACACCAATTCGCCCAGGTGAAGAGCTATTAAAATTTGATAGCCATACAGATGTAAGAGAAACCTTGTATGCGATGAGAGATGGTAAATCGGTTTTAATTACTGAATTTTATAGCAACGGAATGTTACTTTTAAAAGAGTTACAGAAACATTTAAAAATTCGATTGCCTAATAAAACCTTAAAAGAACAACATGCTTTTAGAGCAGAGTATCATAGACTTTCTAATTTAATTTTATTAAAAATCACCAATCAAGAAGTAGCGGTAGATAAGGCTCCTAAAATTGGTTGGTTGCATACATTGTATACTGGTAAAAATGATTTTTTATTAACGTTTCCAGAAGTACAAAGACTAAATAGTGCGTGGCAAAAATATAACAAAGGTGTTAAAGTACCTGTTTTAAGAAACAAAGTACATCCTTATTACGGTGTATATTTTCCTACTCGTTTCGATCATTTAACCTTGTTTGATAATTGGTTAAAACGTTACGAAGGACCTAAGAAATCTGCCATAGATGTTGGTATTGGTAGTGGAGTATTGTCTTTTCAGATGGTACAACATGGTTTTCAGAAAGTTTTTGGTACAGATACAAACCCGAATGCTATTTTAGGTTTAAAAGAATTTATGGGAGACACTAAGTTGTCTCGTAAAATTGAATTAAATTACGGAAACCTATTTGCAACCATAGAAAAAGAAACCGAATTAATTGTTTTTAATCCGCCATGGTTGCCAGCAATTTCTAATGAAGAAAATATAGACGAAGCTGTTTATTATAACAAAAACTTGTTTCCTAAATTTTTTGCTGATGCAAGTAATAAATTGGCTGAAGGAGGAAAGTTAGTTGTTTTATTTTCGAATGCAGCAGAAATTAAAAATCTTACAAAAGAGAATCCGATAGAAAAAGAATTGGCAAAAGGAATTCGTTTTAAACTAGAAAAGTGTTTAAAGAAAACGATTAAACCTCCGGTTGATAAATCTAAAAGAAATAAAAAAGTAACCGCTTTAGAGGAAGTGCAACTTTGGGTCCTGACTAAGGTTTAGAATATTATTTGTTATTTCGACTTTAGGAGAAATCACACAAGGATGATCACATTAAATGTGTCAGCTTTGTGTGATTTTTCTTTTTGATTGAAAAGATAAAACTACATGTTGGTTTTTTATTTTTAATACTTTTGAGCAAGACATTTTACGATTACCCTCATTAGAAGTTGTACCACTTTGAGTATTGATAAAAGCCTAAAGTATTACTTGTCATTTCGACGTTAGGAGAAATCTCATAACAGTGATAACAGCAAGTTGATCAGCCTTATGTGATTTATTTCTTTGTTCTAAAAGACAAACCTCATGTAAATATTACAAAACAACTTTTTTTCTCGAAAAAGTAAGTAAACCTAAAATAGGCCCAATTGCTAATAGCAGATAAATAAGGTTAGAATCCGAAGTTTCTGTATAGCTGCTTATCAATTGAATACTAACAATAGTAATTGAAAAACCAATACAGTTTACTATGGTTAGTGCTGTTCCTTTGTTTTTTGCCTCTACATTTTGAGCCACTAGCGTAGAGAATAATGGCGAATCTGCAATAACAACCATTCCCCAAAAAAGTAAAAATCCTACAAATAGATTTTCATTTGTTAGCTGAAACATCAACGGAGCAACAAGACAACAAGCACAAGAGAAAAACAAAGCCAAGTAAGCAATGTTTTTAGGTCCATATTTTTCAGATAAATAACCTGCTATTACACAAGATAAACTGCCTATTGCAATAATAAAAAACGATAATAAAGGAATATTAAAATGCGTATCAGCATGTAAATTGGCATAGACTTTTAAGAGAATAGGTACAAAGGTCCAAAAGGTATATAACTCCCACATGTGACCGAAATAACCAAAAGCAGCTTTTCTAAAATTTATATTTTTAAATATTGAAAAACAAATGGTAATATCTAGTTTTTTTCCAGCAGTTCTATAGGGACCATTAGGTACAAAAAGCAACATTAGTAATCCGCCAAAAGCGGCTAAAGTAGAGATAGAAATTATAATTGTTTTCCAAGAATAGTCGTGCATTAAATCTTTTAATAAATGAGGTAAAGCAGTACCTAAAACCAAGGCAACCACTAAAAATCCTAAAGATTTACCCAATCCTTTTTGATAATAATCTGTGGCAATTTTCATCCCAACGGGGTAAATTCCTGCCAAGAAAAAACCTGTTAAAAAACGCATACCTATTAAAGTAAGAAAAGTTTGATTTTCAAAAATAAGTCTCAAATTGAAAAAAGCTCCTAAAATAGCACAGAAAAAAAACACTTTAGATGGCGAAAAACGGTCTGCGACGGTAAATAAGGCAAATACCAAAGTACCCATAATAAAGCCAAATTGTACTGCAGAAGTTAAATAGCCTAATGCAATATCACTTAAATTAAAACTTGTAACTATATCAGTCATTACTCCGTTGCTTGCAAACCATAAAGAGGTGCAACAAAACTGAGAAATAATGATTATTGGAAGAATGTATTTTGATTTGCTCATAGAAGAAAACGAAAGTACCAAAAAGGAGACAATATTCAATAAAAAATATTTTGCCAGTTCATTAGAATCTCTATCTTTGATTCTGATGAAAAAAGTAAAAATCATAGAATGTCCTCGTGACGCAATGCAAGGAATAAAATCTCATTTTATTTCTACAGAGAAAAAAGCATTGTATATAAACTCCTTATTAAAAGTGGGTTTTGATACTATTGATTTTGGCAGTTTTGTTTCACCAAAAGCAATTCCGCAAATGCGAGATACTGCAGCTGTTTTATCAAAATTAGATTTGTCTAGAACGCAAAGTAAATTGTTAGCCATTATAGCCAATATTAGAGGCGCAAATGATGCTTCTCAGTTTGAAGAAATTGATTATTTAGGATATCCTTTTTCAATATCAGAAAACTTTCAAATGCGTAATACACACAAAACGATACAAGAATCTCTAGAAACATTAGATGCAATTTTAAATATTGCCGATATAACCAATAAAGAAGTAGTTGCGTATTTATCGATGGGGTTTGGAAACCCATATGGAGATCCTTGGAATGTGGAAATAGTAGGTGAGTGGACAGAGAAACTTTCTAAAATGGGCGTAAAAACATTGTCGCTTTCAGATACTGTAGGTAGTTCTACCCCAGAAGTTATAGATTATTTATTTAAAAATTTAATTTCAGCATACCCAACTATAGAATTTGGAGCCCATTTACATACCAATCCAGATAAATGGCATGAAAAAGTAGATGCAGCATACAAAGCTGGTTGTTTGCGTTTTGATGGGGCAATTAAAGGTTACGGAGGTTGCCCAATGGCAAAAGACGAATTAACGGGTAATATGCCAACAGAAAAATTATTGAGTTATTTTACTGCTCAAAAAGCAGATACCAATATAAAACCAATGAGTTTTGAAAGTGCTTACAATAAGGCCTTAGAGACATTTATTTAGAAGTACTAGATTTTATCTTAAAATAACAAAGTTAAAATAAAGTCTCAATGTTTTGTCAAATTGTAAAATGTTACCTTGAGCGCAGTTGAAAGGTTATTTTTACTAAATTATAATTGAATTAAAATGAAATTCACAAAATTAATTCTATACTTTTTATCAATCTTATTTTTAGCATCTTGTTCTAAAGATGATCAGAAAATAGACTTTACATTTTTACAGTTAAATGATGTGTATGAGATTGCACCGATACAAGGAGGAGAGTATGGCGGAATGGCAAGAGTAGAAACCGTACACAAAGAATTACTGCAAGAAAACCCAAATACGATGCTTTTTATGGCGGGAGATTTTTTAAATCCGTCTTTATTAGGAACCATAAAAGTAGCAGGAGAAAGAGTACGAGGAAGACAAATGGTAGAAGTAATGAATGCTATGAATTTCGATTTGGTAGCGTTTGGTAATCATGAGTTTGATGTTTCTCAACAAGACCTTCAGAAAAGATTAAATGAAAGTAATTTTCCTTGGATTTCTGCCAACGTAAAACAAAAAACAAAAGAAGCAGCAATTCCTTTTTACAAAGAAGTAAATGGTCATAAAGAACATGTAGGAGAGACATTTATCAAAGAATTTTCTGATGCTGATGGAACAAAAATAAAAGTAGGTTTTATAAGTGTTTGTATTCCGTCTAACCCAAAAGAGTTTGTAGAATATGGTAATATGTTTGTAAAAGCAAGAAGTTCTTATGCGGCAATAAAAGATGCTGTAGACGTTGTTTTTGGTTTAACCCATGTTAAAATAAATAATGATAAAAGAATAGCAGAGTTAATACCAGATTTGCCGTTAATAATGGGCGGTCATGAGCATACCAATTCTTATGATACTATTGGAAACGTACGTATTGCTAAAGCAGATGCCAATGCAAAAACAGTATATGTACATAGAGTTTCTTATGATAAGAAAACAAAGCAAACGACTGTAAAATCAGAATTAAAAGAAATTAATGCAACGATAAAATCAGATGAAAAAGTAGCTAAGATCGTTAGCAAATGGCAAACTATTTTAACATCAAAAATTAAAGAAGTTATTACAAACCCTGCAGAAGTTATTTTTGAAGCAAAAATACCTTTAGACGGTAGAGATACGCCAATTAGAAGTACACAAACAAATTTAGGGCAACTTATTACCAAGGCAATGTCTTTTGGTTTTAATGATGAGGTAGATTGTGCGTTGGTTAATGGCGGTTCTATAAGAATAGATGATCAATTAAGCGGTCATATTACTGCGGTTGATATTTTTAGAGTGTTACCGTACGGAGGTGCAATTTTAAAAGTGAAAATTAAAGGTCGTTTATTAAAAAGAGTGTTAGATTATGGAGTTCTAGCTGCAGGAACTGGCGCTTATTTACAACGCTATAATGCCGAAAAAGTAGGAGAGAATTGGATGATTAAAAACCAAGAGTTAGACATTAATAAAACCTATACGGTTGCCTTTTCTGACTATTTATTAAAAGGGTTTGATATTCCTTTTTTATCCGAAGAAAACAAAGAAGTGTTATCTATTTATTCACCTAAATCAGAGGAACTAAATTTTGATATTAGAAAAGCTGTTATTTCTTATTTAAAAACCATCTAGTTTCTTATTGATGAGTTAATTGTTGTTTTATTTTAATTAAATCTAAATAATGTTTGTCAATGTAAAAATCAATTTTATATTTGCGGAAAATTATTTGTAATTAATCTAAATAAAATGAAAGTATTTTTAACTTTTGCTATTGCTGTAGCTACCACTTTTAGTTTTTCGGCACAAAACACACAAAAAGATTCAATTAATAATCCTAATAATCAGGTAAATACAGCACAACGTATTTTAAATGGTAATATTAACACAAAAGGTGTTACTGTAGGAGGTTATGGAGAATTGACTTACAATAGAAAAGAGAATAATAATGCAGAATTAGACGTACAACGTTTGGTTTTATTATTTGGTTATAAATTTGATGATAGAACACAATTTATTACAGAGGTAGAGTTCGAACACGTTAATGAAGTGTATGTAGAGCAAGCCTTTTTACAATACTCAGTTAGTGATAATGTAAACCTAAGAGCAGGTTTAATGTTAGTGCCAATGGGAATTATTAATGAATATCATGAACCAACAACTTTTAATGGTGTAGAAAGACCAAGTATAGATGGTGCTATAATACCAACCACTTGGAGAGAATTAGGTTTAGGAGTTTCTGGTAGATATAACGAAGCTTCACTGCGTTACCAAGCCTATATTTTTAATGGCTTTTCTTCTACAACTTCTGATGGAAATGGAAACATTACTGGCGGAAAAATTGGTGGAAGCAATGGTTTAAGAGGAGGAAGACAAAAAGGTGCAAAATCTACCATGAACAATGTTAATTTCTCAGGAAAATTGGATTATTATGGCTTACCTGGTTTACGTTTAGGATTGTCTGGTTATTTTGGTAGAACTCAATCTCCTGCAGATGTAGAAGATATTGATGGAGCAGATGTAGGTCTTGCTATGATTGGTTTAGATGCACGTTATGCATACCAACGTTTTACTGCAAGAGGTCAGTTTATTCATGGAAGTTTATCTGATACAGAAGCATATAATACTGCTACAGGTGCTAATTTAGGAAGTGCATTGCAAGGATATTATTTAGAAGCGGCTTATAATTTATTACCACAAAATAAAAGACAACAATTATTTGGTTTTGTTAGATATGAAGATTTTAATACGCATGCCTCAGTAGCAGGTAATTTGGTAAAAGACCTAAGTTATGATAGACAAGAATGGACGCTAGGGTTAAGCTATAAAATTGCTCCTGGTGCAGTTGTTAAAGGAGACTATCAATTTAAAAATAATGCAGTAGCGGGTAGTGCTTCTGTAAACCAATTAAACTTTGGAATAGGGGTTTGGTTCTAATAAATATTTTTTATTAAATGTAGTTAAGTCAGTTTAAATTTTTAATTTGAATTGGCTTTTCTTTTTATTTAGATTAATTCTAATTATTTTTGCAGCATGATTTTAAAAAGATTTTTTTCGATATCAATAATTAGTGTAAGCTTTCTATTGGTTTCTTTTACTTTACCTAACAACCTTTTAAAAAAAGTGAATAAGGAAGTAAAGAGCGTTTTTGAAATAACTAATTTTGAATTGAAGTTGATAAAAATTGATGATTCGATTAATGCACTATTACCAAAAAAAATAGGAGGTGATCATCTTTTTAAAATAGAAAGCGACTCGCAGTTAGTGGGTTATGCGTTTGTAGATACTGCAGCAAGTAAAACAGACCAATTTGATTATCTTATTTTATTAGACAAAAATCTGATTATTGCCAAAACCAAAGTGTTGGTGTATAGAGAAGATTATGGAGGAGAAATAGGAAGTAAACGTTGGTTAAAACAATTTATAGGGAAAACTTTTTCAGATAAATTACAATACGAAAAAGATATTATTCCAATTTCAGGGGCCACAATTTCTGCACTTTCTATGACCAAAGCAGTAAATTTATTTTTATTAGATTTGGATATTTTACATGATAATAAAATATTATAATGGTTTTAAAAGGACTTATTTACCAATTTCCAAAAGAAATAAAGTTACTTATAGTTGCTTTTATTTGCACTTTAAGTATTGGCTTTTATAGCGGAATTTCGTTTGTAAAGTCTACTACAAATGCCAATCCTACTGGTATTGAGCAACGTTATTTAGGAAACGAAGAGGATGAGAATGCTACTAAAATGTTATTTAAGAAATCGGAAGGTGAAATTATGACAACAGTTCATAGTCATATTTTATCACTGTCTGTAATCTTCTTTATGGTTTCATTCCTTTTAGCTACAACAGATATTCCTCAAAAATTGAAACTATTTTTAATGATAGAACCTTTCTTTTCTCTCGTTCTTACATTTGGTGGAATATACTTATTGTGGAAAGATTTACACTTTATGAAGTATGTAATTATGGTATCTGGTTTTTTTATGACAGCAACTTATACAGCTTCAATCTTTATTATTTTAAAACAAGCTTTAAAGAAAACTAATTAAGTTTTAATGCTACTCAGATAAAATATCATTTTATTTATTTCAACAAATTCTTAGTAAGTCATTTATTATTTGTGATAATTAAAGATAAACTTTAATCATAAATAATAGTCTTTTTATTCATAATACAATTTTATTCTTCTTAAGAGTCCTCTTATTCAGTGATGCTTATTAAAGTTCCACTTTATCTAGGAATATTACTTACTCAAACCAGTTCTGATCTTATAAACTCCATTTCTTTAATTTGATTATTATGATTACTTTTAAAAATTATTTAAAACGTTCATAATGCAAAATACAGAAGAAGAACAAATTATTAATCTAGACAACCCCATTAAGAGAACTCTTGTTGGAATTCAATTTTTATTTGTTGCCTTTGGAGCAACTGTATTAGTACCACTTTTAATAGATATTGACCCTTCTGTTGCCTTATTTACAGCAGGTGTTGGAACACTAATTTTTCATTTAATTACAAAAGGAAAAGTCCCAGTATTTTTAGGAAGTAGTTTTGCTTTTATTGCTCCTATAATAGCTGCTACTAAATTATATGGTTATGCAGGAACTTTAGGAGGTTTAATAGCTGTTGGTTTTGTATACGGAATTGTCTCGGGAATAATCAAACTTTGGGGCCTACGAGTTATTGAAAAAATATTTCCTTCCATTGTTGTTGGACCGGTAATTATGATTATTGGATTATCATTAGCTCCTGTTGGAGTTAATATGGCTAAAACAAACTGGCTTATTGCACTTTCCGTTTTAATTACAGCTATTGTTATTGTTGTCTATTCAAAAGGACTTGTAAAATTAATTCCTATTTTTATTGGAATTGTTGTTGGGTACCTTATTTCTATAATTTCTGGATTGGTCGATTTTACATCCGTTAATGAAGCAGCTTGGTTTGTACTACCAAAATTTACAAGACCCGAATTTAATTGGGCAGCCATTATTTATATGATTCCTGTTGCTGTAGCTCCAATTATTGAACATATTGGAGATATGTATGCTATTGGTGGAGTAGCAAACAAAAAATTTGTAAAAGACCCTGGATTACATAGAACATTATTAGGTGATGGTGTTGCTACCGCTTTTGCAGGTTTTTTAGGAGGACCTCCAAACACCACTTATTCCGAAGTTACTGGAGCTGTTGCTTTAACTAAAATTGTAGATCCTAGGGTGTTACGAATTGCAGCTGTAACAGCAATCATTTTTTCATTAGTAGGAAAGATAAGCGCAATATTAAAAACAATACCACAAGCTGTTTTAGGAGGGATTATGCTACTTTTATTTGGTATGATTGCCAGTATTGGAATTAAAACATTGGTAGATGCCAAAACAGATTTTGGGAAAACTAGAAATCAAGTGATTGTTTCTATTATTTTAACCATTGGTATTGGAGGAGCTGAAATTTCTTATGGTAATTTTTCATTAGCAGGAATTGGATTAGCATCAATTGTTGGCGTATTGTTAAACTTAATTTTACCAAACAAATCAACACCAATAAAAGGAAGTCACGAAGAATAAATACAATTTAATTTATATAAAAAAAGCCTTTTTGAATTTTCAAAAAGGCTTTTTTTATATAAAATGTTTAGAATTACATCATAAACTTAATTATAAATAAAACTGAAATTATATACATTATAGGTTTTATTTCTTTAGCTCTTCCTGTAAATAATTTTAACAGTACAAAAGATAACATACCAAATACAATTCCTTCTGCAATACTATACGTTAAAGGCATCATAATAATAGTGAAAAATGCAGGAATCGCTTCCGTAAAATCGTCCAAATCAATTTTTGTAATTGGAGTTATCATCATTAAACCAACAATTATTAAAGCTGGAGCCGTTGCAGCAGCAGGAATAATCATAAACACCGGAGCAAAAAATAATGAAAGCGCAAACATAATTGCAACCGTTAAAGCTGTCATACCTGTTTTTCCACCTTCAGCAACACCTGCAGCACTTTCAACATACGTTGTTACGGTAGAAGTTCCTAAAATTGCACCTAAAAATGTACCTATAGAATCAGCAAATAACGCTTGCTTTACTCTTGGTACTCTACCTTGTTCATCTAACATTCCAGATTTTGATGATACACCTACTAAGGTTCCAACGGTATCAAACATATCAACAAATAAGAATGTAAATAATACAATTAACATATCTATTGTAAATACTTGAGAAAAATCAAACTTAAAAAAGATAGGTTCTATTGATGGAGGTAAGCTAACGAATGTAAAAGCTTCTGGAATAACAGTAACTCCAACAAATAAACCGATAATTGTAGAAGATAAAATTCCGATTAAAATTGCTCCTTTAACTTTTTTGACTAATAAAACACCAATAATTAGAACACCTGCTAATCCAACCCAAACTGTTGGGTTTTTCATATTACCTAAAGTAACTAATGTTGCAGAATTATCAACAACTACACCAGTTCCTTTTAAACCAATAAAAGCAATAAATAAACCAATCCCTACAGATACTGCGTGTTTTAAATTTAATGGAATGGAATTTACTATAAGTTCACGAATATTAAACGCTGTTAATAATAAGAATACAATTCCTTCTAAGAATACTGCTGTTAAAGCAAATTCCCAAGTATATCCCATTCCCAAAACTACAGTGAATGCAAAAAATGCGTTCAGCCCCATTCCTGGTGCCAATGCAAAAGGCAATTTAGCCACTAAAGCCATTACTAATGTTGCAATTATAGCAGACAATGCAGTTGCGGTAAAAACAGCATCTTTATCCATTCCTGCTGCACTTAAAATACTTGGATTTACAGCTAAAATATACACCATTGTCATAAACGTAGTGATACCCGCAATAATCTCGGTTCTTAAGGTTGATTTATTTTCGGTAATTTTAAAATATTTATCAAACATTCTTTTTATGTTTTGTAATTAAAGATTCCATTTAATGGCTAAAGTAGGTCTACTTTTAAATGCAGTAGCACCTGCAAAATTATTAGATAGTTCAAGTTCACCACCTACAGAAAAAGATTTATTTAAATGATACCATAATTGGGGTTCCGATAAGAATATAGTTTTCTCACTTAATCCATTTTCAGACCATAGATCTGCAAAACCAGAAAAAGTTAATTTGTTAGCAATAATATTCCAATACCAAGTTCCTGTTGCTTGGAAGTTTCCTTTGCTAGTACCTTTAAAAGCTTTGTAGCCAGCGTAGGTTGAAAATCCCCAAACAGCATTTGATTTACCATAATTAGCTCCAAAAATCCAAGCGTTATTTATAGTATATCCTTCTATATTTTTATCCTTATCAAAATCAGCATTAAATAACCCACCATTGTATTCGATGTGTAAACCAACTGGCATTTTTTTAGTTTTTAAAACACGTGCAATTTCAAAATATGCTTGACTAATTCCATTATCGGCATTAAAGTCAAAATCTGTAAAAGTGTAAGTATTTCCGTAGTTATCAGGCTTAAACATTTCAAAAGTTAAAGTAACATATTCGCGATCTAAATCATAATGACTTTGAAAATTTTGAGCACTGAAAGTGACAACCGTAAAAAAAGCAAAAATGAGGATAAATTTTTTCATTATAAGAAGTTAAAATTAAGCCCAAACTTACCCTAAAATGTAGAAAATATCCTGTTATAAGGATTTCAATTATGAACATTATATTTTTTATAAAAAGTTAATATTTATCACTTATAAATTAGGTGTTGAAAAGGCTTGTTACGAACTTAAAAAGTTAAATAAAACAAAATGTTAATAAGTTTTTAATTTTTTTCTTTTAAATAACAATCAAAATAATCCAAAAGTATGTTTTTTTATGAAGATGTTTTTAAATATTAGATTAATTATTAAATATTTGAACTTTAATCTTTTAGGTTGCCTTTATTTAATAAAAGACTTGTTTTATAAGATGATTAAAACTCTTTGTAGTTAATTTTATATGATTATTATTAGAGTGATAAATGCAATTATTATTGATTTTTTCTATTATAGTATAAGTAAATTCGTTTCAATGTTATTGAGGTACAATTGTTGTTAATTTTTATTTTAGATTTGTGATAGTTATCTACGATAAAAACTAATTAAATTTTATGAAGTTTAGTTAGAATAAAAATGTAGTTTTCTGATTTTTAATGAAATGAATATGTTTTTGAATGTAAATAAATTGTTATTAAAACATAACAAGGGATATATATAGTTAATAGTTCATATATTATTTGTAAATTTGCACGCAATTATATCTTAATTGCAACATGACAGCACACGACAACAAAATTTTAGGAGAAGGATTAACATACGACGACGTTCTTTTAGTCCCAGCCTTTTCCGAAGTACTTCCAAGAGAAGTAAGTATTCAAACAAAATTTACTAGAAACATTACAATCAACGTTCCAATTGCATCTGCTGCTATGGATACCGTTACAGAATCTGCTTTGGCAATTGCTATTGCAAGAGAAGGTGGTATTGGTGTTTTACATAAAAATATGACTATTGAGCAACAAGCTAAAGAAGTTAGAAAAGTAAAACGTGCAGAAAGCGGAATGATTTTAGATCCAGTAACTTTGCCTTTAACGGCTGTTGTTTCTGAAGCGAAAGCAAATATGAAAGAACATGGTATTGGCGGAATTCCTATTATAGATAACGATGGTATTTTAAAAGGTATTGTTACCAATAGAGATTTACGTTTTGAGCATAATGGACAAAGACCAATTGTAGAGGTAATGACTAGCGAGAATCTAGTAACTGCTTCTGTAGGAACTTCTTTAGAAGATGCAGAAAAAATTCTTCAGAATTATAAAATAGAAAAACTTTTAATTGTTGATGAAGATTACAAATTAAAAGGATTAATAACGTTTAGAGATATTACCAAAGTAACTCAAAAGCCAATTGCAAACAAAGATTCTTTTGGTAGATTAAGAGTTGCAGCTGCATTAGGTGTTACTGGAGATGCTGTGGATAGAGCAGAAGCGTTAGTAAATGCAGGTGTAGATGCTGTAATTATAGATACTGCTCATGGTCATACAAAAGGTGTGGTAATGGTTTTAAAAGAAGTTAAAGCAAAGTTTCCAAACTTAGATGTAGTTGTTGGTAATATAGCAACTGGTGAAGCTGCTAAATATTTAGTAGAAGCAGGTGCAGATGCTGTAAAAGTTGGTATTGGTCCAGGTTCTATTTGTACAACAAGAATTGTTGCCGGAGTTGGTTTTCCTCAATTTTCTGCAGTTTTAGAAGTTGCCGCAGCTATTAAAGGTAGTGGAGTGCCTGTTATTGCAGACGGTGGAATTCGTTATACAGGAGATATTCCTAAAGCAATTGCTGCTGGAGCAGATTCTGTAATGTTAGGTTCTTTATTGGCCGGAACAAAAGAATCTCCAGGTGAAACAATTATTTACGAAGGAAGAAAATTTAAATCTTATAGAGGTATGGGATCTGTAGAAGCTATGAAACAGGGTTCTAAAGATAGATACTTTCAAGATATAGAAGATGATATTAAAAAATTAGTTCCAGAAGGTATTGTAGGTCGTGTTCCTTATAAAGGAGAATTAGCAGAAAGTATTCACCAATTTATTGGAGGTTTACGTGCAGGTATGGGATATTGTGGTGCTAAAGATGTAGAAACCTTAAAAGAAACAGGACGATTTGTAAGAATTACCGCAAGCGGAATTAACGAAAGTCATCCTCATGATGTTGTAATTACTAAAGAATCACCTAACTATAGTAGAAGGTAATTAGTATTATAATCTATTTAAACATCCGATAGGAATGCAAAATCAAAATTTTATTGAATTTAAGAAAAAAAGGGACTTAGGATCTATCATCTCAGATACTTTTAAATTTTTGAGTACAGAATGGAAATCTTTTTTTGGAACCATTCTTAAAGCAGCAATTATTCCGATATTGATAGCTGTAGGGGCAGTAATTTATTATGTAATGTCTTCTACAGCTGTCTTTGGAGAGATGGCACAAACAACCGATTTTGATAGTGCATTTGATTTAAATTTTGCAGAACTAATCATTCCGATATTTATTTTTATAGGTACTTATTTGGTTGCTTATGCCTTGGTTACGGTAAATGCTTTGTCTTATATAAAATCTTATATAGACAATAAAGGAGTTGTAAATTTAGAGCAAGTAAACACTTTAGCTAAAGATAAATTTGGAGCCTACGTAGGTTTATTTTTTTTAAATGGAATCATTTTATTTGTTGGGGCTTTATTTTGTTTTTTTCCAGCAATATATTTAGGGGTTGTTTTATCGGTATCTATCTGTTTTCTTATTTTTCAGAATAAAAGCGTTACAGAATCTATAACCGACTCTTTTAACTTTATAAAAGGACATTGGTGGGAAACTTTTGGAGTATTAATTGTTGTTCAATTAATAATTGGGCTTATTGGTTTTTTAGCAGACTTGCCAGCCACTTTTTATCAATTGATAAATATGGGGTTTGGTCTTAAAAATGAAGATGCTGTAGAGGTATTAAATATTTTTAAAGATCCTATTTATATTGCGTTAATGGTTTTTTCATACTTCATAAAATTTATTTTGTACACCGTAACAACTGTTGCAACGGTATTTATTTATTATGATATTAAAGAACAAGGAAATCCATCAACAACTATGATTAATCAGATTGGTGTAGAGTAACAGAAATCATTTTTATAATGTTGTTAGTACACTATAAAAATTGAAATATATTTTAATAAAAAAACCGAGTAAATTAATTTTACTCGGTTTTTTTAATTTTATAAATTTTGATAATTGCTATTTTAAGTCAATTTTAGAATTGCTTTCTTCTAATAAATGGATATAATCGTTTATTTCAAAAACGTTGCTGCTAAAGCGAGATGTTCTGTGTCTTCCTTCATTTTGTCTAGTAATACTTCTAGCAAAACGTCTAACTTCGTCTTTGGTTGTTAATACAATTCCGGGTACAGGAGTACTTTTACCCTCGTCATCTTTTGCAACCATTGTAAAATAAGAAGAGTTACAATGTTTTGTTTTTCCGGTTCTAATGTTTTCAGAATCTACACGCAACCCAACAACCATAGAAGTTCTACCTGTAAAATTAATAGAAGCTTTCATGGTTACCAACTCTCCAACTTCTATAGGGTTTAAAAAATCTACTTTATTAACAGAAGCAGTTACACAGTAATTTCCAGAATGTTTAGAAGCACAGGCAAATGCAATTTGATCCATCAAATTTAAAATATAACCTCCATGAATTTTACCACTAAAATTAGAGTTAGAGGGTTTCATTAACTCCATTATTTTTACTTGTGATTCTTCTATAAATTTAAACTTTTTAGTCATATACTTAATTTAATTGGTAAAATAATACTATTAATTTAGATGCGAAATTATAATTTTATTTACGCTATTAAATAAAAAACAGTACTTTTTGCTTATTATTAAAGATTTGATATTAAAAATTGTTTTTTATTAGGTATTATTTATTTTTTTTAGCTTAAAATTATGACTATCAAGTAAAATATAAATGAAGTATTATTAATTATTTTTAAATTGATAAAACCTGAGGCAAATTATTAGAATTGGTTTTTTGTATGCCTATTTTAAAGTAAATTTGTAGTACTTTAAAAAAAGAAAAAATGAATTATATTCTATTTGATGGCGATGTTAGAAACGCGCTATTACCATTTACATACACAAGACCCGTTGCAGATATTAGAATAGGAATTTTAACCATTAGAGAAAAATGGGAAAAACACTTAGGCTTAACTACAACCACTGTTACAGAGGAATATTTAGAAGAAAAATATCCGATGGTAGAAATGGAAGAAAATATTTTGATAAACGCTTCTTTTTGTCCGACGGAGAGTTTGGTTGATAAAATCAAAGATTTATCAAAAAATGAAGCTATTTTTAAAGGAGAAGATGTTATTGCTTTTTACACATCAGATTCTCAAGAAGAAGTAAATTTTGATGAATACACACAAATAGAATTTGAAGAAGATCTTTTACAAGTAAAAAACACTTGGGATATTTTTTCTTTAAACGCAGAAGCGATTCAACAAGATTTCGATTTAATTACAGAAGGAAGAGAATCGGAACCAATACCAGAAGGAACAAGATGTATTAATGCCGAAAATATTTTTATAGAAGAAGGCGCAGAAATTACTTTTGCAACCTTAAATGCTTCTGAAGGACCTATTTACATAGGTAAAGATGCGGTAATTTTAGAAAACAGTGCTGTAAAAGGTCCTTTTGCAATGGGAGAACATGCAGTACTAAAAATGGGAGCAAAAATATATGGAGGAACCACTTTAGGTCCTTATTGTAAAGTAGGAGGAGAAGTAGGTAATTCTGTTTTATTTGGCTATTCTAGTAAAGGACATGATGGATATTTAGGGAATTCTGTTTTAGGAGAATGGTGTAATTTAGGTGCAGATACCAACAATTCTAATTTAAAAAATAATTACGCAGAAGTAAAATTATGGGACTATCAAACTGGTCGTTTTGCTAAAACGGGTTTACAGTTTTGTGGTTTAATGATGGGAGATCATTCTAAATGCGGAATAAACACCATGTTTAATACAGGAACTGTAGTTGGTGTTAGTGCTAATATTTTTGGAAGCGGTTTTCCAAGAAACTTTGTACCTTCTTTTAGTTGGGGAGGCGCATCTGGATTTACAGAATACAAAACTAATAAAGTTTTTGAAGTTGCTGAGGTTGTTATGAAACGTAGAGATATTGTTTTTGATGAAATGGATCAAAAGATACTAGAACACGTTTTTGAAGAAACCAAACAATATAGAAATTATTAAAAAATTATAGTTTTCAGTTTACAGTTGCAGTAGGCAATTAGTTTATATTAAAAACTGCTACCAATTTCGCTGTGATAGTAACTTATAACGGCTAGTATGAGTGTAATGTTCGTGCTGTAGCAAGTGAGTTTTAAAATAAAAATGTATGGTTATCCTCACGAGCGAGACGCTCGCGATAGCGAGGAGAGTGTTACGATCGTACCGTAGCAAGTGGGGTTTAAAATGAAAACAGTATGGGTATGGTTGTCTTCACGATCGAGACGCTCGCGATAGCGAGGAGAGTGTCACGATCGTACCGTAGCAAGTGGGGTTTAAAATAAAAACAGTATGGTATGGTTGTCTTCACGAGCGGGACGCTCTCGATATCTAGTGAAGATACTAAATATTATAACGTTTATTAATAGTTTATTAGAGGTCAGTAGTTAGCTACATATAATTTGTTTGTGGCTAACTTTTTCTTTTTTGACCATTTTAGTTATAAGATTATTGAATATTGTTGCTTTGCTTTGTGAACGGTTAATTCTAAAACAAAATTCATTAAAATATCTATTTATATTAGAATTACTTACCCAAGAATACGTTGTTCTTATCCATGATTTTACTTGATGAATCATAGTGTGAAGAGCTTTAAAATTCATACCATTATTACTTTCAATCTGTGTAATATCATAAACTTTTGCAATTGGTCTGTAACCTCTCCATTTATCGGTTATCACTTTAGCATCTCTGCTAATATGATTCACAAAAATATATTGAAGCGAACTTGCTGAAAAATCTTCGATTCTCATAGCATACATTCTTTTTACTTTTCCATCATCAGTTAACTCAACAGCAGTAATGGCCTTCTTTTTCTTTACGTTATAACTTCTGCCAACTTTCTCTTTTTCGCGTCCGCCAAGTACAAATTCATCAACATGAACAGTACCTGTCATGGGATTATTCCCACTGCTTTCCATAGCTTCTCTAATTTTAAGCATAAATAAACGAGCTGTCTTTTCAGTAACACTAAAACGAACTGAAACATAGCTTGCTGAAAGACTTTTAGTGCTTGTACTCATTTCAAAAACAATAAAAAATGCCTTTCTAATACCAAATTTTACTTTGTGAAAAAGTGTGTTTGATGTTGCTGATTCTTGATGAGAACAAATATTACAAGTACGTGAGAAATCTTTTCTTATCTGAGCTTTTTTATGGCTACATTTTACACATTGAAAACCATCTTTCCATTTAATATCTGCTAGATATTTCTTACAATCTAGGTCAGTCTTAAAACGGTCAGCAAACTCTAGAAGGTTTTGTCCCTTAAAAATATTCATTTAATTACTATATTTATTGACTTCTAAGATATGAATTTAAATACTGACCTCTATAGTTTATAATTGCATAGGAAAGTTCGCTGATAGCTTAGTACTGTTAACTGATACTGAATACTGCCAACTAAAATACTGCCAACTAATTAATACGCATCCACATCTGTTATAAAACGGATGGGTCTAAAATCTTTAACAGCTTCAAAAGTATCTTTTATCTTTTTTAGCTGTTTTTTTGTACTTGCTAAACTCTGTTTTGGCGGAATTTTAATAACAATATTTTTAATATATTGATTTCTAATTCTAGAAACAGCCGGAGCAGTTGGGCCTAAAACATGTTCTCCAAAAGAACTATATAAGGCTTTAAACAACCAATTTACACCAGTATCAACTTTATTATAATCTTTATGTTTTAACGTAATTTTTATCAACCTGTAGTAAGGAGGATATTTAAATTGCCAACGTTCTTGCAATTGTTCTTTATACATTTCTGCATAATTGGTTGTAGAAACTTGTTGCAATATTTGATGAAACGGATTGTAGGTTTGTATGGCTACATTTCCTTGTTTTTTACTTCTACCAGCTCTACCAGAAACTTGTACCATCATATCGTAGGCACGTTCATGCGCTCTAAAATCTGGAAAGTTTAGCATAGAATCTGCATTTAAAATCCCCACTAAAGTAACATTGTCAAAATCTAACCCTTTAGAAAGCATTTGCGTACCCACTAAAACATCTATTTCTCGGGCTTCAAAAGCACCAATTATTTTTTGATACCCATATTTACCACGAGTGGTATCTAAATCCATTCTTCCTATTTTATGATCAGGAAAAAGTTGGGTTAATTCTAATTCAATTTGTTCTGTACCAAAACCTTTATTATCTAAAGTATTACTTCCGCAAGCTCCACAACTATTAGGCATTGCACGTTGGTAATTACAATAATGACAACGTAATTCGTTTCTAAATTTATGATAGGTTAAACTCACATCACAATTTGGGCACTGAGGAGAAACACCACAAGTTTTACACTCTACAACAGGCGAAAATCCACGTCTGTTTTGAAACAAAATTACTTGCTCTTTTAAATCTAAAGCCTCTTGAATCAATTTTAGCAAACGATCAGAAAAATGACCTTTCATTTCTTTTTTTCGTTGCTTCTCTTTAACGTTAATCAATTCAATTTTTGGTAATTGCACATTTCCGTGTCGTCTATTTAAGGCAACAAATCCGTATTTTTTTTGTTGCGCATTAAAGTAGCTTTCTAAAGATGGAGTAGCAGAACCCAATAATATTTTAGCTGCGTGAATTTTAGCTAAAACAATAGCAGCATCTCTAGCATTGTATCTTGGTGATGGTTCAAACTGTTTGTAAGACGTTTCGTGCTCTTCATCAACAACAATTAAACCTAGGTTAGAAAAAGGTAAAAAGATAGATGAACGTGCACCTAAAATAATGCGTGCTTTAGGTTTGTTCTCTAAAACATTGTTCCAAACTTCTACACGTTCATTCATAGAGTATTTAGAATGAAAAACAGAAATTTGTTCTCCAAAATAAAACTGTAAACGCGTTATTATTTGTGTGGTTAATGCAATTTCTGGCAACAAGAATAAAACTTGTTTTCCTTGGTCTAAAATTTCTTGAATTAACTTTGTATAAACCTCTGTTTTACCAGAACTTGTAATTCCGTGTAAAAGCGTTACGTCTTTTTCTGTAAAGGTTTCTTTAATTTCAGAAAGTGCTTTTTCTTGAAATTCATTTAGCTTTTTTAAATCGTTTGTATCTCCTTTAAACTGAATTCTATCTGTTTGAATATGGTAAAACTCAAAGATATTTTTGTCAACTAAAGATTTTATAATACTAGATGATACGTTTGCTTTTTCTTCTAATTCTTTTACTTTTATAGGTTTTTTAGAAGCTGATAATTGAAAAAAGCCTAAAACAGCTTCTCGTTGTTTTTTTGCTCTAGATAATTCTTCTAATAGGTTTCCTAATGAATCATCCGAAGAATAATTAGAATGTAAACGAACATATTTTACCAACTTAGGTTTGTACTGTTCGTAAATTTCTTCTTTAATGGTAATCGCCGTTTTTTTTATCAACGAATTAACAATAGGCATTACTTTTTTCTTTCCTAAAATGGCTGCAACCTGATGAATGGTTAATTGAGATTGATGTTGCAAAGCCTCAAAAATTAAAAATTCATCATCTGCTAAAATATCCTCTTCTGTAAAAGCTTCATTTTTATTGATAATAGTTTCGCTTTCTAATAAAAAAGCAGAAGGTAGCGCAGCCCTATATACATCACCTAAAGAACACATATAATAGTTTGCAATCCATTGCCAATGTTGTAATTGCAATTCATTAACCAACGGAACTTCATCTAAAATCTGATGAATTTCTTTAGCTTCATATAACGTTGGTTTGGTTTGATGAATGTTTAAAACCAATGCAGAATACATCTTCGATTTTCCAAAAGAAACAGCAACACGCATTCCTTTTTGTAAAAAATTAGCCTCGTCTTCAGTAATAGAATACGTAAATGTTTTCTGGATAGGAATGGGCAATATGACGTCTATAAAATGTAGCAAATAACTTATTTTTAGGTGTTTGTCATTTTTTAATTAAAAGAAGTCTATACATTTTAATGTAAGACTTCAATATTTCTTTTTATACTTAAGTAACAATGACTTTAAGAATCAAAATTACATAAAAATTGGTACATTTTTTTGATAAATAGTGAAAGTTCTATTTTATAATTGTTAGACTGATAAATCTTTATTTATGATGAACATCTAGTTTTTTTCTGTGTTTTAAAAAGATAACTTTGTACTTCCTTTTGGCTTTATTTATTTTTTTACTGAGATTTATCATTAAAACGATTTTAATTAAGGTTTAATTTTGATACGAGTTTCAAAAAGAATGAACTAAATTTAATCTCTAATACAGTTACAATTGTAAAAGATTAAGAAGGTTACTAATGAAAAAACATGAAAAATTATCTGTTTTAGCTTCTACTGCCATTTGTGGTAATGATATAAGCTCATCTGTTTTATATGTATCTGCTTTGGCCATCGCTTTTGCGGGGCAATATGCTTGGGTAACATTATTAATTGTATCTCTGGTTCTTTTTCTTTTTAGGAAAATTTATGGAGAAGTGGTTGGAGCCTTGCCTTTAAATGGTGGTGCCTACAATGCCTTATTAAATACAACAAGTAAGTCTATGGCTTCTTTTGCCGCAACATTAACCTTGTTGTCTTATATGGCTACAGCAGTTATTTCTGCCAATGAAGCCATACATTATTTGCACCATTTAATTCCTGGTATTCCAGTAATTATAGCTACTATTTTATTACTAACTTTTTTTGGTGTTTTAACCATAGGTGGTGTTTCTGAATCTGCTAAAGTAGCAATCGGAATTTTTCTTTTTCATTTGGCTTCTTTTGCGTTATTAAGTATTTTTATTATTTACTTTCTGTTGCATAGTGGGATAGGTATATTTATAGAAAATTGGCATCTACCAACTACGGGTGGAAGTATTATAAATGCTATTTTTTTAGGGTTTGCAGCCTCTATGTTGGGTGTTTCTGGTTTTGAAAGTTCAGCCAATTTTGTAGAAGATCAACAAAAAGGTGTTTTTCCAAAGACCTTAAAAAATATGTGGATTGTAGTTAGTGTAATCAATCCTTTAGCAGCCCTTTTTGCTTTGGCGTTATTTGCAATGCCTTTGTTACAAAGTGATGCTTATCAAAATACATTATTAATTGAAATGGCTTCTCATGTTGGTGGCAACTGGTTGGCTATTTTAATAGCTATTGATGCATTTTTAGTATTAAGTGGAGCTGTATTAACAAGTTTTGTGGGGGTATCTGGTTTGCTAGAACGTATGGCATTAGATAGAATTTTACCACAATATTTTTTAAAGAAAAATAAAAAAGGAAGCTCTTATCGTATTACGATTGTTTTTTTACTTTTAACAATATCGGTATTATTAATTACCAACGGAAACGTAAAATTGTTAGCAGGTGTGTACACCATTTCTTTTCTTTCTGTAATGGCACTTTTTGGAATTGGTAATATTTTATTAAAAGTAAAAAGAGCAAGTTTACCGCGTCCAGAAAAAGCAAGTTGGTTTGCCATACTAGTAGCTATTAGTGCTGTTGTTTTTGCCCTTATAGGTAATGTAAGTATGAAACCCAAAGAAGGTTTGCCTAGTAATGTATCTGTTTTTCTAGAGTATTTTATACCTTCTATTATTTTTATCAGCATAATGTTAAATAGAACTTTGTTGCTAAAAGTGCTACTAAAAATAATACATTCTGTATTCGATCCTTTTAGAAAAGCAGTGCTAAATACAGATAAAAAGTTACTTTCAATTATAGATAAAATCAATTCTCAAGAGTTTGTGTTCTTTACGAAAGGAGATAATCTTGCAAACCTAAATCAGGTAATGATGTATATTTCTAAAAATGAGCATACCAAAAAATTAAAATTGGTGTTTGTGTCTAATGCAGATAATAAATTACCAAAAACTCTTAAGAAAGAAGTTGATTTTTTGGATAGAGAATATCCAGAAATTGCTATTGATTTTATTATTGAAGAAGGTCAATTTACTCCGGAATTAATTAAAAATTTATCAGAAAGATGGAATATCCCTATTAATTTTATGTTTATAGGTTCTCCTGGAGATCGTTTTCCTTATAAAATAGAAGAGTTGGGTGGTGTTCGTTTAATCATATAATAAAACAATTTTATATCAACCTATAGAAACGAGCATACTTAAAAAAATAATACACGTTTTTTCTTTTTAAAGAGATAAAAAAACAAAATAAAACAATTTAAAATTGAATAGAATACTAATTATGAAGACTACTTTTGCCTAATGAATGTTGCTTTTAAAAAAATATATAATACTGCATTTTGGGCAAGTGTTTTAGGGATGTTTGCTTTTATATTCCATTTTGGTTTTGAGCAATCTATTTTGGTACAAGAACTTATAGATGGGTTTTACTTTATTGTAATTGCTTTGGGGTTAATCTCTACTTTTATGAGGTATTTTGAAAGGCCACATCTTTTAAAAAGAAATGTAATTGTCTTTGATGTACTTTCTGTAATGTATCTATTAGGTATTTTTTATATGTACCTCTTTGTTGGAGAAGCTTTTCAGACAGATTTGGTTTTAGACAACCCGTTATGGCTTGTTTTTGCTGTTATTTTATCTTTTATTAGAGAGTTTTCTGAACTGAAATTAAACCTAAATAGAATTTATTTTAATCCTGCTCAGTTATTTATTTTAAGTTTTTTAACCATTATTTTTTTAGGCTCATTATTATTGATGATGCCAAAAGCAACGTATAATGGTTTGTCTTTTATTGATGCATTATTTACATCCGCAAGTGCGGTTTGTGTTACAGGGTTAGCGGTAGTAGATACAGGTTCTTATTTTACTGTTTTTGGGCAATCTATCCTTTTAATTCTAATTCAAATTGGTGGTTTGGGAATTTTAACTTTTGCGAGTTATTTTAGTTATTTTTTTAAAGGTGGTAGCACGTATGAAAACCAATTAACGCTAAGTGAAATGACTAATGCACAAAGAATAGGAAGTGTTTTTAATACCTTAAAAAATATTATTGTAATTACCGCAACGGTAGAGTTAAGTGCAGCCATACTTATTTATATTTCCTTAGATGATGCCTTAGTTACTAGCTTTGTAGACAAAGCCTTTTTTTCTGTTTTTCATGCTATTTCTGCTTTTTGTAATGCCGGTTTTTCTACATTAAGCAATAGTATTTACGAGGTTGGTTTTCGTTTTAATTACTCTTTGCAATTGGTTATTATTGCTACCTTCTTTTTAGGAAGTTTAGGTTTTCCTATTGTAGTAAATCTTGTTAAATATTTAAAGCATGTAATTCTTAATTTTTTCCGATTTCAAGCGTACAGAAAAGCATATAAACCTTGGGTTTTAAAAATTAACAGTCGTATTAATTTAGTTACTACTTTATCACTTACAGGTGTTGCTTTTATACTTTTTTTTATAATAGAATATCATAATACTTTAGAAGAGCATTCGTTTTTTGGTAAAATGGTCAATGCTTTATTTATTGCAACAACACCTAGAACAGCCGGTTTTAATTCGGTAGACATGACTGCTTTGGCATCGCCAACATTAATGATTACCTTTTTATTAATGTGGATTGGAGCTTCGCCTGCATCCACCGGAGGTGGTATAAAAACCAGTACTTTTGCCATTGCTATTTTAAATATACTCAGTTTAGCAAAAGGTAAAAACAGAATAGAAGTATACCGAAGAGAAATTGCAGATATTTCTGTAAAAAGAGCATTTGCTACCATAGCACTTTCATTAATTGTAATAGGTTCTGGTATTATGCTAATTACTATTTTTAACCCAGAATTAGGGCTTTTAAACATTGCTTTCGAAAGTTTTTCTGCCTATAGTACTGTTGGGTTAAGTTTAGGTATAACCGCAAATCTTGGTACGGCTAGTAAATTAGTGGTAATTGCTATTATGTTTATAGGGAGGGTAAGTATGCTTTCTATAATGGTAGCCGTTTTTAGAAAAATTAAACATAAAAATTATCGCTACCCAAGCGAAGAAATAACCATAAACTAATATTATGAAATATATTATTGTAGGACTCGGAAATTTTGGAGCTCCATTGGCAGAAAAACTAACTACACAAGGAAATGAAGTGATTGGGATAGATAGCAATATGGCAAAAGTAGAATTGTATAAAGAAAGAATTTCTCATACTATTTGTATGGATGCTACGGATGAATCTACTGTTTCCGGATTGCCATTAAGCGATACCGATGTGGTTATTATCGCCTTTGGGCAAGACCAAGGAGCTAATGTTATGACAACGGCATTGTTTAAAAATTTTCAAGTAAAACGATTAATTAGTAGAGCTATTAATCCGTTGCACGAAAAAGTTTTAAATGCCATTGGTATCGAAGAAATTGTACATCCAGAAGAAGAATCTGCAGAGCGTTGGGCTAAAAAATTATGTTTAACAAATGTGGTAGATTCTTTTGAGTTGAGTGCAGATTTTAGCATTATTGAGGTAAATATTCCCGAAAGATATATTGGCAGTACAATTAAAGAAATTCAGCTTCGTAGAAAATACAATATCTTAGCATTAACTACCATTAAAAAAAGAAAAGTAAAATCTATTGTTGGTAGGTCTAGAAACGAAGAAGAAGTACAAGGTGTGATATCGCCAGATACTGTTTTAAACGAAAATGATATTTTAGTAATTTATGGGGCTAATAGAGATTTAAGAAACTTTACCAACCATTAATTCCCCCTTAAATAAGTAGCAATTATTTTTTAAATTTAAAAAAATGAACACCACTATTATCTATATAAAAAATATGGTTTGTCCGCGTTGTATAGATGTGGTAAAAGAAATTTGTGCAGATTTACAGATTGGTATTCACAACCTTCAGTTGGGGAAGTTAGAAAGTAATACTGTAATAGATGATGCTTTAAAATTAGCCTTGGGAGCGCGTTTAAAAGAAAGAGGTTTTGAGTTGTTAGAGGATAAAAATCAAAAAATAATAACGCAGATTAAAGCGTTAATAATTGCACAAGTACATCACTCAAAAGAACCTTTACATATCAATTTTTCAGATTATATTTCTGATGAATTACAGCATGATTATGCTTCTCTTAGTAGGCTTTTTTCTTCTGTAGAAGGGATTACTATAGAACGTTTTATTTTAAAACAGAAAATAGAGCATGTAAAAGAACTTCTTTTTTACAAAGAATATTCGCTTTCAGAAATTGCTATTCAGATGAATTATAGTAGCGTAGCACACCTTTCTGCTCAATTTAAAAAAGAAACGGGTATGTCTCCTTCTCAGTTTAAAAAGATGAAAAATCCCAAGCATCAATCGTTAGATTCACTTTAAGTAAAAAATCATTAAATCAGAATTATACAAATGATACTCATAATTCTATAACAAATTTGGTGTACAGTAGCTGTACTTTTGTAGTACAATAAAAGTGATAGCATGAAAGAACAATATAAAGTAGCAGGTATGACGTGTGCCTCGTGTGCCATTAGCATAGAGACGTATTTAAAGCCGCAAAAAGGAATTCTTGAGGTTGCTGTAAATTACCCAAATCAATCGGTGACCATCTCATATGACGAGAATATTATTCCGTTGGAAACTATTGGGAATAAAGTTAAAGAAATAGGTTTTAAATTGATTTTAGGCACAAAAGAAGATACTAAAAAAGAGTTTGAAGCTTTAGAAGAAAAAAGATTAGCAACCCTTAAAAAGAAGTTGATTTTCGCTGCAATCTTTTCGGTGCCTATTTTTATCATGTCTATGTTTTTAATGGGTAAAATACCGTATGAAAATTGGATTATGATGGTGCTTGCATTGCCTGTTTTATTTTATAGTGGAGCAGAGTTTTACACCATTGCGTGGAAAAGGTTAAAGAGTTTTTCTACAAATATGGATACATTGGTGGCATTAAGTACCGGAATTGCCTTTTTATTTAGTGTGTTTAATACCGTAAATCCGCAGTATTTTTTAAGCAAAGGTTTGGTGCCTCATGTGTATTTCGAATCGGCAGTAATTATTATTACTTTAATTTTATTAGGACGTTTTTTTGAAGAAAAAGCAAAAAGTAAAACCTCTTCTGCCATTAAGAAATTAATGGGTTTAAAACCTAAAAAAGTAACCGCTATTAGAAATGGCGAAGAAAAAGTAATCTCTTATGATGAAATTTTAAAAGGAGAAATGATCATTTTAAAACCTGGAGATAAAATTCCTGTAGACGGAAAAGTAAAAAAAGGAACTTCTTTTATAGATGAAAGCATGATTTCTGGAGAACCGATTCCGGTAGAAAAAATGAAGGGAAGCAAAGTTTTTGCAGGTACTATCAATCAGAAAGGATCTTTAAGAATTATTGCTACTAAAATTGGCGATGAAACTTTACTATCTCAAATTATTAAATTGGTAGAAGAAGCACAATCTAGCAAGCCTGCTATTCAGAAATTGGCAGATAAAATTGCAGGTATATTTGTGCCTATAGTAATTGGTTTAGCAATAGTAACTTCCGTTTTATGGTATTTCTTAGGGCCAGATCCTTCCATAACGTATGCATTATTAACACCAATTACCGTTTTAATTATTGCTTGTCCGTGTGCCTTAGGTTTGGCAACTCCCACCGCTTTAATGGTGGGGATTGGTAAAGGAGCACAACAAGGAATTTTAATAAAAGACGCGCAAGCATTAGAAACTGCTTATAAAATTGATACTTTAATCTTAGATAAAACAGGAACCATCACCGAAGGAAAACCAAAAGTAACCGATTTAATTTGGGATAAAAACACAGTTTCTACCGAGTTAGAGAAAGTAGTGTTTGCTATAGAATCAGAATCAGAACATCCTATAGCAGAGGCAATTGTAGCACATTTAAAATCGATAGATACAGAAAGTGTTTCCATCGATTCTTTTACAAGTATTACTGGTTTAGGAGCAGAAGCAACCTTTAAAAATGAACTATATAGAATAGGGAATGAAAGTTTAATGGTTCAAAAGGAAATTACAATTCCTGCCGAATTGAGTGTAAAAGCAAATGGCTTAAAAACAGAAGCAAAAACAGTGGTGTATGTAGCGCATAAAAACACCGTAGTTGCTATAATTGCAGTGGCCGATAAAGTAAAAGAAACAACGCTTGCTGCCATTGAGAAACTACAACAAATGGGCATAGAAATACACATGTTAACTGGAGATAATGAGCAAACTGCAAAAGCAATTGCCAACAAAGTTGGGATAAAAAACTATCAAGCAAATGTAATGCCTGCAGATAAAGGTGCTTTTGTGAAAGAACTACAAGCACAAGGCAAAGTGGTTGCGATGGCAGGAGATGGCATCAATGACTCGCATGCTTTGGCACAAGCAGATGTTGGTATTGCTATGGGAAGCGGAACAGATATTGCGATGGAAAGTGCAGGAATCACGTTAATGCATTCCGATTTAAAACAGATTTCTAAAGCCATTCAATTGTCTAAAGCAACGATGAAAACCATCAAACAGAATTTATTCTGGGCATTTATTTACAACCTTATTGCCATTCCTATTGCGGCAGGAGCATTGTATCCCATCAACGGCTTTTTATTAAACCCAATGATTGCTGGGGCAGCAATGTCTATGAGTTCTATATCTGTACTCTCTAACAGTTTAAGATTAAAAAATAAAAACATTAATTAAAAATAAAAAAAGATGACAACCGTAAAATACAAAACAAATATCCATTGTGGAAGTTGCATTAAATCTGTAACGCCTGTATTAAATAATTTAGACAATATAGATTTATGGAAAGTAGATTTAGAGCACGATGATAAAATTTTAGAAGTAACCTTAGATGATGAAGATAAAAACAGCGTAGTAGAAGCTGTAAAAAGTGCAGGTTTCGAAATTGAAGAAATTCAATAACAAAACCAATGGCGCATTTGTATTTTTTGTAAATCTAAAATCTAAGTTCGAGTGATTTTGAGGTACGAAAAATTATATCGAGAACAATTTTATAACTTAAAATAGGTATTCTCGATACAAATTTTACGCATTGCAATTGTAAAATTCACTCGAATTGACAGCCTTTTGTCAAAATAAACAACACTCTAGATGTTAAAGAAGAATACGAATAAGTGCTATTTTATGCAAATACATTGTAAAGGCTCAAAACACAATTACCTTGTTTTTGAGCTTTTATTTTTATAAGGAAATTTGATACTGAATCCTTTAATAAAATTTACCTTTATACTTTAAATGACCATAAATGAACAAAAAAATAGGATTAAAAGAAGCAATATCTATTGGAGTAGGCGGAATGGTAGGTGGTGGAATTTTTGCAGTTCTTGGTCTTGCGGTATCACTCGCAAAAGGCGGAACACCTATTGCTTTTTTATTGGCAGGAATTTTGGCTTTAATAACTTCTTACAGTTACGTAAAACTCTCAATATCCTACCCAAATAGGGGAGGAACGGTAAAGTTTATCAACCAAGGGTTTGGTAAAATGGTGTTTAGTGGTGCAATTAGTAACCTTTTATGGGTAAGTTATATTATAATGCTTTCTCTTTATGCTTCTGCATTTGGTTCTTATGCACCTAATTTATTAGAAATTACACATCATAAAACCATCGATTTTCATATTTATGCGAGTGGCATCATTGTTTTGGCAACCGTAATTAATTATTATAGTGTTGCTGTGGTGGGTAAAATAGAAGCTTATGCTGTTGTTATTAAACTGATCATTTTAATTGCCTTTATTTTTATTGGAGGTTACGGGTTAATAGGGAATCCAGAACTGACGCAATTGGCAGTGACTAATTGGGAAGCTCCTATTAAATTATTTGCAGGCGGAATGGTTATTTTTGTGGCTTATGAAGGCTTTGAGTTAATAGCAAATGCAGCGCCTGATATTATCAATCCAGAAAAAAATATTTCTAGAGCTTATTACATCTCGGTTATTTTTGTCATTATTTTGTACATTATTATTGCCATTGTTACGGTGGGGTCACTTCCTTTTTCAAAAATTGCTACGGCAGAAGATTATGTTTTGGCAGAAGCCGCAAAACCGATGTTAGGACAAATTGGTTTTTCTATAATTACGGTGGCTGCTTTAATCTCAACCTTTTCAGCAATCAATGCTTCTTTATTAGGTGCTGGTCGTGTAAATTATGAAATTGCAGAAGATGATGAACTCGATCATCATTTTTTAGCAAAATTATGGAACCAACCTATTGGGTTATTGGTAACCGCCATTGCGACTTTAATTCTTGTAAATATTCTCGATTTAGAAAGCATCTCTACAGCAGGTAGTGTTGGGTTTTTACTTATTTTTGGTATTGTAAATTTTGTTGGTTATAAATTGTCTAAAAACACAGGAAGCAATAAAGTAATTCCGTTAATGGGTTTTATTTTATGCATGGTTGCTACCGTTATTTTAATACACCAACAGTACGAAACAAACCTATTGGGAGTACTCATTTCTATTTCAATTATTGGGTTTTGCTTTATCGCAGAATGGATTTATAAAAACACAGAAAAAAAATAAATGGATAATCTTTTAACCTATTCAATTACCGTATTTACTGGTTTTTTAGCCATTATGAATCCGGTTTCTAATTTACCAATTTTTTTAACTTTATTAGACGGAGCAAGTAAAGAAACTAAGCAAAGAATAAATAAACGAGCAGTTATAATTGCTTTTATTATTGTTACTGTTTTTGTTATTTTAGGAAAATTTATTTTCGAGCTATTTGGTATAACAATTCCTGCTTTTAAAATAACAGGTGGTATTTTAATTTTCTTTGTTGGGTTTGATATGTTACAATCTAAAAAGTCGAATATAAAGCATTTAAAAAGTGTAGATATTGACGAAAACATCGCGGTTTCGCCATTAGCAATTCCTATTTTAGCAGGACCAGGAACCATTGTAACTGCCATGAACTTTGTGTCTGATGCTAGTTATATTCACATTAGTTTGGTGATACTAATTTTTGGGATAATGTGCTTGTTAACCTATATTACTTTTGGTTTAAGCGATTATATTGTTCGGAAAATAGGGAATAATGTTATTTCTGTAATTGGTAAAATAATGGGATTAATCATTGCTATTATTGGTACAAGTATGATTATTGAAGGAATAAAAATTTCTTTTAATTTGGTTTAGAATAAGGGTGAAATAAAAAACACTTCTTCGTAAAAACGATATAAAAACCTTCAATCTCTGTAATAGTTGCAGTTAAATTGGAGGTTTTTTTTGTGTTTGTTGTTTTTGTAAAACGATAGATTTACTTTAATAAAGTGTTATTTAAATGTTGATAAACAGTTGTTTAATAATTGATTTTTTATGGTTAAAAAACTAACAGTTAATTAACTGTTGATGTAGTTTCTTTAAATGGAGGATATGTAATTGATAAAGGTGTGTCTCATTAAAAAAGTGAACTTTCAATCAACTTAATGATGTTTTTGGCTTATATTTGTAATAGGTTTACATATAAAGATTAAAAAATGTTAATAAATTTTTCAGTTGAAAATTTTCGTTCAATAAAAAATAAGGTCACTTTATCATTTGAGGCTTCAAATTCAAATGATTTGGAGGATTACTTTGTTATAAATGCAGGGAAAGATTTAAGATTATTAAAATTAGGTCTTATATATGGAGCAAATGCTTCTGGAAAGACAACTTTATTAAATAGTTTAGATTTTTTACAAGAATTAATACTTGAACCTGCTGATAAAAAAAATGAAATTATTGAATTCAGTCCTTTCTTATTTGATAAAGAATCAAAGAATAAAAATACTATTTTTAATATTGAATTTTTTCAAAACAATGTAAAATATATATATAATCTTGAGTTAAATAAGAAATCTGTTATAGCTGAAGAACTTTACTTTCATAAGCCAAATAAAGCATTGGTTTTTCGTAGAACTACGGAAGTATCTAAACAGTTATCGAAAATTGAATTTGGGAGTAAGATTAAAATTAATAAATCTCATAAGTCTACACTAGAGGCTAATACTTTATGGAATAATACTGTTTTAGGTGGTTATATTAAAACAAATTTTGAATCTAAGGAGCTTCAAGAAACTATTGATTGGTTTGATAATAAACTAAAACCATTAATTTCTTCGAAAACAAGTTTATTAAATTTTATTTCAAGTAGAATTGAAAGTGATAAGATTAATAAAAATGACATTGTTGAGTTTCTTAAAAAAGCAGATTTTAATATATCAGATTTAATAATCAAAAGTGAAGAAACAGAAATAGATGCAGATATTTTGGAGTTTCTTAATAAAAAAACTTTGATGCCTGATGATAAATTGAATAAAATAAAAGAAACCGGAAAGATTGAGAAAAAAGAAATATTTTTTCAACATTCACTAAATAATGACAATTTTTTGTTACCTTATAATGATGAATCTGAAGGTACTCAGAGATACTATCAATTTAGTGGGTTATTAAGTTTAATGATGAAGAATGAGCTTATAGTGCCTATTGATGAAATAGAATCTTCATTACATCCCGATCTATTAAAACATTTTCTTTTGTCATTTTTAGTAAATTCTAAAACATCTCAATTAATAGCAACAACTCATCACCGAGAACTTTTAATTGAAAAAGATATACTCCGTAGTGATGCTATTTGGTTTGCAGAGAAAAATGATAACGGATGTACTGAATTATATTCTTTAGATGATTTTGATTCATCAGTTGTTAGAAAAGATACTGGCTCTATATTTAATGCCTATAAAACAGGTAAATTAGGAGCAGTACCAAGTTTAAGTGATTATTATATTGAATTAGAAAATGGCTAGAACTAAAAACTTACGAAATCATCACAGAAAAGGTAAAAAAACGTATTCTATAATAGTAGACGGTAAAACCGAAGTTTGGTATTTGCAAATGCTAAAGAAGAATGAAGACATCCCTAGAATTGATATAAAACCAGAATTGCCTAAAAAGAAAAAATTTTCTGAACAGTTTGCAAGCGTAATTGAAAACTCAAAGATATATGATGAAGTAATTTGGCTTATTGATTTTGATACAATTTTAAAAGAATCAAAAGAAGCTAAAAAAGGTTCGAAAACAGCTTTACAAGAGTTTAATGAATACAAAATTAAAATAAACAAAAGCTTCCATAATGTACAGTTATTTATAAATGCACCTTGTTTAGAATTGTGGTTGTTATTACATTTTGAATCAATCGGTAAGTTTTTTTCAAATTGTAATGATGCTGAAAAAAGACTAAAACAATTACATATTAAAGACTACGAAAAGAGCGAAAAATTCTACAAAAAGAGAAATAATGATATTTACAAATTATTATTTGACAAGAAAAAAAATGCTATTTCAAATGCGAAAAAACTTGGGGATTTTAATATAGATAATCCTAATAAAAGTATTTCTGAAATGTATAAGCTCTTCGAAAAATTTGGGATATAAAACATTGTTATTCAGTTGTTTTTTTTTAAATGACCTAAATATATCTTCTCAACACCCCCAACAAACAAGTCTAGCCCTGATTGAAGTAAATGTTTGAGCTCTTTTTATTCTTTTTCAGAATAAAAAAGCGAGTGCGGAAAGCAGGAAATAGCTTCTAATAAAAATTAATAAAGAGCGTAGGTAACCTCTTCTTCAGTAGCTACTACTGGAAATAGTTTTTCCGCTTCGGCCAAATCTAAAATAGTATCTACTTCGTACCAAGGTTTTTCATCGAAAGAAACAGCTTCGAATGCTAGTGTTTTTTCGGCTACTAAGCTTGTAAAAACGGTTTCGTAATAGGCGTTTACGTTTCCGGATTCAATATATTGATTCAGTTTTTTTGTAACTTCTTGCCAAGATTCTAAAGAGAAACTATAAATATTTACGGTTTTATAGCGCGTTTCTGTATACGGTTCTGTGGTGCCTGGTTGAAACTGCATTACCTCGTTTTGGTCATTTAAAGTTACGGTAGTTCCGTTTAACCAAGGTTGCATTTTTGCTACGGCAATTCTATTTGGATACTTCATGTGGGTTAATAGATCGGTGTCTAAAACCAAGTCGCTCTCTAGAAGTACAAAAGGTTCTTTAATGCTGTTACGAGCCATCCAAAGTGAGTAAATATTGTTGGTGGTTTTGTATAGCGGACTGTGTATGTACTCGATACTTAAACCGTCTGTTTGGTTGCCTAAAAAGTCTACAATACATTCTTGTTTATAACCAGTTACAATAACAAGATGCGTAAAACCCTGGTCTTTTAAATTGGTTACAAGACGCGCTAACATAGATTCTTCGCTAACTAAGGTTAGGCATTTTGGAGCATCTTTTGTGATTGGAAAAAGACGACTTCCGGTTCCGGCAGCTAACAATAATGCTGTTGTAATACGTGGGGTATTTGTATTGTTTTTAGAGGTAAGAGTCATGTACTATTTAGTATCAAAAAAAAACATAAAAGCACTTTGTAGCGCTTTTATGTGAGTTATGTTTAGTGTTTTGTGTTTTTGTTTGTGTATAATGTAGTAAATAGGTGTAAATTTTACGAATATAATTTTTTAGAGGCCTAAATAATTATTAAAATTGTTTTTTTTGCAAATTTACTATGCTAAAACGGAACTAGCTATTTATATGTAATGTTTTACTACAGAAAGTAAAAACGTTGGTAAAAGGGCATAAAAAGGCCTCTAATTACCAATTAAAAATCAGCATATTAGAGGCTTTTTAAGTTTAGTTTAATTTTTTAGCATTCTTTACTTTTTGCTTTGTAAGTGCTATTTCTATAACTTCTTTCATTTCTGTAACATAATGGAACGTCATGCCTTTTAAGTAGCTTTCTTTGATTTCTAAAATGTCTTTTTCGTTTTCTTTACACAGAATAATTTCTTTAATATTTGCTCTTTTAGCCGCTAATATTTTTTCTTTAATTCCGCCAACAGGTAACACTTTTCCACGTAAGGTAATTTCACCAGTCATGGCTAATTTGTTTTTAATTTTACGTTGCGTAAAAGAAGAAACTAAAGAAGTTAACATGGTAATACCTGCACTTGGTCCGTCTTTTGGCGTTGCGCCTTCTGGTACGTGAATGTGTACATTGTATTTTTCTAAAACCTCTTGTTTAATTCCAAATTCTTCTGCATTTGATTTGATGTATTGTAGGGCAATGGTTGCAGATTCTTTCATTACCGTACCTAAATTACCTGTAATAGAAAGCGTTCCTTTTCCTTTAGATAAAATAGATTCTATAAATAAAATGTCTCCACCAACGCTGGTCCAAGCTAAACCGGTAACAACACCAGCAACATCATTGTTTTCGAATTTATCTCTAAATCTTGGTGTTCCTAAAATATCTTCTATTTTTTCTGATGAAAGAGCTACGTCATATTCTTCTTCTAAAGCAATAGATTTAGCTGCAAAACGTACCACTTTGGCAATTTTCTTTTCTAAACCACGTACACCAGATTCTCTTGTATAACCTTCTACAATTTGCTCTAATTGTTTTTTACCTAACTTTAAATCTTTGGTAGTTAAACCGTGTTCTTTTAATTGTTTTGGTAATAAATGTCTTTTGGCAATTTCTATTTTTTCTTCTATCGTATAACCGGTAACATTTATAATTTCCATTCTATCGCGCAATGCCCAAGGAATTTGACCTAAGTTATTGGCGGTTGCAATAAAAAGTACTTTAGATAAATCGTACCCAACTTCTAAGTAGTTGTCGTAAAAAGCTTCGTTTTGCTCCGGATCTAAAACTTCTAACATGGCAGAAGAAGGATCTCCTTGATGGCTATTGCTTAGCTTGTCTATTTCATCTAAAACAAAAACTGGGTTAGAGGTTCCTGCCTTTTTTAAATTCTGAATTAAACGCCCTGGCATGGCACCAATATAAGTTTTTCTATGTCCTCTAATTTCTGCTTCATCACGCAAACCACCTAAAGACATACGTACGTATTTACGTCCTAATGCTTCTGCAACAGATTTCCCTAAAGAAGTTTTACCAACTCCTGGAGGTCCGTATAAACAGATAATTGGCGATTTCATATCTCCTCTTAACTTTAAAACCGCTAAGTGTTCTATAATTCTTTCTTTTACTTTTTCTAAACCAAAGTGATCTCTATCTAAAACCTTTGTAGCTAGTTTTAAATCGAATTTATCTTCAGAGTAAATTCCCCAAGGTAACTCTAGCAACAATTCTAAGTAGCTTCTCTGAACACCATATTCAGCCGCTTGCGGATTCATTCTTTTTAATCGATTGATCTCTTTCTCGAAAGTAGCAGCAACTTCTTTATTCCATTTCTTAGTTTTTGCTTGCTTGCGCATTTCTTCTAACTCCTCGTCATTAGAAACGCCACCAAGTTCATCTTGTATGGTTTTTAATTGCTGATGTAAATAATATTCACGTTGTTGTTGGTCTAAATCTTCGCGAGTTTTAGACTGAATATCGTTACGTAATTTTAATTTCTGAAGCTCTTTGTTTAAGTTTTTTAAGGCTAACAAAGCACGTTCTTTTAGATTGTCTTTTTCTAAAATAACTTGTTTTTGCGCTACAGATAAATCCATGTTCGATGAAATAAAATTCACCAAAAACGAATCTGATTTTATGTTTTTAATCGCAAAAGAAGCTTCGCTAGGTAACATTGGGTTTTCCTTTATTACTTCTAAAGCTTGTTCTTTAATAGATTCTATAATGGCTTCAAATTCTTTTTCATCATCTACACTTCTGTCTTCAATAGCTTCTTTTACAGTGGCTTTTAAATACGGTTTGTCCTGAACGATGGTATCAATTTCGAAACGTTTTTTACCTTGTATAATAACGGTTGTGTTACCATCAGGCATTTTTAAAACACGTAAAATCTGTGCTACAACACCCGTTGTATGAATGTCTGCTAAACCTGGTTCTTCTACTTCTTCGTTTTTTTGAGCAACAACTCCAATTACTTTATCGCCTTTGTTGGCATCTTTTATCAACTGTATAGAAGCGTCTCTACCTGCTGTAATAGGTATTACAACTCCTGGAAACAATACAGTGTTTCTTAAAGGTAAAATAGCTAAAACTTCCGGAACGCTTTCTTTGTTAATAATCTCCTCGTCTTCTGGAGTCATTAACGGAATTAATTCTGAATCTTCATTTAACATGCTATGTAGCGACAAATTGTCTAAATGCATTATTTTTGGTTTGCTCATCTGTTATATCTCTGTCATACTGACATTGATTTTTAAAAACTGTAAAATCAATGTCAATTCGTTATTTTTAGTTTATTGATAATCAGTAAATTAATTATCTATTTTCTGAATCTCTAATATATAAAAACAATTGTTGTGCCAAGGTTTAAATTTAGTTTGATTCAGTTTTATTCATTGTATATATTTAAATATTCCCGTTTCGGGAACTTTTTGTATATTTGCTTAAAGAAAAAACATGTGAGAGTTATTGCAAAACGAACTTTAAGGTATTTTTGGTTAAAACATTCCGATTCGGAACAGCAACTAACAGCTTGGTACCGAGAAATGGAAAGAGCTAACTGGGAATCTTTCAATGAATTAAAAAAGGAATATCCAAGTGCTAGTATTTTAACGGATAACCGAGTAGTGTTTAATATAAAAGGAAATAATTATAGGTTAATTGTGAAGTTTAATTTAGAATACCAAATATGTTGGATTCGATTTCTAGGTACACACGCAGCATATGATAAAGTTAACGCAAACGAAATTTAAGATGAATATTAAACCAATAAAAAATGAAGTAGATTACCAAAATTCTTTAGATAGGTTAGAGGTGATTTTTGATGCTAAAAAAGACACAAAAACTGGTGATGAATTAGAGATTCTATCAATTTTAATTGATAAATATGAAAATGAGGTGTTCCCTATTGGCTTTCCAGATCCTATTGAGGCTATTAAATTTAGAATGGAGCAAATGGGGTTAAAGCAAAAAGATTTGGCTGAAGTTATTGGGTTTAAAAGTCGTGTAAGTGAAATTTTAAACAAAAAAAGAAAACTGACTTTAGAAATGATTAGAAACTTAAATCTAAAATTACATATTCCTACAGAGGTTTTGGTGCAAGATTATTAATTTAAAGCAAACTATAGAGCGTAGTTATAATAATCCCTTTATTATCCTTTAAAACATAAGATAATAATTGTTTCTCATCTTTCACTTTTAAATTAAAAGGTGCTGCTAATAAGTCTATTCCGCTTTGCTTTTTAATTCGAATTCCTTGTCCGGACATTATATCTTTATTGGGTGTAAAGTTTCCTGAAGGCAAATGCTCTGTGAGGATAATGTATTTATAATTGTCTAATTTATTTACAATACTTTGTACTTCTTTATTAGATAAATGTTGCAATACTTGTCTTAAAATAACACAATCTGCAGCGGGTAAATTATCTACAGCAATATCTAAACAACGGAATTCTAAATTTGCTGCTTTAAAGGTTTTCGTATTGTGCTCTATTAAATTTGAAACAATATCTACAGCAATATAATTTTTGGTAAAAGGAACCAATTGCTTGCCAATGTTAAAATCTCCACAACCTAAATCGCAAACCGTAATTGGTGTTTTAAATGTTTTTAAAAAGGCACGAACAACATCAATATAAGGTGTTATTATTTCTGGTTGATGAGAGCCCGAACCAGAATAAAATTCGGTGTTATTGCTTCCCCAAAGATTTAGTTCATACACCTGTTCCATGGCTTTTTTTGTAGGCCAAGGCTTCTTTATTTTTTTATCCATAGAAATTAAAAAGCAGATTTGTTCAGTTTCAAAAGTACTATTAAAACAAATAATTATCTATTGTTAGTATCAATATAAGTACTTCCCCTTTTTTTTTCATCATTTTTGCAATAGAAAATAACACAGATGTCTGCCATACAAATTAAAAATATCCTTTATAAAGGATGGAAAGAAACAATAGCCATTTCAAATGCTGAAATTAAAGTTTTAGTGGTGCCAGAAACTGGACGTATTATGCATTATGGTTTTATTGATGGAGAAAATGTTCTGTATGAGAATAAAGCGCTAGAAGGTGTTGCATTTACTAAAGATGCATATTTTAAAAATGGGTCTAAGGTTGAAGCACCAAATGTTGGTGGAAACAGAGTTTTACCATGTTCTGAAGATTATTTTCATTTAATAACAGGTTCTAGGCATGTGCCAGATCCTTATATAAATGCAAGTGCTTATTCAGTTACTTTTTTAGGGAATGGTATTGTTTTAGAAAGTCCGATTAGTACCTTATTAGGCATTCAGATAAAAAGAACCATCACAATTTCTAAACAAGGAACACGAGTTAACATTCAACAAGAATTGATTAAAAAAGTAGCTGCAAAAAGTAAAGAATTAGAAAACATTCCGTTGACTATTTGGAGTTTATCAAAAATTAAAACACCCAATGTTAGTTTTGCAGGCATTAATAAAAATAGTGTTTTTAAAGATGGTTTTACAATTTCTAAATGGCCAGATGCAAAAAATTACGCAGAAGAAAATGTAGTACTAAATAATGATATTATCACCTTAAAATCGTCTGAAGAATTTCCTCAAAAAATAGGTTTAGATGCTAAAAAATGGGTTGCAGGGTATTTAGAAAAAACTTTATTTGTAGAGCAATTTAATTTTGAAGAAAAAGCTACGTATCCAGATAACGGAACATCTGTTACTATTTTTGGCAATCATTTGTTTACAGAACTAGAATGTTTAAGTCCAGAAAAGAAATTGGTTCTTGGAGAAAGTATCCAATACGATTTACATTGGAGTTTGTGTAGGGTAAAGGATGCGCGTGAAGTACATCGTTTTTTAGAAAATCTATAAAATATAATTAAATGGAAGTAAAACTGGCTGATAATACTCAAGATTTATATCAAATATTAGATATTCAAAAAGAAAATCATTTTAGTAATTTATCTAATAATACAATAAATGATAAAGGTTTTGTTACCGTAAAACATAGTTTTGATGATTTAGAAAAAATGAATTCTAAGGCGCCTCAGGTTATTGTAAAAGACAAGGATGTTGTTGTGGGCTATGCTTTGGTAATGCTTATAGAATTTAAAGATTTAATACCTGTACTTGTACCAATGTTTTCTGTTTTAGATACAATTAACGTTAACGGAAAAAAACTTTCTGAATATCGTTATTATCTAATGGGGCAAATTTGTATAAAAGATAATTATAAAAGAAAAGGACTTTTTAAAAAATTATATCTAAAGCATAAAGAAGTGTTTTCTAGTTTGTATCAATTTTGTATTACAGAAGTTTCATCTAGTAATATTCCTTCTATGTTAGCGCACCGTAAAATGGGGTTTAAAATCATTCATACTTTTAAAGACGCCTCAGATGAGTGGCATATTCTCTTGTGGGATTGGACAGAAAATAATATTTCTTCTTAAGGTTACCGTTTACTTTTTAGGAAGTATCCGTTAAAACCTGCCTCAATTTAAACACTCAATAAAAAAAGAGTAATTTTATTTATAGAAACTGTCACAAATTAAAAACATATTTGTCTATAGAATACAAACGTTTTATTGGAAACTAATCAACCACATATAACCAACCTTATAAAACGCTGCAAAAAGTCGGATAAAAACGCGCAGTTAGATTTGTACAAAGCCTATTACCAAGCAATGTACAATACTGCATATCGTATTTTAAAAGATAATTTTGAAGCGGAAGATATTATGCAAGAAGCGTTTTTAACGGTTTTTACAAAGATGGATAGTTATAAAGGTGAAGTAACTTTTGGAGCTTGGTTAAAAAGAATTGTGATCAATAAAAGTTTAACGCAATTAAAAAAGAATAACCGATATCAAGAAGTAAAAATGGAAGTGATTCCTGATGATGATGTAGAAGAAGAAACTATTGATTATACAGGGTTACAAGCAAAAAGTGTATTGCGTTGTTTGCAAAGTTTAAAAGAAAATTACAGATTGGTGTTAACCTTACATTTAATAGAAGGATATGATTATGAAGAAATTGCTCAGATTTTAAACTATACCAATGAAAATGTGAGAACCACTGTTTCTAGAGCAAAAAAGAAATTAAAGCAAGTATTGCTTGCAGAGTATAATAAGGTACAAGAATATGGAAGATAAATTAAATCAATTTTTTTCTGAAAATGAATTCGACTTTCTAGAGCCGCATACAGGGCATTTAGAACGCTTTGAACGCAAATTAAATAAACAAAAGAAAACTGTTAAAACCTCTTGGAAATGGTTGTCGGTTGCAGCTTCAGTAGTTTTAATATTTGGCTTTTGGTTGGGGAGTAATCATCAAAAAAGACAAATGGACTTGGCAGATGTTTCTCCTAAAATGGAAGAAGTACAAAGCTACTTTGTTTCTACAATTCATCAAGAATTAAAAACCTTAGAAAAAAATAGAAATTTAGATACAGAAAAAATTATAGAAAGTGCTTTAGAAGAGTTAGAAGAGTTAGAAGATGCTTACAAAGTTTTTGTAAAAGATTTGACTAAAAATGGAGAGCAAAGAAAAATAATTAGTGCAATGATTAAAAATTATCAGCAGCGATTAGATGTTTTAGAATACACTTTAAAACAAATAGAAGAAGTTAAAAATCTTAATTTAGTACAAGATGAAACCTATATATAAAATTACCCTCTTATTTCTTTTAATCCCTTTGTTGGCTAATGCTAGCATTGATAAAAAGAAACACGAAAAAAACAAGGTTGTAAAAAAAGTTTTCGCAGTAAATGCGGATGCTAAAGTGGCGCTTAATAATAAATACGGTAACTTAAATATTACTACTTGGGATAAAAATAGTGTAGAAATTGAAGTTACAATTACCATACAAGGAGATGATTTAGAGGATGTAGAAGATACATTTTCTACTATAAATATTGCTTTTAACTCTAGTGCATCTTTGGTAGAAGCAAAAACAATTATCAGTAATAAAAAAAGTAGTTGGTCTTGGTTTGGTAAGAGTAAAAGTATCAACTATAAAATTAATTATGTAGTAAAAATGCCAAGATCTAATTCTGTAGATTTAAACAATGATTATGGTAATATTTACTTAGATAATTTAGAGGGTAGGGCAGTTATTAATTGCGATTATGGTAAAGTAGCTATTGGTAATTTGTTTGCCAGAGATAATGATATTAACTTAGATTATTCTCCGAGTTCTACTATTCACTTCATAAAAAGTGGTAACGTAAATATTGATTATTCTAAATTAAATATAGAAGCTTCAGAACAAATAAAAATCAATTCAGATTACTCAAGTACAAAATTAGAAAAGGCAGGAAGTGTTCATTTTAATTGTGATTATGGTTCTATTTCTATTGAAGAGGCGGATAATATCAACGGAAATTCGGACTATGTAAGTATGCGTTTTGGAACGGTAAAGAAAAACTTAACAATTGAAACAGATTATGGTTCTTTAACAGTAAAAAACTTAGCAAAAGGTTTCGAAAATGTTGATATCAATGGAGAATATGCAGGTATCAGAATTAATGTAGATCCAGATGCCGTTTTCGATTTTATAATCGATTTAGAGTATGCTGGTTTTAGTAGAGATGATGATAAGATAGAACTTTTTAAAAGTATTTCTAAATCGACAAAAAAATATTACGAAGGTAAATTCGGTAAAGGAAATACCAATTCTAAATTGAAGATTACTTCTCAGTATGGAGGCGTAAGTATTAAATAAGATTAAAAACAATCAACCTAAACAATAACAATCATGAATAAAAAAACGATTCTAACCAGTTTAATTTTAACCATCTCTTTTGCTGTAAATGCACAAAATTGGTTTGGAAATAGTACAAAAATAAAAGGAAACGGAAATGTAGTTACAGAAACAAGAACAACTGCAGATTATGAAGGCGTTTCTGTGGGTGGTTCTTTTGATGTAATTCTAGTAAAAGGAAAAGAAGGTAAAATTACCATTAAAGGAGAAGAAAACATTATTCCTTATTTAGAAACAGAAATTTCTAAGGGTGTTTTAAAAATTCAGTATAAGAAAAACACCAATATAAATACAACAAAAAAAGTAACTATAACGGTGCCTTATCACCATATAGAAAGTGTTGCTTTAGGTGGTTCTGGAAATGTTTCTGCAACATCGTTAATTAAAGCAGACGATTTTAAAGTGAATTTAGGAGGTTCTGGAAACATTGATTTAAAAGTAACTGCAGACACTATTAAAGCTTCTATTGGTGGTTCTGGAAATATTAATCTAGAAGGAAATGCTAACGAGTTAACTTGTTCTATTGCAGGTTCTGGTAGTGTTAGTGCTTATGGTTTAGAAACGGATGAGGTTTATGCAAATGTTGCTGGTTCTGGAAGTATTAAAGTAACTGTAAAATCTAAAATTAAAGCAAATTTAGTAGGCTCTGGTAATGTTTATTACAAAGGGACCCCAAAAAAGGTAGATGCTAAAACGGTTGGTTCTGGTGATATTATTGATAAAAATTAAACTATAAACCAGAGCATTACCACCAAGTTAAAAATATTTTTACAAGTTCGCCATTTTGCTTTTTCATCCAGCAAAGTGGCGAACTTTTTCTTTGAAAATAGACCTCGGAAGCTTGGTTAAAATCATCCATCGTTAACCAGTTAACGTTTTTATGCGGAACTACAATCCAATCTTTTTTATTGGGGATAAAGAACTTACAATCTTTAAATTGCGTTAATTTGTTTTTGTTGATGTAAAACCCAACGATACAATCTTGATTTAAAACAGATAATTGAATGTTTTTATCTAAATAAGGAACAAATAACTGTCCTTTAAAATAAACCTGTTGTTTAATATCTGTAGTGTTTAAGTTGATGGTTTTTAAATAAGAAACACATTCGTTAGAGTAGAGCAAAGGCAATTGTTTGTCTTTTAATTTATTCAGTTTTTCTACTAAAGAGTCTTTTCTATTCGGACCAATAAAATGCTCTATTTCAGAAGTTCCAACAGAAATATCATACAAATAAAACTTGTAAATTACTTCTAAGTGAATTGGTTTGTCTTCTTTTAATAAGATGCAATCTAGCTCGCCTAAAGTAATTTTTTCTCTTTGAATTTGAATATTTTCACAAACAATAGAAATCTCTTTTTCTTGTGCTAGTTGATACGAAACAAAACGTTCTATATATTTACCCAAACGGATTTTTTCATCGATTTCAATATCAATTTTTGTAGATTTCGAATTAATTTTAAGTTGATTTAAGTCATACACAGAATTACCGTTCCACAAGCAAGGTGTTTGCAGAAAACCATCGTATCTTTTCTGAATATCTTTTGTTTTTTGATGTGTCATTATTTCTTCAAATTTACAATTTTATAATTTTCATTTATAGAATAATTTGTACATTGAAAATCTAAAAATAAACAGTAGCAAAATGCAGTTTCAAAAAGACAGTTTAGAGTTTTTAAAAGATTTACAAAAAAATAACAATAGAGATTGGTTTACAGAACACAAACCAACCTTTGTAACCTTACAGAAACAGGTAAAAGAAATCTTTTTAGAAATGCAAACAGATTTAGAAAAGCATGATGAAATTGATAAAATGAAAATCTATAGAATTTATAGAGATGTTCGTTTTTCTAAAGATAAAACACCTTACAACCCAAGATTTGCAGTTTCTTTTTCTAGATTAGGAAAACAATTACGTGGTGGTTATTTTTTGCAAATTAAACCCGGAGAATCTATGTTGGGAGGTGGATTTTGGCAACCAGAAAAAGAGGATTTATATAGGTTAAGAAAAGAGATTGAACAAGATGCAGTAGAATTTAGAGAGATTTTAGAAGACAAAGATTTTAAAAAATACTTTGGAGGTAAATTCGAAGGAGACGAATTAAAATCGGCTCCAAGAGGGTTTGATAAAGAACATAAAGACATCGATTTATTACGTAAAAAAGGATTTATAGCTATCAGAAATTTTACAGATACTGAAGTTTTATCGCCTAATTTTTTAGAAGAATTAGATAAAAGTTTTAAAGCTTTACGTCCGTTTTTTAATTTGTTTAGTGATGTTTTAACCACTAATTTAAATGGGGAGAGTATTGTTTAGAGTTGGGGTGTTTCGTTGAGATTCATGGAGAAAGCACAGAGGTTCGCGGAGTTTTTAATTTGTTTCAAGTTTCAGGTTTAAAGTGCAATTGTTATTTCGAAATGAGCCTTTTTAGGCAATTGAGAAATCTTAAAAAAATATAAGTTTCTAAATTCTTTTTGCTATTTCAAATTTCTATCCACTTCACATTTTAAAACCAATACGGTAATAATTGTAGATAAAACATCAGCAATAGGAAAAGACCACCAAATACCATTAATACCATAATATTTAGGTAAAAAATAAGCTAACGGAATTAAGAAGAATCCTTGTTTTAAAAGCGTTAAAAATAAAGCAGGTAAAGCTTTACCGGCAGCCTGAAAGTAAGCAGAACCAATTAATTGCATAGTAATAACCGGTGTTGCTAAAAATACAATAAGCATGGCGTTGGGTGTTTTATCTAGCAAGGTGGCGTCATTGGTAAAAATCCAAATAACTTCTTCTTTAAAAAACAAAATTGCTACAAAAATAATTGTACCTAAAACAGAACCATATAAAATAGATTTTTTAATGGTTTCTTTAACTCTATCATTTTCATTAGCGCCAATATTATATCCCGCAACAGGTAAAAAACCTTGAGAAACTCCCATAACAGGAGAAAGAGCAAACATCATTACACGGTTAATGATTCCGAATACAGCAATCGATATTTCTCCTCCATATTTAAACAATGAATAGTTTAAAACAATCATTAATACGCTTATTGTACCTTGTCTAGCCACAGAAACACCACCTAACTCTACAATTTCACGAACAATTTTAAAATCTAATTTAAAGTTTTTAGGAATAATTTTTAATTCACTTTTAGAAGATAAAAAGAAGTACAAAATATACGATCCAGAGCTTAAAAAAGAAATAGTAGTTGCTAAACCAGCACCCCACATTCCCCAGTTAAAATATTTGATAAAAATAATATCTAAAACCACATTTAAAACCGCAGGTACCATCATTGCATACATGGCAAATTTTGGTTTTCCTTCTGCTCTAATTGTTGGGTTTCCCATCATTGCAAAAGCCAAAAAAGGAACTCCGTATATAATAACACTAAAATATTCTGATGCAATTGGTAAAATATCTCCTTTTGCTCCAAATAAATTTAGAATAGGTACACTAAAAAAGTTACCAATAGTTACAAAAAGAATTGCTAAAATTACGGTTAAAGAAACCTGATTACCAAATGTTAAAAATGCTTTTTCAGAATTACCTGCACCTAAAGCTCTCGATATTATAGAGCTACCACCAATACCAATACCCATTCCTATAGAAGAAATTAAAAAAGCAATTGGTAAAACTACGGTAATGGCAGCAATTGCTAAAACCCCAATCCATTGTCCCACAAAAATAGTGTCGACAATCATATTTAAAGACATTACAAGAATTCCTATAGTAGCAGGAAGTGCTTGTTTTACTATTAATTTACTTATTTTTTTTGTGCCTAGGTCGTTTGCTAATTCTGTCATAATATTTTACAAATATCGCCATAAACGGCAAGTTATTTGTAAATCTATCATCAATAATTGTTATAGATATCTTAAAATTTTTATGTTTGCTAAAATTGATAAAGTTTGAAAAACGTTTTTACACTTACCATTACCGTTTCATCAAAAGATATAGACAATTTACAACACGTAAATAATTTGGTCTATGTAACATGGATGGATAAAATAGCAACTACACATTGGGCTCATTTAACAAAAGATAATCCCTTACCGCAATATGTTTGGGTGGTAATGAGGCATGAAATAGATTATTTAAAACAAGCTAATTTAGGAGACGAAATCACTGTAAAAACGTGGGTAGGTGAGACCAAAGGGATTACTTCTATTCGTTTTATGGAGTTTTATAAGGAAGATCTTTTGTTGGTAAAAGCCAAAACAGTTTGGGCAATGTTAGACTCTAAAACATTTAAGCCAGCAAGAATTAGAGAAAATGTTTTAAAAGTATTACAACCTCCTAAATAAAAGTATCTTTGCATAAAATTTAAATACAAAATGTCAACTTTTTCTTCCTTAGGAATCACCAAAGAATATATTCAAGCAATTAAAGAATTAGGAATCTCTGAACCTTCAGAAATTCAAGAGAAAGCAATACCAATTTTATTGAATTCGCCAACAGATTTTATTGGTTTAGCACAAACGGGTACGGGTAAAACCGCCGCTTTTGGGTTGCCTATTTTACATCATGTAGATGCAAGTTCAGATCATATACAAGCGTTAATTTTATCGCCAACAAGAGAGTTGGTACAGCAAATAAAAAAACAATTATTTAAATTTACTAAGTTTAGTGAAAAACAAATTTTTGTAGAAGCTGTTTTTGGTGGAGAAAAGATTGACAGACAAATGAACAATCTTAAAAGAACTACGCATATTGTAGTAGCAACTCCTGGTAGATTAATAGATTTAATTGAAAGAGGAAGCATTGATATTAGCCATGTAAAAACAGTAATTTTAGATGAAGCTGATGAAATGTTAAGTATGGGGTTTAAACAAGATTTAAATAGAATCTTAAAGTTTACTACAGAAGGAGATAGAAAAACTTGGTTATTTTCTGCAACTATGCCAGAAGAGATTAAAAGAATTGTTAAAACGTATATGGACGCCAATGCTCCTAGAATAGAAATTAATAGAAGCGCTTTGGTAAACGCTAATATTCGTCATCATTACGCTAAAACTACTTTAAAAGAAAAAACGGCTGATATTGTTTCTTTTCTAGAAAAAAGACAAGATCAAAGAGGAATTATTTTTTGTAGAACAAAAGCTGGGGCACAAAACTTAGCAGCTCAGTTAATTGAAGAAGGTTTTTCTGCTGGGGCTTTAGAAGGAGACATGCAACAAAAAGAACGCGATAAAGTAATGCGTGCTTTTAAGAAAGAAAATTTACAATACTTAGTGTCTACAGATGTTTCTGCACGTGGAATAGACGTTAGTGGTTTAGAATTTGTAATTCACCATCAATTACCAGAACAATTAGAATACTACACACACAGAAGTGGTAGAACTGCAAGAGCAGGAAAAACAGGGGTTTCAATTGCTTTTATTTTACCATCAGAAGTGGTTAAAATTCATGAACTTCAGAAAGAATTAAACATAAAATTTTCTGAAGTAACGATATAACAAAATTCTTAATCCGAAGTTTTTTTAAGAAAGACTTCGGGTTTTATTTTTACATTTTATAATTAAATTGATATAGATGGAGCTTATTTATGTTTTAGATATATTAGGTACTTTTGCTTTTGCTATTAGTGGAGCTTTAGTGGCTTTTGATAAAAAGTTCGATTTATTTGGAGTGTTAATTATTGCCTTTGTAACAGCAGTAGGTGGTGGTATGTTGCGAGATGTATTGATAGATGCACACCCTATAAACTGGATTGGAGATTTAAACTACCTATACACAATTTTTGCTGCCGTTATTTTTACCATTCTCTTTAAAAGTAAAATTTTTTATTTAAGCAAAACCATGTTTTTGTTTGATACCATTGGTATTAGTGTTTTTACTTTATTAGGTTTAGAAAAAGGTTTGTCTTTTAATTTACATCCTATTATTGCCTTAATAATGGGTATGGTTTCTGCCGTTTTTGGAGGGGTTTTACGAGATGTGTTAACTAATAAAATTCCATTGATTTTTGAAAAAGAAATTTATGCCTCTGCTTGTTTAGCGGGTGGAATTGTATATTTAATTTTAAACGAATGTAACGTTGCAGATAATATCATATTTGTAATTTCTGCGGTGGTTGTAATTGCTATTCGTGTTATTGCTGTAAAATTTCATTTGCAATTGCCTAAAATTAAAGACGATTTATTTACTAAAAACTAAGAGATGAAACCATTAGAGTTTGCAAATTTCGAAGATTTTATAAAGATAAAAGGGCAACAGTTGCCTGTTGGAAATTGGTATACAATTACGCAGCAAATGATTAACGATTTTGCCAATGCTACATTAGACAAGCAATGGATTCATGTAGATGAAAAACGAGCAGCCAAAGAGAGTCCTTTTAAAACGACCATTGCACATGGTTTTATGTCTGTAGCCATGATATCTAAATTATTAGAAGGCTCTTTTTCTATTAAAAGTTTAAAAATGGGCTTAAATTACGGGTTGAATAAAGTCCGTTTTCCAAATCCTGTTTTAGTAAATAGCCAATTAAGAATGATTGCTGTTGTAAAAGAAATTGAAGAGATGACAAACAACGGAATTAAAGTAACCTTTTCTTGTACTATAGAAATTAAAGGAGAAGAAAAACCTGCTTGCGCTGCAGAATTTATTGCTGTTTTTTATGAATAGAAGAATGCTCTCTAGGGTTTTTTAGGTGTATAAATTACCTTATCAACTAGGTTAAAATTCCATCATCTGCACATTTTTTAGAAAACCAAAATAAGAAGAGAGAAAATAACGGAATTAAAATTAGCATTGTATATTCTAAATATCCATAATATGCTTTACCCGGATTTATAAATACATTGTAAGTAGTCTGAATTACAACTGCTATGAGTCCGATTAAAAATAAGTATTTGGCTAATTTTTTCTTGAAAAACAATAAAATACAAGCTAAAACAGATGAAAAAACAGCAATAGCAAAAGCAGCCATTACCCAAGAAGGTGTATTAAAAATAAGATCTAATTGCGCTTCTGTATACATTAATTTAAAACGCTCTGTTTGATATGCTTGGTTTAAATAACCATCTACTCCCATAGCGTTCCAGATAAATCCAACAACAGCTATGATCCAAAAAGTTTTACTCGGTTTGTTTGGGTTATTAGACATATAGTTGTTTTTATAGTGATTCAATTGATTAAAAGTACAAAAAAACTTGTAAAGTGTTTCTATAAAGTTTTATTCATTAATAGAAATAACAATTGCTTTAAATAAACTAGCTTTGGTTTTAAAGAAAGCATTTTCTAAATCTATAGCCTTTAGTTTGGCTTCTATTAATTTAACTTCTCTGTAGTTTACCAAAAATAAAGAGCTTTCTCCTAAAAAAAACTTTCTATCTTCTGCTTTTAATAAGGTACCGTAATCTTTAACAATATCGGTTGTTAAACTATTTTGTAAAACATAAGAAGCTAATTCCTGTTCAATGGCTGTTACTTTATTTTTAATGGCAACTTTGGCAATTTCATTCTCTAGTTTTTTGTCTTGTAACTTTATTTTAGAGAGTTTCAAATCTCCTCTTTCTTTTCTTAAAAACAAAGGAACTTTAAAATTAATACCTGCTTTATAGTTTTGAGTATTTAAAGAATTTATTTGATGACCATTTTCTGTAAGAAAGTTGTACTGAACATCTAATTTAGGTAGTAAATTGTTCAATTTTAAATTTTTATCAATGGTTAAACTCTTTATTTTATATGCTAAAGATTTTATTTTAGGGTGGTTATTGATGTCAAAATTAGCATTATTAAATAAGGCAATATTAAAAGTAGTATCTACATTATCTATGGTATTTGTATCAGGAATAATATGATCCTGTAGCTCTACTGGCGTATTATCACTCAGCCATAAAAAGTTAGACAATTCTAAAGAAGATTTTATCAATTTAATTCTAGATTTCTCTAGATTTAGTTTTCTTGTTTTTAAAGTAATTGCTGCTTCTGTAGTATCTATAGCAGGTTTTTCTCCCTCTAAAAAAGCTCTTTTAGTGGCTTTAAAACGAGTTTTGGCATTGGTTAAAAACTCTTTATAAACACTATTTTGATGATATGTTTTTAGCCAATTAAAATAAGACAAGGCAGCGTTATATAATATCTCATTCACTAAAATCTGTTGCTCTTCCTTTGCTTGATTTAAAAAGAATTTAGCTTGTTTTAAAGAAGCCATTCTTTTGTTAATGAGCAATCCGTTTAATAAAGAAACAGAAACACCTGCACTATACAAACCATCTTCCGGAACCGTGTTTTCTGGGTTTAAGTAATAGCCATCATTATTTTCGAAATTTGCTTTAAATTCAATTCCGTAATAAGTGGGAATTTTAAAAGCTGCATTTAGTTTATTATAATATTCTTTTTCTTTAAACTGTTTTTTATTAAAATCTACTTCAATATTAGGATCAAAAGCACCTCTTGCTTTTAGTAATTTAGCTTCACTTTCATTAATTATTAGGTTTGCTTGTTTAACAATAGGATGGTAATTTTTAACATAGCTTAAGTACTCAGATAATGTCATTACAGAGGCTACCTTTTCTTGAGCAAAATATCCTGATGTAAAAGTTAGAAGGAATATTAAAAGATATTTTTTCATATTTCTGTTTCAATAATAAAATTGATATTATTTTTTCTTTGTATCACTTTTTGTTCCTTCTGGCTGATAGTAGTTAGGAGGGAAGCTGTTAAGTTGTCTCCACATTTCAAAATAAATAGGTACATCTTCTAAAAGTGCAATAGTTTTTGCGCCAGAACCAACTCTAATCCCTTCGGGCCAATTATAATCTGTAGTATCTGGAGCAATTAAAACTCTGTATTTACCATTGGGGCTTATAAAGTTTTCGATAGCAATTACTTTTGCGCCATACGTTCCGTAAGAAGCATTAGGCCAACCACTAAAAACAATTGCAGGCCAACCATCAAACTGAACACGCATTTTATCGCCAATATGTAATAAAGGTAAATCTATAGGTCGTACAAAAGTTTCTACTGCTAAATCATATTTTTCTGGCATAATACCAACCAAATCATCTCCAGCTTTAAAAGTGCCTCCAATTCCGCCTTTAATAGCTTTGTTTATAAAACCATTTTGTGGAGCTGTGATGTATAATAGGCTATTTCTAACACTATAATTGCTTCTGCTGTTTTCTAATTTAGACACTTGTGCTTCTGCATCAAAACCACTAGATTGTGCTGTGTACATATCACTTTGTGATTTAGAAATTTTATCGGTGTACGTGGCGTTTATTCGAGATAGTTCTAATTGTGCATTTAAAATATTATTTCTACTTGCTAAAAGTTTATTTTCTTGAGAAATTAGTTTTGCTTGTGTAGCTTGTAATTTTAATCTTTTGTCTTCTACATCTTTTACCGCTTTTAAGCCTTCGCTTTGTAAGGTTTGCGTACGATTGTACTGTTTTTCGGCAATTAAAGTATTTGTTTTAGCAGCTTCAAAATCAATGCTATCACTTTTTACTTTTAATTTAGATTGTAGTAATTTATTTTTTGTTTGTTCTATTTTTAAGCGTTGTTCTTGTTTTAAGGCATTTACTTGTCTTTTTAAAGCAGCTACTTTTCCTTGATACGCGTTTACAGAAGACGATTTTGCATTAATTTGATCGCTTGTTCTTTCAATTAAACGTTGGTCAAAATAATCACTTTTTACTTCAGAAATTCTTAAAATAGTATCTCCTTTTTTTACAAAATCACCTTCGGTTACAAACCATTCTTCAATTCTTCCAGGAATTTGAGATTGTATGGTTTGTGGTCTTTGGTTAGGCGTTAGGGTAGTTACCAATCCCTTACCAGATATATTTTGTGTCCAAGGTAAAAAGAGGGCAATAAGGCCGATACAAGCAAAAACCAAAAGAAATTTGTTAAAAGCTTTGTAGTACTCTTTTGTAAAAATAATTTTGCCCGATTTAAAATCTTTTAAATCAACAGTTTTGTGTAATTGGTTGTTAGATATGTTTAACATTGCTCCTTAATTTATTGATTTAATTTCTCCTTTTTCTAAAGTAATTGTTTCGTTACATTGAGTTCTCCAACTTTTTTTACTACTTACTACAATTAAAGCCCAAGGTCTTTTAACGTCTGTTAAATAATTAATGATTCGAACAGTTTCTTCTAAATTAAATTGATCTAATGGGTCTTCTAAAATCATTATTTTTGGTTGCTTAATAATGGCTCTAGCTAAAATTAATTTTTTTGCAATGGTGTAAGACATTTGTCTTCCTTCTGGATATAAAACAGTTTCTAAACCTTTGGGTTGTTCTTTTAAAAATTGAGTTAAACCAACAATTTCTAAAACTTCATAAATAAGTTCATCCTTAATGTTTTTATTATTAAAAACTAAATTCTTTTTAATACTACCTTCAAAAGGGGTTTCGTCAGACAATGATAAACCAAGTTGAGAACGGTAGTGATTTAAATTTAAACTACTTAAAGATAGGTTGTTAACATATATGTTACCCGAAACAGGTTCTATAACTCCAGATATTAAACGTAATAAGGTAGATTTTCCTGCACCACTTTCTCCCATAACTAAAATTCTACTTTTAGGATTTAAAGTAACAGATACATTTTTAATAATGTGTTTTTCTCTATTTTCTACCCCATAAGAAACACCATCTAACTCTACAGTTAAACCGTTTTTAAATAAAGGTTTTTCTCCTTCTTGCGACTCTAGTTCTTTATCTACAACCTGACCTATTTTTTCTATAGATGTAAGTACATCATAAAAAGACTCTAAACCTATAATTAGTTTTTCTACAGATTGTATAACCAAAAGAATAATAATTTCTGCAGCCACAAATTGCCCAATATTCATTTCTTGATTTAATACCAAAGCCCCACCAATTAATAGCAAACTAGCAGTAACAATTACTTTAAAACCAATCATTTGAATAAATTGCAGCATCAATATTTTAAAATGATTTTCTCTAGCTTCTAAATATTTATTGACTAAGTCATCATTTTTTTCTAATGCTAAACTGGTATTTCCAGACAATTTAAAGCTCACAACAGTTCTTGCCACTTCCTGTATCCAATGTGCAACTTTATATTTCTTTTTAGATTCTATTAAACTGGTTTCTAGTCCTTTTTGAGCGGTAAATTTGAATACGATATAAATTAAAAGTAACAAAAGAATACCAAAAACAATAAAAAAGGCGTGGTAAAATGAGAGTAAAATCAGCGCAAAAATAATTTGTAACAAAGCGGTTGGTACATCAATTAATATTTTTGATAATCCTTTTTGTATGGTTAAAGTATCAAAAAAACGATTGGCCAATTCAGGAGGGTAGTTATTACGCAACTCATTCATTTTTATTTTAGGAAAACGAAAACTTAATTCAAAAGAAGCTCTGGTAAAAATTCTTTGTTGTATAGTTTCTATAATTCTTAACTGCATTAATTGCAATGCACCAGAAAAAACAACACCAATAGTAACAAGGATAACTAAAACGATCCAAGAAGTAGAAACCTGTGCTCCCTGTATTAAATTAATAATTGCCTGAATACCTAAGGGAAGAGAAAGTGCTACAAGACCACCAAAAATGGCATAGTAAAATATTTGAAAGATATCTTTTCTTTCTAATTTTAATACACCAACAAATCTTTGCCAAGGAGTTAATTGTTTGTTTTCCATATTTATTTGATTGTACTTTTAACTAAATGAATAAAAAAATTAGTAGGTGTTTCTTTAGGTTTGCTATCTGTTATTAAAGGAAAATGGTCTTTAAGATAATGTTGGTGCAAACTACTTTCTACAATAGTACTTGCTAAACTTAAAGCATAAGGGTAGTTTTTATTTACAGCCAATATCATGGTGCTAATTCGTGTAATTACCCGCTTGTAAACTTCAAAATAACCTTCTTTATTATCTGCGTCTACTTCTTTCCTTAAAAAAGATTTAGAGCTTTCATTAATAATAATTTTATGTAGAAAGGGTTTGTTTATATGTAAAAAGTTAGCCTCTTCTTTTACTGTTCTTGTAACCACTTGTATTGCTTTTTCTAATTTTTCGTTGTCTTCAGAAATACTAAAAGTTTCTATAACCAATTGGTATTCTAACCATGCCCAATACCAAGAGGAAAGGTACAAAAGTAATTTGTGTTTACTCTCAAAATATCTGTAAATAGAGCTTTCGTTAGATCCAATTTTAGTGCCTAGTTTTTTAAAAGTAAAGGCTTCAAAACCAATTTCATTAATTAGTAGGATACTATGTTCTATAATTTTTTTTCCTAAAACAGATGTTTCAGGATCTTTGATAAATATTTTATCGGGAACAGAAATTTTTAAAACAGATAATAAGTTTTTCATAGTAGCATAATTATTTAATTGCAAATATAATAGTATTACTATTAACTATGTAAGTGTTACTATATTATTTTACTATGTTAAGATTATTTTAACTTATCATTTATTACTGTATCGTTCTTGTAAATAAATATTTCTTAAATGTCTAACTATTTTGAAAACTTTTAAATTTGTCGTATCTTTGCGCCACTAAGAAAAAATACACTCCTCTAAATACACTAGTTAGCGTTAGTTTGATTTCGAATTTCCAGTTAGGTATTTTATCTTTTCAGAAATATTAATTTAAAAAACTCTTATATTTTTAATGGCAAAATCGCAGCAAACCTTTAGTAAAAGTGAAAAAGAAAAAAAACGTTTAAAAAAACGTCAAGACAAGCAAAAGAAAATGGACGCTAGAAAAGCGAACAAAGAAGAAAATGGATCAACAGGAATCCAATTTGCTTATGTAGATCATAATGGAAATTTAACAGATACTCCACCAGATCCAGATTTAAAAGTAGAATATGAATTGGAAGATATTCAGATTTCAGTAACCAAAAAAGAAGATTTACCAGAAGAAGATCCTGTTAGAAAAGGAAAAGTTTCTTTCTTTGATTCATCTAAAGGTTTTGGGTTTATTATAGACTTAGAAAATAACGAAAAATATTTTACACACGTAAGTGGTTTAATAGATGAAATTGCAGAAAACGATAAAGTTTCTTTCGAATTAGAAAGAGGTATGCGTGGTATGAATGCAGTTAAAGTTAAAAAAGTTTAGTACTTTATTTTACACTATAAAAAAAATCCTTCTGTTCAGAAGGATTTTTTTTATATCATTGTTTTACAACTTACTTTAAAAGATGTTGATGAAGAGCAAAATTGATACCTACAATAAAATAGCAGAATATAGCGACATTAAAATTGAAGAATTTGATGTTACAAAACGGTATACAAAGCCACATAAGCATAATAAGTACCTAGAAATTGTGTACTTTATAAAAGGTACAGGGTATCATCATGTAGATTTAAAGAGTTATAAAATAAAACCATCAACGGTTTTTGTAATTAAAAAAGATGAAGTGCATCATTGGGAAATTACAACCCAACCAAAAGGATATGTAATCATTATAAAAGAAGTTTTTTTAGAAAAAACCTTAGATAAGTTTATAAATCATCAGCTATTAAAACTACAACATACATCAAAAATAAAAACAACAAAAAAAGATGTTTCTTTAAAAGCTCTTTTTAAATCATTGGCATGGGAAAAGCAACAAGAAATTGTAAATAGAGAGGCGGTAGAAGGCGGATTAAAAGCATTGTTTTCTAAGTTAGTAGCGTATGCACATTTAAAAAAGGTAGAGAGTACAGATGTGGTTTTGCTTTTTACAGATCTTTTGTCTCGCTCTCTAAAAAATAATGTAAATTATTATGCAGAGCATTTAAATACAACTCCTCAGAATTTAAATGCAATTTGTAGAAAAGAATATGGTAAATCTGCATCAGATATAATTGCAGACCATATTATAAAAGAAGTTAAAAGACGTTTGTTGTATACCAATGAGACTATTAGCGATGTTGCGTATAGTTTAGGTTTTAAAGACTCCTCTCATTTTACAAAATACTTTAAGCGCTACACTGGTGAAACTCCCAAACAGTTTAAGAAGCCTAAGAAAATTATTTAGACCATAAAATTTTCAAATAGACCATTTTAAGACAATACACTAAAGTACTTTTGCTAGAAAGTGCGAAAGATGTTATTTTGCATACTTTTTACTATGGATAAAAATGAACCCCATTAAACTTTATATGTTTATTTAGTCTAACCACTTCATAATATAATTAAACCAAATTATAACTTAGATAAAAACCAATTTCAATGAAATTTAAAAAATGTGTATTTTTAGTACTCGCGCTTATTGCAAGTCAGATTGCTACTGCTCAATTAACTGGTAAAATAACAGATTCAGAAGACAATTCTCCTTTAGAGTATGCAACATTAGCTTTGTATAACTCCAGTAATAAAACACTGGTAACAGGTGTTGTAACTAATTTAGAGGGTTTATTTTCTATAGAAAATGTTAAGCCAGGAAACTATTATTTAGAGGCTTCTTTTATTGGGTATCAAATTAAAACAATTAAGCCGGTTGTAATCAATAAAAAAGGTGAGAGAAAAAATGTAGGAACTATAGCGCTAATTTTAGGAACTGGAAACCAATTGAATGAAGTTGTTGTAAAATCCGAAAGAAGTGCCGTGGTACATAAAATAGACCGACAAGTTTTTGATACTAAAAAATACCAAAGCACAGTAGGAGGAAATGCGGTAGACGTGGTTAAAAACTTACCTTCTATTACTGTAGATGGTTTAGGTGATATAAGTGTAAGAGGTAGTAAAGGTTTTACGGTTTTAATCAACGGAAAACCAACGCAAGGTGATGCAAGTACTATTTTAGCACAATTGCCTGCAAATGCTTTAGAAAGTGTAGAGTTAATTACAGCGCCTTCTGCAAAGTACGATCCAGAAGGAAAAGGAGGTATCTTAAATATCATCACTAAAAAAGGGGCTATCAACGGAACATATGCACAAGTAAATGTTCGTGGTGGATTTCCTTCGATAGAAGAGTATGATACAAAGGTAGCGGCAAAGAGATACGGAATTGATGCTACTGTAAATAAAAGAACAGACAATTGGAATATTTCTGTGGGTGCTAGTTACCAAAGAAATGATAAAACGGGTAGAAGAGAAGGAGATATGTACATTGTAAATGCTCCAGAAAATAAAACAACTTTTTTACCTTCGGATGGTGAGCGTAGTTTTGATGAAGTTACTTATAACGGACGTTTTAATGTAGATTATACTCCAAATAAATCGGATAGTTATTCGATTGGTCTTTTTGCAGGGAAACGTACCAAAGATCGTTTGGCAGATATTATTTATACAGATAATCATGCTATTTCTCCGATTGGAAGTGACAATCGTTTGTATACTTTTTCTTATTACAACCATAACTTAAGAACAAGAAAAGGTGATTTTGCTTTGGGTAGTTTTGATTATGCACACAAGTTTGATAATGCATCTAAGCTTTCTGCATCAATTTTATATGAATATACTTTTTTAGGAGGTCCAACAGAAAATGATAATTTAGGGAATCCTGATAATAATATCGTTTATCAGAGAGAATATAATACCAATGATAATCCTTTATACGGAACACGTTTTAACCTAGACTACCAATGGAAACCTTTTTCTTTTGGGACTTTAGAAACAGGATATCAATATAGAGATTTAGATCATACAGGTACCTTTGTCTATGAGAGAGATGGAGTTCAAGTTAATGAGTTTTCTAGTGATGTTAGTTTAAAAAGAACCATTCATTCTGGGTATGCGCAAGTAACAGGTTCTAAAAGTAAATGGGATTATGCTGCAGGAGTTCGTTTAGAATCTATGGATAGAGTGTATAAAGAGGCTTTAAGAAGCGAAGCAAATGAGAATGTATATAATTACGATTTTGTAAAGTTATTTCCTTCTGCGTCCTTACAGTATAAAATTAACGAGAATACCAATATAAAAACGGCTTATAGTAAAAGGGTAGAAAGAACTACTACATTTAAGATGAATAGTTTTGCAGAACGTGAGCATTCTGAAGTTTTTGAACAAGGAGACAATGAGTTGTTACCAGAGTTTATAGATTTGGTAGAATTAGGGGTTACTAAAAAATTAAAAGGAGGGAACTCAGTGTATGCAACGGCTTATTTTAGACATGTAGATAACGTTATTAACCGAGTAAACACGTTGGCTTATGAGAAAAGTGGCGCAATTATAGATAGTGTAATTAATAGAGTATATTCTAATGTTGGTAGAAGTAATGCTATTGGTTTAGAAATTGGCGCAACCATTAAACCAACTCAAAACTGGACAAACTCTTTAGGGGTAAATGTATATAATTATGCCATTGATGGTGTGTTAAACTTTAACCACAGAGACGGAATTGACAGAAGTTATAATATAGATTCTAAGTCTACCATTTATTCTTTTAACTTAAACTCTACGTATAATTTTTGGGAGAATGCATCTTTACAATTTACTTTTAACTACTTGTCTGATAGAAATACAGCAATGGGTGAAGATTCTCGTTTTTACTCGCCAAACTTAACGTTTAGAAAAAAGTTTATGGACGATAGATTAACAGCTACTTTACAATGGCAAAATATGGATATGGGCTTGTTAAACACCAATGAGCAACGTATTACAACATCGTCGAGTAATTTTTATACCACTACAAATTATAGATATGAAGTAGATATGGTTTCTTTAAATCTATCATATACGTTTAATGCAGCTAAAAACAAATCTAAATTTATTGATAGTGAATTTGGTAAGAAAGAGTTTTAAGCAATCACTCTTATAGCATAAAAATCCCCTTACAGTTTGTATGGGGATTTTTTTATAATCTATATTTTAGTTTTAGTTTCTAATTGATAAAAAGAATTACAAATTATAAAACTCCATACTCTCAATAATTAATTCTTCGGGTACTTTACAGTCTATTTTATAATCTTCATAATCGTTTAGTAAAACAAAGTTTACTTGTCCGTTTACGTTTTTCTTATCATGTTTTAACATTTCCATGATGGCAGAAAAATCTTCTTTTAAAAGATTCGTTTTATTATAAATTGATAAAACCACCTCTTTTACTTCACTTACTTTTTCGCTAGGGAAACCTAATAATTTAGAAGACATAAAACACTCACAAACCATTCCAATGGCAATTGCTTCTCCGTGTGTTAGGTTTTCTTTGTCTTCAGATTCTAGATAAAAAGACTCAATAGCGTGCCCTAAGGTATGTCCGAAATTTAAAATTTTTCGTAAGCCTTGTTCTTTCGGATCTTGTAAAACCACTTCATTTTTTATGGATACAGAACGGTGTATTAACTTATTTATATCCAGTTCTTTACTGTTTTTTATCTCTTTAAATAGTTTAAGGTCGTAAGTGATTCCGTATTTAAGTATTTCTGCGGTACCAGATTTAATTTCTCTTTCAGAAACAGTGGTTAAATAATCCGTATCAACAATCACCATTTCCGGATTTGCAAACAATCCTATCTGATTTTTTAACACGCCTAAATCAACTCCTGTTTTTCCTCCAATAGAAGCATCTACCATAGATAATAATGTGGTTGGTATGTTTACAAAGTCAATTCCGCGTTTAAAACAAGAAGCAACAAAACCACCTAAATCTGTAATTACGCCACCACCTAAAGTAATCATTAAACTTTTTCTATCGCCACCTAATTCGGTAATTGCATTCCAAACGCCAACACAAGTTTCTAAATTTTTATTAATTTCTCCAGACTCAATTTCTATAAGTTCAATACGTTTATCGGTCTCTAAATTGGGGATAAATTTCGGATAACAATGCTCTAATGTATTCTCATCTACCAAAATAAAAATTGTAGAATAGTTGTTATTTGCAATTAGATTAGAAAGTTCTTGGTATGCTTTGTTCTGAAAATGAACAGGATATGTTACTGCTTGAATAGTTTTCATTGCTAAATTATTAAGTGTGCAAATTAAAAATAAAATATTCAATTATTACCATTCTATAGTTATATTTGTTTCTACTAAAACGATATAGTATGAAACTTTTTGACAATACAGAAGTAGCTTTTGCTTTAAAATCAGATTCTCAATTAGAACGCGCTTATTTTTTGTTTAAAATGATACAAAACGAACCCATGGTAAGAATTGGTAGCGCGGTAACTAATTTTGCGTTAAAAGTTCATTTACCGGTAGAAGGGCTTATACGATCTACGGTTTTCGATCATTTTTGTGGAGGTGTAACAGAAGACGATTGTATGCCTATTATAGATAACATGTATGCAAACGGAAACGTACATAGTGTTTTAGATTATTCTGTAGAAGGGCAAGATAAAGAAGTAAGTTTTGATGGCGCTTTAGAAAAAATTTTAAAAATTCTTAACTTCTGTGAAGAAAAACAATCCATTCCTTATGCGGTATTTAAACCCTCTGGTTTTGGTCGTTTTGGGTTGTTTCAAAAAATATCCGAAGCAAAAGAGTTAACTACAGAAGAACAAGAAGAGTGGAATAGAGTAGTAGCACGTTTTCATAAAGTATGTGAATTGGCTGTAAAAAAAGACGTTCCTTTATTAATTGATGCAGAAGAAAGTTGGATGCAAAAAGCTGCAGATGAGTTAATAGAAGAATTAATGGAAATCTACAACAAAGAAAAAGCCATTGTTTTTAATACCTTACAAATGTATAAGCATGACAGAATGGACTATCTTAAAGCATTGCGTGAAAAGGCAAAACAGAAAGGATTTTATATCGGCATGAAAGTCGTTAGAGGTGCTTATATGGAAAAAGAACGAGAAAGAGCTGAAGAAAAAGGCTATCCTTCACCAATTTGTAAAGACAAACAAGCTACAGATCTTAATTATGATACCTGTATAAAATACATGATGGAGCATCCTAAAATGGCCTTATTTGCAGGGACTCATAATGAGGAGAGCTCTTATTTGTTGATGGATTTAGCCAAAAAGTATGGAATTAAAGAAAATGATAATCGCCTTTGGTTCGGACAATTATTTGGTATGAGCGATCATATTAGTTACAATTTAGCCAACCAAGGCTATAACGTGGCAAAGTATCTTCCTTTTGGACCTGTAAGAGATGTAATGCCTTATTTAATTAGAAGAGCAGAAGAAAATACATCGGTTGCCGGACAAACAAGTAGAGAGTTAAACCTGTTAAAAACAGAAAGAAAGAGGAGGAAATTATAATGACAAGTTTAGAAGAAATAAAACTATTGCTTATTAGAAATAAGCAAAGACTTGCGTTAGAACTAAGGCAAAGTAAAGAGGCTGTTTTTTTAATAAAGAAAGCAACACATTCTAATTTATCTGAAGAAGAAAAAGAGAAAATTAAAGTTCAGTTATTAGATATTTGTAAAGCAGTTCCTTCTTTAGCGGTGTTTTTATTACCTGGTGGGGCTTTGTTATTACCGCTTTTAATAAAATTAATTCCAGATATTTTACCTTCTGCATTTCAAGACGATTTGCCAAATGATAAAAAACAGGCTTAATTATAGTGGGTTTAAAAAATCTTTTAGAATTAAAGCTTAAAACTTCTTTTATATTTAAATAATACAATACATTTGTAAAGTAAACTTTAGGAGTAGCTATTAAATTAGTTTGAGAAAAATCCTTAGAACCTGATTTGGTTAATACCAACGTAGGAAAAAGTTGCTTAGATTTAGTTATACAAAACTACCTCTCTACGGTTTACAGTAAATATTTTAAAAATATGATTACTATAAAAGTAAACCAAGAAAATCATCAATTTTCAGAAACTTTAGCATTAGCAGAATTAATTCGTTTTTTAGAAATAAAAACGAACGGAATTGCTGTTGCTATAAATGGCAGTGTAGTTAAAAAAAGCGATTGGTCTTTACGGTTACTTCAAAATAGTGATGAAGTTTTAATTATTAAATCCACACAAGGTGGTTAATAGTTAAACATTAAAAAAGCAAACTATTTAATCGATCTAACTATAATTATGAAAAGTAAAGACACCGCACCAAAGCAAAACGGAATTACAAGACATCCGTTTCCTAATTCTACAAAAATTTATGTCTCAGGTAAAATCCATCCACAGATTAAGGTGGCTATGCGAGAAATTGCATTAAGCGATACTACAGATTCTATGACGAAAAAGAAAACGCCAAATGAACCTGTAACTGTATATGATACTTCTGGGCCTTACACAGATCCTAACAAAGAAATTAATGTTCATAAAGGAATCGAAAGAATTCGTGAACAGTGGATTTTAGACCGAAACAACGTAGAGCAACTAGAAGAGTTTTCTTCGGAATATTGCAACCAACGTTTAAACGATAAAAGCTTAGACCACATGCGTTTTTCTTTATTAAAAAAGCCTTTACGTGCTAAAAAAGGAGAAAACGTTACCCAATTACACTATGCTAAAAAAGGGATTATTACGCCAGAAATGGAATACATCGCTATTCGAGAGAATCAACGAATAGATGAAATGACAGAGATTAGAAAGCAGCACAAAGGCGAGCACTTTGGCGCTTCTATTCCAGATAAAATTACGGCCGAATTTGTACGTTCAGAAGTAGCGAGAGGTCGTGCTGTAATTCCTTCAAATATCAATCATCCAGAAGCAGAACCTATGATTTTAGGTAGAAACTTCTTGGTTAAGATTAATGCAAACATTGGTAACTCTGCCGTAACTTCATCTATCGAAGAAGAAGTAGAAAAAGCAGTTTGGGCTTGTCGTTGGGGCGCAGATAATATCATGGATTTATCAACCGGAGAAAATATTCACGAAACGCGCGAGTGGATTGTTCGTAATTCTCCAGTGCCAATTGGTACGGTGCCAATTTATCAGGCATTAGAAAAAGTAAACGGCGTTGCAGAAGATTTAACGTGGGAGATTTTCCGTGATACGTTAATTGAGCAAGCAGAACAAGGAGTCGATTATTTTACCATTCACGCAGGTGTTTTATTGCGTTACGTACCCATGACTGCAAAACGTGTTACCGGTATTGTTTCTCGTGGTGGTTCTATCATGGCAAAATGGTGTTTGGCGCATCATAAAGAAAGCTTTTTATACACACATTTCGAAGATATTTGTGAGATTTTAAAACAATACGATGTGGCTTTTTCTTTAGGCGATGGATTACGTCCAGGGTCTGTAGCAGATGCAAATGACGAAGCGCAGTTTGCCGAATTAGAGACTTTAGGCGAGTTAACTCAGATTGCTCGTAAGCACGAAGTTCAGTGTTTTATAGAAGGTCCAGGGCATGTGCCAATGCACATGATTAAAGAAAATATGGAGAAGCAAATTGAGGTTTGTGACGAAGCGCCTTTTTACACTTTAGGCCCTTTAACAACAGATATTGCACCAGGTTACGATCATATTACATCCGGAATTGGAGCCGCTATGATTGGTTGGTTTGGTTGCGCCATGTTGTGTTACGTAACGCCAAAAGAACATTTAGGTTTGCCTAATAAAGAAGACGTTCGTGTGGGGGTGGTTACTTATAAATTAGCGGCACATGCCGCAGATTTAGCAAAAGGGCATCCAGGTGCTCAACACAGAGATAACGCCTTAAGTATGGCGCGTTTTGAGTTCCGTTGGCACGATCAATTCAATTTAGGACTCGATCCAGAGCGTGCTTTAGAATACCATGATGAAACCTTGCCTGCAGATGGCGCAAAAGTGGCACATTTTTGTTCTATGTGTGGACCGAAATTCTGTTCTATGAAAATTTCTCAAGAAGTAAGAGACTTTGCTGCCGAAAACGACATTGTAGATAATGAAGTAATTGCAAAAGGTTTCGAGGAAAAATCGAAAGAATTTAAAGAAAAAGGATCAGAAGTATATTTATAATATAATTAGGAAGTTCCCACGCTTAGAAAAAAAGCGTGGTCGGGCTTTCCGTTATATCTTTTGCTTGTTCTCGATACAAATTTATTCCGTTGCACTGCATAAATTCACTCGAACTGACAGCAAAAGGATGCCACTGCAATCCCTAACTCAACCAACGGATACGTCATTACTAGTAGTTAAAAAATATTGTCATTACGAGGAGGAACGACGAAGTAATCTGTTAATTCAATTATAAAAAATATGATAGTTCTTATTGCACCAGAAAAAGATATTCCTAATGAAATTGACATACTAAACCAGTTATTCGAACATGGTTTGCGTTTTTATCATTTTAGAAAACCCGAGAAAAACTACGAAGAGCACGTTGCGTATTTAAATCGAATAGATAAAGAATACCACAACAGAATTGTAGTGCATTATCATCATGAATTAATAAATGATTTCAATTTAAAAGGAATTCATTTTCAAGAGCAAAAACGCATAGATCATATCGATAATCCGAGTGAGTATTTTAAAAACTTAAACATGTATGGTAAAACAATTAGTTCTTCTTTTCATGAACCAAAAGTTTTAAAGGATTGTTATTTCGAGTTCGATTACCATTTATTAAGTCCGGTTTTTTCATCCATTTCTAAAGAAGGATACGAAGGCAAAGGTTTTGATGTAAACCATATTAATAAAACCATTGTTGGCATGGGCGGAATTAATTCAGAAACCATACAAGAAACGTTACAACTAGGTTTTAAGGGAATTGGAGTTTTAGGTGGCGTTTGGAATGCAGAAAACCCAGTAGAGAGTTTTAAAAGTATAAAAGATAAGTATTACTCGTTAGTTTAATGATGTGTCATTCCGATTGAGGAACGAAAGAAGGAATCTGTTTGTTGTGTATTTGAATAATTGTCTGTCAGTTCGAGTGTTTTTATAAAGTGAGAGCGAAATAAAAATGTATCGAGAACAAGAATCCAATTGTCAGTTCGAGCGCAGTCGAGAACTAAAAAAATTAAAAGTCATTTAGATTGAAGAATTTGGAAGATGTGTTAAATATAGATTGCCACGTCCTTCGTCCTCGCAATGACAGTTCATTGGAATTGAATGTTTGTCAGTTCGAGTGTTTTTATGAAGTGGTAACGGAATAAAAATGTATCGAGAACAAGAATCCAATTGTCAGTTCGAGCGCAGTCGAGAGTTAAAAAAATTAAAAGTCATTTAGATTGAAGAATTTGGAAGATGTATTAAATATAGATTGCCACGTCCTTCGTCCTCGCAATGACAGTTCATTGGAATTGAATGTTTGTCAGTTCGAGTGTTTTTATGAAGTGGTAACGGAATAAAAATGTATCGAGAACAAGAATCCAATTGTTAGTTCGAGTGTTTTTATGCAGTGATAACGGAATAAAAAAGTATCAAGAACTCATTTCTGAGATTAAATGATTATCAGAATAAAAATACAATTGTCAGTTCGAGCGCAGTCGAGAGTTAAATAAATTAAAAGTCATTTAGATTGAAGAATTTGGAAGATGTATTAAATATAGATTGCCACGTCCTTTGTCCTCGCAATGACAGTTCATTGGAATTTAATGTCTGTCAGTTCGAGTGTTTTTATGAAATGAGAACTAAAAAAATTAAAAGTCATTTAGATTGAAGAATTTGGAAGATGTATTAAATATAGATTGCCACGTCCTTTGTCCTCGCAATGACAGTTCATTGGAATTGAACGTTTGTTAGTTCGAGTGTTTGTATGAAGTGATAACGAAATAAAAATGTATCGAGAACATATTTAGAAACACTAAGTCATTTTAAAAAATACTTATTGTTTTGCGTTAAGGATTGAACGGTTTGTTTGAGCTCTTTTTTAGGTGTCAGTTCGAGTGAATTTGTGAAGAATGAACAAATTTGTATCGAGAACAAACCTAAAAAAAGCGAGTAGTGAAAGCCTGACCTAAAAGGGAACGCCATTATTTAAAGAAGTAAAAAATAAAATAAGAAGTTTGAAAACTAAAAACTACATACTCACCATTGCAGGTTTAGACCCATCAAGCGGAGCAGGAATCACGTCGGATATCAAAACATTTGAGGCGCATGATCTATATGGATTATCAGTTTGTACTGCTGTTACGGTTCAGAATGATGTGGAATTTACAGACTGTGTATGGATACAAAAAAAAGTAATATTAAGTCAGATACAACAACTTTTTAAACGCTTTTCAATTCCTGTTGTAAAAATAGGAATCATTCAATCTTGGAAAGTTTTATTAGAAGTCATTCTGACTCTAAAAAAGTTAAATCCGGATATAAAAATAGTCTTAGATCCTATTTTAAAAGCAAGTGCAGGTTTTACTTTTCATACGATTCAAGATTTAGAGACTTTTGAAAAAGTATTACAAAACTGTTCTTTTATAACGCCAAATTACGATGAAATAAAAGCATTGTTTCCAGATAAAAGCATTGAAGAAACCATCGAATTTATATCAGAAAAAACAAATATCTATCTAAAAGGAGGACACAGAATCGATAAAAAAGGTTGGGACGAGGTGTATTACAATAAAATTGTAAAACTCAATATTCCGCCAATAACAACAAAACCCATTTTTGAAAAACATGGCAGTGGTTGTGTTTTATCAGCAACATTAGCGGCAAATTTATCAAAAGAGATTCCTTTAGAAGACACTTGTAGAAACACAAAATTGTACACAGAACAGTTTTTAAGTTCTAACGAATCTTTATTAGGAACGCATAATTATCAAAACAAATGATTCATAAATTACACTATATATCACAAGGCGAAACGCCCAAAGAACATATAGAAAACATACAAAAAGCGTGTGTTGCTGGTGCAGATTGGGTGCAATTACGTTTAAAAAACAGCGATGCTAAAACTATTTTAGAAACGGCAAAAGAAGCAAGAGGAATAACAATCCGCTTTAAAGCCAAATTAATTATAAACGATCATTACAAAGTAGCCAAAGAAATAAAAGCAGACGGCGTTCATTTAGGAAGAACAGATGAATGCCCTCTAAAAGTTCGTGCTTTTTTAGGAACATCTTACATTATTGGAGGAACAGCAAATACATTAGAAGATTGCAGAAGGTTATTAGATAAAAAAGTAGATTATATAGGTTTAGGCCCTTATCAGTTTACTGAAACAAAAAAGAATTTAAGTCCGGTTTTGGGTGTTGAAGGATATCAAAATCTATTAGAAGAATTACAAACTGAAACTCCAATAATAGCCATTGGCGGAATTGTTTTAGAGGACGTTGCAAAAATTACAAATACAGGTATTTATGGAATTGCAATTTCTGGGGCCATCACAAAGGATGTAACGAGTATTGCTAAATTTCAAGAAATTTTAAATTAAAAATTGATATGTCTCATCGAGCATTACTGAAATTAAAATATATTTTAATTGAAAGTAGAAAACGTACTTTTTGAGCGGTTCTTAGTTTAACGGAATTATTAAGAGTTCTCAACTTCGCTCGAACGGACATCAATTCAAAACAATAAAAAAATGAGTCAAAAATTAAAAATAGCAGACAAAGAATTTACGTCACGTTTATTTACCGGAACAGGAAAGTTTAGTTCATCAAAATTAATGAAAGAAGCATTATTGGCTTCTGAAAGTGAGTTGATAACAGTTGCTTTAAAAAGGGTAGATGTTGCTAATGAGGAAGATGATATTTTATCACATTTAAACCATCAGCATATCAACTTATTACCCAATACCTCTGGAGTTAGAACCGCAAAGGAAGCCGTTTTTGCAGCAGAATTGTCTAGAGAAGCTTTAGAAACCAATTGGGTAAAATTAGAAATTCATCCAGATCCAAGATATTTATTGCCAGATCCAATAGAAACGCTTAAAGCTGCAGAAGAATTGGTGAAACTCGGTTTTGTAGTGATGCCGTACATTCATGCAGATCCTGTTTTGTGTAAGCGTTTAGAAGATGTTGGTGTGCAATGTGTAATGCCTTTGGGAGCACCAATTGGTAGTAATAAAGGATTAAAAACAGTCGATTTTTTAGATATTATTATAGAACAATCTAACGTGCCTGTAATTGTAGACGCCGGTATTGGTGCGCCATCTCATGCTGCGTATGCGATGGAATTAGGCGCAGATGCTGTTTTGGTAAACACGGCAATTGCGGTTTCTCAAAACCCAATAGCCATGGCAAAAGCCTTTAAAATGGTGGTTGAAGCAGGAAGAATGGCGTTTGAAGCAAAATTGGCTCCGAGAAGTGAAATGGCAATTGCAAGTAGTCCGTTAACGAGTTTTTTAAGCTAAACTATGAGTCATTTTAAAGAACTTTTCGATACCTATAATTGGGATTTCAGTCTAAAAAGTATTTTTGATAAAACAGCTGTTGAGGTAAAACACGCTTTATTAAAAGACAAACTCGATTTAGAAGATTTTAAAGCCTTAATTTCTCCTGCTGCAAAACCATTTTTAGAAGAAATGGCGCATAAAAGTCAGTTGTTAACTAAGAAGCGTTTTGGTAATACTATGCAAATGTATGTGCCAATGTATTTGAGTAACGAATGCCAGAATATTTGTACGTATTGCGGTTTTAGTATGACCAACAAAATACCAAGACGCACATTAACAGATGCAGAAATTTTAAAGGAAGTCGCTTTTTTAAAAGCGAAAGGATATGATCATATTTTATTGGTTACAGGAGAAGCAAATAAAACGGTAGGAGTTGAATATATTAAAAATGCTATTCAAATCATTCGTTCTCAATTTTCTAATATTTCTATTGAAGTTCAGCCTTTAGACCAAGACGAATATGAGTTGTTGGTAGAAAACGGATTGTATGCTGTTTTAGTGTATCAAGAAACCTATCACAGAGACGAGTATAAAAAACACCATCCGAAGGGAAAAAAATCTAATTTCGATTATCGTTTAGATACGCCAGATCGTTTAGGGAAAGCAGGAATTCATAAAATTGGTTTGGGTGCTTTATTCGGATTAGAAGATTGGCGAGCGGATAGTTTTTTTACCGCTTTGCATTTAAAATATTTACAAAAAACGTATTGGAAAACCAAGTATTCGATTTCTTTTCCAAGATTACGTCCGCATTCTGGCGGATTAGAACCAAAAGTGGAAATGACAGATAGTGATTTGGTACAACTTATTTGTGCGTTTCGTTTGTTTGATGAGGACATAGAATTATCGATGTCTACCAGAGAAAGTGAAGTGTTTAGAAATCATATTGTTAATTTAGGAATTACTTCTATAAGTGCAGAATCTAAAACCAATCCTGGAGGTTATACGGTAGAACCGCAATCTTTAGAACAATTCGAAATTTCTGATGAAAGAAGTACTGAGGACGTTGTGCAAATGTTAAAAAACCAAGATTTAGAAGTGGTTTGGAAAGATTGGGAACATTTTAAGTAATCAGTTATCATTTATCAGTCATCAGTCATCAGTTATCATTTATCAATTAGGAATTACGAATTTCAAATTATGAAGTTCACGTTTAACGTATAATTATTATGCTTACATCAGAAGAAAAAAAGCAATACAATCGACATTTAATTTTAAATGAAATAGGAGTGGAAGGACAATTGAAACTTAAAAAAGCCAAGGTTTTAGTCATTGGAGCTGGCGGATTAGGTTGCCCTGTTTTACAATATTTAACTGCTGCAGGTGTTGGCACTATTGGTATAATTGATGATGATGTGGTAGATCAAAGTAATTTACAACGTCAGATTTTATATACGGTTGATGATATTGGATTGCCAAAAGCTAAAACTGCTGCAAAGCGATTGTCGAGATTAAATCCGTTTGTGCATTTTAAGGTGTATCCAGAGAAATTAACCAAAGAAAATGCCATTTTAATATTCAGTAATTACGATATTATTGTAGACGGAAGTGATAATTTTTCTACGCGTTATTTAGCAAACGATGCGGCTGTTATCACCAATAAACCTTTAGTGTACGGAGCTATTTTTAAATTTGAAGGTCAGGTAAGTGTGTTTAATTATAAAGGAAGTGGTACGTATAGATGTTTGTATCCAACGCCACCAAAACCAAACGAATCTCCTAATTGTTCAGAAATAGGAGTTTTAGGCGTGTTACCCGGAATTATAGGAAGTTTACAAGCAAATGAAGCTATAAAAATAATATGCGGAATAGGAGCCATTTTAGCAAATAAATTATTGGTTTATGATGCTTTACAAATGAATCAAATGATACTGAAATATGAAAAAGAAAGTAAAACCAACGTTACTGCTTTAGAAACAGATTATGATTTTTTCTGCGGAATTTTATTCAAAGAAGAAATTTCTTTAGAAGAACTTCAAAAAAATAAAGAAAAATATAATTTATTAGATGTGCGAGAAATTTGGGAAAGAGAAAAATATCATATTGGAGGGCAACATATTCCTTTGGGCGAATTATTACAACGTTTAGATGAGGTGCCTCTAAATAAAGATTTAGTGGTGTATTGTCAATCAGGTGTGAGAAGTGCTAAAGCAATTGAGGTTTTATCTAATCATCATTTTAAGACAAAAATCGTAAATTTAAAAGGAGGTTGCTTTTAATAAATTAGAATAAAAATGAATTATCATATACCTTTTTAACGCTGAGATAGTTAAAGTTTTTTAGATTGAATGAAATCTTTAAACTAAAAACACTACTTTTGCACGAAATTTAAGAATACATAAATGCAACCAATTAGAAATATCGCTATTATAGCCCATGTCGATCACGGAAAGACAACGTTAGTAGATAAAATTATAGATCAAGCTAAAATCTTAGACGATCGTAAAGAACGTACAGATTTATTGTTAGATAATAACGACTTAGAACGTGAAAGAGGAATTACAATTCTTTCTAAAAACGTTTCTGTGCACTACAAAGAAACAAAAATTAACGTAATTGATACTCCTGGTCACGCCGATTTTGGTGGAGAAGTAGAGCGTGTATTAAAAATGGCTGATGGTGTTTTATTATTAGTGGATGCATTTGAAGGGCCAATGCCACAAACTCGTTTTGTATTAGGTAAAGCCTTAGAATTAGGGTTAACTCCTATTGTAGTTGTAAACAAAGTAGATAAAGAAAACTGTACGCCTGATATTGTTCATGAAAAGGTTTTTGATTTAATGTTTGCTTTAGAAGCTACAGAAGAGCAATTAGACTTTACTACAGTGTATGGTTCTGCAAAGAACAACTGGATGAGTACTGATTGGAGAAATGAAACTGATAACATCATTCCTTTATTAGATGCTGTTTTAGAATCTATTCCCGCAACAAAATACAACGAAGGTACAGCACAAATGCAAATTACTTCTTTAGATTTTTCTAAATTTACAGGAAGAATTGCTATTGGACGTGTATTTAGAGGAGATTTAGAAGTTGGTAAAGAATACATGTTATGTAAAGCTGATGGTTCTACTAAAAAAGTAAGAATTAAAGAATTACACGTATTCGAAGGAATGGGTAAATTACAAGTAGATAAAGTACCTTGTGGAGATATTTGTGCTATTACTGGTTTAGAAGGATTTGAAATTGGTGATACAATTGCAGATTTAGAAAACCCTGAAGCATTACCAAGAACAGAAATTGATCAACCTACTATGAGTATGTTGTTTACAATTAACAATTCTCCTTTCTTTGGTAAAGAAGGTAAATATGTAACATCTCGTCACTTAAGAGATCGTTTATTTAAAGAATTAGAAAAAAACCTTGCATTAAAAGTAGAAACTACGGATAGTGAAGATAAATTTAACGTTTTTGGACGTGGAGTTTTACACTTATCTGTATTGATTGAAACAATGCGTAGAGAAGGATATGAATTACAAGTGGGAAGACCACAAGTAATTATTAAAGAAATTGATGGTAAGAAACATGAGCCAATGGAAACATTGTCTATTGATGTACCAGAAGAAATGGCTTCTAAAGCAATTAACTTAGTATCTCTTAGAAAAGGTGATATGTTAGTAATGGAACCAAAAGGAGATTTACAACATTTAGAGTTTTCTATTCCTTCTAGAGGTTTAATAGGTTTAAGAAATAAAATTTTAACAGCTACTGGTGGTACTGCTATTATTAACCACAGATTTAGTGAATATGGACCTTATAAAGGAGACTTTACTGAAGAAGTAAAAGGAGCAATTGTTTCTTCTGCAGCAGGTAAAGCAACAGCATATGCATTAAACCGTTTACAAGATAGAGGTGTTTTCTTTATTGATATTAATCAAGAAATTTATGTAGGTCAGGTGATTGGAGAAAACTCTAAGTCAGATGATATGGCAGTAAATTTAATTAAAGGAAAGCAATTGACAAACATGCGTAAATCTGGTACAGATGATGCTATGAAAATTGCTCCGAAAATTGATTTCTCTTTAGAAGAAAACATGGAATATATTAAAGCAGATGAGTACTTAGAAGTTACTCCAGAAAGCTTACGTATGCGTAAAATTGTTTTTAAAGGATAATAACATTTTAAGTTGAGGTCTTTTTTCTTTTAAGAAAGTAAAAAGTCTAAAACCAAAATATATACTACAGAAAACGCCACTTTATAGTGGCGTTTTTTATATTTGCAATATGAACGATTTTAATGATTTTTTTGAAAGATTACAACAAAGCCTTCTCAATGATGAGTTTGTAAAACTAACATTGAGCAAGCCTATTAGAAAAAGTGAAGGGTTGTTAAATGTATATGTGCGTTTATTTAAGGTTGATGGTAAAGATGTTTTTGAATTAAAATACCGTCATGAAGAAGACAATACGTTTAAACAATTTTCTTTAGAAGCATTAAAATCAGAATTAGAAAGTTTACTATTAAATAAATTTAGAACAGGTTGTTTGTTTACTTTAAGTGAAGATTTAATTGTTCTTGTATCTAAAAAGAAACTGGTTTCTTACAGAGACAATGCTCCGAGTTTTAAAAATAAATTACCAGAAATTCCACTACAATCGTAACTTAGACTATTATGATAGAAATTTTGTAATGCATTCCTTTTTTTTATAGAAAAAGTAAATATGTAGGCGAAATTTTTAAAGTAAGATTGCAAAGTTTCATTTTAAATTCACCTTATTTTTAAAAACAACAGGTAGAAATTTATTTTCCTCTTTTAATTTGTGTGTAGTTTTATCTGTTTTTTTTCTTTAAATAGAGAAATTATGGCTTTTTACAATATATTTTATAAAAAAGTAAGTAATAAAGTGAAATAGCTAACCTATTTAATACTACATAAATAGCCTTGTAAATCAGCTAATTATTGTAGTTAAAATAGTTATATTGATTGTACTATAGTCTACCTTTGTAGTAAAATTGTTTTACAAAAAAGTTTAACTCAATTAAGGAAAATACCACATAGAATTATGAATACAATATTCACAGACGCTAGTTTTCAGAACATGATGAACGTAGCCAATAAATACGGCATAAGCGCGAATGCTGTTACAGATTTAACACAAAGACTTATGAGTAGCAATGGCTCTATGGCACAATTTAATATACCTGAGTTAGGTGGAGGCGGACAGTGGATGCAAGGAGGTATGACCATGGTGGGGGATATGTTTAATAATAATCTTAAATATTTGGTAGATGGTCTTTGTGTAGATTTATCTAATCTAATACACCAAGGTGCTATACAATACAAACCTTTACCTAAATTAGAAAATCAACAAGGAGGATTTTCTGGCAATTGGTGGGGAGATTTAGGTTTTCCTAATTCTACAGGTAGTCAAAACGGAACGAGCTATGCCATTTTTAATGACATTCACCGTTTGGCAATTAAAGAGAATGGAAAAGTTACTGTATTTGATACTTTAGATAATAATATTGGTGGTGTAGGTCAACAACAAGGTGGTAACTATTCTGTAACCTTTACAAGTCAATATGGTAATGTAAATTTAGGTTCCTTACCAATTGTTTCGGGTGGAGATACCATTCAGAAATCACAACCAATTCTGAATAACGAAGCGCAAAACAATGTTGTAGAAAATACGGTTGCACCAGTTATTGATGCTCCAATACAAGAAATTAATAATACAAACAACAGTGCTTTTGAAGAAGATATTTTTGTGAAAATTGAAAAATTAGCAGGTTTAAAAGACAAAGGAATTCTTTCTGTTGAAGAATTTGAAAATAAAAAATCTGATTTATTAAACAGGTTATAAAAATTTGATTTCTTTTTTCTGAAGTAGAAATCTCATTTTATAAACAAAAAGCTCAAGTATTAAACTTGAGCTTTTTTTCGTTGATATAAAATTCAATTAATAACCTACATCTATACCAACAGAAACGGCCATTTGGCCTCTATCAGTTCTAATAGAAAAACCGATTGTTTTATAACCAGTAGTTATTGGGAAAACAATTACTTTAAATGTTAGTTTTTTAGAAGTAATAAGTTTGTTTTTTGTTAATCCTTCTATTCCTATATTTTTTATGTCTCCAGAAATTTCATAATCAAAAATGGTATAATTAGCATTACAATCATTTAAAATTTCAAATTCTATTTCATTTGCTTCATTTACTTTTAATTTTTTAGCAGGAAATGTTTTATCTACTACATTAGTAGAAACACAAGAAGGTGTAGTATCTTCTTTTTCACAAGAAATAAAAGTAAAAGAGGAAAGGATGATCATGAGGAAAATATATTTTTTTTTCATAGTTTTTTTATTTGTGATACAATTAATTTAAAATAATTTCTACAATATAGCAACCACACTAACTCCGTTATTCTTTTTTGTTATTTGAATCTGAGTAGGTATGCGTTCTTTTAAGTTTTCTACGTGAGAGATAATTCCTATTATTTTACCTTGCGATTGTAACGTTTCTAGGGTAGAAATTACGGTTTCTAGCGTATTACTATCTAAAGTACCAAAACCTTCATCAATAAAAAGAGAATCTATTTTTACATTTTTACTTGCTAAATCAGATAAACCTAAAGCCAAAGCCAAACTAATGATAAACTTTTCTCCACCACTAGAAGTATCTACCAATCTTGCTTGATCTGTTTGATAATGATCTATTAAATTAAAATTAAGCTCTTCTTTGGGTTTGTAATTATCTTCCATTTTTAAAGAATATCGCTTGTTTAATTTGTACAAATGTACATTGGCAAGGTCTAATAAATGTTTTAAAGTTAACCGTTGTACATATACATTAAACGCATCTTTAGAGTTACCGATAATAACAAATAGTTCTTTCCAAACTTTACAAATTTCTGCTTGTGCCTCAATCTTTTTATAGACCTCTTGATTTCTATCTCTAATTTCTTTGTCTTTTCTAAAAGCTTCTACTATTTTACCTTTTTCAGTTAATACGTTACTGTTTTTAGTTTTTAAAGCAGTTAATGTTAATTTACTTTCTGCTTCGGTAGTTTCAAACTTTTTAGATGTAATTAAGGCTGATTTTTCTTTTAAATTAGCCTCTTGTAATGTTTTTAAACGAAGTTGTTTATCTTCAATTAATTTTTTATTTTTAATATATTCTGCTTGTTGTTCTTCTGTTAATAATGCTTTTTCAACATCTTCTTTTAAAGAGAAATCACTGTTTTTTAACTGAGAATTAAAAGTTGTTTCTATCGTTTTTAATTTTTCTTTTAAAATCTCTTGTGCTTTACTATTTTCTAATTTTAAAGCTTCTTGCTTATTTTTTAAATCTAAAAGTTCTTGCTGTTGTTTTTTTGATGCTTCAACTTTTTTAGATAAACCATTTCTAACGCTTTGTAATTGCGTTCGTTTGTTTTCTACAGAAATTGCTATCGGTAAAATTGCTACACGTTCTTTTTTTAGTAAATCAATTTTAGTGTTAGAATTTTTAATTGATGTGAAGTGCTCTTTTTGAGTTTTAAGTAGTGTTTCTTGTTGTTTTTTAGTGTTTTCTAACTTAGAGTTGGTTAGTTTTATATTTGCTCTTAATTGCTCTAAATTTTTCTCTTTTTTATTGAATTTAAGAATAGAACCTTTTAAGTTTTCTATAAATGAATGGCTGTTTTCTATAGAAGGTAATTCCAAATTAAACTTTGTCAGTTTTGTTTTTAAACTAGTTTCTAGTTGAATAACAGTTGCCTTTAATTGCTCAATTAGTTTATTCTTTTCTTCAATTTCTGCAGTTGCATTTTTATTCTTTTCAGTAAGTGTGGCAACACCGGTTTGAATTTGATTTAAATATTGACTTTGTTTTTTTAGATTTTCTTCTAATTTGTTTTTAACTTCCTGTAATTCTTGCGCTATTTTTATACGTTTATCTAAAGCTAAAATTTGTTCGGTTATGTTTTTAAACTCCGTTTCAATTTTTGTAGAATTGGTTAAATCACAATTAAGCTCTAATTGATTGGCATTTAATTGGAGTACTTTTAATTCTTCATTTATAATAGCATCTCTCTTAATTAAAGTGTTTATCTCAGTCTTTAAGGCAACTTCATTTTTTTCTAATTCGGTTTTAGAGAGATTAAATAAATGAAGCTTTTCCTTTCTTTGTTGCAATTCTAGTTCAGATTTAGAAACACCAATAGAAACCAAATGTTCTGTAAAAGGATGTGCTGTAGAACCACATAAGCCGCAAGGTTCTCCCTCAATTAAATTTTTACGATCACTTTCATATTTAGAAATACTTTTTTCTAAATTTAAAATTTTATCGGCATCAGAAACTGCTTTTTCTTGTGTTTCAATTTCTTTATTTATAGCAGTAATTTGCTTCTTATTTTCTTCCGTTTTAATAGAAAATGTTTTTTTATTTTCTACTAAGTTGGTTTGTTCTTTTTTTAATTTAATTATTTGCTCAGAAAATTGTTTAAACTGTTTCCAATTAGTTTCTTTAGCAGCTAATTTTGTTTTTTCGGCTAATAAATTAGATAAATTATTTTTAGTTAATTCTAAAGTAACCTCTGTAAGCTCTTTTTCTGTTTTTTTGAATTCAATATTTTTAGCTTCAAGAATTTTATTGCCTTCGTTTAATCTGTTTTTAGTTTTTTCAATTTCTTCCTTTTTAAGAATTACAAAAGCAGCAGCGTCTTTTAAGGTTTCTTTTTTATTCTTTAAAGAAGCAATTTCACTTGTCCAATTTGATATTTCTAAATCTACTTCTTTTAAAAATTTATTTTCTAAAACATAAGCTTCATCAACTTTAATTGCAGATGTTGTTGTAGCTAAAACCTTATTTAAATGAGTTTCTTCTGTATTTAAAAGCTCAATTTCTTTGGTTTGTTTTTCTAAATCTAGTTCAATCTTTTGTTTGTTATCAACTTCATTTTTAATCTTACTATCTAGGTTTGTAATTTTATCAAACTTAGGCAACCAATTAGCAAAATCTTTGTCGGCAGTATCTAACGCTTCGGTTTCTTTAGCAGTAAGTAGCGTTAATTTTTCAATTTCTGGTTTTAATGTTTTTAATTGATTTTCTAAATCTTCTAATTGTTTCGATTTTTCTGAAGCTTCTAAGGTTGTTCTCTTTAAATTCTGAAGAACTTCTTTAAAAGGTGCAGCTTTTTCGTTTAAATCTAATAAGCTTAATTCTGCTTTATGCTTATCAATTAATAAGTTGATGTCTTTAGATTCTAATTCTAGTTGTGCAGTTTCTGTAAGGATTTTCTGATATTTAACATACCATTCTACAATTTCTTGAGTCGTTTTTATTTCGTCATCAATCTTAATAATATCAATATCTAAATCTTTGTCTTTTTGTAATAACTCTGCTTTAGCCTCTTCCGTCAATACATCATCTGCATTAATTTTAGATTGAATTTCTACTAATTTTTTTTCTTCTTTCGATTTTCGATCTAAAATACCTTGCCCAATTTTTTTATAAATCTGCTCGCCCGTAATCTGTTCTAATAAACGTCCTTTTTCAGGTCCTTTGGCAGTTAAAAAAGAAGCAAATTCACCTTGTGCCAACATTACAGACCGTAAAAACTGATTGTAATCTAATTGTGTAACCTGAATGATGTTTGCAATTAAGTCTCTTTTTTGAGTTGCTAAAATAGTATCTGTAGTTAAGTTTTTTAAACTAACTTCTTCTTTAGTATTTTTGTATTTTTTTCCTTTTTTATCGGCAATTCGTATTCCCCAAAAGGCTTCGTAAACAGTTAGGTCATTTTGAAACGTAATTCTACTAAATGCATCATTGGCACCATGGCTTACAACATCTAATAAAGTTCCTTTTGTACCATTAAAACGTGGCACATTATGATACAAAGCAATAGTTATGGCATCTAAAATAGTTGTTTTTCCTGCACCAGTAGAGCCTGTAATTGCATACAAACCAACATCTTTAAATTGTTCACTTTCAAAATCAATAACAGTGGGAGCGTCTGATTTTAATGAATTTATATTTTGTAATTCTATCTTTAAAATTTTCATAGGAAGCTGCCTTATTGGTTTTTAACGGATTGTAAAATTTCATTAAAAGCATCTTTAACTTCTGGGTTATTTTTTAAATCATATCCCATTTCTTCACACTTTAATTCAAAAACTTCCATTGGTAAGAGTTCTTTTATCGATTTTGTTTCTGCTAACAATTCTTCAATACCTTTGGTGTTTCGTTGTTTTTTTAAAGCAATTTTTAAAATTTCAAAAGGATATTGTTCTGCAGCATTTTTTAAATCGTCTGTATTTACAGTATGTGCTTCTTTAAGTGCAATTTCTACCCAAGGTGTTAAATTGTATTCGTTATCTGTTATTGTTGTAAATTGAGCAATACATGCATCAATGGTTCCTTCTAGTTTATAAAAGTTTCTAAAATGCGGAATTATAGCATCTTCAATCGAACTAATTTTATTGTTTTCTATTGTTAAAACAATTATTTTTTTATCATATTTTAACTCACTAAAACTTAAAATATTGGGCGATCCTGAATACCGTATCTTATCATTATTACCAATTATTTGAGGCCTGTGTAAATGACCTAAAGCCACATAATCAAAATACGTAGGGAAATCTTGGGCACCAATATGACCTAAGGTTCCAACATAAATATTTTGTTCGCTATCACTAATAGAACCACCTGTTGCAAATAAATGGCCCATAGCAATTACAGGAGCATTACTTGTATTTATGGTTTCACATTGTTTTGCTGCGGAATTGTAATGGTTAATTAATGCTGTTTTGTATTTATCGGTTAATTCATCAAAAGTTTCGCCAGCAACTGCACGTCTAATATCTCCATCTCGTAAATAAGGTACAGCTGCAATAATTACTGTTTCGTTGTTGATTTTAATTTCAAAAACTTCATCTTTAATGTCTTCCGTAGCTTTACCAACTACCTTAATAGAAAGTGCATTTAAAATATGTTTTGGGGCATTTAAGGTTCCCGGAGAATCATGGTTTCCTCCGGTAATAATTATCGATTTACATGTGGTACCGTTAAGTTTTACTAAAAAACTGTAATACATTTCTAAACTTTGGTTCGAAGGAGAACCGGTGTCAAAAACATCGCCAGAAATTAAAAGTACATCAATTTTTTGCTCTATAATGTAAGTTTCAATCCAATTTAAAAATAAAGATTGTTCTTCAAATTGAGATTGTTCGTGCAGTCGATGTCCTAAATGCCAATCGGCAGTGTGCAGTATTTTCATTTTCTTTTCAATTTTTAGCTTTTCTAGTCTATAGCATCCGTGTAAATTCCAGTTTTTAGATGGAATTTATAAGTGGATATCACAAGTAAAATACATAGAGCTAAAATACCTTTTTTGAGTGAAAAAAGCAGCAATCAAAAAGACCTTTTTATTCTGATTTATAAGTAGATTTTATAAAATAGGAGAGAAGTTGGGATAAAAAAATAAAGCTCAAATAGTATATTTGAGCTTTATTTTTGAAAATTGGGGGACATTAAATTTTGTGTTTAGCTTATTAGAGTTATTTTATTTACTCTTTATAGCTTCTATTATTTCTAAAGGAGCTTTATGTGGTCTTCCCGTAGCTTTTTCAAAATCAGAAGGTATGTTATTAGCTCCGTTACGAATACCTTCATAAATACCAGCAATAACGGTTCCTAAGAAATCGCCTAATTCTTTTTTTCTTTCGGTTGCATATTCATCAACAGAAACTCCGTTGTAAATAAGTTTTGTACCATACATTTGGTTTATGTAATCTGCTAATTGTGTTTGGGTAATCGGTGTGCCTACTAAATTGTAAATCTGTCCGTTGTGTTTAGATTCTAAAAGCATTTTTGTGTAAGCATATCCTAATTCTCCTCTACTAGTATAGGTACATTTTCCATCTCCAGCACAATTTCTTATTTCTCCTTCTTTAACGTAGGTGTCTATGTATTCTAAATCTGGTTCTATGTAAATTCCGTTTCTACCAATTACCCAATCTAATCCAGCGTTTTGCACATCTAGTTCTGTTTGTCTATTGCTTTGTACAATTGGGCTGAATGCGTTTTTTTCTGCATCGCCAACAATACTTGTATACACTATTTTTTTTACACCATTTGCTTTTGCTGCTTCAATAACATTTTTGTGTTGTTCAATTCTTTTTTGGGGTTCGTCCATTCCAGAAACTAAAAGTAAGGTAGTTACACCTTGCAATGCAGCATCAAAATGGTTACGATTATTGTAATCTCCTTTTCTAATTTCAATGCCTAAATGGGCTACTTTTTCAGGAGTACGTGCTATTCCAATTACATTTTCTTTTCCTATTTCTTTAATGAGGTGTTTTGCGATAGACATTCCTAATTGTCCACTAACGGATGTAACTGCTATTTTCATACGATTAAATTTTAAATAGAATTAATGTACTGCAAAGGTGAGATTTCTAAAAATGAATTGGTAGGTAAATCTCTGATTAAAAATGGTAAAAGTGAGCAAGCTTATAAAACCGTTTTTACAGCTTCTTTAATTTGAATTTGTGCCATATCCAACAGTAACGCATTTTTTTCTTTTGGTTTTAGAATAGATAATTCGGTACATGCCAAAACAACAGGGTAATTAGTGGTATACTTTTCTATTATAAGATGATATTTTTTAATCAATTCATCGGTTTCTGTTTCTGAATACACCTTTTTACGAACTTCATCTATAAACAATCGATCTTCTTTTAAAGGGAGTATTATTTGAATGTTATTAGCTTTAAAAATAGAACGGATATAGGATGACTCCATAGTGTGTAAAGAGCCAAATAAAACAATTTTTGTATATGGGGTTTGTTTAATTTTTAAGACCGTTACATGAACCGGATGGATAATTTTCGTGCTTATATTTAACCGATCAATAGTTTCGTGCAGTGTAATATTGGGTATTAAAAGATGCTCAATGTCTAATTTTTCTATTTCTAATATATAGTTATTGATGATGGTATCTAATTGTTGAGATGTATTTGGTAAAAGTGGATTAATTGTATTAAAATTGGCGTTTAATAATTTAAAAGGACACGTGCTATAACCTCCTTTTTTTTCATTGTAAAGTTTATTTAATTGACTGATGTAGAAAGAAGTACTTCGGCTTCCAAGTCCCAGTAAAGCAAGTGTTGTTGTATCCATTTTTTATGTTCTTTCTAAAATATAATCAGCAAAATAAGCTTTGTGATCCATTATTTTATTTGAAATACTGAAATCTGTTTTTAAAATAATTTTCTCAATCAATGCATCATTATATTTTCTAGAAATTTCTGTGTGAATTTTTTCTCCAGCTACAAATTCAAAAGTTTTTTTGATGGCCGAAATAGTAACTTTTTGATCTTTGGTACTTACGATATAACTTTTTGCAATACCTTCTTTTTCGTCATATTCTGGTTGATGTTTAAAATGATGTAAGTTAAAATCCCCATCCAATTCGTTATTGATTCTTTCTAAAAGATTAAGGTTAAATTTTGCCGTAATTCCTTTACTATCATTATAAGCAGGCAGTACTATATTGTTAGATTTAATTAAATCTACACCTAATAATAATTTATCCTTTGGTTGAAGGTTGTTACCTAAACTATATATAAATTCTGCTGCCATTTCATCATCCATGTTACCAATATTAGAACCAAGAAACAATATAACGATAGGGAGTTTTTTCTTTTTTAGTGAAGCTAAAATTTCAAAATAATCACCTTGTTGCGGTTTTACAGATACGTTTGGCAACTCTTTGTTTAAATCTTGTTTTAAAAGTGCTAAAGCATTGCCAGAAATATCAATAGGAAAATAATCAAACTTAAACTTTTGAGCATCCAATAATCGTAATAATTCTTTGGTTTTTAACCCATCACCAGCACCTAGTTCTATTAATTCAAAATAAGTGTTTGGGTTTAGATTAAGAGAATCTATAAGTTCTTGGGTTTTATTTTGAAAGATATCTAATTCACTACGAGTTAGATAATATTCTGGTAAATTCATAATTTCTACAAAAAGGGCATCTCCTTTTTTATCATAGAAATATTTTGAAGGAAGTATTTTTGGGCTTGCATTTAAACCTTGAGCAACTTCATTTTTAAAAGTTTCAATCATGTTATTTAGCTAATCTGATTCCTGTATATTGCCAACGCTCTAAAGGGTTAAAAAAATTGCGATAGGTTGCTCTAGAGTGATTTTTAGAAGTAGCAACAGAAGCGCCTCTTAATACCATTTTATTACTCATAAACTTCCCATTATATTCGCCTACGGCACCATTTTCTTTTTTAAACTTAGGGTAAGGTAAGTAAGCGCTATTTGTCCATTCCCATCGTTTTCCCCAATCTAATTGTTGTGCAGCAATTTCCCATTCAAACTCGGTTGGTAATCTCATACCTTTCCATTCTGCAAAAGCATTGGCTTCGTAATAATTAATATGACTTAAAATAGCTTCTGTATCTACTTTCTGTAATCCAGAAAGTGTGTAATAATGCCATTCATCTTCTATTTTATGCCAGTACATTGGCGCATTAATTTGGTTGTTATTTACCCAAGACCAACCTTCGTCTAACCACAAATTAAAATCAGCATAACCACCAGCTTCCATAAACTGAATGTAATCTCCATTGGTTACTAAATAATTATTTATTTCAAAATCATCAATATATACCTTGTGGGCACCTAATTCATTATCGTAACAAAATTCGTTTCCTTGATAACCAATTTCATAAATGCCTCCACTTATGTTGCTGCTTTCTAAGTTAGTGTTTTTATCGTTTACTAGGTTAAAATCTTCATGTAAAACAGGAAAAATAGGATTATGGCCAAACATATATTTCACATCCGTAATTAATAATTCTTGATGTTGTTGCTCATGGTTTAACCCAAGAATTACCAAGTCTATTATTTTTTTATCTGTTAAATCCCTTAAGAATTCTTGCATTTTTTCATCAACATAATCTCTATATGCAAAAATTTCATTTGTAGTAGGTCTAGACATATTGCCTCGGTTGGCTTGTAATACTCTATCGCCAACATTGTTGTAATAACTATTAAATAGAAAGTTGAAGTTAGAATTGAAATACGCGTAATTTTTTACATTAGGAATTAAAATAAACGTTTCAAAAAACCAAGTAGTATGCGCCAAATGCCATTTAGGAGGGCTCGCAAATTTTACCACCTGAATGGTAAAATCTTCTACCTGTAAATGTTTGCAAAAATCTAACGATTGCTGTCTTACTTGTTTATATGTTTGGCTAAGAGTCATTGTTTTTAGAATGCTTTACTTGTTTTATTCCAATCCTTTTTTATCTGGATTCCAAAATGGTTTTGTTTTAATTTGTTTGGTATTCCAATTCAATTCCTTTCTAAAATATTGGTTTAAAGCAATACAAACTCTACTATCTCCAGCAATATATACCATTTTAATACCTTTCATTTTTGGAGTGATATTTTTAACCAAACTTAAAATTTCAGAAATAGAATTTTGCTCTAAGTTATAAAAATTAAAAGAGTTTGAGCTGTCTATATCTTCAAAAAAATCTGATTTGTTTGCACTATAAATAATGCTTTCTACTTGTTTTTTATTAGACAAGTTTCTGTTTAAGATATATAAATGAGACAAAGCAGATATGTCTCCAATCATTAAGTAACTATCTGCTGTTTCATCAAGTAAAAAGTTTCCTTTTTTCCATTTAAAATAAACAAGATCACCTTCTTTACAATTAACTACCCATTTTGCACCAATTCCTTTGCTATCGGTTGCAATGGCTAATTCTAAAAGACCTTCGTTTTTATTGATGTTCCAAACACTATAGCTTCTTACTTTGTCTTTAAAGTCTATATCATCATTACCAATACCGATACCTAATCGTAAAAAATAACCAGGTTGAAATACAGCTTTTTTAATGCTCTCACTTTTTAATTGAATTTTATATACAGAGTCAGAAATTTGCGTCTTTTTAGAAATGATAGCATTTTGTAACACTACTTTTTTTAATATGTTTTCTAGTAAGCTCATTTTAATTAAGAATTTACAGGTTTTCTTTTATTTCTACGTTCAATAAAATAACTTTTTATAATTGGTATTCTTATTACAAATCCAATACCTACTATTATTGCATATATCAACCAAGTTTTATCTAGAATAGCAACATGAAGTATGCTTAAAAAGATAGCAGCATATGCCCAACTTTGAAGCTTTTTCCATTTAGCTTTTAAGCGTTTCATAGATTTTCTATTCGATGTAAAAAATAAAGGGATTAAAATTAAAATAGCGATAAAACCTGCTATATAATTTACTTGGGTAAAGGTTTCTATAAAGCCTTCGGCGGATATAAAAATAATGAAGTGTAAAAAACTCCAAACTGCGGTTGCAATACCCATAGCTTGTCTTACATAAAGATTGTTGACTCCAAAAAGGATAAAAAAAGGAGTACAGGTTAGTACTGCAGTCATCCATCTAATAGCAAACTCGCCAGATACATGATACAGCATTTCTAAAGTAGTTTTACCTTCAGTAGCGGTTTTTTCTATGATGGATATAGAAAAACCATCAGTAAAACTAATATGTATCATATTAAAAATGACAAGTAAAGGGAGAGAAGCTAATATGGTAACTAAAATCCAACCATAATTTTTTCTTATAGATTTCATTAATTATTCTAATTTAGATTAAAATTATATTTTTGACTTTAAAAGGTCTAATTCTTTTTCTAAGGCTTCGGCTTTTTCTTTAAATTTTTCCATCGCTTTTTTTAGTTGTCCTATTTTTTTAAAGGCTTCGTCATCTTGAACTGCCTGATACGTTACAATTCCTTGTTTTTCTTTAATTTTTGATTTGCTGCCACAAGTTGGGCATGTAGATACTTGGCTCATATTGAATTATTTTGCGCTCAAAGGTTGTGTAAATTAAGAGAAATATAAAGGTAAATCTTGCATTAAAAATGGTAAATATGAGACTTGTTATTAGGCAAGAGTAATATATGCTACTTTACCATTGTATTTTGAGGCAATTTTGTATTTAGAGTTTTTACTTACCTCTTTTAGAAATTCTTTCACTTCTCTCATATCTGCATTGTCTACATATATAATTGTTTTCTTATTAAAATTTGGTTCCAACATTTTAAATATAGGAAAATACAAATTTTTCCAGCCATCTAGTAATAATAAATCGATGGATTCATTATGATTCTTTAAGGTCTCTAAAGCATTTCCAACTCTTACTTCTATAAGATTATCTACTGCTGCTTTTTTAAAGTTTTTAATTGCTTTTTCTGCTTTAGATGCTATTAATTCTGTGGTAATAATATGCCCGTTTGTTGCAATTACGCCTTCTGCTAAAAATAGAGTAGAGATTCCGAATGAAGTTCCGAATTCAATGATGTTTTTAATTTTGTTGGCTTTTATCAGTTGTACTAAATCTGTACCCTGCTTTTTAGAAATAGAAAGATAAACATCTTTAAAATCTATTGCTTGTATAGGTCTAAATACACTTTTAGACAAGCCCTTCATTATTTTTAGACGGTCGCTTTTAGAATCGTTAAATAGTTCTGTTAAAGTGGTTGCTATATGGTTTTTTTGTGTGATTATCATTTTTTTATTTAAAAACAATAAGGAATATCAATCTTATTTTGATATTCCTTATTGTTTAATATTTAATTAAAACTTTCCGTTTGTGTTTTTCCATTCTTTCTTTGGTGGAATTGAAGTAATTACATCCCAATGTTCTACTATTTGCCCATTTTCAATTCTAAACAAATCATAGAAAGCAGTAAGTTCTCCTTTACCAAATTTTCCTTCGCTCATCGTTAAAACAAAATTTCCTTGTCCTAATACTTTGTGAAGTTTGGTGTACTCCATAACCAAACCATGTTTAGCAAAGTATTGCATTGCTGCACCAAAACCATCTAAACCATCTGCTACACTAGGATTGTGTTGTGTATAGTTTTTAGGATTTATATAAGTTGCTACTTTATCCATTTCATGTTTTAATAAAACGTTTTCAATAAATTCTGTAGCAATTGTTTTATTTTCTGCTGTTTTGCTTAAATCACTAATTTCTGTAGTACCATCAAACTGAGTATGTCCACTTGGATTTGGTTTTTGAACTTCTAATAAATTATCCCAATGTTCTACGATTAAACCATTTTCAAATCGGAATACATCAAAACCTGCTTTTGGTCCAAAAAAATCATATTCGGTGTGGGTAAATACATAGTCGCCATCTTGAAAAGCACGAATTACATTCGCTTTAAAACCCTTTGGAGGTGCATGTTGCATTACTGCTCCAAAACCTGCTAAACCATCTCCAATGCCTAAGTTGTGTTGAATGTATTTATTTGGATTGATGTAAGAAATTGGAGTTTGATCTCCTGTGTTAAAACTATTTAATAAAGCCACTACTTTATCTTTATTAGAAATTTCTGTTTGCTTTAAAGAAGTAAGTATCTGAGATCGAGTCATAACAACAGATGTTTGTGTCATCATACTCATAAACTCCTTAGATTTTGGGCTATTCATAAATGGTTGTAAGGCTGTATCTGAGTTCTCTTTGTTGTCCCAATATATAACAACCACTTGTTTACCATTTTCATTGGTACCTGTAATACGTTTTACAAAACCTTTGCGTGTAGCAGTTTCTTTACCAACGTTTGTATTTGTTGTGTTAAACTTCTTTATATCTGTACCTTCTTTGGTATCGAATGTCATTACTTCTACAAATGTGCTATTCTTAGCTTTAAAATCGGCATGAATAGTAAAACGATTCATTTTCATTGAAGCGCCTTCAATCATTCCTGCATAATCAGCAACGGAAGCATCACTCATAAATTTTTTCATTGATGCTTTAGCATCTGCAAGTGTTTTCCAGTATACTAGAATAGTATATGTACCGTTTTCATTTACCCCACTTTCACGTCTAATAAATCCTGGTTGTTTACTGGTAAAGTTGTCTTCTACTTTAGCGTCTAGTTTATTAAATGTTTGATTATTTACAGGTGTTTTTAGTGAAAAAGTAGTTACTTCTAACACTAAAGGTTCTATAGAATTTTCTTTGTTTTTACAATTTGTAGTTAAAACGGCTACTATTGCAATTAATATTAGTTTTAGTTTCATGGTGTTATATTGTTTGAATTAGTAGTAAAGATTATACATTTTTCTTATTTTAAATTTGTAATTCCTACTGATAATGATTACTAATATTACCAGTAGGAGGGATGAATTTAAAATGATTTTTTTTAATTTAAAGTGATTGTAAAACTTTGACCAGGCTTAAAATCATAACCTTCACCAATTTCAACAACCAAAACTGTATCAGAATCAATTCTTAGGTTTACAGATGCATTGCTTGATGTAAATCCGTTTATGTCTTGTGCGTTTTCAAAAGTAAAGTAGTATCTGTCATAAGTATCGGCTTCCATTACTCTAAATAAATCCCCGTAAGTAGCATCGTCTGCCTTTGCAACTAGCTCAAAAGTAATACTGTTTTTATCGATATCAATATCATATAAATTTAATAGATAAGAAGGGAATTCTACCGATTCGCTAATACTAGATGTTGCAGCTAAGGCACCTGCAGGTTGGTGAAATAAATCTTCGATTGCTAATTCAGCTCCTTGTGTAAACGCTGTGGACTGAAATGTGTTGGTTACTGTTACATTAGAACCTAATGTTATAGGGTCAGATATATCATCATTATTACTACAAGAATAAATTGTGATTGATAATAAGATTACAGCTAGAAATTTTAATTTAGAATAGTTCATCATTTTGTTTTTATATTGATTATTAATACTGCAAAATTGAAGTATTTCTAAAGTTATTTAATTGGCAAAATGATGATAAAAATGGTAAATTTGGGAATTACGCTAATTATTTATTTCTAAAGTTTTTAGGAGAAATACCCATTTTGTTTTTGAAAAACTTGGTAAAATTGGTTACTTCATCAAACCCAAGATCAAAGGCAATTTCTTTTAGACTTTTTTCTGTACTAACAATGGCTCGTTTGGCTTCTAGTATAACATATTCGTCTATAAATGATTTGGCCGTATTTAAGGTGAAATCTTTTATTATTTGGTTTAATAATTTTGTAGAAATAAGTAATTTATTGGCATAGTCTTTTACGTTTCTGGTTTTAGTATAATCAGATTCTACTAAATTCTTAAAATTGATAAAAGTATCGTATTGTTTTAAATTATTATTTTTTAGCTCGCTAGTGTTAGATTTTCGCTCTAGTTTTAATAAGTAAATGTTTAATAGTGATGCAACAATATTTTTTTTTGCAAAGCTATTTTCTACGGTAAGTTCTTCAACAAGTTGATTTAGAAAAACTTCATTACCTTCTTTATGATTGGAAATGGGTGATGTAGTATGATAATTATATAAGTGAGAAATTAAATTTATAGAAGATTTTGAAAAATAATTTAGTACAAAACCTTCAGTAAATATAATTAAGAAGCCTTCGTATTTTGGATTTTTTTGAAACGCATGTACTTGTCCTTTGGCAATTTTTAAAACACAACCTGCAGATAAATTGTAGTCTTTTAAATCAACTTGATGTTTTCCTGTACCTTTAGTAACAATTAATAATGCAAAAAAAGAAATTCTGTGTGGTAATTCTGGGTTATGCTTTAAATCCGTAAATATTCTTGTAAAGAGATGAGATAGGTTAATAAATTCAAAATCTTTTGAGTTTGCATTACTTTTAAATGATATGTTAGGAATGTTCTTCAATTTGTTTTTTTTACGTTTATCAACTTAATAATAATGGTTTATGTAGACTTATCTTTGATGAAAATTAAGGTTTCTATTTTTTTATCAAGATAAATATACAAAATTAAATAAGTTAGGTTTTTAACTTAAGCATATAAATATTTTTTAAGCAAAATAATTCCTTAAAATAGGATCTATTTCTTTTAAACAATAATGCTTAATACAAACACTGATTTTACAAATTTGTCATAGATATCATCTTAAAACTGTTTAAAACTGACAAAGTTGCGGATATATTTTGGTCGCTTTAAATTATATAAAATAAGGTGATTCAGTTGGTTTTTGTTCTTATAAGCCAATCACAGCGTGTTTTTTTCTTTTAAATAGAGTTGTTTAGGTGTTTTATTATTTTTTGGCTTGGTTTTAGCGGACAATCTTTCTGTAAGTTTAAACTAAAAGAGTTTTTGTGTAAGAATTATGCAAAAGCTATTTTTCAAATTAAAGAATATAGTATGAGTCAAGTAAAAGAGAACAATACCGTAAAAGTACATTATACAGGTAAATTAACTGATGGGCAAATTTTTGATACGTCTGAAGGAAAAGAGCCAATTGAGTTTACTTTAGGAGAAGGAAAGTTAATACCTGGATTTGAAAAGGGTTTAATCGACATGAAAGTAAGTGAAAAGAAAACCATTACTATTGCTAAAGAAGAAGCATATGGTGAGGTAAACGAGCAATTAATACAAGAAGTTAATAAATCTGACCTTCCACAAGATATGGAGCCTCAAGTAGGTATGGGATTGGTTTCTAAATCGCCAGACGGACAAGAAATGAATTTAATGGTTGTAGAAGTAAAAGACGATAGTATTGTAATTGATGGTAATCATCCTTTAGCTGGTAAAGATCTTGTTTTTGATCTTGAAGTTGTAGAGATTAACTAAACTACAAATATTTATAAATTATAAAAACACCCTTTGCGAAACAATGTTTTGCAAAGGGTGTTTTTTTATTACTGTAAATCCGTTTTTTATCCCAATTAAAAAATCTGTGATTATTTGCGTAATCTGCGAGAAATATTAAGTGGTATTAGAAAATTATCCCGCCGATATCTACAGAAGAGGAAAATAATTATTTTTTCTCATAAAAAATTGCTGTGCCAATATATTGTTATGTTTATGGTGTTTTGCCGACACTCAAAAATTTATTTAGTTGAATTTCTATAGCACTTTTTTAAACTGATAAAATTATCAATCCATTACAAATTTAAAGCCAGCTGTAATAATGCTAGAACTAAAAGAAGTATCTCTATCATATTGATAAAATTTTAGGTCGATACTTTTTAAACCAAAGTTTCTAATATGCATTTTAGCAAAAATATCGGTGTAAGAAACTCCAAAACCAAATTGATTGGCGGTGTATTTAGATAAATCGTAATCAGAAGTATAATAAACGTCTGTAGAAAGCGCAGTCTCTTTAGGTTTAAAATAATCTGCAGCTGTTTGGTTGTAATACCTATACGATGGATACAATGTAAATTTATCTGTAATTTTTATAGGAACTTCTAAACTTGCGGTGTGAGACGAAATTCCCCAATCATCAGAATAATAACGATAAAAAGATCTAAGAGTTACAAATTCATTTAAATACCAATTTAAACGACCACCTGCTGCTACTTTAAATCTAGAATCTGGTAAACGTTCAATATCATCAGCAAGCTGAAAACTATCTATAAACGAATCGGCTACATCACTAAAGTAAACTCTTTGAAAAGGGGTTGATAATAACCCGTTTTGTTTTACAAAATCTAAAGCTAAAGAACCTTGTACTTTTTTATGCAGTATTTGAGAAAATCCAAAACCTAAAGAATACGAGTTTCTCCCTGTACCATCTAAAGGAACAAAAGTAGGAGTGTAGTTGGTGTTTCCTGTAATCGTATAATTATTGATGTCAAAATGATCTTCATCACCTTTACCGCCATTTGCTTTTCTTAATTCTATCGGATACAATAATTTCCAAGAATCTATGTATACGTTACCATGTACACTTACTTCTGTGTTTTTCTGATTAAAAAGTTTGGTATAACTTCCGCCAACACCAACAGAAAAATAATCATACTCAGAAGAAATGGCAAGTTTGGTAGACCAAATATCATTTCTATCGTCTGAACTATGGGTGTAACTCCCTGTAATGTTTGCCCAAAGATCTCCACTAGAAGCACCGGAAGATGCCTGAAACGGATCTGCTTTACCGTCATCAAAAGGATTAATATTACTAGAAGATGCAGATGTATAGGCAGAAATACCTGCATCTATAGTTAGCACATCGTCATCGTTTAAAGGCATAGCAACCACAAAAGTTCCGGTAACATCTGTTAACGATTCTGAACCTTCACCACCACTTACAGCAGCGTTATCTCCGTCTTGAGAGTAATAACTTGTTAAGAAATCTACTTCTGTAGTTTCTAGTACACGTTTTTTGTAGACTTTAGCTTCGTCTTGTTTTGTTTGTGCATTTATTTTTATAAAAGCAAACACACATATAAAAAGAATTATTTTTTTCAATTGATTGAGACTAATTTGTTCTTAAAATCCGCTTTTAAGCGGGATAATTTTTAATTTTACTTAAAAAGGATGTGATTAATTGCAACCGCAACCACCACCAGTTTTACCTCCATTTGCACCAACGGCAGCTTCTCTATAAGAATGTGCTGTAGTAACATTACGGTCACATTTCTTATCAGAAAGCACCATATCTGGGTCGTTTATATTTACTTTTTCATATTCTTTTACCACTACACAACTACTAAAACTAATTGTTATCAATGCAGCGTATATACATTTTTTAATCATAATTTATCAATTTCTATATTTTTTGATGTTGTAATATTTCCCTGATCATCAATGATGATGCATTCTATTTTTGGTAATTGATTGATGCGATCTAAGCCCACTTTTTTTCCCATTACAAAAACAGAAGTAGCAAGTGCGTCTGCCAATTCTGCTTTAGGCGCAAAAACGGTTACGCTAATAATACCGCTAGAAGGATACCCTGTTCTTGGGTCTATAATATGTGTGTATCGTTTGCCGTTAAAGTTGACGTATTTTTCGTAATTACCAGAAGTAACTACGGCCTTATCTGTTAACGGAAATAAAGCAAAAACTTTATTTTTATTCATAGGGTTTGTAATGGCTACTGTCCATTCTTTACCGTTAGGTTGTATTCCCCAAGTGTTCATATCGCCAGAGGCGTTGATAATGCCAGAAACAACTCCCTTAGAAATTAGAAGTGCTTTTGCTTTATCTGCAGCATAGCCTTTTCCGATTGCTCCAAAACCAATTTTCATTCCTTTAAGCTTTAAAAAAACAGTATGATTTTCTTTATCTAAAACAATGTTTTGAAAACCCACTTTAGCTACGGAAGCGTTAATTGTTTCTTGCGAAGGCATTTTCTTCATGCTGCCATCAAATTTCCAAATTTTATCCATAGAGGCATAGCTAATATCAAAAGCACCATCGGTAAGTTTAGATATTTGAATTGCTCTTTCAATTAAACTAAAAAGTTCTGTGTCTACTTTTACAGGTTTGATTCCTGCGTTTTTATTGATGGAAAAAGTTTGTGAATTGGCATCCCAAGAAGAAATAAGTTTTTCTATTCTTGTAATTTCTGCAATGGCTGTATCTAGATATTTGTCTGCTTCTGCGGTGTTGTTTGCAACCACCGTAATATCAAACCGACTGCCCATTAATTTAAGGACTCGTTTGTAAGATTCTTGTGCCGTACAAACAATGGATAATAGGAGTAGGGAAGTAGTAAGTAGTGTTTTCACTTTATTTTGTAAAAGTATTCAATTCTGCGATGTAATTTTCTGGGGTAATTTTTTTATAACCTGTTTCGCCAAGTACTTTACCGTTAGCATTAAGGACAACTACAAAAGGAAAAACTCCATTTTTGTTGTACGTTTCTGCTAATTTAGCATTTGCAGCAGTTTGTGAGTCTGACAACGCATTTTTCTTTCTCTTCGGAAAATCTGCTTGTAACATTACGTAATGATCTTTCGCATATTTTTTAAAAACAGCTGTACTCCAAATTTGGTGATCTAATTTAATACAAGGCGCACACCAATCTGATCCTTGAAAAACTAGTATAATCGGTTTCTTTTCTTTTGAAGCAATTTCTTTGGCAAGTTTAAAATCTGTTTGCCATTCTTGCGCATGTATAGTACTTATACTTGTTACTAAAAGTATAATAATTGCTATTACTTTTTTCATAATGCTGTTTCTTTATTTCTTTTAATTGTTTGATAATAATGATACCAGAACAGAACAACGAATCTATTATTTTTTTGTTGTAATAAAATTGATTTTCCTCATGTTATTTTCAAGTGTCTTTATATAAAACATGAGTTTCTAGAAGTTAAAAGTAAGCCTCTAACATCATATAAATTTACGCATATTTCACTAGAATTTCAGCAACTTTTTTTAAATTATTTTCTACAATTTCTGTCTTTGGAGCTAACGGAAAAAGTTGTTGCCCAGGTCTGTTTATAAAAGCAGCGCGCCAACCTGCCCAAAGAGCGCCAGCAACATCCCAACCATGTGCAGCAATCAGCATACATTCATCTAACTGAACGCCCATTTTATGAGCTCCCCAAACATATGTATTTGTAAATGGTTTAAACGTACCACTATCTTCTACACTAAGTAAATCATCAAAATAATCCGTTAAGCCAGCGTTTTTAAATTGATTTTTTAATCCTTCGTTAGAAGAATTTGTAAACGCAACTAATTTATATCCGGCCTTTTTTAATTGGGTTAAAGCTTCTTTTACTTCTGGATGCGCAGGTAAATTTTGCATCGCTGCTACAATAATTTTACGTGCTTCCTCTTCTGAGATTACAATATCATTGTTTGCGGCAACCATTTGTAACGTTGCCGCACCAATATGTGTAAAGGGTTTGTATTGTCCGCTTGCGGAAACCACTAAAGAATACTGCAACATTGTTGTAAACCATAAAGAAAGTAAATCTTCTCTACCACCTAAAACGATGCCAATTTGTTTTTTTACAGGAGAAAGATCTAAAAGCGTTTCGTTAACATCAAAGAATACTACTTTTGGTTTTAATGTATTCATAACGGTCTTATTTTAATTTTTCTAATGCAGTGATAATTTCTGTTGGTTCTGCTCTTTGTCTATAATCAGCATCTAAAAAAGCATACTGAATAATTCCGTTTGTGTCGATAACATAGGTTGCAGCCAAAGGCAATTGATCGGTATCATTTCCATTTTTTTCACTTAAACCGAATCCAGCTTCGTAAATATCAGCCACTTCATCTGTTAATTGAAATACAACACCATATTCTTTTCCAATAACATTATTAAGATCACTTAAAACAGTGAATTCTAAATTGTTTTTTTCCGCAGTGTCTAACGAGTTGTCTGGTAACTCTGGAGTTAGAGCAATCAGTGTAGCACCTGCTTTTGTAAATTCGGGTAACTTTTCTTGTAAATAGTGTAGCGTAATGTTGCAATAAGGGCACCATCCGCCTCTGTACCAAGTTAAAATTACGGGACCATTTTCTAGCTCGTTGTATAAAGAAACCTCTTTGTTTAACGCATTTTTTAGGGTAAAGTTTGGTGCTTTATCACCTACATTTAAGGCGTTTTCAAGTACTCCAGAATTGGCTACACTTGTAATACCATCTGCGTAAATCTTGTTTTTCTCTTTGGTAAACTTAGTAGCGCCTTCTTTACGTTTTACGTTTAGTAATGCGTCTAATACTCCTTTATTTGCTTCCATGGTTTTTAATTTTTAAAGAACTACTGTATTAAACAGATTGTTGTTCTTTGATTAATTCGGATAGTACTTGTTTAAAGGTAGCTACTGGTTGCGCACCAGTTACGGCGCTTTTTCTGTTAAAAACAATTGTTGGTACAGAATTAACTCCTAAATTTTTCCAATAATTTTGTTTGAATCTTACTTCGTTTCTGGCATCTTCATTATCTAATTTGGCCATTCCTTCATCAGCATTTAAACCGACAGACAATAATGCTTCTTTTAAAATTTCTCTTTTAGAAACATCTTTACGGTTGCTAAAAAAAGCAGTTGTTAAGCGCATTTTTAATTCGGTTTGTTTCCCAAAATCTTTGGCATATTCTAAAAGAACATGAGCATCAAAGGTATTTACCATACGCATTTCATCAAAATAATCAAACTTAAAACCAAGTTCCTCTCCAACTTCCGTCATATTTCGTTTTGATTCTTTTTGCTGCTCTTTGGTAGACCCATACTTTTCTGTGATATGTTCATTTACATTCTGACCTTCTGCAGGCATATTCGGATTCAATTCAAAAGGTTGCCATTCAATTTCTACTTGGTCTTGAATACCTAGTTCTGTTATGGCTTTTTCTAAACGTTTATAGCCAATGGTACACCAAGGACAAACAACGTCTGATACGATATCTATTTTTAATTTTTCTTTCATTTTTTAGAATGTTATGAGTTCGCTAATTTGAAGTTCTCCTTGTACATTACTGTAATTTTTTACATCGTCTGCAAACACTTTTGCATGCGGACCAAATGAAGCCTGAAAAGCAGCAACATCATCAAATAATAAATGTGCAATTGCTACATAAGGAGCCGGTTCTCCAGGAACTCTACTCGCAATGCCTAAATCTAACTCTAAACCTTTTAAGGCAGTACCAACTGCTTTAGAAATCATTGGTAAGTGACTGTTTTTATAATAAGCTACATCAAACTTTACGTCTTTACTGTTTGGGTACATTACGGATACTTTTATCATAATGAGATTTTTTTTAATATGAATAACTACAAATCTCCGTTTTATTCAGAAGATTTGTAGTTATAAAAATGTTATTTTATGAATTATTTTTTCTCCCAAGCAAATGGTTGAAAAGCTGCATCTACTGGCGTATTTGCAATATGATTTGTGTAATTACTAATTACTTTTTGAGATAATCCTAAGATGATATCTAAAACACTTCTTTCTGTATAACCAGCTGCGTAAAATGTGTTTAAATCTTCTTGAGATACATGACCTCTGTTACGTGTAATGATTAATGTAAAGGTACGTAAAGCTTCTAATTTTGCACTTTCTAAAGGAGTTTCGTTACGTAATGCTTCTATAATAGCATCATCTACTTTCATCATTTTTGCAATTCCTGTGTGTGCAGGTACACAATAATGACAAGCGTGCTCTACGTTTATTGTTTGCCAAACTACCGTTAATTCGTCTGCATTAAAAGCTGTTTTTGTAAATAAATCGTGTAATGTTTGGTAAGCTTCAAAAGCTTGAGGAGATGTAGATAAAACACCATGTAAACCAGGAATCATTCCGTATGCTTTTTGAGAACCTTCTAATAATGCTTTGCTTTCTTCTGGTGCTGTTTCTATGTTGTTAATTTTTAATGTAGTCATAATTTCTATTTTTAATTTATTATTTATGTTAATTTTAACTAAACAATCGTTTAGTTATCGAGTAAAAAAAATGTTTATATGTTTTTAAAAGTCATTTCTATATAATCTTCAATTTCTTGTTTTGTATTTACTCTAGCTGCAGCAGCCAAACCATGTTTTGCCAAGAGTAAAAAATTGGCTTGTTTTTGTATGGTGTCGGCGTTTCTTGTTCCGTCCATTTTTAATTTTTCAATAAACAATGTTTTTAAGTTATTCATAAAAGCATTCATTTCTTGTTTGATCAATAAATCTTCGCTTTCAGAAAATTCATTATAGGTATTGGTTACAAAGCAGCCTTTTTGGTTATCTTCTTTAAAGTTTGCGTTTACAGAGTCATAGAAAAACTGTTTAATGTCTTCAACTCCGTTGGATGCATTTTTAAATTTCTCTAAAATTACACTTACTTTGCTTTTGTAGCATTTTAAACTTTCAAGAAAAAGACCGTGCTTATTGCCAAAACTAGCGTAAATAGAAAATTTGTTAATCCCCATTTCTTTTTCTAGCATTTGCATAGAAGTGGTTTCATAACCTTTTCTCCAAAAAAGCTTCATTGCTTTTTCTACTACTTCGCTTTCGTTATATTCTTTTTTTCTTGCCATTATTTTTAACTACACCACAAAACTAAACAATCGGTTAGTAATAGAAAAACTTTTTTATTATTTTAACTTAAAATTATAATTTGAGCTAAACTGTAAAAAATGATTACTTGTTGAAAATTAGCGTGTTGCTATTTTTTTAAGTTATTCTAACAAAGAAGTTTCGGGTATTTTAGGTTCTAAATTGTCAAAATCATACAATTTTTGATCTAAAAGATGAGAAGGAAATACGTTTTGTAAAGCATTCATCATAATGGCATTTCTATTTGGGAATTCGGTTTCCCAATCGGTAATCATTTGTTTTACTTTTTTACGTTGCAAGTTTTCTTGCGATCCACATAAGTTACAAGGTATAATAGGGAAATCCATAAAGTCGGCATACGCTTCAATATCACTTTCTTTACAAAAAGCCAAAGGTCTTAGTACAATTAAATCTCCTGCATCGTTTTTAAACTTTGGTGGCATGGTTTCCATTTTACCAGAGAAGAAGAAGTTTAAGAAAAAGGTTTCTATAATATCATTTCTATGGTGTCCTAAAGCTAATTTATTACAACCTAAATCTTTGGCTGCTTCATACAAGGTTCCCCTACGCAAACGAGAGCATAAACTACAGGTTGTTTTACCTTCTGGAGTTTTGTCCATTACAATTTTGTAGGTATTCTTTTCTATAATTTTATAATCGACACCTAAATTATGTAAATAGGTGGGGAGTACTTCTACCGGAAAACCAGGTTGTTTTTGATCTAAATTTACCGCAACAATTTCAAAAGAAATAGGCGCTACCTTTTGGAAATACAATAACATGTTTAACATTGCATAACTGTCTTTTCCGCCAGAAAGACAAACCATAATTTTATCTCCTTCGGCAATCATTGTAAATTGCTGAATAGCTTCTGCAACGCCACGCTGTAATTTCTTTGTTACTTGTTTTTGGTTTTCCATGGGCGCAAAAATAGTACTAAAATCATTGTTATTCAATGAGTTTTTTGCGTTTCAATATTTTTTTTAGGATTGAGGGCAGAAGGAGCAAAAGATACACCGTGTTTATGATTGTTTTTAATTATCATCAATTTCTAATTCTTTGTTTTTCATAGCCTTTTCCCAGTTGTATGGAAAAATTCCGTGACCATTTACATGTATGTTTTTAATGATTGTTTCTACATTGGTTTGAATTTCGATTGGCAATTCGTAAAATTCTTTATCTACTTGCGTGTGTCTCTCTCCATCAAGTACTCCATTCTGATGTCTTATGGCTACTTTATTGTTCTTGTAATATATTATTATTTTTATTTTTCCATCTCCTGTATCGTTCATTCCGAAAGTTCCATAAATGATTATGGGGTCTGCAATACCATCTTTGTCATAGTCATTTATACTAAAATATTTCGTCCAATGAGAAATTGAATATTCGTCTGAATTAGGAACAATAAAATCGTTTAATTTCCATTGAATTTTGTAATTATTATTTTTAAATAAATAACAAAAAACTTTTATAGAATCATAACATTTTTCGCGTTGTTGGCACTCAATTTTATTTTGAGTCATTACCATAAAGTGTTTTCCAATTTTGTCAGAATACTCGTATATTCTGTAAATTGAATGATCTATTTTTAATTGTTTTTTAATACGCTCTGTAAAAATAGCATCAATTTCCTGTTGAGATAATTGTTTACTTGTTACATTCGGTTTTTGTCCAAACGAGAAGTTGTAAATTAAAAGAAATAATATGATTAAGGTTCTGTTCATTTTTTTAAAGGTTACCAACGTTTTTGCATTTACCAAGTGAGCTAAAAACAGCAATAAAGTTTATACGGCTTCAGTTAGCGTTTTTTAATAAAAAACTAAATTTAATGAAGAATAGCCTTGTTTTTTAGCTCAGTTCTTTGTTAGCACTGGTATTTTTAATTTGAACGTTGATTTTTTTATTGAATAACTCTATTAATTTAGGTAATCCAATACATTCAACATTTAATTCTTTACAAATCGAAGGGATTTTTTTGAATAATTTATTGTCATTATTAGAACTTGTTTCCTCAGTTACAACTGTGATTTGATTATCTAAAGTTTTTGAGATTTCTATTGATTTAAGAATTATTTTTGCATCAGCTGATTTGAGAAAATCATTTGTTAAAGATTCAATATCTGTTTCTGATAATAATCTTTTTTGGAATTGATTACAAAACTGATTATCTAATAAGTTATAAAATTTCCTAGTTGGAAGTAAACTTGCTGTTTTTGTAATAAATTGTTTGTCAATTATAAAGTCCAATTCTTTTGGAACGATTTTTTTTGAAACATAAGAACATTCTATTGATACTTCTGATAATAAGATAAATTCTCCGTCTCTAATTTTTTGTTTGAAAAAATCATAAATTACAGAATTATTATCAAAAGGTTTGTAGTATCTAACTAATGAAACCCAAGTGCTTGTATCAATTATAAACCTCATTAGATATATTTATCAATTTTTTCAGGTTTAATATTTAGTTTTTTACAAAAGTCATATTCATTAATAACTCCACCATATAATGCGGTTTGTAATGTGTTTACAAATAGTGGTGAGTTAATAGGTTTAGGAACCGAACCACCTTTTTTTATTCCTGAAATTTTATCTAATTCCTTTTTTTTGTTTTCTTCCTCTTTTTTCTTTCTATAAAGTTCTTCAAGTTCATTTTTGACATTGTTATAACCTTTATAAGAAATCTTTTTAGAAAACAACAATCTTGTATATAATGCTAATGTGCTTAAGTTCGTTTCTTTTGAAATTCTTTGAATTAAATCAAAATGATAATCATTTGATGAATCTGCTTTATTTAGACCTTCAATAGTGTTTGCATAATTTCCAACTAAAAAGAAATAAGAAAATTCATTACACCAATTTTCTATTTTACTTAAATCTTTTTGAGATATTGATTTAACATCAACTTCTTCAATTTCTTCTTCATTAAGTAAATAATGACCTAACTCGTGAATTAAAGTAAAGATTTCTCTTCTAAATGATTTTTGTTGTCGTTTTAAAACAATCACATTTGGGTTGAGATAAAAGCCATTAATATTTGCAGTATCTTTTTTATTCCAAGTTTCTACAAACTCAAATACCATTATATTATTTTCTGCAAATTTTGATATAAGTTCTTTTAAAAAATCTCTTAAAATTGGCGAAAACTCGTTCGGATATAATAAATTCCTAATTTCATGAGCTACTTTTCTAGGACTATCTTTTATTGAGAAAATTGGAATTTTTCTCTCAAATTGTACGTCAGATAGTTTAGATATTGCAGTTAATGAATTTTTTAAATCCTCAAACTGATTCACTATTTTCTTAGCTCCAATATTTAAGTCAGAATTGAATTTATCTTTTCTAAAAAAAATACTAGCATCTTTGTTTTCTGAAATTGGTCGAGGATTAATATAGTACTCAAGACCTTTATTGAAAACTTTATCAATTTTCTTTAAATGACTAATTTTAATTTCACTAGAGTATAAGTCATCCTTAGTTATTGGATTTTTCAGGCCTTCGCTGATTTTTTCCAATAACTCTTTCAAAGTTATTCTGTATAACTTTAGAAGATAATCTATTCGTGATGTGTTGTGTTCAATTGTCAAGAATCTTTCTAGTGTTTTTTCCTAAATGCAAATGTACATTTTTTTACTGAATTTTCATTCGTGTGTTACTTGTGTCTAACTAGTAATATCCTTACACCCCAAAGAAAACAACCAAAACTAGTTGTTCTTTTCAGTGCTTATTAATACATAAAGATTTAGAAAACGTCTAGCAATTTTATTTTTTCATCAATCTGTTTCAAATTTAGAGTATTTAAATCATATAAATGAGATATTTACAATCAACTTAACAACTATTGTCAACTTTTAAGGTTGATAACTTAAGCAATGTGCTATTTAAATGATTTTTTCATCAAGTTTACTGTTGTAGTAAAGCTATGCTGTAATAGAAATATAGAGGTCAGTAGTTAGCTACATATAATTTGTTTGTGGCTAACTTTTTCTTTTTTGACCATTTTAGTTATAAGATTATTGAATATTGTTGCTTTGCTTTGTGAACGGTTAATTCTAAAACAAAATTCATTAAAATATCTATTTATATTAGAATTACTTACCCAAGAATACGTTGTTCTTATCCATGATTTTACTTGATGAATCATAGTGTGAAGAGCTTTAAAATTCATACCATTATTACTTTCAATCTGTGTAATATCATAAACTTTTGCAATTGGTCTGTAACCTCTCCATTTATCGGTTATCACTTTAGCATCTCTGCTAATATGATTCACAAAAATATATTGAAGCGAACTTGCTGAAAAATCTTCGATTCTCATAGCATACATTCTTTTTACTTTTCCATCATCAGTTAACTCAACAGCAGTAATGGCCTTCTTTTTCTTTACGTTATAACTTCTGCCAACTTTCTCTTTTTCGCGTCCGCCAAGTACAAATTCATCAACATGAACAGTACCTGTCATGGGATTATTCCCACTGCTTTCCATAGCTTCTCTAATTTTAAGCATAAATAAACGAGCTGTCTTTTCAGTAACACTAAAACGAACTGAAACATAGCTTGCTGAAAGACTTTTAGTGCTTGTACTCATTTCAAAAACAATAAAAAATGCCTTTCTAATACCAAATTTTACTTTGTGAAAAAGTGTGTTTGATGTTGCTGATTCTTGATGAGAACAAATATTACAAGTACGTGAGAAATCTTTTCTTATCTGAGCTTTTTTATGGCTACATTTTACACATTGAAAACCATCTTTCCATTTAATATCTGCTAGATATTTCTTACAATCTAGGTCAGTCTTAAAACGGTCAGCAAACTCTAGAAGGTTTTGTCCCTTAAAAATATTCATTTAATTACTATATTTATTGACTTCTAAGATATGAATTTAAATACTGACCTCTATAGAAATAAAAAGAACAGATACAAATGCTTGTTTTATGAATTGAAAAACTAAAAAATTAAACAGATACTAAGAATTTGATAAATATTTCACATAATTATCTTTTTTATTAAAATCATTTGGTTTATTAAAAATTTAATTTAGATATTTGCATAGATATAAAAAAGACATGGCTTTTATTCAAAATCATCATCATCATTTTTACAATTGCAATCAAGCGATTTAAAAGTGTATTGAATAAAATCAAGATATTTATAAACCCGTTTGAGCAAATCAAACGGGTTTTCTATTTCTATATTTAGAAGTAATTCCGGTTTGATATCGGAATCTAATAAAATAATAAGAACCGTATTTGCTCAGGCATCAAACAAAAACAAAATGAGTAATTTAAGAATTGCAGTACAAAAATCAGGAAGATTAAACGAAGATTCAATGAGAATCTTAAAAGACATTGGTATTTCTATAGACAATGGTAAAGATCAATTAAAAGCATCTGCAAGAAATTTTCCTGTAGAAGTATTTTACTTAAGAAATGGCGATATCCCTCAGTATTTAAAAGATGGAGTAGTAGATGCAGCCATTATAGGAGAAAATGTTTTAATAGAAAAAGGAGCAGATATAGAGTTTGTAGAGCGTTTAGGTTTTTCTAAATGTAAGGTTTCTATAGCAGTGCCAAAAGAATCGAACGCAAATTCGTTACAAGATTTAGACGGACAAAGAATTGCAACTTCGTATCCAGAAACCGTTAAAAAGTTTTTGAAAGAAAAAAACATCAAAGCAGATATTCACATTATCAACGGTTCTGTAGAAATTGCACCAAATATTGGTTTAGCAGATGGTATTTGTGATATTGTTTCTAGCGGAAGTACTTTATTTAAAAATGGTTTAAAAGAAATAGAGGTTTTACTAACCTCAGAAGCAGTATTAGCTGTTTCTTCTAAAATATCAGCAGAAAGAAGAGCAATTTTAGAGAAAATTCAGTTTAGAATTCAGTCGGTTTTAAAAGGCCAAAACTCTAAATACGTATTGTTAAATGCACCTAATGATAAATTAGAAAATATATTAAAAGTGTTACCAGGTATGAGAAGTCCTACTGTTTTGCCATTGGCAGAAAAAGGTTGGAGCTCTGTACACACCGTAATTAGCAAAAACGAATTTTGGGAAATTATAGATGAATTAAAAGCCAACGGAGCAGAAGGTATTTTAGTGTGCCCAATAGAAAAAATGGTATTGTAAAACGTACGTCATTGCGAGGCACAAAGCAATCTGTGTTTTAAGTAAGAGATTGCTTCGTACCTCGCAATGACAGATAAAAATTAAAATTTGAATAATATTTTGGGCGTTTTAACGGGCTTTTCGCACTCGCTTTTTTTCTGAAAAAGAAAAAAGAGCTCAAACAAATGCTACAATCCCTAACGCAAATTGCAAGTTTGCAAACATACCGCAAGGTTTAAAGAACCTTGTAAGTATAAATTAAAAAGTAAAACACCTACAAGGTTTTAGAAATCTTACAGGAGAAATTTAAAAGATGAAAACAATTATAAACCCATCAAGAAAAGATTGGAATAAAATATTAGAGAGACCCACAAAAACGGTTGATGATATTGAAAGTATTGTGAACGATGTTTTTGCAGATGTTCAAAAAAATGGAGATGCTGCCATACATAAATACACCCAAAAATTTGATGGTATTTCTTTAGAAAATAATATTGTTTCTGTTGCTGAAATTAAAGAAGCAATTACTTTAGTATCTGATGAGTTAAAGCAAGCTATTAACGTAGCTAAAGAAAACATTACCAATTTTCATACAGCACAAAAAACAGCAAAAGTTTTTGTAGAAACCGCAAACGGAGTTTCTTGTTGGCAAGAAAAAAGACCCATTCAAAAAGTTGGTCTGTATATTCCAGGAGGAACCGCACCTTTGTTTTCTACAGTATTAATGTTGGCAATGCCAGCCCAAATTGCAGGCTGTAAAGAAATTGTATTGTGTTCTCCACCAAATAAAGAAGGTAAAATTCATCCAGCCATTTTGTATACAGCCAATTTATGTGGTGTTACAAAAATTATAAAAGTTGGTGGTATACAAGCAATTGCAGGGTATACTTTTGGTACAGAAACCATTCCGCAAGTGTATAAAATATTTGGTCCAGGAAATCAGTTTGTAACAGTGGCAAAACAATTGTCTACAAAACATGGTGTTGCTATAGATATGCCTGCTGGCCCAAGTGAATTATTAGTGGTTGCAGATGATTCTGCAAACGCAAGTTATGTAGCATCAGATTTATTAAGTCAGGCAGAACATGGCGCAGACAGTCAGGTTATTTTGGTTTCTACATCAAAAAAGATAATTGCAGACGTAGAAAAAGAAATCGAAATTCAGTTGGCTAAATTGTCTAGAGTAGAAATTGCTGAGAAAGCCATTCAAAATTCGAAGTCTATTTTTGTAGAAAGTGATGAAATAGCGTTAGAATTAATCAATGAATATGGACCAGAACACTTTATTGTTTGTACAAATAATAATGATTTTTACATAGACAATATAGAAAACGCAGGTTCTGTTTTTATAGGTAATTATACACCAGAAAGCGCAGGAGATTATGCTTCGGGTACCAACCATACCTTACCAACAAACGGATTTTCTAAATCGTATTCTGGAGTAAATTTAGATAGTTTTACCAAAAGTATTACGTTTCAGAAAATTACAAAAGAAGGGATTAAAACAATAGGAAAATCTATTGAGTTAATGGCAGCAGCAGAAGGATTAGATGCACATAAAAATGCAGTTTCAATTCGTTTAAAAGATTTAATATAGGTTATGAAATGTCATTCCGAATGAGGAATGAGGAGGAATCTTTATATTAGATTTCTCAATCGCCGAAAAGGCTCATTTCGAAATGACATTAGGAATATCAATTATGAAAACTAAATTTAACATCAATAGCCTAGTTAGAGAAAATATAAAATCTCTACAACCTTATTCATCTGCAAGAGATGAATATAAAGACGCCAATACTACAGAAATGATTTTCTTAGATGCTAATGAAAATCCTTTTGAAAACGGTGTAAATAGGTATCCAGATCCGCAACAGAATAATGTAAAAGATTTGTTGTCTGAGATAAAAGGAGTTGCTAAAGAAAATATTTTATTAGGTAACGGAAGTGATGAGGTTTTAGACTTAATCTACAGAGCTTTTTGTGAGCCTAATGTAGATAATGTAATTACATTACCACCAACCTACGGAATGTATAGTGTTTTGGCAAATATAAATGCTATTGAAAACAGAGCGGTATTGTTAGGCGATGATTTTCAGCCAAAAGTAAATAAAATCTTAAATGTAGCAGATGCACATAGTAAAATTTTGTTTTTATGTTCACCGAACAATCCAACAGGAAACAGTTTTACAGTAGAAACGGTTAGAGAATTACTTTTAAAATTTAAAGGTTTAGTGGTTATAGATGAAGCGTATATCGATTTTTCTGAGCAAAAAAGTTGGTTAGAAAGATTGGCAGAGTTTCCTAATTTAATCATTACACAGACTTTATCTAAAGCCTTTGGTTTAGCGGGTATTCGTTTGGGAGTTTGTTATGCATCCAAAGAAATTATTAAAATTTTAAACAACATAAAACCACCTTATAACGTAAACGAATTAAGTCAGCAAAGAGCAATTGCAAGATTGCAAAAAATGGATGAAGTTCAGAACGAAATTTCTCAATTAATCAGCGAAAGAAAACGACTTAAAAAAGAGTTAGAAAGCTGCGATAGTTATATAGAAAAAGTATATCCATCAGATGGTAATTTTTTGTTGTTAAAGGTAGACGATGCTACAAAGCGTTACAACCAATTAATAGAATATGGTGTGGTTATTAGAAATAGAACAAACCAACCTTTATGTAAAAATACGTTGCGTATAAGTGTAGGTATTTGCGAAGAAAATCAACGATTATTAAGAGCCTTAAAAGCTATTAAAGAACAATAAGAATCGCTAGCAAGGTTTTATACCTTGTAACGGATTTGACAATTAATAAAACAAACCTACAAGGTTTTTAAAACCTTGCAGGAAAACAAGATAAGATGAGTAAAAAAGTATTATTTATAGATAGAGACGGAACCTTGGTGTTAGAACCACCTGTAGATTATCAATTAGATAGTTTAGAAAAGTTAGAGTTTTATCCAAAAGTATTTCAATACATGGCAAAAATTGCTAGCGAATTGGATTACGAATTGGTAATGGTAACCAATCAAGATGGTTTGGGAACCGATAGTTTTCCGGAAGATACTTTTTGGCCAGCACAAAATAAAATAATGAGTGCTTTCGAAAAAGAAGGGGTTGTTTTTTCTGAAGTTTGTATCGATAAAACGTTTCCACATGAAAATGCCGAAACTCGTAAACCAAGAACGGGTTTGTTAACCAAATATTTTTCTGAAGAATATGATTTGGCAAATTCTTTTGTTTTAGGCGATAGAATTACAGACATGGAATTGGCTAAAAATTTAGGTTCTAAAGGGATTTTCTTATCAGAAAACCCAGATTTAGGAGCTGATGAAATTGAAACTTCTAAACAAGAAATTTTAGATTGTATTGCTTTAACAAGTACAGATTGGAAAGAAATCTATGAGTTTTTAAAGTTAGAAGATAGAGTTTCTGAAATTACTAGAAATACCAACGAAACTAAAATTTACATCAAACTAAATTTAGATGGTTCTGGTAAAAATGATATTTCTACTGGAGTAAAGTTTTTCGATCACATGTTAGATCAAATTGGTCGTCATGGAGCGATGGATTTAACTGTAAAAGTTGATGGAGATTTAGAGGTAGATGAACACCATACTATAGAAGACACCATGATTGCTTTGGGCGAGTTATTCCACAAAGCATTAGGAAATAAATTAGGCATAGAACGTTATGGTTTTTGCTTGCCAATGGACGATTGTTTAGCACAAGCAGCCGTAGATTTTGGTGGAAGACCTTGGTTGGTTTGGGAGGCTGATTTTAAACGTGAAATGATTGGAGATATGCCAACAGAAATGTTTTTACACTTGTTTAAATCGTTTACAGATGGCGCAAAATGTAACTTAAATATTAAGGCAGAAGGCGCAAACGAGCATCATAAAATAGAAGGTATTTTTAAAGCTTTTGCAAAAGCAATGAAAATGGCAGTTAAGAGAGATGCAAATAAAATGTTTTTACCATCTACAAAAGGAGTGCTTTAAAAAAGTGTTGAATTGTGAATTTTTAGTTCTGAGTGATTTTAACTTAAAACTAAACGCTAAAAATTAAAAACTAATTATGAAATTAGTAATTATCGATTACGGAGCAGGAAACATTAAAAGCATTCAGTTTGCTTTTAAGCGTTTAGGTGTAGATGCTATTTTATCAAATAATATTGATGAAATTAGAGCTGCTGATAAAATAATTTTCCCGGGAGTTGGAGAAGCAAGTTCAGCAATGCGAATGTTGCAAGAAAGCGGATTAGACAAAGTGATTCCGACGCTAACGCAACCTGTTTTGGGGATTTGTTTAGGAATGCAATTAATGTGTAATTCTTCTTCGGAAGGAAATACAAAAGGTTTGGGGATTTTTGATGTTGATGTAAAGAAATTTTCGAAGGCTGTTAAGGTTCCGCAAATGGGTTGGAATGTGATCTATAATTTAAAATCAGATTTATTTACAGGCATCAAAGAAAAAGAATTTATGTATTTGGTACACAGTTTCTACGCAGAATCTTGTGCTGAAGCAATTGCAACGACAGATTATGAAATTGAATATGCATCTGCATTGCAAAAAGATAATTTTTACGGAGTGCAGTTTCATCCAGAAAAGAGTGGAGTAGAAGGCGCAAAGATTTTACAAAACTTTCTCAATTTATAAATACAATGTCAGTTCGAGTGATTTTTGAGGAACGAAAAAATTGTATCGAGAACATTTTAAAAACATCTCGATACAATTTCGATAAAAAATCGAAATCACTCGATGTGACAACATCTAACAAAAAGACCCTAAAATAAATTTAGGGTAAATAATAAAAAATAATTATGGCAAGAAAATTAATAAGTTCAGGTTCTTCATTCGAAAAAGAAATGGGATATTCTAGAGCTGTAGTGCAAGGTGATTGGGTTTTTGTTTCTGGAACTACAGGTTTCAATTATGAGGATATGACGATTGCAGATGATGTTGTAAACCAAACAGAGCAATGTTTAAAAAATATTGAAGGTGTTTTAGAGCAAGCAGGTTCTAGTATGAGTAATATTGTACGCATCACTTATATTTTACCTGATGCTACAGAGTTTGAACAGTGTTGGCCTGTTTTAAAGAAGTATTTAGGAGAAGTTAGACCCGCAGCGACTATGTTTGCAGCAGGATTGTCTGATCCAAGAATGAAAATTGAAATTCAAGTTACTGCCTTAAATAAATAATCAATGAGAATAATACCAGCCATAGATATTATTGACGGAAAATGTGTTCGTTTAACAAAAGGCGATTACAATACCAAGAAGATTTATAACGAAAATCCGTTAGAAGTTGCCAAAGAATTTGAAGCTGCAGGTATCGAATATTTGCATGTGGTAGATTTAGATGGCGCAAAAGCGAGTCAGATTATCAACTATAAAGTATTGGAACAAATTGCTTCTAAAACCAATTTAAAGATTGATTTTGGTGGAGGATTAAAGTCTGATAAAGATTTAGAAATTGCTTTTAATTCTGGTGCAAATCAAATTACTGGAGGAAGTATTGCTGTTAAAAATAGCGATATTTTTGAAAGTTGGATTGAAAAATATGGTTCAGAAAAAATTATTTTAGGAGCAGATTTTTATCCTGATACAACAGGTGGAAAAATTGCAACAAATGGTTGGCAAGAAGAAAGTAGCTTAGAATTGATTCCGTTTATTGCTGGATATCAGCAAAAAGGAATTCAGTATATTATCTGTACAGACATTTCTAAAGACGGCATGTTACAAGGACCAAGTTTTGATATCTATCAACAGATTTTATCCGAAGTAAACAACGTAAAATTAATTGCTTCTGGAGGAATTTCTGCTTTTGATGAGCTTCCTAGATTAGCAGAAAATGGTTGTGAAGGTGTTATTATAGGAAAAGCGATTTATGAGAATAAAATTAGCTTAAAACAATTAGAACAATTTATATTAACAAAATAAATGTCATTGCGAGGAACGAAGCAATCTCTTAATTAATTGACAGATTGCTTCGTGCCTCGCAATGACGAATTAGAATAAAATGTTAACAAAAAGAATAATACCTTGTTTAGATATTAAAAACGGAAGAACTGTAAAAGGGGTTAATTTCGTAAATTTAATAGACGCAGGAGACCCGGTAGTTTTAGCAAAACAATATGCAGATTTAGGGGCAGACGAATTGGTTTTTTTAGATATTTCGGCAACGTTAGAAGGTAGAAAAACCATGATAGAAATGGTACATCAAATTGCAGAACAAGTAAATATTCCGTTTACAGTTGGTGGAGGAATATCATCTGTAGAAAATGTAAATGAGTTGTTAAAATGGGGTGCAGATAAGGTTTCTATCAATTCATCTGCAGTAAAAAGACCCGATTTAGTTAATGAATTGGCAGAGAAATTCGGGAGTCAATGTGTGGTTGTTGCTATTGATGCAAAACAAATTGACGGAGAATGGTTTGTGCATTTGGCAGGAGGAACAATACCTACAGATATCAAACTTTTTGATTGGGCAAAAGAAGTAGAAGAGCGTGGAGCCGGAGAAATTTTGTTTACTTCTATGAATCATGATGGTACAAAAGCAGGATTTGCAAATGAAGCTTTGGCACATTTATCAGAAATATTAAATATTCCTATTATTGCTTCTGGTGGTGCAGGTAATGTGCAACATTTTGTAGATACTTTTACAGAAGGAAAAGCAGATGCCGCTTTAGCAGCAAGTGTTTTTCATTTTGGTGAAATACCTATTTTAGAGTTAAAAAAAGAATTAAAAAAGAATAATATTCCAGTGAGATTGTAAATGTCATTACGAGAAAGTATGACGAAGTAATCTTATTATTAAAAAATAACGTAATGTCACTTCGAATGATTTTTGAGGAACGAAAAAAATGTATCGAGAAGTAATTATTAGTTCTCGATACAATTTCGATGAAAAATCGAAATCACTCGAACTGACAAAAAATAAAAAATTATGAATATCGATTTTAATAAAAACAACGACGGATTAGTACCCGCAATCATTCAAGATGCAACCACAAAAAATGTGTTAATGTTGGGGTATATGAATGAAGAAGCATTTGCTAAAACCCAAGAAACAAAATTAGTAACTTTCTTTTCTAGAACTAAAAAACGTTTATGGACAAAAGGTGAGGAAAGTGGAAATGTATTGAATTTAGTAGATATAAAACTAGATTGCGATAATGATACACTATTGGTTTCTGTAAACCCAAACGGACCAACGTGTCATAAAGGTTCGGATACTTGTTGGAATGAAGTAAACAAATCTAACTATGGTTTCTTTTCTACTTTAGAAGATGTAATTACAGAAAGAGTTGCTAATAAAGACACTAAAAAATCTTATGTAGCAAGTTTGTTTGCTAAAGGAATTAATAAAGTTGCTCAAAAAGTAGGTGAAGAAGCTGTAGAAACGGTTATTGAAGCAATGGATAATAATGATGAATTATTTATCTATGAATCTGCAGATTTGTTATTCCACTATTTAATGTTATTACAAGCAAAAGGGTTTACCTTAAAAGACATTGAAGCAGAATTACAAAAAAGACATAAATAAGTTTAGTATCTTTAGAACATTGTAAACTTAAATATTATGAGTAAAACCAAAATTATATTTTCTACTTTTTTGTTTATAGCGGCTTTTTTTGTTACAAATTGTACAAAAGGAGATGATGCTGTAGTTGATAAAATAACAGAACCGGAAGAAGAAGATGAAGTTGTAGTTGTACAGGAAGATGGGAACTTTGTTTGGAAAAACTGGTACTTATCTGTGCCAATTGATAAAGGCGATGGATCTAAAAAAGCAACGTCTATTTATGCTAATCAAATTATAAATGGAAGCCTTTCATCAACAGAAAAAAAATATTTTTATAAAAATGCTGATGACAGCTATACTTTTTATACAAGATTTACGGGGTTTACTACTTCTGGAGGAGCCGATTTAAGTGATGGTAAATATTGTAGAACAGAGTTAAGAGAATATTGGAAAGGTGTACAAGATACTGATGATAATTGGTATATGAATGCTGGTACACATGAAATGGAATCTACTTTAAAAGTTAATTATTGTGAAGGAAATGGGCAAACGTATGTAGCGCAAATTCATGGTAAAAAAAGTACAACTTTATCGGGGTCTCCTGCAACTGTAAAAGTTCAGTGGAAAAAAGGAGATATTGTGATAGAGTATTATGTAAAGCCAGAAAATGGAGTTTGGACGAGTAAATATGACGAAAAAATAACCATAGGTAAAGTAGATAATGAGAAATTTACGATTAAACTTCGTATTGCAGATGGTAAATTAGAATATGCTTTAGTTTGTGAAGCTAAAAACATAGCGCAAGAATATACCTTTTTATATGATTACGTAAGTAATGGTTATAATTTTGATAACTACTTTAAAACTGGTAATTATTTTAAATGGAATGATGATTATACAAAGGCTTCTGAAGTTGTTTTATATGGTGTAAAAACAGCTCATTATTAAAAAATAAACTCAACTTAATTGTTAATCAAATCTAAAGTGACCAAATAAATATCTTGTTTGGTCATTTTTGCTTTTAACCAAGCAAAGAAACTCATCATAAAAATATCTTCTTTTTTGGTTTCAATCCAACTAAAAGAGGCTTCTACTTTATCTTTAAATTCTTTGGATGTGGCAATATTGGGGTTTTTATAATAGATTTCTACTAATTTTAAATAGGTAATTACTCTTTCTTGATTGATTTCTGATAAGTTAGAAAAATAGTTTCTTTTAAAACTTTTTAGTCGAGATTCTACCAAATCTATATTTCCTAAATCTATTTGTAGCAAAATTTCAATTAGGTTCTTTTTAATCGTCCAAACAATACCCGCTTTATCTATATACCATTTATCTGTATGGTAAAAAGACGTAAATAATTTCTGTGCTTTTTCTAATGATTTGTGTTGATAGTAAAAAACAATTAGCGTAAGTGCTATGTCTAATTGCGCAACCATATTAAGGTTTTTCTTATTTAAATAAGGTTCTAATAAGGTAATTGCTTTTTCTTGATTTTTACTGTAATTAAGGTTTAAGGCAAGTAATAAATGATGTTTCGTGGCAAAATCAGAATAATATTTTTGCTTATTCTCTTTCATATTCAATAACATCAAATCTAAATATTGTAAAGATTCAGTAAACTTTTTGTTTCTAAAAAGTACGTTTGCAATAAGATACAAAACCTCTATATGGTAAAAAAGTTGTTTGTTTTTAGAAGTATGATTTTTAATTACTTGATAGGTGTTAATGATAAATTGTTCAATATTATAATAATCGAATTTTTGAGCAGAAGAAATGCTGGTAATTTGAACTATTTGATAGAGGGATTTAAAAGATAAAGAATCTGATATGGTAATTTGATGTTCTTGTAAAATGTTTTCTATAAGTTGTTTTATGTCTAAATTAGATTTGTTCTGTTGATAATCTACAAGCGATTTTCTTATCTGAGCATAAGCAATATTTAAATGATCTTCTAATAATAATTGTTGTTGATTTTCTTTAAAATCAGCAATTAACCCCTCGAGATTTAAACTTTTATTTAAATGAGAAAACTGAATTTTAGTATGATAAATTTCATTTAAAATAGAAAATAGTTGGTGTTCGTTGGCTATCAGTATCGTTTTATCTAAAATTTGATACCCAACTTTAATTTGTCCTTTTTGTAGAAAATTTCTAGCAGAAAGAATATATTTTATCAATTTTATATCGATAGAATTTTCTTCTTTCATACTCATGTTTGCCGTAAAATCTATTAATGATTGAAACAAACGCTTTCTTAAAGCGTGTAATGCAGGCTTATTTTGTTTGCCGTAGAGTATGTGAGCCAGTTCTGCAGACGATAAATTAACCGACACTATCAATTTTACTAAGAGACTGTCTTTAGCATCTTTTCTTTTGTTTTTTTTATCTAGGTATAAGATAAAATCTTGTTGTTGTTCCTCTGTAAAAGTGCTTATTACTTCTTTTAAGTTTATCATTATATCGTCAGTAAAATAGTTGTAAATATAAATATTTAAATTGATATGTGTGTTTGTTGTTAAATTTAGTCGTCAGTTATTGTTTTAAATAGAGTTTATAGAACTGTAAAACTGTTGCAAATTTGTATCATAATTATTAAACTAAATATTATGAATTATCAAACAACATCTTCTATTAATGAAGAAACTAAAAAAGAAAGTAAAAAGAACAAAATTAAAAATGAACCCAACCAAAAACCAACCTCTGCTTATGTAGGTGCTTCTTGGGGAGTTTTAATTATCGGACTCTTGTCTTATTGTATTGGTTTATGGAATGCTTCTATGGAGTTGAATGAAAAAGGGTATTATTTTGCCATTATTCTAATGGGAGTTTATGCAGTTATATCACTACAAAAAGTAATTAGAGATAAAGCAGAGCATATAAAAGTAAGTGATATTTATTATAGCATAAGTTGGGTAATTGTAATTGCATCGCTTTTATTATTAATTATCGGACTTAGAAATGCCGATTTACTTTTAAGTGAAAAAGGGTTTTACGGAATTTCATTTTTACTCAGTTTATTTGGTGCAATTACGGTACAAAAAAATACCCGAGATATTGATTTTATCAACAATAAAGCTACAGAAGAAAAATAGTTAGTTTGATAATGGTTTTTTAACCAAAACCTCACAAGTTTAGGCTTGTGGGGTTTCTTTTTTTAGAATAGAAATAACAAGTTAAAATAAATGCAAAATAGGTTAATCTGTAATTTTATTTATAGCTTTTCTATTTCTACCTTTGATTAGAAATTACCATCACTTGAAAAATTCAAAATTACTAATAATAGTAGCATTTTTCTCCATTTATGTCATTTGGGGATCTACATATGTCTTTAATAAAATTGCAGTAACAGAATTGTCTCCGTTTTTTTTAGCAGGTATTCGTTTTTCTACAGCAGGAGTTTTAATGATTGCTTTGGCTGCTGTTTTAAAACATAATTTATCTATTTCTAAAATACAGCTTAGAAATGCAAGCATTGCTTCTTTTTTCTTTTTGGTATACGGCAATGGTGTTTTTGTTTGGGCTTTAAAGTATGTAGATAGTGGTTTTGGTGCCTTATTAGCATCTACACAACCTTTGTTTGTTTTATTTTTATTAAGGTTGATAGATCAAAAACCGTTTCAAAAAAAATCGATGATTGGAGTGGTTTTAGGTATTTTAGGAATGTATTTATTGGTCAGTCAAAAAGAATTAACAACCTCAGAAGGAAGCTTGTTAGGGGTTTTTATGATACTAACTTGTGTTTTAAGTTGGAGTTATGGTAGTGTTTTTGTTTCAAAAGCAGAATTACCAAAAAGTCATTTAGTAAGTACAGGTTATCAAATGCTGGTGGCAGGTGCTATTTTGTTTATAGCAAGTTTAAGTTTTAATGAAGAATGGGTTTCGCCATTATCTTGGAGCTTTAAAGTGCAAATTGCCATGTTTGTATTGATACTCTTTGGTGGAGTTATTGCTTTTACAGCCTTTAATTTTTTACTAAAAAATGTTGCAACAGAAAAAGTGTCTACTTCTGCATATGTAAACCCTGTAATTGCCTTGTTTATGGGGTGGTTTTTTTTAGACGAAGTTTTAACTCTTCAATCAATAATAGCATCTATGGTGTTGCTAACAGGTGTTTATTTTATTACTTCTCGTAAAAGGATTGTAAAAGTAATCGAAGAAGAAAGAATAAAACCTTAAAATAATGATGATGAAAAATATAAATTCATTTTCTTTTATCAACCCTAAAAAATGGCCTTTTTTTTACGGTTATGTAGTTTTAATTATAGGTAGTATTGGTATTTTATTTAGTATTCCAGGACAGACTGTTGGGGTTTCTGTGTTTACGGATCCTGTAAAAGATGCTTTGGGCTTAACAAGAAACCAATTTAGCAACGCTTATTTAATAGGTACTTTAGTCAGTGCTTTTTTTGTAACAAAGGCAGGAAGGTTGTTTGATAAGTTTGGGGCAAGATTTGTAGCTTTTTTTGCTGCTTTTTTTTTAGGAGTCGCACTAGTTCTTTTTTCTTATTCAGAAGGCATTAGTAATCACTTAAAATTATTTTTAAACTTAAAATCTTGGTTAATTCCTTTTTTGTTGCTAAGTTTTTTGTTCTTTTTAGTCCGTTTTTGCGGACAAGGAGTATTAACCATGTCTTCTAGAAATATGGTAATGATGTGGTTTGATAAAAACCGAGGTAAAGTAAATTCTATTAGTAGTATTGCTGTTTCATTAGGTTTTTCTAGTTCGCCAATTTTGTTTAATTATTTAATTGATAAAAATGGATGGGAGGTAAGTTGGCAAATATTAGCGGTTTGTTTATTTATTTTTAGTATTTTAATCCTTCAGTTTTATAGAAATAAACCAGAAGATTTTGGTTTAATTCCTGATGGATTTATTTCTAAAAAGAAAAGTAAGAAGAAAATTAAAAGTTCTGAAATAAATTTCACCTTAAAAGAAGCTAAAAAAACAAGAGCCTTTTGGATGTTTGGTTTAGCGCTAGCTTTTAATAGTTTTTTTAGTACTGGGTTTACCTTTCATGTAGTTTCAATTTTTAAAACACAAGGTTATGAAAAAACAGATGCTATAGCTGTTTTTTTACCCATTTCTTTAATTGCTATTTCGGTTTCTACGTTAGCGAATATTCTAAGCGATTACATTCAGCATAAAATTTATCTTTTTGTAATGATTTTTAGTGGTTTTTTTGCTGCTGTTGGACTTTTAATTTTAGACACTACAATAGGTATTTATCTTTTAATTATTGGCTTAGGAGTTTATAGTGGACTTTTTGCAGTTGTAAATGCAGTTACTTGGCCATGGTATTTTGGAAGAAGTTATTTAGGGTCTATAACCGGTAAAGTAATGAGTTTTATAGTGGTTGCAAGTGCCTTAGCACCCAGTTTATTTAGTTATTGTTTTTCTGTTTTTGGTAGTTATAGTTTTGTAAGTTATATTTTATTACCCTTTTTAAGTTTTTTATTTATTGGCTCATTGGCAATAAAAAAAGTTGGATAATTTTTAGAATAGAATAATGCTTTGTTTTAAGTATTTGCGTAATGTTTTTGGTATCGTTATAAATAAATAGCTCTTAATTTTGAATGTAAAAAAAGCAATTAAATACATGTTGATAAGCACGCTTGCTTTTGCTTGCATGAATTCTACTGTAAAATATTTAAAAAATGTTCCAACTTTCGAAATTGTATTTTTTAGGTCTTTAGGGTCGTTATTTTTTACTTTTGGTTTTTTATTGAAAAATAAAATACCCATGATTGGTAAAAATAATAAATTACTAATCTTAAGAGCATTGGCAGGCACTTTTTCTATGGCGCTTTTTTTTATGTCTGTAAAATATTTACCTATAGGTACTGCGGTGTCTATACGATATATTGCACCTATTTTTTCTGCTATTTTTGCAGTGTTTTTATTGAAAGAAAAAATTAAAGCTTTACAATGGTTCTTTTTTCTAATTTCTCTTGTTGGTGTTTTTGTTTTAAAAGGATTTGATCATCAGATAAATACAACGGGGTTAATTCTCGTTTTATTAGCGTCTGTATTAAGTGGTCTTGTGTATGTTATTATCAATAAAATAGGAAAAAGTGAGCATCACATTGTAATTGTAAATTACTTTATGTTGTTTGCTACTGTTTTAGGAGGTATCCTTTCTATAAATAATTGGGTAACTCCTAAAGGAAAAGAATGGCTATTTTTGTTGTTATTGGGTATTTTCGGTTATGTGGGGCAGGTATTTATGACCAAAGCATTCCAATCAGCATCTACAAGCATTGTAGCGCCTGTTAAGTATTTCGAAGTTATTTACACAGCAACTTTTGGGGTCTTTTTATTTGGAGAAGTCTATACCTTGTATAGTTTCTTAGGAATTGCTTTAATAATTGGTGGTTTAATTTTAAATATTTGGTATAAATCTAAAATGAACAATTCATAGAAAGACTCTAAAAAATTAGTATTTGTATTTCAATACTTATTTATATCTTTCACCATAAAATAAAAAATCATTGCAAACTATAACTGTTATTTACTGTATTCTAGCCTTGTTATGGAGTCTTTTTGTGGCTTATTTTCAGTATTTTTTTAAGCAAAAAAAGAAAGCAAAAATAGATGTGTTGCTGTTTGTTTTAAAAACAGTAAGTCTTTTTTTGTTGCTATTGTTGTTGATAAACCCGGCAATTAAGAATGTAGAAAATGAAAACACAAAACCTGTTTTGGCTGTTTTGGTTGATAATTCTAAATCTATTTCTTTTTTTAAGGAAGATAAAAGCATACAAAAATTTTTAGAGGCACTGCAAAAGGATAAAAGTATAGTGGAGAAGTTTAATGTAGAGGCTTTTTCTTTTGGGAACAAAATAACCCTTTTAGATAGTCTTTCTTTTTTAGATGGTAATACCAATGTCTATAAAGCAATAAATACAGTAAATCAATTGTATGAGGGTAAAATTGCGCCAATTGTAGTGTTATCAGACGGAAACCAAACAGTAGGTAATGATTATGAATTTATCAATGCTAAGCAAAAAATATATCCAGTGGTTTTTGGGGATACTGTTTTGTACAAAGATTTAAAAATAAGTCAGTTAAATGTTAATAAATACAGTTACATCAAAAATAAGTTTCCGGTAGAGGTATTGTTAAATTATGAAGGTAAGGAAAACGTTACTTCTCAGTTTTCGATAGTTAAAAAAGGGAAAACCATTTTTACAAAAAAAGTTCAATTTTCTGCAACAAATAATTCTAAAACCATCACTACAAATTTAACCTCCACTAAAGAAGGACTGCAGTATTACACAGCTTCTATTCATAAAATTGAAGGAGAGAAAAACACAAAAAATAATACAAAAAGTTTCTCTGTAGAGGTGATAAACGAACAAACAAAAGTGTTGGTTTTAACTTCTGTTCTACATCCAGATTTAGGGGCTTTAAAAAAATCGATAGAAAGCAATAAACAACGATCTGTGTCTGTTTTTTTAGTTGATGAATTTAAAAATCAAATAAATGATTATCAGTTAATTATATTGTATCAACCAAATAATAGGTTTAATAAAATTATAAATGATATTAAAACGAGTAATAGTAACTATTTTTTAATTTCGGGAGCAAATTCAGATTGGAATTTCATCAATAAAAACCAATTAGGGATCTCTAAAAATGCCCTTCGTCAAACAGAAAATTATGGTGCATTATTTAGTAATTCTTTTTTAACTTTTTTGCAAAAGGATATTGGTTTCAATCAATTTCCGCCACTTAAAGATCAATTCGGAGAGGTTTCAATCTCTAGAGAACATCAAACCTTATTATTTCAAAATATTAACGGATTACAAACCAAACAACCTTTGTTGGCAACTTTAGAAATCAATAATCAAAAGTCTGCTATTTTGTTAGGGGAAGGCTTATGGAGGTGGAGAGCCGCTAGTTTTTTAAACTCCAATTCTTTTCAAGATTTTGATACGTTTATAGGGAACTTAGTGCAATATTTAGCCTCTACCAAAAAGAGAAACCGATTAGAAGTAGCTGTAGAAAACTTGTATTCGGATGCTTCTGTAATAGATATATCGGCCTTTTATTTGGATAAAAACTATCAGTTTGATGCAAGAGCTTCTTTAGAGATTTCAGTTACAAATACGGGGACTAAAAAAGTAATAAAAGTACCTTTTTCGTTAATGAACAATTCTTATCAAACAGAAATAGAGAATTTAGGTCCTGGAGATTATAGTTATACGGTATCGGTAATTGGGCAGCAAATAAAGAAACATGGTAAGTTTAAGGTAACAGAAAATCAAATAGAAGAACAATTTACCAATGCAAATTCAACTAAGCTCTTAAAATTAGCCGATAAAACAGGAGGGAAGCTGTATTTTAAAGATGAAGTAGACAAATTAAAAAAAGAAATTTTAGCAGATAAATCGTTTTATACTACTCAAAAATCAATTATAAAAGAGCAAAGTTTAATTGATTGGAAATGGGTTTTATTTATTGTAATTACCTTGTTTACAGTAGAGTGGTTTGTTAGAAAATATTACGGAAAAATTTAAAAACAAAATTTTATATGAGATTTCACACAAGAAAATGGGTAAAACCAGAAGATTTAAACCCAAATGGAACTTTATTTGGTGGTAGATTATTGCAGTTTATTGATGAAGAAGTTGCAATTTATGCTATTATACAATTAGAAAATACAAGAACAGTTACAAAATATATGTCTGAAATAGATTTTGTAAGTTCTGCAAGACAAGGAGATATTATTGAAATAGGTATTGATGTTATAAAATTTGGAAATACCTCAATTACATTAACTTGTAGTGTTAGAAATAAGTTAACACGAAAAACAATTATTGAAGTAGAGAAAATAGTGATGGTTTCTTTGGATGAAAACGGGCATCCTAAAAAACATGGAAAAACAGAAATTGAATATGTAAAAGATCGATTAGAATAGTTGTTTTTTTATTTTAATTTTAGTAAAATTTGTAAGACTATTTCCAAAAACCTCTAAGGAAGATTGTATTGATATACATTGTTTTTGATGAAGTTATATTGTAAATTTGAAAGAATTTAAAAATAAAAATAAATGGCGAGTAATCAAGTTGATATTAAGTTTCCTAAGGGAGGCGTTTTTTTTATCATATTAGCAGTAATAGCAATAATTGTCTTTTCTAAATCTACAATAACCATTGGTCCTGGAGAAGGAGGTGTTATTTTTGAGGCTTTAGGAGACGGTATAAATACAGAAAAAACATATAGTGAAGGGTTTCATATTGTAGCTCCTTGGAATAGAATGATTGTAAGAAAAGTACGTCAGCAATCTATTTCTGATGAAATGAATGTACTTTCTGTAAACGGATTAGAGGTTAAAGTAAACGGAACTATTTGGTACGAACCAGAATTTTCTAATTTAGGTAAATTAATTAAAACTAAAGGAGAAGATTATGAGCGTGAGTTGTTAGATCCTGCAATTAATGCAGCAGCAAGGAGTGTTGTAGGTAGATACACACCAGAGCAATTATATTCTAGTAAAAGAGATGTAATTGAGCAAGAAATTTTAGATGAAATTAAAATTGTTTTAAAAGATCAATATTTATTAGTAACAAGAGTTTTGGTAGAAGATGTAAAATTACCAACAACTATTAGAACTGCCATTGAAACAAAGCTAAAACAAGAACAAGAGTCTTTAGAATACGAGTTTAGAATTGCAAAAGCAGAGAAAGAAGCTAAAAGACAAAAAATTGATGCAGAAGGAAAAGCAGTGGCAAATAAAATTTTAAGTGCTTCTTTAACTGATAAAATTTTACAAGAAAAAGGAATTCAGGCTACTGTAGAATTGTCAAAATCTACAAATAGTAAAGTAATTGTTATTGGTTCTGGAAAATCTGGAATGCCAATTATTTTAGGGAATCAATAATTATTGATTTCTGTTTTAAATAATATTTTAAAGGAGTTGAATGTAATTTCTTTACAAACCGAATACGAATTAAAAATCCAGCTTTTGCTGGATTTTTTTTATGCTTCTAGTTTAACTCTTAAAATTTTGTTAAACTCAATTTTAAGATGTAACTAATTTGTTTCTTTTTGGTCTTATAGATGTAGTTGATGATGAGAGGTAAGTATAAAAATAAAGTTTTATACAAGTGTATTTTATTGAAACAAAGATAAAATACCTTTACTACAAAGGGTAAAGTATCATTTTAAAGAAGTACAAGATATTTACAGTTATAGTTAAGTTAGTTTTTAATAGTTGATTAAGGTCAAAAGTATTCGTGCTTTTGACCTTTTTCAATAGGTATAAAAAAAGCCTTGAGTGAATTTACCTCAAGGCTTTTAAATATTTATGATTCTAGTTAAACGAATTAATTCTTTACAGGAATTTTATCACGCTCAATCTTTCCTTTTTTAAGTGCTTTGTAGTTTTCGTAGCAATCCAGTACGGCTTCAATCATTTGTAAATCAGAAGCCTTTTTAATAAAGTATTCAGAGTAGTTACAGTCGGTTAATAACTCAGTAAGCTCTTGTCTATCCATTTGTAGATATTCCATCATAACCTCTCTGTCAAACTTACCAGATAGCATTTTACGTAAATTGTCTTCGTCTTTTAGTTTTTGTAATTTTTTTAATTGTTTTGGTTTTTTACCAAACAGATTGTATAAGAAATCAACTGGCTGAAATAAGGCAGCAATCGGTGATGAGAAGTCATTACCTTTAGGTTTCCCAACTTCATAAGTTTGTGGTAGTCCATTAATTTTAATTCTTGTAAATCGATCTTTAGGCACTTGTTTTACATCTATTTCTAAAACACCAATTAATTGGGTAGATTTTATAACAACTTCTCTAATTTCTTCTGGTTTTTCATACAAAGCAATTAGTAACTCGTTACCTTTTAGTAAATCGTTTGTAATTTTTAATTTGATAGATGCAAAACCTAAATAAGAAACCAAAATAGTGTCATTAGCTTTTGTTGGTATTTCAAAAAAACCTCTATCATTGGTAATTGTACCTTGTACGCTATTTAAATTTAATATATGTGCAGCGCTTAAAACTTTTTTAGTTTTTGCGTGAATAATTTGCCCTTTTAAGGTTTTAACACGTAGGGTGTCGTTTTGAGAGAATGCACTTAGCGATGCGAATAAGCACAAAATATATAATAGTCTTTGCATATTGCAATAATAGTAATAAAAGCGCTTAAAAAGGTTAATTTTATTGTAAAAACATACTGTTTTTTTACTGGTGATAAAATTATAGCGGTAAACTTATCTGCTTGTTATAAAATAAGATAGTGTTTAGTGTAATTAAAAAAGGCAAAGGCTTAGAAGAAGTGTAAAAGTGCGCACGAGAAGATTCGAACTTCCACGTTCTTGCGAACACAGCCCCCTCAAGGCTGCGCGTCTACCAATTTCGCCACGTGCGCTTTTAATAAATTAAAAAAGGTTAAGCATGTGCTTAACCTTTTTTTTGTGACCGGGCTGGGGCTCGAACCCAGGACCCTCTCCTTAAAAGGGAGATGCTCTACCAACTGAGCTACCAGGTCAGTTTTGTAAACCGGTTGCAAATATACAATCAAACATTGGAACTATTAGCATTAAATTGAAAAAAAATTACAGATATTTGCATAAAAATAAAAATCAATGAAAATAGTATTATTAGGGTATATGGCTTCGGGAAAATCAAGTATTGGTAAACGACTTTCTAAAAAGTTGTCTATGAAGTTTTTAGACTTGGATGATTATATTATTGAGAAAGAAAAAATGTCGATTTCTAAAATATTTGAAACCAAAGGAGAGGTGTACTTTAGGTTGATAGAAAATACCTATTTGAAAGAAATTTTAGCTAAAGATGAAAATTTTATCCTTGCTTTAGGTGGCGGAACGCCTTGTTACGCTAATAATATGGAAGAAGTTAATAAAGCAGATACTTTATCAATCTATTTAGAAGGTAGCACTGCAACCATGATTGAACGCCTTATTAGAAAGAAAAGTAAACGACCTCTAATTGCTTCTTTAGGTGATGATAAAATACCAGAATTTGTTGCAAAACATCTTTTTGAAAGACGTCCTTATTACGAGCAAGCAAAAACAACCCTAAAAATAGATCACAAAACTAAAAAAGAAGTAGCAGAAGAATTAGAGCAATTACTAAACTAAATATGCTACAGCTTCAGTTTCTTTTGTAGAAAACTCAACTTGTATGTGTTCTTTTATAGAAGTAGATAAAGAAATGCCCTTAAAGTCTGCCTTTACAGGGTATTTTTTATGATTTCTATTTACTAAAACAGCTGTTTTAAATCTTTTTAACGGAACATCTAAAAAATGCTTAATTCCGTATATTAAAGTAGTTCCAGAACTTAAAACATCATCAACTAAAATTAAAGACTTGTTTTTGTAGTCTGTCACATCTAAAGAAGTAGAAACAGGTTTTAAAGGATGTTTTTTATCAATATTTACTTTACAAATAGTTACTTTTAAAGGAGATATTTCTTGTAAAACTTCTACTAATTTTTCAGCAAAAATATATCCATTACCAACAATACCTGCTAGTATTACTTCTTTTTCTGAACTATTTGTTTCGTATATCTGATATGCAATTCTTCTAATTTTTTGAGAAATTTGCAGTTTATTTAATATAATGCTACCTGATGTTGTCATATTTCTTCTGTTGTATCGTCTTGGTAATTATCAATATCTCTTCTGTCTTTTTTTGTAGGTCTACCAGTTCCTTTTTTTCTATAATAATCTTTTGCAAATTTTAAAAGATCTGTTTTTTCAAACTCTTCTTTTGGGGTAATATCTTTTCTATAAAGATCTACTAATTTTGCACCAACTCTACTTACGGGTAAATCTAAAACTTTTATTTGATAATTGATTTGATTTTTTCTAACTAAAATCAACTCATCACCAAAAATTTCTTTAGATGGTTTTACGCTACTGTTGGCTATCTTAATTTGTCCTTTTTTACAAGCTGTTGTTGCCAAACTTCTTGTTTTAAAAACTCTAATACACCACAAATATTTATCAATTCTCATAAAAATAGTTAAAATATAATGTTTGTCTTTTTACAAAGGTATAAAATTGGTAAATTGCGTGCTCAAATTTAAAGATTAAATGAATAAAATAAAAAATATTTTTGCTTTTGCAATTATTTCAATTCTGCTATATTCTTGTGGAAGTAGTAGTTCTACAGAGGTAGATAACTTTGATCATGAAGCTCAGGCTTTAATAGATAATGATACTTTAGTTCAATTTCTAAAAAAGCATTATTTTGATACTTCTATAGATTCAGTTAAAACGTTGGTTGATGGCGCAACTGCGCTTTATGATGATGCTAAGTTAAAATCGATGAGTATTACCGAAAATGAAATTGATTATACATTATATTATTATGTCAATGAAATAGGTACACCAACAATAGATAAAGGATATCCTACAGTAATGGATTCTGTTTTTGTTAAATATTATGGACAAAGAATTGTAGAAACAGACAGCATAAGTAGTTCTTTTGATAGTAACGATGGGGTTTGGTTTACACTTAACGGTGTTATTAGAGGTTGGTCTCATGGTTTTACCAATTTTAAAAGTGGTAATAACGTAACAGATAATGGCCCTATTACTTATGCAGAAGGAGGTAAGGGGGTTTTATTTATTCCTTCTGGTTTAGCCTATGCAAATATTGGTAGCGGAAGTATTGCTGCAAATGAATGTTTACTTTTTTACATTGATTTGTATGATTTTGTAAAAGGAACAGATCATGATAATGATGGTGTTGCTTCTATAAATGAAGATGCTGATGGCAATGGAGAACCTAGAGATGATGATACAGATTTAGACGGAGTTCCTAATTATTTTGATACAGATGATGATGGAGATGGTGTTTTAACAATCAATGAAGATGCAAATAAAGATGGTAATCCTGCAAATGATTTTAGCGATACAAATAATCCAACTTTACCAGATTATCTAAATCCGGATATAAAATAAAGTATTAATAAAAGATTGCAATTAGATTCCTATACCAACTTAAAATAAATATAGGTTGACAAAAAAAAGACTTTTAAGAAATTAAGGGTCTTTTTTTTATGCACTAGAATAACGATTTAAGAGTGAAGTCTGTTAAAATGTAATGGGATCTCTTTAAGTAAGGTTAATTGAAATAGGTATACTTAAAATACTTTTGATGTGCTTTAATTGCTCTCAATTAGTTCATTGAAAATGAAAAGTGAGTCTGTTTAAAAAAAGATAAAGAGAACAAGTTTTAGAAAGTGTTAAAACTGTTTAGACTATAATCACTTATTGTTATCTCAATACTAGGCATAAAAAAAGCTCTTGAAATTTTCAAGAGCTTTTATTTATTTATTTATTTATTTATTAAATGGTTTGTTTATAATCTTAAAGAAAGACCAAAAATAATTTGATTTGTTCTGTTATCTACAGTGATGCTATTTGCAAATTTTGCCTCTGTGTTAGATAAACCTCTTTCCCAACGTACATCAATTCCTAAACGACCAAGTTCTACACCAACCCCCATTTGAAGGCCAACGGAAAATTTATCAAATTCATCTGTAGTTAAATTCTCAAATTTAAAATTATCATCTAAAATATACTGAAAAGAAGGTCCTATAAATGCATTAGCAACTCCTAAAAATTTCTTACCTAATAAAACAGGAACATCAATTTTCTTAAAGTCGTAATCTGTTTTTACACTATTAAAAGCGTATTCACTTTTTATTTCTGTATACACTATTTCGGGTCTTACATATAAACCTAAAACAGGGATGTCTCCACGAAACCAAATTCCTGCATGATAACCAGATTTAGCTTTCGCTCCATCAATTACATCAGTTCCTAAACTTTCAACAGAGTCGTCTCCACCATTATTGTAGTTTACACCAGCTTTAATACCAAAATCTACTTGAGCATTTGACAATTGGTTAAAACCAAGAGCCAAAAACATCATCAAAATTACTTTTTTCATCATTTTTTTATTTAAAGTTAATACAAGTACGCTTTAAACTTAAAACGCATTTATTTTCTAGAAATTACTTTTTTAACAGCTTTAACAACTGCAGCAGCATCTAAACCATATTTAGCCATTAACTGTTCTGGTGTTCCTGATTCTCCAAAAGTATCATCTGTAGCAACAAATTCTTGTGGAGTAGGAGTGTTTAACGCTAATGTTCTTGCAACACTTTCGCCTAAACCACCTAATTTATTATGTTCTTCAGCAGTAACAATACACCCTGTTTTAGCAACAGATTTTAAAATGATTTCTTCATCTAAAGGTTTTATGGTGTGTATGTTAATTACTTCTGCAGAGATTCCTGCTGCTTCTAATTGTTCTGCGGCTTGTAAAGATTCCCAAACTAAATGACCTGTAGCAACAATTGTTACATCAGTTCCTTCTGTTAATTGTATTCCTTTACCAATTTCAAATTTTTCATCAGTTGGCATAAATACAGGTACCTTTGGGCGACCAAAACGTAAGTATACAGGTCCGTCAAAATCTGCAATTGCAATCGTTGCTGCTTTTGTTTGGTTGTAATCACACGTATTAATAACGGTCATTCCTGGTAACATTTTCATTAAACCAATATCTTCTAATATTTGGTGTGTTGCTCCATCTTCTCCTAAAGTAACTCCGGCGTGAGATGCACAAATTTTTACGTTTTTACCAGAATATGCAACAGATTGACGAATTTGGTCGTACACTCTACCTGTAGAAAAGTTAGCAAATGTTCCTGTAAAAGGAATTTTACCTCCAATTGTTAAACCAGCAGCAATACCAATCATGTTTGCTTCTGCAATACCAATTTGGAAAAATCTCTCAGGATTTTCTTCAATAAATTGATCCATTTTTAAAGAACCAATTAAATCTGCACATAAGGCAACTACGTTTGGGTTTGTTCTACCTAATTCTGTTAAACCATCTCCAAAACCTGAACGAGTATCCTTTTTTTCTGTGTACGTGTATTTTTTCATTATATAATAGTGTTGTATTGTGTTGTAAAATTTGCGTAAAAATAAACTTTTATTTTACTTTAGAGAAGAGAAAAGTTTATTAAGAAGTAAGACTTCATTAAATTAAACGATGAAGACTTATAAAAGAATGATTAATCGGTTAAAAATGGATCTTAAAAAGCTCTAAAAAAGGTAAAAGCTTCTAAAATTAAGATAAAAAAAGCTCTTTTATAAAAAAGAGCTTACTAGTATTTAATTGATAGACTTTATTTATCTGTAACGTCTTTTTAAATTCCAAACGATAGAACTTGTTTGGCTATAATTTTTTGCTGGAGTTCCAACTTTGTTTTCTGCGTTTGTTTTTTGATTACTTCTGATCATTATTGTTTTTATTTTGCGGGTGCAAAATTAGTTGGTATCTAAGCCTTAAAAAACAATAGCTTTAATGAGTTTGTATAGTATGTTACCTTTTTTGGTTTTTATTTCGTAATTATTTGATTAATAGGTTGCAAATAGTTTTTTTGTTTTATAAATTCATCAATTCTTTATAAAGTTTATGAACTGGTAAACCTACTACATTAAAATAACTGCCTTCTAAATTATCAATAGCTATAAAACCAATCCATTCTTGAATTCCGTATGCACCTGCTTTATCAAAAGGTTTATAATTCTTAATGTAATAATTAATTTCATCATCAGAAAGCTCTTTAAAAGAAACGGTAGTTAGATCATTTATAATCTTCTTAAAAAATTTGCTTTTTATACTTATCGATGTAATTACTTCGTGTTTTTTGCCAGATAAAGCTCTTAACATATTAAAAGCATCAGTTTTGTCTTTTGGTTTTCCTAATGCTTTTTCTTCTAACCAAACAATGGTATCAGAAGTAATTAATAAATCGTTTTCTGATAAATTACTAAATGCTTGTGCTTTTAAGTTGGCTAAAAAATCGGTAATTTCTGTTCCTTTTAATTCAGGAGGATAAATTTCTTCTACCTCTTTAAGCTGAATCTTAAAATCGATGTCTAAATCTTTAAAGAATTGTTGTCTTCTTGGAGATTTTGAGGCTAGTATTACGTTGTATTGTTTTAATTTTTCTCTTAACATTTGTTTCTTTCGTTATTACTGCAAAGGCAGCAATCTGTTTTTATTATTTTATTTTAAACAATACCATCGATAATATACCAAAAAGCATTACTATTTTCATCAAACTACTTAGTATAGAAAAGTCTTTCTTCGTTTCCGAAATCCATAATTTATACATAAAATAAAGGAATGGAAGTAGAATAAACACAATTCCGTAACCTAAAAGTAAATAGTCTTCTTTTAAAGACTGAAGCACAATCAATAGAAATACTAATAGAATAGCACTAAAGAAAAAAGCGACTTTAGAAGCTCTTTTTCTTCCAATTAAAATGGGTAAAGTTTTTGCTTTTATTTTTAAATCACCATTTACATCTTCTATATCCTTTATAATTTCTCTAATAAAATTGGTTAGAATAGAAAATATAATATAGATAATAGCTGTCGCTAATAAATGAAAACTGGTACTAAGGTTACTAATTACTTCTAAAAGATTACTGCTATGAGCATTGGGTTCATTAAATAATACGGTTATAAAAATAACCAACCCTAAAAGAATAGAAACTACTAAATTACCAAATAGTAGTGTTTTTTTTAAATATTTAGAATATAAAAATAACACTAAAATGGTTCCTAAAAAGATAAAAATGTATTCTGTGTTTTCTGTAGTTATAGATACATATATGCTTAAAAATAATCCTAAAATACTAGTTAAAGCATAAAGAAACCACGCATTTTTTCTAGAAATAGAATCTCCTATAAAAACCTTCGTTGGTTTGTTTATTTTATCGGTATCAATATCAAAAATATCATTAATAATATAACCACCAGCCGTAATTAATAGAACGCTAAAAGTTAGTAATGTAAATTGATAATGGGTTAAAGTAATACCTGAATAAGTCGTGTGAATTAACGTGTAGTTTTTAAAACTAATGTTGCTAAAAAAAATAGAATCTATTAACGCGTACTTGGTTAAAACCATTGTTAATAAAACCATAAAGAGGTTTTTATAACGAATTAGCCTTAAAAAATCCATTATCCGTTAAAGCTCTTTTTAATTCGTGCTAAATCTCGTTTGTTGTCTCTATCTTTTAAAACTTCTCGTTTGTCATGTGTTTGTTTCCCTTTTGCTAAGGCAATTTCTAACTTTGCAAAACCTCTATCATTAATAAACAAGCGTAAAGGCACAATGGTATTTCCTTTGGCTTCAACGTCTTTTCTTAAAGAGCGTAATTCGCGTTTATTCATTAACAATCTACGCTCACTTTTAGGTTTGTGGTTAAAGTGATGCCCAAACATGTATTCTTGAATGTACATATTAACAATAAACAATTCTCCGCCTTCATTAAATTCACAAAAACTCTCTGTAATTCTGGCCTGACTTAAACGAATCGATTTAATTTCGGTTCCTGTTAACTGAATTCCAGCCACGTATTTGTCTAGAATTTCAAATTCGAAACGTGCTTTTTTGTTCTTTATGTTTATATTTTTCTGAACAGCCATTGACTGATTTTTATTTAAATAATTTTAACAAAGATACATTTTTACTTTGGTCAAAGAAATGTAATTTTGAAATCTATTACCCACTCAATAAAACAAAACCAATGAAGTATTTAGCAATTCTTTTTTTAGCTTTTTTAATTTCTTGTAAACCATCTGAAAACAAGTTAACTGCACAGCAAATTATAGATAAAACTATTGTGTATTCAGGTGCAGACAAGGTGGCTAATTCAGAAATTAAATTCAAATTTAGAGACAAAGAGTATGTTGCTTATCGAGAAAACGGTAATTATAAATTAATTAGAGAGTTCGATTCTGTTATAGATGGTTTAACAAATGACGGTTTTAAAAGGTTTATCAATCTAGAAGAGCAAAAACTGTCTAAAGTAGATTCTTCTAAATATGCTAATGCCGTAAATTCTGTACATTATTTTTCTGTGTTGCCTTTTGGGTTAAATGACAAAGCTGTAAATAAAAAACTATTGCCATCAGCCACTATAAAAGGAAAAGAATATTACAAAATAGAAGTTACATTTTCTGAAAATGGAGGAGGAGAAGATTTTGAAGATGTTTTTATTTATTGGATTGGTAAAGAAGATTTTTTAGTAGATTATTTAGGGTATTCATATCATACAAACGAAGGTGGTAAAAGGTTTAGAGTTCTAAAAGAGCAATGTGTAAAAAACGGAATTCGTTTTGTAGATTTTCATAATTACAAGCCTTTAAATAAAGAAGTTTCTCTGGTTGATATTGACAAAGCTTATGAAAATAATGAACTTAAAAAAGTTTCTGAAATTGTTTTAAAAGATATTGAGGTAAAAGTTTTAGAGTAAAATTAAACTTAAAAAAATATTTTTTTGAAGCTATTTCCTACTTGGAGTTTATCTTGATCGAAGTCGAAAGACACTTGCTTTTTTTACTTCTGTTCTCGATACAAATTTTTCATTCTTCAAAATTCACTCGAACTGACAGTAAAAAAGAGCTCAAACAAATGCTACAATCAGGGCTAGAAATTTGCTAATTTGTTTTAGAATTAGAAAATTATTTTAAAGTTGTTATCAATCTAAATCTTAAAAACAGACTGCTATTTATACGTATTTAGAACATAAATATTACGCAACGTTTTTTATTTTGTCATTGCTAAGTTTACTTTTTTGTAAACTGTGGCAATCTCTAAATAAGAATCAACAGATTGCTTTGTTCCTTACAATTGCGCTAATTAATTAAGAAATAAATAACTAATCTACTTTTATGATATTACAGTTTTTTTTATCACCAGTAATTGTTACAGTGTATAAACTAGCGTTGTCATTATCATCGATGTCTTTGTATTTTTTTTCTCCTAAAATTTTATTCACAAAAGCAGGAGTTGTATTGCTATGACCAACTACTAGAACTGTTTTTCCTTTTGTTTCTTGCTGAAAAATAGAATCGTACATTTTTCTAGGGTTGTACTTTATAATTTCTAAATTTTTACTTTCTGCTGTTGGTGTTGCTGTTTGTAAGGTTCTGTTGTAATTTGTAGAATAAATAGCATCCAAATGAATGTTTTTAAAATGATCTGCCCATTTTTTTGCTCTTTCCTGTCCTATTTTATTCAAATTAGGATTTCTATTTGTGCCATCTGTTCTGTCTTTTTCTGCATGGCGAATTAAATAATACGTTGTAGTTTCATTAGAAGTACAAGAAGTTAGAAAAGCAAAAGTAAAAACAAAAAGGAGTAAAAATTTCTTCATAAAAGTTATTTTAAAGAACGAATATACTTAAAAAAGAAAAAGTGATGTTTTTAAACATCACTTTTTCCTTACGAACTTCACTATTAATAATGTCTGTGTTAGAGGCTTTAGTAACAAATAAAAGATTGCTTTATTCCTCGAAATGACATTATTTTTTTAATTACTTTCAATTAAATCAGACTGGTTTCTAAACACCAACTGATCATCAAAAGCATCAATTAAAATAATACTATCTGTGGTAATTTTACCAGACAATATTTCTTTAGAAAGCTGGTTTAAAACTTCTTTCTGAATAACTCTTTTAACGGGTCTTGCTCCAAATTCTGGCTGATATCCTTTTTCAGCTAAATATTTAATAGCTTCGTCTGTTGCATCTAAAGTAATTTCTTGCTTACCAATCATTTTCTTTAAGTGTTCTATTTGTAATTTTACAATTTCAAATATATTACCCTTGGTTAATGGCGTAAACATAATTACGTCATCAATTCTGTTTAAAAATTCTGGTCTTACAGATTGTTTTAACAATGCTAAAACTTCTATTTTAGCCAATTCGGTTACTGAATCTAAATCTGCTTTTGGATCGCTAAATTTCTCCTGAATTATATGACTACCAATATTAGAAGTCATAATAATTATGGCATTTTTAAAATCGGCAACACGTCCTTTATTATCTGTTAACCTTCCTTCATCTAATACTTGTAACAACACGTTAAAAGTATCTGGATGCGCTTTTTCTATTTCATCTAAAAGTACCACAGAATAAGGTCTTCTTCTAACAGCTTCTGTTAATTGACCACCTTCATCATAACCAACATATCCCGGAGGCGCACCAACCAATCTACTTACAGAATGACTTTCTTGGTATTCACTCATGTCTATACGTGTCATAGCGTTTTCATCATCAAAAAGGTATTCTGCCAAGGCTTTTGCTAGCTCTGTTTTACCAACTCCGGTGGTTCCCAAAAACAAGAAACTACCAATAGGTTTATTAGGGTTTTGCAAACCAGCTCTAGAACGTCTTACGGCATCAGAAACAGCAACAATAGCTTCTTCTTGTCCAACCACTCTTTTGTGCAATTGCGCTTCTAATCTTAACAGTTTTTCACGTTCAGACTGAATCATTTTTGTAACCGGAACTCCAGTCCATTTGGCAACAACTTCCGCAATATCATCATAGGTTACTTCCTCTTTAATTAAAGATTTTTCAGATTGATTTTCTGCCAATACTTTTTGAAAAGCTTCTAAATCTTCTTGCGCTTTTTTAATTTTACCATATCTAATTTCGGCTACTTTACCATAATCGCCATCACGTTCTGCTTTTTCTGCTTCAATTTTTAAATCTTCTATTAAGGCTTTTGCATTCTGAATATTATCTACCACCTCTTTTTCAGATTTCCACTTCGCATTCATTTCATTACGTTCTTCTTTTAGATTTGCTAAATCCGAGCGTAAAGATTTTAACTTGGTTTCGTCTTTTTCACGTTTAATGGCTTCAATTTCAATTTCTAACTGCATCACTTTTCTGTCTAAAACATCAAGCTCTTCTGGTTTAGAATTTATTTCCATACGCAGTTTTGCCATCGCTTCATCCATTAAATCAATGGCCTTATCTGGTAAAAAACGATTGGTAATATAACGCTGAGATAATTCTACAGCACCAATAATAGCCTCATCTTTAATACGAACCTTGTGGTGTGTTTCATACTTTTCTTTAATACCTCTTAAAATAGAAATGGCACTTTCTGTATCGGGCTCATCTACAATAACTTTTTGAAAACGTCTTTCTAAAGCTTTGTCTTTTTCAAAGTATTTCTGGTATTCATCCAACGTAGTTGCACCAATTGCACGCAACTCTCCACGCGCTAAAGCTGGTTTTAGAATATTAGCTGCATCCATAGCACCTTGTCCGCCACCTGCACCAACTAACGTGTGAATTTCATCAATAAAAAGTACAATATCACCATCAGAAGTAGTTACCTCTTTAATAACCGCTTTTAAACGCTCTTCAAATTCTCCTTTATATTTTGCACCTGCAATTAAAGCTCCCATATCTAAAGAAAAAATAAGTTTTCCTTTTAGATTTTCTGGCACATCTCCATCTACAATTCTGTGTGCTAAACCTTCTGCAATTGCAGTTTTACCGGTTCCTGGTTCTCCAACTAAAATTGGATTGTTTTTTGTTCTACGAGATAAAATTTGTAATAACCTACGGATTTCTTCATCTCTACCAATTACAGGGTCTAACTTACCATCTTCTGCTAATTTGTTTAAGTTTTTAGCATATTTATTTAAAGAATTATAGGTTTCTTCCTGACTTTGAGAAGTTACTCTTTCTCCTTTTCTTAATTCGTCTATTGCGGCTTGTAAGTGTTTTTCTGTAACACCTTGGTCTTTTAAAACTTGCGCAATATTACTTTTAGATTTAAAAATAGCTAGAATTAAATGCTCTATAGAAACATAATCATCTTTCATTTTTTTAGCAATTACAGCTGCTTCTGTTAATGTTTTACTTGCTTCTCTAGATAGCATTAATTCTGCACCAGAAACTTTAGGCAAACTCTCTAATTGTTTGTCTAAAATTTGTTCTACAATAGTAATATTGATGTTCAATTTTTTCAAAAGAAACGGCAAAACATTTTCATCTACTTGCGTTAAAGCTTTAAAAATGTGCTCGTTTTCTATTTGATTATGACCAAAACCTTGCGCAATCTGTTGCGCCATTTGTATGGTCTCTTGCGATTTTGTTGTATAATTGTTAAAATTCATTTTCTAAGTTTTTGTTTTTTTTTGATAGCTATAAAGCAATTTTAATACCATCTATTTTTTAAGTTTAAAGTAAGTCAAATTGTCTGTAAAGCGTTGTTTTTACTGACTTTTTGTCTAATGAAAGTTTACTATATTTACACCGACAAATAACAAAAAACATCAAATGGGTATATTTAATAAGATTTTTGGAGGTAATGATGAAGGTAAGGAAAAAGAAGCAAAAGTGTCATACTTAAAATGGCTTCCTTTAACTTCTATGGAGCAATTAGAAGAAATAAAAGAAATTTCTAAAACCGAAAGCGTATTAATTTTTAAACATTCTACACGTTGCGGAATTAGTAGTATGGTAATTAAACGCTTCGAAGCTCTTTTTACCGAAGAACATCAAAATTTAAAAGTCTATTATTTAGACCTATTAAATTACAGAGATATTTCTGATGAAGTAGGGTATACGTTTCAGGTGATGCACCAATCTCCGCAATTAATTATCGTTAAAAATGGGGTTTCTATAGAGAATGCCTCTCATTATGACATCACAATTACAAATTTAACAAGATTTATATAGCATAAACTTGCATTAAACCTTATTTAAGTCTTATTTTTGTCTTTTTAAATTTTTAATCGTTTGGCAGAAATAAACACTTCAGTAAAAAAAGTAGGTAAGGAATTATACGGATATCAAAAAGATGCTCTTCAAGAGATTTTTAGAAGGTTTGAAGACGCACCAAAAGATTATCATCTATTGTATCAATTACCAACAGGAGGTGGAAAAACAGTAATTTTTTCTGAAATTGTAAGGCGTTATTTAGAAACTTTTAAAAAGAAAGTTTTGGTTTTAACGCACAGAATTGAGTTGAGCAAGCAAACCTCTAAGATGTTAAATGAATTTGGTGTTTCTAATAAGATCATTAATTCTACCGCAGTATTAGACGACCAAGATGATTTTAATTGTTTTGTGGCAATGGTTGAAACCTTAAAAAATAGGTTGAATGATGATAAACTAGATATTTCTGATATTGGTTTAGTAATTGTCGATGAGGCGCATTACAATTCTTTTACAAAAATTTTTAAATTTTTTGATGAATCTTTTATTCTTGGTGTAACCGCAACTCCTTTAAGTTCTAACATTAAGTTGCCGATGTACGAGAATTATCAAGAATTATTTGTTGGTGAAACAATTCAGCATTTAATAGATAATGAGTATTTAGCAAGTGCAAACTTATATTCTTACAACGTAGGTTTAACCTCGTTAGAGGTAGGAGCAAATGGAGATTATACCGTAAAATCTTCAGAAGATTTATATACCAATTCAGACATGCTATCTAAATTGGTTTCTGCGTATGAAGAAACTGCAAAAGGAAAGAAAACCTTAATTTTTAATAATGGTATTAATACTTCTATACAAGTATTTCATGCCTTTAAAAAAGCAGGGTATCCAATTGCGCATTTAGACAATACAAATACAAAAGCAGAGCGAGAGCTTATTTTAAAATGGTTTCATAAAACTCCAGGTGCAATTATTACCTCGGTAAGTATTTTAACTACTGGTTTTGATGAGCCAACTATTGAAGCAATTATATTAAACAGAGCAACAAAATCATTAACCTTATACTACCAAATGATTGGGCGTGGTTCTAGGGTTTTAAAAGATAAACGTACTTTTGATGTTATCGATTTAGGTAACAACTTTCATAGATTTGGTCCTTGGGGAGCAGATTTAGACTGGGAAAAAATGTTTAGAGCCCCAGACTATTACTTAAATGCTATTCTTTCTGATGAAGATATAGAAAGTACTTTTAGGTATGAGTTAACTCCGGATGTTAAAAAAGAATTTGAAAAATCTACCGATACTTATTTCGACATGAAAAAAGTATATATAGATACTATTAGACAAGGTGAATCTTCTAAAAGAGTGTTAGAGAAATCGATTGTACATCATGCAAAAATGTGTATAGAAAATAGTGAAGATGTTTTTGATGCATTAATCTTAGCAAAATTACTAGGCGAAGAAATTGATGATAGAATTAATAGATATGCCAAATGTATTTCTAAAAGTACACACAATTTTGTAACTTGGTTAAAAGATGATTACAGAAAGAAATTAAATGCCTATTTAAGAGCAAATTTTGATGAAGATTACGAAGAAATTCATGGTCATCCACCAATTGAAGAATAAAAAATAAACTAAAAAGCGCTGATTTTTCAGCGCTTTTTTTATGCAATAGGGTTTCCTTTTTTTACCAATAAAAAGTTGTTTTTAAGATTTGTTAATTTCTTTTTTTTGCATTTTTTTTAGAATTAAGGTTGAAATTATTGATGTAAACGTCTGTAATACCAATGTTTAAAAGGAAAAAAATAAATTGAAAAATAATTTTATTTTTTTTTGACTTTTGTTTTTTATATTCAAAAATAATATACATTTGCTTAACTTATTTAAGTAAAATGTTTAGTTTTTCTTATTTCGGAAATATCTTTCTATCGGAGAATGAAAGTTATATCGCATTTTGGAAATGCAACGAAAAAATTAAGGTATCTCCATTTTCAATTCTTCAAGAGTTGCAGCTTTTCTCAAAGTTGCACGTGGTTTACTTGCAAATATTACAGTGATAACATCCCTTTTTTTAAGGTTATAATTTCTATTCTAAAACAGGCATTTGTTTTAGTTCAGACGGATTTATCATACAATTAATTTAAACAACAAAGTGAACACAAAATATATAGATTTAGTCGAGCAAACGTTCGATTTTCCTCAGGAAGAATTCAAAACAGAAAACAACAAATTGTTTTGGCACGGAATTAATTTAATGGAGTTAATAGAGCAATACGGTTCTCCATTAAAATTTACATACTTACCAAAAATTTCAGAAAACATCAACAAAGCAAAAGGTTGGTTTCAAGAAAGCATTGATAAACATAACTATAAAGGGAAATATTTTTATAGCTATTGTACAAAAAGCTCTCATTTTAAACACGTTTTACATGAAGCTTTAAAGAACGATATTCACATAGAAACGTCTTCTGCTTTTGATATAGATATTGTAAATAATCTAAAAAAAGAAGGTAAAATAAAAGAAGATACTTTTATTATCTGTAACGGGTTTAAACGCGATCAATACATTAAAAATATTGGAGGTTTAATTAATTCTGGACATAAAAATGTAATTCCGATTATAGACAATTTCGAAGAAATTAATCTTTTATTAGATGAAACAGATAAAAAAATAAATGTAGGTATTAGAATCGCATCCGAAGAAGAGCCTAAATTTGAGTTTTATACGTCTAGATTGGGGATTGGGTACAAAAATATTGTTGCTTTTTATGAGCGAGAAATAGCTGGTAACAAACAAGTTGATTTAAAAATGCTACATTTTTTTATCAACACAGGTATCAAAGACAACGCATATTATTGGAATGAGTTGATGAAATGTTTAAGAGTTTATATCAACCTTAAAAAAGTATGTCCAAGTTTAGATAGCCTAAATATTGGTGGTGGTTTTCCTATTAAAAACTCATTGGCTTTTGATTATGATTATCAATATATGATTGATGAAATTATCAATCAAATAAAACAAGCTTGTGATGAAGCGGGAGTAGATGTTCCTCATATTTTTACAGAATTTGGTAGCTTTACAGTAGGAGAATCTGGTGCAGCTATTTACGAGATTTTATATCAAAAGAAACAAAATGATAGAGAACGTTGGAACATGATAAACTCTTCATTTATAACTACTTTACCAGATGCTTGGGCAATTAATAAGCGTTTTATTATGTTGCCAATTAATAAATGGAACAAACAATATGAGCGTGTTTTATTAGGTGGTTTAACTTGTGATAGTGATGATTATTACAATTCTGAGCAACACATAAACGGAATATATTTGCCTGTTTTCGAGAAAGAAAATCCGCTGTATATTGGTTTCTTTAACACAGGCGCGTATCAAGAATCTGTTGGTGGTTTTGGTGGGTTACAGCACTGTTTAATTCCACATCCAAAACATCTTATTATAGATAGAGATGAAGATGGAAACATCACCACAAAAATATTTAAAGAACAACAAAAAAGTAGCGAAATGCTTTCTATTTTAGGATATGGAGAGGTTGTTACAAAAGTAAATGAGTTAGAAAAAATTGCAAATCAAGAAGTGTTATAACACATCAACAAAAATAAAATGAACACAAATAAAACGTATGCAGGAATTCCACAGGAGTTTGGAAACCTGTCAACATCTAAAGTAGTAATTATTCCTGTTCCTTATGATGGAACAAGCACATGGCAAAAAGGAGCAGACAAAGGGCCTCAAGCTTTTTTAGATGCCTCAGAAAACATGGAATTGTATGACATTGAAACAGATTCTGAAGTATATAAAGAAGGCGTTTATTTAGCAGATGCCATTACAGAAAATGCTTCTCCAGAGGCAATGGTAGAAGAAGTACATCAGATTACAAAAAAGTACATCAACAGAAATAAATTTGTAACTGTTTTTGGTGGTGAACATTCTGTGTCAATAGGAACTATAAGAGCTTTTAACGAGTGTTTTAGTAGTTTAACGGTTTTACATATTGATGCACATGCAGATTTAAGAAAAGAATATGATGGTTCTAAATGCAACCACGCTTGTGCTGTTTATGAAGCGAATCAAAATACAAATTTGGTGCAAGTTGGTATTAGAAGCATGGATATTTCTGAAAAAAGAGAAATGAATTTAGATAAAGTTTTCTTTGCACATGACATGGCTGTAAATGAAGACTGGATGGATGATGTGGTAGATCAATTGACAGAAAACGTTTTTATTACGTTTGATTTAGATGCCTTAGATCCATCAATTATGCCTTCTACAGGAACTCCAGAACCAGGCGGATTGTTTTATTATGAAACATTAGAATTTTTAAAATTAGTTTTTAAACAAAAGAATGTGGTTGGTTTTGATATGGTAGAATTGTGTCCTAATGAAAGCGAAAAATCATCAGACTTTTTAGCGGCAAAATTATTTTACAAAATGTTAAGCTACAAATTTGCTTCTAATGATGATAGTTATGATATTGGAGATGACGCTACTGATGTAAATCCATTTAGTAAATTGTCTAAGTTTAAAGGTGATGATAACGACGATTTTTAGTTCTATAAAATGATCAAAAACATCGAGAATATTGAGCTTCATTATTTAACGTTAACAGATTACAAACAGTTAAAAGAAGCGATGATTCAGGCATATTCAAGTATGCCAGGTTCTTATTGGAGAGAAAATCAAATTAAATCTTTGATTGATAAATTTCCAGAAGGACAAGTTATTATTAAAGTAAATGGTGAGTTAGCAGGTTGTGCATTGTCTATTAAATTAGATTATGATAGTTTCGACGATCAGCATACATATGAGGATATTACGGGTAATTACACCTTTGATACGCATGATGAAAATGGAGATGTTTTATACGGAATTGATGTTTTTATTAAAAAAGAATACAGAGGTTTACGTTTAGGTAGAAGGCTCTATGATTATAGAAAAGAGCTAGCCGAGAAACAAAATTTAAGAGGAATTGCGTTTGGAGGTAGAATTCCGAATTATCATAAATATGCAGCAACTTTATCGCCTAAAGAATATATAGAAAGTGTTAAACGTAAAGAAATTCATGATCCGGTTTTAAACTTTCAAATTTCGAATGATTTTCATCCTTCAAAAATTTTAAAAGGATATTTAGAAGGGGATGAAAATTCTGGTGAGTTTGCAGTTTTGCTTGAATGGGATAATATTTACTACGAGAAAAAATCTAAAAAAGCAGCTACAAAGAAAAAAGTAGTGCGTTTAGGATTGATTCAGTGGCAAATGCGTTTGTATAAAGATTTGGAAGAATTAATGCAACAAGCAGAGTATTTTGTAGACGCAGTTTCTGCTTACAGATCTGATTTTGCATTGTTTCCAGAGTTTTTTAACGCTCCGTTAATGGCAGATAATAATCATTTACCAGAATCGGAAGCAATTAGAGAATTGGCAAAATATACGCCAGAGATTGTTCAGAAATTTTCTGAGTTGGCAATTACGTATAACATTAATATTATTACTGGTAGTATGCCAGAAATTAAAGATGAATTGTTGTACAATGCGGGTTATATCTGTAAAAGAGATGGATCTACAGAACGTTATGAGAAATTGCATGTTACACCCGATGAGGCAAAAGTTTGGGGAATGCAAGGAGGAAATGAGTTAAAAACCTTTGATACGGATTGTGGTAAAATTGGTGTATTAATTTGTTATGATTCTGAGTTTCCAGAATTAAGTAGAATTTTAGCAGAAGAAGGAATGGATATTTTGTTTGTTCCGTTTTTAACGGATACGCAAAATGGATATTCTAGAGTACGTCATTGTGCACAAGCTAGAGCCATAGAAAACGAATGTTATGTTGCCATTGCTGGTAGTGTTGGTAATTTACCAAAGGTGAATAATATGGATATTCAGTACGCACAATCTATGGTGTTTACACCTTGCGACTTTTCTTTCCCTGCAAACGGAATTAAAGCAGAGGCAACCACAAATACCGAAATGATTTTAATTGCGGATGTAGATTTAGATTTACTAAAGGATTTAAACCAGTTTGGTAGCGTACGAAATTTAAAAGATAGAAGAACAGATATATTTGAAGTTAGAAAACTTCAAAAAAAATAAAAAAGTATTACGATAAGTTGTTGTTAAATAACCAATTATAATGATTAATATCTCGATACAAAATTTCTGAAAAAGAAATTTTACTCGATGTGACAGTCAGAATTTTAATACTAATAACTATGATGTCAGTTCGAGTGATTTTTCTATTTGAAAAATCGTATCGAGAACATTAAAAAAATATAAAAAAACAAAATGAGCAAACCTATTACAAATTTTATAGAAAAATACTTTTTACACTTTAATGCTGCTGCTTTAGTAGATGCAGCAAAAGGGTACGAAGCACAATTAAACAAAGGATCTAAAATGTTAGTTTCTTTAGCAGGAGCAATGAGTACTGCCGAATTAGGGAAAATTTTCGCGGAAATGATTCGTAAAGACAAAGTACAAATTGTTTCTTGTACAGGTGCAAACTTAGAGGAAGATGTTATGAATCTTGTAGCACATTCTCATTACAAACGTGTGCCTAATTATAGAGATTTAACGCCACAAGACGAGTGGGATTTACTTGAAAAAGGATTAAACAGAGTTACAGATACTTGTATACCAGAAGAAGAAGCTTTTAGAAGAATTCAAGAACATATTGTAAAAATATGGAAAGATGCAGAAGCAAAAGGAGAGCGTTATTTACCACATGAATACATGTACAAATTATTATTATCTGGTGTTTTAGAACAGTATTACGAGATAGATATTAAAGATTCTTGGATGTACGCAGCGGCAGAAAAAAACTTGCCAATTATTTGTCCGGGTTGGGAGGATTCTACCATGGGTAATATTTTTGCTTCTTACGTTTTAAAAGGAGAATTAAAAGCAAGCACTGTAAAATCTGGAATTGAGTACATGACGTTTCTTGCAGATTGGTATACAAACAATTCTGAAAATGGAATTGGATTCTTTCAAATAGGAGGAGGGATTGCAGGAGATTTTCCTATTTGTGTGGTGCCAATGTTGTATCAAGACATGGAAAAACCAGAAACACCATTTTGGAGTTATTTCTGTCAGATTTCAGATTCTACAACAAGTTATGGTTCGTATTCTGGAGCAGTACCTAATGAGAAAATTACTTGGGGTAAGTTAGACATTGATACGCCAAAGTTTATTATAGAAAGTGATGCTACTATTGTAGCTCCATTAATTTTTGCTTATTTATTAGAAATGTAGCATTGCAGATGCTTTTTTTATAAAAGCTGAATTGCTAATTTTTAACTTATAATTAAAAAATTACAAAATAAGTGAAGTGTCATTCCGAAATGAGTCTTTTTTGACGATTGAGGAATCTCATACTAATTGAATAAATGATTATAAAATGAAAAGAGTAATCGTAGAATACGCAAAGTTAACTACAGACATATTAGATATGTTGGTAGAAAAGTATCCTGACGGATATGACTATGAAGACATTATTTCCTTTAAAAATGCAAAAGGAGAAACTGTAAAAGCGGTAGAAGTGAAGACAGAAGATACTATTTATCTTGTAAAAATCAGTTCTAAACTAGAGCAAACGATGGAAGATTATGCAGAGGATGAAGATTCTTTTGACGAGGATGAAGATTTAAATGTTGATGATTTAGAAGACGAGATATAAATAGTGGATTAAAAATAGCTTGAAAATTTTTCAAGCTATTTTTATTTTAGACTACTGTGTTTTTATTCTATTAGTTCTAAAGCTTTCAACGTAATTTCTTTTCTTAATTTAGGGAAGCCCTTAATATCTGTAGTTTCTTTTGGCGATATATTAGTTGCAAAAAAGAGTGTATTTTCTTCTGATTGAGCATACCCAACAAACCAACCATTTTGTTGCTTATTTCTAACAGATAACCCTGTTTTACCATATAAGGTGTACTTTTTGTTTTTTTCGATGAAAAGTATTTTTCTCATAATAGCTTCAGTTCTCTTTGATATTTTAAGTTCCGATTTGTAAAAACGTTTTAAGAAGTCTATTTGTTCAAATTGATTAATTTTAGAAGCACCTTCTAACCAGAACAGATCTAAGTTTTCAGAATTTACAACCATATTTAGATAGTTCAGTTTTTCTAAATAGGCATTCATTCTTTTTTTGCCTATTTTTCTAGCTATTTCCTGATAACACGGTACGCAAGAATATTTAAAAGCATCTTTTAAGATTAAATCTTGTTCCCAAACTTTATAAGCTCTTTTTTCACCATTCCATTTAAACAAAGTACTATCATTGTCTACTACTTTTGTTTCTAAGGCAATCATAGAATTCGGAATTTTAAAAGTAGAAGCAGGTAAGCGACCCGTTTTTGCCCATTTAAAATCATTAGCGTAAAAAAGGTCTTTGTTTAAGTCGTACATAAGAATAGCACCATGTACATTATGGGTGTCTATTATTGTTTGAAATGCGGGTTTTACTATTTCATTTTTTATTATTTCATTTTTTTGCTCCTTTGCCGTTTTCTTATCACAAGAATAGATAAGCGTTAGTATTAAAATAATGTTTACAATTTTCATTTATAATAATTTGGTTTGTTTAAAAGAGGTTTTAGCTTACCTATTGTGTGTTTTGATGAAATCCTGTCAATTCGAGTAAATTTTACGATTGTAATGAGTAGAATTTGTATCGAGAATACGAATTTTAAGTTATTAAATTGTTCTCGATACAATTTTTCGTACCTCAAAATCACTCGAACGGACATTTTGATTTTATTCTTCTATTGATTTTGTAAGATCAATAATTGTATTTATTGTTTTATTAGGATCGTTTTTTCGCCAATTGACAAATAAGTCTATTTTTTCATGTAGCTCAATAAATCGAACATTTTGAAACTCGGCATGTTTGTAAGAAAGCGGTAAAATAGAAATTCCCAATCCACGAGAAACTAGGTTTAAAATCATTCCTCCAAAATCAGATTCAATAATCGTTTTAGGTTCAAAACCATACGTATCAAAAAAGTTTCTTAAAAGTGAAGCAAAAAACGTTGTTTGATGTAAGCCAGCAATAATAAATTTCTCGTCTTTTAATTCTTTTAAATTATCTAAAGATTCTTTAGTTAGCCAATGATTTTTAGGAACGACCAAACAGATGGGTTCTGATGACAATTTATGTGAATTTATGTTGATGTTTTTGATGGAGTCTCTACTAAAAGCGATATCCGTGTCGTAATTTAATAATAGTTTTTCGTGTGTTTTGTCTGTAGGTTCTATCAATTCTAATTTTAAGTCAGGCAAACTAGCATTTAAAATTTCAAGAAAATTGGGTAGAAATTTAAAAGCAATAGAACCAGGATAACTGATAGAAACAAAACCAGCTGTTCCTTCATCAATTTTTTTTGCTTGTCTATGAACTTGATCAAGTTCTTTTATGGTTGCTGTCCATTTTTTTTGTAGAAATTTACCCGCATCTGTTAGCTTTACATTTCTTTTATCTCTTTCAAAAAGCTGAATTCCTAATTCGTTTTCTAAAGCTTGAATTTGTCTACTTAAAGAAGATTGAGAGATAAACATCTTTTCAGAAGTTTTCCAGAAATGAAGTTCATTTGATAACGTTAAAAAATACTTTATTTGTTGAATCGTCATAGTTTAATGCGTTTTTTGCATTAATCAATCAAAAATAAGTATTTTTAAGATACCAACATAATAGTTTCTTTGTACTCAGTTTTATTTCAATTATTTAAAACACGATAAAGATGGGAATTGAGAATTTTATTACTTTTATGTTCACGGCATTGGTTTTTGTAATGACTCCAGGAATTGACACCGTATTTGTGTTAAATAAATCTATTGTACAAGGAAGAAAATCTGGAGTGCAAGCAGCATTTGGTGTAAATACAGGTGTCTTAGCACATACTGTTTTTGCTGCTTTAGGTTTGTCTGTATTGTTGTCTAAATCTGATATTGCTTTTACAGCAATTAAATATATTGGGTTTGTTTACTTAATTTATTTAGGATATTTAAACCTTAAAAATAATAAAGAAGTTTTATCCATTAAGACAGATACACCTCAAAATAAAAAAGTAAAAAGCGATTTTTGGTCAGGTTTTTTAACCAACACCTTAAATCCCAAAGTAGCATTATTCTTTTTAGCGTTCTTTCCTCAGTTTATTGCACCAGATCAAATAGAAAATCCAGTTCCTTTTATATTATTAGGTATCACTTTTGCGCTTATTGGCACCGTTTGGTATGTAGGTTTAACCTTTTTTGCAACTACTTTTACAGAGAAAATTAAAAACAACCCTAATTTTAATAGATATTTAAATAAGATAAGCGGAATTGTTTTTATCTTAATGGGTATTAAAATAATATGGATTTAAAAGTATTGGTTGTTTGTTTTAAAAGGATCTATAAGAATACCAGGTCTTTTAAGTAATAAAAGACTTCTTTTTTTCTTGATTTTTTTAATCAAAGAGAAAAAGAAGTATAATCTAAATAATTTTATGCAATCGTTTAAAATTATTGACAATAAAATTAGCATTTTTTAAAGTCTGATCTTCTGCCATTGGGTTTTTAAAACCAAAAACAAAAATACCAGCATCATTGGCAGCTTTTACTCCGTTATCAGAATCTTCAATTACTACACAGTTTTCTTTTGGGGTAGCACCTAAAACAGCTGCTTTTTCAAAAATTTCTGGATGAGGTTTAGATTCTGTTAAATCTGCACCACTAATTTTAGCTGTAAAATATTCATTTAAATTAAATCGATTAAAAACTCTGTCGATGTTTACCATTGCAGAAGAAGAAGCTAAAATTAAGGTTAATCCTTTGTTGTAGCAATGTTTTATCAATTCTTCTACACCTTTTACCAAATGTAAAGTAGGATCGTTTTCAAAGAAATTTACGTAGCGTTTTCTTTTATCTAAAACCAATTCTTCTGGATCTAAATCTAAGTTAAAATGTGCCACCAATCTCTGAAATGCATTAATGGTAGAAGAACCAGTTAAGGTTTTGTATAAATCATCAGAAACAGAAACACCAATAGAAGTAAAGGTTTCGTAATAGGCTTTTTTATGGATTTCTTCAGAATCTATAATTACACCATCCATGTCAAAAATAACACATTTTATTTCTTTTGGTAAGTTCATGTTTTGTTAAGAATTTGATATTATTAAATAAGAGTATAGGGTTAAAAAAAATAAATTTATTAAGAAAGCAAAAATTATTTGAAACTTTCTAGGTTCTTTAATACTCTTTGTAGCTTTAATCAATCCAATAATTGATAAAATTAAAATTACATAAGAAAGCAAACCAACGATAGTTGATACAAAATAGGAATTACTTTCATTATTTTTTAATGATAAGATGGCAATCGCTATTGTTAATACAATGGAAAATAAAGAATATTTTATGGATAATAATGAGTTCATATTAATCTAAAAATTTCTCTTTTAATTCAGGTGTTGGTATCATGCAACTTTCTTTTTTGCCAAACCATTTGTATCTGTTTTTGGCAATATAATCATAGACGTAGTTTCTAAAACCTTCTGGTAACACTATAAAAATCTGACTTAAAGTCCAAATTCCGCCAAAAGCATACATAATTTTTAAAGCAGCCGTAGATTTTATATCATAAGAAACACCAGGTTCGTATAAAATTATAGAATCTATTTTAGAAATATCAATACCTAATTGTTTAATTATTTTTTTTCCATTTTCGGACTGTAAAGCTGTAAATAAAAAGACGTTTTTTGTATCGTATTTTATCACTTTTAAAACAGCATCGTTGCAAAGGTTACAAACTCCGTCAAATAAAATAATTTTTTTGTTTTTTGGTAAATCAATCATTTAGGTACTTCTAAATTTAAGTAAAACAAAGATACTTTAACTTTCTCTCTAATTAAAAAGAATTTACGATGGTTTATACAGAATTTTTTAAGAACTTTAAATTTTAATAGGCTTATTTTTTTTAAAAATAAAGTAGCTTTAAAAAAAAATATATTTTATTGTAACAATTAATTTAATTGCTCGTCTTATGTTTGTAATCAAATAAATTGGGTCTTTGTTTTAACAAAAAATTAATAAAGGCAATCAATAGCTTTCGATACTTTAGTTTAAAATTAACCAACCAATGATTAGAATAGAAAAACTACACAAATCTTACCCAATTGGTAAAGATTCTCTACACGTTTTAAAAGGTATAGATTTACATATAAAAGAAGGCGAATTTGTTTCTATTATGGGGTCTTCTGGGTCTGGTAAATCTACATTATTAAATATTGTTGGTTTATTAGACGAGCATGATGAAGGTGATTATTATTTAAATGGCCAATTAATAAAGAACTTAAATGAAAAAAAAGCGGCCATTCTAAGAAATAAATTTTTAGGATTTATTTTTCAATCCTTCAATCTTATTTCCTACAAAACGGCTTTAGAAAATGTAGCGCTGCCTTTGTATTATAAAGGTATCAATAGAAAAGATAGATTAAAGTTAGCTTTAGATTACTTAGATAAAGTAGGGTTAAAAGATTGGGCTAATCATTTACCAAATGAGCTTTCTGGAGGACAGAAACAGCGTGTAGCAATTGCAAGAGCTTTGGTTACAAAACCAAAAGTTGTTTTGGCAGATGAGCCAACAGGGGCTTTAGATTCTACAACAACAGATTCTGTTATGGATTTATTAAAGGATATTAATAATGAAGGAATGACGGTTTTTGTAATTACCCATGAAGAGGAAGTTGCAGAACAAACAAAAAGAATTGTGCGTTTAAAAGATGGTCTAATTATTAGTGATGAATATACTAATAATACAAAAGCTGTTTAATTATGTTTGATTTAGATCGTTGGAGAGAAATATTTCAAAGTATCAGTAAAAATAAGTTGCGTTCTGCCTTGTCTGGATTTACGGTTGCGTTTGCTATTTTGCTTTTTACCTTATTATTTGGTATTGGTAATGGATTGCAAAATACTTTTAAAAATGAGTTTGCTAAAGACGCCATGAACTCAATTTATATCTGGACAAACAATACTACAAAAGCATTTAAAGGAAATCAAATAGGAAGAAAGGTTCAATTTAAAAATGATGATTTTACCTACATTAAAGAAACTTTTGGAGATAAAATTCAAACGATAAGTCCGCGAATTCAAAGATCTGAAAATGTTGTTTATAAGGATGAAAAAGACAATTACTCGGTAAGAGGAGTATATCCAGAATATTATGTTTTAGAATCTGCAGAAGTTACCGAAGGACGATTCTTAAACTATAGAGATATTCATGAAAAAGCAAAAGTTGTTGTAATTGGTAGAATGGTTGAAAAGGATTTATTTGGTCAAATAAGTGCGTATGGTAAACAACTAAATATTGGAGGCATTATGTATCAGGTAATTGGTGTTTTCTCTGATCCAGGAGGAGATAGTGATGAAAGATATATTTACACACCTTTTACAACCATGCAAAAATTATATGGTAATAATGACCATATAGATGATTTTGGTATTACGTATAATCCAAATTTAAGTATCGATGAAGCAATTGCTTTTAGTAGTGAAATGCATAGAGAATTAAAGAAAAAACACAATGTTTCTCCTAATGATCAAAGAGGAATTGGGTTAGATAATTATGCTACAAATAACAAAGAAGTTTCTGGGATGATGTTTGGTTTAAGTATTTTAATTCTTGTAATTGGTTTTGGTACTTTAATAGCTGGTGTTGTTGGTATTAGCAATATTATGGTGTACATTGTAAAAGAAAGAACAAAAGAATTAGGAATAAGAAAGGCAGTTGGTGCTACACCAAAAATGATTGTTGGTATGATTATGCAAGAAGCTGTATTTATAACTGCAATTTCTGGTTATGTTGGATTGTTAATTGGAGTTGGAATTTTAAAACTTGCAGGTCCTAGTTTAGAAAAGTATTTTATTTTAAACCCTAGTGTTTCTCAGCCCGTAGTTATAGGAGCAACCTTAACACTTGTTTGTGCCGGTTTAATTGCAGGATATTTACCTGCCAAAAAAGCAGCAAGAATTAAACCCGTTGAAGCATTAAACGCAGATTAACTATGATATTTTTATTCGAAAAAGATACTTGGCAAGAAATTTATGGTAGTATTCGTAAGAATAAAACCAGAACTGCAATTACCATTTTTGGTGCATTTTGGGGAATCCTTTTATTGGTAGGTTTATTGGGTGCAGCTAAAGGAATTGAAAATAGTTTTAATAGCATGTTTGGCGATTTTGCTACCAACAGTGTTTTTATGTCTGGAAGTAGAACTTCTATGCCTTTTAAAGGTTTTCAAGAAGGAAGACAAATTAATTTAACATTGGGAGATGTAGATAAAATTAGAACAGAAGTAGATGGTATTCAGTTTGTAGTGCCAAGAAATGCAACTGGCGGACAAGTAATAAATGGATTAAAAACTGGTAATTTTACCGTTTTTGGAGATTTTCCTCTAATAGACAGAGTTCAAAAAAAGAACTTAATAGAAGGCAGGTTCATCAACCAAAGTGATATTGATGAGAACAAAAAAATATGTGTAATAAGTGAAGGTGTTTATAAGGAGTTGTATGATAAAAATGAAGAAGCTATAGATACTTATTTAAAAGTAAGTGGCATCAATTATAAAGTAGTTGGTGTGTATACTGCTGGTAGATTTGAAGGTAAAAATAACGTTCATATTCCTTTTAGTACTTTTAAAATAGTGTATAATAAAGGAGACAAATTCGAATGGATGGTGGTTACTGGTAAAAAAGAATTCGACATTGTTCAGGTAGAGGCAGATGTAAAACTATTATTAAAGAATTTACATAAAATTCATCCAGAAGACAACAGAGCTTTTAGAGGTTTTAATTTAGGAAAAGAAATCTCTAAAGTAACCGGATTTTTAACAGGAATGCAGTTTTTAACTTGGTTTGTGGGTATTGCAACTTTAATAGCAGGGGTTTTTGCTATTGGTAATATTTTATTGATTACAGTAAAAGAACGTACAAAAGAAATAGGAATAAGAAGAGCGTTAGGAGCAACACCTAATAAAGTAAGACAACAAATTATATTAGAATCATTGTTTTTAACATTATTAGCAGGTTCTTTAGGAATCATTGCTGGAGGACTCATTTTAATGGTTATAGATTATTTTGAGTTATTAGTAAACCCAACCGTTAACATACCTATTGTTTTAATTGCGTATGGAGTTTTAGTAGTTTTAGGAACGTTAATTGGCTTTATACCTGCTTATATGGCAACTGTAGTAAAACCAATAGACGCATTAAGAGAAGAATAAAAAATCAACTAACAAGAATAAATAGAATATAAATGAAAAAAGTAATCATTTTTGGAGGAATAGCTGTCGCACTAATAGCGGTATTAATTTGGTTTGGTAAAAAGAACAGTGCATCACCAATAGAGTACAAAACAGAAAAGCCTTTTAAAGCAACTATTGTTAAAAAAAGTGTGGCTACAGGTAAAGTTACTCCGTTAGAAGAAGTAGAAATAAAACCACAAATAGCAGGTATTATAGATAAAATTGTAGTTGAAGAAGGTGCGATTGTTAAGGCAGGAGATTTACTAGCAACAGTAAGAGTTGTGCCAAACGAGCAATCTTTAACAAGTGCAAAAGGACGTATTAATTCTGTTCAAATTCAATTAAATAACACAAAAATACAATACGACAGAAATAAGAAATTATTTGAGAAAGGAGTCATTTCTCGTCAAGAATTTGAAACACTAGAGCTTTCGTACAATCAAGCAAAAAACGATTTGCGTAATGCACAAAATGATTATCAAATAATTAAAAAAGGATCTGCAGGTTCTTCTGGGGCAAATACAAATATTAGAGCAACAACTTCTGGTATGGTAGTAGAAATCCCTGTTAAAAAAGGGTATCAAGTTGTAGAAACAAATGGTTTTAGTGCAGGTACAACAATTGCTACCATTGCAGATATGACTAAAATGATTTTTGAAGGTAAAGTTGATGAGTCTGAAGTTGGTAAATTAGTAAAAGGTACTGAAATAGAAATCTCTTTAGGTGCTATCGAAAACAAGAAATTCCCAGCAGTTTTAAACTTTATTGCACCAAAAGGAACAGAAGAAGCAGGAGCAGTTCAATTTAAAATAAAAGCAGATGTTTCTTTAGATGATGAGCATTTTATTAGAGCGGGTTATAGTGCCAATGCAGAAATTGTTTTAGAAAGAAAAGACAGTGTTTTATCTATTAAAGAATCTTTATTGCAATTTGATAGAAAAACAGAATTACCATTTGTAGAAATTAAAAATGCCGAAGGAAAATTTGATAAGAAAGATGTTAAATTAGGTACTTCAGACGGTGTAAATGTGGAGATTTTAGAAGGAGTTACCAAAGATGATGAAATTAAAATTTGGAATAAAACCTCTAAAGAGGATGAAGAAAAAGACAATAATTAAAAATTATTAATAGTATTTAAAAAAAAAGGAACTCAATTTGAGTTCCTTTTTTTTGTGCTTAAAAACCAATGTTTAAATAGTAAGATTGCTTTAAGTTTATTGCGTTCTAAGCAACATTAGATACTCTTTAATATATTAATAATTACTCCAGAATTCAAAGAACTTTCTAAAGCTCCATTGCAAAATCTATCATTTCTAAAAATAGCTGTTAAAAGCTTGCGTTTTGTTTCAATATCTATTGTAGAATAATCAAATTCTTTATTTCTTAGGATACTTCTTCCTTCATCCCAAGAACTCCAATTAAACCCAATCATCCAACCTTGTTGACGAAACAATTTTGTAAAATCACTTACTATTTTCTCATCAACTTTATATAAGTTAGGGAAAACACCATTTTCAATTTTAGTTATATCAATAGATTCAATCACATTAGAAAGGTTAACTATCATGCTTTTTTTCAATAAAGATAAAGCTAAAAACCAGTCGCTTATAAGAATTCAGTAAAAAAACAAAAAACTTTTTTATCCAAGGCAACCTTTTTAAAACATCTGTAGTCTATATATTTGTAAGGCAGTAAAAACAGAATAAAGAGGCTTGAAAATTATATCATTACATAACAAAGAAAAATCGTTAATTAAAAAAGCGATTGACAACAATAGAGAAGCGCAACAACAATTGTTCGAGCAATTTTCGCCTAAAATGTTGGGTGTTTGTAGGCAATATGTAAAAGATTTGCATCACGCAGAAGATTTAATGTTACAAGGGTTTCTAAAAGTTTTTACGAACTTAGATAAATTTAAACACGAAGGTAGTTTTGAAGGTTGGATTCGCAGAATTATGGTAAACACTTGTATTTCTTACCTCCGTAAAAAGAATTTAATCGATCTATCTGACGAAGAATATGTTTTTAACGACGCGGCTACAGAAAGTTTAGAAAACACTTCTGTAGAAGATATTCAGAAATTGATAGATCAATTACCAGAAGGTTACAAAATGGTGTTTAATTTATTCGCCATAGAAGGGTATAAACATTCAGAAATTGCAGAAAAATTAGGCATTTCTGAAAGTACATCTAAATCGCAATTATTTAAAGCACGTAAATTATTGCAAGAAAATTATTACAAAATGAATAAAAGAGTTCATGAAAACAAATAAGTTAGATAATAGTATAAAAGATAAGTTACAGCACAGAACGATTAATCCATCGGCTTCTGCTTGGGAACGTTTGTCATCACAATTAGATGAACAACCAAAACAAAAGAAAAAAGGTTGGTTTTTTTATATAGGTGTAGCAGCAAGTATTTTATTGCTAATTAGTGTCGGTTTTCTGTTTTTAAATAAAAATGAAGTTGTAAAACCATCAGAAATTATTGTTGAAAACCCAATTGATACGATTTCTATTGATACTAAAATAGATCAATTTATCAATGAGATTCCTACTGAAAAAGCAATTGTTAAAGTGGATGAAATTGAAGAGAAGCAAATTGTAAAGTCTAATAGCAGAGTTATTGCAAGCAAAGTGAAGCAATCTGTTTCTATTGATAAGATTACTTCGTCGAAAACTCCTCGTAATGACATTGTAATAGCTAAAGTAGAGGAGAAATCAGAAAATCATCCGACGAAGGAGAAAACAATTAAAAAAGAATTCTTAAAACAAGACCCAAATAGTAGCATAAAAATTAATAGTGATGATTTGTTATTCGCGGTAACACATTCGTCTGCAGAGGTAAAAGAATACTACGCAAAGTATGATATTACGAGGGAAGATGTTTTAAGAACCATTAAAGGAGAACTTAAAAAAGGGAACCTTAAAGTGAATCCGAATGCTATTTTGGCCGAAGTAGAACGCTCAATCGGAGAAGAAGATTTTCAAAATAACTTCTTAAAATCTTTAAAGAAAAGAGTAACAGATATTGCAACTGCTATTGCAAGTAGAAATGATTAAAAAGAAACACCTTAAGGAATAGTGAAATTAGAAGACGTTTTAATTGAAACTAGTTAACGATAAGGTTTTTATCAAAAAAAAATAATAAATTTTAAAAACATATAAGATGAAAAGAATACTACTAATATTAGTGTTGTTTAGCACAACTATTGCCGTATCTCAAGTAAAAACATTTGAAAAGGAAGTGAATAAAATTTCTAAAAGAATAGAACGAATTACAGAAAATCAGAAAGATTCTTTAAAGGTAAAAGTGATTGCTATAGATAAAAGATTAGAAAACGGAGAAATTACAAAATTAACTGCAAATACTTTAAAAAGCGAAGTTGCTTCGTATCATGCCAGAAGAATTGAAAAATTGGTGGGAGAGCAAGAGCGTCTGTTACAATTGTTGGTGCAAGATAAAACAAATGGAAAAATAGCAAGCTCTAACGAATTAGATGATAATGATGATGAAAATACATTTACTGTTGGCAATAGTACTTTTCGATTAAATATTAATAAAAGCGATGACGATGATGACGATGATGATGAAAGCAAAGAAAAAAGAAATAGAAGATTACAAAGAAGAACAACATCTCAGTTTGTTTTTGCAATGGGGGTAAATAATGTATTGAAAGATAATGAGTTTTCTTCTTTAAATGATACTGAATACAAGTTTTGGCAATCTCATTTTTATGAATTAGGATGGACCTGGAAAACCCGTTTTTCTAAAGAACCTTCTCAATTGTACTTTAAATATGGTGTTTCTTTCCTTTGGAATAACTTACGTTTAGATAATAATAGTGTACATGTAAAAAATGGAGATTTAACAGAAATACAAGTTTTTGATGATAAATTATCTGAAAGTAGATTACGTCATGTACAAATGAATTTTCCGATGCATGTTGAGTGGGATCTTTCTAAAAATAAAATTTATAAAGACGGAGTTAAAAGAGATAGAATACATAATTCTGTTCGATTAGGAGTTGGTGGTTTTGTTGGGTTTAAATTAGGTACAAGACAGTATTTAGAATATAAGGATGCAAGCGGGGTGGATCAAAAATTGGTTCAAAAAGATAATTTTAATATGAATACCATTAATTATGGGTTAAGTGCTTATGTAGGGTATAAATCTACCAGCCTTTATGTAAAATACGATTTGAATCCGTTGTTTAAAAACACCGAAACAAGAAACATTTCTATGGGAATTCGTTTAGATTTAAACTAAAACGTTAATGAATGTATTATTAGAATTGGTTTTTTGTGAGTTTTATTGAATATATGACAATTAAAGTAAATAGAAATTTGTATAAAATCATTTTAAATCAAAAAAAAATAGGGCATTAGTAAAAATAACAAATTTCGAATATTTTGTTAAATTATAAACAAAAAGACTGTAAATTTACTTGCTTAAAATATCTAAATTAAGCAATAATGAAAGTTGGAATTCCTAAAGAAATTAAGAACAACGAAAGTAGAGTTGGTATGACACCTGCAGGTGTTTTTGAGTTGACGAAAAAAAATCATACTGTTTTTGTACAATCTACAGCAGGTGAAGGAAGTGGTTTTTTTGACGCAGATTATATTAAGGTAGGAGCTACTATTTTACCTACCATAGAAGAGGTTTACAGTCAGAGTGAAATGATTGTAAAAGTAAAAGAACCTATTGCTTTAGAATACCCTTTAATAAAGGAAAATCAAATTATTTTTACGTATTTTCATTTTGCATCTTGCGAGCCTTTAACAAAGGCAATGATAGAAAGTAAATCTATTTGTATTGCTTACGAAACGGTAGAAGATAGCGACGGAACTTTACCATTATTAACACCTATGTCTGAAGTTGCAGGTAGAATGGCAATTCAGCAAGGAGCTAAATATTTAGAAAAGCCAATTAAAGGACGTGGTATTTTATTAGGAGGCGTACCCGGTGTTGCCCCAGGTAAGGTATTAATTTTAGGAGCAGGAGTTGTTGGTGTACAAGCAGCTAAAATGGCAGCAGGTTTAGGCGCTCATGTAACTATTATGGATATTAATATGAAACGTTTACGTTATGTAAATGATGTATTACCAAATCATGTTACAACAGCTTTTTCTAGTGAGTATAGCATTAGACAGTTAATTAAAACACACGATTTAATTATTGGTGGGGTTTTAGTAAAAGGAGGAAAGGCTCCAAAATTAATAACCAAAGACATGCTTAAAGACATGCGTCCAGGAACTGTTATTGTAGATGTAGCAGTAGACCAAGGAGGTTGTTTTGAAACAACAAAAGCAACTACACACGAGGATCCTACGTTTATTATAGATGATGTAGTACACTATTGTGTGGCAAATATGCCAGGAGCTGTACCTTACACATCTACCATTGCTTTAACAAATGTAACATTACCTTATATTATAAATTTAGCCAACAAGGGTTGGGAAGAAGCTTGTGCTACTGATGCGTCTTTAGAAAAAGGACTAAATATTATAAAAGGAAAAATTGTGTATAAAGAAATTAGCGAAGCTTTTCAATTAGAAGCTTTTGAAGTTTAATTTATTTTTTTTAAAATATTTTTGATAAGTCTCCAGTGTTGTTTTTGTGTTGCAACCTGGAGATTTAATTATTTCACTTAAATTACAGATGCTATTTTTAACCATAGCTATTGTGGTTGATGTATTACGGCCAGTACAGTAGAAAAAAATAGAAGTATTTGTATCTTTTACTATAAAATAGATTCCTTTTTATTTTATAAAGTAAGAATAACTGCTATATATAACTCTAATTATAAAAAAGTTATTATATTTGCAGCCTTAAAAATAAACAATAAATATTTAATTTATGAATCATTACGAAACTGTTTTCATTTTGAATCCCGTTTTATCTGATACTCAGATAAAGGAGACAGTACAAAAATTCGAAGATTATTTAGTTTCCAAAGGAGCTGAAATGATCTCAAAAGAGAATTGGGGCTTAAAGAAATTAGCCTACCCAATCCAAAAGAAAAAAAGTGGTTTTTATCACTTATTTGAGTTTAAAATTGCTGGAGAAGAAATCTCTGCTTATGAGTTAGAATTTAGAAGAGATGATAGCGTTATGCGTTACCTAACTGTTAAATTAGACAAACATGCAGCTGCTTGGGCAAAAATTAGAACTGAACGTGTTAAATCTACAAAAAAATAAGAAATGGCATCAATAGAACAACAAGCAAAAGGCGGTAAATCTGCTGACGTTAGATATTTAACGCCATTAGATATAGACACTAAAAAAGAAGCTAAATACTGTAGATTTAAAAAGAAAGATATCAAGTATATCGACTTTAAAGATGCAGACTTCTTAATGTATTTAGTAAACGAGCAAGGTAAAATTTTACCAAGACGTTTAACAGGAACATCATTAAAATATCAACGTAAAGTTGCGCAAGCAATTAAAAGAGCGCGTCATTTAGCGTTAATGCCTTACGTTGGAGATATGTTAAAATAATAAAGAGGTAGAACATGGAATTGATATTAAGACAAGACGTAGAGAATTTAGGATTTAAAGACGATATCGTAGAAGTGAAAAACGGATATGGTAGAAACTTTTTAATCCCTACAAGACAAGCAGTTTTAGCTACTTCATCTGCAAAGAAAGTTTTAGCAGAGAATTTAAAACAACGTGCTTACAAAGAAGCTAAATTAATTGAAGACGCTAACGTAATTGCTGAAACAGTTAAAGGATATGAAATTAAAATTACATCTAAAGTTGGTTCAGGAGACAAATTATTTGGTTCTGTAAACAACATAGATTTAGCTGCAGCTTTAGCTAAAGCAGGAACAGAATTAGACAAGAAATTTATTAAAGTTGTTGGTGGTTCTGTAAAAAGATTAGGTAAATACGAAGCTACTGTAAGATTACACAGAGCAGTAGTTGCTGATATTATTTTTGAAGTTGTTGCTGAATAAGTAACAATTGTTAAATAATTGTTAAGAAATAAAAGTCTACTTTAACGAGTAGGCTTTTTTTTTGCTTTATTTTTGTTGAAATCAAATTCAAAAATAATATGAAGCAAAAATTACTTTTTTTATGTTCATTCATTTTATTGTTTAGTTTAAGTGCTTATGCACAAACAACTACATCAAAAATAAAAGGAACAATTACGGAAATTAGCGGAGAGCCTTTGTATGGTGCAACCATTGTTGCTACCCATACACCTACAGGTACAGTCTCTGGTACAACAGCTCAAGATAATGGTAGGTATAGTTTATCTAATTTAAGAATTGGAGGGCCTTATACGATTACCATTAGTTATTTAGGTTTTATATCTAAAAAAGTAACAAATGTATTTTTAACATTGGGTAAAACAACCAATATTAATGCTGTTTTATCTGAAGATAGCAATACTTTAGATGAAGTTGTAATTAGCTCTGGTAAAAACAGTGTTTTTAATAATGATAGAACAGGAGCACAGACAAGTATTAGAACAAAAGATTTAAAAACATTACCAACAATATCTAGGTCAGCGTCAGATTTTACACGTTTAGATCCTTCTGCATCGGGTGGTTCTTTTGGTGGTAGAAATGACCAATTTAATAACTTTACCTTAGATGGTTCTATTTTTAACAATCCGTTTGGTTTAGATGCAGCAACTCCTGGTGGGCAAACTGCTTCTCAACCGGTATCTTTAGATGCCATAGAACAAATTTCTGTTTCTACAGCGCCTTATGATGTTACTTTATCTGGTTTTACAGGTGCGTCTGTAAACGCAGTAACAAAAAGTGGAACAAATACAGTAACCGGAACCGCTTACGGATATTATAGAAATCAAGATTTTACAGGTGGTAAAATAAAAGGAGAAAGTATTTTTGTACCAAAATTAACACAGTCTCAAATAGGGGCAAGTATTGGAGCGCCTATTATAAAAGACAAATTGTTTGTATTTATAAACTTCGAAAAAGATAATAGATCAGATTTAGGTCAGTCTTGGTTGCCAAATACAGGTTCTGGAGCTATTAATGAATCTAGAGTTTTAAAAGCAGATTTAGACGAAGTACAAAGTGCATTAGCAGGTATTGGTTACAAAACAGGTGCCTATGAAGGTTTTACACACGATTCTAATAGTACAAAAGGGTTGTTTAAATTAGATTGGAATGTTACTAAAGACAATCGTATTTCATTTGTGTACAACTTTTTAAATGCTTCTAGAGATTTACCAGCGCACCCAACGGCATTAGGTTTTAGAGGTCCAAGTTCTCAAATGTTACAGTTTGAAAATACAGGGTATCAAATTAATAATAATTTGAATTCTTTTTTATTGGAATTAAACTCTACAATTACAGACAATATTACAAACAAATTTCAAGCAGGATACACTCATTTCGATGATTTTAGAAAAGCTAAATCGGCACCTATGCCAGCATTTAGAATTCAAGATGGTAATGGAGGTAACTACATAATTGCAGGGCATGAGCCTTTTTCAATTAACAATACCTTAGATCAAAAAGTATATCAAATAACCAATAATTTAAACATTAGTAATGGAGACCATAATTATACTGTAGGTTTTTCTTTTGAAAAATTTGAATTTGACAATTCGTTTAATTTAGGAGCGTATGGCTTTGGAGATGCAAGAGGGTATGTTGGTGCTTTTGGAGGAGACTTTGCAAGTATGGATGCTTTTAGAACAGGGGTAACCAATGGTCTTTTAGCAGACGCAATGGCTGCAGCTCAAACCACTTTTAAAAACAATAATGACAATGATTCTTGGGCATTAGCAGAAACAAATGTGGGGCAATTTGCTTTTTATCTACAAGATGATTGGAATATCAACGATAATTTTAAATTGTCTTATGGTGTTCGTTTTGATAAACCTTTATTTTTCGATTCTGCAGATAAAGCACAAGACGTTATAGATAAAGGTGTGTATTTTCCGGATACCCCATATACAGATCCTTCAACAGGAGAAACAGTATTTTTTGATTCTACCAAAATGCCAAACAACAACTTCTTAATTTCTCCAAGAATTGGTTTTAATTGGGATGTTAATGGAGATAGTTCTTTACAATTACGTGGTGGTTCTGGATTATTTACAGGACGTTTCCCTTTTGTTTGGTTAGGCAATCAAATTGCAAATCCTAATGTATATTTCTATCAAGTAGTAGATCCCGATTTTAAATTTCCACAAGTATGGAGAACAAGTTTAGGTGCCGATGTAAAATTAAAAGATGGTACTATTTTAACAACAGATCTTTCCTATACAAAAGACATTAATGGTGCTCATGTACAAAACTGGGGATTAAAAAACCCAACAGGAACATTAAATGGTACAGGAGACAATAGACCTATTTATTTAGAAGGAGATAAAGGAAATAATGCCTATGTATTTACAAACTCTAATAAAGGAAGAACTTTAAACGCTTCTTTAAAAGCACAGAAAAACTTTGATAACGGTTTGTATTTAATGGCGGCTTATAATTTCTTAAACTCTAAGGATGTAAATTCTATTGAAGCAGAAATTACAGGAGATGCTTTTGATTTTAATCCGGTTTTATCTAATTCAAATGACGCTACTTTAGCGCACTCTAAATACGGAGATCCACATCGTTTTATTGGTGTTGCTTCTAAATCTTGGTCATATGGTACTAATGATAAATGGACAACAACCATTTCTTCTTTTTACGAATTGGCAAAAGGTGGTCGTTTTAACTATACCTATGCAGGAGATATTAATAATGATGGCTCCAACTTAAATGATTTAATTTACATCCCAACAGATAGCCAAATTGATGCAATGACATTTAAAGCACCAGTTAATCCGGGAGATTTATCTATTGCAGATCAAAAATCAGGATTAAAAAATTATATAAATCAAGACGATTATTTAAACGGAAGAAAAGGTGAATATGCAGAACGTTACGGAGCATTATCTCCTTGGAGAGGAAAAATGGATGTAAAATTTATTCAGAATTTAAAATTAGCAAACAATAATTCATTAGAATTTACCATAGATATTTTAAACTTTGGTAATTTATTAAATTCTAATTGGGGCTTAGTACAACAACCAGATGCCGTACAATTATTAGGGGTAACTGTAGACAGTGCAGGTTTACCAACCTATAGTTTTAATTCAGATTTAAAAGAAACATTTGTGTATAATTCTACATTATTATCTAGATGGCAAGCACAAGTTGGTTTAAGATATTCTTTCTAAATCAATAAAGAATTCAGATATTTGAACCGCCCATAATTGGGCGGTTTTTTTTACGATAAATTATGAAATACAGACAACTTACCAAAGAACAATTTGAAAGCTTACACGAAGATTTTGCACGTTTTTTAGCAACACAAAGTATCGATGCTAAAGAATGGAATCAAATTAAAAAAGAAACACCAAAAATAGCAGAAGAAGAAATGAATCTCTTTTCGGATGTTGTTTGGGATGATGTTTTAACAAAAACAAACTATGTAGAGCATTTTTCTAAAACGTCTGTAAATTTATTTAAATGCGAAGCAGAAGAAATGCATAGAATTGCCATTAAAGTAACTTGGGATATTAATTTATTAGAACAAAAAGGATTTGAGTGGTTAATGCAAAATCCTATGGATAATTCTGTAGAAATTTTTAAAGGTACCAAGCCCTATAATTCAGAAAGAAATCCAGAAATTTTCGATTTAATAGAAAAAGGAAGCTCAATTTCTAAAGGAGAAATTTTTGAGTATTTTAATCAACTTGTTTCTTAATTTTTTTAGAAGCTATTTCCTGCTTTCACTACTCGCTTTTTTTACTTCTGTTCTCGATACAAATTTTTCATTCTTCAAAATTCACTCGAACTGACAGTAAAAAAGAGCTCAAACAAACCGTTCAATCAGGGCTAGACTTGTTAGCCGTTAAAGTTGTAAAGAAAAGCAAGCAAAGAGCAACTTTGGCAATTCTTATAGAAACTATAAAACAACATCACCATTATTTTAAAGAAACAAAAGCTACAATCCGTTTTTGTTTTTTTACAACAACCTTCACCTAAAAATCTAAAAGCGTATTTCTGTTTAAGCCGTTTAAATATTCGTAAATTTGGAGTGTGTAATACACATTTTTAAAAAGAATCGAAAGATGAATTATAAACATTTATTAGAAGTAATAAAAGATAACACAAAGAAATTTACAACAAAAGAAGCTATTTTTTACAAAGATGAAGCTTCTAGTGGTTGGAAAGGAATTTCTTGGAATTCTTTTTACTACCAAATTCAACAGGTATCAAAGGCTTTACTTAATTTTGGAATAAAAGAACAAGATAATATTGGTGTTTTTGCCCAAAATATGACAGAATGGATAATTGCAGATCTTGGAATTATGGGAGTAAGAGCTGTTACAATTCCAATTTACGCAACCAACTCTCAAAAAGAAGTAGAATACGTTGTAAACGATGCAGAAATTAGTGTAATTTTTGTTGGTGATCAAGAAGAGTTTGATAAAGTAGAACAAATTACAGAAGAAAATAAATACTTAAAATTAATAGTTGCTTTAACCCCAACTGTTGATCTAAGAAATCATAAAAATGCCGTTTATTTTAGCGATTTTATAAATGCCGAATTCCCAAAAAGTATAGATACAGCATTAGAAAAACGTTATTTTGAATCTGAATTAACAGATTTAGCTAGTATTATTTATACTTCTGGAACTACGGGAGAGCCTAAAGGAGTAATGTTAGATCATAACAACTTTGCAGCTTCTTTAAAAGTACATGAAGCTGAGTTAGATGTAGATGAAAATGATGTTTCTTTAAGTTTTTTACCTTTAAGTCATATTTACGAACGTAGTTGGGTGTTTTTTTGCTTACAACAAGGAATACAAGTTTATTTTAACCAAGATCCTAAAAAAATAGCCGATACTTTAAAAGAGGTAAAGCCCACTTTAATGTGTACGGTTCCAAGAATTTTTGAGAAAATTTTTACAGCCATTCAAGAAAAAAGAAAAGAAGCTTCTCCTACTAAAATGAAATTAGCAAGTTGGGCTTTAGGGATTGGTAATAAATATCATAACAAATACCGTCGTTTTAATAAAAAAGTACCTTTACTAGTAAAGCTAAAATATAAAATTGCCGATAAATTAGTGTTAAGTAAATTACGTGATGTATTTGGTGGTAATATAAAATTTATGCCTTGTGGTGGTGCACCTTTAGGTCCAGATTTAGTTTCGTTTTTTCATTCATTTGCATTAAACATAAAATGTGGTTATGGTTTAACAGAAACCACGGCAACAGTTACGTTGTTTGGAGACCATTATTTCCAATTTAATTCTGCGGGAAAACCAATTATTGGCTCAGAGATTAAAATTGGTAATAATAACGAAGTTTTGGTAAAAGGACCAGGGGTTATGAAAGGGTATTATAAAAAACCAGAAGCAACCGCAGAAGTATTTGATGAAGATGGTTGGTTTAAAACAGGAGATGCTGGTAAAATTGATTCATATGGTAATTTAGTGATAACCGATAGAATTAAAGATTTAATGAAAACTTCTGGAGGAAAATATATTGCTCCTCAAAAGTTAGAAACAGCTTTAATTAGTGATTCTTTTATAGAGCAAATTGCGGTTATTGGAGATCAACAAAAATATGTAACGGCTTTAGCAGTGCCAAGTTTTGATAATATTAAAAAATATGCAGAAGAGCATAAAATTAGTTTTAAAGATATAGAAGATTTGATTAATAATAATCAAATTAAAACGATGTTCGAAAAACGTTTTGAAGAGTTACAAAAAGAATTTTCTAAGTTTGAAAAAATTAAGAAATTTACCTTATTACCAAAAGAATTTAGTATTGAAGCAGGAGAAATTACAGCCACTTTAAAACTAAAACGAAAAGTAATTCAAAAAAAATACAAAGAACTTATTGATAAAATGTATGCTGAATAAATATACATTTTGTCATTCCTTAGATTTATGGAATCTAATTGTGATGTATTGAAAAGATTTCTCAATCGTAAAAAAGCTCATTTCGAAATGACAGTTGAATGTTTATTGTAGTGGTTAAGTGAAAACAAATTTTTTCACGCCTAAGAATTTAGGATTCTCATTGTGTAAAATTTTAGTTTGATTTCTCAATCGCTAAAACGCTTATTTCGAAATGACAGTATTGGATTTATTATGGTAATTGTATGAAAGAACGTTTTGTCATTCCGAAGAATTGAGGAATCTCATTATGTGAAAATTTTAGTTTGATTTTTCAATCGCGCTAAAACGCTCATTTTGAAATGACAGTAGTTAGAAAACTCTAGCTACTGATAATTTTTATAACCAATTCTTTAGTCAATGGTTTTCCGTTGGCTATTCTTTTGATGTTTTCAAACGTAAAAACAAAATCGCAACCATTCTTGTAATTAGAACAACCATAAGCAGTTTTTCCTTTTAAAATACTACCTTTTTTACATTTTGGGCAAATAATTTTATCACTGTCATTACGAGGAGTTTTCGACGAAGTAATCTCATTATTATTAACAGATTGCTTCGTATCACTCGCAATGACGTTTTGTTTAGCCTCTAGTTTTAAAGCAAAATGATCATCAAAACGAATCAAACCTTCAACTTTACCAGCATCTGTTGTAAACCCTTTTAAGTTGGTGGTACAGCCTTTATCAATCAATCGTATCAATTGATTTTCAGAAATTTTCTTTCCGTAAATTTCAAACGGAATTTTTAAATCGCAATTATTTTTATATTCAGAACACCCAAAAGCAGAAGAACCTTTTAAAATAGTTCCTTTTTTACATTTAGGACATGTTTTTCCGGTAACTTGTTTTTTTGTTGTTGCTTTTTTAGGTTTTGGAATAGCAGATTGCTTGGTTCCATTAGCAGCGACAGTTGAGTTCGAAGAAATTCTTTTTTTAGAAGTGTTAGAACGTACTTCATACACCAATTCATCTACCATTTTCTTCATATTATTTATAAAGGTCCCGGCATTAAATTCTCCTCTTTCAATTTCTTTTAAACGTTTTTCCCAACGACCAGTTAACTCCGCAGACTTTAATAATTCATTGTCAATAATATTAATTAAATCGATTCCGGTTTGGGTTGGTAAAACTAATTTCTTTTTACGCTCAATATATTTTCTTCGAAACAAAGTTTCAATAATACTTGCCCTTGTAGATGGTCGTCCAATTCCGTTTTCTTTCATCAACTCACGCATTTCATCATCATCTACTTGTTTACCTGCGGTTTCCATGGCACGTAATAAACTAGCTTCTGTAAAATTTCTTGGTGGTTTGGTTTCCTTTTCTAAAAACGAAGGTTCGTGCGTACCTTTTTCTCCTTTTACAAAAGAAGGTAAGGTCATTTGCTCGTTTAATTCCTTTTTAATCTTGCTTTCTTCCGTTTCAAAAGCAACACGCCAACCTTTGGTTAAAATTTCTTTTCCGGTAGTTTTAAAAGGAACATCTGCAGCTTTACCAATTACTGAAGTATTAGAAACATCAGAATCTGGATAAAAAACCCCAATAAATCTTCGGGTAATAATATCATAGACTTGTTGTTGGTTGTATTGTAAATTTCCTTGAATTCCGGTAGGTATAATAGCGTGGTGATCGGTTACTTTTTTATCATCAAAAACACGTTTCGATTTCTTTATTTTACTTCCTAAAAGAGGCTGAGTTAATGCACTATAATTAGTTAATTTCGATAAAATTCCTCCAATTTTTGGATACACATCATTGGGTAGAAAAGTAGTATCAACCCTTGGATATGTAACTACTTTCATCTCATATAACTTCTGAACCATTTTTAGTGTTTCATCAGCAGAAAATCCGAATTTATTATTACAATATACCTGTAAACCTGTTAAATCAAACAATTTAGGCGCGTATTCTTTTCCTTTCTTTTTGGTAACAGAAACAATTTCAAAGTCAGATTCTTTTACCTTATTGGCTAAAAGTTCTCCGTCTTCTTGTTTTAAAAAACGACCATCCTCATAATTAAAAAGCGTATTTCTATATGTGGTTTGTAATTCCCAATAAGGTTGTGGCTTAAAATTCTGAATTTCAACAAAACGATTGACCAACATGGCTAGGGTAGGAGTTTGCACTCTACCAACTGATAAAACTTGTTTAAATCCGCCAAATTTTACGGTGTATAAACGGGTTGCGTTTAAACCTAATAACCAATCACCAATAGCTCTAGAATATCCTGCATAATACAAGTTATCATATTTTTCTGCAGGTTTTAAGTTTTTAAAACCTTCTTTAATGGCTTCTTCTGTTAAGGATGAAATCCATAAACGTTGTACTTCTCCTTTATAGCCACATTGGTTAATTACCCAACGCTGAATTAATTCTCCTTCCGTACCAGCATCCCCACAATTGATAACAACATCTGCTTTATCAAATAAGGATTTTACAATATTAAATTGTTTTCTAATTCCTGCGTCTCCTGTAACTTTGGTATCAAAACGATCTGGAAGCATTGGCAAATTATTCAAATCCCAACTTTTCCAATGCGGTTTGTAATCTTTAGGTTCTAAAAGTGTGCATAAATGTCCGAAAGTATAAGTTACCGCATAGCCATTTCCTTCGTAGTAACCATCACGTTTTGTGTTGGCTCCTAGAATATTAGCAATTTCTCTTGCTACACTTGGTTTCTCGGCAATACAGACTTTCATTTATGTTTTTTCTGAATTCGAAATTAAGAAAATAATTATTATTTGTTCAGTAATAATTAAGATTAAATAAATTTTCTATCAACATAACTCTTGTTTGTTTTTTGCAATACTTTTTATAAAGTCAGAAGTTTTTAAAAAGTAACTTGAATAGGACTTATTCTATGGAATGAGAATACTCTAAAACTTTTAGTTGTTTTTTTGATTTTTTCGAAGGTTGTATTCTGTATAAAATCATATAAACCACTATAGTCTGTTGTTCTATAGTGGTTTATAAATTATTTAAGGGGCTGCTTTATTTAGTCTAAAAATATTTTTTTGGTGATTTTTCCTTTATCAGTTTTAAGCATTACAAGGTAAACTCCTTTGGCTAAATAGGGTAGAGCAATGGTTTCTACGCCTGTAGTTTTAAAAGTGATATTCATTAATTGTTTACCAAGAAGATTAAATAATTTTAAATCGGTATCTCCCTGAGGCAAGCCCGTTATTTTTAGAGTAGCATTATCTGGTGTATAAACACTTACATTTAGATTGTCTATATAAGTTTCTGTGTTTAAGGTAGTTTCGGTTACATGAAGATAAAACCTTCCTATTCCATTTAAGGTTTCTGATAAGGTAGTTTTGTAAAAACTATTTTCTTCATCAATTCTCATAAACGTATTTGTTTTTCTATCTTCCAAAATTACTTTTAGGTTGGATGGAAAACTTGTTAGTTTTGCAGAAAAGTTTAATTCTTTACCAGAAATAGCTTTAACCCCAACCGGAATTACCATTGTATGATAATTGTCTATTGGTAACGTTTGTATTGCGAGGTTTTTACCTGTATTAGTGGTTACTAACTGAGTGAATACAGCAAAATCTGTATTAATACCATCAAACATAGAACTATCAAAACCATTATCAAATCCTGTGGTTTTATTATCTATATAATAGATTTCGGTATATTTTTGGTTAGTTCCATCTTTTAAGAATAAGGTGATTTTAGGTTTGATTTCATTTTTTAAAAAGGTGTTTCCACCACCATGAGTTTGAAAACTTTCAGCAAACTTAACGGTTCCGCTTGTGGCAACCTTTACAAAAAAACCTTGTCCCGGAGCCACTAAATAATTATTTATTTGGTTTTTTGAAATATATTCTCCTTTACCTCCATTTCCAGAAGAATCCCATAAGAAAACTGTGTTCTCTGCTAAAACACCTTCACTAATGTTGTCTAAAAAAGCACCACTGTTAATATAAGAAGTATAAGGATTACCAATAGCATTATATTGGTCTCCGTTATCATAAACAGAAAATAGAACTGAATCCGTATTTAAAAAACCATCAAAACTTAAAGTACCAGCGGATGTTTTTTTAATAGCATAGCCTTTACCTTGTTCAAAATAACCTGGATTTAAATTTTCAGTTGTGTAATAGGTCCATTTTGTATTTATAGGATTGATATTCATATAAGTAGCAATACCTCTTTTAGTACCATTTGTAACGACATCATTATAAAAATCATCTATATTTTTACCAATAACAGGAGCAGAAATTAGATACCAACCTTCTGCACTATTTGCAGAGCTAGAAACGTATCTGTCATAAACAACTTTTTCAGTTCCAAGATGAAGACCTTCTAAAATAAAAGATCCATTTGATGTTGCGTCAGATGCTATAGCAAGTGCTCCATTCTGTGTTAAATCTCCTTTAATGGTTAGAGCTCCTCCACCTTGTATTTGGAGAGAGGAAGCCGCATCTACTGTTAAATTATTAACAATAGCAGTAGTTCCTAGCCCTATAGAGGGTTTGTTAGTTACATTAGGAATAACAACATTGTTTGATGCAATTGGCACCGCAGAAGTACTCCAATTAGTGGAAGTAGACCAATTTGTACTTGTTGATCCAGTCCAATTAAAAACGACTATAATATCTTGTAGTCTTGTATTTAAAAGACTTTCTAAGTCGTGTCCGTCTCCGTTACTACCATTATATAATACCATTAAATTGGTATTTAAAAGAGTTGTATTTAAAATATTTTCTATATCATGACCATCTCCATTTCCTCCTTTAAATACCACAGAGAAATCGAAATTTTCTAAATTGGAATTCAAAAGACTAGCAATATCATGTCCGTCTCCATTACCACCAGTATACAATACCATTAAATTAGTATTTAAAAGAGTCGTATTTAAAATATTTTCTATATCATGACCATCTCCATTGCCTCCATTAAATACCATAGAAAAATCAAAATCCTCCAAATTTGTGTTCAAAAGACTAGCCATATCATGTCCGTCTCCATCACCACCTTTAAACATTACTAGTAAATTAGTATTTATTAAAGTAGTGTTTAATAAGTTTTTTACATCATGCCCATCACGATTGCCACCTTTATACAATACGGTTAGATTTAAACTTGAAAGTGTTGTATTAAAGTAGTTGTCAACATCTTGTCCATCACCAATACCGCCTTTAAATAGCACCATTAAATTAGTGTTTACTAAAGTAGTATTGTTGACGTTTTCTACATCATGACCATCTCCATTGCCGCCATCAAATTGTTGGGCATGTGTTATTTGGATGAGAAACAACAAAAACAGTCCTATGAATATCTTTTTTTTCATCCTTATCATTTTAAGGTGCTGTTCTTACTGCTCTAAATCCTATACGAGAACTTCCCTTATTTAATAAGCTAGCACCATCAGTTCTATCAGATATTCTTAGAAAATTAGGTGCGTTTATATAACTACCACCGCGGTAACTATATCCATCACCAGTGGTATCGTTTGGCCAAAAAGAAACGGTGCCATTTCCAGTAACTGAATTTACAATACCATTTCCATGAGTACCTGTATAAGACCTACCTTGAGCAGTACCTACAGTTACGCAGGTTTCATATACGTTGCCAGATAACTCCATAATGCCATAATAACTACCACCAGTTTCTTCTCTAGTTTTATTTGTGGCACTAGCTGCAAAAATGCCACACCTTCCAGGGCCATCTAAATTAGTGTTTGTTGAATTGTACATTGCATTTCCAATACCTATAGCTGGGTTGTTAATGATTTCATTAGTAGAACCATCATTTAAAATAGTATATGGGCTATTGTTTATACTTGCATTACCCCAAGCAAATTCATCTGCCTTTGGTGTTATTGGTCCTCTAGCAGCTTTTTCATATTCTAGTTCTGTCATCGGACGCATTGCAGCCCAATCCATATAAGCATTTATATCATCTGCATGTAAATAAGGAGTAGCTCTATCTGGTGAAGTACTAATAGCATCAGTAGCACCACCGGCCCAGGTTATGGTATTTCTTTTCACGGTAGCATTGCTCCCTTTGTGGTCTCCATCTGTAATATCATGATACCCTTTTTGCTGCTCTGTTAGCGTATTGAAAAAAGCCACCCATTGTGCTTCTGATGTTTCATATTTCATGCAATAAAAAGCGCCAAACCCTTTAGGGTAAGTAAGTGGTAAAACACCACTTTGGTCTCCTGAAGCAGAAGTATCGCTAGTGTAATATAAATTACCTACTGTATTAGCAATAGTAATAGTGTTTTCGCTGGTAACATGATAAGATGAAGTTGTGGAAACACCTCCACTATGAAATTTATTATTCTGATTACCAGTAGTACCTCCAACATAAAAACCGCCTTCTGGCACATGCACCATTTCGATAGCAAATACTTGTACGTCTATAATATCGCTTGTGTTTGTAGAACCATAGTTCCATTGTAACTGTATATTGGTAAAGTTTACATTCCCATCTCCATCGGCATTTCTGTAAACAAAAGCACCTTTGTAATCACTAGACACTTCGAGGGTGCTTCCTGTTGCTGCAACCGAATTTGTTTGATTTACTTGTGCATGTAACCAATTACCTCCATTAGTACGATATTTTACAAAGACCCATGCAGCATCCCAATTGGAGGGACCTGCACTTAAACGCCAAGAATTGTCCCAGGCTAAATCAAATTCAACATGTACCCAGCCACCACCTTCATTTAAATTTTCTAAGGAAATGTTTGAAACACGGATATTGTTCGTATACCCCGTAAAGTACATCATCATAATTGCTAAAAATGTGATTGTTTTTTTCATAATTGGTTAATTTTTTTAGTTGTTAAGATATTGTTATTTAGTGTTTTAGGGGGTGTATGGCAAAGGTCTATTAAAATAAAGTTTTAATGCACCATAAATATCCTGATTAATAGAGGGGAAAAGCACCCTTTTTTTATAGTTTGTAAAATAAAAATAAAAATAAGTGTAATGTGTTTAAAAACAGAATATTGATGTAGGGTAGCTTAATCAACTGAGTCTATCAAAATCGAGAACATTTATCTAAATGTTTCTAATTTGTCCATATGTTTTTATTAGAAAAATTTCAAATGTAGATTTTTCGATATATGATGATATTATTGAATAAAGATTAATTGAACTAGTACTTTTAACAAGACCACCTTAAGGTAAATCATTCATAATATTATGTGTATATGAAAATAGAAAGAAGCGTATTTTAGAAATGATTTTTAAATATTAAAATTTCTTTCTGATATATTATGTTAAAATTAAAATTGAATGAAGTTTTTGAGTTAAATGACTTCATAAAAGTACTAAGAGTTAAAAAAGGTGTTATTTATCTTTTTCTTGATAAGAATAAAGTAACAAACAGTTGCTTTGTTGATATGGAGGATAAGTTATTTATAGAGACTAAACCTATTAATAGAGTAGATCTTAGGTAAGTATTTTTAATAGAGAATATAGTTTTTTGTTAATTCTATATTCTCTATTATTTTATTTTTATAAATCTAAGTATAATTTATTAGGATTTTGTCTTGTGTCGAAGATTGAAATTATAACTATTCTTTTTGAATTAAATCGATACAATAAAGTTGTTTGTTTAGTTATTACAAATTTATGTAAACCTTTTTTCTTTTTTGATTCAGGAAAACTTTCTGGGCTTAATTGGATGATTTTTACGCTTCTATCTAATTTTTCAATAAAATTGGATTTAACTTTTGGATTCCAATTTTCAAGTAGATAATCAAATAATTTTTCAATTTTTATATTTGCAGTTTTAGAAATGGTTACAGTTCTCATTATTCTCTATGAGAAGACATAAAAGTTTCATAGTCTGTAGTTTCTTCGTTTAAAACTTCTAAATCAGCTTTTTCAATTTCTTCCTTTTGTAAAGAATTCAAATCATCCCAGAAATCTTTTTTCTCTTTTTTTAATAGGTTTACAATTTTTTCTATTAACTCAGGAGTTTCAATTTCTAAAATTTCTTTTATTAATTCTCTTTTTGTTGTTTGAATGTCCATTTTTAATTTTCCTTTTGATAAAGATAAGAATTTTATTTTTTAAGCAGGATTTTACTTCACCAAAGCCAATTGAATTCTTTTTCTAACAACGTCAACTTCTAATACTTTTACAAGTATTTGCTGGTTTAAAGAAACAATTGCATTGACGTCTTTTACAAAAGTATCTGATAAATTAGAAACGTGAATTAAACCACTTTCTTTAATTCCGATATCGACAAAACAACCAAAATTAGTAATGTTATTTACAATTCCGGGTAAAGTTTGTCCGCTTATTAAATCTGCAATTGTTTTAATATTTTGATCAAAAGAAAACATTTTTGCTTTTTCTCGTGGATCAACTCCAGGTTTTTCTAATTCCTTAATAATGTCTTCTAACGTAGGTAAACCAATGGTTTCAGAAATATAATTTTTTAAAGAAATCTGTTTAAGAACTTCTTTATTGCCAATAAAATCACTCACTTTCTTTTTGTGGTCTTTTGCCATTTTATCAACCAACGCATAACTTTCTGGATGCACGCCAGAATCATCTAATGGATTTTTTGCATTTTTAATTCGTAAAAAACCTGCAGCTTGTTCAAAGGCTTTTCCACCTAAACGAGGCACTTTTTTAATGGCAGTTCTAGACGTAAAAGAACCGTTTTCGTTTCTATAATTCACGATGTTTTCTGCTATTTTTGGTCCAATTCCAGATACGTAACTCAATAAAGATTCACTTGCCGTATTGATGTTTACACCAACTGTATTTACACAACTTTCTACAACCGTGTCTAAAGATTTTTTCAATTTAGTTTGATCTACATCATGCTGATATTGGCCAACTCCAATCGATTTTGCATCAATCTTTACCAATTCAGCCAAAGGATCTGCCAATCTTCTGCCTATAGAAACAGCACCACGCACAGTAACATCGTAATTCGGGAATTCATCTCGTGCAATTTTAGAAGCCGAATAAATAGAAGCACCCGCTTCACTCACCACAAAAATTTCAATATCGTTTTTAAACTGAATGTTCTTAACCAATTGCTCTGTTTCTCTTGATGCAGTTCCGTTTCCAATAGCAATGGCTTCAATTTTATAAGCATCGGCCAAAGAGCTAATTTTATGAATAGCTTCTATAGATTGATTTTGTGGTGCATGCGGATAAATGTTTTCATTATGCACTAAATCTCCTTGCTCATTTAAGCAAACCACTTTACACCCCGATCTAAAACCAGGATCGATAGCTAAAATTCGTTTTTCGCCTAAAGGAGCGCCTAATAATAATTGTTTTAAGTTTTTTGCAAAAACGGTAATTGCAGCTTCATCTGCTTTTTCTTTAGCAATAGACATTGCTTCGTTAGCTAAAGATGGAAATAACAAACGTTTATAAGCATCAGCAATTGCCAATTCAATTTGTGATGAACATTCGTTTTGTGAACGAATAATTCTCTCTTCCATTTTTTGAAGCATTCTTTCTTTGTCAATTTCTATTTTAACACGAATAAAACCTTCGTTTTCTGCTCTTAAAATAGCGAGTAATCTGTGTGATGGAATTCGCATTAAAGATTCGCTCCAATCAAAATAATCTTTAAATTTTTGCGCTTTTTCATCATCCGCTTTAGCTTTAATAATTTTAGATGAAATGGTAGAGTGACGCTCTAATTCTCTTCTAATATTATTTCTAATATCTGTACGTTCATTTATCCATTCTGCAATGATAAAACGCGCTCCTTCTAAAGCATCCTCAATAGTATCAACTTCGTTGGATGTGTATTTAGAAGCAGTATGTTCTAAATTATTAACACGCTGACTCATAATCATTTTTGCCAATGGTTCTAAACCTTGTATACGTGCTGTTTCTGCTTTTGTTTTACGCTTTTTCTTAAAAGGTAAATACAAATCTTCTAAAGCAATTAAGTTTCTAGAAGTAGTTACTTTTTGCTCTAATTCTGATGTTAAAACATTTTGTTCTTCTAAAGCTTTTAAAATGGCTTTTTTTCGTTTCTCTAGAGCCTCAAAGACTTCTTTAAACCTAACAATTTCTCCTATTTCTACTTCATCTAAATTACCAGTCATTTCCTTTCTATATCTAGATATAAAAGGAATTGTAGCATCTTCATTTAACAATGAAATAGTGTTTTCTACAGATTTAGAAGAGAGTTGTGTTTGTTGTGTTATATATGGAAGTAATTGCATTTTTTATTTGAATTTTATCAGAAAAAAGAAACCTCATAAAAATGAATTTATGAGGCTGTAAATATAGTTTTATTTTGTGTTTTGAGATGAAAAACTTCTCGATACAATTTTCTTCCTTTGTCAGAAAATCACTCGAAGTGACATTGCGTGATAATGTTTTAAGTTTGAGAATAAACAAACTGTCACTTTGAGTGAAATTCTTTTTTTAAGAATTTTGTATCGAGAAGTCTTTTTTAAAAAATCACTTTTTCAAAAGCCAATCTTTTTGCGTTGTAATTGGTGTAAATTATTCCACAATATTGATAACCTAATTTTTTGATTAAAGATTGCATTCCGATATTATCTTCATGCGTGTCAATCTTTAAACTTTTTACTTTTTGTTCTAATAGTTTTAAATGAAATTCATGAAACATAAAAGTAGCCAAACCAAATTTTCTAAATTCTTTTTTAATTGCCATTCTATGTATAACTCCGTAGGGGGGCGTTTCATCAACAATCCAATTTCCATCAATAATTTTATAAGTGGATTCTGGGTTTGTGGTAAACATAGCGGTTGCTATCACTTGGTTTTCATCATTAACAACTACATAACTTTCTTTGTTTATAATGTCTTGTTCTACTTGAGCTGCATTTGGATATCCGTTTTGCCATTGATCAATATGTAAGGATGCTAAAAGTTCTTTTGCATCATTAATAATGGTCATAATTTCTGAAACGTCATCAATTTTAGAAAGTCTAATTTTCATCAATATAAAACTATATCATTTTAAAATCTAATAGTAATTCTCCATTAACAGAACACTGTAATTGATCTCCTTTAAAAATTTCTCCTTTACCTAGTGCTGGTGTTCCTGTAAAAATTAAATCTCCAGGTTGTAAGGTCATATATTTTGATATAAAAACAATAATATCAGCAAAATCGTTAATCATATATGCGGTATTACTTTTTTGTTTTTCTAAACCATTTATTTTTAAATCGAAATCTATATCCCCTAAATTATAATCAGAAACGGGTTTAAAGCTAGAGATAGGTGCAGCACCATCAAAACCTTTGGCAAACTCCCAAGGATATTTACTTTCTCTTGCATCTTTTAAAATATCTGTTGCTGTATAGTCGATTCCTACAGCAATTTCAGAAATAAAAGAATTGGCATCTTCTTTGGCAATGTTTTTTCCTTCTTTACCAATCTTAACAACTAATTCTACTTCGTAAATTAATTCATTTGTAATGCTACTTGGGTATTCTACATCACAATTAATAGCTAAACTAGATTCTGGTTTCGAAAATATAAATTTTTTCCCTTTCTTTTTTTCTTCAATATCTTTTAAATCAGTAACGTAGTTACTTCCTATTCCTAGAATTTTCATGTTTAATTTTGTTTTTATTCGTGTAAGTAAATATAAAAAAAAAATCCACCAAAAAATATATTTTTTGGTGGATTTATCAGTTATAAAATACGTTTTTTAAGCGTCTACTTTTTGATCTTTAGTTGTTTTTTTAGCGCTTTTTTCTTTAGAAAAATCAATGATTTCTTGGTTGTGTAAGATATCCTGTATTGTTTGTCTTTTTCTAATTAAATAATCTTTTCCTTTATGCACCATAACTTCTGCAGGTAAATAGCGCGAGTTGTAGTTAGATGCCATAGAAAAACAGTATGCACCAGCATTGTGAAAACATAAAATATCTTCTTCTGAAATTTCTGAAATTCTTCGGTTAGAAGCAAAAGTATCTGTTTCGCAAATATAACCTACCACAGAGTAATAACGATCTCTTCCTGTTGGATTAGAAATATTGGTAATATGGTGATAAGAATCGTACATCATTGGTCTTACCAAATGATTAAAACCAGAATCTACATGCGCAAATACCGTAGAAGTTGTTTGTTTTACAACGTTTACTTTAGCTAAAAACACACCCGCTTCAGAAACTAGAAACTTACCAGGTTCAAACATTAGTGTAATGTCTTTACCGTATTCTTTACAAAAACCATTAAAACGTTCAGAAAGTTGTACGCCTAATTGCTCAATATCTGTAGAAATATCACCTTCTTTATAAGGTACTTTAAATCCACTTCCAAAATCGATAAAATCGATATTTTCGAATTGTTTAGCCACATCAAACAAAATGTCAGAGGCACGTAAAAAAGTATCGATATCTAAAATATCAGAACCTGTGTGCATGTGTATTCCGTTAATGTTCATTCCTGTATTTTCTACTACACGTTTAATGTGTGGTACTTGGTGAATTGAAATACCAAATTTAGAATCGATATGACCTACAGAAATTTTAGAATTTCCACCCGCCATAATATGCGGATTGATACGCACACAAACAGGAATGTTAGGGTGTTTTTGTCCGAATTGTTCTAAAATATTAAGGTTGTCAATATTAATTTGAACGCCTAATTTTGCTACCGCTTCTATTTCCGATAAAGAAACTCCATTAGGTGTATAAATAATATCATGTGGTTCTATACCAGTTGTTAAGCACAATTGAACTTCTTGAAAAGAAACCGTATCTAAACCAGAACCTAAATTTTTAAAGAACTTTAAAATATTAATGTTAGAAAGTGCTTTTACAGCATAATTTAACTTTAAATTTTTAACGCTACTAAAAGCATTTGTTAATCGGTTGTATTGCGATTCTATTTTGTCTGTATCGTAAACATATAAAGGACTTCCGTATTTATTTGCTAACGCTATCAATTGAGTATTTTCCACTTTGTTTCATTTTATATGAGGCTTCAAAAGTACTAAAATTGTTGGGTAAACAATTACTTGTTTAAAAATATAACATATTGTTTTTTTCTGTGATTTTTACATTAAAAAGCTCGTTGAAATCCTGTTGATAACTAATTAACTTAGGTATTTTATTTTAGCGAGTTTAATGTTATTTTAGCGAGGCTTCAAACCTAACAACAGTAAGACATTTCATGAGTCAAGAAACAAAATATACCGAAGATAATATCAGGTCTTTAGACTGGAAAGAGCATATAAGAATGCGTCCAGGAATGTACATTGGTAAATTGGGAGATGGTTCTTCTGCAGATGATGGAATCTATATTCTTGTAAAAGAAGTTTTAGACAATTCTATCGATGAATATGTAATGGGCGCAGGTAAAACCATTGAAATTGCTATTCACGGAAGTAAAGTAACCGTAAGAGATTACGGACGTGGAATTCCTTTAGGGAAAGTGGTAGACGTGGTTTCTAAAATGAATACGGGTGGTAAATACGACTCTAAAGCGTTTAAAAAATCCGTTGGTTTAAATGGTGTGGGTACAAAAGCAGTAAATGCACTTTCTTCTTTTTTTAGAGTAGAATCTTCTCGTGAAGGGAAGTCTGCTTCTGCAGAATTTAGCAAAGGAAACTTAGAAAATCAAGAGTTCTTAGAAGAATCATCTAGACGTAAAGGAACAAAAGTTTCATTTATTCCGGATGAAGAAATTTTTAAGAAATACAAATTCAGAAATGAATATGTAGCAAAAATGTTAAAGAATTATGTGTATTTAAACCCAGGTTTAACCATCATTTTTAACGGAGAAAAGTTTTTTTCTAAAAACGGATTAAAAGATTTATTGGAAGATAATAACAATATAGACGATATGTTGTATCCAATAATTCACCTAAAAGGCGATGATATAGAAGTTGCCATAACACATAGTAAAACGCAATATTCAGAAGAATATCATTCTTTTGTAAATGGGCAACATACCACACAAGGAGGTACGCATCAATCTGCTTTTAGAGAAGCAATTGTAAAAACAATTAGAGAGTTTTATGGTAAAGCTTTTGAAGCTTCAGACATTCGTAAATCTATTATTTCTGCCGTTGCAATTAAGGTGATGGAACCTGTTTTTGAGAGTCAAACAAAAACAAAATTAGGTTCTACAGATATGGGAGGAGACTTACCAACGGTAAGAACTTATATTAATGATTTCTTAAAAACAAAGCTAGACAATTACCTGCATAGAAATACCGATGTTGCAGATGCACTTCATAGAAAAATTGTTCAGGCAGAGAAAGAACGAAAAGAACTTTCGGGTATTCGAAAATTAGCAAAAGACAGAGCAAAAAAATCTAGTTTACACAATAAAAAATTACGCGATTGTAGAATTCATTTAGGCGACACAAAAAAAGAAGCATATTTAGAATCTACTTTATTTATTACAGAGGGAGACTCTGCTTCTGGTTCTATCACAAAATCTAGAAATGTTAATACACAAGCCGTTTTTAGTTTAAAAGGAAAGCCTTTAAATTCTTACGGATTAAGTAAAAAGATTGTGTACGAAAATGAAGAGTTTAACTTATTGCAAGCAGCTTTAAATATAGAAGATGGTTTAGAAGATTTGCGTTATAACAATATTGTAATTGCAACCGATGCCGATGTAGATGGTATGCACATTCGTTTATTGTTAATTACATTTTTTCTACAATTTTTTCCTGAGTTGATAAAAGAAGGGCATTTATATATTTTAGAAACCCCGTTATTTAGGGTTCGTAATAAAAAACAAACGTTTTATTGTTATTCTGATGATGAAAAACGAGAAGCAATTGATAAATTAAGAGGAAAACCAGAGATAACACGATTTAAAGGTTTGGGAGAGATTTCTCCCAACGAATTTGTGCATTTTATTGGAAATGACATTCGATTAGATCCGGTTATGTTAGATAAAGAAATGTCTATTGAACAAATGTTAGAGTTTTATATGGGTAAAAATACTCCAGATAGACAAAAGTTTATTATAGATAATTTAAAGGTTGAATTGGATTATGTAGAGGAAGATGAAATTTAGTAAAAAACAAATTAAGAACATTTTTACCGGAATTTTTGCGTTGCTTTTATTGTTTTGGTTGTTTCAAATAGATTGGAATAATATGTCTAGCAAATCTAATTCAGGAGCATTCTTTGGCGTTTTATCGGGTGCATTGTTTATAATTTCTATGCAAATTAAAGATAAAGAACACAAGGAGTAAGCATGAAAACAAGAGGAACCAATTTGGCACCTCAAGTTGTGGAGGAAATATATATTTATATGTAATCTTTACAGAACAAGGAGTTGCAATGTTATGGAGTGTTTTAAATAGTGATAGAGCGATTGCTGTAAATATTAAAATGATCTGGATTTTACCAAAAAGCGAGAATTATTAAGTAATAATTTAAGTTTACGATTGGAAATTGAGAAGATTAAAAAGAAAGTAACCAACAATAAAAGAGAATATATAGAATTAGTTTTTTCTTATTAAATGTCATTACGAGGAACGAAACAATTTCTTTAATAAAATTGAGATGGTCACAGAAAGTGAAAAACTTTTCTCAAAATGAAAAAACAGAAAGAACAAAAATTGGGTATCAAATAGATAAAGGTAAAAGCAAATAGTTTGCAAGTATGCCTGCGTTAGGGATTGAAGTGAAAATCCTTTTTTTTGTTTAAAGTATCATTGCGAGGAACGAAGCAATCTTTTTATTAAATTGAGATTGCCATAGGTAGTAAAAAAAAATCTTAACAATGACTGATACAAAAAAAAGATTGTAGCGTAAAGCCCGACCTTTTTAGGGAACGCCCAAAATATAGAAATACACAGTTAAACGATTAAACAATTAAACGTTTAAAAAGAATGAGTGAAGATATAAACGAACACGAACACGAAGAAGAATTAACGAATCAGCATGAAGAATTAGATTCGCCCCAAGAAGAAACCATTACCAAGGTTACAGGAATGTACAAGGAGTGGTTTTTAGATTATGCTTCGTATGTAATTTTAGAAAGAGCGGTTCCGTCGTTAGAAGACGGGTTAAAACCTGTGCAGCGTAGAATTATGCATTCTATGAAAGATTTAGATGATGGACGTTACAATAAGGTAGCGAATATTGTTGGTCATACTATGCAATATCACCCACATGGTGATGCTTCTATTGCAGATGCCATGGTGCAAATTGGTCAGAAAGAATTGCTGATTGATATGCAGGGTAACTGGGGGAATATTTTAACAGGAGATAGGGCAGCGGCTTCTCGTTATATAGAGGCTCGATTATCTAAATTTGCGTTGGATGTTGTTTTTAACCCGAAAACAACCGAGTGGAAAATGTCTTATGATGGACGTAGAAAAGAGCCGATAGATTTACCAGTAAAGTTTCCGTTATTGTTAGCGCAAGGTGCAGAAGGAATTGCGGTAGGTTTGTCTACTAAAATATTGCCACACAATTTTATAGAACTAATTGACGCTTCTATTAAATATTTAAAAGGGAGAAGTTTTAAGATTGTACCAGATTTTTTAACAGGTGGTATTGCAGATTTTACCCATTATAATGATGGTAAAAGAGGGGGTAAAGTTCGTGTACGTGCTAAAATTTCTCAGTTAGATAAAAAAACGTTGGTGATTAACGAAATTCCGTTTTCTACCACCACCACAACTTTAATAGATAGTATCTTAAAAGCCAATGATAAAGGTAAAATTAAGATAAAAAAGATAGAAGATAATACGGCAGCAGAAGTAGAAATTTTAGTGCATTTACCACCAAATGTTTCTCCAGATAAGTCTATTGATGCATTGTATGCGTTTACCAATTGTGAAACTTCTATTTCTCCTTTAGCATGTACAATAGAAGACAATAAACCGGTATTTGTTGGAGTTTCTGAAATGCTAAAACATTCTACAGATTTAACGGTAGAGTTGTTAAAGAAAGAACTAGAAATTCAGTTAAACGAATTAGAAGAACAGTGGCATTTTTCTTCTTTAGAACGTATTTTTATTGAAAATAGAATTTATCGTGATATTGAAGAAGAAGAAACTTGGGAAGGTGTAATAGAAGCTATTGATAAAGGTTTACAACCACACATAAAACATTTAAAACGTGCAATTACTGTAGATGATATTACGCGTTTAACAGAAATAAGAATTAAAAAAATATCTAAATTTGATATTGACAAAGCCAAACAATTTATAGAAAGTTTAGAAGATAAAATTGCAGTGGTTAAAGACCATTTAGCCAACTTAATAGACTTTGCAATAGATTATTTTAAACGCTTAAAAGATACTTACGGAAAAGGAAAAGAACGTAAAACAGAAATAAGAATTTTTGATGATATTGTAGCATCAAAAGTGGCCATGAACAATGCAAAACTTTATGTAAATAGAGAAGAAGGTTTTATTGGAACTTCTTTAAAAAGAGATGAATTTGTAACCGATTGTTCGGATATTGATGATGTTATTATCTTTAGAAAAGACGGAGGAATGATGGTGTCTAAAGTAGATGCAAAGACCTTTGTTGGTAAAGATATTATACACGTTGCAATCTTTAAAAAGAAAGATAAAAGAACAGTGTATAATTACATGTATAGAGATGGTGCTAGAGGACCATCTTACATGAAACGTTTTAATGTTACTGCTGTTACAAGAGATAAAGAATACGATTTAACAAACGGAAATAAAGGTTCTATTGTTCATTATTTTAGTGCAAATTTAAACGGAGAAGCAGAAGTTGTTACTATTAATTTGCGCTCTGTGGGGAGTGTAAAAAAACTAAAATGGGATATCGATTTTGCCGATTTAGCTGTAAAAGGAAGAGCGGTTAGAGGAAATAGAATTACAAAATATGCAATTAAAAGTGTCGATTTTAAATCTGAAGGAGTTTCTACGTTAAAGCCACGTAAAATTTGGTTTGATGATGCTGTACAACGTTTAAATGTTGATGAAAGAGGCGAGTTGTTAGGAGAATTTAGAGCAGAAGATAAATTATTGATTATTACACAAAGTGGAAAAGCAAAAGCGGTAAAACCAAATTTAGCGATGCATTTTGAAGATGATATGATTGTGTTAGAAAAATGGAAACCTAACAAACCCATTTCTGCTATATATTTTGATGGAGAAAAAGAACGTTATTATGTAAAACGCTTTTTAATAGAAACACCAGAAAAAGAAGAAGAATTTATTTCTGATCATGCTAAAAGTCAGTTAGAAATTGTTGCCACAGATTATAGACCTATAGCAGAAGTAGTTTATTCTAAACGAAGTTTAGAGAATGAAGAAGTTAATTTTGAAGAATTTATAGCGGTTAAAGGGATAAAAGCACAAGGAAATCAATTAACAACAGAGAAAATAAAACAAGTTAATTTATTAGAACCTTTACCTTTTGAAGAGCCAGAAGAAGAAACATCTGAAGAAATAGAGGTGGTAGATGAAGAAGTTATAGAAGATGAATTGCCAATTGAGGTGCCAGAAGCAGAAACTAAAAAACCTGTATTAGAAGAACTTTCTGCAGAAGAAAAAGCAAAAATTGCTTTGCAAAAATCGATAGCAAGAAAAAAAGCCGAACAGAAGAAAATAGATGATGAAAATCAAACGAAACTGTTTTAAAACTAAATTATGAAAAAAATAGGTTTAATTGGTGGTATAACACCTGAGTCGACTATTTTATATTACCGAATTTTAAATCAACTAAATGCTAATAATTTAGGGAAACCTCATTCTGCAAAAGTAATTATAAATTCTTTTGATTTTGGACAAATAGCTAAACTTCAAAAAGATGGAAGATGGGATTTGTTAGATGAATTAATGGCAGAAGCAGGAAAAAGTTTAGAAAAAGCTGGGGCAAGTTGTATTTTAATTTGTGCTAATACTATGCATTTGTGCATTGATGCCGTTAAAAAAGTAGTTACTATTCCGGTGATACATATTGCAGAAGCAACTTCTAAAAGGGTCCTAGAACAAAAGGTGAAAAAGGTGGCTTTATTAGGAACAAAATATACCATGGAAAAAGACTTTTTTATTGATGTTTTAAGTTCTTTTGGTATTGAAACTATGATTCCCGCTGAGGATGAAAGAGAAATAATTCATCAAGTAATTTATGACGAACTTTCTATTGGAAATATCAATCCTGTTTCAAAAAAAGCGTACCTGAAGATTATTAATAGATTGATAGAAAATGGGGCAGAAGGTATTATTTTAGGTTGTACAGAAATTCCATTGTTAATTGAGCAAGAAGATGTTTTGGTTCCTGTTTTTGATACAGCTACAATTCATGCCACAGCAGCTTTTAAACTATCTATTATAAATCAACAGCAACAGCAACAGCAACAGTAATTTTTTTATGATTGAAATAAAAGTAATCGCTTTACAAAAGGCTATTTAATGAGGTATATTTTATTTATTTTCATTTTGTGGTATCATATTAATGGATTTTCACAAAAGGATGTGTATTTCTATAAAGATGTGAATAATTCACTTACATTAAAAGAGGTAAAAGAGAAACCGTTTCAATTGTTAGAGAATCAAATAAGCGAAGGCTATACAAACGCTACTTATTGGTTTAAAATACCAACGCATAAAACTACTTCAAAATATGTTTTTAGACTTGCGTATGATAGATATAATGCTGCAAATATTTATCAAGAATTTAATAAAGCAGAAAAACTTTCTCATCAAAGATATTTAACGTACCGTTTTTCTAGGGATAACGATGTTTATATACAAATAATACCCAAACTTCATTCTTATTTTCCTATTGAGTTTGACACCGAAGAAGTTTCTTTTTTAAAACAAAAACATCAACTTATCTTAAATTGTTTTTATTATGGGGTTGTTTTTGTAATAATTTTTTATAATTTATTTTATTATATATTGTTTAAAGATGATGCTTTTTTGTATTATGCTTTGTTTTTAGGCTTTACGTGTTTAGGTATTTATACCATGGATGGTATGTTAAATTTTTACGACATTAATCAAAAACTCATTGACGTTATTGTTGTCTTAAATTATACGTGTTTAGCTTATTTTTCATCTAAATTTGTCAATAGTTATTTGTTTTTAGATAAATATTACCCTCATTTAAAAAAATATAGTTACGTAATTGGAGGTGTAATTATTACCAGTGCCATCCTTTATTATATTTTTAAAAGTTATTATTATTTTCTTACGCTTAATGCACTTGTATTTTTATTACTTCTATCTTATTGGATTGTTACCATTTTATTATTCAATAAAAATTTTTATAATAAAATATTAGCATTGGCTTATGTACTCATTCTTTTTTCAGGAATCGATTATTTTATTTTAAAACTTATTGGTTTTTCTATTTTTGATATTAATGCCATTAATATTAAAATTGGCGCTTTTTTAGAAATGACAATTCTTTCTTTTGCGGTATTATATAGAATGAAAGCATTAAAGAAAGAAAATGATTTTATGAGAGAAAGAATTATATCTTATTCTCTTGAACTTAAAAATTTATCTGAAGAGATTTCTGATGAAAAACAGTTGACTATAGAAAAATTAGAAACCGTTTTAAGTTTAAGAGAAGATGAAATTTTTCAATTAATTGTGGCAGGAAAATCGAATAAAGAAATTGGTGATTTATTAAATATATCAGTAAATACTGTAAAATTTCATGTAAAAAACATTTATGAAAAATTACAGATTAAAAGTAGAAAAGAAGCGCTAGTTATAGCAAAAAATCAGCATTTATAGGTGTTTTACAAAGGTAACTACCCATAAACTACCCAAATACTACCCGTTAAATTATTAAAATTAAATGATATTTATACTAATTTTGAAGTGTACTTATTATCCCCCAAAATAATACGATATAAGGCCTTCTATAGAAATATAGAAGGTTTTTTTATTTCCGTTTTTATTAAAAAGTTAATTAAATTATTAATAGCTTTTACTAATAAAAGGAGTTTCTTTAAAGCCTGTTATTTTATTGATTAGAATTGTGGCTGTAAAAAAATAGTTGCAAAGTAAATTCGCAAATTTGGGTAAAATATCTGCAACTTCTATTTTTTCTTTATTATGAATAATTACCATTAATCTAATTGCTCTTTTTGAAAGGGAAGAACATTGATTTAAAATCCCTACGGGAGATGTTCCTCCTGGTAAAACAAAACCAGAAATGTCATCTTTTACAATTATTTTCATATTTCTGTAATATGCTAACAATTGCTGATGATCGTTTTCTGTGATGGCCAATTTACCTCTTATAGAACCATTAAGATGATAGCAAAGTGGTAATAACCAATTAAGTTCCTGTGCTAAGTTTTCTAACTCTTTGTTATTGGAATACTCTAATTTTAATTTAGAAAGTTCATCAATAGCCCAAGCAACCATACGCGTAAGTTGGTCTGTTTCTATTTCGTAATCACAAAGTGATGATTCTTCGTACATAAAAGGGTAACAAAGTTCATCAATGTTAGATTTTGGTCGCAGTTTTTTCATGAAAAAATATTATTTTAATTTTCTATAAAAAGTAAATTGATACTCTTTAAGTACTTCTGGATGTACTATTTTAATTAAATCTTTTAATACTAAATCTGGTCTAGTAGGTGCCAATTCATAATAAATAATACCACCTGTTTTACCTTTTAAACTTGTTGGAGTATAGATTTTATCATTTTTAAAAGCATCGAATTCTGTATACAAAGAATTACTTTTTATCATTTGTTCTTTAGAGGTAAAATGAGCAGGAGCAATCCAAAATTCAGCATTTAGTCCTTTCTCAAAAACACTCTCAAAACTTAAAGATAAACTTCCTTTTCCTTTTGTGTTTTTCCAGAGATAATCTAAATTAGCATCTTTAAAAAAAGTAGCAACAAAGCTTTCTCCTGCAGGTAAGTTCCAAATATCTTTACTCATAATAGCACCAGAAAGAATAGTTGGTTTTTTATTAGATTTTAAAGCAATTTTTTTAGCATCTAAATAATTGCTTTCTATAACTTTAAAAATACTGTCTGCTTGTTTTTCTTTGTCAAATAGAACGCCAAAAAATTTAATCCATTCAGCTCTTCCTAAAGGAGATTCTTCTAGCCAATCTCCATTATAAATTACATTTATGCCTGCCTTTTTAATGGTTGTTAAACTTTTGTCTGCAGATGAAACACTATATCCCACCACTAATTCTGGTTGTTGATCTAATAAAATTTCTGTGTTTAAAGAGGTTTCTTTCCCTATTTCAGCTATTTTGCCAGCATCAATTAATTTTCTTGTTTTTTTTGATGAGATAAACTTTGCATACGGAAAACCTACAATGCTCGTTTCTTTATTTAACAACTCTACCATAGGTATATGAGTTGTTGAAGTCACCACAATTTTTTGAATAGGAGTGTAGATGGCATTCTTAGAGCTTACTTTTGGGTCACTTTTTTTTATTATGCGATATTCAGTAACTTCTTTAGAGTTTTGGTATGCAGACTTTATAATGAGCTTTTTAATACCATTATCCTCTACAATATCAAACCCTTTGGCATATTTAACAGGACTTTCAGCTGTTGTTTTTTCATCAACTTTTACAACTTCTTTTTTACAAGAAATAGCAATGAACAAGAAACATATGGCTGAAATTAATTTTAATTTTTTCATGAAGAATACACTTGGTTTTCTTGTTCTTGAACACGGATAAAAGTGGTTCTTTTGGTTAATTCTTTTAATCTGCTAGCACCAACATAGGTACATGTAGATCTTATTCCTCCTAAAATATCTATAATGGTTGCTGCTACATTTCCTCTATAAGGAACTTCAACAGTTTTACCTTCAGAAGCTCTATAATTTGCAACACCACCAACATGTTTATTCATGGCTGTGGTTGAGCTCATTCCGTAAAAAGCTTTAAATTTTTCTCCATTTTTTTCAATTAATTCACCACCACTTTCCTTATGACCTGCAAGCATACCTCCTAACATTACAAAATCTGCACTACCACCAAAAGCTTTAGAAAGGTCTCCAGGAATTTTACAACCTCCATCAGAAATAATTTGCCCACCCATACCATGAGCAGCATCTGCACATTCTATAATTGCAGATAATTGAGGATAACCAACACCTGTTTTTACACGAGTTGTGCAAACCGAACCAGGACCAATACCTACTTTTATAATATCTGCGCCAGCTAAAAGTAATTCTTCTACCATTTCACCTGTAACAACATTACCCGCAATAATTACTTTATTAGGATGGTTTTTGCGCATTTTTTGTACAAAGTTTACAAAGTGTTCAGAGTATCCGTTGGCAACATCTACACAAATAAAGTTTATTTGTGGAAATTTAGTTAAAATCTGTTTTACTTTTTCAGAATCTTCTTTTCCTGTACCAGTACTAACAGCTATGTTTTTTAATAGTTTAGCATCTGCATTGGTAGCAAAATCAGTCCATTCTTCTAATGAATAATGTTTATGAATTGCTGTAAAAAGTCCGTGTTTAGAGAGTGCTTTTGCCATTTCAAAAGTACCAACAGTATCCATATTAGCAGCCATAATTGGTATTCCTTTCCAAACAACATCACTATGTAAAAAAGTGAATTCTCTTTCTAAGCTTACTTGCGAACGCGATTTTAAGGTAGATCGTTTAGGGCGAATCATTACATCTTTAAAACCTAATTTTAATTCATTTTCTATTCTCATCTCTATCAAAATTATTAAGTGATAAAGGTATTAAATTTGAAAGTGAATTTATTAGATTCTTTATAAGAAAGAATGTGTAAAATTTATTGAACATCAAATTAAAAGGATATTTCTATGAACTTGTTGTGTATTTAGAGCTTTTTTAACTCTAAAATGTCAGTTCGAGTGATTTTAAGCTGCTAAAAAGTGTATCGAGAACAATTTAATAACTTAAAATAGGTATTCTTGGTACAAATTCTATGCATTGTAATCGTTAAATTTGCTAGAATTGACAGATTTTTATCGAAAGCACAACAATTTTTATGAACTTAAAAAGAATTAAGAAACCTTAATTGATGACGTTTATTTTTTTATTCCATTTTTTGAAAGAAAGTTAAACTATAGTTTGGTAACAAGTCTGAATTTGTAATTTTAATAATATCTTTTAAAACTAAATCTGGCCTTGTAGGTGCTTTTTCAAAGTAAATAAGTCCGCCAGTTGCTCCTTTATTATTTGCGTATGTGTAAATATTTCCCTTTTTAAAAGCAGAAAAAGAGTTGTATTTTTGGTTAGAAGTTAACATATCTGCTCTGTTTTCAAATAAACCACAACCTATCCAAAAATCGGCAGCTAGCCCTTTGTCTAAAACACTTTCTATACTTAAGGCTAAGCTACCTGTTCCTTTGGTGTTTTGCCATAAAAAGTTGGTGTTGGCATCTTTAAAATAGGTGGCAATAAAACTGTCTCCTGCAGGCATATACCAAAGGTCCTTAAATAAGCTGCCAGATATAATTGTTGGAATTTTCTTTGCTTTTAAAGCAATTTTTTTAACAGATAAATAATTTGTTTCAATAACGTTAAAAATACTATCGGCTTCTTTTTCTTTATTAAATAGTACACCAAAAAACTTTATCCACTCAGCACGTCCTAAAGGAGTTTCTTCTAGCCAATCTCCATTATAAATAACAGGTATGCCGTTTCTTTGAATTGTTTTATATGTTTTGTTATTGCCATTTAAACCAAAACCAATTACCAGCTCAGGAGCCAGTTCTATAAGTCGTTCTGTATTCATGGTTTGCTCACTTCCTAATTCTATTACATGACCAGCATCAATACGTTTTCTTGTTTTTATGGATGAAATAAATTTTGTTTGAGGAAACCCAATTAAAAAATTTTCGGCACCAATTTCTTCTAACATTGGTATGTGTGTAGTACTTGTTACCACAATATTTTTAACAGGTACTTTTAACTCGTTTGTACTAAGGTTGGTTTTGTTACCTAAAATATATGTAAACTGTGTTTTTGCGTTTTGATAGGGTTGCTTTATAATTAATTTCTTTTGATTGCCTGTTGTAATAATGTCGAATCCTTTGGCATATTTAATGTTGGTTTTTACTGGGGTTTTAACAAGTTTAATGGGTTTATTTTTCTGACAAGAAATAAAAAAAATACTAATTATTAAGAGAGGTAAAAGGTGTTTCATTTTAATAGTTTAGTTTTAAAACTTGTGCATACTGTAATTTTAAATCAAAAGACTTTTCTAAAGGTGTTTTATGAATAAAAGAATACAAGCTTCTCATAACTCCTGCATGGGTTACAATAACAACTTTTTTAAATTCTTTTTGTGCAATTTCTAATAAGAAATTGGTAGTTCTGGCATGTAAATCTAAATACGATTCACCATTTGTAACAGCAACTTTTACAAAGTCATTCATCCAGATATCTAAGGCTTCTTGGTTGATGTCGTTCCAGTTTTGTAATTCCCAATCTCCAAAATCTAATTCTTTTAAGCGATCATCAAAAAGAATAGTATTTGATAACTTTTCTGCCAATTTTTTACATCTTTTTAGCGGACTACTATAATATACAGTTTCTGCATCATTTATAGAAACATCTGTTAAAATAGGTTTTATTTCTTCTAAAAAAGTATCGGTAACATCAATATCTGATTGCCCGTAGCAAATTCCTTTGTCTATTTTGGGCGTGGTGTGTCTAATTAATATAATTTCCATAAAACAAGTATAAAAAGATAAAAAACAACTTCTGCCACTTGTTGCAAAGCACCCGCACAATCTCCTGTTTGACCTCCAATCCATTTTTTAAAAAAACGAGCTAAATACCAATAGGTTATTAATAGTGGAATAAGGCTTAGAAATACCCAATGATTTTTAAAAAAGAAAAGAGGTAAAACTCCAAAAATAAAAGAAATCACTAAAGATTTTGTACTCATTTGTGTGGTTGTTGGCTTTATTTTTGAGCTATCAATATCTCTAACATACGGATGTGTGTAGAGTAGGATAGTAGCTGTAAAACGACTAATAGCATGACCAGAAATAATAAGTAAAGGAATATTTATGTGTGCTACACAGAGTGTTTGTATTGCAGAAAACTTTAAAATAAGAATAGAAAACAATCCTATAACACCAAAAGTTCCTAATCTAGAATCTTTCATGATTAGTAATATTTTTTCTTTAGTCCAACCACCACCAAAACCATCGCAACTATCTGCAAAACCATCTTCATGAAAAGCTCCTGTAGTCCAAATAGAAGCAATCATACTTAGAATAATGGCAATTTCTGGGGTAAAAATAAAAGTAGCTAAGTAGTAAATAAGTGCAGCAATAGCGCCTACTAAAATACCCACTAAAGAAAAGTAACGGTTACTTTTATTTAGCATTTCAGACGAATGGCCCACCCATTTAGGGCATGGTATTCTTGTAAAAAATAAAATGGCAGTTAAAAAATAATGAAATTCTTTTTTCATAGGTTTAAGCTTCGCTTACATTGGCACTTTCAAAAGTTGCCATTTCGTTTAAAAATAGTGTTGCAGATTGTATAATTGGTAGTGCAACAGCAGCTCCAGTACCTTCTCCTAAGCGTAAACCTAAATTTAAAATAGGTTTTACCTTTAAAAAATCTAATATTTTTTGATGACCTTGTTCTCCAGATGAATGCGTAAAAATACAGTAGTCTAAAACATTTTTATCGATAGCATTTGCGGCTAATAATGCTGATGTTACAATAAAACCATCAATTAAAATTGTCATTTTTAAAGCGGCAGCTTCTAAAATAGCACCTGCCATCATTACAATTTCGAAACCACCAAAAGTAGCGAGTGCCTCTGTTGGCGAGTCTATATTTTTAATATGCTTTTGGTATACTTCTGTTAAAACATTCTTTTTTTGTTGCAATCCTTCATTGTCTAAACCAGTTCCTTTACCAACACAGTTTTCAATACCAATTTTTGTAAAATAACTCATTAAAAGTGCAGCAGAAGAAGTGTTACCAATGCCCATTTCTCCAAAACCAATGGTGTTGCATTTATTTTGAAATAAATTGTTTACAATTTCTTTTCCTTTTTCTAAAGCAGCTTTACATTGTAATGTTGTCATGGCTTTTTCTAAAGAAAAATCTTTGGTTCCTTTTGCAATTTTAGCAGAAATTAATTCTTTATTTTCATCGAAATTGGCATTTACACCAGCATCAACAATTTTTAGGTTGATTTTATTTTGTTTGCAAAAAACATTAATTGCTGCGCCTCCGTTTAAGAAATTAAACACCATTTGTTGTGTTACTTCTTGTGGATATGGACTTACTTTTTTTGATTTTGTTATTCCATGATCACCAGCAAAAACAACAATACTTGGTGCTGTAATTTTTGGTGTTAACGTGTTTTGAATACGACCTATTTTAATGGCAATATTTTCTAACATACCTAAAGAACCTATAGGTTTTGTTTTAAAGTCTATTTTTCTTTGAAGTGCTGTTTCAATCTCTTTAGAAAGTGCAGTTATTTTTGACATCTTGTTTTATTTTAGTTTTAAAGGCAGTCCAGAAACCATAAAAGTAGCCTTGTCAGCTTTTTTAGCAATAAATTGATTTACCCATCCTTGTAGTTCTGTAAATTTTCTTCCAGATTCTGTGGTAGCATGTAATCCCATACCAATCTCGTTAGAAATAATGATAATGTGAGCATCAATTTCTACCAGTTTTTCTATTTGTTGTTTGGCTAATTTTAAAGATTCTTTTACGTCGTATTTTGTGTCAACATAAAAATTTGTCAACCATAAAGTAACGCAGTCAATAACAACTGTAGATTTATCAGGGATAACGGCACTAATATTTTTTTCCTCTTCAATGGTTGTCCAACGTTCATCTCTATCAGAAATATGTTTGTCTACCCTTGCTTTAAAATCTTTATCCCAAATTCTAGAAGTTGCCAAATAAAAAGGGTTTTTAGAAATGTCTTCCGCTATTTTTTGAGCATAACTACTTTTACCAGATCTTTCTCCTCCTGAGATATAATGAATCATAATTTAAAAAATATAAACACAAAGGTTAGAAACATTTTTTAAAAAAGGAAAGAATATCTTTAATAGTATTCAAGTTTCTTTTTTTTTAAGAATGATTGTATTTTGTTTGATACCTGCTTTGGTAAATGGAATAAAATAGTTGTCTAAAAAATTACCTTTTATAGATTTTAAAATATCTAATGCATTAAACAAAAAAGTTTATAAAGTATAAGTATTGCAATACTTAAAAATAATTTACATTTGCTAAAAATTAAGGTTTTGTTCTTTCTGAGAACAAATTAAAAGGGAATTCGGTGAAAAACCGAAGCTGTTCCCGCAACTGTATGTTTGTTTCGAATCATTTTTTCGAAACCTCTTTTTAGAGCTGTTATTAATTCTTTACCACTGACATTTTTGTTGGGAAGGTCTATAACAGGTAACAAGCCAGGAGACCTGCCTAATTTATAAAAATAAATACAAGCTTTCGGGATAAAGGTCAGGTTGTTATGAAGAATTATATTTTATCTTTTTTGTTTTTACTTTGTTGTGCTAACACTGCGTTTGCTCAAAAGGATACGATTGCAAATAAGTTAAAAGAAATTGTTGTTATAGCAAAAAAAGAGCAAAAACATAAAATACTTGGACTAAAAAAACTAAAAATAGTTACTAGTCAAATTATTAAAAACCCAATAAACCTTACTAATTTATTAAGATACAATAGCCCTATTTCTTTAAGAGATTATGGTAATGGAGGTGTAAGTACTGCTCGTTTTAGAGGTACTTCTGCATCGAATACAGCAGTATTATGGAATGGAATTTCTATCAACGCAGTAGGAAGTGGTCAAACAGATTTTAACTCTTTGTCTGCAAGTATTTCTGATGAAATTATAGTTCATAGTGGTGGAGGAAGTATCGATTATGGTTCTGGTGCTATTGGTGGTACTGTGCATTTAAATGATAATTTATCATTTAAAAAACATAAAGATTTTTATTTGTTTTCTTCTTACGGAAGTTTTAATACGACTTCTAATTTTTTTAAAGCCAATGTTGGAACAGGAAAATGGGCTGTAAAATTTGCTGCAACATTAAATTATTCTGATAATGATTATACATTTATTGATACTCGATATAAAAATAGTGACGGTAGTTTGTTGAAAAACGAAAATGGAGTTTATAAAAATTATGGCGTAAACTTTAGTTTAGGATATCAGTTCTCTAGTAAAAACAAACTGTATTTTTATACAACAGGTTATTATGGAGATCGTTTATTTTCTGATGGATTACCAAATCCTGCTGCAGGCAGCGAAAGAAATGAGGATTTTAATCAAAGGAATTTATTAAAATGGAAATACTCTTTTTCTAATTTTACACAAACCTTAAACGTGGCTTACTTAACACAAGAGTATCGATATTATGATGATAAAAATGCTACAGATTATGTTTTTGGAAAATCAAAAAATTATAACATCAATTATAATTTAAAATATCGTTTTTCTAATTATTTAAAAATGGAAACATCGTTAATTTATGATGAAAACAGAGGTACTACTAATGAGGTTTTTTCAAAAAAAAGAACATTGTTTGCTGGTATAGCTAAAGTTACTTTTAAGCCAACAGAGAAATTAACAACGGCAATTAACTTTAGAAAAGAGTCTAATTCAGATTTTGAAGTTCCATTATTAGTATCCGTTGCTGCAGAGCAGGAAATTACAGATAATTTAGCCTTAAAGGCAAATGTATCTACAAATTACAGGATACCAACTTTTAATGAGTTGTATTGGCCAGTTGTTGGTAATTTAGATTTAATACCAGAAGAATCTGTACAAGGAGAAATTGGTGCTTCTTTTAAGAAAAAAAATATAGCAATTACTACATCACTTTTTTATATTCATTTAAAGCATAAAATTTTATGGTTACCTACTGCAGCATCTAATTTATGGAGACCAAGAAATGTAGGTGATGTTACGCATAGCGGAGCGGAAACAGCTGTTAAATTATCTAAAAAAATTAATGAACATTCTTTTAATTTTTCTACGAATTATACGTTTACGTTAGCAAAAAACAAGGAAACAGATACGTTTTTACCTTATGCACCTAAGCATTTATTAAACTTTAATTTAGATTATGAGTATAAGAAAATTTCTTTTTTTATGCAGCATTTATATCAAAGTAAAGTGTATACAAATGAAATTAATTTAGATTTTTACTCCTTAGAATCTTTAAATGTTACCAATTTTGGTGGCGATTTTAAGGTGTTTGAAAATAAAAAGAATAAAATAAAAATAGGTTTTAAAGTAAATAATATATTTAATAATGTGTATTATTTTTCAAACTTACGTCCTATGCCTGGTAGAAATTACAATATTAATATAAACTATAAATTTTAATACAAATGAAGATTACAAAATCAATTTTTAAACTATTCATAATTAGTTTAGTTTTTACATCATGTTCTAATAATGACGAAGAATTTCCAGAAATTACAGGTAATTATAAAGACGGAATTATTGTAAGTGCAGAAGGAGGATTTGGTAATAAAGATGGTTCTATTTCTTATGTAAATGAAAATTTAAATAGATTAGCAACTAATTTTATCTATACGGGTGTTAATAATGCACAATTGGGTGGTTTAATTCAGTCTATATCTTTTACAGATACAGAAGCTTATATTATTTTAAATGATGTGAATACAATTGTTGTTGCAGATAGATATACTTTTGAAAAAATAACAGAAATTAATACAGGTTTAAATAATCCTAGATACATGGCAACTGCTAATGGTAAAGGATATATAACTAACTGGGGAAATCCTTCTGATATCACTGACGACTATTTAGCAGTAATAGATTTAGCGACAAATACAATAGAAAGTACAACGATTTCTTTAGATAATGGTGTAGAGAGAATTCTTGCAAAAGACAATAAATTATATGTTTCTCATAAAGGTGCATGGTCTTCTAATAATATTATTTCAATTGTAGATTTAGCAGCTAATAATACTGTTGAGAAAATTATTGTAAAAGATAACCCAGATGAATTAATTTTTGATGTTTCAGGGAATTTAATTGTATTATCTGAAGGGAAACCTTTAACTTATGGAGGTGCGCCAGATTATGCAGTGTTAACAAATACAACTTCTTCAATTTCATTTATCAACCTTAGTAATAATACAATAACAAAGGAGATTGAATTTAGTGATAATGAAAGAGCATCACAAATGTCTTATGTAAATGGAGAAATTTACTATTACATGGGATCAGAGCAAAAAGTATTTACTATTAATGAAAACGATACAACACTTGCTACAGATGGTATTGCTACAGGTAATATTTATGGTATGTCAGTTAAAGATAATAAGTTATTTACTACTAGTTATAGTTTTACTGCGCTAAGTAAATTAATAGTGACAGATTTATCTACAAAAGAAGTAGTATATAGCTCGCCTGTAGGTTTAGGAGCTTCTAAAATATATTTTAATTAATAAAGATCTTTTGAAAAAGGAAATTTAGTTAAAAACTCCTCTTAGAATTTTCTAAGAGGAGTTTTTTTTATTTATAACAGTTTTTTAACTTCATTCTTAATAAAGCTAACAGCTGTATCTGTTGGAGGTAGTGTTTTAGAATAGTAAACAATAACATTTTCTCTTAATTCATTTGCAGATTTTGAGGTTTCTGCTACTTGCCTTAATTTATTAATAACAGTATTTTTAGCAGCTAATATGACGGTCCAAGTATCATCAGAAATATAAATTTGTTGCACTAGGTTGTGTTCAAACTCTTGTTCTACATTGGCAATTAATAACTGTAAATAATCTTGTGTGTTTTCTGAAATTGGTTTTACTCTAACTAAAATTTTAATAGGATTAATACGCTCGCAAAATAACAACATACGCTCATAAGCCTGTAATTTTATAGGCAAAGTATCTTTGCTTTTTTGAGCTAGAATTTCCATTCTACTTTTAGGCTTTTGTTGAGCTATAAGCTTGTTAAACATATAATAGCTAACCAAACCTGTTACTGCAGCAGGTAAAATATACACAATACTTGCTATTAATTTTTCTTCCATAAATTAAAGTAAATTTAATAGATACAAATATAGAACTCCTAAAAAGATAGCAAAGCCAAAACTTAATAAAGTACCAATTAAAATGTATTCTGTAAGTTTTCTGTCTTTTGATGAAGTTAAATCTCCAAATCTAAAAACAGATTTTGCAGCTAATAAAAAACCAATAGCTTCCCAGTGGTTACTAATTACAAACGTAAATACAAACAAACGTTCTAGCATACCAATATAACGGCCTGCTTTTGCTAAAGATTCATCATTTTCTTTTTCACTTTCAGGATTCCATTGGGTAATTATAATTTTAATAACTATTGCCGAAACAAAAACAACTAACAGTAAAAATATAATTAATAATAAGATTTTATCTGTGATAAAATTTTCTATTGGTAAAGAAAAATCAACATAAAAAGACGTAGCAAAACCTAATGTAATTAGATGTAATACTTGATCTATAAAAAACCAAATTCGTTGGGTGTTTTTTGTTTGAAGATACAGTTTTAATAGATCTATTAAACAATGTGTACCTATTATGAACAGAAATGCTAGCCAATATTCTTGTAAGTTAAATTGAAGTACAAGTAATAGTAATAAGGCATGAATACCAATATGAAAGTATAGTTTTATAGATTTTATTTTCTTTTCTTCTTTGTTTTTTACCCATTTTTCTGATTGAAAAACAAAATCGCCTAAAATATGTGCTAATAAAAATTTTAAAAATAAAAGCATTTTACAGTTGTGTTTTCTGATGAATTAATTTTCTAAAGCGTTTTTCTAGTTTCATAATGGCATCAAAACCAGAACGTTTTTGTCTTTCGCTGACTCGTCCTTGAGTGATTCCTAAGATAGACGCTATTTCTTTTTGAGTAATATTTTCAGACTCTAAAGACAGCTTAAAAACTTCTGCAGAATTTTTTGTCCAAGAATCCATAGTTAATAAAGCCAAATCAAAAGCAATATTTAATTCTTCATCAATTTCTTGCCAAGGTGTTTTTATAGCAATTGTTTGCTTTTTTAAATACGTATCAAATGCATAGCCAGAATTTATAAAAGCTTCGCCATTAGAGGCGGTAATTTCTGCCATATTAAATTCTTTTTTACCAATACCAATACCAATTCTTACATCAATATCTTCTGTAGATTTTAAGTGAGCTTTCAACTTTAAAGCAGCATAAAATGCGTCTTCGCAATTCTTTATTTCTACCTGAAAGCTATCGCCTCTATAAACTTGCCAATATTTAGGCGATTCGCCAAAAGTAGCCAGCGTTTCTTTTAAGGTTTTTAACCAAAAATGATCGTCTTGTTTTCTAGAATCGATAATATCACCTGTTAAAATACTTGTCATTATTATTCTAAATTTTTAGCTAAGATATCATTTATTATCCTAAACAGCAAAATTATCTGTCTATGAACAGATATTTTAAATTATCTGTCTATAAGCAGATATTTGTATTTATCTGCCTTTAAGCAGATATAATGATGATTCTAATAAATAATTTGTTGATAAAAAGGACGCTTCTTCTTTTTTAGAAACGAATAGTTTGGTTAATTTCACGTTTTTAAATTCTTTCAAAACAAACTATTGAGCACATATTTAGATTCTTTAAACGAAGCACAAAAACAAGCTGTCATTCAAAAAGATGGTCCCATGATTATTATTGCGGGTGCAGGTTCTGGTAAAACACGTGTATTAACCTACAGAATAGCGCATTTAATGCAGCAAGGTGTAGATTCTTTTAATATTTTATCACTTACATTTACCAATAAAGCGGCCAAAGAAATGAAGGCAAGAATTGCTGGAGTTGTTGGTAGTAGTGAAGCAAAAAACTTGTGGATGGGAACATTTCACTCCGTTTTTGCAAGAATTTTACGTACCGAAGCAGATAAGTTAGGTTTTCCAACCAATTTTACAATTTACGATTCGCAAGATTCTGTTCGTTTAATATCAGCAATTATTAAAGAGAAGAATTTAAATAAAGAACAATACAAACCAAAGCAAATTTTAGGAAGAATTTCTTCTTTTAAAAATAGTTTAATTACTGTTAAAGCCTATTTTAATAATGCCGATTTACAAGAGGCAGATTTACATGCAAGTAGGCCAGAGGTTGGTAATATTTATAGAGCATACGTAGATAGGTGTTTTAAAGCAGGTGCAATGGATTTTGATGATTTATTGTTAAGAACCAATGAATTATTGGCGCGTTTTCCAGAAACGTTGGCAAAATATCAAGATCGTTTTAGATATATTATGGTAGATGAGTATCAAGATACAAATCACTCTCAATATATCATTGTTAGAGCTTTGGCAGATAAATTTGGTAATATTTGTGTTGTTGGAGACGATTCTCAAAGTATTTATAGTTTTAGGGGCGCAAATATTCAGAATATCTTAAACTTTCAGAAAGATTATCCGGATGTAAAAACCTTTAAATTAGAACAAAATTACCGTTCTACAAGTAATATTGTAAACGCTGCGAACTCTGTAATCGAAAAAAATAAAACAAAATTAGACAAAGAAGTTTGGACCTCTAATGATCCTGGAGATGCCATAAATGTAATGCGCACAATTTCTGATGGAGAAGAAGGTCGTTTTGTGGCACAATCTATTTGGGAAAACCAAATGAATCATCAATTAACACCCGATGATTTTTGTGTTTTATATAGAACAAATTCGCAATCTAGAGCCATTGAAGATGCTTTGCGTAAAAAAGGAATTGACTATAAAATTTACGGTGGAATTTCTTTTTATCAAAGAAAAGAAATAAAAGATATTTTATCTTATTTACGTATTTTAATCAACCCAAATGATGAAGAAGCGTTAAAGAGGATTATTAATTATCCCGCTCGTGGAATTGGGGCAACCACTATAGATAGACTAACTATCGCTGCAAATCATTATAAAAAATCAATTTTTGATATTATAAAATATATTGATAAAATCGATTTAAAAATAAATGCCGGAACTAAAAATAAGCTTCGTAATTTTATGGATATGATGCAAAGTTTGCAAATAGAATCGCAAACAAAAAATGCATTTGAAATTGCAGAAACAGTTGTTAAAAAGACACAGTTAATTAAAGATTTAGAAAAAGACGGCACACCAGAAGCAGTTAGTAAAGTAGAAAATGTTCAAGAACTTTTAAACGGAATTAAAGATTTTATTACAGATAAAATTGAAGAAGGTGGAGACACTTCTTTAACTACTTTTTTAGAAGATGTGGCTTTGGCTACAGATTTTGATGCTAAAAAAGACGATGACAAACCATCGGTTTCCTTAATGACCATTCACCAATCTAAAGGATTAGAATATTTATACGTATATATTGTAGGCTTAGAAGAAAATTTATTTCCTTCTGCCATGAGTATGAATACACGAAGTGAGTTAGAAGAGGAGCGTAGGTTGTTTTATGTAGCAATAACAAGAGCCGAAAAAGTAGCCTATTTAAGTTATGCGCAAACTCGTTATAGATGGGGTAAATTGGTAGATGCAGAACCTAGTAGATTTTTAGAAGAAATAGATGATCAATATCTAAATTACATCACACCAAAAAGTACCAATCCAGCAATAAATAATTTTGTTGATAAGAGTATTTTTGATGATGCACCAAAAGGAATTCGTTTTCAAAAACCAATTCAGCGTAAAAAAATGGAGCGTGATTTGGTTAAAAAGAAAGAAATTATTATTCCTAAAAACTTAAAAAAAGTATCTCAAACAACTGCAAAAGCAAATTTATTTGATGGCAATATAGCCGTTGGTAATTTTGTAGAACACAATAGATTTGGTAGAGGGGAAGTAATTGCTTTAGAAGGAAATGGACCAAATAAGAAAGCAGAAATTAAATTTGGTACTGTTGGTAAGAAGAAATTATTATTACAATTTGCTAAATTAAAAGTGATTGGTTAAAAACATTCCTAAAACTAAAAATAAATTGTTATTTTGCAACATTAAATAACTACAAACTATAATTTTGTCAGTTCTAGTGTTTTCTTTTGATTAAAATGAAAAAGGAAAATGTATCGAGAACACTTCTCAAAAATAAATAAATGACATTCGATTTAGAGTACAATTCAGAAAGACCGTTAATGATAATACCAGAATACGGCAGACATATACAAAAATTAGTAGACCATTGCTTAGCATTAGAAACTAAAGAGGAACGCGATAAAATGGCAAGAGCTATTGTAGATGTTATGGGTAATTTACAACCACATTTACGTGATGTTCCAGATTTTAAACACAAACTTTGGGATCAGTTATATATTATGGCAGATTTTAAATTAGATGTAGAATCTCCATATCCACAACCATCAAAAGAAGAATTACAAGAAAAACCAGAAGGGTTGCCTTATCCAAAATCAGCATCTAGATATCGTTATTACGGTAACAATATTCAAACAATGATTGATATTGCTTTAAGTTGGGAAGAAGGAGAGAAAAAAGAAGCATTGGTGTTTACCATTGCAAATCACATGAAAAAGTGTTACCTAAACTGGAATAAAGATACCGTAGATGATGCTGTAATTTTTAAGCATCTATATGATTTATCTGATGGTAAATTAGATTTAAGAAATAGCGAAGAAGCACTTTCTGAAAGTAAAAACTTACTAAGAAAACCACGTACACAAGGGCAAGGTCAGAACAATTCTAAAACAGCTTACAAGAAGCCACAGCATAATAATCAGAATAAAAACAGAAAAAGATATTAGTATATGGCATCATTTAAAATTGAAGGCGGTCATAAATTAAGTGGAACCATTACTCCACAAGGAGCAAAAAACGAAGTGCTACAAATACTTTGTGCTGTTTTATTAACGCCAGAAAGAGTTGTAGTAAATAATGTTCCGGATATTATTGATGTCAATAAATTAATTTTTATTCTTGGAGAATTAGGCGTAAAGGTTGAGAAATTAAGTAGCAATTCTTATGCTTTTCAAGCGGATGAAATAAACTTAAAGTATTTAGAATCTGCAGACTTTAAAAGAGACGGAAGTTCTTTACGAGGGTCTATTATGATTGTTGGCCCACTTTTGGCTCGTTTTGGTAGAGGATATATACCAAGACCCGGAGGAGATAAAATTGGTCGTAGACGTTTAGATACACATTTTGAAGGTTTTATAAGATTAGGAGCAAAATTCCGTTATAATAAAGAAGAACATTTTTACGGAGTAGAAGCAGAAGAATTATTTGGTGTAGAAATGTTGTTAGATGAAGCTTCTGTTACCGGAACCGCTAATATTTTAATGGCGTCTGTTTTAGCAACAGGAACCACAAAAATATACAACGCTGCTTGCGAACCTTATATTCAACAATTATGTAAAATGTTGAACTCTATGGGAGCAAAAATCTCTGGAGTAGGTTCTAACTTACTAATTATAGAAGGAGTAGATGCACTTGGTGGTTGTGAGCACAGAGTTTTACCAGATATGATTGAAATTGGTTCTTGGATTGGTGTTGCAGTCATGACAAGATCTGAATTAACCATAAAAGATGTTAGTTGGGAAAACTTAGGACAAATACCTAATGTATTTAGAAAATTAGGAATACAATTAGAAAGAAAAGGAGATGATATTTATATTCCTGCTCAAGAATCATATGAAATTCATAACTTTATAGATGGTTCAGTTTTAACCGTTGCAGATGCACCATGGCCTGGATTTACTCCAGATTTGCTAAGCATTGTTTTAGTAATAGCAACACAAGCAAAAGGAACCGTTTTAATTCATCAAAAGATGTTTGAAAGCCGTTTGTTTTTTGTTGATAAATTGATTGATATGGGGGCAAAAGTAATTTTATGCGATCCTCATAGAGCAACCGTAATTGGTATGAATTTTGAAAGCTCATTAAAAGCAACCAAAATGACATCGCCAGATATTAGAGCGGGAATTTCTTTATTAATAGCAGCATTATCTGCTAAAGGAACGAGTATAATAAATAACATAGAACAAATAGATAGAGGCTACGAAAACATAGAAGCTCGTTTAAAATCTATTGGCGCAAAAATTGAAAGAATTGCTGATTAAGAAAAAGTATTTTATTCATTTAAAAATACTTTTATATTATGATAAGAAGTTTGTGGAAAGAGGAGTGGAAGGATGTTAAATTTGATGAAAAAATTTCTGATGTAAAAAAATTTAAGATTTCCAATCACGGAAGAGTTCTTTATATTAAAGACGATAAAGAATTTTTAAGAAAAAAGAGTTTTATTAATGGTTATGAAACCATTTCTGTAAAACAAGTTGTAAATAATAAGCATACAAGTAGGTATGTACATAAACTAGTTGCCCAACATTTTTTAGAAAAAGAAAGTGAGGAGCAAGTTTTTGTTTTGCATCTAAATTATGATAAAACAGATAATACAGTAGGAAACTTAAAATGGGCAACAAAAAGAGAAAAAGAATTACATCAATTTAAAAACCCTGTATTTATAGAATCTAAAAAAAACAAAAAAACCAATTATAAACTTACCGAAGGAAAAGTAAGAATTATAAAAAAGCAATTAAAAAATAAAAGAACTAGAATTACTATGATTGCTAAACGGTTTGGAGTTTCGGATATGCAAATTCACAGAATTAAAACAGGTGAAAATTGGGGTCATGTTAAAATTTAAAGAAATAAAAAATAGTGTCAGTTTGACACTATTTTTTTGTTGGCAACGTTTTTGCTTTTTATTTAAAGACATTTTAACGACTACAAAGATAATGAGTAAGAAAGATAACATTAAAGAAGAAGAACTAATAAATGAGCAAGAAACCGCTCAAGTTGAAGAAAATCAAGAAGTTGAGGCGGAAGTTGTAAAAGAAGAGCCTACAGCAGAAGAATTAATTCAGACTGAAAAAGACAAGTTTTTACGTCTATTTGCAGAGTTCGAAAACTATAAAAAAAGAACATCTAGAGAAAGAATAGAATTGTTTAAAACTGCTGGACAAGAATTAATGACATCTTTACTGCCAATTATTGACGATTTTGAGCGTGCACTGACACATATCGAAGAAGATAAAGAAGCGGAAGAATTAAGAAAAGGAGTGTTGTTAATTTATCAGAAATTCTATAATACTTTAGAGTTAAAAGGACTTTCTAAAGTAGAAACAAAAGCTGGTGATACTTTCGACGCAGAAATTCATGAAGCTATTACACAAATTCCTGCTCCATCAGAAGATTTAAAAGGTAAAGTAATTGATTGTGTAGAAAAAGGATACAAATTAGGAGATAAAATTATTCGTTATCCAAAAGTGGTAATCGGACAATAAATTACAATTAACAATGTACAATTACCATTGATCATTGATTACTGTTAATTGATAATTGAAATAAAAATGGCAAAACAAGATTTTTACGAAATATTAGGTCTTTCTAAATCTGCAACCCAAGCAGAAATTAAGAAAGGGTACAGAAAAATGGCAATTAAATATCATCCAGATAAAAACCCTGATGATAAAACTGCTGAAGAAAACTTTAAAAAAGCTGCAGAAGCTTATGAGGTTTTAAGCGACGAAAACAAAAAAGCACGTTATGATCAATATGGTCATGCCGCTTTTGACGGTCCTCAAGGTGGAGGCGGTGGTTTCGGCGGTGGCGGTATGAATATGGATGACATATTCAGTCAGTTCGGTGATATTTTTGGCGGCGGAGGCGGCGGCTTTGGTGGTGGTTTTGGAGGCTTTAATGGAGGTGGCCAAAGACAAGCTAGAGTTAAAGGTAGTAATATGCGAATTCGTGTAAAACTTACTTTAGAAGAAATAGCCAAAGGTGTTGAGAAGAAAGTAAAAGTTAGACGTAAAGTTCAGGCAGCAGGTGTTACCTATAAAACGTGTACTACTTGTAATGGTTCTGGTCAGCAAATGCGAGTTACCAATACTATTTTAGGACGAATGCAAACCGCTACTACTTGTAGTACTTGTGGTGGTGCAGGAGAAATTATGAATAGTAAACCAGCAGGTGCAGATGCACAGGGTTTAATCGTAAAAGAAGAAACGGTTTCTATCAATATTCCAGAAGGAGTTACAGAAGGTGTTCAATTAAAAGTAGGAGGAAAGGGTAATGAAGCTCCTGGTAAAAATTCTATTGCAGGAGATTTATTAGTTTTAATAGAAGAAATACCACACGAAACGTTAAAGAGAGAAGGTACTAATATACATTATGACTTGTATATTAATTTTTCTGAAGCTGTTTTAGGAACAAGTAAAGAGGTTGAAACTGTTACAGGTAAAGTAAAAATTAAAATTGATGCTGGTACACAATCTGGTAAAATTTTAAGATTAAAAGGAAAAGGTTTACCAAGTATAGAACGTTATGGTACGGGAGATTTCTTAATTCATATTAATGTTTGGACGCCACAAGAATTAAACAAAGAACAAAAACAGTTTTTTGATAAAATGTCTGAAAACGAGAACTTTAGACCAAGTCCTAACAAATCAGACAAGTCGTTTTTTGAGAAAGTAAAAGACATGTTTTCATAAAATAATGTTAATTTTTAATAAAAAATAACTATTTTTTATTAAAATAGTTTTTGGTATTATTATTTAATATATATTTGCAGTGTTGTTGATTTTATCAGCAACACTTTTTCTTTTTCATAGCAATTTTTCCCACTCATTTATGAGTGGGTTTTTTTATGATTATAGAAAAGTTTATAAAATAATATAGAAATTGCAGACTTATCTTATCGACTTGTGTTTACAAGTAGGAAAGTCCGGACACCAAAGAGTATCATAGCGGATAACATCCGTCCAGCGAGAGCTGAGGACCAGTGCAACAGAAAGAATGTACAGTTAGGCTGTAGTGAAACCAGGTAAACTCTATGAGGTGCAATGCCATGTATATTAGAGCTTGAGAGCTACTCGCTCGATTCTAAAGGGTAGGCAGATTGATTCTAAGAGTAATTTTAGAACTAGATAAATGATAAGAGCCTTTTTAAGGTACAGGATTCGGCTTATTAGTCTGCATTTTCTATATATTTATAAAATCTTCATAATTAATCAATAAAATCTTCTTTTTGTTGATTAAAAATCAGTGTTTTGGCTAATAATTTTTTTTTATTCATTAATTAGCGCAATCTATTATTTATCTTTTAATTTTAATTTAAAAAATGTAAGTTTGTCACACTAAAATTTACAAACAACTTTTACAGTATTCCTTTTAATATGAAGATGGTTAAAATGTGTACAGTAACTAAAGATTTCTTTCATGAGTATTTATAAAGATTACCTTAAGCAGATAGAAGAACGAAAAGAACAAGGACTTCATCCGCAGCCAATTGATGGTGCAGAATTATTAAGCAAAATCATTGAACAAATTAAAGATTTAGATAATGAATATAGAGAAGATTCTCTAAATTTTTTCATCTATAATGTTTTACCTGGAACAACCAGTGCTGCTGGTGTAAAGGCTAAATTTTTAAAGGAGATTATTTTAGGTCAATCAATCGTTAAAGAAATTACACCTTCTTTTGCTTTTGAACAATTAGCACATATGAAAGGTGGACCTTCTATAGAAGTACTATTAGACTTAGCTTTAGGTAATGATATTGCTATTGCAAAAGATGCTGCAGAAGTTTTAAAAACGCAAGTTTTCCTTTATGAGGCAGATATGGCTCGTTTAGAAAAAGCTTATAAGGCAGGTAGCGAAATTGCTAAAGATTTGTTAGAAAGTTATGCAAAAGCAGAATTTTTTACAAAGTTACCAGATATTGAAGAAGAAATTAAGATTGTAACTTTTGTAGCTGGTATCGGAGATATTTCTACAGATTTATTATCTCCAGGAGGAGATGCACATTCTCGTTCTGATAGAGAATTACATGGTCAATGTTTATTTGAGCATAACAAAGAAAAACAAAACGAGTTAAAAGCATTACAAGCACAACATCCAGATAAAAGAGTGATGTTAATTGCAGAAAAAGGGACAATGGGAGTTGGTTCTTCTAGAATGTCTGGTGTAAATAATGTGGCTTTATGGACCGGGATTAAATCTAGTCCTTATGTTCCTTTTATCAATATTGCACCAATTATTGCAGGTACAAACGGTATTTCGCCAATTTTCTTAACAACAGTTGGGGTAACTGGTGGTATTGGTATCGATCTTAAAAACTGGGTAAAAGTTAAAGATGCAGACGGAAATACAGTTAGAGATGAAGCAGGAGACCCTGTTTTAGAAGAAGCTTATTCTGTAGCAACGGGTACTGTACTTACTGTAAATACAAAAGAGAAAAAATTATACAATGGAGATGTAGAATTAATGGATATTTCTGCTTCATTAACACCTCAAAAAGCAGAGTTTATTAAAGCTAGAGGATCTTATGCTGTTGTATTTGGTAAAAAATTACAAACATTTGCATCTAAAGTATTAGGTATAGATGTAGTGCCTGTTTATGCACCATCAAAAGAAATTTCTATTGAAGGGCAAGGGTTAACTGCTGTAGAAAAAATATTTAATAAAAATGCCGTTGGTACTACGCCAGGAAAAACATTACATGCAGGTTCAGACGTTCGTGTAGAAGTTAACATTGTAGGTTCTCAAGACACTACAGGTTTAATGACTTCTCAAGAATTAGAAATGATGGCTGCAACCATTATTTCTCCAATTGTAGATGGTGCTTACCAATCTGGTTGTCATACAGCTTCTGTTTGGGATAATAAATCAAAAGCAAACATTCCTAGATTGATGAAATTTATGAATGACTTCGGATTAATTACCGCAAGAGATCCAGAAAACAAGTACAAGCCAATGACAGATGTAATTCATAAAGTTTTAAATGATATTACAATTGATGATTGGGCAATTATTATCGGTGGAGATTCTCATACAAGAATGTCTAAAGGTGTTGCTTTTGGTGCCGATTCTGGTACTGTAGCATTAGCACTTGCAACAGGAGAAGCTTCAATGCCAATTCCAGAGTCTGTAAAAGTTACTTTTAAAGGTAACATGGCAGAATATATGGATTTCCGTGATGTTGTGCATGCAACGCAACAACAAATGCTTACGCAGTTTGGTGGAGATAATGTTTTTCAAGGAAGAATCATTGAGGTGCATATTGGAACCTTAACAGCAGATCAAGCATTTACATTTACAGATTGGACTGCAGAGATGAAAGCAAAAGCTTCTATCTGTATTTCTGAAGACGCTACTTTAATAGAATCTTTAGAAATTGCAAAAGGTAGAATTCAGATAATGATTGATAAAGGAATGGACAATCACTTAAACGTTCTTCAAGGATTAATCGATATCGCTAATAAAAGAATTGCAGAAATTAAATCTGGTGAAAAACCAGCTTTAACACCAGATGCAAATGCAAAATATGCAGCAGAAGTTGTTATCGATTTAGATTTAATAGAAGAGCCAATGATTGCAGATCCAGATGTAAATAACGCAGATGTTTCTAAAAGATATACGCATGATATTATTAGACAATTGTCTTATTATGGAGGAACAAAACAAGTAGATTTAGGATTTGTTGGATCTTGTATGGTACACAAAGGCGATATGAAAATATTAGCTCAAATGCTTAAAAATGTAGAAGCAGAATATGGTAAAGTAGAATTTAAAGCACCTTTAGTAGTTGCGCCACCTACTTACAATATTGTAGATGAATTAAAAGAAGAAGGAGATTGGGATGTTTTAGTAAAATACTCAGGTTTCGAATTCGATGATAGCGCACCTAAAGCAGTTGCACGTACAGGATACGAAAACATGTTATATTTAGAGCGCCCTGGTTGTAACCTTTGTATGGGGAACCAAGAAAAAGCAGAACCAGGAGACACTGTAATGGCAACTTCTACACGTTTATTTCAAGGAAGAGTTGTAAAAGATTCTGGAGAGAAAAAAGGAGAATCTTTACTTTCATCAACACCAGTAGTAGTATTATCTACAATTTTAGGTAGAACACCTAATTTAGCAGAATACAAAGCTGCAGTAAAAGGAATTAACCTTACACAATTTACGCCTCCTCATAAATTATTAGTGAGAGCATAAATAATTAGTATATTATAATTTAAAAGCCTGAATCAATGATTCAGGCTTTTTTGATGCTCCATATTTTATTTTGGTAACTCATTTCCACATATTTTTCTTTTAGGGGGTTACCACGTCAAAAAAAGACGTGGTCGGGCTTTTTATTACAATCTTTTTGTTCATACTTCACAAAAAGGATTTCCATTTCAATCCCTAACCCAAAACAACTATTTACAATCAAAATTTTCTATTTCACTATCAGCATTAAAACTTCTCTAAGCGGTAAATCGATATTAAAACAATAAAATATTTTGTATCTTGTGATACACAAATTATAATAACAAAAAAAATATAAAAACTTATGGCTTTTGATATTGATATGATCAAAAAAGTATATTCAAACGTTGTAGAACGTGTTGATGCTGCTCGTAAACTAACCGGTAAACCTTTAACCTTAGCAGAAAAAATTCTGTACTCGCATTTATGGGATAAAACATCCAATAAAGCATTTGTAAGAGGTAAAGACTATGTAGATTTTGCTCCAGATAGAATTGCATTGCAAGATGCCACTGCGCAAATGGCATTACTACAATTTATGCAAGCAGGTAAAAGTAAAGTAGCTGTTCCTACAACTACGCACTGCGATCATTTAATTCAAGCTAAAAACGGAGCAAGTATGGATTTACAATCTGCTCTAAATACAAGTAATGAAGTTTTTAACTTTTTAGAATCCGTTTCTAATAAATACGGATTAGGTTTTTGGAAACCAGGAGCAGGAATTATTCACCAAGTAGTTTTAGAAAATTATGCATTTCCAGGAGGAATGATGATTGGTACAGATTCTCACACAGTAAATGCTGGTGGTTTAGGTATGGTTGCCATTGGTGTTGGTGGTGCAGATGCTGTAGACGTTATGGCGGGTATGGCTTGGGAATTAAAGTTTCCTAAATTAATAGGGGTAAAGTTAACCGGAAAACTTTCTGGTTGGACAGCTCCAAAAGATGTTATTTTAAAAGTAGCTGGTATTGTTTCTGCAAAAGGAGGTACAGGTGCAATTGTAGAATATTTTGGAGAAGGAGCAACTTCTATGTCTTGTACAGGTAAAGGTACAATTTGTAACATGGGAGCAGAAATAGGAGCAACTACTTCTACTTTTGGGTATGATGAATCTATGGAACGTTATTTACGTGCTACAGATAGAAGTGATGTTGCAGATGCTGCAAACCAAGTAAAAGACTATTTAACAGGCGATGCTGAAGTTTACGCGAACCCAGAGCAATATTTTGACCAAGTTATAGAAATTGATTTATCTAAATTAGGCCCTTTATTAAACGGACCTTTTACACCAGATTTATCTACAGAAGCAGGTGCAGATATGACTAAAGCTGCAAACACTAACGATTGGCCATTAAAAGTAGAATGGGGATTAATAGGTTCTTGTACAAACTCTTCTTACGAAGATTTATCGAGAGCTTCTTCAATTGCGCAACAAGCAATTGACAAAGGATTAAAAATGAAATCGGAATTAGGAATTAATCCTGGTTCGGAGAAAGTAAGATATACAGCAGATAGAGATGGTATTATTGGCATCTTCGAAAAGTTAGATGCAAAGATCTTTACAAACGCTTGTGGACCATGTATTGGGCAATGGGCGCGTTATGATGATCCAAAAAATGCACCAAAAAATAGTATTGTTCACTCTTTTAATAGAAACTTTGCAAAGCGTGCAGATGGTAACCCAAATACACATGCTTTTGTTGCTTCACCAGAATTAACAGCAGCCATTGCAATTGCAGGTCGTTTAGATTTTAATCCGATTACAGATAAATTAATCAACGAAAACGGAGAAGAAGTAATGTTTGATGAACCAACAGGATGGGAATTACCTCCAAAAGGTTTTGAAGTAAAAGATGATGGTTATTTAGCACCAGAAGAAGATGGAAGTCATGTACAAATTGCTGTAAAAGAAGATTCTGAAAGATTACAATTATTAGAGCCTTTTACACCTTTAGGTAACAATTTAACAGGCGTAAAATTATTAATAAAAGCTTTTGGCAAATGTACTACAGACCATATTTCTATGGCAGGACCATGGTTACGCTACAGAGGTCATTTAGATAATATATCTAACAACTGTTTAATTGGAGCTGTAAATGCTTTTGGTAAGAAAACCAATTTTGTTAAAAATCAATTAACGGGAGAATTTGGGGGAGTACCAGATACCGCAAGAGCTTATAAAGCTGCAGGTGTAAAATCTATTGTTGTTGGTGATCATAATTATGGTGAGGGTTCTTCTAGAGAACACGCTGCAATGGAGCCTAGACATTTAGGTGTTGCTGCTGTTTTAGTAAAATCTTTTGCTCGTATTCATGAAACAAACTTAAAGAAACAAGGAATGTTAGGTTTAACATTTAATAATGAAGCAGATTATGATTTAATTCAAGAAGATGATACTTTTAACTTTGTAGATTTAAATGAGTTTGCTCCTAATAAACCATTAACTATAGAAGTGGTGCATGCAGACGGTTCTAAAGATACAATCATTGCAAACCATACCTATAATCAAGGTCAGATAGATTGGTATAATGAAGGCTCTGCTTTAAATTTAATTAAAAAAGAGAACGCTAAATAAAGCGTTTAAACTATAATTTAAAAAAGCGTTAATTGAAAAATTAGCGCTTTTTACTTTTATTATTAAAGGTATGTACAAAAAGAAAGGCGTAGTTAAGAATATAGTTTTTGTTATAATAATTGGCTTGTTAATTATTCCAACAACAAGACAACAAATTCAAATAGGTTTACAAACAGTTATAGCAAAATTAAGTCCAAGTATTAACAAAGCAACTGAAGTAAAATTAGTTAGTAGTTATGATTGGAATTTAAAAGATTTAGAAGGTAATAGCTATCGTTTAAATGAAGCAAAAGGTAAAGTTTTATTGGTAAATATGTGGGCTACTTGGTGTCCACCTTGTATTGCAGAAATGCCGTCACTTCAAGCATTGTATAACGACTATGGAGATAAAATTGAATTTATTTTGGTGTCAAATGAATCACAAGAAGTGATTGCTTCTTTTTTAAAAAAGAAAAATTATAATTTTAAAGCTTATAGCCCCTTAACAGTGCCACCAACAACTTTTAAAGTAAAAAGTATTCCAAGAACTTTTTTAATAGATAAAGAAGGTAAAATTATTATAGATGAATCTGGTGCTGCAAACTGGAATAGTATAAAGGTTAGAGAAACTATTGATGAGTTGCTAAAATAACATGGTTACTTTTTGTTTAAACCAAATGATAAAGCAGCAATTCTTAAAATTATTTAAAAATTACTGAAATGTTTTTTTAATAATATTATAACCTTGCAGAAAATACCTAGATAAAATTATATAAATAAAAAACTTTTGATATCTTTTGATCGTTTTTTTTCCTTTTACTTATGAATACAGAAGTTTTTAACCAGTTTTTAAGTCAAATATCAAAAGAGTCTATATCCGTTATTGATGCAAGTATTTCTTCTGATAACTATTTTCCGATAGCTATTTCATCAAAAAATAAAGATTTATTGCATTTTGATATTTCTTCATCCATAGAATGGGAAATATATATTGATTCTTTTCTCAAAAAAAATAAAGCCAACGTTGCATTTGGTGGTTATTTAGAAAAAAGAAATATATATGACAGAAGTACTTATTTTAAGAATCAATCTAAAGAAAAACAGAGAAACATTCATTTAGGTATAGATTTATGGTGTGCTGAAAACACAAAAGTATTAGCAGCGTTAGATGGAGAAATTCATAGTTTTAAAAATAATGAGAATTATGGAGATTATGGCCCAACAATTATTTTAAAACATCAAATTAAAAAAGAAATATTCTATACTTTATACGGTCATTTATCTTTAAAATCCATAGAAAACATAAAAGTTGGAGATTCAATTTTACAAGGAGATACCATAGGATATTTAGGAAGTGCAGCGGTAAATGGAGATTATGCACCACATTTACATTTTCAAATTATTAGAGATTTAGAAGATAATTTTGGAGATTATCCTGGAGTTTCATCCGAAGAAAATATAGCATTTTATCAAAAAAATTGTCCAAACCCCAATTTATTGCTAAAATTAGTTATTTAAGTTCTGTGTTTTTGTAAGCTATTACTACATTTTTAGACTTATTAAAGAACCAAAACTAAATTGATTTTTTATGAATAACTTATGGTTTTTTGATAATGTAAACTTATTTAATCTACTTTGTCCACACAAATTTAAAGAATATAAAAAGTGTCATAATTTTGATGCTTATAAAAAAAGTGATTATATCTACTTTGAAGAAGACGCAGCAAGCAAGGTTTATTTAATAGAAAAAGGAAAAGTAAAAATTGGGTACTATAATGAAGATGGTACCGAAGTGGTAAAAGCAATTTTAACAAAAGGAGAATTGTTTGGAGAAAAAGCCATTTTAGGAGAAGAAACAAGAAATGAATTTGCCCAATCTGTAGATGCATCTACGTCAATTTGTCCAATAGGAGTAGACACTATGCATGATTTAATGCGTGATAACAAAACCTTTAGTTTAAAAATATATAAATTTTTAGGTTTTCGTTTTAAAAAATTAGAAAGAAGATTACAATTAATTTTATTTAAAGATTCTAAAACTAGATTTTTAGAATTTATGAAAGAATTGTGTGAGGAATATGGACATGATTGTGAAAAAACAGGAGATAAAATAATAGAACACCCTTATACTCAAAAAGATATTGCATCCTTAATTGGTACCTCTAGGTCTAATTTAAATGTGTTAATGAATGAGTTAAAAGAGGCAAATATTATCACATTTAATAGAAAAGAAATAAGATTACTTCAAAAAATTGCATAAGTGTTAGCTAGCTAACATTTCATGATTCATTAAGAATTTAACTTTGTCATCAACATTAACATAAATATTAATAAGATGAAAAAAATTTTAAATTTAGCAATCGCAATTGCAATCGCAACAACTTTTGTAGCTTGTAGTGATGATGACAACAACAACAATGTACAAACAACAGGAAGTTTAACAGTAGACTTTACAGGTTTAGAAGAATTAGGAGCTGATTTCGTTTACGAAGGATGGTTAATTGTAAATGGTAGCCCAGTAAGTACAGGAACTTTTACAAGTGTGTCTTTTCCGCAAACATATACCGTAGGAATTGATGACTTAGAAGCAGCAACAACATTTGTTTTATCTATTGAGCCAGCAGGTGAAACCGGAGCAGCAGCTTTAGAACCAGCAGCAACAAAAATTTTAGCCGGAGATTTTTCTGGAAATTCTGCAAGTGTTACTTCTACAACAATTGTAGGTGATTTTAGTGCTTCTTGGGGAAAATACATTTTAGCAACACCAACAGATGCTGATACTACGAATGAAGCAAGTGGAATTTGGTTTTTAGATAATTCTACTGGAACAGCAATTGCTGGTTTAGGTTTACCAACGTTAACAGCTGGATGGAAATATGAAGGATGGGTTGTTATAGACGGAACACCAGTAAGTACAGGTACATTTACTGCAGTTGATGCAGCAGATGATAACGCAGCAACTTCACCTTACAAAGGTTCTGTAGGTAACGGACCAGCTTTTCCAGGAGAAGATTATGTAACAGGATCTGCAGCAGGTGTAGATTTTCCTACAGATTTAAAAGGAAAAACAGTTGTAATTTCTGTAGAACCAAGTCCAGATAATAGTGCTGCGCCATTTACTTTAAAACCTTTAGCGCACGTAGTACCAGCAGCCGCAATGAATGGTACTGTAATAAACATGGGTACAGGGCCACAGGTAGAATTATCAGGAAGTGTAATAAGATAACAGAAAAAAATAATCTACTATTATGTTAATGGTTGATTTATTTGAAGGGCAATTATGTAAATAATTGCTCTTTTCTGTTTTTAATAAGTAAAGATTAATATATTTATTCGATTACTTGATCAATTGTTTTTAAAATAATTTGACATCCCTTAATAATCTCTTCATCAGAAATAGTAAGTGGAGGCGTTATTCTCATAGCACTTGGTTCAAAAAGTAGAAAAAATAGTATTAATTGGTTTTCTAAACATTTCAAAACCACTTTAGAATTTAGTTCTGGAGTTTCTAAAATAGCAGCTAACATTAAACCTTTTCCTCTAATTTCTTTAATTGATGGATGAATTAAGTGTTTTCTAATAAGTGCTTCTTTTCGTAAAGCTTCTTTTGTAAAGTTGTTCTCAGTAATTTCTTTTACAGTTGCTACTGCAGCAGCAGAAATAACAGGATGACCAGCAAATGTAGAAATATGCCCTAATTTAGGGTTGTCTTTTAATAGGCTCATCATTTCAAAGGATGAAATAAAAGCTCCAATTGGCATTCCGCCTCCTAAACCTTTTCCTGTAATTATAATATCCGGAATTACATTATAGTTTTCAAAACCCCAAAAAGTACCCGTTCTTCCAATTCCTGTTTGTATTTCATCTAAAATTAAAAGTGCACCAACTTCTAAACAACGTTGTTTTACTTTAGATAAAAACCCGTTTTTGGGTTCAATAAAACCTGCACCACCTTGTATGGTTTCTAGAATTACGGCAGCTGTTTTATTGGTGATTTTAACAAGATCAATTTCATTATTAAACTCAATAAAATTTGTACCGGGAATTAAAGGTCTAAATGCTTGTTTTTGCTGTTCTATACCAGAAACACTCATAGATCCCATGGTGTTACCATGATAAGATGTTTTTGCAGCAATTATTTCTGACCTATTTGTAACTCTTTTGGCTAATTTTATAGCACCTTCCGTTGCTTCTGTTCCAGAATTTGTAATGTATACGGCATTTAAATTATTTGGAGAGTTTTGTGCTAAAAGTTTACATAATGTTACTTGTGGTTGCTGTATAAACTCGCCATAAACCATTACATGAGCATAAGCATCTAATTGTTTTTTTATGGCATCTGTAACCTTGGGATGGTTATGGCCTAAGCTATTTGCAGAAACGCCTGCTACAAAATCTAAATATTTTTTTCCGGAAGTATCATAAATATAACTTCCTTTTGCTGTAGAAACTTCTATAGCCAATGGGTAAGGAGAAGTTTGTGCTTGGTATTTAAAAAAATCTGTTTTCAAGATTATTGTTTTTTAGGAAAACTATTAGGTTTTAGAGCTTTCGGCTTTAGAATTGTAGTAAGCTTCTTTTTTTTATTAAGAATTACAGGTGCTTTTTTCTCTTTTGTATCTTCTTTTAGAGGAATGTTTATTTTATCATCATGTATAAAAATATCTTCCATTTTTTTAGGTTGCTCTTCTTCACGCCAAATAAAACCTTGCAACTCTCTAACATCGTCCGGAAGTTTTGATGGAGGATAGGTATTACCATCAGATTTTTTTAAATATTTTATGGTTTCAATTTGCCCTTTATCTAAGGTAAACTCAATATTACTAGATATTTCTTTGGTAATGGTTTCTAAAACTTGGGTTTCTTCATTTCTATTAAAATAAACCGACTCTGCATTTCCTTTTACTAAAAGTAAACGAAGTTTATTTTCTTTAAATTTACCAAACATGTTTCTTCCTTTAATTTGGTTAAAATCTTTAATAGACATAGAATCTTTAGAAACGATAAAGGCATTGTTTAATACTTTTAACGAATCTAATTTTTCTGTTTCTACATTAGAGAGTAGGTGAATGGTATCTCCGGTAATTTGATTTTGATCTGACCAAATTACAGGTTTTTTAAACATTTTTGTTAAACCAGTTTCTTGGTTTGTATGAATAGAATCGCACTTTCCTTGTAAATCAGATTTAAAGATTTTTACATTATGAAAAATTCTTACATTTCTTTTTTCTGGTTTACCTGTAACTAAAATGGTATCTCCATGAATAAACATAGAATCTTTGTCTATAATAGAAATGGCAACTGCTTGTTTAATGATGTAAAGAGAATCTTTTAATTCGAAAATTTCGGCATAGTTTCCTTTGGTAATAAAGTTTTGTACCGTGTCTATTACCTGAATATTATTAGTGGCAGAGGCAAACCCTTTTTGCTTATCATAATACAAACTGTCACCTTCTACAGTTCTTTCTTTTAAATATAGTTTTGCATTTTTAACAAAGTGAGAAACATCTGTTTTTGTATTGTAAAAACCTTTTTCGCAATAAATTCTATTATCGTTTTTGGTATTTGTAATGGTTGATGGTCCGTATAAATAAGTAAGTCCGGAGTTTGTATAATAATCTAAATGATCAGATTCTAAATGGTGTTCTGGGTTTACAACGGTTACTCTAGTGGTGGCTGTAAATTTTTTATCTTCTAAATAGAAGTTACCATTTTTACTTTTTAAGGTATTTGTTTCGTCTTTAATGGTAGCGTAACTGTTATAATACAATTTTTGATTTAATCTATCAAAATGTAATGTATCTGTAGTTAAGGTCATTGTTGGGTCTTTTAAAACCACATTTCCCCAAGAAAGTGCTTGCTTAGAATTGGCATCGTAATCGGTATAATTACTTGTTTGTGTAATGGTGTCTCCTTGCTTAATAATAACATTACCAATAGCTTTAAAGAAATTTTTATCTTTATAGTATAATGCCTGTTGACTTGTTAAAATAATGCCATCATGAGTCATTTTAACATTACCTATTAATAATGTGGCACCTGGATATTTTTCTTCATCAGCTTCTTGTTGTTCTGCGTAATATTGAATTTTTTTCTTTTCTTGAGAGAAAGAATTTAGCGAAGAAAAAATAATAAATAAAAAAAGTATTCTTTTCAAATTGACGAATTTGAAGCAAAAATAATGAAAAGAAAATGGCTACCTATTAAAGAAAACTAAAAATTAGCTTATTTAAAGATCTAAAAGTAAAGATTTTTCTAATTTTTTTGCTTTCGGAAATAAGATGTTATTTTCTATGTGCATGTGGTTAGAAAGTAATTCCTCAAATTGTTGTAATTTTAAATAAAGTACTTTGTACGAAATACATGTGTTTTCTGGAATTTTGTAGTTGTTTGTTAATTTGCAAATCTTTTTAAATATTTTACTCACTTTTTCATGTTCATCTTCAATAGATTCTATGGGGCTATTTAAGGGAGAATTGCTAATGTTTACAACAATTTTTTTATTTTTTGCCTCTACAAGTTTCTTGATATACGGAAAAATAGTTCTTTCTTCATTTTTCATGTGTTCTAGAATAGTATCTGCATTTTTTTGTATTAATCGATTAACCTTTAAAAGTTCTTTATATTCTTTGCCATATATTTTAGCAACTTTTTCGCCATATTCTTTTAAAAATAAGATGTTTTCTTCTTTATATTCATGTTGAATATTTACTAAAAAATCAATTAAAAAATCTAGCTCCCAAGAATTATAATCTTTTAAATAATAAACTTTATTATTTACGGCCTTTAAATCATTAACAATATTTTTTATGTTGACCTTTTTTTTATCACATGCTTTAGTTAATAACATGTTGCCATGAACACTAAAATCTATTTTATATTTTTTAAAAACCGAGGCTGTATTAATGTTTTTTGTAACAATAGTAGCAACACTTTTATTCATTAGATCTTTCACAATAAGAGACTTTGAATTCATTACAAATTTGGTGTAGTTATTAGTGATAAAAAATGACTTTTGTCACTATTATAAATAATTGCAAATAAATAAGTTAAAACAATATGATTTTCGGAAAATAGGCCTTTAAAACATGCATAAATAATAGTTATATGCAAAATAAAAAAAAGTGATTATTTGAGGTATAATAGATTAAAATTCGAATAAAATTGATTTTTATCTTCTTTAGAAATTTAAGTTCATGTAATTTGCAAAAAAATTATAATTTCATGAAATCACCTTTTTATTTAACAAAAGAAGAAATGCAATCTTATGGCTACAAAATAGTAGACCTAATAGTAAATCATTATGATGAAGAGGAAAATAAAAAGCCTGTAAGTAAAGCTTCTAGAGAAGAAATGGATTCTATTTTTTTAAGAGAAGCGCCAGATAATGCAACGCCTGCAGATGAAGTGTTAGATTTTGTGGCTAAAAATGTATTGCCAAATACCAATATATCTACGCACCCTAAATCTTTTTCTTTTGTACCAGGTCCAAGTAATTTTATAAGTACCATGGCAGATTCTTTGGCAACAGGATTTAATATTTTTTCGGGTGGATGGATTGTTTCTCCTGCCGCTGCAGAACTAGAAATTGTTACTTTAAATTGGTTGTTAAAAATGTTCGACTTTCCGGTAACAAAAGGAGGTGGAATTTTTACAAGTGGTGGATCTATGGCAAATTTAACAGCTTTAACCACTGCTAGAAGAATAAAATGTGGCGATGATTTTTCCAATGCCGTTATTTATTTATCAGACCAAGCACATTCATCTAATATTAAAGCAATTAGAGTTTTAGGCTTTAAAAAAGAACAAGTAAAAATCATTCCAACAGATTTAGAATTTAAGTTTAGTATAAATAAACTTAAAAACGAAATCGCAAAAGACCAATTAGAAGGAAGAAAACCATTTTGTATTATTGCTTCTGCAGGTACTACCAATACTGGTACTGTAGACCCGTTAGATGCTTTGGCAGATATTTGCGAAAAAGAAAATCTTTGGTTTCATATTGATGGAGCATATGGAGGTGCCGCAATATTATCTAAAAAAGGAAGTAGAATTTTACGAGGTATAGAGCGTGCAGATTCTTTAACTGTAGATCCTCATAAATGGTTTTTTCAGCCTTATGAAATTGGTTGTTTATTAGTAAAAGACGCCTCTTGGTTAAGCAATACGTTTAGCGAAAAACCAGAATATTTAAGAGATATTGAAGGAAATGAATCTGAAATTAATTTTTATGATTACGGAATTCAATTAACAAGAAGGTTTAGAGCATTAAAATTTTATATGTCTATTAAAACCTACGGATTAAATGCTTTTAAAAAGGCAATAACGTACAATATAGATTTAGCAGATAAAACAGAAGATACACTTAGAAAAAGTAAAAACTGGGAAATTGTTTCTCCTGCAACTTTGGCTATTATTAATTTTAGGTACAATCCTTTAAATAAAGATTTAACAGAAGAAGAATTAGATAAATTAAATCAAGAAATATCGTCTAAAGTTGTAGATTCTAAAGAGGCACTTTTGGTTACCACTGTTTTACAAAATCAAGTAGTTATTAGAATGTGTTTAATAAACCCAAAAACTACTTTAAAGCATGTTACAGACACTTTAAATCAATGTGAAGTATTTGCTAAACAAGTTCTTTTGGAGTGGAATAAATAGTTTTTAAATTAGAAATAAAAATACCTAAAACACCTATAGGTAGTAGTGCTGAAACAAGTACTAAAATTACATAATAATTATTGATGATAGAAAGTTGCTGCCAATTACAAAAACCTTTGTAAAAAATAAATACTTCAGAAAGAATAAAACCAGTTAAATAAATTAGTATCCATTTTTTGGGAATGGATATTAATTTATTCTGATGTAAAAAAAACAAGATACTTAGACTAATAACACCTAAAAAAACCAAGTGTAAATATCCTATTACAAAATCTTTTATTTGGTAAGATAAGGTTGCAAAATACGGAATTGCAGTAATTGTTTGTATTATTATTTTTAAACAAAATAACACAAAAATTAAGCGGATTAATTTGAAGAAAAATCGACTTATTTTATCCTTTAAAAATGTTTTCTGTTCTTTAATTATCGAATAAAAAAAGAGTAAAGAAAAGATTTGAATAACACTTCCTAATACCGCTATTATATAGATAGTTATAGGTGGGTTTATCCATAAAAAAGATAAAGCCAAAGTAAAGATACAACTGGCAATCATCAACCTAAAAAAAGTAGAGATTTTTTTTGAAGAAATAACACGATTATTTTTTTCTAAAAAGTGGAAAAATAACCCAAGTAAACAAAAAATAAACCAACCGTTGTATTGAAAATGTAAGTAAAAATAAATTGCATTTTTATACCAATGAGAAGTGCTTCCTAAGGTGTTTATAATAATTCCTAAAGCCCAAGGGCCAACACTAGAAATAATCATAAATATAAGTGATGTATTTATAAATTTATAAGCAAAACTACCTTTGTTAAAATTGTTGTTTTTTCTAAAGAAAGCATAAAACCAATAAGAACATATAATAAATAGAGTAGAAAAAATAATAGAAAATAAAGCATATCCAGTTATTGGAAAGCTAACTAACATCCCTAAAATTGTAACCTGAGTGCTTAAAAATAATTTTGAATACTTTTTTTTAGCTTCTTCTTTTATAAATAGATGAAAAATTAAAGTTGTTAATCCTATATATACCCAGCCTAAAAGTGCCACGTGAGAATGCGTGTGAACAATAAATTTATAATTGGCATTTACATTTGTAGTAGGAAAAAGACGCAATAAAATACCTAAAGACGCAGCGATTAAAAAATAAAAAAGTGCTACAAAACTTTGTGTTTTAGCTTTAATCATATTAAAAACTATAAAGTATTAATAAGGTTATTGTCTTTAGCGTATTCTTTAGCCATTTCTAAGATTGTTTTATTTTTAAGTTTTTGTAGTAATTTATTTTTAAAAGGTACATATAAATGATGGATTACACAGGGTTTATCATCACTACATTCTGTTTGACCTAAATAACATTGATTAAATTTTTCTGCATCATCTACACAATCGATAATATTATACAGGGTATTTTTATCGTTTCTATCCGTTAGGTAAAAACCTCCATGAGGACCTTTAACAGAACTTATAATATCTTTTTTTGTTAATTCTTGTAATGTTTTGGCTAAAAACGGGGCAGGTATGTTTAATACTTTGGCTATTTTCTTAGAACCAATTTTATTGTCTTCGGATGAATTATTTGCTAAATAGAGAACTGCTCTAATGGCATATTTACTAGAATTGGTTAACATGTTTTTTTTACAAAAATATAAAGATATTTTTATCTTTTTATATGATAATTATCATTTTTACTTATTGCAAACTATAATATTTTTGTTGTAAATAATAAAAGACAAAACAATCTTTTATTTTAACCAACATTAAAACAAAGAAAAAATGAGACTTTTAAAAACAGTATGTTTATTATTCGCATCAGGCTTACTGCTAACGAGCTGTAAGAGTGAACCAAAAAAAGAAATGGCAGTGGTAGATAATTCTTCCATTTATATTAAAGGAACTATAGAGGCAGAATTAACTTCACCGCCTTTTGTACCTGCGCCAGTAGGTAATAGAACCGCAAAGAAATTATTGATAGACATGGAAATTCTTGAAAAAGAAGGAACCATGACAGATGGTGTACAATATGTGTATTGGACTTTTGGTGGTTCTGTACCTGGAAGTTTTATTAGAGCTAGAGTAGGAGACGAAATAGAATTTACGTTGTCTAATCACCCAGATAATAAATTACCACATAATATAGATATGCATGCGGTAACTGGTCCTGGAGGTGGAGCAACATCTTCTTTTGTAGCGCCTGGTCATAAAAAAACGTTTTCTTTTAAAGCATTAAACCCTGGTTTGTTTGTGTACCACTGTGCTACTGCACCTGTAGGAATGCATATTGCAAACGGAATGTATGGTTTAATTTTAATAGAACCAGAAGGTGGTTTGCCTAAAGTAGATAAAGAATATTACATTATGCAAGGAGATTTTTATACAAAAGGTGCCACTGATGAAAAAGGTTTACAAGCTTTTGATATGACAAAAGCAATTAAAGAAGATGCAGATTATGTAGTTTTTAATGGTAAAGTTGGTGCTTTAACTGGAGACAACGCTATTACTGCAAATGTGGGTGAAACAGTTCGTTTATTTGTAGGGAATGGCGGACCAAACTTAACATCGTCTTTTCATGTTATTGGAGAAATCTTTGATAAAGTACATATAGAAGGAGGATCTATGATTAATGAAAACGTGCAAACAACTTCAATTCCTTCTGGAGGAGCTGCTATTGTAGAATTTAAAGTAGAAGTTCCTGGTACATTTATTATTGTAGACCATGCTATTTTTAGAGCTTTTAATAAAGGGGCTTTAGGAATGTTAAAAGTAACCGGAGAAGAAAATAAAAAATTATATTCTGGTGTTAAGCAAGAAGGAATTTATCATCCAGAAGGAGGTACTATTCAAACAATGCCAAATAATGATAAGAAAAAAGTGGCTGTAAGTAACGTAGAAAAACCTTTAGCTAAAAAAATAGCTGATGGTAAACAAATTTATATGACTACTTGTTTTGCTTGTCACCAAGCAGAAGGACAAGGAATTCCGAATGCGTTTCCTCCTTTAGCAAAATCAGATTATTTAAATGCAGATGTTAAAAGAGCTGTAGGTATTGTTTTAAACGGAAAAACAGGAGAAATTACTGTAAACGGAAACAAATACAATAGTGTAATGACCAAACAAACACTTTCTGAAGAAGAAGTTGCAGATGTGCTTACTTATGTTTATAACTCTTGGGGAAATAATAAAACCAATGTAAGTGTAAACACTGTAAAAGAAGTAAAAAGCAGTCATTAAAAACCTTAATTAAAAAAAGATGAAAACTATTTTAAGATTGACAATTTGTTTATTCCTCCTAAATGCAACGTACACAAGTTGTCAATCTAAAATGGTACAAATTAAGGGAGGAGAGTATTTGCCTTTGTATGGTAGAGATTCTTTAAATGTTAAAATAAAGGATTTTTTAATAGACGTATATCCTGCAACAAATAGAGAATATGTAGACTTTGTAAAGAAATATCCAAAATGGCAAAAAAGTAAGGTGATAAAGTTATTTGCAGATGAAAGCTATTTACGCGCATGGAAATCGGATACTATTTTAGGTGAAAACCAAAAAGAAAAATCGCCAATTACTCAAGTATCATGGTTTGCAGCAAAAGAATATTGCGAATGTCAAGGAAAAAGATTGCCAACAGTAGATGAATGGGAATATGTAGCAATGGCAAATAAAACCATACCCGATGCAAGAAGAGAAGAGGCTTATAATCAGTTTATTTTAAGTTGGTATGAAAAGCCAAAAACGTTTAATCAAACCATAGGGTCTACATTTAAAAATTATTGGAATGTGTACGATTTACATGGTTTAGTTTGGGAGTGGACTATAGATTTTAATTCGGTATTGGTTTCTGGAGAGTCTAGAAAAGATGTAGATACAGATAATAATTTATTTTGTGGTAGTGCCGCTGTAAATGCAACAGATTTAATGAATTATGCTGCATTTATGAGATATGCCATTAGAGGAAGTTTAAAAGCAAAATACACCATGAAAAACCTTGGTTTTAGATGTGTAAAAGATATTAAAAAATAGAAAAATGAAAACACTTAAATATTTATTATTGTTGGTTGTAACCGCTACGTTATTAGTTTCTTGTGATAAAAAAACATCAAAAGAAACGGATAAAGTTGCATATCAATGTCCTATGAAATGTGAAGGGGACAAAGTCTATTCAGAAAAAGGAAATTGTCCTGTTTGTGAAATGAAATTAAGGCCAACATCAAAAGTAGCAACAAAAGTTCTGTCTAGTTTTATTTCTGAAGAATCTATTTTTAACCTAACAACAAAATGGAATACACAAGATGGTAAAGAAATTGAGTTGAAAGAGCTAAAAGGTAAAACTTTAGTAATGGTGATGATTTATACAACTTGTAAAGCTGCTTGCCCGAGGTTAACAGCAGATATGAGAAATATTGAAGACAAAATTCCTGCAGATTTAAAAAATGAGGTTGAATTTGTTTTAGTCAGTATAGATCCTGTTAATGATACTTCAGAAAAATTAAAAGCCTTTGCGAAAGAAAATTTTTTAGAAGGACCACAATGGACTTTGTTACAAGGTACAGAAAGTGGGGTTAGAGAATTTGCTAATGTTTTAGCGGTAAAATACAAACAGATTTCTCCTTTAGACTTTTCTCACTCTAACATTATAAGTGTTTTTAATCCAGGAGGAGAATTAGTGCATCAACAAGAAGGTTTAGGTGTTGATAATAAAGAAACAATTAAAAAAATTATAGAAACAATTAATACTCATTAAAATGAAAATTACAAAAGATAATACAGTGGCAGAAGTAGTTACCTATAATATTAAAACTGCAGATGTATTTAAAAAACACGGAATAGACTTTTGCTGTGGCGGAGGAATATCAATAGAAAAAGCATGTAAAAAACATAATGTTTCTTTTGAAGAAATGGAAAAAGAACTATTAAATATAAACAATCCAACGTCTAATGCTTATAATTATGATAGTTGGAAACTAGATTTTTTAGTAGATCATATTATAAATATTCATCATGCGTATGTTACAGAAAGTACGCCTATAATAATACAGTATGCTGCAAAAGTAGCAAAAGTTCATGGCCACCATTATACAGAAGTTGTAGAGATTAATAAATTGTTTATAGAGGTTGCAAATGAATTAGCTGCCCATCTAAAAAAAGAAGAAATGGTTTTGTTTCCTTTTATTAAGCAATTGGTAAAAGCAGAAAAAGAAGAAACAAAGGCACCTAAACAACATTTTGGTACGGTAAATAACCCTATTAGAATGATGGAAGAAGAGCATGAAAATGCAGGTGACATTTTAAAAGAAATAAAACGTCTTTCTAATAATTATACACCACCAGAAGGAGCTTGTAATACGTTTAAAGCCTTGTATGCAAAATTAGATGAGTTTGAACAAGATTTACATCAGCACATACATTTAGAAAATAATATTTTGTTTCCAAAAGCTATTCTTTTAGAAAAGAAAAATAACCAATAACATATTATACAATTTCCCCTAAAGTGTAAAAGCTGAGTGTTAACTTCTTAATGCTCAGTTTTTTTTATTTTATTTCTTAATTTTTTAATGACAATGGTCATGTTTTTTAGAAACAATTAAACATACATTGCAAGCTTAGTAAATTTAATTTAACATTTAAAATAAACAATGAAAAAGGCACATTCATTTCACATTCCTGTAATGGGAATTGGCTTTACAATAGACTCTCCTTTAAAAGTAGCACAATTTGGTATAGATTCTGTTATTTCTTTGGTAGATGATATTTTAGTAGAAAAAATGCGTAAAATTTACAGCGAAAAATTTGAAATACCTTATAAAGAAATTTCAGATAAAGTTGATGATTTTAGAGCAAAGAGAATTACCTCTTATTTAAATCTATTACACGATCAAACAGAAGAAAAATTTAATCAATTAAAAAATATTACTTCAGAAAAAAGTAAGGCTTTAAAAGATTATATTCATATGTTACCAGAATATTCTTCTTTAAAAAAAGAGTTTCATAAACTTACAGAAGAAGGTGTAGATTTTTCTAAGATAAAAGATTGGGCAAATAAAAATTTGTCTATGGGGAGTATCGATGTCAATATTATGACCAAAATTGATAAAGCAAATTATTTAGATAAAGAAATGTTACCTATAGAGTATAATGATGCGCATGCAGCTTTAAGAGGTTTTTCTGAAAGTAAATTAGCTTCATCATTAGTACTTTCTGCAGGTATGAATCCTAGATTATATGCTTATATGAGTAATTTTAAAGATTTTTTTCCTGATGAAAGCGGTTACATTAAAAAGAAAATTATTTTAAAGGTAAGCGATTATAGATCTGCTCTTATTCAAGGAAAATTTTTAGCTAAAAAAGGCTTATGGGTTTCAGAATATAGAATAGAATCTGGATTAAATTGTGGTGGACACGCCTTTGCAACAGATGGTTTTTTAATGGGACCTGTTTTAAAGGAGTTTAAAGAAAATAAAGAAACTCTAAAAAGTACAACATTATCATTATTAATGGAAGCTTTAAAAGATGCCGATAAAATTTTACCTGCTAAGGATTTAGAATTAAAGATTACCACTCAAGGTGGTGTTGGTACCGATGAAGAACATGCTTTTTTAATGGAAGAATATCAATTAGATTCAGTAGGGTGGGGAAGTCCGTTTTTATTGGTTCCAGAAGCTACAAGTGTAGATGCCAAAACGATGGAAAAATTGGCAAGCGCTAAAGAAGAAGACTTGTATTTAAGTAATACATCTCCATTAGGCGTTCCTTTTAATACGCTTAAAGGCAATACAAAAGATATTCAAAAACAACAACATATCGATAAAAATAGACCAGGTAGTGCTTGTCCTAATAAATTTATCGCTTTAAATTACGAATTTAAAGAAACAGGTTTGTGTACTGCATCAAGAGAATATCAGCATTTAAAATTAAAAGAATTAGATGCTTTAGAGTTATCCGCAGAAGATAAAGCACGCAAGTACAATGCAATTATTGAGAAATCTTGCATTTGTGTTGGTTTAAGTACTTCTACATTAATTTTAAATAATGTAAGTACCAAAAAAACGGGCGATGGTGTTTCTGTTTGTCCTGGACCTAATATGGCATATTATGATAAAGTAATGAGCTTACGTGGAATTACAGATCATATTTATGGTAGAAAAAACATGATATCTAGAATAGACAGACCTAATGTTTTTGTAAAAGAGTTATCGCTTTACGTTACGCATTTACAAAAAAAAGTGGCGGATATTAAAGCTACAATAGATAAAAAACAATTGCGTTATTTATTAAAGTTTAAAAAGAATTTAGAAGCCGGAATTGAGTATTATACAGAATTGTTTTTAGAGAAAAAAGATGCCTTTGTAGATCAAAAAGAAGCGCTTTTAAATGCACTTCAGTTTCAGCAACATAAATTAATATTAATTAGCGAAGAAATAGAAAAGTTAAAGTAATTTTTTAGAATTGAACATAAAAAAGCATCTTTCAAAATATTGAAAGATGCTTTTTAATTTTATAGTAAATTACTAATTATCTAGTAATTGTTTGTTTTCTATCTGGACCAACAGAAACGATAGATACAGGAACTCCTGTTTCTTTTTCAATAAAAGCAACATAGTCCATTAAATTCTTTGGTAATTGGTCTGCAGAAGTCATTTTTGTTAAATCATCTTCCCAACCTTTAAATTCTGTATAGTTAACAGAAACATTTTCTGGCTCTATATTGTATGGTAAGTGAGAAATCTCTTCACCTTTATAATTGTAAGAAGTACAAACTTTTAAGGTATCAAATCCAGATAAAACATCACCTTTCATCATCATTAATTGTGTTACACCGTTTACATCTACAGCATATTTTAATGCTACTAAATCTAACCAACCACAACGTCTTGGTCTACCTGTTGTTGCACCAAATTCATGACCAATTCTAGCCATATCTTCACCATCTTTATCAAATAATTCAGTAGGAAAAGGTCCAGAACCAACACGAGTAGTGTATGCTTTAAAGATACCAAAAACTTCACCAATTCTATTTGGAGCAACACCTAAACCAGTACAAGCACCTGCTGCAGTAGTGTTAGAAGAAGTTACAAAAGGATAAGTACCAAAGTCAATATCTAATAAAGATCCTTGTGCTCCTTCAGCTAATATTGTTTTTTTATCTTTTATAGCTTGGTTTAAAAACTCTTCACTATCAATAAAAGCTAAAGTTCTTAATTTATCAATTCCTCTACAAAATTCTGCTTCTAATTCTTTTAAATCATATTCTACTTGAACATCAAAGAATTCTAACATTTTAATATGTTTAGCTGTTAAAGCATCATATTTTTCTTTCCAATCTTCTAATTCTAAATCTCCAACTCTCATTCCGTTTCTACCGGTTTTGTCCATATAAGTTGGGCCAATTCCTTTTAATGTAGAACCAATTTTAGCTTTTCCTTTAGATGTTTCTGAAGCTGCATCTAATAATCTGTGTGTTGGTAAGATTAAGTGTGCTTTTCTAGAAATTAACAATTTAGACGTATAATCTATGTTGTGTTTGTCTAGATTTTCTAATTCTTTTTTAAAGATTACTGGGTCAATTACAACTCCATTACCAACTACATTTAAAGCTGTTTTATGGAATATTCCAGAAGGTATTGTGTGTAAGACATGTTTATGTCCGTCAAAAATTAAAGTATGTCCCGCATTTGGACCACCTTGAAAACGTGCAATGATATCATAGTTTCTTGTAAGTACGTCTACAATTTTACCTTTTCCTTCATCTCCCCATTGTAATCCTAGTAATAAATCTACAGCCATTATAGTTGTGTTAATTGTTGTTTATTGTTGTGTTGTTAATTAAGATTTGTTTTTTTTTGTTCCGTAAAAATAAAGTGAATGATTATGAATATCAATATCAAAAACGTCTTCTATTGTTTTCTTTATAATTTGTATTCTTGGATCACAAAATTCTTTAACTTCTCCAGAATCGGTAAAAATAACGTGATCGTGATTTTTATCGAAATAACTTTTTTCATAACGCGCCATCGATTGTCCATCAAATTGATGTTTTCTAACCAAACCGCAATCTAAAAGTAGGTCTATGGTATTATAAAGTGTAGCTCTACTAACCCTATAATTTTTGTTTTTCATTTTAATATAGAGAGATTCTATATCAAAATGCTCGTCGGCTACATATATTTCTTGAAGTATAGCATAGCGTTCTGGAGTTTTTCTATGCTTATTTTCTCCTAAATAGGTAGTGAAAACTTTTTTTACTATTTCTTGATTTTCAAGAGGATTACTCATTTATGAATGATTTTTTACAAAAAGCAAATTTACAGTTATTTCTTAATAAAATAAGACTTTTAATCAAATGATATTTACAAAGTATTAACACGTTCTACTTTTTTTACGCCTTCTATTTTAAGAAGGTTTTTTATTAGTTTATCTAATTGTGAGCTATTTTTAACACTAATAGAAATTTTTCCTTCAAAAACGCCCTCATCTCCTTTAATGTTTATACTGTTAATAAAAACACCCATATTGTTAGAAATGGTACGAGTTACATCGTTTGCCATTCCTTGATTGTCAACTCCTGATATTTCTAAAATTACTTTAAAATCTTGTTTGGTAGAATCAATCCATTTTGCAGGCATAATTCTATATGCGTAGTTCGATTGTAATGAAATAGCATTCGGACAGTTCATTTTATGAACTTTTATCCCCTCATTTATTGTTAAAAAGCCAAAAACTTTATCTCCAGGTATTGGATTACAACATTTAGAGAGTTTATAATCTAGTTTTTGTTCATCTTTTCCAAAAACTAAGGCATCAAATTTTTGAGTTACCGCATCGGTATCCGGATGTTCTTTTTCGGCCGTGTTTCTAGTTAATTTGGTTTTAAAGAAATTTAAAATTTTACTATTTCGTTGCGATACAAACGCTTTTAAAAGTGTATTGTCAATAGCACCATTTCCTATTCTATAAAATAAATCGAAACTGGTTCTTAATTTAAAATAGTTTACAAGCTCATTAACCGTTTTATCATTAAAAGTAATTTTTAAATGACGTAGTTTACGCATTAAGATGGCTTTTCCTTCTTCTGCAATTAACTTTTCTTCTTCATTTAAAGCAGCTCTAATTTTTGCTTTTGCTCTTGCGGTAATTACAAAATCTAACCATCTAGAATTGGGTTTGTTAGAGGCTGTAGTTATTACTTCTATTTGGTCACCACTTTTTAGTTGATGACTTAAAGGCATTAATTTTCCGTTAACTTTTGCGCCTCTACATTTTAAACCAACATCTGTATGTATAGAAAATGCAAAATCTAAAGCAGTAGCATTTTTTGGAAGCGATTTTAAATCACCTTTAGGAGTAAAAACGTAAATTTCTTTAGAATATAAATTCAGTTTAAAATTTTCTACAAAATCAACGGCATTTAAAGTCTGCGTTTCTAAAGTTTCTTTTAATTTATTTAACCAATCTTCTAATCCGTTATCTTTTGTTTCTCCTTGCTTGTATTTAAAGTGTGCTGCATAGCCTTTTTCTGCAATTTCATTCATTCTGCTAGAACGAATTTGCACTTCTACCCATTGAGAATCTGGCCCAACTACGGTAATGTGCAAGGCTTCATAACCGGTAGATTTAGGTTGCGAAATCCAATCTCTTAATCGAGTAGGGTTTGGCTTAAAATAATCGGTTACAATGGTATAAATTTTCCAAGCATCAAATTTATCATCATTAGAGTTGGGTTCATATATAATTCTAATAGCATATTTATCATAAACCTCATCAAAAGTTACATTTTGATTGATCATTTTTCTACGAATAGAATAAATAGATTTAAACCTACCTTTTATTTCGTATTCAAAATTTTCTTTATCTAAACCAGATTTTAAAGTATCCTCAAAGCGTTGTAAATAATTTTTCTGATCTTCTTTACTTTCTTTTATTTTACCTAAAATTCCGTAATAAGCCTCTGGTTCTGTATATTTTAAACCTAAATCTTCTAATTCTGTTTTTATATTATACAGCCCTAATCGATGTGCTAAAGGAGCATAAATGTATAATGTCTCAGATGCAATTTTTACCTGTTTGTGTGCAGGCATTGCATCCATGGTTTGCATATTGTGCAGTCTGTCTGCAATTTTTATCAAAATAACCCTTACATCATCATTTAATGTTAAAAGCATTTTTCTAAAATTCTCTGCTTGTATAGAAGCGTCTTGCTCTTTGTTTAAGCGAGAAATTTTGGTTAATCCGTTTACAATTTTGGCAATAGTTTCACCAAAAAGATGTTCCATATCTTCTATGGTATAATCTGTATCTTCTACCACATCGTGTAAAAGGGCAGAAGCAATAGAAACGGCATCTAAACCAATTTCATAGGCAACAATTTTGGCAACAGCAATTGGATGGTAAATATAAGGTTCGCCGGTTTTTCTACGTTGCTGAGAATGTGCATCTACAGCAATATCAAAGGCTTTTCTAATAAGTTCTTTATCTTCTTTAGATAAAATCTCATAAGTTCCTTTTAGCAAATCTTTGTATCGTTTTGCTATCTCTTTATTTTCTTCTTCTATGGTTACTGTGTATTCCAAAAACTGAATTTTAAAATTGGGGTTAACTTAAAGTGAAATTAGCAATAAGTATTTTAACATACAAGTATTTCGTTTTCTAAATGCAATTATTTGCTATTTTTGTCCTATGAAAAACATTGGTCTCGCTTTATTACTCTTATTTTTTAGTTTTAACATCTATTCTCAAGATAAAAAAACAAAAAATGCTCTTTTTGAACTTCAAAAAAAGAAAGTTTCTATAAATATTGATAAGGATATTTTTACAAATGTTTACCAAAACATGTACGTATCAAAAAAACCAGAAGCTTTAGTTTTGGCGGTAATTATTCCTATTTCCTATGATGCTCAAAAAGATAAGATAAACAACAAAGCAATAAATAAAGGGATTCCTTTTAAAGGAGAAAAAAAGTTAAATAAAGAAAATGTTTTGGTCTTTTCTGGTACTATAATTAAAAAAGGTATTGAATTTGCAAAACACATATATTACATTAAACAGCAACAAAATACTTGTATAGAATTAACCACAATGTTAGCTGTTAATGCACCTACTAAAGATAAAAATATGATAAAGGATATTGTTAACTCTGTTATCGAAAAAAATTAACTTTCTAAATTTTCTATTCTTTCCAACAAAGTTGGATGTGAGTAATGCGCAAAAACGTATGCAGGATGCGGAGTTAAATTACTTAAACTATTTTTAGATAATTTTTTTAGTGATGTTATAAGTGCTTTTCCTTCAAATGTTTCTTTAGCAAAATTATCTGCTTGATATTCAAATTTCCGCGACATATAATTCATAAATAATCCTGTTATTTCTGAAATTGGCGAATATAAAATTCCGAAAGCAATTAAACCAATATGAAAACTTGGTTTTGCAACCCCTAATGCTTCTGATAAAATAGGTGTATTAATAAATAGTGAAAGAATAAAAAGAGTAAACCCTGTTAAAAGAATTGATGAGATTAGATTAAAAATGATGTGTTTTCTTTTATAATGACCAACTTCGTGTGCTAAAACAGCTACAATTTCATCTGTATTTAAATCGTTAATTAAGGTATCATACAAAGTAATTCTTTTTTGAGAACCAAAACCAGAGAAATATGCATTTGCCTTTGTAGAACGTTTAGAGCCATCAATTACAAATATATTATTGATGGTAAAACCTACTTTTTTAGCATATTTTTCTATGGCAGCTTTTAATTCGCCATTCTCTAACGGACTTTGCTTATTGAATAAAGGAACAATCAGTTTTGCATAAAACATGTTCATAAACAAAGAGAATACTGCTACTAGAATCCAAGCGTAAATCCAGAAATTTTTACCTGTCAGTTGATAAAACCATATAATTAAAGCTAAAATTCCGCCACCTAATAAAGCACCCATTAACAAACCCTTTGCTTTATCTAACCAGAAAGTTTTTATAGTAGATTTGTTAAAACCAAACTTTTCTTCAATAACAAATGTGCTGTAATAGGAGAGCGGCGTGGTCATAATTTCTGAACCTAACATAATGATTCCAAAGAAAATTAAAGCCACCAAAATAGGGTTCTCTGTATATGTCCTTGCAAAAGAATCTACATATTTAAAACCGTCTACAAAAAAGAAAATTAAGGTTAATAGTGTAGAAAATAATGTGGTTATGTTAGAGAATTTTGCACTTGTTTTTTTATAAGCCTGTGATTTTTTATATTCTTCTTCATCATAAACATCTTTTAGTTTTTCAGGAATTTTATCATCAAAATGTTTTTCATTTAAAACATCTAAGATTTTATCAACAATAAAACTGATAATTATAATGGAAATAATAATGTAAAATAAAGTAGTTGGTTGCATAAATATTTTGAAAAATTTGACTTATAATTTGTGTGCCATTTTTTGATAATAGAAAGGATTACTTTTATTAAAAATGTAATTTCATACCTTCGTGCGTCCCTTTAAAACCTAAGTTTTCGTAAAATTGAATGGCTCTAGGTCTTTGTTTATCTGAAGTTAATTGCACTACATGTACTCCTTTTTCTTTGGCTCTTTGTATTGCCCATTCAAATACTTTTTTTCCGATTCCGAGTCCTCTTTGATCATTTCTTATAAAGACATTTTCTATTTGTGCTCTTGTACCGCCACAATAACTTAAATATTGAATATAGGTAATTTGTAAAGTTCCGATAACTTCAAGATTCTCGTTTTCTACAACAATTAATTCTTGATTTTTATCGGCATCAATTATTTGAAATGCTTTTAGATAAGAATCTGGTAGAGGGGTTTGAAAGTTTTCTCTTTTTTTACCAAGTTCATCATCTGCCATCATTTCTACGATTATAGAAATATCTTTTTGAGTTGCTTTTCTAAAAATCATTACTTTTTACACTTTAATAGAAATACCTATTTTATTTTTTATGTTCTTTACTCGCGTAAATTGCAGCTCCAATAATACCCGCATTGTTTTTATATTCCGCTACTTTAACCTTTACTTCGGTTTGTAAATGTTCTTTAAAACCGTCATATCTTTTGCTAATACCTCCACCTAAAACAATTAAACTAGGTGTGTAAACAATTCTAATATATTCTAATAAAGAATCGAATCTTATTGCCCAATCTTTTAATTTTAAGTTCTCTTTTTTTCTTACCGAATCTGCTGTATGAAATTCAATTATTTCACCATTTGTATGCAACATTTTACCTATTTCTAAATTAGGAATTAAGTTACCGTTAAAAAATAAACCAGAACCTATTCCGGTACCAATGGTAATCATAATAACAACACCTTTTTCTTTTTTAGCAGCTCCTAAACTTACCTCAGCTAAACCTGCCAAATCTGCATCGTTACTAACATAAAAAGGTAATTTACATTCTTTTCTAAATAATTTATCTACTTTTAGGTCTAACCATTTTTCACTTAAATTTCCTGGATGAATACATTTACCATTTACAATTGTGGTTGGAAAACTACAACCTACAGCCTTTTTCCAGTTAAAAAAAACGATCATTTGGTTTATAACCTTTGCAACAGCTTCTGGAGTTGCAGGTTTTGGAGTGTCTATTCTATGTCTTTCAGAAAGTAATTCTCCTGTTTTGGTGTTTACAATTGCGGCTTTAATTCCAGACCCACCTATATCAATTCCTAATACTTTCATTCTTTATAACTTAAAATTTCTTTGTCTTTTTGCTTCAAACAGAATAATTGCAGCAGAAACAGAAACATTCATAGAATCTATTTGTCCTTGCATGGGAATATTTATATTTTGAGAAGCAGCTTCTCTCCAAATTTCTGTTAAACCAGTAGCTTCTGTACCCACAACTATTGCAGTACTTTTTGTGTAATTTTCTTGATGATATTCATTAGAATTTTGCAAAGTAGCAGCATAAATATCAATATTTTTTTCTTGAAGAAACGCAATTATTTCTTCGGATGTGCCTACCGCAATTTGATTGGTAAAAACACAACCAACACTAGATCTTATAATATTGGCATTGTACAAATCGCTTTTAGGATTTGCTATAAAAACAGCATCAATATTTGCAGCATCGGCAGTTCTTAGTAAAGCACCAATATTTCCAGGTTTTTCAACACCTTCTGTAACTAAAATTAGTGGGTTTTTGGTTTTAAATTGAATATTTTTTAAGGAGAAGTCTTTTGCTTTTGTAACGGCTATAATGCCTTCTGTAGAATCTCTGTAAGCCAGTTTTTGATAGACTTCTTTAGAAATTAAAATTCTATTTACATTGGCGTTAAAAAGGTGTAAAATTTCATTCTCTGAAATTAAATCAGGATTAAAAAGAATGGTATCAAACTCATAATTAGCAGAAATTGCTAATGTAATTTCTCGTTTTCCTTCAATAATAAAGAGTTCCTGTTTTTTTCGTTCACGAGCTTTATCTTGCAGTTTTAGCAAGTTTTTTACGTACGGATTTTGGATACTAGTTATTTCTTTCATTAGTACAAATATACCTAATTATAGGTATTGACTAAGTAGTAAATTATAACAATATTTGTAGCTTAATAAACCAAATTATTAATTTTAGAGTATTAAATGTATTTTAATTAAATTTTCTATGAAAAGGAAAGATAAAAACAGGTTTATTATAAATTATTTTTGATAAAAAGGCTCGCTAATAGTGAGTCTTTTTTGTTTACTTATACGGAAATTTTGCTAACTATAACAAAATATACAAAACGTTTTATAATTAAAAAAAGGTTGTCTTTTTACAGACAACCTTTTACATAAAACCAAACTAAAACTAACTAATTATTTTAAACTTTCTAATAGTTTTTCTGCAACTAATTCTGATGAAGCAGGATTTTGACCTGTAATTAAATTACCATCTTGTACAGCATACGGAGCCCAGTTTTCTCCATTAGAATAAAAAGCACCACTTTCTATTAACATGTCTTCTAATAATAACGGTACAACTTCTGTTAAACCAACGGCAGCTTCTTCTTTATTAGAAAAACCAGTTATTTTTTTACCTTTTACCAATGCTTTTCCTTCTGCATTTTTTACATCTCTTAATACTGCAGGAGCATGACATACAAATGCAATAGGTTTTGCTTGAGTATTAAATTTTTCGATTAATGCAACAGACACTTTATCATTGGTTAAATCCCATAAAGGCCCATGACCACCAGGATAAAAAACAGCGTCAAAATCATCTGGATTCATATCTGCTAATACTTTTGTGTTGGCAATTTTAGATTTAGCATCAGCATCATTATTATAACGATCTGTAGCTGCTGTAGCTGCATCTGGTGCATCACTACTTGGGTCTATTGGTGCAGCACCACCTTTTGGTGTTGCAATAGTAATGTTGGCTCCTTTATCTAATAAAGTGTAATATGGAGTAGCAAATTCTTCTACCCAAAATCCTGTTTTTTTTCCGGTATCACCTAACTTATCGTGAGATGTTAATACAAATAATATATTCATTTTTTTATCTTTTTTAATTGTTGATTTTACTTCTAAAACTTTTTTAGAAGTTGTTTCTTTTTTTACATCCTTACAACCCGAGGCTGTAATAATAGTAAGTGTTAAAGCTATTATTTTTGTAATTTTCATACTTAAAATTAGTAAGACATTTTTACAATTTCTTTTACTTTATCTGGAGACAAGTTTTGGTGTTCACCTAAACCTAACCAACCACGATCTGTAAAACGTTTTGCTATTTCTTCTGCAGTTCCTTCATAATCATCTGTGTAATTAGATAATTTGGTGTCTATACCTAATTTATGAAAAAAGTCTACTGTTTTTTCTATAGCATCGTAAGCTTTATCGTCTTTACTTCCTTTTTTAATTTTCCAAACACGATCTGCATATCGAGCTAATTTTGCTTTTTTAGTATCAAAATTATACTTGTAATGACTAGGAGCAATAATTGCTAAAGTACGCGCGTGGTCTATACCAAATAAAGCGGTAAGTTCATGTCCCATTGCGTGAACAGCCCAATCTGTTGGTACCCCTTTTTGTATTAATCCATTTAAAGCCATTGTACAACTCCACATAAAATTAGCAGCAGCTTTATAATTTGTAGGGTCTTTTAAAACCTTAGGAGCAACTTTAATTAACGTTTGTAAAATACTTTCTGCAAAACGATCTTGTAACATAGCACCTACTGGGTAAGTCATGTATTGTTCTAAAACGTGCGTAAAAGCATCTGCAATTCCGTTTGCCAATTGACGTTTTGGAATAGAAGCAATAACTTGTGGGTCTAGAATAGAAAACTGAGGAAATAGACCTGGACCCCCCATTGCTAATTTTTCTTTAGTTTCTCTTCTTGTAATTACTGCACCAGAATTCATTTCAGATCCTGTAGCTGGTAATGTTAACACCGTACCAAATGGCATTCCTTTTTCTGTTCTAATATTTTTGGTTAAAATATCCCAAGGAGTTTCTCCATCAAACACAGCTGCTGCAGATAAAAATTTGGTTCCGTCTATTACAGAACCTCCACCTACGGCTAATAAATAGGTGATATTTTCTTCTTTAACCACTTTTAAAGCTTCCATTAAAGTTGCGTATTCTGGGTTTGCAGGGATTCCTCCAAACTCTACAAGTTCAATATTTGCTAAGGCTTTTTTTACCTGATCGTAAATTCCGTTTTTCTTGATACTTCCGCCACCATACAATAATAATACTTTGGCATTTTTAGGTATTTCTGTTTCTAATTGTTTAATTGTGTCCTTTCCAAAAATAATTTTGGTTGGGTTTTTAAATTCAAAATTGTTCATCTTCTTTTCTTTTTTAAATTTTAACGATCATTTTTCCTTTGTTTTTACCTTCAAATAAATCGATAAAAGCATTGGGTATATTATCAAAACCATCTACTATGGTTTCTGTATATGTTAATTTTCCTTCTAATAACCAGGTAGATAATTGTTTCATTGCTTCAGGAAATTTATCCGCATAATTAGAAACAATAAACCCTTGCATTAAAGCACTGTTTTTAACTAAAAAAGGTTGTACGCTTAAACTTGTAGGTAATTCTGTTTTGTTATAAACAGAGATTGCACCACAGATAATAATTCTAGCAAAACGGTTGATATTGAAAAATACGGCATCAGATATTGGTCCGCCAACATTATCAAAATAAATATCTACACCATTTGGCGCTAATTTTTTAATATCAGCATTAACGTCTTTACTTGTGTTGTAATTGATACCAGCATCAAAACCAAATTTAGTTTTAAGCATTGCAATTTTTTCATCAGTACCTGCAATACCAATTACATTAAGTCCCATTATTTTAGCTATTTGCCCAACAATAGAACCAACAGCACCAGCAGCACCAGAAACTACAATGGTTTCTCCCGCAACAGGTTTCCCTATTTGATTTAAACCTAAATAGGCTGTTAAACCAGTCATTCCTAAAACACCTAAATAAGTACTTAAAGGAGCTTTAGAACCATCAACTTTTAAAAGACCTTCGCCATTAGAAACTTGTTGTGTTTGCCAATTTAACATTCCAGAAACAAAATCACCTTCTTTAAAATTCTCGTTTTTAGAAGCAATAACTTTAGCAATAATACCAGATTGTACTGGTTTATTCAATTCAAAAGAAGGAACATACGATTTTGCAGCACTCATTCTTCCTCTTAAATAAGGATCAACAGAAACGTAAGCTGTTTCTAAAAGAATTTCTCCTTTCTTAATTTCGATTTCTGTATTGTCTGTTAAGAATTCAAAATTAGAAACAGTAGGTTTCCCTTCGGGTCTATTGTTTAATAATATTGTTTTATTCATATTATTTTTATTCTATAACGGTTACTAAATCTGTCATTGGTTTTCTAACTTTTACTAAGTTTACCAACCAATCTTTATCTTCTGCTCTATAACCAATTGGTAATAAAACTGCACTACGTAAACCTTTTTCACGCAGACCTAAAATTTCATCTACAGCGTTTGCATCAAAACCTTCTAATGGAGTTGCATCTACACCTTCATAAGCAGCAGCTGTAATAGCATTTGCAAAAGCAATATAGGCTTGTTTTGCAGCATGATTAAAGTTTTCTTCTGCATCTTTTTGAGGATACATGCCTAATAACATTTGGCGGTAAGCTTCCCAACCTTCGTTTTTAAAACCACGAATTTCGTTTGTTAAATCGAACATATAATTAATACGATCTTCCGTATAAGTATCCCAAGCAGCAAAAACAAGTAGGTGAGAACAGTCTGTTATTACAGATTGATTCCAAGCTACTGGTTTAATTTTTTCTTTAATATCTTGATTTTTAATGACAAAAATTTCAAACGGTTGTAAACCACTTGATGTTGGCGATAAACGTGCAGCTTCTAAGATACGTTCTATTTTATCTTCAGAAACTTTCTCTCCATTCATTGCTTTAGCAGCATATCTCCAGTTTAATTTATCTAATAATTCCATCTATTTAATTTTAATTGTTTATTGAAATTTGTTTTATATCGTTTGAGGGAATAATTACCTCGGTATTACTTTTATTGTTTGCTAAAAGGATCATTGCCTTTGCAATACTTTCAGCATTTATTATCTGATACTTTTTTAGTTTTCCTATAAATAATGGTTGAATGATTTTAAAAACCACTAAACCAATTTTTTCTAAGAACCGTTGCTCTTTTCGTTCTCCATCAATTAAAGAAGGTCTTAAAATAAAGGTGTTTTTAATGTTTTGCTGTAAAACACTTTGTTCCATTTCTCCTTTTGTTTTGTTATAAAAAACAGTACTATTTTTATTGGCTCCCATGGCAGAAATCACTATAAAAGTGGGGATGTTGTTATCTTTAGCTAATTTTGCTGCAGCTACAGGAATTCCATAATCTATCTTTTTATAAAGCGTTCTATCTGGTGTTTTTTTAGCAGTAGAGCCAATACAACAGTATACTTCGTCTGCTTTAAAATCGTCTTTAAATTGTTCTAAATTTAAAAGATCACCTGTAAATTGAATCACTTTTTTAGGTAGTCCTTCTATTTTAGAACGAGAAAACAGTTTTATGCTTTTGTATCGTTCATCTTCTATTAATTTTTGAAGAATATTGTTACCTGTTAAGCCGGTTGCACCTAGTATAATAGCCGTTTTTTTCATTCTATTTACTGACTTTTATACTGTTCCAAGCAGATTGATAGGCTTCTTCTAAATGCGTTTGATCTAACTTAAAAGAACCTCTTTTTTCTGCCATCATTAAAAAAGATAAAGGATTGATTGCATAAGCATACAATAAATATTCTGACATAGGTTTTATAATGCCCTCTTTTTTACCTTTAATCCAAAGGTCGAGTAGGGGTTGTAAATGTTTAATTCCCTCTTGTCTACTTGGTTCATCAATCATTGGTGTATTGTCACATTGAGCTAAAAACATAGCGTTTTCACACTCCTTTAATTTAAAGTTTGCAATGCGATTCCAAATTAATTTAAAGCCTTCTTCTATGGGCATATTAGCATCATAAGTTTCAAAAGCATAATCTGTATATCTTGCTTTTACTTCTATGTATGTTTTGTTTACCAAATCTTGTTTGTTTTCAAAATACAAGTAAATGGTTGCAGGAGAAACGTTAGCCATTTTAGCAATTTTACTCATAGGTGTTGCATGAAAACCGTTATTGTTTACCAACTCTATAGTTGCTTTTATTAAAGCGTTTCTTTTATCGATACTTTTTTGAAGTTTTGCCATTACTTATTTTTTTGAAATTTATAGGCCAAAGCAATTAATATAAACTGTATTGGTAATCTTATAACAGCCGCTTTATGGCTACCAATAGCTGGTGTATCTGTAAACACATCCCAAATATGAATCGGTAAAAACAGTAACATCAAAATTAAAATTCCGATTGCAGCTAACTTTGTATATTTTGGTATTATTAAAAATACCCCTAAAAGTATTTCTACAATTCCGGATGCATAAATTATAAAGCTTTTAAATGGTAAAAAATCAGGAACAAACACTGAAAAAAAATCAGGTTTTATAAAATGTTGACTCCCTGCATATATCATAAATAAAGCGAACACGATACGTAAAAGATTCCAAAAATGTTTCATTACTTTGTTTTAGACTACAAAGATATGAATAAAAATGAATGTTCATTCTTTTTTAACAAATCTTTATATTTATACTATTATAAGATTAAATGATACCACACGTTATTAACTAATTAAAAAGGGGAGAGGCAATAAATAAGATCATAAAATGATAAATAGGTATCTTTGATATCTAATTTATAGATTTTCTTAAGTGCAAACACCTTTTATTAAAAATTATACCATTAACGATATTGTTGATCTACTTGGAGACAAACCACAAAAAGATAGTGATTTGCACATTCATTTGTCTAAAAATAATTTTGATGAAACCCCTTTTATAGAACCCTTTAGAGCTGGTAATTATACTTTTTTATTGATACTTAAAGGTACTTTTAAAGTACAATTAAATTTAATTACACATATACTGCAAGCTGGTGAGATGATTACTATAAAACCTCAAACGGTTTTACAGATTGTTGAAACGAGTCATAATTTAGAAATTATAGGCGTTAGTTTTACCATAGATTTTATTTTTAAAATACTTTTAAATAAAAACGAATTTAAAGGTGTCGATTTTTTAACAGCTAATAGTTATCCTAAGTTAAAATTAACAAAAGAAGAAGAAGCTACTTCTGTACTGCTCTCTAAATTATTAGCAAAAAACAATGATGCAGATACTACTGATATGCCTTATAGAAATGAAATTATTATGCATTCTTTTGGTTTGTTGTTATATCATTACGGAGCAATTTTTAAAAGGGAACACCCTAATTTAGATGCACATTTATCTAGACAACAAGAAATAACACTTCGTTTTTTAAAAAAATTAAATGATCATTTTAAAAATGAGCGTTCTGTAAAATTTTATGCAGATAGTATGTTTTTAACACCAGGGCATTTATCTAAAGTATTAAAAGATGTTTCGGGTAAAACTGCTGGTCAATTAATAGATGATGCCGTTATTATGGAAGCTAAATTGCTTTTAAGTAACCCTTTATTAAGTATTTCTCAAATAGCAAATGAATTAAAGTTTAGCGATCAATCTTTTTTTGGTAAATATTTTAAGAAAAATACAGGATTATCACCCTCTAAATTTAGAAAAATTACTTCTTAACTTTTTAATAATTTAGATTTTTTTATTCAGAGAATACCAATATCAATAAGATAGCACTGTTTTTTATTATCATCGATTTAGACCAATATATCCTTTTTTTAGACTACTGTTTAGTGGGGTATATTTTTTACCTTTGATACAAACTAAAGATACTAAATTATGAGTATTATCGTAGCCACCAATTTTTCTAAGTTATCTGAAAATGCAGTTTTATATGCAGCGGCATTAGCCCAAGAATTTAATACTAAATTAGTGTTATTTAACACCTTTAGATTACCTGTGCATGTTGCAAACAGTAGATTGCCTGCATCTTCTGTAGATCATTTTTTTCAAATAAATAAAAACAAATTAAAAGAAAACGCTTTAAAAATAAGCAAAGAATTTAATATAGAAGTAGCCTATAAAAGCAGTTATACCAATTTAGAGGAAGAAGTAGATTCTTTAATGAAATTGTATGAGGCGCGTTTTATTGTTATTGGTATGTCTCCTAAATCTTTAGAACAAAATTTACTTGGCAATCCTACAACTACCTTAATTAGTATGAAAGAATTTCCGGTATTGGCAATTCCTCTTTGTGCTAAGTTTAAGGGGATTAAAAACATCCTTTTTGCCTGTGATTTACTAGAAGGTGTTCCGTTAAAAACGTTGGCAAAATTACGTCAGGTTTCTCTTAGTTTAAACGCAATTGTAACTGTTTTTTATGTTGATAAAAAAGTAGAAGAGTTGCAAACAGAAATTAATGCTAATTTAGATAAAGAATTAGAAGACGTTACTCTTTTGTATAAAAATGTAAAATCGAATTCGGTTATAGATGCCATAGAAGCAGAAGTAAAAAAGTCGAATTCAGATCTTTTAGTAATGATGCCCAAAAGGTATGGTTTCTGGGAATCTATCCTTCATAAAAGTAAAACAAGAATGATGGCTTCTGGCTTAAATATTCCTTTACTTTCAATACCTATTAAAAAATAAGTTTTTAAAATTAATCCGTTATTTAGACCAATATTAGTAAGTGTCTATATATTAATTTTACTATTTTTTTTGTTTAAAAGCTATCTTCTTGATAGCTTTTTTTGTGTGTATCAGAAATAGGTAAATGTATCCTTTTTATAATGGAATTATATTCTAAATAATAATAAAGGATAAATTTGTCCGTTATAAAAAATGTAATATATTTGCGTTATTAAATAAAATAATAATATGTTTTCAAAAACTTGTGAATACGGTCTTAGAGCAGTGCTTTTTATTGCAGAACAGAGTTCTGATAATAAGAAGGTGAGTATGAGTACTATATCACAAGAAATTAATTCGCCACAAGCTTTTACAGCTAAAATTTTACAACAACTTACAAGAAACAAGGTTGTAAAATCTGTTAAAGGTCCTTATGGAGGCTTTACCATTGAAGCAGAAAAAATGGATACTAAATTAAGTGAAATTGTTAGTATTTTAGATGGAGATGCTATTTATGTGGGCTGTGGTTTAGGACTTAAACAATGTGACGCAAATTCACCTTGTCCGCTACATTTTAAGTTTGTTGATATTAGAAATAATTTAAAAAACATGTTAGAAAACACTTCTATAAAATCTATTCTTAATGATATGACTTTAGAAGGATTTATTTTAAAACGCTAAAATTTATCACAATAAAAGATATAAAGGTCTTTTAGTTCTTTATACCTTAATTAAAACAAAAATTATGAAACCAGCATCTTTAACAGAAAATCTTATCTACGGAGAAGATAAACCAACAGTAACCGTATTACTAAAAACAGCAACCACAAAAGAAATAAGAATCCTTATGAAAAAAGGACAACAAATGAAAGAACACAAAGCTCCGTTTCCTATTGTTATAGAATTATTTGAAGGAAGTATAGATTTTGGAGTAACAGGAGAAAAACAAGTATTAAAAAGAGGAGATCTAATTGAGTTAGACGCAAATGTTCCGCATGATTTATACTGTAAAGAAGATTGTATTATTAGACTTACAGTTTCAGTTGCAGACAGTGTACAAAGAGTAAAAGACGTAGTATAATTTATAATAATAACAGAGAGATGAAAAAAGTTTGGATCGCATTTGCTAGTGTAGTAACCCTTTCCTTTATAGTACTTATATGGGTAGGTACAGAGGTATATCAAACACAACCACCTATACCAGAAACCGTTATCGTACAAGAAACCGGAGAAATATTTTTAACCAAAGCAGACATACAAATTGGTCAGAATGTTTGGGAATCTATTGGAGGAATGGAAGTAGGTTCTATTTGGGGACATGGTAGTTATGTTGCACCAGATTGGTCTGCAGATTGGATACATAAAGAAGCCGTATTTATGTTGAATGCCTGGGCAAAAAAAGATTTTAATTCAACCTATGAAGATTTAGGTGTAGAAAATAAAGCTGCTTTAAAAGCACGTTTAATTAAAAATATTAAAACAAATACTTACAATGCTAAAACAGGAAGCATCACTATTTCTAAAGATCGTTATGCTGCTATTTTAGAGAATTATAAGCATTATACAGATATTTTTTCTAACGGACATGAAAAGTATGCAATTCCTAAAGGAGCTTTAGAAGACACCACTAAATTAGCACAATTAAATGCTTTTTTATTCTGGACTTCTTGGGCAGCAAGTACTAACAGACCAGAAAAAGAGTATACCTATACTTCTAATTGGCCGTTTGAACCATTAATTGATAATACAATTACGCCAGATTCTCAAATATGGTCAGGATTTTCTATAATACTTTTATTATTGTTTATTGGAGGATTAACTTATTACTACATTCGTAATCACGAAAAAGGTGAAGCAGTAAAGCACCCAGATAAAGATCCTTTAGATACTTTAATCTTAACGAGATCTCAAAGAGCCGTTTTAAAATATTTTATTGTAATCTCATTATTAATAGCCTTACAAGTAGTTTTAGGAGCTTTAACAGTACACTATACGGTAGAAGGACAAGCATTTTTTGGTTTTGATTTATCTAGTTTTCTTCCATATTCAATTACAAGAACTTGGCACACACAATTGGCTGTATTTTGGATTGCAGCAACATGGTTAGCAACAGGATTATTTTTAGCACCAATGATTAGTGGTAAAGAAATGAAGTTTCAAATTTTCGGAATCAATTTTCTTTTTATCGCTTTATTAATTATTGTATTAGGTTCTATGATGGGCGAGTGGTTAGGTGTACATCAATTTTTAGATTTAACTACCAATTTCTTCTTTGGTCATCAAGGATATGAATACATGGATTTAGGTAGATTCTGGCAAATATTTTTAGGTATTGGTTTGGTTTTATGGGGTCTTATGGTGGGTAGACACGTGGTGTATGCAATTAAGAAAAATGATGATTCTAAACACTTATTAATCATATTATTGATTTCTGTAATTGCCATAGGTATGTTTTTCTTCTCAGGATTAATGTACGGAGAAAACAGTAGCTTACCTGTAATTAATTATTGGAGATGGTGGTTGGTACACCTTTGGGTAGAAGGTTTCTTTGAAGTTTTTGCAACCGTTATTATTGCATTTATTTTCTTAAGAATGAAAATTTTATCAGCAAAAACAGCTGGAAAAGCATCGATAGCTTCTGCAACGATCTTTTTAGCAGGTGGAATTATTGGAACTTTACACCACTTATATTATTCTGGTACACCTGTGCAAGCAATTGCTTTAGGGGCTACATTTAGTGCTTTAGAGGTTGTACCGTTAACTTTAATGGGATTTGAGATTCGTGAAAATTGGAATCTTTTAAAATCTAATGAATGGATGCAAAAATACAAATGGCCAATATTTTTCTTTATTGCTGTTGCATTTTGGAACATGGTAGGTGCAGGAGTATTTGGTTTCTTAATTAACCCACCAATTGCATTGTATTATATTCAAGGTTTAAATACCACAGCAGTACATGCGCATACCGCTTTATTTGGTGTGTACGGTTTATTAGGAATGGGCTTTATTATTATCTGTTTACGTTTTTATTCAGACAGGGTTTGGAGTTCTGTAAAACTAAAAAGAGCTTTTTGGTTGTTAAATATTGGTTTAGTTGCCATGGTGTTTTTAAGTATGTTACCTGTAGGTTTAATACAAGCGTATACATCAATTACAAAAGGATATTCTTTTGCTAGAGATGCCGAATTATTGTATTCTCCAACAGTACAAACGTTTAAATGGATGCGTATGATTGGTGATGTTATATTCTCTGGTGGTATCTTTTACTTCTGTTGGTTTACCGTACAAGAAACTATTTATTGCATCAAAAAGAAAAATTAAGTTTAAATGTATAAATAATCCGCACAAGCTGAATTTTGGTTTGTGCGGATTTAATATTTTATAAAATGAAAGAAATAGAAAATAGAGAAGATATTTACGTATTGGTTACTACTTTTTATGATGCTATTAGAAAAAATGACCTTTTAGGCCCTATTTTTAATCATCATTTAAGTAAAGAGCAATGGCCACCTCACTTAGAAAAATTAACTGATTTTTGGGTAACAGCCTTATTAGGTGATGTTTGTTTTAAAGGAAGCCCTAGCAAAGCGCATTTAAAAGTAGATAAGTTTCTAAATCATACTATGAGTCAAGTTCACTTTGGCAAATGGTTAGAAATTTGGTTTACTACCATAGATTCTTTATACGAAGGAGAGGTTGCTCAAAGAGCCAAAGATGCTTCTAGAAGAATGGCTACAGGGCAATATTTATATGTTTTTAAAAATAGAGAGTCTTAAAATAGTTTCTTATTGTAAAATTATTTTTTATTCTAAATAAGAATTGTATCCATAAAATGATTGTCTTCACTTTTTTAAGCAATTGTATATATTTAAAAAGTCGAATTAATAATTCTACAAAAAAGCGTAACGTGATAAATGTCAGTAAGTATTTTTTAGAGTTGCTTTAGTTTCGCGTTTAGAAATATATTTGTTGATTTCATATAAATGATCGTCAGTTAAACAAAACCCAATGATAAATACAAAACATCTTCTTGTTATTTTAATTTTTATATCAAGTTTTAGTCATGCGCAAAGTAATAAGCTAAAACTAAACTTAGATGAAACAGGTAAAACCTATATAAAAGCTTCTCTTAGAATGCAACTATGGGCTAGATATATGGATACCAATCCTGGTACAACCATAAATAATGAAGCTGCTAATAATGTTTTTGATGTTTCTCTAAGAAGAGTTAGAATGGGCCTTTCGGCACAATTAACGCCTAAATTATATGTATATTCTTTGTTTGGCGGAAATAATATGAATAGTAAATCTGAAAAAGATTTTAAGTTTGGTGTTTTAGATCTATATGCAGAATTCGAGTTTGCAAAGGTATTTGCTTTAGGTGTTGGAGAGTCTGGTTGGGAAGGTTTAAATAGATGGAATGTAAGAAGTAGTGTTACTTTAATGTCTGTTGATGCGCCTCTTTTTTCTTTATTAACGGTAAACAAAAATGATGATATTGCTCGTACTTTAGGTATTTGGGCCAAAGGGCAAATACATAAATTCGATTATGTTATAGCTTTAAAAGATCCTATTCAATATGGTGTAGCTGCAACGGAAGGCAAAGTAGATTATGCTAAAAATAAACCTAGAAAAAGAATTTCTGGTTATGTAAAATATGAGTTTTTAGATAATGAAAGTAACAAATCTGCTTATAGCGGAGGCGCAGGAACTTATTTAGGTACAAAGAATATTTTAAACTTAGGAGCTGGTTTTATGAATCAACCTAAAATGACTTCTCAGCTTGTAAATGGTATCGAAAAATATTACGATTTTAAAAATTGGGCAGTAGATGTATTTTATGATGCTCCTTTAAATAAAGAAAAAGGAACGGCAATTACCACGTATTTGGGCTATAATCATAATGATTTTGGTCCTAATTATATTAGAAACGTGGGTGCTAATGATATTACTTCTGGCGGAACTTCTTTTAATGGTAGTGGTAATGATTTTCCGATGATGGGTACCGGAAACACTACCTTTTTTCAATTAGGATATTTACTAGCAAAGGGTAAAAAAAGTTATCAATTACAACCTAATATTGCTATACAATATTCAGATTTTGAAGCGTTAGATGATGCCATGGTGGTGTATGATTTAGGAATAAATTGTTTCTTTAAAGGACACGGTAATAAATTAAGTTTAGGTTATCAAAACAGACCTGTTTATCAAAACATAAATAATCAAGTAAAAGTAGATGAACGCAAAGGAATGTTTGTGTTGCAATATCAAATAATAGTAAACTAAATACAGTAACAGTAACTTATTTATCAACCAAACTTTCTAGCGCATAAAATAACCGATTTGCAGCGTTTTCTTGCGACCCGAAAATAGAACGATATAATTCTCCTTTTTCAGTAATTAATAGCCACTGTGGCGTTCCTTCTGCTTTAAATTGATCGTAAACTTTGTGGTTTTTATCAATATAAATAGGAAAAGGATTCTCGCCACTCGTAAAAATACTTTTAATATTCTTTTTATTTCCTTCTCTGTTTATAAAATCGGCATGAATACCAGCCACTTGAATTGATGGATATTTCTGTTGAAAATCATAAGCCAACGGAATGGCACGTCCTGTACACCCCAAACAATCGTTGTTATAAATAATCAATAGTAAAACTTTATTTTTATAAGCAGTCATTAAATCTACCGGAACTTCATCTAAATCTAAAACAGGTATTGATTTTATAAAACTATGCATCTATATTTTTGGCTTTTAGAGTGATATACAAATTTAAGGTTTCGTTGTTTATTATTAACAAAATATTACCTTAAAAACGTACTGCTTTCTGTAATTTTGTTAGTGTAAAAAAGACTTTATATTTCTCATATAATTATTGATTAAAAGTATTATGAAAACTCAAAATACAGCGTATTCTATTTTAGATCTTGCCTTGGTTTCTAAATATCATACTTTAAAAGAAACCTTTAATAATGTATTAGAATTGGCACAAAATGCCGAAACATTTGGGTACACACGTTACTGGTTGGCAGAACATCATAATTCTACAAATATTGGTAGTATTGCTACTTCCATTTTAATTGGGTATGCTGCACAAGGCACTAAAACGCTTCGTATTGGTTCTGGAGGCGTTATGTTACCCAATCATTCTCCTTTAATTGTTGCAGAACAATTTGGTACATTAGGTACTTTGTATCCCAATAGAATAGATTTAGGTTTGGGTAGAGCACCCGGAACAGACAGAGAAACTGCGCAAGCCATACGATCGGACTTTATGGAAGCGGCACAATCTTTTCCGCAGGAAATAGAAAAGATTCAAACGTATTTTTCAGTAGAAAATAAAGATGCAAAAGTACGTGCTACCGTTGCAGAAGGAGTAGACGTGCCACTTTATATTTTAGGCTCTAGTACAGATAGTGCACATTTAGCGGCCAAAAAAGGATTGCCTTATGCATTTGCGAGTCATTTTGCAACCGCCCATTTGTGGGATGCTTTGGCTATTTATCGTAAAGAATTTAAACCTTCGGATGTTTTACAAAAACCGTACACCATTGTAGGTGTAAATATTATTATTGCAGATACTGATGAAGAGGCTGCTAATTTATCTACCTCATTAATTCGGATGATTGTTGGTTTATTTACGGGTAAACGAGATTTTGTGCAACCACCTACAGAAATGACGGAATATTATAAAGAGATATTACAAAATCCGCAGGTACATCAAATGCTTAAATATTCTTTTATAGGAAGTAAAGCAACCGTAAAAGCACAAGTAAAAGAGTTTTTAGAACAAACCGAAGCAGATGAATTGATTGCAGTAACTAATATTTATGATATAAAAGATAGAGTACATTCTTATGAGTTATTTGCAGAAATAATGAAAGAGTTAAATTAATTTTTTTGACTAATAATAGTTTTCGATTTTTTTAAGAAGTATATTTACCTGTGTTTTAGAGATTAAAAAAGAATCTAGTGCTTAAAAATAACAGTGCCAAACTTTATAAATTAAATGTAAAAACACCTGTAAATTTAGTTTTATCAGGCGGAGGCATTAAATGTGCCGCACATTTGGCATTGATAGAAAAGATAGAAGAATTGGGTTTAAAAATTAATGCAATTTCTGGGAGTAGTGGTGGCGCTTTGGTAGCCTCTTTATATGCTTCTGGGATTTCTACGCAAGAAATTTTAGAGATTTTTAAAAGAACGAGTCTTTTTAAGTTTTCTTTTTTAAGCATTACAAAAGCAGGGCTTTTTGACACTTTTTTATTTAAATCGATTATTGAAAACAAGATAAAAAATAAATTTAGCGATTTAGAAATTCCTATTTATGTAGCTGCTTCTAACATGCAAAGTGGTAAACCTCGTTACTTTAGTAAAGGTAAATTATTAAAACCAGTGTTGGCATCTTGTGCTATTCCTGGTATTTTTAGCCCTATCATCATCAATAAAACTTTGTATTCTGATGGAGGAATTTTAGATAATTTTCCAATGAAACCATTTCAAAAATCAGAATTTCCAATTATTGGTAGTTATGTAGGAGAACCTGATGTAAAAACACCCCAACAACTAAATACAACCTTAAAAGTAATTGCACATGCATCTTATTTAAAAGCACATGCAGCAGAAAATTTTAAGTTTGCAAATACAAAAGTTACTATTAGTTTTCCGTTGTCTGAGTATTCTGGATTGGATAATAAAGATTCAGAGAAAATTTACAACCTAGGAAAAGAGTATTTGAATACAACCTTGTAATGTTGTAATCTATAAAATTATGATAAAGGATGTATTAAAAAGGACTTTATTTTGTTCGTTTTATTTTTATAGGATTTTGACGAGTATCGAAAATGTCAGTTATTTTTATAAATCCATTTTCCTTGTCAACAGAATAAATTAGTTTGTAGTTTTTAAAAACTAAATATCGATATTCTATTTTTCGCTATTTTAAGTATTCTTCTACTTGTCCAATTTTCGGTGATTCTATTAACTTTTTGGATTCGTTAATAAGTTCTTTTAAAAGTTACCAGCTTTAGTTACATAATATTCATAGATTTCGTCAAGTTGCATTTCTGCAAATTCAGACCAAATAATTTTAAATTTCATTATTCGTATTTCTCTAAAAGTTCAGAACTGCTTTTAAATCGATTATTTTTAAAATCAGACTCTGATTGGTCAATTCGTTTATTAAGTTCTGCTTCAGACATTGGTTCAAATATTCTTTGTTCCGAATTATCTTTTTCTTTTCTTAACATTTTTTCGAGACGAGAAATAACATCTTCACTTTGAAGTTTTAAAAATTCTTGTACAAATTCTATTTTTCGAGCTTCTAAATTCATTTTATTGTACTTTTTATCAAAGGTACAAAATTTTCAATTTAATTTTTTCGTTTGTTGCTTAGATGATCTTTAAGGAAATGGTATTTGTAGTATCATAAAATCCCCATCCATAAAAAAACGGCTTTCGTATAGTCAATTCCCGCAAACGTCTATTTCATTCTTATAAGATTGTATATAATTTCACCTTTGAAGTGTTAATTTAAAACACTGATAAAAATGAAATTATATATACTCATAGCAGGCTTATTATTTGTGCAGTTTTCTTTTGCACAAGAGGCTGCTATTACCGCAACTCATAAAATATGGTCTTTACAAGACTGTATAGATTATGCGTTAGAAAATAATATTACGGTTAAGGACGCAGCGCTTACTAAAAATATTGCCAAAATAGACTATAACAAAGCTAAATCAGCCAGATTACCTAATGTTTTTGGAAGTGCTTCACAGAGTTTTTCTAGTGGTAATACCATAGACCCAATTACAAGTAATTATGTAACAGATCAAATACATAGTACTAATGTTGGTATAAATAGTTCTATGACGTTATTTCAAGGAAACCAATTGACCAATCAAATTAAACAAAATAAAATTTTATTTGATAAAAGTGTTTTTGAAGAGGAAGTAGAAAAAAATAACATTGTTTTAAATATTTTAGAAACCTATTTACAAACATTGTATAGCAAAGAAAGTATTGCCATTGCACAAAACAACTTATCTGCATCAGAACAAGAAGTTTTAAGAGCAAAGTCTCGTTTAGATGCTGGTACCATTGCTTTAAGCGATTATACCGAAGCTCAAAGTCAGGCTGCAACCAATAAATACAATGTTATTTCGGCTAAAAAAGATTATAACCAATACATCATTGCATTAAAACAGTTACTAGAATTATCACCAATAGAAGATTTAGAGATTGAAACTATTAATGAAAATATGGATTTGGTAAATCTAGAGTTAAACAAAGTTGATGTATATCAAAAAGCCTTAGGAATTTTACCAGAAATACAATCTAGTAATTTAAATATAGAAGCAAGTAAGAAAGAATTAGATATTGCAAAAGGAGGCTTTTTACCAACATTAGCCTTGTCTGGGAGTTTAGGTTCTGGGTATACGAGTATTAATGATAACACGTTTTCAGATCAGTTTGATGTGAATTTTAATCAAAAAATAGGCTTGTCTTTAAACATCCCCATATTTAATAGAAATCAAACCAAATTGGCAGTAAAAACGGCTTCTATCAATATAGAAAAAGCAGAAATACAAAAGTTAGCAACAGAAAAAGAAGTTTATAAAAAAGTTGAAACTGCCTATCAAAATGCAATTTCTGCACAAGAGCAAGTTATTGCCGCAGAAGCCTCTAAAATAGCGGCGGAACAATCTTATAAACTGGCACAAAAAAAATACGAATTAGGCGCTTTAAGTACTACAGATTTAGTAGTGAGTCAAAATACATATACCAATGCCCAACAAAACTATTTACAATCTAAATACTTAAATATTTTATACCATCAATTATTACAATTTTATCAAGGAAACGATATCAAACTTTAATTAAAAACATCATGAAAAAAAATAAAAACTTAATCATCATTAGCCTTGTAGTTATTGTACTAGCTATTGTAGGATACTCTTTTATCAATAGCGATGATGCTATTGTTATAGAAGCAAAAACAGTAGTCGCTAAAAAAGAAAATGTAACTACTATGGTTACTGCAACAGGTACTATAGAACCAATAACACAAGTAGAAGTAGGGACACAGGTATCTGGAGTTGTAGAAAAAATATATGTAGATTATAACAGCGTTGTTAAGGAAGGTCAGTTAATTGCAGAGTTGGACAAAACCAATTTAAATGCCTCTAAAACTCAAGCACAAGCAGCGTATGACAATGCGGTAAGTCAAAGAAATTACTTAAAAACGATATATGACAGACAAAAAAGTTTATACAATAATCAGGTAATTAGTAAAGCAGATTTTGACGAAGCAACTTACAATTATCAAACTGCAAAAGGAACAGTAACACAACGTTACTCTGATTTGCAACAAGCAAAAACCAATTTAGGATATGCAAATATATATTCGCCAATAGACGGCGTTGTATTGTCTAGAGCTATTGATGAAGGGCAAACTGTTGCAGCAAGTTTAAGTACACCAACGCTATTTACCATTGCACAAGATTTAAAAGAAATGCAAGTAGAAGCAGATGTAGATGAAGCAGATATTGGGCAAGTTAAAGAAGGGCAAAGAGTAGAATTTACTGTAGATGCTTACCTTGGAGAAACTTTTGAAGGTGTTGTAACACAAGTAAGACTAGACCCAACTGTTACTTCAAATGTAGTAACGTATACGGTTGTAATTAAAGCAGATAATCCAGATTTAAAACTAAAACCAGGTTTAACAGCAACCATTTCTATTTTTACTTTAGAGTTAAAAGATGTATTAACCGCAGAAGCAAAAGCCATTAACTTTAAACCAGAAAGAGAAATCTTAGCAACGTATAATTTACAACATCAATTAGAAGCAAATAACAATAAATTATCTAAATCGGAAACAACACTTTGGGTATTGGAAAATAACGGAGCCATTACTAAAAAAGTAGTAAGTCTCGGTGCAAGTGATGGCGTACATGTGCAATTATTAAGCGGAGTGTCTGAAGGAGATAAACTTGTGTATAGTTTAAGCGGAATTAGCAAAGCAGCATCAAAAAAAGAAGGAACTAACGAAAGTCCGTTTATGCCACAACGTCCCGGAGGGAAGAAAAAATAAAGAGCCATGAGTAAAGAAATCATTAAAATAGAAGATTTAAAACGTGAGTTTACCATGGGAACCGAAACAGTGCATGCACTTGGAGGAATCTCATTTACCATAAAAGAAGGCGAATTTGTTACAATTATGGGATCTAGTGGTTCTGGTAAAAGTACTATGTTAAATATCTTAGGGTGTTTAGACCAGCCAACTTCTGGTATTTATGAGATTGATGGGGTAAAAGTGAAAGATTTATCTAGAAACGAATTGGCAACCATTAGAAATGAAAAAATAGGTTTTATTTTTCAATCCTACAATTTATTGGCAAGAACATCTGCCATAGAAAACGTAGAGTTGCCGTTATTATACAATAGTAAAGTTTCTACAGAAGAACGAAGAGAGCGTGCTATAAAAGCTTTAGAAATGGTGGGGTTAGGAGATAGAATGGATCATACACCAGCGCAACTTTCTGGAGGACAACAACAGCGTGTTGCCATTGCTAGATCTTTGGTAAATAACCCAGTAATGATTCTTGCAGATGAAGCTACAGGAAACCTAGACACAAGAACTTCTTATGAAATTATGTCCTTATTTCAAGAGTTGAATAAACAAGGTATCACCATTACTTTTGTAACACATGAGCCAGATATTGCCACTTTTAGTAACAGAACTATTGTACTAAAAGACGGACATGTTATTAAAGATTATCAAAATGATAATATTCAATCTGCAGCAGTAGAATTAGCTAAATTACCTAAACAAGACGATTAATTATGAGACTATTAAATTTATTAAAAATCGCATTTAAAGCCATTGTTCTTAATAAAACAAGAACTTTATTAACCATGTTAGGTATTATCATTGGAGTTGCTTCGGTAATTACCATGTTGGCCATTGGAGAAGGCTCTAAAGAAAGTATTAGAACCACTATTTCTGCCATGGGATCTAACATGATTACCATTAAAGCAGGAGCAGATACAAGAGGTGGTGTTAGGCAAGCAGCAAGTGTTATGGAATCGCTAACTTTAAGTGATTATGAAGCGATAAAAAAACAATCTAGCTTGCTAAGTTATAGCACTCCAATGGTGAATGGTGGCGGACAAGTTATCAACGGATCTAACAACTGGCCAAGTACTATTTATGGTGTAAATCCTGAGTATTTAAAAATTAAAGTTGTTGGTTTACAAAGCGGAAGTATGTTTACAGATGCCGAAGTTAAAACAGCATCTAAAGTGGCTTTAATAGGACAAACTGTGGTAGATAACGTTTTTCCTGATGGTCAAGATCCTGTAGGGCAAATGATTCGTTTTAATAACATTCCGTTTAAAGTAATTGGTGTTTTAGAAGAAAAAGGAGAAAATACCTTTGGGCAAGACCAAGATGATGTAGTAATTGCGCCCTACACAACAGTACAAAAACGTATTTTGGCCATAGATCATTTAAATCAAATTATGGCTTCTGCCATTAGTGAAGAAGAAGCACCAAATGCCGTGATAGAAATTTCTGCAATTTTACGTACACAACACAAACTAACTGCTACAGAAGATGATGATTTTCATGTACGTTCTATGGAAGAATTGATTTCAACTTTTAGTTCTACAAGTGAAATGTTAACGCTGCTTTTAGTTGCTGTAGCTAGTATTTCTTTATTAATTGGAGGTATCGGAATTATGAATATTATGTATGTGTCTGTAAAAGAACGAACCAAAGAAATTGGTTTACGAATGGCAGTAGGAGCAAAGGGAGCAGATATTTTAATGCAGTTTTTAATTGAAGCTATTTTAATAAGTATTACAGGTGGATTGTTAGGAGTAATTTTAGGGCTTGCCGCCACAGTATTTATAGAAAAATTCTTAAATTGGCCTACAAGCGTTGCGTTATATTCTATTATTATTTCTTTTGCCGTTTGTGCTGTAACAGGTATTTTCTTTGGATGGTATCCTGCCAGAAAAGCATCGGCTTTAGATCCAATAACTGCTTTACGTTATGAGTAAAAATGGTTGCTGTAATTTATTATAGAATTATATTAATACCTTTTAAAGATATAAAAAGGATACATCCATTATATAAAATTATTACAAATCTTTTTTGCAAAATATATTAAAGATTTGTTTGATTCAATAATTTTAAAACAATTGGTGTTAATAGAGTATGCGGTTTTATAAATATTTTAGAAGCTACTTTATCAAAATAAAAAATGATGTACAAGAATAAAACAATAACAATCTTATCACATTTACTTGTTTGGTTAACACTAGTCTGTTTGCCTTATTTATTGTCTTACGGACAAGAACAAGAATTTAATAGAGTAATTGCACATTTTTGGATTCCGTTAGTGTTTTCTGCAATTATATTTTACACGAATTATTTTGTGTTGGTAGATCGTTTTTTGTTTCCTAAAAAAATGGTGTATTTTATTGTGATAAACACAGTAATGATTGTGTTTTTCTTATTTTTAAAAGAATATATTGAAGATAATTATATTCAGAATATTGCTAAAAAACGTATTGAAAACACCAATAGAGTACAGCCTCCGTTTAAAATGGCTATATACATACAAGTGCTGTCTTATCTTGCGCCATTATTCTTTTCTATAGCCTTAAAATCTACCAAAAGGTGGATTAAAACAGAAGCAGAACGCAAAGAAGCAATTAATTTTAAACTAAAATCAGAAATAGAACATTTGCGTTATCAACTGCAACCACATTTCTTTTTTAACTCCTTAAATAATATTTATGCTTTGGTTGATATTTCGCCAGATCAGGCTAAAAAATCGATACACAGTTTAAGTAAGTTAATGCGTTATATGTTGTACGAAACAAATGAAGAATCCATTTCTTTATCTAAAGAAATAGATTTTATGAAAAAATATATCGATTTAATGAAACTACGTGTTTCTGATAAAACTAAAGTAAATTATCATTTTCCTTCAGAAGAAACTGGGATAAAAATAGCCCCTTTATTATTTATATCATTAATAGAAAATGCTTTTAAACATGGGGTATCTGCAAGTAAACCCAGTACCATTGATATAAAAATGACTTGCAATAATAAAAAAGTAATGTTTGTGATAGAAAATGATAACTTCCCTAAAAAGATAGATGATAAGAGTGGCTCTGGCATTGGGATACCTAATATAGAAAAACGTTTAGAATTATTGTATCCAAATAAAAATAGTTTTAAAACGGCTGTAACTAACAATCGTTTTGTAGCGGAATTAGAAATTGAAACCAATTAAATGATGAGCAACTTAAAAATATCTTGTGTTATTGTAGATGATGAACCTATGGCACTTAATTTAGTGGAAAGTTATGTAGAAAAAACACCTTTTCTAGTGCTAAAAAAGAAGTGTAGTAGCGCCATTGAAGCCATGGAGTTTATTAAAAATGAGCCTGTAGATTTGTTGTTTTTAGACATTCAAATGCCCGATTTAACAGGTATTGAATTTTCTAAAATGTTACCTAAAGAAACTCGTGTTATTTTTACTACTGCTTTTGATCAATATGCATTAGAAGGTTTTAAAGTAGAAGCTTTAGATTACCTTTTAAAACCTTTTGATTATGCAGAGTTTTTAGCGGCAGCTAATAAAGCAAATACCTGGTTTGAGTTGGTTAAAGGTAAACAGCAAAAAGTGGTTTCTGAAGAAAAAGAGTTTCTATTTGTAAAGTCTGAATACAAACAATTGCGCATTAAATTGGCAGATGTCTTGTATTTTGAAGGCTTAAAAGATTATATAAAAATATGGGTAAAAGATAACCCAAAAGCTATTTTAACACTTATGAGTTTAAAGTCTTTAGAAGAAGAATTACCGGAAACTCATTTTATGCGAGTGCATCGTTCTTTTATTATTTCACTAAAAAATGTAGAGGTTATAGAGCGTAGTCAGATTATTATCAACAACCAACGTATTACGGTTTCTGAACAATACAAACCTAAGTTTTTGGAGTTTGTGAATAATAATTCTTTGTAATGAATTACCATACAATTGTGAGTGTTTATTTTTAACTCCGTGAATCTTTGTTTTTTCTCTGTGAAACTCTTTGTAATAACTTTCTTTTCATTTTTCCATTGATGAAAAACGAAACAAAAAATCTAGATTTATTTTAAATTTCTACAATGCTACGTTTTATTCCATTCACGTGTCCAGACCACTGCGTTCTTTGGACACTAGCCATTCCATAAAACTTGAATTGTAACGAAATTTAAAAGTAGGTCGGTTTTTAGATTCTGAATTATATCTTCCTATACTTTCCAATATCAGCATCCGTTAAAACCCGTAATTGTCATTGCGAGGAACGAAGCAATCTCATCACAACTTTGCTATTGTGAACTTTAAACTCACTGACTTTCTTTGAAAAATGCTATGTAATAACACGTTTTTTTATTCTTTTTATTTTTCCATTGATGAAAAACGAAACAAAAAATCTAGACTTATCTTAAATTTCTACAATGCTACGTTTTATTCCATTTATGTGTCCAGACCACTGCGTTCTTTGGACACTAGCCATTCCATAAAACTTGAATTGTAACGAAATTTAAAAGTAGGTCGGTTTTTAGATTCTGAATTATTTATTTCTATCCTTTCTAATATCAGCATCCGTTAAAACCCTTAATTGTCATTGCGAGGAACGAAGCAATCTTATTACAACTTTGCTATTGTAAGCTTTAAACTCACTGACTTTCTCTGAGAAATTCTATGTAATAACACGTTTTTTTATTCTTTTCATTTTTCCATTGATGAAAAACGAAACAAAAAATCTAGACTTATTTTAAATTTCTACAATGCTACGTTTTATTCCATTCACGTGTCCAGACCACTGCGTTCTTTGGACACTAGCCATTCCATAAAACTTGAATTGTAACGAAATTTAAAAGTAGGTCGGTTTTTAGATTCTGAATTATATCTTCCTATACTTTCCAATATCAGCATCTGTTAAAACCCGTACGTAATCGTCATTCCGAATAATTGAGGAATCACATCATCAAGGGAACACTTTATGCTTTTTATGAGATTCCTCCGTTGTCGGAATGACAAAGTTATGTGTGAAATCTAATAGTGTCATTTCAAACCACGCTTCGAAATGACAAGCTGTGTGTGAAATCTAATTATGTCATTCCAAACTACATCTTTCTATTAACATGCATTCGAATTTGAAAATATGAATCTTAATTTTTGAACACTTTAAGAATTCCTTTATTAAAATATAAGTATGAAACTATTTCGTAAAATAAGAGGAAATTTAAATGATTTAAGTGATATTCAAAAAAACAATATGCTTATTAAAATAAATAATGCTTAATTTTTCATCTATCAATTCACTTAATTAAGAGGTAAATGCGCTGTGTTTGTCTATTTCATTTTATCAACCTAAAGGTTAAAACTACATTTACGAAAACATAAAATAATAAACACAAAATCATGAAGAAAGTCGCATTATCATTACTTTTAGTAACTACAATGTTTAGTTGCAATAGTATTAAAAATATAGGGTCTGCATCAAACATTAAACAAGCTGCAACTTTACTTAGTTCTTTAAGTTCAAACTCTACAGTACAACAAATTTCTAGCCTTTTTGCATTATTAGATATTAATAAAGACCAAGCTATTAGTTCTACAGAAGCTATAGGCTCTGTAGCAGAAAACTTTAATGTTTTAGATACAGATAGTAATGCTAGTTTAAACCTTACTGAATTAACAGGTTTATTAGCATTATTGAAATAATAAAATAAATGTTAGTGGCTAAAAAGACATACTTTTAAAAGTATGTCTTTTTTTTTGCTATCAAATAAAGAGAAACTCTTTGTAAAACAAACCCCGTGTTGTCTATAAAATAATACTGTTTATAGATATAATAATGGCATTTGTCTATATGCTAAAGAAAAAATTAAACCCTAATGGTATTAGTTAGTCTTATTAGTATAGTAAACAAAGTTTAATTTAAAACACTAAAATTATGAAAGCATTTATAAAATCATTTGTATTACCATCGTTATTTATAGTTGCTGTTGCAACAAGTATTTCTGCTCAGACACGTAGAACTACAACAACCAAAAAAACACCGGTAAAAACAACCAGAACTACAACAATAACCAGAACCACAACAGCTAAAAAAGGTGCTTCAAGTAGACGAATTGCAAGTAAAAATGTAACGTATAAAAAACCTACCAAAAAAGTGGTTTCTGTAAGAAGCATTCCTAATAAAACTGTAGTAAAATATAAAAATCAAAATTATTACTATGCAAACAATAGATATTACACACAAGCTAGAGGTCGTTATATTGTGATAGCTCCAAAAATTGGCTTTAGAGTTAGAGTTTTACCAACAAACTATAAAAGAATTAGGTTTAACAATTACAACTATTATAATGTAAATGGTACTTTTTACATTCATGTAAATAATGAATACGAGGTAGTAGAGCCAGAAGTGGGTACAGTTGTATATGAGTTGCCAAAAGATTATGAAAAAGTAGTAATAGACGGACAAACGTATTATGAATACGCAAATATTTTATACGAAAAAGTACAAGTAGATGGCACAAGAGCTTATGAAGTGGTAGGTGTTATAGATATGGATTAATACCCGTAAATTGATTCGAAAAAAGGAGTATAATTTTTAATTATACTCCTTTTTTTATGTTCTTAAAATGATATACTCCATTAAAATAGATAAACTATTTTTTAGAATTGTTAAAATTAGAACTATTAGGCAATTCAAAAATTTCTAAATTAAAATAAGGAACAGAGGCAATTACATGATCAAAAATATCAGACATAATGTACTCGTAATTTTTCCAACGTTTGTCATTACTAAAAGCATAAATTTCTATAGGAATTCCTTGTGTTCCGGGAGCTAATTGACGTACCATAATCATCATGTCATTATTAGTACCAGAATGATTTTCTATATAAGTTTCTATATATTTTCTAAAAACACCAATATTGGTAAGGTTTCTACCATTTAAAAGCAATTCTTTATTAATGTTATTTTTTTGATTATACTCATCAATATTAGCCTGACGTGTTTCTAAATAAGTGGTAATAGACTGAATTTTTTTCAATTCATTTACCTCTTCAGGCGATAAATGATGAATACTATCCATATTAATATTTAGCGATCTTTTTATTCGTCTACCATCTGAGTCTGTCATTCCTCTCCAATTTTTAAAGGAATCAGAAATTAACGCATAAGTAGGGATTGTAGTAATTGTTTTATCAAAATTTTGAACCTTTACGGTTGATAAATTAATTTCGATAACATCTCCATCTGCACCGTATTTTTCAAAGGTTATCCAATCTCCAATTCGTACCATATCATTAATAGAAACCTGAATGCTGGCAACAAAACCTAAAATGGTATCCTTAAAAATTAAAAGAATAACTGCCGATGCAGCTCCAATAGTGGTAATAAATTTAATAAACTCGATACCAGTAATAATGGCAAAAGCAGATAAGATTCCGAAAATCCAAGAAAAAATCATAAACACCTGTATGTAGCTATCTATGGGCTTATCTTTTAAACGAGGTACGGTTTTTAAGTAATCTTTAAGGGCGTTTAAAACACTTCTTACAATCCAAAGTATTAAGACAATTGTAAAAACCTCTAGTCCTTTCTGAATGATGTTTTCTATATATTGAAAATCTATAAATACTAAAGGTGTAAATTCTAAAGCAAAGATTAAAGGAATGATATGCGCTATATTTCTTGGTACTTTGTTTTTTACTAATAAATCATCAAAATTAGTTTTACTCTTAATAGCAAACTGGGTAAACAATTGTACTAAGATTTTTTTAATGACAAAATCGATTATAAAAGTAATAATGAGTACGCCAATTAACAACGTAAACATATTAATATATGCAGCCCATGTTGTAGAAAAACCTTCTGTAACTAAATAATCGTATAATAAATGTTCAATTTTCATGCGTGTACAATTTTTAAAGAAAGTCTATTCTATTTAAAATAGTACCTTTTAATGATTAAAATGTATGACGTTGTTCGTCTATAGAAGAAGCTCTAAGTAATTGATTAAACAATTTAATGCTGTCAAAATTTTGTGTAATTGCAGTAGATACAGCAACACCAGAAATACCCGTTTCTAAAATAGCAGTAATATCATCTGTAGTAATTTCTCCTTCACCAATAATTGGCGTTTCGGTTTTTAAGGCATCTAAAATTACCGTAAAACCATCTATACCTAAAATGGTTGGTAAATTGTTTTTTTCTGATGAAATTCTAAACGGACTTAAAGTTATATAGTCTACTTTTTTACTAAGTAAGGTTTTGCAATCTTGCAAAGTGTTGGCGGTTGCACCCACAATTTGCCATGTATATAAATGCTCTAAAGCTGTAGTTGCACAAAAATCTATATTTTCTATATGCACACCATCTGCTTTTACTTCTTTTGCTATTTTATAATAATTGTTTAAAATTAACCTTGTTTGAAAGTGAGAGGTAATTTCTCTAGCTTCCTTGGCTAATTTTAAATATTTCTTTTCAGAAACACCTTTTACGCGTAATTGTACCAATTCTGCACCAGATGAACACGCTTTCTGAATGTTCTCTATATGTTCTTTTGGAGTGTTTCCTTGAGATATATAATGTAATTTAGGAATCATTGTGTGCGTTTTTATAATTAAGAATGATTAAAAAAAAGGTACTTGCTTAAGATTACTTAACAGATACTACTTTAGCAAATTGCATAAAATAATCTTCGAATCGTTTTAACATCGGATTCATTTTTTCTGAATACAATACATACTGGCATTTATGAATACTTTGTGTAATAGCCATTACTGCAGCATAGGCTGTTTTATCAACTAAAAACTCAGCATCATCAATATTAAAAATCTTTAATTGTGTGGTATTTAAACCTTCTAATAAAAGCAATTTATTTACGGTTTTTGGAGTAGCAATTAAAATATCTACACCTTCAAATATTTCAGATTTTAGCAAATCAATATGCTCTCTATCATCACAAGCATACACTCTTACAGCATCATATTTACTAAGTTTTATAAACTCGTCATGTAATGCTAATGCTTTTTCTGAGTTTTCTACTAAAACTAAGGCTCTTGGAGCAACACCCACTTGTTGGCATTTTAGTTTATGTAAAGTAGTTAATACAAGTGTGGTTGTTTTGCCACTATCTTTTGGCGCCGTACAATAAATATTTGCACCACTTTTTATAACAGGTATACTTTTACTCTGAAATGGAGTAGGTATTGTTATTTCTAAAGATTCTAAAATCTCTTTAATATCAGCATGTAATTTTTTAAAAGGCATATCTAGTAAAAAGGTAATTATTTATGATAAAAATGAAGGCAAAGATACAATTAAATTGATGTACTTATTTCTTTGTGTGCAGCATTTTAAAAGAGAATTTAAGCTAAAGTATATATTGTGTAAAATGGAATTAATATTTTATCTTTAAGTTTTAATTTTTAATATGACAATTACAGATTTTACAATACGTCTTCTTACGGCATTATTTGCAGGATTAATCATAGGTTTTGAGCGTCAATGGCATCAAAAATCAGCAGGTTTAAAAACCAATATGCTCGTGGCAACAGGTGCTTCTATTTTTGTTTTATTATCATTTATATTAAAAAATGATGATGCAACAATTGATGTTACAAGAATTATTGCACAAGTAATAACAGGTATTGGTTTTTTAGGTGCAGGTGTTATTTTTAGAGAAGGTGTAAATGTACATGGTTTGGGTTCTGCAGCCACCATTTGGTGTAGTGCTGCAATTGGTTGCATTGCTGCTACGGGTTTATATTTAGAAACCTTAATTTGTACTTTATTAGTGGTTCTTATCAACTCTTTTATTACACCTCTAGATAATTGGCTAAAAGACCGAAAAATGAAGTAAAAACAGTTTCATTTTTCCAGAATCTTCTTTTATAAATAGCATTTAGAATTCAATAAACAGGCAAATTGAATACTGACAATTTTACTGTCTTTTTTAGTATTGATAAAATAAAACTCGAATTTATGGGGGTAAATTTATCAGTAATATACCTTAAAGTAAAACCTTAATTTAAATGGTTTTACTACTTCATTAAAAAAAAAACTAATAGATTATTTATTCATAAACACCTTATTATAAGTCACGTTTTTATAACGGTCTTAAAAAAAGGGTATTTATACGTAAAATTTAATGACTCCTGTTTTATAGTTTTATTACTTTGAAAATCAATTGATTAAATATTTTTTTTTGATTTAACTATAAAACATAAGTACTATGACAAAATATGATGTTATTGTTATTGGTGGTGGACCAATGGGGTTGGCTACTGCAGCAGAACTTTCTAATTCTAATAAACAAACTTTATTAGTAGATAAATATGGTTTTATAAATCAGAATGGAAGTTCAGCGGGATTATCGAGACAATTTAGAGTGCAATATGCGCAAAAATATATGGCTCAATTAGCGCTAGATTCCATTCCGTATTGGAATAATTTACAAAAAACAACAAAAGATACACTTATAGATCATGTAGGTTCTTTGTGGTTTGGAGACCCAGCATTAAGTTCTCAAGAAGGAGGAATAGGAGCAGCAATGACAGTAATGGATGAATTAGATATTCCGTATGAAAAATTAAATGCCTCACAAATACAAAATCGATTTCCTTTTAAATCTATTCCAGAAATTTATCATGGATTTTTTCAGAAAGATGGTGGTATAATAGATTTAGCTGCAACACAAAAAGCACTACTAAATATATGTATATCGGCACCAAATGTAACATTATTAGAACATTCACCCGTAACTAATATCCAATCCTTAGAAAACGGAAATATCATTGTATCTATAGATGGAGTCGATTTTATTACAGAAAAATTAGTACTTACTCCTGGGGCTTATATTAATGAACTTTTAACGTTTTTAAGATTATCAATAGACATTGATATTTGGGAAATGTCATCTGCCTATTATAAAATAACCGAAGATATAAAATTACCTACTTGGTTTGTTTTTCAGAAGCCACAAGCAACAAGTTTGTTCTATGGTTTTCCAGAAGTAGATTGGGCACATCCTGGGTATGTGCGTGTGGCACCAGATATTCCGGATGCAATTCTTCAAGATCCATCACAGAGAAGCCGTATTCCTAGTCAAAAAAGTTTAGAATTAAATGAAGCTTGGGTAAGAGATCACATGGTTGGTCTTGCGCCAAAATCAGAATTTACGTCAACCTGCATAATTACTTTAGTTAAAAATAGTAAAGAAGAATTGTATTTAGACACACTTCCGCCTTCCATACCAAACAACAAAAACATCATTGTATACACAGGTGGTTGGGCTGCAAAATTTGTTCCTTTAATAGGAAAAATCCTTACAGACTTAGTTTTAACCGAAACAACATCTTATGATATTTCTAATTTTAAAATAACGTATAAAACTACTAACTAAACATAAAATATAATGAACTTAAAAAAACAAACATTTGAAACGAATGTACCCAGCAACACAGAAATAGAAGTTGCTATTATTGGTGCGGGAGTATCTGGTTTATATTCGGCATATCGACTAACAAATGATGAAAGTACTCCGTTACCCGCAAACCAAGTACAAATATTTGAAATGGGTGATCGTATTGGTGGAAGACTAGAATCTGTAGAATTACCCGGTATGAGTATTACAGGAGAACTTGGTGGTATGCGGTATATGACATCACAAGAAATTGTTACATCATTAATAGAAAATGTATTTAAAGATGAACTAAATAACATCCCATTTCCAATGGGAAATGCTTCGCAACATTTTGGCTATTTTAGAAAACAACGTTTAAAAATGAACGCTTGGGAAGAAGCTCAAAACCAGGGTAGTGTCTTAGAAACCAATTATATATTAAATAAAAATGATGAAGGCTACAGTGCCGATCAATTATTTAATAAAATTATTTATGATGTATTAATGGCAGATCCATGGTTTGTAAGTAACTATGGTAACCTTGTTGCTAACCCAAGTAAATATGAGTATACTTTTAAAATTACAAGAAGCCAGTGGAATAGTATTAAACCCCAATTAATCTACTATTTTATAGGGCCTTATAATGGGTTAAAAGTAAATGATATTGGGTTTTGGAACCTAATTAAAGATAGAGTATCTCAAGAAGGATATACTTTTTTGGCAGATGCAGGCGGTTATTTTTCTAATACAATAAATTGGAATGCTGCAGAAGCTTTTCCGTATATGGTTGGAGATTTTTCTAATGCAGGATCAGAATACAAAACAATAGATGGCGGTTACGATCTTATAGCATATGCAATTGCTAAAGGATATTTAAATAACCAAGGAGCCAATATTTGGATGGGAAATCGTTTGGTAACGTTTAAAAAGCAAACTTCGGGTACTTATAAATACGAGTTAGAGTTTTTTAACAAAGAAACACAAAGTAGTTGGACGCTTAAGGCGAATAAAATTATACTAGCCATGCCTCGTAGATCTTTAGAATTGTTAGATCAAAACAACTTCTTTTTTAACCAAGATTCGCAAAAAGTATTACAAAAAAACATGGCTTCGGTAATAAAAGAACCTTCTCTTAAAATATTAATGGGGTTTGAAAATCCGTGGTGGAGAACAGATTTTAATACCATGGCAGGTCATTCTATTACAGATTTACCTTTACGTCAGTGTTATTATTTTGGTAAAGATCCAAACGACAGTCATTCTTTATTTTTAGGCAGTTATAATGATATGCAAACGGTTACTTTTTGGCAAGCTTTAGCCAACTCTAAAAGAGAAGGCGGAATCTTTAGAAAATTATTTCAGCCAAAAGCAACCGATAAAGTTGCAGCAACAGCATTTAGCAAAAGACTTTTATCAAATCAGGCAACACAAGTTATGGTTTCTGAAGCGATGAATCAGATAAAGGAATTACATGGACGCAAAGAAATTCCGATGCCTTATGTAACTTGGTATAAAGACTGGAGTATGGATCCTTATGGTGGTGGTTATCATGCTTGGAAAGCAAATTATGATATTGCAAACACCATGAAATATATGAGAAACCCAATAGCAGAAGAATCAATTTATATCTGTGGTGAGGCATATTCTGATCAACAAGGTTGGGTAGAAGGTGCATTTTGTGTTGCAGAAAGAATGTTACAAAGCTATTTTGAACTGAAAAGACCAACATGGATTTCTAATAACTATTATTTAGGTTGGTAATCTACCTAAAAAAGAAATTTTAAAAGATTATTTATTTAACCAAATGAAGAATTTAAACTAAAATTATTACAGATGTCAAAACAGAAAGAATATTCTCCTGCCGTGTTAAAATTACCAGCAGATTATGGAGTATTAAAACAATTAGAAGGTACTTGGGTAAATCATAATCCAGATAACAATACTACGGGTTGGGGGTTGCATACTACTTGTATGCCTTCTCCAGGTACTAACTCAGAAACCATTCCCGGTAAATATCACTTTTTATGTGAAGATTATACAGAAGAACTTACATTTACTTTGGTAAAAGGTAGCGTACGTAATAGAGGAGGAGCAAACGAACAATTTGCAGGAGCAGTAGAATATAAAACAGCTATTAACGATTTAAACGGAAACCCGCTACATGCAGAAAATGGTATGTATTTGTGGTTGAGTGATATATACAATCATCCTGCGAGTGTAGAATCTGTAAAAACAGACATTGGCCAACCTGAATTAAAACCCGGTGATGGCGCTAACGGACCCAATTTTGTACCGTCTTATTCCGTTTCTAGAAGTGGTACAATTCCGCATGGTAGTACTATTTTACTATTTGGAAAAGATGAAGAAAAAGAAGGAAAACCAGTGTTTCCTTCAGGTACAAATGCTTGGGAACCTGGTTTTTTAGCCATTTCGCAAAGTATGGGTGGTGCAGACATACCGCCAGATGCGCCAATTAATTTAGATAAACCAGCACCTGCTTGGGTACATGATACTAGCATTCCAATAAAGCAACCAAGTTCTAACAAGGCATATACACAACGTATTTTAGCTCATAATTTATACCCATATTCTGTAAGACCAGATTTACGATTGCGTGATGCGCTTAAAAATCAGGAAGTAAAAAAACATGTTCTTATAGAAATGAATACAACAGAAACTGGTGGTCCACAAGGCGGCGTTTTAAACAATCCTTTTGTGTCTAGATTTGCTCCTGTACAAGAAATGAAAATGAGAATGTGGATTGAAACGATTGTAGAAAACGGAGAAGAAATTCTTCAATTGCAGTACGAACAGATTATGTTTTTTCAATTTCAATTTGGTACAGATGGTGGCGCAACACGTTGGCCACATATTCAAATAAATACACTACGTAAGAAAAAATAAGCTTATTGTCTTATAAAAAAGATAGTATCCAAAAGGTTGCTTTGGATACTATCTTTTATTTATTAAATCACTTATTGTAAGCGTATTGTTTGTAGGGGGTGATGTGTTTAACTAGCACAAGCACTGCGTTTTAAAAGCATGTATTCTCCATTTTTTTTAAACTCACGTATCGATACTCCTTCATAACGTTTAAAGGTTTTAGAAAGGTGACTTACATCTGTAAAACCTAAATTTTCTGCAATTTGAGTTAAGGTGAAATTAGAATTTAACAAACGAATTTCTACCAATTTAAGTTTCGCTTTTATAATGTATTCTCTTAAAGGCATGTTTACTTGTTTCTTAAAAAATTCGCTAACATAAGTAGGAGACATCATAAAAACATCCGCTAAATTTTCAACCTTTAAAAGTTCACTTTTGTCAATGTTTTTATTGATATAATTCAGCATATTGGTAATACGGTCATCAGAATGCTTAGGAAGTTCAAAAAAACGACCTTTATTAATATTTCTAATAAGTATTTCTAAAACACAGGTCATTAAGTTGATAATAAGATTGATAGAATCCTTACCGTAATTATGAGATTCCTGTAAAATCATGGTTAATAAACAATCTAAATGAGTTCTATCGATATCATTTTTAACAATATCTCCGGGTAGTTGATTGTAGTTCGATAAAACATAAGCCGCTTCTTTAAACCACTCATTTCTATCTATGGCTATTTGATTTGCATCTTTAAAAAAGGAATCTGTAAATTTTAAGAAAACAAATTTAGTAGGTTTTTCTATGGTAAAAGAATGGCATTTTAAAGGTGGTAATAAAAAAATACTTCCTTTACTATACTTGTATTCGTTATAGTTGATGCATTGAGTCCCTTCTCCTGATCTTACTAAAACCAATTCGAAAAAGTTATTTTTAACAGGGCGTTGTTTCCATGCTGTTAATTCTATCTCTTGTATTTCAAAAGGTTTATACGTTTCTAATATTTGCATTTTGTACTTTATTAATGATAATGTGATGTAAAATTAGGTAAAAAGTAGTTGTGTTTCATGTATAATTGACAAAAAACCTTTTAAAATACATTAATTTCCATTTTAAATACATTATAAACACTTGGTTGTACATGTATCTTTGCGGTGTAATTGATAAAAAGATATCATTCCTTTTCATTAAGGAAATTAAAAATAAATTTAAAAAAACAAAGATGAGCACACCAAACATTGCAAAAGAAGACATCCTTAATGCGTTTAACTTTAGACACGCAACAAAAGAATTTGATGCTACTAAAAAAGTTTCAGACCAGGACATAAAATTTATTTTAGAAACAGCACGTTTATCACCAAGTTCTTTTGGTTTTGAACCTTGGCACTTTGTTGTAGTACAAGACAAAGAATTACGTGAATTATTAAAACCTGTAGCTTGGGGAGCACCTTTAAAATTAGATACTGCAAGCCATTTTGTACTAGGTTTAAGTATGAAAGCACCCATGGTAAAACACGATGCTGATTACATTATGCACATGATGAAAGATGTAAAAAAATTACCACAAGAGGTTATTGAAATGTATTCTAAATTTTATAGAGAGTTTCAAGAACGTGATTTTGATTTAGATACGGATAAAAAATTATTCGATTGGGCTTCTAAACAAACTTACATTGCTTTGGGTAATATGATGACTGCCGCAGCTTTAATAGGAATTGATTCTTGCCCTATAGAAGGATTTCATCAAGAAAAAGCAGAAGCATTATTAAAAGAAAAATTTGGTATTGATACTGATAAATATGGTTTATCATTTATGACTGCTTTTGGATATAGAAAAACAGATCCAGAATTTGATAAATCAAGAAGAAATTTTGAAGATATTGTTACCTTTAAGTAAGATTTCAAAAGAATTTTAAAACATAAAAAAACCTATCAATATCATTTATATTGATAGGTTTTTTACGCTTTTTATAGAATCAATTTTATTGATTCATTGCCATTTCGTGATCATATTGGCAACAAGCAGGCAAACCTTTGTATGCATCTTCGCTTCCAGATTCTTTTTCTGTATCATAACCAGAAGCTGCAATAGCCTTATGAATGGCAGTAGCATCGGTTTTTGTATCATCAAAAGATACTTCTATTTTCTTTTTATCAATACTCCAATTAGCATTGGCAACACCTTCTACAGCATTGGCAGCTTTTTCAATGGTGCTTTTACACATTCCACAGTTTCCTCTAACTCCAAAAGTTAGCGTAGCGTTTGCTATTTCTTTAGAAACTTCTGTAGTATTTGTTTTTTGTTTGGTTTCATTTTTACAGCTTGTAAAACCGACTGTAGCTATAATAGCTAAACTTAAAATTACTTTTTTCATTGATTTAGATTTAATTATTAGTATTTAATTTTTTATTATTCTATTACTTGTTTTACTTCTCCACAGGTTAACATAGCACCTCCAAAATAAGGATTTACTACTTTTTCTTCTTTACTTAACCAATAAGCCCCTTTGTTATTATCAGACATTGGGCAGTACAAATGATATACTTTTTCATGGATACCAAACACTTCTAACGCAGTGGCCATATTTGATGATAAATTTTTAAAATAGGTTCTTTGAACTTTAATATCGTCTGTATTAGAAATTAAATTAGCAGTCGCTTTTAGTTCTTTTTCTAAAGGCATCCAATGCTGATGTGCATTTTTACTCTTTAATAACTTCATATCTACTTTCCCTAAATCAGTTAATAATTGTTTCGATTGCTTTTTAAGGTTCTGAGTATTGTCTATTGCCAAAGCATTCTTTAATTCAATATAAGTATTAAAAACCACATTTAATTGATCTTGAAACTCTTTAGAAACGGCTATTCTTTCATTTTTATTTAAAGGTTTCTTAGTGTCTGAAGTATTGGTTTTCATATCCATATGTCCTTCATGCCCCGTCATTACTTTACCACCTTTTTTATTCATCATCGATTTTTTACCTTGTAATTGGGCAGCAGCATCTACCGTAAAGGTTCCATTAGTTACAATTTCATCACCATTATTTAGCCCTTCTAAAACCTGATAATTTTCACCTATTTGTTTCCCTACAGTAATTTCACGCATTTCAAAAACAGGTTCATTTGGGTTTGTTTTTAAATAGACTACAGAACGTTTTCCGGTCCATAAAACAGCCGAAGCAGGTATGGATAAAACTTCCTTTTTAGTTGAAGAGTCAATTCCTTTAATTTTGCCTTCTACAAACATTCCTGGTTTAAAAAGGTCGTTTTTATTATTTAACACGACTCTTAATTTTACCGTTCTTGTTTTACTATCTAAGATAGGATCAATAAAATCGACTTTCCCTTTAAATTCTTTATCCGAATAAGCATTTGTTGTGATTACAATATCTTGCCCTTCTTTAAATTGACTAATTTGATTTTCATACACATCAAAATTTGCCCAAACAGTATTTAAATTAGATACTTTAAAAATGGGTTTCCCATCCATAATATGAGAACCTTCATTGATGGCAATTTCTGTAACCACACCAGATACATGTGAATAGATGGTAAAACTATTTTTTACGTGTCCTGTTTCTTCCACTTCCGTTAATTGCGCGCCATGAATCATCCAATTTTTGAACTTATTTTTAACAGCTTTGTATAATTGAGGTTGCGATTCTTTTAATGTATACGCAGTAATTAATTCTTGTTGCGCTGCAATTAATTCTGGAGAATAAATTTGTGCAACGGCTTGTCCTTTTTTAACACGTTCTCCCAAAGAATTTACAAATAATTTTTCTACTCTACCATTAAAGTGAGCTGGCATAGTGGCTGTTTCGTTTTCATTCTCTCTAATTTTTCCTGATAAAACAGTCCCAGAATCAACATTAGAAATATTTTCTCCAACGATGGATACTTGAATGTTCGCTAATGCCATGGCATTTTTAGAAAGCTTAAATTCATCTGCTAACAATCCTTCTTCACTGCTTGCTGCAGGAATTAAATCCATTCCACAAATAGGGCAGGAGCCTGCTTCTGGTTGCATAATTTGTGGATGCATGGAGCAAGTCCACATTTTATTTGTTTCTGTAGCCGCATCATGTTTGTGTGCTGTTTCTGTAGGTGCTGTGTTTCCTCCAAAAAGCAGCCAACCTAAAGAGAGACCTAGAGCTAAAAGAACGATGTAAATGATATATTTTTTCATAATTTAATTGATTAAATAATTGATGTTTGTGGTTTGAACATAGTAGTTTTTTACCGCTTCAATCTGATTCATTTGAAATTTTAATTGCAATTCTTGAATGTCTAAAACATCATTAAAATCAATCGTTCCGGTTTCATAACTTTTAATTAAAATGTCTTCTGCTGCCTTTGCTTGTTTTAAGTTTTTTACTTGTGTGTTATAACTAATTCTTGCGGAAATTCTATCGTTTATTGCTTTGTCTAAAAAGGTTTCTAAAGTGTTTAAACGTTCTTGTTTTTGTGCTTTAATTTCTTGTTGTTGCAACTCATTTTGCTTTGTTTTCGATTTGTACTTTTTATTAAAAATAGGGATTGATAATGACACTGTTGGCATCAAAATATCTTTTCCTTTTTCACTAAAAGTGATATCTTGACCTGCTTGAATATTAATATAATCGAATCCAAAACCAAAAGAAGGCTGACTTTCTTTTTGATTCATTAATTCTGATTTTGTTACCGATTGAAACAGTTTATCGTATTTTAATAATTCAGGGTGTAAGTCTAAATTATTAGTGTTGATGTCAAAATCTTTAGATGGCATTAACAAAGCATCTACAACATCAATTTTAATCCCTTTTTCTCTATTTAAAAGGCTGTTAAAAGTGGTTTGCTCCGTTAAAAACTGTTGTTCTAAAACCAACCTTAATTGCTCTAATTCATTCTGGCGCATTTGCAATCTAAAAAGATCTACTGCAGAAGCTTTACCAACCTCAATAGACATTAATGCTAAGGCTTCATAGGTTTTAAGCAGTTTACTATTTTCAACCAAAATAGCTTGTTTGACTTTGTTTACATGTAATTTATAATACGATTGAGACACGGAAACCATTAATTTTCGTTTCGCAATTACAATATCTTCATACTTTGTATCGGCCAAAGCACTTGCATAATTTTCACGAGATGTAATGGTACCAAACCAAGGCAACATTTGTTTTGCTGATACCTTAAAACGTTGTGTTCCTGTTCTTGTTTCTGGTTCTAAGACAAAATAACCTGCACTAAATTCTGTGTTTGGTAAGGTGTTGACTTCATTCACTTTTTCTGATGCAATCCGATACTGTAACTCAAATTTCTGAATTTCAGGATTGTTTTCTAAAGCGATGTTAATGTAGGTTTCTAGTTCTTGAGAATTTCCTTGTAGAACAAAGAATAAAGAACAAAGAAACAAGACTACTTTGTGTGTTATATGATTTTTATAGTTTTTCATTGTATATTTTTTTAGGTCTATTTTCTAAGCTCTTTTCTCTCTATTCTTTTTAAAAGAAACTCTTCTCTCCAACTATATAAAACCGGCACGATAAAGTAGGAGGTAATGTCAATAACCATTCCTCCAAAAATCGGTATTGCCATCGGAATCATAATATCACTTCCTTTTCCTGTGGATGTTAAAACGGGTAATAATGCCAAAATAGTAGTTACCGTTGTCATTAAACACGGACGGATACGTTTCTTAGCTGCTTCTAAAGCAGCAACTCTAATGCTCATTTTATCTGATGGTTTTTCACGATCAAAAGTCTGAGTTAAGTAAGTTGCCATGACAACGCCATCGTCTGTTGCAATTCCGAATAAGGCAATAAAACCAACCCAAACGGCAACACTTAAATTGATGGTTTTCATATTGAAAAGATCTCGCATATTCTCACCAAAGAAGCTAAAATTGAAGAACCAATCTTGTCCATACAACCAAATCATAATAAAACCACCTGCAAATGCCACGGCAATTCCCGTAAATACCATTAATGAGGTAGTAACAGATTTAAACTGAAAATACAGTATCAAGAAAATAATAGCCAATGCTAAAGGCACCACAACTGCTAATGTTTTTTCTGCTCTTAGTTGGTTCTCATAAGTACCCGTAAATTTATAACTGATCCCTTTTGGAACCGTTAATTCCCCTGAATCTATTTTTTGTTGAAATAAAGTTTGCGCATTTTCAACCACATCAACTTCTGCAAAACCGTCTATTTTATCAAACAAAACATACCCCACTAAAAAAGTATCTTCACTTTTTATCACTTGCGGACCTTGTTCATATTTAATAGTCGCTAATTCGCTTAAAGGCACAGGATTTCCCTTTTCTACAGGAATATAAATATCTTTAATGTCTTCTGGATTGCCGCGTAATTCTCTAGGGTAACGTACGCGAACTCCATAACGCTCTCTACCTTCAACCGTTTGAGTTAAAGACATACCACCAATGGCAACTTTTAGTACACTTTGAACATCCTCTATAGAAATGCCATAACGTGCTATTTTTTCTCTATCAATATCAATTAATAAATAAGGTTTCCCAACAATTCTATCCGCAAAAACGGCTTCTACTTTAACGCCTTCCGCTTGTTTTAAAAAGCGTTCTAACTCTAAACCAAAAGCTTCAATTTGTTTTAAATCTTGTCCTTTTACTTTAATTCCCATGGGTGCGCGCATACCTGTTTGTAGCATCACCAATCGGGTTTCTATAGGTTGTAGTTTTGGGGCAGAAGTAACACCTGGTAATTTGGTAACTTTAATAATTTCTTTCCAAATATCATCTGGACTTTTAATTTCTGGTCGCCAGTTTCTAAAGAATTCTCCGTCGTTGTCTTCTATTAACTGAGAGCTTTCAACAGAGGTTCCATCAGCAGTAAAATGTTTTGTTTTGTTGTTATTAGCAGGATTATGAGATTCCTCGTCGCTCGTTCCTTGCTCTGTCGGAATGACATTCGTTTTCGATTCTAATAAGTCATTAGCATTTATATTATTTGTCACATCGAGCGCAGTCGAGATGTTTCTCGCTTTATTCTTGATTTCGAAAGGAATGACATTTGTTTTTAACTCAAACAAACCATCCGCATTTACTTTATAGCGTTGTCTTTTTCCTTCGGAATTACGCATGTATTCCGGTTTATACTGAATCATGTTTTCGTACATCGATAAAGGTGCCGGATCTAAAGAAGATTCTGTTCTGCCCGCTTTTCCAACTACCGTTTCAATTTCTGGAATGGTAGCAACCGCCATATCTAATTGCTGTAACACACGTTTATTTTCTGCTACACCAGCATGTGGCAACGATGTTGGCATGAGTAGAAAAGAACCTTCATTTAAAGAAGGCATAAATTCTTTACCTGTATTTTTCATAATCCAAAACCCAGAGATAAGCACTGTTACCGGAATCATTAAAAACAACATTTTGTTTGCCAAAGCCCATTGTAAAATTTGTCCGTAATATTTTCTAAAAACTGAGAATACTCCTAAAATTCCGAAGCAAATAATAGCCACAAAAATTAAGTTTATAAAAATACTACGATTAAAACCTAAAGGTCTCCAATATTCTGCCAATAGAAATACAATGGCAATTGATGAAATAATGATATTAACTAGGTTGACTTTTTTAGCTTCTAGCTTTCCTAAAACACCTAATAAGGCAGAAATTCCGAAAGCGATTACTATAAGACCTAAATAATGTCCACTTATAACAATTACAATTCCAACAAGAATTAAAGCACCACTTACAATGTATTTAAACGAGTTTTTTAGCGTTGTTTTACGGAATAAAAAAGCAGCAAATGGCGGAATTATAAACAAAGCAATCACCAAGGATGCTGATAATGCCATTGTTTTTGTAAAAGCCAAAGGTCTAAACAATTTACCCTCGGCACCAATCATTGTAAATACAGGCACAAAACTGATAATAGTTGTTAAAACCGCAGTTAAAATAGCGCCAGAAACTTCTGCTGTAGCGTTGTAAATAACTTCGTTTATAGATAGTTTGTTGTTCTCAACTGGATTAAGACTATTTTGATGAGATTCCTCGTCACTCGTACCTCGTTCTGTCGGAATGACATTCTCCTGTTCATCGAGATGGCGAATCATATTTTCGGCGAGTATGACGCCAACATCAACCATGGTTCCAATAGCGATGGCAATACCAGATAATGCCACTATATTGGCATCCACATTAAAGAGTTTCATGGTAACAAACACCATTAAAATAGCCACAGGTAACAATCCAGAAATTAAAAGAGAAGCTCTTAGATTAAAAACCATCACAATAATTACCAAAATAGTAATTAAGATTTCTAAGGTTAAAGCTTCACTCAGCGTGTCTAAAGTTTCTGCAATTAATTCTGATCGATCATAAAAAGGAACGATTGTTAATTGAGATGTACGTCCGTCTGCTAAAACCTTAGAAGGTAAACCACCTTTTAATTCTTCTATTTGGGCTTTTACATTCGTAATTACTTCCATAGGGTTTGCACCATATCTTGCCACTACAACACCACCAACAACTTCTGCACCTTCTTTGTCTAATATCCCGCGTCTAGCGGCAGGACCTAAAGTTACTTTAGCAATATCTTTAATTTTAATAGCCGTAAAATCTTTAGAAGTAACGACTGCATTTTCTATATCTTCAATAGATTTTACATAACCTAAACCACGGACTAAATATTCAACTTTATTGATTTCTAAAGTCTGTGCACCAATATCTTTATTACTGTCCTTAACGGCTTTTACAACTTGGTTTAATCCAATATTGTATTGACGCATTAATTCTGGGTTCACATCAATTTGATATTCTTGTACATAACCACCAATAGAAGCCACTTCGGATACACCACTTGCAGCCGATAAACCGTATTTTACATAGTAATCTTGTATGCTGCGTAATTCTTGTAAATCCCAACCACCAGTTACGTTTCCTTCTTTATCTCTACCTTCTAAAGTATACCAATAAATCTGACCTAAACCTGTAGCATCTGGCCCTAAAGCAGGATTTATTCCTTCTGGTAATAAATTGCTAGGTAAGGAGTTTAGTTTTTCTAAAATTCGGCTTCTGCTCCAATAAAACTCAATGTCTTCTTCAAAAATGATGTAAATACTAGAGAACCCAAACATCGATGAACTACGAATGGTTTTAACTCCTGGAATTCCTAATAGGGAAGTGGTGAGCGGATAGGTAATTTGGTCTTCAATATCTTGAGGAGAACGACCATCCCACTTTGTGAATACAATTTGTTGGTTTTCGCCAATATCTGGTATTGCATCCACAGCTACGGGATTGCTTGGTAAAAAGCCAGTATCCCAATTAAAAGGAGCATTTACGGTTCCCCATCCTATAAAAAGGACCAATAATAAAACCGCTACGATTTTATTTTCTATTAAATATTTAATAATCTTATTTAGCATGACGCTTGATATTTAAAACAATTAGAAAGTGGTGTTAGAAAAACACCGAATACAAGAAATCATCCTAATGAAGTGAATCATTGGATAATACAGTCTATTGTTAAAAAAATCAGATTAAATACGTTTCGTCAAGCTTGAAGATTTGCTTGTTTATGAGTGGTGGTTGGTGTGCTACAAAAGAAGAATTAGAATTGTCTAAACCTTCAAAACTATTAATATAAGTATAAACAAATGATGCAATAAAAAGCTGTTGCTCAAAAGAAATAGTATCTACTTGTAGTTGTAGTTCATCTTGACCTTCCACAACCAATTGCTTATCATTACAGCAATTCTTTTTTGTAATTACACAATCTTCAGTGGCTAGTTTTTGCATTTCCATGCCGCAACCTTCCGCTTTATGAAACATAGCAGTTTCTACTAAAGTTTCGCCACAATAATGCATGTTCAAAGTGAAAGACATTGTAGAGAATAACACTACAATTGCCATAACAAAAGACATTATTTTATGGGATACTTGTTTCATAATTAAATACAAATTTAAGAATTATTTCTAAGAAGTATTTAAAATTGTGTTAAATAAACAAGGTTTTTCATTTTAAGATCTATAAACGGACTTAAAAGCAATCATTAAATTCATTTTATGAACTAAATAAAAATAAACTTTTTTATGAATCAAAAAAACATACTTTTGTTTTTTTAAATAATCGTGTAATAAGTGATATCAGATAATCTCTCTTTATGCAGCAATTATAATTACAGTTTAGTTAATTTTATAAACTATAATATACTTTGTATAATTAAAGCCCAGAATATTTATTCTGGGCTTTAATGTATAATTGTTTCTTTAAGCAGGTATTAGTAAATACTAATTTAAAAATTAGTGATATACAATGTATTTTGATCAATATTATTTGTTCCTGGTAATATTTTTTGATTTAACTTATCGGTTCCCGTTACAGCAAAATCATCATCATTTAAAATACCAATAGTATTATCATCAATAAGCCAAATACCTTCCATTTTTTCATGTGGATATTTACCTAAACGATTTATTACATCTACAGCTAGCGTTTTTTTAACAGGTGTAATATTTGCAGCTATTAATTCTTCCCAAGTATTTTGTTCGATCGTTTTATCATTAATCAACATGCCTTCCAATGCATTAAAATTGTTACCAGAAACATCTGTAGCATTAGAAATATCTATTTTGTATATATATTTTTGTGCATTAGCATCGTTTCCTTGAAATTTACCATCACGTTCTATCACCAAAAACTCAGTATTACTTAAGGCAGTAATTTCTGAATTAGAATTTTTAGCTTTGTCTTGTCTATATAGATATTGTTTGGTTTGGGCAGTAGCGATATCAAAAGTTACAATTCTTGTTATTGTAAAATCTACAACTTCTGCTTTAGAAGGGTTATATAGTGTAGATTGCATAATACCTACTAAAGTTTTTTCATCGGGCGTAATAGCAAGACCTTCCATACCTCTGTTTGCCCAACGACGTTCAAAAACTGCTGGTATTTTTCTAGTTCCTGTATCTACATTTACGGGACTGATGCGCTCTAACTCTATTCCGTTAGCGGTATAGTGTACAATATGTGGTCCATATTCATCAGAAACCCAAAAGGTACCGTCTTTTAAAGCAACCAAACCTTCACTATCTATGCCGTATCTGTCGAAATCTAAAACATTTTTATCTAAATCATAAGGGATTTCTCCCGTTGCTCCATATCCGTTAGGATTAGGGAGCCCACTAACAGGAGCACCTTGAGGGGTTTTTAGTAAAATTTCACCTATTTTTTCGATTTTATTATCTTCTAGTAATCTAAAATGACCAATTCTAGGAGTGTAATTTGATGTTGGAAAAATTTTACCACCTTCTGTACTTAAGTTTGCTCCTCTGTCTGTTAAAGCATAAAATTCACGATTATTTGTTGGATGCGCTGTTGCTGCAGAACCAAAGCCTCCGTTACGTATTTCAACATTGTTTTCTGTTTTTAAAACAGTATAAGGTAATTTAGAGCCATTGTTACTAATTAAACTTGTTGGCATATCTTCCGCATCATTACATGCTGTAAAAACAGATACAACAATACTTATGGATAGCAATTTTTTAATGATATTCTTCATCTTTATTTTATAAATTTTAGACATGCAATGTAGTAAGGTGGCGATTTTGTAATCGTTAAGTTTATATTATCTAAAAATTAATATAAGGATGGTTTTAATCTGAAATTTTTCAATAATTTAACATAGTTCTCTTGCTTTTTTAATGAATTAATAGAGAGTTGTTTTTTAATAAAACAAGTTTAGCATCGTTTTTGATTAACTACGATCAAAATAATAAGAATGAAAAAAATAATACTACTCGTTTTATTGTGTTTGGGAATTGTACATACTCACAATGGGCAAGAAACACCTTTAAAAAAGGTAGCCTCAAAGCATTTTAAAAACCTTTATAAGATTAATGATGGTTTGTACCGAGCAGAACAACCCAGTAAAAAAGGGTTTAAAGAAATAGAATTGATGGGAGTAAAGACGGTACTTAATTTAAGGCGTCTTAGAAATAATACAAAAAAAGCAGCAGATTTTAATTTTAATTTGGTGCATCATTCTATTAAAACAAAACAGTTAAATGAAGAAGATATTTTAAATGCACTACGTGTGATAAAAAACGCTAAAGAACCTGTTTTAGTACATTGTTGGCATGGATCTGATAGAACAGGAACAATTATTGCGGCTTACAGAATGGTGATGGATAACTGGTCTAAAGAACAAGCAATTAAAGAGTTTCTAATAGATGATTTAGGATATCATAAGCACCGATATCCCAATTTATTGGTGTTATTAAGAAATTTAGACATCCAAAAAATGAAAAAGAAGTTAGCAATTACTTAGCAAACAGCACTTATAACTGAGTCATCTGTTCTAAAAAAAACACCCAAGCATTATAACGAATTATAACACTTGGGTATTCTTAACTAGTAAAAAAATTATTTTTTAGATGTACTTTTAAACTTGTAAGTAATACCAAAGTTAATACCAAATGAAGAATAAGGTACTTTTTGTGATAGCTTTTTAGAGCCATCGTTTTCTCTATCATCATGTGATAATTCATCTACATAAGTAGTCTTTTTGAAATAACCTTCAGGTAAATTATCTAAAGATTTATATCCTGGTACTGCAACAGTACCATCAGGTAAAACAATATCAGTGTTAAATTCTTGAAATTCAGAGTCTTTACGTTTTAAACTGATGCCATAATATTCTGCTTCTACAAAAAGATTAAGATTCTCATTTAAGTTAAATTCATAACCTAAAGCAGCCACAACCCCTAAAGGAAAATGACCGTGGTAATCTTCTACATAATTGGTTTCAGTATAAGATCCGCTAGGTAAGTTAAAAAAAGCAGCTTCACCGTCTGAAAAAACATCTTTTTTATATACTACAGCTTCTGTTTTTCCACCAACTTTCACCAAAGCCCCCAAACGACCATAAAAGTTATCCGTAAATTTATACACCATAGAAAATGCCGCACCAAAAGCACGTGCTCTTGCAATGGCATTAATATCTACACTTGTATCTAAATTTTCATTATTATCAAATTCATAACCTTCAGAAATAGTTTTGTCTGCACCTCTTAAATACCCAAGAGCTAAATCTACCCCAAATTTATTGGTAAAAAAATAGGTTCCTCTTACTTGAAAATTTAAACCTTCACCATAACTTCCGTAGGTATTTTCGATTCCTGACGTATTAATTTTTTCTCCTAATTTCATTCCGGCACTGCTCATAGAATATCCAGTACTTGCAGAAATTTGAAACTGACCATAAGTAATTGTGCTAATTAAAATAGCTGCTAAAACTGTAATTAATTGTTTCATAATAAATTGTTTTTAAATGATTTGTATTATAAAAAAAATGAACGCTAAAAACATACTACTATTACATCCGTTTTGTTAAGGGGACAGCAGTATTTAGTAGTGCCACAAATTTAAATCGACGGCAAATATACTTTTTTTAATAAAGTTGGTTAGGTATATTAAAGATAAAGATTTTGAGGTTAATTAGGGCATTTATTTTTAAGAAAATCACTAGAAATATATTCTAATGTTAAGACACTTATAATCATGTAAATACCTTATGGTGTTGTACTTTGTTACCATAACAAAATTGTATGATTAATTTTCTTGTTTTTAATAGAAATAGAAATTATAAAAAGTACTGTTTTTAATAAGAACTTTATATCACTATTATCTTTGGATGTTTTTTATTTAAGTACCAGTTTTCCTAATTTGTTATTACCCGATAACCACGCAATATTTCTATCTACAAACTGAATGGAATAATAGGCTTCTTTGCTAACATCTACCCAAGTAAGGCCTCCATTATTAGAGTACGAAATTCCTGTTTTACCTACAGCAAACACTTCTTTTCCGTTTGTATTGGGTACATATTGTACACAACTTTTGTAATTAGGATTTTGGTTATCTGCAACTAAAGTCCAAGTAAGGCCACCATCTTTTGTAATTGCTTTGTTTGCCTTGTTCTCTAGCGGTTTTGAGTAATCTCCACCAATGGCTATTCCGTTTTTTTTATCAACAAAATCAATAGAATAGATTCCTTGTGGCCCAGAACCTTGCACAATTGGTGTCTCAATAACTTGCCAAGTATCCCCAAAATTATCAGATTTTAAAATACGAGATTTATTTCCTCCAGAAGCAATCCAAACCGAACTTCCTATAGTTTTAATATTGGTATTACTGGCGGCAAAAAAAGCTTCACCTTCATCAAAAACGGGTAATTTAGAACACGGAATTTTGTGCCAAGTATTTCCTCTATCTGAAGTTAAAAGAATAGAAGCACAATTCTCTGTTGGATCTCCCACTGCAATTCCGTGTAAATTGTCATCAAAAAACTGCAAGGCATCATAAAATACTTTTTCGTGATTTTCGGTATATTGTAAGGTAGCTTTTCCATCAAAAACTCTATATAATAAAGCCGGATTTGCAATACTTAAAGCAAAAACTGCTTTTCCGTTATAAGCGATACTTCTAAAATTTGGGCGAATAGAATCTTGATATTTAATATCTAAGACTATTGGTGTTCGTTTAGAAGATTCTGCATCCGAAAAGAAACCAATGGTACCGTTAGAACCAGCATACATTACTTCAAATTCATTTATAGCATAAATCGCACGAATGCTAACACTATCTATTGGATACTCTTTTACGTTAATTGTATTGATTTCTCTAGGTTGATAATCTTCTTTACAAGAGATTAAAAATAGGAAAGCAAAAATAAATATGATTATTCTCTTCATTTTTGATACTTTTATAGGACTAAATTAAACAAATCATTTTTAGATAATGAAAAAAGCGTTGGTAATTTCTGGAGGAGGGAGTAAAGGAGCATTTGCAGGTGGAGTTGCGCAATACTTAATGAAAAAAGAAAATAAAGATTATGATTTGTTTATAGGTACTTCTACAGGTAGTTTAATGGTGTCTCACTTGGCTTTAGGTAGGTTAGACGATTTAAAAGAATTATACACTAATGTAAATCAGAAAACTATTTTTAGTAATAATCCTTTTAAAATTAAAAAAGTAGCCGGAGAAAAAGTAATTAGCATTCGACATTTAAATACTTTTTGGAATTTTTTAAATGGAAGAAAAACATTTGGGGAAAGTAAAAATCTACGCTCATTAATTAAAAGAAAGGTTACCAAAGAAATGTATGAAGAAATTAGAGCAAACAACAAAGATGTTGTAGTTACGGTTTCTAATTTAACGGCAAATCAAATTGAGTATAAATCTATAAACGAATGTACGTACGATGATTTTTGCGATTGGATTTGGGGTTCTTGTAACTATGTACCATTTATGAGTTTGTTAGAAAAAAACAATTGTCAATATGCAGATGGTGGTTTTGGATCTTTAGTGCCAATTAGAGAAGCAATTTTAAGAGGAGCCACAGAAATTGATGCTATTATTTTAGAAACAGAAGTAACGCAGTTTAATAGATTACCAGCAACCAATCCTTTTTCTTTATTGTTTGATGTGTTCGATTTTATGTTAACCCATGTAGAAAGACACAATATTACTATTGGTAAATTGGCGGCAACCAATAAAGATATTAAACTAAACCTATATTATACACCCACTGTTTTAACGACTAATTCTTTAGTTTTTGATGAAAATTTAATGCGAAAGTGGTGGAAATCTGGTTATAAATATGCAAAATCTAAACAAGAAGAATTAATGAGTGAGTTTAGACCAGATGTTTTAACAGATCAAGAAATAGATGTAGAAGTTGATAAAAATTGATGAAAGAGCTCGATTTGAATTAGGTTACTATATGAGCACGAGCGAGACGCTCGCGCTAGCTGAAAAATAAACTTTAATCTTTGCTGGCGAGAGCGTCTCACACGAGCGAGACGCTTGCTTTAGCAGAGAAATAAACATAAACGAAATTAAGCTATGGCTAGCGCGAGCGTCTCGCTCGTGCAACATCAACATAAAAAATAGATGCAACAACATACAAATAAGCAAAAAATATAAATATGGAGAAAAACCTAGGGCATATTTGAATTAGATTGCGGCAAGAACACGAGCGAGATGCTTGCTTTAGCAGAGAAATAAGCATAAACGAAATTAAGCTATGGCTAGTGCGAGCGTCCCGCTTGTACAACATTAAAAAATAAAGTAAACAACATACAAATGAGCAGGAAATATAAATTTGGAGAAAAATCTGGAGCTTATTTTATTAGTTTTGCTACCATAAACTGGATAGATGTATTTACAAGAGACGCTTATTTTTGGTGTATTATAGAGTCTTTAGATTATTGTAGAAAGCATAAAGGAATGGAAATCTATGGTTATTGTATTATGCCAAGTCATATTCATTTAATTTTTCGTTCTGCATTAAATAATCCTTCGGGATTAATTCGAGATTTTAAAGGGTTTACTTCAAAAAAAATGTTGAAAGCAATTGAAGAGAATCCACAAGAAAGTAGAAAAAAATGGATGCTTTGGATGTTTGATCGAGCAGGAAAAAAGAATAGTAATATTACCCATAAACAGTTTTGGCAACAACATAATCATCCTATTGAGATTTGGTCACTAAAAGTATTTGAACAAAAACTAAAATACATACATCATAATCCTGTAGAAACCGGATTTGTAACTGATCCTATAGATTGGAAATATAGTAGTGCTAGAAATTATGGGAATGACGATTCAACAATCTTAGAGATAGATTTGAATTAGATTAGTGTGTGGGCACGAGCGTTCCGCTCGTGAAATATTCACATTAAAAAATAGCATAAACAAAAATACAAATGAGCAGAAAATATAAATTTGGAGAAAAATCTGTCGCTTATTTTATCGGTTTTATTATAATAAATTGATAGACGTATTAGACTGGAAATGAAATAGCGTAAGAAATTACGGTAATAACTATTCAACAATTTTAAAGATAGATTTAGATTTGATTAGGGTATGAACACGAGCGAGACGCTCGCGCTAACAGACGCGTTAGATTATAAAAAATAACAACTATAAAAATAAATTTAATAGCATAAAAAAATCCAGTTTAAAACTGGATTTTTTTATAAGTATCATTTTAATTACTTTAAATCTACATACATTTCGTTTGCAAAAGGTCTTTGTAATTTAGAATTTGTAATTTTATTTTTATTGAAAGTAGTTGTTGTTTTTCCTGTAGATCTAGATCCTGTGGTTATATACTGAATTGTTCTGGCTAATAAAGGCTCTGTTTTATCTCCTAAAACACCTAAATTAACATTACCCGAAATTTGACCAAAATCTTCTGCTAATTGAACTTCAGCGGTATATCCAGCTGGATTATTTTCTCCATCAGCATTTTTTATTTCTAATACAATAGGTTGCATTGCGTAGGTATGATTGGTGTTTAAATTAGCGCCATTTCTTTTATAGTCATCAGAATCATATAATGTAATAGAACCTACTTGTTTTCCAACTGTTTCTGTACCTACTAATTTTACATCAATATAAGCACTTAAAGCATTTATAACCAATTCAGATGCCGAAGCAGTATCTTCTGTAACAATAACATAAACGGTAGAAAGCCCCAAACTATTAATAGGTTCGTCTAAAATAATATTACCATTTTCATCGGTATTTCTTATTCTATCTGTAAAATAATTTAAAAAGTTACTAGGGTTATTGTTTTCCATTACTTTTTCATTCCATATTTGTTGAGAATAAATATCAGTATTAGGTTGAGTAGTAATCATACTACCTAAATAAGTAGCTGTTTGTACAGAACCACCACCATTGTAACGTAAATCTATAATTAATTCATTAATTGCTTCTGCTTTAAAAGTGGCAAAAGCAGCATTTAATTGTCCATCAAAAGAACTTGCAAATTGATTATATAATAAATAGCCAATTTTTTTTCCACCTTCATCAAACGTTTTTGTAATTGCTACAGGGTTTTCTTGTAATTGAGATTTACTTAAATTAATAGAAATTCCGTTTGATGTAGGATTTCCACCGTTAAAATCGGCTAAATTAATGGTGTAATCTGTATTTGCACCAAATAATAAATCTCTATAGTTGGTATTGGTTATTTGAGTACCATCTACAGCTTTAAAAACCATCCCTCTTAAAACGCCTTGTGTTGCAGCATCAGAACCAGGTATTACATATCTTACCACACCATAAGCATTGGTGGTGCTTCCATTTTCAAAAAATAATTCAAATTCCATTCCGTTACTCAACGTAATTCCTTGAAAAGCATTTTCTAAAGCGATATAATCATCTACAATCCAAGAAAAACGGTCATATCCCTTTTCATTTGCAGGATAACCATTCTCTTCTGTGTATAATAAATTATCAAATAAAATTTCTGGTGATGAAAATCCCTCTAAGTATGCATTTAATTGATTTTGATTACTAAAACTTAAATCAGATAAATCGGGTATAGAACTTTGCCATAAGTAATAAGCGTTTAAACCTCTCCATACAAAGTGTTGCACTTCTATATCTTCAGGAAAATTATTTTCGGTCTTATTACAATTATAAAAGAGTGTAGAAATTATAAAAATAATTAGTATTCTAGGGAGAAATGTTAACTTCATATATTTCTTATTTATAAAAGAGAACGCAAGATAAACAGAAATAGTATTATTATTAAAATATGTTGTAACAAAATATATGTTGCATCGTCTTAATTATGTAAACCCGATATTATAGATCTGTTTACAACCAAAATCAACCAAACCAAATGAAACAGTCAGACTTTTTAAAAGTTGTTTTACCGTTTAAAGACAAGGTCTTTCGTTTAGCAAAAAGACTTTTAGTTTCCACAGAAGAAGCTGAAGATGCTACGCAAGAATTGTTATTTAAATTGTGGAAAAGTAAAGAGAAGATTGCTGATTATAAAAATGTTGAAGCATTTGCAATGACCATGACTAAAAATTATTGTTATGATCGTTTAAAATCGAAGCAGGCAAGTAATTTAACATTAATACACAGTAATTATAAAGAAAAAGATACGTCTTTAGATAAACAAGTAGAACATCGAGACAGTGTAAACCAAGTGCACCAATTGATAGAAAACTTGCCAGAGCAACAAAAAATTATTATTCAGTTAAGAGATATTGAACAATATGATTTTGATGAAATCTGCAAAATGGTAGATATGAAACCTACAGCAGTAAGAGTGGCCTTATCTAGAGCAAGAAAAACAATAAGAGAACAATTAATTAAAAAACATAACTATGGAGTTAGCTAACATAGAAAAATTAGTAGAAAAATACGAAAACGCGGAAACGTCTTTGCAAGAAGAAACAACCTTAAGAAACTATTTTAAAGGAGGTAATGTTGCACCACACTTGCAAGAATATGAGTACATGTTTAATTATTTTGCTATTAGCAAAGATGAAACTTTTACAAAAACCATTCAGTTAGAACCTAAGAAATCTAAAAAGAGAAACTTAAAATGGTTATCTGTAGCAGCATCAGTAGTCTTATTATTTAGTGTATTTATTGGTAAAAATGAATACGATAGATACCAAGCAAAAAAACAATTCGATCAAATAAGTAAAGGGTTAAGACTTTTATCTGCAAACCTTAAAAAAGGAGAAAAAGCCGTTACAACCTTATATACTTATGAGAACACCGTAAACAAGATCTTAAAATAAACCAAGTAGATAATAGTAAAATTAAGTAAACACAGAAATTATGAAAAAAATAGCAATATTAATAGCGTTAGTAGTTGCACCAATGGTAACCAGCGCACAATCTTTTTTTGATTCTTTAGAAGATATGGACGGCATAGATATGGTAGTTGTTACCAAAGATGCTTTTGAGTTAATCTCTAAATTTAAAAATGTACAAGTAGATGATAATGAAGGTATGAAGGTCTTTCAGATGATTCAAGATTTAAAAGAATTTAAAATGTTTTCTACCAAAGATATTGGTATCGCAAACAAAATGGAAGTAATGGCAAATACAGCCATTAAAAAACAAAATTTAACACAATTAATGAGAATTAAAGATGATAGTTCTCGTGTAAAAATTTATGTAAAATCAACCAAAAATAAAGACTTTGTAAGTGAAGTTTTAATGTTTATTAAGGGGATTGATAAAAAAACAAAAGGAAATGCAGAAGCTGTTGTGGTTTCTTTAACGGGTAACATCGATATTAACAAAATGTCTGAATTGGCCGATACTTTTTCTAAAGGAAGCAACAAGTAAAGAGATGTCTGTTCGAGCGCAGTCGAGAACTTATGACTGCGCTCAAGGAGACGACAATTTAATTTTTATCACCCCAAACTATACTATTATGAAAAACATCACCAAAATACTTTCTCTTTTATTGCTTGTTTTAATGATAACATCGTGTAAAAACGAAAAATCATTACAAGGATACTTAGTAGAAAGTCAAGAAAAAACTGGTTTTATTACTGTTGATATTCCTACTAGTTTTTTACAATTAAAGTCAGAGGCTGTTTCTGAAGAGGTAAAAGAAACGCTAAAAAGTATTCGAAAAATAAACGTGGTTGCATTGCCAATTAAAGGAAATGAACCAACGTATGAAATTGAAAAAACAACATTAAAAAGTATTTTTAAAGACAACAAAGAGTATAAATCTTTAATGTCTATGAAAACAAAAGGAATGCATGTAAACTTGTATTATACCGGAAATACAGATTCTATAGACGAAGTGATTGCTTTTGGTTATGGAGACGAAGTTGGAGTAGGTGTTGCTCGTTTATTAGGCGACCACATGAATCCTACTAAGATTATAGCAATGATGAATAATATTAAATTTGATAAAGACAATTTAGATTTAGAAAAATTCAGCGCTATTTTTAAAGGAAAATAATTTTTTTAATAGTTAATTTTAAGCTGTAATCTCTTATGAGGTTACAGCTTTTTTTTTGCAATCTTAATAGAGTGTTTCGTTTTTAAATCATTAAAAAGCTTTTAAAAAAATGAATACTACTTGCCAATTGTTATTTCAATAAAAGGAGAAATCTCCGAATAAAGAAAACCAACGTATAGGTAAGTTTATGTGCTTTCTCTCTATGTTCTAAATGATAAAATTGCATATTTTCTATGTTGTATATTTATAATAAGCAGATATTCTTTTTTACTAAAAACGGCTATTGTAACTGTCAACTATTTTTAACTGCTCATTAACAGCTACATTGTTAATATTTCTTATTTTTGGAACTTATGAAAATGCAATATATGATGATTAAAAAAGTGCTGTTTTTTGTTTTCCTTTTGATGAGTTTGGTTAGTTTTTCTCAAACTTATGATACCTACAAACCCGAAAGAGAAAAAATTAACGATCTGGTTCACACAAAATTAAAAGTCGATTTTAATTTTAAGGAAAAACAATTAAACGGAGAAGCTTGGGTTACCTTAAAACCTCATTTTTATGCAACTAGCAAACTTACGTTAGATGCCAAAGCAATGCTAATACATCAGGTTTCTTTAAATAATCAGAAATTAGAGTATCATTACGATGATTTGCAAATGATAATCGATTTACCAAAAACCTATAAAAAAGACGAAGAATACACCATTTATATAAAATATACTGCTCGTCCGGAAAAAGTGCAACAAAAAGGAAGTGCTGCTATTACCGATGCAAAAGGCTTGTATTTTATAAATGCTGATGGTTTAGACAAAAATAAACCTACTCAAATCTGGACACAAGGAGAAACGGAAGCAAGTAGCTGTTGGTTTCCAACAATAGACAGTCCGAATCAGAAAACGACGCAAGAAATTTATATGACCGTTCCAGATAAGTTTGTAACACTTTCTAACGGAAAATTAGTAAGTCAGACTAAAAACGGAACCAATAGAACCGATTATTGGAAAATGGATCAAAAACATGCGCCCTATTTATTCTTTATGGGGGTAGGAGCATACGAAGTTATAAAAGATTCTTACAAAAATATTCCTGTAAACTATTATGTAGAAAAGGAATACGCACCATATGCTAAAGATATTTTTGGTTTAACACCAGAAATGATGGGGTTCTTTTCTGAGAAATTAGGGGTTGAATATCCTTGGAACAAGTATAGCCAGATTGTGGGTAGAGATTACGTTTCTGGGGCAATGGAAAACACAACTGCAGTAATTCATGGCGAACAAGCGTACCAAACACCAGGACAATTAATTGATGAAAATGCACAAGAAAACACCATTGCACACGAACTTTTTCATCATTGGTTTGGCGATTTAGTAACGTCTGAAAGTTGGTCTAATTTAACGCTAAACGAATCTTTTGCCAATTATAGCGAGTATTTATGGAGAGAATATAAATACGGTAAATTAGATGCAGATATGCATTTATTTGAAGATAGTCAGGCATATTTGGATGGGCAAAATAACGACAAACATTTGGTACGTTACAATTATGTCGATAAAGAAGATATGTTCGATTTAGTTAGCTATAACAAAGGTGGAGCTATTTTACACATGTTGCGAAAGTACCTAGGTGACGATGCTTTTTTCTTAGGCTTAAAAACCTATTTAACAGAAAATAAATACCAAGCTGCAGAGGTACATCAATTACGTTTAGTATTTGAAAAAATTACGGGTAAAGATTTAAATTGGTTTTTTAACCAATGGTATTTTGGAGCAGGACATCCAAGAATAGAAGTTTCTTATGATTATAACACCATTCAGAAAACGGTAACAATAAACTTACAACAACTAAATGCAAATGAGTTTAAGTTTCCTTTTGCCATTGATATTTTTGAAGGTGGTAAAAAAACAAGACACAACGTTTTTGTAGATAATAACGATGCTTCTTTTACCTTTCCGTACACCAAACAGCCAACGTTAATTCAGGTGAATGCAGACGGCGTTTTATTATGTGAAATTACCGAAACTAAAATATTGAGTGATTATATTTTTCAGTTAAAACATGCAGAAAACTATGCACATAGAAGAGAAGCATTGTTAGAAGTAGCCAAAAAACAAGAAGAAAAAGATGCCTTTAACGCTGTAGAAGCAGCAATGAGTGATGCTTCTTATAAAATTAGAATATTAGCTTTAGAAAAAATAGATTTAATTAATAAGTTTTCTAAAAAAGATGCCATTGCCAAAATAATGCAGATTGCTAATAATGATAAGAAAACATTGGTACAAGCAACGGCTATAGAAACGTTAGGTAAATTAACGGACCCAGCGTTAAAATCTATTTTTGTAAAAGGATTAGAAAGCAAATCATACTCTGTAATTGGTAAAGCTTTAGTAGCTATGTATTATGTAGATAAACCTTTGGCAATAACCAAATCTAGAGAGTTACCAGACGAAATTAGAAAAATTTTAGCAACGCCTTTAACACGAATTTACATAGAAGAAAACGACGAAAAAGAATTGCCTTTTATTGCAAAAAACGTGTTGTCTGGTATGTTTTTAACGGGTGATGATGCTACCAAAAGTTTGTATCAAAAAGCTTTTACAAGAATCTCAGAGAATAATAATTCTGAAGCAATACAGAATATTGTAGACGATATGGTGGTAAAAGGAAACCAATACAAATCGTTTAATTTTGATAAAGTAGTCATTAATTTAATGAGAAAAATGATACAAGATCAAGAAGCTAAAAACACTCCAAATAAAATTAGAAATACAGAAATCATTAAAGAAAGTATGGCTAAGTTATTGTAAGAACTTATAGTTTAAGTAACCTTAGTTAAAGAACAACACCCTAGTTTATTACAATACGTTGTGATAATCTAGGGTGTTCTGTTTTACAGCAATTATAATATCGGTTTTGTAGGTCTTTTTTTCTATTTATTTAATGTTTTTGTTTCGGCTTTAGGCAGTGTAAAATAAAAAGTAGTTCCTTTAGCAATCTCACTTTCTACCCAAACTTTTCCTTTATAAAAATGAATTACTTTCTTAACAATAGAAAGTCCAATTCCAGATTTTGTTTCACTGTCATCAATACTTTGAAAAAGCTCAAATATTTTTTTAAAGTACTTTTCTTCAATTCCTTTTCCGTTATCTTTTACATAAAATTCCCAAAATTCTAAGGTTTCTTTTACTCCGATTTCTATTTGTCCTGTTTCATTGATAATGCTTTTAATGGCATTCTGAATTAGGTTTTGAAACACTTGAAGAATTCGATGTTTATTTCCTTTGATAATAGGAAGGTTGGCATCTATTTTAATTTCGATAGATTTAGGTACTAGAATTAATTTTACAATTTCGTTGACTAAATCGTAGGTGTTAATGTCGTATTCAGCCATTTTATCATCGTCTATACTTGAGTAACTTAAAATTCCGGTAATTAAAGATTCCATTTTTTCTAGATTTTCTAGAATTAATTGGCAATACATTTTACTTTCATCAGTTAAAGAATTCTCTGGTTCTTCTTCAACCCAATTTAATAAGGTATAAATGCTTCGTAAAGGCGCTTTTAAATCGTGAGAAACAATATGTGCATAGTTGTTTAACTCACTATTTTTGTACTCTAAATTGGTTAAAAGTTCTTCTCTGGCTTTGTTGGCTTTTAAAATATCTTCCGATTGTTTTTCTATGTATTTTACTAAATTGATAGATTCATTAATTTCAGAAATATTTTCTACAGAATCAATTTTTAAAACTTTTGCAATATAATCGAGGCTTTTAATTACTTTTTTAAGATTTCTAGTTTCTCTTTGTGAGTCTTTACGTTCTGTAATATCACTAACAGCACCAATTACATTGATAATTTCATTTTCTTTATTCAATAATAAAGAAACATTTAAATCTCCCCAAATAACGGTTTTATCCTTGCGGATATATCTTTTTTCTATATTGTAAGAATCAATTTCTCTATGAATTAGTTTCTTAAACAGCGCCATATCATTTTCTAAATCATCTGGATGCGTAAAATCAGAAAAAGTCATGGTAGAAAGGTCTTTTTCTGAATATCCTAAAACATCCATCAATTTTTTGTTTGTAAATTCTGGTTTTCCCTTTAAATCTATCAACGTAATTCCAATACCTGCATTATTAAAAATTGAATAAAACTTTCTTTCCGTTAATTTTAATTCATCTAGTTTAATGGTTAAGGTTTCTTGTAGTTTATTTTTAAGACTTTCTAATTCTTCATTATTACCGCGCAATGTTTTATTTTGGAGATGTAATTTATGATTGAAATATTGAACACCTAATAAAACCAATAGAATTAAAAAAGCAATAATTATAAAAGAACCCCATTTGTATAAAACATAAATAAACTGAGATTCATTTACTTTTTTTAGATCTATTTTATCAATCAGAAGAAAAGTGGTTTTGTCTTTATAATAAGGGTTTTTAATACTCTTACTATCTATCTTTAATTTTTTATACAGGTAAATAACATCATCAGACACGTAATCTCCAGCAGGGGATTGCTCAATCTTGCTCCAAAGTTCTTTGTGAGTATTGTATAAAGCCAAACTATCAGAAGCAGACGTAATATGCTTAAAGTTGTTATGTACATCATCTGAAATTAAGCTAAAACCTTCTGCATTTCTTAGTTCAAAATTAGCATATTCTAGTTTGTTCTGCGTAGATAATTTATAAAAAAGATTGTCCATAAAATAATTGATAACAAGAACACCGTTCCACTTATCATTAGAAGTGTATACTTTTTTTGCAACCCTAAGCACTGGATTATAGGGAATTTCAATTTTCCCATATTCCATATTCAAATCAATATTGGAAAAATAAATATCTTCTTTTTCTAATTTTTTAGCATTTTTAAAATAATAACGATTGCTTTTGTCCTGAAGCTTATCAAATTCTGTAACCTTTGCCGCATTAATACTATCAAAATCAACTCTAATAATTTCATGTCCCAAAGTATCTATAAAGCGCACTTGATCGTATGTGGTTTGTAAATTAGATACATGAAGAAAAAAATCTTTCAGTTTCTCTTTATTTGGCTCAATATCTTTTGCAAAATCCTTTTGATATTCCCAATCAATAATATCAATGTCTTTTGCAAGATACCTATACATATCATTAATTAGAATTCCTTTAGAATTTAAATCATTAGCAGCTCCATTTTTTATAATTTCCAATTGATTTTTAGTAATAATCGTGTAATAATTATCAATAACTAAATACGTAATTACAGCTAATGGGATGAAAAAAAGGAGTAGCTTTTTAATATTTATAAATTTCATTCTTACTATTTTACGGAAATACAAACGTTTTGAGTTTTCTAAAAACCCGAATTTACTTTAAAAGAATGTGAATTCAGGTAAATTTATAAATTATTAAAATTTTAAATCAATTGTAAAAATATTAAAAAGTTATGTAATTATTAGCCGTTTTTGTTCATGTTTTTACTGTAAATAGCTAAATATAATATCTAAAATATCATTTTTAATTTTGATGTATAAAAACCTAAAACTATAGAATTCATTAGTTTAGAAATGCAGTAAAGGTTTTTGCTTTTAGAAATACAAAATTAATGAAAGTAGAAGTGGAGAAGTTGTTGTAATTTTCCGTTTTTAAAAAAGACAATGCTATATATAATCACCATTATTTTATTACTCTTTATTTTATACTTAAGTTTTAGGTCTAAGAAAAAAAGAAAAACAACATCACTAGAAAACGTTACAATTCCTACACATTGGCATGCAATACTTTTAGAAAATGTGTTGTTCTATAAAAATTTAACCACCAATGAGCAACAAGATTTTGGTGTTAAAATGTTCCGTTTTTTAGAAGTAACAAACATAGAAGCTGTTCATTTTAAGCTAGAAGAATTAGATTGTTTGTTAATTGCTGCAAGTGCCATAATACCTGTATTTCGATTTAAAAATTGGCAGTACACCAACTTAACTACTGTTTTAATTTATCCTGATTATTTTGATGAAGATTTACAATTTAGTGATAAAACTGCCGATAGAAATATAGGTGGTTTGGTAGGTACAGGAAGGTTCGAAAATCAAATGATTTTATCTAGAAAAGCCTTGCATCTTGGTTTTAGTAATAAAACGGACAAAGGAAACACTGCTATTCACGAGTTTATTCATCTTTTAGACAAAGCAGATGGAGTTATAGATGGCATTCCTGCTGTTTTGTTAGACAAACAATATACCATTCCGTTTTTACAATTGGTACATAAAGAAATGGAAGCGATAAATAATGATAAATCAGATATTAGAAATTATGGTGGTACTTCTGAAATTGAATTTTTAGCTGTGGCAGGAGAATATTTTTTTGAAAGACCAAAGTTGATGAAAAGAAAACATCCAGCATTGTATAAAATGCTGGATGCTTGTTTTATGAAATCCTAAGGTTGTAAAATAGGGGAGTTGCTCCTTTATTTTTTCATCACAAATTGATTTGTAATATTTTCTACATCGTTAGCCGTAACTTTTTTGGCAGATTTTTTTATCTTATTAATAAACACTTTTACTTCTTTTGGGGTTCCAGGACCGCCTAAATTCTGACCATTAGCATCATAAGAATTGGTAATTACCTTTAAATCGGCATCTAAAATCACCCAAAAAGGCAAACCTGCTGTATCTCCTTTATATTGTTTTAATAAGGCTGTAGAACCCGGGTTTTCTAAATGTTCTTTTCCTTTAGTTTCTTTTACAACAACGGGAACCATTACATAATTGTCTTCAAAAAACTTTTTAGTATTGGCCGCTTTCATGTCTTTGGTCATTTTACGACACCAACCACACCAAGAGGCTTCAAATTTTATAAAGATAGCTTTTCCTTCTTTTTTAGCGATTTCTTGTGCATTTTTTAATAAAACATCGGTACTTTCTTGTGCAGATGTTTGTAAACTAAAAGCGAATACTGTGGTGATAAAAAGTGTAATCAATTTAATTTTCATAAATAGTTTTTTAAGTGATTTTTAAATATATATAATTAAGACAGCTTTTTTAAGCTACTCTAATTTCTTCTGGTTCAGAACGTGTTCTGTAATCTTTAAATTATTCGTTTAAATCTGTAAATGTTAAGCTTGTTCTGTCTAACACTTCAACTTTAGAAATGGCTTCCATAAATGTAGTGTAATTTACAAGTACAGAACTCTTTTTAGGAAGCGATTTTAAGGGTTCTTTTAAAGCAAACAACGCAATGGTATACGTATGTTTTCCTGGACCACGAGAACAAGGCGAGGTGTAAGAAATTGCGGTTCCGTCTTTATTTGCACCCATTGCCCAATTTGGGTTGTTGGCCATTTTGTAAGGAATCGAAGTTACAGACGGATCAATGTTCCATAAAAGTAAATACGAGTTTACTTCTTCTTTATTATTTTTTTTAGGATAATGATACATTACAACCGCTAAAGATTTGGTGCCTTCTGGTACATTGGCCCAAGATAAAGGGATGGAATTTTCTACATCTTTTACTTTTTCTTCGCACTTGTAAGCGGCTAACAATTCGCCATTTACAATAGCTTTACTATTTAATGTAAAGTCTGCGTTTATGGTTTTAAAATCGTCGTAATTTTTATAGGAGGAAGTCTGTTTTTTACAAGATTGCATAGTAATAATGGCTATTGCAATTATAAATAGGATACTTTTTTTTGATGCCATTTTAATTTGTCTTATTAAAGTGATAAAATCCGTGAGGTACTATAAAACTGTGGTGCTAGCTAGTTGCCCGTAAGCATAAACGAATTTAAGGTTTTTCTGTTAAAAAAAGATAAGAATTCACAGTCTTAAGTAAGTTTTAACAAAGAAAAAATGGCGCAATCTATAAAAAGGTATAAATGCCGTAAAATGTTTATTCTTGTTCAAAAATAATGCGTCTTTCGGTCGTTTTTTTATACTGGTTTTTGGGAATAATAGGGGTATTTATCTTAGCTCCATCGTTTTTAGGATTCGTGTCTAGCGTATATTCTAGTTGATAGGCAATCATTTTTTCAAACGGAATTAAAAAGTCTTTGGTATCGCATTGTTCTAAGTCGGCTTTATTTAATAAATTTAAAACTGTATAAACCGACTCAATAGTACTTAAACAAAGAGGATCTGGCTGCTGCTTAATAATAAATTTTGATATGATCTTATTATCAAAACTCACTCTTTTTAAAGCTTGCAAGTTTTTGCTTAGTTTCAACATTTTTCGGGCACAAGGCCATGTGCCATCAAGAATAAAAATGTTTGCATTGTTCCCAATAACCGTTTGTATTTCAGTATTTTTTCTTGTCGATAAATTAAAACTGTCCTTGCCAGGATACAATAAGAAAGACGTACTATTTTCTTGAGTTAATAATTCATTGATACGCTCATTATTGGTAAAATCGACACCAACAATGATTTCTGAATTTTCAAGTTGAAGATTCGTCATGTAGCCCGTTCCTTTTTTTTCTTTTCGGTACTCCTTTGGATGCATTAAAATAATAAAACGCGTCTTCGTTTGCAAAGAACTAATGTATTTGCAAATACACGTGCTTGAAGATCGCATGCATTTGTAACATTTTATTCTGGGTTCTTTTATGGTTAATGGCAAGGTGTTGTCTTTTTTGTTTTTAAACTTGAGATAACGTTTATATATTTTCTTCTATAGAGTATTTTATATACCTAACCGACGAAATTAGAGTTAGGAACAAGTATAAAACTCGTTTTAAGCAACAATAATTTCAAATTATGATTCTTTTGTACAAGGAAATATTACTCTTAATAGATTTTTCATATTTGAAAAACTAAATTTATTTAAACAAAATCAACATTAGTAGTATTATTAACATATCTGTAAATTATTGAAAGAACATTTTTTTTAGAGGTAACTGTATATATATTTTAACTTTCGTAATCAATGTCTTTGTTTGTTATTTTATCTATCTGATTAAATAGTTCTATAAAATTTTTAAAAATCTTTGGGTCTTTAAGTGTTCTAATATATTTTGAAAAGCTATTTTTCTTTTTATCTTTTATTTTATAAATATTATTACTAAAAGGAGTTGGTTCTACAACACCCTGTTCTTTTAGAAATTCAATATCAAAATAATGTTCTATTTCAAAAGTATTGTATTCCTGCTCTTTAATTAAATAATAATCTAACTCACCAGGAATAGGAAGACATAATCCATATATATTATGGGAAATATGTTTTTTTACTGTATCTTTTATTAGAGTTGGAAATATATTTTCTTTTAATCCTCTAAACTCTTGCAATCCCGCTGCATCATGGTCAAAAACTCCTATGACAAAATTATTCTTATCTAAAATAGGTTTTATAGAGTATAATGATTTTGAAACCTCTCTAGCTCCTCCAGAAAGATTACCAGCACTTGAAATTCCCCAATAAGGTAGATTACCGTTTGTTAAGCAATAATATGCATGTTCTATAATTTCAGCATCAGTTTTTCCTTCAACAATTAATTTTACATTTCTATCTGCTTCGATAGAGTCTAGATTACTAAACCTAAGTTTTCCAGCAGGAAGCTTAATTAAAGTTTGAACAGGTTCACTAATTTTATGTAAATATTCTTTTTTTAATTCCTGTTTAATTGATTTATATTTTTCTTTGCCTAAAATATTTAAACTAAAATCTATTAAAACATATAAAGATGGTTGTTTAAGTATATTCTTATTATCTATTACTTCCGTGAGAGCTTCTGAGTAGTTTATCCTTTTTGAATCTAACGTCAACGCTAGTTTAATGGCTTTAAAAGCATCTACATTCTTTTTACTAGTATTATAATTATTTATGATTTCTTTAAAGGCTAAAATCAAAGGGTCTTTTACAGTCAAAGAATTAAAATTCTCAAAAAAGTAAAATAAATTCATTAATTGTAATATTGGTATATTATAATTTTTAAAAAGGGAAGAATTGTCAGAAGCAAGTTTAGTTGTTGTTTCATATGTATTAATACTCAAATCTAAGGCTTTTAAAACAACTTTTTTACGTAATATATTGTCCGTTTGATAAAGCGCCTGTAATAAATATCCTGCACCTAAGATTCCCATAAACGAATCCTGTAAAACTGTAGCTGAGTTTAATGTCTTTAAAACTTTTTCAAGAAAATTAGGTAAATCTTTTGATTTACCTGCATAAAAAATGGCGGCGTTTTGCCAATTATGCTTTAGAAAATTTTCAGCAAGTAAATTTTCTTTTTCTCTTTGATGTTTGAAAATTTCTAAAGCAGCATAATATTCTAAATATGAGTCATGACTGAAATTTATCCATTTATTTTCCTTTACAACCAAAATACCTGTATGTTCAATTAAATATTGTAGAACTTCTTCAAGTGAGCCTTTCTTTATAGGTAGGGTTTTTCCTTCAAAATATTTTATAAAGAATTGAATAAACTGATCTCTAGTTAATGGTTTGTTGTTTTCTACTTCAAGTAAATGTAAAGCGTATAATGAAAGTATTCTTTCTTTAAAAGAAATATCTATAAACTCAATCCCGCTTGTGACAGTTGCTCTACCTATAATAAGTGAATTAAAATTGTCGTAAATATCTGCTATGGTAGCAGGTATCTCTAAATTATTTTCTTCATACAAAATCGATATTAAAGATAATGTAAGTGGCGTAATTGGCATTCTTTCGATAATTCTATTTTCTTTTAATGCGTCAACGAGGTCTTCTGCTTTATTAGAATCAGATGTAAAGAATTTTGATACGAATTTTTTAATTTGATCATTATTGAATTTTTCTACTTGAAAAATTTTAATACAATTTCTTTCTATTAATGAAGATATTTTTTCTGAATTTCTAGTAGCAAGAATGAATTTTATTTTCTTTTCAGAAGATAAAATGGTTAGATCTTTAATTATCTTTTTTTGAATATTTCTTTCCAGCTCATCAATGCTATCAACAAGTAATGTGATTTTGTAATTTTCATAAAAATCTTCACTAATTTCGAAATAATTAGAAACTTTTTTTTCTAAAAGATTAACGATATTGTAATCGTTTTCAAAAACTTCAGTTGTGCTTAGAAAAACAGGTAAATTTCTATTTTCTTTATTAGTGTTATTTTGGATTAAGTTTTCGCCAATTTTTTTTATTAGAGTAGTTTTACCTGTTCCTGCATCACCTGAAATAATATTATTATTATTTGTATCATTTATTAAATAATTAATATCAATTTTTTTTCTTACAGGTGTATTTGTAGCCTTATCCTCATAGGTATAATAAATTCTTGGTTCGATAAAAATATCAAGCAATTTTTTATATTTATCATTAAAAATTTTTAATTTTTTAATTTCGGAGTCTTGTATAGTAGTTGAACAGAATAATTTTTCGTATTCGATTAAGCTTAAATCATTATGTTTCCAAAAATCCTCATAATTTTCATCAATTAAATCTATAAGTTTATCTCTATCAATAAAACTTAATGTTATATTCTTAATAATTCCATTAATTTTGGTTTTGAAACCGTTAGATATATTATTTTTTGATACTAAATAATAACTATTTGCTTTGTATATATTTTGAATCTTAGCTATTTCTGTAGAAATTTTTTGTTCATCTATATTTCCTGATAGTTTTTCATCAAATAAAATAAAAATATGTTCATCTTTTGTTAATGGACCGTTTAGTGTCGAATAAATATGATTATTATCAATTGCTTTAATCTCGGAATAACCAAGTCTAGATATTAAATTAGTTATACATTCATTTAATTCTATAGCTGAAAGTTCAATGACTTTATTTATTTTTTTACTCATTCTTTGTCGCAATTTTTTTTCAAAGATAAATGTAATGTTTATTATTATAAGTTCAATGTTGTACTATCTTTTTTACACTATATAGAATGTTAACATGTTTATTAAATACTTAAATGTTTCGTAAATTTAATTAAAAGATGTTAAAAAATCAACAGAGACCCTAGCAATCATAAACAGTACTTATCAACCAAAAAGCACCTTCCAAATCCCCATCAACAAAAACCAACAAAAGTTTTCTGTCCTTTTCCTAAATGAGGTAGTATCTTTGCACTTTATTTTATTTATGTCTATAAACACACTTTTAATAACACCACCATTTACACAGTTAAATACTGCGTATCCTGCAACCGCTTACATTAAAGGATTTTTAGATGCTAAAGAGGTACAAACAACACAGATGGATTTAAGTATCGAGTTGTTTACCGCAGTGTTTACCAAAGAATTTATAGATGCCATTTTTAAACAAGCAGAAATGCTGGGTGGTAAAGAATTGCCTTTGGTTTGGAATCAAAAGGAAGAGTACATCAATAAAGTAGACTCTGTAATGAATTATTTGCGTGTGCAAGAAGTTACGGCAGCGTATCAAATTGTACATAAAGATTATTTGCCACACGGACACCGACGCATAAAATTAGACAAAGATTTAAGTACCGAGTTTGGCAAATTAGGAATCTTAGACAAAGCCAAACATATTGCCACCTTGTTTGTAGAAGAATTGGGCGATTTTATCAACCAAAATGTAGACGAGTTTTTCTCATTTACGCGCTATGCAGAACAAATTGGTAGAGCAGCCTCTAGTTTCGATGAGTTAGACGAATGTTTACAGTTTGAAACGACGCTGATAGAAGATGAAATGCTGTATTTGTTAGACGAAAAATTACAAGAAGACAATTACGATTTAATCTGTTTTACAGTTCCTTTTCCTGGTAACTTATTTTCTGCGTTGCGATGCGCTCAGTTTATCAAAAAAAACTATCCAACCGTTAAAATCGGAATGGGTGGCGGTTATTGCAACACCGAATTAAGACGCTTGTCGGATCCTAGAATTTTCGATTTTGTAGATTTCATCACCTTAGATGATGGCGAAGGTCCGTTGTTAAGAATTACCGAATTTTTAGACGGAAAAATAGGCGAGGAGCAACTAGAAAGAACCTACATCTGTAGAAATAACGAGGTTGTGTATGCAGATAAATCACCCAACACTATTTTTCATCATAAAAACTTACCAGCACCAAGTTATATAGGTTTGCCAACGGAAAAATATTTATCTTTTTTAGATGTAATGAATCCGATGCACAGAATGTGGTCTGACGGAAAGTGGAATAAACTCACCATTTCTCACGGTTGTTATTGGAAACAATGCTCTTTTTGTGATGTTACGCTAGATTATATTAGCAATTACGAAAACACCACTGCCGATGATTTGGTAAATAAGATTGAGAAAATAATATCAGAAACCGGAATTACAGGTTTTCATTTTGTAGACGAAGCAGCGCCACCAAAAATGTTAAGAGCCTTGGCAAACAAGTTGCTAGAACGCAAAGTGTACATTACTTGGTGGACTAATATTCGTTTCGAAAAAACCTTTAATGCAGAATTGTGTGCATTATTATCTAAATCGGGTTGTATTGCCGTTACTGGCGGTTTAGAAGTAGCGTCTGACAGATTGTTAGAAAAAATGAAAAAAGGCGTAGATATTGGTCAGGTTGCCCGAGTTACCAAAGCTTTTGCTGACGAAAACATTATGGTGCATGCCTATTTAATGTTTGGTTTTCCTACAGAAACGGCACAAGAAACCATCGATTCTTTAGAAGTTGTACGTCAGTTATTTTACAACAATTGTATTCAGTCTGCTTTTTGGCATCAATTTTCGTGTACAAGCCATAGTCCAGTTGGTAAAAACCCAGACGAGTTTGAGATTAATATTATTGGTCCAGAATTTAAAGGATTTGCCGAGAACGATTTGTATCACGAAGATCCAACAGGAGCAGCCCATCACTTATATAGCCAAGGATTAAATACCGCTTTAAACAATTACTTAAATCACAAAGGCTTTGAAATTCCGTTGCACAAATATTTCGATTTTAAGGTTCCTAGAGTTACTGTTAATAGCACTATGATTGAAAAATGCTTGAAAGAGTAGTTTTATTAGAAGTTATTTCTTGATTTCCAATAAGTCTACTTGTCATTGCGAGGAACGAAGCAATCTGTTAATATGTAACTCAAAAAAAAAGATTACTTCGTCCTATCGTCCTCGTAATGACGGTAGGTTTGTCATTGCGAGGTAACGAAGCAATCTGTTAATTTGTAACACAGAATAAAAAGATTACTTCGTCCTATCGTCCTCGTAATGACAGTCCATTTGTCATTGAGAGGAACGAAGCAATCTGTTAATTTGTAACACAGAATAAAAAGATTACTTCGTCCCATCGTCCTCGTAATGACAGTCCATTTGTCATTGCGAGGAACGAAGCAATCTGTTAATATATAACTCTAAAAAAACAGATTACTTCGTCCCGTCGTCCTCGTAATGACAGTCCATTTGTCATTGCAAGAAACGAAGAAATCTCTTAATTTGTACTCAAAACAAACAGATTACTTCGTCCTATCATCCTCGTAATGACAGTCTGTTTGTCATTGCGAGGAACGAAGCAACCTCTTAATTGTAAACCAAAATAAACAGATTACTTCGTCCTATCATTCTCGTGATGACAGTCCATTTGTCATTGCGAGGAACGAAGCAATCTCTTAATGTGTATTCAAAATAAACAGGTTACTTCCTCGTAATGACAAAATTATTTATCTTAGAAGGAAAAAACTATGAAAAAGTACCACATTTACTTTTTAACCAATAAAAATAATACTGTTCTATATATTGGAGTCACTAGTAATTTATTAAAAAGAATTTATCAGCATAAAACGAAAGAGTATAAAGGTTTTACAGCAAAATACAATTGTGATAAATTAGTGTATTTTGAAGAATACGATGATATAAATTCTGCTATAGCAAGAGAAAAACAATTAAAAGCTGGAAATAGAAAACGTAAAAATGATATCGTAAATTTAGAAAATCCTAATTGGAATGATTTGTCTGATGGTTGGTTGTTTCAGTTTTAATTATCATTGTGAAGAAGAGAGCAATTTCATAATTTGTAACTCAAAACAAAAAGATTACTTCGTCCTATCGTCCTCGTAATGACGGTACATTTGTCATTGCGAGGAACGAAGCAATCTCCTTATCCAAACAAAGATTACTTCATTCGTACCTTATTCGTAATGACACTTGAAATAATCCCCAATTGTCATTTCGACGATAGGAGAAACCACATTACAAAAACACAACAACAGCATTACTTTATGTGATTTCTCCCGTTGGTCTAAATGACAAGATTGTGTGTATTATTTTAACTCAAAAAACAAACCTCCATTATGTCTAAGAACTAATTCTTATTTAAAATCCAATTTATTAAATTTTCTTTATCAACAATAGACCAACTATGTGGATGTCTGTCTCCATTTGATCTGTAGCCTTTATTTTCTGTAGTAATGTATGCAACGTTTTTAAAATTGTGTTTTTTTAAAGACTCAGACAGTTTTTGAATGTAATAAGCATTGGTTTGCTCAAAATTAGTTTTTCTATTTACTTTCCACCAGTTTACATCTAGCTCTGTGTACAATCTAATTTTTGTGTTTTTTAAATTACTAAGGTTTGCTGTGTAATTAGATGCTGATGTAAATACGGCATATTTTTCATAATTAGAAATTCCGTCCTTTGGGTTTCTTAATTCTTTATCAAATAAATTTTTAATCCAAGTACTTTCTTGAACAGAAACATCAGAAAAATTTCTTTCTATATTTATTAAGGAAGCCTCATATAATGCTAAAAGATCGATAGGCGAGTCTACAATAAAAACCCCTTTAGGTTGTATATGGAACTCTTTTAGACCTGTAATGTAATCACTAATTAATAAGCTTACAATTCCTCCACTAGAAAAACCACCAATATAAATGTCATTAGTACTTAAATTATGGTTCTTTAAAGTATTTTGTAAAAGCGTAGCTAGATTTTTTTTATCATTTTCTTCCAACCAAAGTTTATCGCTATAATTCATTAAAACCAAACTGATTTGGTTCTTTATGGCAATGTCTACAATTTGGAATTCCCTTTTTATATCCACAGGTTTTTCTCCAAAACCTCCAAATAAAATTAATACCGCTTTAGAATTTTCTTTAGGTTTTATAATTTCAAAAAGTTCAGTAACAATCGTTTCTGTTTTAGCTTCCTTCTGAATTTCTTTATGTACAGGATTTTTCTTTTCTGATTTACAAGAAATAAAAATAGTTAAGAGAAATAGTATAAGTAAACTGTTGTTCTTCATTTTTAGTGGTATAAACTTTACGCTGAATTATTCAACGTAAAGCAGCAAAGTTACTAGTTTTTTACTTCGCATAAGCACCAGAAGAATACGTTAACTCGTAACTATGCGTGTACACTTCAAAGACAATCCCGAAAGGATCTTCTACATAACACATTTTAAAAGGCTTGTCTTTTGGATAGTACTCTCTAATTGGCATTCTTTGTTTTCCTCCGTAAGCAACAATTTTATCGACCAATTCCTCAATATTTGGATCTTGAATACAAAAATGAATAAGACCTGTATTAAAAGGACTAAATTCTGGCGCTTCTTTAATTCCGTTTGGAAAACAAAACAACTCAACACCAATACCATCTGAAGTAGATAAATGTGCAATTTCAAATTCGGTCCAATCTTCACCAAAAACATCAATACACATTTTACCAATGGCAGTTTCTGTTTCTTTTTTAACAGTAGAAGGTTCCATTATAATGTACCACCCCATTACTTCCGAATAGAATTTTACAGCCTCTTTAATATTAGGAACGGTAAGACCAATATGCGAGAATGATTTTGGGTAACTTGTATTTTTAGTCATAATTTTTAATTTAGACTTCAAAATTAATTTATATTTGCCTTGTTGGCAATAACTTACCAAAAAGTGATATAGTTACCTAAACGAGTAAATTAATGATTATCAGTATTTTAAACTTAATATTTTGATAGATAAAATTACATGTCCGTTAAATTACACGATGAATTTAATAGGTACCAAGTGGAAACCTTTAATTTTATTCCATTTATTAGAAGGTGGTTTGCGTTCTGGAGTGTTGCAAAAACACATAATAGGTATTTCTAACAAAATGTTTACACAAACGGTAAGAGAGTTAGAAAAAGACGGGCTAATTTCTAGGAAAGTATATCCTGTTGTTCCGCCAAAAGTAGAGTATACCCTAACAGAAAGAGGGCAATCTTTAGAAACAATTCTAAGAAGCTTAGATGCTTGGGGATTAAAAGATATTGCAGAATAATTATAAGAGTTTTGTTTATTTATCTTAAAACTCAAAACAAAAATATCCCAATTGTCATTGCGAGGAACGAAGCAATCTGTTAATTTGTAACTCAAAAAAAAAAGATTACTTCGTCCTATCGTCCTCGTAATGACAGTCCATTTGTCATTGCGAGGAACGAAGTAATCTTCTTATCCGAACAAAGATTACTTCATTCGTACCTTATTCGTAATGACACTTGAAATAATCCCCAATTGTCATTTCGATGATAGGAGAAATCACATCACAATAAACACAGCAACGGCATCACTTTATGTGATTACTCCCAAAGGGCGAAAAAACAAAACCCCATTTGTCATTGCGAGGTTACGAAGCAATCTCTTTATCCAAACAAAGATTACTTCATTCGTACCTTATTCGTAATGATACTTGAAACAACCTCCAATTGTAAATTCGAGCGCAGTTTAGAACTAAATGCTTTTATAATTTAAAAATTCGATTTTACCACTGCTTACATACAATAGTAAAACCGAATTAAAAGTTAAGTTGCTTAACGTTTATTGAGTGTTAAATAAACAATAAAATAAGAGTTAGGACAATTCCACCAACAGCAAAATACATTCCTTTTTTAAAAACAGGCATTTTTGGGGTGTACATCCAAAAAGCAGAAAACACAAAAAATAACAATGCTACCCCAAAAAATACGTTTAAAAAATACAACGGAGTATTGGTGTTTGCTTTGTGCAGTTTTTCCATTTTATCTAACACAAATGGCAGTTGATTTCTTTTAATAATTGCTTCCCCAGTAGCTTTATTGTAAGTACCATTTCTTAAATACAAAACATCTCCTTTTTGATCTACTACTTTTGCTCCTTTTTTAAATATAGGCGCCAGGTCTCTAGGAGCTAGATTTGGTGCTAATTTTTTTTCAGTGATAACTTCTGTCTTTAGAAAATCTGTATCTCTAAAAACCATTAAAATTCCACTTAACGCGTACACAAACATAATTCCGGCTAAAAAAAAGCCTAAATATCTGTGAATAATTCTAATTTGAAATGAGAAAGGAGTCTTTCTTTTTGCCATGACGATATATAATTTAAATGTCTACAATACAGACATAAATTTACGATAAAGGTTTAACGTAAAAGTTACTTTTTTTTAAAAAATATGGCTTTTAGAAAATTGTTTTTAACTTAAATTATCTTGTTTTAGTACCAGATTTTATTATAAATAATTACACTATGTATAAAGTTATTGGTTTTTAATTAGTTAGGCTTTTGTTAGTTCGATTTCATATGAACATCCACTTGTGGAAAAGGAATGGAAATATTGTTTTCTATAAATTTACGACGCATTACCCTACGGATATCACTTTTCATTCTGTCAGAACCAAAAATAGTACTGCTATAAAATAACACCTGAAAATTTAAAGACGAATCGCCAAAGCTAACCAATCGTGCTTCTATGATTTTTTGATGATCTACTTCTGGATGTTCCTTGGCACTTTCTTCTAAAATTTTAATTACAAATTCTACATCGCTATCATAAGAAACACCAATATCAATTCTAAAACGATTTAAATGTGTTTGATGGCTCCAGTTAATTACTTTATTAGTGGTAATTAAAGAATTAGGAATAATAATAGAAATATCATCTGTATTTAATCCTTTAGAAGTACGCAGGCCAATTTCTTGTATTTTTACTATATCGCCATCTATTTCTAAAACATCAGAAATTCTAATAGATCTTTCAGAAAGTAAAATAATACCCGAAATAATATCGTTAAAAGTTTGTTGCAATCCCAAACCAACACCTACTAATAATGCTGCAGAACCAGCAATTAATATGGTTAATTTAATACCAAATGCTTCTAATATAAATCCAAAAGCAACTACCCAAACTACGTATTTTATAATCTGAAATAAGGAATAGATGTTTCCTTCATTAAATTCGTTAACACCTTTATTTCTAAATAAAGATTTTTTAAGCAACCATAAAATAACTTTAGTGATGATAAAAATAAGCAGTACCATAAATAAAGTACTTACCTTTAAGCTATAGTTAGCAACATTAAATAGCTCGAATTCTAATATTTTTTGTAATAAATCCATTTACTTTTTATTAAAATTTATAACACATACTTTTCAAAAATATCTTTTAATTCCTTTTCTGGCTCGTTACACAAACCAGGATGTGTTTTAGAACTCTGTATAATAGTACTTCTACAAGCTGCCAACCATCTAAAACGATCGGAAACTTCAAAAGCACCAATTTTACCACCAGATGCTTTTCCTTCGCAAATCAATTTCCAAGCGTTTAAATAGTTGTTTAAGACATCTAGTTCTAGCTCTGGTGCTAACGCTTTTAACTTATCTGGATTGATGTGATATTTAATGCCTAAGAATTTTTTACGCTTAGAAAATAGAATAACTCCTATATTAAAGAATTCTTCGCGTTCTACTTTTGGCACCAATCTAATAATGGCGTATTCAAAGGTAACTTTATCTTGCATCTTCCGCTTCTTTAACTAATTCATCAATCATTAAGAGTTTTGCATTCAAAAACTGAGTGTATGCTGCTCTTATTTCTTTTGGGGATAAAACTTCTCCTTCATTTACTAACCAATCTTCAGGAATATTAGCAATTATCTCATCTATAACAGTTGCATTTATCACTTTTTTAATTGCTGATGATGCTTCTTGTAAATGTGTTGCTTTAGGCAAAAGCACATGGTCTTTAATTAAAGGAAAGGTTCTTGTTAAATGATTTTCCCAAGTTGCCCAATTATGATGAAAATAGAAGCTAGCTCCGTTATCAATAATCCAAAGTTCATTATTCCAATTTAAAAGATTGGTGTTTTTTGCAGTCCTATCTATATTGCTGATTAAGCTATCTAAAATAACAACTTTAGAAGCTGTTAGTGCATCTGCTGTAGATACTAAAGGATCATAAGTAATGGCGCTCGATAAAAAATGCAAACCTAAATTTAAACCGACGCTAAATTTTAATAAATCCTGAATTTCTTCATCGGGCTCTGTTTTGCTAAAAGAGTCGTCTAGATTCATAAAAACCAATTCAGGTACATGCAAACCCATTGCTCTGGCAAGTTCGCCACCAATAAATTCAGAGATTAATGCTTTTTTACCTTGTCCTGCACCTCTAAACTTAAGTACATATAAAAAACCATCATCTGCTTTTACAATTGCAGGCAAAGAACCTCCTTCTCGTAAAGGTTGTAAATACTGAACAACATTTACAGTTCTAATATCAATTTTATTCATAAATACTAAATTATACTATTTATCTAAATTGAAGACAAAAATGAAAAATTTGTTTGAAGCCTTTTTTAAGGTTGTATCTATTTCTGATATTCTTCAAAAGTTCCATCAGAATAAAAAACAACAATACGCTGAATTTTTTTTCCAACAGTTTCAGTTGCAGTTTCATTAAAAAAAGTTGGAGTAGCTGCAACCTTCGTTTCTGCATTTTTAGGAAAACTTCCTTTTCCATTTAACAACCAATACATATCTACATCTTTAAATTCTGTAGTTACTTTTAAAATAAAATCTAAACTTGGTTTATTTCTACCAGAGAGAATATGAGAAATACTAGAACGTTGCACACCTACTTTATCTGCAAACATAGAGGCGGATAATTGATGAAAATCCATAACTTTTTTAAGGCGTGTTGTAAATTCAGATATGTTTACCATTGTAATATAGTTGTATTATACAAATGTAACCAAACTAAATACAGCAACAAAGTATATTGTTGTAAATAATAAACATCGTTGTTCTAATATTAAACAATAACTTTAAATAAATCGTATAAGAATCTAAATTATAGTATTTTATAAGATAATAATAAATGATTACTATCTAATTATTAGCGGTTTGTTAGAATATAGTCGTGGTTACAATTTACAATTCACAACAGTAACATCTGCGAGCAATTTACATTGTTACAATTGTAATTTTTAAATGATTTACAATTGTGAATGCTTTAATTCTAAAAATTATACAAGTTAAAAAAGACGAAAGAATTAGAAATAGTTGCCTGCTTAACAACCTTTATATTTTATTATAATAATTATATGCTTATATATAAATGGTTGATAGCTTTTAAAAATTATCTATTTTTGAAAAAAATTATCATCCGAATATGAATACGTTACCCATCAATTTTTTAGAAAATATTTACAACCAGCAAAAAGAAAATACGTTGCATGGAAAATGGATTACTTATAAAGACATTGAAAATTTATTTTCTAAATACGCTTCTAAATTTGAAGTTTCTCAAATTGGTACATCCGAAGAAAACCGACCTATACATCAATTAAAAATTGGGAATGGTTCTAAGAAGATATTATTATGGTCTCAAATGCATGGAAACGAAAGCACAGGTACAAGAGCTTTATTTGATCTTTTTAACTGTATTTTAAATAGTACAGACGCTATTTTTACTAAAATATTAGAAGAATGCACTTTGGTTTTTATACCAATGTTAAATCCTGATGGAGCACAAGCGTTCACCAGAGTAAATGCTAACAATGTAGATCTAAATAGAGATGCTGTAGACAGAGTTGCTACAGAAAGTAAGCTTTTACGCAGTATTTTAGAAGAATTTAATCCGCAGTTTTGTTTTAACCTGCACGATCAAAGAACTATTTTTAGTGTAGAAGGCACTAAAAACCCAGCTACAATTTCATTTTTAGCTCCTTCAGAGGAGATTACAAGAGGTCTTACAAAGGGTAGAATTGCTACCATGGATGTAATTGTTAGTATGAATACTATGTTGCAAAATACAATACCTAATTTTGTGGGTAGATATACGGATGAATTTTATCCGACGGCTACAGGAGATAATTTTCAAAAACTAGGTTACAACACTATTTTAATAGAATCCGGGCATTATCCTGATGACTACGATAGAGAAGAGACAAGAAAATATACTTTTTACTCGATATTACAAGGTGTTCATTATATTGCAAATACGGATAGTTTTATAAATTATGAACCGTATTTTGATATTCCTAATAATGATAAAATTTTCTATGATGTTATTCATAGATATGCAGACTCAAAAAAGGACGTTGCGTATCAATTTATAGATCAAATTGTGGACGGAAAATTTGTTTCAAAATTAAACAAAGTAGATGAAAATAGTTTAATTTCTAAAATTGGACATAACGAAATCGTTTTCGGAGGTGAAATTATTTAAGTATTTGTTAGTTTAATGATGATTTAATTAAATTAAATTCATAAATTTGCATAGGAATTTGAATAATACGTAAAAAATGAAAAAATTTATATTAGACGAAATTGATCATCAAATACTAGATGTGTTAATTGAAAATGCCAGAACACCATTTACTGACATTGCAAAACAATTATTAGTTTCTGCAGGTACAATTCACGTACGTGTTAAAAAGATGGAAGATGAAGGTATTATTCAAGGATCTACACTTACTTTAAACTACGAAAAAATGGGCTATTCTTTTATAGCACATGTGGGTATTTACTTAGAAAAAACTTCTATGACTCAAAACGTAATTACAGATCTAAGAAATATACCAAATGTAACTGTAGCTTATGTAACTGCAGGTAAATACAATATTTTCTGTAAAGTAAGAGCTAAAGGAACAAACGATGCTAAAGACATTATCTATAGAATAGATGATATTAATGGTGTTAACAGAACAGAAACAATGATTGCTTTAGAAGAAAGCATCAATGATAAAAAGAGAATGATGCACGAAATTTTTCAGCAGTTGTAATACTTCTTTTTTATAATATGTATAATCCTTATCAATAAAATGATAAGGATTTTTTTTGTAGATTATACACCTTTTACCACTATGTTAGTTTGTATAATTATGAAATCTGCAATTTATGTCTTCTAAAATTGATTTTAATAAAGATTCTTTCCGTAACGAAACGCTATTAAGCTTGTATAAAAGCATGCTAAAACCTCGCTTAATTGAAGAGAAAATGCTTATTCTCTTAAGACAGGGAAAAATATCGAAATGGTTTTCTGGTATTGGGCAAGAAGCAATTTCTGTAGGTGTTGCCGCTGCTTTAGACAAAGACGAATATATTTTACCTATGCATAGAAACTTAGGGGTTTTTACAACGAGAGCAATTCCGTTATATAAATTGTTTTCTCAATGGCAGGGTAAAATGAATGGTTTTACCAAAGGTAGAGACCGAAGCTTTCATTTTGGTACACAAGAACATCATATTGTAGGAATGATTTCTCATTTAGGTCCGCAATTAGGTGTAGCAGACGGCATTGCATTAGGCAATAAATTAAAAAAGAACAACCAGGTTTGCGCGGTTTTTACAGGTGAAGGTGGTACAAGTGAAGGTGATTTTCATGAAGCTCTAAACGTTGCGGCAGTTTGGAGTTTACCTGTGTTGTTTTGTGTAGAAAATAATGGTTATGGTTTATCTACACCCACTTCAGAGCAATTTAAATGTAAAAATATTGCAGATAAAGGCATTGGTTACGGTATTGAAAGCTATATTATTGATGGAAACAATATTCTAGAAGTTTACGCAAAGGTTAGTGAATTGGCAAAAAGTGTTCGTATAGAACCAAGACCTATTTTATTAGAGTTTAAAACCTTTAGAATGCGAGGTCATGAAGAGGCGAGTGGTGTAAAATATGTTCCGCAAGCGGATTTAGACTTTTGGGGAGCTAAAGATCCATTAGAAAATTATCAAGAATACCTTAAAAACAAAGGAATTTTATCCGAAGAAATAGAGGTTTCATATAAAGAAGCAATTATTCATGAAATAAATGAACATCTTCAAATAGCTTTTAAGGAAGAAAAAGTGATTCCTAATTTAGAAACCGAGTTAAAAGACGTTTATAAAAAACACCATTACAACGCAATAACACCTTCAAACAAGAAGAAAAACATTCGTTTTATAGATGCTATTTCTCAAGGATTAGAGCAATCTATGGAAAAATATGATGATTTAATTATCATGGGGCAAGATATTGCAGAATATGGAGGAGCGTTTAAAATAACAGATCAATTTGTAAAGAAATTTGGCAAAGAGCGCGTTAGAAATACACCTATTTGCGAATCTGCAATTGTTTCTACGGGTTATGGTTTGTCTTTAAACAATATAAAATCTGTCATAGAAATGCAATTTGCAGATTTTGTATCATCAGGTTTTAATCCGATTGTAAATTTATTAGCAAAATCTCATTATAGATGGGGGCAACATGCAGATATTGTGGTAAGAATGCCTTGTGGAGCGGGAGTTGGTGCAGGTCCTTTTCATAGCCAAACCAATGAAGCTTGGTTTACCAAAACACCTGGTTTAATTGTGGTATATCCTGCATTTTCTCAAGACGCAAAAGGTTTATTAATTGAAGCGATTAACAATCCAAATCCTGTGCTATTTTTCGAGCACAAAGCACTATATAGAGCTGTTTATCAGGAGGTTTCCGAAAATTACTTTACAACAGAAATAGGAAAAGCAGCGCTTTTAAAAGAAGGAAATCAACTTACAATAATTAGTTACGGAGGGGCAATTCATTGGGTTTTAGATATTTTAGTAAACTTAAAAAACATTTCAGTAGATCTTATAGATTTAAGAACTTTACAACCTTTAGATGTTGAGACCATTTATGCTTCGGTTAAAAAAACAGGTAAAGTGGTTATTGTGCAAGAAGATTCCTTATTTGGTGGTATTGCAAGTGATATATCCGCATTAATAAACGAGCATTGTTTTGAGTATTTAGACGCGCCTGTAAAGCGTATTGCAAGTTTAGAAACTCCAATTCCGTTCGACAAAGGTTTAGAAAATCAATATTTGGGTAAAAATAGACTAGAAAAACAAATTTTAGATTTGATTGATTATTAAAAAAATACTATTTTTAGAACTTAAAATGTTAGTAATGAACAACAAACAAATCACTCTAAAAAACCGTCCGAAAGGAGTGCCAGATAAAAATACTTGGCAATTTGAAGAAACCCCAATTCCTGAACTAGAAGAAGGAGAAATTTTAATTCAACAACATTATATTTCTCTAGATCCAGCAATGCGTGGTTGGATGAATGACACAAAATCTTACATTCCGCCAGTAGCTTTAGATAGTGTAATGCGTGCAGGTTCTGTTGGTAAGGTTATTAAAAATAACAACAATCCAAATTTTCAAATAGGAGACTGTGTTTCTGGTTGGGGTGGTGTGCAACAATATATTGTTTCCGACGGACAAGGTTGTTTTAAAGTTGATGAAAAAGTGGCGCCAATGCCTACTTTTTTAGGCACATTAGGTATGCCAGGTATGACCGCTTATTTTGGAATATTAGAAGTAGCCAAAATTAAAGAGGGAGATATTGTATTGGTTTCTGGTGCAGCAGGTGCTGTTGGTAGTATTGTAGGGCAGATTGCAAAAATTAAAGGTTGTAGAGTAATTGGTATTGCTGGCGGAGAAGAAAAATGCAATTATATTAAAAACGAATTAGGTTTTGATGCAGCCATCGATTATAAATCTGAAAACATTTATACAGCACTAAAAAGAAAATGCCCAAAAGGGGTTGATGTTTATTTTGATAATGTTGGAGGTGTTATTTTAGACGCAGCTTTAAGTAAGTTAAGAATGCATGCAACCGTTGTGCTTTGTGGTGCCATTTCTCAATACAACAACAAAACAAAAATAAATGGTCCTAGCAATTATCTATCTTTACTAGTAACACGTTCTACCATGAAAGGAATGGTAGTAATGGATTATGCCAAAGATTTTGGAAAAGCGGCCAAACAAATGGCTATCTGGATGAAAGAAGGAAAATTAAAATCTAGAGAAGATATTTATGAAGGTATCGAAAACTTTCAGGAAACCTATAATCGATTGTTTACTGGAGAAAAAAATGGAAAATTAATTTTAAAAGTAATCGAATAGTGGAGTTGGAGCATTTTTTTCAATGTCCACATTGTTGGGAAGATATTTCAATGATTTTAGATCAAAGTGTGCGCCAACAAACCTATATAGAAGATTGCGAGGTTTGTTGTAACCCTATAGAAATTACACCTTCTTTTGAGGATGGAGAGTTAATTGGTTTTAACGCACAGTCTATAGAGCAATAAGTTTTGAAACTTTTTTTTAGAAGCTATTTCCTGCTTTTAGCACTCGCTTTTTTTATTCCAAAAAAGAATAAAAAAGAGCTCAAACAATTGCTGCAATCAGGGCTACACTTGTTTGCTAACTATTTGTGATTATTATAAAATTCAGTTTTAACACATAAAAAAATAATGAAAAAACATATCTTTTACTTATTCATCATAATTATAACTGCTAGTTGTAAAAATAACGCAACAGTTTATAATGACCCTATTCCAAAACATGACAGTTTAAGGATAAACTCAAAATTCACAAATGAAGAACGAGTAATAAATATTTGGACGCCTCCAAACTACAATGCTTCTAAAGATAGCTTAACGGTAATATACATGCCTGATGGTGGCATAAAAGAAGATTTTCCGCATATAGCAAACACATTAGATACGTTAATTAAACAAAATAAAATTCCTAATGTAATATTGGTTGGTATTGAAAATACGGAAAGAGGAAGAGATTTAACAGGACCATCAAACATTGAATACGATTTAAAATTTATTCAAAACCCTGGAGGAGCAGATAATTTCAGAAAATTTATCAAAAGTGAATTATTTCCTGTAATAGATAGAAAATATAGAACATCAAACAAAAAGGTAATTATAGGCGAGTCTTTGGCTGGTTTATTCGTTATTGAAACATTCATTTTAGAACCAAATATGTTTGACTATTTTATAGCAATGGATCCTTCTTTGTGGTTTAATGAAAATTATTTGGTTAAAAATTACGAAAACTTAACCAAAGAAAATAATTATGAAAACAAAAGACTTTGGTATGCAGGTTCAAGTGTCACGGATATATCAACTTTTACAAAAAGATTAAACCTAAAATTAAAAAATACTAAAGGTGAATTAATCTGGAAATATGAAGATGAACCAAATGAAAAACATAATACTATTTTTAGAGCAACAAAAGACAAAGCTTTAACATGGATTTTTAGCGAAAATAAATAACGTTTTATTTACCCCTTACTTCTGCATATAATCTCAGAATTTTTCTACGAGTCAGGTTTAGAGGTAATAAAATTGTTTAAAGAATAAAAAATAGTGATTAAACTGCATAATTAAAACAAATGCGATCAAATACAATACCAATTGAATTAAGGAATTTAATAAGTCCTGAACAAACCGACTTTATCGTTAAAAGTTCTAGAAATTACCCTAAAAAGAATGGTTTATTTCTTTTGTTTTTCTCATTATTTTGGAATGCTTTTGTCAGTATTTTTGTAATTGCCTTTATAATACCAGTACTATCGGGAAAAGAAGTTCATTTTAAAGAGAATGATGTGCCAACATCTGGAAGCTTAGAAAATTGGGAGTCAATATTAGTACCAAGTTTGGTGATTGGCTTGTTTGTAGTTGTTGGTATTGGCTTATTTATTTGGGCATTCGTACAGCTTTTTCAAAAAGGAGGGTATTTTGTAGGGACAGAAACGAGGTTTATAAAATATAGAAATGGCAAAATAACCGTTAAAGATTGGGAGCAATTTTCTGGAAATATTAAAATGAGTAACAAATCTAGGGTTGGAGATTTAGAACTAGAATTAAGAACTGGAAAAATGAAAAGCCGCAATAAAGGCACTGACAGATTTGTACCTGATATTATTTATATATCTGGAATAAAAAATGTGTTTGAAATTGAAAAGAAAATTAGAAAAAGAATCAAAGAAAACGCCCCAACGCCTAAGATAACTACATAGGTTTTTATTTATAGTGATAAAAACCTATCAAAATTAATCCAAAGGGTTTTTCCAAGAAAAAGCTTTAAATAAAGAAATCCAATCTTCTGTAAAAGACGCTTTTAAAGTAAGTCCTTCTTCTGTAAAAGGATGTTTAAATTCTAATTTTCCAGCATGTAGAAACATGTTTTTCCAACCAAAATTTTCTTCAAACATTACATCATGATTCTTGTCTCCGTATTTTGTATCTCCAATTAAAGGGTGACTTATCTTATTAGAATGCACGCGTAATTGATGCATTCTACCTGTTTTTGGTGATAATTCCACCAAACTATAACGCGAAGAATCGTATGGTTTTACAGGAATGTCTAAAGTAACTTGTTCTAAGGTTCTTAAATGTGTTAAAGCTTCTTTGTGAACGTTTGCATCTCTTCCTTTTACAGGAGAATCAATAACTTTGCTCTCAGGAGAAAACCCACGAACAACTCCATAATACGTTTTCTGAATTTCGTTTGCAGTAAACAAATCTTGAAATTTAGAAACATACTGTGTTTCTTTGGCGAGTAATATAATTCCTGATGTTTTTCTATCTAATCGATGAATCGGATAAAATTTACCACCAATTTGTTCATCTAAAAGTTGCAAAAGAGATTTTTCATCAGCTACATTTCTAGAGTGTCGTGCATGATGCACTAATATATTGTTGGGTTTTGCTACACAAATGATAAACTCATCTTGATAAATGATAGGAATTTCCATAAAAATTATAATAATTTTTGAAGTTGATACTCTAATTCTGTAATTGAAATTTTTTCTTTAATAACGCCACCGTTTCCATCAATTAAAACCATATACGGTATGGTTCTAACACCGTGCATGGTAGAAATTCTGCCATAATCATCAAAAATATGGTACCAACTTAACATGCCGTCTTGCTCAATACCTTTTTTCCAATCTTCTTTGTTTTTGTCTTCCGAAACGGTAAGAATTGTAAATCCTTTGTTTTTGTATTTATGATAAAGTTGTTTAACTCTAGGTGTTACCAATCTACAAGGTCCACACCAACTTGCCCAAAAATCTATTAAAATTACCTTTTTACCTTTAATAATTGATTTTAAAGAGATTAATTCTCCTTTTAAACCGTCTCCACTAAACATAATGGCAGGTTTTCTATATACTTTTTTAGCAGCTGCAATTTTATTTTTTTCAACTAGTTCTGCATCAACAATTTTCTGTAAGTTAGAAATTTTATCATCTAAAAGACTTGCTAAAGTACTTGTTTTAACTACTTCCGTATTGTTTTTAATTTCTTTAAAATCCTCTAAATTAAAGTTTTGAATGGTAGGAAATAGGGTAGAAGATAATACATTATTTGCATTGGATATTAAAAAACTTTTAGCAATTTCTTTCTTCTCTAATTCAATTTCTTGAATAGCTTTTTGTAAGCTATCTAGCTTTATATCCTTTTTTATAAAAGCATTTAGTGACACTAACTTTTTAACGTCTAAGTCGTTCTGTAAAGTATTAAAATCGACTTGTTTATTATTTAGATTTCCACCAGAAATGGTTGCTTTATTATCATTTATAAGTATGGTATACTGACTATTTTCTAGAATAATAGTATGCTTTTTAGGTTGGTTTTTTAGTTGTAAATGATATTTTTTAGGTGTTGTTACAATCCCTTTAAAAATAAACGAATTATTAACAACAGTTGAAGAATCTATCTTTTTACCCTGTGTATTTACCAAATAAACAAGCGGAGAATTTGTAGTAGACAAAACACCTTTAATAGTATATCCTTTACGTATTTCTTCTTTTTTATTAACTGAATTACAAGAGGTTAAAAACAAAAAAAAACTGCAGATTAGGAGTATTAATTTACGCATAAAAACATATTTATTGTTCAAATAAATTTAAGAACCGTGCAAAATACTATAATTTTCACAGTTTTTATGTACTTTTTAAAGTAATAGCGTAGTTGAGTTAATTTTTTCTAAGTTTTAAAAGTATGATTAAAAGCAAAGAAATAGTACCACAAACAAAAAAACCAATAAATAAAGGTAAAGCTGTTTGATTGATGAAACTTCCAATATACGTTGCAATAGGTACCGCCATAATTGTAGAAACAAAACCATTAATAGCAGCTCCAACACCTGCAATATGACCTATAGACTCCATAGCCAATGCTCTTGTGTTTCCAAAAAGAAAACCTATAGAAAAGAATTGGATGGCAAAAAATGCAATAATTACATAGATACTTGGGTTACTTGCTCCAGAAAATAAAAACAAATAAATAAGCGGTACGATGGTAAAAAGCACGGTAAAGATGGAAACTAATTTAAACATACCGAATCTTACTACCAATTTACCGTTTAAAAACGTAGCCAAACCAATACTAATAGCAAGACCTGCAAAAATATAAGGAAACTCTTCTTTTAAGTGATATTGCTCTTCAAATATTCGTTGACTTGCACTTAGATACACCATAAAAGAACCCGTTATTAAACCCGAAAAAACAGTAAAAATTACAGCATATTTGTATTTAAAAAACTCTTTAGCACCTTCTACAAAGAGAGAAATTTTAAACTTTTTTCGATCTTCTATTTTTAAGGTTTCTGGTTGTCGTTTCCAAACCCAAAGCATGATAAAAAAACCAATAATTAATTGACCGTAAAAAATAGATTTCCAACCATATAAGTCTAAAACAAGTTTACCTACAGCAGGTGCAATTACTGGTACTAAAATAAAAATAACCACAATAAAAGACATCACCTTAGCCATGTAATTCCCGCTAAAACGATCTCTAACCATAGCAATACTTATGGTTCTTGGTGCAGAAAGTCCCATTCCTTGTAAAAGCCGACCAAAAATCATCATTTCTAAACTGTCTGCAAAAACACAAATAAGACTCGCAAGGGCAAATACAATAAAACCAACATAAATAACTGGTTTTCTACCAAAACTATCAGATAAAGGTCCGGATATAAGTTGCCCAAAACCCAAGCCTAAAAAAATCATAGTTATAAATAACTGATTGTCTTTTGGATCTACTATATGTATTGTTTTACTAATATCTGTAATTGCAGGCAATAATGCGTCTATTGCAAAAGCAACGAGTGACATTAAAGATGCCATTACAATGATAAATTCCGATTCTGATTTTTGTCTAATTTTCACTGCACAAAAGTAAGTTTATTTAAACGCTAAGAGAGTTTAAAACTCTTAAAAAAAACAAAAAAAGGTTGCCATATCAGCAACCTTTTAACTTATCTTTTAAATATTTTTTATTCTCTACCTATTTGATCAATAGTACTGTTGTTTCCAATTCCTTTAGGGTTCTCTCCCCATTTATTGGCACCGTTTTGTGAATCTGTACACAATACGACTAACAACCATATACCACCAATTAATGGAATTAATGCAATAAAAAAGAACCAACCACTTTTCCCTGTATCATGTAATCTTCTTACAAGAACAGCTAAACTTGGTACCAAAACAGCTAAACTATAAATATAACTTAAACTAGCCAATAATGGAGCTTCTATCGCTATGGCAACACCTGTAAAAACTACTGATATTGCAATAGAAAATATTGCATTGAATAAGGTAAACATCCAATATTCTTCTCTTCTTGCTCTTCCACTGAAATCTGCGTAATGTTCTTTTAATACTTTTAAATACCAATTCATTCTTTAAGTTTTATAGTTAGTTAAATTATTCTTGACCTATTTGATTAATTTCAGAGTTGTTTCCAATTCCTTTAGGGTTTTCTCCCCATTTGTTTTCACCATTTTCACTATCTATACAAAGTAAATATAAATTATAAAAAGGAATTAAAACAAACCATCCACTTTTTCCTGCATCATGTGTTCTTCTTACTGCAACAGCGATATAAGGAACTAACACGACTAAACTGTATAAAGTTTCAAGGTATCCATCTTCATTTAATTCACCATAGGTTGTGCCTAGAATTTTATCTAAAAACATTAAACCGATAGAAATAATAAGATTGATCAAAACAAACATCCAATATTCTTTACGTCTAGCTCGTCCTTTAAAATCCGAGTACTGTTTTAATACTTTTATGTACCAATTCATTTTATAATTGTTTGTTTAGTTTGATAAGCTCGCAAATATATGTTTTATTTAAAATAATCCTCTAGATTTTAACTCTAAATACTTATTGATCGTATCTCCTGTTAGGTTTTCTGGTTTTGTTAAAACAGACTGAATTCCGTATTTTCTGAGTTCTTTTACAATACTTTTCTTTTCGTACATAAATTTTTCAGCAATAATGCTGTCATACACACCCAAAACATCTTCACTTTTTGTTGTGGTTAAAGCTTCTAAGGCTGTGTTTTCGAAAAATACTACCAACACCAAATGGTTTTTTGCCAAGGCTCGTAAATAGGGAAGTTGCCTATTTAATCCGTCCATAGTTTCGAAATTTGTATATAAAATAAGCAAACTTCTTTGTGTAATTTTTCGCTTAACAACTGCGTATAACGTACTAAAATCCGATTCTGAAAAATCTGTTTTTATATTATGTAACGCTTCGGAAATTAAACTCATTTGCGAATTTCTTCTTTCTGCAACCACCCAATCTTCTAACTTTGTTGAAAAAGACAACATACCAGCTTTGTCTTGTTTTCTAAGAACAACATTGCTAATTGCCAATGTAGCGTTGATGGCATAATCTAATAAACTTAAATTATGAAAATGCATTTGCATAGCACGACCTTTATCAATAATTGAATACACCGGTTGCGATTTTTCTTCTACATATTGATTGATCATCAACTGACTTCTCTTTGCAGTCGCTTTCCAATTTAAAGAGCGAATATCATCACCAGAAACATATTCTTTAATTTGCTCGAATTCTAAGGAATGTCCAATTCTACGCACTTTTTTGGTTCCGTAAGAAATAGCATCGTTATTAAAAGCTCTAAAATCGAATTCTCTCAGTTTTAAAAAAGAAGGATAACATTTTAGTTCTTTTTCCTCACCTAAAACATATTTTTTAGTAGCCAATTGCAAAGGTGAACTCGCATATACATTGATGTTTCCAAATAAATAAACACCTCTTTCAGTTGGAGTTAAATCGTAATGAATTGTTTTTTCTTCTTTATTGGCTAAAATTAAAGGAAAGATAAAATCTCTTTTTTGAAACTGATACGGAATTTCCTCAATAATAGAGATATGCGCATCAAATCCGTATGCATTTTTTAATTGCATCGATATTTTATTGGCATCTCCGTTAGATAATCTTTCTGGTAAATACCTGTTTACTGTAATGGCGTCTTTTGTTTTATATAAAATAAAAATATCAACCAAAACCAAGACCACCACTATAAAAAGCAACACTTTAGAGACTTCAAAAAAGATAGGTAAAAAAAAGCCAACCACAAAAAGGAGGGCGATTCCTCCTAGAATGTAGAAAAATCGGTTGTTTAAGAATAAAGTGTTGTATAAATGTTTCAATGTTTTGTGTAATTGTTTATTTGTTTAATTGTTTAATTGTTTTTTTTCTTTTGCCATTCCTGTGAAAACAGGAGTTTATACTTAATGATTATGGATTCCTGCCTACGCAGGAATGACAAACTGTACTTATTTCATCTTACGCCTGTCATTCCGAATGCTACTGATTAGATTTCTCAATCGTTCCTCATTTCGAAATGATATAAAGATTAACTCGTAATCTCTACGTATTTAACTGTTTGTTCCCTTTGTCATTCCTGTGAAAACAGGAATCCAGACTTACTTGATTATGGATTCCTGCCTACGCAGGAATGACAAACTGTACTTATTTCATCTCACGCCTGTCATTCCGAATGCTACTGATTAGATTTCTCAATCGTTCCTCAATTCGAAATGACATAAAAATTAACTCGTAATCTCTACGTATTTAACTGTTTGTTCCCTTTGTCATTCCTGTGAAAACAGGAATCCATGCTTGCTTGGTTATGGATTCCTGCCTGCGCAGGAATGACAAACTGTACTTATTTCATCTCACGCCTGTCATTCCGAATGCTACTGATTAGATTTCTCAATCGTTTCTCAATTCGAAATGACATAAAAATTAACTCGTAATCTTTACATTATTAATACTTGTTTTCCTTTGTCATTCCTGTGAAAACAGGAATCCATGCTTGCTTGGTTATGGATTCCTGCCTGCGCAGGAATGACAAACTGTATTTATTTCATCTCACGCCTGTCATTCCGAATGCTACTGATTAGATTTCTCAATCGTTCCTAATTCGAAATGACATAAAGATTAACTCGTAATCTCTACGTATTTAACTGTTTGTTCCCTTTGTCATTGCGAGGAACGAAGCAATCTCTACTGAACAAAGAACTAAATAACAAACAGATTACTTCGTTCCTCGTAATGACGCGTGTTTTTTTCAATGTTAATCTGAGATTTATCGAAGACTTCCTACTTGTTTTACTGATAATTGATTGCTGGTCAACAAGAACTACCTCGGAATCTCCACCGCCTCAATAATTTGTTCTATAATTTGTTTACTCGTTAACCCTTCCATTTCTCTTTCTGGTGTAACAATTACTCTGTGTTCTAAAACCGGAATGGTAGCTCTTTTAATATCTTCTGGGGTTACAAAATCGCGACCTTCTATGGCAGCAAATGCTTTTGAAGCCCCTAAAATAGCAATACTTGCTCTTGGTGAAGCGCCTAAATATAAAAACGAGTTAGAACGCGTATTCACCACAATATTTGCAATGTATTTTAGTAAATTATCTTCAATTTTAATCTGATTGACTAAATTTCTAAACTCAACAATTTTTTTACCTGTAATTACCGTTTCTATTTTACTTGCTTTAGTAGTGTTTTCTAAAGCTTGCTCTTTCAACAAAATTTCTAATTCCTCATCAGCATTTGGGTATTCTACATTAATTTTAAATAAAAAACGATCTAATTGTGCTTCTGGTAATCTGTAAGTTCCTTCTTGTTCTATAGGGTTTTGCGTTGCTAACACCACAAAAGGCTCTTCCATTTTAAAGGTTTGTCCGTCTATAGTAATTTGCTTTTCTTCCATCACCTCAAACAAAGCAGCTTGTGTTTTTGCAGGCGCTCTATTAATTTCATCAATTAAAATCATGCTAGAAAAAATAGGCCCTTTTTTAAACTCAAATTCAGACGTTTTTACATTAAAAACAGAAGTTCCTAAAATATCCGAAGGCATTAAATCTGGTGTAAACTGAATTCTACTAAAACCAACATCAATAGTTCTTGCTAGCAATTTAGCGGTAATAGTTTTTGCTACTCCAGGAACCCCTTCTATTAAAACATGACCATCTGCAAGGAGGGAAACGATTAATAAATCCATCATGTCTTTTTGACCGACAATTACCTTTTGCAATTGCTTTTTAATCTTAAAAACACTCTCTTGTAATTCCGATAAATCTATTCTATTTTCGAATGATAAATTTTCTTGTACTTCCTCGTTATTTGGTACTTCCATATCTTATTTATTAAAGAAATTTTCAATCATTTTATGTAATACAACTAATTCTTCTTCAGAACATTCTATCTTCTTATTTAAAGCGATAATTGTATTTACTAAATATTTTGTTTTTTGCAATTCATTACCAGATTTAGATGCTAATTTCTCTATAAAATCGGCATTTAAATTAGCTGTACTTAGCAAGTATTTAGAACGGACTTTTTCTAAAAAGTAGGCTATTTTTTTATCAACCAAATTCTTATGATCTTGTTCTTTTAAATACAAATTGGCAATGGTTTGTGTAAATGCAACAGTAGAGTTTTTTAAAGGTTCTATAATAGGAATCGGACGTTGTTTTCTTCTAGCGTTAAAAAGCATAAACAATAATAACCCAATTAAAGAGACAAATAAAAACCAGGTTAAAGTTTTATGTGCTAAAAAAAATTTAAATACGTTGGTATTGTCTTCTTTTTCATCTTGATATTTACTCGATTTTATCTGTGGATCCCAAATAACAGGTGCATTTGGCAAATAAGAAAGCACATTTGCTGCATACGCTTCGTTTCCGTTTAATAAATTGTAATTGGTAAACGCAATAGGTTGTGTGTGTAGGTAAAAAGCCCCTTTACCATGATGAATTTTTATAAAATTGGGTACTTTTTCTCCATCAACTTCCATAGTTCCCAAAACACTGGTAGAATTTTTATTGTATTGTAAAAAATAATTTCTGCGGATGTTTCTATCAAACGTAAAAGAGGTTTTAGAAAATTGATCATTTTTCAACTGAAAAGTAGCTTTTAACTCTTTTAAGGCTTTTACTTTATAAACATCCTTATCTAAATTATTTGTGGTAAACTTTAAAGACGTTTTTAAAGTATCTCTAAAATTGTTAAAAGCCAAAAAGACATTATTTCCTTTGGCAACAAAGTTTAAAAGCTCTGTTGTGGTTCCGTTTGTATATTTATATCCACTGTGTTTTATAGATATATAATTTTTATTTTTTAAACTATCAACTACCGAATTAAACAATAAATAATCGTAAATGTTCTGTTTTAATAAGGTAACGAGGTCATTATTAAAAAGTGTTGAAGCTTCGTTATAAATGATGTAATTACCAAACGGACTTTTCTCTTTTTCTTTAAAATTTTCATTCCAATCTGTTTTATTACAGCCTGTTAATGCAAAAAAGAGGAGGAGCGGAGCGTATTTTTTCAACTGTTGAAGTAGCATCATTTTAAAGAGTTTTTAAAAGATTTGTACTTGTTTTCAGCCAATTTAAAGTTGGTTTCATCTATGGGGAAATCTCCATACCAAACATACGAATAGACATACGATAAATAAGAAAATTCGGTTCTGGTTTGTGTATTTTCAATTTCAAAAAGGTATTCTGAATTGGTTTTATCTTTATGATAATCAATCAGTTTCTTGTTGGATAAAACTTTTAAAACAGACAAATAGTAATACCGAACTGCCAATCTGTATTCTTTACTATGAATGGCTTTTTGTAACAAGCCATCAATATCTGTTTCATGAATATCTTCGTCTTCGTAAACTAATTTTTTAGCAACTTTCTTTTTTGTTTGTTTAAAGTTCCAGAAACTGGCATCTGTACCCAAGAATGTTTTAAGAATGATAAAAATGATAATTGCACCTAATAAAAAAGGAAAGATGTTACTAATAAAATAAAGGATAGCACCTACAATAGCAGCACCTGCAGCGGAATCTTCTTTTTTATCTTCCTTTTTCTCTGCTTCTTCTGTATATACAAACTCTTTATCGTTGTATTTTTCTTTTAAATTTTCGTTAAACGATCTTTTTTGAGAAAATTCAATGGTTTTTTCATAGTGTATTGTGTCTTTTTCTAAAAGAAGAAGACTATCATTTTTAATCTGCCCAAAACCAATGGTTGCAAAAAAAAGTAAGAAAAGAAATACTCTTTTTTTCATCAACGTAAATGGTGTTTATTAGCTACCTTAAAAGGTAAAATTAGGTAGTAATAACTGATAGTTGCCAAACTAAAACCAATAATAGCAAAACAAATTATAGTAGGCATTGTATTAGAATATCTTGTAATATACCCTTCTAAAAAAGCCGCCATTAAGGTAAACGGAATGGTGCTTATAAAGATATAAAAGCCAGCTTTCATGCCACGTTTAAAAGACTCAAAACGTTTGTAAGCTCCCGGAAATAAAATACTTGCGCCAACAATATAACCTGCTGCAGCTTCTATAATCATTCCAAAAATCTCATACGTTCCATGAATCCAAATTCCTTTTAAACTATCAAACAAACTGTTATTTTGATAGAAAAATGCTTGAAAAACCGCCACCATAATGGCATTATAAACTACATAAAAACCAGTGCCTATTCCAATAAATAATCCAGATAGAAACATATTTAGGCCTACACGTTGGTTATTATCGTAAATACCAATAAAACTCCCCCAATTACTACCGCCTTTGTAAATAGCCATGGCATCGCCACTTTCTATATTTTCTAACGTTTTGTCTATATAATTATCGCCTAAAATTTGACGTGCAAAAGAAGCATCATTTAAAGTAGATAATAAACCGATGAAAAAGCAGGCAAAAAAGACAATAAAAGATAAGTAAATATATTTTCTGTATTGGTAGGCGAGTAGTGGTACTTTATCAAAAAAGAAATATAAAAACACGTTTTTATCACGCCTTTTAGAGTGGTACACCTTGTCAAAGCTAGACTTTGCTAACTTATTTAAATACACGGTAACTTTACTTTTTGGGTAGTAAGTTTGGGCATATACCAAATCGTTCATGATTTTTATATGCAGGTTGGCAATGTCATCTGGACTTTTTTTCTCTTTATTTGAAAAACCTTGTTCAAATTCGAGCCATTTTTCTTTATTTTGCTTTATAAAAGCGACCTCTCTCATTACGAGCGAATTTAAACATTGCATGAAAAGACTCCAAATAAAAACAGCACAAAATGTAAACATCAATTTTACCCTTGCAAATGTGGGGCAAAGGCTCTTGGCGTTTGGTTTAGACAATGTAATTAAATTTGCATATCTCTATTTTGCAATCAAGTTTTTAGACTTTAAAATGTTTGATACCGCTGTAAACGGAGATTCTTGGTCTATACGTGCATTAGATGTAATGGTTTTTTTACCCATTACATTTTATTCTTTGTACACAGAAATATGGTTAGACGGACAAACAGTAGGCAAGAAATTACTACACTTAAAAGTGATAAATATTGATGGTTTTAAACCTTCTACCACAGATTTTATGATGCGTTGGTTTTTAAGAATGGTAGATTTTAACTTATTTACCTTGTTGTTTGTGTACGTTGCCTCATTAGGCTTAGATAGTGAAACAGCCTTATTGATGCTGCTTTTTTTCTTTGGAAAGATGATTGGTTTCTTTTTAATTTTATTTACCGATAATAACCAACGTTTTGGTGATATCATTGCCAATACTGTGGTTATTTACCTAAAGGATGATGTGAAATTTTCTGAAACCATTTTAGAAAATATTTCAAATACCTACGTGCCCACGTATCCGAATGTGATTAAATTGTCTGATAATGATGCACGTATTATTAAAAACACGTTTCGTTCTGCTAAGAAATTTAGTGACTATAAAACCTTAATAAAATTGCGTTCTAAAATTTTAGAAGTCACCGGAATTAAATCTGTTCATAAAAGTGATACCGAATTTATAGATGTGGTTTTAAAAGATTATAATTATTACACACAGAATATGTAATTTTTCATGTTCAGAATTAATAGTGGTTATTATAGATAAGGAGTGTTGTTAAAAAATCTATTTAACATAATATAAATTATAGTACATTTATATAGTGATTTCTGTATAGCCGTATTTCAGGCTATTTACACATAATATCAGATATAATGTCTTTAGACTTATATCGATAGATATTATGTTAAAAGAAATTACGGCTATCAAGTTCGAATTCTAATTGTGTAGCTATAATTCTCTATTATGTAAAATATCCCAGAAAGCTCTGAACATCCAATAAACATTAGTTTGGGGTTGTTTTAAAATTCGTCAACAAGTGTCAATTATATTTTCGTAGAATCTCGTATTTGGTATTATTAAATGATATTATTTAAATACTCTATTCTAATAAACATTCGAACTATAATAATTTGTAGCTATAATTCGCCATGGCGCCTGTGCTGAACTTGTTGAAGTATTAAATTGCCTCTTGCAAAAAAGGCTCGATTGCTTTTTAAAAATAATTATGCTACGCAGTAATTTTTTTAAACACAATTTTCCAACGCTTGCAGCCGCACAAAAGCTAACATTTTTAGTTTGTATGAAATTCTGTTATTCTACAATAATCCGTCAGTATTTTTTTCTAATATCATTTTCGTAAACTTCCCACAAGAGCATAAATTTTAAGAAAAATAAAATTCTATGCACTTGTTCTATTATGAACTATTATTGAAGTTTCTTTTGGTTAGTACTTTTAATATTATGTTAAATAGATATTATAATCCCTACTATTAATCATTTATTACTTTCTTTTTTTCCTTGATGAAAAAAGAAACAAAAAAATCAAGACTTACATATATTTTTGGAAACAATTACGGTTCGTTTCTCTATATTTTATGATAGATTCTAACTTTTAAGACTATTTTTAGAGGTATTATAAAATAGGTAAACTTAAGAATATGTATTGCTAACACCCTAAAATATTACGTTCCACTCTCCTATTGTTTTGCCAAAATTATATTATGTCAGTAGCAAATCAAAAATGCTTACTTCTATTATCTTTCCTAGCTCTATTAATTAATTTTAAGTCAGGGTTATTTGTTTTAAAGTAATGTTTTGCTCTACATTTATGCATTAGATTACCTAATATTCTTCTATCTTTAACTTCAGTAACATTGTAATTAAATTGTACTTTTAATGTTGTTGCAATATCTGATAAGAAAAAAGAGTTTTTATCTAGTTCGACTATATACTTATCAATTATAATGTTCCAATTTTTGGGTCTCTCATTTGCTATAAGTAGCATTAGTTCATGTTTTAAAAGTGAATTACTTTCATTTATAGCCTTACTACATATTAAAGGCCCCATTTTATTTGAAAACAAATCATTTTTAAAAAAACTAACAACATTTGTAGGTACAGACAGTAAAACTCTAAGTCGTTTCTCTTCTTTATTACTTATATTAAAATCATCATCATTTAATTCAAATCTTGCTCCTTCAAAAGCAGCATTTCCTTTATCTGCTAATATTGGAGTTAATATTATTAATAATTTAGAGACTTCATTCCAACCTCTTAAAATATCATCAAGAAATTCTTTTTTTAAGTTAGAATCTACAAAATCACTATTCCTTAGAACTCTTGAACTAGCAGTTATTTGTCGCATTAAAACTTTAAAAGAATAATCCTTCATAACAGAATTAATAACCTGATTATATGGTCTTACTTGATCATAATGTTTATCATTATATTTATCTTTTAGCTCATCTGGTAACCCTGAAGAAATTACATTTTTACTTATTTTCTCTTCTTCTTTTTCTAAACTTTCAACATTTGGTTCCCATGAAATAGAATTATAAGGATTTAAATTACCAGGTATTTTAACTTTATCTTTAACACTCTCTAATGTTTCTCTAATGTCATCTTTTAAGACCTTTAAAGCATCTTCTTTATTTCTATCAATACCTGAATAAAATTCCATTATTTCAGGAAAATCAATATATCTTTTCTCTTTATAAATATCTTCTTTAAACGTTAAATTAAGATTCATTCTATGAGCTATAAAATAAAATACCCAGTATACATTCTTAAAGAAATATAAATCAATTCTTTTCGCAAATATTGCATTATCAATTAGAACTTGAAATAAATAATCCAAATCTAAATCAATATAATTTTCTTCACAAAAATCTTGTAACTCTCTTTTAAAATAATCTTCTGAAAATTCAAAATCATTTCTTTTTAGAAGGAGTTCACAGAAAAAACCTAACACATATGTACAGTCTTTAATATCAGGTTTTTTACTCTTGTAAGTTGGTATATCATATTCTTCAAAAATTATAGATAAAATAGTATCTAATAATTTTGTCCTATTTACCGAAGAATGTTCTACTCCAATTTTTGAGGAAGCTTTTAATATAGCTAAACAATTTTTTGCTGTTCTGTGAATATTTAAGACTTCTAAATCATTTGTAACTTTGTCTAATAATATATCATTGTCTTCGTTAAAAGAGTTATTTATTATATATTGGTTTACAATTTTTCTTATTTCGCTTTGAGGTAATGATAGTAAATAATATGTCAAAAAACTCCTATTAATTTTCACATCATCTTCATCTTCATTAGTTGTCAAAAACAAATCGTTTCCTATTGTATTAAGTATAATTATAGGGATTTCTTTAAAGTTATCTGAAACATTTTTAATCATTTTTAAAGTACCAGATTCTTCAAAACATATAGAATCTATAATTATACAATCAATATTTTCTCTATTTTTTAAATAATCATTGGTAATAATCTGTTCTATATTTTTTACTATTTTATGTTTCTTGGTTAACTTTGAATCTATATAAACAAATGTTTTTCCAATTTTCCAAGCTTCTAGTTTTAGATAATGAGCTAATGATGTTAAACCAAATTCAGAAGGTGCTTTTATTATTAAGTTTTTTGTATTGTTTAAAATTTCAGAAAGATCAATATTATTTTCAATATTTTTAGTAGGGTTTTTTGATATGTTATTAGATTTACTAATTATAGGTTCAATCCATATTGGAGCATCTTCGTTAAATGATTTTAAAGACTTTTTTAAGTCATCATCTAGTTTAACTCTAATTCTATCAATTGTCTCAACAACTTCTTTAGATTGAAATTTAGTTGAAAGCCCTTTTATAAATAATTCTAAAACCCTTTCTAACTCTTTTTTAAATTCTATGACACCTTCATAATCTATATATAAACCATTTGTTCCTATCTTTTTTTTAAATTCTTGGACTTTATTATATTGTATAAAATCAAGTTCTTTTGGGTTTACATTTTCATTGTTAAAAAAGAAAACTATTTTAGGTAAAGAATTATTAGACTTTTTTTCTAAAGCTTTGATGTATTCATGTTCAGTTCCACTACCTGCAATTTTTGTAGGAGTTCCGAATCTATATCTCATTATACCTATAAAAATATCATAATTAGATTTTTCAACTGAATCATCTATTATTTCTTGTCCATTTTTACCCATATCAGGTAGAACATCGTTTTCCCATTTAAAAGTTTCAAAATTTATTTTTAAATGTTTAGCTATTCCTTTATTAAGTTTTCCAATTACTTTTTCTGTAATATTTCTTTCTTCCCCACAATCACCAGGTGATGAAATAAAACATTTATAAATTACTCTTTCTTCCATTTTCATTTTTTATGAATATAAATATAAGGGTTTAAATAGAAGTAATTGCCTAAAAAAATCATTAATTAAATACATTCCATACACATTTGACACATCACTCCTATTGTCATTAAGTAAAAGTAATAGCTTAACCACTTAAAATCATACTATTTAAATTTCATAAAATTTTAACGCTTTTAAAGACATAACTATCCATTTATACACTAATTTTGCGCTCTTAAATTAATTATCAAGAATCTCAAAAAAAAGGAGATAGCAACCTGCAATAACGAGCAAGGTGCTAAATAGATAAGCCAATAAATTGGAACCAATGTTAACTCATAATTCTACTTATAAGCAGCTATGTCCTTTTTAGAAAGAAAAAAGTAACATGGCAAATTCAAACACAATTACTCCAAAATTTAGCGCATTAATTCCCTTATTCGTATTTGTATGTACGTTTTTAGGTGTTGGTATCTATCAAAACGATTTTTATGCATTACCTGCTCCCATTGCTGTAATAGTTGGTATTATTGTAGCCTTTTTAATGTTTAGACAATCTATAAACTCTAAAATTAAAACGCTGTTACAAGGTTGTGGAGATGATAAAATATTAACCATGTGTTTAATCTATTTATTAGCAGGTGCCTTTGCTACCATTACAAAATCTACAGGTAGTGTAGATGCTATTGTAAGTCTTGGGTTAGATTATATTAACATACAATATATTTACTTTGGTATTTTTATAATTGCGGGTTTCTTATCGGTTTCTACAGGTACTTCGGTGGGTGCCATTGTTGCGTTAGCACCAATTGTTATTGGTATTGCAGATAAAAGTAGTATGGACTTACCCATACTTTGTGGCGCATTATTAGGCGGTAGCATGTTTGGTGATAATCTATCTGTAATTTCTGATACCACCATTGCTGCCACTCAGTCTTTAGGCTGTAAAATGAGTGATAAATTTAAACAAAATATTAAAATTGCCGTTCCTGCTGCGTTATTTACCATTGCAATCTTAATTATTCAAGGTTTAGGATTAAAAGAGGTAGCAACTGAAACTGTAACGTATAATTATTCTGTACTAAAAATAGTACCATATTTATTGGTGATTACCTTATCTATAGTAGGTGTTAATGTATTTATAACTTTATTATTAGGTGTTCTTTCTGGCATCTTTTTAGGTTTAATCTATGGAGATTTTACACTTATTGAAGCTACTAAAATAGCTTATACTGGTTTTACAAATATGACAGAAATTTTCTTATTATCCTTGCTTACAGGTGGATTAGCGGCTTTGGTGAAAAAAAATGGAGGGATTGATTTTATACTGCTAAAAATTAAGACACTTATAAAAAGTAAAAAATCAGCTCAATTTGGCATTGCAACTTTAGTAAGCACCATCAATATGGCAATTGCTAATAATACGGTTTCTATTATAATTTCTGGTCCCATTGCAAAAACAATTAACGATGAGTACGGTTTAGACAATAAAAAAACAGCATCTATATTAGATATATTTGCTTGTATTACACAAGGACTTTTACCTTATGGCGCACAGGTTTTAATGATCTTAAGTTTCGCTAACGGAAAAATAGATTACCTAGATTTAGTTTCTAATACCTGGTATTTGGCATTGTTATTTATATATACCTTATTATTTATCAGCTTTAAACCACTAAGATTTGGTTCTAATTAAAAATAAAAACAGCATCTCAATAATTGAGATGCTCTTTTTATTTGATACTATTCTAGGAAGTAAATTCCTTGTTTAGAATATTGCTTATTTAAATTATTTAGAAGCATTTGGATAATCTGTATATCCCTTTGCTCCTTGTGTATAAAACGTGTCTTGATCCCATGCTGCTAATTCTAAATTATTTTCAAAACGCGCTACTAAATCAGGATTAGAAATAAATGGTTTTCCGTAAGCGATTAAATCGGCATCGCCAGCTTCTAAGACTTTGTTTCCTTTTTCTTGATCAAACGCTGTGTTAATCATTAACGTACCCTTATATAAAGGTCTAAAGTGTTTTGCTATTTCTGTTACTGCAAAAGGAACTTTAGAAACATCTGTAAACGGTTCTGATAAATGTACGTAGGCTAAATTGTAATCGTTAAGTTTTTTTATAATGTATTCGAACGTCGGAATGGTATCTTTATCCATGGTTATTCCGAATAAACCATCTAAAGAGGGATTAAAACGCACTCCAATTTTTTCTTGCGGAATTACTTCTTTCATAGCGTCTAAAACCTCGAAGAAAAAACGAGCCCTGTTTTCAATACTTCCTCCATAAATATCTGTTCTTTTATTAGAGCTTCCATTAAAGAATTGTTGAAACAAATATCCATTTGAAGAATGAATTTCTACACCATCAAAACCTGCTTTTACTGCATTTGCTGCTGCATTTTTAAAATCTTCTACAGTTTGTTTAATATCAGAAATCGTCATTTCCCTTGGAGTAACGGTATCCTTAAAACCTTCTGGAGTAAATGATTTTGAATTAGGATTTAAGGCCGAAGCCGAAACTGGCAATTCTCCATTATGAAAATCTGGATGAGAGATACGTCCAACATGCCAAAGTTGAATAAATATTTTTCCGCCTTTATTGTGTACACGCTTGGTTACTTTTTTCCAACCTTCTACTTGCGCATCAGTATATATTCCGGGAGTATTAATGTACCCAACGGCTTGTTTAGATACTTGAGAACCTTCTGTAATAATTAAACCAGCCGAAGCACGTTGCTCATAATACAAGCCTTGTAACTCGTCGGTTGCTACTTTACCTTCGTTATCTGCACGACTACGCGTCATTGGTGCCATAACGATTCTGTTTTTTAAATTTAAATTCTTGTTATATGGAGTTAATAAGAGTTGTTTACTCATTTTATAATGTATTAATTGTTAATGAATCTGTTATGTATTTTAACTTTTTAAACGCTACAATGTCAGTTCGAGTGTTTTGAGGGACGAAAAATTGTATCGAGAACAATTTAATAACTTAAAATACCTATTCTTGATACAAATTTTACGCATTGCAATCGTAAAATTCACTCGAATAGACTGGAATTTCATCAAAATACACAACAGGTGTTAATGAGTACAAATTTACATTAAGTCTATATCTTATTTTAGGTTTTCTCTTTTTTTAAGAATAGTTTTAACAGTAATAGTAATTTCAAGATCCTTCATAATTTTAAATAGAATGTTCTAATTACTATTTAAGCATAAAACAAATGATAGTATATTTAAGCGGGTATCGTAAAAAATTAAAAGGAGTTTAGTTTTTATATCATTATGTAGGTAAATTGTGGGGAGAGCAGGATTCGAACCTGCGAAGACGTAGTCAACGGAGTTACAGTCCGTCCTCGTTGGCCGCTTGAGTATCTCCCCTATAATTTACTATTTTAATGAACATCAAAATTACTGGCGTAATTTATTATTTTTAAAGCCGCTAGTTGGCTTTATTTTTACTAGTTATAATTTAGAAGTAGTTATTTAATGTTATCGTTAAAGTGTAAATTGTGGGGAGAGCAGGATTCGAACCTGCGAAGACGTAGTCAACGGAGTTACAGTCCGTCCTCGTTGGCCGCTTGAGTATCTCCCCTGTAATTTACTATTTTAATGAACCTCTAAATTACTTTCGTAATTTGTTGTTTTTTAGAGCCGATGGAGGGACTCGAACCCACGACCTGCTGATTACAAATCAGCTGCTCTAGCCAGCTGAGCTACATCGGCTTTTTGTTGTAAAAAACAACCCATTATTTCTAATGGCTTGCGAATATACAAAGTTTTAATAAATCAACTTAAAAAATTATATTTTTTTTCAACTTTTTGTTTAGACTGTATATTGGGTAGAAGTTGGTTGTTTTTCAAACACTTGATTTTCAGTAATTTTAATGAAAATTGTAAAAAAACATATTTTACTAAAAACTCGTAAAACCTTATACACCAATTAGTGCATCTGTTATTTGTAATAAATGTTGTCTTTTTCGTGTATCATAAGCGTCTGGATGCGCTGGTGCAAAATAACCTTTTGGATCCCCTTTATCATTATCAAAATACTTACCTGAATCATTTTTATAGTCATCAGACAATGCTAAATCTAATAAGATATCCACTCCTTTTTCTGCAGGAGACCAATGTTGTCCATAAGCTTCATTAGCCATCTTCGTGTTTAATAATGAACCAGGATTAACTGCTATAACCGTAATTTTAGGCTCTTGTTTCGCTAAATGAAAGCTCCACATGGTTAATGCTAATTTACTTTGTGCATAGGTGCTATTTGCTGAATCTTGCTCCTTCCCTATTAAAACAGCTTCAGAAACTGGTGCTTGTGCCGCAGAACTTAAATTGATAATTCTGGGTGCTTCGGATTGTTTTATGTTTTCTAATATGGCATTCGTTAACACATAAGGTGCTAAGTAATTTACCACTATTCTAATGTCTAATCCGTTTTTATTCTGAACCTCTTTCGTTTTAAAAATTCCTGCATTATTGATTAGTATATCTATTTTAGGAATGTCCTTTTTAATCTGTGCTGCTAATTTTGAAACAGCTTCTAAATCCGAAAAATCTGCTACCAAACCATGAATGCTCTGATTGTTTGTTGTTGTTTTTATTTCTGAAACAACCGCGTCTACTTTTGCTTCATTTCTTCCGTGTACATAAACCATATGTCCTTTTTCTGCCAAGTTGAAAGCGGTTAACTTTCCAATACCGTCTGTACTTCCTGTTACTATTATTGTTTTACTCATACTATTTTATTTTTTTTATTCTGATATCACCTTGAGCACATTCGAAAGGTCTTTTTATCCTCAACGATACACAAGGTGACATCTTCTTGTTTTTTTGAATCCTACTATAAAATTCTGATACTAGTTTTGCCACTATTCTTAGATATAACACAGTTAAATAGAGTAAGATAAACGATTTTTAGTCTTTTTAAAAAGGTGCAAAGGTATCTTTGGGACTCTTAGGCACACTCCAACGCTCACGAGCACTAATGTTTTCTGATGTAACAACGTTAGATGCTGAGTTATCAACACTACCGTAGCTACTTGCTCCTCCTCTTGGAATTTGCATACGGTCTCCGTATAACCACACAACCAAATTACTTCGTTGCCCGCTTATAATTGGGTGCGTTGCATGTGCAACATCACCTCTGTGAATTATTGCTTTCCCTGATTCAAAAGTAGTTTGCACCGTTTTCCCTGTGGTTTTATCGTAAAAATCAACTTGCGAACCTGTAAATGCTTCTTCGGGTAAGTTCATGTTAATATTCAAGGTAGCAGCCGAGGCATCGGTATGGGCATGTAAATCCTTATCTTTATCTGGGTTGTACTGAATAGAAAAACCAAATGTTTGGTTGTCATAACCATAAGTACCCAATAACAAACGCGCAATCGGACGCATATAACGGTCCATAATATCGTTATAAAATGCCTGAAAATTCGGTGCTGCAAGATAACCTTCTGAGCGTGGATCAAGCATAATTCCATAACGATTCAATTGTATTCCGTATGGTGCTCGTTTAGGAATTTGTGAATTTACTACAGCTTCTAAATATTTACGAAAATCCGCTAAGCGTTCTGGGTTAAAAAACTGAGCAACATAAACACCAGGACTAATTTCTTCCCATAAATCAGCAACAACATTTTCTTTTTTTGGATTTTCCCAAGCATCTTTAATGGCCTTTTGTAACCGTGGATCAAGCAGTGATTCATTAGGAACTAGTAAATTGTCTTTGTTTTCAATTTCCCATTCTGCCCAAGCATCTTCCAATATTTTCTGGTTATTGTTCCAAAAGTGTGAAACTGAAGCTTCACGATTTAACGAGGCTTCACGAGAAGGTAAAGTAAGCGCACGAGCTTCTTCTAATATATTTTTATTTGTCATTGTTTTTATATTTTTTTACCAAAAACTGTCGCAATAGGATATTTTGGTTTTTATGTATTTCTGTTTATCTATTAATCAATCTGACTACAAAGGTAGTCTTAGATAGCACTATTTTTTTTGTAGTAAAAACGGTTGTTTAGGTATATTTCAAGGTTTTATTTTATTAAAATTATTTTACAAATCCGCCGTAACGACTCATAATACTAGTTGCGCCAGATACTGCGCTTTTTAATTCTGGAGTTACATTCCCATAAACTTTAAAGCTATCCATTGTTGCGCCTTCTAAAAACAGAGTTGCAAATTGAGACCATACTTTTAGATGTGCCAAAGCGGCATCTGCATCTTGGTAACGTTCATAAATATGAATGCTTTCTAAATCTTCTACTACATACCATTCGTGATTAAGCGAACCTCCTTCTTTAAATGTAGCTGCTGTTATTTTTTCCATGGCTTCCTTGTATTTGGTTTTGTTTATTATTTTGCCATCTACCGTCCAAGCTATGTTATTATTAAGTTTCATAATGTGATATTAAATTGAAAAAAATGCCTCTTGTATAGGAGGCATTCATACTAAATTTTATTAGTCTACAAATATTGATTTTACGTGTAATGTGTCCATGTATTCTTTTATTCTAAGGATCTTACCATCAGAAAATTGAAATAAAAAGTGATACGGATTATTATATTCTCTTCCATTGGTTAATTTTCCATAGGAAATGAATTCGGCAGCAACACGATCTCCCTCTGCGGTCCAACCCATTGGTGTTAATTCTAATCCTTTTGGAATAGCAGATTTTACCATTTTTATAAGTTCTCCAATTCCGTTTTTATCCATGGTTCCTGAAACTGGTAGATCTCCTTTAATTCCCATAGATTGCCATGTTGCATCTGTATCTAAATAAGTTAAAGCGCTTGCAGCATCACCTGCAGAAAAACGTTCGAAAAAATCAAGTATCGTTTGTTTATTTTGTGCTGTATTCATAATTTCTAGTTTTTAGTTTACACCTTGTAATCCCATTAATAAAGTCTCGAAGTTTCTTTGGTTTTCCATATCATTTTGAAATCCGGTATCATCAGCTAACGTAAAACGTTTGATTGCTGGCGACTTACTCGTTGCTTGGTGTAACCAGTATGCTTCTTCTTTTAAAGCGTCTTCTATTGGTAAATCAATAGATGCATAAACAGTACGTTTTGCAGCTTCGATAGCATCTGAATTAAATTGTGACATTCTATTTACTAAATCTTCCACAAAATCGCCAATTTTATCCGCATCTAAAGCTCTATTTATAAGTCCGTAGGCTTCTGCTTGGTCTGCATCAAAATCTTTTGCAGATAAAATCACTTCTAAAGCTCTACCTAAACCAATTTGACGTGCCATTCTAGATGATCCACCACCACAAGGCAAAATTCCCATACCAACTTCCATTTGCATAAATACTGCTTTACCTCTTGCTGCAAATCGCATATCTGTTGCTAAAGCAAATTCGTGCCCGCCACCTCTAGCAAAACCTTCTATTTTACTAACGGTAATTTGCGGTAATTTACTAATACGTTGTAATACTTTTTGTAAGTCTAATAACTCAATATCTTCTCTAGCTACAGCTGTTATAGACATCTCTTTTAAGAAATTAGTATCTGCATGCGCAATGAAAATTTCTGAATGAGCAGATTGAAAAACGACTACTTTAATACTTCTGTCCTCTTCTAAAGATGCTGCTAATTCATCCAACTCTTTGATCATTGGAATATCCTGAATATTTACTGGTGGGTTATCAAAAGTTACCCAAGCTTGTCCTTCTTTTGCTGCTACTTTAAATGTTTTAAATCCTGTTGTTTTCATGGTGTTATGTTTTTAATTATTAGTGTTGTGTTTTAATTACACTGCAAATTTACAGGAGGAACCAAGGTTTAATTTGGTATAAAACAAAGCACTATTAGTAAAAAACAAGGTTATTAGTAAAAACTTAGGCTAAAGCAGCCTTAAAAGCACCAATAGTAATGCCTTTATAGGCTAAAAAAGTTTTATTTAAATGTCTAGAATCTGTAAAACCGAGTTCGATTGCTATTTCTGAGAATTGTAAATCGGTATATTTAAGTCGTGTTTCTACTAACTTCAATTTATAATTAATGATATACTTTTTTAGGCTAATGTCTGTATGCTTTTTAAAATATTCGCTTATATAATTATCTGCCATATGAAATTCTTCAGCAAGACTTCTAGTAGATAACAAATCTGAATTATAAATATTTGTATGAATAAAATTTATGATTTGCTGAATTTTTGAAGACTCTACAACCTTGGCAGTCATATCGGTATTTAAAAACTGAATGTTTCTAGCAATCAAATGAAGAATAACGGATAATGAATTTTGAATGATAAACACATCATAGGATTGTTTTTTCAAATTTTCAGTAGAAACCATTTTAATTAAAGACACTAGGTGTAGTTTGTCTGATTCTGTTTCAAACTGCATTTCACGTAATTGGTGACTTTCGCTATTTAAAATACCTTCAATTTTACGAAACCAATCGTTAACAGGAAGTGTATCGTTTTGCGTATGCGTATTTCTGAAAAAACTTTTTAAAAACTTGATAGCAACAGTAGATGTGGGTGTTTCTGGATTAACAATGTAAATATCATCTGGAACGAACACAAAAACGCTATTTGCCGTATAGTTCACCATTTTTCCATTAATCTTTATGGTTCCTGTACCTTCTTCAAAATAAACAATTTCAAAAAAACGAATGGTAGTATACTTACAAAAGTCAAAAAAGGTTTGCTTTTTATATTCTGCGATAACTATATTTTCTATAATGGTTCTTGGCATAATTCGTTTTTTATAAAGTTAAACATTCTATGAATAGAAAAAGCCACTTTAAATTAGTGACTTCTTCTTGCTATTAATCAATAATAAATAGGGATATAACTATTAATCAACACTTAAATTATCTAAAAGAAACCCCTGTTGTAATAGGTTTAAATCTGAAAATGTAAAATGGTTTTGTAGACAAATCTTTACCATCATTAAATACAGCCCCTTTGTTTACTTGTGCTGCGGAAACGTACATATAACCATCTACATGATTGTAACTTACACCATCTGGCCAAACCATATTAGCATCTTTCACCATGGTTTTTACACTTCTATCTTTTGCTAAAACTACAGCGACACTATTGGTTTCTATAGCTGTTAAATAAATATTACCAGCGATATCAATACTCATTCCGCCATTGTTTGGTTTTTCGGAATAGGTTTCAATTTTATCATCTAATTCTGCTTCCGTAAAATCTTCATTTACTAAATCTAACGTTTTAATTCTGTAGATTTTTGTTCCGTTTAACGGACCATAATAAATGTATTCAAAGTTAATATCGACAGTAATTCCGTCATTTCCTACCAACAAATCTTTACCGTTAACCGCTAAATGTTTTCCGTTAATTACCGTCGGTGTATTTTCTGGTAATGTTGTGCGTGTACCTTCTAATAATCTGCGCGTTTTACCTGTTTTCATATCCACAATAATAAACGCTGCATTGGTCCCGTCTCCCCCATTTCCAATACCTTCATCTGCAATTATAAAATAACCGTTTTTAGTATCAACAACCATATCATTGGGTTGTGCATGCTTTGGTACTACCGATTTTGGTAAATAATAAATACGTTCTAACTGATTGGTTTTTGTGTTCCAACCCACTATTTTAGGCGTTACATGATCACGTTGCGCCATATCTAGCATCCAAACAATTCCGTTTTCATCGTTTCTAATACCTAACACATTACTTAGATAATTATCGTCGGTTGTTCTTGGTGTATTCCACGCTTTATTAGGAAACGGTTTGCTTTCTTTGGTTTTTGCATCCATAATCATGACTCTGTTTTCCGGTGAGAAAAAAGGATGATGACTATATACTAAATCGCCAGTATCTGTAAATGTAATATTACCAACTGCTTGATTTGTTGTTGTAAAGACTTCGGTTTCACCAATTGTATTTTGTGAATTTACAGTATAAATGGCAAACACTATTGTAAAACTGAAGGATGTAATTATAGATTTGAAATTCATGTTTTGTATTATTTATTTCTTGTCAGTTCGAGTGAAATTCTTTTTCAGAATTTTGTATCGAGAACTTTTAGAGTTAATAAACTTCTCGATACATTTTTATTTTCATTGCATTTCAATAAAAACACTCGAAGTGACAATCTTTTAAAATTTTATTTACTCTTTTTTAAATACTCTGGTAACTCTTTAGATAACCAATCTTCACGCACAGGAACATGTACATCTAAATCTACGGTTTCTTCTAAAGCCCAAAATTCATGCGGTACATTTTCTGGAAACACAATAACTTCTCCAGCTCCAACTTCTACAAACGTTTCTTTACCATCAATAATGGTTTTAATTTTTACTTTACCAGACATGATATAAGTAATCTGCTCGTTTGGATGGTGATGCCAAGGAAGATGCGCTCCTTTTTCTAAATTGAAAATGGTCATTTGTCCTTTTTCACCATGAAACCATTTACGTTGGATCCCTTCTCCAATAGTTTCTGATTCCAAATCGTCAAAATTGAAATGCTGCACTTTTGAAGTGGCAATAGAATCTTTGGTGGTGACTTGCGCATTTGCTGTATTATTGACAAATATTGCTGTTACTGCTAATGCGGCTATAATGGATTTGAAATTCATTTTTTTAGTGTTTATTTTTTGTCAGTTCGAGTGAAATTCTTTTTCAGAATTTTGTATCGAGAACTTTTGTTTTAGTTAAGCTTCTCGATATTAATTTCTCGTACCTCGAAATTCACTCGAAGTGACAATTGTTTTTATTTTGACTGTATTTCTATAAAAACACTCGAAGTGTCATTTTATTGATCATTCAATTTTATATAAGCTTTTCGATACAAATTTCTCGTGCCTCAAAATTCACTCGAAGTGACAATTCTATTTATGTTTTACTTCCTGAAAAGATTAAAACCCTTCTAAAACTATTTTGCCTTTTGCTTTTCCTGTTTCTAAGAAAGCATGTGCTTTACGAAGGTTTTCTGCATTGATAATTCCGAAGTTTTCACCTAAAGTGGTTTTAATGGTTCCGTTATCAATTAAACTAGAAACTTTGTTTAAAATATGGTGCTGCTCTATCATATCTTCGGTTTGAAACATAGATCGTGTGAACATAAATTCCCAATGTGTTGAAACCGATTTTAATTTAAACGGCATAATATTAAACGTTTTTGGATCGTCAATAAATCCGAATTTACCTTGTGGTTTAATTAGTTTAACGATCTCATCTGCGTGTTGCTCCGTTCCGTTTAAACTCACTACATAATCTGGCGCAGGAAGGTTGTCTTTTTCAAACTCTTCACTTAATTTGTTTCTGTGATTAATAACAGCATCTGCTCCTAAATCTTTTAACCATGCTGTAGTTTCTTCACGAGAAGCTGTACCAATAATATTCAGTTTTGTTAACTTTTTAGCTAATTGTACTAATATAGAACCAACACCACCAGCGGCACCAATAACTAGAATGGATTTGCTAGCATCGTCTTTTGAAACCTGTAATCTATCGAACAACATTTCGTAAGCCGTAAGTGAAGTTAACGGTAAAGCTGCAGCTTCCGCATACGACAAACTAGATGGTTTTTTACCAACAATACGTTCGTCTACAACTTGGTATTGTGCATAACTTCCTTGACGTGTAAAATCTCCTGCGTACCAAACTTCATCACCAACTTTAAACAAAGAAACATCGTCACCAACTTCTTTTACAACTCCTGTTGCGTCCCAACCAATAACTTTCCAATCATCCCCTTCTACTGGCATTCCTGCACGTACTTTGTAATCTGCAGGGTTTACAGAAATAATTGGCGCAGCAATATGCGGTTGTGCTAATAACCAAGCCAAAGCCACCGTTGCTGGTTTGCTACTATGTTTTGCTGATATAGTATCTAATGCGTTGATAATAGCCAACCCTTTTGTATTTAAATACTGTTTTGCTCCTTCACCTCGTACACTTTTACCTAAATCAGATTCTGACCTATATTTACCAGTTAAAAATCCGCTTGCTAAAGAATAATACGTCATTACACTTAATCCATATTTATCTACAATATCTGCATATTTAGATTCATAATTTTCACGTTCTACCAAATTATAATGAGGTTGTAAAGCTACATATTTAGGTAGGTTGTTTTCTTCGGAAACTTTAAAAGACTCTAATAAACGTTCTGGTGATAAATTTGAAGCAGCAATATGACGCACTTTTCCTGCTTTTATAACTTCGTCATAAGCAGATAAAGTTTCTTCAACAGGAGTTACGTTATCATCAAAATGCGTGTAATACAAATCAATATAATCAGTTTTAAGACGTTTTAAAGACTCGTCAACCGATTTTAAAATGTGTTTTTTACTAATATCAATTGGGTGTTCTTTGGTTTCTGAACCTACCTTTGTTGCAACAACCATTTGGTTTCTGTTACCACGTGCTTTCATCCATTTACCTATAATCTCTTCAGATTGTCCTCCAACACCATTTACCCACCAACTGTAAGTATCTGCTGTATCTATAAAATTGAATCCTGCTCCTGTAAAAGCATCTAAAATATCGAAAGATTGTTTTTCGTCTAAAGTCCAACCAAAAACATTACCACCAAAATTTATGCGAGATACTTCTAAATCTGTTTTTCCTATGTTTACTTTTTTCATGTTATTTTCTTTAATTTATAGTTACAAAGATCTTATAACATCATAAATAGTCCTTGGTATAAAAAAATACTATTTATGGTACATATTGTCCTTAATTAATTCATCTAATAACTTAATTAATTTGATCTAAGGTCCACCTATTTTCTTTTTTTTAAGATGCGTTTTTTATCTAATTGACTATTTCTGTCATTTCATTTAGAATGAACTCATCAACTTTACCTTCTGTTACTTTTAAATAATGAGCTAAATATTTATTACCCATATGTTTTTGCCACAACTCGCGGTTTATCCATTTTTCATGGAATAAAAATAAATTTGGATTTTCATTATCTTGATGTAAGTCATAACTAATATTACCTTCTTCAGCTCTTGTTACATCTAATAACTTTAATAATTCAGCTTTTACAAAGGCTCTATGCTCTTCTTTTACAACAATTCTTGCAATTATAGTCAAATATGATTTTTTCATAATAGTATATATTTTATTATTTTCTATGCAAAGTTACAGAGATAAGACAATCTTCTCTATGTATATAAAACGGATAATAATGTATATTTAAAGGTTAATCCGCAAAAAAAGCGGATGATAAATTACTTTTTATTCGATTTTCTATAAAATTATTATAAAACTAAAACACAACACTAATAAAGTAAGTCTTAAAACCTTTTTAAATACAAGTAAATATTTAAAGCTTTAGAAAAAGCGACGTGGTAAAAACATTTTTTAAATTGGTTTTAAATAAAGGTTTTAAAGGTAGATAATGTAGAAACACCACAAAGGCAGTAAATTTTTATTGGCTTCATAAGAGATTCATTTTTAACCATTACAATTACACTTTTATTAAAAATATATAAAGATCAATGCAGATATTATAAGCAATTCGTTTTATGTTAATTAATAAATCTCATCTAAAGAATTTATAATTAATATTGCATAAAAAAATAAATGTTTAGAAAAATTATTTTACTTCTTGTTATTAGCTTTTTTTCTTCCCAACTTTTTTCTCAAATGGATATTACCATTTCTGGAATTGTAAAAGAAAAAGAAACACAACAAACCATTCCTTATGCAAATATTCTGGTAAAGACTGTAAAAGGAAATGCTTTTATTACCGGTACTGCAACCAATGATCTAGGACGTTTTAGTATTGATAATATAAAACCCGGAAACTACATTTTAGAAGTGTCTATTATGGGGTTTAAAACCAAAGCACAAACTATTTATGTAGGTCGTCTTTCTAAATTTTTAGATATTAAAACCATTGAACTTTCGGAGGATAGTATTTCTCTTGATGAAATTGTGGTAACATCTTCACAAGATGAAATTAGCTCTAAAATGGATAAGAAAACCTATTCTTTAAAAGACAATATTAGTCAGAATGGAGGCTCTGTTTTACAAGCAATGCAAAATCTACCGAGTGTTACACTGCAAGAAGGAAAAGTACAATTAAGAGGTAATGATAAGGTAACCGTACTAATTGATGGCAAACAAACTGCCTTAACTGGTTTTGGAAATCAAACTGGGTTGGATAATATTCCTGCTTCGGCTATAGAAAAAATTGAAATTATTAACAATCCTTCAGCTAAATATGATGCCAATGGAAATGCTGGAATCATCAATATTATTTTCAAGAAAAATAAAGTACAAGGTTTTAATGGTAAAGTTGGTTTTACAGGAGGTCTAGGATCGTTATGGGAGCGTAAAGCAAATTTACCAGACATTAGACCACAGTACACGTTTACGCCAAAAATTAATCCGTCTTTATCGCTTAATTATAGAAAAAATAAGGTAAATCTATTTTTTCAAGGCGATTATTTGTACACAGAAACCTTGAATAAAAATGAATTTGTTAATCGGGTTTATGATGATGGCACAATTATTAACAGACAAACTAAAAGGAATAGAGATACTAAATTTACAACTCTAAAATCTGGTTTAGATTGGAGTATAAATGACCAGAATTCTTTAACAATTTCTGGGTTATTTGGAAGTGAAGTTATTATTGATAATGGCGATGAACCTTTTGTTGATAAAAACAATGAACGCTTGTATTTATGGAGGTTTTTAGAAGATGAAGTTAAAACAACCATTATGGCAACTGCCAGTTATCAGCATAAATTTGAAGAAGCAGGCCGTTTATTAAACATCGGTTTTAACTACACGTTTCATAGAGAAGATGAAAAATATTTTTTCGAAAACATACGTCCCACTTTTACAGGTTTAGACTCTTTTGTATTGCTTTCTGATGAACAAGTTTATGATTTTAATATTGATTATATAAAACCTCTAAAACATGGTAAGTTCGAAACCGGAATTAAACTAAGAAAACGAAACATACCTATTAATATGGATTTTTTTCAAGGACAAAACTCACCAATTGATGCAGGTGCTGGTGGTTGGGCAGAATACAAAGAATTAATTCCTGCTGTGTATGGAAATTATAGTTTTGAAAACGAAAAATATGAAGCAGAAATTGGCTTGCGTTTAGAATATGTCGATTTAAATTACCTTGTAAATCCAGATCACAACACATACTCTAGCGACGGATACAATTATACAGAACCTTTCCCAAATATGCGATTTGCCTATAAAATGAATGAAAACAATAAGGTTTCTTTGTTTTACAATCGTCGTGTAGACAGACCAAATGAAGTAGATATCCGTATTTTTCCGAAGTATGATGATGCAGAATTGATAAAAGTAGGAAACCCAGGATTGCGTCCGCAATTTACCAACCTTATTGAATTAGGTTATAAAACCAATTGGAAAAAAGGAAGCTTGTATACAGCCTTATATCATCGTTTTGCAGATGGTACTATTACTAGAATTTCTTCTACAGATGGTACAAGTAATATACTTTACGCCATTTTTCAAAATGCAGGGAAAAGTTATAACTCAGGCTTAGAAATGGTTTACGAACAAGATCTTACAGATTGGTACTCTATGAATATTAATGGAAACCTTTATCGAAATCAAATTAATGCTTTTTCAGTTGAAAATTTATACCCACAACCCAATACCTTTTTTGCCGCCCAACAAGCCATTGCTTCAGGGAGTTTAAAAATAAATAACACCCTACAACTTTCCAATAAAGTAAACGCACAATTAAGTGCAGTATATTTAGCAGCTGATATTATTCCGCAAGGAAAAATAAAGTCTCGATTTTCTTTAGATTTTGGTATTAAAAAGAACATACAAAAAGGCAAGGGAGAAATTTTCTTAAATGCAACCGATCTTTTAAATACTATGGTAGTAAAAACAGAAATTACTGGAGATGTATTTAGTTATACAAGTGCCAATTATTCAGAATCGCAAGTAATACGATTGGGATATAGCTATAAGTTTTAAAATATTAATTGCCTTAAAAAAACCATATCCTTTTGTAAGTATTGGCACAGTATTTGGACTATTATCAATATAAAAACAGATACAATGAAAACCAAAATTTTAACAGTCATCCTTATTACATTTGTTGGTTTTATAGGAATGGCACAACAATCAGAAGTGTTGGTAATGGATCAAAATCCAAACTATCAAACTAGTTTACATAAATATACTGCAGCAAACGAGGTAAATTCTAAAACCTTATTACAAGGTACTACGGTACAAGAAACGTACACCGCTATAGATCCTATGGAAGCAAAAAGGCAACGTAAAGAACTAAGAAAATATTTTAGATCTCAACGTCCGTTGTGGAGACATCAAGAACGTTTAGAACGTGCTAAAAACCCTGCTACATATTACCATAGTGGTTATAATGGTTTTTCTAATAATTACAGATATAACCGATTTAATAATGGTTATTTAAATAGCAATTCTTTATTAAATTTAGGGCTATTAGGGTATTTGATTTTTGATTAACTTTACATATTAAAAAAATATATTTTATAAAAAGATGAGAAAACAATTTGTTATTATAGGTTTAATTATAAGTGCATTAACCTTAGGTTCTTGTGCTAGAAAAGTAATTCGTGTAGATACTGATACACAAATAGATGTAAGTGGTAGATGGAATGATACCGATTCTAGATTGGCTGCAGAAGAGTTAACCGCAGAAATATTAAACGGCGATTGGCTAACCGATTTTATGCAAGCAAATGGTGGTAAAAAACCAGTTTTAATTGTTGGTTTGGTTAGAAATAAATCTCATGAGCATATAGAAGCAGAAACATTTACAAAAGATATTGAAAAAGCTTTTATAAAAAGACAAGTAGCTAGAATAGTTTCTGGTGGAGAAATGAGGGAAGAATTAAGAGCAGAACGTGCAGATCAACAAGACAATTCGTCTCTTTCTACCATGAAAAAATTTGGTTTAGAAACAGGTGCCGATTTTATGTTACAAGGTAATATCAACTCAATTGTAGATGCTCATAAAAGACAAAAAGTTACCTATTATCAAATAGATTTAGAGCTTACCAATATTCAAACAAACGAAAAAGTTTGGATTGGTGATAAGAAAATTAAAAAGTTTATTAAAAATTAAGACTGTTTAAATGGTTTTCCTAATTTTTTAGGAAAGCCATTTCTTATACGATAGCCGCTCATTTTTACATGAAAAAAGCATCTCTAAAAATTGCATATTGCACCTCTTTCTTTATCGTTTTCTTATTTTTTAGTAGTTGCGCTTCTTATAATACGAAGAGTCAAAAATTTCAAGCAGCGCTGCAACAAGGAAATATAGAAAAAGCGTTAAACGATATTGATAAAAATTCTTTCTTAAAAAAGAATAGAAATTCGCTGCTCTACTTTTTAGAAAAAGGAAAAATTGCTTACTTAAATGAGAACTACGAATTAAGTAATACCTTTTTAAATAAGGCCGATTTTTTTATAGAAGAAAACAAAAGAGCCGTTGGTAATGCTGTTTTAGGAGTCCTTTTAAATCCCGAGAAAGAAACGTATACAGGTGAAGATTTTGAAAAAATTGCGATTCATTATTACAAAGCATTAAATTATATTTTTCTACAAAAACCAGATGATGCACTGGTAGAAGCTAAAAGAATTAACCTGCAATTACAACAACTTAACGACAAATATCCCGAAGGGAAAAAAAACAGATACAATTCGGATGCTTTTGCCTTAAACTTACAAGGCTTTTTATATGAGGCTTCTGGTGATATAAATAATGCTTTTATTTCGTATCGAAATGCGGCAGATTTATATTTGGCAAATAAGGGTTCTTTTATGGGAACTCCCCTCCCCGAACAACTTAAAAAAGATGTATTACGTACTGCTGCTTCTTTGGGGTTTATAAATGAATTACACAGATATGAAAACATATTTGGTATTACTCACCAAATAAATAAAACAGCTACAGAAGGCGAATTAATTCTTTTTTGGGAAAACGGTTTGGTGCCTTTTAAAGAACAAAACTACTTTAGTTTTACCGTTTTACCTGGTAAAACAGATGGTATTGTTTCTATTTATAATAAAGAGCTAGATTTAAAATTACCAATTCCGATTAGTAACGATTATAATAAAAAACAATCTTTTTCTGATATCAATATTTTTAATGTTGCTTTTCCAAAATACATGGCAAGAACTCCTTATTTTTCTGGGGCAACTATTTTAAAAGATAGTACTAAAATTGGTAGCTTACAAATGGCACAAAATTATGAAGACATTGCTTTTAAAACTTTAAAGGATAGAACTTTAAGAGAAATTGGTAAAACTGCTATTCGATTAGGTACTAAAAAGTTATCTGAATCTCTTTTAAGAGATCAGAATAAAGATTTAGGTGCTGTATTAGGTATTTTTAATGCCTTGTCTGAACATGCAGATACACGTAATTGGCAGAGTTTACCCAATGCAATTTATTATGTCAGAATTCCATTAAAAAAAGGAGAAAACACCATTTCTGTTCTTTTAAAAACTACGGATGGAACTACCCAAGAAGAAAAAATTAAGGTTCAAGGAGGAAAAGGGATCCAATTTAAAAAAATCATCACGCTTCAGTCTTTCAGTCATTAAAAATAGACATTGACTTACTGCTATTTATCATCTATTCTTAGTTTATTTAACTCGGTACAGCATTGTTTGTATTTATCTATTCTAAGAAAATTATTAAAAATTAAATATAAAAAATTGATTGTCTTGGTATTGTAAAAAGGAAAAATAAAAAGAAAGAGAATTTTAAACTTTATCCTTATTTTTACAATATTCTTGTTAACTTGCAGTAAGAATATAAAGGCTATAAATTGACTTTTTAGTTCATTTAACAGTATTCTTAAAAAGCCCAACAGCAATAAGTAAGTAAAACTTAGTTTAAAAATGATCCTTTCAAACAAAAAAAGAAAATATCAAATAGACCGTTTCTACGCTACTAAAATAATACTCAAATAGTTTTATGAAGAATATTTTAGTCATTTTTACAGCTATATTTCTATTCTATTCTTGTTCACAGCAATCTGAAATCAGCAAGCGTTTTAATTGTAAACCAATTAATTATAAAAATTTAGAAGTAGTAAAAGATGTTAAAAACTTGTTTTCTATAGAAATACCAAAAACATGGAAAACAAATTTATATTATGATACACTACAGTCTTCTATTTACACCGCAGACACCACAAAACAATTAACAGAATCTCTGTTATTGGATGTCACTTATGTTCAGAAAAATATTGATTTTGATACCTCTTTTAAATTAAAACAAGAGCAAGAAAATTTATCAAAAAATCTTATTCAAGTAAAATCTGAAGAGACTTCTTTCTTAGAAAAACCTTCTTATTACACCATTTCTAAAGGAAAAAAGGGAGCTTTTGATTATCAGGTTTGCCTTTTATTTATCAAACTTAATAAACAAAATTTTATACTTGCCAAGGCAGAAGTTTACGGAGACTCTGTTGTAAACACAAGGTTGTGCAATGCATTTGCACTCATAGAAAAAATTAAAATAATTCAATAAAATGATTGAAAAAAAACATATTACAGACAGATTTATAAAATACGTTACCATAGATACAGAATCAGACCCAAATAATCCTGCTTTTCCGAGTACCGAAAAACAATGGGATTTAGCACATGTTTTAGTAGACGAACTAAAGCAAATAGGTATGAAAGATGTAGATTTAGATGACAATTGCTATATCATGGCAACATTGCCTAGTAATTTAGATTACGAAGTACCAACCATTGGTTTTGTTGCACATATAGATACGAGTCCAGATTTTACAGGAAAAAATGTAAAACCTCAAATTGTAGAAAATTATCAAGGAAATGTAATTGTTTTAAATGAAGAAAAAAACATTGTTTTATCTCCAGATTATTTTGATGATTTATTACAATACAAAGGGCAAACACTAATTACTACAGATGGTACGACCCTTTTAGGTGCCGATGACAAAGCAGGTGTTACAGAAATAGTAACGGCAATGGAATATCTTATTCAACACCCAGAAATTAAACACGGTAAAATTAGAATTTGCTTTACACCAGATGAAGAAGTTGGTAAAGGAGCCCATTTATTTGATGTTGCTAAATTTGGTGCAGAATGGGCTTATACTATGGATGGAAGTCAGATTGGTGAGTTAGAATATGAAAACTTTAATGCCGCAGGAGCAAAAGTAACCATTACAGGAAAAATTGTACATCCGGGTTATGCAAAAGGAAAAATGATCAATTCTATTTTAATTGCTAATGAGTATATGGCTGCACTTCCTGCAAATGAAGTTCCAGAAAAAACAGCAGGTTATCAAGGTTTCTTTCATTTACATGATATTAATGGTAATGTAGAAGAAACTGTTTTAGAATATATTGTTAGAGATCATGATTTAGATTTATTTGAAAAAAGAAAAAATTTAATGCATAAAATTGCTTTGGATTTTAATGAAAAATACAATCAAGAACTTATTAAAGTAACCATTAAAGACCAATACTTTAATATGAAAGAGAAAATAACTCCGGTAATGCATATTGTAGATATTGCAGAAGAAGTTATGAAAGATTTAGAAATTACACCTTTAATTAAAGCGATAAGAGGTGGTACAGATGGTTCTCAATTATCTTATAAAGGTTTGCCTTGTCCTAATATTTTTGCTGGCGGACATAATTTTCATGGTAGATATGAGTATGTACCTGTAGAATCTATGGTAAAAGCGACCGAAGTAATTATTGGTATTGCAGAAAAAGTTTCTAAAAAGTTTGCATAAAAAAAGAGTCTTCAGTAAACTGAAGACTCATCATATCATAGCATGATATTATTAATGCAAACTCATAACTAATAGAGCCCCTAATCTCGATTAGAAAATATTGCTTACGATTACAAAATTAAGCTTTTTTATTATGTTAACCTAATGGTTTAAAATAATTCAGGATTTTTTCCTTTAACACCTTCATAAAAAGAGTGAAACACCTTAAAATCAGCTTCTTTACTATCTGTTGTGTAATAAGGTTCAGAAATTTTTATTTTTTTATTTTTAAAGTCTAAGGTTGCCATAACAACGGGAACCTTAGCTCCTTTTGCTATATAATAGAAACCCGTTTTCCATTTATCAACTTTCTTTCTAGTTCCTTCAGGAGAAATACCCAATCTAAACTCTTCTTTTTCATTAAAAATGTCAATAACGGCATCTACCATATTATTACTTTTAGTTCTATCTACAGGTGTACCTCCTAAAACCCGAAAGAAAGAACCAAAAATCCCTTTAAAAAGGGATGCTTTTCCAATAAAATGAATCATTGTACCAGAAGTCATTCTAGACAATATAGCAATAGGAAAATCTAGCCAACTGGTATGAGGCGCAGCTATAACTACGTATTTTTTAGGTTGTTGAGGAAAATCGTTTTCTAATCTCCAACCTAAAAGTGTAAATAATATAAATTTTGCAATTGCTTTCATTCTATTCTTTCATCAAAGTACGAAATTAAGCATTAATTAGCTCTCTTGATAGAATTAAATAGACTTTAGACACAAAGAATCGTTAATTTTTAAATAAAAGAGGTGAACAAAAACACTTTAAAAAACGTTAAAAATACCCGTTTTCAAATGTTGATAAAGATTAAAGGGCTATAATATTTATTACATTTACAATATTAAAATTTAGAAGATGAACCAATTAATAATTTACGCTTTAATTGCACTAATATTTAGTGTGATAGGTTTTTTTATAGGAAAACTTTTAACCAAATTATATTTTGAAAAACAGAAAGGAAATATTGAAAAAGAAAAATCGAATCTAGAATTTGAAATTTCTAAACTACATGAATCAGTTAAAAATGCTGAAACTAAAATAGAAGATTTACAAAGGGAATTACGATTTATTCAAAAAGAAAAAGAAAATCTAATTTCTGATAAAACCCGTTTAGAAACCGAGTTTAAAAACGTAACAGAAAAGTTAGAAAACAATAAAAATGAAGTCGAAAAATTACAAGAAAAATTTACCAATAATTTTGAGGTTTTAGCCAATAAAATATTAGAAGAAAAATCAACAAAATTTACCCAACAAAACAAAGAAAGTTTAAAAATAATTTTAAATCCGCTTCAAGAAAAAATTAAAGTTTTTGAAGATAAAGTAGATAAAACTCACAAAGAAAGTATCGATTATCATGCCGCTTTACGTCAGCAAATTTTAGGTTTAAAAGAGATGAATTTGCAAATGAGTAAAGAAACCATCAACCTAACAAAAGCCTTAAAAGGTGATAATAAAACGCAAGGAAATTGGGGTGAATTAGTTTTGGAACGAGTTTTAGAAAAATCTGGTTTAGAGAAAGATAGAGAGTATTATGTGCAGCAAAGCTTTACTAATGATGATGGCAAGAGAATACTACCCGATGTTGTTATCCATTTGCCAGATAATAAGAAAATGATTGTAGATTCTAAAGTTTCATTAACTGCCTATGAGCAATTTGTAAATGAAGATGATGAAGTCTTAAAAGCACAATTTTTAAAAGAACATGTAGCATCGCTTAGAAGACATGTAGAACAATTAAGTGCTAAAAAATACGAAGATATTTATAAAATTGAATCACCCGATTTTGTCCTACTTTTTATACCCATAGAACCCGCTTTTGCAGTGGCAATTAATACAGATAATCACTTATACAATAAAGCTTTTGAAAAGAATATTGTTATTGTAACTCCTACTACCCTTTTGGCTACTTTAAGAACCATAGATTCTATGTGGAATAATGAAAAGCAACAAAGAAATGCCTTAGAAATAGCAAGACAAGCAGGTGCTTTGTATGACAAATTTAACGGCTTATTAAGCGATTTAGTAGGTATTGGAAAACGAATTGACGATAGTAAAAATGAATACACCAATGCTATGAATAAGCTTTTTGAAGGAAGAGGAAACTTAATTACTTCTGTAGAAAAGTTAAAGAAAATGGGCGCAAAAGCTAAAAAATCGATTCCAGAGAATATCATAAACCGTGCTATAGAAACAGATTAATTGCTAATGAGTTACTATTTAAAGGAATCTAGTTAAGCTAAAAGTGTGTTATATTTTAATTTTGAAGTAATTATTAAACTTTTAAAATATAAAAATATGTCAGATATAAAACATGAAAGAGGTTTACATCCTTTAAAAGGTACGGTTAAAACAGAAGACAAAAATTGTAAAAACCATAAGGATGGTAAAAACAAAGACAATCTAAAAAAACAAATACAAAGCTCTACTGATGAGGCAAGTGAAATTGCAGGAAAAATTAAAAGTTCAGAAAAAAAATAGTTTTTATCTATATGAGCTAAAATATTAATTGATACCATTAATATACAAACAACCATCTCTTTAAGTTTGTATTATTAACCAGTACTATTGTAAATACATAAATAAAATGAATATGAACTCGGATACAGCAAAAGGAAATTGGAAACAAATAAAGGGAGAATTTAAAGAAAAATTTGGTAGTATTACCAATGATAAAACTACAGATGCAGAAGGTACTTTTAATAAACTAGTAGGAGAAATTCAAGAAAAATATGGTGAAACTCGCGAAGCCATAGAAAAAGAAGTAAAAAGTTGGTAAACAACTATTGCTATAAATTTAAAAAGAAAAAAGCATCAAGATAATTCTTGATGCTTTTTATATTTCATATGTATTCGTAAGAGTGAATACTTAAAAACCACTGTGTGGTTTACATAACAAATAATCTTCTTGCACTCATCATATGAGCAACACGCTCACCAATTTTATGTAAAGCTTCTTCATTATCAGCATTTTGTATTGCTTCATCAATAAAGTTTACAACCGTTTTCATATCATCTTCTTCTAAACCACGTGTAGTAATTGCAGCTGTTCCAATACGGATTCCTGAAGTTACAAACGGGCTTTTATCATCAAAAGGAACCATGTTTTTGTTTACCGTAATATCTGCTTTACCAAGTGCAATTTCTGCATCTTTCCCAGAAATATCTTTATTACGTAAATCAATTAACATACAGTGGTTGTCTGTTCCACCAGAGATAATATCATATCCTTTAGCAACAAATTCTTTTGCCATTTCCGCAGCATTAGCTTTTACTTGTAATTGATATTCTAAAAACTCATCTGTTAAAGCTTCTCCAAAAGCAACAGCTTTAGCAGCAATAACGTGCTCTAAAGGTCCACCTTGGTTTCCAGGGAAAACAGAAGAATTAATTAATGTAGACATTTTTTTAGGTTTACCATTTTTTAACGTTTCTCCAAAAGGATTGTCAAAATCAGTACCAATCATAATCATACCACCTCTTGGTCCACGTAATGTTTTGTGAGTTGTAGTAGTTACAATATGACAATGAGGTATTGGGTCATTTAAAATTCCTTTAGCAATTAAACCTGCAGGATGAGAAATATCTGCCATTAAAATAGCACCAACACTATCTGCAACTTCTCTAAATTTCTTAAAATCAATATCTCTAGAATACGCAGAAGCACCTGCTATAATTAATTTAGGTTTATGTTCTTTAGCTTGTTGTGCTAAATGATCATAATCTATTCTTCCGGTAGCTTTATCTACACCATAAAAAACTGGGTTGTATAATTTACCAGAAAAATTTACAGGAGATCCATGAGTTAAATGACCTCCATGAGATAAATCAAATCCTAAAACGGTGTCTCCAGGTTTTAAACAAGCAGCATAAACCGCAGTATTTGCCTGAGAACCAGAGTGAGGTTGAACATTTACATATTCTGCACCAAATAATTCTTTAGCTCTATCTATAGCAATTTGCTCAATAACATCAACTACTTCACATCCTCCATAATATCTTTTACCAGGATATCCTTCAGCATATTTATTGGTTAAAATAGAACCTTGGGCTCTCATAACATCATCACTTACAAAGTTTTCTGAAGCGATTAATTCTAATCCATTTAACTGTCTTTCTTTTTCTTCCTGAATAAGGTCAAAAATTTGGTTGTCTAATTGCATTGTTGTTGTTGTTTTAAAAGAAGCAGTAAAAATAATAAAATCAAGTTTGTAAAAAACATCTTTTAACGATATTTTATCATTTTTTGTTATTATTATATATTTGAGAGCAAAGTACTGTTAAAAATACATTTTTCGTTGTTTTTTTATTTTCAAATGAAAAAAAATTATGTAGGTTTGATAAAAAATAAATCTCATTTAAAATGATCATAACAGCAAATAACCCTAATAGAAAATCTTGGTTAAAAGTAGATAAGAATTCAGACTTCCCTATTCAAAACATTCCTTTTGGAGTTTTTATCACCAGAGATGATATAATTACCATTGGAAGTAGAATTGGCGATTTTGCAATAGACTTAGGTGCTTTTCATCAATTAGGTTATTTTGATGGTATTCCATTAACAGATGATATTTTTCTACAAGATAACTTAAATGATTTTATTGCTGATGGTCGTAAAACATGGCGTTTGGTTAGAAATAGAATTGCAGAAGTTTTTGATGTTACCAATGGTGTTTTAAGAGATAATGCCAATCATAAAGATAAAATTATCTTTAGAATGGAAGAAGTAGAAATGTTGCTACCTGTTGCTGTTGGAGATTATACAGATTTCTATGCAAGTAAAGAACACGCTACAAATGTAGGCTCTTTATTTAGAGATCCAGAAAATGCTTTGTTACCTAATTGGTTACATGTACCAATTGGTTATCATGGTAGAAGCTCTTCTATTGTTCCTTCTGGTACAAAAATTAGAAGACCATACGGACAAACAAAACCTGCAGAAGGAACTTCAACTCCAGGATTTGGACCAACAAAATTATTAGATTTTGAGCTTGAAATGGCTTTTATTACAACTGATGCAAATGTTTTAGGAGATAGAATACCAATTGACGAAACAGAAGAATATATTTTTGGTTTGGTACAATTTAATGATTGGTCTGCACGAGACATACAAGCTTGGGAATATGTGCCTTTAGGTCCGTTTTTAGGGAAAAGTTTTGCTTCAACAATTTCTCCTTGGATAGTAACTTTAGATGCTTTAGAGCCTTTTAGAGTAGAAAGTCCTAAACAAGTTTACGAACCATTACCTTATTTAAAACAAAAAGGAAAAGGAAATTATGATATTCATTTACAAGTAGGAATTAAACCAGAAAACGGAGAAGAAACTGTGGTGGCCAATTCTAACTTTAAATATATGTATTGGACCATGGCACAACAATTAGCGCATCATACCGTAAATGGTTGTCCTGTAGAATCTGGAGATTTAATGGGATCGGGTACCATTTCTGGACCAACAAAAGATAGTTATGGTTCTATGTTAGAACTAACTTGGAGAGGGCAAAACCCTATTAAACTAAAAGATGGTACAGAGCGTAAATTTATTAATGATAATGATACCGTAATTATGCGTGCTCATTGTAAAAACGACAAAGTTCGCATTGGTTTTGGAGAATGTATAGGAAAAATATTACCTGCTAAATAATAAAACCATACATATAGTATTTTAAAGCCTCACTTTTTGTGAGGTTTTTTTGATTGAAAAAACACGAAAAAAGATAAATGCAATTTTCTTTAAAACTATGCAATCATTTTTTTCAAAAACATAAAAACATTTCGTTCTAAAATATCGACAGTACCATCTGCAAAAAATACATTTTTAATATCTTTTAAAAGCTGTTCTTTATCCATTGTAGAGTACTCGTTTTCTTTTAGATAACTTTTAATTTTTTCCATCGCTTGAAAATCATTATCATGTACTATTTCTGTATGAATACGATTAAATAAAGTTTCATTTACTTTAGATAAAATATAGTTACTTTCAGACTCCGTTTCTATATAATTACTTTGTGCTGCATACAATAATACATAAGTCTGAAATTCTTCTTTCGTCCAATTGATGTTCATAATGTTTATTTTTAAATTTCTATTGGTAAATTTTCTGTACTTCCCCACTCTGTCCAAGAACCATCATAAACAGCATATTTTTTATACCCTGCTATTTCTGCACCTAATGCCAATACGGAGGCTGTAATTCCTGTTCCACAAGAAAAAATGAAAGCTTTCTTTTTAGGATTAATTTGATTAAAAACTACTCTTAACTCTTCTTCCGATTTTAAATGTCCATTTTTTATGATTTTACTAAAAGGTAAACTCACAGAATTAGGAATATGGCCTCCTTTAACATCACTTCTTGGTTCTGGTTCTGTACAATTAAAACGACCTTTAGAACGAGCATCGGCAATTATAGTTTCTTTATCTTCAATTGCTTTTAGCACATCCTCTGTAAATTTAACCTTTTCAGGTTGATAATCAACTTTAAAATCACCTTTTGTAGGTGTGTTATTTTTCTGTTTTTCAGTAGGAAACCCATTTTCTAACCACATAGGAAAACCACCATCTAAAACAGCAATATTAGTAAACCCCATTAATTGAAACATCCACCAAACTCTAGGAGAAGAATAGATACCCAAATCATCATAACACACAATAATACTATCTTTATTGATTCCTAATACTTGTACTTTTTCTTCAAATTCTTTGGATGATAATATGGTATTAGGAAACGAAGCTGTAACATCAGAGAATGTATTTTTTATATCAAAAAAAATAGCTCCTTTTATTTGAAGTTTTTCACCAACATTAGAAGCACTCAATTTTTCTGTTACTTTAGGAATGGTACCGTCTAAAATAACTAATTTTTTATGATCTAAATTAGCTTGTAACCAAGCTAAAGAAACAATGGGCGTATTGATTATTAAAGACATTCTAAAAATTTTAAATAAGCGTTCTATTAAAATTAGAACGCTTAGATTTATATTTACTTACTAAAAACTATTTTACTTTTTTATAATTATCATCCCATTCTTTTGGTTTTGGTTCGTGTAATTTACCTAAAGATTTAGCTACTAACACAGATACCGTGGCATCACCAGTAACATTAACAACCGTTCTACACATATCTAATGGCCTATCTACTGCAAAAATAAGAGCAATTCCTAATGGTAACAATTCTGCAGGAAAACCAAGTGTTTCTAACACCACTACTAGCATAACAATACCTGCACTTGGTACTGCTGCACTACCAATAGAAGCCAAAACAGAGGTTCCAATAATTACCAATTGATTTGTAAACGTTAAGCCTTCTGGCCAAAGAACTTGCATAATAAATACAGCTGCAATACCTTGGTATAAACTAGTACCATCCATATTAACGGTTGCTCCTACTGGTAAAACAAAACCTGCAACTTCTGGGTCTACCCCCAAATGTTCTTCTACACGTTCCATAGTAACAGGTAAAGTGGCCGCACTACTACTAGTAGAAAATGCTAATAATTGTGCCGGACTTATTTGTTTTAAAAACCAAATAGGCGATTTTTTTGCGTAAATTTTAATAAGCAAAAGATAAAAACCAATTAATAAAACCAAGCCTCCAAATACACAAAACGCATACCAAAGTAGTTTCAGTAAGATTTCTGTATCATCAAAAGAAATAATAACGTTAGCTAATAAAGAAAAAACAGCATAAGGAGCAAAAAGCATTATTAAATCTACCATTTTCATGACAACTTCATTTAGCGAGTCGAAAAAATTGATTAATGGTTTTGCTTTCTCTTCATCTATTAATAACAAACAGATTCCTACAAATAATGCAAAGAAAATAACTTGTAACATAGAAGCATCTGTTAATGATTTAAAAATATTGCTCGGAAAAATATCGACCAAAGCTTGTAAGGGCCCCGCCTGTTTTTGACTACTTGCTTCATTCAATTTATCTATTACACTCGAATTGTTGCCGTATTTTAATTTAATTTTTTCTATGGTTTCTTGTGGCATACCATTTCCTGGTTTTACCGTATTTACAATACTTAAACCAATAACTACAGCAACTAAAGTGGTTATCATATAAAGACCTATGGTTCTAAGTCCCATCGATTTTATTTTAGAAATATCTTTTAAATCAGAAATTCCTTTAATTAAAGATGCTAAAATTAAGGGTACAGCAATTAGTTTTAATAAATTGATAAAGATAGTTCCAAATGGTTTTATCCAATCAGCAACAAATCCTTTACCTCCATCTATAGAATTCATTATAAAACCAAAGATGATTCCAAGAACCATACCTATTAAAATTTTCCAGTGTAATGCTAGTTTTTTCATTAAATAGTTTAAAAAATTAAGATTTTGAAAGGTAAAAAAAATATTAAAAGTATGTGTGACTTTATTCGTATATTGTGTCATAAAATTAGAAAACATTCAAATTAATTATTAAAAACATAAAAATGGCAGGTATATTAGATATATTAAATAGTGATTTAGGAAAACAAATTATTTCAGGAGTTTCTGGCTCTACAGGAAATGATTCTAGTAAAACAAGTAGTGTTTTAACAATGGCTTTGCCTGTTTTAATGAAAGCTATGGAAAGAAATGCTTCTACTCCAGAAGGTGCAGAGGGATTAATGGGGGCTTTAGCAAGCAAACATGATGGTAGTATTTTAGACAACCTTGGTGGTTTGTTTAATGGTGGAGTTGATGAATCTGTAAAACAAGATGGAGCAGGAATTTTAAGCCACATTTTAGGAAGTAAACAACAAGGTGTAGAACAAGTAATTGGTCAGAAATCTGGTTTAGATGCAGGTTCTGTAGCTAATATTTTAAAAGTTGCTGCTCCTTTATTAATGGGAGTTTTAGGAAAACAATCTCGTGAAAATAATGTTTCAGATTCTTCTGGTTTAGGGAGTTTATTAGGTGGAATGTTAGGGGGAAATGAAACTGCAAACGAACAAAGTTTCTTAGAAAAAATATTAGATGCTGATGGTGATGGAAGTGTTATTGATGATGTAGCAGGAATGTTATTAGGTGGTGACAAAAAAAGTTCTGGTGGAATTGGAGGTTTACTTGGTGGACTTTTTGGAAAATAGATTTTTTCTAATTACTAAACATAAAAAAAGCTCAAACCTACTAGTTTGAGCTTTTTTAGTTATAACGCTTTACTTTTATAACAAGATTTATAAATTTCTTCATAAACGGGTAATATATTTTCTAAAGAAAATCTTTTTGTATGCTCTCTCGCATTCCTTTTAAAGGTTTCTAAAGTTTTATCATCTTTTAAAATAGAAATGGCATTTTTTGCCATGTCTTTTACGTCTCCTAAATCACTTAAATAACCGGTTACACCATGTATGTTAACTTCTGGCAAACCTCCTGTATTTGTAGATATTACAGGTGTTTTTGCAGCCATAGCTTCTAAAGCTGCCAAACCAAAACTCTCTGTTTGAGAAGGCAGTAAAAAAACATCTGAATAACATAAAACCTTAGTTACTTCAGAACTATTTCCTAAGAAAAGTACATCTTCAGAAATTTTTAATTCATTTACTAAATTTTCAGCGTGTATTCTTTCTGGTCCTTCACCTACTAATAATAATTTTGAAGGTATTTCTTTCTGAACTTCGTAAAAAACTTTAATAACATCTTCTACCCTTTTTACAGGTCTAAAATTACTTATGTGAGTTAAAATGCGTTCATGTGGTTTTGCAATGGCAATTCGATTACATTCTGTATCATGGGCAGTATCATACTTTTCTACATCAATAAAATTATAAATAACCTTTATATCTTTAGTGATGTTAAATAGTGTATTTGTAGTTTCTTTTAAATTGTTAGAAACAGCAGTTACAACATCAGAATTATTAATACTAAACTCAACAGCTGTTTTATAGGTTGGATGACTCCCAACTAAAGTAATATCGGTTCCGTGCAATGTAGTTACTACTCTAACATCTAAACCTTTTTCTTTTAACATTTGCTTTGCCATGTAAGCTGCATAGGCATGTGGTATTGCATAATGTACATGCAAAACTTCTAAATCATGCTTTCTAACAACTTCAACCATTTTACTAGACAATGCTAATTCATAGGGTTGATATTCAAAAAGCGGATATTCTTCGATAACAACTTGATGAAAGTGTAAATTATGAGTTAAAAAGTCTAAACGAACTGGCTGGTTATAGGTAATAAAATGTACTTCATGACCTTTATCTGCTAACGCCATTCCTAATTCGGTTGCTACTACTCCACTTCCTCCAAATGTAGGATAACAAACAATTCCTATTTTCATTCTTTATTCAAAAATTTTATGATTATAAATATAAAAGATTGACATACCATCAACTTGTTAGTTGTAAAGATAAAGGTATTCTTACAGTCGAAATCAAAATAAAAACATAAAAAAAGCTTTTCAACATAATTGAAAAGCTTTTTTTATATTTTAAAATTAGATTTTAATAAAATCCGTTTTTAGTAATCTCCTAAAGTTGCTGGGTTTTGAGCCAATGCATTTTCTAACTGCTCATCACTTGGTGCTTTACCATGCCACGCATGTGTATGCATCATAAAGTCTACTCCATTACCCATTTCTGTATGTAATAAAATACAAACTGGTTTTCCTTTTCCTGTTAAAGCCTTTGCTTCTGCTAAACCAGCTAATATTGCATCAATATCATTTCCTTTTACAACATCTAAAACGTCCCATCCGAAAGCTTCAAATTTAGCTCTAATGCTTCCCATTGGTAAAACTTGGTCTGTAGAACCATCAATTTGCTTTCCGTTTAAATCTATCGTAGCAATTAAGTTATCCACTTTTTTTGCTGATGCATACATAATTGCTTCCCAGTTTTGACCTTCTTGCAATTCACCATCACCATGTAATGTGTATACGATTTTATCATCACCGTTTAATTTTTTTGCTTGTGCAGCACCTAAACCTACGGATAAACCTTGTCCTAAAGAACCAGAAGCGATTCTTACTCCAGGTAACCCTTCATGAGTTGTTGGGTGTCCTTGTAAACGAGAGTCTAACAATCTAAAAGTTGCTAATTCAGATACAGGGAAAAAACCACTGTGCGCCAAAACACTATAAAATACTGGAGAAATATGTCCGTTAGAAAGGAAAAACAAATCTTCATTTTTTCCATCCATTGTAAACTCTGTAGAATAGTCCATTACTTCTTGGTATAAGCAAGTAATAAATTCTGCACATCCTAAAGATCCTCCTGGGTGACCAGAATTTACTTTGTGTACCATACGTAATATATCTCTACGAACTTGTTGCGTAAAATCTTGTAATTGTTGTGTCTTTGGCATTTTGTTATTTTAATTTGGGCAAAAGTAATTTTTTTAATAGCAACTTACAAGATTATTTATAAGCAAAAACCAGCTTTATTAACAATTAAAAAAATATTTGAGTAAAATAGTAATTTTTAATGGTAAAAATCTACGTTTTTTGTTTCTTTTTCTTTGCCGCAGGAAACAAAACATTGTTTAAAATTAGTCGGTAACCTGGTGATGTTGGGTGTAAATCTAATTCTGTTTTTGGGTCTCCCACTCTGTGTGTGTAATCTTCAGGATCATGTCCTCCATAAAAAGTAAACATTCCTTTACCGATGGTACCATGAATATAGCGAGCTTCTCTATTCGTTTTGTTTTCTCCTAAAACCAATACATTAGATTTAACGGTATTTCTATCAAAAGAAGTGGTTTGTCCCATAAAACCTTTTACCAAAACAGTATGATTTTGTGTTAACATTGTTGGCACAGGATCCCATTTTGCAGAAAATTCTCCTAAAGAAAAATAATCAGATGTTTTAGGAATTTTACGCTTGCTAGTCATATCAATTGTAGAAAACTCATATGTTGTTGGGTTTTTAATCAGTTGAAAGTCTTTAAATGCAAATGTTTTATTATAATTAATTTTTGATTGATAATTAGGTTCAGAAGCATCTCCATCAAACATAGATTCTGCAATATCTACTCCTTCTGCAGCCAAAGCTATATCAAAACTATCTGTAGCAGAACACATGGCAAACATAAACCCACCACCAACTACATAATCTCTTATTTTTTTGGCTACTGCTAACTTTTCTTCCGATACTTTAGTAAACCCTAATTCTTTTGCTTGTTTTTCTGCTCTTTGCTTACCTTCTATATACCAAGGAGCGCTTCTAAATGCTCCATAAAACTTTCCATACTGTCCGGTAAAATCTTCGTGATGCAAATGTAACCATTCATACAAAAGCAGTTTGTCTGCTAAGACTTCTTCATCATAAATTACATCAAACGGAATTTCTGCATAGGTTAAAACCATGGTTACAGCGTCATCCCAAGGCATTTTGTCTTTTGGAGAATATACTGCTATTTTTGGAGCTTTTTCTAATGTAACTGCATCCTGATTAGAAGATGGTGATGATATTTCTTGCAAAATAAGCTGTGCTTTTGCATCAGAAATTACTTGATAAGAAACACCTCGTATTTTACATTCGTTCTCTACAATTTTATTGTTTTCAATTAAAAAAGCACCTCCATCATAATTTAAAAGCCATTTAGATTTTAAACCTGCTTCTAATGAAAAGTATACAATTCCGTAGGCTTTTAAATGATTTTTCTGATTCTCATAACTCATAGGTACATAAATAAAAGATGCCCAAATTGAGTTTGATAGTAGGAAAAAGCTTAAGATTGATAAGAGTTTTTTCATTTAAATTGATATAGATTTCACCTTTATACTTGTAGGGTTTGATAGGGAAACTTCTTCAATTTCTTTTTTGTAAGTTTTAAAAAATAATAATGTATCTTCTTTTACACGATCTATAAAATTTTCTAAATTTTTAGAAGAAACAATCGTAATTATATTAGAATCTCCTTCACTAAAAACTTTTGTGTTTAAAATTGAAGAATAATCAACTTCTATTAACTCTAAGTCATCCTTTTTATCTAGAAAAGATTCATATAATATTCCCTCAATAATTATTAAAGGAATATAAATATTACAAGATCTAGATTTACTTTCATTAAATTTTTCTGTAAGATATTTACAAGCTTTAAGCAAAGAAGTAGTTGAAGAGTAAGCTAAATCTTTAGTTTGACCTAATGAAGTTACTAAATTGAAACCTGCTTCAAATAAGTTTGGGAATAACAATTCAAACTTGTTTTCTTTTAAAACTTTAGTTTTATTTAATAATATCTCAGCATTTCTAGTTGTAAATGGTTTATATCTTTCTAATTGAGGATTGTGTAAATTATCATTTTTAAATACAACCCATGGTTTATCTGTTGATTTTTTACATTCAACAACAAAAGTAAAATTAAACCATACATTATTAATTACAGTATTAGAATATGAAATTATATCTAGCTCTCTTAATTTACTAGAGTCTTCATCTCTATAAAGAACAGATTGTGAAACTTTAAAATCTGCTTTTTTAAAAAAATTGGCAACCTTCATTTCGAAAGGGTAACCATTTTTAAGAATCCATTTTTTAACCTTATTTTCTAAATCATTCATTTCATAAAAATATGAAATTAAAACGGCATATCATCATCATCACTTCCAAAAGCATCTTTTGGATCAACTCCTCCTTGACCTGCAAAAGGATCTTCTGGAAAATCTGCATTCATCGATGATTGAAACTCACTACTAAAACCTTCTTCTAAATCTGAGAATTTTGCCAAATGCCCTGTAAATTTTAAACGAATATTATCTAAACCACCATTTCTGTGTTTTGCTACAATAAACTCTCCTTGTCCTTCACATGGTGTATGTTCATCATCATCCCATTCTGTCATTCCGTAATATTCTGGACGGAAAATAAAGGATACAATATCGGCATCTTGTTCAATTGCTCCAGATTCACGTAAATCAGATAATAAAGGTCTTTTAGAGCCTCCACGTGTTTCAACCGCACGAGATAATTGAGACAGTGCTATTACTGGTACCTCTAGTTCTTTTGCTAATGCTTTTAAGTTTCTAGAAATCATAGAGATTTCTTGTTCACGGTTTCCTCCTGCTTTACCTCCTGCTGTCATTAATTGTAAATAATCAATTACAAGAATTCTAACATTGTGTTGCGATACCAATCTTCGTGCTTTTGCACGTAAATCAAATACAGAAAGAGATGGTGTGTCATCTATAAAAATAGGAGCATCAGAAAGTCTTTTTACTTTTACATTTAACTGTTCCCACTCATGTGGTTCTAAGTTTCCTTTTCTTAATTTTTCTGAAGTTAAGCCTGTTTCCGAAGAAATCATACGCGTAATTAACTGTACAGAAGACATCTCTAATGAAAAAACGGCTACTCCATGACCAAAATCAATTGCCATATTTTTTGCCATAGAAATTACAAAGGCTGTTTTACCCATACCAGGACGTGCAGCAATAATTACTAAATCAGAAGGTTGCCAACCAGAAGTTAAGGCATCTAATTTAGTAAAACCTGTTGCCAAACCAGACATTCCTTCTTGATTACCTATTTCTTGAATCTTTTTTAAAGCTTGTTTTACAAGAGAACCTGCGTCTTCAGAACTCTTTTTTAAATTTCCTTGGGTAACTTCAAAAAGTTTTGCTTCTGCATCGTCTAATAAATCAAAAACATCGGTACTTTCATCATACGCATTTTCTATAATTTCACTAGATATTGAAATTAATTTACGCTGAATGTATTTTTGTAAGATAATTCTAGCGTGGAACTCAATATGTGCCGAAGAGGCTACTTTTTGAGTTAAACGAATTAAAAAGAAATCGCCACCAACAAATTCTAATTTCGACTTCTTTTTTAACAAGTTAGATACTGTTAAAAGGTCTATCGGTTCAGAATTTTGAAACAATTCATAAATTGCAGCATAAATTTCTTGATGTTTTTGATCGTAAAAAGCATCAGAACTTAAGACGTCAATTACGTCGTCTATTCCCTTTTTATCAATCATCATTGCCCCTAAGACAGCTTCTTCCAACTCTAATACTTGTGGAGGAATCTTGCCTTTTTCAAGATTTACTAATCTTGATTTATCTATCTTTTTTCCTGCAACAGGAGTCGTTTTTTCCATTGTGACAAAGATACTTTTTTAGGTTGAAAATATTTTCTAAAACTTTACTTTAATTTGTGAACATTAATTGTAAACAAAAATGTTATTATCTTGTTAATAACCAGTCAATTTTCAAAATGAAATCTTATTTTTACCAACAAAGTTGGATTTTAAAAAAATAATTTGACTTCTTTTTAAATAGTAAAAACGTAATTTATCACTAAATTATTTTCCTTGAAGATACCTAAAAGACATATTTTTTTAACTCTTTTTTTACCCATTCAAATTTTTTTGATAAAATGGGCTGCCACACACCCTGAATTAATAGAAAAGTATTATTCAAATGGCATCTACCCGCCTATTTCATCCTTTTTAAGAATTATTTTAGGTTGGATTCCTTTTTCTTTTGGAGATGTTTTATTGGCTTTCGGTGTCTTTATTTTTATTCGTTTTATTTTTAGGTTGATAAAAACTCGGTTCAAAAATTTTATTCCTAAAATTATTCATTTTACAGCAATACTATCTGTTATTTATTTTTGTTTTTATCTTTTCTGGGGTTTAAATTATTACAGAGAACCTTTGGCTAAAAACTTAAATTATCAACAACAAAAATATACCACAGAGCAACTTAAAAAAGTAACAAAACAAGTAATTAAAAATTTAAATTATTATCAACTTAAAATCACCAAAAACGATACTCTAAAAGTTAAAAACCCTTATTCTAAAAAGGAAATGTATGCCATGGCAATTTTAGGTTATCATCATTTATCTAAAGATTATCCGCAATTAAAATATCAACATAAATCAGTAAAAAGTTCTTTAATGAGTTTATTACAAACTTACAATGGAACGGCAGGCTATTTAAATCCTTTAACGGGAGAAGCGCAAGTTAATAATCGAATTCCTAAAACGGGTTACCCAACAACAACCTGCCATGAAATGGCACATCAAATTGGTTTTGCCGCAGAAAACGAAGCAAATTTTGTTGGTTTTTTGGCTGCAAATTATAATGAAGATTTGTATTTTAAATATGCCAGTTACAGAATGGCTTTTGGCTATTGTATTTCCGAATTAAGAAAACGAGATAAAACCCTCTCAAAAGAACTTTGGAAAACCGTAAACAAGGGAATTTCAAAAGATTTTAATGCAAGTTATACCTTTTGGCAACAATATAAAAACCCGTTTGAACCTCTTGTTAAAAAAGGATATAATGCGTATTTAAAAGCTAACAAACAAGACAAAGGTGTACAATCATATAACTATGTTGTAGATTTATTTATTTCTTATTTTGAATCTTTTAAAGACATCTAATTTTCTTAATTTTTTGTTAAAAGATTGTGAATTAACATTCTTCAAAAATCATATTAATAAATTTAACGCTCATCAATTAATTCAAACTACATGAAAAAACACTTTTTATTACTATTTTTCTTGTCCATTTCTTATGCAAATGCTCAAGATTATTTCCCTACGGATAGTGGCGTTAAAACAACAGAAGGTACCACTTTTGCTTTTATAAATGCAACCATTTTTGTTACACATAATGAAGTTATTAATAAAGGAACTTTACTCATTAAAGATGGTAAAGTTACTCGTATTGGTAAATCTGTTAAGATTCCTAAAGGCACAAAAACCATAGATTTAAATGGTAAAACAATGTATCCGTCTTTTATTGATATTTATTCAGATTTTGGACTTGCTAAACCTTCTAAACAACCAAGTAGATCTAGAACAAAACAATATGAAGCAACCCGAGAAGGCTATTATTGGAACGATCACATTAGACCAGAAACCAACCCAATTACAGCTTTTAAATTTGATGCTAAACAAGCAAAAGAATTATTAGAAGCAGGTTTTGGTGTAGTAAATACACATTATAACGACGGAATTGTTCAAGGAAATGGTTTGCTAATTGCTTTAAACCCTAATTCGTCTGATGCTTACCGAATTTTAGATACTAAATCTGCTCAATATTTATCTTTTAATAAAAGTGCAAAATCTAACCAAGCCTACCCAAGTTCTAGAATGGGCGCAATGGCCTTATTACGTCAGGTTTTTAATGATGCAGATTGGTATGCTAAAGGAAACATGAAAAATAAAGATTTATCTTTAGAAGCTTTTAATGCAAATAAAAGGCTATTGCAAATTTTTGAAACCAACACCGTTTTAGATGCATTAAGAGCAGATAAAGTTGGCGACGAGTTTGGCGTACAATACACTATTGTGGGTAGCGGAGAAGAATTTGAAAGAATAAATGATATTAAGGCAACTAATGCCAATTTTATTATTCCTATTAACTTTAGCAATGCTTATGATGTTTCAGACCCTTTACTAGCGCAACATATTACTTTAAGAGATATGCGAAAATGGAATCAAGAACCTTCTAATTTAAGTGTACTTTCTAAAAACGGAATTAACTTTGCGTTAACCACACACTCTTTAAAATCTTTAAGTTCTTTTCATAAAAATTTACAGAAAGCTATTAAATATGGTTTTGATAAAGAAAAAGCATTAGCGGCGTTAACAACCATACCTGCAACTATTATAGGTAAAAGTACAGTTGGTAATTTAAAAGAAGGAAGTTATGCAAACTTTATTATTACTTCTGGTGATATTTTTGATTCTAAAACAACCATTTATGAAAACTGGGTTCAAGGTGATAAGAACATAATTAACAACATGAATATCAAAGACATTACAGGTAATTATATGTTATATGTAAACAATACAAATTACAATTTAGCTATTACTGGTAAAGGCGCAAAACAAACGGCAACAATTACAAAAGGTGATAAAAAAATAAAATCTAGATTTTCTTATAAAGATGATTGGATTTCTATGACCTTAAATGATGATGGTCGTTTTACAAGATTATTAGGTAAAATTATAAACGCTTCTAATGTTATGCAAGGTGATGCTTTTGATACTCAGGGTAATAAAACAACTTGGGCTGCAAGTAAAAAGTTTAAAAAAGAAGCCAAGAAAAAATCAACAAATAAGAATAAAGAAGAAGCAATTATAGTTGTACCAGTAAGTTATCCTAATATTGGTTTCGGAAATTATGTTCAGCCAAAAGCAACAACAATTTTAGTAAAAAATGTTACTGTTTGGACAAGTGAAGATGAAGGTATTTTAGAAAATACAGATGTACTTTTAAAAGATGGAAAAATCACTAAAATAGGTAAAAACCTAAGAGCTAGTGGGGCAACAGAAATTGATGGAACTGGTAAATATTTAACAGCCGGTATTGTAGATGAGCATTCTCATATTGCCGCATCTTCTATAAATGAAGGTGCACAGAATTCTTCTGCAGAAGTTACTATAGAAGATGTTATTGACCCTAACGATATTAATATTTATAGAAACATTTCTGGAGGCACCACTACTTCTCAAATTTTACATGGTTCGGCAAATCCTATTGGTGGTCGTTCTGCAATTATCAAACTAAAATGGGGAGAAAATGCAGAAAACATGATTTACGATAATTCGCCTAAGTTTATAAAATTTGCTTTAGGAGAAAATGTAAAACAATCTCGTAGTACAAATGGTACTCGTTTTCCTCAAACAAGAATGGGTGTAGAACAAGTTTTTACAGATTATTTTACCAGAGCTCAAGAATACGATGCTTTAAAGAAAAGTGGAAAACCGTTTAGAAAAGATGCCGAAATGGAAACGTTAGTCGAAATTTTACACGGAGAACGTTTTATTTCTTGTCATTCTTACGTACAATCAGAAATTAATATGTTAATGAATGTTGCCGATAAAATGGGCTTTAAAATAAATACATTTACGCATATTTTAGAAGGATATAAAGTTGCTGATAAAATGAAAGTACGTGGTATTGGTGGTTCTACATTTTCTGACTGGTGGGCTTATAAATACGAAGTAAATGATGCAATACCTTACAATGCCGCAATTATGCACAATGCTGGTATTACAGTTGCTATTAATTCTGATGATAGAGAAATGTCTAGAAGATTGAATCAAGAAGCTGCAAAAACTGTTAAATATGGAGGAATGACAGAACTAGAAGCTTGGAAAATGGTTACAATTAATCCTGCTAAATTATTACATATTGACGACAAAGTAGGTAGTATAAAAGTGGGTAAAGATGCAGACGTTGTATTGTGGAGTCATCACCCAATGTCTATTTATGCGAAGGTTGAAAAAACAATTATTGACGGAAAAGTATTTTTTGATAGAATTGAAGATCTTAAAAAACGTGAAGCTATTAAACAAGAAAAAAGCAAGTTAATTAATATGATGTTGCAAGAAAAAATGAGTGGTGGAAAAACCCAAATTCCAACAAAAAGAAAAGATATTAATTTTCACTGCGATACAGAAATATAAAGCTACATAACGATGAAAAAAATAATATATAGTTTGCTATTTTTCTTCTTAGCAGGAAATAGTATAATTGCTCAACAAACACCTGCAAACAAACAAATTGCAGATTATTCGATACAAGGAGCAACCGCACACTTAGGCAATGGTAAGATTATAGAAAACTCTTTAATTATGTTTAGCAATGGTAAAATTGTTTTTGCGGGTAGTGCAAATGCAAAAATTGCAAGAAGAGGAACTGTAATTGATGCCAAAGGAAAACACGTATACCCTGGTTTTATTGCCGCTAATGCCACTTTAGGTTTGGTCGAAATTGATGCTGTAAAAGCCAGTGACGATGAAGACGAAATTGGTGCCAACAACCCACATATTAGAAGTTTAATTGCCTATAATGCAGAAAGCAAAGTTGTAGAGTCTATGCGCCCAAATGGTGTATTAATGGCACAAATTACACCAAGAGGTGGATTAATTTCTGGGACTTCTTCCGTGGTGCAATTAGATGCTTGGAACTGGGAAGATGCCGTTATTAAAACAGATGATGCAATTCACATGAATTGGCCAGGGAGTTTTACAAGTGGAAAATGGTGGTTAGGTGAAGATCCTGCTTTAAAACCAGACAAAAATTATGCTAAAAAAATAAGTGACATCAAATTATACTTTACAAATGCAAAAGCATATTTGACAAGTAAAAAGGATAAAAAACACTTACCTTACGAAGCTACAAAAGGATTGTTTAATGGTACTCAAAAACTTTTTGTTCATGTAAACGGACAAAGAGAAATAACCGATGCCATTTTAATGACCAAAGATATAGGTATAGAAAAAATTGTAATTGTGCATGGAAGTGAAGCCGATAAAGTTGCAGATTTGTTAGTAAAAAACAATATTCCTGTTGTTTTAGAAAGACCTCATAGAAACCCAGATAGCGAAGATTTTGCGTATGATTATACATATACCATTGCTAAAGTATTAACAGACAAAGGAGTTGTAGTAAGTCTTGGAATGGAAGGACAAATGGAACGTATGAATACGAGAAATTTACCTTTTTACGCAGGTACATTTGCTGCCTATGGTTTAGATAAAGAGGTAGCTTTACAATTATTAACCTCTAATACTGCTAAAATTTTAGGGATAGATGATATTGTAGGCACTTTAGAAGTTGGTAAAGACGCTACTTTGTTTGTTTCTGAAGGTGATGCTTTAGATATGAGAACCAATATTTTATCAGAAGCATTTATTCAAGGAAGAAAAATTAGCTTAGAAACTCATCAAACCAAACTTTGGAAACGATACTCTAATAAATATAAAACCAAATAGATTGTTTGATAACCGCAAAGGTTTAAGAACTTAAAAAGCACAAAAAAAGCCCATCAATTAATTGATGGGCTTTTTATAAAACTTGAAGTATATTTTTTAGATAACTTTTACGTTAACTGCATTTAATCCTTTGTTTCCTTCTTGTAAGTCAAATTCAACTTCGTCACCTTCTCTAATTTCATCAATTAAACCAGAAACGTGTACAAAATGATCTTTGTCTACTCCTTCTTCAGTAATAAAACCAAATCCTTTTGTTTCGTTGAAAAACTTTACTGTACCTTTACTCATAATAATGTTGTTAAATTTATAATACTAATTATATATGCAAAGATGGTTCCATTTTTCTGATATACAACCTTATAATTGTTTTCTTTTCAATTTATTATTATTTAACGCAAAGTAAAAGGAAAAAGACTCTTTAAAACAATCAACATTTATATTGCTGCTTTTTCAAAATAAAGAGTTAAAAAAGCATCAACTTTATCTTTAATACTATTTATAGAGTGTTTTAAATCTCTAAATATAGTTACGTTCTCCTCTACTCTATTTCTACTGATACTCTCTTGTACTTCTACAATTCGAACTCCATTAATGTTTTCTAACAATAATTTTAATTCTTGATCTAACGAAATGTCACTTAAATAAATTTTTAAGATTTGTTCTCTTGGTGAGTTTCTAATTTCTGTTCTAAAAGCTAACATAATTGTATAAATTTAAAAGGTTCATAAATAATGTTACTCTAAAGTAACTCCTCCTAAGTTACTGTTTTAGTTTCATTTATACAAAAAAAATCTTCTACCTGAATATAAAAAAAAGGAATGCTTTTGATTTATAACCATCAGCATTCCTTTTTTTCTGTAATAAAGCGATTAAAAAACTACCAATCGATAGGAAAATAATCTTTTAAGAATTTACCAGACCAATGTTTACCTGTATTTATTCCATCAATTAACGGATCCATAACTCTTGCGGCTCCATCCACAATATCTAAAGGTGGTTGAAAATCGTGAGTTTCTACCTTTTTCTTTGATAATTCTGCAGGATCTTCATCGGTAACCCAACCCGTATCTACCGCATTCATATAAATACCAGACTTAGCAAATGTAGAAGCAGATGTATGCGTTAACATATTTAAGGCAGCTTTAGCCATATTGGTATGCGGATGTCTGTCTACCTTTTTAAATCGATGAAACTTCCCTTCCATGGCAGTTACATTGATAATATGTTTTTTACCCGTATTTTCTTTCATCATTAAATTAGACAAACGATTACACAACACAAACGGAGCAACAGCATTTACCAACTGTACTTCTACCATTTCTGTTGTTTCTATTTCACCTAATTTTAAACGCCAACTATTTGTTTTTCTTAAATCTACTTGTTGTAAATCTGCATCTAATTCTCCTTCCGGAAAAACTTCTGCAGTTTGTAACGAGTTGTCAAAACTATACGGAATTTGAGATAATTCTGCCGAATTACGCAAACCAATTCCTGGTTCTGGACCGTGCCAAGTAACTGGTAACACGTTGTTTTTATCTGTTTTAGAAGTAGAAACACTTAGATCCGCTAATTCTTCTAAACAACTAGAATGATCTTTTAACAAAGTCTGCGCCAATTTAGGCAATTGATCTATTGGTTTCTTTTCATTTTCCATTAAATGGAAATAAAAACCAGAAGGTCTTCTTACGGTTTGCGCCGCATTATTGATTAAAATATCTAAGCGATCGTATTTTTGTTCTATATAGTTACAAAAAATTTCTACACTTGGTATGTGTCTTAAATCTAAGCCATGGATATGCAAACGATCAGACCAATCTTTATAATCTTCTTCTTTAGAAAAACGGATTGCAGAATCCGCAGGAAAACGTGTGGTTGCCACAACAGTTGCTCCAGAACGCAAGCACATTAAGGTTATGTGATATCCAATTTTTAATCGAGAACCCGTAATTACCGCTACTTGCCCTTTTAAATCTGTCGTTTGAAAACGTTTTGCATAATTTAAATCGCCACACTCTTTACACATCGTATCATAAAAATGATGCAATTTGGTAAATACTTTTTTACATACGTAACAGTTTCTTGGTGATTCTAATTCTGGAGTATCTTCATTTATAGCTGCTGCTCCTAATAATTTAGGAGCCACAAACAAGGATGCTTCACGAGCTGAACGTATTCCTGTTGATTTTCGGGCATGTTTATCACCTTCTATCATTTTACGCTTTGCCGCTTTTTTAGCGTCTTTTCTTCTTCGCTGAAATTCATCACGATTGGGTCTAGACAATTCGCCAGCAACTTTAAAAAGCGCTACTCTTTGTTCTTCTGGCAATTCAAAAAGCTGATTTGTATCCTCCAATAATTTTTGAAGGGTAACGATACACGAATTTACTTCGGCATTTAATTCTTTATTACTCATATTCTTACACTTCGTAAATACGTACTTTTTTCTTTTTTAAACGAGAATTATTTAATTTCTCTATTAATTCTGCTGTTAATGTTGATGGAACTGCCACAAAAGCACAATCTTGTTTTAACTCAATGGCCCCTAACTGTTCTTTAGTTAATTTTCCTTGTTTTATAAACAAACCAGCAATATCTCCTTTAGAAATTTTGTCTTTTCTACCACCAGAAATAAATAAAGTTTCCCAAAAAATAGGACTTCTTTCTGCTTGTTTAGAAATATCTTGTACATCAGCATTTTTAATAAAATCTGGTAAACGTTCGTCTTTCCACTTTAAAACAAATGCTGTTCCTTCTGCAGAAACTCTTGCCGTACGTCCGTTTCTATGTGTAAATTCTTCTATTGCTTGTGGTAATTCATAATGAATTATAAAACTCATTTCTGGCACATCGATACCTCTTGCCGCTAAATCTGTAGCAATTAATAATTGATTGGTACCATTTCTGAATTTAATTAAAGAACGTTCTCTATCCTTTTGCTCCATTCCACCACTAAAACAACCATGTTTTATATTCTTGCTTTCTAAAAAGGTACTTACATTATTTATAGAATCCTTTAAATTACAAAAAACAATCCCTTGTTTATTTCCTAAATGATTTAGTAAATGCAATAAGGTATTTAGCTTATTTTTAGCTGGAGAAACTACTGTTCTTATTTCTAATTTAGAAGTTACTGCTTTTAAATAATTAACCGTATTTGGCTTTCTTAAACCTACAAAATCAGGAATCTCAACTCCTTGTGTAGCAGAAGTTAATATGCGTTTATCTAAAGAAGATAATTGATTGATAATATTACGCATTTCATATTCAAAACCAACCTCTAGAGACTTATCAAACTCGTCTAAAATTAAGGTTTTAATATGATCTTTAGAAAAACGATCGTTTGCAAAATGGTCTGAAATTCTACCAGGTGTACCTATTAAAATTGCAGGAATATGTTTTAATTCTATTTTATCTTTAGACATTGGTCTACCTCCATAAACCGCATTTACTTTAAAACCAGATCCCATAGAACGAATTACTTGTTCTATTTGAATTGCCAATTCTCTAGAAGGCACTAAAATTAAAGCTTGTACTTCTTCTAAAGTTGGATCTAAAAATTCTAATAAAGGCAAAGAAAAAGCTAATGTTTTACCTGTACCTGTTGGCGAAAGTAATATTACATTGTCGTTTTTATGTATTGTAGCAATAGCTTCTTTTTGCATTTGATTTAATTCTTCAATCTGCAATTTTGCTAATATATCTTGTTGACTTTTAATGTTATTTGCCATCGTTATTTCTTTTTCTTCTTTTTAATTACCGCTGGTTTTGTCTTTGCACTAGCGGTTTGTGCTAAATAATTTGCTAAGATTTTATCTACCAATTCTTCTTTGGTTAAATGATGGAATATAGTTTTAATTTCTCCTTTTAAATCTTCTGAAATTGCTCTATTAGGTTTTGTTTTAAATATTTTTTTTGCCCAAAGAAGGGTGTTATTATTTTCAATACTTTGTGCATCTGCTTTTTTGTATTCTGTAAAAACCAATCCTAAATCTTCTTCAAATTCAGGGATTTCTTCTAATTCTTCTGGCTGTATTACGCTTAAAGAAAGTCCGGTTGCTCCTGCCCTAGCCGTACGTCCGCTTCTATGTACATACGTATCATATCTGTCTGGTAAATGATAATTTACAACATAAGAGATTTCTTTAACATCAATACCACGAGCAGCCAAATCTGTAGCCACTAAAATATCAATATTTCCTTCTCTAAATTGCCCCATAACTCTATCACGAATCCCTTGGGTTAAACTACCATGTAAAGCACCAGATGAAAACTTATTAATGGCTAAATTTTTAGCTAATTTATTAACAGCAGCCTTGGTTTTACAAAAAATAATTCCGCGTTCTCCTTCTTTGGTCGATAAAAAATGCATTAAAACATTCAATTTTTCTATCGGTTCTACTACTACATATTGATGATCAATTCCCTGATGCCCAACAGAATCCATATCTGTTTCTATATGCTCTACGTGTTTAGACATATAGTTTTGTATCAGTTGCTTTATCGTTCCTGGCATGGTAGCCGTAAACAACAACGTTCTTCTAACATTTGGAATTTCTTTTATAATCGCGTCTACTTCTTCCTTTAAAGCACTTACCATTTCATCTGCTTCATCTAAAACAAAATAGTTGATTTCTTTAATGTTGATAGCCTCACGTTTCATTAAATCTACCAAACGACCTGGAGTTGCAATTACAATACTTGGGTTCTTTTTGATAGCTTCAATCTGAGGTTTTATAGGGATTCCTCCACAAATAGATACTATTTTTTCTTTCTGCTCTTCAGAAGCAAAAGAAATGATATTGTCATAAATCTGATGTCCTAATTCTCTTGTAGGTGCTAAAATTAAAACTTGTATATGAGTTTCATCAGCTTTAATTTTTTGCAATAAAGGCAAACCAAAAGCAGCTGTTTTCCCTGTTCCAGTTTTTGCTAAAACCACCATATCTTTCTTTTTATGTAAGATAAACGGAATGGTTTTTTCTTGAACTGTTGTAGGAACTGTAATTTCTAATTTTGCTAAACGTGCTTCTAGTTCTTTATGAATTCCTAAAGATGAAAAAGTTTTTGACATTAAATATATTTTTTGCAAAGGTAGCAATATCGTTCTTGTTAATTAAATAAATTATGGTTCGTGAATTTAAAATGTTTTAATTAAAAAAAAGCATCATTATATATCTAAATAAACCACAAAATAGGCTTTCTGAATCCGTATATTTGCAACTCTAAATTAGTAGTAATAAAAGATTTGCAACAGATAAAAGCCTACTTAGAACAAATAGCCTCCATATCTCAAGAAGATTGGGACTTTTTTACGTCTAAACTGCAACCTCGCGTCATTAAAAAGAAAACAGTTTTCTTAAAATTAAATGAAATAGAAAATCATATTTCTTTTATAGAATCTGGCGTAGTGCGTTTGTATATTCCTAAAGAAAATCCTGAAAAAGAAATTACTTTTGGTTTTAGTTTTAAAGATCAATTTATTAGTGCTTATGATTCTTTTTTAACAAGAAAACCTTCTGCATATGAGTTACAAGCACTTACAGATACTACTATTTTAAGCATTTCTTATACAGATTTACAAGAAATTTATAGAACTACTCAAATTGGTAATTTAATTGGACGATTAACAGCAGAACGTCTTTTTTTAATCAAATCTAGTAGAGAACAAAACTTACTAAACCTAACTGCTGAAGAACGTTATCTAAAATTATTTAAAGAGCGCCCAGAACTTTTAAAAGCTATTCCTTTAAAATACATTAGCTCTTATATTGGTGTTACGGCACAGGCTTTAAGTAGAATTAGAAAACGGATTTAAAAACATCAGCACATTTTATAACACTTTTAAAATGTACTTTTTATCAAAAAGATTGCTCTTGTTTCTTAATTCTTAGTACTTAGTTCTTAATTCTTAATTCTTGGTTCTTAGTACTTAGTCCTTAGTTCTTAAAACACAGTGGTCATTTTCTTTTTTTATTGATTTGGGTTCATTGTTTCCCTTAAAATAGCAAACTACCTTTGTAAAAATTACAAATATGGCAGTCGTTATTTTTATTATAGTGCTTTGGTATGGAGGTTTGTTTTTTCAATCTTTCTTTTTACACCGTTATGCAGCACACCAAGTATTTAACATGTCTAAAACCATGGAAAAAATCACCTTTATTTTAACATGGATTTTTCAAGGTTCTAGTTATTTAAGTGCTTACGGATACGGAATTATGCACAGAATGCATCATGCGTATACAGATACAGAAAAAGACCCACACTCTCCTTCTTACGATGCAAATATGTTTGCAATGATGTGGAAAACAAAAACTATTTATCAAGATATAAATGAGCAACGTATTGCTATTGATGATCGTTTTACTAAAAATGTACCTCAATGGAAAACGTTTGATACTTTTGCTGGTTCTCGTTTTTCTCGTATCCTTTGGATTTCATTTTACATTTTATTCTTTGTTTTCTTTGTAACTTCTTGGTGGCAGTGGTTATTATTACCAATCGCTTTTTTAATGGCACCTATTCACGGAGTTATCATTAATTGGTTCGGACATATTTATGGCTATGTAAACTTCAAAATGAAAAATACCAGTAAAAACCTTTTTCATTTCGATTTTTTAATGATGGGAGAAGGTTATCATAATAATCATCATAAACATGCAAGTAACGCTAATTTTGGTGTAAAATGGCACGAAATAGACATCACGTATTTAATTATAAGGGTTTTAGACTTTTTCGGTTTTATTAAACTAAAAGCCATCAAAGTAAAAGAGTAATGCTTTGTAAAAAAAAGTTTGATTTCTATTCTTTATTGCCAAAGGTTGATAAAACCTAGTTCCAAGTAAATAAAAAGAAGTAACTCCAAATAAACGGAGTTACTTTTTTTTATACACGAAAACCATAAAATTACTGGTTCGTCACTAAATCATTTAAAAAAGTACTGTAATTATTCAATTCTAAAGGAACATCTGCATTTTTTTCCATATCGTGAAAATGATGTGTGCCTAACAATTCCATTCCTGTAAAAGCATTCATTCTGTGAAACCCAAACATAACACCTTCGTCCACACTTTTTTGATTAAAAAACTCATTTTCTAAGGTAAATGCTGTTTTAGGAGCATTCCAGCTTGTAGTAAGTATATATTTCTTTCCATGCATTAATCCGCCTGTTCCGTAGTTAATATCTGGATTTAATCGACTTCTTCCATCGCTTTTATAAATTCCGTTTTGATGACCTTCCGTAAAAACTTCATCAATATATTTTTTAAACCCAAACGGAATTTGAAACCACCAAATTGGTGTATGATAAATAACTAAATCTGCCCATTTAAATTTTTCAACCTCTTCTTTTGCATTATAGGTATCGCCTACTTGTGTACATTTTACTTCAAATTCCTCACGCGAATCAAAATATGAAACAGTAGTATTAAAAAGAGTTTCGTTAAATCTTCCACCAGAATGTGCAAATGGATGACTTCCGTTAATTATAAATATATTTTTCATTTATGTCTTGTTTTATTTGGGACAAAATTAAAACAACATTTACTATTGTAAAAATAATACAAATCATACCTTTGTATTAATAATATAATAGTTATGGTAAATTTAGAATGGTACAGAACATTTAAAGAAATATATGAAAACGGAACTTTAACCAAAGCATCGATTGCTTTATATGCCTCTCAACCAGGAGTTAGTGTGCACTTAAATGCTTTAGAAGCCTATGTTGGTAAAAAGTTATTTGAACGGACTTCAAGAAAAATGATTCCAACAGAAGATGGAAAATTTTTATATGAGTATATTATTGAATCTTTAAAAAAACTAGAAACAGCAGAACAGCATTTTAAAAGAACAACTCAAGAAAAAAATCCATCTTTAAATATAGGAATGTGTTCAGAAATGTTTCAACTTATTATTGAACCTGAAATTCCCAAACTAGACTTTGACTTAGTAGCTAGATTTGGAGCGCATACCGATTTAATAAAAGACCTTAACAACGGTATTTTAGATTTAGTAATAACACCTAAAAAACAGTATGAAAAAAAATCTTTAGTAGAATATACTCCGTTTTCAAAAGAAAGAATCATATTAATAGCTGGCAATAAAACAGATACAACCAAAATACAAGAACATCTAAAATCTAACAACTTAAAGAAATTAGAAGACGAACTACTTAAAAACACTTGGTATAGTTCATCTAACGAAATGGAACATTTTAGACGTTTTTGGTTTGAAAACTTCAATAAAAAACCCGCTTTTAAACCCAACTATATTTTACCAAACATTACTTCTATTATTAGGTGTTTACACAATGGCAACGGACTTGCAATCGTGCCAGATTTTTTATGTCAAGAACAAATTTTAAGAAACGAGATAAATTTAGTTTGGGAAGGGAAAGTAAAAACCGAGAACACTTTATCTTTTGCATCAAGAACAGATTTGAAATACAAAAAAGAATTAGATACAATTAAGAGAATATTTACATCGAAAATGAAATAAACAGAAATAATAACAACCTGTTTTATATTTAGATCTTTTTTAATTATAAAATGTCAGTTCGAGTGATTTTGAGGTACGAAAGATTGTATCTAGAATAACTTAAAACACCTATTCTATATACAAATTTTACGCATTGCAACCGTAAAACTCACTCGAATAGACAGAATTTCATCAATAGTAAAACCTCAATTCAATTTTAGACTAAACAACTATATTTTTTGCTGTCTTTTAATGAAAATCAACAACTATTTTACGTCATATAATTTGCAACCCTAACTAGAAAAATCACTTTAAAAAGCCCTTTAAATTCGTGTTATTTTTTTTCATTATTTGTATCTTTGTTATACCTGAAAGCTAACCAACAAATCTAGCTTTCTGTCTCTAAAATGAAAAACTATAAACCAAAAAAAAGATTACCTACACAAGCATATATAGATGGTATTTTAAGAGGAGATAGAGTTATTCTGTCTAGAGCAATTACAATCATTGAAAGTAATTTAGAAAGTGATAAAAAACTAGCAAAAGAAATTGTTCAAGAAATACTACCAAATTCGGGTAAATCAATTCGTATTGGTATTACAGGTGTTCCTGGTGTTGGTAAAAGTACCTTTATAGAAGTATTTGGCTTGTATTTAGTAAAACAAGGACATAAAGTAGCTATTTTATCTATAGATCCTAGTAGTCAGCGCTCTAAAGGAAGTATTTTAGGCGATAAAACTCGCATGGAAGAATTATCTGTTTTACAAGAAGCTTACATTAGACCGTCTGCCTCTGGCGATACTTTAGGAGGTGTTTCTAATAAAACTGGTGAAACCATGTTACTTTGTGAAGCTGCAGGTTACGATGTTATTTTAATAGAAACCGTTGGTGTTGGGCAATCGGAAACTGCTGTACACGGTATGACCGATTTCTTTTTATTATTGATGCTTGCTGGTGCTGGTGATGAGCTGCAAGGAATAAAAAAAGGAATTATGGAAATGGCAGATATGGTGGTTATTAATAAAGCCGATGGCGATAATATTACCATGAGTAATTTGGCTAAAAGACAATACCAAAATGCATTGCATATTTTTCCTGCATCAGAATCTGGTTGGACTCCCGTTGCAAGTACCGCTTCAGCCATAAAAAATATTGGAATTTCTAAAGTTTGGGACGAAATTTTAAAATTTAAAAAGCTAGTTGATGAAAATGGTTACTTTATAAAAAACAGAAATCATCAACAAATAAAATGGATGTATAATAATATTAATGAAGAATTGAAGCAGTTGTTTTATGGTTCTAATAATATTAAAAATGAACTTTCTACATTAGAAAAAGATATTGTTACCGCTAAAATATCACCTGTAAAAGCAGCGCAACAAATTATAGATCAATTCAAAAAATCTTTTTAAACAACTCTTATTCAATTCTTTTTAAAATGTGAAAAATGATTTTTGAAAATTATTTTGATAAACAGTTTGAATTAAGATATTTTGAAATGAATAAACTAGGACTAGCATCACCTACCACAATGTTGGCCTTATTAGAAGAAACTGCTGCAGAACATTCTCATGCTATAGGACATAGTTTATTTAATCTTTTAAATAAAAATGTTGGTTGGATTTTAGTTTCTGGGATGCTACAAATGGATCGTTATCCCAATTATAAAGAAAAAATAACCATTAGAACTTGGTTGTCTAGCTACTCCTCTATAAAAGGTTATAGAGAAAATATTATTTTTGATGCACAAAACAATATCATTGGCAGTGCAAAAGGCTTGTGGGTTTTCTTTGATATTGAAAAAAGAAGACCGATTCTGATTTTTAATGAAATTAAAGAACGATGGTCTTACTTTAGTAAAGAATCCATATACGGAGATATTAAGAAAAAAATAAATCCGGTTGATAGTGCAGATTATACCAACCACTTTAGAGTAAATCGCTATGATACCGATACAAATAAACATGTAAATAATATTAGGTACTTGCAGTGGGTCCTTGAATCTATACCAGAAGACATCTCTGAAAATTATTTTTTACATAAAATTGACGGACGCTTTATGGCAGAAGCTCAATTTGGAGATACCGTATTATCTTTAACAAAAGAACATAATACAAAAGAAGCCTTTACACACACTATAAAAGTTAAAGGCAGTAATAAAGTTTGTGCTACAGCTAAAACTCTTTGGAAGAAATACTAAACTAATTCTAAATTTTTCTGCGTCTATCAGTGTATGTAGCTAATTTGTCACAAAAACTGGTTGCAAATGAATCAGCGTTCATCAGCGAAATCAGCGGGGGAATAAATTCTTTATGCTTTTTCGTCCCCAAAGATTACACAGGTTAACATTGATTTTTTTTAGTTTACGTTGATTAAAAGCAATACCAAAAGAAAGAAAACATTACAGTATCTTGCTAATTTGTTACAAAACAGGTTTTAAATGAATCTGCGTTTATCAGCGAAATCAGCGGAAGAATAAATACTTTTTCGTCCCCACAGATTACACAGGTTAACATTGATTTTTTTAGTTTACGTTGATTAAAAGCAATACCAAAAGAAAGAAAACATTACAGTATCTTGCTAATTTGTTACAAAACAGGTTTTAAATGAATCTGCGTTTATCAGCGAAATCAGCGGAAGAATAAATTCTTTATACTTTTTCGTCCCCACAGATTACATAGGTTTATATTGATTTTTTTAGTTTACGTTGATTAAAAACAATATCAAAAGAAAGAAAAAATCACAATAAGTTGCTAATTTGCTACAAAACAGCTTTTAAATGAATCTGCGTTCATCAGTGAAATTAGGGAGAGAATTTATTCTTTATACTTCTTTTGCCCCGAAAATTACTCAGGTTATTGCTAATTTTTTAGCTACTTTGATTAAAAGCAATAACAAAAGAAAGAAAAAATTACAATATGTTGCTAATTTGTCACAAAAACTAGTTGTAAATGAATCAGCGTTTATCAGCGAAATCAGCGGGAGAATAAATTCTTTATACTTTTTTATCCCCACAGATTACACAGGTTTATATTGATTTTTTTAGTTTACGTTGACTTAAAGCAACACCAAAAGAAAGAAAACATTATAATATGTTGCTTATTTATTACAAAAACGATATCGATGAATGGATGAAATTAACTTTTTTCTCCTTCTCGATATTTTACTGTTTGTAAATGCTCACAATACAACACCAATTCTCCTGGTTGTTTATACACTTCATAACTCACTGTTATTAAACCCATTTTTTCGTATTTAGTTTTTTTATCTAAATGAGTACGAACAGTATATATGGTATCACCAATAAATACAGGTTTAATAAATCGTAATTTGTCGTATCCATAACTAAAAGTGTTGACATTATTATTAGCCATTAAGCCCAAACCTAGACTGAACACCATGGCTCCTGCAACTAATCTTTTTCCGAAAAGACCTTCGTTTTCCGCAAATACTTGATCACCAACATACGGGTGCATATCTAACACCAATCCATTAAACATCATCGCTTCTCCTTCGGATATTGTTCTACTTATTGATCGGTCTTTTTGACCTACTTTAAAATCTTCATACATCCATGTTTCTGTATTATATAAAGGAATGTCTTTATGTTGTGATAGTGGTGTGTTTTCTGGCATATCTATTAATTTTAAATGTTTTTTTTTTATAAATAAATTTTAGTTAGAATCATTAATTTATTCTAAAAACAAAGGCGTGTTCACATGGTTTTTTAACTGGTAATTGAATTTCCAATGCATTATCAGTTTGTATCCATTTCAATTTTGAATCATGACCAATTAATTCAATTTTTTCTATTTTACCATTGTAACTTGTAGAACTTAACGATCTAATAGGAAGAACTCCAGATTTAGGCCAACCTAATGCAATTGCGTATAATTGTCCATCACGAGTCGTAAAACGGATATCTTTATCACCAAAACCATTAAATTGCATATCGGCTAAATGCCCTGTTTTTGTTTCTGTTGGACCTTCACCGTAAATAAGCCAAGGGCGACTTTCGTAAATAGCCTCTCCATTCAGTTTTAACCATTTCCCCATTTCTCTTAAACGTTGCTTTTGATCTTCAGGAATAGTTCCGTTTGGATGTGGAGCAACATTTAGTAAAAGGTTACCGTTTTTACTAACAATATCTACCAAATCGTCAATCAAATTGTTGGCTGGATAGCATTTTAAATCCTTGTGCCAAATCCATAACTTTTTGGATATTGAATTGTCAGTTAACCAAGGTTCTGGATATATTTTTGGCATACGATTACGCTCCAAATCAACAGTACCTGTCCCAAGAGGAAAGTCAGGACGCTTAAACGTTAATACAAATTCTTGATTATTTTTTTCTGCATGGTTATATGCATAAGCCATCATCTCTTGACGTACTTTTTCCGATAGTATCTGTACTCGATTATCAAACCAAAGTAAGTCGGGTGAGTAACCGTCAACTACTTCTTTCACTTTTTCAAGCCAAACATGTTCAAATTTAGCACTTGGCATCGGGTTTACTTTGTAATAACCTTTTGTATCTTTTGTTCTCCAAGCAGATTCTTGTACTTTTTCACCATATAAAGAAGCATTACTTGGATCGGCACAATCGGTGCTTTCATCCCAAGTTGGAAACCATCCCCAAAGCCATGAATGATGCAAGCTAACAACATATTTTAATCCACGTTTACGAATTGCTTTTTCCATTTCTCCTACAACATCTCGTTTTGGCCCTTTGGCTACCGAGTTCCAAGGATTTATTTTAGAATCCCACATAGAAAAACCATCAGCGTGTTCTCCTGCTGGACCAGCAAAACGAGCTCCAGCTTCCACAAATAAATCAGCCCATTCATCAGCATTAAATTTAGGAGCAGTAAATAACGGCACCAAATCCTTATAACCAAACTTATCTTGATCTCCATAGATTTCTTTATGAAAAAGGTAGTTAGGATGTTCTTTATTGTACATATAATGTCCATACCAATCAGAAGGACATTCAGGAACAGAATAAACACCCCAGTGAGTGTATATTCCAAACTTAGCATCCTGAAACCACTCGGGGCATTCATATTGCGAAAGTGACTCCCAATTGGCCTCATATTTATCTTGTCCAAAAATAAATTGACAACTAAAAAATAAAGTAATTATAATTACAGCTTTCTTAAATAAATTCATGTTAAAAATTTTATTACACTCCTTTACAAAGGTAAATATTATAAGGAATACAAAATTGAACATATGCCTTCATTAATTTAACAAAACCGATATTGTTTTATATTTCACTTTTAACTATTTTTAGATATATTCGTATTATATATAATAAAAATGGATAACATTGGTCTTTTACAAAAACTATCATTTAGCCTATCTTTTGTTGAACATTGTCGACTTGGTAAAGAATGGAACTATTCTAATATTATAAGTCCATTTACAAGAATATATCTTATTACAAAAGGTGAGGCTTTCATTTATTTAATGGACAAAAAAATTACACTTAAACCAGGTTACCTCTATTTAATTCCAAGTTTTGTACAATGTAGCTATCAGTGCAGTAATTTTATGGAGCAGTATTACACTACATTCACTATGCAGCTTCCTAATAAACTAAGCATTTATCAATTGTACCACTTTAGCATTGAAGTGAAAGCTAATGATTTTCATTATAAATTATTTGAAAAATTATGCAAGGCAAACCCTAATATGAGTTTACCTTCGGGTGACCCATTGATTTATCAAAAGATGAATTTAAATGCACTTAAAAATAAGCAAAGAGGCGTAAAAGAAAATCTAACTTCAAGCGGAATTATAAGCTTATTGCTCTCCGAATTCATCAACTCAACCAAAATGGAATTGAAAACTGAGCCCATGAATAGAATCCCAGAATCCATTTTATTTATTCATCAAAATCTCAATAATTGCCTTACGGTATCTGATCTATCAGCAAAATACTCGATGTCATCAGATCATTTTACACGCAAATTTAAAGAGCTAACAAAGCAAAACCCCATCGACTATATCAATAGGCAACGAATTGAAAAAGCACTTTTATTACTGAATACAACATCCTATTCTTGCAAAGAAATTGGATATCAATGTGGTTTTAATAGTAACACTTATTTCTGTAAAATATTTAAGAAATATGTTAAGTTTGCACCCAATGATTACAGAATGAGTTTAGATAAATTATAACCATACCATAATATTACAAAAATGGACCTGTTTGTAATATTATAGAACTTTTGAATTAAATATATTAAAAGTATCACATAGGTTTAACCAATTTAAATTTCATTTTTTACAAACAACAAACGTGATTACTATATAACAACAAAAAAGCCCAACAGTTTAATGTTGGGCTTTTGATATAGTTGAAATTTGAAACTTATTCTTGCTCTAAATATTTTTCCATAATTGTAATCGCAGATTCAGAAATTACAGTACCAGGACCAAAAATGGCTGCTACTTTTCTTTCTAACAAATAATCATAATCTTGTGCAGGTATTACCCCACCAGCAAAAACCATAATATCTGGTCTTCCTAATTTTTCTAATTCTCCTATTAATTGAGGAATTAATGTTTTATGACCAGCTGCCAAACTAGATGCTCCAACAAAGTGCACATCATTTTCAATTGCCTGTTTAGCAACTTCTTCTGGTGTTTGGAATAAAGATCCCATATCTACATCAAAACCTAAATCAGCAAAACTAGAAGCCACCACTTTTGCACCTCTATCGTGCCCATCTTGACCCATTTTTGCAATCATAACCCTTGGTCTACGACCTTCTATTTCTGCAAATTTATCTGTTAATTTTTGCGCTCTGGCAAACGTATCATCACTTTTTACTTCTTTTCCGTACACCCCACTTATTAATTTAGTATCCGCTTTATGTCTTCCAAAATGAACTTCTAAAGCATCAGAAATTTCACCTAATGTAGCAAAATTTTCTGCAGCCTCTACAGCCAATTCTAATAAATTACCCTTACCTGTTCCTGCACAGTCTTCTAAAGCTTTTAATTTAGTAGCAACTAGCTCAGAGTTACGTTCTGCTTTCATTTTATTGATACGCGCAATTTGAGAATCTCTAACAACTGTATTATCAACTTCTAAAATTTCAATATTTGATTTTTCTGTAGTTTTAAACTTGTTTACCCCTACTAAAATATCTTGACCAGAATCTAAACGAGCTTGTTTACGAGCAGATGCTTCTTCGATACGTAATTTTGGCACTCCAGTTTCAATGGCTTTTGCCATACCACCAAGTTCTTCAACTTCTTCGATGAGTGCCCAGGCTTTCTTAGCTATTTCTTGCGTTAAATATTCTACATAATAAGAACCTGCCCAAGGATCTACCGATTTGGTCATTTGCGTTTCATCTTGAATAAAGATTTGCGTATTACGTGCAATTCTTGCTGAGAAATCTGTTGGTAACGCAATCGCTTCATCCAAGGCATTTGTATGTAAAGATTGCGTTCCTCCCAAAGTAGCAGCCATTGCTTCTACACAAGTTCTAGCAACATTATTAAAAGGATCTTGCTCACTTAAACTCCAACCAGAGGTTTGACTATGCGTACGCAAAGCCATTGATTTTGGATTCTTTGGATTGAACGTTTTTATAATTTTTGCCCAAAGCATACGTGCAGCACGCATTTTTGCAATTTCCATAAAATGATTCATACCAACAGCCCAGAAGAATGATAAACGAGGCGCAAATTCATCAATTTTTAAACCAGATTTTAATCCAGTTCTAATATACTCCATACCATCTGCTAATGTATAAGCCAATTCAATATCTGCAGTTGCACCAGCCTCTTGCATGTGGTAACCACTAATAGAAATTGAGTTGAATTTAGGCATGTTTTTAGTGGTATAATCAAAAATATCACCAATAATTCTCATAGAAGGTAATGGTGGATAAATATATGTGTTACGCACCATAAATTCTTTTAGAATGTCATTCTGAATGGTTCCAGAGAGTTGATCTAAAGGTACACCTTGCTTTCTTGCCGCTGCTATATAAAAAGCCATAATTGGCAATACAGCCCCATTCATGGTCATAGAAACAGACATTTTATCTAACGGAATTTGATCGAATAAAATTTCCATATCTAAAATAGAATCGATGGCAACACCTGCCTTACCAACATCACCAGTTACACGTGGGTGATCTGAATCATAACCCCGGTGGGTAGCTAAATCAAAAGCAACTGAAAGTCCTTTTTGACCTGCCGCTAAGTTTCTTCTGTAAAAAGCGTTTGACTCTTCTGCTGTAGAAAATCCTGCATATTGACGAATGGTCCAAGGACGCATTGCATACATGGCACTATATGGTCCTCTTAAAAAAGGAGGCACACCAGCCGCATAACCTAAATGTTCTGCTTTGGCAATATCTTCTTTTGTAAAATGTTTTTTTACGGGGATTCCTTCAGGAGTATTCCAAACATCTTGATTATCTGAAGTTGCAGCAGTTTGTTTTACTGCTGAGTTTATTTTAATATCTGAAAAATCTGGTTTCATGTGTTTATTTTTATTGTTTCTCAATCGTCACATGTAATCGTAAATACGATTTCATACTTCTAAGGTTTTTAAGATTTTTTGAACTTTTTTCTGAATCGCTGAAAGTGTTACCAATACATCTGATCTCATATTAACAACACCATCTAAACCAGCAGCTGTTAATTCGTCCATGTTTTTTGGTGCACCTGCCAACAACAATACTTTTTCTGTATTTATAGCTCTAAATGTTTTAACAAAGTCTAATGCTGTTTCATCGTAATCTTGATCTGAACTACAAATAACGACAACTTGCGCTTCTGATTTTGCACTTTCTGTAGCAGCCACTGTAGCGCTTGCAAAACTTTCTTCTTGATGAACATCAAAACCACTTACACCAATAAAATCATACGCAAAAGCTGCTCTTGCTTTACGCATGTTTAAATTACCATAACTTGCTAATTGTACAATTGGACGTACGTTTGTTTCTGCAACTAACTCTTCTGTTACTCTTCGCATTGCTTCTATTTCTAAAGAAGCTCTTCTTGGAGTTAATACTTTAGAGTTAGTGGTATCTTCTTTTTTAGAAAGTAAATCTTCAGCCACTTTTTCCATTAAGTTAGGATACTTATTAATACCAACCATAGGTGTTCTACGTTGACTTATTAATTTTAACTTTTTTAAACGAATTTCTGCAATTTGTTGTTGAATTGTTTCGTTTTCGAAAGCCGTATAAAAGCCACCATTTTTTTCTATTTCTTTAAATAATTCTAAAGCTTTTTCTGCTATTTTAGAACTAACTTCTTCGATATAATACGAACCATCAACCGGGTTTGAAACTTTACCAAAGTAAGATTCTTCTCTTAAAATAGTAGTAATATTACCAGCTATTCTACTTGAAAAATCAGAAGAACTTTTAAATTCTTTATCATAAGCATCTATTAAAACACCATCTACATTACCCAATATTGCCGCCATTGCTTCTGTTGTACAACGTAATAAATTGGTTTCTGCATCTGTAATAGACTTACTCCAAATAGACGTTTTTGCAGTTATTGTATTTTTAAACTCTGCAACAGCATATTTGGCAGCTACTTCTGCTAACAAATTATTAAATGCTCTAAATTTACCTATTTCAACAAAATACTCTAGTCCAATAGCCAGATTGAAATTTAAATTATCGAAAATAGCTTGAACAGAAACTCCTTTTTCTGTAAGTTTTTCTGTTAAAAACACTAATGAATTTAATGTATAAGCAATCTCTTGAACTTGGTTTGCTCCAGAATCTAAATATTCCGTTCCAGAAATTGTAAGTACTTTAAAGTTTGGAAAATCTGTTGTTAATTTTACCAACTCTGCAGTAACTTCTATAAGTTTTTCATTAAAAACACCAGTTGTTACATAACTAGAAATTAGGTCTGTATCAATATATCCTTTTAAGTTTTTACCCTTTGCAAAAGCTACTAATTCTTTAGTAAAAGTAATTGCATTGTTATATAATTTAAATGATACCGAAATTTTATCTAAATCTATACCATTTAAAAGTTCTTTTACAGACACATTTGTTATCATTTGAAAAATGATACCATTTATACCTTCTTCTATTGCTTTTAAAGCTAAATCGTTTCCTGATTTACCACAGCAAGCTGCAATACTTCTATAATTAACTAATGATTGAGAATTTTCTCCGGTATTTTTAAGTTGTGTAATTTCGTTTTCAAGATTGTAACAAGGTTGAAAATTAATACCTGTTAGATTTTTCCAAACTAGTTTTTTATCAAAATCAGCTCCCTTTAAATCTACATGCACTCTTTCCATCCACTGCTCAGTAGAAACTGGAGGGAAATCAGAAAAAAGTGGTTTATTTTTATTGCTCATTATATGTTATTTTTTTTATCAAAAAGATTACAATTCATAAAAGTACAATTTATAGAATTGTAATTCAAAATGTTTATTTTGTCATTAAACTACTTCCAAATCTATCAAAAATAGCTTTATCTAATTCTTCTCTATGATCTGGATGTGCAATATCTCTAAGAGCTTGTGCACGTTGTTTTAGGTTTCTACCAAACAATTCTGCAATACCATATTCTGTAGCTACAAACCTTGCATGCGCACGAGTTGTTACTACACCGGCACCTACTTTTAAAACGGGTGTAATTTTAGAAACACCTTTACCTGTTGTAGAAGTAATTGCACAAATAGGTTTTCCTCCTTCAGATAAAGCAGCTCCACGCATAAAATCCATTTGACCACCAACACCAGAAAACATTCTCTGTCCGATAGAATCGGCACAAATTTGCCCTGTTAAATCTACTTCAATAGCTGAGTTAATTGCAGTTACTTTTGGATTCTTACGAATGATAGAAGTATCATTAACATAAGCAATATCATTCATTTCAATTTCTGGATTATCATCCATAAAATCATATAAACGCCTTGTTCCCATTGCAAAACCAGAAACTATTTTATACGGATTTGTTTTCTTTTTAGAACCATTTACCACTCCGTTTTTAACTAAATCTACCACACCTTCAGAAAACATTTCTGTATGTACACCTAAATTTTTATGGTTATGTAAAAATGTTAAAACTGCATTTGGAATCCCTCCAATACCCATTTGAAGCGTAGCTCCATCATCAATAATTTCTGCAATATTTTTACCTATTGATTTTTCGATTTCTGATGGTTCTACAAAACTCATTTCGTAAATTTCTTCTTCTATTTCTACGCATGCATCAAAATGTTTTAAATGAATTTGAGCATCACCAAAAGTACGTGGCATACGAGAATTAATTTGAGCAATCACTTTTTTTCCTTGCTCAATACCAGAGATAACAATATCTACAGAAACCCCTAAAGAACAAAAACCGTGTTTATCTGGAGGAGAAACGTTTACCATTACCACATCTAAATTCATATAACCTTGACGAAACAAACTTGGTATTTCACTTAAGAATACAGGAATATAATCTACTGTATTACCCACCATTTTACGAATGTTTCCTCCAATAAAAAAAGCATTGGTATGAAAACTTTCTCTTAATTCTGGAGCAGTGTATCCACAAGCTCCTTCTGTATGTAAATGAACAAGTTCAACATTTCTTAATTCTGGTGCTCTTTTAACCATGGCATTAATTAATGCTTGTGGTGTTGCAGAACCTCCTTGTATTAAAACTCTATCGTTAGATTTGATTAATTTAACAGCCTCATCTGCTGTCATTTTATTTGGTATTTTCATTTTTATCAAAATTTAAAAATTGTTGTTTTGTTCATTTAAATACTTAAAAGAACCTCTGTTTAACCTAAGAAACTTAGTATAATCCCCGCAGCAATTGCAGACCCAATAACACCAGCTACATTTGGGGCCATAGCGTGCATTAATAAGTAATTACTGGAATCATATTTTAATCCTTCTGTATGTACAACTCTAGCACTATCTGGTACTGCAGATACTCCTGCTGCACCAATTAATGGGTTAATTTTATTATCGCCTTTTAAGAATCTATTCATAAATCTTGCAAATAATAAACCTCCGCAAGTGGCAATTACAAATGATATAGCACCTAAACCAAATATTAATAAAGAATCTTTTGTAATAAAGATATCTGCTTGTGTAGAAGCACCTACTGTTACCCCTAATAAAATAGTTACAATATCTATTAATTTAGTTCTTGCTGTATCTGCTAATCTTTCTGTTCTTCCAGACTCTTTAAGTAAATTACCAAAGAATAACATACCTAATAATGGTAATGCACTAGGAGAAATAAAAGTTGTTAAAATTAAAGCCACCACAGGAAAAATCATTTTTTCTTTTTGTGTAACAGCTCTTGGTGGTTTCATTTTAATTTTTCTATCCTCTTTAGAAATTAGCATTCTCATTAAAGGAGGTTGAATTACAGGCACCAATGCCATATAAGAATACGCTGCAATTGCAATAGGCCCAATTAGGTTTTTTACTGTTGTACCATCTGCTAATACGTTAACACCATTGGCTAATTTAGAAGAAAGGAAAATGGCTGTTGGTCCATCTGCACCACCAATAATACCAATTGCACCTGCTTCTGGCAAATTAAAACCTAAATAAAGTGCTCCTAAAAAAGTTGCAAAAACACCTATTTGAGCAGCAGCTCCTAAAAGCATTAATTTTGGATTTGCAATTAAAGATGAAAAATCTGTCATTGCTCCAATTCCTAAGAAGATTAAAGGCGGATAAACTCCTTTTACCACCCCAAAATAAAGGAAATTTAATACAGATCCTGTTTCATAAATACCTGTTTGATTTCCGGCTACAAAAGGAATATTTCCTATAATTACACCTGCACCAATAGGTATTAGTAATAAGGGTTCGTAATCATATTTAATACCTAAATAGATAAATATAATTCCGATGATAATCATTACTAAATTACCTGATGTTGCATTTGCAAAACCGGTATAGCCATAAAATGTTTTAATCCCTTTAAAAGCTCCTTCAAAAACACCATCTTGTTGCGATACCTGATCTACTTGTGTTGTAGCAACGGTATCGCCACTTAAGGTGTCTGTGGTCGAATTTGTGTCAAAACCTAATACTGGTCTAATAAAGATCAATAACGATAGAACACAAAATATTAAAATTACTTTTTTCATGTTTTGTATTTTATTCTAGTTCTATCATTAATTCATCATGCAATACTTGCTGACCAACACTAATTTTTATGGCTGTAATAGTACCTGCTTTTTCACAAACAATACTATTTTCCATTTTCATCGCTTCTAAAACAAGCATTCTATCCCCTACTTTAAGTGTATCGCCAACTTTAACATCGATAGATAATACAACTCCAGGAATTGGAGCTACAATTCTTGTTTTTTGAGATTTCGGATTTACTTTTAAAGGTTCTGCAGGTCTTTGAGATGCTGCACGAACTAAAGTAGGAGTTTTAGATTTTTTAACCTCCTCTTTCATTTTTACCTCATATAAAGTACCATTAACTTCTAAGTTAATAATATTGTCTTCATGCGATTTTATATTAACGGTATAACCGTTATCGTTTACTTTAAATTTATAGCTTTTCATTTGTTATAATCTATTTTGAATTCCGTAAATTTTAGAACTCCAAGGTGAATAAGTTTTTTTAACTTGCTTAATGGTTAAAATTGCGCTTTCATGATCATGCTGTTCACTTGTATACATATGAACGGCAGCCCCAATAACCGCAGAAATTTCTCCTGTGAAATTGCTATCTTTTTTAATTTTAATTTCACTAACCTTTTTGTCTTTACCTTTTGTAATTATTTTATACACATAAAGCATTACAGGCAATCCATAATTAAAAACAAGTGCTAGTGTTACTAACGCACTAAAAACAATGAATAATCCAGTAAATAAGATAACGTAACCTTCACTTATTGTGTCTGTATTTAATATTAAATATGTCATTATAATGGAATATTTGAGTGTTTTTTAGGAGGATTTACATCTTTTTTATTTTGAAGTAATTCTAAAGCTCTAATAATTCTGAAACGGGTGTTTCTTGGCTCAATTACATCATCAATAAACCCATATTTTGCTGCCATGTAAGGGTTGGCAAACTTTTCTGTATATTCATCTTCTTTTTTCTGAATGTACTCTAGTTTTTCTTCGGCATCTTCAATTTTTCTAATATTAGATCCCTCTAATACTTCCACAGCTCCCTTAGCTCCCATTACTGCAATTTCTGCAGTTGGCCATGCATAATTTACATCACCTCTTAATTGCTTACAACTCATAACATCGTGCGCACCACCATAAGATTTACGTAAAGTAATGGTTACTTTTGGCACAGTTGCCTCTCCATAAGCAAACAATAATTTTGCTCCGTGTAAGATAATTCCTCCATATTCTTGACCTGTACCGGGTAAGAACCCTGGAACATCTACAAGAGTTACAATGGCAATATTAAAAGCATCACAAAAACGTACAAAACGAGCCGCTTTTCTAGAAGCATCAATATCTAAAACACCTGCATAATATTTAGGTTGATTGGCAACAATACCAACCGGACGACCATTAAATCTAGCAAAACCTACACAAATATTTCTTGCATAATTTCTATGCACCTCTGTAAACTCTCCGTTATCTGCAAGTATTGATATAACATCAACAATATCATATGGTTGGTTAGGGTTTTCTGGAATTATTTCATTTAAAGCATCTTCTAATCGATCTATAGGATCACTACAAGGAAGTATTGGCGCTTCTTCTAAATTATTTGATGGTAAATAACTTAATAATTTACGTACTAATAATAAGTTTTCTTCATCACTGGTAGCTAAAAAGTGAGAAACACCAGATCTTGTAGAATGAATTTTAGCACCCCCAAGTTCTTCTGCAGTTACAATCTCTCCTGTAACCGATTTTACTACTTTAGGCCCAGTAACAAACATATAACTTGTTTCTTCTGTCATAATAGTAAAATCTGTTAATGCCGGAGAATAAACTGCCCCACCAGCACAAGGTCCTAAAATTGAAGAAATTTGAGGAATTACCCCAGATGCCATAATGTTTCTTTGAAAAATCTCTGCATAACCAGCTAAAGATCTTACCCCTTCCTGAATACGCGCTCCACCAGAATCATTTAATCCAATAACAGGTACTCCTATTTTCATAGCCATATCCATTACCTTACATATTTTTAAGGCATAGGTTTCAGACAAAGAACCACCAAATACGGTAAAATCTTGTGCAAAGACATAAACAATCCTTCCATCAATAGTACCATGTCCTGTAACAACACCATCAGAAAGATAAATTTGTTTATCCAACCCAAAAGATTTTGTTCTGTGAGTTACAAACATATCAAACTCCTCAAAACTATCTTCGTCTAAAAGAATATCAATACGTTCGCGCGCTGTTAATTTACCTTTGGCATGTTGAGAGTCGATTCGTTTTTCTCCTCCTCCCATTTTAGCCTCTGCTCTTTTTTCTATGAGCTCATTAATTTTATCTTGATTTGCCATTATTATATATGTGTTTTACTTATCAATTATTCTTTAGAACAAAGTTCTGTAAGTACTCCTAGTGTAGATTTTGGATGTAAGAAACCAATATTTAATCCTTCTGCTCCTTTTCTAGAAACTTTATCAATTAATCGCACACCTCGTTCTTCTGCAGTTTTTAACGCTTCTGTTGCATTGGGTACTGCAAAAGCAATATGATGAATACCGGGGCCTTTTTTTTCTATAAACTTACCTATAGGGCCATCTGGAGAGGTACTCTCTAATAGCTCTATTTTTGTATTACCTACCAAAAAAAAGGCTGTCTTAACCTTTTGGTCAGCAACCTCTTCTATAGAATAACATTTAAACCCTAAAACTTCTTCATAGTATTTTATTGATTCTTCTAAATTATCAACTGCAATACCTAAATGCTCAATATGTGAAATATTCATAACTTCAATGATTTAATTTCCTTCAAATTTAGAGCACATATCGATTTTATTCTATGATAGTTGTCATGTTATTAGACATTTAAAAGAAGTGGAATATTTTAAGGATATAAAAAGTATTGAAATTGATTTTTTAGCTATGTAATTGTATCTTACATATTTACAAATAAGCTAGAAAAGGTAAATTGTTTAAAAAAATAAAAGCGTATTATTTTTATTTTTTATTATAAAATTATAAATGAAAAAAGAAAGGCCTGTTATATTATACCTAAAATGAAGTGTGTTTTTAGGTATAACGGGCTTCAATTAAAAAACTATTTAATGTTTTTTAATTGTTAAAATCAGAATTTATTAAAAAAAATACCAACGAAATGTATTCTAAAATTAGTATTCTTAAAAGAAAAAGTAAATTATGCCATTTCTTTTTTACCTAAAGAACGTAACATTTTTGTATGGTCTTTAACGGCATGGAAAAAAGATTTTTTAACATGATAAGGCATCCCAAATTCTAAAGCGGTTTCTGATACAATTTTGGTTAAATCTTTATAATGTACATGGCAAACATCTGGTAATATATGATGTTCTATTTGATAATTTAAACCGCCAATCAACCAAAATAATAGTTTGCTTTTTGGAGAGAAATTAGTAGTGGTTGCAAATTGATGAGCATACCAATTATTATTCATATCTCCTTCTGAATCCGGTAAAGGAAATTCATTTGTTGGCATAATATGAGCAATTTGAAAAACAACACTTATCAATAGCCCTGTAATAAAATGCATACTTAAAAAAGCCACTAAAATAAGTCCCCAAGAAAAAGGCAACATTATCATAGGCAATACTAATGCATACAAATAATACAACAATTTCCAACCAGTCATACTTGCTAATGCATTGTTATATTCGTTTTTTTTATTTAAAAACCCTTTTCCTCTAAAGTGCTTTAAACGCACAAAATCTTTTGTAGTAATCCAAGATACGGTAGATAAACTATAAAAAAACCAGATATAAATATGCTGAAATTGATGTACCCAATAATGTTTTGCATGGGGACAAAATCTTAAAAAGAAAGGCGCATTTAAATCGTCATCTGCGTGCTCTATGTTTGTATAAGTGTGATGTAATATATTGTGTTGAATTTTCCAAACGGTATCATTGGCTCCTATCATATTTAAACTATATCCTAAAAGGGTATTGATAGTTTTGTTTTTAGAATAAGAACCATGTATAGCATCGTGCATTACACACATACCAATACCTGCCATTCCTAATCCGCTTAAAATATATAATAAAAAAAGTAACCAAACCGAATTTATAGATCCCGATGCGAGTGTTAACAATGGAATAAAAAATAAACTCATCATAAAAAAAGTTTTTAGCACCATGTTAGTATTGGCTTTTCTACTTTTTTTATGTGTTTTAAAATAAGTATTAACTCTTTTTCTTAGGGTTTTAGAAAAATCCGGATGAATGTCTCTTGAAAATTTTGGGTTTTTGATAGTGTGTGTTTTTTAATTTAAAATGATGAATCAGTATATCTTTAAACTCATAAAAACAAGTAAGTAATATTACTTACAAGCTATGTTATAATTTAAAATTATAATACGGACATTGTTTATTAAAAGATGGAGAAAACTTGAATTCTTTAAAATTCGAATAAATTAAAAAAGCTATCTAAATAATTAATACGGCTAATTTAAGTTAAATAAGTAGCAATTCATTATAAATACTTGTGTAACCCTTTTTTAAAACCAATTTTGCTAACTTTAAACTTTGAAGAAAACCAATTTAAAATAAAAATTCAGAAGACTTACCTGCCTAAATACCAACAAACTATTTTGAACAAAAAAGCAACTTTTACCTTTACATATTCTTAAATTAGTTGTTTTTGATAAAAGAGCTCTAAATAGTTAAATTACCATTTTATTATTTAATTAGTGAAAATATTATTATTTTGACAATTAAACTTCAAAATATATCATAATTAATGAAGGTTTTACGTAGTTTTATTATTAAATTTATAAAAAATAAAACACAAATAAAACGATACTAAAAATAGAATTATTATTTATAAAGAAGCCAGTTAAGACTCAATTTTATTAAAAAAGTTAAGCCGATTTGGAATAATAAATACTTAAATTTGTCCGCGTTTTTTTTCGCTTTATTTAAAAAAAGTTATCTAAAATTAACTCGCTAATTTGCACTCATAATATCTGTATATATGGCATTAAAAATCGTAATATCACACAAGACTACTTATAAGTATGATAGAAAAGTATCCTTATCTCCTCATATTTTTAGACTAAGACCTGCTCCACACTCTAGAACACCAATAGAATCTTACTCAATTAAGATTACGCCAGAAGAACAATTCTTTAACTGGCAACAAGACCCTTTTGGTAATTATGTTGCTCGTTTGGTTTTTCCTGAGAAAACGGATGAAATGTCTATTGATGTTGAAATTATAGCAGATTTAAAAACCATAAACCCTTTTGATTTCTTTATTGAAGAATATGCAGAAGAGTATCCTTTTGAATATACAGAAACTGTAAAAAAAGAATTACAGCCTTATTTAGAAATTACAGATAAAGGCAAATTATTAGAAGAATTTATAAAAACAATAGATTATACACCAAGAAAAACCATTTATTTTCTAATTGATATCAATCAGAAAATTTATGAATTTTTAAATTATAATATTAGAATGGATCCGGGTGTTCAGAGTTGTGAAGAAACTTTGAATCAGAAAAATGGGTCTTGTAGAGATTATGCATGGTTATTTGTGCAAACTTTACGACACTTAGGTTTTGGAGCACGTTTTGTTTCTGGATATTTAGTGCAATTAAAATCTGATGAAAAGTCGTTAGATGGTCCTTCTGGTCCTGAAGAAGATTTTACAGACTTACACGCTTGGGCAGAAGTTTATTTGCCAGGTGCTGGTTGGATTGGTTTTGACGCTACTTCTGGTCTTTTGGCTAGTGAAGGTCATATTCCGTTAGCCTGTACTCCTTCTTTTGAAAGTGCTGCGCCAGTTTCTGGAATGACTGATAAGTGTGAAACTGAATTCTTTTTTGAAAATAAAGTAACCCGAATTTTAGAATCTCCAAGAGTTACAAAGCCATATACAGATGAACAATGGAAAGCTGTAGACAAACTTGGTCATAAAGTAGAAAAGCAATTAGAAAAAGGGGACGTAAGATTAACAATGGGTGGCGAACCTACCTTTATTTCTATTGATGATTTAGAATCTGATGAGTGGAACACCACTGCAGACGGTCCAAACAAAAGAAAATTAGCAGGTGATTTAACAAAAGGATTGTACGACAAATTTGGGAATGGAGCCGTTTTACATCACGCACAAGGAAAATGGTATCCTGGAGAACCTTTACCAAGATGGCAAATAGAAATTTGTTGGCGTAAAGATGGAAGACCAATTTGGTATAACAAAAAATATTTATCTAGTTATGCAAGTAATCCTATTGTTCCAGAAAATTCTGATAAATTATTTTTAGAAACACTTACCAAATATTTACGTGTTTCTACAGAACATATTTTACCAGGTTACGAAGATCCTTTTTATCATTTATGGGAACAAGGAAATTTACCTGTAGACATAGATCCTGCAAAGGACAAAGACGGTTCTTTAGCACGTAAAAAATTACAAGAAATTTACGAAAAAGGAGCCTCTACACCGGTTGGGTATTTACTTCCTTTAAATAAAACAGAAGATAAATGGTTTACCAGTGCTTGGACTTTTAGAAGACAACATATCTTTTTAACTCCAGGGAATTCTCCTATGGGATTAAGATTGCCTTTAGATTCATTAATGGAAAAACCAGAACATGAGGTTTTTCCTATTTATGAACCCGATTTATTTTCTAAAAAGAAACGCTTACCGAGTTTTAAAAACATTGTTAAAAAAAGATACCAAGAGTTTTTAGACTTCGGATTAGAAACCAACCAACCAAACTATTTTGTACGTACTGCACTTTGTGCAGAAATTAGAGAAGGTAAATTGTATCTATTTTTACCGCCTCTAGAAACGGCAGAAATGTTTTTAGATTTAATTGCTGCTATAGAAATTACAGCAAGAGAATTAAATGTACCTGTTATTATGGAAGGTTACGAACCTCCAAAAGATAACAGATTAGAATCTCTAAAAATAACGCCAGATCCTGCTGTTATAGAAGTAAACGTACACCCTGTTACTAATTGGGAAGACTTATGTAAAAACACATTTACGTTTTACAACGAGGCTAAAAAAGCAAGATTAGGCACAGAAAAGTTTATGCTAGATGGTAAACATACAGGAACTGGTGGTGGAAATCACGTTACTTTAGGAGGTACAAGTCCTGCAGACAGTCCTTTATTACGTAAACCAAGTTTGTTACGTAGTTTGTTAACTTTTTGGCAACATCACCCGGGATTAACATATTTATTCTCTGGTTCTTTTGTAGGACCAACAAGTCAGGCGCCAAGAGTAGATGAAGCGCGTTTAGACAACTTATACGAATTAGAAATTGCGTTTAACCAAATACCGAAAGACGAAGAAGTTCCTTTTTGGTTAACCGATAGATTGTTTAGACATTTATTAACCGATTTAACGGGTAATACACATAGAGCAGAATTTTGTATTGATAAATTATACTCACCAGATTCTTCTTCCGGAAGATTAGGTATCTTAGAGTTGCGTGGTTTTGATATGCCTCCGCATCCAAAAATGAGTTTGGTACAAATGCTATTGGTTAGAACTTTAGTAGCTTGGTTCTGGAAAAAACCTTATGAACATAATTTAGTCCGCTGGGGAACAGAATTACATGATAAATTCTTAATAGAGCATTATGTAAGAGAAGATATTAAAGACATTGTAGACCAATTAAATAAAGCGGGTTACGACTTTAAAGAAGATTGGTTCGATCCGTTTTTTGAGTTTAGATTCCCACTTCATGGAATGGTAGATATTAATAATATTCATTTAGAATTAAGAGCTGGTATAGAACCTTGGAATGTTTTAGGAGAAGAAATGACCGGTGGAGGAACTGCAAGATATGTAGATTCATCACTAGAAAGATTACAAGTTAAAGTTTCTAATTTTAACGAAGATCGTTTTGTATTAAGTTGTAACGGAGTTAAAGTACAATTAAATAGTACAGGTGTTTATGGAGAATATGTTGCTGGTGTGCGTTATAAAGCTTGGGATCCGTTTTCTGCTTTGCACCCAACAATTCCTGTAGATACACCTCTTGTTTTTGATATTGTAGATACCTGGAACAAACGTTCTATTGGTGGTTGTACTTATTTTGTGGCACATCCAGGTGGTAGATCTTATGATGAATATCCAGTAAATAGTTACGAAGCAGAATCAAGAAGAATTAATCGCTTCTGGGAATTTGGACATACACAAGGTGAAATTGACCCTGTAGAAAGTATCAACCCAAATACTGAAAGCACAAGTAGAAGTGTAGAACCAAATAGCAGCTCTAAACGATTTAAGTTTAAAGAATTGCCAGTTAATTTTGAATTTCCTTATACCTTAGATTTAAGAAAAAAGTAAGGAAGTTTTTATAGGTAGTGTGAATTATGATGATAGAAGACAAGAAAGTTGAGAAGACAATTTTATATGATTATTTTTTAAATAAAACGAAATATGACGAATTATTAATCTCTAAGATGGACGAAAAATCGGATTGGAAAATTTTATTAGACAATTTACAAAAAATTGGTCCCAAAGAATTAGCTTCTAAACAAGCTGATATAGATTGGCTTTTAGCAGAAAACGGTGTTACTTACAATGTATATAATGATCCTAAAGGATTAAATAGACCTTGGAATTTAAATGTAGTACCGTTTATAATTCATCAAAAAGAATGGACAGAAGTTGAAAAAGGAATTCAACAAAGATCTGAGCTTTTAAACCTAATTTTAAAAGATTTATACGGAAAACGTGAATTGCTTAAAAATGGAATTATTCCGCCAGAAGTAATTTATGCACACAGAGGTTTTTTACGTTCTTGTGATCAAATAGAATATAAAACAGCAAAACAATTACTGGTACATGCCGTAGATTTAGCAAGAGGTCCAGATGGTAGAATGTGGGTTGTAAATGATAGAACACAAGCGCCTTCTGGTATGGGATATGCTTTAGAAAACAGATTTTCTACAAGTAAAATTATTCCTGAGATATTTAACAATATCAATGTAAAACAACCCTCTACTTTCTTTAATGATTTTAATAAATTATTGTTGAATGTTGCTCCGTCGAATAAAGAAAATCCAATGGTGGTTATTTTAACACCAGGGCCACATAATGAAACTTATTTTGAACATTCCTTTTTATCTTCATTTTTAGGGCATCCTTTGGTCAAAGGAAATGATTTAGTGGTAAGACACGGTAAAGTTTGGTTAAAATCTTTAAAAGGATTAAAACAAGTTGATGTTATTTTAAGACGTGTAGATGATAATTTTATGGATCCTTTAGAATTAAAGGAAGATTCTTATTTAGGAGTGGCAGGTTTATTAGAAGTAGTTCGTTTACAAAATGTTGCCATCGTAAACCCTATTGGAAGTGGTATTTTAGAAAACCCTGCCCTCATCCCATTTATGGAAAACATCTGTGAATTCTTCTTAAAAGAAAAATTGATTTTACCACAAATTGCTTCGTGGTGGTGCGGACAAGAAAAAGAACGAAAACATGTACTAGAAGACCTGCCTTCTTATGTGGTAAAAAGAATAGACAGATCGCATAGAGAACATATTTATTTCTGTGAATTTTTAAGTAAGGAAGAACTAAAAGATTTAAAAGCAGAGATTTTAGAAAATCCGAATAGATTTGTTGCTCAAGAAAAAATATCCTTTTCTACAGCTCCTAACTTTGTGGGAGAAAAATTAGAACCACGTAAAATTTTATGTAGAACTTTTTCTATTGCTAAACAAGATGGTTATAGCATAATGCCAGGTGGTTTGGTTAGAGTTGCTGCAGAACGAGAAGAACTATTTGTTTCTAACCAACGTGGAGGAACTAGTAAAGATTTTTGGATTGTTTCTGATAAAAAACAAAATTATCTGCAAAACTATTCTTGGAACAAAACAACCTCTAACCACACAGAAAGCATTAATGATGTGCCAAGTAATACCGCAGAAAACTTGTATTGGTCTGGTAGATATTTAGGTAGAACGTTGTTTACTGCAAGGTATTTAAGAATGGTTTTAAACCAAATGACACATGTACAATACAACAATGATCGAAAATCAGAATCAGAAAGTTTAAAAATATTATTTCAATCTATTACCAATATAACATCTACTTTTCCTGGTTTTACAGGAGAAAAAGCAGAAGAAGCTTTAAAAAATCCGCTAAAAGAAATTAAAGCACTTACTTTAGATAACCAAAGAATTGGTGGTTTTGCACAGTCTATGCAAAGCTTTAACAACTCTTATTATTCTTTAAGAAACTTGTGGTCTAAAGATATGTGGAGAGTTTTTGATGGAATTCAGAAACAATTGGTCAAATTAAAAGAAGAAGAAAGTTACTCTGCTAGTACTTTATCTAAATTCTTTGATAAAATTATTACCAGACTTATTGCTTTTATGGCTTTATCAGAAGAAAGTATTTTAGTAAGACAAGGACTCCTACTCTACTTTATCGGTTTGCAGATAGAGCAAGCTTCTATGACCATCGAAAAATTTAGATCTTTAATCATTGTAAATTATAATGAAGAATTAGAATACGAAATTTTAGAATCACTTTTAAATAGTCATGAGAGTTTAAATATTTACAGATACAGTTACAAATCTTATTTAAGTATAGAAAATGTACTAAAATTATTACTTTTAGATAAAGAGTATTCTAGATCTTTAATGTATCAAGTACATCGAATTAAAAAAGATATTGATAGATTACCAAAAGCAAATGCATCTTTAGAAATGACCGCTTGTCAGAAAAATATTGATACAGTAATTACTAAAATACAAAGCTTATCGCTAAAAGAAATTTTAGAAATTGATGAAACTTCTAATATGCGTAAAAATTTAGATGAATTATTATCTGATTTAAGCGATTTATTAAATACTACTTCGTTGTCCGTTTCAGACACTTACTTTAACCACTCTCAACAACAGAAACAGTTGGTAGATAGAAAAATTTCTAATTAATATGATTTTTGATCTTTGGCATAAAACAAAATATAGTTATGAAAACGGAGCTTCGTTTTGTCATAACATAACCACCTTAAAGCCCAAAACTTTTAAAGGACAAACTGTTTTAGAATACGCATTAGAAATAAGTCCAACTCCTACAGACATTTCAGAAAGACTAGACTTTTTTGGTAATACTGTTACAAGGTTTTCTATACAACAAAATCACGAAGAATTAGTTGTTATTGCACGTAGTAAAGTAATTAGAGATTATAACCTTCAGATAGAAGGAGAAAATTTGGTGGAAGGAAAAAAAGTAACTGTTGAAGAATCTTTAAAATTATTAAAAGGAATACAACCAGACATTATTGAAGCAAGACAATTTGTATTAGTCTCTCCTTTAATTTCTGATATGAGTACTGTAATTAAAGATTATGCATTGGTTTCTTTTAAACCAGAAAGATCTTTATACGAGGCTTCTTATGAATTAATGCAACGTATTTTTACTGATTTTGATTTTGTTGCTGGTTTTACAAACATAGCAACGCCTTTAAAAGAAGTAATGAAAGAGAAAAAAGGTGTTTGCCAAGATTTTGCGCAAATTGCCATTGCTTGTGTTAGGTCTATGGGCTTACCTGCAAGATATGTTAGTGGTTATATAGAAACAGTAGCTCCAGAAGGTAAAGAAAAATTGATTGGTACAGATGCTTCTCATGCTTGGTTTTCTGTATTTATACCTACTTTGGGTTGGGTAGATTTTGACCCAACCAACAATCAAATACCAAAAAATCAACACATTGTAGTTGCACATGGTAGAGATTATTATGATGTACCTCCATTAAAAGGTGTAATTTATAGTACAGGTAAAAGTACTATGGATGTTTCTGTAGATTTAAGACCAGCTAAAAACCATCAAAGTCAGCAACAATCTCAATTTTAAATTCTAAAAAAGCTCTTTTTGTTTCTTTTTAAAACCTATTAAAAGAAACAAAAAGAGCCAAAATTATTATTTCTGTTCTTGTGTTTGAGTTTTTGTTTCTTCTTCTCCCTTATTTTCTTGTTCTTTTACAAAACTAGGGTCTGTAATATTAAAGTAGTTCTCTTCTAATTTTGATGCTATTAAAATTAATTTCTTTATTAAATCTGCAATAAACTCTTCTAAATTATCATCAATATCTGCAAATAATTTATACTCAAACTCTGCTTTTATTTTACCAATTAAAAAGGCCGCAGAATCATCAGAAATTACCTTATTCCTAGAAATAATACAGATATATTTATAGATTTGAAACAAACAGTTTTTTATAGACCTAGGGCACTTTTTATTTAAAATAATAAACTCTAAGGATGTTTTTCTAGTCGGCGTTTTTTTATAGAAACGGCGCATCATATCGTGTGTAGAAACACATTTTAAAAGTGTAGACCATTGGTAATTACCCGCTAATTCTCCGTAAAGTTCTTTAGAAGCAGCAACATCACTTAGCTTAGAATTTATAATTCTTGATACTTGAATAGCTCTTTCTAAATAAACACCCAACATAATAATAGCATAAACTTCATCATGTAAAAGTGTACTTTTAATTTTACTTCTTGCATCTGATGCAGATTGCGTGATAATAGATGTAAAATCATACAACCCACTTTTTACAAACTGATCTATTGGATATGTTTTTATTCTATGATTTACAGTATTGATACATTCAAATAATTCTGTTGAAATTAAATCTCTAGAACTACGGGCATTTTCATGTGCATTTATAAACGTATTTACTATGGAATAAGGCTTTTCTAAATTTAACCCAACATTAAACAAAACCGCTTCTTCATCTAATATAATATCAGCATCTATAATTTCATCTGCAGACATATACATTACAGAACGCAATACAAATTGCCTAGATTGTGATAATTCATCTGGTGCATCTAAAGAAGAAAAGTAATTAACGTTTAAAAACCTCGCTAGGTGCTCTGAACGTTCAATATATCTCCCCATCCAAAAAAGGTTATTGGCTACTCTTGCTAACATATTTCTTTATTTTTTTAAAACCCAAGTGTCTTTAGAACCACCACCTTGAGATGAATTTACTATTAAATTTCCTTTTTTAAGCGCAACTCTAGATAAGCCTCCTTTTAATACAAAATCGATGTCTTTTCCTAATAACGTAAAAGTCCTTAAATCTACGTGCCTAGACTCAAAAGACTCATTATCATCAATATACGTTGGGTGTGTAGATAAAGACATAATAGGTTGTGCTATATATTTTCTAGGGTCTGCTAATATTGTTTTTTTAACCGTTTCTATTTCTTCTTTTGTTAATTTACTACCAATAGAAATTCCATATCCACCAGACTCATCAACAGGTTTCACAACCAACTTATCTATATTTTCTAGCACATACTTTAATTCGTCTTTTCTACTACAATGATAGGTGTGTACATTGTTTAATATTGGTTCTTCATCTAAATAATATTTAATAATTTGTGGCATATAGGTGTAAACAGCTTTATCATCTGCAACACCTGTACCAGGAGCGTTTACTAAAGTTACATTTCCTTTTAAATAGACAGAAAATAAACCAGGAACCCCCAACATAGAATCCTTTTTAAAAACCAAAGGATCTAAATACAAATCATCTATTCTTCTATAAATAACATCTACTTTTTCTGGTCCATAAATAGTTCTCATGTATACAAAACCATTTTCTACAAATAAGTCTCTACCTTCTACTAAAACAACCCCCATTTGTTTTGCCAAAAAGGAATGCTCATAATAAGCAGAGTTATAAACACCAGGCGTAATAATAACGCAAACAGGCGCATCTACTCCATTAGGTTTTACAGACTCCATTGTTTCTAATAACTTAGATCCATAATCTACCACTGTATGTGCTTTATATTGATTAAAAACACCAAACAACGCATGTTTTACAGCTGTTCTATTTCCTATAACATAACTTACTCCAGAAGGACATCTTATATTATCTTCTAAAACATAATAATTACCATCAGCATGCTTTATTAAATCGGTACCAGATATATGGTTGTAAATTCCTCCAGGAGGATCTAACCCTTTCATTTGAGGTAAAAAATTTACAGAAGAATCAATTAAATCTTTAGGTACAATACCTTGTTTTATAATTTTCTGATCATGATAAATATCCCAAAGAAAAAGATTTAATGCTTTGCTTCTTTGTAAAACACCTTTCTCTATGGTAGTCCATTCTTTATTATTAATAATTCTTGGAAATAAATCGAAAGGAAAAATTTTCTCTTTTACCTCCTTCTCACCATAAACCTGAAACGTAATTCCGAGATTAAAAAAAGAATCTTTTGCTTTTTTATTTAAACGATCAAATTCTGAAACAGAATAAGATCCAAATAAATTATACAAAGTTTTATAAACTTCTCTTATTTCATTATTCTTATTAAAGAGCTCATCATAAAATCTAGAATCTAATTCGTAAGTTGAAAATAGCGGTAGTGTTGTAGTTTTTTTCAAATCTTATAATTTTTTAGTAAATATAAATTAGTTTTATGAAAATGTCAATGATTTTTAAAATATGTTGCGATTATTGTAATAGTAATTTTATTTCATTTATTTTTTTACATTAATAACAATAAATTGATACCAAATCTTTAATAAATCAATAATAAGGATATAATTGATATGCATTTATTTGTTAAAAAGACGAAAACAATGGTGAAATCTATAAAAAACAACAATAAAAGAGCTTTTTTTAATTAAAAAACCTGCATTTAGGTACTTTCTTAAAATTCTTACAAAAGATAGCGTTTATTCTCCTAAAAGATTGAAAAAGTTTGTTATTAAAAAAATAACTTTTTAATAATAATCATTAAATAAAAAGTAAAATACTATCTCACAACAAGTTAACCAAAATTTTAATTGCTGTTTTTAATTTTAAATAAAATACTAATTATTAACTGTTTCATATTTTTTTGATTCTACTATCTTCGCGCGCATTATGTGGATGTACTTAGGACTTTTAGCTGCTTTATTTTTAGGATTACACAATTTATGTAAAAAACATGCCGTACAAGGTAATGAGGTTTTCCCTGTATTGTTGGGAACTATTTCTGCTGGTTTTTTATTGATACTTCCCTTCTATTTGGGATCTATTTGGAATCCAGATTATATGCAAAAGATAGGATTTTATATAACAAATATTCCTTGGACTACTCATGGGTTTATTTTTATAAAATCGATGATAATGGCAGCTTCTTGGGTTTTAGCATATCAAGCATTAAAACATTTACCAATTACTATTGTAACCCCAATTAGATCTGCAGGCCCTTTTTTCACCTTTATTGGTGCCATTTTTATTTATCAAGAAAAACCAAACTTTTTACAATGGATTGGTTTTTTCCTGATTATTCTCTCAGTACTTTTATATTCTAAAATTGGAAAAAAGGAAGGCATTAACTTTAAAAGAAATAAATGGATTTTTGCCATTATCGGTGCAACCTTTTTAGGAGCTTCTAGTGGATTGTATGATAAATTTTTAATTCAGAATTTAAGCTTAAACCCACAAACATTACAATTTTGGTTTTGCTTCTACACCATTCTAATTTTATTAATAATTTTATCTATTACTTGGTTTCCTTATGCTGATAAAAGAAAAGCCTTTAAATTTAGATGGTCTATACCCGCAGTGGGAATTTTATTGCAAACAGCAGACTACTTTTATTTTAAAGCTTTACAAGATCCTGATGCATTAATTATGTTATTATCGGCCATCAAAAGGAGTCAGATTTTAATTGCAGTTGTAGTTGGTGGATTGCTATTTAAAGAACAAAATAAACGTAAAAAATTGGTTCCTTTATTCGGTATTCTATTGGGGGTATTTTTAATATTATATTCTTAAACGAAAAAAGAGGCTGTCTAAAAAGATATTCTTTTTAGACAGCCTCTGCTAATACTAATTATGTACAACGTTGCTTTTAAACAGTCTTTTGTGCAATAAAGTTTAAAATATCACTTTCTTTAATTTCAGGATTTGCGCCTTCACTACTTGCAACAATGGCACCAACAGCACAAGCAAAATCTAACGCTTCTTGAGGATCAACCTCTTTTAATAATTTATTTATTAAAGAAGCTAAAAATGAATCTCCAGCACCTACTGTATCTATAACTTCTATTGAATAACCACTATTATAATAAAATTTGTCATTATAATAGAGTATTGCACCTGCACTACCTTTTGTAACACAAATAGATTTAGTGTCTGTAGCTTCTGCTATAAATTGAATATTCTTTTCTAATGAATTTGATGAAAAATTTAATCCTTTTGAAATTTCAAAAATTTCATCATCATTAAATTTAATAAAATTAGCTTCCTTCATTAAATAACTTAAACCATCTATATTATAATAAGGTGCTCTAAGATTAACATCAAAAATTTTATAGTTTGCTATTTTTAAAAGTTCATACAGTGTATTTCTAGAGACTTCATCTCTAGCCACCAAACTACCAAAAACAAAAGCATCTGAAACCTTAACTATTTTCTTTGCACTTTCTGTCAATTCAATTTGATCCCAAGCCCTAGGAAACATAATGTCATAAGAAGCACAACCTTTATCATCTAGTATTACTTTAACTTTTCCTGTTTTTAGATTTTCATCTACTTGTAAGGCTACTTTGTTAACGTTATTTTCCTTAATAAAATCCTTAATTTTTTGACCATTATCATCTGCTCCAACCCTAGTTATTATATATACATTATTATCTAAAGATTGTAATCTTACTGCAACGTTTAAAGGAGCTCCTCCTATTTTTTTGTGCGTTGGAAACACGTCCAAAAGCACTTCGCCAAAACATGTAATATTTGCCATCTAAATTTTATTTAAAACTGTACTATTTATATCTTTTACCGATTTTTCTATTCCATTTTTAACAATATTTTGATATGCATCGGTATAAGCTTCTAAAAATATCTTAGAGTTTTTAAGCTGCCCAAAAATAGATTCTATTTCTAAAAAAGCTGCAGGGTTATTTCTTGATAAAATTGCTTTTTCAGTTAAAATTGCTTCCATAGCGTCTTTTATCATTAATTGCGAACCATTCTCATTTACTCCAACACTATATATTGCAAAAGCAGCAATGATAAAAGCGGCATGGTTTATTGTTCTATTATTCTCTAATTGCGCATAAACCGTTGGTAAAATAAAAATTGGAATTTTAGCTGAACTCTCAGAACAAATTCTTTCAATTTGATCTTTTATGTAAGTGTTTCCAAATCTTTGGATTAATGAAAACTTATAATTTTTTAAGTTTACACCTTCTAAATCTCCTAAAGTTGGTGTTACTTCATTCCCCATATATATTCTTAAAAAAGAACTGATATCAGCGTCATTTGCTGCTTCATCAATAGTTGAATATCCATATAATGCGCCTAAAATTCCTAATACAGAATGACCTGCATTCAGTAAACTTAATTTCATTTTTTCATAGGGTACTACATCTTTTACAAACTGAGCTCCAACAGTTTCCCAAGCAGGTCTTCCTGCAGCAAAATTATCTTCTATAACCCATTGTTTAAAAGGTTCACAAACTACTGGCCAACCATCATCAATACCTGAAGTTTCTTTTAATTTTTCGATATCTAACGCTGATGTTGCTGGTGTAATTCTATCGACCATTGCATTCGGAAACGAAACGTTTTCATCAATCCAAGACACTAATGTTGGTTCAGCAACTTTTACATAACTCAACAACATTTTTTCTGCCATATGCCCATTTCCTTGAATATTATCACAAGATTGAATGGTAACACCTTTTAAACCTTTTTCTTTTCGTAATTTTAACGCTTGTGTTAAATATCCAAAAATAGTTTTAGGTGCACTTGGCGTTTCTAAATCATGTTGAATTAAAGGGTTTTCAAAATTGAATTCTCCTGTTGCTTCATTGTAATTATAGCCACCTTCTGTAATTGTTAAACTAATAATTTTAACATCCGGACTTGCCATTTTTTCAATGACTTTTATCGGGCTTTCAGGTGCATATAAAACTTCTACCATAGAACCGATAATTTGCTTTGTTAACGAACCATCTAATTCTTTTATAATCAACGTATATAAACCGTCTTGTTCTTTTAGTGTGTTGTAAATTTTAGTATCAAAATCTAGCAATGCAACACCACAGATCCCCCAATCTTTCTGCGCTTCATTTTCTAATAATAAGTCCGTATAAAAAGCTTCATGAGATCTGTGAAAGCCACCAATACCCACATGCACAATACCTGTTTTAATTTCACTTCTATTATAAGTAGGTGAAGTTATTTTAGTACTAATTTCTACTAAATTCTTTTGATTTAATTTAATTATATTTTCCATGATTTTTTATTTATTTAAAGAATTGCCTCTTCTAAGTGCCCAAATTGATGTTGCAAAATAAATTACAGTACATACAAATGCGTATGTATAAAATAGTTCTCTATTTTCTATATATATTTTCTCTGTTTCACTGCCAAATAACACAATACAAGCCAACACAAGCGTAATTGCTAATACAAGTAATGAAATAACTTTTAGCACCTTTGTAAATAGTGAATTATCGACTATGATAACAACTTCTTTTTCAGCCTTCTTTTCTTGAAATTTTTCTATGTTGATATTTCTTATTCTCTCTTTTTCTTCTTCTTCTGGATATTTATCTTTTGCACCATAACGTCCTGCTAAAAAGGTGTAAATAAGTATTGTAAAAATCCAAGTTGGTATAAATAAATAATAAAAAGACATTACATTTAACATATTTAAACCAAACCCAAATAACAATCCTAATGCCCAAGAAGCAATAGCCGGAGTACTAAATGTTAATTTACGGTATTGAGACCAATAACGTGTATATCCTATTTTAGGAAATATTTGATGTTCTGCAAAAACAATACTACCAACTGGCACCACTAACAAACCAGCATACGTTAATAGTGGAAGCATTTGAGAAAACACAAACGGAAAACAAGCTACTACCATGGTTACTAAACCAACAATTATAGTAGTCTTTTTTCTTGAACTTTTAGTAAAAATTGCTTGTGCAGCTAAACCTGCTCTGTAAAGATTAGCTACAGCGGTGGTCCAACCTGCTACAATTACAATTACAAAACCAGACCAACCTAACGCATAATAAGCAACATCTCCTGGATCTAATTCCACAATAGATTTACCGATAATAACGGCAGCACCAGCTCCCATTATTCCTGCAGAAATCCAAGCAACAAAATGACCAAACATCATTCCGGTACTGGTTGCTAAACCGTAAGACTTCTTTTTTGCAAAACGAAACAAAGCCATATCAATAAGTCCAAAATGAGTAATTGAATTTGCTGCCCAAGCAAAACCGATTACTTCTAGCAATCCAATACCTGGTTCCCCATCGCTATTAAGTCCGGTCCAAATAGATTGATCTCCTAAATTTATAAGTTCCGTCCATCCACTTGGTAACGTTTCTCCTAAAACATCTAAAGAAAGCGCAGGTAAAAGTATAAATGCACCACTAATAAACATCACAAATAACCAAGGTGCACAAATTGCAGAGAATTTAGATACTGCTGTAAAACCATATATAGCAATAGCAACCACTACAATACCAACAAGTAAAACGATTAAAACAAACCAAAGGTTTGTTGGATACCAATCTAATTGTGCCGGAATATCAAAAGCAAACCGAACAGCTGTAGAAGATACGGTTATCATTGCCGCAGAAATTACCGTAAAAATAACAACGTTTGCCCAATTATAGAGCTTTGTCATAGAATCTCCTGCTATTTTATTAAGATATGTATATAAACTCAATCTAGTATCTACAGCAATAGGAGATGCAATTAAAGTCCAACTTAAAACGGCTAATATATTACCAATCAATAAACCTAAAATAATATCTTTAGTAGTTGCACCTAAAGCTACAAAGGTTGCACCAATTACAAATTCTGTGGCAGCAACATGTTCTGCAGCATATAAACCAGCAAAATGCGTCCAATTATGAAGTTTGTTTTTAGCAATTGGTAATTGTTCTATTTCTAAGTTTTCGAACTGCTGGTATTGATTGGGTGTTTCCATGTAATGTTTTTTTTAAAGTTAGTTCTTTTTAATTTTAGTTACAATGCGCGGCATGGTAAACTGTAAATATTTAGAAATTATATTGATCTTAAAATAACGCTATATCAAGTTGAAGCACCATTTTTTCTTGTTCCGGATTCCACATCGCAGTAACACCAATTGGCAATTTGTAGGTGCCTATTTTTACATCTTTGTTTAATGTAGCTCCTACATTTATAATATTTCCTGCATTATTGGTATAAAAAGTTTTATCTGTAATAAAAGACCAAGCTCCACCAGCAAAAAGTGATAAACTAGCATCTCGTTTTTGCCATACTTTACTTTGAACTTCAAAATAATGTGTCCAAGAATTCTTTAAAGAACCATCTCTCTGAATTTCATAATCTCCAGAACCACCATTTACAATAGTAGCCAAATACAATAATGTGTTTAGTGTAACATTATAACCAAAACTAACATCTACAAAATTATAGCCTTGTGTTTTATCATAACTCCAAAATTGTAATTTATCTCCCCTTTCTTCCACTCCTGTGTAATTATTATGAGATACAGCTTCAATAAAAAAAGCATCAGAGAAGCGATATTTAGTATAAATTGAGACTTCTTTATAATAAGCACTTTCATTTTTACCTGTTGCATTGTTTTCTACATCTATTGTAGAAAAACTTGCACCACCCCAAAAACCAAAAGTAAATTTCTTGTTTTTAGAATTGTATTCTATACCCGTAGCAATCATTGCTCCTGGATGAACAACACTCCCGTGCCATAAGTGCATATTTTTTAAATGTCCACCAATTATAAATGCTTGGTAATCATCTTTTGAATTATTTTCCTGAGCATTCATCGTTTGAAGAGCCAATAGAAAAAGTGCAAAAACAAATAATGATTTCATATTTACTTTTGAAGTAAATATGTTTTTTTGTTTTAAATACTGAAATGTTAGTTTCATTCTTTTTAATTTATATAGTTAATTGAAAACCAACTTTTTCAAAAGCGTCAAAATGACGTTTGATAAGCAAATGTATATAAAAAAATAATACAAACTTAAAAAAAGAGTAGAAAAAATATTCTAAATTATCTTTATAGTACTCTAATTTAACACTACATTGCTTTAGGTAGTGAATTTATACAATTATAAAAAGAGCATAAATAAATTAATATTTATTCTTTATTGTGATAAAAGTTAAAATAGTTTGACTAATAATGTATATTTGACGTTTATTATTGATTTATAAAATATTAATGTAAATTTACATCCTAACTTATAATATGGAAATTAATAAAATCCCAAATTTATCGGTAGATTGTGTTGTTTTTGGTTACGATACAGAAACCAAATCATTAAATGTATTGTTGATAAAACGTTATTTAGAATCTGCATCTAAAGACAAAGTATTGGTAGATGATTACGTTTTAACAGGATATCATGTGTTTGAAAATGAAGCTTTAGACGATGCTGCATCTAGAGTATTAAAAGAGTTAACAGGATTAACAAACCTTTATAAAAAACAGTTTAAAGCATTTGGAAACCCTAACAGGTTAATGGGAAAAAAAGATTTACTTTGGATTGAAAATGAAAAATTTAACTTAAGAACAATTACTATTGCTTACTATTTTTTATTAAAAACGGAAGAAGTTTCCCTTACCGATAATAAATACCAAGCAAAATGGTTTTCTATTAATGATTTACCAGAACTAGGTTTCGATCATCAACAAATTATAGAAGAAGCTTATGAAGATTTAAAAATAAAATGTTTGCAAGAACCTATTATTTTTGAATTATTACCAGATAAGTTTACCATTAATGAGGTGCAAGACCTATACCAATCTATTTTGGCTATAGAAATTGATAATAGAAACTTTAGAAGAAAATTAATTAACAAAAAATATATTGTTCCTTTAGATGAGAAACAAGTTGGAGTATCAAAAAAACCAGCGCAATTATATATGTTTAGTAAAGATATTTATGATAAAATATTTCAGAAAAATTATTTAATCAATATTTAATAGGTGTAGCTAGTATTCTAAATACTTAGTAATTTTTTCCTGTTTTATATCCAGCTTTTTATATCATTATTCTAGAAATATTTTACTAGAAAATTAAAAAACTTACTTATGCAATGAGTATAAGATGTGTTATTTTATATATTAAAAAAAACAACGAACACCGCATTTACAGTGATTTAAGTTGTAAACCAAAAATTATACTCATAAGTAATTGAAAACAACTAACAACTTCAGCACATATTTTAATCGCTGCTGAATAATTATTTCTATAGTTACTTCTCCTTCTACCATTACTACAAAATATTTTAACTGAAATAGTAGTTATAACTACGACAAAAAAACACTTTGGATAGAAAAAAATCTTCATAATTTGTATCTTTGATTTTGAGTATTTTATTTCAATTAAGAATTACACTTATACTAAAAAAATGAAAACATTTCTAAAGGATGATTTTTTACTTCAAACTGATTTTGCTAAAAAATTATATCACAATTTTGCTAAAAAATTACCCATTATAGATTATCACAATCATTTACCTCCTAATGAAATAGCTGTAGATAAACAGTTTGAAAACATAGCACAAGTTTGGTTATCTGGAGATCATTATAAGTGGCGTGCAATGCGTGCTTTTGGGATTCATGAAAAATATATTACAGGGGACGCAACTGATAAAGAAAAGTTTTTAAAATGGGCAGAAGTTGTACCTTTTACAATTAGAAATCCGCTTTTTCATTGGACACATTTAGAACTAAAAGCATATTTTGGAATTAATGAAATTCTAACACCAGAAAATGCAGAAGAAATCTATGAAAAGACTGCAAAAATGTTGCAAGAAAAAACTCATTCTGCAAATGGTTTATTAAAATTGATGAATGTAGAATCTTTATGTACTACAGATGATCCTATAGATTCTTTAGAATATCATATTGCTATTCAAAAAGACAAGACAAAAGTAAAAACATTTCCAACTTTTAGACCTGATAAAGCATTTGCCGTAGAAAATGTAAAAACATATAATAAATATCTTTTAAAACTAGAAAAAGCAAGTAATTTATCTATTGATAATTTTAATGACCTATTGGCTGCTTTAGAAAATAGAATCGATTTTTTTAATAAAAATGGTTGTAAGTTATCAGATCATGGATTTGGACAATTGTATTATTTTGAAACGGATGTATATGATATTTCTTTACTTTTTAAGAAAATAAAAGCAAATAAGGACTTATCAAAAGAAGAAGTATCTTTCTTTAAAGCAAAAACAATGATTGCTTTGGGAAAAATGTATCATAAAAAAAGTTGGACTCAACAATTACATTTGGGTGTAATTAGAGATAATAATAAACGTTTATTAAAAACTTTAGGGCCCGATACTGGCTTTGATTCTATTGGAGATTTCTCTCAGGCCGAATCATTATGTGGCTATTTAAATACTTTAGATACCACAAATCAATTAACAAAAACAATAGTTTACAATTTAAACCCTTCAGACAACGAAGTGTTTGCAACCATGGTTGGTAATTTTAATGATGGTAATATAAAAGGAAAAGTTCAGTTTGGTGCTGCTTGGTGGTTTTTAGATCAAAAAGATGGTATGGAAAAACAGATTAATACACTTTCTAATCAAGGTTTATTAAGTTGTTTTGTTGGTATGCTAACAGATTCTAGAAGCTTTTTATCGTTTACAAGACACGAATATTTTAGACGAATTTTATGTAACATAATTGGTACTGATGTAGCAAACGGAGAATTGCCAGATGACGAAGAGTTTTTAGGTAAAATTGTAAGTGACATTTGTTATTATAATGCTAAAAGTTATTTCAATTTTAAATAATAAAACCCTCTTTTTATGGATACTATTAATTGGGGAATTATAGGTTGCGGAGATGTTGCAGAGGTAAAAAGTGGGCCTGCTTTTCAGAAAGTAAAAAACTCGAAACTTATTGCTGTAATGAGAAGAAACGCCATAAAAGCAAAAGATTTTGCAAAAAGACACCAAGTTCCTTATTGGTACACTTCTGTAGAGGAGTTATTAAATAACCCAGAAATAAATGCTGTTTATATAGCAACTCCGCCTTCTAGTCACTTAGAAATTGCTAAAAAATGTTTGACTGCACAAAAACGTGTGTATTTAGAAAAACCTATAACTTTAAATTTTTCTGAAGCACTAGAATTAAATAAGCTTATTAATACAAATGATCAATTAGTTGTTGCGCATTATAGACGAAAATTACCTGCATTTTTAAAAGTAAAACAGTTAATTGACAATAATGTAATTGGCAAAATATTATTCGCAGATCTTAAAATTCTACAATCTAAAAAAAATACAATCATTGTTAAAACAGCAACTAATTGGCGATTAGAACCAGAGATTTCTGGTGGTGGATATTTTCATGATATTGCACCTCATCAAATAGATTTAATGTATTATTATTTTGGTGAAATAAAAAAAGCAATAGGTTTTACTGATACAACAAACAAAAACAAAGCGGCTAATCTTGTAAACGGAATTATTGAGTTTGAAAACGGAATTCAATTTAGAGGTATTTGGAATTTTAATGCATCAGAAAATACTGTAAAAGATGAATGTAAAATCTATGGCGAAAATGGCACAATTACCTTTTCTTTTTATGGTGAAGAAATAACTGTATCTACTATTAAAAAGGAAGAAGTCTTCAGTTTTAAAAATCCGGTTCATATTCAACAACCAATGATAGAAAGTACTGTAAATTATTTCTTAGGTAAAGAGAAAAATCCTTGTTCTATAGAAAATGGAGTATCTGTTATGAAAATAATGGACTTGTTTACTTCATAAAAAAACATTTACAATTCTAGACTACAACAAATCAAATTGTCTTGGCAACCAAAGTGTTAATTCAGGAAAATATGTAATTAATAATAATACTGCTATCATCACCAAAAATAAAGGTAACAAGGGTTTTATTACTTGTTGAATTTTTAAATTTGCTACACTACAACCTACAAAGAGTACAGAACCCACTGGCGGAGTACATAACCCAATACAAAGATTCATAATCATAATAATTCCAAAATGAATTGGATTCATCCCTAATTCTGTAACAATTGGTAGAAAAATTGGTGTAAAGATTAATACAGCAGGAGTCATATCCATAAAAACCCCTACAAATAATAATATTAAATTGATAATAATTAAAATAACAATTGGATTATCACTAATTGATAATAACGTATTACTAATTTCTTGCGGAATGTTTTCGTAACTCATTACCCAAGACATAGCAATAGACGTTGCAATTAATAACAGTACAATTGCAGATGTTTTTACTGTTTCTAACAACAAAGGAGAAATATCTTTAACTGCAATTTCTTTATAAACAAAACCTAAAACTAATGTGTAAATTACAGCAATTGCAGATGCTTCTGTGGCTGTAAAAATACCAGCTACAATTCCTCCAATAACTACAACCAACAACATTAAACTAGGTAAAGCATCAATAAAACGTTTAAAAAACTCTCTAAAACTAACTAATTTATCTGTTGGATATTTTTTTATAATCGAATAAATTAAAGCCACAACCATTAAAGCTAAACCAATTAATAAACCTGGTACATAACCTGCAATAAATAAGGCCGCAATAGAAACACCACCACTTGCCAAAGAATAAACAATTAACACATTACTTGGCGGAATTATTAATCCTGTTGTTGCACTTGTTATATTTACGGCAGCACTAAAGGATTTATCATATCCATCTTTTTCCATCATTGGGTTCATAAAACCTCCAATAGCAGATGCTGCAGCCACTGCAGATCCAGAAATTGCACCAAAAAGCATACAAGAAATGATATTTACAAAAGCCAAACCTCCAGGAAGTGGCCCTACAATTGCCTTTGCAAAATTAATTAACCTAACTGCAATTCCACCTCTATTCATTATTTGACCTGCCAATATAAAAAATGGTATTGCAGATAACGTAAAACTATCCAACGAAGTTGCCATTCTTTGTGCTAATGTAGTTACAGAAGGTAAAAAAGGCATGGCACTTAACAAAGTAAATAAAGCAGCTAACCCAATAGCATAAGCAATTGGTACTCTTAATGATAAGAATATTAAAAAGCTGGTCACTAAAATTAAAACTTCAACTAAATTCATATCTTTTAAGCTTTATTTAATTTTCTCTTATAGATAAATGTATCTAAACTGTAATAACTAATTAAAATTCCAGAAATAGGCACCACTAAATAAATGAAACCTAAAGGGATTTCTAAAGTTGCTGATGTTTGACCAAATTGAAAACTTAGTTGACACAGTCTAACCCCACCAATAACCATAACTGTAAAAGCAAAAACAAAAGTTGATAGGTAAACAATTGCATCAAATAAATTTTGTTTTTTTTCTACTACTTTTTCAGGAATTAAATCTATTGCCAAATGCAAATGCTTACCTGTTGCGTAAGCCGCACCTAACAATCCTAACCAAATTAAAGAGAAACTAGAAATTTCATCTGTAATAGTACTTGGGTTTCGTAAAATAAATCTAGAAAACACTTGCCAAACAACACTTAATAACATTAAAGCTAGAATAAAAAGCACTAATTTTTCTAATATATTATCAATTTTAGCTCTCATTATTGTTGGTTTTTTATGGAAATAATTAATGATTTCATTTCTTCATTATCAGAAAACATCTCTAATATTCCTTTGGTTTGTTCTTCAAAAGGTTTTTTCTCTGGATAAAAAATTTGCACACCTGCCTTTTTAACTGCTGCCAAAGATGCTGTTTCTGATGCTGCCCATAATTTTCTTTGTGCTATGGTACTTTCTGCTACAGCCTCTTTTAACCACCCTCTTTCTTGTTCGTTTAAACGACTATAAGTATCTGTACCAATTAATAATACATCGGGTACAGAAGTATGTTCATCTAAAGAATAAAATTTACAAACTTCGTAATGTTTGGAGGTATAAAAACTGGGTGGATTATTTTCTGCTCCGTCTACAACTCCCTGCTGTAAGGCCGTATATAATTCTCCCCAAGAAATTGGTGTTGGAGCCCCACCTAAATCATTAATCATAGCAACTGCCATGTTACTTTTTTGCACTCTAATTTTTTTACCTGTTAAATCATTAGGAGTTTTAATAGGACTTTCTTTCATATAAAAACTTCTACTTCCTGCATCATAAAAAGTTAAACCACGTAATCTAAATTTTTCTCCTTTCAATAATAAATTTTCACCAATTTCACTATCAAAAACACTAAATGTATGTGCTTTGTCCCTAAACAAATAAGGCACACTAAACACTTTATACTCTGGAATAAAATTCTCTAAAACTGCCGCAGAAACCTTAGTAATATCTAAACTTCCTATTTGCAATAATTCTAAACACTCTCGTTCTCCCCCTAATTGTCTACTAGGATAAATAGTAACAATTAGTTTTCCTCCAGATTTTTCTTTCAGTTTTTCTCCTAAAACTACCATCGCTTTATGAACTGGGTGTTGCGTATCTAAACCATGAGCCAATTTTAAAACTTTAGTTGTTTGTTCTGTTTTACATCCAACTAAAAATAAAGAAAGAGTGATGAGTAAAACCGTAAAAAAAGTACTCCTATTTATCATTATATATTGATTTATAGTATTTTTATTATCAATGGATTATTAGTCTTTTTTTTAATTCTCTAAATAAGCCTCACTATCTGTTTGCTTTTTAAATTGATTACTTATCTCCAACCAAAACCTGCATAATAATAAAGTTTGAGACATCTTTTTTATCTTAAATCTGTTATTTTAGCGACATCCATATCGTTGTAATCTAAATTCTCTCCTGCCATTCCCCAAATAAATGTATAATTTGACGTTCCTGATCCTGAGTGAATTGACCAAGGAGGAGAAATTACTGCTTGGTGATTTTGCATCCAAATATGACGTGTTTCTTGTGGTTGTCCCATAAAATGACAAACTGATTGATTTTGAGGGATATCTAAATAATAATACACTTCCATTCTTCTATCATGCACATGTGCTGGCATTGTGTTCCAAACAGAACCTGTTTTTAACTCTGTCATACCTATTTGTAATTGACAAGTAGTTACAATACCTCCAATAATCATTTGGTTTACTGTTCTGTGATTTGCTGTTTCTAAACTTCCTAATTCTATTTTATTAGCAGCTTCTTTTGTAATATGTTTTGTTGGAAAGGCAGTATGTGCTGGTGCAGAATTGATATAAAATTTTGCAGGGTTATTAGCATCGTCACTAATAAAAACAATTTCTTTTGCACCTTTACCAATGTATAATGCATCTTTAGGATTCATTTTAAAAACCTCACCATCAACAGAAATACTTCCCCTATCTCCTACATTTATAATTCCCATTTCTCTTCTTTCTAGAAAAAAATCAGCTTTTAAAGGATCTATTGTTTCTAATTTTAAAGGTGCTATTGGCACAGCTCCACCAACAATATATCTATCATAATGAGTGTAGGTAAACTTTACTTTACCTATTTCCATTAAATCAGGAATTAGAAACTCATTTCTTAATTCTTGAGTGTCGTATTTTTTTACTGTTTGTGGACTTGAAGCGTATCTTATTTCGAAAGTTGTTGACATAATATATTTTTACATCATTAGCTTTTAAACTAATGAGGTGTAATTTTAATTCATTTTATAATGATCGTCTAATTCCTAATTCTAATCCACGTAATTCTGCCAAACCACGCAAGCGACCTATACCAGAATAACCCGGATTTGTTTTTTTCTTTAAATCGTCTAACATTTTATGACCATGATCGGGTCTAAATGGCATTCTTACATCTTGCCTACCAGCAGCAATTCTTTTTTGCTGTTCTAAAATCAACGCTTTCATTACAGCATACATATCTACATCACCATCTAAATGATTTGCTTCATGGAAATTCCCTTCTACATCTCTTTTCGTAGCACGTAAATGAATAAAGTGAATTCGATCTCCCAAACGTTCTACCATACCTTCTAAATCGTTATCAGATCTTACACCAAAAGATCCTGTACAGAAAGTTAACCCATTATGATGAGAAGGAACAGCTTTATAGATATCTACAATATCTTGTTCTGTAGACACCACTCTAGGCAAACCTAAAATAGGAAAAGGAGGATCATCTGGATGAATACACATTAACACCCCTGCTTGTTCTGCCGCTGGAATAATTTCTGATAAAAACGAAAACAAATTCGCCTTTAATTCCTTTGGACCAACATTTTTATAGGTTGCCAAAATAGTATTAAACTCTTCTAAAGAATAGCCTTCTTCTGCTCCAGGTAAACCTGCAATAATATTTCTGATTAATCTTTTTTGATCATCTACGGATGCATTCTTTAAAAATTCTGCTGCTTTTTGTTTCTGAGCATCAGAATATTCATTTTCTGCACCTGGTCTTTTTAACAAATACAATTCGAAAGCGGCAAAAGCGGCTGCTTCAAAACGTAATGCTGTAGAATTATCTGAAACTTCATAATCTAAATTTGTACGTGTCCAATCTAAAACTGGCATAAAATTGTAACAAACAATATCAATTCCGCATTTACCTAAATTTAAAAGTGTTTGCTTATAATTTTCAATATACAATTGATAATCTCCAGACTTCGTTTTAATATTTTCATGAATGGGTACAGATTCTACAACAGACCACGTTAACCCAACATTTTCTATAATATCTTTTCTTTTGATGATTTCTTCTACCGTCCAAACTTCACCATTTTTAATATGATGTAACGCAGAAACAATACCTGTTGCTCCAGATTGTTTTATATCTGATAAAGAAACAGGATCATCAGGTCCGTACCAACGCCAAGTTTGTTCTAAATTTTGTATCATTTATTTACTTATTTAAACTCCACTAAAAGCACCAAAACCACCATCAATAGAAATAACAGTTCCAGTAATAAATTTTGAAGCTTCACTACATAATAAATGTATTGCTCCATTTAACTCTTCTGCTTCACCAAAGCGTTTCATTGGTGTATTTTGTATAATCGTATTTCCTCTATCTGTTAAAGAACCATCTTTATTAGTTAGTAATTTTCTATTTTGATCTGCAATAAAAAAACCAGGGGCAATTGCATTTACTTTAATTGCATCACCAAATTTTAAAGCCATGTCTACGGCCATCCAACGGGTAAAGTTTTCCATAGCTGCTTTTGACGCAGAATAACCTACAACTCTTGTTAACGCTTGGGGTACCGCCATAGAACTCACATTAACAATAGACCCATTACCTTGGTGTGACATATGTTTTCCAAAAACGATTGAAGGTATTACGGTTCCCATTAAATTAAGGTCTGTTACTTTTTTAAAATCTGGAATAGAAATATCAAAAAGAGAATCTTCCGGAGCAATAGTAGCTCCTGCCATATTACCTCCTGCTGCATTAATTAAGACATCAATTTTTCCCCAAACATCAATAATTTCATCCTTAATTTTCTCTAAACCTTCTTTATCTAAAACATCTGCTTTAAAACCTAAAGCATGTGTACTCGATAAAGAATTAGCCAATTTATCTGCCTTTTCTTTATCTCTTCCTAAAATAGCCACTTTAGCACCAGATGCTATTAAATGCTTTGCTATGTTAGAACCTAAAACACCATAACCACCTGTGATTATGATTACTTTATCTTTAATATTAAATATTGTGTCCAAATATTTCTTTATTTTTAAATTAATTATTAATCTCTTCTAAACCATAATTCTGCGTCTAAAAACACTCCTATTTTTATCACCATAAATACTTTAACGAATAATATTTTTTATTTACGTGTACGCACACAAATATAACAATTAAAATTTTGTGTGCGTACACAAATTATAATATTTTTACTAAATTGCATCGAATTAAAATACCAGGAATCACTAATTTAAATATGATTACAATAAAAGATATTGCCAAAGAGGCAAAAGTTTCTGAAGGTACTGTAGATAGGGTGATACATAACAGAGGTGGTGTTTCTAAGAAAACAGAAGCTAAAGTTAAACAAATAATTGAGCACCATAATTTTAGTGTAAACCCTGTAGCAAGTGCACTTGCCTCTAAAAACAAACATCAAATTTCTGTATTGATACCAGAATATAATGATGATGACATCTTTTGGAAATTTCCTTATTTAGGTATTTTAAAAGCTGCAAATGATGTAATAAATCACGGAGTTCAAGTTAAAAGCTTTACTTACAATCAATACAACGTACTTTCTTATCTTAATAGATTTAAAGAATTATTAGAAACAAAACCTACTGCAGTTATAATGGTGCCTAATTTTTCTAAAGAGACACATCAAATTGTAGCTCAATTAGAAATATTAAATATTCCATACTTATTTTTAAATATTGATATTAAAGGATTTAAGAACATGGCCTATGTAGGTCAAGATTCTTATACAGCAGGTTATATAGCCGGTAAATTAATGCATTTTAGCATTCCTAATTCATCGGAACTTCTTATAATACAATCTAAACACAACATCACTAAAAACAACGCTGTTTCTAATAGAATTGAGGGCTTTAATGATTATTTTTTTAAAAATAAAATTGATTATAAAATACAAACTTTAAAGATTGACACTTTTAACAACTCCTCGGAAACCAAAGAACAAATAAACAATTATCTAAAAGCACATACTTCCATTAAAGGCATATTTGTACCCTCTAGTAGAATTTATATCGTTGTTGATTGTATAGAAGATAATCTATTAAAAGACCTTGAACTGGTTGGTTTTGATAATACACCACAAAACACAGAATGCTTATTAAATGATACTGTTTCTTTTTTAATATCTCAAAAACCTTTTGATCAAGGATATGAATCTGTAAGACTATTATCTGATTATCTAATTCATAATAAAATATCAAACACAAAACATCACCTTCCTATAGATATTCTTATAAAAGAAAACGTAAAGTATAACCTCTAAAAAATGATTTTAATTCAATTAAAAAAAATACTTTGATTTGTCCTTGTAATTTTAAAAACATTATAAATATTGTTCCTTCCCCCCCTTTTTCATGCAAAAAATCAGGAATTTTATAGATTTTTTTTGATAAAAAAGAATAAACTATAAGTCTTAAGGTTATGTTTTGTATAAATTTATCAAAAGATCTATCCTATATAAAATTTGTAACAACACAAAAAAGTACGGAGTATTCTAAAAAGCAAAAACTTTTGAGAATATCATTTACCAATTAAATAATTGCTCTTTTTCTAAAAATTATCTTATATATAAAACTCATTGCTTTCTTTTCATGTTTCTATACAATCCATGTTCTAAAATGAATTCCTTTTAGCACCAAACCTTCTAACAGGCCTTTATCTCCAAAAAAAAATCTAAATACCTTATCATCTAACTTTTTCTATTTAATTGGAAATTGATCATATGCACTGATAGTAGAAAAATTAATAACTTACCCTTTGTCATTGCAAAATAGATAAAGCTTAAATCCATAATTCTTAACTTTTTTCACAAAGTCTTTAAAGGAGCAGAAACAATAAAAGAGTATGTGAAATTTAAAATTAATAAATAAAAAAATCTCAGGTTAAAATTTAACCTGAGATTTTAAAACTTAGACAGTTTCTAAGAAACTGACCTTTCCTTTTTTGAACACTGTTTAATTTATATAAGAAGTATTTTCTTAATTCATTCCGCCATCTACAGACAATGTTTGCCCAGTTATATAAGAACTCATATCAGAAGCTAAAAACACACAAGCATTCGCAATATCTATTGGCTGTCCTCCTCTTTTTAAAGGAATTCCATCTCTCCAACTTTGCACAGTTGCTTCGTCTAATTTTTCTGTCATTTCTGTTTCTATAAAACCAGGAGCAACAACGTTACTTCTAATATTTCTAGAACCTAACTCTAAAGCAACTGATTTAGAAAACCCAACAATACCCGCTTTGGAAGCTGCATAATTAGTTTGACCAGCATTTCCTTTAATACCTACAACAGAACTCATATTTATAATAGAACCTTTACGTTGTTTCATCATCGGACGAATAACGGCTTTGGTTAAATTAAAAACTGACTTTAAATTTACTTCAATTACTTTATCAAAATCGTCTTCAGAAATACGCATTAACAAATTATCTTTTGTGATACCTGCATTGTTTACTAAAATATCAATAGCTCCAAATTCTTTTAAAACTTCTTTAGCTAATTCTTGAGCAGCATCAAAATCTGCCGCGTTAGATTGATATCCTTTTGCAGAAACGCCAAAAGCTTTTAATTCTTCTTCTAAAGCATTTGCAGCATCAACAGAAGAACTGTAAGTAAAAGCCACATTTGCACCTTGTTTGGCAAATTCAATAGCGATTCCACGACCAATTCCTCTTGTAGCACCAGTAATAATTGCTGATTTATTTTCTAATAATTTCATATTATTTAGTTGTTTTTAAGGCCGCAAAGATACTAAAAATAAAAAAACTCGTAAACCCAAATTGGGTCTACGAGTTTTTATTTATAAGAAATTTTGATATTAATTACATCAAGCTAAACGACTATTGTTTTACCTCCTTTTTATCTACATAATTGAATAAATAATCGATGTCTAATTCTTTTATTTTTCCTAGTTTTTGTAAAGATTGAACGTTTAAGTCTTTTTTATTACCAATAACCATAACATTATACGATTCTCCTTTAATGTTTTTATTAAAAAAGGCTTTTAAATCATCTATAGTCATCTCTTTTATAGCATTGTACATTGCTTCTCTATTGTCATTATCAATTCCTAATTTTTGCAATCTTTCATAAGACCAAAAAATATTAGATTTTGTAATTCTTTGAGCTGCTAATTTTTTTAAGGTTGCTTCTTTTGCTGCGTTAAATTGTTTTTCTGCTTCTGGCATATCATTCATCAATTCCATCATAGCATCTACAGCTTGCTCTAATTTATTAGCTTGTGTACCCACATAAGCCATCACATAATTGGCATCTCCTTTTTTAGATGCGTTGCTATAAGCGGCAAAAGCAGAATATGCTAAAGATTTTGATTCTCTTATTTCTTGAAATACGATTGATGATAATCCACTACCAAAATACGTATTAAACAACGTTGATGCTGCCATGTTTTCTGCTTTAAAAGGTTCGCCTTTTGCTAAAAACATCAATTCTGTTTGTACCATATCATAATCTGTAAAAAATACATTTCCACCTGTTTCAGTTTCTTTATATTCTTTAGCTACCGGATATTCTTTTAAATCTCCATAGATTTTATGATTTGTATTTAATGCAGCAACAGCTGCTTCTACATCTTTACCATAATAAAAAATACGTTGCTTGTAGTTTTTCATATCTTTTACAAGTGCCACTAATTCTTCTGGATCGATTGCTTTTAATTCATCAATTTGCATGATATCTCTTAGCGGAGAATTTTCTCCATATTTACCATAATTCATCAAACCATTCCAAAGAATATTTCCTTTTTGGGTTTTTCCATCCTGACGACCTTTGTAAATTTTTTCTACATATTTATTATAAGCATCTTTATCCGCTTTGGCGTTATCCCAAAGATGTTCTAATAACTCTAACCCTTTAGGTAAGTTTTCTTTTAAGCCATTTAAGCCAACATACGTTTTATCATTTGCAGTACTAACGTAATAAGAAATACCTAATTTGTAAAACTCTTTTTTAAGCGCTTCATTAGTATATTTATCTGTACCAATATATTCTAAATAACCTGCAGCTAGGGTTAATTTCTTATCATTATCACTACCCATATCAAAAATGATATTCATATCAAACAAATCATTTTTATCATTTAAAACATAAGAAACTTTAATTCCGTTTGCTGTTTTTGTTTCTTTAATTGCTGTTTTATAATCTACATATTTAGGTTGTAAAGGTTTCGACTCAACTTTATTAAAAGCTGTTAAATATGCAGAACTTTTATCTCTATTTAAATGTACTGGTGTAATACCAGGGTTTGCAACTTTTACAATATTTTTATCTTCTCCTTTTCTTTTATAGGTTACTACGTAATTATCTTGATAAAATTTCTTAGCAAATGCAGTTAATTGCTCTTTTGATATTTTCTTTAAATCATCTAAAAACTGAACTCTTTTAGACCAATCTTGTTGATAAATAAAAGCATTTACATAAGTATCTGCTAAAGCCGAATTATCTTCATATTGTTTTGTTTGACTTAATTTTAAGTCATTAACAACTGCTTCAATCATCCAATCTTCAAACTCACCATTTTTTAATTTTTCTATTTGAGCTAATAATAATTCTTTTACTTCATCTAAGGTTTGTCCTGTTTTAGGGGAACCTGTAAAAGAATGATATCCATAATCATTTAAAAAAGTAGGAGAACAACCTGCTCTTTGCACCAATTGTTTCTGATTTAAATTTAAATCGATAATACCTGCATTTCCATTAGACATAATCATATCGCACAGCGTTACCATTTTTTCTTCTTCTGTATTAATTCCTTCAGATCTAAATGCTATAGAAATAGATTCTGATGTTGGCCCGAAAACTTCATTTACAATTGGTGCTGTAATTTTAGTTTCTTTTGCTAAAGTTGGGTGCGTTAATTCTTTTCTTTCAAATTTACCAAAAGTGGCATTTATTTTTTTAATGGTTGGTTCAAATTCAAAATCTCCAACTAAAATTACAGCCATATTATTGGGCACATAATATTTATTAAAGTAGTTATGAATATCTACCATAGATGGATTTTTTAGATGCTCTGCTTTACCAATTGTTGTTTGTTGTCCGTATGGATGATTCGGAAACAAACCATCTAACATGGCAGCATAACGCTTTCTAAAATCATTATCTTGTCCACGATTAAACTCTTCAAAAACAGCTTCTAATTCTGTATGAAATAAACGCAACACTAAAGTACCAAAACGCTCAGCTTCTAAATCTACCCATTTATCTAATTCGTTGGCTGGTATTTTATTGGTGTACACCGTTTGCTCAAACCAAGTATATGCATTGGTACCTGTAGCCCCTAAAGAGGCAGTCATTTTATCATACTCGTTGGCAATTGAATAGTTAGAGGCTTCTAAAGAGACTCTATCAATTTCTTTATAGAGCGCTAATTTTTTGTCAGCGTCTTTTTCTACTCTATGTTGCTCGTACAAATTAGAAATTGTATCTAAAAACACTTTTTCTTTTTCCCAATCTGCAGTTCCTATTTTGTGTGTTCCTTTAAACACCATGTGCTCTAAGTAATGCGCTAAACCTGTAGATTCTTTAGGATCGTAATTAGAACCTGCTCTTACAGCAATGTAGGTTTGAATTTTAGGTTCATCAGAATTCTGACTTAAATACACTTTTAAACCATTTTCTAAAGTGTACAAGCGCAAACCTGTCGGATCATTTTTTACGGTTTCATAAGATAATCCGTTGGCATCTTTTTTTGAAGTTACCTCGTAACTCGTTTTTGTTTCTGTTTTACAGCTCGCGACTGCAACTAACAAAAAGCTAATACATAACAATTTAATCTTGTTCATAAATATAATTTTGGTTGAAATAAAAAACTCCGATGAATTTACGAATTCATCGGAGTTTATACTATTTTATTCTAAAATTTTAACAGTTTCTTAATGAAAATGGAATTACTTTAATACTTTTGCAATCATTTCACCAATTTTAGCTGGAGAACTCACAACGTGAATTCCGTTTTCTGCTAAAATTTTCATTTTTGCTTGTGCTGTATCATCAGCGCCACCAACAATAGCACCTGCATGCCCCATTGTTCTTCCTGCTGGTGCAGTTTGACCTGCGATAAAACCAACAACTGGTTTTCTGTTTCCATCCGCTTTAATCCATTGTGCAGCTTCAGCCTCTAAATTACCACCAATTTCACCAATCATAACAATTGCTTCTGTTTCTGGGTCATTCATTAACAACTCAACGGCTTCTTTAGTAGTCGTTCCAATAATTGGATCTCCACCAATACCAATTGCTGTAGTAATTCCGTAACCTTGTTTTACAACTTGGTCTGCTGCTTCATAAGTTAAGGTACCTGATTTAGATACAATACCTACTCTACCTTTTTTGAAAATAAAACCTGGCATAATACCAACTTTAGCTTCATCTGGAGTAATTACTCCTGGACAGTTAGGACCAACTAATCTACAATCTTTATTATCTATGTAAGCTTTTACCTTTACCATATCTGCTGTAGGAATTCCTTCTGTAATACAAATAATTACTTTAATTCCTGCATCTGCAGATTCCATAATTGCATCCGCAGCAAAAGCTGGTGGTACAAAAATAATTGATGTATCTGCACCTACTTTATCTACAGATTCTTTTACTGTGTTAAAAACAGGTTTTCCTAAATGTACTTGACCTCCTTTTCCTGGAGTTACACCTCCAACAACATTCGTTCCATAATCAATCATTTGACCAGCGTGAAAAGTACCTTCACTACCTGTAAAACCTTGAACAATAATTTTTGAATTCTTATTTACTAAAACACTCATTGGTTTGATATTTAATTTTGTTACGCAAAAATAGTTTATTGATTGTTTTTAAAAAAGGATTTTAAGAATTCTTTCTCTCTTTTAAAAATCGTTTTATTTCTGCCATTTCTTTTAACTTTTCTCTTGATTCTGAAACTGGTGTTCCAAAATAACTTTTTCCTCCTGCAACAGACTTTGTAACTCCTGTTTGCCCTAGAATTACAGCTCCTTTGCCTATTGTAATTCCGCTATTTGTACCTACTTGTCCCCAAATGGTTACTTCATCTTCAATAATTACACAACCAGCAATACCAGTTTGTGATGCTATTAAACATTTTTTTCCAATTTTGGTATCATGCCCAACATGAACCTGATTATCAATTTTGGTACCTTTTCCAATGGTTGTATCTCCGGTAACACCTTTATCTATTGTACAAGATGCACCTAAATCTACGTCGTCTTCTAAAACAACTCTTCCACCAGAAATTAATTTATCAAATCCTTCGGGTCTGTTTTTATAATAAAATGCATCTGCACCTAAAACTGTATTTGCATGAATAGTTACATTATTACCAATAACAGAATGATCATAAATAGTAACATTAGGATGAATTACACAATTTTGACCAATAGTTACATAGTTACCAACAAAAACATTTGGTTGAATTATTGTATTTTCTCCAATAACCGCAGAATCCGAAATACTAACTTTAGAAGCTATAAAAGGATTAAAATGCTTTGTTATTTTATTAAAATCACGAAATGGATCGTCTGAAATTAACAAGGCTTTTCCTTCTGGACACGCTACTTCTTTATTAATTAAAATAGTAGTTGCTGCAGAATTTAATGCTTTTTCATAATACTTTGGATGATCTACAAAAACGATATCTCCTTTGGTTACAACATGAATTTCATTGATCCCTGAAATTTCAAAATTTGCATCACCTATATAATTTACATTAATTAATGATGCAATTTCTTGTAGCGTTTGTGGTTTTTTGAATTTCATTTCTATATAATCTACAGTTTGCATTTTGCAATATTCAGTTTGCAAGTTTGAGTAAAAACTGCAAACTGAAGACTGTTTACTGCAAACTGAAATCTATTCTTTAATACGTTCTTGGTAAGTACCTTTAGTGGTTTCTATTTTAATTTTATCACCTTCATTAATAAACAATGGTACATTTACTATAGCTCCTGTTTCTACCGTTGCAGGTTTTGTAGCATTTGTTGCTGTATTTCCTTTAACACCAGGTTCTGCATGTGTAACTTCTAAAATAACACTTGCTGGTAAATCTACAGAAAGTGGCATATTATCTTCAGAATTGATAATAATAGTAACAATTTCTCCTTCTTTCATTAATCCAGGATTATCTAGAGCAGCTTCTAATAAACGAATCTGAGAATAATCTGCTTCGTTCATAAAATGATAAAACTCTCCATCATGATATAAAAACTGAAACTTGTGTGTTTCTACTCTTACATCATCTATTTTTCTTCCTGCAGGAAACGTATTATCTACTACCTTACCATTGGTAACACTTTTTAATTTTGTTCTTACAAATGCAGGACCTTTACCTGGTTTAACATGTAAAAATTCTACTATTTTGTATATATCGTTATTGTATTTAATACACAATCCATTTCTAATATCTGATGTTGTTGCCATTTCTGTTTTTTAATTAGCTTTATAATATCCTTTCATAATTCCTCTATGCGAATCTTTAATAAATTGAATGATTTCATCGCGTTCTGGAGTTGCTTCCATTTCTGCTTCTATGATATCGATTGCTTGGGAATTATTATAATTTTTTTGAAAAAGTATTCTGTAAATATCTTGAATCTCTCTTATTTTTTCTGTGGTAAACCCTCTTCTGCGTAATCCTACAGAGTTCATACCAACATAAGAAAGTGGTTCTCTTGCTGCTTTAACAAACGGAGGTACGTCTTTTCTAACCAAAGAACCTCCGGTTACAAAAGCATGATTACCTACAGATGCAAATTGATGTACAGCAACCATACCTGCCAACACAACGTTGTCTCCAATAGTTACATGACCTGCTAAAGTTGTATTGTTAGAAAAAATACAATTATCGCCAACAAGAGTATCGTGTGCAATATGGCAATAAGCCATAATTAAACAGTTGTCTCCTATTTTTGTTTTCATTCTATCTGCCGTACCTCTATTGATGGTAACACATTCTCTAATAGTAACATTGTTACCTATTTCTACGGTAGTTTCCTCGTCATTAAATTTTAAATCTTGAGGTATTGCAGAAATAACTGCCCCTGGAAAAATTCTACAATTTTCGCCAATTTTAGCGCCTTCCATTATAGTTACATTAGATCCTATCCAAGTACCAGAACCGATAGTTACATTATTATGAATAGTTGTAAATGGTTCTATAACTACATTTCTAGCTATTTTTGCTTGCGGATGTACATACGCTAGTGGTTGATTCATACTTTATTTTTTTCTAGCAATTTGTGCCATTAATTCTGCTTCTGCAACTAACTTTCCATTTGCATAAGCATACGCTTGCATGTGACAAATCCCTCTTCTAATAGGAGTTATTAACTCACATTTAAAGATGATAGTATCTCCGGGTAAAACTTTTTGTTTAAATTTTACATTATCCATCTTCATAAAGTACGTTAAGTAATTTTCTGGATCTGGAACTGTATTTAACACTAAAACTCCACCACACTGTGCCATGGCTTCTACTTGTAAAACTCCTGGCATTACTGGTGAACCTGGAAAATGACCTACAAAAAAGTTTTCGTTCATGGTTACATTCTTCATTCCAACAACATGTTTATCAGAAAGTTCTATAATTCTATCAATTAATAAGAACGGTGGTCTGTGAGGAAGAATGTCCATAATTTGATGAATGTCCAATAAAGGAGGTAAATTCAAATCATACGAAGGAACATTGTTTCTTTTTTCTAATTTAATAATTTTTGCTAATTTTTTAGCAAATTGAGTATTAATTAAGTGTCCTGGTTTATTGGCAATTACTTTTCCTTTAATACGAATACCAACTAAAGCTAAGTCTCCAATAACATCTAATAACTTATGTCTTGCAGCTTCATTTGCCCAATGTAAAGTTAGGTTGTCTAAAATACCATTTGGTTTAATAGCAATATCTTCTTTTTTAAATGCTTTTTTTAATTTTTCCATGGTTTCGGCAGACAATTCTTTGTCTACATAAACAATAGCATTATTTAAATCACCTCCTTTAATAAGGTCGTGCTCTAAAAGCATTTCAATTTCGTGTAAAAAACTAAACGTTCTTGCTGCAGCAATTTCTTCTTTAAAATCAGAAATCTTCTCTAAATTTGCATTTTGAGTTCCTAATATTTTGGTACCAAAATCTACCATAGCCGTAACTTGGTATTCATCAGATGGCATTAAAATAATTTCACTACCAGAAACTTCATCTTTAAAAGATATAATTTCTTTCACTACATACTCCTCAATATCAGCATCTTGTTCTTCGATTCCTGCTTTTTCTAAAGCTTCTACAAAGTATTTAGAAGAACCATCCATAATTGGAGGTTCAGAAGAATCTAGTTCTATTAAAAGGTTATCTATATCTAAACCTACAGCAGCTGCCAAAACATGCTCTGAAGTCTGAATTTGAACACCATTTTTTTCTAGATTTGTTCCTCTTTGGGTGTTTACAACATATTCTGCCTTTGCAGCTATAATTGGCGCCCCCTCTAAATCTACTCTACTAAAAGCAAAGCCATGATTTATTGGTGCAGGTTTTATAGTCATGTTTACTGTATTACCTGTGTGAATACCAACACCTGATAAACTTACTTCTTTCTGAATCGTTTTTTGTTTCTTACTCATTTATGATTGATTTTTGAGTCTTCAACTCTTTTTCTATATTATTAATTTTCGAGGCCATTTTAGGTAAATTTCTAAAATAGACAGAACTTTTATTAAAATCTTGTATTTTAAAGGCTGGCGATCCGTTTACAATCTCATTATCTTTTAAGTTTTTAGAGATACCTGCTTGGGCTAAAATTTTTACATTATTACCTACAGTAATATGACCAACAAAACCTACTTGTCCGCCAATCATACAGTTTTTACCAATTTTGGTAGAACCAGCAATTCCTGTTTGAGCAGCAATTACCGTATTTTTACCTATTTCTACATTATGAGCAACTTGTATTTGGTTATCTAACTTAACACCTTCTCGTATAATAGTAGATCCCATAGTGGCTCTATCTATTGTACAAGCAGATCCAATATCTACATTGTCTTCTATAATAACATTACCTATCTGAGGTATGGCTTTATATTCTCCGTTTTTATTTGGCGCAAAACCAAAACCATCTGCACCTATAATACTACCAGAATGTATTTTACAATTAGTACCTATTACTGTTTCAGAATAAATTTTCACTCCAGAAAATATAATACTATTGTTACCTATTACAGTATTATCACCAATGTAAGCATTCGGATAAATCTTTACATTTTCTCCAAGAACTACATTCTCGCCTATATATGCGAAAGCTCCAATATATTCATTCTCACCAATTTTTGCTGAATCTGAAATAAAATTGGGTACTTCTCTACCCAACTTATTATTTTTCACTTCATTATAAAATGCTAGTATTTGAGAAAATGCTTCATAAGCATTTTCTACTTTTATAAGTGTTGCATTAAAGTCCTTTTCTGGCAGAAAAGTCTTATTAACAATAACAACTGAAGCATTTGTTTTGTATAAAAAAGAATTGTATTTTGGATTAGAAAGAAAGGTTAATGCACCTTTTTCTCCTTCTTCTATTTTAGTTAATTTAGAAACTTCTACATTGGGATTTCCAATAATATCACCTTCTAAAATCTCTGCTATTTTTTGTGCTGTAAATTTCATTAGAGGCAAAAATATAAAAATTATAACGATTTGGCTAATATCCTTATTACTTTGGATAACAAATAAAATATTTTACGACTGGATTTGTAAGTGCTAAAAGATTTAATTGATCTGAAGCTTTTGCAATATCCATTAATTTTCCTTTTTTATTTAAGATATGTATCGGTTTATTTGTACTATAAGCTTGATTCGTTATCTTCTGTGAAAAAACAAAGTAATTACTGTCTTCTTTAGGAATATCAAACTTTTTAGAAACCTTATTTAATTTTTCATCAAGATAACCTTTTCTAAAAGAATCTTGCTGAATTTCTATACGCAACAATTTTCTATCTACAATCATATTAGACAATAGTGATAAAATTTTATCACTATGATTTGTCCATTCTTTTATTGCAGACATTACATCATAATCATCTAATTTAGAAAACATATCTAAAGTTTCTATGGTAAAATTTTCTTGCGATATTTTGTTGTATAAAAAATAACTTAAAGAAGTACTTGCATATAGCTCCACACCTTTTTCAGCTAATTCTTTTGCTCTTTTTAAAACATTTACCAACATATTTTCTGCAACCAAACCTGTTTTATGCAAATACACTTGCCAATACATTAAACGTCTGGCAATTAAAAAATTTTCTACAGAATAAATACCTTTCCCTTCTATAACTAACTCGTCATCTTTTACATTCATCATGGCAATTAACCTGTCTGAAGAAATATTACCTTCTGTAACACCTGTATAAAAACTGTCTCGTTTTAAGTAATCTAATCGATCGATATCTAACTGACTAGAAATTAATTTACAAAGAAATTTTCTATGATATTTTCCTTCAAAAATTTCTATAGCTAAATCTAATTTCCCATTAAATTCATCATTTAACTTTTGCATAAATTTTAATGATATTTCTTCATGAGAAATGCCATTTACAATACTATGTTCTAGCGCATGCGAAAAAGAACCATGCCCAATATCGTGTAATAAAATAGCGATGTAAACTGCATTTTCTTCCTCGTTAGAAATTTCTATTTCTTTAAAACGTAAAACCCTTACTGCTTTTTGCATTAAATGCATGCAACCAATTGCATGATGAAAACGAGTGTGGTTTGCACCTGGATACACTAAATTAGAAAAACCCATTTGTGCAATTCTTCTTAAACGCTGAAAATATGGGTGTTCTATTAAATCAAAAATTAAAGTATTAGGTATTTGTATAAACCCATAAATAGGATCATTTAATATCTTTAACTTATTATGTTTTTTTTTCTTCAAAAGGAGATTTTTTTATCAATCCATGGCAAATTACAAATTAATGCCACGAATTAACAAATTTATACTTTTAGATTTTTCTAAACGCAATTATTTTTATAAAAAAGAGGTATTTATAAAAATATGAAATTCAAATTTATTGGTTTCAAAAAAAATGAAATTACACCAATTAGAAGTGAAAACAAAATTGGCAATATTTTATCATTTTTAAAACCAAAAAGGTATAACAATTGGTTACTTTTATCGTTAAATGTTAAAATTATAAACGAAAAATGAGCAGTATACAGATTTTATGGGTTGATGATGAGATAGAATTATTAAAACCTCATATTCTTTTTTTAGAACGCAAAAATTACAACGTAACTACTTGTACAAATGGCGCAGATGCTATTGATTTAGTTGCAGAACAAAATTTTGATATTGTATTTTTAGATGAAAATATGCCTGGTTTAACAGGTTTAGACACACTTGCAGAAATTAAACAAAAACAAGCAAATTTGCCTGTTGTAATGATTACTAAAAGTGAGGAAGAATATATAATGGAAGAGGCAATTGGTTCTAAAATTGCAGATTATTTAATAAAACCAGTAAACCCAAGTCAGATATTATTAAGTTTAAAAAAGAACTTAGATAATTCTCGTCTGGTCTCTGAAAAAACAACATCTAGCTATCAACAAGAATTTAGAAAAATCTCTATGGATTTAGCTATGGTAAATTCTTATGAAGAATGGATAGACCTCTATAAAAAATTGGTGCATTGGGAACTAGAATTAGAAAACATTAGCGATCCTGGTATGTTAGGTATTTTAGAGAGTCAAAAACAAGAAGCCAACAGTCAGTTTTTTAAATTTATCAAAAAAAATTATGAAGATTATTTAACAGCTCATGACAAGCCAACTTTTTCTCATACTTTATTTAAAGACTATGTAGTGCCACAATTAAGTAAAGACCAAGGTGTTTTATGGGTTGTGATTGATAATTTACGTTACGATCAATACAGAATTTTAGAACCATTAATTAATAATTATTATAAAAAAGACGAAGAACATTCTTATTTTTCTATTCTACCAACAGCAACACAGTATGCTAGAAATGCCATTTTTTCTGGATTAATGCCATCAGAAATGGAAAAACGTCATCCAAATTTTTGGAAAAACGACACAGATGAGGGGGGGATGAATTTACACGAAAACGATTTTTTATCTGCACAAATAAAACGTTTAGGCTTAAAAATAACACACGAATATTATAAGATTACCAACCTAAAAAACGGTAAAGACCTCGCTGATAATTACAATGGCACTAAACAAAACGATTTAACGGCTGTGGTGTATAATTTTGTTGATATGCTATCACATTCTAAAACAGAAATGGAAGTAATAAAAGAATTGGCAGGAGATGACAAAGCTTACAGAAGTCTTACTTTAAGCTGGTTTAAAAACTCTCCTTTGTTCGAAATTATACAAAAAGCACAACAATTAGGTCAGAAATTAATTATTACCACAGATCACGGAACCATAAATTGCAAGCACCCTACAAAAGTAATTGGCGATAAAAACATTAGTGCAAACCTGCGCTACAAAACAGGTAAAAGCCTTACCTACGAAGACAAAGATGTATATGCTGTAAAAAATCCTAAAGACATATTTTTACCAACCATTGCAATGAATAGTTCTTTTGTTTTTGCAAAAGAAGACCTATTTTTTGCCTATCCAAATAACTTTAATCACTTTGTAAAATACTATAAAAACACCTATCAACACGGAGGCGTTTCTCTTGAAGAAATGATTATACCATGTGCGGTTTATAGCCCTAAGTAGACATAATTAGAAGCTATTTCCTGCTTTCACTACTCGCTTTTTTTATCCTAAAAAGGAATAAAAAAGAGCTCAAACAAGCCGTTCAATCAGGGCTAAACTAATTTGCTAGCGTAAATTCATCATAAAAAAATCTGACAGGTTTAAATAACTTGTCAGATTTCTTATTTTTGTACTATGAACAAAAACTATTCTTTAAAAAACTTATCTGAAGTTGCATCAGAACTTATTGCATCCGTAGAAAATAAAACACTGTTATTTTACGGACAAATGGGCGTTGGAAAAACAACATTAATTAAAGAAATTTGTAAACAACTTGGTGTTTTAGACACCATCTCTTCCCCTACTTTTTCGCTAGTAAATGAATATCAAACCTCAAAAAACGAAAGTGTTTTTCATTTTGATTTTTACAGAATTGAAGACGAAGAGGAAGCACTAGACATGGGAATTGAAGAATATTTTGATAATAATGCTTGGTGTTTGGTAGAATGGCCAGAAAATATAGAAAATTTATTACCTTTAGATGCTGTTCAAATTCATTTATCAATTTTAAATGATAACCAACGAAATATTCAACTAAAATAACCAAACTATGAGTTCATTTTCTCCTTTCAGTAAAGAAGAATTACTTCCGCAAGAAGAAATGCTAGAAATTAAACGACAAAAAGGAGAACTTTTTATAGGCTTACCCAAAGAAACTTATTTAGGGGAAAAGCGTGTTTGCTTAACGCCAGATGCCGTTTCTGCTTTATGTGCACACGGTCATAGAATTGTGGTGGAAACAGGTGCGGGAGATCATGCCAATTATGCAGATAGAGAATACTCTGAAGCAGGAGCAAAAATATCTTATGATATAGAAGAAGCTTTTAAATGCAATATTGTTTTAAAAGTAGCGCCACCTACAGAAAGAGAAATTGAATATATGAATCCACAGGCTATTCTTATTTCTTCTTTACAACTTAAAACTCAAAATAAAAAATACTTTGAATGTCTTGCAAAAAAACGAATTACAGCAGTGGCTTTCGATTATATAAAAGATGATCATAATACCTATCCTATTGTAAAATCTTTAAGTGAAATTGCAGGTACAGCTTCTGTATTAATTGCTGCAGAATTAATGAGCGGAATTAACAAAGGTAATGGATTGTTACTAGGTAATATTGGTGGTGTTCCGCCTTCTAGTGTTGTTATTTTTGGGGCAGGAACGGTTGGAGAATATGCCGCAAAAACAGCAATAGGATTAGGTGCAAGAGTAAAAGTTTTTGACAATTCTATTAGCAAATTACGCAAATTACAAAATTGCCTTAACGCACCTATTTACACATCTACCTTACAACCAAAATCTGTTGCAAAAGCATTAATGCGTGCCGATGTAGCCATTGGAGCTATTAGAGGTAAAAATAGATCGCCTATTTGTGCTACAGAAGAAATGATAGAAACCATGAAAGAAGGTGCCGTTATTATAGATGTTAGCATAGATAGAGGTGGCTGTTTCGAAACCTCTAATGTAACTACACATAAAACACCTACTTTTATAAAACATGGAGTTGTACATTATTGTGTACCCAATATTCCTGCTCGCTATGCAAGAACAGCTTCTTTATCTATTAGTAATATATTTACGCCATACTTGTTAAATATTGCTGAAGAAGGTGGTTTTGAAAATGCTGCTCGTTTTGATAAAAGTTTACGAAATGGAATGTATTTTTATCACGGAATTCTGACTAACAGAACTGTTGCCGATTGGTTCGATTTACCTTTTAGAGACATTAACTTATTAATTCTTTAGGTTCTTTTTTTGCTGTCTTGTTTTTATTGATTATTTTTAGATAATTATAATCCTCAAACAATTAGCTTAAATGAAATCCCCTCTAAATAGATTTTTTAAAATTTTCGTTTTTGTTACTTCTTTAATAATTACGACTTCTTTATTTTCTCAAACCGTAAGTATAGATGACACCTCTTATACAGAAGAACAACTTGCAAATCAGCTTATAGAGAATACTTGTATCTCAAAATCTAATTTTATTATTTCATCAAACAAATCTGTTGCTAATTTTAATAATAACGGCGGTAGTTTTCCTATAAGAAAAGGAATTATTATTAGAAATGGAATTGCTAAACAAACAGAAGGGTCTTTTACTGATACAAATTTAAGTAGTAAAATTTCTAGTAATGGAGATTCTGACCTACAAACAATCAATGAACAAGAAGGAGGTGTGTCCAACATTACCGATGTTGCTTTTTTAAAATTTAATTTTACCCCTATAAGTAAAATAATTAGTTTTAATTACATATTTGCTTCTAATGAATATGGAGAATTTCAATGTGAAAGTAGAGATTTATTTGCTATTATATTAACAAATGTAAGCACAGGAGAAACTGTTAATATTGCAACAATACCCGAATCTGATACAAGTATCTCTGTTAAAAACGTTAAAGATAATCAACATAATGGAATTTGTGCTTCAAGTAATGTTGATTTATTTGGATCCTATTACGTTAATAATAGAGACAATTCCACCATTAATATGAGGGGGTTTACAAAATTACTAAATGCCACTGCCACTGTAATTCCTAATAATGAATATCAAATAAAATTTGTTATTGGAGACTATGGTAATTCAGATTATGATTCTGCTGTTTTTATAGAACCAGGTAGTTTCAGCAACATTTTAGACCTAGGTATAGATAAAGAACTTTGTGATGGAGAAGAAATTACCCTAGACTCTGGATTTTCTAAAACAGATAATTATAAATTTGAATGGACAAAAAACGGGATTCCTTTAACAGAAACTGGAATAAAAATAATGGTTAATAGTCCTGGTACCTACAAATTAAAAATAACTTCTTTAACCGATTTTAGCTGCCAATTAAGTGATGAAATAGTTATCAGACCTATTAAAGCAACCAAACCCGATGATGTTAAAATTTGTACAGACAACACAACCATTAATATTCCAAATACTATAGATTCTAAAATACTAAATGAATTAGATCCTAAAAATTATAATATCAATTACTTTACCACAGAAGAAGATGCTAAAAATGATGACAACCCAATAACAAATTCAACAGATTACCCTATAACAAATAAAGCATTTACACTTTGGGCTAGATTATCTAATAAAAATAAGGTTTGTTTTGATGTTGTTGATTTTAATGTAGAAATTAGCGAAATACCTTTGGTTGATGATTTACCAGATGTGCAAGTTTGTGATGAATATACATTACCAACACTAACAAATGGTGAATATTTTACGGCTCCATCTGGAGGCGGAACAAAATTATCTGCTGGTGAAATAATTAAAAATGATAGCGATCGAATTATATATATATTCAATAAAAATTCAGCTACAGGATGTAGTGCACAATCATTTTTTAAAATTTCTTTTGCAACAAACTTTGACATTCCGTTAGAGCACTGTGGCTCATATAAAATTCCAAATACTTCTTTAGGAAAATTTTATAAAAAACAAAATGGTGTTGACGAAATTCCAGTTGGTACCATCTTAACAGAAAATACAACTGTATATTTTTATTCCGAATTAAATAGTACCGTTTGTCAAGACACTCCATTCAACCTAATTATTCATCCACTACCTTTAGTAGATACGATAGATGATATAATTACTTGCGGAACAACAACCTTAAAACCTTTAACGAATGGAAACTACTATACAGGTTCAAATGGTTCTGGAACCCCTTTAAATGCTGGAGATATCATTGACGCAACCAAAGATATCTACATTTACAATATCGATACAGACTCCGGTTGTTCTGATGAAAGTTCTTTTAAAATAACAATTATAGACCCTGCAGAATATACAGATATTACAGCTTGTGGCAACTATAGAGTACCTACTTTAGCTAACGGAAAATATTATACAGATAGTACTCGTGATACTGAAATACCAACAGGAACAAATATAACAAGCACACAAACCGTATATTATTACGCTGATGAAATAACAACCACGACTAATTGTACAGGATTTGAAATTACAATTACAATTAACCCGCTTCCCGAAGTAGATACAATAGACGATATTATAAGGTGTGAAGATGATTTACCTACACTACCTCCTTTAGTAAACGGTAGTTATTTTACTGGTAGATATGGCTCTGGTACTCCTTTATTCCAGGGTGACGAAATAAGTAAAACACAGAGAATTTACATCTACAATACCAATGAGTTTTGTGATGCCGAAACAAGTTTTATGGTAACAATTAAACCCATACCAACCATCCCTGATTTTTTTGATGTTAAAGTATGCGAACCATATATTTTACCAACATTAAGTTTTGGCGGAAAGTTTTTTACAGAAGCTAACGGAGCTGGTACAGAATTAAAACCTGGTGAAGCTATAGAAGAAACGCAAGATGTTTACATATTTAATCAAGATCCAGATATTGCAACCTGTGCCAATGAAAAAGTTTTTACTGTAAATATTTTAGACGTTAAAGTAGATGTTTTTGAAGATGTAAAAGCCTGTGAATCTTATGAGTTACCGCCACTAACAAAACCAGGTACTTATTATAAAAACAGTAATAAAACTGAACCCTTAAATGCAGGAGATATCATTGATTCAACCCAAACTATTTATATTATTGGAGATGATACAAGATTTACTCCTTGTCAAAATAGAAGTTCGTTCACAATAACGGTATTTGCTAAACCAGATTTAGGAACTTTAAAAGATATCGATAAATGTGGATCTGTTACACTACCAACAATAACAATTCCTAATATAATTGTAGAATATTATAGCGATTTCAATAAAACAGAATTAATTGATCCAACAGCATACACTATTAAAAATTTAAGTAAAGGAACCATTACACAAACTATTTACGTACATGCCTATCAAAAAGAACACCCAGCTTGTTTTATCGATGATGAATTTAACATTACAATATATCCATTATTAAATTTAAATGTACTTGGTGGCGCTATCTGTGTAGACCATAGTACTAACATAACAAACAATCCTTTTTTAATAGAAACAGGATTAGACCCAACCATTTATGACATAAAATGGTATTTAGCAGGAAATTTATTAAATACAAATTCTATTGCAGATTGGAACGCTACACAGGCAGGTACATATACTATTGAAGCTAAAAAAATAATCCCTTTAAGTAATTCCGATTGCGATTATCATCCAAAAGAAGTCATTATAGAAAGTTCTATTCCTAAGTTTGAAGTTGAGTTTTTAACTGATAATTTTTCTGATTTGTATGCCGTAGAAATAGCCACTATTAATCAAGGTCTAGGAAATTACGTGTATTCTTTAGAAAACGGACCTTTTCAAACTTCAAATAAATTTTTAAACATCAAACCAGGAACTTATACGGTTATTATAAAAGATCTTACGGGTATTTGCGAAGAGATAACACTTGACTTTGTTGCTTTAAATTATCCTAAATTTTTTAATCCTAATAATAACCAATGGAATATTTATGATTTAAAAGACGATTTAAAGGCAACCATTCATATTTACGATAGATATGGTAAACTCTTAAAAATAATAAAACCAAGTGAATCTGGATGGGATGGTTTTAATAATAATGGAAACAAAATGCCTAATACCGATTATTGGTTTGTATTAAAATATACAAAAGAAGGAAAAGAAGCAACTTTTAAATCTCACTTTTCTTTAATAAGTTCATAAGTTAAATTATTGATAACTGAATAAAAAAACTAAATTTGCATTTCAAAATTTTACAATGCTCATTAAAAGAATAGGTTATTATTTAGTAGGTTTATCATTAGGTTGTATTGGTGTGTATTTTTTCTGGCAAAAGAAACAAGCAACTTTTGATTACGGAATGGATGCAAGAACATTAAAAACAATTAGAATTAGAAAGCGTTTGTTTTCTGAAGATGCTAAAAATGCCATGCATAAATTTAATATAGATACTTTAAAAATAAACACCATTTTATATACTGGTGATGTTGATTTTGGAAAAAGTAACCCAAGACAAAAACCTTGTGCCGAATACTATATTACAGGAACAAAAGAGTTAGAAAAAGTAAGTTTATTGGTAAAACGTTGCGATTCTTCTGCAACTATACAAAAAGTAATTGTGGAGTAATATTCTTTAAAAGAATATTCTAAAAATATTTTGTTGTCATTCCTGCGAAAGCAGGAATCTATTTTAAGCAATGTTAATCTTTAAGAACCTTAGTTAAATAAAAAAAAGATTATTCTTCTTTTAAATTTTGGTGATAATATTTTTCAATTTTATCAACATTTTTAATTGTTTTTTTAACCCAATTAAAATACAAAACGTCTTTTTCTTCTTTGGTTAATTGCCAATCAACATCAGAATTTCTTAATTTTGTGGTTACATCTTGTAAAATAATGGCTGCAGCTACAGAAATATTTAAACTTTCTGTAAAACCAACCATTGGTATTTTTAAAAAACCATCTGCCTGTTCTTTTACATAATCAGAAACCCCCTCTGCTTCTACTCCAAATACAAATGCCGATTTTTTAGTGATATCAAAATCTTGTAACAAGCAAGAATCATTATGAGGCGTTGTTGCAATAATTTGATATCCTTGTTCTCGTAAATTATCTAAACAAATTTTAGTGTTATCTCCGTCCTTTTTATAACGTCTAGAGGTAATCCATTTTTGAGAACCTTTTGCAACGTGTCTAGAAACTTTATTGGTATACTTATTTTCTATAGCATGCACATCTTGTACACCAAAAATATCTGCAGTTCTAACTACTGCACTTGCATTATGAGGCTGAAAAATATCTTCTAAAACCACTGTAAAATGACGGGTTCTATCTTCTAAAACCTTTTTAAAAAGATCTTTTCTTTTATCTGTTAAATAGGTTTCAAAGTAATTTAATAGTTTTTCATCAATCATACTTACAAACTTAAAATTATTATTTTTATCTTCATTGTAGAATTTATAAAAATACAAAAATCGATACTCTCATGAAAAGATTAGTTGTTTTAACTGGAGCAGGAATTTCCGCAGAAAGCGGCATACAAACCTTTAGAGATGCAGATGGTTTATGGGAAGGTCATAATGTTATGGAGGTTGCTTCTCCAGAAGGTTTTGCTGCAAACCCAGAATTAGTTTTAAATTTTTACAACGAACGCAGAAAGCAATTGTTAAACGTTAATCCCAACAAAGGCCATGTTAATTTAATGGAATTAGAAAAAGATTTTAATGTAGAAATTATCACACAAAATGTAGATGATTTGCATGAACGTGCTGGCAGTAAAAATGTAACGCATTTACATGGCGAACTTTTAAAAGTAAGAAGTTCTGCTGATGAAACTATTATTTTAGATTGGAAAAAAGATTTAATTTTAGGTAATTTATGTCCTAAAAAAAGCCAATTAAGACCTCATATTGTTTGGTTCGGAGAAATGGTACCGATGTTAGATAAAGCTATAGAAATAACTAAAAAAGCAGATATCTTGGTTATTATTGGTACTTCTATGCAAGTCTATCCGGCAGCAGGTTTAGTAGATTATGTAAAACCCAATACACCTATTTATTTTATAGATCCAAAACCATCTGTTTCTAGTAGTCATTTTAATAATTTAACCATTATTAAAGAGCTAGCAAGTGTTGGAACTGATAAACTGATGCAACTATTGAAAGATTAAATTGCCTCATTTATTCTTTTTTCTCCTATATCATTTCGAAATGAGCTTTTTCGCTATTGAGAAATCTCATGATACTTCTAGATTCCTCTTCGTACTTCAATCGGAATAACATAGAGCCTCTTAATTTATAATAGCTAACAAACAAGTTTAGCCTTGATTGCAGTGGCATCCTTTTTATAGCCTTTATAAAAAAAGTTATTACGATTCTAAATAATAAATTATCGCCGCTAACAAAAAAACCCCTTCGTAATGACAACTATAAAAAGATATAACGAAAAGCAAGAAATAGCTTCTAAAAAAATTATTTAATCATGTTTTTTAAATAAAAACGCTCTACTTTTTCTCTTGCCCAGGGTGTAGTTCTTAAAAATTTTAAACTCGATTTATAAGTAGGATTGTTTTTAAATGCATTAATATTTAAAATATCTCCTAATTCTTCCCATCCATATTCTTTAAACAATTGCTCTAACATGGTAGCTAATTTTATACCGTGTAACGGATTATTGGGTTGTTCTGTGCTCATTATTTATCTAAATTTGGTAATACAAAATCGTCTAAAACGGACTTTTTTGCCATCATTTTTTCTATTTCTTTTACGGTTCTAGGTGCTTCTGCTGAAAGGTTTACAGGCCCATTTTTGGTTATTAAAATATCATCTTCTATTCGAATACCAATTCCCCAATATTTTTTATCACAATTACTACCTTCAGGAATGTAAATTCCAGGTTCTATGGTCGCAATCATATTTTCTTCAAAGTTATTATAATTTCCTGGATCGTGCACGTCTAAACCAATATGATGTATGGTTCCGTGTGGCAAATAATTATGTCTTTCATTTACAGATTTTATAATGCCTAGTTGAAACAATCCTTCGTTTACTATTTTTACTGCCGCTCTGTTTGGTGCCTGCATGCTACCGCCTACAACATATAATTTAATAGCTGCTTCTTGTGCTTTATAAACAATATTGTAAATTTCTTTTTGAGCTTTTGTAAATTTTCCGTTGGCAGGAATTGTACGTGTTACATCTGCTGTATAACCTCTGTACTCCGCACCTAAATCCATCAAAACTAAATCGTTGCCAATTTTTGTTTTATTATTTTCTATATAATGTAAAATACACCCATTATTTCCGGCACCTACAATAGACGGATAACCTTCGTATTCTGCTCCGTATTTTTTATATACAAACTCATGAATTCCCTGTAATTCGGTTTCAGACATGTGCGGTTTCATTGCTTTCATTACTTCTATTTGACCAATGGCAGAAATTCTGATTGCTTTGGTTAATAGTTTTATTTCTTCTTCTGTCTTCACTTCTCTTAACGTAGCTAAATTATTGGGTAAGAAAGAAAAATCGAAATTATTCTCTTTTTTAGCTTTTAGGTGCAGACTAATTTTTTGTTGATAATCCTTTAACTCATTATCATTTTTTGCACTTGCAAAATCCATGATTAACTTATCTTTTTTTAATTCTGGATATCGTCTAAGTTCTTGATTGATTTTTTTTGAAAGTTCAATTCTATTTTTTTCAGGAACATTTGCAATAGCTTGATGCACTTTTTCTACATGTTCTGGCAAAAATTGTATTTTATGAAACCCTGATACTTCTTTAAAGCTAGCAACTAAATCGTAAATTTCTGCTTTGTTTCTAGTTGAATTTCTATAATCGTCGTTAAACTTTTCTATAAACACTCGATTAAATTTCTTAAAATCAATTTGTGTTTTTATAAAATCTTCTCCAGTCATTACATCATTAAAACCCAATTCTTTTGCTGCTCCCACTGCTCCCAAACGTGTTCCGTACCACATTTCTGCTTGCGCATCTTTTTTCTGAACATATAATATTTCATTATAAGAAGCTCCGTCTGCATTTGTTTGGTTTTCCGAAAACAACACTAAAACCGCATTGGGTTCTCTATAACCGGTTAAATAATAAAAGTTTGGATCTTGATGAAACACATAATCTACATCATTGGCTCTATTTCTAATAGGATTAGCAAATACAACCGCTACAGAATTTTGTGGCATTTTAGAACGCAAAATTTCGCGCCTTTCTTTATGAAATTCTTTCGATAAAAAATCTGTAGGTACTTGTGCTACAGTATTTAGGCTAACTAGTAAAAAAACGGTACATAAAAATTTAAAAACTTTCATAAAAGTGATTTTATTTTTTGAGAAAATCAAATGTAACATTTATTATTTTCTATCTAAAAATATTAACAAACTATTAGTGATAGATAATTCCAATTTTTTCAATAATTTAGCTGAAATTTTAAGAAATCTATACATGAAAAATATTGCATTAAATAATATTCACGTTGCTTTAGGTGCTAAAATGGTTCCTTTTGCTGGTTACAATATGCCTGTACAATATGAAGGAGTTACAGCAGAACATTTAACCGTAAGAGAGTCTGTTGGTGTTTTTGACGTTAGCCACATGGGAGAATTTTTGGTTGAAGGAGAAAATGCTTTGGCTTTAATACAAAAAGTAACTTCTAATGATGCTTCTAAACTTGCCATTGGCGATGCTCAATACAGTTGTTTTCCTAATGAAGAAAACGGAATTGTAGATGATTTAATTTGTTATAAAATTAAAGAAAATACGTATTTATTAGTGGTAAACGCTTCTAATATAGATAAAGATTGGAATTGGATTTCTACATATAATAAAGAGTTTAATGCTGATTTAAAAAACTTATCTGAAGATTATTCTTTATTAGCTATTCAAGGACCAAAAGCTGTAGAAGCAATGCAAGATTTAACTTCTGTAGACTTAGCTAGCATCCCTTTTTATAAATTTAAAATAGGTGATTTTGCTGGTATCGAAAATGTAATTATTTCTGCAACAGGTTATACAGGTTCTGGAGGATTTGAAATTTACTGTAAAAATGAAGAAGTAGCACAAATTTGGAACAAAGTTTTTGAAGCTGGTGCTGATTTCGGAATTAAGCCAATTGGTTTAGCTGCAAGAGATACCTTACGTTTAGAAATGGGATATTGTTTATACGGCAACGATATTGACGATACAACATCACCAATTGAAGCAGGTTTAAGTTGGATTACTAAATTTACCAAAGACTTTGTAAATGCAGAAGCTTTAGCGAAAGAAAAAGAGCACAAGCCAGAAAGAAGATTGGTTGCTTTTGAACTAGATGAAAGAGGTGTACCAAGACATGGTTATGATATTGTAGACGGAAACGGAAACGTAATTGGTGTGGTAACTTCTGGTACTATGAGCCCTTGTTTAAATAAAGGAATTGGAATGGGATATGTACCAAGAATCTTGTCTAAAGCAGGTTCACAAATTCATATTCAGGTTCGTAAAAAAGCGATTCCGGCAACAATTGTAAAACTTCCCTTTTACAAAGGATAAAATAAAAACATTTTAGAAGTTCTCTAAAAAAATATTAGTATGTCCGTTCGAGCGCAGTCGAGAACTTTATAAGTTATAATAACTATACCTTTCTACTTCGCTCAAGCGGAAAAATAGTTGTCTGTTTTAAGACAACTATTTTTTTTATTAAATCACCTATTGAAATTTTATCAAAAAAAACATGAATTGTTTATTAACTGGAGGAACCGGAATTGTTGGGAGTCATATTATTTTTGAATGGTTACATAAAGCCATTGTAGATAAAACGGTACAGCATCTTTTTGTAGTAATAAGAGCCAATGAAAAAACAGCAGAACAACGTTTGTTAGCTGTCTTACAAGACGCGTCTCGTCCAGATTTTTTAAATGATTTTACTATTGAAGCTTGTTTAGAAAAAATCACTATAATTCCGAATGATTTAGCTACAATTAGCAAAGAGGTTTTAGATAAATATGATTTTGATACTGTAATTCATTGTGCAGGTTCTACCAATTTATCTAGTACAAGCGATTCTAAAAAAACAGTTCATTCTCAGAATTATTTGGTCACCAAACAACTTTTAGAGCAGTTACCAAAACGTGTAACTCGTTTTTTATACATTAGTACTGCGTATTCTTTTGGCATACAAAATGAAAAAGTAAATGACACTATCGGAAACCACACGGTAACCAATTTTAGAAACCCATATGAGCAATCTAAATACGAAAGTGAACGTTTTGTAAAAGAAACCTGTGCTTCTAAAAACATTGCTTCTCAGATTTTAAGACCCAGTATTATTTGTGGTCGTTTAATTCACAAACCTTTTTTTGAAACACCAAAATTTGATGTTTTTTATTCTTGGGCTATCTTTTTAGCAAAATATGCTACCAAATCTAAAGATGCTTTTAGAATTTGGATTGATAAAAAAAGTGGCTTAAATATTGTGCCGGTAGATTTTGTTTCTAAAGCCATTTTATACGCTTTTTTAAATCCGCAGATTAAAGAATTGAATATTGTAAACCCTACCCAAATCTTACATAAAGATTATGTAGGTGATGTTTTAGAATCTTTTAATGTAAAGTCTTACGAATACGTTACACAAAAGCCAGAGAACTTAAATTCTTTTGAGACGTTGTATTACAAAACTATAGGCGATATTTTTGAAAATTATATTTCTATTCCTGATTTACAGTTTAACTCTAACTTAATTTTAAAATTTATAGAAGAACTAAAACTAGACATTACTTTAGGAGTGCATGAAAACTTTATGAACTTGATTAATTTTTCTGTCGAAAAAAAGTTTAGAAAAAGTTACTAATCATTAAATACATTTTAAACATTGGATTCATTAACACAAATAGTTTTAGGTGCTGCAGTTGGTGAAGCTGTTTTAGGAAGAAAAATTGGTAATAAAGCCATGTTGTATGGTGCAATTGCAGGTACAATACCAGATTTAGATGTGCTTTCTGCTTTCTTTACAGATAAAGTTACCGCTTTAGAAATGCATAGAGGCTTTACGCATTCTATCTTTTTTTCGTTACTCTTCGCCCCTATTTTTGCTTTTATAGTTACACGATATGAGAAATACAAAAATCTTAAAGATTGGTCGTGGCTTTTCTTTTGGGCTTTTATAACACATCCTATTTTAGACGCACAAACTACTTGGGGCACACAGCTTTTTTGGCCTTTAGATATTCGATTGGCTTTCAAAAACGTTTTTGTAGTAGATCCATTATACACCATCCCTTTTTTGGTTCTTTTAGTCTTGGCAATGCGTCAGAAAAAGGAATCTAAAAAAAGACGTTTTTATAATAATTTAGGGCTCATTATCAGCAGTTCTTATTTAGTACTAACATTGGTTTTAAAAGGTATTTCTTACCAAACGTTTACCAAAGAATTAGCAACACAACATATTCTATACAAAGAAATAGAAACAAAACCAACGCCATTAAACACCATTTTATGGACTGCCAATGTAGAAACAGAAAATGCTTTTTTAATTGGTCATTCTTCTTTTTTTGATAAAAATTCTATTGAGTTTTCTAGTTATCCTAAAAATCATGAGTTGTTAGGTGATTTGATACATCAACCTAAAGTAAAACGTATGATTGCTATTTCTAAAGGTTGGTACACCATCAATAAAAAAGAAGGTGTTTTGTATTTTAATGATTTACGATTCGGAGCTTTAAGCATAAAACCAAATGCAGAGAATTTTGTTTTTAAATATAAAATTGAAATTGATGAAAACGGAGTTCCGTTTTTTATAGAAGAACCCAAAGAAAAAAGTGATGGTAAAAAGTTGTTATCAGAACTATGGGAAAGGATTAAAGGCAATTAAAAGCAGTCTTTTTTCAATTTGATAATTTAACTCAAAAAAGCTAATTTCGCTCACTTCTGATTAAAGGCATGAATTTTGAAGTTACGTCAAAATTAATATTTTAAGGAACTTGAACCAAGAACAATCTATCTTATGAAAAAACTACTGACAATTATTATCCTTATTTCTACATCAATTGTAAGCGGACAAAATAATAAAGACTCATTAAATGTAATTTATAAAAACTATTTTGAACTTTTAAAAACAAAAGAAAAATTAGATACCATTGTTCTTAAAGTAAATAATTTTGAAGAATTAATGAAGTCTAATAACAAAATTATTAAGGAGTTTTCTGATGCAGAGCTTTTTAGTTTAAAGAAACAATTAGAGCAACGAAGAAAAAAAATAATAAACACAACCGAATTTGTTTTTGCATCAAACGCTAGTTTAAACGCGATAAAACAATTGGATGCCACTAGCGATTATCTTACTCAAATTTCTAGTTTAAACAATCCTGAAAACTCAGATTTAGGTTTTTCTTTATCCGAAGAAATTGCCGAAATTTTAGAAAATGAAATTATAAAAGGGAATCGAAAAATTAATGGTGTCAAAAAATCTAAATTTCTTCTATTTATAGATAACATTATAAAATCTCCTTTAACTGAAGAATTAACCAGTGCAATACCCGTGGTAAGTTCTATAAAATCTGTGGTAGATTTGGTGATGGGCAATGCACTTAAAGGAAATGATGTTTCGATAGATGATGTTATCGATTTAAAAAAATCATTAAATGTGTATTTGGTTCATTATGAAGGATTAGCAAAGGCACAAACTGAATTTGAACAAAATCTTGGCAATTTAGACATTAGAAAAGAAGGTTTGGTTTTACTTCTAACCCAATATACCACAGAGCGTTCTAATACTTTAAACCCAAATGCCATTTCTGAGAAAGATAAAAAATTAACCTTAACAAACGTAATAAATAAGCACTACACCAAAGGCATTGTACAGCAAAGTGTAGATAAAATAATTAGTGCAAAACCTTTAGATTACAATAATCATTTAACCAATAAAAACTTAATGTATCCTACTTATGCATTAAATCAGGCTAAGTTTATACGAGATGAAGTAGAGTCATTAAGTAAGGAGTATATCTCAATTTTTAGCACTTACCAGTCTGCTTTAAAACAAGTTTTAGAAAAAAGTAAAGTAATTGGAGATAAAAATAAAATTGATAATAAAATTTCTGAATTAGAAACCAAACTGTTGGCTGTTCAGGTTGCATTTGATGATAATTTAAATATTTACAACTTAAATAGTAAGTTTAATGCATTAATGGAATATTAACTTTTTAACTACGACTTTTACGAATAAATTACACGAATAAAAAATCAATTCTATGACTAATAATGTAATAAAAACAGGGATTTTATCTTTTGGAATGTCTGGACAAATATTTCATGCTCCTTTTTTAGATGAACATCAAAATTTTGAATTAAGTGCTGTCGTAGAAAGGTCTAAAAAGAAAGCACATCTTATATATTCTGATATAAAAAGCTACGATACAATTGATGAAATTTTAGCAGATTCAGAAATTGAATTGATTATTGTGAATACACCAAATCCCACTCATTTTGAGTTTGCTTTAAAAGCACTGAAAGCAAAAAAGCATGTGTTATTAGAAAAACCTTTTACTGTAAATTCATCCGAAGCGAAACAATTATTTACAGCTGCTAAGAAATATAATTGTTCCGTATTGGCGTATCAAAATAGAAGATATGACAGTGATTTTTTATCCGTTAAAAACGTATTAGAATCTAATAAATTAGGAAAACTAGTAGAATTTCATCTTCGTTATGATCGCTATAAATATGTGATTGGTGAAAAAGTAACAAAAGAAACTCCCGTTCCTGGTAGTGGTTTATCTTATGATTTAGGTCCGCATTTGTTAGATGCAGCAATTTCTCTTTTTGGCACTCCGTTAGAATGGAAGAAAAGCTTAGGCAAATTTAGACCAAATACACAAGTAGATGATTATGCTCATTTTCATTTATTGTATCCAGAAGGCATGCAAGTTTTTATTACAACAAGTCTGTTAGTTTCCGAACCACAACCTGCATTTATTTTACACGGAACAAAAGGTTCTTACATAAAACAACGTGCAGACGTTCAGGAACAACAGTTACAGGAAGGCATGAAACCTTCCAACCCTTTATTTGGTATTGAAAGCACTAATACTCCAGGTATTTTGACATATTTTAATGATGAAGGAGTTAAAAAACATGAAAATATCACTTCTAAAAAATCTTCTTATAAGCAAGTATTTGATGATGTTTATGGAACTATTAGAGACGGGAAAACATATCCCGTAACAGAAAATCAAATTATACAACAATTAGAAATTTTAGAAAGTTAAAAAACAATTTCTTATAAATTTAAGATTGAAAAATAATACCTTTACAGCTCAATTCAATTATCCTTTTTAAAGATTATTGAATCGACATCAAACTAAAATTACTATAAAATCCTAAGAATGCAAACTACAAAACTGAGCACAAAAAGTATACTACCACTCACCTGCTCTCGCTCTGGAACTTGTTGTTTTGGAAAAGCTGTAATGTTAAATCCGTGGGAGTTATTTAGTTTTAGTAAAGAGAAAAAAGTAAGTCCGAGAGAATTTCGTGATTTATATACAGATTTTGGAGGTATCCGATTAACCTTTAACGGAAAACCAGATAAAAAAGGACAACTAGCGTGCAGTCAGTATGTAGATAATATGGGCTGTAGCGTACATCAAGGTCGCCCGTTAGCATGTCGTTTATATCCATTGGGACGACAAATACAATTTGAAAAAGCACATTATATTTTTGAAGGTGCACAATTTCCTTGCTTAACAGATTGCGCAGAAGTTTTAGAATTACCAAAATTAAGTGTTGGAGAGTATCTAAAAGGACAAGGTGCAGAACCTTTTGAAAAAGCACAAGATGAATACTTAAAGGTAATGCAAAACATTGCAGATATTGCTTTCGAATTATTGTTAGATACTGGGTTATCCGCCTCTGGCGACACAAAAACACTCTCTTTATGGAGAGAAATGGGCAGTGAATTTCCAGAAAAATTAGCAGAAAGAATCGGTAAAGATTGGATAGATGCATTAATGATTCCTGAAATAACAGAAGTTATTGAAGATCCTATCGATTTTGCACAAAAACACAACAATCTATTACAACTTAAAGCACAAGAAGAATTTGGAGCTTTACAAACCCTAGAAGAAGTGCATAAAGCAGCTGTTTTAATAATGGGTGTTGCTTTACATTTGTCTAGAGGTTTAGGCGCAGATACCAAAGGAATTGCTGAACTTTGGATAGAAACCGCAAAAAAACATGGTGCAAAAGAATAATATTTTAAATTTCTTACAAAAAAATGTAAGGTTGCTACTTTTTATCCGATTACAAGAAATCACAATCAATTAATATCTATTTAACCGAATTACATGAAAAAAACAATTATTACATTATTTGCAAGTTTATTACTTATTGTAAGTTGTAAGAAAACCCCTGAAGCAACAAAAAAAATTGAAGAAAAATCAAAAGTAGTTGTAGAAAAAACGTTTTCTCAAAAAATTGAAACAGCACATAATAAAGAAGCCTTTTTAAAAAACGAAGCAGTTGAATTTGATGCTGCAATTGAATTTGGAGGAAATGAAATTTTTAATGCAACAATTACCGTTTCTACTACTTCTGATATTGCCAGAATAACGTATAAAAATGGAGATGAAATATTTGTAAACAAAGAAAACATTTTTGTTTCTCCTAGTTTAGATAAAAATCCAGGAGTTCGTTTTCATGCATACACCTGGAGCTATTTCTTCTTGTTTCCTTATAAATTAAATGACAATGGAACAAAATGGAACGACGACTTTAAAACAAATGAAACAACAAATACTTTTGATGTTGCAAAGTTAACTTTTGGTGCTAATATTGGTGATGCTCCAGATGATTGGTATATTGTTTATGCTGATAAAAAATCACACCTTTTAGAGCATGCAGCCTACATTGTTACCTCTGGTAAAACAAAAGAAGCTGCAGAAGCAGATCCTCATGCTATTAAATATGAAGATTACAAAACTATTGATGGCATTCCATTTGCTACAAACTGGGGCTATTATGGTTGGAACATAGAAACAGGTTTATCTGATAAAATAGGAAGTGCAAAAATTACTAATATCCACTTTGTGGAAGGTTTTAGAAAAAGCTTTGCCATCCCAGAAAACTATATTAAAAAATAAGCATTCTATTTTTTACACATATAATCCCACTGAGAAATCAGTGGGATTATTGCTTTAATACTATTCTCTCATAAATCTAATAAAGGTGATAAATGTCAGATTTTAATACATATACCTATCGTAAATTTACGATAAGAATTATGGAAAAAAATTTAACTCCCTTAGCAACCAAAGAAAACACTGAAGCTCTAGCTAAATTAGCAAAAGCTTTGGCGCATCCTACACGTATTGCCATTTTAAAACATTTAGAAAACCAATCGTGTTGTTTTACGGGAGATTTGGTAGAAATTTTTCCGTTGGCACAATCTACCATTTCTCAGCATTTAAAAGAATTAAAAAATGCGGGACTTATACAAGGAGAATTAAAACCTCCAAAAATAAAGTATTGCATCAATCAAAAAAATTGGAGCATCGCTAAATCATTATTTCAACAATTTTTTGAATGATATTTTTATGTAACTACATCGCTTATTTGCGATAAACAAATATTAAAATTATGAGTAAAGTAATTAAAGTTTTAGGTACTGGCTGTCCAAAATGTCAATCGATGACAGCAGTTGTTAAAAACGTAGTTTCAGAAAACAACATCGATGCTACTATAGAAAAAGTAGAAGACATCATGGAAATTATGAAGTTTAACGTAATGACTACACCAGCATTAGTTGTTGATGATGTTATTACCATTAAAGGTAGAATTCCCTCTAAAGAGGAAGTACTTGCGCTACTAAAATAAATAAATTTTAGATTATGAATTATCAAATTAAAGCCTCTTCAATATCCTATGAAGATGCTGTTATTCATATAAAAGAATCTAACATAAAATTTGGCACTACTGTAAAAACCTCTAAAATATTGCCAAATCCGGCAGAACTTTTTTTAAGCTCTTTTGCGGCATGCATGCTTAAAAATGTAGAACGTTTTTCTACAATGATGAAATTTACGTATTCTAAAGCTACGCTTGATGTTTTTGCTACTCGATTAGAAAATCCGCCAAGGATGGATAATCTTCTTTATCAATTAACTATTTATAGCAACGATAAAAAGTTAAATATAGACTTGTTAAAAAAGAATATTGAAAAACACGGAACAATTTATAATACCGTAAAATTATCTTGTAACATTACGGGTACAATTAAAACAATAGAAAATGTTTGATTGGATACAAATTATTGCAGATTGGTTTGTGTATGATGTTTTAAACTTAAACAAAGAACAACATTTAGCAGAAGCCTTAAATTTCTTTATTTACGACACCACAAAAATTCTGATATTACTTTTTGTAATCATTTTTTTAATGGGAATTGTAAATAGCTATTTCCCGATAGACAAGGTTAAAAATTATTTATCAAGAAATAAATTATATGGTTTAGAGTACTTAATGGCAAGTCTTTTTGGAGTGGTAACCCCTTTTTGCTCTTGCTCATCAGTACCTTTATTTATTGGTTTTGTAAGAGGCGGAATTCCGTTAGGTGTTACTTTTGCTTTTCTTATTACATCGCCTTTGGTTAATGAAGTTGCTATTGGACTTTTTGTAGGTTTATTTGGAGTTAAAACTACTATTATCTACGTAGTTAGCGGTATTTTATTAGGAACTATTTCTGGAGTTATTCTTCAAAAATTAAAACTAGAAACCTATTTAACTCCTTGGGTAAAAGAAGTGTTAGCCAACGCACAAAAAGAACAAGACCTTTTTATAGCAGAAAAACAAACCTTACAACAACGTTTACCTATAATTTGGGCAGAAGTACTTACTATTTTAAAAGGTGTTATTCCGTATGTTATAGTGGGGATTGCTACTGGAGGTTTCATGCATGGTTATATCCCTGAAGGTTTTTTTGAACAATACATGGCCAAAGACAATCTTTTTGCGGTACCAATTGCTACTATTTTAGCAGTACCAATGTATTCTAATGCATCCGGAATACTACCAGTAGCGCAGGTTTTAGTTGCAAAAGGTATTCCTTTAGGAACCGCAATTGCTTTTATGATGGGAGTTGTTGGCTTATCCTTACCAGAAGCAATGCTTTTAAAGAAAGTAATGACGTTAAAATTAATTGCCATCTTTTTTGGAGTGGTAACACTCTGCATCATTATTTCTGGATACTTATTTAATATGATTTTATAAATTTTATAAAAAAAACAATGTCTCATTCTCATAATCACGCACCTCCATCATTAAAGTCACACGATATTAACCGCTCTTTTATAATAGGGATCTCCTTAAACGTGGTCTATGTTATAATAGAACTCTTTTATGGTTGGCAAATTGGTTCTACTGCCCTACTTTCTGATGCAGTGCACAATATTGGCGATATTTCTGGTTTACTATTGGCTTTTTTAGCTTTTCGTTTACTTAATTTTAAACCCAATACATTATTTACTTATGGTTTAAAAAAAGGATCTGTTGTTGCTTCTTTTATCAATTCTATATTACTAGCTTTTGCTATTGGTGCCATTGCTTGGGAAGGTTTTAGACACATTCTTCATCCGAATATCATTAACGGAAATGTTGTAATGATTGTTGCCGCTATAGGAATTGTTATTAATTTTTCTTCGGCTCTTTTATTTCATCATAGAAAAAAAGAAGATCTAAATATAAAAGCAGCCTATTGGCATTTAATGGCAGATGCTTTGGTTTCTTTGGGTGTGGTAATATCTGGATTGATTATTAAATATACGGGGTGGAATTTTGTAGACGGAATTGCGGCCATTTTAGTAGCTATTGTAATACTTGCTAGTACTTTGAATCTTTTTAAAGATAGCATTATTGCAATGATGGACGGAGTACCTGCAGCAATAAACACCAACGAAATTAGCGCACATATTAACGAGGTTAATGGTGTTACAGAGGTGCATCATATTCATATTTGGAGTATGAGTACCAATGAAAATGCATTAACTTCTCATATTGTTGTAGAAAACCTTAATGAAATTCCAAGAATTAAACTAGACATCAAAAAAGAATTAAAAGCACATCATATTACACACAGTACTTTAGAGTTTGAATTAAAAGAAGAAAAATGTACTGAAAAAAATAAACTGTAAATCAATTTCACATGAAAACAAATAAAATTTTAGCTTTTTTAACAATCGGATTTTTGTTAATAGCCTGCAATGAGCAAACAAAAAGTAAAAACAAAACTATAGAGCAGTCCATTTCTAAAATAGAGGTTTTAGACTTTCATTCTACCCATAGATGCATTACCTGTAAAGCTATTGAAGCTAATACAAAATATACCTTAGACACCTATTTTTCTAAAGAAATAAAAGCTAGTAAAATTACCTTTCAGGTAATTGATGTCGATAAAAAAGAAAACCAAACAATGTCCGAAAAATTTGAAGCTTCTGGTACTGCTTTAATTTTAAATGTGATAAAAAACGGAAAAGAAAAGAAGATAGATCTAACCAATTTTGCGTTTATGAAAGGAAATGATAAAGATGTATTTGCTAAAGAATTAAAAGAAAAAATAGACAAAGAACTAAAAACTCTATAAATGGATTTTTTGCAATCTCTTTTAGAGAGTTATAATTTTCCTGTTTTAACGGCACTTATACTTGGCCTCATGACCGCTATTAGCCCTTGCCCATTAGCTACCAACATAACGGCAACTGCCTTTATATCTAAAAATATTTCGAGTAAACGAAACGTTTTTTTAAGCGGATTGCTATACTCTTTGGGGCGTGGTTTTAGTTATACTACTATTGGTATGATATTATATTTTGGTGCAAGCAAGTTTCATATTTCTCGTTTTTTTAATCAGAATGGAGAAAAATACTTGGGACCTTTATTAATTATCATCGGTTTAATTATGTTAAATGTTTTAAAGCTCCATTTTTTAGGAAAATCTAATTTTCAGAATAAACTATCCGATAAATTTAAAGATAAAGGCTTGTTAGGTTCTTTTTTAATAGGTGTAGTATTTGCCTTAGCTTTTTGCCCTTACAGTGGTGCCTTATTTTTTGGCATGCTCATTCCCATTACCATTGCCTCTGCAGACGGATTATATTTACCTATAATTTTTGCAATAGGAACCGGATTACCAGTAATACTTTTCACCTATTTATTAGCCTTTACAGCAGGAAAAATTGGCGTATTCTATAATAAAATTACTAAAACAGAAAATGTAATGCGCAAAGTTGCCGGTGTTGTTTTTATTATAACAGGCTTGTATTATGTGTCTATTTTTATGGGAATATTATTAGCATAGTTTACACAGAGAATAAAGGATACTTTAAAAGTCTTTATTTAAACAAAACTTATAAATACCGAGTTTTTCTTCATTTAAAAAAGGTAACTGATAGTTAATGTGTTTTTAATTCAAAAAAACTAACTTCGCCGCTTTACAGTACTTTTTTTAGTAGTAAAAGAACGTTTGAACAGTTTACACATCAGGTGGTAGCTAAAAAAGACATCAAAAAACAAATGATTACATACGCAAGCATAGAAAACGGACAAATTATAGTGGAAACAGGAACTAATTTTTCTCCATCTAATATTCTTTGGATTGATCTTAAAAACCCCACTTTTGATGAGAAGAAAAAAGTAGAAGAAACTTTTGGTGTAGAGTTATTTACACCTCAAGAAAGAGAGGAAATTGAATCTAGTTCTAAGTTTGTAGAATCTGAAAGTGAAATTGGTATCAACCTTAATTTTTTAAGAGAAGAAAACGGAAATTACATTAATGAACCGATATCTTTTATTCTTAAAAACAACTTTTTAATTACACAAAGACAACATGATTATAGAACTTTTACAGATACATATCATAAAATTCGTTCTGTAAAAGCAAAAAACGGAATTGATGTTTTTTTAAATATTCTTGAAATACGTATCGATTTTGATGCCGATTTAATAGAAAATATTACTGAACAAATTACGACTATTAGTAAAGGGTTGGTTAAAAAAAATGATCTAGAAAGACAGTTGTTATTAAAAATTACTGCTTTTCAAGAATCTACCATCTCTATTCGAGAAAACATTGTAGAAAAACAACGAATTCTATCGGCTATTTTAAAAAGCAAGTTTTTTCCTAGAGAAAATTACGACACCCTTTGGGTGATGATTAAAGACATTGGTTCTTTACTAGACCATACTAGTTTTAATTTTGAAAGACTAGAATTTCTTCAAAATACCTTTTTAGGTTTGGTAGATATGGAGCAAAACAGAATTATTAAAATTTTTACGGTAGTAACGGTTATTTTTATGCCTCCAACTTTAATTGCCAGTATGTATGGTATGAATTTTAAATTTATGCCAGAATTACAACAATCTTGGGGATATCCATTAGCAATTTGTTTGATGATTACTTCATCAGCTGTAACACTTTTGTTTTTTAAGCGAAAAAGATGGTTATAAAAAACCTACAACTTAAATTTTAATTTGCTGTACAGTTACACGTTGCTCTAAAGAATGAGCCACAGGTCCAAATTGATTAAATATAGCAACATCTGCTGCATCTAAACCATAACCTACCGCTACGTAACCTCCTTTTGCTTCTGTTTGTGTAGCATCAAAAGTATACCAACGCCCACCAACATAAGCCTCAAACCATGCGTGCATATCCATGGGATGTAATTTGTGCAAATAACCAACTACCATGCGAGCAGGAATGCTTAAACTTCGGCACAATGCAATACCTAAATGAGACAAATCTCTACAAACACCAGAACGTTTGTAGTTTACTTCGGTAGCAGAAATAGGAAAATCGCTACTACCAGGAATGTAACTAATATTTGTACGTAACCATTCTTCTATAGCAAACACTTGTTCATATCCTACAGGTTTATCTGCGGTAATTGTATTTGCTAAGTCGTTAAATCGGTCAGACTCACAATACCTGCTAGGTAATAAATAACAAAGTACTTCATTAGGTAAATTCTGAATTTCTACAAAAGGAGCTTCAAAATTCACATCAACAAATTCAGACGTTTTTACATCTGAACTTGTAAAAATGGTAAACTTACCAATTGGTGCTACCAAACGTTGGCAAAGATTTCCATAATCATCTGTAAACTCTACAATAGGTACATTGGGATATATTTTAAACTCATCTCGCTCAATCCACTGTTCTGCACCACTTCTGGGACGCAGCATCAAAATAAAAGGAGTTGGTGTTTCAATATCAAAAGCCAAATTACAACTTACACGTAACCACATAAATAATTTTATTTAAAATTATAACACCAAAATTGGTACCTTTTAAAGGTAACTGATTCATCATAGAATACTGATGATTTATATGTATTAATTGCATCATAAATTTACTTAAACCGCAATTGTACGTTCAAAAATCGATAATTAAAGAACATTTTACAGGTATAAACAAAGAGGCATTACAACTAAAAATTATCAAAAAACAGAAAATAAAAGGCTCCTTTTACAAAGGATATTTAATAATTTAAGAACCTTAAAAGAATCTAAATACATATTGTTAAAATTTAAAATGTAAGGTAATGCGCGTTGATTTATCAATTCAAAAAAACTAACTTCGCTAACTTATTATTTACATCTAAAAATTAGATAGAAGCAAGCCAATGTGCTTTAAAACACTTCTAAAATAAAACCTAATTAATCTACAAAAGTGCTAATTATGGAAGACAATAAAACACTAAATTATATAAAAGTTGTATTAGAAAACTTACCAACAGATTGGTTAAATTTAACTACACATCGACTAGATATTTATAATGAAAACTTGGCTAAAACAGCGTTTTTAGATCAGTTTGATACTTTATATAACAACAATAATGCTACATCCGCCACGTTAAATGCATTGCCTACAGCTTATGATTATATACGTTTAGGGCATCCATTATCTTGTGTTTTAGAGTGGGCAATCGCAAAATTAAATGCTATTAAACCTGAAAACGTAATTAGCTTCTCTTCACAAACGATTCCTGTTTTAGCTGTGTTAAGAAAGAATTTATTATCTCAAAAAAAAACTAGAATTATTTATTTAGATAAACCACCACAATCATTTAACAATAAAGTAGTTAAAGAAATTTATAATTATAATTTTGAACTACAAAAAGCAACAAGTTTATCTGATATTTCTACTTTTAACGGAAGTACTATTTTTATATCACAAGAAGACCAAATTGGCACATTTAAGAAAAATAAAAACATTGATTTTGTTATCAATCTTTATGATTCTCTTGGTAGTATTTTAATGGTAAATGGAGAACAAAATGAACATTATATTTCCGACATACAGCATGTAAGAAGAAGAGAAACTATTGCCATGACTCCTTCTAATTCTCTTACAGCTCTAAATGCCTTAGTAACTAAATCTTCTTTTAAAAATAAAAAGGATAACAGCACAAATAAAACAAGTGTTTTAAATGCTATAAAAGAAGTTACGGGCTCTAACACAAAACCTTTAGTTGCCACTAGCGGACTCTCTATTCAATATGCCATTTTAATGGGATTAATTGAAGATGCTAAAGAGAATCATAAAGGAAAAGCAATTAAAATTATTGTTCCTCCTAATTGTTATGGTGGTACAAATGACCAAGCAAGACGTGTTGCAGCTTGTATTGATAATGTAGAAATTGTAGATTTATTAGTTGATGGCGATAATGATATGGTGCAAAGTATAGATAGCGTTTTAAACAATATTGCTAAACAAGACGCTGTCCCTTATATTATTGCAGAAATACCAACAAACCCAAGAGTTGAAGTTCCGAATTTAGTTCAATTAAAAGAAGCATTAAGCAAAAAACGTATAACTACAACGGGAGAAATAGCTATAGATCCTGTTTTTATTTTAGACCAAACATTCTGTCCTAATGTTCATTTTTTAGGTGATGGTGAAATACTATCTACCGTTAGAACCATTTCTTTTGCAAGTGGCTCTAAATTTCCTAGTGGAGGAAAATGTACAGCAGGCTACTGCGTAGGAAATAAAAAAACGGTAACCTTGATCGATAAAATTGAACAACATTTAACCCTTTGTGATAATGAAGCTACTGATTTTCAGTATGAAATATTAGCCAAACAGCTGCCTTCTATGAATCAAAGAATTAAAGATGCCTATACAAATACGCGTCAGTTTGTAAATTATATTCATGAAACTTTACCAGAAGCAAAAATAAATTTTGTGTCAGAAGAGTTAGCTGCACAAGGATTTACACCATCTGTTTTTTCATTAGACCTTCCTACAACAGGAAACTCAGAAGAAGAAAAAGAAGCTAACAAAAGAGCTTTAAATTTAAAGTTAATCAACTTAATGATTACAGAAATCCCTGATGAAAGTAAATTCTGTGTAAGTTACGGACAGTTAAAAGGCTGCTATTGGACGATACCTGCAACATCTACACAAGGAACAACCAAAGAAGGAGATAAAGACTATATTGTGCGCGCATCACTTTCTCCTACCATGAATTTAGAACTTCATAAAAAAGTATTTTTAAAATTTGTAGAGAGTATGTAAGCTAATATCTAATTAAATAACTATATTTTTAAACTCATAAATAAATCACATATAATGATAGAAAGCAATCTAAATACTACAAAAGATAGAATACAGCTACCATTTTATTTTGATGTTGATAAAATGCTCTCAGAAGCAAAAGCTTTAGCAAAAGATCAATTTGAGTATTATAACGTTATTCAACTTAGAGGACCAGCACATTTAATAGATACTACTCTCCCATTTCCTCCTCCTGCAGATGATTATGCCGATGGATCTTGGACAGATTGGCTAGATACAGGTTCGTTAAAAAAATCTCCTTATTTAAATAGCATAATAGAAACTTTTAAAAAAGAAACAACGGTAACTTTAGTACGTTTATTAAGACTTGCACCTAATTCTGTAGTAAAAGAACATACAGATCCTACCCTAGGTTTAGAAATAGAAAAATCTGTAATACGTTTAACAATACCTATATTAAATAATAAAGAGGTTATTTTTAACTTAAATAAAACTCCCGTTAACATGAAACCTGGTCAATGTTGGTATTTAAAATTGACAGATCCGCACGAAGTAATTAACAACGGAAATGAAGAACGCATCAATCTAACAATAGATATGATTCCGAATAAATGGATCAAAGATATTATAGAAAAATCGCAATAATAACTTATGCGATTTTAAGTAAATCATCCCTTTTATTTGAATGCAATCCTTAACCGTTAATTTTTAGAATACTTCCCTAATTTTTATTAAAAATGAATTCAAATTCTTGGAATACTTTTTTAACTAACTCTCATAAACTTACAAAACCTGCACAAGCAAAAAAGCTAATTTCTAATACTGATATTGATGAAGTAAAACTTCTGATAAACCATGTCTTAAGAGGTTTTTTAAATAAAATAGATATTCATATAGGTTTAAAAGTTTACATAAATAATGAATTAAGAAATGATTACACAGAAAAAATGGTGGCCAATCCACCAAAGGAGCATGAATCTTTAGAAGATTGGTCTTATAAAATCTTTGGAAACCAAAAATTTGGGATGGTTTTAATAGGTTTAGAAGAGTATAGCAACTCTTTTGCAGAGAAAGCAGCTACTATTGTTCATCCTTTATTAAAAACTGCTGGTTTACCACTTAATGGTTTATCATTCCTTTTTTTTATGGGAAATTATGGTTTTACTCCCTTTGGTATTCATAAAGAATCTACTGGAGAAGATGGAATTCTATTTCATTTAGGGCCAGAGAATAAACAGTTTTATACTTGGGATGATCCAAAATATAATGGAATTAAACATAATACAGAAGTTTTTCATGATGTAGAAGAAATGCTTCCAAAAGGGAAGGAATACAATTTAGAGCCCGGAGACGCAATGTTTATCCCTCATTATGTATATCATATTGCAAACACTTCTAAATTTTCTTTAAGCTTTGTTTTAGATTATATTAATCCACCAAAAGATAGACTCGAAAATGAGCTAATTAAAGAAACCGCCGAAGAGGCTTTAGAATTTAAAGATGAATATGCTACGCCTTTTCAATTAAATGCATCTCAATATAATTTAAAAGAAATAATCGATTTTCAATCCATTCAAAAAAAAATAGAAATAGCTTTTTATAGAAAAATAATCGGTCTAAAAAGCAATGGTGGTATTCAAAAAAAATCTAATAAGATACATGTTACAATACCTCAGGGAGAAAACGTATCATTTAAGGGTAAAAAAATATTTCCAATCTACTTAGTAGAACAAGACTCTAAAACCATCATTATTTTTGCTAGGGGACATCGAATAAAAGTTAGAAACCATCCTTTCTTAACTCAATTAATTGAGAACATAAATAATGGAGAGTCTATAACATTTGTTTCTTTAAGGCAACAAATGGAACCTCTATGGGATTTAATAGATATTTTTAGTTTTATACAAGAACTATTAAACACAGAAGCAATCGTAGTCAAATAGTGATATAAAAAAAATCCCAATGATTTCTCATTGGGATTTTTTTTATAATATTAGGTGTAACTAATTACACATTAAATCTAAAGTGCAATACATCACCATCTTTAACAATGTACTCCTTACCTTCTACCCTCATTTTACCCGCTTCTTTTACTTTTGCTTCAGAACCATAAGTTACAAAATCTTCATAAGCAATAGTTTCTGCTCTAATAAAACCTTTTTCAAAATCAGTATGAATTACTCCTGCAGCTTGTGGCGCAGTAGAACCAATAGGAATTGTCCAAGCTCTAACTTCCTTTACACCTGCAGTAAAATAGGTTTGTAAGTTTAATAATTTATATGCAGAACGAACCAATCTAGCTACACCTGCTTCTTCTAAGCCAATATCTGCTAAAAACATTTGTCTTTCTTCGTAATCATCTAATTCTGTAATATCTGCTTCTGTACCAACTGCCAAAACAATTACTTCTGCATTTTCGTCTTTAACAGCTTCTTTAATTTGGTCTACATACGCATTTCCAGAAACGGCAGAACCTTCATCAACATTACAAACATATAGTACTGGTTTTGATGTAATAAATTGTAAAGGTTTAACAAACTCCATTTCTTTCTCTGAAAAATCTAAAGTTCTAACAGAAACTCCTTTTAATAAAGTTTCTTCAATTTTTAATAAAACTACTAATTCTGCTTGCGCTTCTTTATTACCCGTTTTAGCAGTTCTTTTTACACGCTCTAAACGTTTTTGAACCGTTTCTAAATCTTTTAATTGCAATTCATAATCAATAGTTTCTTTATCTCTTACAGGATCTATAGAATTATCAACATGAATAATATTATCATTATCAAAACAACGCACTACATGTAAAATAGCGTCTGTTTCTCTAATGTTTGCTAAAAACTGATTTCCTAAACCTTCTCCTTTACTTGCTCCTTTTACCAAGCCAGCAATATCTACAATTTCTACAGTAGCAGTTTGAACTCTCTCTGGAACCACCAATTCTTCTAATTTTTTTAAACGAGAATCTGGCACATTTACAACCCCTAAATTGGGCTCAATGGTACAGAAAGGAAAGTTGGCACTTTGCGCTTTTGCATTAGATAAACAGTTAAATAAAGTTGATTTTCCTACGTTTGGTAATCCTACAATTCCGGCTTTCATGTAAATAAATTTTGCGAGTGCAAATATAATGCAAGTTTCATTAAAATATAATTAAATCAATAAAGAAAGCGTAGAATCATCAATTTTATTTATTTTTAAAAAAATATTTGTCACATTTACACTCTTAAATGAATAAAATAACAGATCAATTTATTTGGAAAGCCTTAAAGGAAGGAGATCTTAGAGCATTTTCTACACTCTTTGAAATCTATTATCCTATGCTACATAATTATGGCTTAAAAATTTCTAATGATGTTGCTCTTACAGAAGATTCTTTACAGGATTTCTTTTTATACGTTTATGAACATAGAGAAAATTTAAGCGATTTAGATACGATTGCCCCTTACCTATTTACATCCTATAAACGGTTTTTATTAAAAATGATGCAGAAAAATGCAAAATTAAAACATACTGATTTTTCTAATGAAACTTTTGTAGACTTACAGTTTACTGCTGAAGAAATAATGACACATCAAGAAACAGAAAGTTTTAAAAATAAAAACCTCTCTAGATTATTAAATAAATTACCCAAAAGACAAAAAGAAGCCATTTATTTAAAATACTACAGTGGTTTAAAAGCTACCGAAATATCAGAAATAATGGGTATTAATTATCAAAGTGTTATAAACTCTCTTCATAAAGCCATAAAAAGTTTAAAAGAAGAAATTTCTATTCTAAAATTATTTAATTGAGTTTAACATAAAATTAAGAGTATAAAAAAACAATATTTGCCTTATACAAGTACAATGACCTATTTATTGAAATGATTAAGAAAGAATACAATACCATAAATGACTTTTTAGATGATGATTCATTTAAAAATTGGGTGCTTCAAAACAACGGAACTGATGTAGGTTTTTGGGATTTTTGGATTGCCAACAATAAAGATAAAGAAGAATTAGTAAGTACTGCTAAAGACCTGGTTTTAGGTGTTGCTTTTAACCAACAAACTGTTGGTAAAGAAAAAGTTAGTTTAGAATGGCAAAAACTAGAAGCTAAAATTAAAGCTAAAAACCCAATTCCTAAGAAAAAAGTTAAATATCTTAAAACTTTTAGTGTAGCAGCTTCTATACTTCTACTAATTTCTATAGGTATTTATTTTTCTTTTAATAACACCAAAATGACCCATAAAACCAGTTATGGAGAAATTTTAAATATAAAATTGCTAGATGGTAGCCGTGTTACTTTAAATTCTAATTCTAGTTTATCCTACTACAAAAACGAAAGCAGAAAAGTTTGGTTGTCTGGTGAAGCCTTTTTTCAGGTGGATAAAAAAGTAACTACAAATGCAAAATTTTGGGTAATAACAGACGATTTATCTGTAGAAGTTTATGGTACCTCTTTTAATGTAAATACAAAAAAGCAAAAAACAGATGTGTTTTTAGAAGAAGGTAATATTTGGTTAAAACTAAATAACGGAATTGATAAAAAAATGATTCCAGGTAACTACATCTCCTATTCCGCAGAAAAAAATAAAATATTAGAAGACATAAATACTTTTGATTCTACTCTAAAAACTTCTTGGAAAAATGGTTCTTTATTGTTTGAAAACCTATCTTTGGAAAAAGCGATGGAAAAAATAGAAGAATCTTATGGCTATTCTATCATTTTTAACGACGATGCAAGTAAAAATACCTTAATAACAGGAGCGGTTCCTATTACTAATATTGACATCTGTTTAAAAGCCATCGAAAAATCTGCTGATGTAAATATTATCAAAAAAGATAGTAGTTTAATTATTAGTAAAAAGTAGGTATAACTTTAAATTAGTAAATTATTCAAAAATCTGTATACATAAAGCTGTTATTACTTGTTTTTGTAACTTTTACGTATCAAACAATAATTGCTCAAGAGCATAAAAAAGAAAGAATCCCCTTAGCTACTTTACTCGATAAAATTAGTAACAAGCATAAAATATTCTTTACTTACAATGCCAACTTATTAGACAATAAATACATTCAAAAAGAAGGTTTTGTAAACTTATCTTTAAAAGAATCTATTTCTTTGTTAGAAAAACTCACCCCTTTTCTTTTTGATGATTTAGGTAATAATTATTACGTTATTTATCTAAAAAACTTTGGCTCTAATAAAAAGCCGGTTTCTAAAGAGAGAACTACTGTTTCTAAAACAATAAATCGTACTTTTAAGAAAAACAAAACTGTTTTTAGAGGAATTATTTTAAGCTCAGATAATACACCTCTTAGTGGAGCAACGCTGCAAGAAGAAGGTTCTTTAGACGGCACAACTACCAATAAAGATGGTACTTTTGAAATTAAAATTCAACATAAAAATAACATTACCGTTAGTTTTATAGGTCATAATTCTAAAACAATACAACTAAAACCAAATGTATTTAATACCATTGTTTTATTTTCTGGTCAAGAATTAGAAGAAGTACAAGTTATAGGTTCTAGAAATAAAAATAGAGTTGCCAACGACACACCTGTTGCCATTGATTTTATAGACATCGAAGAAACCGCTACAAAAAGCAGTCAAGTAGAAATTAATCAGTTTTTACAATACGCTATTCCTTCATTTAACGCCACAAAACAATCTGGTGCAGACGGAGCAGACCATATAGATCCTGCCACAATTAGAGGTCTAGGACCAGATCAAACTTTAGTTTTAATCAACGGAAAAAGAAGACACCAAGCCTCTTTAATAAATTTATACGGAACAAGAGGAAGGGGTAATTCTGGTACCGATTTAAATGCAATTCCTATTTCTGCCATAAAAAGAATAGAGTTATTACGCGATGGTGCTTCTGCTCAATACGGTTCTGATGCTATTGCAGGTGTTTTAAATATTGTTTTAAAAGATACCGACAATGAGCTAAACATAAGTTCTACCTTAGGGTTTCACAATGCAAATAGCAATCGTTTTTTACCCAAAAAAGCTGATGGTTTTACTTATAAATTGGCTTTAAATTATGGTACAAAAATTAGCGAAGGCGGTTTTGTAAACTTTACAACAGAAGCTTTATCTGTAGACAACACACTAAGACCAAGTACATTTGCAAGAGAAAAATTTGGGCAAGCGGCAGTAAAAAATGTAAGTCTTTTTCTAAATTCTGAAATTCCTATTTATAAAAACACCAAATTATATATAAATGGCGGACTTAATTATAAGAATACAGAAGCCTACGCATTTACCAGAAGACCTGATACCGAAAGAAACGTATTAGAAGTTTATCAGAACGGGTTTAACCCTTTAATTACCTCTAATATTTTAGATAATTCTTTATCTTTTGGATTAACGACTTACTTTAAAGAATGGAATGTTGATGTAAACAATACTTTTGGTAGAAATAATTTTCATTATTTTATTAAAAACACTTTAAATGCAACACTTTTAGAAAATTCTCCTACAGAATTTGATGCTGGTGGTCATCAATTAATACAAAATACTACAAGCATTGATTTTTCTAAATATTTTGATACTACTACTTATGGTTTTAATATTGCCTTAGGTTTAGAGTACCGATTAGATAAATATAAAATTTTTGCAGGTGAAGAAGCCTCTTACGCTAGTTATGATGTAAACGGAAACACCATAACAAATCAAACGCCAATAGAAAATTATAAAACATACAATGGCAATATAAGACCCGGAGGCTCTCAAGGTTTCCCTGGTTATGCGCCAGAAAATGAAGTAGACAGAAACAGGTCTAACTTTAGTATTTATGCCGATACAGAAATAGATTTTTCTAAAAACCTTATGTTAGGTGCTGCCTTACGTTATGAGTATTATAGTGATTTTGGCAGTACATTAAATTACAAATTAGCTTCTAGATATAAAATAAATAAAAAATTTAACCTTCGTAGTTCTTTTAGTACAGGTTTTAGAGCCCCCTCTTTAGCGCAAATTTATTATAATTTAACTTTTACTAATTTTATTGGCAATACCCCTACAGAATCACTTTTAGTTGCAAATAATAGCTCAATTGCAAGAAGATTTAATATTGATAATCTTAAAGAAGAAAAAGCTAAAAACTTTAGTTTTGGGGTAACCTCTAAATTAAGCGCAAACTTTAAAGCTTCTATAGATACTTATATTGTTTACATTAAAGATCGAATAATTTTAAGCGGAAATTTTGATGCATCGCCACTTGGTTTTGATGTAAATAATGTACAATTTTTTGCAAACGGTGTAGACACAAAAACTACAGGTGTAGATTTAATTTTAAACTGGAAAAAAAGTATTGGTAAGAGTTTATTTTCTGTTGATTTATTGGGTAACATTAACCACATGAGTATTACCAACATTAAAAATAAAGAATTAGATAAAGAAACCTTTTTCGGTAAAAGAGATCAACAATTTTTATTAGCATCTGCACCAAAAAGCAAGTTTAACTTGGGTTTAAATTACGAGTATAAAAAAATAAAAACTTCTTTAAACTTTACTAGATTTAATAAAGTAGAATTAATCGATTGGCAAATAACCCAAGACTTGTCTAATTTTAATAATTCAGAATTAGAAAGGTTAAAAGCTTCTACAGACCTCTATCAATCAAAAATAACCACAGATTTACACTTTAGTTATCAACTAAATAAAATAACAAATTTACAATTTGGAGCGGATAATTTGTTTAACATCTACCCCACTAAACAAAATAACCATACAGATAGTGGTGGTTTATGGGACGCTACACAAATGGGAACAAACGGCTCATTTTACTACACCAAACTAAATATTAAGCTTTAAATATTATCATAATATTTGCTTTTTAGCATTTTCTTTAAAAAAAACTCATTTTAAAAGAGTATACTTTTTTCCTTTCTTCCTTATATAATAAATGAGGTCTTAATAACCACATAAAATTAAGAGACTCAACTAACAGATTTATGAACCAATAATTATATTTATGAAACAAAAGTATTTATTAAAATTTTGCACAATTACTTTTTTGTTTATGCTTCCTTTAGGATTGATGGCACAAACAGTTAAAGGTAAAGTAACGGATTCATCTGGTGAAGGTTTACCATATATGAATATTGTTGAAAGAGGGAATCATTCTAACGGTATCGTTTCTGATGATAATGGAGAATTCTCTATTACAGTAAAAAGTTTACCCGCCATATTAATTGTATCTTCTATGGGGTTTGAAACTAAAAACGTAAAGGTAAAAAACACTTCATTCTTAAAAATTGTTGTGAATGAAGATAATGCTTTAGATGAAGTGGTAATTACAGGGAATAGAACAAAACCTAGAACAATATTAGATTCTCCTGTACCTATTGACAATATTAACGTAGCAGAATTAACTAAAAGTGGAAAACCAACTTTAGATAGAATGCTAACTTTTAAAGTTCCTTCTTTTAACTCTCAAAATCAAGCCATTGCAGATGCAACTGCGCATTACGATCCGGCAGATTTACGTGGTTTAGGCCCAAGTAGAACTTTAGTTTTAATTAACGGAAAACGTAAAAACCAAAGTGCTCAAGTATATTTAAATAGAACTCCAGGTAAAGGAGAAGTTGGTGTAGATTTAAAAAGTATTCCTACAGCAGCTATAGAAAGAGTTGAAGTTTTAAGAGACGGTGCTTCTGCTATCTATGGTTCTGATGCAATTGCAGGTGTATTAAACATCATCTTAAAAAAGGATGTAAACTACTCTACTTTTACATCTAAAGCAGGAATAACTTCTGAGCAAGATGGATTTAACTTTTCATCAGACTTTAATACAGCATTTTCTTTTGGTGATGGTGGTTTTGTAAATGTAACTTTAGGCTACTACAAACAAGCAATTACCAACAGAGCTGGTGATGTTCCTGTTTCAGACATAGGTGCAAATCCTTCTGCTAGAGATCTTGCTTGGTTAGAGGCAAACCCACAAGCAGGTATGAATGTTGGTCAACCAGAAATGGAAAAGAAAGATCTTTTTGTAAATATGGAACACCCTATTGGAGAAAACTCAACACTATATTCTTTTCATGGGTTAACTACTAGAAACGGACAAAGTTTTGCATACTACAGAGCTCCTTATTGGAGAAATGACGTTGCAGATGCTAACTTTTTAACAAGAAACCCAGATGATTTTATTGGATATCAACCTACTTTTGAAACCACTATTAATGACCACATCAATGCACTTGGATTAAGATTTCCAATAGCAGAAGGTTGGGATGCAGATGCAAGTGTAACCTACGGTTCTAATGATGTAGATGTAACAATAAACAATTCTTTAAACAGAGATTATTTAGCAGATCATGGTACTTCTCCAAGATCTTTTAATCCTGGTGGATATGTTTTTACAAACATTGTAGGTAATTTTGATATTAACAGTCAATTATCTGATGCTGTTGGTTTAGCATTTGGGTTAGAATTTAAACAAGAAAGTTTTAAAGCAATTGAAGGAAACCCTTTATCTTATTATGGTGCTGGTTCTGATTCTTTTGCAGGTATTAAACCTGATGAAGCAGGAAAATGGACTAGAAACAATTTAGGATTATACTCTCAATTAGAATATGATGTTACAGATAAATTATTATTAGGTGCAGCAGGTAGATATGAAGATTATACAGATGCTGGTTCTAATTTTTCTTGGAAAGTAAATGGACGTTATAAATTAGGTAGTAACGGAGCTTTAAGAGGTTCTTATAGTACTGGTTTTAGAGCACCAACACTACACCAATCTCACATTACTTTAAGTCAGTATATTATTGTTGCCGGATCTTCAGAACCTTTATTACAAGGAACGTTAGCAAACGATAACCCTGCTGTACAAGCATTAGGAGTACCTAGTTTAACTCATGAAATTTCTAAAAATATTTCTGGTGGTTTAACATATAAATTTAATAGAAACTTTTCTGCCTCTGTAGATTTTTATCAAATTAAAGTTGATGATAGAGTTTTATTCTCTTCTCAAATTGGTTCTGATAGTGATGATACTACAACAAATCCTGTAGAACAAATTTTAGAAGATAACGGTGTGGTTGCAGTACAAGTTTTTATCAATGCAGGTGATACAAAAACAACAGGTACAGATATTGTTTTAAATTATAACAATATTGAAGTTGGTGAAAGCGGAAAATTAAACGCAAGTTTTGCAGCTAACTTTAACAAAACAACTATAGACGCAATTAATACACCAAAAACAATTGCCGATGCGGGTTATAATATTTTTGACAGACAAGAGCAAGGTTTAATTACAAACTCTAGACCAAAATCTAAAATGATTTTAGGATTAAACTTAATCACAGACAAATGGGATATTTCTTTTAACAACACTCGTTTTGGAGAAGTAATTATTACAGCACCACAATCTGGCGGTACAGATCAAACTTTGTCTTCTAAAATTTCTACCGATTTAGGTTTTGGATATAAATTAACAGATAGAATTACGTTTAATGCAAACATTAACAACATTTTTGATGTGTATCCAGATACAACCTTGGCTTCTACCAATACTGCACAAGCAGAATCTAGATTTAAATACTCTTCAGAAGTACAACAACTAGGTCAATTAGGTACTAATTTTAGTGTTGGAGTAAATGTTCAATTTTAACATCTACTTTATATAACCAAAGTAATTATTGAAACTACTCCTCAAAATAAAATATTTTTTTTGAGGAGTATGTTTCATTTATAATAAAAACAAAACATTCTTTTTAATTAAAAAAAACTTTTATGAAACAACTCTCATTATTAAAAATATGTACGATAACTTTTGTGTTTCTACTTCCAATAGGAATTCTAGCACAAACTATAAAAGGAAAACTAACAGATTCATCTGGCTTAGGTTTGCCATATATGAATGTTGTAGAAAAAGGAAACACTTCTAACGGATTGGTTTCTGACGATAATGGAAACTTTTCTATTACTGTAAAAAAATTACCAACAACCTTAGTGATATCTTCTATGGGGTTTGAAACAAAATCTATACAAGTTACAAACAACTCTTTTTTAACCATTGTAGTTAAAGAAGACAATGCTTTAGAAGAAGTTGTGGTAGTAGGTTCTAGAAACTCTAACAGAACCGTAGTAGATACACCTGTCCCTGTAGATATTATTGATGTACAAAAATTAGCGGCACAAAATGGTAAAGTAGAAATTAATGATATTTTACAATTTGCAGCACCTTCTTTTAACGCAACCAAACAATCTGGTTCAGACGGGGCAGATCATATTGTACCTGCTTCTTTAAGAGGTTTAGGTCCCGATCAAACTTTAGTTTTAATCAACGGAAAAAGAAGACATCAATCTTCTTTAGTCAATATTTTCGGTACAAGAGGTCGTGGAAATTCTGGTACAGATTTAAATGCAATACCTGCTTCTGCTATTAAAAGAATTGAGGTTTTAAGAGATGGTGCTTCTGCACAATATGGATCGGACGCTATTGCTGGTGTTATCAATATTGTTTTAAAAGACAATACAGATGGTATTACAGCAGGTATTACGTATGGTGCATATAGTACAAATGTAGGTTCTGGTTGGGCAGAAGAAACAGGTGAAACCCTGTGGAATGTGAATGGCAAAAATAGATTAGATGGTAAAAACAAACGTTTTGATGGAGAAACCGTAAAATTAGACCTAAATTTTGGTGCAAAAATTAATGACAAAGGTGGTTTTGTTAATTTTACAACAGAATTTTTATCAAAAAATAATAGCTTAAGACCTGGTTTTTCTTGGCGAAAAGGATACGGTAGTGCTGGTTTAGATGGCTTTAGTTTTATGGTAAATTCTATAATTCCTTTAAATGATAATACAGAAGTATATGCTTTTGGTGGTAGAAATTATAGAGATACAAACGCTTATGCATTTTCTAGAGATAGTTTTGATGAAGGTGATAATAGATCTGTACCTAGTATTTATCCAAATGGTTTTACACCAAGAATTACCTCTATAATTACAGATAGCTCGGTTTCTGCAGGTTTAAAACATACTTTAGATAACGGATGGAAAGTTGATTTTAACAATACTTACGGAATAAATAAATTTCATTATTTTATTAAAGATACCAACAATGCTTCTTTAGGAAGCGCATCACCAATAGACTTTGATGCAGGTGGACATAGTTTATCTCAAAATACTACTGGATTAGACTTTTCTAAATACTACGAAGAATATGCAAAAGGAATCAATTTTGCTTTTGGTTTGGAATACAGAACAGAAAACTTTCAGATTTTATCTGGCGAAGAAGCTTCTTATGGCTTGTATGATACCAACGGTGTAATTATTACAAATCCGGCAATACAAACTGTAGCAACAGATTCTAATGGAAACGAATTACCGGGTGGTTCTCAGGGCTTTCCTGGATACAGCCCAGATAACGTAGTAGATAGAAGTAGAACAAATATTGGACTTTACTTTGATACAGAAGTTAACATCACTGATAATTTTTTAATCAACGCAGCATTGCGTTATGAAGATTATAGCGATTTTGGTAATACATTTAACTACAAATTAGCTAGTAGATTTAAAGTAAACGACAATTTATCTTTTAGAGGTTCTGTATCTAGTGGTTTTAGAGCACCATCTTTAGCTCAAGTTTACTACAATTTAAAGTTTACAAATATTGTTGCAGGTAAATCGGTACCATCTTTATTATCTGCAAACAATAGTATTGTTACCAAAGCATTTGGTATTGGCGCTCTACAAGAAGAAAAAGCTTTAAATACAAGTATTGGCTTCACTTATAAGAAAAACGGATTTACAGCTACAATAGACGCCTACTCTATTGCTGTTGATGATAGAATTATTTTAACAGATAATTTTACAGATCAAACCATTTTAGAACCTTTAAACGTAGATGCTGCACAGTTTTTTGCCAATGGTGTAGATACTAAAACTACCGGAGTAGATATTGTTTTAAACTACGCTACAACAATTGGTGCAGATAACAAATTAAATATTGGTTTAATAGGTAACTTAAATAAATTAGAAATTAAAGAAGTCCATAACGGAAATTTAAATCCGTATACTTTTTTTAGTGGTTTTTCTCAAGCTTATTTAGAAGCCGCTGCTCCTGACTATAAATTTGGGTTAAATTTAGGTTACACCAGAAAAAAGTTTAATGCAAATGTAACTTTAACCAAATTTAGTGAGGTACAACTGCAAGATTTTCAGTGGGTAGATGCACCTCCAACAACAAAAGCAGAAGCAGATGCACTGTATTTAACAGCAACCGATACTTATAATTCTTTAATTACAACCGATTTAAGTTTAAGTTATAAATTTTCTGATAAAATTAGCTTAACTCTGGGTGCAAATAACCTATTTAATGTTTATCCAACACCTCAATTTGATGGTTGGACAGATCAAGGAGGGTTGGCAGATTCTGTACAAATGGGCTCTGACGGAGCTTATTATTTTACAAGAATTAGTTTTAATTTATAAACACAACAAACTAACAGAAGTTTCAAATAAAAAAGGTTGTTTAAAAAAGTATAAAACTTGTTGTACTAACTTTATTTTAGGTTGACAAAAAAAAACTTTTAAGACAGCCTCTTTTTATTGTAAAAAGTAATATCTATTATAGATTTAGTAATGATTAAAACCAAAAAATCCCGAATTTACTTCGGGATTTTTTATATCTAATTTTAAAAAATAGAATTTTATTTTTAAAAGTTTAGCATCTATTCATTATGCATAAAACGTTGTTTCTCTAACAGCTCTTCTTCTGTTTCTACAACGTCGTCATCTGGCACACAACAATCTACAGGACATACTGCAGCACATTGTGGCTCATCATGAAAACCTTTACACTCTGTACACTTATCTGGAACGATGTAATAAATTTCATCAGAAACAGGTTCTTGATCTTCATCGGCGTTTATTGTTTTACCATTTGGTAAAACCGCATTTCCTTTTAAATCTGTTCCATCAGAATATTTCCAATCGTCAGCTCCTTCGTAAATTGCAGTGTTAGGACATTCTGGTTCACATGCCCCACAATTTATACATTCATCTGTTATTATAATTGCCATAATTTTCTGTTCTGTTTTTGTACCTTTGCAGTTGCAAAAATAAAGCCAATATTATAGACAACCAAAATAAATGAAGAGTATTCAAAACAGAATTACTGCATTCGCAAAATTAGGCGACTTTTTACGACAGTTTTCTATCGATAATATAAAAAAAATCGATAGTATTGAACATAATGAAATATTTTTTGATGGCTTTTTACATCAAATTAAATTAGCGCAAGAAAATAACTCTTGGTTTACAAAAGAAAATATTCGACTTACTTTTGACTCTTGGAGTAAAGCGCTAACAGAAAGCAATTTAACACACTTTTCTAAAGATGTTAAACTAAACAACAATCCATCTAAAAAAGTTGCCATTATTATGGCGGGTAACGTTCCTTTGGTTGGGTTTCACGATTTTTTATCCGTATTAATTTCGGGACATGAGGTATTGGTAAAACAATCTTCTAACGACAAACATTTATTACCCTTTTTAGCCAAGTATTTAGAGTATGTTGATCCTAATTTTAAAGGTAAAATTACTTTTACAGAAGAAAAACTAACAGATTTTGATGCCGTAATTGCTACAGGAAGCGATAATACAGCGCGTTATTTTGAATATTATTTTAAAAATAAACCAAATATTATAAGAAAGAGCAGAAACTCTGTGGCTGTGATTACCGGAAAAGAAACAGAAGAAGATTTTATTAAATTATCTGATGATGTTTTTCATTATTTTGGATTAGGTTGTAGATCTGTTTCTAAATTATACGTACCAAAAGATTATAATTTTGATGCTTTCTTTACAGGAATGTATGCTAAGAAAGACATGATTAATAATGCCAAATACGCTAATAATTACGATTATAACAAAGCCGTATATTTAATGAGTTTGTTCGATTTATTAGAAAACGGTTTTCTAATGATTAAGGAAGATGAAAGCTACGCCTCCCCTATTGCAACCGTCTTTTACGAATATTATGATAACGAAATAGATTTAAAAATTAAATTACATCAAGATAGAGAAAAGATTCAGTGTATTGTTGCCAAAGACTTTATAGAAAATGAAGTTGCTTTTGGGCAAACACAACACCCTAAGTTAACAGATTATGCAGATGGCGTAAATACATTAGAATTTTTATCAACCATTTAACTCTCATAAAGAGATTTTAAAATTAACCGCGAAGACCCTAAGTTTTTCGCAAAGTTCGCAAAGTGTTACAACTTTGAATCTAAAATATTAAACATTGAACTTAAGAGTATGAAAAAACATAATTTTAGTGCAGGTCCTTGTATTTTACCACAAGAAGTGTTGCAAAAAGCATCAGAAGCAATTTTAAATTTTAATGATGATAATTTATCATTAATAGAAATTTCTCACAGAAGCAAACCTTTTGTAGAAGTAATAGAAAAAGCGCGTTCTTTAGCTTTAGAGTTGTTAGGATTAGAAAATAAAGGATATCAAGCCTTGTTTTTACAAGGTGGTGCAAGTTTAGAATTTTTAATGGTTGCTTATAATTTATTAAATAAAAAAGCAGCGTATTTAAATACGGGTACTTGGGCAGACAAAGCTATTAAAGAAGCAAAAGCTTTTGGTGAGGTTGTTGAAGTAGGTTCTTCTAAAGACAAAGGATATAATTATATACCTAAAGGATATATGATTCCTGAAGATGCAGATTATTTTCACTGTACAAGTAACAATACTGTTGCAGGAACACAGATAAAAGACTTTCCAGTAACAACGATTCCTTTGGTTTGTGATATGAGTTCAGATATTTTTTCTCGTCAATTAGATTTTGAAAAATTCGACTTAATTTATGCGGGTGCTCAAAAAAATATGGGTCCTGCCGGAGCAACTTTAGTTATTATTAAAGAAGATATTTTAGGCAAAGTAGAAAGACACATTCCTTCTATGCTAAACTATCAAATTCATATAGATAAAGACAGTATGTTTAATACACCTTCTGTATTTGCTGTGTATGTATCTATGTTAACATTACAATGGTTAAAAGATTTAGGTGGTGTTAAATTTATAGAAGAAGTAAATAATAAAAAAGCAGCTCTTTTATACAATGAAATAGATAGAAATCCTCTATTTAAAGGAGTTGTAGCCAAAGAAGATAGAAGTACAATGAATGCTACTTTTGTTTTAACGGATGAAACTTTAACCGAAAAGTTTAATGAAATGTGGGCAGCAGCAGGTATTAGTGGTATAAACGGACACAGAAGTGTTGGTGGTTATAGAGCTAGTATGTACAACGCTTTACCTTTATATAGTGTACAAGCTTTGGTTGATGTTATGCAAGCTCTAGAAAAAAAGGTTTAAAGTTTTAAATTTAATATTCAAAATTTTGAGTATTAATAAACTTTGAACTATAAATTTTAAATTTTGAACATATTTAAGAATGAAAATATTAGCAAACGATGGAATTTCTAAAAGCGGAATTGAAGCTTTAGAAAAAGCAGGTTTTGAAGTACTAGACATAAAAGTAGCTCAAAATCAATTAGAAAATTATATCAATGATAACAATATTGATGCAATTTTAGTAAGAAGTGCTACGCAAGTGAGACAAGAGTTAATGGAAGCTTGCCCAAGTTTAAAGTTAATTGGACGTGGTGGCGTTGGTTTAGACAATATAGATGTAGATTATGCAGAAGACAACGGTTTAATAGTAATTAATACACCAGCTGCTTCTTCTGAGTCTGTAGCCGAATTAGTTTTTGCTCACCTTTTCGGAATGGTACGTTTTTTACATTCATCTAACAGAGAAATGCCTTTAGAAGGAGATTCTCGTTTTAAAGAATTGAAAAAAGCCTATTCTGAAGGTATAGAGTTAAGAGGAAAAACAATTGGTATTATTGGTTTTGGACGCATTGGACAAGAAGTTGCCAAAATTGCTATTGGTATTGGTATGAATGTTTTGGCTACCGACGATAAGGTAACCAGCGCACCTATTACATTAGAGTTTTTTAACGGACAAAAAACTACTTTTAATATTGATACTGTAGATAAAGAAGAATTATTAAAAGAGTCTGACTTTATTACATTACATACACCAGATCAAGAAGACTATATTATTTCTGCATCGGAAATTGAAAAAATGAAAGATGGAGTTGGTATTATAAATACAGCAAGAGGTGGTATTTTACATGAAGTAGATTTAGTAAAAGCAATTGAAAGTGGTAAAATACACTTTGCAGGTTTAGATGTTTTTGAAACAGAACCAACACCAGCTGTTCAGTTATTAATGAATCCAGAAATTTCTTTAACGCCACATATTGGTGCTGCAACCAAAGAAGCACAAGATAGAATTGGCTTAGAGTTAGCCAGTCAGATTATTAATTTATTGAAAAATTAATTTTTTTAATTAAAAACATCTCGAGACAGGTTTACTAAAAAAGTAAAAACACTATAATTAGTGGCATTGCAGTTCTGGTAATTTTAAGGAACTAAAAAAAATAATCGAGAACAATCTTTAAATAACTGTTTAACACATGATTAAAGAGAACCTATTAGCAATAAAAAAATCAATTCCAGAAACGGTAACTTTAGTTGCCGTTTCTAAAACCAAACCTATAGAAGACCTACAAGAAGCTTATGCAGCTGGTCAACGCATTTTTGGGGAGAATAAAATTCAGGAAATGGTTGATAAATATAATGCTTTACCTAAAGACATACAATGGCACATGATTGGTCATTTACAAAGTAACAAGGTAAAGTACATGGCGCATTTTGTAGATTTAATTCATGGTGTAGATAAATTTTCGACATTAAAAGAAATAAATAAACAAGCAAAAAAACATAATAGAGTTATTAATTGCTTATTACAAGTAAAAATTGCCAAGGAAGAAACAAAATTTGGGCTTTCTTTAGAGGAAATAGAAGTTATTTTATCTTCTGAAGAATTTTCTACTTTAGAAAACATAAAAATTGTTGGTTTTATGGGAATGGCCACTTTTACAGACAACCAAAAACAATTACAAGAAGAGTTTTTATCTCTTAAAAAGTTCTTTGATATCAAGAAAACAGCAATTAGCACTAAAAATTGTGAGTTAAGAACACTTTCTATGGGAATGAGTGGAGATTATCTGTTAGCAATAGAAAATGGTAGTACTATGGTAAGAGTTGGTAGCTCTATATTTGGTCATAGAAATTATAATGCGTAATTTTATCCTCAAAGAAAAAGACTTTGTACGCAATTTTAGATATAGAAACTACAGGAGGTAAATTTAATGAAGAAGGCATCACAGAAATTGCCATTTATAAATTTGACGGCCACACTACAGTAGACCAATTCATTAGCCTTGTAAACCCAGAAAAACCCATTCAAGAATTTGTAGTAAAATTGACTGGGATTAATAATAAAATGCTTAAAAACGCACCCAAATTTTATGAGGTTGCAAAGCGGATTATAGAAATTACTTCAGATTGTATTTTGGTAGCTCACAATACCACTTTCGATTATAGAATTCTAAGCACAGAATTTGATCGATTAGGCTATGATTTTAATAGAAATACATTGTGTACGGTAGAATTAAGTCAGAAATTAATTTTAGACCAACCATCTTATAGTTTAGGAAAACTAATACGTTCTTTAGGAATACCAATGACAGATAGACACAGAGCTTCTGGTGATGCGTTGGCAACAGTACAATTGTTTAAATTACTTTTAGAAAAAGACACCAATAAAACAATTATAAAAAGCTCTATAAAATACTTTGATAGAAGAACACAGAAACAAAAATTAAGAACATTAATAGAAGAAATACCTGCAATGCAAGGTGTTTTTTATGTTCATGACAAAGAAGGCAAAGTTATCTATTTAGGAAAAGGAAAAAATATTAAGGCAGAAGTAAATAACCTCTTTTTAAAAGAAACAAGAAGAGCCATTAAAATACAAGAAAGGGCACAAACAATTTCTTTTGATAAAACAGGTAATGACTTATTTACACGCTTAAAACACTCTATACAGTTAGAAACATTAGTTCCTAAATTTAACTTTAGAAAGAAACTAAAAACAATAACTCAAGACTTTAATAATGATAATTTCCTTATTATAGAAAAAGGTAGAGAAGTAGAAGAAAATGCTATTATTTTAATAGAAAATAATGAAGTTTTTGGTTATGGTTATACAAATTTAAACTATCAAGAAAATCAAATAGATATTTTAAAAGCAATATTAACTCCTATAGAAAACAAAGTACAAGCTAAAATACTTGTTAAGAATTACATTAATAAGTTTAAAGTGCAAAAAATAATACGCTTGTAAATGATAACAAAAGTTTATTCCTTCTACTTTATCCCATATAAAACAGTTAAATACTGACAGTTATATTCAGGTTTATTTTAAAAAAATTAGATAACCTTTTTTCCTCATTCTAAGAATAATGATCAATGTGAAATTTGATATTTATTAAATGATAATAAATACTTACTTATCAATTTAATTTAATATTTTAGCCACAGATACATTTTATGGATTTAGAACAATTAATTTTACAATTTCAAAATAAGGACGTAAAGGCCTATGAAAAATTATACAATATGTATTGTGATAGTATTTCTGGAATTGTAAATAATATTGTTAAGAACGATGATATTGCACAAGAAATTACACAAGATGTATTTATAAAAGCTTGGAACAAAGCAGATACTTACTCTTCTAAAAAAGGCCGTTTTTTTACTTGGATACTTAATATAGCAAGAAATGCAGCTATAGATTACACACGTTCTAAAAATTATAAACAGTCTAAACAAAACCATAACGCAGATTTTTTCGTAGATATACTAGAAACTAGTGAAAGCTTAGATACTTCTACCAATACAATTGGTTTAAAAGATTTTGTTACAAAGTTAGGAGATAAGTGTAAAGCTGTAATTGAATTATTATATTTTAAAGGGTTTACACAAAAAGAAGCCTCGGAAGAATTAGAAATGCCAATTGGCACTATAAAAACAAGAAATAGAAACTGTATAGGCGAATTACGTACTATGCTCGGAGTTTAATTAATGAATATAAAAGAATACATATCATCTGGAATTTTAGAACTGTATGTTGCAGGCTCGCTTTCTGAAAAGGAAAATGAAGATGTGCACGCTAAAATTAAAGAATACCCAGAAGTATTAGCTGAAGTTGTATCTATAGAAAAAGCAATTACACAATTAACTGCTGCCGCTAAAAAAGATACCCCCTATTCTTTTTCTGATATTAAAAATAAATTAAAAATAGAAGAAACAAAAGTAATCTCTATTTCTAAACCAAAAGTAAACTGGATGCAATATGCTGGTTGGGCAGCTTCTGTATTAATAGGTAGTTTACTTGTTTGGACCATCACTCAAAACAAAGAACTTAAGAATCAGCTTGCTACAGAAAAACAGCAATTAGAACAACAAATAGAAAAAGCATCTAACAGTTTAACAGAAGCAGAAAAACTAATTACTATTTTTAGAGATAAAGATATTATTTCTGTGCCTTTGGCAGGACAAAAAGTTTCTCCAAATTCGTATGCGAAAGTTTATTGGGATAAAAAAACAAAAAGTATTTACTTAGATGCTAAAGGCTTACCAACACCTCCAAAAGGAAAAGTATACCAAGTTTGGTCTTTAAAATTAAGTCCTTTAACACCAACAAGTTTAGGTACAATAGATACTTTTACTGCAGATACAAACAAAATATTTACTATAGAAAATGCTAATGAATCTGAAGCATTTGGTATTACTTTAGAGCCTGCAGGTGGTAGTAAATCGCCTAATTTAGAACAACTATACACTCTAGGAGCCGTGGCTTCTTAATTAAAGAAAACTTATATTTATAGTAACACCTCACTTTTTGTGAGGTGTTTTGTTTTTATAAAATGATTTTTTCGTTTATGAATATTCTCATTCAAAAAAAGTAACTTTGCCAACTACTTTAAAATTCTGAATTTACTTCCTCCTAAAAGATCAGAATAAATAAAAAATAAATGTTTAGACATCAAGGTAAAAGCCGAACAAAAAAACACAACTTAAGAATAGCTACCATTCTATCTTTTGTAGCCGGCATTGTAAATGTTTCTGGCTACTTAGCTTTTAAACAATTAACCACCAATGTTACCGGTCATTTTGCGCTATTTATTTATGATCTTGCTAATTTTGATTTTTGGAAAGGTACCATCTATTTCCTTTATATTTTCTCATTTCTCGTTGGTTCCTTTTTATCTAGCTTTTTAATAGAATTTTTTAGAGAAACCAAAAGACTTAATGTTTTTGTATTGCCAACCGTTATAGAATGTCTTGTTTTAATATTGATAGGGCTTTTAAGTGATTTTATAAAAATGGAATCTATCAATTTATTAGTTTGTCTACTTCTTTTTGCAATGGGCTTACAAAACTCTTTTGTAACCAAAATATCTAATGCAGTAGTAAGAACAACCCATTTAACTGGGCTGTTTACAGATTTAGGGATCGATCTTTCTTTATTATGCTTTCCTAAATTAGAAGCAAAAAGAAAAGAATTAAAATCGAACATTAAACTTCGTGTTTTTATTATTTTATTCTTTTTTTCTGGTGGATTAATCGGCGGATTCTTGTATTCGAAATTAGATTTAAAGTTGAATGCATTAATTTTTGCAGCACTCATTTTAATTGTAAGCTTATTCTTTGATGATTTTAGATATCATATAATTAAAACACGACGAAAATACAATCAGAAGAAAACAAACCAAAAAGAAACTTTTTTACATTCTTAAGTCTATTTAAAAAGTATATTGGCTACTACTCTATTCTTTTGCTTACTTAGTTTGCCTCCTTTATTAACTGTAATTTAAAATCAATTTAAAATAATAATGATCAAAATAAAAAGAACAAACTCCGACAATACTGATTTTATAAAATTGGTAAAAGAATTAGATATAGATTTGGGTATCTATTATAAAGAAGAAGAATCTTTTTATGGAGAATTAAATAATATCGATAAAATAAAACACACTATTGTTGCTTATAATGACAATAATGAACCTATTGCCTGTGGTGGAATTAAAGAGTATTCTTTAAAAGAGATAGAAATTAAACGAATGTACGTGCAACCAACCTATAGAGGAAAAGGAATTGCATCCATTGTATTAAATGAATTAGAAAACTGGAGTAGTGAATTAAATTATGAAAAATGTATTTTAGAAACACTTAAAGAAAAACCTTACGCGATTGCTTTTTATGTGAAGAATGAATATAAAGAAATTCCTAATTTTGGCGAATATGTAAAAGCTAAAAACAGTGTTTGTTTTGAGAAGAAATTAAAATAAATTGATTTAAAAATCGTACTAATTATCAATAAATAAAAATGTCTACCACATTGCTGCAATAGACATTTCATCCAACTAAAACTAACCAAACTTATTTACTTAAATCGTATTTAAAACGTATATGTTATTGTTGCTTTTGCAAAAAACGGAGTTCCTGGTGTAAAGTGAATTTCCTCTACAGATTCCGTTTCATTTTGCAATCTACTTTCTGTTGCAAACTGAGTTTCATTCCATGCTACATCAAAAATATTTTCTAGAGCTATACCAAAAGTAATATCATTCATTTTATAGTTGATGTTAAAATCACTTACAAAATAACCATCTGCAACAATAGAATTGTCTTCATTTGCAGGTCTATCATCTATAAAACGATAACGTAAACCTCCAGAAAAGTTTCCAAGATTAGAGAATGATAATCCTCCAGACATTGTAAAATCTGGCGATAAAGGAATGTAGTCTTCCCCAGAAATATTTTCTAAACTTCTTGCTTTTGTAGCTGTTAAATCGGTATCTAAATACAACCAATCTGTAAATTGATATCTCAATCCAAAATCGAAACCAAATCTTTCTGATTTACCAGAAGGCTCTATCACACCTGCATCACCAACATAAACCAATTCTTCTTCAGATAACAAATACCAAACCGCCGTGTTTAATACTAAATTCTTAGTAGGTTTCCAGATATTACCAAAATCTGCTCCGTAAGCTCTTGGTAAAATTTTATCTGTTTCTTGTTGTAAAATTACTCTTGCATCGTTAGAATGAAATCCTATTCCTGATTTTAAATACCATTGTAAATTATCATTCTGAGTATATAAAAAATTCAATTTAGGGTTTACAATTGCTTCCGATTTTGATAATGTTTCATAAGCCGGATTTAAACGATCATTGTATAAAAACTTAAAATAATCTAAACGTACTGATGGCGATATTTTAAATTTACCAACTTCAAAATCAGCATTAAAAAAAGCGAACATATTGGTTTGTTTTACATCTCCTAACTGAATCTGGTTTAACGTTTCTGATCTGTTTTTTGTGTGAGATAATTCAATATCATTTATTAAATCGTAACGTAACCCTGCTCCTTTTGTATACGTAGCTTCTACGTTTCCATAATTTACAATATTAGATAACTGTACATTCATTCCAAAAATATCTCTATCTTCAAATTGTTTAATTTGATCTCCATTTACAGCATCCTCTAAAAAGAAAGTAAAGTTAGAATACAACTCAAAATTATAATGAGAGTAAAATGCATTTGCTTTTAATAAAGAAGCATCATCTAATGTTTTATTTAACTCTACGTTAAAATTTGTTCTAGAGGTAAAACCTCCTTCAGTATCATCTATAGCGCCAAATCTGGTAATATTTCCGTTTGCTATTTCTCTTTCTGGTACTTGCCCAGAAGCATCCCAACTACTTGTAAAATGAGACGCAGTTAAAGAAATTCTGTCGGTATCATTTATAAAAGCGTTGTATTTACCAAAAACATTAACTCTATTAAAGTTTTGTGGAGACTCAAAAGCGCCATCTGTTTCTATATATTCTACAGCAACATACGCATTTTGATCTTTCTTAGTATCTAACAAATTAAACATCCCTAAAGTTCTTAGCGAGTTAAAATCTCCAAAACCTACTGAAACCGTATTGTTATTTATCGCCTTTTTGGTAGAAAAATCTACATAACCAGCAGTATTAAAATCGCCTGTATTTGCATAATAAGGTCCTTTACCAAAATTAATTTTCTGAATCGTTTCTGGAATTACAAAATGCAAATCGCTATATCCTTGTCCGTGTGCATGAGAAACCATATTAATTGGCATTCCGTCTACAGAAAGTGAAATATCTGTACCATGATCTATATCGAAACCTCTTAAAAATATTTGTTCTGCTTTCCCTCCACCTGCATGTTGACCAATAATTAAACCTGGAACTTTTCTTAAAATTTCTTGAGAAGAATTTACCGGATTTAACTCTAAATCTACTTTTGCAATGGTTTCTATAGCATTCATTTCTTTACGTAAAACCAATTCATCTAACTGAAATATTTTAGAAACCAACGCTATTGTAATTCCGTTTTCGATATCATTTTTAGTGATAATCAATTCTCTTTTTTCAAAACCTAAAAGACCAACTTCTAAAACATCGTTAGCTACTGTTTTTTCTAAAATAAAACTTCCGTTTTCATTAGTGTGTGTGTGTGTATTTTTTATCGAATTGTAGATATAAACATTTTCTATAGGTTGTTTAAAATCATCTACAACACGTCCTTTTAATTGTTGCGCAAAAGATTGTAAACAAAGTGTAATTGCAAAAAGAAGTATTAATTTCTGTTTCATATTTATAATTTTTGCGCGAATTTAAATATTTTTTATCTCTTTTTCTGTTAAAGGACCTAATTCATATATAGCACCTAATAATTCAGTTTTTAACATTCTAGCTTCTTCTATTTCACCATTTCCTTTTAAAATATAAGCCGTATGTAATAAAGCTTCTGGTTCAAAAGTTTTACCAATTACATGGTTTCTAGAGATTTCTAGCGCTTTTTTTACATTTCCGTTTTTAAAGTGAGACCAAGCTAATAGATCGTAAGATTGTGCCGTAGCTCGTCCTTCAACTTCTTGTTCTGCAAGTGTTATTGCTTTTTCTGTTTTTGTAACATCATCTGCAAATAATAAAACGTCGTATTTATGATACATTACACCGTATTTTTTATTGGCAACTTTTGCTACATATTTTTTAATTTGATTTTCTTTTTCGGCAAGATTCCCCATGTATTCTGCAATTTCTGCTTTTAATAAATGGTAATCTGGTGCTGCATTTTCTTTAGTAACTGTTTCTAAAATACGTAATGCTTCTGCAGGGTTTCTTTCATAAGAAAAAACAATCCAAGCAATTCCTTTTTTAGCATAACTGTCATTTTTATCCAATGCTAAGGCACTTAAATACGCATTATAAGAATCTTTAATTCTACCAGCATGACCATAATAATCTGCTAAATTTGTATAATTCCATTGTATTAAATATGTATTGTTAGAAGATTTTGCAATTACTAATGCTTCTTCTAAATATTTAATTGCATTGTCTAAATTACCCATGTGATCATTGTATTTAGAAACTCTAATTAAATAATCGAAATCTTTAAAATTCTTTACTTTAGATAAGTACTCTTCTACTTTAGGTAAGTTTCCTAATTCTAAATACACATCAATTAACATATAATGTGATTGTTGTAAATTCTCGCCTATAGATTCTGCTTTTGTTACCAAAGCTAAAGCCTCTTTAAAACGGTGTTGAGAAATATAGTTTCTGGCCAAACTTCTTAAATAACCAGCGCTATTATAATTTGTACTTTCATTGGCAATTAGTAAGTTTTGTTCTGCTTTTTTTAGAGCGTCAATATTACCCGTTATTTTAAACATGGTAGTATTTGCTGCAGCTATTTTTGCATTATAAGGATATTGGTTTGGTGTTTTATCTAGTTTTGTTTTCCAGAAATTATATTCTGATGTTGAGTTCTCTAAAGCTATATTTTTAGTAGTTGTTAAATAACTATTATAGTCATTTACGTTTGTTATTTGCTTGGTTGGTTCTGTAGTGCAACTAGTTGCAATTGAAAAAGTTACAAACAATAAAATTAGTTGGATAGATTTCATAATTTATATTTTTTAGTTAGTTTGATAAAAAAAACTGGCGCTAGTCCCCCGATTTGCGCCAGTTAACAAAGCATTCTACCAAGGAGAAGCTAAATACGGAAAAGATGTTAAAAATTCTTTGTCGTTTCCATCTACGTGATCATTAGAAAAATCTGGGTTTTCAGTAAAATCTTCACCTCCAAAAATTAATAATAATTCAACAGTAATTACATCATCTGCTAACGCTCTACCAGAAAGTGTATTTGCTGCATTACCATCGTAAAATGTTGTTGTACCGTCTAAAGAAACATTTAAAACATCAGCTGCTAAAAAACCTGTAAAAGCTGCTGCATCTTGTCCTAACGCATTTTTATCTCCATCGTTTGCAAAAGCAGGACTTAAACCTTTTAAGTTTGTTTCAAACATAGATTGAAACATAGCTCCTTGTTTAGAAGGAATTGTAACATTAAAAGCATCTTTACTATCAGCAGAAACAAAAACAGTGTTTACGGCTGGTCTACCCATTTGATCTTTTTGAGCATAAGTTCCAGAAAAATCTGTACTTACTTCCATCATAGTATTGTCATCATCGTTATTATTACAGCTCATTACAAAAAGAGATAAGACTGCTATTGCTATGTATTTTATTTTATAAATTTTCATGGTATTATTTTTAAAAGTTGATTGTTAAAATTATTGTTTTGCATTAGATGTTACCCAAGTATTAATTGTACCAGAACCTCCTATTGAAGATTTAGGAACTTCTACTACGATAGAAAGCACATTAGATCCTGCAAAAGTATCTGTACCTGGATTGTTAAAACCTGTAGCTTCGCCAGCTATAATTGCACCATACTGAGCAAAATCCATAAAGAAAGGATCATCTCTTGGTCCTGCAAAAAATTTCATTCCGTTTGTATTTGCAATAATTGCAGAAGTACCATACTTAGAAATTTCAACTTCAGATTTTGTTGCCATTTCATTAACAGCACTATTTAATCCTGTAGCAGATGGAGAAAAAGGTCCGAAGAAATACATTTTACCATCTCTTGGAATTGCCTGAATTACTAAATCTTCTACCATATCATTATTGGTATCAATATTAAATTCTACCATAACGTCTTCTGCAAAAGAAGCTGTTGCAGATGCTGTAGGACTTAATAATCCTTGTACGTTAGCAACAAATACTAAATTGTTTGTGTCTTCTCCTTGAAACGCATAGAAGTCTGTAATGTCTGCTGTGGTGCCTTTAGATGCAGGAGCGTCTATATGATCTGCTGCAACTGTAACTAAACCGATAACCGCTGCGAAAACGGTTGCTACTAAAATTTTACTTTTTTTCATTGTGTGAGTTTTTAAGTTAATATTTAATTGAGTCTCACAGATACTTACGAGGAGAAAGTAGTTATGGTTTTTAAAAAGTTCGTTTTTTTTCATTATTTTTAAAATCCCTTGTAAACAAAGAGAAAAACAATAGAAATAAAATGCTATATCAGTAAATATTTGTAGTATTGTAAAAGAAATTTATATAAAAATTGAATACTAACGATAAAATGCCGGCTTGGAAACACAGAATTCATGAAATTATTTATGAAGCAGACACCAAAGCGGGTAAATTGTTTGATGTTGTCTTACTAATAGCTATTCTTGCTAGTATTTTATTAGTAATGCTAGAAAGTGTAGAAAGCTTTGATAAAAAATACCATAATTTTTTAAATATATGTGAGTGGATTATTACCATCCTTTTTTCTATAGAATACATTTTAAGAATCGTCTCTATAAAAAAGCCTCTTAAGTATATTTTTAGCTTTTATGGGGTTATAGATTTGCTATCTACCATCCCTAAATATCTTTCGTTATTTTTAATTGGCTCGCACCATCTTGCTGCTTTAAGAGCTTTACGTTTATTAAGAATCTTTAGAATTTTAAAATTAGCTAGGTATATTGGAGCCTCTAATAGATTGCTCGTTGCTTTACATGCAAGTAAGACTAAAATATCTGTATTTCTATATTTTGTAGTTATATTATGCGTAATTCTAGGTACAGTAATGTATATGGTAGAAGGTGCAGATAACGGCTTTACAAGCATACCAAGAAGTGTCTATTGGGCAATTGTTACACTAACAACAGTTGGTTACGGAGACATTGCACCGCATACGCCTTTTGGTCAATTTATTGCCAGTATAATTATGATTTTAGGATATGGTATTATTGCCATACCAACAGGAATTGTAAGCTCGGAAATGACAAGAAACATGGATAATAAAATACATACAAACACACAAGCTTGCCCAAATTGTGGAAAAGAAAACCATAAAGATGGTGCAGAATTCTGTTACAATTGTGGTAGTAAATTAAACTAAATGACTCCTAATAACTATTTAATTACTATTGTTGGGCCAACTGCAATTGGTAAAACGGCTTTAAGCATTCAATTAGCAAATCATTTTAAAAGTGATATTATTTCTTGTGATTCTAGACAGTTTTACAAAGAAATGACCATTGGTACTGCAGTACCAGATGCAGATGAATTGGCAGCAGCCAAACACCATTTTATACAAAATAGAAGTATTTTTGAAGACTATAATGTAGGTTCTTTTGAAAGGGATACACTTACTAAATTAAACGAACTTTTTAAAGAAAACCCAGTGCAAATAATGGTGGGTGGTTCTGGCTTGTATGTAGATGCAGTTTTAAAAGGATTGGATTATTTCCCCGAAGTAGACCCAAAAATAAGAGAAGACCTAACACTACAATTAGAAAAAGAAGGTGTAGAAGTACTGCAAGAACAATTAAAACTATTAGACTTAGAAACTTATAACATAATAGAGTTACAAAACCCAAAAAGAGTAATGAGAGCTTTAGAGGTTTGTATAGGTTCTGGCATTCCCTATTCTACTTTTAAGAACAAACCCAAAGCACCTAGAAATTTTACTTCTATTAAAATAGGATTAGATGCAGACAGAGCAATTATTTATAACAGAATAAATATGCGTGTAGATATAATGATAGACAACGGCTTACTAGAAGAAGCTAAAACATTATACCCTAATAAAACTTTAAACGCACTACAAACCGTAGGTTACAGAGAATTATTCTCTTATTTTGATGGTGATTTTACCAAAGAATTTGCCATTTCAGAAATTAAGAAAAATACCCGAAGGTTTGCAAAACGACAAGGTACCTGGTTTAAGAGAGATGAAAATACTTTATGGTTCGATTATAAAACAGACATAAACAGTATTATTACTAAAATTTCTGATAAAATTAACATCTCACAACGGTAAAAACTTTTGTAATTCACTCACTTTTATATCTTTGCTGCACAAAAAATCAAAAACATGAAATCAAAAATTATATTTATTGCTATTGCTTTACTAAGCACCATTTCTATTGCACAATCTAAAGTAGGTACTGTTGATAGTGAATATATTATAAACCTAATGCCAGAAACAAAAATTGTTTTAGAAAGATCTCAAAATTACGGTGCAAAATTAGATTCTTCCTTTACTATTAAAGTAAAAACCTACCAAACTAAAATTGAAGCTTTTAAAAACAATGAAAAAACACTTGGCGAACTTGCTAAACAAGCAGAATACAAAGAATTAGCAGAAATGGAAGCTGATATTAAAAAATATCAACAAAACGGAAATAAGCTTATGCAATTAAAACAAGACGAGTTAATGCGTCCTTTATATAAAAAATTAAGTGATGCTATTGCTACCGTTTCTAAAGCAGGTAATTACACTCAGATTTTAACAATTACTGGTAACGAATTTGCATACATAGACAACGATTTTGATATTACAAAATTAGTATTAAACAACTTAGGTATTGTAGTGCCTACTGAAACTGAAGAATAAGTTTTAATCAAATTATATTTTTAGAAGCCTCACATTTTGTGAGGCTTTTTTTTTTGTTAAAAGAAATAAATATTTCTATTACTCTATTAAATTTAAGAAGTACTGTGGTAAAAAACAAGTAAAAACTCATTAATTTTTCACTAAAACACTTCTATAATTATTATCATAAGTTAGTCAGGATTTAGCAATAGAAAAAGCTTGTTTTAGTAGCTTACAAAAGAAGTTTGGAACTAACATTAAAATTGTAACTGAAGATGAAATTAATTATAATTAAATAACTATATAATGTTTTCTTCTCATTTACTTTAGTTCTTGAATCATTATATTTAAAGTATAACGGCTAAAAACAAAAAAAGCAACTCAATGAGTTGCTTTTTTCAATATATAAAATGTATTCTTTAATGCTTATCAGTTTTCAACAACTCTGGAAACCTCTTTTTAAATTTATTTAATCTAGGCACAGAAACCGCTTTTACATACCCTTGGTTAGGGTTTCTACGTTCAAAATCTTGGTGGTATTCTTCTGCTTTGTAAAACTTTTTAAGTTTGGTAACTTCCGTTGCAATTTTACCATTGTATACTTCTGCATTTAACTTTGCAATCATTGTTTCTATAATTGCCTTTTCTGCAGCCGTTTCATAAAAAGCAATAGATCTATATTGTGAGCCATAATCTGGATGCTGTCCGTTTTTTGTTGTTGGATCTTGAGAACCAAAAAACACAGTTACCAAGGTTTTAAAAGAAACTTTTTCTGGATTGTAATATACCGCAACAGTTTCTGCATGCCCCGTTTTTCCGGTTCCAATACTTTTATAAGTTGGGTTTAATGTAGTACCGCCTGCATAACCAGAAACCGCTTCTTCTACTCCACTTACACTTTCAAAAACAGCTTCTACACACCAAAAACATCCACTAGCAAAATAAGCTACTTTAGTATTTTCTTTGGCAATATATGTAGCTTTAGGTTGTGTTTCTTTTTTAGGGGTAAAACCAAAACAGGAAATTAATAATAGTGAAAAACTTACAACAGTAATAGATTTTAAAATATTCATTTTACAAATAATTATATTGGTTAAAAGAAAATTGCACAGAAAATAGTGGGCCTATTTTTAGTACAATTTTCCGAACTTTAATTAAAAAATAATAACTACTTCTATAGTCGTTACAAATTTCAACTATTTACAAGATGTTTACAACTTTAATATTTTATTAACAAACCAACTTGTAAAAAAAGAAGTAGATACCTATTTTTGTTCCTTTATTTATATTCTATAAACCTTGTCATTTAGAGCCAAGTCGATAGGTTTATTTTTAGTTTTAGACTGGGTTCACATATACATTAACATTATATAATCTATTATACATGGAGCATTTTATAGTTTCTGCGCGTAAATACCGTCCTCAAAACTTTGCGGATGTTGTTGGGCAACAAGCCATTACAAACACGCTAGAAAAGGCTATAAAAAACAATCACTTAGCGCAAGCCTTGTTATTTACAGGTCCGCGTGGAGTTGGTAAAACTTCTTGTGCAAGAATATTGGCTAAAAACATCAATCAACAAGATGCAGAAGTTGCTGCTGACGAAGATTTTGCTTTTAATATTTTTGAATTAGATGCTGCTTCTAACAATTCTGTAGATGATATTAGAAGTTTAACAGAGCAAGTTCGTATTCCGCCACAAACAGGTAAATACAAAGTATATATTATAGATGAGGTACACATGTTATCTCAGGCAGCTTTTAATGCTTTCTTAAAAACGTTAGAAGAACCACCTGCACATGCTATTTTTATTTTAGCAACCACAGAAAAACATAAAATTATTCCGACGATTTTATCTCGTTGTCAAATTTTCGATTTCAAACGAATTGGTGTTTTAGACGCTAAAAATTACCTAAAAGTAATTTGCGAAAAAGAAAATATTACTGCAGAAGATGATGCGTTGCATATCATTGCTCAAAAAGCAGATGGAGCTATGCGTGATGCTTTGTCTATTTTTGATAGAGTTATTAGTTTTTCTGGAAGTAATTTAACAAGAGAAGCCGTTACCGAAAACCTGAATGTATTAGACTACGAAACGTATTTTAATATGACAGATTTAATGCTAACAAACAAAATACCACAAGTACTAAATGCATTTAATGTGGTGTTAAGTAAAGGTTTTGAGGGGCATCACTTTATAAACGGATTGGCAAGTCATTTTAGAGATTTATTAGTAGCCAAAGACAAAGCCACTTTAGAATTGTTAGAAGTTGGAGATGCTGCTAAAAAGAAATATTTAGAGCAAGCCACAAAAGCTAGTATTCCGTTTTTAATGCAATCTATAGAGAAAGCAAATCAATGCGATTTAAATTATAGAGCTAGTAAAAATCAGCGACTGCTGGTAGAATTAACCATTATGCAAATTGCCTCTATCACTTTTGATGGAGAAAAAAAAAAATCAGCTAACTACATAATTCCTGCTACATTTTTTCAGGCGCTTTCGCCTGCGGTAAAGGAGATTGCAAAACCGGTTGAGAAAAAACCCGTAGTTGTACAGGCAGCAAAAGTAGAAACACCTGCGCCAAAACCTAAACCAAGAATAAAACCGATATTAAAATCTGTTGGTAGACGTGCTTCTTCTTTATCTTTAAAAAGTATTCATGAAAAAAAGGTAGAAAAGAAAGTTGTTGAAGAAGAAAATTTTGACAATCATCCGAAAGAACCATTTACCCAAGAAACGTTACAAAATCTTTGGAAAGAATATGTTGCCTTATTAATAAAAAAAGGGGAAAGAAGTATGGCTTCTATTGTAGGTACAGATGTACCCAAATTAGGTAAAGACTTTAAAATTTCTTTTATGGTACCTAACAAATTAATGGAAGATCAATTTAAAAAAGGTAGATCTAAATTAGTAAATTTCTTAAGGGCAGGACTTAATAATTACGGTATTAGTCTTACCGTTACTTTAAATGAAACCATAGAGAAAAAGTTTGCTTACACACCACAAGAAAAGTATAAAAAAATGAGAGAAATAAACCCTCTTTTAGATAAGTTACGCCAAACATTTGAATTAGATATGTAACATTAAGAGTATTATTTCTACTTATAATTACATTAGATAATTATGAATTACTTTTTAACGATTTCTTTTATTGCTATTTTATGGTTTTTGATTAGCAACTTCCGTAAAAAGAAACGTTTAAAAAATTTAAACACGACATTTCATTATAATTGGGGAACTCCAAAAAAGAAAGAATATTATAATTTCTTTGTCATTGGTAAATACTTTTATAACAATAAGCATAAAGAAAAAGCGTATCATATTTTATCAGAAAAAAGTAAAGTTGATTTTGATATTGATGCCCTTTTTAAATTTATAGACAGAACTTCTTCTAAAATAGGACAACAATATTTATACTTTAAACTAAGAACAATTGGTTCTATTAAAGAACTCAAAAAATTTGATGAATTAACTACTTTATTTCAAAAGAACAAAGACTTAAGTGTTTCCTATCAAGTAGAACTTTCTAAATTAAACCACACAAATTCTTATTATTTAGAAGAATTAATTAACGATAACCAATTAGAAAAACCAAAGTATTTATGGATTGTTATAAGCTTAACAATTACTGCAATTTCTTCGATAATACTTTTATTTTTCTATCCAATAGTTAGTCTTTTATTAGTGCCTGTATTTTCTGCAAACCTATTTTTTCATTATAAAAATAAACATAACGTCTCTTATTATCTAAATGGTGTTAACCAATTATCTAGAGCATTAAAAGTGAGTCAAAAATTTGCTAAAAACCCAGAAATAGTTACTCATTTTAAAGATATCTCCTTTATAGGGAAAATAAAATCTATTAAATTTAAAACAGAATTTATTGCATTTGAAAAAAATGTTACAGACGAATATTTATTTATTTTTTGGTTTCTAGCAGAAAGTATAAAAATTCTTTTTAATGTAGAATATTTAATGTTTTATAGTTTTTTAGGATCGATTACTAAACAAAAAAAGAACATAGAACGTTTATTTACATTTATTGGAGAAATTGACGCTGCAATTTCTACAGCTTCTTTAAAATCAGGAAATTTAAAGATTTGCACACCTACTTTTAATGATGATAATGAGTTAAAAGTAAACGAAATTCATCATCCTTTAATTGATAATTGTATTACAAATGATACACATTTAATAGAAAAAAGTATGCTTTTAACAGGTTCTAATATGTCTGGTAAAACCACTTTTATAAGAACAATTGCTATTAATAGTATTTTAGCGCAAACATTAAATTTATGTTTTGCCCAATCTTATGCTGCACCTTTTTACAAAATACATTCCTCTATTAGAATTACTGACGACTTATTAGAAAACACAAGTTATTATTTACAAGAAGTGCTTACTATAAAGCAGTTAATAGAAGCTTCTAAAGACACAAGCCCTTGTTTGTTTGTATTGGATGAGATTTTTAAAGGAACCAATACTATCGAAAGAATTTCTGGTGGAAAAGCTATTTTATCCTATTTAAATAAGGAAAACCATACCGTTTTAGTTTCTACACACGATATCGAATTGACAGAATTGTTAGTAAAGGACAATTACGATTTGTATCACTTTAGTGAACAAATTAAAGAAAATAATCTCTTTTTTGATCACAAAATAAAACCAGGAAAACTAAAGACTAGAAACGCAGTTAAAATTTTAGATTTGTATAAATACCCTTCAGAAATAATTAAAGAAGCTAAAGAGATAGAGTCTGCCTATTTTTCTTAAAACTGAATGCTAAAAGCTTTTTTACTGCAATTCAAAAAACACTTGTCAGCCTGAGCCTGTCGAAGACTTTTATACATCAAAATATTATCCTTCGTCAAACTCAGCAAGACGTTTAAAATTTTAACTGTCCGCTATTTATGTGAAATTAAATTGTCTTGTACATTTTTACCTAAATACACCAGCGTACAATTGTCTTTAGTCAATTTTGCTTTTTCAAACTCTGATATTAAATATAATTTATGGTCTTTCTTTACAAATAATAGTACCGATTTTAGTTCATTAAATAATTTAGAAAGCATAGTATCGTATTCTTCTTCCGTTTTAATTTCTACTTCGTATATTTTAGGATTATCCCTAAAAGCCTCACTTAAATTGATATAATCATCTTTTGGTGTAAAGAAACTGCTTTGTTCTTCAATACTTACATCTGTTTTTAAAATCTCTTCTGAAGTAGCCAATCTATACGCTCCTTGCTCTCCAAAATCTTTGGCAAAACTATTTACAGCAAACTTATTTACATCTTCACTCCCCGTCATTGCAATTAAATAACCAACGTCATTTAGCTCAATATTATCAGACAGAACCTCATTATAAATATCAATTCTAAAAGCTTCTAAATCTGCTTTTAATGCTTTTTTAATATAATCTTTATTAGAATCTATTAAAATAACACGTTTCCCTTTATCCTTTAAATATTTAGCAATTAATCTTGCAGGACTCGATGCTCCAACAAATAAAATAGATTCAGAACTTTTAAGAAAAACTCCCACCATTTTTGCAAACAACCTTGCTGTTGTTGCATTAAATAACACGGTTCCTAAAACAATCATAAAAACCAAAGGAGTAATATACTCTGCTCCTTCTACTCCCTGTTTCATTAACTTACTACCAAATAATGAAGCAATACCTGCAGCTACAATTCCACGTGGTCCAACCCAACTTATAAATAACTTTTCATTAAACTTTAAATTAGAATTTCTAGTACTTGCAAAAACCGCTAAAGGTCTAATTACAAAAACTACAATAGCAAAAAGGGCTGCTGTTTTCCAGGTATACAATAAAAGTAAATCTTCTATATTGATGTTTGCCGCTAACAAAATAAACAAAATAGAAATTAACAAAACACTTAACGACTCTTTAAAATAAAGCAATTCTTTTAAGTTACTTAATTTACCATTTCCTAAAACCATTCCCATTACCACTACTGCTAATAACCCAGATTCATGTGCAAAAAGTTCTGACTCTACAAAAACCAATAAAACAGTAGACAACGAAACTACATTTAGTAAATAATGCGGAATTAATTTTTTATTAATTGCATACGCCAGCGCATGCGCAAACGTAAATCCAAAAGTAGTACCAAAAAGTAAAATTTTACCAAACTCCATTAAAGCCGTTTTTGTAAAACCACTACCTCCATCTACACTAATAAATTCGAAAACTAAAACGGCAACCAAAGCACCAATAGGATCTATTAAAATTCCTTCCCATTTTAAAACTGTAGAAATATCTTTTTTTAATGGAATGTTTCTTAAAATTGGAGTAATTACCGTTGGTCCTGTTACAATTATTAATCCAGAGAAAAGAAAACAAAGCTCCCATCCTAAATTAAAAATATAATGCGCAACAATACCAGCACCAAAAAAAGTAATAGCAGAACCAAGTGTAATTAATTTGGTTATTACAGGGCCTACATTTTTTATTTCATTTCTTTTTAAAGTCAATCCTCCTTCAAAAAGTATAATACTAATAGCTAAAGACACAAAATAGTACAAACTTTCTCCAGGAAAAAGTCCTTTTTCACCATTCCAAATAGGTTCTATCCATTTGGTACCATCTTCACTCAAAAATTCTGCAGCAATAGGTCCTACCAAAAGACCTATTAAAATTAAAGGTAAAATAGCAGGAATCTTAAATTTCCAAGCCACCCATTGTGCTAATATTCCTAAAATAATTATTCCGGCTAATTCTAACATATTTTAACGATTCTATTAAATGTAAATTTAAGAATGTTTAGGTATCATAAAAATAAAAATATAGTTTTTTTCTTTCTTATAAAGTTTACTATATTGTGCCTATAAGTAAACCTTTAAACATCTTTTTTGCAAAATATTCATAAAATTCTAATTGGTATTGCATTTTCCCCAAATTTAAAAGCAAATATATTTGAAGCCGTAAGACTAGCTAATATGTTTAATGCTGAATTAGTTGGGGTTCATGTAGGTGCAAAATCACAACAAAAAAAAACAGACTTAACAGCGCTTTTGTCTGCTGCAGATCCTTTAAAAAAATCCTTTAAAGCTATTTGGAAAGAAGGCAATCCGGTAGATATAATTATAGATACCTGTGCTACAGAGCAAATAAGCTTACTCATTTTAGGAGCATTGCAAAAAGAAAACCTCTTAAAATACTATGTAGGTTCTATTGCCAGAAAAATTACAAGAAAAGCTCCTTGCTCTGTTTTACTATTGATAAAACCCTCAATTACAAGAGTTCCATGCAATCATATTGTGGTAAATGGATTAAAAGATGACAGAACAGAAGAAACTATTAAAACAGCTTTCCTTTTTGCCAAACATATAAAGTGTAGTAAAATTACCATTGTAGAAGAAGTAAGTCAGAATGAACTAAAAGTAAAAGTAAGTGATGATAAAACATTAAGACAATCTACCATAAAAAAAGAAAGGTTAAAAACAAGAGAAGACCAACGTGTAAAAACCATCTTAAAAGACATCAATTGTAATGATATTACCATAAACACACAAAGTATTTTTGGTAAAAGAGGCTATTCTATAGGCCATTATGCAAAAGTAAAAAGAGCCGATTTACTAATTATGAACGCACCAAATAAACTTGGTTTTTTAGATAGAATTTTTCCTCATGATCTTGAGTATATTTTATCTCAGCTACCAACCGATGTTTTAATTGTTAAATAAATGCCGAAAAAAAATACTTTTAAAACGTTTCTTAGTGATATTCCTCAAAACCTTTTTTCTGGTTTTGTGGTTTCTTTAATTGCACTTCCTTTAGGTTTAGGATTGGCTTTAGCTTCTGGTGCTCCACCAATTTCTGGTGTTATTGCTGCCGTTATTGGTGGTATTGTAGTTTCTATAATTGGAGGCTCTAACGTAACTATTACAGGACCTGGAAATGGTTTGGTAGTTGTTATTTTAGGCGCCATTACTACTTTGGGTGAAGGAGACATGCATCAAGGTTTTTTATACACACTTGCGGCCGTTGTAATTTCTGGTGTTATTATGATTCTTCTTGGTTTTCTAAGAATGGGGTCTTTGGGTGATTTTTTTCCGGCCTCTGCCATACAAGGGATGTTGGCTGCCATTGGAATAGGAATTTTTGCAAAGCAAATTCATGTAATGCTTGGTAATTTAGATGCAAAAGGAAGCATTATAGAACTTTTAATTCAGGTACCAGAAGGTATTTTAAATTTGATAAAAACAGACAATTCGAGCATGTTTTATGCAGGATTGGTAGGTATTGGTAGCTTATTGATTATGATTTTTTATGGAAAAATAAGAAATAGGTACTTAAGACTAATTCCGGCACCTATGTGGATTGTAGTTTTAAGTGTAGGTATGTATTATTATTACGACCTAGTTTCTATAGCAGAATACCCAATTGATAAAAGTTTATTAATAGCATTGCCTAATGACATTTTATCTAATTTTGCCTTTCCAGATTTTGGTAAAATAACCCATGCAAGTTTTATAAATGTAGTGATATCCATTACGTTAATTGCCAGTATAGAAAGTTTACTAAGTATTAAAGCTGTTGATAAATTAGATCCATTAAAAAGACGATCTAATGTAAATAAAGACATACGTGCTTTGGGTTTAGCCACTGTTATTAGTGGTTTTTTAGGTGGATTAAATGTAGTTGCCGTTATTGCAAGAAGTTCTGTAAATGTAAATAATAAAGGAACAAATAGGTCTTCAAACTTTTTTCATGCTACCTTTTTAATTGCTTTTATTTTATTATTTGCTACCGAATTACGTAAAATTCCTTTACCTGCATTGGCTGCTATTTTAGTTTTTACAGGGTATAAACTAGCATCTCCAGACAATATAAAAAAGGTTTTTAGCATTGGTTCTGAACAGTTAATTATTTTTATAATCACCTTATTTACAACTATTTTAACAAGTTTAATTATAGGAATTGTTGTAGGTATTTTAAGCACTTTTGTTATTCATGTAATCATCAATAAAAATATCTTTTTATTCTTAAAAAATGTTTTAAAACCAAATGTTTTAATGTTTAAAGAAGATGATAAGTATTATGTAAGCGTAAAGAATTTTTCTAGCTTTTTAAATTATACAAAACTAAAAACCAAATTAGACCAAATTCCGGAATCTGAAGAAGCCATTATCGATTTTTCTTTGTGTGATTTTGTAGATCATTCTGTAATGGAAAACATGAGTAATTACACAGCATCCTTTCACAGAAAAGGTGGGCATTTTGAAGTAATTGGTTTAGACGATTCTAAATCTGGAAGCGAACATCCGTTTGCACTGCGAAAATCTTTACCTGCAAAAAGCAGCAATAAAATAAATGTTTTAACTAAAAGACAAAAAAACATACAGTTGATTAGTGAAACAATGCATTGGAAATATTATGCAAACTCACCATTAGAAATGCAAGAGTTACCAACTTTTGGATATTTTAAAACACGCCATATAGATAAAGTTTCTAATGTACTTTCTAATGAAGATTGTACCATTTTTGATGTTCATTTTACAGAAGGTGCAATGATTGCTAAACAAGTGATTAAAACAACCATGTTACATATTCATCCTTTAAAACAGGTACCTAACTTTACATTAGATAGAGAAGGTTTGTTTGAATATCTTTTAGAATTTGCAGGTTATAAGGATATTGACATTGATAACCATCCGGATTTTAGTAAACGTTTTTATTTAGCAGGAAAAAATGAAGAAAAAATTAGAACCTTTTTTACAGATGAATTAATTTTGTTCTTTGAAAGTAATAAACAATATCATATTTCTGCTACCGAAAAAGGACTTTTAATATTTGGTAACGAACGATTAGCGAGTGTTAAAGAAATTAAAGCCCTAGCTTATTTTGGTATGGGGTTACAAAAAACAATATAATTAATATGTTAGGATTACAGTTTGAAACAGCAACTTCTTGGGCAGAAATTGCCAAAGATAATTTACAACAAATACTTACAGATCATGCTTTTTTAGAACAAAAAGCAGCTTCTAATGCCGTTTCTATTATCATTAACTACTCAGAAGAAACAGAGTTGGTAAAAGAAATGAGCAATATTGCTATTGAAGAAATGCAACACTTTAAAATGGTACATTTATTAATGGTAAAACGCGGAATGGTATTGGGACGCGAGCAAAAGAATGATTATGCTATTCGTTTGCAAAAATTCTTTAACAAAACAAAAGACAGAACAGATGCTTTAATTCAGCGTTTGTTAATAGCTGCCTTAATTGAAGCTAGAAGTTGCGAGCGTTTTAAAGTGTTTTCTGAAAATATGGAAGATGAAGAATTGTCTAAATTCTACAACAATTTAATGATTTCTGAAGCAGGACATTATACTACTTTTTTAAAATTTGCTCGTGAATACCAAGACAAAGAAATTGTTGACAAAAAATGGAATGCATTATTAGCTTTTGAAGCAGAAATGATGAAAGAAAGAGGAAATACCGCAAAAATTCACGGATAAAATTAATGTACAATTAACACTTATCATTAAACTAATAACTGATAACTAAAAAAATGTTCTCTAAAGAAGAAGCTGCACAATTACGTAAAGAATTCTGGACTAGTTTTGGGAAATCTTTTCCAAGAAAATGGTTATTATACAACACCAAAATAAAAGGATTTTCTTTTAAGTTTGTTGCCGAAAGAAAAAAAGCAATGGTTTGTTTGGATATTGAAAATCCGGATGAATTGGTAAACCTACTCTACTACGACCAAATGCTGTCTTTAAAAACCTTGTTAGAAAACGAGTTACCAGAAGTTATTTATAATGATGAATACGAACTAGAAAGCGGAAAAAAAATTCATAGAATTTACGTTCCGTTTGATGGAAAATTTAGTGTTTATAATAAAAATTCTTGGAGAGATTGTTTTGAGTTTTACATGGAAACCATGCCTAAATTTGAGCTTTTCTTTTACGAATATGAAGATATTATTAAAAACATTTAACCTTTATATTTTAGAATTTAATTAAAATTTTTGCTTCTTTTTAAGTGATTAAAAGGGTATTTATCTCGATATAAGTATCCTTATAAAGGTAATGTTTTATCTAAAACATCGCTACTAACAACAAAAAAATACTTAAACTAAAACTTAACTAAAAAGTATTTAAAATATTGAATTTCAGTTAATTAAAATAAACACCTGAAAGAATAAAACACAGTATCAATTTTTCTTATAGTCGATAATTTGCCTGCGTTAAGGATTGAAACGGCATCCTTTTTGTTTTTCACAAAAAGATATAGTGGAAAGCCTGACCTGAAAGGTAACGCCCAAAATACCTACAGTATATTTTACTTAATTATTAAAAAAAAAGAATCGCCCAAATGAGCAATTCTTTATTTCTATATTACTTCTCTTTTTCTATTTTATAAATGTAATGCTAAAAGGATATTTTGGCGTTTCATTGTTACTTACTTTTATAGCATTTATAATAGGAAAAATGAGATAGAAAATTCCGATTACAATCATACCCACTACTCCTAACCCAAATAAAAATATTAACGGAATACAAAGCAAAAGGTAAATAAACATAGAGATTCTAAAATTTAGAATTGCTTTTCCATGTGCGTCCATTCCAAAAATTTCATCCTTTTTTGTTAACCATAAAACCAACGGAACAATAAAGCCGCCAATACCGGTTACAAAATCTAATAATTGACTTAAATGTGTAATTACCAATAACTGTTTGTCTTCTTTCATTTTTATATTTAAAGTTTTAATTGTGTACCTATTAGACGTTATTTAACTAATTATGTTACAAACACCTAAATATTAATATTTTGTTAAATAGGTATTTGAGTTAAGATGAACTCTATTTGAGCAAAAGCAACCTTAGCATTCGTTGTAGTTTTGTAGTGAACTTAAAAACATATTATATTATGAACTACTTAAATATAGACAAAGACAAAATATTACCTATTGTAACAGAATTAAATGTGCTTTTGGCAGATTACCAATTACATTACCAAAAATTAAGAAATTTTCATTGGAATATTCTAGGTAAAAACTTCTTTGATTTACACGTAAAATTTGAAGAAATGTACAACGATACCAAAATTAAAATTGATGAAGTTGCCGAAAGAATTATAACATTAAAACACCACCCAATTAGTAACTTGTCTGATTATTTAGATGTTGCTAGAATTAAAGAATCTTCTTCTTTATTAACCGATGAAGAGATGGTTGCAGAGTTAATGAACGACCATAAAATATTGCTAGAGCAGTTAAGCAAGGTTGTAGATAGAGCCAATAAAGGTAAAGATGAAGGTACTATAGATTTAATTGGGGCTTATATTAGAGAATTAGAAAAATCTTCTTGGATGTTAAATGCTTGGTCTAAAAACACCAAAGCAGAGTTAGATACTAGTTTTGTAAAATAGTAATTTTCTCATCATTAAAGATTACATAAATTTTACTAATTATTAAAGCAAAACATGGATAAGATAACAAACAAACTAGACACCTGGAAAGATATTTTTATAAAAAACATACCCAATATTGCTATTGCTTTGGTGGTAATATTTATTGCCTACTTTGCTTCTAGAGCTATAAACACTTTTATAAGTAAAACGTTTGGCAAAAAAATTAAACAAGAATCTGTTAGAAATTTAGTTTCTAGAGTAGCTTCTGCCTTTATATTTTTATTGGGTTTATACATTGCTATGACCGTATTAAAATTTGATGATACTTTAAAAGCTATCATTTCTGCGGCAGGTGTATCTGGTATTGTTATTGGTTTGGCGCTACAAGGTACGTTATCTAACACCATATCTGGAGTTGTTTTATCTTTTAGAGAAAACTTAAATATAGGTAACTGGATAGAAACAAATGGGTATTCTGGAGAAGTAATAGATATTAATTTAAATTACTTTGTTATTAGAGAAGCAGACAACAATACAGTGGTTATACCTAATAAAACTATTTTAGAAAATCCTTTTAAAAACTATTCTTTAACTACAAAAATGAGAGTTTCTTTAGAGTGTGGTGTAGAATATGGTGCCGATTTAGAGAAAGTAGAAACCTTAACCAAAGGGGTGATTAATTCTAATTTTAATCAAGAACAGTTGGGTAAAAATGTAGAATTTTATTTTACAGAATTTGGCGATAGTTCTATTAATTTTTTATGCCGATTTTGGATAGAGTCTGAAAATGCATTAGAACGATTAAAAGCGAAAAGTAATGCTATTATTAAAATTAAACAGGCTTTTGATAAAGAGAATATAAGTATCCCATTCCCAATGAGAACTTTAGAAATTCTACCAAACCAAAGCTTAGATATTCATAAACTTACAGAGAAAGAAGTTTCTTAAAACGTTTTTTATTTTTCCTCAATTACTTAAAAAGCTCATCACAATTTGTGTTGGGCTTTTTATTTTTCTGTAAAATCTTTATGTATTTTTGCAATATGATTAAAAACGATACTATTATTGCCTTAGCAACCCCTGCTGGTGTAGGTGCAATTTCTGTGATTAGACTTTCTGGTGAAAATGCCATTACTATTGTAGATGCCTTTTTTAAATCTGTTAGAAAAGGAAAATTACTGATAAATCAGAAATCGCATACCATTCATTTAGGGCATATTGTACAAAATGATATACTTTTAGATGAAGTTTTAGTATCCGTTTTTAAGAATCCGAATTCGTACACAGGAGAAAATGTAGTAGAAATTTCTTGCCATGGTTCTAGCTTTATTCAGCAAGAAATTATACAGTTATTTTTACAAAACGGTTGTAGAATGGCAGATAATGGTGAGTTTACCATGCGTGCTTTTTTAAATGGTAAGATGGATTTAAGTCAAGCAGAAGCTGTTGCCGATGTTATTGCTTCTAATTCTGCGGCGAGTCATCAAATGGCGATTCAGCAAATGCGTGGTGGAATTACCAATGAATTGAAAGATTTACGTGTTCAGTTATTAGATTTTGCGGCTTTAATAGAATTAGAACTCGATTTTTCTGGTGAAGATGTTGAGTTTGCAGACCGTACAAAGTTTAAAGAATTGGTCGCTAAAATTACCTTTGTTTTAAAACGTTTAATTGATAGTTTTTCTTTTGGAAATGCCATGAAAAATGGAATTCCGGTTGCTATAATTGGCGAACCAAATGTTGGGAAATCTACTTTATTAAACACCCTTTTAAACGAAGAAAAAGCCATTGTTTCTGATATTGCAGGTACTACCAGAGATGCCATTGAAGACGAAATGATTATTGATGGTGTTGCTTTTCGTTTTATTGATACTGCCGGAATTAGAGAAACGGAAGATGTTGTAGAAAGTATCGGGATTAAAAAAGCGTACGAAAAAGCAGAAAATGCACAGTTAATTATTTTCTTGATCGATTCGAATAAATATGCGTACGCTAGAGAAGAGTTTTTATCTGAAATTGAAACCATAAAAACTCGTTTCCCTAACAAACGTTTGTTGGTAATTGCCAATAAAATTGATACTCTTTCTTGCCATGATTCTGCTATATTACAATCTGAAATTGAGAATTTAATTCTTTTATCGGCAAAAAACAAAACGGGTATTGAAGCATTAAAAAACGAATTGACTTCCTTAGTTAATATTGGTGCTTTGAGCAATAATGAAACTATTGTTACCAATTCGCGACATTTTGAGGCTTTAAACAATGCTCTAATTGCTATTTCTTCAGTTCAAGAAGGAATAGATTTAGAAATTTCTACGGATTTATTTTCTATTGATATCAGAGAATGTTTGCGTCACCTTGGTAATATTACTGGCGAGTATGATGTTGACAAAGATATTTTGGGTCATATTTTTGGGAATTTTTGTATTGGGAAGTAAGCAATTAACGCCAAAAGATAGTTTAAAAAATAAATCTTCTAAAAAGAGAATTTAAAAACCACCTATCCTTGCAAGAAAAGGTATCATCCATTTTGCATTTTTATAAAATTCTGTCAATTCGAGTAAATTTTACAATTGTAATGCGTAAAATTTGTATCGAGAATACGTATTTTAAGTTATTAAATTGTTTGTTCTCTATACAATTTTTCGTACCTCAAAATCATTAGAACTGACACTTTAGAGTTAAATACACAACAAGTATATTTATATATAGTCTACAATAATAAACTATAGATTTCATAAAAACCTCTAACTCCACTCCTAGTCCATTAAAAATCTAAATAACACTACTTAATTTTAGTTAGTATTCTTCTTGTTCTTCTATATTTATACAGCAAGTAAATTTCTATAATTCTGATGCTATAGTATGAACATTTATAGCTTTTTTTTTGGGGAAAAATCAACAATAGATATAGATGATGTAATTTCTAAACAACGTAAACAAGAATTAGAATTATATAGATTGTACGCTAAAGATTCTACTGAATTATAATTCTGTTATTTTTATTTTATTATTCTGAAAATAAAGTTGATTTTGTAAAAAAACTTATTTTAAGTTAGAAAAAGCATCTAACATTTCTGCCAAATTATCCGTCAAAATAAAATTGACTCCAGCATCTAATAATTCTTTTACTTTAGCCTTTTTTTCTGCATGAAAATAATTTACTCGAACACCATTATTCTTTAGTTTTTTAAGATCATTTAACATATTTAAATTATCTCTACTATTTTTTATTTGCAAAAATGCATTATTTTTTTTGATGGTTTGGTTGATATAATTTTTACGAGAAGACAAGCGCTCCATATTACAAATTTTAATACTTCTACTAACCTCTCTTACTCCTTTGGCAGCTTTCTTTCGACAAGCAATTACAGATTGTTCAATTTTATTTACTGCAACAATAGCTTTTGCCGTTTCCTCGCCTACCTTTCTCCCTCCTTTTAAGTGAATATTTAACCAAATATTTGGCGGCATTATATTAAGAACTTCTTGCAGCGTTGGTACTTTTTCTCCTGTAAACTTTTCCGATTTCCAAGTACCAGCATCTAATTTCCTAATTTCTGCTAAACTTAATTGAGCTACTTTTCCAGTACCATTGGTTGTTCTATTTACAGTAGCATCATGCATGATAACTAGTTTATTATCTTTTGTTAATTGCACATCAAACTCAATCATGTGTGCCCCTAAACGTATTGCCTCTTTAAAAGCAGCAATTGTATTTTCTGGATGGGTTTTGTTAGCACCTCGATGCGCACAGATACCTTGTAATGGTAAAGCTGTAGATTGTGCAAAATTTGATAGGTTTAACAACAACAATGTGCAAAATAAAATACTTTTACTAAATGGTATACGTCTCTTCATTTTTTATAATTTCATTTTTTAATTGAAAAATTACTTTCTTTTATCTCATACAAATTAAGTTGAATAAAGAATATTAAACTGATGAAATCTTATTCACTTTATGTGATATTTAAACTTTTTTATGAATAATAATAGTTCATTTTAACGCTGTATTTAAATCCCAATTTTAGCTCTTTTTAACCATATAACATTGTATTAACCTTGTGTAAACTTTAAAATAATAAAGAAAAAAAAAGAGGCAAAATATGTGCTATAACTAACAATATACATTAAGTTTTAACAAGAATTTTAGAATACGTTTGTCCAAAATTAAGAAAACAAATCAAACATTTTATTAATTCATTCATAGTATGAAAAAAAGAAACTTAAGGCTTTTTACCTTCTTTTTAATATGCTTGTTATCTGCAAACATATATGCACAACAACAAGTTAGAGGAGTTATAAGCGACACTAATCAAATACTCTTACCTGGAGTATCTGTTGCTTTAAAAGGAACAACTACCGGGGTAACTTCCGATTTTGATGGTAATTATACTATTACTGTTCCTAACAACAATTCAATACTTGTATTTTCATATTTAGGTATGTTAACACAAGAAGTTAAAGTAGCTAATCAAAAAACCATCAACGTTACCTTAGAAGAATCTTCTGAAGCATTAGACGGAATTGTTGTAACCGCGCTTGGAATTTCTAGAGAGAAAAAATCATTAGGATATTCTGTTACCGAAATATCCGGAGACGAGATGACCAACGTAACACAAGAAAATGCTTTAAACGCATTAAATGGTAGAGTTGCGGGTGTACAAATTAACGCTACAGGAGGTACAGGTTCTACTGTAAGTGTTATTTTACGTGGAGCATCGTCATTAACTACAGATAATCAACCATTATATGTTGTAGATGGAGTACCTTTAAGTAGTGGTCTTACCAATATTGGTAGTATTGGTGGTGGTGTAGAAGTAGATTATGGTGGTGGTATCAGTGATATTAATCCAGATGATATTGCCAACGTATCTGTTTTAAAAGGTCCAAGTGCTGCCGCTTTATATGGTGCTAGAGGTGGTAATGGAGTTATTTTAATTACTACAAAATCTGGTAAAAAAAGTAAAGGTTTAGGCATTTCTTTTAGTTCTAGTAATGTGTACGAAATACCTTATAAATTTATCGAAAAATCTACACTTTTTGCCAATGGTAGTAGACCTAATCCTAATACAACTCAAATAGATGAGACTTCTTCTGGATGGGTAGGACCTGAATTAGATAAAGGTTTAACTGCTATACAATGGCCATATACAGACCAAGAAATAGCTAGTGGAGTTGGCATTGCAAAACCACTAATATCTAGAGGTAAAGACAATGCAAAAAACTTCTTTGAAAATGCATTTACATCTACAAACACTATTTCCATAGAAAATAGCACAGACAGAATGAATTATCGTATGTCTTATACCAATATGCAGCATGAAGGCTTTATTCCTAATTCTGATTTATACAGACATAATTTTGGTATTAATAGTAGTTTTGATGTTAATGATAAATTAAAAATTAACTCAAGTTTAAAATATACTATTTCTGGTGCAGATAATCGTCCTTCTACAACAGATAGAGGAGCTAATCCTTTACAAGCATTATATGACATCAATAGCCATATAGATATTCTAGACATGAAAAATTATTGGTTAGTAGAAGGAGTTAGCCAAAATGCACCATATAATTTTGGTGATGATCCTTCTAACTTCGAATTTAACAATCCTTATTTTTTAGCCAACGAAATAAATAATGGTTTTAAGCGAAAAAGATTAATGGGAAACATACAAGCCAATTATACTTTTACAGACAAACTTTCTTTAATGGCTCGTTTTGCTTATAATGATAGTCATGAAGTAAGAGAAACAAAAATATCAAGTGGTTTTAATGATGAACCTGATGGTGCTTATGGTTTATCTAACATAAATGGTGTAGAAACGAATGTAGATTTTTTACTTACTTATCAAGATAAATTAAACCAAGATTTTGATTACAGTTTATCTGTTGGTGGTAACTCCAGAAATTTAAACAATAATTCATCTTCTGCACAAACCAAAAATGGAGGTTCTGGCTTAGTGGTTCCTAACTTATTTACATTATCTAATATAGCCTCAGACAATATTAGCTATGGTAGTTCTACTTCTAAAAAACGTGTAAATAGTTTGTATGCTTTAGGTAATATTAGTTTTAAAAATACTGTATTTGTAGATGCGAGTGTTAGAAATGATTGGTCTAGTACTTTGCCAAAAGATAATAACAGCTTTTTGTACCCTTCAGTTTCATCAAGTATTTTATTAGATAAGATTTTTGATATGGGGAACGATGTCTCTTTATTTAAGCTACGTGTTGGTTGGGCACAAGCAGGTAATGATACAAGTGCTTATAATTTATATTCCGTTTTAAGCAATTCTGGAGACTGGGGAGCAGCTTCTCAATTATCTGTAAGTGCTGCTTTAAAAAATGATGAAATTAAACCAGAAATTAATACATCTACAGAATATGGTGTTGATCTATCACTTTTTAGAAATAAAATAACCATGGATTTCACTTATTATGAATCTGATAACAAAAACCAAATCTTTCAAAAATCTTTACCAATTTCTTCTGGTGCTACAAGCAAACTATTTAATGCTGGTAATTTAAACAGTAAAGGTTTTGAAGCTAGCTTAGGAAGTGTTTTAGTTAAAAAAGATGATTTACGTTGGAATATGAATTTAACTTTCACAACCAATAAAACCATTATTACAGAATTAGCACCAGGAACAGATTATGTTTCTTTTTGGTCTGAAGCAAGAAATGGTGCCTATACTTGGGTTGGTGAAGAAATTGGTCAGTTAGTAGATAGGGCATTTGTACGTGTAGAAGATGAAAATTCGCCTTACTACGGATGGCCATTATTAGATGATGAAGGATGGGATAGCGACAATAGAACTTTATCTGATGCAGACGGAAATAGAGTGGCTCCTGTTACAGGTAATTTTAATCCAGATTTTAAATTGGGATTACAAACTTCTATTACGTATAAAAACTGGAATTTGTCAATGAATTTTGATTGGAGAAAAGGTGGACAATTTGTTTCTCAAACCTATCGTTATTCAGAATCTGATGTACAAACTTCAAGATGGCTAGATAAAGTTCATGACTTAAGCAAAGTCAATGATATACCTGCTTACATTAGAGAAAATTCTGATATATTTTTATCACCAAACGGAGAATTCTATCCACTTGTTGGTGGACCTACTGCAGAGTATGGTGGTTTCCCTTATGATGGTTTAAATGATGGAGTATTTTTACCTGGAGTTATGGGCTATTATGATGATAACGGAAACTTTGTAGCTACTCAAGAAAACCTTGGTGGAAAAGGTACACAATACCATTCTTATGGAGATAATTACCCTTGGAGCTATTCTAAAGCAGCAACTTTTGATGCCGATTACTTAAAATTGAGACAAATTTCTGTTGGATACACCTTTCCTCGTGAGGTTGCTGAAAAAATGGGAATGAACAATTTATCGCTTTCATTATTTAGCCGTAATATCATTTTATGGACAAAAGCAGGAATCAATATAGATCCAGAAAGTGCTTTTCAAAGTTCAGGATCCGGAATGGCACAAGGTGTAGAACGTTACAATATTCAACCATGGTCAATCCCTGTTGGTTTTAAACTAAACGCTAGTTTTTAAATTAAAATATAAAAATCAAGAAGATGAAATTTATCAAAAATATAGTTATTCTTATACTAATGATTCCTACTTTCCTTGTTATTTCTTGCGATAGTAACTTGGTAGAAATAAACGAAAACCCAAATGGAATTGAACCTAATTTAGCAGATCCAAATTTATTAATGAGTACAGTAATGACGGGGTTGGCAACAAGTACAACTTCTAGAGGTTATGCTGGAGATACAGGAACTGCTGCACAATTTGTACAAAAAGATTCTTGGTCAGATAATAGATATGATTGGAGTACTGGTTCTATTTGGTCTACTAATTACAGTTTATTACGTACTAATAAAGTTGCAAATGAGCAAGCGGTAGCATTAGGTTTAGAATTTCATCAAGGAGTAACTTTAATTTTAAAGTCGATGTTATTTGGTAATCTTACCGATTATTATGGAGACATTCCGTATTCAGATGCTTTACACGGTAATAATTTAAACGGAGAAAAACCATCTTATGATGCACAAGAAGCTGTTTACAAAGGTATTATTGCAGATTTAGAAACAGCGGCTACACTTTTAGAAGGAAGTAATTTTGAAAATGTTGATGCATCTCAAGATGTTTTTTATGCCGGAGATGCTTCAAAATGGCAAAAATTAGCGAACTCCTTAGCACTACGTTATTATATGCGCTTATCAGAAAAATTACCAACTTTTTCTAAAGATGGTGTAACAAAAATGCTTACAAAACCTTTAATTAGTAGTGTAGATGACGAACTTTCTCTTAGTTATATTGGAGGAACATCTAACCAATCGTGGCCAGAAAGTGGACAATTTGGTTCTGCTTCAGAATTTTATAGAGTGAAGCCTTGCACTACGATTACAGACAAATTAAAAGAATTGAATGACCCTAGAATTGCTGTTTGGTTTGCTCCTGTTGCAACCCGTACTAAAGTTGTACCAGCAGATGAAATTCCTGGAGGTGGTGATATTGCAGAACAAGACGGTATCCGTTATATTAACGAAAATACCTTAGAAGAAAATGGTTATGCAATCTATTCGTCAAGCACGTATGCAGCAGATATAGAAGCAGGTAAAACACTTATTGATACAAGTAGCGTTTACGTAGGTTTACCTGTAGCAGTAAGTAACGCAGACCCTTATACATACAACCTAAATACTGAAGGTTCTAGAGGTGGCACAAATAGTTACGTATCTAGAATGAATGAAATATTTAATCAAAAAGAAGATGGCGGAAACCTATTAAAAGCAAGGTTGTTTTCCTATGCAGAACTAGCATTTTTAAAAGCAGAAGCGGCTGTAAGAGGCTGGGGAACAAATGCAGAAACTAATTATTTAGAAGGAATTAAAGCTTCTTTAGAAGCTTGGGGAATCTCTGATACTTATACTACATATATCTCCAATCCAAAAGTAGTTTTTGATGGTAGTTTAGAAATAATTATGCAACAAAAATGGATTGCAAATATGTTTAATGGAGATGAAGCTTATTTAGATTGGAGAAGAACAGGTTTTCCTACCTTGAATGCCGGACCATTAGCTAGAGAAAAAGTAATGCCATTAAGATTTGTGTATCCTAGTGATGAAATTAATAATAATACAGCAAATAATGCCGTTGGAGCTGCTTCATTAAAAGAAACACCGTATAGCAATACAGATTCTAATGATAGCCCCTATGCAAAACCTTGGATTGTACAAGATGTAACAAAACCTTGGTAATGTTAAAAAATAAGAATTTTAAAATGCCTGAGTTTTCTCAGGCATTTTTTTTATTTAAAAATAATAAGTTCTATTTATATAATTTAAAAACATTAACCTCTAAAATTCTTTCGATAATTTGATGGTGTTTTCCCCATTTTTGCTTTAAAATAAAGATTAAAATTGGCTAAATTATTATAACCACTTTCAAAACAGATTTCCGTTATTTGCTTATCTGTTTCTGCTAACAATCTAGCGGCAATACCTACTTTAACTTTTTTTACATATTCCATAAATGTAAGTCCCGTTTTCTTTTTAAAAAACCTACAAAAGGAACTTGGTGCCATATTTAAAACCGCAGAAGCCTCATCTAGATTAATGCCCTCTTTAATATTTAAAAATACATATTCATATACCTTGTCTATTTTGTCTACATTTTTAGAAAAAGTTGATGTGGTATGAATAGGATTAGATAATTGCTCTTTATCTTCAATTTTTATGAGAAAATCAAATAATTTCAATAATTTTATATAGTATTCTAAACCACTGGTTTCTAACATTTCTAATAAAATTTGATGAATTTCTACATCATCTTTAACCTTAAAACGAATACCATTTTTTGCTTCTTTTAATAATAACGCTACTTTTTTTAATTCTGACATTTTAAAAAAATCAGAATTATATATATTTTCAGAAAAATGAGTAACAATATAAGTTGGTGTTTTATTAGTTTCACTATCCTGTAAATCCCAACAATGAGGTAAATCAGATCCTATAAGTACAAGATCTCCTTTTTCAAAATCAGAAATATTATCCCCTATAATTCTTCGACCTTTGCCAGAAGTAACATAATTTATTTCAAAATTTTTATGAGAATGAATTTTCCTATTTGATGTTAATGGCAACTCTCTCGAGGTAAAGGTATTATTATTAGGAATAAATATTTTTTCAAGGACAAATTGCATATTTAAAGGAGGTAATTTAAGAAACCAATATTATGCAATTGTTTTAATTTTTAATCTAATTTAATGTAATCTCTAGTTTAATTATTTGTGAATTTTATAAACAAATACCCCTAAAATTGATAAATAATTAACGATTAGTTATTGAATTGAAATAGGTTTTTACGCAGTGATAAAATAATTTTGATTGATACATAAATATCAATAATGAAAATACAAAAAAATTTAATTGTTTTAATATTCACCTTTATATGTAGTAGTTTACTACAGGCGCAACACACACATAATAATGGTACAACACATACGCATTATTCTGCATATGATTCTATCGTTGCACATAAATTAATGTTTCCGTCTAGTACTCCAGATCGTGTTATCTCTAATCTTACTACAGATCCTGCACACAGTTTAGCTGTAAATTGGCGTACAGATCAACAGGTTTCTAATGGTGTTGTAGAAATAGCCTTGGCAACAGATGGCCCAGAGTTTTTAGTACGTAATGTTAAAAAAGTAAATGCAATATCTGAAAAATTTGAAAACCAAAATAGAAATGAGCCTCTTGTAAAAGCAACGTATCATTCTGCTATTGTTAATAATCTAAATCCAAATACTGTTTATGTATATCGCGTTGGAAACGGAAGTAAAGACAATGGATATTGGAGTGAGTGGTTTCAATATAAAACAGCAAATATTGGAAATAAAAAGCCTTTTAGCTTTATCTATTTTGGTGATGCTCAAAACAATGTTAAATCTTTATGGTCTAGAGTAATTCGTAATTCATATCGTCAATTTCCTCAGGTTAATTTTATGTTACATGCAGGAGATTTAATTAATGATAGAGATGCCAATTTAGAATGGGGAGAATGGTTTTATGCTGGTAGTTTTATCCATGCAACTGTACCAAGTATGATGACTCCTGGTAATCATGAATATAGAAATGGTGTTTTATCTTCTTTATGGAGGCCGCAATTTACCTTGCCAGAAAATGGTCCAACAGAAGCTTTAAAAGAAACTTGTTTTGCTATAGATTATCAAAATATGAAACTAATTTCTTTAGACAGCGAAGGTTTTGATGAAAGTAAAGAATCAAAAGAAGCTCAAATACAGTGGTTAGATTCTGTTCTTCAATCAAACAAAAAAAAATGGACAACAATAACAACCCACTACCCTATTTATTCTACTGCAAAAGGTCGCGATAACAAAGAGCTTAGAGAAGCTATAAAACCTTTAATTGATAAATACGGAGTTGATTTAGTTTTACAAGGTCATGATCATACCTATGCAAGAGGATTTCCGAAAAATGAAGGAAAAGGATTAACTGTAGTAGAAGATGCAGGTACCGTTTACGCTGTTTCTGTCAGTGGTCCAAAAATGTATGAATCTAAAGATCAAGAATGGATGGTAAGACGAGGTGAATACACGCAACTCTTTCAAATCATAACAGTATCTAAAGACACCATCAAATATGGAGCATACACACCTATTGGCACTCTTTATGACGCTTTTGAAATCATAAAAAAAGATGGCAAAAAAACATTGATTAATAAAGTTCCTGAAACACCTGTTAGATTAAAAAAAGATCTAGACAAAGGAGAATAACTCATCAACTAAAACAACGATAAAAATTGCAAAAAATGAAAATCACAAAACAACTAATTATTTTATTCGTCTTTTTTATAGGGTGGTCTTGTACAAAAGAAAATATACGTCAAAAAGAAACAACAGAAGTAACTGTAAAAGCTACAAATATAGCTACAACACTTAAAGAGTTTAAAAATGCAACATCAAAATCAATCTTGGTTACAGCACACAGAGGTGCACACATGGGAAATTTTGAAAACTCTATAGAATCTTCATTAAAAGCTATTGAATTGGGCGTAGATATTATAGAGGTTGATGTAAAAACAACAAAAGACGGACAGCTAGTTTTAATGCATGATAGCTCTATAGACCGCACAACTACAGGAACTGGTGAAGTTGAAAAATTAACTTTAGCAGAAATTAAATCGTTTAAACTAAAAGCACCTTATGGCAGAATAAGTAAAGAATCTGTACCAACTTTTCAAGAATTCTTAAAAGCTGTAAAAGGTAAAATAATGGTAGATGTAGATATGAAAACAGACAATGTAGAAGGATTGGTAAAAGCTGTAAATGAATTTGGAAATAAAGAAGAAGTATTCTATTTTGATAACGACTACAACCAATTAGATCGTATTAAAATTTTAGACAAATCTGCTCAGTTAATGCCTAGAGCATATTCTTTAAAAATGGCAGATTCTGCAGTGGTAAAATTTGCTCCAAAAGTAATTCACATAGATACTGATTTTAACACCAAAGAAACAGGCGATTTTCTAAAAGAAAACAATGCTAGAATTTGGATTAATACCTTAGGAGAAAAAGATGCGGAAATTAGATATGGAAGTGGGGAAAAAGTAATTGAAGAATTAATTAAAAATGGTGCTAATATTATTCAAACAGACGAACCAGAAATGTTACTAGAACTACTAAGAAGCAAAGGTTTACATCAATAATTAATTATAATTTTTAGAATAAAAATAAACCCAAATTATTAATGATATTAAAAAATATTTTATTTGTATTTGCCCTTATTTTTTTTCTTCTATTATGGAAACAAGAGTCTTTTTCTCAAAAAAAGAATATACCCGAAGTTTATTTAGAACCTATTTTTAAAGTGAATTATGGTGATGCTACCGCCGATAAACCTCAATCTAAATCCTGGACAACTGAATATGGACAATGGTTAGTAGTGGGTGATGAAGATGGTCCTAAATTATTAAAAAAAGAGGTTGCAGGTTGGACACCTCAATCAGAAATTAATGAAGTCTGGAGAAACTTACCAAGTAAAGCAGATGTTTTTAGTAAAGGTAATGATGTGCATATTGTTTTAGTTGAAGAATGTACTTTAAGCGTTGTTAAAATAACGTATTCGTTAGATCAAAAAAAATACGAATATCAAGAAAAAAAGACTCTATATATTCCTAATAATTGTTACTCTATAGAAACGGCAACCATTACTCAAGATTCAAAAAATGAATTTTGGATTTGTGCAGATATGAATGAAACAATAATGATTTGGCATTCTAAAAATGGAAAAGATTGGTCAGCTCCTTTTACCCTAGCCAAAAATATAAATAAAGATGATATTTCTTTAATTTCAAGATTAAAAAATCAAGTATCTGTAATTTGGTCTAATCAAAACACACAATCCGTTTACGAACGAATTCATTTTGATGGAAATAAACCAAATGAATGGTCAAAACCAATAATTATTCAGGAAGGAAATAATAACGCAGATGACCACCTAAACGCAACTGTTTTAGAAAGTGGTGAAATGATGGTGGCATCTAAAAATAGTGTGGATAAAATTAATCAACCTCAATTTGTGTTAAGAATAAGAGATAAAAAAGCACAGTGGACTAATATTCCTTACGAGAATCTTACCAAAGAAAGAAGTCCTAGCCGCCCCATTATTAATCACGTAGCATTTGGTAAAATATTTGAAGTACATTCTATAAAAAACAAAGCAAATAATAGGTATTATATTTCTGTAAACGAAATAATAAAAACAAAAAATACCTGGAAAGTTATAGAACTTATCCGATTAAAAACAAAAATTAATGGAAAAAATGGAGATGTTACCTCTAGTAAAAATCCTTTTTTATCCGATAAACCTAAATTTATATTTTTTTCTGATGATTTAGGAAATATTTATTCGTTTGATCTTGATACCTTATATGCTAATCATTCTGATTCTAAAGAGTGATAAATATTAAATAAAATGCTCAAATTTTTAGATTTGAGCATTTTTATAATACAAAAAACACCTTCTATTCATTCTTCATAAAAGGTTGTTCATCTAACATTTATTTTTATTTTCTTTTACTTGACGAAACCAAATAAAAAAATAAAAAAAATCACACCACAAATCCACTTAAACATAGTTACAATTAAAAGTTAATTTGCTTTAAAATTATAACTATGTTCTTACTTAATTTTTATAATTCAATTGTTACTAGTCTCATTAATTCATTTGCCAAATACTTAAAAAAGCATTTTTAAAAGCAACATCATTACTAGTCACTAAAGCATTTTCTATATAAGTATTTAAATAATTAATTCTATCAACTCCAGAAGGATGCGTGAATGTAGTAGTGCCTAACAAGTTTTGTAAAAAAGGAAAATTAGAGGTTAACAAATTAAACTCTTTACTAAGTTTAGTTTTAATTAAATGAATCGCTATTAAATCCGCTAAATATTCCGCTTTTTTATAATCGTTTGTTACAGTGCCTTTAGGGATACTTCCTTGTAAATCAAAAAGTCTAGCTTGTGCAATGGTTACAATGTGAGCAACTTCATGCGTTAAAGCAAATAATTGAATATCTTTTTTGGTTAAGTTTACCAAACCCTGACTCACTTCTACATAACCAAAAGCAGCTCCCGCATTGATCCCTAAATCGTTTTTATCAATTTTAAACTGTGTAGGTATCTCTGCACCTGAATATTCTTTAAATAAAGGTAAAACAGATTCGTTATATATTTTAATTATTTCTTCTTCTTTTGTTAATGGAACCTCTTTATTTTCAGGAAGTATTACTTCGCTTGTAGAATTAGAATTGCAAGCAAACATCAAAAAAGAAAAGAGTACTAAAAAAGATTTCTTCATTTTAAAATAAGTTTTATATAAACAAACACCCTTAAAATTAAGGGTGCCTGTGTAATAAATAAAAAAGGGGTATTAATTGATCTAATTAGTTAGCGTAATATGTAAATGTTCTAAGTACCGTTAAGCCAAATTCACTATTAGTATAAGAAGATTCTAAAGGATAATCATCTGTATTATATACATAAGAAACATTAGCATCTGCAGTATCACGAGTAAGAGGATTATTTGTATTTACACCATCAAAACCAACATTAATTGCAGCATATGCAGCTGGATAAATTCCTTTAAAAGGATTGTTTTTTGTGTCATAAGTTGCTTCAGAAGGATTTGTTTGAGCTGTTCCTCTGTTCGTTTTTATAACATTATCATTAGCGTCATATTCAAAAGTAGTAATATCATCTACAATAGCCTCAGTACCTTCGTGATTTGTTCTTTCTTCTTTAATTAAATTTCCAGAAGCATTATATGTATAGATATAAGTATAAACTAACACATCGTCTTCTTTGTATTCACCTTTTACAATTTGACCATTTTCATAAGAATAAACCGTACTTGTTGCGTCACTTGTTTTTTCAATAACTTGGTTTTTATCATCATAAACTAAAGTAAAAACAGAAGCTCCAAATCCTTCATCTATAGTGATTTTATTTACAAATCCAAAATTATCATCATACTCATAAGTAGTAGTTGTGCTTGCTGCAAAAAAAACATAATCTTCCGTAAAAACTGTTGTTTCTAATTGAGATCCACTACCAACTTCACCACGAACATTAACAGTTACAGAATAGTTTTTAGTAGTTACTTCATCTTCTGCAGTTACTACAAAAGTTTTAGCTTCTCCGTCTACAAAAGTAATTTCTGTACCTAAATTTGGAGAGATCGTTGCATTTTCTGAAACTGTAATAGTAGGTACAACTGCTGTTAAATTTGTTCCGAAAGGGACAGTTACAATAATATCAGTTCCTAAATCGTAAACAATATCATCAGCATTTACGCCATCAATAGCAATTGAAAAATCTGTAATGGTTGCCAAAGATGATAAAATTGGAGCATCATCATCACTAGAACATGAAACAGTAGTTATAGCTAAGGCTAAAAAAACACTAAGGATAGAAAAAATTTTCTTCATAATTTAAAATATTTAATTGGGTTGTTTTATCTTTTTGTTGAAATTGTAACCTATAAGATAACAACAGGTTACAACGGTTTATTATTTATAAATTAGGGTTATTAATAGTTGCATCATTAGGAAAAGGAATGACATATCTGTCGTCATTACTCTCTAATGTGTAGGTTACTCCGTTAAAAACTTTTGTTAATTTAGGTTGTGTAGTTCTTCTTAAATCATTCCACCTTTGCCCTTCAATTGCAAATTCTCTTCTACGTTCTTCTAAGATTTCTGCTTTTAGGTCGTTACTATTTAATGAATTTACACTTGCTTTATAAGCAGTAAAACCATCGGTTGTATATCTATTTTCTGCAAATGATATTAACTTCTCTTTTGCCAAAACGTCTTTATTTAACGCCGCTAAACATTCTGCAATGGTTAAATGTAATTCTGCTGTTCTATAAGAAACCTTAAATTTAGTTTCTGCACTTTTATTAGAACTAAAACTTCCGTCTGTATTTTCTTTAAAATAAAGCGAAAAACGTACATCTTCCGTTTGATTATAAGCATCAATTAAAGTCTTAGAAATAGTTGTATTGTTAACTAGATCAAAAGAAGCAACAGTTTCTAGTGCCAAAATAGATTCTACAGCGTTATATTCTGATGGCATTATAGAAGTGTCTATATTTAAATTTTGAATTTCTGCATTGATAGCCAAAGCTTCATTTGCAAAATCCATCGCTTTCTGCCATTCTTGTTGGTATAAATAAACTCTAGATTTAAAAGCTTTTACTGCGATCATAGAAAATCTATAGTTATAACCTACCTCCTGTTTTTGGATATTAATTAGAGATTCTGCCATAGTAAGATCACTTAAAATTAAGGCATACACATCTTCAACGGTTTGTACTAAAAATTCTTTTTCGGCATCATATTCTAAAGTAATTGGTACACCAGCATCTGTATTTGCTGTTGATTTATCGTAAGGTTTTGCATATAAATTAATCAACTCGAAGTATTGCATTGCTCTTAAAGCATACGCTTCTCCCACCAATTGCTCTTTATCTGATTGATTTCCTTCAATAGTTGCTTCACTATTAATTACATGATTTGCATAAAAAATAGTATTGTATAAACTCGCATACGGAAAAACACTTGTTAAAGGACTTGGGTTTACATCATTCCAGATAAAAAGATCCTCGTACTGTTCTACCCCCAACGCATCTGCACTTAAAGCCAATTCATCGGTTCTGTACGTTGTTAATACTTTAGATTCTTTTGTAATTGAATATGCAGAAGTTAAAAAACTTCTATATTCTTCTACAGATTTAGGGATTACTTGCCCTACTGGTTCTATATCTAAGTACTTATCACAAGAGATAAAACTTAAGGTTATAAAGATGCTGTATATTATTTTTTTCATAAACTCTTTTTTAAAAAGAAAGATTAAATCCTGCTGAAATAATTCTAGGAATAGGTTGTGCATACAAACTTCCATAGGTTTCTGGATCAAAGAATCCGTTGTAATCAGTACCGAAAACAAATAAATTACGTCCTTCTAAATTGAAATTTAAACTTGATATTTTTAACTTTTTTAATTTCTCTGTTGGTATGGCATAACTAAGTTTAATACTACTTACACGGATGTAAGAAATATCTTTAACCCAAATATCTAGATCATTATAAGTTTGCCCATCATCTGAAGAATTAAACCAAGTGTACACTAAATCTGTATCGAAACCAGGTGATGTTAATCCTATTAAAGCTGGATAATTACCTGTACCTGCTTTTAAAATATCTGTATTGTAATTATTTCCTGGTTGTGCTAAAGCAAGATTGTAACTTGGTGCTGCTTTTACGGTTTGCTTAATATTAAAATTAGTTAATACACGTAAATCAAACTGTTTGTATTTAAAACTATTTCTAAAACCTCCACTAAATTTAGGAGTTCCATCGCCCACATAAGAGTATAAGTTTCTATGTTCTTCTCTTGTTAATTGACTTCCATTTGTGCCTTCTTCTAAATTATAAAAATCTACTGCAGACACTTTTTTACCCTCTTTCCAAAACAAAGGCAATCCGTTGCTATCTAAACCTGCTGTTTTAATGGCAAAAATGGCATTTACACTATATCCTTTTAAGGAAGGTTTAAAATCTTCTTCTCTAATTTCTATATCATCAACAATACTTTTATTGTGAGAAATATTGAATCCACTTGTCCATTTAAAATTAGGTGTATCAATATTTGTGGTGTTGATAGAAAGTTCAAACCCTTTATTACTTACGGTTGCCCAATTGGTATTGATAAAATTATAGCCACTCTCTAAAGGCACAGATCTTAAACCAATTAAATCGGTACTTTTTCTTGCATAATAATCTCCAGATATATAGATTTTATTATTAAACAAACCTAAATCCAAACCAATGTTTGAGGATACTGTTTTTTCCCATCTTAAATCTGCATTAGGCGCATTTAAAGCTCTAATTGTTTCTTCACTAACACCAGGTAAAATCGAAGATGTATAATATTCTCCAACTACAAAAGGTGATGTTGTTTTGTCTATATTTCCTTGTACTCCGTACGATGCTCTTAGTTTTAAATCGCTTACAAAATCTAAATCATACATAAAGTCTTCTTTATACACATTCCAAGAACCTGCAAAAGACCAAATAGGTAAGTATCTATATTTAGGATTTACGCCAAATAAGTTAGAACCATCATATCTTAAACTCGTAAAAGCGGTATATTTTTGATCATACGTGTAAGAAGCTGTTCCGAAAAAAGAAGCATACGCATTTTCGCTAAATGTTTTTTGATAAGGATCAAACAACGAATTTGTTAATGAACGTTCATCTGTAATAGCAGTAGAAGTTAAAGTATTGCTATTATAACCAAAACCTTTGGTGTGAATTTGGGTTCTTTTATTTCTTCTAAATTCTGTACCCAACATAACATCTAATTCATGCACATCGTTAAAAGAAGTGTTGTAATTCGCTGTCGTTTTCCAGTTGTATTGAAAAACATCTGCATTCCAATTCTGAATAATTCCGCCTTTAGGCATATAATACGAAGTCCCGGTAGATGATGCATATTGAGATCTTTGCTCATATTTACGAGTATAGTAACTTTCTTCACCACTATACTTTTCCGTCTTATCAAAATCTAACTGTAACCCTAGTTGTGTGTTAAAATGAATCTCTTCATTTACTTTATAACTTGCATCAAAAATGGCTTTTAAAGAACTCGATACTAACTCATAATTGGTGTTTTCTCGTTCTTCTAAAATATTATAATTTAGATTTAAGTCTGATCTTTCTACCAAATCTGGATCATATACGTAATTACCACCTGCATCTTTTATTTCTAAATATGGATTGGCATTTCTAGAATAGTTAGACGGATTTGTATATGCATCTGCACCAGTAATGTAAGATGATGTTATTGTTTGACTACCAAACAACGCCACACCTACTTTTAATTTATCGTTTACATTAAAATTATCTTTTAACGTAATATTAAATCGTTTCTGACCAGTACCTTTAGTAGCTCCTGTTTCATCAAAAATTCCTGTAGAAAAATAGTAATCATTATTCTCTGTTCCTCCAGAAATACTGACACCATATTGTTGGTTTACTGCCATTTGATATAGCTCGTCTCCCCAATTAGTATTGATGTTTTTTAAATTATTGATATCATTTTGGGCAGCACTAGAAATACTAGCAAAACCATTATCTCTAAAATTATTATACTCGCCATAATTATTTAAAATTCTAGCAACTCCTCCTCTATCTTGTTGATATTTTAAATCTGGTCTGCTTGCCAATAGTAATTCGAAATCTACTTTTTCAGAAGAATTCATTAAATTCAACTTACTAAAATCTGGTTTTTGAGTTACAAATACATTTGCGTTTACATTGATACGCATTGCCCCTTTTTTACCATTTTTACTAGTGATAACAATTACCCCATTTGCCGCTCTAGCTCCATAAATAGAAGTTGCAGAAGCATCTTTTAAAACGGTAATACTTTCTATATCTTCTGGATTTAAACCTGCAATTGGATACGATTGTAAATTATCGATATTGTCTTTGTCTCTAAAATCTTGTGGAATGTCATTTCCGTCTAACGGAATACCATCTAACACCCATAATGGATCTGAAGAACCATTTAAAGTAGCAGCTCCTCTAATAGATATTTTTGATGGAGCACCTGGAGCACCACTAATAGGTTGAATGGCAACACCCGATAATTGACCTACCAACATTTGATCTACACTAGAAACACCTGCCTGATTAATATCTGTCATTTCTACTTTTGCGTAAGCAGATGTTATTTTACGTTTTTCAATTTTTTGATATCCCGTAACAATAATTTCATCTAAACTTTCTGCACTTTCCTTTAAAACAACTGTTAGACTTGAAGTAACCTTAGAAATATCTATTTTTTCTGTTTCGTATCCGATATAAGAAACCAAAATGTATTTAATGTCTGCACCTACTTTTAAAGAAAACTCACCATCAAAATTTGTGGTAGTACCTAACATGGTACCTTGAATAACTCCTTTGGTATTCGTTTCATTTCCTATAATTGCCGATGACGCATAAACAGATGCACCAACAATTGGCATTTGGAAGGCAGCATCAATAATTTTTCCGTTAATTACTTTTTCTTGCTGAGCAAAAAGTATACTCGGAATAAAAATTAATAAGTATATTAATTTATTCATGATTTAGTTTTTCAAATTATATTCAATTCTTGCTATTAAGTCACTATAATGTGCCTGAGTAGCTCTATCTCCTCTGTGTTCTTTTTTCTTTAAAAGCTTTAATATTTTTTCTAATGCAGCTCTTTTATTGGTACCTATATCTGCTACTCTTGGTAGGTAAGAAAAGTGTACATTTTTAAAGGTATTAACATCTTCTGAAATTGTTTTTTCTTTCGTTTTCTCTAATAATTTATTTCGATCTACAGTTAATACATCTACATAATTTTTCTGAGTAATTCTATCAAACATATCTAAAGACTTACTTTTTTCTGTTTTCTTAAAAATGGCTTCAAATAATTTATCAAATAAATATTGTTCTGTAAATACTTCTTCACTCTCTTTTGATAAAACTTCATTTTCGGTAATTCTCATCAATCTATCTGTTTTTATCAGCGCATAAATTGCATTGGTTTGATGAATGCGTAACATAGAAACAGGCGAATAAAAGCGTTCTCCATCTGGAGCATCTCTTACTGCAAAAACCTTATTGATAATTTTTGGCATAAATAACCATTTTTGAGGTAAAACAGCATTTTTTATGATATAACTCAATGCCTCTTTTTGCCTTTTAGCAGATACTGGTTCAAAAGTATTTTTTCCATCTCCATAAACCGTATTGTTTACATAAACGCCACCAATGTTTGCCATTACATGACCGTTATAGGTTCCCCATTGGTCTATTACTGCTTTGTATAATTTTGATGCTTTGTAGTAATCTTGCCCTTCTGCTGCTGTCCAATCTAAAATATTTGGCAATATTCTCTTTAAGTTCTTCAATCCGTACTCGCTAGCTTTTACAGCATTATCACCTAAATCTTCACTTTGAGATCTCGGATCAATCACTTGAGATTGTTGAGGACCATAAAAATATAAAGCATCATTTTCATGCTTACGAATCCATTGGTTTAATAGCGGAAGTTCTTCATGAGCAGATGTATTTTCAATCCAACGATATCCCCAATCAATTGCATATTTATCATACACACCAATTTTAGGAGTGATATCTGTAACTTCATCTTCTGGTTGCGCTACATAATTAAAACGGGCATAATCCATAATAGAAGGTGCTGTTCCGCCCATTTTAGAGGTAAACGTTTTAGATCTTAAAGAATCTACTGGGTAGCTAAATGATGCGCCCATATTATGTTTTAATCCGAAGGTATGACCAACTTCGTGTGATGAAACAAAACGAATTGCCTCTCCCATATGTTGTTCAGAAAATTTGTTTGGTCTTGCTTTTGGATCAATTGGTCCGGTTTGTACACGAATCCAAGAATGCAATCCTTTCATTAAATTATGCCACCAAATAATATCCGATTCTAATATTTGTCCACTTCTAGGATCTACTACAGAAGGTCCCATAGCATTTTGTTTTTCTGATGCTGCATAGGTAATTACAGAATAGCGAACATCATCTGCATCAAAATTCTTGTCCTCATCCGAAGGAAACTTCACTTTTAATACATTTTTAAATCCGGCAGCTTCAAAAGCTACATTCCAATCATACACACCTTGTTCTATAAAAGGTCTCCATTGTTTTGGTGTAGCAGGATCTAAATAATAAATAATTTGTTCTTTAGGCTCTACCAATTCTCCTCGTTTATATTTTTCAATATCTTCTTCTTTAGGCTCTAATCTCCATCTTGTAATCATTCCTCTAGATTCAACTTCTTGCTGATCATCAGAAAAATAATCCATTGGTTTATCAAAGTACCCAATACGTTTGTCTGAAAAACGAGGTTTCATTACATCTGTTGGCAATAAAACAATATTAGTAGTAACTCCAATTGTTAAAGGTAAAGCTGCACTTCCGCCCTCTTTAACAGAAGTAGTTAATAAAGATTTTACAACAATATTTTTAGGGAAAGATTTAATTGTTTCTAAAATTGATAAATTTGTTTTTAAACTACCGCCCAGCCCTATATTGGTTAACAAATCACTAAAACTCTGCTCTTTACCGTTAAATATCTTATTTACTTTAATAAATACGGATGTAGAATCTGTATTTTTTGTTTCTATTTTAAACTCTTCTATAATAGATTCTCCAAAATTATCTTTTACAGATAAAGTAATTGCATCATTTTCTGGAGATTGAACTCTTGGATTCAACGTTTTAACCCAAACCTTGTTTAGAATAGTATCTTTATAAAAGCGAATTAACTTGGTTTCAAAAGTCATTCCTTTATTTAAACCATGTCCGTTTAAAGCATAAGGAACACTAGATACCTTATTTACAATTAACAAATCTCTAGACAATAACGAATCTGGAATTTCGAAATAATAATCTTCTTTTATAGCGTATACATTAAATAATCCTTTTTTAACATTCCCTTCTTTTAAAAACTTCTGGTAAGTAAGTTTTTTATCATCAGTAGATTTAATAGAATCTTTTTTTTCATCTTTAACTGTTTCCTTTTTATCTTGAGAAAAACCAAATAAAGAGGTAAATATCAAAAGAGAAGTCATTAAAAACGGAACCAATAAAGTTCCTTTTAAAGAGGATGTTTTCATAAATAATATTGTTAAAACATCAAATTTGCATGATATCAACAACTTAGCAAAACAGAATAGAGTGAACGCTATAAAAAACGGAGTGAAATACTGTTTTTAGGTTATATAAGGCAATGTGCAGACAAATTTACCGTCTACAACACCTGTTTTAAAGGTAGCTATTTGATAAAATTGATAGGTATTTTCTAAATAATTCAATCCAATATGATGGCTATCTTTAGTTTTATGTTTTCTTGGTGTAAAATTATTTTTTACAGTAATAAAATCTTTATCAATAAGAATCTCAATGATTAAAGGTTTTATTTTAGTGATTTCATTATGCTTTATCGCATTTTCTACCAAGGTTTCTAAAGACAGAAACGGAATTTTTCTTCCCAAAATTTCAGCATCACAATTATTAACGATGGACACACTTAAACTTTTATTAAATCTAATTTCTTGCAAAAAAACATACTGCTCTAAAAAGGTAATTTCTTTTTTCAGAGAAATTAAATTTCCTTCTCGCTCTTCTAAAAGATATCGATATACATCTGCCAATTTTAATACAAATTGCTGAGATAAATCTGGGTTTAAATCAATTAAAACATGTAAAGAATTTAAACTATTGAATAAAAAATGTGGATTTATTTTTTTCTTAAGTTGATTTAATTGCAGAATAGCATTTTCCTTTTGATACTTTTCATTGCTGTTTATTAAATGTTCTTTTTCTTCTACAACCTTTATATTCTCTACATATTCTTTTTTTAACTGTAATCTAGAAACCAACAGGATTAACATAAATGTAGAAAAAGCTAAAAAACTAATCCAAGAAAAATACCCTTGTATATTTTCTGTGGTTTCTTTTAAATGAATATCTATAGGAAAACTAATGATTACTATTAAAGGCGAATTTCCTATTTTAATAGTATCATAATAACGTAACACTTCTAAACCTAGAAATTCTGAAATTGCTTTATCTTTAAGAGAGTTGATGTTATCAGGCACATAATATCCATTAATTTTAAGCGAACTTTTTAAAATTTGCTCAATAGAAATCGTGTTAAAATACATTCCTATTTTTTTTCCGATGTATTTTGTATCGGGATGCAGCATACAAATACCCTCTTTATTGGTAATTACGGTATAACCTCCATCTCCTTTATAGGTTTCAGAAAAATAACTCCAAAATGAGATTAAATCTATATCGTATCCCGTATAAACAGTCTTATTATTTAGCAGTTTTTTTGCATATATTTTTCTATTAATAACGTTACCATTCTTGGTTAGAATTGTATCAATTAAAACATCATTATTTATAAATTGAATCCCTTTTAGTATCGTGTTTATTTCTTTTTGATACAAAAAATCTTTCCTATTAGAAAAATAGTTTTCTTTTACATCATTAGAGGATATTATAGATACAAAACTATTATCAATACTTTGGTGTTCTAAAGCTAAATCTGATGTAAAGAGTAATTTTTCCTTTACAACCTCGAGAGAATTATTTTCTGAATCTTGTAAGATTTTTTGGGCATTTTTAATCGAGTTATTCAGTTGATTAAATTCGAAGGCAACAATATTCTCTTTAGATTTTAAATTCCCTTGAATTATATCTTGAATTAACTCTTCTGTTACTGATGTAATTTTAGGAGTGATTAATGAATTACCAACAAAAAAAATAGCAATCAACAACAAACTGATATACAAATATTGCTGATTCTTTTTTAATCGGGTACTAAATTTAGATGATCGCATATTAATTATTTAACCATTCTTTAAACTCCCGAACATTTTTAGAACTAATTAAAATAAAATCGTTGCCTTTAGAAAAAGGTTCTAATTCTATTTTTAATCGATTCTGACTGTATTTTATAATTGTTTTTATGGCACTATGTCTTACAATGAATTTTCTATTTATTTTAAAAAAATCCTTTTTAGATAATTTTAAATCTAAATTCAATATCGTATCGTCGTATAAATAACTTTCACCCTCAGTAGTAAATAAAAAAAGTGATTTATTTTCTGCCATAAAATAGGCAATCTCACGATCACTTATAGAAATTAATTTTTCTCCTCTAGAAACTAAAAATCTTTTTTGATTTGTTTCACTTTTTTTAGAAGTATTTAAATGAGATAACAAATTTTCTAAATCACTATAATCAGTAACTGGTTTTGCTGTATAGTTGGTGTATTTTTCTAAAGCAGTATTTAATTTGTCTTTATCGTAAGGTTTTAATAAATAATCGATGGCAAAAAATTGAAATGATTGTATTGCATATTGATTAAAGGCCGTTGTAAAAATAATAGGGATTTTAATTTTTAAATTTTCAAAAATCTCAAAACTTTCTCCATCTCCTAAATGAATATCACTTAAAATTAAATCGCAACTATTATTTTTAAACCATTCAATAGATTGCATAACACTTTCTAATCGTTTTTTAATACGTATCGGATAATTACTTTTTAATAATAACTTTTCTAAAGATGCTGCAGCCAAATCTTCATCTTCAATAATAACAATATCCATTCTAAATTAATTTATTTTTTGAGATTTAAAATTCGAGGCAACTTACTGAATATTATACATTTTTTAGGTACAGTTTACTAAATTGTTCTTTTTATTTTTTAATAATCAAAATATTCTAAACCTATTTTCTTAACAATACTATCCTATCATTTTTTATAAAACATACAACTATTAGAATATTATCAATATAGTTTATCCAATTCTTCTCAAAAATAAATATTAAAGTAGTATTTAAATTATTAAAATGATGATGATTCTAGTCTATTATACTAATTAGTACAAACAAGTAATCGATGTCTATTTTCTTACAAAATTGAATCAAAAAAAACAACCAACCTAAAGTTTAATTTTGGTCAGTTGCTAATATTACAAACCTACGCTAATTAAAAATCCCTCTAGTTATAAAACCAAAGGGATTAAAGCTAAATATTTTAATTAATAATATCTTATTCGGATACTGATTAATGACCTCCTTTAGGATCACTATCTGTTGTATATCTATATACTTTTGGTTTTTCATTTCCGCGAGCCATTGTAATTTCATTTTTCCAAACTTTTCTTAAAGCGTTTAATTTAGTTTGATGTTTACTCTTTGATGCTAAATTATAAAGCTCTTCTGGATCGTTTTTTAAATCATATAACTCTTCATAAACAGGCTCTTCTCCTTGTAAAGATGCATCAGATAAATCACGATAAAAAGCAATATCTGGATCATGAACCGCATACAGCATTTTGTTTACAGGAATCCCTAAATCTTTTGCAACCTTTATTTTCTTTGCTGCAGAAAAAGTTTTGTTTCTGTAATAACGAATATATTTCCATTGTTTATCTTGCACAGCCTCACAAACAGGGTTACCAAATTGTGTTGACCATAAGTTTTCTGTATACACGTAATCTCTAACTTCTGCAGATGTATCTACCAATAATTTAGAAATATCTTTTCCTTGAAATTCTGTAGGAATTGCAACTCCCCCCATAGAAAGCATTGTAGGAGCCATATCTATAGATTGAACTAATGCATCACTTTTTCTACCTCTATTTTTTCTTTTAAAAGAAGGATCCATAATAATCATTGGTACATGTGTTGTTTTCTCATAACACAATGCTTTTCCTCCTAAACCTTGTTCTCCCATAAACAAACCATGATCTGAAGTGAAAATAATAATGGTATTTTTGTCTAACTTTAATTCCTTTAACTTTAAACGTAAATTACCTACCAATCTATCGATACCTGTCATTGCCTGTAACTGTCTAGTATATCTTTCTCTAAACCCTTCTGGTGTATCTACATAATCATATCCTTTCTGGCGATCTTCTGCTCTTAATAAATTTGCAGGAAGCTTAGGCGTTTTAATATCCTTTTTAGCCACATAATTATCTGGCAAAGGAAGTGTTAAATCACGATATAAAGATTTATAAATTTCATCATCATCTTTTTTCATTTTCATAGTACTTGTACCTGCTCCATGAGGCAAATTAAAGTTTATGGATAATAAAAAAGGTTTATCTGTTGGTCTCGTATCTAAAAACTTTATCGCTCCTTTTAACTTTCTAGCATTAGGGTCTATAAAGTCATCTACACCTTCATTTATAACTTCTGGTTGCGTAAAAGCAATGGCATCATTAAATATTTTATGACGTTCTTTTGGATAAAAACCAATATGCCCATGACCAGCATACCAGTAATCAAAACTTTTTTCCATAACACCACTAATATAACCTCCCTTACCAACTGGAGCATGATTTTTACCAATCCAACCTGTATAATAACCTGCTTTACGCATAACCATTGGATATGCTTTTTCCCAAGCTTCATCAGAAACAGAGGTTCCTGAGTTAAAGTTTACAGCATGTTTTCTTTCATATTGACTTAACAGAATAGAAATTCTACTAGGTGTACAAATGGCACTTGTTACATGCGCATTAGTAAACAGCACACCTTCATCTGCTAATTTATCTAAGTTTGGTGTTTGTACAAATTCATTTCCAGTACACCCCATTAACCCATAAGATTGGTCATCCGTTAAAATAAAAACGATGTTGGGTTTTTGTTGTGCAAAAATATTCGACGCAATATTAGCAAAGAATACTAGCACAAATAATTTCTTTAAAAATAATGTATTCATGATTTTCATTTTTTCTTATTATTTAGTTTCTACAGTGATTTTAGTAGATTTTAAACGTTTAGACTTTGCTGTTAATTCTATTTTACCAGCGTTTTTTGAAGACTTTAAAATAGCTAAACACATACCACTAAATGCTTTTCTTTGCGGTGCTTGAAAAGATTCTAAACTAATTTGATTACCATTATCTACGGCAATCAATTCTCCAGCTCCTTTAACAGAAAACTTGACTAGATTATCTGCATTCGGACATAAGTTTCCGTTTTTGTCTTCTATTCTAACAGTTACATACGCTAAATCTGAGCCATCTGCTTGTATTTCACTTCGGTCTACAGACAATTTAACTTGGTAAGGTTTACCCGCGGTATTAATTTGTTCTACTAAAACTTGTTTTCCGTCTTTATAACCTACTACTTTTATGTTTCCGGCTTCATAAGGCACATCCCAAGACAACCTATATTTAGATTGAAAAGAATCTCCTTCGAATCTAGAGAATTTAACAATTAACTCTGTTAAATCTTTTCCTTTCACTTTTTTACCCATAGATTTTCCGTTGACAAAAAGTTCTGCGGCATCTAAATTTGTATAACAATAAACAGGAATATTCTTTCCTTCCATACCTTTCCAATTCCAATGAGGTAATAAATGAATCATTGGTTTTGTTGTCCAATGACTTTGATACAAAAAGAATCTGTCCTTTGGAAAACCAGCTAAATCTACCGCACCAAAATAAGATGAATGTGAAGGCCAATGTCCATTCCAATACCCATTTGTAGAGTTATCTTTTCCTCCATAAGGTGTTGGTTCTCCTAAATAATCAAAACCTGTCCACATAAACTCACCCATAATATTTGGGTTTTGTTCTTGATAATAAAATTCAACATCCGGTGGATACGCCCAAGGTGGGCCAATTATATCGTAACTAGTTACATGTAAAGACTCGTGCGTTGTATATTTTTCCATTGGTAAATGATAGATACCTCTACTACTTGTAATACTCGATGTCTCTGAACCATACAACGCTAACTGCGGATATGTTTCGTGAATATATTGATATTTTGTTGGCTTATAATTCACCCCTGCAATATCAGATTGAGCCGCAAAATTCATTTTATAAGGCGCTTCAAAATTATTCATTCCTAATGTTGTAGGACGTGTAGGATCTATTGCTTTACAATATTCATGTAACATTTTAGCTACTTTCCATCCATTCTTTTTATCGTGCTGCTCATGAATTTCATTACCAGTACTCCACATAATTATAGAAGGATGATTACGATCTCTTTTTACCATGTCTTTAATATCACGCTCTGCCCATTCTTCAAAGAAAACATTGTAACCATTTTCTACTTTTTCTTCTTTCCAAACATCAAAAGCTTCGTCTAAAACTAATAAACCTAATTCATCACATAATTCTAAAAATTCTCTTGATGGAGGATTATGACTTGTACGAATGGCATTTACCCCCATTTCTTTCATAATTTGCAACTTTCTTTCATCTGCTCTTCTATAAACGGCAGAACCTAAAGCCCCATTATCATGATGTAAACAAACACCGTTAAATCTTACTTTTTTTCCGTTTAAAAAGAAACCTTCTGTAGTAAATGAAATTGATCTAAATCCGAAAGTTGAATTATAAGTATCTATTACTTTTCCGTTTTGATAAACAGTAGTAACCGCTTTGTATAAATGCGGATTTTCAGTATCCCAAATTTTAGGATTGTTTACATTTACCCATGTTCCAGAAACTTCTTTCGAATTTGCCTTAACCACAATTTCATCATCAATTGAAGCCGCTAATTCTCCGTTTGGTGAAAAATATTCTTGCTTTACACTAACCTTTACATCTTTACTACTATTATTTTCAATAGTAGTTTCATTTTGTACAACTCCTAACTTTTCTGAAATTGTTGGTGTTGTAATATATGCTCCCCATTGTTCTACATGAACAGGATTATCTATCTTTAACCAAACAGAACGATAAATCCCTGCACCAGGATACCATCTAGAAGATAGATCTTTAGGTTCTAATCTTACAGAAATTACATTTTGTGAACCATCATATTTTAGTGCATCACTAATATCAAATTCAAAACCAATATAACCGTAAGGTCTATTCCCTACAAATTTCCCATTTACCCATACATGAGCATCATACATAGCTCCTTCAAAATCAATTCTCACCTTTTTTCCTTTGGTATTTTTTGGCATTACAAAATGTTTGCGATACCAACCTGTACCATGAAAAGGTAAACCTCCTGAACGTGCATTATATTTTACATCAAAAGGACCTTCTATTGCCCAATCATGTGGTAAATCTAATTTTCTCCAACTAGAATCATCAAAATTTGAATTTTCTGCCCCTTGAGCTACATCATTATAAAAAAGCCAAGAATCATTAAAATTTAAATCTTGTGCATTTAATTCTTGAAACGTAAAAAGAATCGAAAAAATAAATGCGTATACGGTAATTTTTTTTTCCATTTTATATTAAAATTAATTTGAGTACAAGTAACAAAAAAAGACTGTTTATTAATATGTTATATATACAAATACATATAACATATGGTCTTTTATTTTTTAATTATCTATTAAAAACACATCTTCAAAAAAACTATAAAAACACTAATAACAACCAGTTACCACTTTAGTATCTCTTGTTTCATTATAACTTTTAAATAATTTAAAAACTTTGTTTTGATATTTTGTATTATTAATTAAATTAAAACGTTCATCTTCTCTATCATTTGTATTTAAATCAAACAAAGCAATTGGAGTTCTTTTTTTATTCAATTTATCCTTTTTATCAACTTGAATAATTAATTTCCAACCATCTTCAATAATCATTACTTCTCTACCAACTCCACCTTGAATCATTAAGTGATTTCGTTTATGCTTTTTTTCTTTATTTTTAAAAATAGGTAGTAAATTATAGGAATCTAAAACCTCATTCTTAGCCATTTTATAATTACCTGCTGCTGCTATTGTTGCTAAAATATCCGATCCTAAAAGAGGTATATTTGATGATTGATTCGCTTTTATTTGATTTGGCCAAACGGCAATAAAAGGAACTCTATGACCACCTTCATAAGGATCATTTTTAGAACCTCTATAAATATCACTAGGTTCATGTCCTGAATTCCAAGTATCACTATCTACATGTAAACCTCCATTATCCGAAGTAAAAATAATTAACGTATTATTGTAAACCCCTTGTCTTTTAAGTTCATCAACCAACATACCTACCTGAACATCTAACTCTTTAATCATATCCATATGCTTAGAAGGTGTTGTACCCGCAACTTTAACTCCATTTAACTGATCTGCTGCCATATGTGGTGTATGTACTGCTTGAGAACAGTAATACATAAAGAAAGGCTTGTCTTTTTTTGCATTATTAGCAATGTATTTTACTGCTTTATCTGCCAAAAGAGGCCCAATTTTACTTGGTAACCAATTAGAATCTCCTAATCCCGTTTTTTTCTCCATTTCAGATCCGATAGATTGCATATAAACGTTATCTATAAGCGTAATTTCTGAATCCTTTTTTAAAGGCAACCAAATATCATTTTCGTAAACCGAATAAGGTTCATTTTGAATACCCGAAGGTAGCGTTACACTATAATCAAAACCTGTTTGATTAGGTCCAAAATCTTTAATTTTTGTGATATCAACATTTAAACTTGTCTTTTTTCTAGTTGCCACAAAAACTTTATTAGGATCACTTTTAGTGGAAAAACTCGTCCCTAAATGCCATTTTCCAAAAAAAGCAGTGTTATAATTTGCTTTTTTCATTGCTCTTCCCAAAGTTAACTGTTCTTTAGAAATAGCAGATTTTGCGTACCCAGACCAAACTCCCCAAGGAAAAGCACTTCTATAATTATTATTACCTGTCATTATAGAATATCTAGAAGTTGCACATAAAGCTGCTGGAGCATGTGCTTGTGTAAAATACATTCCTTGACTTGCTAGATTGTCTATATTTGGAGTTTCTAAAACTATTTTCCCCCTATGTAATCTTCTATAACAAGAAACATCTCCAACACCAACATCATCTGCCAAAACCACTATCACATTTGGTTTTTTTACCGTTTGTGCTTGCAATGAAAACAATACTCCCATAAAGAAGAAACTTAATACAAATAACTTAAACCTCATTTTATTTACTTTTTTTTATGATGTAAAACTAAAGATTAGTTGCAACTCCTAATAAAGCTATTCATGTAAACAACACAACAAATGTTCTAAATTGAATTAAATATTTGGGTTAATTATAATTACAATAGGTAAACAATTATTCAATAACTAAAGCATCTGCATTCTTAGATTTCTTTAACAAATCTTCATACAATTCTTTATACATATCCAAGCGTTTTTTTTGATAAGCTCCAGACTGTAAATAAATGTTATTTATATTTCCTTTGTTCCAATCATTCCAAAGTTTGGCCAATTCTTTTCTTAATTTTAGTGATTTAGAAATGATATTATAATCCTCATAAGGATCTGTTGCCATATTAAATAATTCTGGTACTGCTTCCTTTTTATTTCTTTTTAAAAATTTAGCATCCTTAGTTCTTACTCCCCAAGCAATACCGTCTTGCATTCTCCAAAACAATGCTTCGTGAGGTGAACCTTTAACTTTCCCCTTTAAATAAGGAATTAAATTTACACCTTCTAAGTTCTTACCAGACGTATCCCCTCCTCCCATTGCTACAGCTGTAGCCGCAATATCTAATGCAGAAACTAATCCATCAAACTCTTTCATTTTAAAATTTCCTTTAGGCCAATGTAAAATAAAGGGTACGTGGCAACCCCCTTCATACATACTTCCTTTTCCTTCTTTAAATTTACCATTACTCGCAAAAGTTTCTCCTTTTTTTCTTGGACCACCATTATCGGATAAAAAGAAAATTATGGTATTTTCAAATTTACCAGACTTTTTAAGCGCTTCTATAACCCTACCAACTCCTTGGTCTAACTCGTCTACCATAGCAGCATAAGTTCTTCTCTTTTTATCTTTAATAAAACTATATTTTTCAATAGTTTCTTTAGGCGCTTCTAATGGTAGATGTGGAGCATTATACGCTAAGTATAAACAAAATGGCTTCTCGCTATTACTCACAAACTTTGCAGCATCTTTGCTTAATGCAGTTGTTAAGTACTCATTAAATTCGCCTGCTTTATTGTTTCTAGTTAACGGCCAATAACTACCTTCGTTAGCACTATAATGTGGTGTATTATTTTTTGGATTGATTAATGCCATGTGCGTTTTTACGTTCTGTGGAAAATACGAATGTCCTCCTGATAAAAATCCATAAAAATAATCGAATCCACGATTGTTTGGGTGAAATGTATCTGATCCTCCTAAGTGCCACTTACCAATAACTCCAGTTTCATAACCCGATTTTTGCAAACGATTTGCAAATGTTTGTTCCGTTAATGGTAAACCACTATACATATCAAACATAGAATTTGTAAAATTAATTTCTACACCAAAACGTGCTTGATACCTCCCTGTAATTAAACCTGCCCTAGATGGGCCACAATATGGATGTGTAACATAACCATTATTTAAAACAACTCCGTTATTAGCTAGCTTATCTAAATTAGGTGTTTTTATATCTTTAGAACCCGTAAAACCAAGATCTCCATAACCCAAATCATCAGCAAGAATTACTAAAATATTTGGTTTTTCTTGCGCAAGAATAGTGGTATCTATGAAGATTACAAATAACGTTAGTAAGCTTCCTAAAAGGGTGAATTTAATTTTCATTTAATGTTTTTTCAGATTGATAGATGATACTACAGAAACTAATCCATTTATAAAAATGCTGTTTTACCTTTTAAATCCTTTTCTTTTTAGAAGAAAATAAAACTTCACCTTTATTTTGGGGATATGTAAATGTAATTACTCCATAAAACTGACCGCCTAACAAATAACCTTTTTTACAGATTATATGTTCTTTATCTAAATTTTTAAAAAATTTACAGATAAGAACATTCAAAATACTTAAAAAATAGAAATAGTATTAAGTTGCATTAGAAAAATTAATTGATCATAAAAAACATAATCACCATTTTAACATGTATTTTTAATACATTTTTAGGTTTTAAGTAAGCATGCATATAGATATCAAAAATTAATCACTCCAGAATTACCTATAATAAACTTAGCGGTTTATTCGTTTATTTTTTTTGATATGAGTTACTCATTCTAACTCAAACTTAAATACCGTAGCTAATTCATTCATTTCTACATTTGGCATGGTTAAATAAAAACTATCACTTGTTAACTGCCACTCAACCTTTGTATCAGATCCTAATAAACGTACATTTTTTATAGGTGATGGAGGAATATTACGATGATAACCTCCAATAGCCCTCATTTGAATTATTTTTCCTTGTTCAGGTTGCCCTAAAAAGAAAACATACATTGCTTTTTTATTTTTAGCAACGGTAAAGCGAACATCATCTGCCGTATATTCTACAGAAGAAGATTGACCTGCATTGTGTCCTTCTCCTGTAGCTGCATTTCCAAATCCAAAAATATTATGAGGTCGCGTTCCATAAACTGCTTCTCCATGAACTTTCATCCAATCGCCAATTTCTTTTAACACATCTCTTTGTTCTTGATTAATAATTCCATCGGCAGTAGGAGACACATTTAACAATACCACTCCGTTTTTACTCCAAATATCAATCATATTTCTCACAACTAAATCAGCAGTTTTATAAGGATGAACTTTTACATACATCCATCTATTTTTCCCCAAAGTCATATCTGTCATCCAAGGACTTGGCCAAGAATCTTTTCTACCACCTTGTTCGTAATCTAACACACTATACGCTAAAGGTAAATCTTGTTGCTTGTGAGCCAACATTACCTCTTTATGTTTTTTAATTCCATTATTAAAATGATGAGCTGCCATTTCATTTCGCTTATCTTCTGGAATTAAATTCAACCACGAGTCGTACCATAAAATATCTGGACTGTATTTATCTACGACTTCATTTACTTGATCTAGCCAATATTGATTAAATTCTTCTATTTTCTCAAAATTCCCAAACAACTTACGCAATTTAGGATCTGTTGTAGCAGTTGGTAAATCTGGATGATATACATAATGACTATCATACGCTGTTTTCCAATTTTCTGGTTTGTTTGCATTCCGTTGCCCATTACGAGCATGATGAAACGTTGCAATTGTTTTTAATCCTTTCTTTTCTAAAGATTTAAAAATACCTCCTAAAACATCTCGTTTAGGCCCCATATCAGCTGCGTTCCAAGGATTAACCTCTGAATCCCACATCGCAAAACCATCGTGATGTTCTGCTACGGGACCTGCAAATTTAGCTCCGGTCTGCTTAAATAATTCTGCCCAATCATCTGGATCAAAATGAGAAGCTTTAAACATTGGAATAAAATCTTCGTATCCAAACTCAAAAATACTTCCGTAAGTTTTTTCATGATGCTTACGGATTCCATTATTATCCTTATACATGTTATGTGGATACCAAGCACTCCCATACGCAGGAACACTATAAGGCCCCCAATGAAAATACATTCCTAGTTTAGCATCTGCAAACCATTCAGGAGCAGCTCCGTGTTGTTTCAACGATTCAAAAGTAGGCTTGTACACCTTTACCTCTTTTTCTTTTTTAGGCATACCTGTGCAACTAACCAAAACAACTGTTGCTATTCCTAAAATATATTTTAAACTAGTTTGCATTTTTAAGTTTTTGATTTTGTTTTTTAATTCTCTTTTTTTGTTTTTCACTTAATCCATGCTGCTTGTAATGAAACTCTGGACTGTAATTGTAATAATGACCTTTCATTCCCTGATCGTGTATTTCTGTACTTAGATCACAATCAAATCTTGTCAATATGGTATGATTCCAATTCCCATCAGCATTGATAAAATGTGAAATTCCCCAAGTAATTCCTTTTCCATCTTTGGTATCTGTGAACGCATCAGGCACATAAGGACCACCAGCCACAGGTAACAATTCTGTAATGGCCGTTATTTCAAAATTCACCCAATCTTTGGCATACTGAATGGTATTGTGCTCTTGTCCATCTCTTCGAACAATCGCAGCTACTCCTTCTTTAAAAGGAAACAATGTTGTTTCGTGCCCAGAGTTAATTACCGGATTTAAAGGGTGTTTTACAAAAGGCCCCAACGGATCTTCTGCAATTGCCAATCCTTGCATACGTATTTTTGAAGGTTTGAATTCTGATCTTTTATCAAAATCGCCTTTATAATACATATAAATTTTTCCATCATGTACCAGCGGATAAGGATCATGAATAGAATATTGATCCCAAGAACCTTCGGGTCCGTTGGGCAATACGACTTTGTTGGTATGAATCCATGGTCCATCAGGAGAATCTGCATAGGCTACAGAAACCGGACAAAAATCTCCACGTAATCCGCTAGCTTCCATAAAAGCTTGAAAGTATAAATAGTACTTTCCTTTAAATTTTAAAACATCTGTAGTTGTTACAGATCTCCATCCTGGTTGTGGTTTTGGTGGACGAGGAACTGCAATTCCTTGCTCTTCCCAAGTAAATCCATCTTTAGAAGTTGCGTACCAAATATCTGCCAAATCCCAATCTGCAGATGGAATTACATCTGTAGCTTCTTTGGCACGAGACATTCCAACAGGTCTTACAGGAGATTTTCTACCCGTATACCAAACGTAATATTTACCATTTTCAAAAATTACTTTGGAGGGATCTCTTCTTGTAACCGTTCCATCTCCTCCGTTGTAATCAAAACCTTTCAATTTGGTGTATTTAAATTGCGAATACAATTCTGTTTGTTCCGGACGAATATTTTCATAGGCATCATAATTACGCGCTACCGCAGCACTTAATTTACGGTTTGGTTTTTCTTTAGAAATAAAGAATGGAAATTCATCTTGTTTATTTTCTTCTTGCTTTTGTTGACATGATACTACTATGAATCCTACTATTATAACGTATAATATTCTTTTCATAATTTAAATTCGTTTTTAAGAATTATTCAATAATTCTCTCTCTGTTTTCTTTTTGAATGCGTTCTCGTTGGGCTTTACTCAATTTCAACTTATAGTAAATATCAGGACTCCATAAGTTATTAAATTTCTTCATTTCTGGATCGTGAACATCTAAACTCAAATCACAGTCAAACCTTGCTAATTCTGAATAATATTTTCCATCTGATCCTTTAACATTTCTAAAATGGCATACCCCCCAAGTAATTCCACGTCCATCTCCGTTATCAGCAAAAGCATCAGGAATAAAAGCATTAGGTCCTATAGGCATCATTTCGGTGATAGATTCTATTTCAAAATTCACCCAATCTTTGGCATACTGAATCGTAAAATGTTCATTCCCATCTCGTATTGTTAATGATGCTACTCCTTCTTTAAAAGGAAATAAACATATCTCATGACCTGAATTTTGAACTGGGTTCAAAGGATGTTTCTCAAAAGGGCCTAGTGGATTTTCTGAAATAGCTAAACCAATAGCACTCCATTTTCCATTATACCCCACACGATCACCTATTGGGCGATTAAAATCAACCTTATAATACATATAAACTTTATTATTATGAATTAAAGGAGTTGGTGCTTGAACAGTAAATTGATCCCATGAACCTTTTGGTCCGGTAGGCAAGACGACCTTATTATAATGAGTCCATGGTCCATCAGGTGAATCCGCATAAGAAACTGAAGCCACACAATCATCTCCTTTAAGCCCAGGTGTTTCACTAAAAGCCTGATAATAAAGATAAAATTTTCCTTTCCACTTAAGAATATCTGGAGTAGCAACCGATCTAAAACCAGGAATAGGCTTAGCCGGACGAGTTACCGCCACTCCTTGCTCCTCCCAAGTAAAACCATCTTCACTTGTTGCATACCATATTTCTGATAAATCCCAATCTGCTGAAGGTATCTGCTCGGTTGCATTTTTGGCATTACCTAAACCAATTGGTCTGACTATAGTAGCTCTTTTTGTATACCAAACATAATACTTTCCATTTTCAAGCAAAACCTTAGAAGGATCTCGTCTGGTAATGGTTCCATCCCCTCCATTGTAATCGAAACCTTTTAACTTTGTATATTTAAATTGGCTATACAATTCATTCTCGGCAAGTAATGGTGATGGATATTCATGAAAACTTCTTTTCATGGCAGCACTCATTGGACTATCTGCATCTACATCAGAAACCATATAAGGAAATACTGTTTGTGTTGTTACTTCTTTTTCTTTTGTTTGGCAAGAAGCAAACAATGTAATCGCAATTATTAAAATTATATAATTTTTCATCTTTAAATTTATTTGAAATTAAATGTTAATTCTATTACAATCGGTTCGTCATCATTTCCAAAATAATGTTCAGGATTTCCATGTGGCCCCATACTTTCTGGTTTTTGAAACTTGGTTCCAATTCCAGGGATATTTTTCACAAAAGAAATATCTCCTTTCGGAAACTCTGGAGATACACGTCCTTTTAGGTCATACTTTGGTTTTTGTGGCGTTAGCATTCGCAAATATGTATGTGGAGAATGACAAAAAACAGTAAAACCATTGTCATTATTTCCTTTTAATTTTGTCCAATAAACACTCGAGAAAAACCCTTTAAATTCCGGATATACAAACCCTGATTCACCCGTTACCGTGTTATTATAGTCATTTTCCCAAACCTGAAATTTTGTTCCTTTCATTCTATTTCTCCAAACTCTGTAAGGACCATCTCCTAACCATTTCATACCAGCAACCTCTTTTTCTGGAAATGAAAATGTAATTCCTCTAAAACCTTTTAAATTTCTAAAACCTTTAAATTCTACTTTTAAATCTAGCAAACCATTTGCATGTACCGTCCATTTTATAAAATCAGAACGTTTTTCTTTAATAGTAGACCAAGAAGGAGACCTACTTTTTTCTTCGAAAACAACTGTAATTTCTACGGTATTTTCTAATGATTTTACACTTACATTTTCAATTTTATCATTCTGATTTAAAATAACAGGACCATTATGTAACGGAATTACCTTGTTTCCTTTTTTAACTTGCGCTAACAAACCCGTTTTATCAGAAAATAAATACGTCATCTCATTTGCCACAACTTTTATTTGATTCTTCTGTGTCTCTATTTTAATATTTCCTGAAGTTGAATAACCAATTTTTGGTAGATTTACTTGCTTTGGTGTTTGCACAGGATAAGTCCAAGTAAAAATTTCTTTTCCTTGAGGATTTACCGCTGTTACATGCAAGGCATCTGCTGTTTCCCAATTTTTAGGTTTATCAATATTGAATTTCCCCTTAACTCCTGGAGATAAACGAGGCAATTGAACATTACTTTCTGAAATAATTGATGGCTTTGTAGTTCCTGTTGGTCCATCAAACTTTAACCATTTTGCCGTCATTTTGCAATCGCCTAAATTGGTATAATGAAATCTATTTTCTATACGAAAGACACCATTAAAATCGGCATTAATAAATCTATCTTCTATAAAAATTGGAGACCAAATTTCTTTAATCGTAAAATAACTTCCCTCTTTCTCGTCATAAGGTCCAACAATACCATCAGCAGCTTTGTTTCCTTGTAAATCAATTTCGTTATTCCTATCGGTTCTTTCTATGCCTTCATCAGCAAAATCCCATAAAAAACCACCTGCAGATTGCGGTAAACTCCACATTTTCTCCCAATAATCTTCTAATCCTGCGCCATGACCTCCATCATACAAACCGTGTAAAAACTCTGTTGGAAATAAAATTTTCTCTTTTGAATACGAATCATTTACCAAAGAATGATAATGGCTATAATGAATGGTATTTGTTTTTTTGTAAATACTCCAAGGATGAATTACTTCTCTATTCTGAATATCCCATTTTGCATAATCATCATCTACCTCAGGATTCCAACCTTGCTCATTTCCGTTTGCCCATAATAAAATGGAAGGATGATTTACATCACGTACAACGGTTTCTTTTACAATTTTACGCGCAACTTTGGTATCTAACATTGGGTTGTGCCACGTACAAATTTCATCAATCACAAAAAGCCCTATAGAATCACAGGCTTCTAAAAAATGTTTGTCTGGCGGATAATGAGCCATTCGTACAGCATTCATATTCATATCCTTCATCATTTTCACATGTTTAATACTCAATGCTTTTGACGTAGTTCTCCCTGAACTTGGATGAAAAGAATGACGATTTACACCCTTAAATTTAATACGTTCTCCATTTACATAAATACCATCACCTGCTAAAATCTCAACCGTTCTAAAACCAATTTTTTGAGTTACTTTATGAAGTACTTTCTTTTTATTATCTAACAAATTAACTTGTAACTTATATAAATTTGGTTGCTCAGCATTCCACGTCAAAATATTAGAAGCCTTCGTTTTTACGGTCCATTTTAATTTTTCTTTTTGAATACTTTCTACAGCTAAATCCTGAATTTTATTTCCATCTACATTCAAAAGAGATAAACTTATGGCTTGTGCCTTTTTAGCATTTAAAAATACATCTGCAATTATTTCTCCGTTAGCTTTTACATCCACTGCCAAACGATTCATATTTTCCTTTGGAGAAACTGTTAAATATACTGGTCTATAAATTCCTCCAAAAATCCAAAAATCGGCATTACGCTCTGCATGATTTATAGACTCATTAGATGAAACTTTATGAACTTTAACTTCTAGTAAATTTGATGTTCCGTATTTTAAAAGTTTAGAAATATTGTATTTAAATTCATAAAAAGAACCTTGATGAATTTCTCCTGCCAATTTTCCATTAATTTTTACTTCAGCATCGGTCATTACCCCCTCAAAAACAATGTTGATGTCTTTGTTTTTCCACTCTTTAGAAACCTCAAAAGTATGTTTGTACAAACCCACTTCTTTCGCTCTATTATTAACATCATCAGATCCATAATTATAAGCGCCAAATCCTTTTTGTTCCCAACAAGAAGGCACTCCTATTTTGGTCCATTTCCCACTATTTCTTCCTTCTGAACAGAAAAAATCCCAATCCACTAAATCATCACTTCCGGTACCAGACAAGTATTTAACTTCTGTTTTTACACTATTTTCTAAAGATGATTGATGCTGAGCTACACCCAATTGTGCTGTAAAAACAACAAGTGCAAGCACATACTTATTTAATTTTTTCATATACTATCTTTTAATCAAATTTGAAATGTTTTTTTGAATTGTAGTAGCAAATATCTTTTACCATACCGCTTAACAATTCTTTATCATGAGGTATCAATCCCTTTTCAATATCATTCCCCAATAAATTACATAGAATTCTTTTAAAATAATCATGATGTATGTTTAATATCTTAAGATATTCTAAACTGTTTCTGCCCATTTTTCAAACTTATTCCAATTACAATACTTTTCTGAAACGCCATTTTTTCTCATAGCTCTCCATTTATAATGGTCGCCATCTAACCACAAATGAGTTAAATTTCTAAAATTTTTATTTTCTGATATCACTTTCTGATCTAAATAAAACTGATAATCAACAATATGCCTTTTTCCCAGACCTTCATGTAACAAACTTTTAGCTACATTGGTTTCTAAAATAAAGTCTTGATTAATAAATAGTTTCATTTTTAGTTTGATTTACATATCACAGTTAGCATCTAGTACCCTAAAAACCTTCTCTTTTAAAAAACACAATTTCAAAGTTAGGCACACCAATTCATTTTTGTAACTTTAACGCTACTTTAACGGTAGTTATAACGGTTAAAGTTCTTAGAATTTAAGTGTAATACCTTTTTATATGAGTCTAAAAAAACCAATACTAACTAACGAACAAAAACAAGAAATTGTTTCTAAAATAAAAAAGAGTAAAACACTAAAAAATGCTCCAACAAGCAGTGCATTACTGCAATATTTACATGAAGCTACTTTAAAAAACACAACTTTAAAAGAAGGTGTTATAGATATTGATTTTTTTGGAAGTAAAGAGATAACAGATAAAAACAATCCGCGTGTTAGAGTAAACGTATACAATTTAAGAAAAAAACTAATCGCGTATTATGCCACAGAAGGCAAAGAGGATCTTTGGATATTACACATTAAAAAAGGACAGTACAAAGTAAGTTTTACAAAAACTGAAACACCACAAAAAACATTTCAGAAAATTAATTGGCAAATAATTATTCCGTATGCATTATTAATTGGTGTAATTGCCTTTTTTATCATCAATAACAGAGCTCCAAAACCCCCGAAATTGTGGGAAGAATTTTTCAAAAACAATTCACAAACAAATTTATTTATTGGTGATCATTTTGGAATTACAGGAAAAACAATTTCCAAAGGTTATGGATGGACACGAGATTTTAACATCAACACAAATGAAGAGTTTCATTCCTTAATTGATAAAAACCCAGAATTAAAAAACCTAATTAAACCTTCTAAATACAGTTACAGTACACGTATGGGCGCTTTGGCAACTCAGAACATACAGAAATTTTTTCAGCAATATGATAAAAATTTCGACATCCGATTTTCTACTCAAACCTCTATTCCGGAAATAAAAGAAAAGAATGTGATTTACGTAGGACCTACAAAAAATAAAAATCAATTTTTACCTTTTTTTAATGAAGGAAACCCTTTTTGTAAAATTTCTAATGAATTTATAACCATTAAAAATCACCCTAAAATAAAAGACCAAATTATTAATTTGAAAACTAAAACAGCATCTGAAGAATATGCCATTGTTTCTAAATATACCAGCTTAGGTAATAAACAACATTTTGTTTTCTTTTCTCATCATGACATTGGTGTAAGTGCCACTGTTGCTTATTTTACAAATATGGATAGTATTACAAAATTTGAAAGCACCTATTTAAAAGAGCAGCATCATTTTACAGCCATTTTTAAAGTAAAAGGTGTGAACAGAACCGACACCAATATTAAACTTTTACACGTGATTCCTTTTTAATACAAAAAATTTATAGTCATAAAAAAATCTCTAAGAAACGTCTTAGAGATTTTTTTTATAATTACAGCATACATGTAAACTAAAATCAATTTAAAATATATTTATTGTTCAAACAGCATTCAAATTAATCTATGGTTTGAAAACTTCCCCACCAATCATTTTTAGGATCAAAATCTGAAGATAAATATGACATTCTTTGTTTCTCTAAACTTTGTAACTTTTTAGTAGCCATTTTTTGTAAATGCGCCTCCTCTAAAGCGGCATTATATGTCGGATCTTTTTCAGGATAATTTGCACCTACTTCTTTCAAGTAATTAAAAAGTTCTGTTTTTAATGCGGATGCTATTTCTTGATTTTCTTTAGAAATTTCATGCATTTCTTCTTCATCATTTTTCAAATTGAACAACTCCCCTCTTTCATCTTCATAATAATGAATAAATTTCCAATCTCCTTTTCTAATAACTGATGACGGTTCTCCTCCTTGATTACCATAATGTGGATAATGCCAAATTAACGGGCGCTCTTTAATAGTTCCTCCTGTAAATAAAGGCAACAAACTAACACCATCTAAATGAGCTTCTGGCTTTAATTTTACACCTACCAAATCTAACAAAGTAGGATAAAAATCTGTCCCAGAAACGGGCGTATTGTTCTCTTTAATACTGTTTTTTAACCAAGGAACTTTTATAAAATAAGGTTCTTTAATTCCTCCCTCGTATTGGTATCCTTTACCGCCTCTTAATGGTAAATTAGAAGTTGAATAAGAATCTCCTGCCGAAACGCCTCCATTATCTGAAGTAAACACAACAATGGTATTTTCTGCCAATCCTAAATCTTCTAATCCTTTTAACACAGCGCCAACAGCATCATCCATAGATTCTACCAAACCACCATAAATAGGATTGTCTTGAGTTTCTCTCATTGGTAAAAATTTCTTCATTTTAAAAGAATGCTCAGCAATACCATTTTTCTCAGCTTTCTTGCGATATTTCTCCCATTTATCTTTTGACGTTTGAATTGGTCCATGAACCGCATAGAAAGATAAATAAGCAAAGAATCTTTTATCCTTATTATCCTTCATAAAGTTTACCGTTTCTTTTGCCAAACGCATACTTAAATTCTCACCATCTTTTCCATCTTTTAAATTATCATTTTTATATGGAGAAAAATAACCTCCTCGAGGTCCACCAGCATCCCAACCTGCTTTGTTAATATCAAAACCATGATCTTCTGGCCACGATCCTTTTTCTCCTAAATGCCATTTCCCTGCAAAAAAGGTAGCATATCCCGCGGCTTTTAAAGCCTCTGGCAACGTAACATCTTTATGAGACAAACTATGTTTGTACTTGGCTGGCATTAATTTAGAAAATCTTTTTTTCTCTCTCCATTTTTCACCTTCTCGCGCACCAATCCAATCTGTAATTCCGTGACGTGCAGGAAATTTACCATTCATAATACTTGCTCTAGAAGGGCTACAAACTTGACAAGTAGCATAACCATTGTTAAAAACAGTACCCTCTTTTGCAATACGATCTATATTTGGTGTTTCATAAAAACTATCGTTTCTATAACTTAAATCATTATAACCATAGTCATCTGCCAAGATAAATAGGATGTTTTTCTTTTCTGGTTCTTTAGTTTTTTTCTCAACTTTTTGATTTGTATTACAAGACATGAGTAATACAACTGCTACAGACAAAAGTATTGTTGCTTTTTTCATTATTTTTTATTTATCAACATTATTATATTCAATAGGAATTGCAATATTCCCGTTGACATTATTATCATAAACCGCCACATAAATCATAATTGGCTGCCCTTTTTCATTGGTTAACACAAAAGGACGCTCAACACGTTTTGGTTTCCAAATTGTTCCATCCGAAAGTACAAATTCTTTCTTCATAAAAACACTTCTTTCATTCTGTTGCCAATCAAAACCATTTTCTGAACTAAACAATGCTAAATCCTTTTTTCCCATTACATGGCAAACCATATAATGTTTGTTCATCACTTGATCAAACCACATACACGCATCTTCTGTTTGTGCTTCTGCATACACTGGTTTCTTTTTAAAATTAAAAGGACCTTCTGGTTTTGTAGAATTACCAACTAACTGAATTCTAAAAGGTTCATCATATTTTAAATCATCACCTTTCATAATCATTAAATACTCATTGTCTTTATAAATAACGGCAGGATTTACTGCTATTTTTTTAAACTTTTCATCATCTGGTCCTACCACAACATTTTTAGATCTTACAAAAGGACCCGCAGGATTATCTGCTACGGCAACACCAATACGTTGGCTATCTCTAATAGCTGTTCTATTTTTATTAAACCAATCTTCATTCGGATATTCAATAGCATCTTTTTCAAGCAATGCTTTGATATCATTGGCAATATAGTACAAACAAATTTTTCCTTCGGCAATAATTGCATACGGATTGTGAGAATTATTCAAATCCCATCCGGTTGTTTTTCTATCTTGTAAAACCACATTTACAAATTTAAATGGTCCCGCTGGATTGTCTGAAACGGCATGTGCAATTTCACAATTGGTCATCCAACCTTTGTGCTCATATTTCTTATTCCAACGAGAATAATAGGCGTGGTATTTTCCTTCCCATTTTACCACACTTAGTCCCCAAACGTAATTATCTGGCTCTACCAATACTTGTTTTATGGTCTCATTATTTTGAAAACTAGCTACCGTTTCTGGCGATAATGGTGTAAAACTTATATTTTTATAATCTCTTATTTCTTCTACTTTACTTTTGTCTTGTACGTTAGATTTACAAGAAAATAATGCAAAAAAACTGAATGCTATGAGTATATTTTTTTTAATCATCAATGTATATTTTTTTAATTTTGGTTTTAATTTTGAAAAACAGTTAAGTGTTTTCCTGTTGTTGTTAATTATAATAAAGATCTAAATATATTGTACTTTTTAAAATATTGAAGTATTCTTTATCACCTAATCTGCATTCTCCATATAAATAAGTTCTTTCTGATATTCACTCTCAAAAGAAGGTTGGTATTTGTATTGAATACCAGGAGTTTTAGAATTACGATTTTTATATTCTAAATTAAAAAACTTTAGATCTTTAACGTGTAAAAGGTAATTTTCTAACACCTCTTTAATACGATACGTTAAAGCAGTTTCATCCCAACGGTACCAATCTTTGAATTTACCCGATCCGTTTTGTTCTATTTTTTTCTCCACATCAAGTGCTTTTTTGGCATGTTCTAAAGCTGCATATGCCGCTAATTCACTTTTATGATACTCCTTATTTAAATACGCTTTTAACGATGTTGAAAAATCAGCCGCCATAGCTGTTAGATTTAACATTTTTTCTGTTGGAAGCGCCATATCTATTGTATAAAAATTTAGTCTACTTCCTTTTAATTCTCCTTTGGCTTCTAAGGTGTTTTGTACGGAAACAGCCCATTTTTCTTCTGCTGAAGTGTATATTTCTGAATACGCATCTAACACAAAATTCATTTTAGCATTAAAATCTTTCAAGTCCAAAAATGCTTTTTTTCCGTTTCCTGGAAACTCTTTCTTAAAAAAACTATCATCCATTTCTTTTTGATAGGCCATATTTAATAAACGTTCTACATAAAAAAAGTACCATTCATCTCCTGGTTTTCGTTCTGGATCACCAAGATCAAACTGATTGGTTAAAAAGTCTTTGTAACTCTGAACAACCGCAAGAGAACTGGAATTGAATTTGTTTTTGGCATACCAATTGAAATAATAATTGCCATTAGGTTCCTTTTTATAGGCATCAAAATTATTCATATAATTCACCATTTGCTGAACGCCAAATATTTTCTCTTTAAAATTCCCCACATTTAATACAATCATATCGGTTAATCCATGCGAAATTGCCTTATCCATTTCTCTGTGTAAAACATCTGGATGAATGGTATTAATACGCAAATGTGTTCTACGATTATGATAAGATACATGTTGATAAACGCCTTTACCTAACGTTGTATTCTCTGCAGATTGCCATGTGCCTTCCGGAAATTCACCATAGCCTTGATCTGAAAACAATATCATGGTGTTTTTTGGATATTTAATAAGACCTTCACGATACATACCACCAAGTTCTCCCCATAAATACCCACACACTAAAGGATCTTCTTCACCTCTAATTTCTTTAATAAGGTTGTACTGAGTTTCAATAACTTCGTTTACAATTTTTGCTTTCTCAGCGGCAGAACTTTTACGAGACATGCTTGGGTCATCATCCCAAAAAGCACGATCTAACAAGCCTCTAAAATTTAAAGTCCAAATTACATTCTTCCCTTTTTGTCTTTCAATGGCATCTCTCCAAAATTTAACAAAATATTCTTTGTGTGTAGACCAAGAATACGGAATGTTTTTTGGCCAATAAAGTGGCACACTTCCCACGGGTTCTGCATGATGTTGCGCAATATACAACCCCATATCTGAGGCTAATTTAAGATGAGCCTCATCTGCTAAAACCAACGTAGACGGAATTACACCCGTCATTTTAAGTCGTAACATGGTTTCATAAAATTTTTCCATAAATTCTAAGTTGAAACCATGTGTTAATTTTTCCATCTGAAAACCAACAATTAAATCTTCATCATTCACAAAAAATACTCGATGTTTATAGGTATACGGTTTTGACGTAATTTCTCCAGACTTAATTTTCAAAGAGTGTACCATTTTAGGTACTATATCTGTAAAATAGATAAACGGATCTATGCCTAAATAATCTTCGGAAAAAGCATAAATAGCATGAATTAAACCAAGTTCATCAGCTCCATTAAAGATGATTTTTTTATCAGAAATTTCAATTTTATAGCTATCAAAATCTTTACGATTTTTATCGATATTCAACTCAATATTTATAACTTTTTTTAATGATTTTGTGGTACCAAACTTTACATTAAAATCTTTTTTAAGTGCTTTTACAGCATACATTACCGCTTTAGAATTGCTATTATCTTTAATCGAAATATTGTTATATATTTCTATATTTTTTGCATTTAACACGGTTATTGACAAGAAGAAAAACAACAAGCCAAACGATTTTCTTAATTTTAAATTTACTTTATATTTCATATTAATTTGCTACTAATTTAGAATATCCTATTAATAATGCTCCCTTTGTAGTTTTACCTAATAACTTACCTACAAAATTCTTATCTGTAATTCCGTTTCCATCACCCTTAAAGGTTACAATAAGATCTTTACCTTTCTTTTTTGATTTCATCATTTTACAACCTTTCCCAAAATCTACTTCTTCAGACGCGCCAAATCGTAAAGAACTTAAATCAATATCTTTCTGAGCATCGAATCCTTCTTCAGAAATAATTCTAATTTTGATACTTTTTGTATGCTGATTTACCTTCTTTTTGTTTAACATTTTAATGCGTTTATGCTTCACCAAAGGCATTATTATGTTTTTTGAATTGTGCTTATCTTTTGCTAAATCATCTGCCTTAGGAACATCGATAACCGCTAAAGATAAATGTGTTGCTCTTCCATATTTATCTTGTAAAACATGGGGTCTTTCTAACTTATACCAATGCGTTTGTGTTCCGTCTTCATATGAAGTATTGTGTGGCGTATAGGCTGTACCTGGGTTAAATTTCCAATGGATTCCATCTGCAGAGCGCAAATAAATGGCTCTATAATCTAAAAATGCGTTAATCATCATATGAAACTGCACCTCATCTTTCCAAAGCACCGGATCTTCATAATTAGAATTACGGTATTTTTCTGGAATTATAGGATTGTGTCTAATTTCTTTGGATACAATTTTATATGGACCCAAAGGATTCTTGCTTTCACTAAGCATTATTCCTCCGGCTTTGGTTACAAATAAAAAACGTCCATCAGGTAAATGCAAACCCGATAAATTTCTATAAAACACATAACTTCGCTGTTCAGGAACATCAGAATTAGAAAGATCTACGTTGATAGTTCCCAAACGTTTCCAAGGACCTGCCATTGATTTTGAAGTAAACAATGTAGCTTCCCAATCTATTAAAGAATAGAGCATGTAAGTGCCATCATTCAATAGAATAATATCGGGATTATGACCAAGACCGTTATGAAAATCATAGGCCAACTCTTTTTTAACTTTGTAAGGTCCAATAGGATGCTCAGAAACCGCATAAGCGATTGTAGAAAAAGGCCATTCCCAATGACCTTTGGTTGCATTTGCTGGCCAACGCGTTACATTCATATGAAATTTACCATCTTTATCTTCTATTGGTCTTCCTCCCCAATAACTCCATTCTGGATCTTCAATTCCGTTATGTATATCACGAGGAATCACACCTTCTGCTCCCCAAACATCCGCTCTTAATTTATCTGTAATAGGCATTGGTAAAATTAAATCACTAAACGAAGTCCCCAAAACAGCCTTTACTTTTGCTTTTATTGGTTTTGAAGCGTTGCTTTTATTGCCACTAAAATCATAAGCAAAAATAAAATATGTATTTTCTACATCTTTAACAGGCGTAAAATCTACAAACTTATTGTTCTTAACATTGTAGGCAATCTGACGTAAATTATTTCCTTCGGAATCTCCTCTGTACACAGCATAACTTGCCACATCTTTATCAATGCTTTTTTTCCAATTAATTTGAACTTCAGTTTCAAAAACAGTTGCTTTTAAATCTGTTGCAGGAGCCGGAGCTACCGTATCCATTTTTGTGATGGTTGCCACTGGCGATTTTGAAGATTCTTGTACGCCAACTCTTGTAACCAAATAATGATATTCTTTACCATTTATTAAAGTATCATCTGTATAATTTAAAGTCTTTATATTACTAGCTAATTTTTGATAAGCAGTGCCAATTTTCTCTCCTCTATACACATTGTATTCAACGCCATCCTTAAATTTATGATCTATCCATTTCAATTTTATACCTTCGGAAACAACGTTGGCTTTCAATATCTCTGGCCCATTGGTTTCTGGGTTTTGAACGCTAATATTTACATAATTTAGAAAAACTTTCACACCTTGATTAGAATGCAAAACAGCTCTTACAAAAGGCATCTTATTCGCTGCGTCTTCTTTTGTTATGGTATAGGTTCCTTTAAATTCTTGAACCTTTAAATCTCCTCCTTTAATGGCTATATTTTCGGCTAAAATTCTTTCTTTATCACCAAAAACAAGACTGATTGTAATTGTAGCTCCACAATCATATTCAGAATCTGTTCCAAACCCCCAATTTAAAACATCACCTTCTTTAGGTTTGTTATATGCCGAAATATTGTCTAGCACTTTAGATTCTATAACTCCTTTAGCAACCGAACTATAAATTCTACCTTGAAACAATGCCATTTGGCTATCTCCTGTATGCTTATTATTACCATGACTACAAGTCCACATAGGAGATTGTAACCCTTTTCTCCATGAATAAGCTTTCACTAATTCAAAATTTCCATCATTTACATTTTTATGAGGAGAATTATCTCCTAACAATGTAATTTGAGCATTCGTAGGTAAGTGAAGCAACAAAACGAGAAAAAAAAGTGTCTGTACTTTTTTAAGCATGCAATAAATCATTTTTAAACTGTTCATAATTATATTATTTTATCTGAACAACATTCATACTACTTTTTAAACTTTTTTAACCTCAAACTCTTTAGCCTCAAAATTAGACTAAGTAGCTATTTTTAGAATACACATATGATTTTATTCAAATCATAAATGAGTTTTAATTAGGCTTTGGAAAATACCTCATAGAAGAATAACGCTTATAGCTATCAAAAACTTCTTTATTTGGTCCTACTACTCTAGCGTCTTTTGTTTTGATGAGTTCTTGTATTAACTCTTCTTTTAAAGCCTTTTCTATAGGTTCATATTCCTTTGTTCCAGATAAATTTGTTAAACAAGCCTTATCTTTTTCTAGATTATACAATTCAAACTCCGGACGTTTTTCAAAAGAAATATCAAAATAATAAACTACCTCATCAACATTTTTGTTTTTGATGATATAACTTTTTGAGGGAGAGCCATCAATATCTGCAAATACGTTATTAACCAGTTTTTTGTTTTCTTTAGACTTGTAACTAACAGGAGCGCCAGCAGGCCATCTTTCCGGAGTGATATTCCATATGTATAAAAAATCTTTTTTACGGATGCTACGTTGCGGAAACCCAAGGTTATTATATCTTGCAGAAGTATGTCTTTCTCTTCCAGAAAACACCGCATTATTAACATTTAATTTCTGGTCTCCTTTTAACACCTTTAAAAAACTATTTCCTGTTATAGATTGCATTTTAGTAGGTGTGGTTTGGGTTATTTCTAAAATAGTAGGAGCTAAATCTACGGCACCCAAAGGTGTTTTTATGATTTTATTTTGCTGAAATTCTTTCGGATAACTAACTGCAAAAGGTACGTGTACTCCATAATCGTAACAATTCGCTTTTGCTCTAGGAAAAGGCATTCCGTTGTCTGCGGTTACAATTACAATGGTATTTTCTAATTCTCCTTTGCTTTTTAAATAGGTTAGCATTCTTTGTAATTGAGCATCAAACCATTCAATTTCTACGGCATAATCCAATAAATCTCCTCTTACCACACCATTGTCTGGTAAAAAAGCGGGTACGGTTACATCTTTTAATTGTTTACTAGTTCTTTTCCAAGAATCTTTTTCGTAACCTCTATGTGCTTCATGTGCTCCGTACCAAAAAAAGAAAGGTTGATGTTCTTTTTTAGAATTCATAAAAGTTTTAAAATTCTCAAAGTAATTTTTAGAACTTATTTTAGTTGTAGTTCGTTCATCATGTACTTCATCATAATGAATTTTATTGTATTCAGGTCCTGCAGCATTCTCTGTTCTCCAAAGTGTTTCTTCTAATTTTTTTTTTGCATAACGGAAAGGAGAAACTCCTTTTCCTGTCATTCCTACCTTATATCCATTGGCTTGTAATTCATCTGCCAATGGCACATATTTTTTCATCCAAGAAGAACCGTGTTGTCCAGATTGTTCATTTTGCCAAGGATATCTCCCCGTAACAATAGAACCTCTGGAAGGTGCACAACCTGGAGATGCTACATAAAAATTAGAAAAATAAATTCCCTCTTTGGCTATTTTATCAAAAGTTGGCGTGTTTACAAAAGTACTCCCTTCAAAACTTGTGTGCTGGTAGGAAATATCGTCACAGATAGCAAACAAAATATTGGGTCTTTTACTAATTTCCTGAGCAGAAGTAAATTCTACTAGAATAAAACAGATTATTACGAAACCTTTAATTTTTTTCATCTTTTAATTTTAATAAGTTATCTACTCTTGTTCCCTTTGGTACTGCTTTTACATTTAATAATTCTCGTACTTTTAATACCTTATCTCCTGATGTTTTTTGCCAATCAAAAAGTACCTTTCGATAGGTTGAAGTCAGTTTTTCAAATTTATTTACCAAAGCTAAATTCTTCTCAGACTGCACATCTGTTTTCAAATCATACAATTCTTCTTTAGGCTTTTTCTCATAATATGCTTTTTGTAAATTATTCAATTTATCTTCCTTGTATAATTTTGTCATACTTTTAAAAGTCAACGCTTTTTTGGCATACCCGTTAGAATTATAAGGCAACTCGGGAAAAAAATGATGGATGTATTGATATTTCTTAGAAATCACCATTCTAGAACAATCAAAAACCCCATCCATACCATCTTTGGTTGCAAACAAATAATCTCTTTCTTTTGGAGCATTACTTAATAAATTTAACCCTTCCATGGTTTTTGGAATAGGTATATTTGCTGCAGATAAACAAGTAGGTGCTAGATCAATAATACTTGCTAATTCAGAATTTACAGTCCCTTTTTTAATGTTGTTTTCCCAACGCATTATCATAGGAACCTTTGTTCCTGTGGTCCATAATTGTTGTTTATGTCTTGGTAATGTAGCTCCGTGATCAGAAGCTAAAATAATTAACGTATTTTCTGACAAACCTTCTTGCTCTAAAGCAGTTAAAAACTTACCTACTTCTTCATCTAAATGTGAAACAGCATCCATACTAGCTGCCAAAATAGAACGGACTTCTTTTGTATCTGCATAGTATTTTGGAATTATTATTTTTGAAGAGTCTACAGCAATGCCTTTTTCTTTCGCCCATTTTCTACCTGGAATAAAACCATGCTTTTTCCCCGTTTCAATATTTGCATAGGCAAAAAAAGGTTGTTCCTTTTCTTTTTTATCCCATTGTCCGCCTTTGAAATAAGTAGCAATGTTTTTAGGGTTGATGATTTGAAGATGTTCAAAAACTTCCTTTCCACTTTCTCCATTATTTTCCGGTTTCCCTCTGTCAAAATTTAAATCTGTTTTGGCAGTTGCTCCGTAAATTTTATTGTACATAAGATCACCATCGCTCTTAAAATTGACTGTAAAATACCCGGCATTTTTCATCAATTCTGTTAATATATGATATCCTTCTGGTAATGTATCTATATAAGAACTTCTGTGGTGTGCTGCACCTATAGTAGAAGAATAACACCCTGTAAACAAACTAGTATGACTTGGGCTACAGACAGTTGCTGCAGCATAAGAACGTGTAAACTTCATTCCTTCTGAAGCTAATTTATCTATATGAGGTGTGTGTACTAATTGGTTACCATAACATTTGAAACTAGGATCTAAATCATCTAAAAATAAGACTAAAATATTTGGACGCTTTTCCTCCTTCTTCTCAGAAGTACATGAAAAAAAAGAGACAATACATAAAAAAAATAATAAGAATATATTTTTCTTCATTTTTTGATTCTAATTCTGTTATAAGTTTGGTAAATACCCTTTATTCATTTTTTTTAATAAAAGCATTAAATCTGCTACTATGTCTGCATTTGTTTTTGCAATATTTATGGTTTCGTTAGGATCTTTTTGATGATCAAACAACATCATTTCTTGTTTTTTTCCATCATTAAAAACAGCCAATCTATAACGATTTGTTCTCATACTAATTTGATCTCTCCAATAGCTAAGCACTGCTTTTCTTGTAGTTTTCTTTGGCTTTTTAAGTATTCCTACAAAACTTTTGCCGTCTAAATTTTCAGGTTTTTTGATGTTTGCTAAATCACAAAGTGTTGGATAAATATCTACAGAAGCAATTAAACTTTTTGTTTGTGTTCCTGCTTTTTTCATTTTAGGCGTTTTCACAATCATGGTACTTTTTAAGGCATTTTCAAACGTACTGTGCTTACCCCAAATAGTTTGATCTCCCAAATGCCAACCATGATCTCCCCAAACAACAACAATGGTATTCTTGTCTAATTTTAATTCTTTTAATTTATCTAATACTTTACCCACTTGCGCATCTACAAATGAAACCGAAGCAAAATTGGCATGAATTACTTGTCTTGCATACTCATCAGAAATACGTTTTCCAGCTCCTCCTTTTTCCGGAGAATAATATTGACCAAAAAACTCACTGTTATCATGTAAAAATTCTTCGGCTACTCCTTCTGGAGCATCAGGATTTGGAGATAACGGAATTGTAGCTCTATCATACAAATCCCAATATTTTTTTGGTGCTGAGAAAGGTAAATGAGGTCTTAAAAAACCAACAGCCATAAAAAATGGTTTTTCTAAATCGGCTCTTTTTTCTAATTCCTTAATTGCTAATTGCGCCACTCTACCGTCTGGATAAACGTCATCCTCCACATCTAACATTTCAAAAGGTGGTGTTGTTTTATTATTTCTTTTTTGTCCGTTGGCATACATTTGATACCCATCTTTATTATTTACAAAAGAATCCCAACTGTGTGGCAGTTCTAGTTTATTTTTTCTTCTCCCGCCAATGCTATGACTAATTTTCCCCATACCAATAGTGTAATAACCATTTCTTTTTAAATGATGAATAAACGTTTCTGGATGCTCAGTTTCGGGTTTTTCTGCCAACGAATTCCCTAAATAAGGATGAAAAATTTCTGCTTTAGATTTTAAATTTTTTCCTGTTAACATTACAGCTCTTGAAGCTCCACAAGTGGGAACTTGCGCAAAATGATTTGCAAACAATCTACCTTCAGAAGCCAACGCGTCTAAATTTGGCGTAATCATATGATTTAAACCGTAAGCATTTAATTGCGGACGTAAATCATCTATTGCTATGAATAAAATATTGGGTTGTTTTTGTTGTGCACTAAGTGCGCTAATAGTAATTAAAAACAACACAATTAATCCTTTCAATTTTTTCATTTTATCTTCTTTTTATTGAATTTACTCATCAATATTTCATTGTTTTTTAGCTTTACTATTAATGTTTTAATTGTCTATACGATGTTGCTCTTCATCTTATTTTTTGTGGATAGTTACGCAGCTTCATTACAACTTATGGAAACGTTATAATAAGTATAAGAATTCTTAATTTTTATCATTCCAACAACTCTAAACAATTTGTTTTTTGCTTTCTTCAAAACTATTTATTATTACTAAGTAATTTAAAAACAGATGTTTTTTTTTGAACAACATATTACAATTACAGCTTGTATTTAACGGATTAAACAAGCTCCTTTATAGATTTAGGACTATTTTTTATCAATACGTAAATTGTTTATTTTTTTATAATACTTGCTGTATTTTTTTTAAGTTAGTTTGATTTTAAATTAATGATTGAAGATTCCAATCCTTTTGAATTCACTGTAAGTTTTATTGAACCTGATTTATTGGTTGATTGTAAGATGACCAAACATTTGCCGTGAAAAGCGGTTCTTTTATTTGCTTTAAAAGGCTCTAACCCCATATTGTCTCCATTACCAACACCTGCTATTGTAGCAGCTCCTTCAATATCAAATTCTAATAAATTATTAGCCGTTGGCACTTCGTTTCCTTCTTTGTCTAAAATGGTACATTCAACATAAATTAAATCTTGCCTGTTAGCTTTCATTTCAGTTCTTCTGGTTTCGATTTTAATTTTTGAAGGTTTCCCTGCTGTACGCACAATTTTTTCGGCTATAATTTTGCCTTTTTTATACGAAACAGCTTTTAATTCTCCAGGACTATAAACAACATTCCAAGTTTGGTATTCAACTTTATTTATATCATTTTTTTGTTTACCTAACGATTTTCCATCTTGAAATAATTCTACTTCATCTCCATTGGTATACCCATAAACTTGTACATTTTCACCCTCCATTCCTTCTAAATTCCAATGTGGAAAAATATGTACCATAGGTTTGTCTGTCCACTGACTTTGATAGAAATAAAAACCATCTTTTGGAAATCCAGCTAAATCAATGGGTGCAAATGAAGATGAACGCGCAGGCCAACCAAAAGGAATTACCTCTCCTAAATAATCCCAACCTGTCCAAATAAACATCCCCATTAAAAATGGAGTTTCTTTAACCAATCTCCAGGCTTCCATACCGCTTTCTCCACGAATATCTCTTTTTTCCACCCAATTAAAAGCATCTTCTTTTTCATACTTAAGCTTATCCCACCAAGCTGTTTTTGCGCTATTATACAAATAGGTAGAACGTGGATAAAATGATTGTGCTGATTCGTGCTCAGTGATAACTGCCATAACATTCGGAAGCAATTCACGTTCTTCATCTAATCGAGCATGTTTGATATAATTAAACCCATAAATATCACTTGTTGCAGCAGCTTCTTGGTTAGGACGTTTAGGATCCCAGTAACCGTGTACTCCGTTTGTTGCAGGACGATAATCTAATTTATGAACAATATCAACCAATCGTTTTCCTATTGGTGCACCTTCTGGAGCACGCATTTGGTCAATTTCGTTACCAATACTCCACATAATTACTGAAGGATGATTTCGATCTCTCAACATAAAATCGGTTAAGTCTTTATCTGCCCATTTTTTAAATTGATGTGCATAATTATGAACGAGTAACTTTTTCTTTTCACCATTCTGAATCGTTGCCGGTTCTTTAGGTTTTTCCCATTCATCAAAAGCTTCATTCATTACTAAAAACCCCATTTCATCGCAAACATCCATAAATTCTTCAGAAAAAGGATTGTGTGCAGTTCGAACAGCATTACACCCCATTTCTCGTAATTTTTCTAATTGACGCTCAATAGTTCTTCTATAAACTGCTGCTCCTAATGGACCTCCATCGTGATGTAAGCAAACACCTTTTAATTTAACTACTTTGCCATTTAATTTGAAACCTTCAGTATTACTGTATTCCAATTTTCTAATACCTGTGCTATTCGTTTCGGTATACACAATTTCATTATTCAGAAGTAATTCTGTTTTTACTGCATACAAATATGGATTTTCTGTATTCCATAATTTCGGATTTTCAACTTTTAATGCAGTCTTATATAATTTTGAATGATTAGCTTCTAAACTTTGGTTTTCTTTTTTTGAAGCAACTACAACACCTTTATTATCTACAATTGAAGTAACAATTTCAAATTCTTTAGACTTCTTAAAATCATTGTTTATAGTCGTTTCAATTTGAAGTGTAGCTTCATTTTTTAAAACATTTATCGGAACTATATAATTACCCCAAATCGGAATATATAATTTATCAGTTGTAATTAATTTTACGTGGCGATAAATTCCTGTTCCTGTATACCAACGAGAACCAGGTTGATTAGAATTATCTAATTTTACGGTAATTATGTTTTCTTTTCCAAAGTTGATCTGTTTAGTCATATCATAATGAAACGAGATATAACCAAAAGGTCTTTTCCCTAATAAATGTCCATTTAAATAAACTTCTGAATTACGATAAGCGCCTTCAAAATAAATAAGTATTCGTTTATTTTTTTGATGCTTAGGCACTGTAAATGATTTTCTGTAAACTACTTTTCCGGTGGGCAACCAACCACCTCTAGAAAATGAAGGATTGGCTTTACTAAAGTTCCCTTCAATACTCCAATCGTGTGGTAAATTTACGGTTCTCCAGTCTGAATCATTAAAATCTGGATTTTCAGTGTTTGCTATTTCACCTGCATAAAACTTCCAGTCAAAATCAAAATTTTCTTTTTTATTTCCCTCTGTTGATTTACTGCACGCTGTAATTAGTACAACCATTAAAAACAGCAAAATATTTATAGTACTTCTCACTTTCTATTATTTAATTATTAATAATAATCCCAAAAATCTACAGGATAATTATTGTGTTCTTTATAATCATTCAATTCAATTGCTTTCTCTTTCATTTCTTTTCGCATAGAGGCTAACAATGTTTTGTATTCTGGTAAAAAGGACAAATTGGTGGTTTCCCAAGGATCTTTTTTAAAATTAAACAATAATGTTGTTTTGCTACCTGCTATAAAATCACCATTTTTATTATCAGAATCTGGAGCTCTTACAAATTCGATTAATTTATAATCTCCTTTTCTATAAGCTCTTTGATGTTGTCTGTAGGCATGATAGGTATAATCTCTAACTTGTTCTTTTTCTCCATTAATTACAGGCAATAAACTTTTTCCTGTTACAGATTTTGGAATTTTTACTTGAACAATATCACAAATAGTTGGGTAAATATCATGAATGTAACTAAAAGCATCTATTCTTCTTCCTTCTCCTTTTATCTTTCCTGAAATAATAAAAGGCACGTGGATTCCATCTTCGTCGTATACATTTTGTTTTCCCATTAAACCGTGATTTCCTACTGCCAATCCACTATCTCCAGACAATACAATAATGGTATTTTCATACTGACCTGTTTTTTTTAAACTCTCTATTACGCGTCCTATTTGAGCATCTAAATGTGTAATAATTGCATAATAATCTGATAATTCTTTACGAGCAACTTCTGGAGTTCTAGGCCATGGAGCTAAAGCTTCATCCCTAATAGCCATATGCCCATTATCAAATGGGTGCTGTGGCATGTAAGACGGTAACAGTTTCATTTTATTTTCAGGATACATTTTTTTATATTTCTTTGGGGCCTGACGAGGATCATGAGGAGCATGAAAAGCCAAATACATAAAAAATGGTTTATCTTTCTGATTCTTTTCTATAAAATCAACTGCATTGTTGGCATAAATTTCAGAAGTATGTGGCCCATCTTTTTCACTATTAATAGGTCCTTTAATTTCTCCTTTTTTAACACCTCTTTTTACAATTTTCCCTTTTTTATCATACACATATATTACGGCATCTTTCTTGGTATATTTTCCATCTGCTCTCCAATCCCATAATGGCATACGGTAATGATCTGTTAAATAAATACCTCTACTCATTATTGTTGCACCGCTGTTAAACATTCTTCCTAAAGACTGATTGTCTTGATGCCATTTACCAACTACATGAGAGTTGTAACCTGCATTTAAAAAAGCTTCGCCAATTGCAGTGTGTTCTTTAGGAATTGTATGTCCTATTCCTTCTAAATCAAACAATCTTCTCCCCGTAAGCAATTGAGCTCTACTAGGCATACAAGTAGCACCGCTATATGCCCCCATTAAATAAGTGTTTGTAAAAATAATACCCTCGTTAGCTAATTTATCTATGTTAGGCGTTTTTACATCTTGTCCGCCTAATGCATGCACTCCAGAGTACCTATGATCATCTGTATAAATTAATAATACATTGGGTTTACTTTGTTTTTTTTGCTGAGCTTGTATTTGTATCACAACAAATAATGCGCATAATACTGTTTTAACTATATTCATTTTTTTTTATCATTACAAGGATTACATATCTCCTCAAAAAAAATATCAACTTTATCATTTTTAGAGAAGAGCCATTATCCATTTTATTAAACATGACAAATAAACAACCAGACCGATTAAATGTTAGGTGAATAAAGAGGGTAAAAAAAGGGGTAAATTCTAGTTAAAGTAATTTATTTTACAAGAAAGCTACATTCTTCGAAGGATAAAGGAAATTTCTCATTTAACGTATCGCTGTAATAAGAAGCAAAAAAAGTATATTTATCTAAAGACAGTTGTTTTTTATTTAATTGTTGCAATGCTGATATTTGATATTTCAACGCAATTTCTGATAAAGGATCTACACTTAACCACATGTGGGATGCTTCTCTTAACTGAACCCAATTTTTAATTTCAAAAGCTGAAATACAAAGCGTTTTTATTTTTTCAACATTTTGATCATCAATTTGAAGAATCAGATTATCAAAATTACTCACCCTTAAAGCTTTACATAATTGTAGGTTCTTAAAGGAATAATTTACAATTTCATGCAACGAAAAATTGTAAAAGAAAACCATATCAATAAAAAAACCATCCTCTATATCAAAAACCCATTTACGGTTTTCATAATTTAATGAAATACCTTCAAAGCTCGATAAAATCTTACGCAAACGATGCACATTGGTACCTCTATTATTTTTTTGTTGAGAAATACTATCTGTTTCCCATAAAAAATCTGACAACTCAGTAGAACCAATATTTCTTTGCTTTACACGAGGGAACAAAAGTATTAAACTAAACAAACGAATTAATGTTGGGGTAAACGCTTGTGAAACATCCATTCCATTTTTATCAAAAGCTTTAAAATTATCGAATAAAAATATTGCGTTGCTTTTTGGAAATTCTTTCTTTTCTATTTCTTTAATAACTACCGTAGTATTTTCTTTTCTCTTTTTACGAATAAACCACAGCGTCAACAAACTGATTATCAATAAAAACATTGATCCAATTACATAAAAAGCGCTATTATTTGTCTTATTAAATAGTAATTTATCGGTCTCTAACTGTCCTTGATACACCGCTTTAATTTCATCATCAGAAAGCACTTTACTCCAAATAGCAAACTCACTCATTTTCCCTTTAAAAACATCTCCCCAAAAGCTATTCCCAATTTCTAAAAAAGTGTCTTTTCCTATATTGCCTCCTATAGCTTGCGTATCTACCAACGCTCCATTAATATAGAAATTAATTCTATCATTGTAATTTATAGTAACCGCCAAATGCACCCAATTCTCCGTATTTATTGCAGGTTGATGACTAACTGATTTAAACACATTAGGAACCGTAAACCATAAAATATTATCGATAGGCTTATATCTAAAAGCAAAGTCTTTGTTTCCACAAATGCCCATTAGTATTTTTTTCTTTTGCGGATTTAACCAAGTTGCTATTGAAATTTGATTTTCAATTTTCAAATCTCTAAACCTCAATAAAGAAGTATCCTTTTTAAAATTAGCAACAAGGCCTTTTTCTGCATCTTGAACAAATTCTACTCCAACTGATTTTTCCAACACCTTAGTTGTTAAAGAATGATCTTTAAAGTCTCCCTGAAGTGGTAAATATATTTGTAGTTTGTGATAGAGGTTTGTTTGACGTAAGCTTGTTTTGTAATCTTCTTTAAAATCGGCTTCAGATAATACTGAATCCCAAATTTTTAATTTATCAAAACTACCTTCTGGTTTTAGATCATAAGGGTCATTACCTACTATTAATTTGGTTCTTTTATGTTTCCACCAATCCGATGAAATATGATCTTTTAGCACGGGTTCTCCATTGTAATAAACAATCAAATTCCCTTCTTTAGAAAGCGTAAAACCTACATGTTGCCAAACATCATTACTTAATAAACTTGTGGTATTGATATTATCTTTTTTATAATGGTTGAATTGAATTTGTCGGTTAGACAAATACCTAAAATAGAACAGACCATCCTCTCCTAAAAGTGTTCCAGAATGCACTTCTAATTGTTTTGGCAAAAACCAAAAACTAGCAGACATTGCCGTTTTACTTTTATTGTCTACTGAAAACGTTTTATTAGAATCATTAAAAAAATCAGCAACTTTTCCTCTTACAGCATCGTTAGTATTGGGTTTTAAATTGATACTTGTTTGCTTACTTAAGTTGTATAAATCATCAGAAAAAAAAGGAATAGGCAACGAGTTTTGAGCAACTAAATTTATTGTTGATATGGCAATAAAAACAAATAATGTTACTAATCTCATTTTTATTTAATTTCTAATATCTAATGATTTTTATTATGGTTGAGGATCAATTTGAATTATTTTTTCTTACTATACCCTAGAAAATAGAATACTAGCTTAATGTATTATTCTATTTTATTTTAAAATAAAAAGGAAAAAGAAACAAATTTAATCATTCATTTCTATCTTACATTGGTATCATTTCCTTTTTCGATAAAAATACCATTTTTCATTGAATTCATTTCCCCATACATCATAAAAAAACTGATTTTTACAGACCTTTTAATTCAGCATCTATAAAAACCAGTGTACAATGTTATTTTATTGTTTTTAAATTAGTTTACCTGTATCCTAACAACTTCTTTTCTAGCATCTTTTTCACGAACAGTAAACGAAATATCTTTTGTTTCTAAATTTTCTATATGCCTTGCAAACAAACCATAAGCAGGTGTTGCTCCTAATTTTGTAAACTCAGGATATTCTTCTTCATTTTCTGGTACAACTCTTTTAGCATCTTCTTCCGATCCGCCACCTGGTAAATCTACTGTTACATTTTCAATAGAAATTTTCCCTAATTTATGATTTGGGGTTCCAGAAAAATAAAATCCGGTTGCAGGTTGAAGTCTTAACTCTTTTGCATCTGTTACTTTTGCTGTAATATTTCTTATCACTACATTATTAATGCTTCCTACAGGTTTTCTTGGCGCGTTTCTGTACACCAATCTACGTTCACATAAACGAATAAAAATAGGCATTTCTACATTTACCATTTCTATATTTTCGATTAAAACATTTTCTATATTGGCACCATCCGCACTTAAAATTTTAATTCCGCCACCTCTTGTATCATACACTAAACAATCTCTTACGGTAATGTTTTTCATATCTCCCATAGATTCTGTACCAAATTTAATTGCACCCCATTCGCTTTTAATTTTACAATCGTACACCTCAATATCTGTAGTTGGTTCCGGACTTGTAGATTTAAAACAAATGGCGTCATCACCAGAGTCTATAGTACAGTTTTTAATAACTCCGTTTGTACTAGAATCAATATCAATAGCATCATTATTTCTATTGGCGTGACTATAAATATCTATACCGTCTATTTCAAAATTATCGCATTGCAATAGGTGTAAAGTCCAAGCGGCTGGTTGTCTTAAATGAATATCCTTTAACTTAAAATTTTTAGCACGCACCATTCTTACTAAAAAAGGACGGTTTGATAAACGAATATTATTATTAACGTAATTATTTGTTTTAGTAATTAACCCTGTTAAATCTGGTTTTACATCTTCTAAACCTAACCTCTTTAAAGTCTTTTTAACATTCCCTGGAGATAACATCTTTCCATTACCATCAATAGTTCCTTTACCAGTAATAGCTGTATTTTCTACATCTATTGCAGCAATAAAACACTGACCTCTAAACTGGCCTGTTGCATCTATAAAAGGTTCAATTACTGGGTAATCATGCGGATTTATACTTCCTAACAAAGTAGTGTTTTCTGTAATATTTAAAGTAACATTACTTTTTAGGATTAAGGTTCCAGAGACAAAAACACCTCCATTAACAGTAACGGTTCCTCCTCCTTCTTTTGCACACGCATCTATTGCAGCTTGTATTGCTTTTGTATTAACCGTTTTGTTGTCATCTTTTGCTCCAAATTCTTTTACATTCCAAACGGTTTGTTTCTGACAAGAAAAAAATAGTATAGCAATAAAAATAATACTAAAAAATTTTAATGATTTCATAATTATTTATTTAAATATTTTAACCTTCTTAAAACTTGTGGCTCATCTAAAACGTTCCTTTTTAGCTTAGATTCATCAATATTAAACGCGTAATGTGCTTTGCAATCTTCCATTAAAACAATAGAATTTAAAATTAATAACGCTTCTGCCCCATCATTAGATTCATACAAAGCTTGCGTCATAACCTCTGTTGGGTTTTGTGCTTTTGTTAACCCTAAAAACTCTGCAGCTCTTACTTTGTTTATTAATTGTGAATCATTTTTAGAAATAGCCTTAATTAACGGTGAAAATTCTTTAGCCTCCGCACCAAAAGCACTACAAGAAATTAAACTCCAATATCGCATCCAAGGATCACTAGACTGTAATCCTTTTTGAAGTTTTGATTTTGCTTTATTAAAAGCTAACAACATTAAGTTTGAAGTTTTAATATACTTCTGAATCTCTTTTTTATGTTTTTGACCAAATGCAACAGGATTATCAAACGCATTATTTATCAAATAAAACTCTGGGTAAAAAGACAAATCTGGCATGTTACTAACACGTTTGTTTAAGTTCTTTCTTAACTTCTTTAAGGCCTTTTTATAGGCTGGTTTTGTAGCTAAATTATCTAATTCATAAGGATCTACTTCTACATTGTACAACTCTTCTGGTTGTTTAGGTTCAAAGAATTTAGATTGATTTTTATTTAATTTTCCTTCTTTGTAAAATTGAGCCCACTGTTGATATCCTAATTGTTGATAACGATAATTGTTCATTAAACCATCAAAATTAAATGGCTCGTAATTTCTTGCATACTTATATTCCCCCTTTCTAACAGCTCTCACCATGTCGTACTTTTCATCCATACGATTTGTGTAACTGAAAGTTTCGTCTCTTTTATCAAGGTCTTTTTCTGAAACTCCTTTTCCTAAAAATGGTTTTCCATCCATTCCTTTTGGCGTTTTAATTCCTGCTAAATTTAATACGGTAGCACCAAAATCAACAAAACTTACAAAAGCATCATTTCTAGAACCCGCTTTTACAGCAACTAAATCTTTATATTTTGATGGAATATGAACCACCAATGGCACATGTAATCCCATTTCATTAATATATCCTTTACTTCCTGGTAAAACACCTCCATGATCTCCATAGTAAAAAATAAAAGTATCGTCATACAAACCATCCTTTTTTAAGTCGGCAACCACTTTTCCTAATTGTCCATCCATTTCCTGGATTTTATCATGATAACGTGCAACAGAATATTTAAATAAATTGGTCTGTGGATGATTGGGTTGCACAAACATTTTTGATGGGTCTGTTTTTGTACCCGCTTTTACGTCTGCCGCTGTAAAATGCATTTGACCTTCATGCGTAGTACCAATATTATAAACATGAAAAAAAGGTTGATTTGGTTTTCGATCTCTCCAAGTTGCTTTTTTTGAAGAATTATCCCAAACAGCTTCACCTGTTATAATGTTATAATCTTCTTTTGCATTATTGGTAGTATAATAACCTGCTTTCTTTAAATACGCAGGAAACATCATTACCCCTTTTGGCATTGGTACTTTTTTCATCTTTCTATGATAATGAGTCCCTAATCTAGGTCCAAAAGAAGATGCAATTAAGGTAGACCTTGCAGCACTGCAAACGGGTGTATTTGAAAAAGCATGATTAAACACAACGCCTGTTTCTGCTAGTTTTTCAATATTTGGAGTTTCAGCTCCTGTTTTATCATATAATTTTAAGTAATGTTTTGAATTATCTTCAGAAACAATCCAAACAATATTTGGTCTTTTCGTATGTTGTGCATTTATTTTAGCACTATATGAAAATTGCATTAGTACAAGTACTAAAAGAAACTTAAATTTCATTTATAGGAATTTTTAATAGGTTATTTTATTCAAAAAAAACGTACTTTATAGAAGTAAGTTTTTTCTAACTTTAGTCTACATGAGCTTCTACGGCTCCACCAATTTGATTTTCTTTATAGCCTTCTAGTGTAATTTTATATGCATGTGCATATTTAGTAGGAAGCTTATTTGGAGCTTTAATAACAACGCCTCTTTCATCTCTTACCCAAGAAACTTTTTCTGTACTCCCCAACAATTCTATTTTTTCAATTTTAGAATTTAAAGCACCTAGATCTGTACTTAACGCTTTTAATACCGTTACTACGTTAGGAGCATCCATCACCGTGGCATACAAAAGTTTGTCTCCTTTTTTTACATAACGAATGTCTGTGTTTTTATATTCAATTTTAATTTTTTCAACTTTATGACCACCTTCTGGTAAACGTGTTGGGCCTTCACCAAAAACATTCCAAGGACGCGTACCATAAATAGATTCTCCGTTTACTTGTAACCAAGCGCCCATTTCTTCTAATAAATACGCCATTTCTTTAGGTATAGAACCATTAGGATTTGGAGGAACATTTAACAACATACAACCGTTTTTAGCAACAATATCAATCAAGATATCTACCAATTCATTTGGTGTTTTGTATTTAGCTCCTGGTCTAAAAAACCATTGTCCTGGAGAAGTATCTGTTAACCAAACATCTTTTGTAGGTTGGTTAGGACGACCTCTTTCGTAATCTTTAATTGCTGTTGAAGCAGGAAATGTAGTTTCTTTATAAGCAACCGCTACATCTTTACCCCATTTTTGTCCGGCATTATAATAATAGGCTAAGAATTTTTGACGAGATTCTTCCGTCATATTTTCTAGCCACCAGTCAAACCAAATTAAATCTGGTTGATAAACATCTATATATTCTTTTAATTTTGCCCACCATTCTTTGTAAAAACGTTTGTCTGGAGTTGCAGAATCTAAAGCGTGTGGACTTGTGTATAAATCATAATCTTTGGGGTTGATGTTTCCATGTGCATGTGCTGGCGCATAATATTGCCAAGTAAAGGCATGATGAAAAGAAGCCATAAATTTCATTCCGTTTGCTTCAATTTCTTTTTTTAATGCTGCTGATGGATCTATGCCTCCATAATTCATAGAATTCCAACGTGTAGACTTTGCATTCCACATGGCAAAATTGTCATGATGCATTGCAACAGGTCCTGCAAATTTTGCTCCGGATAATTTAAACAATCTTGCCCATTCTTTAGCATCAAAACCCGTAGGTTTAAATTCTTCAATAATTTCTATATATCCTTTTTCTTTAGGATCACCATATTTATTTTTATGATGAATATAATTAGAAACAGGTTTGCCGTCTTTTGTAGGAACAATTTTACCATCTGTATACATTTTCATACCATGCCAACCCGCATAACGTTTTTTAGGATCTGCTCCTACAAAAGCATTAGAAACAGGCCCCCAATGTGCATAAATTCCAAATTTAGCATCCTGAAACCATTCGGGTTCTTGATTCACCTTCTCTAATGATTTCCAATTTTCTTTAAATTTCTTTTTTTGTGCACGAACATCAAAATGCAATATAATTTGAAAAATTATAAAAAGAAGTACTAATTTTTGTTTTTTATTAAATCTCATATAGCCTATACTATTTTTTTATCCTTTTAACATACATGTAAAAGGCAGAAAAAGAAAGTTCTTTGTTATCTTTAAAATTTGCTTCAAAACGCTGTCTTCCACTATGCAAATGCGCATTAAAAACTACACTTTTTTTACTTCTATCTACATCTTTTTCTAAATGCAAACCCTCAATATCTAAAGTTGCTTTTTCTATATTTAAGTTGATGCTTTTTGGCATAATATCATACCAACCACTCTCTACACCTAATTGTTCTATAGATTCATTAAACGCTAAATTAGACTCTTTAGGCCATCTAGAAATTTCAATTTGATATTCTCCTTCTTCTTGTATATTTAACAACCAATAAGATTTTGTTAAACTTGGTTTTTTTCCAGAGTAAGGATCTCTAACATATTTCTGGTTCCAAGAAAGTGGTTCATCTGAATGTAAATCATGAGCTGTAACAACAGTTTCTTCATCTTCTGTGCTACCAACTTTATAAGTTTCAAAATAAGAAAAATCATCAGAAATATGTTTCCACCATTTTTCATAAACTAATTTCATCTCTGCAACTTTTTTAGGGTATTTAGCAGAAACATCTCTTTTTTGACCTACATCATTTGTAATATTGTATAATTCATTTCCGTTAACCAATCTCCACTCATCATCCATAACAGATGAACTTAAATATTTTGTTGGTTGTTGTTTTCTATTTGTATCTATAACACCATATCTATGTGCCCAAGACGATGTATTTTCTTCTAATAATGGTTTTAAACTTAAACCATCATAACTAGATTCTGAAGGATTTTTTAAATCACACAAATCTATTAATGTTGGTAACAAATCGTAATTCATTGCTAGTTTATCTATATCTAAACCTTTTTTAATATGACCATTTTTCCAACGAATAAAAAGAGGAACTCGATGCCCTCCATCATAAGGAGACGATTTTCCACCACGCATTCCTGCATTAAAACCTTGTACAACACCTTTATTAACTTTATAACCTACTTGAGTTCCATTATCCGTCATAAAAATTAAAATAGTATTATCTATAATACCTAGTTCTTTTAATGTTTTATCTAATTTTTTTATATTATCATCTATGTTTGTAATCATACCGTAATACGCTTTTTGAGTCTCATTTATACGCGTATCATTTTTATACATATCATAATATTTTTCAGGAACATTATAAGGTCCATGAGGAGCATTCATAGGTAGATATACAAAGAACGGTTTATCTTTATTTTTTTTGATATAACTAATAGCTTCATCAAAAAACACATCTGTACAATACCCTTTAAATTTCTCTGGCGTACCGTTTCTAAAATAAGTATCATCGAAATAATCATTTTCCCAATAATCTGGTGTTTGTCCTATACCGCCAGCACCATGATATACAGCTTCTTCAAAACCTCTGTTTTGAGGTAAATATGGATAAGCATCACCTAAATGCCACTTACCAAACATTGCCGTTTTGTAATTGTTTTGTCTAAAAACTTCTGGCATTGCTGTAAATTTTTCTCTTAAAATATTACAACCTCCTACTGTGTGCCAAACACCAGCTCTATTACCATCAACTCCTGCCATAATACCAGATCTACTAGGTGCACAAGTTGATCCTGTATGAAAATTTGTAAAGCGAGTGCTTTCTTTATAAAGTTTATCTAATTGAGGTGTTTTTATAACCTTATTACCATGGGCTGCAATGTCTCCATAACCTTGATCGTCCGTTAAAATAAAAATAACATTTGGTTTTGAGTTATTTTGAGCTTTTAAACCTACCGTTATAAAACTCAAGAATACTAATAAAAATAAATTATGCGTGTTTGTCATATGTTTAATTTTTTTGTTCACTTAATTTTCATTACAAAAAAAGTATAGGACTAAATAAATTTGTTGGCTACTTTAAATATTTTATCTAGATATTCCTTTACAATTGTAAAATTCAGAAAAAGTTAAATTATTTAAGGCTATAAACAATCTAAAGAATAGAATATATCACCTTTTTATTAGAAAACTAATCGTAGTACTAAAAGCTAAAAAACACTACATAACTACATATCAAACACTTAAAACAAACCTTATACTCTTATCAAAAAAAACTAAATTTATAATTGTTTAATCTAACTTAACTTAGGACTTTTTTTTTATTAGTTTTGTAAAGATCTTTTTTTGTAAAATATTGATATCTACTATTCTTTATAAAAATTAAGATTTTTAACTCATCAAAACTTGTGTAAGTATATGTTAAAATATTTAAACGTTAATAGTTTCAAATTCACTTTACTTCTTTTGGTTTCTCTGTGTTTTTTAAGCACTAAGATTACAGCTCAAAATGATATTTATTTCGAGCATATTACCACACAAGATGGTTTGTCTCAAAATGATGTTAATTCTATATACCAAGACAAACAAGGTTTTATGTGGTTTGGTACACACGATGGTTTAAATAAATATGATGGTTATAATTTTACTGTTTACAACCTTAATCAAAAAAAAACAAAAAGTATTAATAGTAATTTAATCTTTACGGTTACTGGAGATAATAAAAATAATTTATGGATAGGGACTTCTGGTAGTGGTCTTAACTTTTTTAACAGATCACTAGAAGAGTTCTCTCACTTTACACATAGTGAGAAAAACCCTAATAGCATAGCCAGTAATACTATTAGAACTATTTTTTTAGACTCAAAAAACAGGTTATGGATTGGTACTAGTGTTGGTTTAGACTTTGTTAATTTAAATTTAGTTAATAAAAACAGACCTATAGATTCTATTAAATTTAAGCACGCTTCTTTTGAAGGTCATACTCCTTCTATTAGAACAAAAAAATATAAAACACTTAGCATCTTTGAAGATAGTAAAAATAATATATGGGTTGGTAATGACGATGGATTGTATAAATTAATTGAAAATAAAAATGAAACAATTTATCATTTTGAAAAAATAAAATTTAAATTATCTTCTGTAAGAACTATTATTGAAGATAGAGGTAGATTATTTTTTGCTGCAAATAGTGGACTCTATTCTTTAAATCTAAAAAATAACAACCTTGAGCCAAAATTAATTTGGAGAAAAAACTTTCAACATTCTATAAACTACCTCTTAACTGTTAACAATCAATTATGGGCAGGAACCACAAGTGGATTAATTCAATTTGATAATTCTAGAACTCATAAAAACCCTAGATTTATGGGAATCATGACTTATAATTCTTCTAAAAAAAATGGTCTCAATAAAAATGCTATAACAGATCTTTTTAAAGATAAAACAGGTATTGTTTGGGTGGGTACAAACGGTGGTGGAATTAATAAATTTGATCCTCAAAGAAAACAATTTCAGCATATAAAAAACACTTCTAAACCGGGCAGTTTAGGTTACAATAAAATTAGATCTATTTACGAAGATAGTAATGGATATCTTTGGGTTGGTACAGAAGGTGGTAGTTTAAACATGTTACCAAAACAAAAGGATGAAAACAATTATTTAGGTTTTGTAAAATTTCCAAAAATTAATAATGTTTTTACTATTCAAGAAATTCAACGAGATGGTAAAAAAATTCTATTAGCAGGAAAAAGCAACAACAGCTCTAACATACAGCAATTAGATATTACAGATCCTAATAATATTAAAAAAGTAAAATTTGATGATTACAATATTTCTAAAGGAAGCATATTTACTATTCTAGAAGATAACAATAAAAACTTATGGGTTGGTAGTTATAATAATGGTGTAACCCGATCTTTATATAACAAAAAAACAAAAACTTATAAAAAAGATATACTTGCTTTCAACTATAAAGATTCTTTAAGTATTTCTAGTGATATTATAAGAAATATCCTTGAAGATAAAAAAGGAAATATATGGTTCGCTACAGGAAATGGACTATGTGTTTTACCTAAAGCCCAAATAAAAAAAGAAAAACCAAAATTTACAATCTACAAAAGTAATGCTAATAATAAAAATAGCATTAGTCACAACTACATATTAGAGCTTTTTGAAAGTAAAAATGGTGATTTATGGATTGGTACCTTTGGAGGAGGTTTAAATAAATATATACCAGCAACAGATAGTACAGAGGTTAAGTTTTTAACTTATAAAGAAAAAAATGGCTTACCCAACAATGTTGTAAAAGGAGTACTTGAAGATGATGACGCTAATCTTTGGATCTCTACAAACAAAGGATTATCGAAATTTAACCCGCAGACAGAATCTTTTATGAACTATGATATAAATGACGGATTACAAGATGACGAATTTCAAGAACTAGCTAGAGTAAAACGTAAAGACGGACAGTTATTATTTGGTGGTGTTAATGGGTTTAATGCATTTACCCCTAAAGAAATTAAAAATAATAGTTACGAGGCAGAAACCATCGTTACAAATTTTTCCATATCAAACAAGCCCATACAAATTGGAGAAGAAATTAATGGTAGAATTTTATTAAAAAAACCCTTAAATAACAAATCTGAAATAGCTTTAAATTATGATGAAAACAGCATTTCTTTTGAATTTACGGCACTACATTATGCCGCCCCAGAAAAAAATGAGTTTGCTTATAAATTAGAGGGTTTTGATAAAGATTGGGTCTACACAGATTCTAAAAGAAGATATGCAACTTATACAAACCTTTCTTCAGGAAATTACACTTTAAAAGTAAAGGCTTCTAATAATGATAAACTATGGGACTCTACTCCTTTTGAAATAAGTTTAAAAATAGCTCCTCCCTTTTGGTTAACAAAATTGGCTTACTTTTTGTACCTTTTATTAATTTTAGGAATACTTCTTTTATACAGAAGATATACCATAATAAGTACTTCAAAAAAACATAGCTTAGAACTTGAACATGTAGAAAAGGAAAAAACAGATGAACTACAACGTATAAAATTAGAATTTTTTACAAACATAACTCACGAATTTACAACGCCTCTAACCTTAATAAAAGGACCATTAAACTTTTTACAAAAACAAGGCAGAAAATTAGATGAAAACATTGTTCAAGAACAATATAAATTAATGCAAAAAAACACAGATTACCTACTTAGGCTTATATCTCAATTATTAGATTTTAGAAAAATGAATCAAGGTAAAATGAGGTTAGTACTAAGAAAAAGTAATATTGTTGAGTTTATTAAGGAAGTTAGCGAACCTTTTCAGTTTTTAGCACAAAAAAATCTAATTAACTTTACTATTGAAGCACCTGACAACTCCTTAAAAACTTGGTTTGATCACGATACAATAGAAAAAATAATAAATAATTTACTTTCAAATGCTTTTAAATTTACACCAGACAAAGGAGATATTAAAATTCGTATAACAAAAGAAAATGAAACGAATGTAATTTTTAAGAAACCTAATAAAGACTTTAATTTTGTTTACATACAAGTAAAAGATTCTGGAAAAGGAATGGACGAAACTAAAATTGAAAATATTTTTGAACGCTTTTTTTCAGAAAAAAATAAAGAAAAGAAAAACTCTAAAGGAATAGGAATTGGATTAGCTTTTGTAAAAGATATTGTAGAATTACATCAAGGAGAAATTAAGGTAATTAGCAAATATAATGAAGGTACTAATTTTATTTTTAGGCTTCCAATAGAACAAAAAGCATATCTTAATATTCCTGAAATTACTTGTAAAGAAACTTCAGAAAGCGATTTCCTTATTCGTTCTTCAGAATCAGATTCCCTTGCAATAAGTATTAATGACGAAATTGTAGATCAAACATTAAATGAGAAATCAAAGTCTGATTTACCTGTTTTGTTAGTTGTTGATGATAATGAGGATATAAGAGCCTTTATTAAACTATCCCTTAGAAACAAATATAATATATACACCGCAGAAAATGGACAAGAAGGGTTTGAATTGGCTAATAAATTAATTCCAAAAATTATAATATCTGATATTATGATGCCTATTATGGATGGAATTGAATTTTGTAATAAAATTAAAACAAAAAAAGAAACTAGCCATATACCAGTAATTCTGTTAACTGCTAAATTATCTAAAGAAAATGAGATATTAGGTTTAAAAACAGGTGCAGATGCTTATATAAGAAAGCCTTTTGACGTAGAAATTCTTGAGCTAAAATTAAATAATATTTTAAACTTTAGAGAAGAACTTAGAAATCGATTTAACTTAGAAATTACCCTGCAACCTAAAGAAATTACTGTTACTTCTGTAGACGAAAGATTTTTACAGCAAGCTATGGAAGTAGTAGAAGAACACATGACTAATACAGACTTTAATGTAGAAATGCTTATCAAAGAAATGGGCTATAGCCGAACAAATTTGTATACCAAGTTTAAAGAAATAACAGGCCTTTCTTCTAGTGAATTTATAAGAAGTATCAGGTTAAAAAGAGCTGTTCAACTTTTTGAACAAAGTGATTTATCGGTAAAAGAAATAATGTATATGACCGGTTTTAACACAGCCTCTTACTTTGCTAAATGTTTTAAAAAACAATTTGGAGTAATCCCTAGTGAATATGTTAAACAGAAAAAGAAGAATCTAGATAAAAATTAATTATACACATATAAGATCCTTTGGTTATATCATGAATTGGAAAAAATGGTAGAAATACTCTTCGTTCTCCTTCGGTCTCATTTCACTCTTTTTTAGAGCAAATAACTTTATCCATTTTACCATCAATATCAATAGCTACATTTGTTTTAGCGCTTTTAAAAATAATTGATTTTTCTTTTTCCTTTTTACACCTCATTATAACTATAAAAATCATTACAAATAGACACAAAAGAATAATATGTACTTTTAAGTTTTTCATAACTTATTATTTCCGGTTATATTTACATTACAATTAAAAATAAAAACTATATCCCTCTCTTTTATTACCTTAATTATACAAATTATGGTTCTATAAACTTTTATTTAGTGCTTTTTAAAGCTATTATTTTAGTTCTTATTAATTCTGTTAATTGATTTGCCATAACCATGTGCTCTTTAACACTTGGATGTTTTTTAGTTTTTTTATAAGGTACAAAACAAAAATAAACGTTTGCATCACCTAATTCATTTACAGCTTTTGTAACATAATTAGGCCATGGAGAATTTTCTTTAGTAATATCCATATTTCCTAACATGCAAATTATAGCTGCATTGGAATATCGTTTTCTAATTGTTTTTATAAAGTTTGAATACGCGTTTATGATAAATTTTTCTGAAGGTTTTTTATTTCCAAAACGTCTTTTATATTCCTCGTGTTTGGGTCTATTTAAAAGCCAACTATCATTTTGAAATAAATTAACAACAACTATATCTGGCTGTTTTACAGAAAAGTCCCAAATACTTTCTGGATCATTAGGGTTTAACCTGTAATACATTTCGGGCATAATCATGTTAAACCAACTAACAGTAACTCCAATACCACTTCTTGCAATACAAGAATAAGATGCGTTTAAATTACGAGCTGTAATTGCAGCATAAGAATTGTAATTATTTGTAACGTTTCCATCATTTCTATCTTTATCTGTTGCCACTTCTTCATTACCATGACCAACAGTAATAGAATCTCCATAGAATTCTATAAATAATTCTTTTGGAGTATCTGGTTTTAACACATTACCATTCAACTCAAACCCATAGAATAAAGTGGTTCCGTAAGTCCATTCATTTCGTTTGACAAGCTCAATAGAATGTTTTGTATTCTCTAAACCTTTAGCTAAAGTGTAAGTAAACAAACCTTTATGCAACTTTAAAACCTCAACAAGCTTTCCGTCTAAAATAACATTAAAATAATTCTCTCCATTATCATCATTTAAAATGACTTTAAGTGATGAGCCTTTAAAATTTAATTTAATTGACGTACCAGACCAATAAACTTCTTTTGCTTTATTCTCTATATTTTCTCCTACTCTACCTTCAAAAACAATACTGCTATCATTAAAAGATATCTTTTTAAATTCTGATGTATTTAAGGTTTTACAACCTAATAGTAAAAATAATAGAAATGTATATTTTAAAAACTTTATCATACGGATAAATTATTATTCTGATTTAAATGATATGGATGCTGTTTCTAAACCTTCTGAAGATGCAGAAAACTGAATAACACCTCCTGTTTTGGTTGTTTTTATTATTGCCAAACATTTTCCGTTAAACGCTTTTCTTTCTTTAGCTTGAAAAGAATCATGACTAAAATTATCTCCATTTCCAACCCCCATTAAAGTGGCTTCACCATCAATGTTAAATTTAATTAAATTATCTGCCTTAGGTACAACATTTCCATCTTTATCCAACACAGTACATTCTATATATGCCAAATCTTTATCATTAGCTTTTAAGTTTAACCTTCTAACAAAAAGTTCTATTTTAGCTGGTTTACCAGCAGTTTTTACTTCTTTGGTAGCTACTGCTTTACCATCTTTATAAGAGATTGCTTTTAAGGTACCTGGTTTATAAATTACATCCCAAGATTGGTATTCTACACCTTTAATATCATTTGTTTTCTTTCCAAGAGATTTTCCGTCTTGCAATAACTCTACAGCATCTCCGTTGGTAAACGCATAAACAGTTACTTTTTTTCCTTCTTGACCTTCTAAATTCCAATGCGGAAAAATATGCACCATTGGTTTATCTGTCCATTGAGATTGATAGAAATAATAACCATCTTTTGGAAAACCACATAAATCAATTGGCGCAAAAGATGATGAACGAGCTGGCCAACCATAAGGAATAACTTCTCCTAAATAATCCCAACCGGTCCAAATAAACTGTCCCATTATGTTATCTCTATTTTTGATATCTTTCCAAGCTTGAACTCCTCTAAAACCAATTAACACCCTAGTTTCAACCCAATCATAAGATTCTTTAGATGTATAATTTAATTTATCCCAATAAGCTATCTTTTCATCACCATACAAATAAGTTCCTCTTGGATAGTACGATTGTGCAGATGCACATTCTGTAACAATACCCATTGCATTTGGTGCAATTTCGTTTTCTCTTTCTAATCCGTTTTCTTTAATGTAATTGTATCCTCTAATATCACTTGTAGACGCTGCTGCCTCACTAGGCCATGCATCCCAACCGTAACCAATTAAACCATTTGTAACAGGTCTATCATCTAAAGTGTGAATAATATTTATTAAACGATTTGCAATTGGCACCCCTTCATCTGTTTTCATTTGATCAATCTCATTACCAATACTCCACATTACTACAGACGGATGATTTCTATCTCTTAAAACAAAATCAGTTAAATCTTTATCGGCCCATTCTTTAAATTTATCTGCATAATATTTTACAGGAATTCTCACCTTTTTTCCATCTTGTACTGTTGTTGGTTTTTTAACAACTTCCCACTCATCAAAAACTTCGTTCATTACCAAAAAGCCCATTTCATCACAAATTTCTAAAAACTCGGTAGAAAACGGATTGTGAGAAGTTCTAACTGCATTACAGCCCATTTCTCTTAAAACCTCTAGTTGACGCTCTATAGTTCTTCTATAAACTGCAGAGCCTAAAGGACCTCCTGCATGATGTAAGCAAACTCCTTTTAACTTTGTTTGTTTACCATTTATAGAGAAACCAGTATCTTTATCAAATCCTAATTTTCGAATACCGGTTCTTGTAGTTTCTTTACCAATTAAAATTCCTTTCTGAAATATTTCTACTTGTACCGTATATAGTTCTGGAGTTTCTGGCGCCCATAACTTTGGGTTTTTAACCTCTAAATTTACTTCTATGTCTTTTATAGATTTAGGTAATAAAGTCAATTTTTCTTCGGATGAGCTAACTACTAAACCCTCTTTTAGAACACTCGTTACAGCAACTACTTCTTGCTTAACAGCATATTCTGTTTCTAGGTTAAAAGTAGCATTAACTGTTGCTTTTTCTTTTGATATTTTGGGTGTAGTTACATACAAACTCCAATTAGGAATAAATGTTTTTTGTTTAATTTTTAAAGTTACATCTCTATACAAACCTGTACCTGTATACCATCTAGAACCTGGTTGTTCTGAATTGTCTAAAGTAACGGTTAGCACATTTTTCTTATCAAAATTAATGTGTTTTGTTAAGTCGTATTCAAAACCAATATACCCCATTGGTCTATACCCAACTTTTACGCCATTAATATATACGATAGAATTTCTATAAGCTCCATCAAAATAAATAAAAACTTTACCATCCTTCTTATTTGCATTTACGTTAAACGTTTTTCTGTATGTACTTTTACCGGTTGGTAACCAACCTCCTCTAGAAAAAGAAGGATTGTCTTTAGAAAAAGGTCCTTTAATACTCCAATCATGAGGTACTTTTATGGTTTCCCATGAAGAATCATTATAATTTGGATTTACCGCTGCTTGAACATTTTCTTGAATAAATTTCCAATCTTCATTAAAATTAATATGCACTGGTGCTGTTTTTTTTTCTGAACAAGAAATAAAAAAGGATAAAAATAAAAGTATAAAAGTTGATTTTATAAAATTTTCTCTTGCGATAGTTTTAAAACTTAAATTCATTTTATTTTTTTTAGGTTAGTTGAGATATTAATTCAAAAAACTAATAAATACTTATCGTTAGATTTTGATTAACTTTTGTAAAATTATTAATAATATCTCTATTATATAGGAACAAATGTCCTAGAAAGTAACACTAATAGTATCTCTGTGATATAAAACAATAAGTCTATGGAATAAAAATTAAATAGGTTTAATACTATATATAGTAAAAAGGAAAAAGCCAAAACAATTATTTATTTTGGCTTTTTCTCTTTTAAAATTATAAAACTCTGTATTTTATCTTAATTTCTTAAATCTTCTTTATAGATTTTAAAATCATCATAATAAACAGTATAATCTGTACCACCTGTTGGTACTGGCTGAATTCTTATTTTCTTATTTGTACCATCTTCAGTCATTAATTTTTTAGTCTCTACAAGAGTCCAAGTATCTAATGCTGGTGCTGTACCTGCAGGATAAAGTTCTCCATACCATCTAGGTGTAACGGCAGTTGACCCAACTGCTGCATCAAGCCATATTTTATCTCCGTGATCTAATTGATGAAAAGAATCATCTAAGGTTACAGAAGATGATAAGATATATCTTCTATAAGAAACTACATATGTTGCTCCTCCTTCATAATTTAATGTTGACCCTGATTCTAATCGAGGTTTTAAAGCTGTTAATTTAGCGCTCTGTGCTCCTTCAAAAGCTACATCTGCACTTAACGCTACAGTTGCTCCTGCTCCACTAGCTCCTTCTACCCAGAAATCTCCAAGCGTACCTTCAAAACCACCGTCTGTAATTAAATTCTTAAAATAAGGTTGTACAGTAATTGCTGTAAAACCTGCTATAGCACCATCACCAACAGATCTAATATCTCCAGTACCATCATGAGCTATCGTAATAACATCATCTTGATAAAGAGAAGCTCCAATACCAGATAATGTAATTTTTAACATTTTTGTATCATTTGCATCTACAGAAATAGAAGCAATATCGATAGATGATCCATTTAAAATAACATTAAAACCTACTGTAGGGTCTGCTGAATTTGAAATTGATACTGGGTCTATATTTTGATTAAAACGAATTAATATCTCATCATTTTCAGATTCTAATACTCCTCCAACTTTATTCATTGGAGTAGGTACAAATACTTCAATCGGTTCATCTGTAAAAGATTGTAATACACGATCATCTAAAGACATAATAGTACTACCTGTATAACTAACTGTAACCACTTTAGCTGCATCTGTAGGTACCAAAGGTGTTTCTAAAGAAAGATATACCAATCCTCCATTACCTCCATTATAAGATGCAATTGATACATTAGTTGTTGGCACAACTGTACCATCAACCTTTACTGTAAAATCGTTAAGAACATTACCCTCTATTGCTTTTAAACGAGAACTAATTGGTATTGATATTCTATTATCATCTAATTCTGCTACAGCTCTTACAGTAGTATCTAAAACTAAGTCTTCATCTAAAGGAACTACATTAAATATCATTGGTACATCATAAACATCACTACTAGCACCTAAGTCTTCATCTCTAAGTCTTGAAGCCGTTAATTCTAATTGGTATTCTCCAAGTCTAGAAAATTGTAACGTATCAATTATTCTTTTAGTAAAATCTCCTTCTCTATCAAAATTACTCACACTATAACCTGTTCTAGCTTCTTCATCTTCTTCTAATGTATGCATTCTAAATTTTGTTATTTGAGGACGTGCATTGTTATCAATAAGCTTAGCACTTAAATCTTCAATAATTATTTGATCTCCAAATTTTACAGTCATAGAAGCTGTATTTTTATGATCTATTATTGTTTCATCCAATCGTCTTAACTCTGGTGTAGCAACTACAGTATCATAAACATCTATTAAATAGGTATATTCTGCAATCCATTTATCTTCAATTTTTTTAGTTCTAATTGTATCTGGAATAAAAGCAGCAGTAAGATTATCATAAGAAACATTAAATTCAAATTCGGTGGAGTCTTTAAATACTCCATAATATTTAACTTTAGTTAAAGAATCTCCTTTTTTAAACATTACATGTACTGTTTGATCTTTGGAAACAGTATCGCCAGCATTTATAATATAATCATCATAATTTGGTAGTTTGTCTGGTAATGGTCCTTGTAAGAAAAAATCTCCTTCGTTAATAGTCCATTTACGTTCTAACGTACCCTGCGAAATGTCTGACAATGAAAAGAAGTTATTAACTTCTGTTCTCATAGTTACTGTATTAACACCCGCTGATGTTAATATATAAAGATCTGATATTTCTTCTGAGGGAATTTCATAATCGTTATTATTACATGATATTATCAGCAACAATAACGAGAATGCGTATAATAAGTTTTTTATTGTTTTCATATTTAATACATTTTGTTTTTTAAACTATTAGGAATAAAATTTAATAATTAAATTATTTATCCCAATTTAAATTGGCATTTCTTTCATCTTGAGGAACTGGAAAATAAGAATGAAGTTCTTCATTAAAATTTTGTGATCCTAAAAAGTTATCTCTTAACGTAGCTTCTTTTACTCTTCTATTTCCATTTGCTTGAGGATTTGCAGGAATTCTAAGTGTAAAAGTTGGTACATCTCCATTAAGCGTAATAAAGTTTCTCCATCTAACTGGGTGTTTCCCTGTTAGGTTTTGTCTGTAATTCCATGCATCATACTCAAATTGAGATAAATAAACTAATCGTTCTTTCCAAACACCCCATCTTCTTAAATCTACGGTTCTTTGCCCTTCTAAACATAATTCTAAAGGCTTTTCTACAAAACGTAAATGGTTTGTTAAGTTTTCTAAAGTTACTTGTTCTTCTCCATTACTATCATCTAAATCGATATCATCTAAATAAGTTGCTTGACCAACAAATTCTGCTCCAGCTTCAGTTTCTTTACCTAATAAATAAAGATGAGATCTTTTTCTAATTCTATTAATATAAACTAGTGCTTCAGATAAATTTGAGCTTTCTATCATACATTCTGCATATAATAAATAAATTTCTGCCAAACGTATTACTGGAATATTTAATTCTGATTTACCTCTAGTTTCTAAATCTTCTAGTTCTCCTTTACCTCCATTTGGAACATTCCAACTTGTAAATTTTTTCCAAATAGAAGTATTTACTTTAGAATGAGGAGCTGCATCTGGGTCTATTCCAAATTCAGCAGAAGAAACACCATACATAGGAGAATCTGGATCATCTACTATAGATATTGTACTTGCTGTACGCAAACTATATTTTCTAAGTACATTTAACTCTACACTAGCTAAATTTCCATTAGCCGGGTCGTAAATGTTTCTATCAACATAATTTGCTGGATCTGAAGGATCTGGTTTTTCTTTAGAAAACGCAAGAGTTAACCAAGATGACATAACATGGTCATTACTATTATGTAAACGAGATGAAATTTTTTGAGCTAAATTTTGTTCTTCTAACCCTAAAAGATTTGCTAAACTATAATTTACCTCAAAAATAGATTCTGAATTAAACTCCTCTATACCTGTTAAACACTTAGATAGATCATCTACTAAAGAGTAATTATAATTATCTATAACATTTTTTAAATACACTTCTGCCGTACTAAAATCATTATCGTTCATATAACTCTTAGCAATTAAAGCTTCACAAGCTCCTGCAGTAATACGTCCTAAATTTCCTGATCCTGCCACAGTTCTCCAATCATTATAATCTGCTGGTAAATTATCTAAACCGTATTGTAAATCTGCTCTAAAAAAAGTTTTAATTTCTTCTGATGTAGAAAACTTTTTCTGAAAATCATCAAAAGATACAGGTACAGTTGTAAATAAAGGTAAAGAACCTTTATTATAAGAACTATGTAATACGTAATAATAGTAACCTCTTAAAGCCCTTGCTTCTGCTTCTAATCGTAAACCTGCAGCAACACCTTCAACTCCGGTGTATGTAGATTTTAATTTTTCATAAGCATCTAAAACTTGATTTGCTCTAAATATCCCTAAATAACAAGCATCCCATTTATTTTGTACTTCATTTGTAGTTAAATCAAACGTTTGATCGTAAAGAGGAGTTCCAGTAGTATTCTGTCTAAAATTTCTAGGTGTTGCAATATCTGTACGAGTAGGTTCTGATAAAATACCTAGAATATTCTCATCTCTTAATGCCGCATACGTTGCATTTAAACCTGCATTTAAATCTCCTTTTGTTTTCCAAAAACTACCTGTTGTAAGTGCATTTGGGTTTAATTGATCTAATTCCTTAGAACATGCTTGAAATAGAAATACAAGCACCAATAGAGGAACTATTCTTTTTAAAAGTGTATTTTTCATATTTAAGTTTATTTTTATGTCTTTTATCTTTATTATCTTCATCTCTTATTTTTTAAAATTGTAGTTGAAGACCTAACTTGTATTGAGATGACACAGGATATCTACCTCTGTCAATACCACGAGTACTTAACCCGTTACCTCCTACTTCAGGATCAAAACCTGTATACTTAGTAATAGTAATAGGGTTTTGTGCTTGTAAATAAATTCTAAATTTACTAACACCAATTTGACTTAACATTTTTTTAGAAAAAGAATATCCTAAAGCTACGTTACGTAATCTTACAAAATCTCCATTTTCTAAAAAATAATCAGACCCTCCTCTATAAGAAGTACTGTTATTACCATTAAACCAAGGAATATCTGCGTTTGTATTCACTTCTGTCCAAGAATAAAATAAATCTCTATGCACACCTCTTTGATACGCATATGCTTTTGTTCCATTCATAACTTTACCACCAAATGCTCCATACCATTGCATAGAAAAATCAAAATTCTTATAATTAGCAGAGAAGTTTACTCCTCCCTCCCAATCTGGAGTACCACTACCTGAATATACTTTATCATTGTCATCAATTGTACCATCACCTGCATCTGCTATTCCATCTCCATCTGTGTCTACTGTTAATTGATCGATATACATAAGCTCTCCTAATTGTGCACTAGGGCTTATTTTTTTATACTCATTTAACTGTTCTTGAGTTTTTATAATACCGTCTGATTGACGTAAGAAAAATGCAGCTACTTCATAGCCTTCTCTAATTACACTTACTAACTCTCTAACACCAGCTGAAGAAATATAACTATTATCTAAATTTACTACTGGATTATTTGGGCTTGTTTTAGTTACAACATTATCATTACTAGTATAAGTTGCAGATAATGACCATTTAAAACCAGAATTAGCAGAGTGGTTATACTTTGCACCATACTCTATACCAGTATTTGTCATGTCTCCTACATTAAATACTGTACTACGATACTCTCCAGAAACACCAGAAGAAGGTGGATTTACTACTTGATATAATAAATCTTTAACCTCACTTCTATAAAAATCTGAACTAAAAGTTAATTTATTTTTAAATAACCCTAAATCATATCCAAAATTTTGCTCTACTTTAGTTTCCCATCTTAGTTTTGGATTACCATATTCTAATTGGGTTGTTCCCAAATTAATTTCATCACTAGAAGGGTTTGTAATGTTTGGAGAAGCATTATTGCTACCAAAAACATAATCTCTACCAATTTCTACTACAGATTGATTACTATAAGGTGTAAACCTATCATTACCAGTAGTTCCGTAACTTCCTCTAACCTTAAAAGAATTTACAATACCTTTCATAGAATCCCAAAATTTCTCATCAGAAACATTCCATCCAACAGACACAGATGGGAAAAACCCATATTTTTGTCCTTTACTAAATTGTGATGAACCATCATATCTACCACTTGCGCTAAATAAATATTTACCATCATAATTGTATTGTAATCTAGCTATGTTTCCTTGTAAAGTTCTAACATAATCTACCCCTCCAGATTCAATATCCCACAATAGCTCATAATTATCTAAAACAGTAATCTCTGGGTTAATATTATTTCTTACTTCTAAACGTACTCTTTCTTGAGTTGATTTCTCGTAAGAAGTACCTAATAAAAATTTAAAACTATGTTTACCAAATAGTTTATCATAATTAAGAAATTGCTCTGAAGTTATTTTAGAATTATCAACTACTGTAATTCTTTGAGAAGTAATTGCAAGAGGATTTGTAATTAAATCTCCATCTGTATTATAAATATCTAATCTTGGTATTTTTCTAGTTTCTTTTCTATTTGTATAAGTAGCTCCAAATCTAGACGTAAGTTTTAAAGATTTAGACAAGCGATATTCTAACTGTAAATTACCGGTAGTACTGTTAGTATTATGAATTTCTTCTGTTTTTAAAGCTCTAACACTATTTGCATGATTTCTTGCTGTATTTAATCGCCAATCAGAATCTGGATCGTCTGTACTAATATCTGATGCATTAAATATTTCATCATCATCTAAATTGATAACTGGTCTAAATACTTTATAATCAAAAATTCTACTTACCATATTACTTAATGGTACTAATTTTTGATCTCTCCTAAAATTTATTCCTGTAATAACTTTCCATTTACCTGTTGTAAATACAGTATTTGCACGAACATTAAACCTATCTAAATTAGAATTATAAACAATACCTTTTTGCCCAAAATAATTGACATTAAAATTATAAGTTAACCCCTCTTTACCTCCGGTTATGTTAACCGAGTGATTTTGCACTGGAGCATTGTTTTTTAATAAAACTTGTTTTATATCTGTATTATTTGTTAAATAAGATCTGTTTCTAGTAATCTCATACTCTACATTACCCTTTATTTTACCACTCTCTAAATATCCTCTTGTAAGATTAAGATAACTAATTTGCTCAGAAGACATGGTATTAAATTTCGAAGTAATATTTTGAACACCATACTCAGAGTTAACACGAACATTCATTTGCCCAACTTTACCTTGTTTTGTTGTTATTAAAATAACCCCACCAGCACCACGAGTTCCATATATAGAAGATGAAGCAGCATCTTTTAAAACATCTACAGATTCAATTTCACTTATACTTAATCCCGGGTCAGAATCAAAAGGAATACCATCTACAACAAACAAAGGTCCGTTTTGCCCATCCATTAAAGAACTAAATCCACGAATTAAAATATTAGATGATTCACCAGGAGCTCCAGAGCTCGCTGCAATATTTACACCTGCTATTTGTCCTTGTAAAGCAGTACCAATATCTGGAGTTGTGGTTCTTTCTAAATCTTCTGATTTAACTTGTACAACAGCTCCTGTTACCTCTTTCTTTTTCTGAGAACCATAACCAACAACAACAATTTCATCTAACGTTGCTGCATCTAATTCTAAAATAACATTGATTACCTTGTTATTACCAACCTTTATTTCTTTTGTTGAATAACCTAAGTAAGAAAAAACTAATGTTTGACCTTCTTTTACTTTAATATTATAATTTCCATCAAAATCTGCTGAGACACCTTTTTTGGTTCCCTTAATAACAATGCTTGCACCAAGCAAAGGAAATCCATCTCCAGAAATATTACCTTTTACATTTAATTTTTGTGCATGCAATGAACCAATGCTTAAAAATAATGTAAAAACTAAAATGACCGATTTAAATCGAAATTTCTTGAACTCTTTGTTTTCAAGTAAATTAATTTTCATGTTTTTTTTGTTTTTGGGTTTATACTAAACAAATATTAAATTAATGTTAAAATTACAAGGTCACAGATGTTCTATTTGTGGAAACATATCAACGGTATACTAAAAATACAAAAAAACACAAACCATTAATAAACAGTTCTTTAACTTATTTTTATTATAAAAAAAAAGAAAACATATAGACATATAGCATAAATAACGGTTAATATTCTATAGAAATAAATTGGGACTTCTTTTTTATATTAACCCTCATTTTCAAAATTAAAACAAAATAAATTCTGGTTAATAATGTATTATAATCACATAAAAAAACTCAGAATTTTAACAATTCTGAGTTTTTAAACTTACATATCTTGTAGTACTCTATTTTATTTTTTTTAAGTTCAAAACTTACTTTTTAGATAATTATAGTCATCTGCCCTACTAAAACTATTCCTTCACCACTAAAAATTGTCCTATTTGAAATTCTTTCCCTTTTGCTAACTTTAACAACTTAACAGTAGTAGTATGAGTTCCTGCTTTAATTTCATCTAAAAAGATATATTTATTTTGCGATTTACCACTTCTAGATTTTAAATCAAAAAGCTTTGGAGCACCTCCATCAGTTCTAACTTCTATCTGAATGGCTCCTTTGGCTTCTAACTTTGTTGTAAGTCCTAACAAGAATCCATTCCAATTCACGGTAAAAGATTCTCCTATAATAGTGGTTTTCTTCGCTTCTTCAAAAAGAGTTTTATCGCCTCCATTTTTATCTGTAAAATCATCATTAATATAAACAGCATTGTCATCAAAATTAACTTTTGTCCATTTTGATGAAAATCTAGCTTTAGAAATCGGCATTAATGCAGCATCAGAAAAAATATGTTTTTTAGAAGCAACAGGAATAACATTAGGTCCTGGAGTTCCATAATTCTCTATTTTCTTTAAAGATCGTACCAATACATCTTTATAAATATCATGTCCGGCTTCTAATGGATGTGTGCCATCATTCGTAAAAATTATTTTTCCTTTAGAAGCACTATCACCTTTCTGAAAAACAAGTTTATTTTCATTTAATAATTTTACAACTTCCAAACCAAATTCTATAGAAGTAATACCATAATGGTTTGCTACAGGTTCCATGCTTTTACCTGCGTTGGTTTGTTTTCCTTTCTTAATATCTGCAATCATCCCTTTTGCTATGGTGTACACAATACAAATTTCTGTATTTGGATTCTCTTTCCATATTTGAGGTATTAATCCTTCTAGAGCTCTTCCTTTATACACACCTCCATTATTTACTCGGTACTCTATAAAAACCATATCTGGTTTGTGTTGTAACAAATGATTGTATATTCTACAAGCTCCGTAATCTGGTCCTGTACCTCCAATGGCCGCATTTATTTGAGTAATAGTTGCTTTTGGATATTCATTTTTTAACCATTCTAAGGATTTTGTTCTCCATAAACCTCCATTGGTAATGCTTCCACCAATGTAACCTATCTTAACATCATCTCCTGCTTTTAATTTTTTAAAAAAATTAGGCAAACCGTCTCGCATTCTTAACTCTTCTGTTTTGTTTACATCAAAAGAATAAGGTTTGTTAGATACTTGTGCTAATATCGTATTAACACTTATAGCGGTAATTATAATAAATAAGGATATTATTGTTTTCATAATTAGTTATTTTTCTTAGAAAGTACTTATTAGCTTTAACAAACAGCATTTTACTAATCAGCTTATTTTTTCCTTTTAATAATTATTTTTTGTGATTTTATTTTTCTTTTCCCTACTTTTAATACAAATACATAAATACCTGGATTGAATTCTTTTAAATCGATCCTTTTATTAACAATATTATTAGATGAAATCTTTTTTATAAACTGACCTGATTGGGTTAGGATTACAACAGAGTAATTAGAATATTCTGTAGTAACTCTAATGTTGTTTTGTGCAGGATTCGGATAAAAAAATGTTTTTTCATTATTTTTAACATTCTTAGAAATTCCTAAATGTTTTTCAACCACAATTGGCTTCTGTAATCTAATGGGAGGTAAATCAAAACTTACATTTTGAATACTTAGATTGCTTTCCATTATATTCTGACCTGCTCTAATTAGTACATCTCCTGTTCCTTCATCATTTCCCCCAAATAAAATTTTCTTAGTATTTACATCTCCTCCAATAAAATCATTTAATAAAATATCTCCGCCTTTTTTAGTTCCTATTTGAATGTTTTCTCCTTCATTAATCAAAATATATTTCGATATTTTAGTAGATTCATTAAAAGTATTTCCAGCTATATAAATATTTCTTGCTCCATACGCATGTACATCTCTTTTACAATCTTTGTTTGTATTACCTTCTTTAGCACATTTTGTACTTGCTCTTCTTTCATTGCTCCCAAATACATTATAAGTCCAAGTAGAAAAAGTGTTAGATGGTTGTAACTGTGTAACCCTTTTATGTCCTTCTGTTCCGTTTATATGAATATAAGCATAAGCTTTAGGCACGCTATTAGACATTGAAAAAGTGTTATTATAAATCTCAATATTCTTAGTAAATTGCTCCATGTGTATTGCCTGACAACCTCCTCCAGCATCATCTGTCATTCCTTCAAAAATATTTTTTCGGATGATAACATCTTTGGTTTGCACCATTGCAATATGAAATTGTTTGCTTTTTTCAAACGTACAATTTTCAATAATTGTTCCGTTTAAACTTGTACTTTCTGTATACCTTCTTCCTGTACCATCACCACTGTTTTCTCTATCATTTCCATTGTCTGATGAAATAGCTGTTTGATATCCTTCTTTAAAAACACAACCATCAATTATAACCTTATCAACGTTTACAATTACTTCTCCTCCTCTTTGATTCGTATTTCTATTAAAAATCTGAAGCGGCATAAAATCTATATTCGAAAAAATACAATTTTTTAAAACTAAGCCATCGGTAGCGTAGGCATTGCTAGCCGTAATAGCATTTCTTAGAGAATTAATAAAGGTTACATTTTTAAATTGATGTCCCTTACTTTTATTAAAACGAAATATCGTATTTCCAAATGTTTTTTGATTATCTCCTCCATCAATTGTTAAGTTACTTATTCTAAAATTATTCCCTTTAGCATCAATAAATACATTTTTTAATGCTGTAAGTTTCATTGTAGTTTTATCCATACCACTGCCTTCTAAAACCAGGTTGTTATTTTCTAACGATACCGTTTTAGGAAATTCATACAAACCTTCTGGTAAGATTATTTTTTTTGTAACACCATCATTTCCCCAAGTAATAATTTGGTCTATATTATTAGGGTTGGCCGTTTCTGTTTGAGCTAACAAACTAAGAACATTGCTAAATATGATTAAGATTACTGTGGTAATTTTTATTTTATTTAATTGAAACATAGTGTTGTTTATTTAATTTTTTGTTCTAAAAAAATATCAAAACCTTTCATTTACTTAGTTAATTATGAAACCTTTATAAGACGTTTTATACATCGTTATTGTTTTAAGATATATCTTCTTTATGTTATATAATTGAGATTCTAATTCTTCTTTCGCTAGCTTTTTCTATCATGTTATTCTATAGCCATTAACCAAATATTTTCCGATATCGCTATCTAATTCCGTAAATTACAGTAGAATTTAAAGCATAGAAATACTTTTATTTTCTATGAAATATTACTGGTTTTCTATTTTAATGTGATTTTGTAAACAATAGCAGCTTCACCATATTCTGGCATTTTTTTAGGAGAAACAACAAGCAATCCTGCATTCGTTTTTTTCCATGTAATACGCTCCTTGCTACCTAGAACTTTAATTGATTTAATTTTTAAATCTTTTGCCTTTCCTGCAAAAGATTTAAGAGTAATTTCTTGTTTAGCTCCTGGCCAACCTAATTGAATGGCATACACATATTTTCCCTTTTTAGTATAACGAACATCTTTTGCATTTAAATTATTTAACCCCTCTTTTATTGCACCATAAGCGTTCCATTCATCTTCAGGATTTCTCTTTAAGATTGTTGGTCCCTGACCAAATTCTACAAAAGGACGTGTTTTGTAAATCGCTTCACCATAGAGTCCTAGCCAATGACCGATTCCCTTCATTGCCGCAACTTGTTCTTCGGGTATAATTCCTTCTGCCATAGGTGCTGCAGCTAAAATCATTACGCCATTTTTACTTACAACTTCTGCTAATATTCTAATTGCTTTTTGTGGGTTAATAGCAAAACGCTTGTCTTTATTGTATCCCCAAGAACTTCCTATTTGAAAATCTGTTACCCAAACATTTGGTGTAATATCTTCCATTGTTGCTCTTTCTAAATTTACAATAGCAACATCCGTTGGAAAAAAGGTTCCTTTCGTATTTACAACAACTTCTTTATTTAAAGCATCTGCTTTGTTAAAATAGTTCGCTAAAAATTGCTTGCGATAATCTTCACGTACATAGCCTTGAGCAAAATCCATCCAAATATAATCAGGACAATAGGTGTCAATAACTTCATTTAGTTTCCCTATCCAAATATCACATTCTTCTTTATAAGAAGTATTTCCGTATAAAATATCAAATTTATCTCCTTGAGGATATTCAATATTTTCATAAACAGCTAAATGTTGAGACACAGGTCTTAATATTGTGTTTTCTTTCTTAGGAAAAAACATCATGTGAAAACCGTGATGAAAAGTTGTCATAAATTTTAAATCACGTTTTTTAACCTCGTAAGCCATTTCTTTAACAATGTCTATTTTAGGTCCCATATCTTTAGAATTCCAAGGATTTACTTTACTTTCCCACAACGAAAATCCATCATGATGCTCTGCTATAGTTCCAATAAATTTAGCCCCCATGTTTTCAAACATATCTACCCATCTTTTTGCTGAGAATTGTTCTGCCTTCCACTCGGCTATAAAATCATGATATTGTTTATCTCTACCGTAGGTTTTAGTATGATAATCATAAATATCTTTGCCCCAATTCTTTCTACGATTTTTATCGTACATAAAACGACCATACCATTCATTACCATTGGCAGGTACATTGTACACACCAAAATGAAAATAAACACCCAACTTTGCATCAGCAAACCACTCTGGTGTTACTTTATGTTTTTTTAAACTCTCCCACTCTGGTTTAAATTTTTCCTGAGCATTTATTATTGAAACCGTGACTATAAAAGTTATAAGTATTGCAATTCTTTTAATTTTCATCTATGTGTGTTTTGTTGTTCTTATTAATTTTCTCTAAAGCCTATCGATATGTTACTTTTAACCAATCAAAAAAACGCATATTATTATTATTTTAATATCTCAAATGTTCTTAATAAGAACACAAACAACTTTTAAACATTTTATTTAAAGAATTTACTTTTAAAAAGTATTTAATTTCTACTATAAATTTTAAGTACTATTTTTAGTATTGAGTATTTAATAGAAAGGTACTTTTCCATTATTTTATGACATAAAACAATAAAAGCTCTTGAAAAAATCAAGAGCTTTTATTGATGAGTAGTTTTTTATTAATCTAAAACAGGGGTTCTTTTTTCGTCTACACGCTTCATTGCATTTACTTCGTAAATCCGTTTTAACTGCCACAAAGGTCTTTCTAATTCACCTTCCCATTCAAACAAATCTGTAAATAGTTCTTTAACTTTTTCTGGATATTTATATGCTAAGTTATTGTTTTCAGAAATGTCTTTTGATATATTATACAACTCTGCAGGTCTATCTGGAAAACGCAATAATTTCCAATCTCCTTTTCTTATAATCCCTCTATTTTCTTTTTTCCAATATAACATTTTATGAGGATCTGCATTATTTTTACCCGTTACATACGGCAATAAATCAACTCCATCAATATCTTTAATTTTAGAAGCATTTCCTCCTGCAACATTTACAAATGTTGGTAACATATCTAACATACTAATAGGTTTGCTATATTCTGAACCTGGTTTAATTACCGATGGATATTTCAGTACAAAAGGAACTCTTATACCTCCTTCTAAGTTATTAGACTTACATCCACTTAATGGAAAATTACAAGTATGTGTTCCGTCAGGTCCACCGTTATCATTAGAAAAAATAATCATAGTGTTCTTTTCTAAGCCTTCATCCTTTAATTTTTTTAAAATTTGTCCACATGCTTTATCTAAAGCAAGCGTCATGGCTGCTAAAATTTTACGTTTTCCTGTTAATCCTTTAATTTTAGCTAAGTCTTCTGGAGTAGCTTGCATAGGAGAATGTACTGCGTTGAAAGAAACATACATAAAAAATGGATTTTTCTTATTTCTATCGATAAAATCACACGCTTCATCCGCTAAATCATAAGTTAAATATTTAGACGGCTCTTTAAATACTTTGTATCCTTTTTCTAACCTATCTTCTTTTTTATTGATAGCTTGTTTTTGTGTTAAAGGAAAAAAGCTTCTTGCTCCTCCTCTAAAACCATAAAACTCATCAAAACCTCTGTATAAAGGATGATATCTGTCTGCATTTCCCATATGCCACTTGCCTAAAACAATAGATTTATATCCTAATTTACCTAAGTGATCGGCAATTGTTTTTTCCTTTAAAGGCAATCCCATATCATCTCCTAATAATTTAGAAGATTCACTCATATAACCTGGTACATTGTTTTCTTCAAATCCAAATCTTTGTTGATATCTACCTGTTAAAAATCCTGCTCTAGAAGGACCACAAACTGCTGCTGTAGTATATGCTTCTTTAAAAATCATCCCTTCAGAAGCTAACTTGTCTAAATTAGGGGTGCTAAATGTTTTACTTCCTTGAAAACCGAAATCAAAATACCCAGCATCATCTGCAAATAAAAAAACAATGTTTGTTTTCTTTTGGGCTGCTGTTTTTTGTTGTCCTAAAAACAAGATGGCAAAAACGAATAAACTAACTATTCTTTTCATTTTTTATTTTATTTTATTATTGAATTTATCTTAAAGTAATTGTAAGTTCTTGTGGTTTTGCGGCTCCTAACTTTACACTTTTATTTCCTGGTGATGAATTTCCAACCGTAATTTTATAATCTCCTTTTCTCCAAACTTTAGCTCCTTTAGTATCAATTACTTTTAACTCTTCTGTACTTAAAGTAAAAGAAACTGTTTTTATAGCTCCTTTAGCCAATGTAATTCTTTTAAAAGCTTTTAAACTTTGTAAAGGTAAATTGTCTTTATTTACTTTAGGGCTTACATATAATTGAACCACCTCATCAATATCATAATTTCCTACGTTAGCAACCTCCACACTTACTTCTAAACTTCCGTTTTTTCTAAGTTTTGTATTGCTCAATTTTAAGTTCTTAATTTCTGTTTTAGAATATGTTAATCCAAAACCAAAAGGATACATAGGTTCTTCTGTCATGTACTTATAAGTACGACCTTTCATAGAATAATCTTCATAAGAAGGTAATTGTTCTACATTTTTAGGAAATGTAATAGGCAAGTGACCCGATGGAGAAATATCTCCGAATAACACATCTGCAACAGCATTACCACCTTGTTCTCCAGGATACCACATTTGTATAATAGCATCACAATGCTCTTCTATTCCTTCTAAAGAAATAGGACTTCCACTTGCTATTACCAATACCAAAGGTCCTTTTTTCTTTTTTGCCATAGTTTGTACATAATCAATTTGATTTTGTGGCAATTTTAAATCAGTTTTATCTCCTACATTTTCAGCAGCAATTGCATCTACTTCTTCTCCTTCTCTATCTGCAGACAAACCAACTACACAAATAGTAACATCAGATTCTGCAGCTACATTAGGTGCCCAATTTTTAGGGTTGATATTTTTATGAAAAGGCAATGCTCCGCTTCTATAATTTAAAGAAGAACTTAAAGATACAGCATCTGCAATACCTGCTAATACAGTAACAATACCAGGACTAATTCCGTAATAACTCCCCATTAACACATCTGCAGAATTGGCAAAAGGTCCTGTTACATAAGGAACTTTTACATCTTTAGAAATAGGCAATGTATTGTTTTTGTTTTTTAACAATACAATTGATTTTTGAGCAGCTTCTCTAGCCAAAGCAATATGTTCTTTACTATGAATATGTTCTGGACCTACATTTAAATAAGGATTTGTATCTGACTTGTCAAACATCCCCAACCTAAAACGTGTTTTAAATAATTGTTTAGTTCTTTCGTGAATTAATTCTTCTGAAATCAAGCCTGTTTCCACAGCTTTTTTAAGAAATTTAAACGTATTTCCACAATTTAAATTCATTCCGGCTTCTAATGCTACAGAAGCTGCTTCTTCGGCAGATTTAACATATTTCATTTTATTAAAAATACCACTAACGGCACCACAATCTGATGTAATATAACCATCAAACTTCCATTTGTCTTTTAAAATATCTTGTATTAAAAATTTACTAGCACCAGATGGCACACCATAAACGGCATTATAAGCAGTCATAACACCTTCTACTTTTGCATCTACTACAAGAGCCTCAAAAGCAGGCATATATGTTTCGTATAAATCTTGTTGTGTTGGTTCTGCATTAAAATGATGTCTCATGCTTTCTGGTCCCGAATGTACAGCAAAGTGTTTTGCACAAGCCGCCGATTTTAAGTAATTAGGGTCATTCCCTTGTAAACCTTTTACAAAAGCTATACCTATTTTAGAGGTTAATAAAGGATCTTCTCCATAAGTTTCTTGTCCTCTTCCCCAACGTGGATCTCTAAAAATATTTACGTTTGGAGTCCAAAACGTTAACCCTGCATATTTACTATGGTTTCCATTTTTCTGAGAAATAATATATTTTGCTCTTGCTTCTGTAGAAATCGCAGAAGCTACTTTTTCTGCCAGCACAGGATCAAAAGTTGCCCCTATACCAATTCCTTGTGGAAAAATAGTAGCTTTTCCATTACGTGCCACACCATGTAATGCTTCATTCCACCAATCATAATCTGGCACATGTAAACGAGGTATCGCAGGTGCTCCGTTTCTTAATTGATCTATTTTTTCTTCTAATGTCATTTGAGAAACTAAAACCTCCACCCTTTTATCTATGGATAATTCTGTATTTTCAAACGAAAAATCTACATTTTGTGCATTCTCAATAGCAATAACTCCAAAAACTGCTAACACCACTAGTATTTTACTCTTAATAAATCGATTCATTTTAATTTTAATTATTTTAAATTACCTATATATTTAATGTACGTATAGTATACTCCATAGCTACTATCTCCTTGTATAAAATCATTTGTCAATAAAGTTTTTCCTTTTAATAAGTTTACTTTAAAACTAACAAATTCATCATTTTCTTTTATTACTTTTTCATGTATTTGATTTGCAATACTAATCCTTACTTTTTCTGGTGAAATTGTTTGATAATTGTATAAATTCTTTGGATTTTTCTCTGGAATTCCTAAAATAGGTCCCGGACATTCTTTTGGCCATCGTCTGCAAGAAATTTGATACAGACCCGATTTTTCTACTTTTAATGCATGCTTATTATTTGTGTTTTTCATTCCAGCAGCAACTTGTTCTGGTTTCCAAATTCCACCATCTTCACCAATTGCATGTTGTATGGTTAGTTTAATTTCATTCTGAGCTTTATTACCAGCAACACTGACCGGTAGTTCATAATACTCAGAATTTTCTTTTGCACGTTCTAAAAACTTAGCATTCTTTTTTAATAATTTAGATACTAATTTAGGATATTTAGTAGCCAAATTTGTGCGCTGTTTGGGGTCTTTTTCTATATCATAAAGTTCCTTGCCGTTAATCAACCTCCATTGATCTTGCATGATACATGTTTCTTCAACATCTTTTGGTTGCCTCCAATCTTGCCTATGATGAATAAAAGCTACTTTAGATTGTATTTTATTTTTTTCTCCCGTTAGTAAAGGCGAAAAATCTTGTCCGTCTAGTTGCATTTTTTCGGATACTGGCAAATTACATAAAGCGGCCAATGTTGGTAATAAATCAACATGTTCTACTAAATTATTGATGTCTTTTCCACCTTCAATTTTTCCATTGGGCCAACGAATAAAAAAGGGCACTCTATGACCTCCTTCTAATTTCGCACCTTTTTTCCCCCTAAATCCTTTGTTGTAACCTAATTTCCCGTCAACACTAACACCACTTCCTGAACCATTATCACTCATAAAAATCAAAATAGTATTGTCTAACATATTTTCATTTTTTAAGAATACTTTAAGTTTCCCAAAATTTTCATCAATATTAGCAATCATACCATAAAAATTAGCTTTTGGTATTTTTTTTCCTTCAAGTGCTTTGTATGGATCACTATATTTTTCATCTACAATTAATGGACTATGAGGCGCGTTTGTTGGTAGGTATAAAAAAAAAGGTTTCTTCTTATTTTTTTTGATAAATTTCATGCTTTCCTCAAACCAAACATCCGTACAATATCCTTTAAATTGTTTGGGTTTGTTGTTTACATAATAAATATCATCATAATAACTATTCCCCCAATAATCAGACAACTCTCCTACGCCACCAGCTAAATGATGTGTTGCGGTTTCGAAGCCTAAATCTGTAGGTCTTGTCGGGTAATTATCGCCCAAATGCCATTTGCCAAATAATGCCGTTTTATAACCATTTTGTTTAAAACATTCGCAATTGTTGTTGTATTTTCAGACAAAGCATCTCTACCTTTATAAGTAGCCCAAGCACCATTATTAATAGGATATTTACCCGTAATAATAGCAGCTCTTGTTGGCGTACAATATGGACTTACATGAAAATCTGTCATTCTTACAGATTCGTTGTAAAAAGCATCAATATTTGGTGTTTTTAACCACGGATTTCCTTGACATCCTAAATCTCCAATCCCTAAATCATCTGTTAAAATTAGAATAACATTTGGTCTTTTTTGTCCATAAATCTGTACTAAAAAACTAAAATATAATAGAATTATATACCCCGCTTTTTGTTTCATAATTAACTGTTTGTTTTTATTAATCTATATGCTATCTAAACTTATAGTGAATTTTATTTTTAGGATACATAAAACTAAAAGACTTAATTTGTATAAAAAGCAAATAATCATACGTAGTTTATATATCTATAAATATATTTCATTTGCGTCTTTATACAAAAGAAACAAAAATGACTTTAACTAGATTTTTACTTGACAATACCTAAAAAAACACCTATCTAACTACTATTTTCCCTTCTAAAAGTACCGGTGCTTGATTTTTAGATAAAATGGTTACCTTAACCTCTACAGCTGTATTTCTATTTCCAATCTTTTTCCCTAATAGAGTCAACATTATTTTTTCATAAGGTTGTAAAGACGGAATTTCTTTTGTTTGGTATACTTTCCATTGTCCTTGTTCTAAATATTCTATGATTACTTTGGAGGTAGTAGATGCTACTTGTCCAAAATTTTCAATCTCTATAGTGCTTATACAATTTTTAGAATGCAAGGTAAACTCAGGATATTTACTAGATAAAACAGGTTCTACATAGCTTAACCAAGGCAGTCTAGCAAAACCAAATAACAAGGTTCCCTTTTTTGTTTTTCCAAGTAATTTTGCAACAAAATTAGCCTCGGTAATACCGTTACCACTTCCATTAAAAGTTAATAACAAGTCTTTACCTCTTTTTTCTTTTTTAATGAGTTTACTTCCTCTTCCAAAATCTACTTCTTCAGAAGCTCCAAATCGCAAAGATTTAAAATGAATGTCTTTGTGTGGATTAAAATCTTGCTCTGCCTTTACTAACAATTTAATTTCAGAAGTATTTTTATCTATTTTATTAGAATCTACCAACTCTATTAACCTACCTACTGTCATAGGTATACTAATATTCTTAGAGCTATGATGATCTTTTCTTTTGTCTTGTTTTTTTATAGTATCCGCAACCGCAAAGTTTGCCTGGTATGCTCTCCCATAGGAATCTTGTAGTACTTTAATTCGCTCAAATTTATACCAATCTTCTATTTCCCCATTTTTGTGTTTTGCAATTCCAGGTAAGTAAGCTTCTCCTTTGTCTAATTTCCAGTGAATTCCATCTTTAGAACGCATATAATATGCTATACGCCCCAACCAATCGTTTACAACTAAGTGGTACTGAATATTTGTTTTCCAAACCACTGGATCTTCATACCTACCTTCATAAGGAGGATAAATAGATGTTGACGAAATTTGATGGTAAGGAGGCAGTCCTGTTTTGCTTATCCAAACTTCTCCTCCACGACCAACCATTAACATAGACCCATCTTCTCTTTTTGCAAAAGTATTATTAGATATATGATCTAAAATAGGTCGTTCACGAGTATCATAAACAAAAGCTCTTTTTTCCCAAGGACCATTTAAATTGTCTGCATAATAATAGTTATTTTCCGAAAACTTGTGAACGTACAAAAAATACCCTCCGTTTTTTAATTGCTGAATTTCAGGATTGTGCCCCGGCCCAATTACATCTTTTACCTTATAAGGCCCCACAGATGCATAAGAAACAGCATGTACCACTTCTGATCTTGGCCACGCCATATGGCCTTTAGGGTCATCTTCTCTCCACCTACATACAAATAAATGATACTTTCCATCATCATCAACTTGAATATTTCCTCCCCAATAAGACCATTCAGCATCTTCAATTCCATTGTCTATAAAACGGGGTTTCACTTCTTTTGTTCCCCAAACATTAGATCTTAACTTATCTGTGTTAGGCATAGGTAAGAATCGATCCATAAACCGCCCTCCAAAAACCATCCCTTTCCAATCCGAAGGCCTAGAACGTTCTAAATCTTGTGCTTGTGTTGCGAACGTAAGCATTGATAAAATAATGATAATACTACTTATTTTCATCTGTATCGATTTAACTGTTATTTATTAAAAATTTGACTCCACCCTTCTGTAGAAAAAGACGATGCGGGCAAACCTGCTGTATTAAACAAAGACCCTTCTATATAACTTTGCCAACCATATCGTACATTTTTCGGTTTTTTAATTTCATCATTCCAAACTTGTAAAACAGTTCCTTTGTTGATGATTTTAGCTTTTGCTTGATAATAAATTCCACCTTCTCCTGCAATTTCAAAATCCGTTAAAGTTTTCCCCATACTTGTAATTCCTAAAGGAGCTTCCTCAAAATCAATCAAAGCTTTGTTTCCTACTATTTTAATGGATTTATAAATAGGCCCTGAATATTGAATTCCTTCTACTTGATAATCTTTAGCCAATGCCCAAAGTGCCAAACGCTCTCCTACTCCTTTCTTTTTAGGTGGATGAATTCTTGTTTTATTCCCCATATCATTAATCACTGCCATTCCTGTATTTGGAACCGTTAACATGGTTTTTAGCTGTGCTTGTTGCACTCCAACCCAACCTTTTAATTTATTTCCATATGGAGCTAATTGTACAAAGTAAAATGGAAATGCTCCCTGATTCCAATTTTGTCTCCAGCTCTTAATCATGGCAGGAAACAACCTTGCATATTGCTCCGGATTCCATCGATTTCCTTCTCCCTGATACCAAATTGCTCCCTTAATGGTAAACGGAATTAAAGGATGAATCATGCCATTATATAAAACAGTTGGTGATTTTGTGTTTTGTTTTTTAGTAAAATCCTTTTTATACTCCGGAAACTCTTTTACAATGGTTTCTTTGGGAGTCCAAGCCTGTGCGGGAGTTCCTCCTACATTACTAGATATTAATCCGATGGGAACATGTAAATATTCTTGAAGTTTTTTTCCAAAAGAGTATCCTACCGCACTAAATTTAGCGGCTGTTTTTGGAGACGATACTTCCCAATTTCCTTTGCAAGAATTTAAAGGAGTGGTACTTACTTCTTTGGAAACGGTAAAAAATCGAAGGTTAGCATTTGAACTATTTAAAATTAAATTATTGCTATTTTCTAATTCTTGGCCAGATCCTCCTTTTAAAGGCATTGCCATATTAGACTGTCCTGTACAAATCCAAACTTCTCCTAAAAGAATATCTTTTAAAATAATTTCATCAGATCCGTTTACCGTTAAAACATAAGGTCCACCAGCATCTGTAGTTTTTATAGTTGTTTTCCAATTCCCCTTTTTATCGGTTTTTACTTTTTCTTTTTGCCCCCAACTTCCCTCTAAATTTATGTTTGTATTAGGAGTATCTGTACCCCATATTTTAACCTTTGAATTGCGTTGTAACACCATGTGATTACCAAAAATACTCGCAATTTTTGTTTGTGCATGTATTGAAATTGTAACTATAAAAAAACAGGCCGTTATAATTATTTTTCTCATTTTTTACTTCTTAATTTATGTTACTTAATAAGTGTTCATCAGAAATTTGAGTACGTAATATTTTAATTTTCTTTTATTCATTTAGATGATTTTGTTTTATATACAAAGCAACATCTACCATAGGCGCTACCCATACTTTCTTTTTTTGTAAGTCTAAATACTCTAACAATTGTTGATGTTCATTTATCTCTACATTTAAAGGACTACCACCACCCACTCCGTGAAATAAAAAAACTAGCAGTTTTTTATTTTTGATGGCTTCATCTACCAAAGCAATCATTTCTTGTCCTGTATGTCCTTTCATACCGTAAGTACTAATGTCTTCTAAATCTATTTCGTTAATAGATTTCATCCCTCGTTTTACACCTCTCGCTCCTACAAAAGATTTCTTTACAGAATTATAGAAAACTGTGTCATTTACCTTTTTTTGCCCACAAGGAAAAGCAAAAGTTCTCTCTGATTTCCCATCTGTTTTAGCTAGTAAATCATTGGTCAATACTATTTCATCTACAACCTTTCTTAATGTATAATTGTTTAAATCTAGTTCAGGAGGAAGTTGTTTTTTTCTTTTAGGAGTATTTGCACACGGATGCATTAAGGTATGATTCCCTAATTCATGTCCCTCTTTGGCAGCAGATTTCCATTCACTATTTCTTTCCTTAAAACAATCCGAGCTTCCTATAATATAGAAAGTTCCTTTTAAATTATAGGCATTTAAACTAGGAATTACATTATCTAAATGTTCCTCCAAAGAATCGTCATAAGTTAAAACAACCGCACATTCTTTCCCGTTCCACTTTCCATCTGTTTTAGCTTTGCAATTTTGAAGGACTATTCCTAAAAAAACAAGCCCTAATAATTTAAACTTTCTCATTTTAATAAAAAATAAAGATTAGGCATCAATAAAATCTTTTTTATTTTTTAGACCATCCCTTTTTTGTTCCTTTTAAATATCCTATAAACCATCCGCTCCCTTTTTGTGATGCCCAAAAAATATCTTCTCTGTATGGGTCTGGTTTAAAATCTACAATTCTATCTTGTTGCCCTAAACCATGGTTTATTTTATTCCATGTTTTACCTGCATCAAAAGAAACATAAGCACCTGGATTTAATTGTGCTTTTTTATTTTTTGATTTTGCACGGTGAGCTAAAGGCGCACTAACAGTAATAATTTTAGGGTTTATTGGTGATGTTTCACATTGCCAAACGTAAGGCAGTTCAAAAATTTTCTCCCAAGATTTGCTATTATTTTTACTTCTCCACACTCCGCCTCCAAGATCAGTCGCATTTTCATTACCAGCAGAAACAAAAATATGTTGTGTATTTCTATCGATAAATACATTGTTAACGTTTTTAATTTCTGATGGAATTTTCAATTTATTCCAACTATTTCCTTTATTTGTAGATTTATACAGCCCACCATTATCAGAATTTACAGCTGCATATAATATTTCTGAATTTTTTGGATCTAAAATGACTCTTCTTACACTAGCTTCTTCTTCAAATCCGTTATTAGATAATTGCCAAGTAACCCCTTCATCAACCGAACGATAGAAACCGTAATCTCCTTTTGTTAGTTTTTTAGCATAAGGACCATGAACTTGTGAAATAGGTTTTTTAGTAGCACAGAAATACATATTACTTGGGTTCTTTGCATCAATAATTAACGAATTTAAAAACACCAAACGTTCGTGAGCAGGAGTATCAGCTGCAAAAATGGTTGAAATGTTTTTCCAAGTTTTTCCGCCATCAATAGATTTACGAAGCTTACCTCTATGACTTTGTCTATAAGATAAAAAGTAAATAATATCTGGGTTATTCGGATGAACAGCAACGGTACCGGCAGAATGTGCTCCTACATGATTAATTTGCCCTTCTAATTGTGTAACGGCAACTTCCATTTTATTTGGATGCGTATCTAATGAAGTAGTTTGCCATAATCCATGTTCTCCACTAGTTAATAGGTACCTGTCTTTAATACCTGTTTCTAACAACATAAAGCGTCCTGGTAAATTACTATCTCCTCTACCTACCCAATGTTTACTACCTGGTTCTGTTTCATTATCATCTATTTGTAACCACGTTTCTCCACCATTTTTTGATTCTAATACTTGTTGATCTAAACAAATATATGCTGTTCCGTCTGCACTTAACTCTAAAAAACGGTTTCCCCAAGAATCTTCTCTTCTATCCATTTCTGGTTGCATATGAGCAAATGTTGTATTGGTTCCTATCGGATTATTTCTAGATTGCCAATAGGCATTATCTTTTCCGTCTATCCAATATTTACCCGCTCTAGATACAGCTTGCCAAGTTTTTCCATCATCATTAGATTTCCAAGCACCACCTGGTAAAAAAGCCTTATCATGTTTGTTATTATGTGATAGATAAATTTCGTTTTTATTTATTGGGTTTACCTGAATTCGATGCCAAACATCTAAAACTTTTGATGGCAATACAGGATAACTTTTTCTTATCGCTTTTACATCTGTTTGAAACCAAAAAGCTAAAGATTGCCAATATTTATTCTGAATATTTTTACTTGTAATTTTATTTAAATCTACTGCTAAATTTCCCGTAATATTTTGCCAAGTTTTACCACTATCTGTACTTTTATAAACCCCTCCATTTGTAGCAACAGTATTCCCTTTTGCTTCAAATACTGTTTGTTCTACCACGTAAAGAATAAACTCTTTTGTTTCTGAGTTATAGTAATAATCTAAATCTCTAGGTCGGTTTACTGGTAATCCTTTTGCGCTTTGTGTCCATGTTTTACCTTGATTTTCACTTCTAAAAACACCTATATTAGTTGCTGCTATTAAAAGGTTAGAGTTGTTTGGGTTTACAATAATTCTACCAATATCTATTTTATCAGAAGAACCAATTTTAAACTTTGTCCAACTATTTCCTTTATCTGTACTTTTATAAATAGTATTAGTACTTAACTTTCCTACTTGCCCATTTTTATGTCTCCAATTCTTTTTTACGTTCCAGAAATCTCCAATACCTATGTACCAATTATTATCGTTTGATGGATCTACAACTATTTCTGAATAACGGCCTTTAAAAGCATTTACTATTTTCCAGCTTCTACCAGTGTCTAGCGTTTTATACAATTGTCCTCCGCTTGTAATTGCAAAACCAAAAGCTGCATTTTGATGAGAAAATGTAAACTTTCTTACTCTAGCTAAATCTTTACCTGAGCCATCTACATCTTTAACGGTTCTCCAAGTTTTTCCTGCATCCCAAGAACCATAGGTATTGTACATATCTGGAGACATCATTATTACATTTTTATCTGTTGGATGACACCAAAACTCTTCACAATAACCCGACATTCCAGGGCCAACTTGGTGCCATTCCACCAAATTGCTAGAAGTAACTTGTTTAGATTGTAATTTTTTAAAATACTTTTTATTTAACTGCGCATTTGTATTGACACCTAACAATGCTACAATAATCAATCCTATATATTTATTCATTTCTTTAAAAGCCTTTTTTTTTAAGGTTAAAGGAGCTACTTTTCCATAACCGTTTTTAGGCGCATCGTGCTCTGTGTCATGTAAATTGAATTTTGGAATTATGTGCAACAATTCATCACGTTGTTTTCTGTGTGCAACCGTTACCTTAGACCAATCTGTAATTTTAGGAAAACTAATTAAATCTGAAGGAGTTTTACTAACATCATACCAAACATTATTTCCATCTTTCATTACTAAATTTCCTCTTACAATTTGAGTTTCTTTATGATACCCGTAAATCCACTCTCTGTGTTTTTCTTTTTTTGTTGTTAAAAATGGAAGTAAGCTTTCTCCATTAATTTCATAAGAATCCGGAATTTTAACTCCAGCAACATCTGCTATCGTTGGTAGTATATCAGAAATATTTACCAATACATCTTGTGCTCCTTTTTTGGTCATTTTTAAAACAGGTGCATAAATAAGCATCGGAACGTGCGTTCCTCTTTGAGAAATAGGGCTAGATTTTCCGTAACCACTTGTACCATTATCTGCACAGAAAATAAAAATAGTATTATCCTCTATTCCTAATTCTTTTAGTTTTTCCATGTACAAAGAAACTTGATAATCTAAATAATTTACATGGTTGTGAATTCCGTCTTCTGTAATCGTTCCGTGCGTATTGTACACACCATTATCTCCTGTAATATTTGGTTCTGTACGTGAATATTTCTTACCATCCCAATGAATCTTTGGCGTTCCAGGCCATTTATTTCCACTTTTAGGATGTAAAAAATCAAACGCATCGTGTCCTAAATGACTCGTGTGGTAAATAAAGAAAGGTTTGTCTTCTTTTTCTTTTCTTTCCATGTAGTCAAAAACATATTTTAATTCTACATCAGGTCCAAAAGTATTTAGTCCAAATCCTTTTTCAGAAGCTTTTGTATTGGGCCACCATTCTAAATGTTCTTTAGCATTAGGATTGTTCATCAGTTGTACATGAGGTTTCCAATACCAACCCGATTGTACATAACTTTTTTGTATCAAGGCTTTATTTGTATCAGCATTAAATATTTTCTTTTTTCCATTTACTTTTCTGGTTTCTAGTCTAAAATCGGTTGTATGAATGGCTTTATTGTAGGAGCCTTCTCCTGGAGTAAAACACCCTTCATCAAATTCAAATCCTTCAATATTCATTTGTGTTTTTCCTGCCCAATAGGTCGCATATCCACCTTTTTTAGCAATCATAGAAATAGAATACGGAGAACTTCCATACAAATCCCAAGAACCTTTTCCGTTTGGTGCTTTTCCTTTGTCTTTATTATGCCACCATTTGTGTAAATGTGCATATCTACCCGTCATCATCATAGCTCTACTTGGGCCACAAACCGTAGCCGCCCAAGTTGTATTTACGTACATCCCTTTTTGTGCTAATTTATCTAATACTGGTGTATGAGCTCTATATTTTACATCTTGTGTATCTCCTCCTTTTAATTTCCCTCCTTTGGGTAGTGTCCAAGTATCCGATCCATAAAATGGCAATTCACGAGCACTAATATCATCTGCATACAACAAAATAATATTCGGTTTTTTTTGTGCATTTGCATAGAAGGTTGCCAAACCACAAACTAGCAATGCTACTTTTTTTAGTTTATTCATTTTATATTGATTAATTACAGTAATAGCTGCTATTGGTCTATTAAAATAATTGCTAAGCTTCTTATAGTAGTTAAATATTGTATTTACAACTCACTGCTATTAAACAACTTAAAAACTTTATTATTTTTTAAGTGTCAATTTATAATCATGTGCTCCTGGAGCAAAATTACTATGAAAAACTTCTGTTCCGTCTCCTCTTTTTCCCCAATTAACTTCTACTCGATTATCTCCTAAAACAATATTGATTAACTTTTCTTTCATTTGTTTTGCAATCTTCGCATACTTTTTATCAAAAGCTAAATTGTTAATTTCATGAGGGTCTTTTTTCATGTAATACAAAGCAGGATCTAGTTCTTTATAACTAGCATTTAAAGCCCAATTCATATCTTCTCCACGTTTTTTAGTAGGACGAGTTTGCATAGAAAACACATAATCTTTAGTACGAATGTAAGCTCTTGGCCCTGTTACTGCATGACTTTCTCCCACAATATAATCTCTTTTAGGGGCTTCTTTTGATGCTACTTTCTGCATGTCTAAACCGTCTAAATATGCATATTCTGATTTTTCTAAATCGGCACCTCCTGCAGCCATAATTGTTGGGGCAATATCTACAAACTCTGTAAAGTCTTTTACCACTTTTCCTGCTGGAAATGCTTTTTTATCCGAAGAAACGACCACTATTGGGTTATGACTATCTATATCCCAAGAAGAAAATTTAGAAACTGATCCGTGCTCATTTAATTTCCATCCATGATCTCCACAGACATAGACAATCATATAAGGTTGGTTTTTACTTTTACTATATGCCACAAAATCATCAACTGCTTGTCCAACTAATGCATCTCCATAGGCACAAAAAGCATAATAATCTTGAATCATTTTCTGTTTCTCTGCATCTTTAAAATGGTCAGAATAACCCGCTTCTACTTGTTTTTTTAACTGTTTAGGCATTGTTTCTAACTCTTTTTTATCAAAAGAAGGTACGTTATAAGTATGTTTTTTAAAACGTTCTCTGTAGCTCGCTGGTGGCAGTACTGGTGTATGAGGAAAATCGAACCCTATTTGACAAAACAAAGGTTTATCTGGGTTTACACCTTTAAATTCTCTAGAACCTGCTTTAAATTTTTTATTTTCACTATCTAAATATTTTTTAAAAAATTGAGTGTAATAACCATCTCTTGTTTCTCCTGCTTTTCTAGAACTTACACCGGCTAATATACCTGGAGTAAACGGAGTAAGTGGTCCTTTCTTTTTGTTATAATGTCTAAGTAAATCATACTCTTCCATTGCTTTTTTAGCTGTCCCCTTATAATTTGGCAATTTGTTTTCTAATTCTTTAGAGATATATTGAAATTCCCCCTCTTCAGTTACAAAAAACTCTACGTTTTGTCTTTTTATTTTTTCTCCATTTATTTCATCAAACCAATCTTTACCCCAGCCCGTTAAACCATCTTTTCTTAATTCTTTAAAACTAATGTCTTGTTGATATATTTTAGCAGATTTTAGCTTTCCACCTTCTTTGGTTTTTAAACGAACTCCTAATTTACCAATATGCAAAGTTTCGTAACCTAACGTAGCCATTTGCTCTGGTAAAGTTGGTTTAGAGCTTGATGCATTGTTGTTATGATATTCAAATTCATACACTCCTGAACGGAATGGATAACGACCGTAATGCATAGAGGCACGTGATGGTGCACAACCTGTAGCCTGACAATAGGTATTTATAAATGTAGTTCCTTCTCTTGTTAACTTATCTACCTTTGGAGATTCTATATAACCTAACTTACTCATTTCTTGACCATCAATCATTTTATTAAATGCACTAATGGCATCGTAACGTTGATCATCTGTTAAAATCCAAAGTACATTGGGTTGTTGCTTTTGTGCCCAAGTAATTTTTGGTAATAAAGTAAAAACAAACAATGATAGCAATATTGCTTTATTTAGTTTCATATCTTTTCTAGTATTTAGTTTTTTAATTAGTATAAGAATCTGCCATTTTGTATTCAAAACCGATTACCTCTACTTTGATTATTTCTATTTTAAAAGCACTGTAACAATACTAAAATCTGCATATCTACCGTTTTTTGTAGTTGCCCAAACTTTAACTTGCCCTTTTCCTTTTGCAATTATATTTCCTTTCTTATCAACTTTAGCAACGGCAGTATTTTCTGACTTCCAAATCAGTTTTTCTCCTTTAAAATTTAGATTAACAATGGTTGCATTAAGTTTCGTTTTTTCTCCTTTTTTAATTTTAACATCAGTGGTTTCCATTTTTACCACTCTATTTTTATTTCCATTTTTAATACTTCCTAAATAAAAACCTGTACCTAAGTTGGCTATCCATATTTTGGAAGGATCAAAAATATCAAACTTAATATCCTCAATCTGATGTGGTGTTACAATCTCTTTATTGATTTTTATCCAAGTAATCCCCCTATCTTCAGTCAAATAAACTCCTTGATTAATTTTAGATTTTCTTACTACAACTGCTATTAAATTATTGTCAAAAGGAGAAATATCAAAAGATTCTGTTCCATAAAAATCAAAAATTCGATGCCACTTTTCACCAAAATCATCCGTATACCAAACCCCTGCACCTCCAGCATTATGGCCAGTAGTAATATACATACGGTTTGTATTGTCAAATTTTATAAACTGTACACTTTCAATCTCTTTAGGCAATTGTACTTTTTCCCATTGTGCTCCTCTATCTGATGAAAAATACAAACCTCCTTTAGCCAAAGGCAAAAAATAGTTTTGTGTATTTTTTTCAGCAGCTATAAATAATGATTTTCTAGAAGTATCTCTTGGATCAAATTGTACATCATTAATACGAGCTGGAGAAGGCAACCCTACGTTTCTTTGTTGAAACGTTTTGCCATAATCATTAGAAAAGAAAAAGCCACCTTCTTTCCCTTTTTTAGGATCTACTATTCTTGTAATTCCAAAATACATGTATTGATTGTTGATAGGATCAATTGTTAGTCCATTGGTATAAAAATCATCTTTCCATTTGTTGGTCGCTGGTGTGGCAACCCCATATTTTTCCCAATTTAATCCTCCATCTGTACTTTTAAATAAATACTGCTTCTTTCCTTGTCTGTTAGACGTGGCATAAACCGTTTGTACATTGTAAGGATCAAAAACCAAATTACTAACGGTTTCTTGAGCACTACTAATAAATTTAATTGCAGGAATTCCTTTTTCACTTTCTCCTGTTGGAATCCAAAGATAATGCTCTCCAGAACCGAATAAAGTAGATGTTCTTCTACGATCTTGTAAAATAGTTAAACCTGGTAAATTGCTATTTCCTCTACCAATAATACCTCCCTTTTTAGTTTCTTTCTCATCCATTTGTTGCCATGTTAAACCATGGTCTTTACTTAACATTGTACTATGATCAGACACAATCATAACACTACCATCTACACCAACATCTAAAGCACGCATAGATCTAAGCGCATAATCTTTATTTCTTCGCATGTGTGGTGAATAATGCCCCACTTTCATGTTTTCATGATACGGATTGTTTCTTGCGTTCCAATAAGCTTTGTCTTTTTCCCAAGTTTCTTGATACAAACGAGCTGTATTAATCCACTTTTTACCATTATTATCTGTAGACCACAAACGCCCAGGCATAATAGAATTTCCTACTTGTGGATCTGCAAAACCAATATACAATGCCTTTTCTCTACTTGGATCGGTACTTAACATGCTAAAATTTTGCATCGCATAGGTAGGTAATTTAGGATACATTTTTTTAGCTTTAGAAATTGTTATTTGAAACCACTTAGCAATGTATTGGTAATAATTATCAGAAACACCTCCTGTTAATTGATTGATATCTAAACCTAAATCTCCATTACTTTTGTTCCATGTTTTCCCTTCATCTTCTGAATAGAATATACCTCCAGTGCATTTTGTGGTTTCTCCATCTGGGAGGTATTGTATTTGATCTATAACATAGAGGATAAATTTTTTATTTTTTGAATTGTAGTAAAAATCCATATCTACAATAATGTCATTATCAAATACATTCTTTGAAATGTGTTCCCAACTTTTTCCACCATTATTAGAGCAGTACAAACCATAATTTGAAGCAGCAAATACTTGTTTTGTATTCTTTGGATTGACAATAATTCTTCCTATTTGCGCTTTAGGATTTAACCCTTTATTTACTAATTTCCAAGATTTACCTCCATTGGTCGTTCTCCATAACTTCCCTTCATTAGTTGCCGTTTTACCATGTGGTTTTTCTAAAGTTACTCCTTTATAACTAGATATCCATTCTTGTCCTCTAACATTAGATCCTCCTGCAACAAACCAAATATTTTTATCTGTTGGGTCTATGGCTAAAGCAGCTACTTTTTTCTTCCACCTGTTTTTATCTCCACCATCTGCATCTATTGTATACCATGGACAATTAGGGACTACTGTCCAAGTTTTACCTAAATTATTAGTCTGCCATAATTCTGATGATGAAAGTGCTAACCCAAAATTAGCATCGCTGTAAGAATAGTCTAAATCTCGTAAATGATAAAAAGTTCCATCACCATCGCTATCTGTAATTCCATACCAATCTTCTCCATTATTATTAGATTGATACGCATTCCACATATCAGGACATTGAGCTACCAAGCCAGGTATTGTAGGATGATAACGTAGTAAATTAGCATATCCTGCATTTCCTGGTCCAAACTGTTTCCAAGTAACTTTTGTTGAAGAACTTACTTTTTCTTTATTTAATTTTTTAAAAAAAGAAGCATCCAATTGCGCCATGGAAAATAACGGAAACAATATTGTCGCGAAAAAAAAGACTTTTTGTTTTTTATAATTTATTCTGAACATATACGTTTTATTTTAACCAACCGTCGGTTGATCCATTCAAGTAAGTAATAAACCATCCAGATCCCCAAGCAGCACTCCACAATACATTTTTATTATACGGATCTGGTTTTACATCAACCATTTTATTAGGTTGGCCTAATCCTTTGTTTATTTTTTTCCAACTTTTTGCTCCATCCTGAGAAAGATAAATTCCAGGGTTTTTAAACTTCGTTGGATAATGACCTGCTGCGCTAACCACAATTAAATTTTCATCTAAAGGAGAAGTTTCTACTTGCCAAACAAAAGGTGCTTTAAATATTTGCTCCCAAGATTTTCCGTTGTTTTTACTTCTCCAAACACCACCTTCTTCATACGTTCCGTTTTTTCTACCAGTAGCAATGTATAAATTGTTATTATTTCTATCGATAAACACATTATTTACCGCTTTTATAACTGATGGAATTTTAACTTTATTCCAAGAAGTTCCTTTATTTATAGATTTGTATAAACCTCCTTTGTGATCATTTAATGCAGCGTAAATTACACTTGAATTTTTAGGGTCTAATTTTATTCTTCTAACACTTGCTTCTTTATGGAAACCTTTGTTACTTAACTCCCAGCTATATCCTCCATCTAAAGAACGATAAAAACCAAAGCCTCCTTTTGTCAATTTTGCAGATCCGTCTCCTACTTCTGATATTGGTTTTCTAACAGTACAGAAATACATGTTTTTTGGTTCTTTAGGATCTATGGTTAAAGAATATTGCGTTACCAAACCTCTATATGAAGGATTGTTTCCTTCAAAAATTGTAGAAATATTTTCCCATGTTTTCCCTCCATCTTGTGTTCTACGTAATTTACCACGGTGTTCTTGTCTCCAAGCCAAAGAATAAATAGTATTTGGATCGTTAGGGTGAACTGCCATTGTAGAGGTTGAATGTTGCCCGTGATTTCCGCTATGATCATGTACCTGACCATCAATTTGCTCTACAGCTACTGCTTGTTTATCTGGCCAACCATCTAAATCTGTGGTTTGCCATAAACCATGCTCTCCACTTGCCAACAATCTTCTTCCTTTAATACCTGTTTCATGCAACATAAACCTTCCTGGTAAATCACTATCTCCTCTACCAATCCATTTATTGCTTCCTGGTGATGTTTCAAAATCATCTACTTGTTGCCAAGATTTTCCATGATCTGTAGATTTTAACGTTTGTTGATCAATACCAATAAAGACTTCTCCTTTAGCATTGATAGCCAACATACGGTTTCCAGAACGTTCAGATCCATTATCCATATTTACTTGCAAGTGGGCAAACTCTATATTATCGCCTATTGGATTATTTCTACTTGCCCAATACGCTTTGTCTTTTTTGGCTTTCCAATACATACCATTTCTTGCACAAACAGTCCATGTTTTACCACCATTATCTGTTTTCCAAAGATCTCCAGCTCCAAAAGTTTTATCGTGTTTTTTATTAAAAACAACGTAAATTTCATCTTTATTTAAAGGATTTACCACCAACCTATTGAACACTGGCAAAGCTTCTGTTGGTAATTCTTTTAGCTCTGTTTTAATTTGCTTTTTAGATTCTCCAAACCAATAACCAATAGTGTTGTAGTATCTATCTATTTCTGGATAAAAATTAATTTTAGTTAAATCAATTGCTAAATTCCCTGTAATATTTGTCCATGATTTTCCTTCATCAGTACTTTTATATACGCCTCCTATAGACGTTGTGGTGTTTCCTTCTTTTTTATAAACGGTTTGTTCTACCAAAAACAATTCAAAATCTCCTGTTTTAGCATTGTAATAAGAAGTTAAATCACGAGGTAAATTATGAGGCAACCCTTTATTGGCTGCTTTCCAATCATCTCCTCCATTTTTACTTACAAACATACCGTAGTTGGTGGCTATAAAAATAGTTGATGGATTTTTAGGGTGATAAATAATTCTAGCAACATCTAAATCTTCAGAAATATCTGTTGCAATTTTCTTCCAAGATTTACCAGCATCTATTGTTTTTAAAACATAGCCATAACTTGCTCTTACATGTTTAATTCCATGAATATTTTTTAAACTTCTATGGTTATTCTTTACATTCCAAAAATCTCCTGCCCCTATTAACCATTCTTTATCATTTTTAGGATTGATGGTTACTTGTGTATGTGCATTACTTACGTGTTTACCACTAGTTCTAGGAATATTGTAAATTAAGTTCCAATTTCTACCTCTATTGTCTGTTCTATAAACGCCACCTGCACGCTCTATAGCCACACCAAAATCTGGGTTTTGTTTAGAAAATGTAATATCTAATACACGTTCCATATCTCTTCCATCACCATCAGAATCTTTAATTGTTTGCCATGATTTACCAGCATCCCAAGTACCATAGCTTACATGCATATCTGGTCCCATAAACATAACATTTGTATCCGTTGGATGACACCAAAACTCCTCGTTATAACCAGACATTCCTGGTCCAAAATTTTTCCATTCAATAGATTGATCAGAAACTACGCGTTCATTTTTTATTTTTTTAAAAAAACGATCTTGACCTTTCGTATATTGGGCACACGCATTTAGACTTAACGCTAAAGCTATTATTGCAACTTTTATTCGATTCATTTTATCTACACTATTATTTTAAATTCAATTTATAATCATAAGTTCCTCTTGCAAAATTTGAACGGTAAACCTCTGTTCCATCTGCTTTTGTACTTGATCGTGTTTGCTTTGAAAACACCTATTCTTTAGTTTCTATAAATACACCTAGACCTATCTATCACTTTTAATAAAAGGTAAACCAATCTACATCAAACAAAACCTTATCGGATTCTCCTTTACATATTAAATACACAGCATGTTTTCCTTTAGTTTGTTCAATATTAGTTTCATCAATTTGAAAAGAGGTTTTGTCTTCTTGTTTAGAAATATTTACTTCTGCTATTTTTTTCCCTTTTGGACGATCTATTCTTACTTCAATTAGACCACCTAAAGCATTGAATGTTTTAATTTTAAATTTTTTTAATTTCTTATTAAAATCTATGTATTTAAAAACTGCAGTATCGTTATTTTTAATTTCGGATAATTGCTCTATAGCACTATCTGCCTCTTTATTTGAAGTGATATAAACATTACCAGTTAAACCACAAGCCCATTCTGCTTCTATAATTTTTGTTGCTTTTAGCGGTTTACCTGCCCCTTGAGATGTCATTTCTACTTCATTGATAGTGCCATCTCTATTAATTTGAATAGGCTCTACACAAACTTTTCTAAATCTTTGTGTATTATGAGTAGATCTATGGTAAAAAACATACCATTGACCATTAAATTTTTCTATAGATCCGTGGTTGTTCCATACTTTAGGGTCAGATCCATAATTATCTATAATTACTCCTTTGTATGTAAAAGGTCCCATCGGAGAATCGCTAATTGCATACCCTAAACATGTTGGTCTTCCCTTTCTACTTTCATCTGCAAATACAAAATAATATTTCTTTCCTATTTTTCTAATGGATGAACCTTCGTGAAAATACTTATTCCCCAAACTATCTAAAAGTTTCTGGTTTGTTGATTGGTCTATTTCTAAAAGGTTTGATTTTAACTTAGCAACTTGTGGATTTCCTTGTCCGTAATATAAATATCCTTGTCCATCATCATCCATTAAAACTGCTGGATCTATTTCATTAACCCCTTGTATTCTTATCCCTTTTTTAAAAGGACCATTTGGAAAATCACTAACCGCAACTCCTGTTTCTTTTGTTTTAGTGCTGCCTTTTGGCGAGCAATAATACATATAGTATTTACCATTATTGTAGGCACAATCTGGTGCAAAAAGAAGTTTATCGTTATAGGCAACTTGATCATTTTTTCCCTTAGAAGAAAAAACATTCTCATCCATCGTCCAATCTGTTAAATTGTTTGTAGATAATACATGATGATTATGAGAACACCAATAATCGCTACTTTCATCCTTAGAACCATAAATATATAATCTACCATCATCCCAAACATGAGCTTCTGGATCTGCAATAAAGACTCCAGCAGGTACAATTGGGTTCTGTGCAGCTATATACAAGCTAAAGATTAAAAAGAAAAATGGTATACATTTTTTCATACTAATTATTCAATTAAAATTTTATAAACAAAAGTTTTGTTTTTACTAGCCTTAGTTTCCGGTTATCAATTTATTTTCATCAAACTATAAATCAGTAATTTTAATAAGTATCAAATTTAATTTTAACTCTTAACTTTTAAGGCTACAAAATAACTAAACAGCAACACTATTCATCTTTTTAGCTATTCTAGCGTAACAATAATAAGCTATACTTAGATTTTTCTCTGATTAAACTATAAACATAATTCCTCTAAAATTTAAGCTTATTAAAACAGGTTAGAGAGTTATTTTAAACACTAACAATCTCTATACAATCAAATAATATCTTTTTAATTATTAAAAACAACACTCCAATCTCGATGCAGGTAAACCAGCAGTATTAAACAAACAACCTTCTACATAATTTTTCTATGCATAACGCACTTGCGCAGTTTTTTTTAAGGTTATTATTCCAAACTTGTAAAGATGCTTTTAGCTTGCTCATTAGAGATTAAAACAGATACAAATAATATTGGTAACAACAGAAACCTCTTTATGATCATTTCCTTAATCATAATTATATTTTACATTTTAATAAACACAAGATTTAGGCTTGTCTTTTACATAATATGATTTGTAATTTTTTGCCTTTGGATCTTTACATCCACATAAGTCTAAAATTTTTAGATTTTTAAAATCAATGGGATGACTCTCTGCCTGTAAAGCAATATAACCTTCATCTAAAATATCGCCCGTTTTAGAACTCCATACCTCTTTATTAATTTTCCACTTTTTCCAATTTTCACCTCTGTAATTTTTGGTTTTATCTAAACTCCCTATTTGTGGCATTTTAAACTTTAAAACAGTATCGTTTTCTACTATAAAAGTCATCGATTCACCACCTAAAACAATCGCTTCTGCATGTACCCATTGGTCTCCATAATAAGTTTTTGAGCTTGATGAAACACAATGTTTGTAATTAATCTTATCTCCAGTTACAATAACAGTACCTGGTGTACAAACATTAGCAGTAGGTCTAGCTTTATGATCTTCTAAACCTCCTAAAAGTTGAAGTTCTACAGAAACCGGGAATTTTTGATCAAACTCATTACTTTCTGCAGATTGAGAATGCAACATTACACCACTATTTCTATGATTAGAATTTGCTCCGCCTTTGGTTTGTTTTCCAACAAAACGATAATCAAAACTTAATTTATAATACGAAAAAGGATTTTTATAGTATAAGTGTCCAAAATTATCATTGAACTCAGTATACTCATCATATTTTATTCGTAACATGCCATCTTCGGCAACAAAAGTATTTTTATAGTTCTCGTTAAGTTCTTCTCCTGTAAACTTAATATCCCAACCTTTTAAATCTTTTCCATTAAATAATGATGACCACTCTTCTAAAGCAATCTTATTATTAACAGTGTCTTTATTAGATTTACAACCTGTTATACCTATAGAAATCAGTAAAAAGAAAAGACCAAGCTTAAAATATTTATTATTGATTTTCATAAACTTAAAAATTATCTCTTTTTTACACATACCGTTTTCTCTTTCCTTTCTTTTTAGAAGCATCACGTTCTGTAGTATAAACTTTATTATAATCTCCTTTTTTTTATCAAGAGAAAACTAATTACATCACCTATAGAGAACAATAAGGGTATTATGATAACCGCCTTTAATTTACTCGGAAGAACTTTACAGTTATGTTTCTTATTTTATGATGATTTCATCTAATACCCAAGTCCCTGTATTTACATCACTAGCCGGCTGTAATGCAATTTGCATTAACCTATTTTCTATGTTTTTAAATGCTGATAACTGAATTTTGTATGTTTTAAAATCAGTATCATTTGATGTTATAGGTATTGTTATCCATTGTTCTTTAGCCCAATTTATAGGATCTGTTTTAACTTGCCAAAAATCATGTTCTTTTTCGTTACGTGTATAAATTGCAAACTTTAATTCTTTTGCATTACTAATATTCTTTATTTTAAAAACAACTTCAGAACATAACCTTGTATCTGTATACAGCCAAGGTGCACTTCTTATAATTGTATTCTTTTTAGAAATATTACCAACTAACTTTCCGTCTTTAAAAGCTACATCTGTTCCATTTACTGCCTTCCATCCCATTGTGCTGTTTTTAAACTCAAATGGCCTACCAGGTTCTGGATACATGCTATCATCTTTTGGAATAATAATTGTTCCATCATCTTTAAAATTGACAGGTTTTAAGCTTGCTCCTCTGTAAAAAGCACTGATATCGTGATTTTCTTGTAATACATATTTCTGACCTTTCCAATCAAAAAAACTTGTGTGACCTCCTCTTAAAAAAGCACCTTTTAACTCATACGGACCGTATAAACTTTTAGCCATTGCATATCTGCTTCCAAAAACTAAATAATAATTGTCATTTCGTTTAAATAAAGTGGGTTTATCATCAGTTCTTACAATGTTTCCTGCTGTATCTTTTACTATAATTTTTTTAGGAGTAGTTTCTAATGATTTCATGTCTTTTGCTAATGTTGACATATAATACGTACCAACACCAAAACAAATAGTGTAAACATTGTTTTCAATATAAATTTCTGGATCATAAGGATGTACTGGTACAATACCTTTTGGCAATAACGGTTTCCCTAAAAGATCTTTATATTCTCCGGTAATTTCATCTGCAACCATAACACCAGTATCTATATTTCTATTCGAAAAAAACCAGTAATACTTACCATCTCTTTCGCAAATATCTCCAGCCCAACAGTTTGGTTTGTCTCCTATATAAGTATCTGAAGGATAAATATTTCTATGATGTTTCCAGTTTATTAGATCGTCTGTAGACCAAACTTCCCATCTGTCCATAGGGAAAGAAGAAGTTGCATCCCAAGATTTATCATGACCACAAATAATATAAACGCGACCATTTTCTACCCAAGCATGTGGATCTGCCATACCATGTTCTGGTACAATAACATCTACACTAACAGCTTGATGTTTTTCACTTTTAACTTCCTTAACTTTCTCTCGCTTATTATTGCAAGAAATTAAAAATATAACTGTTAGAATAAAAAAAGTAGTTTTGTAAATTTTAGTCATCATTTATTATTTTTTGAACTTTATTTTTTGAAAAAAATATTTCTCTACCATCCTTAAGAATTAAATCTTCTCCTTTTAATCTTTTGTTGCCTTTTAATCGAATATCTGTTGATGATACAGCTATTTTAAATTCATATTCTCTTCTTCATTATTTCTTTTTGATATTAGAATACTTTTCGCCTCTAATCTTTACAAAATCTGCTAATAATTCTTTTAATTTTTCTGGTTTTTTGGTTGCAAGGTTGTTTTCTTGTGCCACATCTTCTTTTAAATTGTACAACTGAAATTCTTCCTTAATACCTGTTTCAACAAAAGAATGCCAACTCATAGGAGCTCCTTTATAAGGAGGAATCATTACCCAATCTCCTGCTCTAAAAGACGTTTTAGAACCTGCCTCTAAAACAATGTTTTTTCTACCTTTATTACTTATACCTAAAAATTCATCTAACATGTTTTGGCTATCATTTACATCTGCCTTTACATTTAATAAATTTGCAAAAGATGCTAATAAATCAACCTGACAAACTAAAGCGTCAGATACTTTTGGTTGTATTGTTCCTTTCCAATACACCATAAAAGGAACTCTAGTACCTGCATCAAATAAGCTATATTTACCACCTCTTAATTTACCGCCTGGTGTATGTTTTCCTAATTTTTCTATTGCATTATCATAATAACCATCTTGTAAAACTGGACCATTATCACTAGAAAAAACGATTAATGTATTTTCTAAAACACCTTCTTCTTTTAGGGTTTTCATAAACTCACCAACCATATAATCTGCTTCTAAAATTACATCTCCTCTTGGTCCCATACCAGACTTACCTACAAAACGAGGGTTTGGAGTTCTTGGCACATGTGGTTGCTGTAATGCATAGTATAGAAAAAATGGTTTTTCTTTGTGTGTTTTTACATAATTTTGAGCTTTCTTTAAAAAATGATCTGCCATATCGGTATCTACCCATTTAGCAGCTTCACCACCTTTCATATATCCTATTCTAGGAATTCCATTTACAATACTATTATTATGACCGTGATGCCATTTCATCGTTGTTAATTCTGGATTGTCTAAACCGGTAGGTTCTCCTTCAAAATTTTTCTTATAACTTACAGAAATTGGATCTTTAGGGTCTAAACCATCAACATATCCATTGTTAATGTAAACCGTTGGCACACGATCTTGTGTTGCCGCCAAAATATAAGCATCTTCAAAACCAACTTCATTGGGTCCTGGAGAAATGTGTTGGTTCCAATTTAAATTTCCTGCACCTAAGCCTAAGTGCCATTTACCAACAATACCTGTTTGATATCCTGCTCTTTTAAACATTTTAGGTAATGTTTCTTGCTCTGTAGAAATAATTAATGGTGCAGAACCTGGTAATATTTTTGCTTTAGAATTTCTCCATGGATACATCCCTGTTAGCAAACCAAACCTACTTGGTGTACAAGTTGCTGAAGTTGCATAACCATTTGTAAATTTTATACCTTCATTTGCAAGAACATCTATATTTGTAGTCTGTAACTCTGTAGCTCCATAAGCACTTAAATCTCCATAACCTAAATCATCTAAATAGATTACAACCACATTTGGTTTTTTAACGACCTCTTTTTTACTTTCTTTTTTGGCTTCTTTACAAGCTGAAAATCCTAGAAGGATTAGAAATAAGATTTTTATACTGTGTTTCATCTTTAAGTGTTTTTATTTTTTAAAATATAATTTGGTTATTCTTTTACTATTAAATTACTTAAAATCAAGATGGTGTCTGCTTCACCTTTCCATGGTCTAGAATCCCAAAATTCTAAAGGCTTTTTTATGTATTTTACTTCTTCTGTAAACTCACCTGTAATGGTATTAAACCATTGTTTAGTTGCATTTTTATAATTGAATTTTTCTTTTAAAGCTTTTGAGGTTCCTCCTGCCCAATTATTTTCTTTAGGATTATAAACTAAAATAATTCCGTCTTTTTCGTTTGTTAAATTATAACCAGCATTGTTATAATTCGGCATTGGTTTAAAGTTTTCGAAATTCACCTTTTCAAACAACGTTTTCATATGTTTAAAATATTCGAAGTGAGGTTTCTTAAAATCTTCTGGTTGCTCAAACGGATTATAAATAACAGCATTCCAAGAAGTACCTTGCCAATAATAAGTAGTATAAGCACCTGCAAACAAACACATATAGTTTCTTCTTAAGCACGTTTCGGCATTATCATAAGCACCCGGAAAAACTACATACGGAGAGTCTTCATAACCTCCATGTTCTATATTAAATATTGGCTTGTTTGGAAAGTCGTTTCTAGCTTTTAACATATTTTGATACAAAGTATGTTTCCAATCTTGTGTAGAAATAAAATCTACTTCGTCTTTATGATTTCTACAAAAACCATAGTCATGTACAGAAACCAATCTATTATACGAATCTAGATTTCGGGTACGCTGTATACGTTCAGAAATATACTCTTTAGTCGCTCTAGTATAATGCAAGGCTTCCTTAGAAACATCCCAAATAATATTTGGAAAACCTTGATATCTTTTTACCACATAATCGTAGTACATATTATCTGCCTTCGTTTCCATATCTGGCCACGAAACCATTTTATTCCAAACATAAATCATCAAATGACTTACAATTTCTTTGTTATGCATTTCTGATATCACTTTATCAAAATGTTTGAAAAAATTAATATTTAATGAACTGAAATCTGGTTTTGAGTTTGTTCCTAAAAAAGGAAAAATATCTTCACGACTTCCAAATTCATGTTCTGGATATGATTTCAGTTTTTCATCCTTTGGCCATTTAACATCATAAGAATATACATTCATTACAATTTGATTGAATCCATATTTTTCAATCAAAGACAATAAGTGTTCTGTCTTAGAAATTTCTTTTTGATTATAATCTAATGCAAACAACCAATCACACTCAAATGCTAAATTGAAATAATGAGAACCATCTTCATAATAAAAATGCTGCGTATCTTCTTTTGATAAAACAATACCACCATGACGGTTTTTCTTTTGGTTTTTAGCAACTTCTATATTTCCTTTTTGGTTATTTAATTCTTTAATTTCAGATTCTATAACAAAGGTTTTCTTGCCAATAGTTGCACTTGAATAACGTAAAACCCAAGTTTTATCTCCATTATAAAACAAAGGTATTTTTTGTGTACTAGCATTCCCTTTTACGATTGCAAAAGCTTGCTTAGTAAATGGATCTTTTATTTCTTTTCTTACATTATAAATAATATCATTAACTTCCCATTGAACCGTTTCTATGGTTTTGTTTTTCTTTAGATTTTTCCAAACTTTTATTTGTGCTATACAAATATTTACACAGAAAAAAAGCCCTATTAAAATATTTAATTTTTTATTCATTTCTACAAATTATCATTCCCCTAATAAAACTTTATCCTTACAAATAAGCTTCTATATTTCTGTTATGAAATAAATAGGCAACTTTCCCTATCCGATTATTTATTGAAATTTGTTAGCTTTATAGTAACTTTAACCAAGGTGAATTTTCTGTTTAATTAAAACCTATTTTTCTATTTTAAGAGGTTATTTTTTGAATACTAATTCCAATAAAAAAACGATCATAAAATCTACTAATTATTCTATTTCCTTTAAAGGTTAAAAATACTTCTACTAAGAATACAATAGAATAACATATGGTCTAAATATTACCATTTTTGTTTTACAGCACCTTATTTCAATAGAAATGCACATTGAAACCTTAAAATCTCTGTTTCTAATTAATATAATATTTTATTCTGTACAATAATTTTTAAAGTATGGGTACTGTTCTATTTTTGAGTTAAAAAAAATTATCTAAAAACAAAAAAAAGACTCTATAAATAGAGTCTTTTTTTATAAAAAATTTAAACCGATATTCCTATTAAATAAAAACTAACATAATATCTAAAATTGGGTTTAATAATTCTTTCAAATTTATTTTTATATTACTTTTTTTTCCAAAGCCCTTCCATTTCTTCTAAAGTTTTACCTTTCGTTTCAGGCACATATTTCATAATAAATAACATTGCTAAAATGCTCATAATACCGTATACCCAATATGCAAATCCATGATTAAATAAACCTGTTAAATAAGAATTATCATTCATCATCGGAAACGTTAAAGACACTAAGTAATTAGAGATCCATTGAGCAGCAACCGCTATTGATAAAGCTTTTCCTCTAATTTTATTTGGAAAAATTTCGGCTAATAAAACCCAAGCTACTGGTCCCCAACTCATAGCAAAACTTGCCACATATAACATCATACAAAATAATGCTAAATAACCTGTTGCTCCTACAAAAAAGACAAACCCTAAAGAAATCATAGCTACCGCCATACCTAACGCCCCAATAATCATTAAGGGTTTTCTACCATATTTATCTACAGTTTTTACAGCAATAATGGTAAATAAGAAATTTACAACACCAACTATAATAGTCATTAACAACGCACTATCTGTACCTGATGAAATGGTTTTAAAAATTTCTGGCGCATAATATAACACGACATTAATTCCAACAAACTGTTGAAAAACAGAAATTAAAATCCCAATAACAATTACCAACCAACCAAAAGACAATAAGTTTCCAGAGATTTTTTCATCCGTCGAATCTTGTATTTCTGCTAAAATTCTAATACCTTCTTTTTCTCCATTTACTTTTACTAAAACATCTAAAGCCTCTTCTGGCTTGTTTTGTAAAACCAAAGATCTTGGCGTATCTGGAACAAAAAATAAAAGTCCCAAAAACAATCCTGCAGGAATAACTTCTGATGCAAACATCCATCTCCAGCCAATTTCATTTAACCAAGCGTCAGAACCACCGCTTCTAGATATAAAATAGTTTACAAAATAAACTACCATAAAACCACCAACAATAGCTAACTGATTAAAAGAAACTAATTTCCCCCTGCTATCTGCTGGAGCTATTTCTGCGATATAAAGAGGTGATAACATAGATGCTAAACCAACTCCAATACCTCCAATAATTCTATACACAATAAATATGGTTGAGTATGTATGATCTAACTCACCTAAAGTACCAATAAACATTTCTGGCATTGCAGAACCTAAAGCAGATATTAAAAATAAAATTGCAGCTAAAATTAATCCTTTTTTTCTACCTAATTTTTTACTGACTACCCCTCCAAAGATTCCTCCAATGATACATCCAATTAAAGCACTGGATACTAAAAAGCCTTTAAAAGCACTTGCTGCTGTTTCTGATAATCCTTTAGGAATTACAAAAAAACTATCTAAAGAACCTACGGTTCCTGAAATTACACCTGTGTCATACCCAAATAATAAACCTCCTAAAGTTGCTACTAAAGTAAGTTTTAAAAGATAACCTGAATTTGTTGTTTTTGCCATAATATGTTTTAGTTAATTGTTTGTACCACTTCTGCTAAAATGTAGTTTAAAATAAGGTGCATATAAAAAGACCTATTAGATTTTTAAATCTAAAAGGCCTTTTTGTTTTTATATATGTTGATTGATAATATTCTCAAACAACTCTTGTTTTCCACTTTGTAATGTTAATTCTCCATTTTCTTGCGCAATGTTGTATAGGTCTTTTAATTCTAATTTCCCTGCTTCAAAGTCTTTTCCTTTTCCTGCATCAAAAGAACTATATCTTTTTTCTCTTAAAGAATTGTAAGCAGAAGATGTCATAATTTTATCTGCAGTCAATAATGCTCTTGCAAAGGTATCTGCTCCTCCAATATGTGCGTGAAAAACATCTTCCATATCTGTTGAGTTTCTTCTGATTTTTGCATCAAAATTAACTCCACCTCCTTGTAATCCTCCTGCTTCTAAGAAAACTAACATGGCTTCTGTTGTTTCTTGTATGTTGTTTGGAAACTGGTCTGTATCCCAACCATTTTGGTAATCTCCTCTGTTTGCATCGATACTTCCTAACATGCCTGCTTTGGCTGCAACTGCTAATTCGTGCTGCATAGTATGTTGTGCTAAGGTTGCGTGGTTTACCTCAATGTTCATTTTAAAGTCTTTGTCTAAACCGTATTCTTTTAAGAACCCAATAGCTGTAGCAGAATCAAAATCATATTGATGTTTCATTGGCTCCATTGGTTTTGGTTCTATAAAGAAAGTTCCTTTAAAACCTTGTGCTCTTGCATAATCTCTTGCCATGGTTAAAAACTGTCCCATGTGGTCTAATTCACGTCCCATGTCTGTGTTTAATAAAGACATGTAACCTTCTCTACCGCCCCAAAAAACATAATTCTCTCCACCTAATTTAATAGTAGCATCTAAAGCCAATTTAACTTGACCTCCTGCTCTGGCAACTACATTAAAATCTGGGTTTGTAGAAGCGCCATTCATATAACGTGGATTAGAAAAACAGTTGGCTGTTCCCCATAATAATTTTACACCACTTTCTGCTTGTTTTCCTTTGATGTAATCTGTAATAGTGTTTAATCTTGCTTCTGATTCGGCAAAGGTTGCGCCTTCTTGTACTAAATCGTAATCATGAAAACAGAAGTAGTCAAATCCCATTTTGTTGATAAATTCAAAAGCTGCATCTGCTTTGTCTTTTGCGGCTTGAATAGGGTCTGATGATTGATCCCAAGCAAAATTTTGTGTTCCTGGTCCAAAAGGATCTCCTCCTTGTCCACAGAATGTATGCCAATAGGCAATAGCAAATTTAAAATGCTCACGCATTGTTTTTCCTGCTACTACCTGATCTGGGTTGTAGTATTTAAAAGCCATTGGGTTGTCTGACTCTTTTCCTTCGAATTGAATTTTTTCGATTCCTTTAAAATATTCTTTATTTGCCATCTTTAAATGTTGTTTTATTATTTATTCGTGTAATTGTTTATTGTGCTATGTTGCGTTAGGGATTGAAGCATCTGTTTGAGCTCTTTTTTACTTTTTTAAGTAAAAAAAGCGAGTGCGTAAAGCCCGACCTTTTTAGGGAACGCCCTAAAACATTCTTTTTTTTTTATTGATTTTTTAAAACGAGTTCTAGTTCTTTTTTCCAGTTGTTATAGGCTTCTAAATACGGTTTTTGGTCTTTAAAAGGCATAAAAGTCATTACATGATCGTTGTCCATAATTGCTTTTCCGAAAGCTTCAAAATCTCCTTTGTGTAAATTTGCTGCTCGTGCGGCACCAATGGCACCCGTGGTATTGTAGATTTCTATTTCTTGCTCTATTAAGGTTGCTACGGTATTTGCAAATATTTCTGAACGGAATAAATTGTCGTTTCCTGCTCTAATTACACTTGGCTTTATGCCGTCTGATTTCATGATTTCCATTCCGTATACAAATGAGAATGCGATGCCCTCTAATGCGGCTCTACACATGTGCCCTTTGTGATGATTATTTAGGTTCATGTTTACAATTCGTGTTCCAATTTCTTTGTTATTTAGCATGCGTTCTGCTCCGTTACCAAAAGGAATTAAGCAAACACCATCTGTTCCTACAGGAATTTCTGATGCCAAGTTATTCATCTCTTCATAAGAATCTACGGCTAAGTTATTTAACAACCATCGGTACTGAATTCCGGCTCCGTTGATGTTTAATAATTTACCAATTCTTTTATTTTCTCTAGCATAATTTACGTGTGCAAAATTGTTAACTCGGGTACTTTCTTTACCCGATAAATTATCGGTTACAGCATACACAACTCCAGATGTACCGCCTGTGGCAGCTACTTCTCCAGGGTTAAAAACGTTTAATGATAGTGCGTTATTGGGTTGATCTCCTGCTCTATAGAAAATGGGTGTTCCGGCTGCAATTCCGCTTTCTGCTTCTCCTTTTTCATCAACTAAAGATTGAACACCAAAAGTGTCTACAATATCTGGTACCAAATTTTTATCGATTCCATAGTATTCTAATAAAAAATCGGCAACAGTGTTTTCTTTAAAATCCCAAAAGATACCTTCTGATAAACCTGAAATTGTGGTATTTATTTTATTTGAGAATTTATATGCCACATAATCTCCTGGCAACATAAATTTGTGAATCTGATTGTAAATATCTGGCTCATTCTCTTTGACCCATTTTAATTTTGATGCGGTAAAATTTGCGGGTGAGTTTAATAAATGTGATGCACATCTTTCTTCGCCAATTTCTGCAAAAGCTTTATGACCAATTTCTACGGCTCTACTATCGCACCAAATAATACTTTTTCGAAGTGGATTTCCTTGTTTATCTACAATAACCAAACCGTGCATTTGGTATGCAATACCAATCCCTTTTATTTGGGTTCTACTTATATTGTATTCTTTTTTTAGCTTGGTAATTGCATTGCAAATATGCAGCCACCAATCGTTTGGTTTTTGTTCTGCCCAACCATTTTTCTGTGCAAACATCCCCATTTCTTCTTTGGGTTCTTGTACAACTCCTAAACTTTTTCCCGTTGCTACTTCTACCAAAGCTGCTTTTATGGAAGAACTACCTATATCTAATCCTAAATAATACATAATTTATAATGATTCTCTTACTATTAATTTTGTTGGAACGTAATATTGCATTGGTTTTTCTTGCATAACAAATTCCGCTGCTTTGGTACCTAATTCTTTAAAGTCAGTAGAAACTACTGAAATTCCTTTATAAATAAATTTTTTCATAGGCGTTTCATTGTAAGATAGAAAACCGACATTTACTCCGGGTTCTAAATCTTTAGCTCTACATTGTTCTAGAAAGATACCCAACATTCTATCACTTGTACTGATATAAGCCACCCCTTCTTCTACATTAAACAAACTAGGTTCTGTTACCACTGTATAGTTGAACTGAAATAATTCGCAATATTTTTTAAAATAAGTAATGGTTTCTATGGAGTGATAAGTATAGGTTGGATATAAAAAAACAATTTCTTTATATTTTCTAAATACATTTTCAGCACTTTTTAAAGCTTCAAAAAAAGCTTTTCCAAAGTCTTGAAACACATAATTATTAGTACTATTAGAATGCACATTCCAATCTATTAGTAACAACTTTTCATTTTCTATATCAGATAATACATCAGGTACATCACCATGATCAAAAGTCATTACAACGTACTTATAATATTTACCTTTAGAACTATTTAAAATAGTTTTAAAATTATCTATATTATAATGATGAAATTGCACATCGGTAATTACATTTTTGGGTAGATTATTTACAAAAGAATGATATAAAACTTCTTTATAAGCTTTAAAGGTATCTAATAACAATAGCACCTTTTTAGTATCATTTGCAACATAATACCCTTTATTAGGAACAGAATCTATAACTCCGTTTTCTTTTAAAATTGTATACGCCTTAAATACAGTGTCTTTAGATAAGCTATAAAATTTACAGGCCGCATTAACAGATGGTAAAGCCTCTCCTTTCTTTAAAAGGTTTTTTGATATAGCATCATTAATTGCGTTTACTAATTGTTGATATTTAGGAATATCACCTTGGTGTTTTATTCTTAAAGAAATTTTATTATTAATCATTATTTAATCTTGTCTATATAATATTTTAAACGCCTTTTCCCTAAAACCGTACTGTTCTGTACTGTAAAGGTATAAAAAATATAATTCTATAACAAATAATTATGTTACAGAGAATTACAGTTTTAAAAAATATAATAAATAATAATATATAAAATTATATATATATTTTAAGATAAAGTGATCCATTATATTTTAGCAAAAATTTTACGAATAGAATCAAAAAATGGCTCAAGACTCTTCATCTAAAAAGAAAATTATATATTCTCTTTTGGGTTAAAAAAAAATACATTTCACTTAAAAAGGAAAGTTTAATACAATAAATTCTTCATTCATTTAAGGACTACAAAGCAGTTATTTTTGATTTATTATTATATTTATCAAAAAATCAACGATGAATTGCCCTTGTAATCCTGTAAAACTTTATAAAGATTGTTGCCAAAAAGCACATAATAACATAGAGAGCATTACATCTGCAGAACAATTAATGCGCTCTAGATACAGTGCTTTTGTTTTAGCTGATATAAAATATTTACACAAAAGTCATCATAGTACCACAAGACTTTCTAAAAAAGAATACAAGGAATTAGAAAAATGGACAAAATCTGTAAAATGGGTTAAATTAGAAATAATAAACTCCACAGAAAGCACCGTGCGTTTTAATGCTTTCTTTTTAGAAAACGGAAATTTAGAAAGTATACAAGAAAATTCTACTTTTTGTAAAGAAAATGGATATTGGGTATATTTAGATGCAAAAAATGAAGTCAAATATTTATAAAAAATGACAGTTAAAGATTTAGTAGGTACATTTTCTATTATTGGAAGCAATCAAGATGATGAAAAAAACTCATATAAAGGAACACTTAATTTGTCTTTAGATACTAATCATAGAATTATTGCTAAATGGTTGATTGATGATACTCAAGAACAATCTGGAACAGGCTTTTTTAAGGATAATATTCTAGTTATCAACTTTAATTACAAAGGTTATAATGATAAAATATTTAAAGGCACTGTCGTTTACAAATGCTTAAATAAAGATATTCTAGAAGGTTTTTGGTCTGAAGAACTTGGAGACCCCAAGTTTTTGGGAATGGAAAACTGTTTTAGAGTAAAAAACTCTAAAACAGTTTTAAATTAATTTATTTTGGCACACTTGCCCTGTATATTTCTATTTCAGAGTTTGTTTCAATTTTATAAGAAGTATTTGGTTTAATAAGTATTGCTTGTCCTTTTTCTATAGAAATTGACTCATCATTTTGTAAAAGTGTAGCTGCACCGTTTAAAGCCATTAATATTTCTACAGAATTAGAAGTTGAAGTATGTGTAATAGCTTCTTTTAGCTCAATTTTACTCAATTCAAAATCTTTTGCAATCGTTTTAAAAACAACTTCTCCATTTGCATTATTTTCAACTCCGTTTAAAATATTAGGAATCGTTTCTTCGAATTTGGTATGCTTAATAAGCTCCTCAACATCAATATGCTTGCTGGTTAATCCTGCTCTTAACACATTGTCAGAATTTGCCATTAACTCCATATTTACACCTTCTAAATAGGCATGAGGCACACCTGCATCCTGAAAAATAGCTTCACCTCTACTTAAATTTAAAATATTAAAAAAGTAGATAGAAAAGATTCCTTTATCGATATCTTCAGAATCTTTATTGTTTAATGATTTAGCTGCCCAATAAGCTGGGGAAGACTTCTCTAATTCATTTTTTTGAAATTTAGGAAGAATACGTTTTACCAAAGGTCTAAGAATTGTATTTACTTCTTCTTGACTATATTCCATCACTTTTTTATAAAGACCTAAATAACCATCTTCTAAAAAGGTATTTAATAAAAAACTTAATTCTGCGGTTTCTTTTAAATTTTTTACTAATTTTTCTTGTTCTAAAAACCCATGTAACAACCAAAAATCGGTTAAAGCAACCATTATTTCTGGTTTATGATTTTCGTCTTTAAAATTTCTATTACTTGCTGTTAATGGAATACCTAATTCGTTTTCTTTTTTATATCCAATTTTTGCAGCTGAAATACTTGGATGTACTTGTATAGAAAGCATCTTATCAACATCTAAAACCTTAAATAAATAGGGTAATTTTCCAAAATTATTTACAACATCCGCTCCTAAATTTTCAATCGGGTTTTCATTTAAAAACTGATCTAAAGAAATACTTCCTTTATCTGTAATTACTTTTGATGGTGCTTTTAAATGGGCTCCTAACCAATATTCTGCATACGTTGTATTTGCTTCAATTTTTTCAGAAACTAAATTAGGAATAAAACTTTTTCCTCCCCAATCATAATTCTGTATTTGTCCAACTATCTTATAAAATTTATTGTCCTTTTTGCCTAAATTTTCAACCATCTTTATTTAACATTTTATTAATTCATCCAGCGCATATACCTTTCTTAGTAATACTCTTTCATCTATTTTAAGCGCTAAATCATCATCAGATATTTTTAACATTTTCTTCATCAGATTTTTGTTAAAAATATTTTTCGGTGGCGTGTGTACAATTAAATTAATGTCTTCTGTTTTAGACAAAAAACGTACCCCTGCTTTTACTGCTGCCATTGATGCTTTTTCTTTTCTTAAGTTTAAAATAGAAATGTCAAATTTAGAAGATTCTTTTAATTTAAATAATAATTTTAGTATTTTATTGTCATTGCCATTATTTACTAGGCAAATCTTAAGTTGTTTGTTAAAAAATGACTTTAAAGGAAATTTTTCTAAAACATCAATATCGTTTTTTTCGAAAACTACAATTACTCCTTTCTTCATATCTCTTTGTTTAATAGTTTCGACACTCGTTAATGAAATGGTACAAACCTTTTAACTATATTATTTTAATGAACTACTTTTTCTTACTTTTTCTTACTTTTTCTTACTTTTTCTATAATGCCATGCAATCTGCCCTAATTGCCCAACAATTTTAACAGAATCTTTCATAGATAGCTTAGATCCATCTGCATGAATCCATCTTTTTAAAGGTTGTTCACACAACATTTCTTTTGCTTTATCTAAGCCATAATGTAGGGTGATTCTTCTAAAAATTTCAACATCAAAAATCCATTGAGTTACAAATTTATCCCCAAAAGAAACATCAATAACATCTTTATGAAAAATTTTAGCACCACATTGTGTGTCTTTAAAATCCATAGAAAGAATTTTTCTGATGATAAAATTAATCGTCATACTAATAATTTTTCTTGCAGATTCTTTGGTAATATTGGCTCCCATTCTACTAATTCTAGAACCACTTACTATTTTATACTTCTCGTTATTTTCTATAGTGGTTACCAAGTCATTAAAATCGGCTAAATCTGTAGATAAATCAGCATCTAAAAAACCTATAAAATCTAAATCTTCTTGTTTAGCCATATAGAGCATCCCTTGTCTTACAGCTTCTGCTTTACCTCCATTTTTTTCACAATCGTAAACGGTAATAAAATCTTCTCTTCCTTTTTTAAGATTGTTTAAAACATCTAACGTTTTGTCTGTACTACCGTCGTTTACAAAACACAAATGATACCCCGAATTTTTATCTATATAATCTGTAAAGTCTTTACTTAATAACCTTTCTTCTTCATTATAACAAGGTATAACAACCCCAACACATCTTTCTTGAATAATGGTATTTGAGTATTTTTTGGTAAGATCCATATTATCTGGAGCACCAATTAACCTTTTTGTTCTTAAACCAACTTCTGTTAAACTCAAAGGTTTTTTCATGTAATCATTTACCCCTAACTCAAAACCTTCCGTAATCATTTCATCATCTGTATTACCAGATAAAATCATAATAGGTGTATTCGATTTTCTTACTTCTCTAATATGTTTTACAACATCTAACCCAGAAATACTAGGCATATTAATATCAACAATAACTAAATCTGGCTGAAAAGAATCATAAAGTTCAATTCCCTTTACACCATCTGTTTCTGTTAGAACTTCGTACCCCATTTCTTTTAATCTGCTTTCTAGCGGAATTAAGACTAGTTTCTGATCATCTATTGCTAATATTTTCATGTTTGAGGTTTATTTGTTAATTACAAGGCAAAAATACTTTAGTTTTACTTTATTCTTTTTAAATTAGTCATTAATGGTAGATTAACTCTGTTGAAAGGTAGTTTACTTTAGACTAATAAAAAAAAAATACCCTTAAAAATATTTACCTTTACAGTATTATAAGCGAATGCTCTGTTAATGAAAGAAAAATCTAATAAATACTTAATTACTGCAATTCTATTAGCCATACTATTTCATGGTTCTTCTATTTTCTTTACGTTAGAAACTACTTATGATGCTTTAATTCATTTATTTTTTGCTGATCATTATGCCCATAGTTGGTTTGAGCCCTGGAACTACAAGTGGTATACTGGTTTTACCGTACAAAGTTACCCACCTTTGGTTCATCAAACTATTGGTGCTTTATCGTTAATTGGTGGCTTAAAATTTGGGATGTTTACAGTTGCCTTAATTGCAATTGTTCTATTTGTAACGGGTTCTTATAGGTATTCTTTACTCATCACCTCTAACAGAACAGTTGCGGGATATGCCGCTATTTTGGCCGTTTTTTCTTCATCATTTGTAGAAACCTTACACATTTTTGGTCAATTGCCCAGTATAATTGGTGTTTCTGTATTAATGCACGCGCTACCAGAAATTTATTTATGGCTTAAAACAGGTAAATATAAGTTCTTTTTTACCTCGCTTTCTTTAATTGCTGTTACCGTAACCTCGCATCATGTTACGCCTATTTTTGGAATGTTATTTTTTATTTTTCCTTTAATTGGTACAGTAATTATGGATGTTGCTAGAGAAGAAGTAGATTCATATAAAGAGGTTACGTTTACTTTATTTCTAAAAACATTTATGAAACAACTGAAGAAAAACTTAGCGTTTGGTTTCTCTTCTTTATTCCTTATTATTTTTTGCATTTTTCCTTATTGGATGAATTCGAAATTAAACCCCATTACACAAGTACCAATTCCGCATGGGTCTAGAGATAGTTTTATTGAAGTAACCTCTTCTGGTTTGGTGTTTTTTACTATTCCATGGGGAATTTTATTATTTATTCTACCGTATATATTTTACAGATATTTTAGCAAACGTTATTTATTTTTTGGTTTGTCTTTTACCATGTTAGTTATTTTAGGAACAGGAGGTACTACACCAATACCTAAAATAATTTTGGGCGAAACGGCTTTTAATATTTTAACCTTAGACAGATTTACGCTTTGGGGTTCTATCATGTCGATTCCTATTTTTGGTGAGTTTATTTACCGTTTTGTAGAAGGAGATTTAAAAACATTAATTCAAGATAGATTCGGAGCTGTTTATCATCGATTATTAGGTGGACTTTTAGCGGGTGCTTATGTTTCTATGGTCATTTTCACCATGAGTTTAGGATACTTTAGACCCTCTCAACCTCAAAAAATAAAAATGCTGCCTATTGTTAATTTTCTGAGTCAAGATTCTCATGATCATTGGCGCTATTTAACTTTAGGTTTTGGAGACCAAATGGCTTGGTTAGCAGCACAAACAAATGCCATGAGTGTAGATGGTAATTACCATTCTGCAAGACGTTTACCCGAATTGACGACAAGACCTATAGAGCGTTTAGAAAACTCTAAATTTAAAGGAGTTGCTGGTATTGGTTCTTTGCAACAATTTTTAACTACTCCAGAAAAGTACAATTTAAAATATATTTTTTCGAATGATAAATTTTACGATCCGGTTTTATTTTTCTGCGGATGGCAACGTTTGTCTCAATTAGAAAACGGCATTATGGTTTGGGAAAAATTGAACGTCCCTCCTGTTTCTTCAATCTTACCTAAAGAAGATGTACCTGCTTGGGTAAAAATAATTTGGGGTGTCATTCCTTTTTTAACGGTTTTAATTGCCTTTATTTTAAATGTGCAATCCTTGTTTGTAAATGGCTTAAAAACAAAAGTAAAAGCAGTACCTGTTTATTTTAAATTTAAAGTAGACTACCTTAAATTTCCTAGAATTGTTTTAAGAGCATTACATATTTGGGCAGTGGTTTTAATCTTTGTAATTGCCTATGCGTGTTATATGTTTTATATTAAAAACGAAACACAAAGGTCGCCAGAAAATGTGGTAAAAGCTTATTATGATGCCATCGATTTTAAAGAATTGAATAAAAGTTTTACGTATATAGATCCTGAAGATGAACTTACACGCGCTCAATATTTATTAGAAATTTCTGTTACTGATGGTTTGCTAAGTTCGTATGCAAAATTAGATGCAATTACCACAGAAATAAAAAAAGTAACAGATAGTATGGCTACTTTAAAGGTAGAAACCAAATGGATTACACCTTTAGAAAAACTATCTAAAACAGAAATTAAAACAGCTGTTAAAAGAAAAGGAAAGTGGTATTTAAAGCCTACAAGAAAATCGATAGATTTACCACCAGACCAACTCTATTCTAAAAATGCTACGGGGTATTTTAATCAAGGTAGAAGAAGAATTACAACAGAACAAACCCATCATGAAGATGTTTTAAAACAGCCTGTTTTAGAAATTGTTTCTGCTAAACTAATAAAATTTAACAAACGCTATGCTATTATTGGTGAAGTACAAAATATAGACAATGTACCTTCTGATGTTGTTTTAAAAGGAACTCTTTATAATGATGATAATAAAGAATTGGCAACCTACAACGCAAAGCATATTTTAAAGCATAAATTAATGCCGAAAGAAATTAGTGCTTTTAGAATTAATTTTGAAGGTATTGCTTGGTCTAAAACCAAAGATTCTATTCCTAAAACATTTAATCCAGATGAATTTACACCTGTGGAATTAAGTGAGCAACCTACTAAATTTAATTTACAAGCTGCAGGAAACACTACAAATTCTGATTTATTTAAAGACATTGTTTTAAGTGAAATAAGCATTACTCCTAATCATATTAACGGGACTTTATTCAATAGCGGAATTCAAGAAATTACGGTTCCGCAAATGATTATTACTTTTTACAACGAAGATAAAGAAATGATTTGGGTAGATAATTTATTTTTAAAAGAAGGAATACGTCAAGAGCGTAAACTTCGTTTTCAGTATCCAATTCCTTTAAATCCAACTATAAAAACAGTTAGTGATGATATGAGTTTTTGTTTTGTAAATGGCTTACCTAATAAAGATATTGCCTTTAAAATAATGCCAAACAGAATAAAAAACCAGACCATTAGTAACTTACAAAAAGTAGAACATCCGCTTTTTAATTATATTAGAATAGAATTAAGTATGTATATCGGTAATCCAAAATAATGAAATTAAAAAAACTTTTTTTGCTAACCATTTTACAACTAGTTATTGTTTCTTTCTTTGGACAAGAAACAACAACTAAACAGTCTTCTATTTCTTTACTATCAACAAAAACAACTTTTAATGTAAATGATAAAATTACACTAGAGTTTACCATACAAACCGATTCTATTTATCAATTATATTGCGCTAACAGTTATGGTGCAACCGTTTTAGAACCTACTATTACAAATGAAAAAACGGTCTTTGAAATCCCTAAATTTTTATCAAAAAAAAGAGGCATCTTATCTTGGAAAATTATCAATGCACCAGAAGAAATTTCGGGGAATATCACCATTAATTCTCTGCAACAACCAACATCAATAGAAACTTATTTAGGACCACCAAGTATAGATGCAGGTGGTTTAGATTACACCATGTTAGTGGTGATTCCCACAGATAGTTTAGATAATCCTATTTTAGATGATAGCAAAGTTGATGTAAAATATCAGTTTTTAAAATCGGAAACATCAAAAGCTATTTTTACCGATAAATTAATTGGACACAGAAATATTTATTCTCCTAAAAAAAGTGGACGAATGATTATTTCGTCAGAATCTTTTGGTTTAAATTCTAAAGAATTTGATGTGAATATTATGCCTGCCATCGCTACAAATTTTAAAATCTATGTAAGCAGAAATCATGAATATGCAGATGGAAATCAAATAACCACCTTTTATACCTCTACCATAAAAGACAAAAACAACAATATTGTAAGTGATGGTAGTTATGTGGAGTTTTATATCACCAATAAAAATGGTGGTATTTTAAAAACAACAGGTACTACTTTAAATGGTGTGGCTCATGCAAAAATTATTCATCCAGATTTTGAAGATCAATGGACTATAAAAGCCTATTTTATTGGGATTGCAGAGAGTAACGTGTTAAAAATTAAATACAAAAAAGTAATAGAAAATTACCAAGTTGCTTTCTTAAATAACAACAGAACTATAAAAGTAGGTCCTTTAAAAAGTTTTATGAACCAAATAATTCCGGATGGATTGTCTGTAAAACTTACCATTTACAAAAAAGACACACTTGTTAGTGAGCTTTTTAAAGAATCACAAAATGGGTTTGCAAGTTTTTACTTAGATCCAAATATTTTTGAAAATAATTTGTACACATTTTATATTGAAACCGCAGGAATAAAAAAAGAGTTTAAAAGTTTTAAATTATGGTAAAAACAAATAAACGAATTCTTAGAGGTGTTTTAATGCTCACCTATATGGCCATAATTGGTATCCTTTTATTTTTAGTGAGCTCTTTGTACAGTTTTTTAAATACCGGTGCAGACAGAAGTAAAATGTTGCACACAGAAGTAAAACAGGCAGAACAATATTTACCAAAAGTTACCTGGAAAAATGATGGTAACGAAGGACGAAAAATAAGTTTGCAAAAAATAAATGCGGTTGAAAACGATTATTTAGATGCTTGGTATGTAAAACAAGTAGCCTACAAAACCAATACACAAGTTGGTATAGAAGATTATTTTACTAAAAGTGCAAGAAAAAACATCTACAAACTTATTAAGAATAATAAATCAGAAAAAATAACCATTGATGCCACTACATTAGAGCATCATTTAGACATTGAGTTTTTTAGTGAAGACGGACAATTAATTGTTTTAAAAGATACCAATGCTTTAGAATATAAAAAGGTTTTTAAAGACAAAAAACTACTTTTAGAAACTACAGAAGTTTCTACCTATAGATATGTTTTGTTATTAGAAGATGGTTTTTGGCGTATTAGACACGTGGTAAAAGAAGCTTCTAAACAATTTAAAGATTCGCTTGTAAAAACCCCTATTGCTTTCTCTAACATAAAAGGAATTAATTATTATCCGCAAGCCACACCTTGGAATATGTATGGTGATGAATTTGACATTAACATCATAAAAAACGATTTTAGAATTATTAAAAAAGCAGGCTTAAATTCCATTAGAATTTTTGTTCCGTATGAAGATTTTGGAAAAGCAAATGTTAAATTTGATAAATTAGAAAAACTTAAAAAAGTTTTAGATACTGCATTCTCAGAAGACTTAAAAGTAGTAGTTACCTTGTTTGATTTTTATGGAAATTATGATGTTTTAGATTGGACCTTAAACCAAAGACATGCAGAAAAAATTGTAGAAACCTTTAAAGATCATGAAGCTATTTTAGCTTGGGATGTTAAAAATGAACCTAACTTAGATTTTGATTCTAGAGGAAAAACAAACGTAACTGCTTGGTTAGATTTCATGATTATTCTTATTAAAAAAATTGATACAAAACACCCTGTAACTATTGGTTGGTCTAACACAAAAAGTGCAACTATTTTAAAAGATAAGGTAGATGTTATTTCTTTTCATTATTATGATAAACTTGAAAATTTTGAAACAGCATACCTAAAACTAAAAGAAGAAATAAAAGAGAAACCTATTATTTTACAAGAATTTGGTTTGTCTTCTTACGGCGGTTTATGGAGACCTTTTGTAGGCTCTGAAGAAAAACAAGCAAACTATTATAAAGAAATTCAAAAAGTCATGACAAAAAATGAAATTCCTTTTATGTCATGGACTTTATATGATTTTGATAACGTACCTAAAGAAGTTTTAGGGAGACTTCCTTGGCGAACAAATCCTCAGAAAAAATTCGGATTTATTACAAGTTCTGGTAAAAAGAAATTATCTTATAAATATATTTCTAAAGAATAATTTATAACACTTACTTTTTCTTTTTAGCAATAATTTTATTGAACTCGTCTAAATAAATATTAGTAATTCTTTCCATAGGAAAAGCAGTTGCAGCCTTGTAATTAGCTTCTCCTAATTGAATTCTATATGCATCATTAGTTACAATTGCTTTAATTGCATTTGCCAAACTTACTACACTTTCTGGTTCAAAAAACTCACCTCTATAGCCTTCATCTTCAATTAAAGTAGCTAAATCACCTAAATTAGGCATTACTACTGCTCTACCATAACTACCTGCTTGATGCAATACTCCAGAACTACCTGTTGTAGACGTATACGGAAAGACAACTACGGCACTTTCTGTAAACAAAGGTGCTACTTCTTCTTCCTCTACATACCCTGTAAAAGTAAGTTGTGGTACATGCTTGTAGGTTTCTTGTGCATTTTCTAAATAACCAGGTACATTTGGGTTGTCTGTTCCTGCAATTACAATTTCTAAATCTAAGCCCGTTTCTTTTCTTACCAATTCTACAGCCTCAATCATAGATTCTACTTTTTTGTAAGTTCCGAATTTACCAAACGTCATAATTTTTAAAGGACCTTCTGGCAATTCTTGAGACGGATTTTCTGGAATTTCAAAAGTTCCGTGAGGAATCATTTTTACATTATCTACCTTATATTTATCAACCAAAGTAGTAACATATTTATCCATAGTTACAGCTACTAAATCTGCTCTTAAAATTAATTTGGTTAAAGAGGTACCTATAAAATTATATACTTTTTGAGCCAATTTATTGGATGTAAAACCTGCACTTTCTAAATCTACTTGTTCTAAAATATTGTGTAATAAAACAATGGTTGGTATTCTTTTAATTTTACAAACCATTGGTATTGCCAAACCTAAAGCTGCAGCCACTTTTTTATCACCAAACTTCATAAACTGTAAGTTAAACAATATGGCATCTGGTTTTGTTAAATTAATAGCTTTGGTAACATTTATAATGTTTGTATAACTATTAAATTTCCAGCATTCTTTTACCGTAATTTTACAACCATTCTCTGTAAAGTTAATATCTTTTCCTTCTGGCGTTTCGTCTGTTAGCAAAATTAGTTCACTTACTTTTTCACTTTGTCTAAAACTCTTAACCAAATGATACGCATATTCATTTAAGGTTACTTTACTTGGTGGGTATGCTGTTACGATGGCTAATTTCATATTCTTATTTTTTAAGGTAATACAAATTTGAGGTTTTTACTTTATTTTCTTTTAGATAAGCTGCTCAAATGCAATTATATATAGATGATTGGAAAATAGGTTTAGATAATATTATTCTGCTGTTTCTTTGATTGTAACCTTTGTCTTAGAATCTTTAAAAAAGAAGAAACTAAGTTGTACAATTAATAGCATTACCATTGCTATAATTTGTACATGAACCACTTGCTCTAATGTTTCATGAAAAAGAACTACTAATACTATTTGTAACATTCCAAAAATTCCAGAAAGTACCACAGGTACGTATTTATCTAATGATAAATAATAGTAGGCAAATATATTTGAGATGGCAAAAATACCCGTTGCAGAAGCATATTTCCATAATAAAGGAGCTACAGATAAGTATTCGCTACCAAACAATATTTTAATTATTTCATTCGGAAAAAGAAAACAACTAACCACAATGGTTGCAGCAATAACACCAATATAAGCAACATATTTTAATAAAATGGGTAAGGTATCTTTCCCTTCTTTTTTAAGCTGAACAACGGTTGGTAATAACAGCATTACAAACATCCAAGCAATAAAATAGACTACTCTACCAATTAAAGCTAAAGAAGCATATAAACCCGCTTCGTAAGACTCAAAATAATGTTTCACCAATAAAATATCACTGTTATTTATAATAATCTGAGTTAACTCATAAAAAGCTGTTATTATAAAAAAATTCTTCACTAATTTTTTATTATCAGCATCTAATACAAAAGGTTTAAACAAAGTAAAGTTGCTCGTTCTAAAAGGAATCAATCCAAAAACAAAAGAACAAAAAATACCAATAGCAATAATTAAAGACGAATCTACATCTAGAAAATATAACAACGCAAAGGTTAACAATAACCGACTGATCATTTCTGATTGATAGGTTACTGATAAAGATTTTAATTCTTGTTTCCCTTGAAAAACACCTCTATTAACACTCATTAAAAAGTAAAACGGAACTCCAAAACCAAAAATTACAAACATGGTGGAAGAAGTTGTTTTAAAAAAATGCTGTAATTGGGTAGAAAAAACAATAATTGCAATTCCTAAAAGGATACCAGTAAATAGCGCATTTTTGTAAATTTTAGAAATAAAGCCACTAAATATTGAGTCTTCAAAAAGCACAGAAAACTTAGCTGTTACCAGTTGAAACGTCATGGCAACAAAAGACAACACTAATAAAAAAGTAATTAAAATAGCTGCATCTGCAAATTTTTCGGGTCCTAAAACTCTTCCTAAAACTAAATTATAAATGTAGTTTCCTCCATTTACCAAGAGAACACTTAACATAAATAGTTGTTCTGGCTTAATTTTGTTTTTTACAAATCGTATAACTTCTTGCATATTATGTATCTTTTTATTAAGCTATTTTGGGTTCTTTAAATTAATCATAAATAACTTTACATTAATGCGTATTTGCATTATTATTTAAAATTATTTCTCTTTTTCTATAATTCTAAGCAAATATCACCTAGTTCCCTTAAAAAGAATCTCTAAAGACGTTGAAAAACACTTTTATATAGTTTAATGATTAATTACTATTGCTTAACTTGCCAATACAAAAAACAAAATCAATGAAATTAATATATTCTACTCTTATATTCTTTCTTTTCTTTAGTTTACAAGGTTTTAGTCAAGACATGAAAGAAGGTTTTACGTATTTAGAAACGGGTAAATACCAAGAAGCCGAAGTTTTTTTTAAAGATGTTTTAAAAGAATATCCTACTAACAAAACAGCAAGACTTTGTTACGGAAGAGCCATTGGTTTAAACGGTAAGGCTACAGCTGCTGTAACACTTTTTACAAATTTGTTAAAAGATTATCCGTCAGATTTTGAAGTAAAATTGAATTATGCAGAATCTTTACTTTGGAGCAAAAATTACCCTGATGCAAAAGTCTATTATCAAACATTATTAAAAGAAAATGGTAAAAGTTTTGCTGCTTTATTAGGATATGCAAATACGTTATCTAATTTAAAAGAGTTTGAAAACGCATTAATCAATGTAGATAAAGCCTTAGAAGTATTGCCAGGAAACCCAAATGCATTGGTTTCTAAAAAATATATGAGATTAGGCTTAGCAAATAAGAAAGTAACAGATCAAAAATATGAGGAGGCTGAAACCATTTTAAAAGAAAACTTCACTTCTTTTAAAAATGATAAAGAAACCTTACTAAATCTTGCTAATTTGTATTTAATCTCCAATCAAACAGAAAAAGCAAAAAGCACGTATGAAATCATAGGTAAAAACCCTGCGGATAAATTAACATCTTTAAACGGTATTGCTTTGTCCTATCATTTAAAAGGTGATGACAAAACAGCCTTAACAGTTAGTGAAAAATCATTAAATAGTATTGATAAAAACACACCTGAAACCTTAAAAAATCAAACTATAGAAAGATACATTCAGGCTTTAATTTGGAATAAAAAATACACGCCTGCTAAAACTGAAATTGATAAATTATTAGACAATAATAAAAATCCAGAAAACTGGATGCTTTCTTTAAGAGCTACCTTAAATATTTATAAAAGTGATTTTAAGAAAAGTATAGATGATTATAATTTAATATTAAAAAAAGACAGTGCTTCTTTTGATGGTAATCTTGGAAAAGCAAATGCTTTAAAAGCCTCTGGTTATTATAAAAATGCTTATAAGAGCGCAGAAAACACTTTAACTTTTTATGAAAAACAAAAAGATGCTTCTAATTTTATAAAACAATTAGATTTAAGTTTTACGCCTTTTGTAGAAACCAAATTTTCGTATTCTTATGATAACGGAAACAATGAGGCTAATGCATACGATGTAAAAGCAGAGATTCCGTTTTCTACAAAATTTAAAATTTTAGCCAATTATAATTATAGAACAACCTCTAATCCTGACACCAACTTAAAAGCTACCACCAATAATTTATTACTGGGAGCTTCTTATCAATTATTAAATAATGTAACCTTAAAAGGAAGTTTAGGTGTTACTTCTTCAGATTCTGATGAAAGTAACTACAATCAACTTTTAACAGACATTTCATTAAATATAAAGCCTTTTAAACTTCAAAATCTAGAATTAGGTTATAAAAGAGATATACAAAATTTTAATGCGGCCTTATTAAATGAGCAAATTGTACAAAACAACCTAATATTAAATTATAGTTTAAGTACCAACTTTAATTTAGGTTGGTTTACTCAGTATTATTACACATGGCAAAGTGATGAAAATGCTAGAAATCTATTATTTACCTCTTTGTATTATAACCTATTTGCAAAACCTTCTATAAAAGCAGGACTTAATTATCAAAACATATCTTTTAAATTACAATTGCCAGAAGTATACTTTAGTCCAAGTAAATTTAATGCTGTAGAAATATTTGTAAATCTGATAAAAGATGAAGCTGCTGCAAAAAAGAAAGAATGGTTCTATGGATTAACAGCTGCAACGGGTTTGCAATACATAGAAGATGATGATGCGCAAAGCACTTATAGAGTCCAAGCTAAATTAGGCTATAAATTTTCTGAACGCGCGCTTTTAAACATCTACGGATTACAAAGTAATATTGCTTCTGCTGTTGCCACTGCAGGTTCTGCTGGTTTTACGTATACCGAATTCGGAGTAAGGTTTAAATGGGTTTTATTAAAAAAACCTTTATACAAAAAATAAGGGCAAAAGATTTCTCTTTTGCCCAACAACATTCCTTCTGGAGATTGGGGGCTAGTTGACGATAAATGTTCCAGAATGTTGACTTTTTGTATCGTCAATTAGGCTATATTTATAAACTCCTTTTTTTAATTGAGGAGCATTGTATTCTACTTCTTTAAAAGATGAATGAGCTCTTAATTTTTGAACATCTACTACTCTACCCATTACATCATAAACTTTAATTTGAATATCATTAGAAGCCACTGGCAATAAAATTGTTGTAGAACTTGTAAAAGGATTTGGATAATTTTTAAGCTTATTGTTATTCCCTATTTTAACATTATCTGTACTTAAAGCACTCTTTGTTGTAAATGCTATTTGGTTTATATCAAAATTAAAAGGCTTGTAATTGGTGTAATCTCCTATAATTGAAAACACTACCGTTTTAATATCTGTAATTGCCGATTTATTCCCAAGATGATCTACAAAATCTGAAAAGGAAATACTGTACATTTTTTCTTTTGAATTTGCTGGAATTGTATAACGCAACCTATTTTTCCAAGCTCTATCTTCACCAGACATAAGTATTATTTCTACAGGCTCATTATTTCTAATATTAAAATTAAGAAAGTTATATTTAACCACATTTAAAGTTTTGTTTTCAGGTAAAAGATGTCTAAATAAATTAATATTTCCTTTTACCTCCCCAATAGCTTTAACACTTCGTTCTACTTCATAAACAGTTTCCTTAAATTCTCTTTTAAAGGTCTTTATTTCAAAATTTGAAACCATTGCATATTCTTTCAAATAATCTAAACCCCAAGGTCCATCTGCCAAATACAACGCATCTTTTTGATTAGAAGAAGTAGTTTCTAAATAAAACCCAATATCAAATAAAATACCTGTTTCAATAGCTAACACTTCATTATAATCACCCGAAAGTGAAAAAGTATTTGCTGCCTTAACGTGTTCAGAAACTTCTGTATCTGCTATATTACCGACAAAATTAACTGCTTTTTCTTGAGTTCTATTGATTAGATTTAAATGGACAATACCATTAGAGTAACTTCCTGTTTGTACAAAAACGTTTGGTAATACATTTTCTATAGTTTTGCTTTTAAGTGTACCTCTTAGGCTATATTTTTCTAAAATATAATTTGCAGTTGCATAAACTTGAGCATAAGAACTTCCCCAAATTAAATAATTTTGATAATTCCCTGTAGGATATTGGTCTATATTCCAAAAACTAAACAACTCCTTATTGTTGTTATCTACTTTAATTGAAAAGCTTAAAGTATATTCAACTTTACCAGAAACGTTACGTATTTTAGATTTTATTACTTGATGCTCTTTTACTAAAACAGTACTAATGCTATCTAAACTAGCTCCATTTAATCGATTACAAATCTCTTTATAATGATTGTAAACACCGCCTTCTGTAAGGGTTGCTACAACCGAAGCTACTTTGTGTTCTCTTTGATAATAAGCTACCGATAAAAAATCTTTTATACTTTTATTAACCACCAATTTTTCTGGAGTAGAAACAAATGCTGTTTCTGTACCATTCATTCCTGTTTTTGGTAAATATTCGTTGAAAGAATTTGTAGAATTCTTTTTATAAAGTTGCTTATTTTTTACACCTTCTACACTAACAAAATCACTTTTGTCTGTTTGAGCGATGGTGTTTCCTATTGTTACAAAAAGGAGAATTAGCAATATTTTTTTTATGATATGTTTCATTATATCACAAAAATAAACACAAAGTAAAGGTGATTTATTAACTTTTAGCCACTAACACTTTAACTATAGATGAGCTGTAAGACTTGTTTAGACAAACATTAAAGTAAATCTAGTCTTTTCATCAATTCTGGACGTTTAGACCTACTCACAGGAATAACATCTTTTTTGATTAAAACACTGTTGTCTTCAATATCTATAATTTTTTTAATATTGATAATGTACGAACGGTGTATTTTTAGGAATAAAGAATCGGGAAGTTTTTCTTCTATTTTTTTAAGTGTAGAATGCACTTTATAATCTTTACTTTCTGTTTTTATTTTAATATAATCGCCTTTTGCTTCTATTAAATAAATACTTGGTAAATCTATTTTTATTAATCTACGATCTATATTTACATAAAAATCGTTATCAGTATCTTTAGTTGTAGTAGTTTGTTTGACTGAAGTAGTAACCGGAATATTTTTTTTCTCTGCCTTTTCTATTGCCTTTTTAAAACGAGGCAACTCTACTGGCTTTAATAAATAATCTACAATAAAATCATATTCAAAAGCTTCTATAGCAAATTTTGGATCTGATGTTGTTAAAATAATTTTTGGTGGATTTTTTAGACTTCTAATAAAATCTAAACCACTAAAATTGGGCATATGAATGTCTAAGAAGATTAAATCTACTTCATTTTCATTCAAATATTTTATTGCTTGTATGGCACTAGGAAACTCTTCTAAAATATTTAAAGAATCTATTTCATTGCATAAGGTTTTGATTATAACCCTTGCCATTTTTTCATCATCAATAATAATACAATTCATAAAACTTATATAGTTTCTATATACGTTGTAATTGCTTTTAAAATTTTTTCAAAATCTTCTTGTTTCTCTAAACTTAGTTCTCGAAGGTTGTGTTCAAACTCATTAGCAATTTCGTAACTCTTTTCGAGACCTAAAATACTAATTTTATGTTTAAGTTTATGAACACTTTCTTCTATTTTTTTAAATTCTTTCTTTTCTAAGTAATCATAGTACTCTTTCTTTTCATCTGGAAACTCTGTTTTAATAACGTCTATTAACTCATTTCTAATAGATTCGTCTCCTCTTGCTAACTGTTCTATGTATTCTAAATTTGGTTGTTCCATCTTTATTTTTTTATGCTAAAATAAAAAGTAGAGCGTACTTCTGGCTCAGATTCTAAATAAATTTCTCCTTTATATACTTCTACTATCTTTTTTACGATAGATAAACCTATTCCTGTAGACTGATAATCATCTTCTAATTTTTGAAATGCCACAAATATTTTATCAAAATACTTACGATCAATTCCGTTACCATTATCTTTTATATAAAATCTCCAAAAATCAGGAGTTTCTTTAAAGCCAATTTCTACCGTTTTGGCTTCTTTATCATTAAATTTTACAGCATTATTTATTAAATGCTTAAATAATTGGTTTAACCTAAATTTATCTCCTTTTATAGTTGGCAATTTTTCTGGAATACTAAAAGTAGCCGCATTTGATATTTCTTTATTATTTAAAATTTCATCTACTAAAGTATCTAAATTTACATCATAAAAATCTTTTTCAATTTTACCAATGGTAGAATATTGTAAAATACCTTTTACAAGGGTATCCATTTTTTCTACATTATCTCTAATAAATTGTAAATTCTCTTTACCGGTATCATCTAACACGCCAGAATAATCCTCTAAAACCCATGCCGTTAATGCTTCTATGCTTTGTAAAGGCGATTTTAAATCGTGAGAAACCATGTGCGCATAATCATTTAATTCTTGATTCTGACGCTCTAAATTTCTTAAAAGTTTGTCTTTTTGTTGATTAATTTTAATAATTTCTTTGGTTTGATTGTCTATAAAATCAACCAATTTTAAAGAATCTACACTTTCTTTAGGACGATTATTCTTTAAATCATAGAACTGTAATTTGTCTATGACACTTTCTAATTTTGCGATTACTTTTTTTTGAGAATCAGATTCTTCTCTTAATTGTTCATTAGCACAAAACAGCTCTTCAGAACTAAATGTTGTAGCTCTCTGAAGCATTAAAAACTGCTCTTCTGAAGTGCTATAAGATTTATCAATAGCCTCTAAGAATTGTTCTAACTCTGCGTTAGACTGCAATTCTTTGGGTAGATATTTTCTTATTTGTCTTTTTAATAAAGAATTCATTATTCGCTAATTAGTGTAACTGTCATGGTTTGGTTATGTAATTCACAACTATTTTCTCCTATAAAAGGCGCTATTTCTCCGTAAGAATACAACCCTGTTATGGTTGTTGCATCTCCTACAACTTCCATTACCTCTTCTACTTCTTCTTCTACTCTTTGGTCTAAAACTAGTTTTCTACCTATACAACTTACTAAAATGGCCAATTCTGGTTTCTTGTTTCTAAACTCTAAAGCATTTTTAGCCGCTTTTTCTGCTGCATTTACAATATTATCTACATTGGTCATCATTAATTGTACTTTAGAATTCTCTAAAATATCACCTGCCAAAATCATAGAATTTTCTTCTTCATCTATATTTAAAATACTTCTTACAATGGTGTTGTGCCCATCTTCTGTTTTTACATTTAACGGGTATAATAATGCTGCACCTGGCAATTCTTTAGATTTTTCTCCTAAATATTTCTTATATAAATCTAATGCAGGTAAATTATCTAATTCATATAACGTATTTCCTTCTGATTTTGTTACAATTCTTTCTGGTCCAAAAGGAGTCCAACCACCGTTAATAGAAAATGTAATTTCTAAAGACTCACCATACAAGCCAATAGCCACTATTTCTCCTGATTTTGGTTTTTCGTTATAAGAAGCTATTGTTTTTTCAAATCGAGCATCATCTCCACACAAAGCACCCGTAATTAATAAATTATTTTCTGTGGCAGCATTCATACCTCTTGTTAATTGACTTCCGTTTATAAAACTTCCTTCAGAAACAACAAAAACGTGCTTTAAACCTTCTTGAGAAAATTGACTAATTAAATCTTTACCCACAGAAAAACTATCTACTTTAGATGCTGAATTGGAGTCTAAAACATTGGTAGTTTTAATTATAAAATTACTTTTTTCAAATTCTATAGCTGTAATAGTAATACTTTCATCATCTATAGATTCTGATGAAATATCACCACAAGCAGAACCAAATACAATATGTCCGTCTTTAAATTTAGTTCTAATTTCATCAAAAACACTTTCGTCTTCTAATAAATATCTATTTCCAAAAACAAGTACTAAAGGAGCTTTTAGAGGGATGTTTTCTGATAAGTATTTCCAATCAGAATTTTTATTTTTTTTAAGCTGTACAGTTTTCATTTAAGTTTTTTTTATGGTGAAGTAAAAAGTAGTTCCTTTATTTGGTTCACTTTCTAGCCAAATAGTTCCCTCATGTAAGTCAATTATTTTTTTTACAATTGACAATCCTATTCCTGTTGAATCTTCTCTTTTATTTAAAGAGGTAAAAACTTCAAAAATTTTATCATGATATTTTTTTTCAATTCCAATACCATTATCTCTAATTGAAAATTGATAAAAAGAACCATCTTCTTTACAATCTACTTCTACTATACCAATTTCTTTATCACAAAACTTAATGGCATTACTTATAAAATTTTGAAATAATTGTTGAAACTTGGTTTTATCTCCTTTAACAATTGGTAATTTTTTTAAGACATTAACAGAGATATTTTCTGGTATAAATAATATCTTTTTTAAATCTGATAATGTGTTATTTAAATCTACATTTTCATCTTCTTGTGTGCTAGAACCAGCACTAGAATATTCTAAAACATCAGAAATTAGTTTTTCCATAGTTTCTAAAGTATCTTCTACAAGATCAAAATTTTGAAGTGTCATTTCATCAAACTTACCTTCGTTATCTGCTTTAATCCAAGAAACCAATGCGTCGATACTTCTAAGTGGCGATTTTAAATCGTGAGAAACAATATGTGCATATTCATGTAAATGTTCATTACTTTTTTCTAATTCCTTTAAAATTTGCTCTTTTTGTAATTGCAACCTTTTAAATTTAGTAATATCTAGATTCAAAGCAATAGAACCAATATTTTCTCCCAACAAATTATAATTTGGAGCAGCACTTACCAACCAATATTTAGTTTCTCCACTTTTATTTTTTGTTTTAAATTCATAGGAGGTAGATTCTCCTTTAAGACGTTTTTCTTTTTGATCTTTTACAACATTTGAACTATTGTTAAATGCAAAAATATCACGACCTACTTTTCCTATTAATTCTTCTTTGGCATACCCAGACATTTCTAAAAAACTTTGATTTACCATCGAAATTTCATCATCTGTATTAATCTCTACCAAACCTAAATTCATATTGGCAATTATACTGCTATATTTTTCTTTTTCACTTTCTAAACTTAAGCTGTATTTTTTTTCTAAGGTAATATCTCTAAAGGTCCATAAATACCCCTTTATTTTGCCTTCTATAAATATGGGGATATAATTTCTTTCTAAAATAATACCATCTACCATTTCTAATTGCTCTCCAAAAACAGGTTCTCTAGCAGCCACTATTTCATCCATTCTTGCTACAAACGATGCTGATTCTTTAAATAAGACTTTGTTATGTTCTGAGGCTACTTTACAATCCATCCCCAATAAATCTTGAGGTTGAGCATCAACTTTAAATAATTCGCAAAACTTTGTATTTGATAATACTATTTTTCGATTTTCATCTTCTAAAACAATACCACTATTAAGGTTTAGCACAAGTGCAGCCAATCTATTTTCTGACTCTACTAATAAATATTCTTCTTCTTTTTCTTTGGTAATATCTCTAATAATACCTTGTGCTGCAATGGCAATATTATCTTTATCATAAACAATAGTTGCATTTATTTGCAACCACTTAACCTCTTTATTTTTGGTATATATTCTTGCGGTAAAGCCATTAAAAAAACCTTTATCATATAATTCTGTAAAAGATTTATAGGTATACTCTATGTCTTCTGGATAGATAATTTCTGTGACATTAAATCGCTCTACATCAATATCATACCCAAAAAGATCTACAGCTACCTCATTCATTTTTAAAACATTCCCAAACAAATCCATCACTAGATATGCATCATTAATGTTATCAAACAACCCTTTTAATGTAGATGATTTTTCTTCTAAAAGTTCATTTAACTTTATATTAGAATCTTTTAATTCTTCTGAAAGCTCATATAAATCTCTAGATTTATCTTCTAGAATTTTTTCGGCAGCTTTTCTAGCAGCTTTTTCACGTTTTAGGGCGCGTTGTAGTATTTCTATTTGATCTTGACTCATTATTTTTTATTCACAATAAATCGAACTTCGGTACCGTCTTCTTTAATTTTTTCTAATACTATTGAGGCTTCTGTATTAAAATGCTCAAAAGTTTTATTCATTAATCCCAATCCAAAATGATGCATTGCCCTACTAGACTTATACACCATTATTATAGAGTTTTCTGTTTTTTCTTCTACTACAAATGTTGGCAACTCTGCTTCTGGGTAAATTTTTTGCACCTCTACGTGTATATGATTTTCAATAGAAGCCAACATTTCTATTGGGTCTTTATAGGTTGCTAAAAGACCAGGATAACTTCTTTCTATCATTCCAAAAAAGTGCTCTGCATAAACCAAAAGCAAGTTATCTGTAGAAATACCAGTGTTATCACTAAGGTTTGTTACTAATTGTAACATCTCAGAAAAACTATAAGTTCCAACAGATGTATAAATTCCTTCTGATGCTAATTCTGATTGATAAATAATTTTATCAACCATTTCTAAACCAAACTTTTCTTCTACTAGATCTAAAAATTCTGTAAAAACAATTCCTTTCATAATTAGTATTTTTTTAATTCATTCACACTCCAATATGACAATACTGTTTCAATCTTTTTAACATAATCATCATATTTTAAAGGCTTTAAAATATAACCAGAAACACCAAGTTTATAACATTCTTCTAAATCTTTTTGATTATCTGAAGTAGTTAATATGACAGTAGGAATATGTTGTATATTTTCATCCTTTTTTAAGATCGATAGAAATTCTATCCCACTCATTTTAGGCATGTTTAAATCTAATAAAATTAAATCAGGAAAATTACTTTTATCCTGCAAAATTTCTAATGCTACTTCACCGTTTTTAGCTTCCTGCATTGTATGATCTAATTTTAACAATGAAAGTGTTCTTTTCATTTTCATTATTTCAATTAGATTATCTTCTATTAACAATACTTTCAAATTTTTAGACATTTTGTGGGGTTTAACTTTTAATTTCTACAAATTTAGGTTAATAAAACAATGTCTTTTATAGGTAGTTGGTCAGACAATTTAAAGTATCGATGAAATGCAAAAAAGTATAGATAAGATATTTTGGTCTAAACCAAAAAACTCCAACTTTTCAGTTGGAGTTTTTATAAAAAAAATACTTAAATTTATTTTCTAACCGCTTTTACAATAGCTAAAGCTGCTCTTACATCTTTTTCTAATTTTGCATAATCTTTGTTAGCAATAATTTCTTTAGAAATTAATTTAGATCCCATACCAACACAAGTAACACCTGCATCAAACCAACCTTTTAAGTTTTCTTCTGTAGGAGAAACTCCACCTGTTGGCATTACACTTGTCCAAGGTTGTGGGCCTTTAACTCCTTTTACAAATTGAGGTCCATAAATATCACCAGGGAATAATTTTACGATTTCGCATCCTAATTCCTCTGCTCTAGTTATTTCTGTTAATGTACCACAACCAGGAGACCATAATACTTTTTTACGGTTACAAACAATTGCAATATCTTCTCTTAAAACAGGAGTTACAATAAAGTTTGCTCCTAATGCCATATATAATGAAGCTGCTCCTGCATCTGTAACAGAACCAACACCCATAATCATACCTGGTAATTCTGCAATAGCATATTTTGTTAACTCACCAAAAACTTCGTGAGCAAAATCTCCACGTGCTGTAAACTCCATTAAACGAGCTCCACCATCGTAACATGCTTTTAATACTTTTTTACTTAATTCTATATCATTATGAAAAAACAAAGGAATCATCCCTGTATCTTTCATAACCTGTGCTACTTCTAATCTTGAAAATTGTGCCATTTCTATTATTTTTTAATTGTGTAAATGTTTAACTGTGTAAATGTTGTAATAAAATATTACGATTAAACAATTACACAATTAGTCCAAAAATTTATCTTGCTACTCGTCCAGAAGCATCACCACCCATTAATTTTTCTACTTCTGCAACTGTTACTAAATTTGCATCACCTTTAATAGTGTGTTTTAAACAAGATGCCGCAACTGCAAAATCTAATGCATTTTGATCATCTTCTGGGTATGTTAATAATCCGTAGATTAAACCTCCCATAAATGAATCTCCACCACCTACTCTATCTACGATATCTGTAATTTGGTACTGACGTGTTTGTAACATTTCTTTACCATCATATAAAACTCCTGCCCATGTGTTATGAGAAGCAGAAATAGAACCTCTTAAAGTAGTAATTACTTTTTTAGCTCTTGGAAATTTCTCTGTCATTTGCTTACATACAGATAAAAAAGCTTCTGCCTTAACATCATGTCCTGCAGTTTGAACTGCTGCTCCGTCTGGTTTAATACCAAAGTGCATTTCTGCATCTTCTTCGTTTCCTAAAATAATATCACAGTAAGAAGTTAATTCTGTCATAATAGATTCTCTATGTGCAGCATCACAGAAATTCCATAATTTAGCACGATAGTTTAAATCTGTAGAAATAGTAATTCCTTTTGCGCTAGCAGCTTTTACAGCTTCTAAACAAACATCTGCAGAACCTTGAGAAATTGCAGGCGTAATTCCAGTCCAATGGAACCATTCACAACCTTCAAAAACAGCATCCCAATCGATCATTCCAGATTCTATTTCAGCAATTGCAGAATGCGCTCTATCATAAACCACTTTAGATCCTCTAGATACAGCACCTGTTTCTAAGAAATAAATTCCTAAACGGTCTCCACCATAAACAATCTTATCTACACCAACTCCTCTTTTACGCATTTCCATCATTGCACACTCACCAATATCATTTTTTGGTAAACGTGTTACAAAATCTACATCTACTCCATAATTTGCTAATGATACTGCTACGTTAGATTCTCCACCACCATAAATAGCGTCAAAATTATTTGCTTGTGAAAATCTTAAAAATCCTTGAGGAGCTAATCTCAACATGATCTCTCCAAATGTTACTACTTTTGCCATTCTAAATTCTATTTTAATATTACAGTTAATTGGTTAAACGTTTAAGCAGTTTTATAAAATAAAATCAAAAGGAAAGATTTACGCTATCATTTTGATTATAAATATTATCGTACTACATTTGCTTAAACGATTAAGCAAAGATATAAAAAAAATATTATCAAAAAGAAAACTACCATAAAAGATATTGCAAATGTTCTAAACATTTCACCTGCAGCTGTTTCTAAAGCCTTACATAATGATACTCGAATTAGTGAGAAAACAAAAAAAGCAGTTAGACAGGTGGCAAAAAATCTTAATTACCAACCTAATTATCTAGCTAGTGCGCTAAGAAGTGGAAAAAGTAAATTAGTTGGTGTAATAGTACCTAGAACAAACAGCAACTTTTTTTCATCAGTCATTCAAAATTTAGAAGAAGTATTAAATAAGGAAGGTTATAATATTATTATTACACAATCTAACGAATCTTTTAAAAAAGAGTGCGCTAGTATCGATACCTTATTATATACTCAAGTAGATGGCATTATTGCTTCTATGGCCAATGAAACTGTAGATTTAACGTATTTTGAAAAAGTTAAAAAAGCAGGCATTCCGTTAATTATGTTTGATAGAGGTGAAAATGATTTAAATGTCGATTATATTGGTATAGACGATTACAACAGTAGTCAAATAATTGTAGAACATTTAGTAAACAAAGGGTGTAAAAGAATTGCCCATATTGGTGGTTATAAACATACCCGAATCTTTAACAACAGGATTAGAGGTTATATTGATGCCCTAAAAAAAAATAATTTACCTTTAAATGATGAGTTACTAATAGAAAGTAGCCTTACCATAGAAGACGGAAGAGAAAAAATGACACAGCTTTTATCTTTAAAATCTAGACCCGATGCTGTATACGTGGCAGGAGATTATGCTGCTTTAGGCGCTTTACAAGTGCTAAAAGAAAATAATATTAAAATACCCAATGATATTGCCTTAGTAGGATTTGGTAATGAACCCTTTACATCGATGACCACACCTACAATAACAAGTATAGATCAACATAGTGATAAAATTGGTAAACAAGCTGCTTTTGCATTCTTAGAACATGCTAAAAAAGCTGTAGTTAAACAAACGTTTACCAAAATAATTTTAGATGTAGCATTGATAGCCAGAGACTCTACAAATAAAAAGAATTGATACTCTTTTCTATCTCTTTTTATATAAAATTTCTCTTATTTTTGTAGTAGTTTTTAGGCCTTCAAAAACACTTGTTATGAAACAACTTATTATTTTATTATTATTAATTATTGCTGTTAGTATTGGTTTTGGAAAATACCAACAATACAAAAGATACAACACTCCTAATGTTGATTATAAAACAGCTAAAAAATTAGATTTAAGTTATTACAACCAAGAAACTGTACTTAATTACCACAAAGCCATTGAAGCCCTAAATAGTTATGTAAAAATGCAATGGACTGCTAATGATATAGATGTTAGAACCCCCGAAGATGATACTGAAAAAACAAAACTAGCTGTTAAAAAATATGCAGATAAACTTGCAACGATAAGATACTATGAAAATAAATTAGAAAACTCTTTCGTTTTAAAAGCAAACGGTTTAAACAACAAAGAAATACAATTTTTAGAAGAAACAGGAACTGATTTTAAAGCCTACCAAAAATCTTTAGCAAAAAACAAAATTAAAAGTATGTTTAATCCCGATAAAGCATTGATTAATGGTCATAAGACTGCTTTTATTTATGAAATTCAAAAGCAATTAAACAAAAAAGGTTTTGAGATTACCACAGATGGTGTTTATAAAATTGAAACCCTAAATGCCATTAAAAGTTTTGAAGAAAAAAACAACCTTTTTGCCGATGGTATTTTAGATATTTTAACTTTAGATGTTTTATTTGAATAAAAAAAGATGCTAGCTTTTACTAACATCTTATCATTATTTTTTCTTTTTAGTAGCCGTTGATTTTGTTTTCTTTTTCTTTTTTCTTGGCATTTTTCCTTTTATTCTATCTTTTTCTATAGTAATGTCTGCCATAAACTCTGAATTAAACGTATGCTCTTTTGCTAATTTTATATACGTCATGGCTGTTTTATACTCTTTTAACTGCTCATGTAATATGGCTTTTTTAAGATATAAAAGTGCTTTATCTGATCCTTTTATAGTTAAAGCAAAATCTATAAAATCTTCTACTTCTTTATAATCTTCATTCCATAAAAGTGTGTTTATATAAGGTGTATAGACCTCAAAAGCATGAATATTTTCTGCCAAAGCTTGTTTAAAATAAACAATTGCTTCTTCATATTTATACAACTTTTCTGCATAAACTCTTCCCATTAAAGTTAATGCCATTGTATTTTTATCATCATAAGACAGCGCAAAATTTAAAGCCTCCATTACCTCTTCTAAATCGAAAGGATAACATTCTAATGCTTTAAAAATATAATTATTTACTAATGTTCCCATCTTTTTTCTTTGTTTGTCATTATAAAATTAATGACTTTTTAATTCTATTTTTTAAAAATCTATTTAAGTTGAATGCTCTATTTCTTAAATGATTTTTCTTTTTGATGCCTCTTTTACATTTGCTTGCTATTATAATTTACAACTTTTTTTTGTAACCTATAAAAAACAACCCTTACTTTGTTTATCTCTTCATCAATTGTGCCAGTTTACAAACTGCTTTCTATAATACAAATTGTCTCTGAATTCTATTAGAAATATTCTTAAAACTTTAGCAACGACAAAAGTACGTTCTGTTTGCCCTTTTTTTGCTGATATTTGTAATATTTTTTAATTGATTTTCTATTTTTAACTAAAACAATTAAAAAAAGTTATAAAATAGGTTTAATTGGACTCCTTTTTTCATTTATAAAAATACTAATTGTTTTTCTATTCTGATGTTTTGTAGGCAAACTTGCTTGCGTTAAGGATTGAAACGACATCCTTTTTGTTTTTTACAAAAAGATATAGTGGAAAGCCTGACCTTTAGGTAACGCCCAAAAAGAAATTATTTTTGCATAAAAAAAGCGTCCAAAAAATTAATTTTGGACGCTTGTAGTATTTTGAATTATAGTTATTCTTTAATAAATTTTGCAGTACCTACAGCATTATCTACAGTGTATTTAATTAAATAAATACCAGATGCTAAGTTAGAAACATCTATAGATTCACTATTTTTATTGATTGCTAAACTGATAACTTGTTTCCCTAAAATGTTATAAATAGTAGCATTTTTAATAGTGCTTGCTGCCGAAATGTTTAAGCTATTAGAAGTAGGATTAGGATACATAGACACATTTAGTAATGTATTGTTTGACACACTTGCTGTTGCTGCATTAAACAACATAAGATCGTCCATATAAAAGGTATAGTTTGCACTACCGTCTCCCATAGTTCCTAAATCGAAAATTAAAACAACGCTGTCATAAGATCCGCTTGGAATTGCTGAATAATCGAACGTAATTGTTTCCCACGCATTTGCTGTGGTTATGGTTATTTCTTTCTCGAAACTAGTAGCTGGACTTGCAGAATTTTCTACTTTTAATAACACTTTTGCATTTGCTCTTGGAGAATATACTTTCATTGTAAAAGTATCATTTGCTGCAAAATCCATTGCTGAACTTAATTTTACGACACTCCCACCCCAAGGTTGGCCTGCATTTTTCACCATTTTACCAACATTTGCAGAAGAATTGTCTGCATTGTTATGTGGGTTTGTTTCTGTGGTAACCACTCCTCCATCAAAATTGGTCCATGTTGTTGCGCTTTCAAAATCTAAAGGCAAAGCAACTGTAGGAAGTACAACACCAGAAGAAGATAAAGCAATATCATCTATGTAAAACGTAAAGTTGGCAGAACCATCGCCCATAGTACCATTATCAAAAATTAAGACCAATTTATCATACGAATTAGCCTTACTTATTGCAGCATAGTCAAAAGTTAACGTTTCCCATCCGTTGGCAATTGTGGTTGTAACTTCTTTTTCGAAACTAGTATTTGCATCTGCAGAATTTTCTACTTTTAATAATACTTTTGCTCCTACTCTTGGTGAATATACTTTCATTGTAAAAGTATCATTATTAGCAAAATCCATTGCACTACTTAACGTTAAGGCACTTCCTCCCCAAGTTTGTCCTGCTACTTTTACCATTTTACCAATATTTGCAGAACTATTGTCTGCATTGTTATGTGGGTTTGTTTCTGTTGATACAACTCCTCCATCGAAATCTGACCAAGTTGTTGTGCTTTCAAAATCTAATGGTAACGAAGCTGTACCTGCAACAGGAGTTTCTGGAGCATCTGTTAATTTTTCTGCATTAAATTTAATATTGTCTATATATATGGTATTTCCTGCTGCTCTATCTGCCATATCTTGCGTCCAATCTACAAAAACAACCATTTGACTGATGTTAGATAAATCGCCATTAGGATTAATCCCAGAAAGATCAAAAGTTAAAGTTTGCCATTCATTTACAACTGTATTACCAACATTTTGGTCTGTAATCTGAAATGAAGTTCCTGCACTATTTGTTCCCATTTTAATACCTACAGTACCTACATAGTTTTTATGTACGTCCATAGTTAAGGTTAAGTTACTGGCAACACTCATATCTATTTTCCAAGTACCAAATTTAGAGTCTTCCCATTTATTATTAACACCTGCGTAAAAAGCATTGCCAGGTCCCATAACAACTTTCATTACTTTAGATGAGGTTGTATTTACACCATTTAAATCTGGATTGTCTACTATTTCTGCTGGAGCGGGTTGGTTATCAAACGTATACCAATTAGACGCAATTCCAGATGGTGTACCTTCTTCAAAATCTAAATGATATTCTTGTTGTTGAGAAAAGCCTATTGATGTGATCAATAAAGCAAATAATAGAGTAATTTTTTTCATAATAGTTATTTCTTTAAATTAGTATACTCAATATTAACCCTAAACTATACAATATTGATTTTTAAGACCTAAACAAAAAACATACAGTTCTAAAAAAATGAATTAAAATAGTAACAAAAGCAATGATAGCATCATAATAATAGTAAATTATTAAAAATGAATAAAAGACAACAAATAGACATTATTTTACAACTGTATAGGTAATGTATTGTTTAAATAGTAAGTGTTGTTATTCTAATTTTTGATGTATAGCTGCATTCAAAAAAAAGAAGACTATAAATAACTAAACACGGACAATAATAGCACAAAAAAAACACATTAAAAACCTAACAAACAACAAGATAACACCATTAAAAAATTTATTAAGAGCTTAATGATATAGAGCTATTAAGAAAGTTACACTCGTTATTAATATACTTATAACCAAAACCAACCTCTTTATATAGATTGATTTTGATACGTCTTAAGGACTTCTTAAAAAAGCATAAAAAACGCTATAAATATCTAGTATTTATAGCGTTTATAAAGAAGTATAAGTTCTTTTATTAATGATTTAGTGTCGTTTATTTTTTCTTTGAATCCTTTTTCTTTTCCTCTTTTCTTTTATTTAATTCTGCACTAATTTCTATTGCTCTTTCTTCTGTTAAATCGTAATCTCTCATAATATACATAGCAATTGCGGTCCCTAAGATAGGAAAAACAGAGAAGAAAAATCTTAACCCAGTAACTGCTCCTTCTGGCTGCGTAGCGGCATCTGGTGTAAAATCTACCATAAGCATTATTAATCCACTTAAACCTCCCGCAATGGCAAAACCAAATTTTACCATCCACCAATAAATTGCACCAAAAATACCTTCTCTTCTTTGTCCGAAATTTAATTCATCTAAATCGCAAATATCTGCGGTCATAGACATCATTATTGTAAATAAACCACCTATACCAAAAGAGAAAAAAGGTAGCGCTAACAAAAATAGATAGGGTTTGCCTGGTATAAAAAGAAACCACAATAAAATGTATCCAAATATTGAAATTCCTTGTGAGATTAAAAAAGCATTCTTTTTACCCATTGCTTTAGATATTTTGGCAACTACAGGTATCACCAAAAAGGTAGTTATTAAAGCACCTACACTACCAAATAGTGTTGGCCAAATCCAAGCTGCGGCAGCATCACCATTAAACAAATAATAAACAATGATAAAAAAAGAAAAAGCTGCAACCGTATTAAATGCATTAAAAATAAAGAAGGTAGCTATACAAAGTTTTCTAAATTGTTTAATTTTAAAGGCTTCTTTAAAACCTTTTAATATTTCTCTAAGACTACCACCAATGTTTTTTATTGTTAAAGGCACCAAACTATCATCATCTAAAGTAGATTTGTCTTTTAAAAATATGGCGGGTACCATGGCTAATAAAGCACATACAATGGCTACCCAAATTGCCAAAGTTCTTGTTGCAACATCTCCAGAATCAAACCAATTAGGGTCGTACATAATTACCCACAACCAAGGTGCTAACACCCAAGCCCATTGCCCAATCCACTGAGATACAGCCATAATGCTGGTACGCTCATGAAAATCATCGCTCATTTCATAGCCCATTGCCACATAAGGAACACTAAAAATAGTTAAGCCTAAATAAAAAACCAAAGACCAAAATAAATAATAAGCAAAATTATAATTTAAACTATCTTCTCTATAAAGTTGCCACATTAATGCAAATGAAATTCCCATTATAATAGCACCAATAAAAACATAATGACGTCTTCTACCATATTTAGAACGGGTATTGTCTGAAATAAACCCCATTATTGGATCTGTAATAGAATCGAAAATACGAGGAAGAAAATACAAGATACTCCACATCCAAGTAGGGAAACCTAAGTCTTTAACTAAGACCACCATAAAAATACCTAAAGCAGCCGGAAACATTTGGTTTGCCAACATGCCCAAACCGAATGCTATTTTTTTTCCCATCGGAACTTTAGAAGATGAATTTGTCTTAGTCATAATGTTTTAGTTTTTAATAGTTGATACCATAATGGTTTGTAATGCTTGTGCATCTATATTTACAAGGGTTTCTTTTTCTCCTAAAAGTAACTTGAAACTCTTTTTTGTTTTCCCTTCATTAAAAACAACCACAGCAATAGAACCGTCTGTGTTTTGTGCTGCCGTAACTTGCAATTCTTTATCTGAATTTTCTAAACCAATTACTTTTGCCTCTGGTCTTATGTATTTACTAAAATGAGCCATGGTGTAATAAAGTGGCGTAAAATAAACGGCATCTTTTACAGGGTCTACAATTACGGGTGCCACACACCAATTCTCGAACCAGTTTGGACCTCCTTTTGTATCTAAAACCATATTCCAATCTACCCAACCATCTACCCAATTATTTAGGCAACCAATAATATCTCTTGCATATCTGTTAACTGGTGCATATTTTGGATGTAAATCTTTGTCTTTTTCTGGTGCCCAATCCCAACCCCAATCTGTTGCTTCTTTTTTCCAATACCAAGCGTCATCTTGCCAAACAGGAACCTGAGAATCGATACAACCTTCTGTTTCTATTAGGTATTTATTTGGAGCTTTGTTATGTGCATATTGCAACGCTTCCGGAAAAACCTCAAAAGTACTTTCGTACCAATGTATGGCCGTTCCATCAAAATATTTTGATGAACTTTCACTTCTATACATTTCATCTACCCATTCTTTTAAACCTTCTCTATTTTGATCGTATCCTAAAATAATTTTATCGCCATAGCCATCTTTTTCTAATTTTGGACCTAAATGAAACTCTACAAAATCGGTCATTTCTTTTGGTGAAAAATGCATGCTTTCCCAATTATTACCATTTCCGTGTGGTTCATTTTCTACTGTAAATCCCCAAATATCGATGCCTTGTTCTTTATAAGCATCTACATATTTAGAAAAGAATAATGCCCAAGTATCATAGTATTTTGGCAGCAATTTTCCGCCAACCCACTTATTATTGTTTTTCATCCAAGGAGCGGCTGTCCAAGGTGAAGCAAAAATTTTAAATCCGTCTTTAGACACTTTCATGGCATCTTTTATCATCGGAATTAAATCGTCCATATCTTCTTTTATGGTAAAATGCTCTAAATTTACATCATCTTCTACAGGAGAATAGGAATACTGATTGAGAGAAAAATCACAAGAATTCATGTGTGTTCTTGTTAACGAATAATTGGCACCATCTTCAGCAAAATAAGCTTGTAAAATAGTATCTCTATTTTTTTTACTTAACTTGTTTAATAAGTAGGCCGAAGATTCTGTAAAAGCCCCACCAAAACCAGTAATTGTTTGAAACGTCTCTTTAGGGTTTAAAGTTATTATTGATGCATTTTCATCCGAAGTAAACGTTGAAATAGGTGTTAATTTATTTCCGGCTTCAGAGGTTTCATAAACAGCTACATTTAGTTTGTTATCAACTTGCGTACAACTAATCATCGCTATTAAAAAAAGTGTTAGAAAATAGAATTTTGTTTTCATTGTATTTATTTTTTATAGTCTGTATTCGGAACAAAAACGTCTTTCATCAACGCTTCTTTATTTCCATTATATGTTTTTGTAATTGGTTGTCCATTTCTTGTTAAACCTTTAAAAACACCTTTATCAACCAAATTCCAAAGCGCATATTTAGCTTCTCCTTTTAAATTGATTAAACCAAAATGATTTTCTGATCCATTTGCATTTTCAGCATCTTTCCATTGTTCATCAAAAGCTTCAAAATAGAAACAAGAAATCCCTTCTTTATTAGTCCATTCTCGCAAACTATTATAATACAAACCTTGCTTGTATTCGTCTGTTGCTCTAGAGCCTTGTGCGCCATAATAACCATTAGATATGGTTGCCCAACCTGTTTCGCCAATATGAACAGGTTTGTTTACGCCCAAGCTTTTCATATAACTTTTTACAGCATTATATTGCTTTATGGCAAACTTTTTAGACCTTAACATGGCTGCATCAATTTTTTCTATGTCTGATAAATGCAACTCATTATCGGGTACTTTCCAAAATTCTGAATTGTGGTGCGAATTATGATATGGATACGTATGTGCAGAAATATAATCTACGGCTTTTATCAATTTTTCTAAATCTTCTGTATGATAAATTGAATCTCCTCCACCCCAACAAGAAAAATCGTCTGAACTTGTAATCCAAACATCTTTAGGCAACTTGCCATTTTTCTTTAAATCTTGCAGATGATTTACCCATTTTAAAATCACATTCGGTTGTACAAAATAACTTGCTGCCCATTTTACCATCGCTTCATTACCCACCGCAATTACTTTTACAATCTCTGGGTATTTGTTTGCCAAAGCGACTGCTCTTGCTATTTCTCCTTCATTTTCTGGACTTTCTAGATTATGATTTGGCTCTTTGTCTGTCCAAGCATTTAAACAATCTATCCAAGCACCCAACATTACATACATTTCAAAATTTGCATCTTCTTTTTTAAGTTGATGAATGGCTTCTAAAACATTTGCTGCATGTGGTAATTTTGGTTGCACATTATAGGTTCTTAAAATGCGAATCCCCATAGCATGCATCAACTTTAAATCTTCTTTTAATTGAGAAATTGTAGGTTGATTGTCTTCTCTAGATTTTTTTCTATAACCTCCATAAGAGATGGCTAAATAATCAGGGTTTCCTAATATTTCGGCAGCTGTTACATCTTTTTTCACTTCTTTTAACTTCACTTTAGAAGTACAGCTAACGCAAAAAATAAACACAATAATTGCAAAGGATATTTTAAAAATTGAATTCATATTTTGATGTTTAAAATCGTTTTTTTTGAAAGGTTTTAAAACCTTGTTAGTGTTTATTCTTAACACCTACAAGGAAAAAAAAGACCTTGCAGGTGGAATCTATCTTTTAATTTTTTTATCAATTATTTTTTTACTGAAACCTCTATTCTATCTATTTCACCTGTTCTTTCAAACATCATTTTAGAAATAGTACTGTTAAGAATTAAGATTTCTGATGTTGTTATTTTTCCGTTTGTAAAAAAGATTGTTACACTTTCTTCTCCTCTATTTTTATAAATAATAGGTACTTGACAATAGGTAAAACAAAGTGAATTTTCTTTTAATTCAATTGATTTTGCTTCTTTGCTAATTGATGTATACCTAAAAGTTTTTAGAGCTTTGATAAACTCACTACCTCTTAATAATCTTGGATTAAAAATGATTTTACCTTCTTTTACAAAAACACCTAATTCACCAATTCTGCTTAACACATCTTCTTTAACCTGACCTGTCATTCCTGGTTGTTGCGCGCCTTTTCCTCCTGGTGTATGAGAATATGGGTCTGTTGGAAAAGCACCATATAATTCTGGTGATTTATGCACACCAATTCCTGCTTGAATTTCATAATAATGATCTAATAACTGACCAATTACAGCTTCATCTTCCTTATTTTTAACCGCTAACAAGCAATTTTCTTGAACCGCTAATAATAGTTTTGAAACCATGTGCCAATAAATAGAACCTAACCCTTCATAGCCAAAGAAAGTACCTGAACGACCTGTAAATGCTTTGTGATTAAAGACTCCTTCAAAAGTTTCTAGCAACAAATCAGATTCGTTTTCAATTAAATCTGAATACGTTTCTGGTAATTCTTTAAAAGCTCCTTTTAGACTATTGGCATTATTAAAGTTTGCATTAAAATGATAATTGTCTAAAACATCTTTAGTAATGATTTGTGTGTTACCATCACTAATTAATTTTGATAGTAATTTTGAGTTTTTTACAGCTTCTTTAGAAATCACATTTTTCTCATCAAAACGAGGTAAATCTTTATTCGGATATAAAATATAACTGTATTGATCTTCTCTAAACAACGCACTTGCTTTCATTCCGTCTAAAACTTTTAAAGCTTCTTTTGGCGATAAATATCCAGCACTTAAAACAGCAACTTGCCCTTCTAACATTTCTGGTAAATAAGAAATAGACACCTCTTTATCATTCTTAATTGTCATTAAATTGTATGAATGATATAAATTATCTGCACGTTTGTTTGCTTTAATAGTATGCTCTAAATATTGCTTTGTAATGGTAAAAAATGCTAACAATTCTGTTTTAGAAATTGTACTTCTATCACTAGAAAATCCGTTTTCATAAATTGCAGTTCTAAATACACTTCCTGCTTCACCTAAACCATCTAAAACTGTTTTTCTCTCAGTATCTGAAACAGAACCAGAAAGTATTTCTTTATTTTGGTTGAAAGTTGCCACAACTTCATTAAAGAATGTTGCCAATTCAGATGAAATTTCAACTTCTTCTGTGGTTGATTTTGTAACTACTTTTTCGAAGAAATTGATAAATCTATTTAAGTAATTTAATGTTACCATAGAAACTCCGTTACCAACTAAAGCGTTGTTAGCGTCATTCCATTCCGGACGTTGCGTATTCATCCAAATACCTCCTTCTGGGATGAAGTTGGACACTTTTGCTAATACAGTTGCTAATAATTTTTCTATTAAATTAACTTTATAAATAAAGAAATTTTCATCTCTTAATAAAGCACCATCAGCTCCTAATTCTTCTCTTTTTTGATGAATTTTAGCATCTAATTCAAAATCGAAATCAATGGTATCTTTAGGGTTTTTAAGTATACTTTGATAATCTTTAATTTTATAAGGCACATTTGCGTACACAAAAATGTCTTCAGAAAAACGTTTTTCTAATTGATTCGGATAATGGTTTTCTATAAATTCTAAGAATTTTAATAAGTAAATTATTTGATGATCTCCCCAATAACCAATGTAAGACCAAGGATCATTTTCTTCTATAGTTTCCCAATCGAAACCATCTTTTGTAACTCTATACGGATTGTAACCATCAAAAGTAGTAGCATTTAAAAACTTATGAATCATACTTTCTATAAAGGCTGGATATGAATGCGCTAAGGTTTCCCAATTCTGGAAAATATCACGCCAGTTCCCTTCGTAATCTAAAATTTTAGACCCATCAATTTCATTTTTTGTGTTGATAGAAAACTTGTTCCAAGGTCTACTTGGGTCTCCATGTCTTCTACTAAATTTTAATGGTAAATATTCAAAACAAAGTCTTTTAAAGTTTTTATCTTCATCGTTCTCTGCAATTTCAAGAATGGTATTTAATGTAAATTCCTCTGGTAAGTCATTTAACAATTCCTCTTTTTTCTTGATGACTTTTTTATTTGCCTTTGCAATGTATTTTATAAAATCTTCTTTCTCAATCTTATAATCATCATCAAAAGTACCACCACGCATTAAGTTAAAAAGCGTATTTGCAAAATGTCTTGTGTTTACTAAAGGATCGTTTGTTACTTGCAAACCATCTGCAGCACCTGTTAAAGCGATTAAGTTTTTAGTTCCTAATTCGATATCTTCTAAAATACTTTCATATAAATTTTCATCATTAACAATTGCCTTAGAAATGCTTTGAATATCGCCTATCGTTTGATTTACATTCGCAATAAAACTCCATTCTTTAGTTTCATTTGCTGATAATTCTAAATCTGCACTGATAAAATAAGCCCCTTTTTCTGCTTTTACATCTACTTCTTGACGTACCTCTTTTCCTCTTCTAAAATTATCTAATTGTAATGATGATAATAAATGAGTAGGATTTTTAATACCTAAAGACCAAACGATATTTGCCTTTAAAGCTTCACTTGGTTCTGCTTTATCAACTATAATTGCACTTAATGAATAAATACCTAAACCAGCTTCTGTTTGCAATTCACTTTTCTTATATGCATCAACTAAATTACTGCGAGAGTTTTGTAAATCTGTTTCTACATCCGAAGGAAGTATATTTTGTAAACCATCTAAAAATGTAATTTGTATTTTATCCGAAGAATTATTAATTAAGGTAGATTTTTTTACAAACCCGAATTTGTCGGAAGAACTCCATTGATACCTAAAAGTTACCTCTAAATCTTCATTAATTTCTTCAAAAATAACTTTATTACCAAAACTGTTTTTATATAAGTTTTGTTTGGTTTTATACAACCCAATTTGTCTTTGAGAAAAAGGCTCCCATAAATAAATGTTTCCATTTTTAGAAACCTGAAAAATAGATTTACTTCCTGTTACATCTGCAGATTCCGTAATTTTATCATCCGTATAATACGGAAAAAGAGAATATTCACTATTTTTTCTACCAGCCGTAAGACCTCCATTACTAGAAATAAACATCCAATGATTAGAGTCTGAAACAATACTCATAAAGAATGGTCTCATTTCATTACTGTTTGCAATTTTATAATAAACTTCATTGTCAAAATTTATCATTTCTCCTTTCACTTCTTGTGCTTGAAAGTCTGCTTTGTTTTTTCCTAAAAAGATGGTTTTGTTTGTCATTAAAATTGGTGTTCTAAAACCTCTGCAACAATTAAATAGAGGTTCTAATTAGTATTTTATTTCATTAGAATATTTTAAAATATTCTCTCTAATTTTATTTTTTTATTCTAAAACAACTTTATTATTAGCTGCTTTTATAAGAGCATCGTTTAGCTTAATTTCATTAAAATGTTTTAAAACTAAGCTTGTGGTCATTCCTTCTGAATACGGATTTAATTGATGTGCTTCTTTTAATGCATAATAAGCTGCTCTTGGATATAAAGTGTATAAACCTTTGTTATTGGTTGGCCCTTTTGCACAAATACCAAACCACTCCTCATTCATATTATTATGATTTTCTTGATAGTCATAATCATACGCTTTGGTTGCCCAAGAAGCATCATTATCATGTACATCTAAATTTATGGTTTGTCCGTATTTCCACCAACCATCACTAAATTGAAACGTAAAACCACCTATTGCATTTTCTGCTTTCCCCAAACCAGCAACGTTTTTATAAATCTCTTTCCAGTTTTCTACCAAGTAAAAAGCTTGCATTTTTTGATCTTCTTTATTACCTATGGCATTAAAAGCATCTGCCCCAAACTCTGTAAATAGTATAGGCATGTTTAATTTATTTTTTACAATTTCAAAAGCATCTAAAAAAGATTTTCCTCGATACATATTGGTGCCATAAATATCTACGTCTTTACATTCTTCTGCTATTATATCAATAAACAAAAGATCACCATTACAAATAGCTATTGGATGAGAAGCGTCTACCTTTTTCATTTGAACAGCCGCTTCATTCATCAATTTATACATTGCTCTGCCTCTTATTTCTCCTATTTTTTTCTTTTCAGTTTCTTCTTCAGGAAAATCTTCTGTTTCTGATCCTGCCCAAAAAAGCCCATAATTATTTTCATTCCCTAAAAGGAACAATAACAAACCAGGGGTATTTTTATACGTTTTAGTCATTTGCACAACTTCTGCAAGCAAAGACTTTTGAGCATTAACATTTGTGTAATCTGTTTCTGGTTTCCAATTTCCGTTTATAGAAACTCCGTATCTACCAAAAGAATGGTTTAGCATGGTGTAAATACCATACTTTTCATAGATATAAGTAATCCATTTAGGTTGAATCCCTTCGTAAACACGAATTGTATTAACGCCTAACTCTTTAAGCAAAGTCATTTCTGTTTCTAATGCCTTTTTTATAAATGCATTAGGTTGTTGCCATAAACTGTAAGAAAAATTGGTTCCAACCGGAAAATAATCCCAATTCATTCCGTTAATGATAAAATCTTCTCCATTAACCATTAAACGCATTCCTTGTTCATTCTTTAAAACAACTACTTCCTCCTTTTTTTTAGAACAAGAATTTAAGGCCAAAAAAATAAATATAATTGGCAAGAAAATATATTTCATAAGTATCTCTTTAAAAGTAAAACCTTACTATTTTGTAGGTAATAAAAGGAAGAAATAATAAGGTCAATCAATTATAAACTGACCTTATTACACTTCTTCAATTAATTATTATTGATATACTTTTACGTAATCTATTTCCATAGTATCTTCAGTAAACGCTGCATCTACAGACCCTCCTAAAGTACCGCCCATTGCTACATTTAAAATTAGAAAGAAATCTGCATTAAAAGGTAATGTATCATCATTTGCTAATTCATAAAAAGGAACGTTATCTAAGTAAATTTTAACTGCAGTATCTGTCCATTCTACCGTATATAAATGAAATTCAGAAGCAGCATTTGCAACAGCTGTAGTTTCGCCATAACTAGCATTATTACTGCCTGCAGTATTGTACCAATGTAACGTACCTAAAGTTGTATTTTTATCTGCCCCTGTTTGCTCCATTATATCTATCTCTCCAGAATGTGGCCAACCAATAGTAGAAAAATTAGCACCTAACATCCATATTGCTGGCCATGTACCTTGAGAACCTGGTAATTTAGCTTTTACTTCTACTCTACCGTAAGTAAACTCATACAATCCTTGAGATTTTAATCTTGCAGATGTATATCCACCGCTACCATCAGCTTTTGCTTTAATTTTTAAATAACCATCTTCTACAATTACATTTTCTGCATCATTGGTATAGGTTTGTAATTCTCCATTACCCCAACCACCTGCACCTAAATCATAGGTCCAATTTGCAGGATTTGGCGCTCCGTCTGTATTAAAATCGTCTTCCCAAGCCAAATCATTATAAATATAACTAGATCCTTTTACAGGTTTTGTAGATGTAAATTTATGATACCAAGCTGCTCCAGAACCAGACGCTGGGTCTTCTATAACTCTAACAATTAACTCACTACTAGAAATAGAAATAATATCATAAGTTCCAGAACCTACTAACCATCCCATAAAACCACCATCAGAAATTTCGAAATTTGTACCTCTATATGGCGCATTGTTATACGTACCTTCTGTACCTGCTTTAGATGTAGAAGGACCAAAAGCCACTGTTTTTACACCAAACATTTTTGTTGCTACAGTTTCATCATGACACTGATCACCTGCAACCCCTAAAACACCTGCATACGTACCAGGAACAAAAGCAGGTCCTACGGTTTGTTCAAATGTTAAACCATCTGCAGTTCTTGTAAAGACAAACTCATTATCATACATACATCCTTTTTCAGAATCCCAAGCCTTAATACCATTCCACCAAGCCTCATACGCAAATTCTCCGTTACCATAATCATCTGTAACAGGCCCTAAACCAACATGTAAATCTTTATCTGCTTGCCAGTACCATTTTTTACTATCTCCAATATTAGCACCACTTAGTAAGTTTTCTGCTTCAACATCAGAAAAAGAACTAAACACTTCTACATCTATTGTTTTTGTTGATGAAACACCACCTGTACCATTTGCTTTTACAACAACAGTATAGCTATTTACACCTACTTTAGAAAACCTTTTTGATAAAACCCCTGATGGAGAAGCTACCGCTACACCATCAAAATAATATACATAAGAAGATGCATTTTCTGCAGTTGTAGTAAAACTTACTGTACCACTTCCATCTCCATAAAGATTGTCTGCATCTACACCTGCAATTTCTGCGGTGATAACAATATTTGTAGGAGCTACTATTTCTCCGAATTCATGCTCATTTTCTTGACACCCATAAAAAGCCGTCATTAACGAAAATAAGATTATATAAATATTTTTTATTTTTTTCATTTTTTATATTTTAGTTACGTTACAAGTAAATAATTGTTTTACTTAATTACTAGATAATGAAACATCATCTAAATTAACCATACCTACCGCTGCACCTAAATCGAAAATGACTCTTGCGTCTGAGGCTCCAAATTCTGCTGCAGATAATGTTACAGAATAGGTTGTTCTTGTTGGTGTAATTTCTACCGTTTTAGAATCATTAGACCAAGGATCTGCACTTAAACCAATACCAGCAATTATAGGTCTGTTTACGTCTGACCAAGCATCAAAAGTTAATGTGTAGGTATTTCCTTGAATAATTTCTACTTTTTGACTTGCATTTACATCGTATGGTTGACCTGCCGCTGTTACATTTACAGAATAATAGGTATTACCTGCATCTGTTGCAACTGGAGCAGCCGTACTATCATCAACACCTATTAACCAAGCATCGCTTCCGTTTTCAAAATCTCCATTAACTAATATATTTCCTGTACCTATAATAAGCGATACATTGTCTAAATTTACCATACCTACTGCTGCACCTAAATCGAAAATAACTCTTGCATTAGAGGCTCCGAATTCTGCTGCAGATAGCGTAACAGAATAGGTTGTTCTTGTTGGTGTAATATCTACCGTTTTAGAATCATTAGACCAAGGATCTGCACTTAAACCGATACCTGCAATTATAGGTCTATTTACGTCTGACCAAGCATCAAAAGTTAATGTGTAGGTATTTCCTTGAATAATTTCTACTTTCTGACTTGTATTTACATCATAAGGTTGACCTGCAGCAGTTACGTTTACTGAGTAATAAGTATTACCTGCATCTGTTACTACTGGCGCAGAAGAACTATCATCAATACCAATTAACCAAGCATCGCTTCCGTTTTCAAAATCTCCATTGGTTAATAAACCATCATCAAAAGCAGGTGTATTTGTACTTGCTTTATAGAAATAAAAGTTATCTAAAAATACGGTTCCTTGTGGTGCTGCAGCAATAACTATTTGGTTGATATCTGAAAAAGGAACTCCTGTAAATTCTGATAAAGAAATATTAAAACTTAACCATTTACCTTTTTCTGTAATTGTATTTTCTACTTCAAACTCAATATTATCAGCACCATCATTATATCCTGTACCATTAAAGTCAACAAATTTCAATTTAAAGGTATCTACATTCGAAGTCCAAATATCAAAATGAACAAACTCCATTGATGATGCATCTATTGGTGAAGCTTCTGTAATTATACCCGCATAATTTAAATCTCTGTACGCCAAAACATTGTCGGCATCTACTGTAATTACTTCTTGTAAAGCTAAAGAAGACCAATCTGTAGTAAATGAATCTACGGTAGTTTGTGTGTATTTATCTGAAAATATAGAAATTACATCTGCCGCATCTCTTGTTGCAGGTTTTTGTGCAGCAACAATTGGCACTAAAATTTCTGTTACTTCAAAATCTTCCGTATATGTTGTTGTTTCTACAGCACCACCTTTAGCAATAACTTTTACAGAGTAAATACCTGCTGTTGGATATTGATAAGAAATTACATCACCAATATTACCTGTTAAAACTGGTTGAGTAACACCATCTTCTCCTGAGTAAAACTCAAAAGTAGCAGCATAATCTGCAGTAGCAGTAACATTTACTTGTTTAGAAACGGCTACATCATTCTCTAAAGTAACCTCTAAATTTTCTGGAGCTTTAAATGAAACGACTAATTCTTGCGTTGCTTCTGTTGTATCTCCTTTGGTATTATAAGCTACTATTTTTATAGTATAAGTACCTTCTACATAAGTGTGTTGAGCACTTTTACCTGCTTCTATACCTTTTTCTTCTGGAGTTGCATCTCCAAAAGAAACATCAAAATAAGCCCCTCCATCTGCCGTTGGTAAAATTGTTACCAACCCAGAATTATCTTGAGATAAATTATAACTCGCAGCCACACTAGTTGGCGCAGCAATAGTATCTAAAAAGTCTAAACTTCTATCATCTTCTGCACAAGCATTAATTATTAGTAATAATAGTAATGCTTTATATATTATTTTAATTTTCTTCATCCTTATAAATATTAATATTTATCATTTTGTGACCAATTTCCTTGAGAAAACTGTATTTCTTCTACAGGTATTGGAAACACCTCATTTTTACCTGTTGTAAAACCTGGTATTTGAGTTCCTCTTCCTGTTCTTACTAAGTCAAAAAACTGATGACCTTCTCCAACTAATTCTACTCTACGTTCATGATAAATAGCCGCAGTTAAATTAGTACCTGTTGTTGTTATGTTATGATCTGTATTACCAAAAGCTCTTTCTCTAACTCTATTTAAGTATGTTTTAGCTTTAGCATCATCTGCATTAGGTCTTCTATTAAAAGCTTCTGCCACCATTAATAATACATCTGCAAAACGAATTGCTCTATAATTATTAGGGTTTGTTATGTTTAAATCTCCTGCAGCTTCTGCACTTCTTTTTCTTGGAAGGTATTTTCTATTAAAAAAACCTGTATGCTCATAACCTGTTGTAAATTGTGCACCTGTAGCAGCAGACCAAGCATCGATATCTAAAATAGCTACTTCTTTTCTATTGTCTCCATCTTCAAATTCATCTACCACTTCTTGTGTAGGTACATTAAAACTAAAGCCTGATGTAAATAAATCTCCATCATAACCTCTAATTCCCTGAAAACCTACTGCAACATTCCCTTCACTACATTGTAAACAATCGAAACCTGCTCCCTGAGTATCTGTATATTGAACTTCGAACACAGAACCCGTTCCGTTTTCTCCATCAAATTCAAAGATTTTATTATAATCAGATTCTAACATATAAGGACCATTCTGAATTAAATTTTCTAAAACTGTTGATGCTTCTAAAAATTTATCTTGATACAAATATGCTTTTCCTAACAATGCTTGTGCCGCTCCTTTTGTAGCTCTACCAACTTGTGGTGCTGTATAAGATAGGTTAGCAATTGCATATTCTAAATCTGCTTCTATTAAAGCATATACATCTGCTTTTGGCGATCTTGGGATTGTTTTTTCATCCCCCAAAACGAAACGTCCTTCTGGTTTAATAGGAATATCTCCAAACCATTTTACCAATTCAAAATTATAATACGCTCTTAAAAAATGAGCTTCTGCAATGATAACTTCTTTACCTGTAAAGTCTGTTTTGTCTTGAAATTCTAAAATGTATGCAGCTCTATTAACACCACCATACATCCAACTCCAAAGATTTTGAAGTTGATCATTAACAGGTGTGTGCGTCATATCATCTACTTGTTGATACCCTGGTACATCTGTTGCACTTTCTCCTCCTGCCAAAGTATTGTTTGATGCAATTTCTCCCATTAATACATTGATAAATGTAGATTGTAAAGGGTCGTACGCAGCTACTAAAGCATTGTAATAGTCTGTTTCTGAATTGAAAAAAGATTCAGAATCTTCTGCGTAAATTTTAGAATTATTTAAGTAATCATCAGAACATGCGCTTAAAATAAATAAGCTTGTCATAAAGATGAATCCTAATTTTATTTTTTGTTTATAATTTCTCATCTTTTATTTTTTAAAATGTAACATTTAAGCCTAATAAAAACTGTCTTGCAGATGGATAATTCCCAGAATCGATACCAGCTCCTATTGCTCCGTCATTTATAGAAGGATCATACCCAGTGTAATCTGTTAGTGTAAATAAGTTGTTTATAGATGTGTACAATCTTAATTTAGACACCCCAACTTTTTCTAATAATTCTGGTGCAAAATTATACCCAATTTGTATGTTTTGCATACGTAAGAAAGAAGCATCTTCTACAAAGAAATCTGAAAACAATTTGTTGTTTGTTGCGTCATTTGTAAGTCTTGGTACAGAGTTGCTTGTTCCTGCTCCCGTCCATCTATCTAAATAATAAGCTGGTTTATTAACATTTGGTAAAAAACGTTCAAAGTTTCTAACCATATCTTTCCCTAACTCTGCATATAAATAAGCTGTAAAATCCCAATTTTTATAGGTAGCTGACACATTAAAGCCCATATAATAATCTGCTTGCGGATTCCCAATATTAGTTCTATCATCAAAATTTATAACTCCATCTCCATTCATATCTTTATATCTAATATCTCCTGGTGATGTTACAGTAGCCCCTAACCCAGACTGTGAAGGATGTGCATCTACTTCTGCTTGAGTTTGAAAAATACCATCTGTTTGCAAGCCTAAGAAATACCCAATTGGTTGCCCAACTTCCATTCTAGAAGGAGCAAGGTTTCCGACAGCAAAATTACCTCCTTCTACAAAGGCGTCATCTAAAACTTCGGTTACCTCATTTTTTACGTAGGTTACATTGTAACCAAAATTTAATGTAAAATCATCTTTAGAAATTGCCTTATAATTAATAGCTAATTCTCCACCCGTGTTTTTAGAAGTACCTGCATTTACTGTTGGGTTTGCTCCTCCTGGTGCAGCAGAACCTAATAAACCAGAAACCGGAAAGTTTTCTATTAATAAATCTTTTCTTGTTTCTTCAAAATAATCTGCAACAATAGTAAGTTTATCATTAAACATATTTAAGTCTACACCAATATCTAATTTCTGTGCAGTTTCCCATGTTGCTGATGGATTAGATAAAGCACCTTGCGCAGTACCATCTACTAAACTTCCACCAAACACATATTCACCTTCTCCATTTAATAAAGACCTGTATAAATTATCACCCACCAAGTTTCCTAAAGTACCATAACTTGCTCTTAATTTTAAGAAAGAAATAGTTTCACTATCTTTTAAGAAATTTTCATCAGAAATTTTCCAACCAGAAGTAATAGACCAAAAATTATCTACTCTTTGATCTTCTGCAAAAACAGAAGCGCCATCTCTTCTTATTAAACCAGAGAATAAGTATTTACCTTTATAATCATATTGAATTCTACCAAAAAATGAAGTCAATCGTATATCTCCATTACCAGTATTTAAACTTCTTTGTTCGCTTTGTGAATTTGTTAAGCTGATATCTGCAAAATCATAAGAATTGTTTGGCACATCAAAACCAGTAGTATAAATACCATCAAACAAATCATTTTGTACACTTGTACCTAAAGTAAAACTTGTGTTATGGTTTTCTGCAAATGTTTTTTGATACGTTGCAAAAGTTTCCCAATTTACTCTTGTTGACGTTGTTTTATACTGATAGACAGAACTTTGTGTTTTATTATACACTTTACTAGAACCATAATCTTGTATTGGTGTAAAAGAGCGTTGTTTTTCGTTATAAATTTTATAACCAAGACGAGAAACTACATTTAAACCTTCTATTGGTTTGTACTCTAACTTAAAGTTTCCTTCAATTCCGTTTCCATTATTTTCACCATAAGTGTTTTGTAATAAAGACAAAGGGTTTACAACCTCTATCCCTAAAAAGTTATTGGTATCGTTTTCTGCAACACCAAAAGTTGGGGCATAATTTAAACCATTAAATAAAAGAGATCCATCAAAACCTTGAGAAGCACTCGTAAAGTAGTTTGCAATTACAGAAAAGTTTAATTTATTATTGATATCTACCCCTAAATTTAATTTGATATTATTTCTAATAAAATTAGATTTATCTTTAGCAATAATACCATCTTGTTCTGTACGAGATGCACTAACAAGATATCTAAAACTTTCTCCACCACCAGATAAACTAATATTATGATTCATTAATAAAGCATCATTAAAAAGTTCATCTTGCCAATTGGTTCCTTTTCCTAAAGAACCAACATTAGCAAAAGGCACTGTTTGTCCGCTTGCAGCATACGCTTCATTTAAAACCAAAGCATACTCGGTTGCATTTAAATAATCTAACTTTTTGGTAGTTTGTTGAAAAGCAGCATAAGTATCATATCTTACAGTGGCTTTCTTATTTTTCTTACCAATTTTAGTAGTTACTAAAACAACACCATTTGCTCCTTTTATACCATAAATAGCGGCTTGTGCATCTTTTAAAACTGTAATCGATTCAATATCATTAGGGTTAATACTGTTTAAATCACCTTGATAACCATCTATTATTGTTAATGGTTGGTTATTGGTGTTTGAACTTACCCCTCTAATTAAAATATTAACCTTAGCACCTGGAGCACCAGAAGACAAGTTTACAGCAACACCAGAAGTGGTACCTTGCAAGGCACTTGTTGCGTCTATAGGCTTTAAAGCATCTAATGTTTTTTCTCCAACAATAGATACAGAACCTGTAACATCTTTCCTTTTTTGTTTACCATAACCAACAACCACAATTTCATTTAAAGTCTCTGCCGCTTCTTCTAATAAAACGTTTACAGTTTGTTGATTAATAATTACTTCTTTTTTAGCATATCCTAAATAATTAAAGACAAGTGTTGCCCCTATATCTACTTTAGAAAGACTATAAAGTCCATCAAAATCAGTTTGAATTCCAACTGCTGTTCCTTTAATTAATATACTTACTCCAGGCAATGGATCTCCTGTTTTAGCATCTTTAACAACACCCTTTACATTTATAGTTTGTGCCGAAACACAAATTCCGATAAATAAAAAGAGTAATAATGTGATTTTTTTTCTCATGAATTTAAAATTATTATTAGTGGTATAAAATTAAGCCTTCATATTAGTAAATTGATAAAAACAACCACAACAAAAAACATACATCGTAAAAAAAGCACTGCAAAAACAGTAAACTCTTAATAAACATAAGGTTTTAGAAACATGTTAAATATTACCTTGTACAGAAGATATATTAACCTTGTTGTGGTATTGTATAGGTAAAAAACAGCCTTGTTTGGTTACTAAATTTCTAAGATGTAGTTGGTTAAATTTGAGTCGTGAGGTAAGTCCATTTTTTTTCTTAATCGATACCTTTTAACCTCTACACTTCTTGGAGATATATTTAATAAAGGAGCAATTTCTTTAGAAGATAAGTTCAGCCTTAAATAAGCACAAAGCCTTAAATCATTAGGCGTTAAATTTGGATGCTTATCTTTTACTTTTTTAAGAAAGTTTTTGTCTGCATTATTAAATGCTTCTTGAAACATTTTCCAATCATCAGAATTATTTAAGTTCTTATCTATAATCTTAATTACTTTTAAAGTATTTTTTCCATCACCGTTTATCAATTTGGTTTTAATGGTATTTAAAAAATCATTTTTCTTAATAATATTCATAGTAGAACTTGCAAGCTCCCTACTCTTACTATCTATATCTACTCTTAATTTTTCATTATTCAATTTCATTATTATCTGAGAATTTTCTAGCTCCTTTAACTTTAGTTCTTTCTGAGCTTTCTCTAATAAAATTTTGTTTTTCAATTTGTATCTTCTTCTGTAATAAATATTTATCATTACAATAATAAAAACAACAGATAATGTATAAAAAACTAAAAATAAGTTACTTAAATAATAAGGTCTTTCTATAGAAAATGAAAAAGATTTAACATCAGTTATCTCATTACCATATTTCCCTTTTACATTAAACACATAATCTCCGTAAGGTAAATTTTCAAATAGCTGAGAAGAATTCTCTGACCAATCAGACCAATTACTAGACAAACCTTCTAACTGATACTGATATTCATTTTTAATAATTTTATCATATTTTAAAATACTGTAAGAAAAATCAATATTATTTTGTTTGTTTTCTAAGACAACCTCTCCTGCTAATGATAAATTGGTTTTTATATCATCTATTTTATTTACAAGAACCTTCTGAAAAGATATAGCTATATCTTGTTGCTTAGTTTCTATAGCATCATTTAACAATAAATAACCTCGGGAAGTACCTATTAAATAATTATTATCGCTAATTTGTGTTAGGTTCTCAAAACCTAAAACATTGTTTCTTATAGATGCAGCAATGGGTATACGTTTTACCTGCGGCTTTAAACTAATACTGTTAGAAGTAATAAAAAGAATGTTATTATTAGAAAAACTATAAAATGTATTCTTTTTTTCTGGCAACTTTCTTATAGTTGTAATATTTTCAATATCATTTAAAACATTGGTAAACAATGTATCCTTACTAAAACCTCCTGTTGGTTGTTTTTTAAAAATCCCTTTAGAAGAAGAATAATACAAATGATTACCAAAAGAAAAAACATTAGATCCATAACCTTCTTCTGGTACATGAATTTTGTTTTGAAGAAGCACCTTAGAATAATTCTCATCTATTTTTAACTCATAAAATCCTTTTAACTCATGATTTACGTACAATTTATCTTGATAAAATTCGTAAAACCTACTAGAAATATTAAACCCATCAATTTTATTTCTAAACTTCCACACCCCGTTTTGTTTCTCTAAAATAGATAAACCTTGGTAAGTTCCTTGAATTAAAATATCCTTATTATTGGGCACCTTTTTTACATTCCAAGTTCCTAACTGTTCTGGTATGGTACTGCTAATTTTTTTATTTTTTATGATAAACGTCCCTTTATCATGTCCACAAAAAAGATTTCCGTCAATTTCTTTTAGAAACCATACCTGCCCTTCAGTTCCTTTAATTATTTTATATTTTAAGTCTTTGTCTTTAAAAAACAGTCCTTGGTTTGTACCTAAATAAAGCTCATTATCAAAAAAGAACGAAGTATATACTGTACCTAAATCACCATCTTCATCTTCAAAAATTTTAAATGCAGAAGAGATATTTATATAATTAATTCCGTTGTCTAAACCAATCCAAATATTATCTGTTTTATCTTGAAATAAAGAAAGAGCTGTATTATTACTTAATCCATTTTTTCTATTAACCGTAGAGGTAATTTTTCCTTCTGAGTTTAAAAAAATAATTCCATTAGAAATGGTACCCAATACAAAACTGTTGTCTTTTAGTTGAATTGCACTAAAAACAGAAAATTTTTCTTTGTTTAAATCTGTTTCTTTCCATACAACATCATTCCCTTTTACACTAACAAAACCTTTTTCTTCGGATAAAAAGACAAGCTCTTTATTATGATAAAAACAATTAATAACTTTATTGTTTCTAAAAAATTTAGCATCAGAAAACATCTTTTCTTCTCCGTTTTCTAGCGTAAATATCCCTTTGTTCTTTTTTTGAAAAAAAATGGTATTATTAATTACAAAAAGTCCTGAGATTGTTTCATTAGAATCAATTATTTTAACATCTTTGGCCAATCTATTTACAAAATAGATTCTTGTTTTAGATTGAAAAAGCACCCAATCTTGATAAAAATTAACGCCCCAAAACTCTTCTCCTTCTTTTAATTTTATTTTTAAATCTTCTACTAAAGAACTATATTCTAAAAGACCTTTATCGTTTTTTTTCCAAAAACCAAAATCCATAAAAGACCCTGTATAAATTACATCTTTTTTAATTTTTAAGGATCTAAGAATTGGGTTTGAATAATGTGAATACAATTGCCAGTGCTCTCCATTATATTCTAAAAGACCACCATTATTGGCTACGTAAATTAAATTATCTTCAGATTGTGCAATTCCCCAATTCTGGTTCTGAGCTTTATAGTTTTCTGGTGTAAATATTTTTATAGGCGGCAACTCTTGAGCATAACTAATTGATGCTATATAAAGAAGAAACAAAAAAAGTAAAGTTCTACACATATCTGTTTTAGTAATGTTTGGTTACTAAGTTACATTAAATATTGTAAAACTTATAAAAAAAGAAACACTTGTATGGTTTTTGTATGGGTAATTAATCTTCTTACTTTTCTAATAAAACAATATTAAAATCTGAATTTACAGTTACTTTTCCTTCTTTAACGGTTACCATTTGATTAGAATAAAAATCGTTCAGTTTATCTCCATTTTTAAATACGGATGAAACTGAAAGTGTTTTACTTCCTTTTGGTAAATCGATACCGACAATAATTTTATCTTCGTTTCTTACTCTTGAAAAAACCAAACCGTTTTCTTCTGAAATTAATTGATGTTTTCCTGCGCCAACTGCTGGGTGGTTTGCTCTAAACTGACCTAATTTTTGCCAATGATTTAGAATATCTTGAGTTTCTTTTTCGTTTTCTATAGCGCTCCAATTCATAAAAGAACGTAGGGTTGCATCACCAACAGTACCGTCAATAATTAAACTTCTTGCAGACTCATCTCCATAATAAACTTGCGATGTCCCTGGCGTTAACAACAACATGGTTGCTGTTTTATAAGGCATTTTTCTTTCCTTATCAAAAGGTTGTCCATCATCATGAGAAGTCATATAATTTAGAATACCATATCCTTTTAAAGTATCCTGAAGAAGTGTGTCATATTTTTTAAAGACCTCTTTTTCTGCCATTTGTTTTACATTCCATTTCAATTCAAAGTTGATTAAACTATTAAAAGCTTTGTCAAAATAATTTACCTTTTTTTCTCCCAAATGAAAGGCTTTTCCATCAGAAATTGTATAATTATATACCTCACCCACTAAATAAAAGTTATTTGTATCTAATACTTTATCTGGATTGTTCTTTTTGTAATTGGCAAACGCTACGTCACATTCTTGCCTAAATTCTTGCCAAACAAATTCCTCAGTATGTTTTACGGTATCTACTCTATAACCGTCAATTCCAAATTCTGTAATATAATCTGTTAACCATTTCATTATATAAAAACGTGGCGCTCTCGGATGCCCAGTTCTTGTAAAAAAGGCTTCTAATTCTTTCACTTCTTGCTCATAACGTCCTTCTGCTTTCCATTTTTCTATTAACTGTGGCGGCAATGTAACATTATCATTACTTTCAGTTTTTATGTCTGGTAAATTTTTTACCAATGTACACGAAATGGTATGTTCATAACTATCATAAGAACATTGCGGACTCGTTCTTACCCAATCGGAAGGCCAAACAGGATCTTTCTCTGTAACAGGCCCCGTGTGATTGATTACTGCATCTAATAAAACACGAATTCCGTTTTTATGAGCAAGGGCAACCAATTCTTTTAAATCTTCTTTGGTTCCAAAATTAGGATCTATTTTTGTCCAATCTTTTGCCCAATATCCATGAAAACCATAAGACAAACCGGTTCCTTCATCGGTTCCTCCATGAATTTGCTCTACGATTGGCGTCATCCAAATAGCATTAATCCCTAGTTTTGTAAAATACCCTTCTTTTATTTTTTGTGTTATCCCTTTAATATCACCGCCCTTAAAACCACGTAATTTTCCGGTTTCTTTAGTTCTATCAAAATTGATATCATTACTTGTGTCTCCGTTATTAAAACGATCTGTCATCAAAAAATAAATATTTGCCCCTTCCCAAACAAACTCTTTTTGTACTGTTTGTGCTGTTACTTTTTCTGTTGATGATTTTTCTTTACAACTAAAAACGGTTGCTAAAAGGAATATGAAGAGTATTTTTTTCATGAGTATTGTTCCATTTAAATTTCTCCTACAAGGTCTTTTTATACCTTATAAGTGTTTATTTATTAATTTTATAAACCTACAAGGTTTCTAAAAACCTTGTAGGATACATAAATGTTATTTTTTAATTTTCAATATAAAAGACTCTAAAGGTTTTACATCTACTCTAACCCTAGCTTCACCATTTTCTACTTTTAAAGTTGATGCATACTCTTTATACAATTGGTCTTCTAGTTGATATTCGCCATCTTTTAAGCTCCATTTTTCAATAATATCTTGTGGTAAACCTAAGTCAAAACCATAGGTATCATGGGCGTTAAAATTAGAAACAACAATTAATTTTTCATCATCACTCCAACGTACAAAAGACAAAACTCTCTCATTATACCATTCTGTATGCTGACGATTAAAATGATGAATGTCTTGGTATTCTCCCATCAAAGCATCGCTTGTAATGGTGAAATTTAATAGACGCTTGTAAAAATCTCTTAATGATTTTTCTGCATCCGTAGATTGACCACCATCAAACTTCTTGTTATTTACCCATCTCTGAAGTGTTGGCACGCCTATATAATCGAAAATAGAAGTTCTAGACGGAGTTCCAAACCCAGCATTTTCTGCTCCTGGTTCACCAAATTCTTGTCCGAAATAAACCATGGTTGGAGACGTAGAAATAGTAGCAGAAACTACCATTGCTGGTTTTGCTTTTAAGGCGTCTCCTGCAAACTCTGGACTCGCAATTCTTTGTTCATCATGGTTCTCTAAAAAGTGCAACATATTGTGCTCAATATCTTTTAAATCTTCTTGAATTGGCGCAATATGATCTGTAATTCCGTGTCCTTGCATAATATGTTTAATGGTATCATACAATTGAACTTTGTCATACAAATAATCCATTTTTCCTTTTCTAATGTAATTTCTATATTCATGCGGATTGTAAACTTCTGCCAATAAAAATGCATCTGGGTTTTTCATTTTAATCGCAGAATTCATAAAACTCCAAAACTCCACAGGCACCATTTCTGCCATGTCATATCTAAAACCATCAACACCTTTTGCGGTCCAATACAAAGCAATATCTCTAAATTTAATCCAAGAATTGGGTATCTTTTTATCTTGCCAAAAAGCAAAATGTTTTTTATAATCTTCGTTTTCAAAACCTTGTGGCAATTCATCAAAATCTTTTCTTCCGTCTGGAGAAATGCCATAATTTACTTTTACAGTTTCGTACCAATCATTAAAATGTGGTTTTGCAGCACGCGATCCATTTCCTGTCCATTTTGCAGGATTTTCAACAAATTTATGATCTGATAAAGGATTTTTTTCTCCACCTAAAGGCAAATAACCATTTAAAAAATCTGGTACTTGAAATGCTTCATTGGGCACATAATAAAAATTATTATTTACATCATACTCCACTGTTTTATCATCATCTGCACCAAAATCTTTTGTCCCTTTAGGATTGGATAAACTTTGGTAATTTCTTGCAACGTGGTTGGGTACAATATCAATAATTACTTTTAATCCTACTTTATGAGAACGTGCTATTAAAGCTTCAAATTCTTCTAATCTATTGGCAACATTTACAGCCAAATCCGGATTTACATTGTAATAATCCTTAACTGCATACGGAGAACCCGCTCTCCCTTTTACAATATCTGGATCGTCATTAGAAATGCCAAATTCTGTATAGTCTTTAATTACATCATGATGCGGAACCCCTGTATACCAAATGTGAGTAACCCCTAAATCTTTAATTTCAGACAATGCTTTTTCTGTAAAGTCGTTGAATTTACCTACACCATTTTCCTCTATAGTTCCCCAAGGTTTGTTGGTAGTATTTGTATTACCAAATAAACGTGTAAAAACCTGATAAACAACTGTTTTTTTCTGTGGATTTGTACTCATCATTTTATTTTTTGATATTTTTTCTTTTGAACAACCAATTACTGTTGATAAAATTAATACGGATAAAACGCTGTATATTTTTCTCATAACCGATTCCTTATTTTAATGAAATTTTTATTTTTATTTCTTCTGTTGGATTCCAGTGTACTGGAATTTTTAAAATATTATTTTCTAAGATTGAATTTTCTGTTCTTTTTCCGTCTACTTTTATTTTACTTGGGTTCCAATTTACATTATGAATAACCAACAATATTTCTTTTTGCTGTGGATTCCAATTTTTGCCAAATTCTGCTTCAAATTCAATTTCTAAACAACGTTTGGTCATTTCTGCTTCAAATTCTAAAACTTCAAATTCCTCTTTTTCAAAAGCATTCGATAGCAAACCATTATCATTGTAAAATTCTCTTTCACTCTCTTTCACAGCAGCATCGTAATAATAATGTAGTTCTAAATTATTTCCATCATAAGCATCTGTTGTTTGCACCAGTTTTGTCATTGCAATAAATGCACCTCCACGTACATAAGTCGGAATCGAATTTTCATCAACAGAAACACTTTTAGTTTGTCCTCCAGTTACTTTTTCATCCGAATAAAAATTGAACCAATTTGCTGTTTTAGGAAAATAAATTTCTTTGGTTTTTAGAGAGTCTTTTAAAATTGGGGTTATTAAAAAATCCTTTCCCCATAAATAAGTGGTTGAATTTGTCATTAATTTTAAATCATCTTCTTCAAAGAAAATAGGACGCATTAAAGGTGTTCCTTTTTGATTGTTTTGAAAAGCTAAGTTGTAATTATAGGGTAATAATTTATAGCGTAATTCAATAGCTTCTTTCGCCATTTTTTTCGCGTTGTTACTTCTAAAAACAGGTTCACTTGCCACACCTTCTTGCGCATGTGGTCTAAAAATTGGTTGAAAAACACCGTATTGTAACCAACGTGCATATAAATTATCATCTAAATTATCACCTGCAAATCCGCCCAAATCAGAGTGCATATACCCTAAACCTTGCATGCCCATTTGTAAGGCAATTTCTGGTTGAGATTGCAATCCGCCCCAAGTTCTGTTTACATCTCCAGACCAAGGAATCATTCCAAATCGTTGCGAACCAGAAGATCCTGCGCGCATTAAAATAAACGGTCTTTCTTTTGGAAATTCTTTTTGATACCCTTCAAAAATTAAACGTGCCCAATCATGCCCATAAATATTATGAATTTCGTCGGCTTTTTTATTTTTAAAATTTACCCAAGAAGGCAATACTTCTGGTTCTCCTAAATCGCCCCAAAGCCCTTTTGCTCCTAAATTTATAATTTCTTTATAGATATTCCAAAACCACTCTTTTCCTTCTTTTTTATAAATATCTACAATCCCTGTATTCCCAAAATAAAAATCATATTTAGCTGGATTTCCTACAGAATCTTTGGCTAAAACATCTTTTTCTACTGTTTCTTTCCATTTTTTAGAGTTCGATAAAATAAAAGGTTCTGTTATTAAAACCGTTTTTACTCCTTTATTTTTTAAACGAGTAATCATTGCTTTCATATCCGGAAAAGAATCTTTGTAGACTTCTAAATTCCCCATGGTTCCTTGCAACGTTTTACCAAACCAATACAAGTCTAAAATAACGGCATCTACAGGTATATTTTCTTCTTGAAACTTAGCTATGGTTGCCTCAGTTTCTCGTTGAGAATGATACCCAAATCTGCTCGAAAAGTTACCTAAGGTCCAACGTGCTGGCAAAGGCTGTTTCCCTGTTAAATCTGTGTAATTTTCTACCAAATCCATCCAAGAATCTCCCACTACAACTTGATACGTTTTACGTCCGGAAATAGTTTCATAGATTAAGGTATTGTTTTTTTTGCTATCCAAATCTAAATAACCAATGGGTGCATTATCAAAATGAAGCATGTATTTTTTTGATGAAATTACAATGGGTAATGTAAAATTCATTAATGCTGCATGCGTTTCATAACCATATTGCGCTCTATTATACAATGGCAATCTATTGCCTCTTCTATTCATACCCAACGCTCTTGATCCTGCTCCATATAGAATTTCGTCTGACGTTAAATTGAATTCTATTTTTTCTGTTTCGGCTGCAACAATATTACCTTTAACCAATTCCATTGGTTGATGCTTGGATTTTAAATATCCTGTTTTTTCTGATGTAATTTCCTTGTCCTTATAAAAATAAGATATCTTAAAAGGCTTTTTCTGAATTTTTACCGAGACTCCTTTTGTAGAAAAATTAACAAAAGTTGATGACTCCCTAAATCTAGCATCCGTGTAAGCTGGTTTTAAAACAACTGCATGAGAGTTGGCTACAAAAGTTTCTCCTTTAGGTATAAAAGAGGTTTCTACTATTTTAGAATTGTAAAACTGAATTCTATAAGATCCGTCTGTTACCTCTACATGTAAAAAATTGCCGTCTTTAAATGTTGCTTTTTTAAAACCTCTTTTCGAATTTTGAGTAAAAGCAACAGCTGTTATAAAAAGTAATAAAAAAAGAATAATATATGTTTTCATCTGTTTTTGCTTTTAATTCATTCTGGTACATTTACCTTGAAAGTACATTGTTTATTTTTTTAATAGAAAAGTAAGAGGAATATCTACTCTTTTTTGCCAAGACAATTCAGAATGATCGCTCCCTTCAAAAAATAAGTTTTTAAAATTTGCTTCGGTATAGCTACCATTTGTAAAAATAGCATCTACTTTTGAAGCATATTTTCCATAAAATTGATCTAACGTCTTATTACCATAATCAAAATACATTTTATGCGTTTTTGCATCTGGCAAATGCGCTTCTAAATACTTAAAAATAGCTTTAGGCAAAGGGTTGTTTTCCTTTGGCACTGCACCAACCCAATGGGTAGATAAACAAGCGGCACCTGCAAATACATTTGGATATTCTGCTACGGCATACATAGACATTAAACCGCCCATAGAAGAACCTGCCACAAACGTATTTTCTTTGTCTTTATAAACCGAATATGTTTTATCGATGTAAGGTTTTAACTCTTCTACTAAAAATTTTAAATATTTATCTCCCGTTAAATCGACACTCAAATTATTCTTCTTTGCCTCTTCAATCATTTTATTTTTATCTTCTTTCGATAAAAAACTCATGGCTTTTTCTGGAAATAAATCTAACCAGCGAATGGCAGGTATGTTATGAACGCCCACTACAATAAAATCTTTAGTAATTCCTTGTTTCATTAATTTTGAAGCAACCTCATCTACCATCCATTCTTGTTTGTTCCATGTTGTAGTGGCATCAAATAAATTCTGACCATCGTGCATATATAAAACTGCATATTTTTTTGCTGCTGAATAGTTTTCTGGCAACCAAACATCAACAGGTCTGGGTGTAATATTTTTAGAAGGAAAAGCAGCTACTCTTATTAATTTACCTGATGATAAAACCGGATTTTCCAATACTTTAGAGGTGATTTTTAAAGTGTGCTTCTCTTTTACATTCGTATTCTTTGTTTCTGACTTACAAGCAACTATTAGGAGAATTAATAACAAAACTATATATTTTTTCATGATTCATATTTTAAATACTGTAAGAAAAAAAGCTTGACAACTCAACTAAAAAAAAGACTTCTTTCTATAAATTATTTATTTTTGTCGTTAAAATAATACTACCTTTTTCCGTTAAATGAATTTCATCATTCCAAATAAAATCTTCTCCGGTTATAATATTTTTAAGCTTTTTACCTGATAAACCAACTTCTTCATATCGTTTTAAATCGAGTGTTATTGGTTGTTCATTTTTATTGATAATATGCACTACTGTTTCATCATCTTTTATTCTAAACAAGAAATAAGTACCATTAAAAGGGGCAAAATGTAAGGTTTTACCACTATGAATTGCAGCACTATGTTTGCGATAGTTTAAAACCTTAGCAACAAAAGATTGCATGTCTTTTTGGTATTCATTTAAACCTTCTCCTGTAAAGGCATTTGTGGTATCATCTTTCCATCCACCAGGAAAATCAGATCTAATTAAACCATGATCTCCAGGGTTTGCAGAATCATTCATTAAAATTTCTGTACCATAATACACTTGCGGCGTTCTAGGTAAAACCAGTATATAACTCAACGCCATTTTTGCTTTTCTAATATCTTCCCACAATTCTGTAAACACTCTTGTTTTATCATGATTGTCTACAAAAATTAAAATATCTTTAGGTGTTGCATAATGAAAATCATTCGCTAAACCTTCATACAGTTTTATCAAACCTTTATCCCAATCTTCTATATCATTAAGGCCTTCTACAATGGCTTTTTGCATCGGAAAATCCATTGGAGATTTTAAGTTAGACTCGTAACCATCTTTATTATTTGCGCCTTTTTGCCAATAACCAACAATTAACGGGTTGTAACTCCATTCTTCTCCAACAATAGAAAAATTAGGATATTCATTCATTATAGCTCCTGCCCAATTGCTCATAAATGCTTTATCAGGGTAAGGGTATGTATCTTGTCTAATACCACCTAAACCCAATGTTTCTATCCACCAAATACTGTTTTGAATGATGTAGGTTGCTAAAAACGAATTTCGTTGATTTAAATCTGGCATTGAAGCAGAAAACCAACCTTCATTATTTCCTTTTCTATCTTCTTTAGATGCATACAAATCTTGATTTGTAGTTCTTCTATGATTAGAAGCTATATTGGTTTCATTATTCCAATTATCTATATTATCTTCATAATTTTTTTGATGATTTAACCAATCCTCAAACGGAAGATCTTTCATCCACCAATGTCCTATTCCGCAATGATTTGCAACTTGATCCATGATTAATTTCATGTCTTTTTTACGCAATTCATTGGCTAATTTTTTATAGTCATCAAGCGTTCCAAAACGTGGGTCTACTTGATAATAATCTGTAATTGCATAACCATGATAAGAACTTTCTGCCATATCATTTAACAACACAGGTGTTGGCCAAACGGTAGTAAAACCTAAGTCTGATATATAATCTATATGATTTGTAATCCCTTGCAAATCGCCTCCATGGCGTTTATAATTATCGGTTCTATCTATGGTAGCTTCTTTTAAATTTAAAATAACATCATTGGTTTCATCACCATTAGCAAAACGATCTGGAGTAATTAAATAAATAGCATCAGTACTATTAAACCCAACATATTCATCCGAAGCCTTTTCTCTTGACTTTAATTGATAGGTATGCGTTTTTATTGCCCCATCATCAAACATAAAAGTTATATTGAACTTCCCTGGTTTTGTAGCAGCATCAATATGTAAATCAATAAATAAATAATTGTTGCTTTTTGCTTTGTTTACTTTTACGATAGTAACTCCTTCATAAGAAATAGATGGTATTGCAGCCCCAATATTGTTTTCTTTTACTAATAATTGTAGAGAGGTTTCTTTAAAATTGATAAACCAATTTGGTGGCTCTACTCTTTCAATTTCATTAATTATCTCAGTCCCTTCTTTAAACACATCCATCTTATTAGGCTCTTTTTTTTCGCATGAAAACAAAAGTACAATAACAATTATTAATGATAAGCTTTTCATTTTTTTTGATGTTGTTTTAGACCTACAAGTTTTAAAATCTTGTAGGTCTTTTAAGAACCTTTTCTATTTACTTTTTAGGAGATACAGTTACCTGATTTCCGTCTACTAAAAGATTGATTGCACTTGTACCCTCAACTTCAAATTCTGTTCCTTTTTGAGAAACATTTACAGTAATCATTTGATGTCTAAAGTTTACTTTAAATGAATAAGAGTTCCATTCTTTTGGTATTTTTGGAGCAAAAGAAAGGGTATTATTCTGCACTCTCATTCCTCCAAATCCTTCTACAATACTCATCCAAGTTCCTGCCATAGAAGTAATATGTAAACCTTCTTCTACTTCGTGATTATAATCGTCTAAATCTAAACGAGAGGTACGTAAATAGAACGTATACGCTTGTTCCATTCTATCTAATTTTGCAGCTTGAATACTATGTACACAAGGAGAAAGCGAACTTTCGTGCACTGTAAATGGCTCGTAAAAATCGAAATGACGTTCTAATTCTTCTGTAGAAAAATCATTTTCAAACATGTAAAAACCCTGTAAAGTATCAGCTTGTTTTATGTAAGGCGAACGTAAAATTCTATCCCAACTCCATTTTTGGTTGATAGGTCTCTGACTCTTATCTAAATTTGCAACCGTAATTAATTCTTTGTCTAAAAAACCATCTTGTTGTAAGTAAATATTATGTTTCTCTGAAAAAGGAAAATACATATTATCTGCAACATTTTTCCATTTCGTTAATTCATCATCAGAGAAATTTACTTTTTCTTTAATTCTGTTATAATCAGAAACATGAGCTGTTTTTACAATTTCTATATTTTCTAAGGCATAATTGATACACCATTTTGCAATGTAATTGGTATAAAAATTATTGTTAATGTTGTTCTCATATTCATTTGGACCAGTTACACCCAAAATCATGAATTTATTTTTATCCGAAGAAAAAGTAGCTCTTTGTTGCCAAAAACGAGCAATACCTATTAAAACTTCCAATCCTTTTTCTGGAATGTAAGAATAATCATCCGTAAAGCGGTAATAGTTAAAAATGGCAAAAGCGATGGCTCCATTTCTATGAATTTCTTCAAAAGTAATTTCCCATTCGTTATGGCATTCTTCACCATTCATGGTTACCATTGGGTATAATGCTGCTCCGTTTGTAAAACCCAATTTTGCCGCATTTTCTATTGCTTTGTCTAAATGTTTATATCTGTATTCTAACAACGTTCTTGCTACAGATTGATCTTTGGTTGCCATGTAAAAAGGAATACAATACGCTTCTGTATCCCAATACGTACTTCCTCCATATTTTTCGCCTGTAAATCCTTTTGGACCAATATTTAACGTAGCATCGGTACCTAAATAGGTTTGGTTTAATTGAAAAATATTAAAACGGATACCTTGTTGTGCTTTTACATCGCCCTCTATGGTAATGTCAGACATGTTCCATATTTGTGCCCAAGATTGCTTTTGCATCTCTAATAAAGCATCAAAACCAATACTTACCGCTTTGTCTAAAGCTGTTTTTGCAGCTGCAACTAATTGGTCTTTATCATGGTCTCTATCTACCACATAACCACCAAATTTATGAATGGTATAAGTTTGGTTTTGTTTTATTTCTTGTTCGTAAACGTAAGAAATAATATTTTCTGTTTGCTCATTCTTACTCTCTGCAGCAACCTCTACATTATTTACAAACAAACGAGATTCCATAAAAGTACACGTATAAAAGTGCGTTTTCATGGTTCTAGACTTAATATAAGCTTGTTTGTTGTTTTTAGAAACCTCTAAAACATCCCAAAACTGGTCGTCCCAATTGGTATCTTCATTAGTAATACCAGCATCTATATAAGGAATATAAGTAATTTTAGCATCCGAATTTAAAGGGGTTACATTGTAATTGATTGCCCCAATTTCATCTAATTCTAAACTTAAAAAACGTTTGGTATCTACTTTAATTTTGATTCCGTTTTGTAAAATAGCTTCAAAACTTCTAGACAACCAACCTTCTTGCATGTTAAGTTCTCTTTTAAATTCTGATACTTCTTTACACGTATGTAAATCTAATTTTTCATCATTGATTAATACGTTAATACCAATCCAATTTGGTGCATTTAACACTTTTGCAAAATACTCTGGATATCCATTTTTCCACCATCCAACACGTGTTTTATCTGGATAATAAACTCCTGCAATATAACTTCCTTGAAAAGTTTCTCCGCTATATTCTTCTTCAAAATTTGCTCTTTGTCCCATAGCACCATTACCAATGCTAAAAAGACTTTCTGATGATTTTACTTTATCTGAATTAAACCCCTCTTCTATGATGGACCATTCGTTTGGTATGATGTAATCTTGATTCATTTTGTTTTTTTAAGGTGTTAGAAAATAAATTTTAGACTGTATTACAATCAAATTTATTACGTTCTAATATGTTGTTTTTAAGAGCAATAACTTCAGAAACCCTTCTAATTTCTCGCTCTTTTTTCTATTCTCTTGTTTCTTTTGTCTTAATTATCTATTAATTAACTCTTGTATAAAACTGGTACTGATTTCTGTAAAATCGTTGAAATTAAATTGCGCTTCAGAAAGTATCTGGTGGTCTCCAATACCGATACTTATCATTTTTGCAGCATTTGCTGCTTCTATACCTGCCACAGCATCTTCAAAAACCACACAATCAGTTGCATTTACACCTAATTGTTTAGCGGCTAAAAGAAAAACTTCTGGATCTGGCTTTGCTTTCGTTACATTATTTCCGTCTACAATGGTATCAAAATAATGCAATAAACCAACTTTTTCTAAAATAGGTTGTGCATTTTTACTTGCTGACCCTAAAGCTATTGGCATATTTTTTTCCTTTAAAAAGGCTAGTACTTTTGGTACATCAGGTAATATTTCTGATGCATCCATATTTTCTATATATTTTAAGTAGTCTACATTTTTTTCTATCATCCAAGTATCAAACTCTTCTTGTGTAGCTTCTCTATTACCTATTTCTAATAAAATTTCTAAACAACGTTTTCTACTAACGCCTTTAAATAATTCGTTTTGTTCTTTGGTAAACTCGAATCCTAAGTGATTCGCTAATTTTTTCCATGCTAAATAATGATATTTGGCAGTGTCTACGATTACACCGTCTAAATCGAATATAAACCCTTTTTTCATCTACTTTTAATTTGTTTTTTTTAATTATACCAGCCTAAAAACTAACTAATTTAATTTATATCTGTTTTTTATTTTTTAATTTCTTCTTGATAACTAATGGCATTTTTATTGGTAATTAACAAATTACACAAGCCTGCAATTATTAAACTAACACCTGCAACTGTCATTGCATTTATAGCGTCTTCACCTAATAAATTAGATACATAATTGATACCTCCTAATGCTGCAATAATTTGTGGGATTACAATAAACATGTTAAAAATCCCCATAATTACGCCCATTTTTTTGGGATCTACAGAACTAGACAACATGGCATATGGCATAGATAAAATACTACCCCATGCAAAACCAACCAATACAAAACAGTATTTTAAACTTTCTGGTGATGCATAAGTCATTGATAAGAAACCTGCCCCTCCTATTATTAAAGAAAACATGTGTACATATTTTCTATTGATGTTTCTTTTTGAAGTGTATAAGGTTAGTAATAAAGCAAATACCATTGATGATAAGCCATAAATACCCATAGCAGAACCTACAGAATTAGAAGATTCTTGAAACTTTGTGTTGGCAATCTTAAAAGCTTCTGCTTGTACCGTATCTGCCAAATTAAATGCAGCTTCTACAGGTGCTGGTGTATGAAAAACATGCTCCGTTAAAGCTGGGTTTGCCATAGACCACATGGTAAAAAATGCAAACCAAGAGAAAAATTGAATGACACCCAATTTTTTCATGGTAGTTGGCATGCTACCAATATTGTTTAAAATATCCGGAATAAAATTATTCTTTTCTTTCTTTTCTTTTTCAAAGGCTTCCATGTCTTCTGGCGGATATTCATCCGTTGTAAAAACGGTATACAGAATACTTGCCATAAAAACAAAGGCACCAATGGCAAAAGCAACTTTTACCGACATGGGTACTACACCAGATGCAGCCTCATTACTAACACCTAATTGAGAAACCATCCATGGTAAGTTACTTGCAATCCAAGTTCCAATACCTATAATTAATGTTTGTACAACAAAACCATAAGACCTTTGAGATTCTGGTAATTTGTCTGCAACTAAAGCCCTAAATGGCTCCATTGAAATATTTATAGATGCATCTAAAACCCATAATAAACCAGCCGCAACCCATAATGCAGGAGAATGAGGCACTACAAATAATGCTAAAGAGCTTAAAATTGCTCCTATTAAAAAGTAAGGTTTTCTTCTACCCCATTTTACACTCCAAGTTTTATCACTCATATAACCAATTATTGGCTGTACAAGTAAACCTGTTAAAGGTGCTGCAATCCAAAGCATCGGAATTTCTTCCTTACCGGCTCCTAATGTTTGAAAAATTCTTGACATAAACCCACCTTGTAGGGCGAATCCGAATTGTATTCCTAGAAATCCAAAACTCATGTTCCAGATTTGCCAGAAGCTTAATTTACGCTTTTCCATTTATCTATGCTATTAGTGGATATTACAATAAGCGTTTACACTTATCAATTAATAAATTTTGTGGAATATAATTTATTGATAAATCGTAATTATGAAACAAAGATAGATTTTTTATTGAAAAACAGGTAAAAGCAACGAAACTATCTACGACGACGTTTTCGTAGATTCTCGTAGTTTTAAGTCGCTAGAAATCACAATTTTTTTAGGTTTTAAGGTTTCAGATTCTTTTTCAATTCTTTCAATTAAAAGCTCTACGGCTTGCTTACCCATCGTAAAGCCATGTTGTGCCATTGTTGTGATAGATGGTGATGAATATTCTGAAATTAACCCATCTGTAAAACCAATAACAGAAAGGTCTTCTGGTACTTTTAATCCTTTTTCTTTAGCTATTCTCATAGCAGTTGCAGCATAAATTTCATTTACAGCAAATACACCATCTATATTCTGTTCAAAGATTTTTTTTATTTGATTAGAGATGTCTCCATCTTCATCAACTTCTAAAATTAAATTAGAATCTGTTTTAATATAGTTTTCTATTAAAGCTTTCTCATACCCCTGCCTTCTTAAAGTACCTACATTAACATGTTTTGGAGTTGTTATTAGTGCTATTTTTTTTAGCCCGGTTTCTAACAAATGTTTAGTTGCTTTATAGCCTGCCCCAACATCATCTACAACTACTTTATCACATAAAATCTCATCTACAACTCTATCACACAATACTAAAGGAATGTCTTCTGAAACTAAAGCTGTAAAATGATTAAAGTCTTTATTTTCTAAAGTTTCTCTAGCTATAGATACAATTAAACCATCTACACTTCCGTTAGATAAAACCTTTAACGTTTCTACCTCTTTTTTATAAGATTCATTAGAGAAACAAACCATAATATGATAGCCTTTTTCGTTGGCACCTTCTTCTATTCCCATAATAACTGTAGAGAAAAAATGATGCACTATTTTAGGTAAAATAACACCTATTACTTTGGTCTTTTGATTACGAAGCTGAAGGGCTAAACTATTGGGTTTGTAATTATAAAAATCGGCAAAGGCCTTTATTTTTTCTTTAGTTTCTTTACTAATTTCGTGACTATCCTTTAAAGCTTTCGAAACGGTAGACGTTGAAACCCCTAATTCTTTAGCGATTGTTTTTATGGTAATTTTTTTCTTCATTTATTGCGAAATGACAAAATTTAATTTGAATTACTGTTAATTTATTAATAAAATCATCTAAAAAGTTGTTAACACGAAAACGTTTTCGTGACTTTTATCATACTGAAAATGATAGACAAGATGCTATCTTTACAAAGTGGAATGTAAACTTATTGTTATCAACAAATCAAATTTACAGTTATAATTTAACAAAATATACATGAAAAAATTTAAATTATTGTTAATTGGAATTCTTTTAACATCATCATTTACAATGTTTGCTCAACAAACAGTAAAAGGTGTGGTAAAAGAAAAAACATCTGGAGAACCATTACCGGGTGTTAGTGTAGTGGTTAAAGGTACTACAAAAGGAATACAAACCGATTTTGACGGAAACTTTATAATTAATAAAGTAAGTACTGGAAATGTACTTGTGTTTAGATATTTAGGATTTGCAGACAAAGAAGTTACACTTGAGAATAACTTTAACCTTATTGTTGAGTTAACAGAATCTGCAGAGCAATTAGAAGAAATAGTACTAGTTGGGTACGGTACAACTACCGTTAAAGATGCAACTGGTTCTGTAGAGTCTATTACAGCTAAAGATTTTACAAAAGGAAACATTGTAACACCAGAAAATTTATTAAGCGGTAGAGTTTCTGGGGTAAGCGTTACTACAAGTGGTGCGCCGGGTTCTGGATCTCAAATTACTATTCGTGGAGGATCTTCTATTGGTGCTTCTAACAGCCCTTTAATTATTATAGATGGTTTGCCTATAGAAAACAGTGATGCTAGTATTTCTGGTTCTCGTGGTTTATTAGCAAACATTAATCCAAATGACATTGAATCATTTTCTGTTTTAAAAGATGCATCTGCAACTGCTATTTATGGTTCTAGAGCTTCTAATGGTGTTATTATTATTACTACTAAAAAAGGTAGAAAAGATTTTACATTAGATTTTGATATGCAATATACTTTTGGTGAAGTATTAGATAGAGTAAATGTTTTTTCTGCAAATGATTATAGAAGTTTAATTACTGCAAAAAGACCAGGCGATGTGAGTGCTTTAGGGAATGCAAATACAGATTGGCAAGATGAAGTACTACGTTCTACAACGTCTTCTTTATACAACCTTACTGCAAAAGGACAAATATTTGGTGCAATACCAACAAGACTTTCTATAGGTTTTGCTAACCAAGAAGGAGCCTTATTAACGTCTCAATTTGATAGAAAAACAATTTCTCTTTCTATGAATCCTTCTTTATTTAAAGATCATTTAAAAATTAACTTAAACTATAACAGAGTTTTTGAAGATAGTCGTTTTGGTGATTCAGGACAAATTGGTGCTGCTTTACGTTATGATCCTACACAACCTGTTTACGATGCTTCTTCTAGATTTGGTGGGTTTTATCAACATTTTTCTAATGGAGAAATTGCAAACGGAACTACCAACCCTATTGCCTCTTTATTACAAAGAAATAATACAGGGTACGCTTTTAGACAATACGGTAACTTAAATTTCGATTACAAGTTTCACTTTATACCAGATTTAAGAGCGGTTGTAAATGTTGGTTTCGATAAGATTACATCAGAAAACAGCGACATTACATCAAAATTAGCTCCTGCTCAATCTAACGCATTATTTTTTGGTAATGATGCTTTTAACACGCAAGAAAGAGGTAATAAATTATTTGATACGTATTTAAACTATTCAAAAAGTTTTAATAAATTAAATGTAGATCTTACTGGTGGGTATTCTTATCAGAGATTCGAAAACTTTGGTACCAATTCTGGAAACAGAAATAATCCAGAAAATATTTCTACCACATTTGCAGATCCTGATGTTGTTAACTTAGGATTCTTTAGTAGACTTAAATTTAAATACAACGAAAAATATTTACTTACTTTAAACTTTAGAAGAGATGGTACTTCTCGTTTTAGTTCAGACAATCAATGGGGTAACTTTGGTGGTGCCGCATTAGCTTGGAATATAAGTGATGAAGATTTCTTAAAAGATTCTAAAGTATTATCTAGCTTAAAATTAAGAGCAAGTGTTGGTTTAACAGGGCAACAAAACATACCTGGTGTTAATGATTTGTATTTAGATAGATACCGTTTTGGTAATGAAACTTCAAGATATTTATTTGGTAACTCTTCTATAAAATCTACCATTCCTTCGGTTGTAAATCCTGATTTAAAATGGGAAGAAACAACAACTATTGAATTTGGTGTAGACTATGGTTTGTTTGATAATAAGTTTAGTGGATCTTTAAGTGCTTTTCAAAAAACATCTGATGATTTATTATTTGATGCTGCTTTAGCAGATGGTACTAACTTTGGTAATAGTACAATCCAAAATATTGGTCAATTACAAATAAAAGGTTTAGAGTTTACTTTAAACGGAGACATCCTTAAAAGTGAAGACTATAACTGGAACTTTACCTTTAACGCAACCTATTTAGATAGAAAAATTACAGAACTTGCAAACGACCAAGACGTTAGAACTGGTGGTACTGAAGGTGGTACAGGTAATACAATTCAGTTATTAAGAGAGGGATATGCACCTAATTCTTTTTATGTATACAAACAATTATATAACACAGCAGGAAAACCAATTGAAGGAGCCTACTCAGATTTAAATGGAGATGGTGTTATAAATGATGATGATAGATATTTAAAAGAAAACCCAAATGCAGATGTTACCTTAGGTTTTCAATCTAATTTTAATTACAAAAACTTCGATTTAGCTTTTAACTTAAGAGCTAGCCTTGGTAATTATGTTTACAACAACGTAAACTCTTCGAAAGCGCAATACGAATTATTACTAGATAATGCTGTTTTAGGAAACCTTCCTACCTCGGTATTAGAAACAGATTTCTTAAGAACCTCTGATGTTATAAATTCTGATATCTATATAGAAAATGCTTCTTATTTAAGAATGGACAATGTTACTTTAGGATACACTTTTAACAACCCAATAAAAAAATTCTCTTATAGCAGTATTCGTTTATGGGCTGGTGTACAAAATGTATTCACTTTAACAAACTACTCTGGCTTAGACCCAGAAGTATTTGACGGAATTGATAAATTAATTTATCCAAGATCTAGAAACTTCTTAATGGGAGCTAATATTAAATTCTAATAAAAACAAGATGAAAAAATATATAAAAACAATAAAAAATCTATTCGTTGTTATTTTACTAACATCAGTAGTTGCTTCTTGTACAAAAGATTTAAATATTGTACCCGAAGATGATCAAACGGTTTTAAGTGATGCGTTATTTGAAAATGAAAATGCTTACTTAGAAGTTTTAGCAGGTACTTACGCAAACTTATCTTTAACAGGTGTTGATGGCCCTGGTAGCTCAAATATTAAAGGGTTAGATGCGGGTACTAGTCAATATGGTAGAACATTATTGTACTTACAAACATTATCTGCAGACCAAATGATTTGGTCTTATGAAAATGACCCTGGTACAAGAGAACTACAACGTAATATTTGGACCGCCCAAAACCCTGTAATATTAGGTATGTTTAGTAGAGCAATGGTTACGGTTGCATTTGCTAATAATTTTTTAAGAGAAACAACTACAGAAAAATTAGACGCAAGAAACGTTTCTACTGCAACAAAAGAAAACATTGTTACTTATAGAGCAGAAGCGCGTTTACTAAGAGCTTTGTCTTATTATAACTTAATGGACTTATATGGTAAAGCCCCAATGGTAGTAGAAACAGACCCAACGGCAGGTTTTAATCCTCCACAAGCAGACAGAACTGAATTATTTACATTTATAGAAAGCGAATTATTAGCAATCGATGCCGATTTAATGGCACCAAAAACCAATCAACATGGTAGAGCAGACAAAGCTGTTGCGTGGATGATTTTAGCTAAAATGTATTTAAATGCAGAAGTATATATTGGTGAAGCAAAATATACAGAATGCTTAACCGAATGTAAAAAAATTATAGGTGGTGGATTTTCTTTAGCAACTAATTACGCTCATTTATTTATGGCTGATAACAATACCAATTCAGCAATCAACGAAATTATTTTTCCTTTAATTTCTGATGGTTTAATTACACAAAACTACGGACCAACAACCGTTATGGTAAATGGTGAAATAGGAAGTTTAGAAGCAAACGGCATTCCTTTAGGTGTTGGTGCTTCTGGATGGGGAGGCGCATTAAGAGTAAGAAAACAATTTGCCCAATTATTTGATGGAGGTATCTTTTCTGGAGACACTAGAAACACCATTATCTCTGGAACAAGAAGTATTGATATTACTGATATCTCAGATAAAGATCAGGGTTATATTATAGAAAAATACTCAAATGCAACTTCTACCGGAACCTTTGGTTCTGACCAAACTTTTGTAGACACAGATTTCCCTTTGTTTAGATTAGCAGATGTATATTTAATGTATGCAGAAGCACATTTAAGAGGCGGCTCAGGAGGTTCTAATGCAGATATGGAAACGTATATTAACGCACTAAGAACTAGAGCTAACAACCCTCAAAACAACTTAACTGCCTCAGATATTTCTCTAGATTTTATTTTAGATGAAAGAGCAAGAGAGTTACACTGGGAAGCACACAGAAGACAAGATTTAATTCGATTTGGTAAGTTTACTGGTGGTAATTACAACTGGGCATGGAAAGGAAATGGAAGTAACGGTATTGCTTTACCTTCTTACATGAAAGTATATCCTATACCTACAGCTAGTTTAGCTTCTAACCCAAATTTAACTCAAAATACTGGGTATTAATTTAAAAACAAATTACAAATGATGAAAAACATAAAAAGATTTTCAGCAGTTAGTATCATTGGTCTAGTACTTTTATTTTTCCAATCTTGCGATGACACTTCTGATACATTTACGATATCAGCTCCAACAGCACCTATTTTAGCTGAATTAAATTTTACACAATTAGAATTAGATGCTGTAAATACTACAAACCCTGCCATAACTTTAAATTGGGATGAAGCAGATTACGGTATACAGGCTGCGGTTAACTATGCTATTCAGTTTTCTAAAGATGATGCTTTTACAACACCAGTTACTGCATCAACAATTTCTGGTAAAACTTCTGCAACATTATCTATAAACGAGGTAAATGCAGCTGCAGGTAATGCAGGTGTAAATCCTTTTAACTGGTCAGATATTTATATTAGAATTGTTGCCTCATTAGGTACTCAAAATAATGAAATGGCCGTTTCTAATGTAATTCAGTTTAGCGTATATCCATACTTTAACTACTCTTTTAAAGATTATTATTTAGTAGGTAACGCAACAGCTCCAGGTTGGGATAATTTTGCAACAGGTAACAACCCTGCTTTATTTAGAGATGAAACAGATAGCAATACGTTTTACTATACTGGTTATTTTGCTAAAGCAACTGCAGATGATGGTGAAGGAAGATTTAAAGTAATTGAAACAAAAGGAGAATGGTCTAACCAATGGGGTACAACTTACCCTGATAATGAAGATCCAATAGATGCTGAAGGTGACATTGCAGGAAACCCTGCAACACAAGATTCTGATCCAGGTAGATTTGGTGTAAAAACTGATGGTTACTATACCTTTAAAGTAAACTTTGCTTCAAAAAAATATTCTATAGAACCTTTTAATGCTGACGGTATTGTAAGCCCTACATCATTAGAAATACAAGGATCTAGTACAGCTAATATAGCCATGACTCCTTTAGCTTTTGATGGTCATATCTGGTTTGCAACTGCAATTCATTTAACTCCTGGTGAAGTAGAATTTGTTACAGGTGCAAGTGCTAAATGGGGAAGTTCAACTTCTTTTTCTGGAGTAGCAACCGATGGTGGTGGTGCAATACCTGTAATTGTAGAAGACGATTATGATGTTTGGTTTAATGATTTAACAGGTCGTTATATCTTAATTCCTTTAAATTTATAATAACTTAAAAATAGATATAAAATGAAAACTTATTTAAAAAGATTAAGCTACTTATTTTTATCACTTACACTTTTTTTAGGTGCTTGTGAAACAGAAGAGAGCTTAACAATAACAAGTCCAGATCCTGTTTTTGAGTTAGTAACACCAGGAATTAGTAATGTGTTTTTAAACTCAAAATTACTAGACAATCCTGCATTTACAATTACTTGGATAGATGAAATTAATACCGCTGCAACTTATACGGTAGAAATGGATTTAGAAAGTACTTTTGCAACCCCTATTCAATTAGGTACTACAGATAAAAAGAACTTTACAATCACAGTATCAGAATTAAACAAAGCTCTAGAAAACACAGATGTAAAATCGTATACAGAAACACCTATTTATGTAAGATTATCTACAGGTAGTGCAATGTCTAACGTAGTTTTATTTCAAATTTCTAAATTTGCTGTAAAACCACCAGTAATTACCAGTCCAGACAATACTTTTACCAAAGTATTAACGGATGTTAATCCTGATGAAACAGCATTAACCCTTACTTGGAATGATCCAGAAATAGGTGCATCTAGTAGCTTAATAATTAGTTATGAGATAGAAATGGCTGTAGCAGGTACTAGTTTTGCCTCTCCTGCAAACATTGGTTCTACAAACACAACTACTTTCGAAATTTCTCATGATAATTTAAATGATTTAGTGATTGCTAACGGAGGTGTTGCAGACGTTCCTTCTAACTTCGATTTTAGAATTAAAGCTATTGCAAAATCTGCTTCGGGAGATTTAGCAAGAACCTCAGAAGCTATTACAGTTTCATTAACAGGATTTAAAGCAGAAATACCAGATAATTTATACATGGTAGGTGCTCATAATGACTGGAACAATGCAGATGCAACTCAACAGTTTTACACTTCAGGAAATGGAGTTTTTACCAAAGTACAAGCTTTTTCTGCAAACGATGAATTTAAATTGTTACCTACATCAGGTGCTTGGGACGGAGATTATGGAGAAGACCCAAACAATGCTGGTAAAATAGTACAAGATGGTGAACAAAACATAAAAGTAACTGCAGCAGGTACTTATTTAGTAATTATAGACTTTAATACATTAAGTTTTAAATTACAAAACATAGACACTATGTTTATGGTAGGTGCTCATAATGACTGGAACAATGCAGATGCTACTCAACAATTTTATACTTCAGGAAACGGTATCTTTACAAAAGTGCAAGCTTTTTCTGCAAATGATGAATTCAAACTGTTACCAACTTCTGGTTCTTGGGATGGTGATTGGGGAGAAAACAAAACAATTGCTGGTTCTTTAGAGTTAGATGATGAACAAAACATAAAAGTAACTACTGCTGGTACTTATATGGTTACTTTAGATTTTAATAAATTAACATTTAATCTAACAGAAATACCTACAAACCTTTACTTAGTAGGTTCTCCAAATGATTGGAACAATGCTACGGCACCTGCATTTACAAAAGTATCTGAAGGATTGTTTGAAATAACACAAACGTTAACTGCAACAGACGAATTTAAATTTTTACCTCAACAAGGTGCTTGGGATAATGATTGGGGAGAAAGCAAAGAAAATGCTGGTATGTTAGTTGTTGATAATGAAAACAACGTAAAATCTCCTGGAGATGGTACCTATAAAATTACAGTAGATTATAATAAAGGAACAGTAACTGTTCTATAATTTTATAAAACTTTACAAAGGCTACCTTTATGGGTAGCCTTTGTTTTTAACAACCTATTTTATGAAAAAAATTACTTTATTAATCCTTTTAATATCCTCTTTTACTTTTAGCCAAGTACAGAATGTTACTTTTTCTGTTTCTCCTGCTACTTTTAATGAAACGGATGCTATAACTATTACAGTGTCTAACATTACAACCGCTTCTTGGGGTGTTTCAGACATTTATTTATGGTCTTGGTCTTATGATTCTAGCGGAGAAAACTCTATGGATTCACCAAGCAACGGAAGTTGGTCTAGTTCTAATGAGGCGCAAAAATTAACCAACAACGGTAATAATACATACTCAATTACTTTTACACCAACTACTTTTTATAACAGAACAAACATTGGTAGCATTGGCATGCTAGTAAAAGCAAAAGATGGTTCTGGTGATAAAAAATCGCAAGATAAAACATACCAAGTTGGTACTTTTCAATTAACATTAAACACGCCTACAGACGCAACAACTGTTTTAAACTCCGGACAAACGTTACCAATAAATGCAACAAGCTCAATAGCCGCAGATTTTACTTTAAAAGCAAATGGAACAATAATTAATCAAAAAAACAATGCAACGGCATATAGCTACGCTCCTACTGTAACTGAAAACACAACGTACCTTTTAGAAGCTACAAATAATGGAGAGGTACAAAACACCAGCTTTAATGCCATTGTAAAACCAACAATTACAGAAGCTGCAATTCCTTCTGGAATGAAAGATGGAATCAATTTAAATCCATCAGACAATACAAAAGCAACTTTAGTATTTTATGCACCAGGAAAAGAATTTATTCACCTAATTGGTAGCTTTAATGATTGGCAAGTAAGCGATGCTTATTTATTAAAAAAAGACAGTAGCAAAGATCGTTTTTGGATAGAACTTACTAGCTTAACTCCGCAAACAGATTATACGTATCAATATATTATTGAAGCCGATTTAAGAGTTGCAGATCCATACTCTACAGTGGTTTTAACAGAAAGCAACGATCAATATATAAACGCAACCACCTACCCTAACCTAGCAAGTTATCCTACAGGAAAAACAAACCACGCAGTTACATTATTAAGAACGGGTGATGCTGCCTATAATTGGCAAACAAATAACTATACAAAACCTGCAAAAACAGACTTAGTTATTTATGAACTTTTAATTAGAGATTTTGATGCGCTTCATAGTTTTGATGCTGTACAAAACAGATTAGATTATTTGCAAGAATTAGGTATAAATGCTATAGAATTAATGCCTGTAATGGAATTTGATGGTAATGAATCTTGGGGATACAACCCTTCGTTTCATATGGCATTAGACAAATATTATGGTAACACAAACTCTTTTAAACAATTAATAGATGAATGCCACAGAAGAGGTATTGCTGTTATTGTTGATGTTGCTTTTAATCATGCAAGTGGTCAAAATCCTTATTACAGAATGTGGAACACAGACAATGGTGGCTACGGAGGGCAAGCAAGTGCCAATAGTCCTTTTTTTAACCAAACAGCAACACATTCTTACAGTGTTTTTAATGATTTTAATCACTCTAAACAAGCTGTAAAAGAGTATGTAAAAAGAGTTTCTCAATACTGGATTGATGAATATAAAATTGATGGTTTTAGATGGGATTTAACAAAAGGGTTTACACAAAACTGTTCTGATGCGGACCAAAGTTGTACAAACAATTATCAACAAGACAGAGTTGATGTTTTAAAAGAATATGCTGATTATCAATGGGAAAAAGACCCTAATTTCTACATTATTTTCGAACATTTAGGAGGTAATACAGAAGAAACCGAATGGGTAAATTATAGACTTGATGAAGGCAAAGGAATTATGCTTTGGGGAAATCATAACCACCAATACAACCAAGCAACTATGGGCTTTGGTAGTGACGCAGATTTTTCTTGGATTTCTTATAAAAACAGAGGTTGGTCTGTACCTGCAAATGTTAGTTATATGGAAAGCCATGATGAAGAGCGCTTAATGTACAAAAACCTAGAATATGGTAATTCTAATGGAAGCTATTCTATAAAAAACCTAAACACAGCTTTAAAAAGAGAAGAATTAGCTGGTGCTTTTTACTTTACAGTACCAGGACCCAAAATGATTTGGCAATTTGGAGAATTAGGATATGATCTTTCTATTGAAGAAAATGGTAGAACAGGTAACAAACCTATTTTATGGAGTTATCTAGCCAACGAAGGTAGAAGAGCTGTTAAAGACACTTGGTCTAAATTAATTAAATTAAAATTAAAATATGATATTTTTGAAACATCAAATTTTACGTTAGATGTTGGTAATGCTAATGGGTTAAACACCATTCATTTAACAGATCCAACAGCAACAGACATACAAAATATTACAATTATTGGAAACTTTGGGGTAACCACACAAAGTATTGTTCCTGCTTTTCAGCAAACAGGTACTTGGTATAATTTGTTAGAAAACAACGCTAATATTACAGTTACTAATACAACAGCGGCAATTACATTAGCGCCAGGAGAATTTAAAGTGTATGCAAATAAGCCTGCTTCACTTACTACAGATGATTTTACAATTGATGATAAAAACACCATTAAACTGTATCCTAATCCTGCTAAAACGCACTTTGTTCTTTCTGATAAAACAAACAAAGTATCCGTTTTTGATATTACAGGGAAGTTAGTAAAAACGTATTCTAAAGAGGATATTGAATCAAATTATTATGTGATATCAACATTAAAAAAAGGCATCTATTTTATTAGAATTAAGGATATAAAAAACCAAATTCTAACTAAAAAATTGATTGTAAATTAATCCCCCAATTTTAAAAAAAAAGCGAGCAGTAATTATTTACTGCTCGCTTTTTTTTTATATAAATCTTAAAAGAAAACCTAAACTCCAAATTGAGTTAAATGATGATCTAAATGTTTGTAAAAAGAATTATTCCATTCTACAGCAGTTAACTTTCCAAAAGAATGAGATTCTTTCCCTTCAAAATACGTCTCTCCTAATTCTTGTGTTTGTATCATATAATCTATCAAACGCTTTTTTTCTGTTTCAAACACTCTATCATCTGATACAATAAATTGTGCGGCTGTTTTTCCGTTTTTAGCATACGGTTTTTCAGACACAACAATATTTTTAACAAATGTTTTTAAGATCCACCTTGTAAAAGCATTCGGTTTTGGATGTTTATCTGTATAAACCATCTCGTAAGAGACAGAACAATGTGCTAACATTTGAGAAACAGACATCTTACCCCATGTTGGTTTGGTTGCAGCCGTAAGCTTGTTAATTCTATTAATTTCTTCTAAAGTAATCTCTTTCTCAAAAATGTTTTTCATCTTAATGTAGTATTTTGAATAATAATTCTTTTAAAATATCTTGGTTAGATTGGCTTGCCCCAACTCCTTTACTTTTTACATCAGCATCTCTTAAAAAAGCAATTACTTGTGCTACTTTTCGCATCGGATAATTTCTAGATGCAGAAAAATATTCGTCTACAAAATACGGATTAACACCTAACGCTTTTGCTACAGAACTTTTAGATTTATCTTTTAAACCATGAAAACAAAGAAGCTGTGTAAAATAACCGTTTAATAATGAAATGGTCATTACCAAAGGGTTATTTTTTGGGTTTTCGGCAAAATAATTTATAATTCTATTGGCTTTAACCACATCCTTCTCTCCTACTGCTTTTCTTAATTCGAAGTTATTAAAATCTTTAGAAATACCAATATTGTCTTCAATATCCTTATCATTAATAATAGATTCTTTAGGTAAAATTAGCATCAATTTATCTAACTCATTAGATATTTTACTTAAATCAGTTCCTAGAAACTCTACTAACATTTGAGACGCTTTGGGCTCAATTTGATATTTTTTTCCGCTTAAAACCCTACGAATCCAATCTGAAACCTGATTTTCATACAGTTTTTTACTTTCATAAATTAAACCTGTTTTTGCAATTGCCTTATGTAGTTTTTTACGCTTATCTAGTTTTTTATACTTATAATTAAAAACTAAAACAGTTGTAGGCTGTGGATTTTCTGCATAGGCAACTAACTTCTCTATACTTCTACTTAAGTCTTGTGCTTCTTTAACAATAATTACCTGTCTTTCGGCCATCATTGGGTAACGCTTGGCAGAAGAAACAATATCTTCTATAGTAGCGTCTCTACCATACATTACTTGTTGGTTAAATCCTTTTTCGCCTTCATCTAATATATTTTCTTCTATATAGTCAGAAATTTTATCTATGTAATAAGGCTCATCACCCATTAAAAAATAGATAGGTTTAATATTTCCTTTCTTTATATCTGAAACAATGTTTCTTATTTCGTTCATTTATTTTTCTATAATTACAGCGTTTGATAACTCTGCTTCTGTAAGAGTTTCAAACCAATTTTCCATAAAGTCAAAATCTGATTCACTTACTTCAAATTCAAAAGTGTCACCTTTTTCTAAATTTCTTTTAATAATTCTTTCTTTTCTTATTTCTTTCGAAATATTTAAGAAATGAATTTTTACTTCAATATTATTTTCTTTAGCAAATTGGTTATATTTTTCTCTATGTAAAAGTTTAGAAAGACCAACATCTAAAATACTATCAACACCAGATTTTTCTAATTGTAAAATTAAATCTTGCATTAATAATTCTGCCCTTTCTATTCTTTCTAAAAACCAATTTAAACCATCTTTTTCAGTCTTATCAGGAAAAAATAATATTTTATTCCATTTATCAAGCGTAAAAACGATTCCATTTGTCTCCGTTTTTAGCTTTTTAGCATATGTAGATTTACCTGCTCCAGTATTACCTACTAATAAATGTATCATAACTGATTTTTATTTACTTTTGACTGATGCAAAAACTCAATCTACCCACTTATAATTTCAAACTCAAAAGTAGCGAAAATAAGACGCTTATTTTTGATAAATTAAGAAAAAAATATATGGTTTTAACTCCAGAAGAATGGGTCCGCCAGCATTATGTTTCTTTTTTGATTGAAGAAAAAAATTATCCAACCACATTAATTGCTTTAGAAAAACAGTTAATTATCAATAATCGAAAAAAAAGAACTGATATTTTAGTCTTTAATAAAGAAGGTAATCATGAAATTATTGTAGAATGCAAGGCGCCATCTATAAAAATTACCCAAGATACTTTTGATCAAATTGCACGTTATAATTTAAAACTAAAAGCTACTTTTTTAATAGTAACCAACGGTTTAGAGCATTTTTACTGTAAAATGGATTTTGAAAATGAAACTTATGTTTTCTTAAAAGAAATACCTAACTACAAATAAAAACATCTTTTTATTTAATTTGTTCCCTATTATTTCTAGTGAATTTTGATACATAAAAAAGATTATTAAAAACTTTTTAAACCAATTCTTTTTATATAATTATAGAAAAAATAATTTTATAAAAAGACACCTATAAAATTCATTTATTATTAAGAAAAAATTAGAATTTAACTAATTTATAAACTGTAAATTCGCAGTCTTGAAAACAGCCATCGTCATATTAAATTGGAACGGTCAAAAACTGTTAGAACAGTTCTTACCATCGGTAATAAATTTTAGTTCGCAAGAGGCTACTATTTATATCGCAGACAATGCGTCTACAGATTCTTCTATAAATTATGTAAAAGAATTTTTTCCATCCGTTAAAATTGTAGAAAACGCCATAAATGGCGGATATGCAAAAGGATATAATGATGCTTTGCAAAATATTGATGCAGATATTTATTGTTTATTAAATTCAGACGTTGCCGTTACCCAAAACTGGTTAACACCTATTATAGATGTTTTTAAGAACGAAGAACATACCGCAATCATTCAACCAAAATTATTAGATTATAAAGACAAAACAAAATTTGAATATGCTGGTGCTGCTGGTGGTTTTGTAGATTTATATGGTTATCCTTATTGCAGAGGACGAGTATTTAATCACTTAGAAACAGATACAGGGCAGTTTAATGATGAAGCCACTATTTTTTGGGCTTCTGGAGCTTGTTTATTTATCCGTGCTAACGTATACCATCAATTGGGTGGTTTAGATGAAGATTATTTTGCGCATCAAGAAGAAATAGATTTGTGTTGGAGGGCTCAAAACAGAGGGTATAAAGTAAAATATGTAGGAGCTTCAACTGTATATCATATTGGTGGTGCTACTTTACAAGAAACAAATCCACAAAAAACATATTTAAACTTTAGAAACAGTTTATTGAATGTTGTAAAAAATGTTCCTAAAAAATGGTTTTTATTTGTTGTTTTTTCTCGTTTAGTTTTAGACGGAATTGCAGGTGTAAAATTTATGCTAGAATTAAGACCTATACATACTTGGGCCATTATTAAAGCTCACTTTAGTTTTTATAAGAATTTTTTTAAATTTTTAAAAAAGCGTAGGGTATTACAGAAAAAACAAAACTATAATTTACATACTAGTGTTGTTTGGCAATATTTTGCTTTGGGTAGAAAAAAGTTTGAGGAGTTGAAATAAAAAAACACAAAAATCTGTATTCTGCTCCTTTTTTAAACTGAAACAAAATCACTTAAAACCAGTTCTTTATCAACTTTAAAAAAAGTTTTACTTTAAAAAACTACAGAATATCTAAACTTCCTTTTCCTTCTCTAATAACTTCTGGATAACCTTCTGTAAAATCTATAATTGTAGAAGCTTGGTTATCTCCATAACCACCATCAATTACAATATCTACTAATTTTCCCCATTTTTCGAAAATTAATTCTGGATCTGTAGTATATTCTAAAATCTCATCATCATCTCTTATAGATGTAGATACAATTGGGTTGCCTAAACTTTCTACTAAAGTTCTAATAATATTATTATCAGGAATACGAATACCTACTGTTTTTTTCTTTTTAAATACTTTTGGCAAGTTGTTACTACCTGGTAAAATAAAAGTATAAGGACCTGGTAAAGCTCTTTTAAGTATTTTAAAGGTTCCGCTATCTAATTGCTTCACATAATCAGATAAATGGCTAAGATTATCGCAAATAAAAGAAAACTTTGCTTTATCTAACTTTACCCCTTTTATTTGAGCTATTTTTTCTAAAGCTTTATTATTGGTTATATCGCACCCTAAACCATAAACAGTATCTGTTGGATAAATAACCAAACCACCACGTTTTAAAACTGCTACAACTTTATCTATAGCCTTTTGGTTTGGATTTTCATTATATATTTTAATAAATTCTGACATATTATAAATATACAAAAACTCAACTTGATTATCAATCAAGTTGAGCTATTTTTTATGGGAACATTGTTTTTTATTAAGACTTATCTACCATTCTAAAACCTTCTCCATGTATGTTTAAAATTTCAACATTTTCATCTGGTTTTAAATATTTACGCAATTTTGCAATATAAACATCCATACTTCTAGATGTAAAATAATTGTCGTCTCTCCATATTTTTGTTAATGCTAACTCTCTTGGCATTAAATCATTTTTATGAATTGCCAACATACGTAATAACTTACTTTCTTTTGGAGATAATTTTATAGGTTCACCATTTTCACCTACAGATAAATGTCTTAATTTAGAATTGAAGAAAAAGCCTCCAATAACAAATTCGAATTGTTCTGATTCTGTTGTTTTATCTGTGTCTTTTCTTTGTAAAATTGCTTTAATTTTATGCAATAATACTTCAGAATCAAAAGGTTTGTTTAAGTAATCATCAGCACCAACAGCATATCCTTTTAATACATCTTCTTTTAACGTTTTTGCTGTTAAGAAAATAATTGGCACTTCTTTATTGGTAGCTCTTATATCTTGTGCTAACGAGAAACCGTCTTTACGAGGCATCATTACATCTAATATACACAAATCATAATCACTGTTTTTAAACATAATTAATCCTTCTATACCATCTTTAGCATGTGTTACATTGTAATCGTTTAATGCTAAATAATCTTTTAAAACGGTTCCAAAATTTGGATCGTCTTCAACTAATAAAATTTTTTTACTTCCCATTGTTATACTTTTTAAATTAAAGGTAATTTTACTGTAAATGTACTTCCTTTTCCTTTTTCACTTTCAACAAAAACAGTTCCATGATGTTTTTCTATAATTTCTTTTACATAAGCCAAACCTAGCCCATGCCCTTTAACATCATGAATGTTTCCTTTTTGTTCTCTATAAAATTTATCAAAAACTTGTTTTTGAACTATTTTACTCATTCCAATTCCTTGATCCTTTATTTTTAAGATAAAGAATTTATCTGTGCTTTCTGTATACACATCAATTTTTGGTGTATCCGCAGAATATTTTAAAGCATTTTCTAACATATTAACAATTACGTTTGTTAAATGAAATTCGTTTCCTGGAACTTCTGTAACTAATGCTTCAAAATGTGTATTTAAACTTCCTTGTCTATCTTGTATTAGTAAACTAACATGTGTAATTGCATCGTCTATTGTGTCGTGCATATCTATAGTTTCCTTACTAATATCTATCTGATTTTTTTCTAACCTAGATATTCTTAATACATTTTCTACTTGAGAATGCATTCTTTTGTTTTCGTCTCTAATCATTTGCACATAACGTAACACTTTTTCGTTATCATTAATAATCTTTGGATTCTTAATAGAATCTAATGCCAGATTAATGGTAGCAATAGGTGTTTTAAACTCATGTGTCATATTATTAATAAAATCTGTTTTAATTTCTGATATTTTCTTTTGCCTAATTAGTTGGTATAATGAACTAGAAAAAGCGATAATAATAATTAAAATAAAAAATATTGAGAGTGATAAAATACCTGATATACCAGAAAGTATGTGCTCTTTTTCTGCCGGAAAAGTAATATACAACTCATAATCTACCTCACCATTTGCTTTAAAAAAAAGCGGATAAGGGTAGCTCTTTTTTTTGTTAATGGTGTAATAACCCGACTTTAATTTTGTGGCTAAACCATCATTACTATAAACACCATATTTAAATTCTAAATGAATATTTCGTTTTTCTAGCTCTTCTTTTATGGTTTCATTAAGCTCTCTATTACTTAATCTTTTATGAATAGGTTTTGTACTATTAATATTTCTAAATATTTCTGCAAATTCACTTCTTTCAATACTCTTTAATCGTTTTGTAAACGAAAATCTTTTTTCATCACTAGATGAAAATAAATTATCGGCACCTTTAATAATTCTAGAATGAAAAAAATCGTTTTTACCTGTTACTCTTTTAAAAATAATAGTGTCATTATCTAAAAAATCAGTTTCATTATCTAGATAATCTACAGGCATTTTAAAACTTTCTTCTAAAATGGTACCACCATAAGTAAATTTTTGATTTGTTGCAGTGTCTATTTCTTGAAATAGAAAGTTTTTAATTTGAGCTTCATCTGCTAAAACAGTGTTTTCTATAACACCTTCGTATTTTTTTTCTAAATAAAAATTCTCTTTATCGGTAATCCTTTGAGAAACACTTCCCAAAGATTTTTGAACATCATTTTTAAATTGTTCTTTCTTACTCGCTACTGCGTTATTAATCCAATACAGTTGTACAGCAATAATTCCAATTAAAGAAATGCTCATTAATACAACAATAAGAACAAACATCTTCTTACCCATACATCAAAGTTACGATTTTCAAAAATTGATTTTATTGTTTTTAACCTAAATTAACAATATAACTTTAAATTTAAGAGTAATTTAACAATCCTATTGAATAAAATTAAATTCAACGGCTTTTTTCTGTTAAAATATTATGGATTTTAACAACCTGAATTTGAGTGTTTTCTGCATCCAAATTATTAATTATATAGTTAGATTGTAGTAGTTTTTTATCTTCTAACCATTGATTTTTTATTCTGTTTTCTATAGCTGTTTTAGAACTATTATCTCTTAACATTGTTCTTTCAATTCTAACATTAAGTGGTGCATAAACAGTAATAATTATATCGCACTTTAAATTACTATTACTTTCAAAAAGAATAGCATTTTCATAGACTACATAATCTTTATGGTCTTGTTGATTTACAAATTCTTTAAAATGATTTTTAACCTCTGGATGTACAATGGCATTTAAGGCTGCTAGTTTGTTTTTATCTTTAAAAACAAGATTAGCAATGTAAGGTCTATTTAATTGATTATTTAGGTAAGATTCAACTCCAAACTCCTTAATAATTTTCGATTTAACTACTACCGATGTATTCATTAATTTTTTAGCCTCAGAATCGGCATTATAAATAGCAACATTATTAAACTTAGCAAAGATATTTGCTACAGTTGTTTTACCACTCCCTATTCCGCCTGTTAAACCTACAATCATTTATTTCTGAATTAAAAAATCAATTTTATTAGGAATCACTTTAAAACTTTTTACATAGTTAGATTTTGCCACCACTTTAGGCATTAAATAATCTAAATTATTTTTTTTAGAAACACTATAATCACAAACTACTTCAAAAAAGTTTTTATCAATTTTATCAAAATTAGACAAACCAACCACATAAGTCACAGAAACGGTTTTGTTTAATGTTGTTAAAGTAAGTCCTTTTGGAAGGTTTATTACTTTAAAAGGGATTTCTAAAGTACCTTCTGTAAACTTTTCTACTTTACCACTTATAGTAGCATAGGTAGATTTCATTTTAATGTTATTAGAGTTTTCTGGTACTATCATTTTTACTTTTTTAGAAAAGTTTTCTTTAACACCTTCTAGTTTTAATAATTTTAAATTGATTTCTTTTATCTTTTCTATTTCTGCATCTGGCCCAGAAATTAAAATACTATCTGGTTTTACTGTTACAGGTTCTAAAATATCATAACCTATGTGGTAATTAATATCTAAATTAGGTTTTAAAGGTACTTTTTTAGACAGCAAGGTGCCTATTTCTAAATAAATGGTGTCTAAAATAATTTCTTGTAACTGAACACCAGAGTGCAATTGTTTTTGAATAGGAACAACTTGGTTTCTAGTTAAAAAATAATACTTATTTGATGATTTTTTATATAAACTATTTGCATTTAGAGTGATATTTTTACGACCAAATCTAGAACTTATAATGTTAAAACCAGATGATTTTACCACAATATCTATTTCTTTTATGGGTACTTTTTGCAATAGTTTATCTTGAGGAATATTTGTGTATTCTACAGGAAAAGTTAAGGTGGTAGTATACTCTTTAGAGAGCGTTATTAAAAACCACATTAAAATAGAAGCGATTAAAAAGCTAATAAAACTTTTCGAAATTTTTTTATTCTTTATCAAAGTAATAGTTGAATTTAATGCAATCTACACAAAAGCTTGTAAACAAAAAAGTGAGCAGTATCTAAAAAGACAAAGCTCACTTAATACTTTAAAAACTTAATTTTTATTTTTTAGCTGGCTCTAAAAACCTTTTACTTAATTCCATTGAAATAGCAGAGCGTTCAAACTTAATTTTACCGGCTCCTGTTTCTATAGTAACAGTATTATCTGCAGCATTTATAGTAGCAATTTTACCATGTATTCCGCTAGAAGTTACCACTTTTGTACCAACTTTAATTTCAGCTTGAAAAGCTTTTTCCTTTTTTTGCTTATTCATTTGTGGTCTTATCATAAAGAAATAAAACACAATAATAATTGCTAAAAAAGGTAACATACTCATTAAACTACCTGCTCCTTCTTGTAAAAATATTACAGTTGATATCATTATTTTTTTGCTTTTGGTGTTACAGAACCTTTTAACGTTAATACTTCTCTACCCGTTTCTGTATTTGTAGTTAAAGTTACTGTTTTTTGTTGTCTATTTGGCTTACCGTTTGTATTAAACTTTACATCAACCTTACCAGTTTCTCCTGGTTTAATTGGTGTTTTAGGCCAAGTAGGAACCGTACATCCACAAGATCCTTGTGCATTGGTAATTACTAAATCTGTTTTACCAGAGTTGGTAACTAAAAAAGTAGTCTCTACAATATCTCCTTCATTTACAGTACCAAAATCGTACACTTTTTTGTCTAGAGAGATTAAAGCTGTTCCTTTTTTAATTTCGTTATCTCTAGAGGCAGCTTTATCTAAATTTTCTTTGTTAATTTTAGAAGTAACATTTCCTCCATCTTTACAGGCTGTAAAAAAAGATGCTGTAATTACAAAAGCTAATAAAATTGTTATTTTTTTCATTATGATTTAATTTTGTGTAAAAATAATAAATATATTATCTAAAACAATGGTTTAGAGTAATCCTCTTCCTATTTTAACAATTTTTTTATTTTCTACAAATTCCTTCGATATTTTATCTAAAACTCCGTTAATAAAATAGCTACTTTTTTCTGTAGAATAATCCTTAGAAATTTCTATGTACTCATTAATAGTAACTCGGGTTGGTATAGAAGGAAAATTAAGAAATTCTGAAACGGCCATTTTTATTAGAATCATGTCCATATCTGCAATTCTATCGGTTTCCCAATTTGGCGTTTTCTCTTCAATAATTAGTTCGTATTCTGTATTTTTTAAAACTGTTTTTCTAAACATTTTGGATACAAACTCTTCATCATCTTTGTCTTTATATAGCTTTCCTAAAACAAAAATAGCATTCTCTTTTTGCTTACTTAATGTTTTTACAACCCAAGTGTTTACAAAAGGAATATCATCTGACCAAGAAATCATAGTATCTTCAAAATACTCCCCTAATTTTTCATTCGGAGCAATAATTTCTTTAAAGAAATCGATAACAAAAGTCTTATCTACTTTGTAAGAATCTGCTTCTGTAGCCAAATATTTTTTATACAAATCGCTATTTTGCAATTGGTCATAAATAATTTTTACGTACTCATCATTTTCTTCCCAATTTCTCAAATCATTTAACTCAACATACCCTTCTACACTAACGCTTTCTGCAATTAGGTTGATTAGTTTATTGTTTAAAAATTTGTTGTTTGGATTTAAATCTTCTTTGGTGGCAAGAATTTTCTTTTTAGAAAGTGCTATTTTTTTTGCTGCTAATTTCTGTACCTCTACCAACAACAATAAATTTAAAACGTACAAATCGTACATTTTTAAAATACTATGTTTTAAAAATTTTTCCTCTTTAATGATATCATCATTATAAGAATGTAACATTGCGTACACAGATTGCATTACTTTAACTCGAATATGTCTTCTGTTAATCATTTTCTAAAGAACTTATATATAATTTGCTGCAAAAATAGTGTTATTTTATTTTTCTACTACCACGTTTTAATTCTTTTTTAAGAATAAATTTTATACTGATTCTTGTATCTTCGTGCTTTCTCTTTTTTAACAAAAAAATAATTTACAAACATTATAATAGTTGTAATTTTATTTTTTTTAAAACTCATTATTCGTTGAAAGAATTACAACACGTAAATAAGTACTTTTCTAAATATAAATGGCGATTATTAATTGGTATTTTAATTACCATTTTAGCCAAATTTTTAGCCTTAAAAATCCCTCAAATTGTAGGTGATTCTTTAAATATTGTTGAAGATTATCAAAACGGAGTCGTTACTAATTTAGAAACCGTACAACATCAATTATTAATAAATGTACTTATAATTGTAGGTGTTGCCGTACTATCTGGTTTTTTTACTTTTGTAATGAGACAAACTATTATTGTGACTTCTAGGTTGATAGAATTCGATCTCAAAAATGAAATTTATCAACAATACCAAAGACTATCACTTAATTTCTACAAGAAAAATAGAACGGGTGATTTAATGAACAGAATTTCTGAAGATGTTTCTAAAGTAAGAATGTATGTTGGGCCAGCTGTTATGTATAGCCTAAATATGATTGTAACTTTTACGGTAGGTTTTACACAAATGATTAGCATCAACGTAAAACTAACCATGTATACGTTAATACCTTTTCCTTTATTATCTATTTCTATATTTGTGTTAAGCAAAGTAATACATAAAAGAAGTACCGTTGTTCAACAATATTTATCAAAATTAACCACCTTTAACCAAGAATTTTTCTCAGGTATAAATGTGGTTAAATCATACGGAATTGAAGCTTCTATTATTAAAGACTTTGATAAAATTGCAGATGAAAGCAAAGAAAAGAACATTCACCTGCAAAAAGCAAATGCTTTATTTTTTCCGTTAATGATTTTGTTAATTGGTATTAGTAACATTATTGTTATTTATGTTGGAGGAAAATTATATATTAATGACGAAATTCCTATTGGAGTTATCATTGAGTTTATGCTCTATGTAAATATTTTAACGTGGCCCGTTGCCGTTGTAGGTTGGGTAACTTCTATGGTACAGCAAGCGGAAGCTTCGCAAGCAAGAATTAATGAATTTTTACAGCAAGTACCAGAAATACAAAATACAAATACTGCTCCATTTACATTAAAAGGAAATGTTACCTTTAAAGATGTTACCTTTACCTACGATGACACCAATATTACCGCTTTAAAAAACATTAATTTTTCTGTAAAATCGGGAGAAACAATTGCAATATTAGGAAGAACAGGTTCTGGTAAATCTACTATTATCGAACTCATATCAAGGTTATACGACACAAAACTAGGTACTATTTTGTTAGACGACACGCCTATTAAAGATGCCAATTTAGATGATGTTAGAAGTCAGATTGGTTTTGTACCTCAAGACCCATTTTTGTTTTCAGAAAGTATCGAAGACAATATTAAATTTGGTAAAGATGATGCTACCGAAGCAGAAATTATAACCGCAGCCAAAAATGCAGATGTACATAAAAACATTGTCGATTTTCCTAACGGATATAAAACCGTTTTAGGTGAACGTGGGGTAACCCTTTCTGGCGGACAAAAACAGCGTGTTTCTATTGCTAGAGCAATTATTAAAAAACCTAAAATATTAATTTTTGATGATTGTTTGTCTGCTGTAGACACAGAAACAGAAGAAAAAATATTATCTAACCTAGAACGAATCTCTAAAAATATTACCACTTTTATAATTAGTCATAGAATATCTTCTGCTAAAAATGCTGATAAAATTATTGTTTTAGACGATGGTAAAATCATACAACAAGGAACTCATAATCAACTAATAACACAAGAGGGTTATTACAAAAACTTGTATGATCAACAACTTTTAGAAAAAGAAATTTAATCTTTAACATTGCTACATAAAATATTTTGTTAGATTTGTTAAGTATAAAAAACATATTATAATTACTATTTTAAAAGAATTATGGCAGAGAGAGCAGAGAGAGTTGAACAAGAAGAAATCTTTTCACAAGTATTAAGAGCAGGAAGAAGAACTTACTTTTTTGATGTAAGAGCAACAAAAGCAGATGATTATTACTTAACTGTTACAGAAAGTAAAAAGTTTACACATGATGATGGTAGCTTTCACTACCAAAAACACAAAATTTACCTTTACAAAGAAGATTTTACTGATTTTCAAGAAATGTTAGGCAAAGCAACAGATTACATTTTAAATGAAAAAGGTAGCGAAGTAATTAGTGAACGCCATCAAAAAGACTTTAAAAAGGAAGAAGAAATTGAAACTACAGACGTTAAAAAATCTACAGAAAGTTTTACAGACGTTTCTTTTGATGATATATAAAGGTTACCAACCTTTTTTTACTTTGGCTTAAATGAATACTAAAATTCAGAAAAACGATAAGTAAAAAGAACTATTTAAATTCAAATTATTTTACACCTAAAAACCATAAGTTGTTATACTTATGGTTTTTTTATTGATATATTTAGAGTACTTTTTTAATAGTTGTTGTTTTAGCAACGGTTTCCTCCCATTCTTTTTTTGCATTGCTATCTTTAGTTATACCACCACCTACATAAACAAAAGCTTTTTTACCATCTATACACATGCACCTTAGATTTACAAAAAGTGATGAGTTTTTATCTTCAAAATTTAATTCACCTAAAAAACCAGTATAAAATGTTCTTTTATAATTTTCGTTTTGGTTGATAAACAAAGTTGCCTTTTCTCTAGGCAAACCACAAACCGCAGGCGTTGGATGCAATTTTCTAATCAATTCTTTTAAATTTGAACTCTTATTTAAATGACCTTCTACGCTGCTTCTTAAATGTAATAAGTTCCCTGCTTTTACAGTTTCTGTTTTATCAATTTTTAAATTACTTGTTATTGGTTCTAATTGATTTTGAATAAAATCTGTAACTAATTGCTGTTCTTCTAACTCTTTCGATTTCCAAATAACCTCATTAGTATCCACATAAACTTGAGTTCCTGCCAAAGACATTGTTGTAAAATTATGATCAGAAATAGTTAACAACGTTTCTGGTGTGGCGCCAAACCACAAACCAACCTTTGGATGAAACCATACATACACAAATGCATTTGCATAGGTTTTTAAAAGTTTTTTAAATGTAATTAACACATCAAACTCACTTAATAAAACTTCCTCTTTTCTAGAAACTACTACTTTCTTAAGCTCATTATTATTAATTTCATCGAGCGTTTTTTCTACAAGGTGAATGTGTTTTTCTTTATCAGAATTAGTAGCATGTTCAAAAATAGTATTAAAAGAAAAATCTTCTTCTATTAAGATATGCTCATTGATAAATTCTGCATTTTTAAGAGGAAATAAAACAGCATTTTCTTCACTTTTAAAAGGCGCAAAGACAAATCCGGTTTCTATAAATTCTGAAGTAAAATTTAAGGTGTTGTCATCCATAAAAAAACCAGAAATTGATAATGAATTTGGTTTTCTATAGGCTACAAAAGGCATTTTGCTTTTGTAATGTTTTTCAATTTTATTAAAAAGGGTATTCAATGTGAAGTATAAATTATTTTTTAGTTAAAACAATATTCGTCATTTTAGCTACAGAAATTAAATCGTCATTTTCATCTACAATTGTAACTTCCCATAAATGCGTGGTTCTACCCTTATGAATATTCCTTGCGGTGGCAAAAACAACACCTTCTCGCTTGCTTTTTATATGGTTTATAGATAATTGAATTCCGTTTACAAACTGGGTTTTACTATCAATAAAAAAATTAGAAGCTGCACTACCAACACTTTCTGCTAAAGCCGCAGTTGCCCCACCATGCAATTGCCCATAAGGTTGATGAACCCTAGAATTTACAGGCATTTTTGCTGTTAAAAAATCATCACCAAGAGCAACATATTCAATATCAAGCGTTTCCATTAACGTGTTTTTAGAACTCTCGTTAAACGCTTTTAAAATTGCAGTTGTATCCATATCATTTAGATTATATGGTAAAAGTACATATAAAATTTTGTATTTTTGCCACAGAAAAATTTATCCATTTCATGTACAAAATACGCGTAATTTTAGACACTAAAGAAGATGTAATTAGAACAATTTTAGTTGACAACAACTTAAATTTAGAAGATTTACATGCCACAATTGCTAAATCTTTTGGTTTTGGAGGTCAAGAAATGGCTTCTTTTTACAGAACCGATGATGAATGGACGCAAGGTGAAGAAATTCCGTTATTTAATATGGAAGAAGTTGGCGAAGGTATTTCTATGCAAAATTGTATTTTACAGGATACTTTACCAGAAGAAAGCAACAAGTTAATTTACGTGTACGATTTCTTAAAAATGTGGACTTTCTATGTTGAAGTTTTGGAGGTTTCTAACGAGAAAAAAGAAGATTTACCGCAAATTATTTTAACTGTTGGCGAAATACCAAGTGAAGCTCCTGAAAAAGAATTTGTTGCAGAAAAATTAGACGGTGGTTTTGGTGATGAAGAAGACCTTGATGATGAATTTGGTCATTTTGATGATGATTTCGATTATAACGAATACTAAAAAAAGTTTAAGCGTGTAACTGTTTAATTGGTTTACTGTTAATCGTTTTTTACAGTTAAACAATTACACTTTTTAACAATTACACATTTTAGAAGTAACAAAATTGTATTTTAGTCGTCTTACATTCATAATCGACTAAATCAATTTCTTTGGAAACTATCTTATCACTTAAAAATCTCGATAAAAAATACGGAAAAGTTCATGCAGTAAACAATCTTTCTTTTGATATAGAAAAAGGAAATGTTTACGGAATTTTAGGTCCAAACGGAAGTGGAAAATCTACCACTTTAGGTATTATTTTAAATGTTGTTAACAGAACTTCTGGTGAGTTTTCTTGGTTTAACGGAAAACTATCTACACATCAAGCCTTAAAAAAAGTAGGTGCAATTATAGAGCGTCCTAATTTTTATCCTTACATGACGGCTACTCAAAACTTAGCTTTAATTTGTAAAATCAAAGAAATATCAACAGAAAAAATTAACGAAAAACTGACTATTGTTAACCTTTTTGACAGAAAAGATAGCAAGTTTAGTACCTTTTCTTTAGGGATGAAACAACGTTTAGCAATTGCTTCTGCCCTATTAAACGATCCTGAAATATTAATTTTAGATGAACCTACAAACGGTTTAGATCCACAAGGAATTCATGAAATTCGTCAAATAATACAAACCATTGCAGCAAACGGAACCACCATTTTATTGGCGTCTCATCTTTTAGATGAAGTAGAAAAAGTATGCTCTCATGTTGTTGTTATTAGAAAAGGTGTAAAATTATATGCAGGTCGTGTAGATGAAATGACAGCCTCTAACGGTTTGTTCGAATTAAAAGTAGCAACTGATGAAACAAAATTACTATCCGTTTTAGAAGAACACCCAGCAATTGGCAAGGTTACTAAAGACCACGAAACGATTATTGCTACGTTAAGCAATCCCATTTCTGCTACAGAACTAAATGAATTCCTCTTTAAAAAAGGAATTATTTTATCTCACTTAGTAAAGCGTAAACCAAGTTTAGAACAACAATTCTTAGATTTAACCAACAATAACTAACCATAAAAGATCTATTCTAGCGCAGTAGAGAATAAATTAAAATAAAAAACACACAACGTCATGTTAAGACTACTAACTATAGAATTTCATAAACTTAAACACAATAGAGCCAGTAAAGTATTATCACTTATATACTTTGGGTTACTTACTTCTATTGCCTTAATTGCTGCCATAAAATTTGATATTGGTCCAATTAAATTCCATTTAGCCGATATGGGCATTTTTAATTTTCCATATATCTGGCATTTTAACACGTATATGGCTTCCATTTTAAAGTTTTTCTTATTATTGGTTATTGTTTCTATGATGGCGAATGAGTATAGTTACAAAACTTTAAAACAGAATTTAATTGATGGTTTAAGTAAAAAAGAATTTATCCTTTCTAAGTTTTATACCGTAGTTGTATTTTCATTAATTTCAACATTATTTGTTTTTGTAGTTTCTTTAATTTTAGGTTTAATGTATTCAGACTATAATGAACTCTCTATCATTACCACAAATTTAGAGTACTTAATAGCCTTTTTTATCAAACTAGTTGGCTTCTTTTCTATGGGCTTATTTTTTGGTATTTTGGTAAAACGTTCTGCTTTTGCTGTGGGTGCCATGGTAGTTTGGCTAATAGGAGAAAGCATGTTTAAAGGGTATCTATTTTGGACTTTTAGGGGTGCAGAAAACACCTCAGAATCTGTAAATAGTATTATGCAATTTCTACCTTTAGAAGCATTATCTAACTTAATAAAAGAACCTTTTTCTAGATTAGGCGCTGTTAAATCTATTGCAAACCAAGTAGGCGAAAATTTCACTAAAAGTTATGATGTAGATTTTTCTACAATTCTAATAGTTTGTGCTTGGACATTTATTTTTATTTACAGCTCTTATAGACTACTAAAAAAGAGAGACTTATAACATCTATAAACTTATTTTTTTCTAATTTAAAAAAACAAAAACATTCAATAAACTTTTGTAATTTGCCTTTAGATTATTCTGTTGTTAAAATTGATTAACCACAAATAATATTAATACTTAATTTAATATTACAATGCGCAAAAGTTTCTTATTAGGTTTATTCATTTTTATCAGTCTTATTACATTTCAAAGTATAAATGCTCAATTAAGTAAAAAGCACTATTTACCGCCAATTACAAGTGATGAAGCTATTGATAATCAATACATTTATATTTCTACACCCAAAAGTAGTAATGTTTCTTTTACGATAAAACCAATAGGAAAACCTGCTTCCGAAGAAATTACAGGTACCGTTTCTAATACCTCTCCTTTTTCTACAACATCAAAAGCTGTTGGTGACCAATTATTTCAAAGCCCACAAAGAACAGCTACCATAATAAACGATAAAGGATACATTATTGAAGCCAATGATGTTATTTATGTTTCTGTAAGAATGATTTCTTCTGGTAGAGGAAATCAAGCATCTGCCATTGTAAGTAAAGGGCTTTCTGCCTTAGGCACAGAATTTAGAATGGGAGGCTTCCCTAGCACAAACCCTGCGAGCGCGCATTTAAATTTTGTTTCAGTGATGGCTACAGAGAATAATACAAATGTAACTTTTGATGATTTTACTCCCGGTATTACCATTAACAATTATGCAGGTTCTGTTCCTTTTACAAAAACTTTAAATGAAGGTGAAAGTTTTATTGTATCGGTTTCTTTTGATAGAGGTGGAACTCCTAGTGATTTATTAGGTACGCTAATAAAATCTGACGATGAAAACAAACCTATTGTTGTAAATTCTGGTTCTGCAACGGGTACTTTTCATACTCCTACCAACCTTAGAGATTATGGGATAGACCAAATTGTTGATGCTAAAAAAATTGGAAACGAATATATTTTTGTAAAAGGTGATGGAGAAAACGCTTGGGAAAACATACTAATTGTTGCACATCATAACAATACAGAGGTATTTATAAATGGCAATTTAACTCCAAAAACCACCATAGCAAAAGCAGGAGAATGGTATGTAATAGAAGGTGATGAATATGCTAGTAATGGAAACATGTATGTAAAAACCTCACAACCCGTATTTGCTTATCAAGGTGTTGGTGCAAATGATAGTGCTGCAAACCAAGGTTTATTTTTTGTCCCGCCTTTAAATTGCGAAAGCACAGGCTTTGTAGATAATATTCCTAATATAGATAAAATAGGTTCTAATACATTTGATGGAGGAGTTTCTATAGTTACAAAAAAAGGAGCAACACTAATTATTGAAGAAAACTCTACAAATACAAACCATACAATCGATGGTCCAAAAGACATTATTGGTAATGGTAATTATGTAACTTATAAAGTAACAAATCTTTCTGGAAACGTTACCGTAAAAAGTTTAATTGGTGATGCTGCAACAGAACTCTACTGCTCTTACTTTAATAGAAACGGTGCAGCTACTTCTGGTGGCTTTTACTCAGGGTTTCCTTCTAAACCAGAAATTAATTTTAACGTTAGCATAGAAACTTTAGGAAACTGTCTAGGTAATGATTTAAAATTAGAAGCTGCAAATACCGAATTATTTGATGGTGGTATACAATGGCAATTGTATAATGAAACTACCTTAAATTGGGTAACAAAAAGTACCGACAACACTTATACTCCTTTAGCTACAGAACCTGGTAGATACAGATTAGTTGGTAAAGTTATATGTACAGGTACAGAATTTATTTCCGTAGAAATACCAATTAGTATTTGTCCTGATGATTATGACAAAGATGGTATTATAGACAATATAGACGTTGATATTGACAACGACGGAATTTTAAATTGTGATGAATCTTTAGGTAATAAAATCATTGATTTATCAGATATAAACAATCCAACTGTAGAAAATAATTTAACAGCAGTTTCTGCTAGTTTAACTTCAGAAAACACAACTTTTACAGGAGATACAACGGGTAACTTTATTTCTACCGCAACTGCAGGGGCAACATCTAATGCTAAATACAAATTAGATTTTAATGATAATATCAACTTTAAATTAACTCAAAACATAACAACAGATCATACCATATCTGATAACGAATATTTTATTCTAAAACTATCACAAGCAGACAAAAACATCACCTTAGTAGATCCTGACAATCAAATTTTAATAGACTCTAATTTTGATGATGAGTTCGAAGATAGTTTCACTCAATTTTCTTCCTCAGTTATTAAATTTAAATTTAAAACAGATCTTGTTGGTGGCACAAGTACGTTTCAATTTGTAGCCCATCAAATTAAAAACATTTCTTTTGAGCATTACAACAACATTAGTAGTGATATTTCTACTTTTAACGGAACCATCGGTTTAACGTGTTTCTCCCGAGATTCTGATGGCGATGGAATTGAAGATATGTTTGATTTAGATACTGATAATGATGGGATACCAGATATTTATGAGGCTTCATCACCACAAATTACACTTCTAAAAATAGATGCAAATTTAGATGGTTTAGATGATGCTTTTAATGGTCTGATTACAAATATTGACACCGATAATGACGGAGTTAAAAACTATTTAGACTACGATGCGGACAATGATGGTATTTTTGACGCAACAGAAGCTAACCATAGTTTAGATGCTGATTTTAATGGAACTATAGATACTTTTATAGACATCAACAAAAATGGATTGGCAGATTCTCTAGAAAATGACACCACAGTACAAACTCTTTCTTTAAAATATACAATTGCAGATACTGATGGAGATAACGTCTTTAATTTCTTAGAATTAGATGCTGATAATGATGGTTGTAATGATGTTATTGAAGCTGGTTTTACAGACTATAATAATGATGGAATTCTTTTTGCAAATTCCTTTTCAGTTGATGAAAACGGAAAAGTAAAAAACCCTGATGACGGATACACAAACCCTAATTCAGATTACATTACAAGTGCTCCAATTGAATTAATTACGCCATTTACTGATGTTACTTTTTGTGAAAGTGCTACAGATAGTATAACTATAGATTCTACAGCAGATGGTTTTCAATGGGAACTTTCTACAGATGATGGTACAACTTGGAATACGATTACAGACAATGCAGTTTATCTAGGAAGCAACACAAATTCCTTAGAAATTACAAACACTCCATCTTCTTATAATAATTATCAATATCGAGTGGCTTTAACTAGAACTGGTAATAGTTGTGGCCTTACTACTACCCCTATTACATTAACCGTAACTCCTAAACCAATAGTTTTAAACAATCCGGCAGCATTGTTTCAATGCGATACTAATTCAGACCTTCAAACAACTTTTAACCTTACAGAAGCAGAAATAAGTATTTCTAAAGATACAGATCATTCTTTTAAATATTTTAAAACTAGAATTGATGCAGAAAACGGTACACCAGAAGTTAGTGATAAAACAAGTTATTTTGTAGCGGCAAACGGAGAAGCTTGGGTTAGAACAATCTCTAACACAACAGGTTGTTATACCATTTCTAAAATTGATTTAACAGTTAGCTACACTCCAAATGAACCTTTTGAAGACACATTTTATGAATGCGATGATTTTTTAGATGCCGAAGGAAACAACACTACAGATAACTCTGACACTGACGGGATTACTTTTTTTGATTTAAGTGGCGTTCCTGCTAAAATTACTACCGATTCTGATAAAAAAATAGAATTTTATGAGACTGATGAAGATAGAACAAAATCGATAAATAAAATTACAGAAACACAAAACTTAGCAAATTATAGAAACAAAAACAATCCGTATGCAGGTAGTCCAATTCCTATTTTTTACAAATTAATTAGTAAAACAAATAACAATTGCCAGGGTATTGGCGAGTTTTATTTAGAAGTAAATAAAATCCCTGAATTTTCTGTTGAAGGAGAATCTCCTGATGCTCCTATTATTATTTGTGCTAAAAACCTTCCATATACCTTAGAAGTTCAAAGTATTTTTAAAGCTGATTACGATTATAAATGGACAGACAAAGCAGGCAATACTGTTGGTGGAAATAGTTCAACTCTATTAATAAGTGAACAAGGAGAATATACGGTAACTGCATTTAGCAGAGCAACAACAACTTGCTCTAGAGCCAGAACTATTGTTGTTTTAAAATCTAACTTTGAAACCTTAGAAAATAGTTTTGTTACCGTTACAGATGATACTTCTGGCATCAGTTCTAATTTAAGTATTCTTATAAACATCCCTATAAATCCTTTAATTAATGAAGAGTTTCAATACGCTTTAGAAGATGAAAACGGAATGACTGTTCGTGCTTTTCAAGACAGTAATATTTTTAATAATATAGAAGGAGGAGTTTATAAAATTATTGTAGAAAACAAAGATGGTTGCGGTTCTTCTTCTTTAATTGTTTCTGTTATTCAATTCCCAAAATTCTTTACGCCCAATGGTCAAAAAAACAAAACATGGGTAATAAAAGGCGCAAATAATTCTTTTTATCAACCAAATAGTAGCATTAATATCTTTAATAGATATGGTAAATTAATAGCCCAAACAACCATAAACGGAGAGGGTTGGAACGGAACTTATAGTGGTAAAACATTACCTTCTGATGATTATTGGTTTACAGTACAACTCATACCAATAGACCCTAATAAAATGCCTATTCTTAAAAAAGGACATTTTTCGCTATTAAGGTAAGAGAAATTATAGTTTAAACATAAAAGCATCCATAATTATAAAATAGTTACGGATGCTTTTTTAGCCTTTTAATCAAAAGAATATTTCTTATTTTAGCACAAAAAATAAGAACAAAATTTCTATGGATTTAAACTTCAATAAAAACGAAGATTACAATAAACTTCTTGCATCAGATTTAAAAAGAAGGTTTGCCAAAGTAAAATTGGGTGGAGGTCAAAAAAGAATTGATAAACTTCACCAAAAAGGTAAAATGACCGCAAGAGAACGTGTTGATTATCTTTTAGACAATAATGCTAAATCTATAGAAATTGGTGCTTTTGCAGGTGAAGATATGTATGCAGAACACGGCGGTTGTCCTTCTGGTGGTGTTGTTGTAAAAATAGGATACATAAAAGGAAAACAATGTATTGTTGTTGCCAATGACGCTACAGTTAAAGCAGGTGCTTGGTTTCCTATAACTGGAAAAAAGAATTTACGAGCACAAGAAATATCTATAGAAAACAAATTACCAATTATTTATTTAGTAGATTCTGCTGGCGTTTATTTGCCTTTGCAAGATGAAATTTTCCCTGATAAAGAACACTTCGGACGTATTTTTAGAAATAATGCCATTATGAGTAGCATGGGCATTACACAAATTTCTGCAGTTATGGGAAGCTGTGTTGCAGGGGGTGCTTACTTACCTATAATGAGTGATGAAGCTTTAATAGTTGATAAAACTGCCAGTATATTTCTTGCCGGAAGTTACCTTGTAAAAGCTGCAATTGGCGAATCTATAGACAATGAAACTTTAGGAGGCGCAACAACACATTGCGAAATTTCTGGAGTTACAGATTATAAAGCTAAAGACGATAAAGACGCATTAGACAAAATAAAATTTATTGTTGATAAAATTGGCGATTATGACAAAGCAGGTTATAGTAAAACCGAAGCTTTTCCGCCAAAAGAAAATGAAGATGATATTTTCGGAATTCTACCTAGAGAAAGAAACGCTCAATATGATATGTTAGAAATCATAAAACGTTTGGTAGACAATTCTGAATTTGAACAATATAAAGAAGGTTACGGAAAAACTATTTTAACGGGTTATGCCAGAATTGATGGTTGGGCAGTTGGTATTGTTGCCAATCAACGTAAGTTGGTAAAAACGCAAAAAGGAGAAATGCAATTTGGTGGCGTAATCTATAATGATTCTGCAGATAAAGCTACCCGTTTTATTGCCAATTGTAATCAGAAAAAAATTCCATTGGTTTTTTTACAAGACGTTACTGGTTTTATGGTAGGTTCAAAATCAGAACATGGAGGCATTATAAAAGATGGTGCTAAAATGGTAAACGCTGTTAGTAATTCTGTGGTGCCTAAATTTACAATTATTATTGGAAATTCTTACGGAGCAGGTAATTATGCCATGTGTGGTAAAGCTTACGACCCAAGATTAATTGTTGCGTGGCCAAGTGCAGAATTAGCCGTTATGAGCGGAAATTCTGCGGCTAAAGTTTTACTACAAATAGAAACGGCTTCCCTAAAAAAACGTGGCGAAGAAATAACCCCAGAAAAAGAAGCGGAGTTATTCGACAAAATAAAATCGCGTTACGACAAACAAATTTCGCCATATTATGCTGCTGCAAGAATATGGACCGATGCGGTTATCAATCCACTAAAAACTAGAGATTGGATTTCTATGGGTATTGAAGCAGCAAACCACGCTCCTATTGAAAAACAATTTAATATGGGAATTTTACAAGTATAATTCTCTACAATCACATTTATTATATTAACAACAACTATAAATTGACCATGAAAAAAACCACAAACTTACTTGTAGCATTTTTAATGATTTTTGCTTTTACACAAAATAGTGAAGCTCAAATATGGAAAAGACTTAAAAAGAAGGCCGAAGAAGCTCTTGTAAAAGGAGCCGAAAAAAAGATTGACAAAACCATTAACGGAGACGAAGATGAAGAAGAACCATCAAGTAATGATTCTAAAAATATTGAAGATGAAGAATTTGCCAATAATGATACGCCTAACTTATGGCGAAATTTTCGTTTTGTACCCGGAGAAAATGTAGTCTTTTATGATGATTTAACAACAGAAGAAGTTGGCGAATTTCCTGCTCGTTGGGATCTTGTTAAAGGTAGCGCAGAGGTTGCAGAACTAGATGGGGAAAAAGTAATCATATTTATGGCTGAAGCTGGAAATACAATTACCCCTTTAATTAAAAGCACAGACTATTTAGGAAATGAATTTACTATAGAATACGATATTTTAGTTCCTAATTTTAGACAAGAAAAAATTTGGTGGATGGAACATAATATTTTCTTTAATCCTAAATTTTATAACAAAGATGTTCATATTGAACTTAGAGAACAAATAGGTAAATTAAATGGTTGGGCATCTAATACTAAATTTAAAATAGAAGATCTACCTATTGGAGCACAAAACGATTGGCATCATATATCAATTTCTTATTATCACGGAAAATACAAAATGTATTACGATTCTAAAAGAATTGCCAACATACCAAGATTTGATGTTACACCTACAGTATTTGGTATCAATTTAAGCTGTCATTCTAATAGTAAAAAAGCACATCCATATTTAGCTTTAAAAAATGTTAGAATTGCTCATGGAGGCGGAGAAATGTATAAAAAAATTATTGCTGACGGAAAATACGTAACCAACGGAATTATTTTTGACAGTGGAAAAACTGAAATTAAAAAACCTTCTTTAGGGATTATCAATAAAATTGTTAAAATATTAAAAGACAACTCAGACTGGACCTTTAATATTGTTGGCTATACAGATAATGATGGAGATGATGATCTTAATTTAAAATTATCAGAAGAAAGAGCAAATGCAGTAAAACAAGCAATTGTAGAGCAAGGTATAAGCACAGATCGTTTAACGATAACAGGTAAAGGAAAAGCAGATCCTTTAAATAACAATAGCTCTCCAGAAGAAAAAGCAAATAATAGACGTGTAGCTTTTATAAAAAAATAAACACAATTACATGCGTTGCAAATCTAAAAAACAGAAAAGTGTAGCATTAACCCTACACTTTATGTTTTCGTGAAAATGGAACTTAAAAAACACCTTTCTTTTATTAAAAGACACGTTTTTTGCTCTAAATAATGACTATTATCATAATAAGTAGTCTATTTATCGTATATTTTTGCGACATAATTTATAAATAAAAATGAGTAAAGCTATATATATTGCCGCAGTAGAATCAGATAGTGGTAAATCATTGGTGTCATTAGGTCTGTTAAGAATGATGTTAACCAAATCTTCTAAAGTAGGCTATTTTAGACCTATTATCAACGAAGTTGAAAACAGTGCTATTGATGATCATACCAATACTGCTATTAATTTTTTTAACTTAGATATAGAATACGATGACTGTTATGCATACAAGCAGAACGAGGTTGTAGAACTTTTAAGTGAAGGAAAAGCAGATGATGTAATTCATAATGTCATTAAAAAATATAAAAAACTAGAAGCCAAATATGATTATGTTTTGGTAGAAGGTACAGATTATTCTGGAGAAGGTGGTTTTACAGAATTAGATGTAAATCTAATGATTGCCAAAAACTTAGGAATCCCTGCATTAATTGTAGGTTCTGGAAATGGTAAGAAAAAGAAAGATTTTGTAAATACCATGCAACTTACTTATAAATCTTTTATAAGAAAAGAAGTAGATGTTATTGGTATTATTGCCAACAAAATTGAAGCTAACGAAATAGATTATATTCAAAAAGAATTACAAAAAAGTTTTCCAGAAAACTTACAAATAGACATCATTCCTAAAATTGATTTTTTAGCGTATCCAACTGTAAGAGAAGTTTTACAAGCCTTAAATGGTAAAGTATTATTTGGAGAACAATTTTTAGACAATGCTATTGGTAGTTACAGTACTGGTGCTATGCAATTGCGCAACTATTTAACCAGAATTAGAGAAAATGCATTAGTAGTTACTCCTGGCGATAGAGCCGATATTATTTTAGGTGCTTTACAAGCAAATGCCTCTACAAATTACCCAAAGATTGCTGGTATTGTTTTAACCGGTTCATTAATCCCAGAAGAATCTATTACCAAATTAATTGAAGGTGTTCAATCTACAGTGCCAATTCTATCTGTAGAAGGTGGTACCTTTGGAATTACCAATAAAATTGGAGCTGTAAAATCTAAAATTTATGCTTCACACGACAAAAAAATATTATTATCATTAGATACTTTTGATACTTACGTAAACGCAGAAGGGTTAACAACCACACTTACCTCATACAATTCTGATAAGTTAACACCAAGTATGTTTCAATACAATCTATTGCAAAAAGCAAGAGCTTATAAAAAACATATCGTTTTACCAGAAGGTGATGATGAAAGAATTATTACTGCTGCAGCTCGATTACAATTATTAAATATTGTTGATTTAACTTTATTAGGAGATAGAAATGCTATTCAGTTAAAATGCGATCAAATTGGGTTACAAATAGATTTAGATAAAATAAATATTTTAAACCCAGAAGATTCCATTCATAATGAAGCTTTTGAAAAAACATTATACGAAGCTCGTAAACATAAAGGAATGACAGAAACTACTGCTAAAGATTTAGTAAGTGATGTTTCTTATTACGGAACTTTAATGATTATGAACGGATTGGCAGACGGTATGGTTTCTGGTGCAGTACATACAACTATGCACACTATAAAACCTTCTTTACAATTAATTAAAACCAAACCTGGAGTTTCTGTAGTATCTTCTGTATTTTTTATGTGTTTATCAGACCGAGTTTCTGTAATGGGAGATTGTGCTGTAAACCCAAACCCTAATGCAGAACAATTAGCAGAAATAGCCATTTCTTCGGCAGAATCGGCTGAAGCTTTTGGTATAGAAGCTAAAATTGCCATGTTGTCTTATTCTTCTGGAAGCTCTGGAAAAGGTGAAGAGGTAGAAAAAGTAAGAAAAGCAACTGCAATTGTTAGAAATTTACATCCAGAATTAAAAATTGAAGGTCCAATTCAATATGATGCTGCCGTAGACATGTCTGTAGCAAAAACAAAAATGCCAGATTCTGAAGTAGCAGGACAAGCATCTGTTTTAATTTTCCCAGATTTAAATACAGGAAACAACACTTACAAAGCCATACAAAGAGAAACAGGAGCTTTAGCAATTGGCCCAATGTTACAAGGCTTAAACAAACCGGTAAACGATTTAAGTAGAGGTTGTACAGTAGAAGATATATTTAACACTGTTTTATTAACAGCAATACAAGCACACCAAGGATAATATGAATATTTTAGTTTTAAACGCAGGCTCTTCTTCTTTAAAATATCAATTGATAGAAATGCCTTCTCAAGTAGTACAATGTGTTGGTTTAGTGGAAAGAATAGGTATGGAAGATGCCATTTTTACACACGAAAAAGACAATGAAAAACACTCTGAAGTAACCCCTATTTTAAACCATGAAATTGGTTTAAAAAAAATCACTAAAACCTTATTAGATCCTAAAATTGGTGTTATCAATTCTGTTGATGAAATTAAAGCAATAGGACATAGAGTAGTTCATGGTGGTAGTAAATTTAGTCACACAGTGGTTGTTACTAAAGAAGTAAAAGATAAAATTAGAGATTTATTTGATTTAGCTCCGTTGCATAATCCTGCAAATTTAACCGGAATAGAAATTGCAGAAACTATTTTTACATCGGCTAAACAAATTGCAATTTTTGATACCGCATTTCATCAAACAATGCCTAAAGAAGCATACCAATATGCAATTCCGTCTACTTATTTAGATGATTATAATATTAGAGCTTATGGTTTTCATGGTACAAGTCATAAATACGTATCAGAAAAAGCTATCGAAACGTTAAATAAAGATACTTCTAAAATTATTACCATTCACTTAGGTAATGGTTGCAGTATGGCTGCTGTTAAAAATGGTAAATGCATAGATACTTCTATGGGATTTTCTCCTACAAATGGTTTGGTAATGGGAACTAGAGCCGGAGATATTGATCAATCTGTAATTTTCTTTTTAATGAAGAAACTTAATAAATCTGCTGATGAAGTAAATGATTTATTACAAAAAGAATCTGGAATGAAAGGTTTAACTGGTTTTTCTGATTTAAGAGAGATTGAAGAAAAAGCAGGTAATGGAAATGAGGATTGCAAAAATGCTTTAAAATTAGCAGCCTATAGAATTAAGAAATTTATTGGGGCTTATGCTGCTGCTTTAAATGGTTTAGATGCTATTGTTTTTACTGCTGGAATTGGAGAAAATTCTAGTTTAATGAGACATCTATCTTGTTGTAATTTAGAGTTTTTAGGCATCGAATTAAACAATTCTAAAAACGAAATTCGTTCTAAAGATATAAGAGAAATTCAATCACTAAATTCTAAAGTTAAAGTTTTAGTAATTCCTACAAACGAAGAACTAGAAATTGCAAAACAGACTTGTGAATTATTAAATTAAAATAAGAAAGCATTTTTGAGTTTTACTCAAAAATGCTTTTAAAAAATTGAAAGGATTTAATTTTTTATAAATCTTTTACTACCAATTCTCCCCTCTTTAGTATGTACTTTTAACAAATAAATTCCGTTTGTTAAAGAAGTTACATCTAATTTATGTTTAGATGAAGAAAATATTTTCTTTCCTAAAACATTATACACATCTACTTTTTCTATATCTAAATTTTCTGTATCAATTGTAATAATACTATTTGTTGGATTTGGATATGCATCAAAACGTAAAGCAGTAAAATCATTTACACTTGCAGTTGCGCCATTGTAATAATAAATTGTTCTATCGTTTACTCCATTAGAAGAACTAATAATTTTATTTATAAACCTATTATCTTCACCTGTTAAATAGGCAAACCCTAATATATCTTTAAAAGGGTTAATAATAGTACTCATTAATTTGTTGGTATCAAAAGTATAACTAGTTTCATATTCACTGGTAAAAGCTCCATTTTCAAATACAAATTCTTTTTCTAAAATCAAATTCCCACTTGCATCATAGGTATTTTCTGATTTATACTCATTCACATAAGAAGTGCCACTCCAAGTCTGCGATAGATTTTGTATTAATTTATTATTAGAATTATAGGTCATAGTATCTTTACCATCTTTATCCCAAGAACTTCCATTCCATTTTTCATAAACAAATTCAAAGACCAAACCATTAGATCCATATTCTACAGTAACTTTAGAAGAAGCATCTTGCTCATCACCATCTATTAAATATACCCAATCATTGCCGTTCCAACTTTGATCTACTACACCTGTAATCTTATTATTATCATAAGTATATGTAATTTTATCTTCATTTACCCAACTATTATCAATTAGCTCTTGATCTATAGATGTTATAATTTTATGATCACCATTATAGGTGTAAGTTGTTTTATACCCACTACTTCTATTTCCTGTTAAAAAATCAAAATTTTCATAACTATCAATTATCACTTTATTCTGTGAGTTGTACGTGTAAGATTGTTTACCACTAATTAACCAATCAGAACTACCAGCATCCCTCCAAAAATAGGTTTCTTTAATTAAGTTATTGTTTGCATCATATTCGTAATTTGTTTTATAACTAGCTACCCAATCTGTACCATTAAAAGATTCGTTTATATTGGATGTTAATTTATCTTGTCCATAAATTAAGAAAGTTATGAATGTAAAAAGTAAAAAAGTAATTTTTTTCATATTAAAGGTTTTTAGATTTAGTATCAAAACTAAAAAAACTAGTTTATAAAATTATACCTATAAATAGGGATATTTTATTAAAATCCTTGGTTAAAAAATTGTGAAACAACTTGCTAATTTCTACATTTGTATTTATACATATTTTAAAACAATCATTAGAAATGGGTAGAGCATTTGAGTTTAGGAAAGCAAGAAAAATGAAACGCTGGTCGGCAATGGCAAAAACATTTACCAGAATTGGTAAAGATATTGTAATGGCAGTAAAAGAAGGCGGACCAAACCCAGAAACAAATTCTCGTTTACGTGCAGTTATACAGAATGCTAAGGCTGCAAACATGCCTAAAGACAATGTTGAGCGAGCTATAAAAAAAGCAACAGATAAAGATACTGCGAACTACAAAGAAGTACTTTTTGAAGGATATGCGCCTCACGGAATTGCAATTCTTTTAGAAACTGCAACAGATAACAATAACAGAACAGTAGCCAATGTTAGAGCCTGCTTTAACAAATGTGATGGAAATTTAGGTACATCAGGTTCGGTTGTTTTTATGTTTGACCATACTTGTAACTTTACTATTAAAAAGGAAGATATTACAATGGATATGGAAGAACTAGAGCTAGAACTAATAGATTTTGAAGTTGAAGAGGTTTTTGATGATGAAGAAGGAATTATTATTTATGCCCCTTTTGAACAATTTGGAGCAATTCAATCTTTCTTTGAAGAAGCCAATGTAGAAATTTTATCTTCTGGTTTCGAAAGAATTCCGACAACTACCACTAAATTAAACGAAGAGCAACAAGCAGATGTTGAAAAGCTTTTAGAAAAATTAGAAGAAGATGATGATGTACAACACGTATATCATTCAATGGAAATGTAAAAGATTAGAGTTAGATAATTATAAGGTGACTTATTGATAAAAATAGTGTCTAAAATAATGAAGGGGTCTTAACAGATACTTCTAACAAAAATCAAGAAAAGAAGCCAGCGCCCTAACAGCGCTGGTTTTATTTTATATGTTTTTTAATAATGGCATTAAACGCTTCTTGTTCTTCTAAAAAAGAAGTTTGTATTCCTAAAAAAGAAATATTTTCTAGTCTACTTTCTAAACGAACAAAATCTTTTTCTGTGGTTAACATTAGTTTCTTAGAAGACTTTAAATTAACATATTCCTCCTTAATTGTTTCTATTTCTTTATCTGTAAAGTGATGATGATCTGCAAATTTTAAATGTTTAAAAACTACTTCTTTATCATGTAAAAAAGATAGTAATGGGTTTGGGTTTGCAATTCCTGTAATTAATAAAACTTTATAATTCTTTAAATCATCAATTAAAACAGTAGCATTACCAGAAGTTTTATCATCATAAGAAATAGCGGTAAAAAAAACCTTTTTATGATATTTTTTTAACTTTACTTCAATTTTATTTTTAACAGTTTTAGACAAATTTGCAGGACATTTAGTAACTAAAATGATATCTGCTCTTTTTGCTCCTCGCCTACTTTCTCTTAGGTTTCCTGTAGGTAATAAAAAATCTTCGGTAAACAGATCATCAAATTTTGTCAATAAAACATAAAAACTCCCTTTTACTTTTCTATGCTGATAAGCATCATCTAATAAAATTACTTCGGGCAAGTTCTCTTCTATTAATTTAGAAATTCCTGCAACTCTATTTGCGTCTACAGCTACATCTATATTCTTAAATTTTTTAAAATACTGCAAAGGTTCATCACCAACATCTTCTGCAGAATGCGTATCATTTAACAATACAAAACCTTCCGTTTTACGCTTATAGCCTCTACTTAAAACAGCTGTCTTAAAATGATCTTTAAGCAAACGAATTAAGTATTCTATTTGTGGTGTTTTTCCTGTACCACCAACACTTAAATTACCAACTACTATTACTGGTATTTTAAATGAAGTTTGCTTAAAAATTCCGATTTCAAAAAATAAATTACGAATACTCGTTACCACATTATAAATAATGGCGAATGGAAATAATAAAAAACGTAGAAATTTCATTAATACGAAAATAGGCAGGTTAAATGTGTTAAAAAAGAAAAAGATACAAATTTACTCCATTCCCCTATTTTTAAAACTTTAATTTTTGATTATTCGTATTATTTTTTGAAAATAACTAAAATTCATCTCTAAAAAGCAGTTCATTTTTATGGATTGATGAACAGAAAATGTTAACTTTGATACTCTTTACAATATTAATTTATGATTATAAAAGATATTACCAATTACTTAGAAAAATTAGCTCCTTTAAATTATGCTGAAGATTTTGATAATGTTGGTTTATTAGTTGGCAATTACAACACTACCATTGCTGGAGTTTTAGTAACTTTAGATACTTTAGAGGAAACGGTAGAAGAAGCAATTGCAAAAAATTGTAATTTAATTGTAAGCTTTCATCCTATTGTTTTTGGTGGTTTAAAAAAACTAAACGGTAATTCGTATGTAGAACGTGTAGTTTTAAAGGCAATAAAAAATGACATTGCTATCTATGCAACGCACACTGCATTAGACAATTCTAAAAATGGAGTTTCAGCAAAAATGTGTGAAGTTTTAGGTTTAGAAAACACTAAAATTTTAATTCCTAAAAAAGGGATCATTAAAAAATTAACTACCTATGTACCTAATGCAAATGCGGTAACAGTAAGAAACGCTCTTTTTTCTGCAGGAGCAGGTAGTATGGGCAACTATAACAATTGTTCTTTTAATGCTTTAGGAGAATCTACTTATAAAGGTAACGAAAACTCAAATCCTACTTTAGGCGAAAAAGGAGTAGATCATACCGAAAAAGAAACCCAAATCTCTGTAGTTTTTGAAAGTAAATATGAAGCCGCTATTTTAAGAGCTTTAAATGAGCATCACTCTTATGAAGAAGTTGCTTACGAAATACTTACCACAGAAAATGTGCATCAGAATATTGGTATGGGAATGATTGGAGAATTACCAACAGAAATGGATGAAAAAGCATTTCTTTTATATGTAAAGAAAACAATGAAAACAGCTTGTATACGTCATTCTGTTTTATTGAATAAAAAAATACGTAAAGTAGCTGTTTTAGGTGGATCTGGTAGTTTTGCCATTTCTAATGCAAAAAGAGCTGGCGCAGATGCGTATATTAGTGCAGATTTTAAATATCATGAGTTTTTTAAAGCTGAAAACAGCATTCTTTTAGCAGATATTGGACATTATGAGAGTGAACAGTTTACAAAAAACCTTTTGGTAGACTATCTTACGAAAAAATTTAGTAATTTTGCAGTCATTTTATCAGAAAAAAGTACAAATCCTATATATTATATATAACCATGGCAAAGAAGAAAGAAATTTCGGTTGAAGAAAAATTAAGAGCTTTATACGATTTACAATTAATCGACTCTAGAATTGACGAAATTAGAAACGTTAGAGGAGAACTACCTTTAGAAGTTGAAGATTTAGAAGATGAAGTTGCCGGATTAAACACGCGTATTGCGAACTTAAATCAAGATGCAGCAAACTTAGAAACTGACATTAATAACAAAAAATTAGCAATTGAAGAGTCTAAAGAGCTAATGAAAAAGTATGATGAGCAGCAAAAGAAAGTTAGAAACAACAGAGAATTTGATTCTTTATCTAAAGAAATTGAATACCAAGATTTAGAAATTCAATTAGCTGAAAAAAGAATTACAGAATACAAAGCAAAAATTGCTCAGAAAAATACAGTTATTGATGCTACTAAAGAAAAATTAGCAAAACAAGAAAAACATTTAAGCCATAAAAAAGCTGAATTAGATGCGATCTTAAAAGAAACTGAAAAAGAAGAAGAGTTATTAGCAAAAAAATCTGAAGAATTTGCTCAAAGTATAGATGCTCATTTATTTACTGCATATACTAGAATTAGAACAAAAGTTAAAAATGGTTTAGCTGTTGTTGCTATAGAACGTGGCGCTTCTGGAGGTTCTTACTTTACAATTCCACCTCAAGTACAATTAGAAATAGCAAATAGAAAGAAAATAACTATAGATGAGCATAGTGGTCGTATTTTAGTTGATGCAGCTTTAGCTGAAGAAGAAAAATTAAAAATGGAAAAATTCTTTTCTTAATTAATTTTCTTCTTATAAATTTATAAAAAAAACTCGAAGCTTAACTGCTTCGAGTTTTTTGTTTTAGATAAAAGTATATTTAAAAAACCTTTCTTTTATACATTATCATTCTTACCTAAGCGAAACTTAAAATTTAATTAAAGACATAAAAAGATGTTCATAAAAAAACTCGAAGCAAAAGCTTCGAGTTTTCTATTTTATAGAAGGTTTAAAGAACTAGTAATCTAAACTCTTTATGTAGCTTAACTTCTCTTTCCAAAGCGCTAAATCTTCTTTAAATTCATTTACTCTGTTTCTTACATTTAATACCAAAGGATTATCATCTTTAGCATTAGAAAAGAAACCTAAATTGTTTTCTAATTGCTGAATTTCTTTAACAACTTCATCAATTTTCTTTCTAACAAACATTTGTTCAGAATCTAACTTTCTAACGTCATTATCTGCTGCAAGACCATCTACAACATGTGTAAACTTTAGCATGGCAACTTCATTCTTATCTAAGTCTAAACCATTAAGTGCTCTGTCTATTAATTTATTAAACTTACCATCTATATGTCTTGCATTTCTTGGCAATACACCTAAATTTCTCCAATTATTAATAATTTCGAAGATTTCATCTTTTGTTGGCGTTGTTAATTCTTTTACAGTTTCTAAAAATGCTTTTTTAGCATCTACAACCTCTTGCTGTTCTTTATTTAAAGAGTTTTTCTGATCGTGGTATCTATCAAAATAATGATTACAAGCCGCTTTAAAACGTTTCCAAATATCATCCGAAAATTTACGCGGTACATGACCAATTTTTTTCCAATCTGCTTGTATTTTCTTTAAAGTGTTTGTAGAAGATTCCCAATCATCACTTTCTTTTAAAGACTCTGCGAGTTCTATCAACTCCATTTTTTTCTTTAAATTCTCTTGCTGATCATTCTTTTCTTGTTTGTAAAAAACATTCTTAGCACTATTAAATTTCTTTGTAGCTGCTTTAAATTTTTGCCAAACTTCTTCACTTTTAGAATACGGAAGTTTTCCTGCATTAAAATACTCTTGCCTTAAAGCTTCGATATCTTTAATACTTTTTTGCCAATCATTATGCGTTTTATTATTAGCCGTATCATACGCATTTAGCTTTTCTACAACTACTAATTTTTTCTCTATAATTTCTTGATATTTAGAACGCATTTCTCTAAAATGATCATGTCTTCTATCATGAATTTTTTTAGTAGCAGCACTAAATTTTTGCCAAATATCTTCTCTCATTTCTTGAGAAACCGGTCCAATATCTTCTTTCCAAATTTTATGTAAATCTTGTAATTCTTTAAAAGCAACATTAATATCAGCTTCTTCGGCTAACGCATTTGCTTTTTCTATGATTTTTAATTTTTCTTCTAAATTATGTTTAAAATCTAAATCTCTAAAATCGTTACTTAAATGCAACAAATCATAAAAACGCTCTACATGATGATGAAACGTTTTCCAAGTATCATTGTAATGGTTTTTAGAAACCGGTCCAATAGTTCTCCAAGTATCTTGCAACTCTCTAAAACTTTTATACATGGTTGCTGTATCTGCATTTTCAATTAAATCTTTTAACTGCTCTATAACGGCAAGTCTTTTATTTAAATTGGCAGATAATTGTTTTTCTAAATCATTATAATGAGCATCACGTTGTTTTTTATATTCTGATAAAAGGCTATTGTAATCAGATTTTAACGGACTAGAAAATTGAAAGTCTATAGAATTACCTCCTTCTTCTAAAAAGGCTGCTTTCTTTTCTGCTAATAATGCCCCAAATTTTTGGTTAAAAGCAGTTTTAATTCCATCAACTTGGTTTTTAATTTTTTGAACAGGATTGTTTGAAATTGTTTTTTTAAGTTCTGCAACCAACTCTTCTAAAGATAATTTTGTATAATCTACAACTGCAGATTCTTCTTCTTTAGCCGTGTCTTTTTCTGCATCCACCGCAATAGATTTCTCTATTTCTTCAACAGCATCAGTAGTATCATCTACTTTTTCTTTAACTTCTTTAACTTCAACTTTTACAGTTTCACTCGCAACTTCTGTTACTTTCTTTTCCGTCTTATCAACGTTTTCTTCATTATTTTCTAACATATCTACAATGTTTAAGGTCTTAATATAATACAACTATTATATATCTATAAAGATACTGACATCTTACTAAATCTACAAACTATCTAACCACTAAAATAATATAGATAATTTACTTTTGGGCGTTCCCTTACGGTCGGGCTTTACTTTACAATCTTTTTATTCATTCTTCATAAAAAGGATTTCCAATTCAATCCCTAACGCAGCAAACTTGCAAACTATTTTTTTAATCTAAAAAAAATCAATCTAATTAAACATCATTCCAAATTCTCCAAGATTCTTCTGCTTGCAATTGCAACATTTCATATCCATTTTTTATAATAGCTCCTTTTTCTTTTCCTTTAGATAAAAAAGTAGTTACTTCTGGATTGTAAATTAAATCATATAACAAATGTTTATCTGTAATATATTGATACGGAATATCAGGACACTTGTCCGTATTTGGCGATGTACCAACCGGTGTAGAATTGATAATGATTTGATACTTTTCCATAACTTCTTCTGTTACATCTTGGTACGAAATTTCTTTTTTTCCATTAGGTTTTCTAGAAACAAATTTAAATTTAATATCATTCTTTTTTAGCGCGTAAGCAATTGCTTTAGAAGCGCCACCTGTACCTAATATTAAGGCTCTTTTATGTTGTTTTGTTATCAACGGAAATATTGATTTTTCAAAACCAACAACATCAGAATTATACCCTTTTAAATTTCCTCTTTTGGTAAATTTTATAGTATTTACTGCCCCAATTTCTTTTGCCGTTTTATCTAGCTTATCTAAATATTTCATTACGGCTTCTTTATAAGGAATAGTAACATTTATACCACCTAATTTTTCGCCACCTTCATCAATAACACCAGGAAATTCTTCTATTTTCTGAAGATCAAAATTAACATAGCTGTGTTTTTTTAAGCCTAATTTTTCAAACTTTTCTGTAAAATAACCACGAGAAAAAGAATATTCAATATCTTTTCCTAATAACCCAAAAACTTTATTTTTTCTTTCGTCCATAAAAATCTATTACTAAAATTATCAAAAGCCCTAGTATTATAAAAAATATAGCATACCAGGTTTCTGAGATTGAAAAATCAGGAACAAAACGTTCGTAATTTTCAACGATTTTATTCCCTTTTTTATCTATTAAAAATTTTTCTTTTTCTTGTAAATAAATCGCTTTTTTCCAAGGCCAAACAATTCCTAAAGATCCTGTTATAAAACCAATAATAACCGCATTTACTATTTGATGCCAACGTTTTAAAACATACCCCAAAACATGACTGATAGAAACCAAACCAAAAGTAGAACCTGCGGTAAAAACGCCAATAATTTTTAAATATCTTATTTTAATCGGATCAGACAACACTTTAAAATCACCAGATAAAAGACTGGTAATTACATTAAATAAAACGTTTACAGAGTCTACTAATAACAACACATAATTACCTAATAGAATTAAGATAAAAGATCCCGAAAGTCCGGGAAGCGTCATACCAGAAACACCTATAATTCCACAAATAAATACAAACCAAAGGTTGTCATTTTCGGTTGCAGGTGTTAAAAAACTAATTCCGATACCTATAGAGGCACCAACAATTAAAGAAAATATATTTTTAAAATTCCAATCACCAAAATCTTTACCTATATAGTAAATAGAGCCCAAAATCATTCCAAAAAACCAACTCCAAACATACAGTTCAAAATTGACTAAAAAATAATCTAATACTAAAGAAATGCTAAAGTAACTAAAAATGCTACCTCCCATTATTAGTATTAAAAAAGGACCATTTACATATTGATAAAAACTTTTAAAACGGCCATTAAAAAGTAATTTAAAAGCTTTTAAATTTATTTTTCTAAACGAGTAAATTAACTCTTCATAAAAACCTAAAACAAAAGAAACTGTTCCGCCAGAAACACCAGGAACCTTATTGGCAGCTCCCATTGCTAAACCTTTAAAAAAAAGGCTTAATTTTTGTAAAAAAGTTCTTTCTACAATCATTTATTTTTTCTGAACGGCTAATCTTTCCATCGCTAAAATAATAACAAAACCAACAACAGCCAATACAATTGCCATGGTTAATTCTGCTTCTCCGTTAAAAGAAAAAGGACTTACACTTTGTTGATTAAATGGTACTTCTACTCCATGAGAATTTGTACGCCATGTTAAGGTTTCTTTCCAAGGCCAAATTTTGTTTAATGAACCAATTATAAAACCGGTTAAAGCAGCTAAAGTTAAATTTTTATAATGTTTAAACAACCATTTTAAAACTCTAGAAAAGGTTAACAAACCAATAACGGCACCTGCCATAAAAATTAAAATCGTTTTAATGTCTTTATTATTTAAAGCATTTAAAACAGGTTTGTATGCACCTAACAACACTAATATAAATGAACCTGAAATTCCTGGTAAAATCATAGCACATATTGCTATTGCACCCGCTATAAATATAAAAATTGGTGATGAATTTTCTGAAACTAAAGGATTTAAAGTGGTAATATAATAGGCTAAAAAAGCACCTATAATTAAGACTACAACAGATAAAACATTCCATTTTGTAATCTGTTTTGCAATGTAAATAATACTTGCCAATACCAAACCAAAAAAGAAAGACCATAGTAAAACAGGCTCATTTTCTAATAAATACTTTATCGCTTTTGCCAAAGAAATAATACTTATAAAAATCCCTAAAAATAAGGATGCTAAAAAGTTTCCATTTAATTGTGTCCAAGCGGCTTTAAAACCCTCTTGTTTTAAGGTTTTAAGTAGACCAATTTTTACGTTACTGATAGAACCTAATAATTCTTCGTAAATACCAGAAATAAAAGCAATTGTACCTCCTGAAACCCCAGGTACTACATCTGCGGCTCCCATTGCCATTCCTTTTAAACCAATAATTATATAGTCTTTTATATTTCTACCCATTGTTTGTCTCTTTTAAAAAACGAAGATAATAGAATTTTGAGAAAAACTAAGAAAAGAGACCTAATTTAACCGCTTCTTTATGTTGATGAAATTTAATTTAAGCAATAGATTTTTTTATGATTATCATGCCTAAAATTTATAGAAAGAATAAATGGTTTGGATTCTTAGCGTACTTTTATAAGATTTTTTATAAAAAGCAATCTATGTTTTATGATGCTTTGTTTAAAGCCATTTCCTTTTTAGCTCTTATTTTTAAAGAAATAGCGGCAATCACAAAATAAATGATTGTTAACAACCATAAATGATTCCATTCTTTTAAAACATCAACAAACGAAGCTTCCATTTGTGTTAATTTAACAAAACCATTCATACCTGCTGTAGAGGGAATGATTTCTGAAATAAATTTATAAAAATTCGAAAACCCTTCAGCTGGAAAAGACAATCCGCTTAACATTAATGACGGAATAGAAAGCAATACTAAAAACACAATTGAATCTTCTCTTCTTTTAAAAAAGGAACTGATTGATATGCCTAAAAATACCACTGAAAAGATATACGGAATTATAAATACGTAAATCGATAGCAATGAGGAACGTACCGGAATACCAAACAGCGTGTAGACAATACCTACTTGAACAGGAATAATTACAATATAAATTAAAGTATATAAACATGCTTTTGCTAATAAAACAGAGAGTACGCCGCCTTTATGTAATATTCTTGGAAATTTTTTATGCGTAGATTTTGCTTCTCGTCTAGAACCACTTAAAAGACCAATTCCCATTAATAAAACTAATTGAATAATTAAGGCCGTTAACATTGGTATCAAATAAGTTGCATACCCAGAATTTATATTAAATAAACTGGTCGATATTGCTTTTATAGGTGTATAATTTTTCTGAGCTTCATCAAAAGATACACCTTTTGCCATTTCTTTTTTAATTGAAATTCCTGCGCTAAAATATCCGTTAACCTTAGTAACATCCCCTAAAACACGTTTATAAAATAAAATATTAGCAGCATCAGAAAAAGTTGTAATTGTTGTTTGTCTACCGCTTCTAATATTCTTTTCAAAATTCTTTGGTACAATAACAATTCCCTGTACATTTCTTGAATAATAGGCTACTTTAGCAGCTTCTAAATCTGTAAATGTGGTGATTGTTTTTGTACCTTCTGTAGCAGCTAACATGGCAATATAATCTCTACTCATTCTAGTGCCATCTTGGTTTACAATTGCTACCGGAACTTCTTTAATTATTTGGTTTGAATATATATACGTATACACCACCAAAATAATAAGTGTTACAGATAAAAAAGTGCTTGCCACTGCTTTGTCCGATTTAATTGAATTCCATTCGGTACCAAACGTATGCTTAAATGAGATGATTCCTTTGTAGATAAATTTATATAAATTTTTCATTTTTAAATACGGTGATTAAAGCTTCCTTTTAAAAACAATCTTTTTAATTTAAGCCAACTTATTGCAATTGGTACAATACATAAAACAACTAAAATAATAATCGATTTTAAAGAATAAAATACAGGAAATCCTCGTTGTGATTGATCTAATAATAATTCAAAGAAATGCGTAAATGGAAAAACCTGACTTAACCATTGCAATACTTCTGGCATTCCAAAAATAGGGAATGTAATTCCTGAAAAAGAAAGACTTACAGCTCCAAATCCAGAACCAATTGTTAATGCTTCCCTAAAACTACCACTGATAGCAATAAAGAATAAAGCGAATGATTGATTTGCTAAAATCAATAAAAGTAAACCAACCAAAACTGTTATTTTACTTCCCAAAAACGGAAAATCTTGCCATACGTACATACTTAATAACGTAATAATACCTACCAACAAAAACCATACAGTATAAGGTAAAACTTTTCCTAAAATAATTGCTGATAAACGTCCATTTGTAATATTCAATAACTTATTTCCTTTGCTGTATTTTAAATCTGCTCCAAAGCAATAAATTGTAGTTAGCATGACAAATAACTGAAAAAACATCGTTAAAAAACCTGTATTCAAATAATACGAATAGTTTGTAAATGGATTTGACAATACATGATTATTGGCCAAAATAGGCTGATAATTGACCAATGCTTGTTGCATGGAAACTCCTTTTTTACGTTGTTTTTCGATATTTATACCTGCCGAAATTGTACCAATTACTTTTCTAAATGCTTTATACTCTAATCCTCCTGCCAATAATAAATTACTATTGTATTGATTGATGATATGTACTTGTTTTCCACTTTTTAAATCTGCTTCAAAGTTCTTAGGAATTGTAATGACACCATACGCTTTTCCTAAACGAATTAATGCTTCTCCTTTTTGCTGATCTAAAGGGAAAAAACCAATTTTAATCTCTGGCGCAGCATCTAACTGAGCAATGACATTTCTAGAGGTTGCCGTATGATCTAAATCTACCACAGCAACGGGTAAATCTCTCGCAACACCTTCACTTAAAAGCGTATTGAAAAACAAAATGGACACAAAAGGCAGTATTATTGCAAGAACAAAAGACGACTTACTGTTAAACAACAGAGCAATCTCTCTTTTTGCAATCCGTAAAGAGGGTTTCATTTTACTCATTAAATTGAGAATAATCAATTAAAATACTCATTCCAGGTCTTAAATCTACTTCTTTTGTAACTGGCATCGCTTTAATTTCAAAAGTTCTAATATCAAAATCTCCAGAAGCCTTGGTTGCACTCCAAGTAGCATAATCTCCTAAAGCAGCTACATAGTAAATTTTAAATTGTACTTTTTTATTCTTTAAAGCAGGAATCGTTGCTTCAAAAACACTTTCTTTTTTAAAGTTGAAAAGGCTGGTTTCTTTAATGTTTAATATGGCGTAACTATTTGTTAAATCTACCAAATGAACCACCGGATAACCTGCTCCTATTAACTCTCCTTCTTCTGGTAAAAAATTAAGAACTTCTGCATCTATTGGTGCAATAATATTACGTTCATTTTTATAACCTTCTAATTCCGTTAAAGCACCATCTGCTTGTTTTACCATAGCTGTTGCAGCATCTATATCTTCATTTCTAGCCCCTTTCATTGCCATCTGATACATACTTAATGCCGCTTCTTGGTCTTTTAAAGCAACTTCTTTTTTGGCAAATATTTCATCTCGTTTTTGTTCAGAAATTACGCCGTCTTTAAATAAGTTTGCCATACGAGTGTATGTTTTATTCATTACATTGGCAGCTGCAGTAGCTTTTTCATAAACACTTTTGGCTGCTCTAATTTCTTCTGATCTTGCGCCATTTTGTGCTTTATTTTTTTGAGCATTTGCAGCATCTCTTAATGCCAAAGCTTGTTGCTCTTTTGCCATAATTTCTGGACTTAAAAGCGTTGCTAATAATTGTCCTTTTTTAACACTTTGTCCTTCTTTAACTTCAAAAGAATTAATTCGTGTAGGTATTTTAGACGATAAATAAATTTCTTTAGCTTCTATTCTACCTTGTAAAATAACAGATTTAGGTTTTGTTAAGAACCACACACCTATAAGTACGATAATTGAAATAATTACAACACCTATTAATGACTTTATAAATTTTGGATTTCTCATTTTAATATTAATTTTGATTTAAGAAAGAAGCTGTTTTACCTGTAAGTACCATTAACTCTCCGTAAGCTACATTGTACTCGTATAAGGCTTTTATTTTATGTAATTTAATTTCTGATAATTTTAAAGTTGCATCCACAACTTCTAAAGAAGTTCCCGTTCCTTCTTCAAAAGCACGAGTTCTCATAAACTTTAATCGGTTTGCCAATGCTTCATCGGTGTTTAAACTTTCATACTGCTCCAATTCCTTTTGCATGGTATTGTACAATTTTTCTGTATACGTTGTTAAATTTAATCTTGCTTGCCTATCTATTTCTTCTACTTGAGAAATTTTATATTTAGATGCTTTTACTTTATGTTCTCTTTGAAAACCATTAAACAATTCCCACTCTACACCAACACCAACAAACCACTTTGTATCTACTAAAGGTAAATTATCTTTCCAAAGAATGTATTTTCCAGAAACACCAACTTTCGGAAAATAATCACTGTTTTCTACCTTTACACCTACTTTTGCTAACTCATAATTTTTTTTAATGATTTTTAACTGTTCATTTGCCGTCAGCATATCACTAGTAAATTCTTGCAAAGGTTTTACAATGGTTGGTTCTTTAAAATCACTACTAAACTCAGAAATGGAATTTACTCCTATTAAGTTCTGTACAGCTGTGGTAGCTAAATCAACATCTTTTTTAGCACCTAGCAATTCCCTATTTGCATTAGACAGCGCTACTTTTGCATTTAATGTTTCTACTTCTGGAATGATCCCGTTTTCGAAAAACTTCATTGCTTGGTTGTTATGTAACAAAATAACATTGTAAACTTCTTGTCTTAACTGCAAAGCTTCTTTAGCTAATTTTAACTTAAAAAAGTAATTTATTAACTGTACCGTTAATTGATCTTCCTTTATTTTATGCTTTGTTTCCGATAATGCTAATTTTATTTCTGATGCTTTATTGGCGGCATTTATTTTTCCTCCGGCATAAATAGGCATCGATATATCTGCAGTTGCAAAACCCAAGTTTTTTTCTTGCAACGTAAAATCCCAACTACCTAAAACTGCAGCTGGATCTGTAATACCTAATAAACCACCTACCATATTTCTTTGCTCATTTAAATCTGCCGAAATATCTTTATCTAAATGCATATAAGTACCAGAAACACCCAGCGTTGGTAAACGCAATCCTTTTGTAGCTTTATGCTCTTCTTCCATCGCTTTTACTTCAAAGCTAGATGCTTTTACATCTCCATTTTTAGACAACATTAAATCATATGCTTGCCTTAATGTAATATCTTGTGCATTTGTAAACGCTGATAGAAAACACAAAACACAGGAGAATAACACTCCCATTCTCTTCAATTTCATTGGTTTAAATTTTAAATTGATATTCATTTATTTTAAAATTTTCATAATATTATCCGTTAATTTCTCTACATCATGTATTGTTACATCTTGTTCTCCAAAAATATTTTTTCGAGTAAAATTGATGTAATCTACCGCATATACTAAAATGTGATAATGCAATTGGTAAACCGTTGTATCTTTTGAAATCTCTCCAGATTTGACACCAATTTTTTTAATACTCTTCATTAACTCAGCACTTTTTTCCTTAATAACTTCTGATGCAAAAAAGTTTTCATTATGCAGTAATTGGTAAAAAAACTTCGATGCATTTGGCTCATTCAAAAAGAAAGTAACTCTATTTCTAATAAACTCTTCTAATAACGGTTTAATACTATTGGGATTTAAGGTTAATAAAAATTCTAATTCTTTATATAAAGAATTTACTTTATCATGATACAATTCATTAATTAAATCTTGTTTACCAGCATAAGTTCTATATAAATAGCCACCACTTACGTTTGCTTTTTTAGCAATCATGGCAATAGTAGTTGCTTCAATTCCATTTTCTACGATGGTATGCATAATAGCATCTTTAATTCTCGCTATTTTATCTTCATCAATTTTACGTGCCATAGTATCTCTTTTTTTGAGTATACAAATTTATGAATAAATGTTCATTCATTTATTATTTATCTATTATTTTTTATTTTAACTATAACGAGTCATACAGACATTAATCTTAAAACAAATACAAACCGAAAATTGATGAAAAATAAAATATAAGCACAAAAAAAAAGCACTCATTTTACTAAAATAAATCAGTATAAATGAGTGCCTTAAATATCTAAGTGTTGAATTTACTTATTCAAATACATTTTACGTCTAGAATATAAATCGTAAAATTGATCGTCTTTTAAGCTATCAATAAATAAGATACTCTCTCCAGTCGATTTCATTTCTGGTCCTAATTTCTTATCTACATTAGGAAACTTATTAAAAGAAAATACAGGTTGTTTAATTGCAAAACCTTCTAGTTGAGGGTTAAAATTAAAATCTGTTACTTTATTGTGACCTAACATTACTTTAGTTGCATAATTTACATACGGTTCTTTGTATGCTTTTGCAATAAAAGGTACCGTTCTAGATGCTCTTGGGTTTGCTTCAATAATGTACACAATATCATCTTTTACCGCAAACTGAACATTTATTAAACCTACCGTTTTTAATTCTGTAGCAATTGTACGAGTATGATCTTTAATTTGTTGTAAAACAAATTCTCCTAAATTAAAGGCTGGTAAAGTTGCATTAGAATCTCCAGAGTGAATTCCACATGGTTCTATATGCTCCATAATACCAATAATGTACACATTACCATCTGCATCACAAATTGCATCAGCTTCTGCTTCTATTGCTCCGTCTAAATAATGATCTAACAATAATTTATTACCAGGCATTCTACCTAATAAATCTACTACATGTTTTACCAAATCATCTTTATTGATAACAATTTTCATTCCTTGTCCTCCTAAAACATAAGAAGGTCTTACTAAAATTGGAAAATCTAATTCATCTGCCAAAGCCAAGGCTTCATCTGCAGTTTCTGCAATTCCAAATTCTGGGTAAGGAATGTTATTTCTCTTTAATAAATCAGAAAAACTACCTCTATCTTCTGCTAAATCTAAAGCTTCAAAAGAAGTACCAATAATTTTTATTCCGTATTTTGTTAACTTTTCGGCTAACTTTAATGCGGTTTGCCCACCTAATTGGACAATAACTCCTTCTGGTTTTTCATGACGAATAATGTCATAAATATGTTCCCAAAAAACAGGCTCAAAGTACAATTTATCTGCGGTATCAAAATCTGTAGAAACCGTTTCTGGGTTACAGTTAATCATAATTGTTTCGTAACCACATTCTGCAGCTGCTAAAACACCATGTACACAACAATAATCAAACTCAATTCCTTGTCCAATTCTATTTGGTCCAGAACCTAAAACAATAATTTTCTTTTTATCAGTTACAATACTTTCGTTTGCAATAATAATTTCTCCGTCTGCTGTTTCAATTTCGTTTTCGAAAGTTGAGTAGTAATAAGGCGTTTTTGCTTTAAATTCTGCAGCACAAGTATCAACTAATTTAAAAACACGTTGTACTTTTAACTCTTCTCTTTTTGTGTAAACTTGACTTTCTAAACAACCCAACATGTGTGCTATTTGTCTGTCTCCGTATCCTTTTTGCTTTGCTTCTAATAATAAATCTCTACTAAGCGTTTCTATTGTATAGGTAGAAATTTCTTTTTGAAGTTGAAATAACTCTTCATATTGTTTTAAATACCACATGTCTATTTTTGTGATATCATAAATCTGAGTTAAAGGAATTCCCATGGCAATTGCATCATAAATAGCAAAAACACGATCCCAACTTGCATTGGTTAATTTATCTATAATTTGGTTATAATCTGTGTAACCTTTACCATCTGCACCTAACCCATTTCTTTTAATCTCTAAAGATTGCGTTGCTTTGTGTAATGCTTCTTGAAAAGAACGTCCAATTCCCATTACTTCTCCAACCGCTTTCATTTGTAAACCTAAAGTTCTGTCTGAACCTTCAAATTTATCAAAATTCCAACGAGGTATTTTTACAATTACATAATCTAAAGTTGGCTCAAATAAAGCAGATGTAGATTTTGTAATTCCGTTTTCTAATTCATCTAAAGAATAACCAATAGCTAATTTTGTTGCTACTTTTGCAATAGGGTAACCCGTTGCTTTAGACGCTAAAGCGGATGAACGCGAAACACGTGGGTTAATCTCGATAGCAATAATATCTTCTTTTTCGTCTGGTGAAACCGCAAATTGTACGTTACATCCACCTTCAAAATCTCCAATAGAACGCATCATTTTTATTGCCATATCACGCATTCTTTGATACGTTTTGTCAGACAATGTCATTGCTGGTGCAACGGTAATAGAATCTCCTGTATGAATTCCCATAGGATCCATATTTTCGATAGAACAGATAATTACAACATTATCGTTTTTATCACGCAATAATTCTAATTCGTATTCTTTCCATCCCATCATCGCTTTGTCAATCATCACCTCGTGTATTGGTGATGCTTCTAAACCAAAACTTAATAATTGGTCAAAATCTTCTGCTTTGTAAACAATAGAAGCTCCTGCCCCACCCAAAGTATATGAAGAACGAATAACTAAAGGAAAGCCAAACTCTTGTGCAATTTCTTTTCCTTTTAAAAATGAAGTAGCTGTTGCTTGCGGCGCCATTGGCACATCAATCTTTAGCATTAACTCTCTAAATTGCTCTCTATCTTCAGTAATATTAATGGCATCAATGTCTACACCAATTAATTTTACATTAAAATCTTCCCAAATTCCTTTGTCATCTGCTTCAATACATAGGTTTAATGCAGTTTGACCACCCATTGTTGGTAAAACAGCATCAATTTGAGGATGCTCTTTTAAAATTTGAATGATTGATTTTGTAGTTAAGGGTAATAAATAGATATGATCAGCCATAGAAGGGTCTGTCATAATTGTTGCTGGATTCGAATTGATTAAAATAGTTTCAATTCCATCTTCCCTTAAAGAACGTAAAGATTGTGAACCAGAATAATCAAATTCACACGCTTGTCCAATAACAATTGGTCCAGATCCAATAATTAATACTGATTTGAGGTCTTTTCTTTTTGGCATTGTAAGTTGTTGTGTTATTTAGTTTTACAAAAATAGTTAGTGCTTGGGTATAAAAAAAGGCGTTACTTAAAAAAGTAACACCTTATATATTAACAATTGTTAATCATTTATTTTTTATGTCTAGTTTCAGTAGAAACAGAAATTTTCTTTCTTCCTTTTGCTCTTCTACGAGCCAACACCTTTCTACCATTAGCAGAAGCCATTCTCTCCATGAAACCATGTTTATTTCTTCTCTTTCTCTTTGACGGTTGGTAAGTTCTTTTTGGCATTATCTGTATTTTTAAATATCTTCTATTATTATTTTACTACTAAAAATTCTCCTCATTTAAAGCGTTTGCAAATATACAATTGTTTTTATTTGTGGCAAATACTATTTCAAAAAAAAATAAAAAATTATTCAATTCTACTAAAAATTCTTTTAAAACTCTTTTTTATCAACTGATCTTCACTTTTATAGGTTGATATTCTAGTGTCTTTTTCATAACTATTTGTATCAAAATTAAATTGTTCATCGTCATAAACAGAACTTTTACAACTCATCTCTATTAAAACATTGTTATTTTTAATGTCAAAAATTTTAAAAAACACCACAGAACCTGCTAAAACACCTGATCTATATTTTAAAGAATCATATTGTGGATCTTTTGATTTATTAATTAAATCGGGAGTTAATATTTTAGATAAGATTACATAATCTAAATCTGTTGTTTTTTGTAAAAGCTCAATATTTTCTTTTGTAAGATCATATTCTATTTTAAAAGGAATAATTATTTTACCATCCGCAGTTTTATAAGTTTCTCTTGTAATCGTATTATTGCCTAATTTCTTTGATATAAAATTTAATAGTTGCTCATTATAAGCATCACTTCTAAAGGCATTATAACTTAATTGAGTTGTATTTAATAAATACCTAGCATTTTTATGATAGTCTAATTGTGTATTAAACCATAAATTTTCTAAACTAAAATTTGCGGGTTTACGTTGAAATACTTTAGGAAAAATAATTGTACAACTAGACAATAGTAGCGTACATAATATGACTATACTTTTTTTCAAAATCAATTTTTAAATTTTACTTCTCAAAAACTATTCCATTTACATCTATTTTAAATAGAAGAAATAATAAAAATAAATACCTCTTTTTATTTGCCATAAATCTTAGAGTTAGTATTTTTGCGCAAACCTAAGAATACCATGAGTAACACTAAATACGTTTTTGTCACAGGAGGCGTAACTTCATCACTTGGAAAAGGAATAATAGCTGCTTCTTTAGCAAAACTATTACAAGAAAGAGGCTTTTCTGTAACCATACAAAAATTAGATCCATACATTAATATAGATCCAGGAACACTAAACCCTTATGAACATGGCGAATGTTATGTTACAGATGATGGTGCAGAAACAGATTTGGATCTTGGGCACTACGAACGTTATTTAAACATACCAACTTCTCAAGCCAATAATGTTACAACTGGTAGAATATACCAATCTGTAATAAACAAAGAGCGTAAAGGAGAGTTTTTAGGAAAAACGGTACAAGTAATTCCTCATATTACTGATGAAATTAAACGCAGAATTCAAATTTTAGGTGAAACCGGAGATTACGATATTGTAATTACAGAAATCGGTGGAACTGTTGGTGATATTGAATCTTTACCTTACGTAGAGTCTGTTAGACAACTATTATGGGAAAAAGGAGAGGAAAACGCCATTGTTATACATTTAACATTAGTGCCTTATTTAGCTGCTGCAGGTGAGTTAAAAACAAAACCTACACAACACTCGGTAAAAATGTTAATGCAAAGTGGTGTTAGCCCAGATATTTTAGTGTGTAGAACAGAACACGAAATTTCTGACGATATTAAACGTAAGTTGGCATTATTTTGTAACGTTAAAAAAGAAGACGTTATACAATCTATTGATGCAGAAACTATTTATGATGTGCCTAATTTAATGTTAGAACAAGGTTTAGATACCGTTGTTTTAAATAAATTAAAACTATCATCTAAAGGAGAACCAGAATTAAAAGTTTGGAACAACTTTTTACAAAAACATAAAAACCCTAAACACGAAGTAGAAATTGCCTTAATTGGTAAGTATATAGAATTGCAAGATTCTTATAAATCTATTACAGAAGCTTTTATTCATGCAGGTTCTACGCACGAAACGAAAGTAAAAGTACGTTGGGTACATTCAGAAAGTTTAACACCTAAAAATGCTGAAAAGAAATTAGCAGGTGTAAATGGTATTTTAGTGGCTCCTGGTTTTGGTGATAGAGGTATTGAAGGTAAAATTAGAGCTGTAAGATATGCCAGAGAAAACAATATTCCTTTCTTCGGAATTTGTTTAGGAATGCAAATGGCAGTTATTGAGTTTTCTAGAAACGTTTTAGGTATAGAAAACGCAAGCTCTACAGAAATGAATAAAAGCTCTAAAGAACCTGTTATTAATTTAATGGAAAGTCAAAAAGGAGTTACAGAAAAAGGTGGTACCATGCGTTTAGGTGCTTGGGATTGTGAATTGAAAAAAGATTCTAAAATATTTAATGCTTATAAATCTGCGTTGATTAGTGAACGACACAGACACCGTTACGAGTTTAACAATGCATATTTAGAGCGCATTGAAGCTGCAGGTATGAAAGCTACAGGTGTTAACCCAAAAACAGGATTGGTAGAAGTTGTAGAAATACCTACACATCCTTGGTTTGTTGGTGTACAATATCATCCAGAATATAAAAGTACGGTTTTAAAACCGCATCCTTTATTTGTAGATTTTATTAAAGCTGCTTTAAAACAGTCTCAAAAATAGTTTTATTTCATTGAGTGCTGTAGAAAACTTAAAACATTCTACTGCACTCAATGAAACATTTTAAAAACGGAATACTATTTGAACTATCTAACAGTATAAAATATAAAGTAGTAAAAACAATATAAAACTGCTTTTTAACTACATTTGTCGCCTTCATATCAAAAAAATATTTTGATTTGATGACAAAATGACATTTTAAAATAACACATGGAACAAAAAAAATTCGACATCAATTCTTTTATAGGAATGGTTTTATTAGGAGGTATTTTATTATACTGGATGAATACCAACAAACCAGATGAAACTATTGATAACTCTACGAATACCGAGCAAGTTGTAGATGCTACAAAAAACACAAATACTACTGTAGAGAATACACCTGTTTTTGAAAACGATTCTTTAAAACAAGTTGCTTACACTACCAAATTAGGTGCATTTGCACAAAGCGCAATTAATGGTTCTGAAGGAACTTCTGTTTTAGAAAACGAATTGGTTAAGTTGCTTATTAGTAATAAAGGTGGACAAATTATAGAAGCAGAAATTAAGAATTACAAAACACATGATTCTTTACCGCTTTATATGATTAAAGACAAAAACGCGTCTTTTAACATTAATTTTGGTACTACAGATAATAGAATTTTAAATACAAAAGATTTATTTTTTGCACCTACCATTTCTAAAAACGGAGAAAGTACTATTGTTTCTATGAAACTGAAAGTTTCTAACACTCAGTTTTTAGAATATAGATACGAAATAAAACCAAAGAACTACATGGTTAATTTTGCTGTACGTTCTCAAGGTTTAAGCGGTGTTATCAACTCTTCTAACCCAATTAATTTAGATTGGTCTTTAGATGGTTACAGACATGAAAAAAGTTTAAAAACAGAGAATACCATGTATTCTCACCTTTACTATAAAACAGAAGAAGATGTAGATCATTTAAACCCTGGTAACTCAGAAATTTTAAATGATGTAGATTGGGTTTCTTATAAACAACACTTCTTTACTTCTACTTTATTATCTGATACGCCTTTTAATAACGCAACGGTAACTTCTACAGATTTAGTAAAAAATGAAGAAATAGATACCGTGTTTACAAAACGATATGAATTAAAAACTCCTTTAGCATTGGCAAATGGAGAGTTAAATTATAACATGAAATGGTATTACGGACCAAGTGATTATAATTTATTAAAAACTTTTAAAGGTACAGATTTAGATCAAACTGCCGATTTAGGTTGGGGAATTTTTGGTTTCTTAAACAGAACTGTATTTTATCCTGTATTTAATTTCTTAAAAGGATTTTTATCTAACTACGGATTAATTATTATTTTAATGACTATTGTTGTTAGAATTATCATGTCTCCGTTAGTATACAAGTCTTATTTATCGAGTGCTAAAATGAAGGTAATAAGACCTGAATTAACTGCCTTAAATGAGAAATATCCTGGTAAAGAAAACGCTATGAAGCGTCAGCAAGAAACCATGGCAATTCAAAGAAAAGCTGGTGTAAGCATGTTATCAGGTTGTATACCTGCCTTATTACAAATGCCTGTTTTCTTTGCATTATTTAAGTTTTTCCCTACAAATTTAGCATTAAGACAAAAAAGTTTTTTATGGGCACCAGATTTATCTTCTTATGATATTATCTACAACTTACCATTTAAAATTCCTTTTTACGGAAACCACGTAAGTTTATTTCCAATATTAGCTTCTGTTGCTATTTTCTTTTACATGAAAATGAACCAGAGCCAACAAGCAAATATGCAAGCACCTACGCAAGAAGGAATGCCAGATATGGGTAAAATGATGAAGTACATGATTTACTTCTCTCCTATTATGATGTTGTTTTTCTTTAACAATTATGCAAGTAGTTTAAGTTTATACTACTTTGTATCTAACTTGTTAACCATTACTATTATGTTAGTAATTAAAAACTACATTATTGATGAAGATAAAATTCATGCTCAAATAGAAGAAAACAAAAAGAAGCCGGAAAAAGCGAAAAGTAAATTCCGTCAGAAAATTGATTCTGCTATGAAACAAGCGCAAGAACAACAAGCGCAGCAAAAGAAAGGAAAAAAATAAAAGGCAATGTCTTTCGATAATTTAAAAAAGTCCAAAACTTAATTGTTTTGGACTTTTTTTTGTTTTAATAAAAAACAGGTAGTATTACTCTTGACTTTTTACCTAAAAAAACTAACTTAGCTAACTACTGTTATAAGTTATTAAAAAGACGTCATATCAGTTTTAATTTTAGGTGTAATAAAAAATACTGTTTTCTATAATGAATCTACAAAAAGAAATAATTCGAGTAACATCAGAATACTTTGAAGACAATCTAGACTATATAAAGTTATCAAGTTCATCCAAAGAATATAAATCTATTATGGATGGGATTTGTGGATATAATATGGATGTCGAGGAAGGACGAAATGATATTGAATTTGACAATGGTAAATCTCTTGGTACATTTTGGGCAGCTAGTTGCATGGACGATTTATTGAGAACACGAAAATTTATTCGAGGAATCAATGAAGCTATTAAAGAAAAACTCAATGCAAAAAAACCTATTCATATTCTATATGCAGGAACGGGACCATTTGCAACACTAATTCTTCCTTTTATTTTTAGATATCCAAAAGAAGATATAAAATATACATTTTTAGAAATAAATCCATTTAGTTTTAAAATATTACAAAATGTAATTTTAAAATTAGGGTTAAATGAGTACGATATAACCTTAGTAAACGATGATGCAACTAAATATCAAGTAGATGCTAAAAATGAATTAGATATTATTATAAGTGAAACAATGCAAAATGCATTAGCTAAAGAACAACAGGTTCCAATTTTTTTAAATTTGATGCGTCAAGTGACAAACGATTGCATATTTATACCTGAGAAAATAGAGCTGTATATTGGACTTAAAAAAGCAGGAATTCCAATCGATAAAATCCATGTAAAACATTTTCGTAAAGAAATGAAAGTATTTGATGTTAGTAAAGAATCAATGTTTCCTTTAAATCAATCTAAAAAAAATACAACGAAAGAAGTTTCATTTATAAAAAAGCAAACTATAATTGGAAATGAAAAATTAAAAGAATTTGATCAACTTGTAATCATTACAGAAATACAAGTATACAAAAATGAGAAAATTGGTATTAATGAAAGCGGCTTGACAACACCAATCTACATAAAAGATATTCCTAACAACTTAAATGGCCCAATAATAATTGATACACAATATAAAATTTCTTCTGAACCAAAACTTGAATATAAAATAACTTTACCTAAAACTGTGTAAAATTAATTGCTACTTATCGCCTATTTTTTAAAATTTTGTTGTTTTTACATATCAGTAAAACAAAATTCAATACTCACTAAAGCACACAAACTAGTCTAGCCCTGATTGAAGTGACATCCTTTTTGTTTTTCACAAAAAGATATAACGGAAAGCAGGAAATAGCTTCAAATACTAATTCTTTAAGCGTTTAAAAAAACAGTTCTTTTAATAATTAGTAGATTGCTTTGCTCCTCGCAATGCCTTAATCATTTGATTCTTCTTCTGTATCTGTATTTTCTTTACGTTCTTTAAACTTACGGGTTCCTTCGTACAATTCGTACTTTACAAACCTACAGTTTAAATCTCCGTTTTTAAGAGCAATTCTTTTAGAGGTTCTTAAACCTACACACTTTAAAGCATCTGTATCTGATGTAATTAACCAAGCCGTAGAACCTGGATAATTGTTCTTTAAGGTATCGCCAATTTTAGTGTAAAATTCTTCTACATCTATATTTAAACGCTCGCCATAAGGCGGATTAAATAAAATGGTAGTGTTACCGAAAACTTCTTTTTTAGAGTTGAAAAAGTTAACGTGATGCACGCCAATAAATTCGTCTAAATTTGCATTTATAATATTTGCATTTGCTTTTTCTACTGCAGATGGCGCTTTATCGAAGCCCATTATTTTAAAGTGAGAAGAACGAATTTTCTTTAATAAGGATTCTTGAATGGTAAAATACAAGTCTTCATCATAATCTTTCCAATTCTCAAAAGCAAATAATTTTCTGTTGATGTTTGCCGGAATATTATTGGCAATCATTGCTGCTTCTATTAAAATGGTACCAGAACCACACATTGGGTCTATAAAGTTTTCCTCACCTGTGTACCCAGATAATAAAATCATACCTGCAGCCAAAACTTCGTTTATTGGCGCAATATTGGTAGCGGTTCTATACCCTCTTTTGTGTAAAGAGTCTCCAGATGAATCTAAAGAAACGGTTAACCACTCTTTTTGTATGTGAATGTGAATCTTTAAGTCTGGATAATCTAAATCTACATTTGGTCTTTTACTGTATTTATGTCTAAAATAATCTGCAATAGCATCTTTAGATTTTAAAGAAATATAATGCGAGTTAGATGTAAAATTCTTAGAGTTAACTACCGCTCCAATGGCAAAAGTACCTTCGGTTTCTAAATAATTTTCCCATTTAATTTTCTGAATCGCTTCATACAAATCTTCTTCATCGTAAATTTTACAAACTTTAATTGGTTTTAAAATTCTTACAGCAGTTCTTAAAGCAATATTTGCTTTGTACATAAAACCGCTATCACCTCTAAAAGATACCATTCTTACACCTTCTTTAACATCTTGTGCTCCTAGGTCTCTTAATTCTTTTGCTAAAACACCTTCTAAACCAAAAAGTGTTGTTGCTGTCATTTTAAAATCTTTGTTCATGCTCATAAAATTGACTGCAAAAATACTATTTATAAATAGGATTTATACTAATTAAGAAATACATTTTACAGAACGTAAGATTTGGTTACTTTTACAGACTGAAAGTCCATAAAGGACATGCATAAAAAACCCCAATAGCAATCTAAGTAATCTGCTGGTTATTGCAAATATTATAAAAATGAAAACAAAAGATTGGTTTACAGATTGGTTTAACACTTCTTATTACCACACTTTATATAAAGAAAGAAATGACGGAGAGGCGCAGTTGTTTATGAAGAATATTACGTCTTTTTTAAACTTACCAAAAACAACGCATATTTTAGATTTGCCTTGTGGTAAAGGACGTCATTCTGTATTTTTAAACTCTTTAGGGTATAATGTTAGTGGTGGCGATTTGGCCGAAAACAGTATTAAAGCTGCTAAAAAGTTTGAAAATGATACCTTACAATTTAAGGTACATGACATGCGAAAGCCTTTTAACCACACGTACGACGCTGTATTTAATCTATTTACAAGTTTTGGTTATTTTGAAGATGATAAGGAAGATATTCTAATACTAAATAATATTAAACAGGGGTTAAATAAAGGGGGTGTTTTTGTGTTTGATTTTTTAAATGCAGAAAAAGTAAGACTGAATTTAGTAACTTCTGAAACCAAAACGGTTGATAACATTACTTTTAACATTAAAAGAGAAATTAAAGAGGGTTTTATCTTAAAGCATATTTCTTTTTTTGCTGATGGAGAAAATCATTCTTATACAGAACGTGTTAAATATTTAGACCTTGCTAAAATGACTTCTTTCTTTAATGAAGTTGGTTTTACAATTACAAATGTTTTTGGGGATTACGATTTAAATACTTACGAAGCTAAAACTTCTGATCGATTAATTATTATTGCAAAATGAGTTATATACTTTTAATAGCATCTGTTTTTATTGGCTCTATCTTGGTTTTTATCATAAAACCAAGTAAAAAAATAGTCCGTTTATTATTGGCTTTTAGTGGCGCTTATTTATTATCTGTTACCGTTTTACATTTATTACCAGAGGTATATGCAGAAACTACGGAATATAAAAAAATAGGAATCTTTATTTTAGTCGGAATTATCATTCAATCTGTTTTAGAGTCTTTTTCTAAAGGAGCAGAACATGGTCATATTCATATTCATTCTGATGGAAAAGAATTTCCTACCTTATTATTTGTAAGTTTATGTTTGCATGCTTTTTCTGAAGGTTTACCGATACACAATACGGGTGATAATTTATTATGGGCAATTATAGTACATAAAATCCCCATCGCCATTGTGTTAACAACCTTTTTAATTCAGACAAAATATTCTAAAAAAATAACCTTTATTTTTTTAAGTGCTTTTGCTTTAATGAGTCCTTTGGGTTTATTACTAGGTGATAAGATTCCTTTCTTTACTACTTATGCAACAGAAATTACGGCATTAATTATTGGTGTGTTTTTACATATTTCTACCATTATTCTTTTTGAAGGATCTGAAAACCATAAATTTAACTTACAGAAATTTATAGCCATTCTTTTAGGAGTTTTACTTACTATTTTTACGTTGTAGTAAAATTAAATGCAAGTAAACACGAATAATAACTGTTTACCTGATTCATAAATGATAGACCTTATTACCTGTTGTACGTAATTTGAGAAAAACGGAACTGAAATAGAAAATAAAGAATTAATTAAATGAGCGGAGGAGCTGGACATGTTGCGGATATGAATAATAGAATGAAACAAAATCGTTCTATGAAAACATCTAACAAACCGAAATTTAAATCTAATAATAGAGATTTGAATTTTTCAAGTGGCGAATCTGAAAAACTGAATTTTAAAAAAGTTTCAGAAGAGGAACTTACTCGAATTAAAACTGAAATTAGAAAGAAAGCGGAATCGGAACGAAAAAAGGAAAGAATAATATTCGCCTTGACTGTCTTAATTCTAATCATTATTTTGACTATATTTTTGAACTAGTATTTTGAAAATAATAATCTGAAAAATAAAAACTACGTACAACACCGTATAAAAAAAATTGCTAAATTAGTGTTTAAACAAAGGCAGTTGCATTTTTGCCAACTTCCCTTATACAACAACGATATGTTCATGTAAACACAAACTTGCATGATTTACAGCAATGGAATCTCATTTCAGTAATCAATAAATTGAACTCAATGTAAAAAAAACACTTCTAAACAATGTTTAGAAGTGTTTTAATAATTAGTAATAATTAATCTACTAATATCTAAGAACAACAAAAACTAATAATAATTTATTTTATCTAAAAGCGTAACGTTCTACCTCTCCCTTTAAATTAATAACCTCAATATAAATAGGGGTTCCAGATCCATAAGAAGCATCTATTGCTTTAGCTGCAGCATTAGCATCTAACACTTCTTTTTTATTAATTTTAGTAATAATATACCCTTCTTTAACTCCGTAATAATCTAAGTTTCTATTCCCGTTTTTCAAAATTTTTGCGCCTCCAGAAATATCATATTTTTTTAAGTCTTTTTTAGTTAAATCTTTTAAGGTAACATTTAAACTTCTAGATAAAAAGTAATTTTTCTTACCTAACTTAACGGTTTTAGTAATTACATCACCATCTCTATCAACCGTAATACTTACATTTTCTCCTGGTCTTTTTGCTGTTAACTGCCCTCTTAATTCAGAGAATTTAGAAATCTTAACATCGTTTACTTTCATAATTACATCTCCAGATTTTAAATCGGCATTTTTAGCACCACCATCTTCTGTAACAGAAGCAATTTTAACTCCATCTATATCATCATTAGAGCTATCCACATTAATCCCTAAAATAGCCTCTTGTACTGCTCCATATTCTAATAAATCATCAATTACTTTTTTAGCAATGTTAGAGGGTACTGCAAAAGAATACCCTATAAATGATCCTGTTTTAGATGTAATGGCAGTATTAATTCCTACCAATTCTCCACGTGTATTTACCAAAGCTCCTCCACTATTTCCTGGATTTACAGCTGCATCTGTTTGTATAAAAGAATCTATAGCTGTATTTCCTTCTAAATCTCTACCCTTTGCACTTACAATCCCCGCAGTTACTGTAGATGTTAGGTTATAAGGATTACCAACTGCCAATACCCACTCTCCTATTTTAATATTGTCTGAATTTGCAAATGGAATGTAAGGTAAATCCATATCTGCATCAATTTTTAACAATGCAATATCATTTTCTTTATCCGTACCAATTAATCTGGCTTTGTACTTTTGCTTATTGTTTAAAGTAATTTCTAAATCTGCTGCTCCATCAATAACATGATTATTGGTTACAATGTATCCATCTTGCGAAATAATAACACCACTACCAGTACCTACTTGCTCGTATTGTCTACCTCCATTACTGTTTCCAAAAAACATATCTAACGGATTTACCTGTGTCCTTATTGCTGTATTTTTTACGTGAACAACTGCATGAACACTATTTTCTGCTGCAATTGTAAAATCGATAGAATTTGCAATTGAGCTTGCTTTATTTAGGACGGGATTATAACTTGCCGTGACCGTTTGTAAAGGTTGAGAAACTGTGTTTTTTACAATTACCTCATTTCCAAAAAACATTTTATAGCCACCTAAAGCAACTGCGCCTCCTAAAACGGCCATTCCTAATAAACCAAAAATTTTCTTCATAATCTTTACATTTTTAATTACTCAAAGATACAATTTTAACAAATTCAAAAAAGCTGTTTAACGCTACTTTAACTGACTTTAACCGCTTTTTAACACTTCTTTTTTAGCCTTTAAACATCTAGTTATTAGCTATAAATACAAATAAAATAAAAATATTTATTTCTAAAATATTACTCGCAATTTCTAATATTAAGAAGCTAAAAATTACTTTCCAAAAATAAAAAAAAATAAATTTCATCAAAAAAAATATTTTACTAAAACTTTCTATTTCCAACCAAACACTCATTATATTTGTTCTAATGAAAATAGAATTTTATAAATATCAAGGAACCGGAAACGATTTTGTTATGATTGATAACAGAATAAAAACTTTCCCAAAAGAAAACATCTCAATAATATCTAAACTTTGTGATAGGCATTTTGGTGTTGGAGCAGACGGAGTTATTTTAATTGAAAATGACACCGATTTCGATTTTAAAATGATTTATTTTAATGCCGATGGAAGTCAGACTTTCTGTGGTAACGGAGGTAGATGCGCTGTTGCTTTTGCAAAGTATTTAGAAATTATTACTGATAAAACTCGTTTTATTGCTGTTGATGGACCTCATTTAGCTGAAATTAACAACGGAATTATTTCTTTAAAAATGATAGATGTTGATGAAATTACCGTTAAAGAAAACTCAGTTTTTGCTTATACTGGCACGCAACATCATGTAGAATTAGTGGCTGATTTAGATCAATTTCCTGTTTTTAATAAAGGAAAAGAAATTAGATATTCTTATAGTGATCCTGGAAGTAATGTCAATTTTGTACAACAAATAAACGATACTACTTTTAGAGTAAGAACCTACGAAAAAGGTGTAGAAGATGAAACGTTAGCTTGCGGAACCGGAGTTACAGCAGTTGCCATTGCCATGCATAAAACAGGTAAAACAACCAGCAATTTAATTTCGCTACCTGTAGAAGGTGGAAATCTAGAAGTCTCTTTTTCTGAAGAAAATGGTGTTTATACAAATGTGTTTTTAAAAGGACCTGCTACTTTTGTTTTTAAAGGGAATATTTCTTTTTAATTTTGAGGATAAAATAATGACTAAAATAAAACTAATTTTAATTTTCTTACTATTATTATCTTTTGAATGTTTTAGTCATGAAAACGGAAATTCTGGAATTAAACAAACTTTTTTTAAAAACGGAATTGGATTAGGTAGCGTAATTGCAATAGTTGTTTCTTGGGATAGAAATAAATCTATACTTTATGCATTATTACACGGTGCTTTTGGATGGCTTTATGTTATCTATTTTATAATAGTTCGTGAAAATGATGAAAAAAAGAAATAATTGTTTCTTTAAAATGATAGGCTATTGATGAAGTTACTGTTAAAAAAAATCAAAAGATCGTATTTTTTTAATGCTAGCATTCATTACAAAAACCGTTTATGAGTATTTTTAAAAATCTTTTTAATCCCCAAAAAAAACATTCTAAAATATTTCCGAAAGAAAGTAATGAGGGAAATGTTAAAATAAAAAACAATCAAATTATTTGTACAGATACAAGCGGAATACATAGTTGTACCGTACATTTAAAAGATTTACAATATGCCTACATTACTATTAGAGGTAATAAATTGGCCTATCTTTTCCTTTTTGATCACCATCAAAATTTTATACCTGTTACCTATACCGGATTCAGTAAAATGTATCAGGAATTATCCTCCAAGTTTCATTTTAATGACCCTATTTTCTTTGAGAACATTGCAAAAACAACCGTTTTAAAAAAAGAAATATGGAGAAAACACTATCAACCTACTTTTAAAATCTTAACGTCTAATTATAACGACTACCACCTTGGTTTTGAAATTCAATCTACTCCCAAACAATTCATTTCTTGGGATACTACTTATGATGAATTAGAAAAAAATAAAAATACATTATTTGAAAAATCGCCATACGGACAAAAATTACTAAAATTTAATGCTCCTGTGCGTATTGGAAATATAATTTTAAAAGATTTTAGTGCTTATTTTGATAATGCTAGAACTGACGTTCCTGTTCTACACTTTTACACACATTGTTTTAATAGCACAGCAACGGATGAAAGTTATATAAAGCTAAAGAAAATTTTAAACACAGATTTAGTTGGCAGTAAAATGAATAACGGATATGAAAGAGCAGATCAAAAAAATATAAATTTCAATTTAACAGGGATGCACTTGTCAATTTGTTATACGTATGACAGTGATTGGCTATTTAATGGTGGCTATACTTCTTTATCTATAGAGAATAAAAGAGAATACCCAGCATTATTACACAATGAAGGTTACGAAGAAGTTATGGTTATTTCTAACTTCTTATTATTACAAGGAAATATAACAATGCGTGGTGATTACAAGAAAAATAAGAACATAAAAAACAGACCAGAAAAAATAAATATTCAATTTAAAGACAATACCATTATTTGGGTTGATGATAAAAATAAAAAAATAGGATTCTCTAATAATAACATTGCAGAATTATTTGATATCGATGAAATAAATTCATTCTATATACAAAATATTTTACCAGCAAAAGGAAGTGGTGGTGCGTATCTAGAAATAATAACAGATACTAAAAAACAGAACTCCCCTATTTTTTATGGAGCTTGTAATCTCTTTGATAAATACGCTTTAAAAATAGAAAAAGTAACAAGAAAAAAAGTAGTATTTGGTAAAGAATATCATGATTGTTAAAAGAAAATTAAAAAGTCTTTCTGTGCGACTCTAAGCTGTTTAAGATTTATTAATTCCGTATTTTGCATTTTATAATCTATTTGCTTATTAAATTTTCTTTTAAGAAAACCAATTTTAGAAAAAATGAAGACTTTAAACGGTAAAAAAATAAACTTACGTGCTTTAGAACCCGAAGATTTAGACTTTCTATATCAAATAGAAAACAATGAATCTTTTTGGGAAATTAGCCATACACAAACTCCTTTTTCTAAATTTATTTTAAGACAGTATTTAGAAAATGCTCATTTAGATATTTACGAAGCCAAACAATTACGTTTATTAATAGAAGAAAGCTCTACTAAAAAACAACTGGGAATGATTGATGTTTTCGATTATAACCCAATGCACAAAAGAGCCGGAATTGGAGTTTTAATTCACCCCAAATATCAACAAAACGGATTTGCTTCTGAAGCTTTATCTCTTTTAATTGCCTATGCTTTTACATACTTAAATGTGCATCAATTGTATGCTAACATTACTTCTGACAACCTTAAAAGCATCTCTCTTTTTACCAAACATCATTTTCTAAAAGTGGGTGTTAAAAAAGATTGGATTTTATCCGAAGGAAAATTTAAAGATGAAGTTTTATTTCAGCTGATAAAAGAGTAATTTCGCAACTCTAAAAAAATTAAAAAATACATTGAGCAAAAAATTTATATACGCAGTTATAGCTACCGTTATTTTTATTGGTGGTATGATAGGTTACAATTACTATCAAAAAATATTTGGTAAAGCAATTACTAAAGACACCGTTTTATATGTATATTCTTCTGATAGTTTAATTGATGTGAAAGATAAAATCGCTGATTATTCTAAAAATAAAAACACTTTTCTTTTAGTTGCTGCTAAGAAAAATTTCTCGAAACCAAAACCGGGTAGATATCTTTTAAAAGAAGGCATGTCTAATAACGATTTAATTAATTTATTAAGAAGCGGTAACCAAACACCGATAAAACTTTCTTTTAACAACCAAGATACACTAGAAAAATTAGCTGGTAGAATTGCAGAACAGTTAGAAACAGATTCCATTACCTTATTAACTTCTTTTAAAGACAAAGATTTTTTATCAAAAAATAACCTGACAGAAAAATCGGTGCTGCAAATTTTTATTCCTAATAGTTATCAATTTTATTGGACTACTTCTGCCAACAATTTTAGAGATAAGATTTTTAAAGAATACAATCGTTTTTGGAATGCTAGTAGATTGCAAAAAGCAAAAGCCTTAAATTTAACAAAAGAAGAAGTAATTACTTTGGCATCTATAGTTCAAAAAGAAACCGCAAAAAAAGTAGAAAGACCAATAGTAGCTGGTTTGTACTTAAATAGGTTACAAAAAGGGTGGCCTTTACAAGCAGATCCTACCATTATTTATTGTGTTAAAGAACTTAAAGGACAAGATTATGTAGTAAAAAGAGTACTAACCGCAGATTTAGAAATTAACTCACCTTACAACACCTATAAAAATAAAGGGTTACCTCCTACTCTTATCTCTATGCCAGACATTTCTGCGATAGACGGAGTTTTAAACGCACAAAAACACAATTACTTTTATATGTGTGCAAGTGTAGATAAAATTGGGTATCATACTTTTGCAAAATCACTTGCGCAACACAATAGAAATGCCGCTAAATATCATAGCTGGATGAACAAACAAAGAATTAATAGATAGTTCTTAAATAATTAGGTTTGAAAAGCAAAAAAATAATTTTCCGTTTTATACTATTCTTTTCTACATTTTCTTTGTGTGCACAAAACGCGTCCTTTTATAAAAAATCTGATACGTTAAATACAAAGAGAAGAAATGCCATTATAATTACAGAAAGTGTAATGACGGGTGGTGCATTAATCGCTTTAAATCAACTTTGGTATAAAGATTACCCACGTTCTAGTTTTCATTTAAAAAATGATAATAACGACTGGAAACAAATGGATAAAGTTGGGCATATGATGACTTCTTACTATGTGGGTAAAATTGGTATGGAAGCATTAGATTGGGCTGGTGTTTCTAAAAAGAATCAATTAATATATGGTGCAACGTCTGGTTTTGCTTTTTTAACTGCTGTAGAAATTTTAGATGGTTTTTCTGAAGAATGGGGAGCATCTCCAGGAGATATTCTTGCGAATGCCACAGGAACCGGTTTATTAATTGGTCAAGAATTACTTTGGGGAGAGCAACGTATTACCGTAAAATACTCTTTTCATCAAACAGAATACGCAAAACAACGGCCAAATACTTTAGGTGAAAATTATTTACAACAAGCTTTAAAAGATTACAACGGACAAACGTATTGGCTTTCTGCCAATATTTGGTCTTTTAACAAGAAAAGTACGTTTCCTAAATGGTTAAATGTTGCTTTAGGTTATGGCGCCGAAGGAATGCTTTATGGAAACTCAAACGCTGCAAACACAACGCTACACAATCCTTACAGACAATTCTACCTAAGTTTAGACTTAGATTTAACCAAAATTAAGACAAATTCGGAATTCTTAAAATCTGTCTTTTCTGTTGTAAACTTCATAAAAATACCTGCTCCAACACTTGAAATTAATACCAAAAAAGGAATTAAATTTCATTATCTGTATTTTTAGTAAACTTTAACATATTGATTATCAGTATAATTGTTTTTTGATTATACCTTTGCACCCGCAAAACAGAAAAATAACATTTATCAAAAAGTTTTTATTTTTAAGTATCGTATTTTTAGGATTTATCAACGCAACGTCTATTGATAAAAAAATAGGTACTAACAACAAAATTACCTTTCCAAAATTTGTGGATTATAACATTCCTTATTTACAAAAGGATTTTGTAGGTTTTAAAGAAGCATTGGCTTTTAAAGAATCTCAAGGAAAATATACCGTAGTAAACACATTAGGATATTTAGGAAAATATCAATTTGGTAGAACTACTTTACACCGTTTTAAAATTTACAACACACAAGCCTTTTTAAATAATCCAGAATTGCAAGAAAAAGCTTTTATAGCTTTATGTAAAGTAAATAAATGGATTTTAAGAAAAGATATTAGACGCTCTGTTGGTAAAGTTATAAACGGAATTAAAGTTACAGAATCTGGTATATTAGCTGCAGCTCATTTAAGTGGTGCAGGTAATGTAAAAAAATTTTTACGTAGCAATGGTGTGGATGGTTTTTCTGACGCTTACGGAGCTACCATTAAATCTTATTTAAAAAGCTTTGGTGGGTATGATGTTTCTAATATAGAAGCAGACCAAAACCCTATTGTTTAAAAAACCTCTTTTAATTCAAATAAAAAAAGGCTTTATGTATCTTTTAAAAGAAAACATAAAGCCTTTTTTGTGCTATTTTTATATAAAAATCAAGCTATTTCTGAATAATAAAGATCGCTGGTTTTTTGTGTAAATCTGGTTGCTGATGTTTCCAATCTTTAACCATCAAGGTTTTAATATATTCTGTTGGCAACGTAATATCTGCTGCAATACATAAATTTGTTGTGGGTGATAATGTGGCTTTTAAATCTGCCAACATTTTTTCATTTCGATAAGGAGTTTCTATAAAAATTTGCGATTGATTTTTATCATTAGAAAGCTTTTCTAAATCTTTTAAAGCCTTTTTTCTATCCGATTTATCGATAGGTAAATACCCATTAAAAGCAAAATTTTGTCCGTTCATACCAGAACTCATCATTGCCATTAAAATAGATGACGGTCCTACCAAAGGAATTACACGTATATTGTTTTCGTGTGCCAGTTTTACAATACTTGCTCCAGGATCTGCAATTGCAGGCACTCCTGCTTCAGAAAGTAAACCAACATTGATTCCTTCTTTACAAACATCTAAATATCTAGAAGTTTCTAATTCTTCGGCATATTTATCTAACAACATTAATTGAAGGGATGGTTGTGATTTTTTAGGTGAAATTTTCTTGATAAATCTTCTTGCTGATTTTTCATTTTCAACAATATAATAATCAATTTGTTCAACTACTTTTTTAACCGATAAAGGCATTACTTCTAAAGGTTCAGTATCGCCTAAAGTGGTGGGGATTAAATACAGTTTACCAATCATTGTTTCTATTTTATAAATGGATTTTTAAGGAATTTCTACAAATAAAAAAATGAAATATTCACTTCTTTAGTGCTAAAAATACATAAAGTTTTTAAGATAAATTACTTACAATTACGTTGCAAGCTTCATCTAACATTTTATATACGTTTTCAAAACCTTGATTACCGCCATAATATGGATCTGGAACGCTCAAGTTTTTATTAGGTTGTATTTCATTTAAAATCATTCTTACCCTCTGCTCATCCTCTTTATTTCTTGCTAAAGAAAGTATGTTTTGATAATTGCTATCATCCATCGCAAAAATAATATCAAATTCATCGAAATCTTTTACAACAAATTTTCTGGCTCTTTGATTCGTAATATCAATACCATATTTTTTAGCAACTTCTATAGAACGTTTATCTGCAAGGTTGCCAACATGATACGCTGCTGTACCTGCAGAATCTACCATTACTTTTTTAGAGTTTACTTTAGACTCTAAAATTCCTTGTGCTAAAGGAGAACGACAAATGTTACCTAAGCAAACCATTAATATTTTTTGCATAAAAATAATTTTTGATAAAAATAAGAAACAATTACGCTCTTAAAAAATTTAAGAGCGTAAAGTTAAATATCAATAAGTTACTAGAAAATTGTCTTTTTAGAAAGTCAATTTTTTAGTTAAATCTTCTACGTATTTTTTAAACTGCTTATCCGTTTCCGTTAAGTTGTCTACCGTTTTACAAGCATGTAATACCGTGGCATGATCTCTTTGCCCAATTTGATTACCAATACTTGCTAAAGATGTTTTTGTTAATCTTTTAGCAAAAAACATAGCTAATTGACGCGCTTGTACAATATGACGTTTACGTGTTTTAGATTGTAAAGTAGCTACATCCATATCAAAATATTTAGAAACTTCTTTCTGAATATAATCTATAGAAACTTCTTTCTTGGTGTTTTTTACAAACTTATCTACAATTTGTTTTGCCAATTCTACAGAAAATTCTTTTCTATTAAAAGAAGCTTGTGCAATCATAGAAATAACAACACCTTCTAATTCTCTAACGTTAGATTTTATATTTTTAGCAATATATTCTACAATATCTTCTGGCATTTCTACACCATCTCTGTACAATTTATTTTGTAAAATAGAAATTCTAGTTTCGTAATCTGGTGCTTGTAACTCTGCAGATAATCCCCATTTAAAACGAGACAATAAACGTTGTTCTATATCTTGCATATCTACAGGTGCTTTATCCGAAGTTAAAATTACCTGTTTTCCATTTTGATGTAAATGATTAAAAATATGGAAGAAAACATCTTGTGTACCTGCTTTTCCTGATAAAAATTGTACATCATCAATAAGTAACACATCAATCATTTGATAGAAATGAATAAAATCGTTTCTTGTATTTGATTTTACAGAATCTATAAATTGTTGTGTAAACTTTTCTGAAGAAATATATAAAACTGTTTTATCTGGATATTTGTCTTTAATATCAACCCCAATAGCGTGTGCTAAATGTGTTTTTCCTAAACCTACTCCACCATAAATTAATAATGGATTAAAAGAGGTTCCACCTGGCTTATTTGCTACAGCCATACCAGCAGAACGTGCCAATCTATTAGAATCTCCTTCTATAAAGTTTGCAAAACTATAATTTGGGTTTAATTGAGATTCAATCTTTACTTTTTGCAATCCTGGAATTACAAACGGATTTCTTAATTCTCTTTTATTAGATTCTAAAGGAACTGTTACTCGTTGTGGCTTTAACGGATCTCTATTTGAACTCGGAATTTTAACAATTTGCGGTCTATTACTGCTATAATTGTTTTCCATTTTTACATCGTAAATCAATTTGGCATCATTACCTAATTGTCTTACCAAGGCAACACGCAATAATTTAATGTAATGTTCTTCTAACCATTCATAAAAAAACTTACTAGGAACCTGTATTGTTAATGCTTCTCCTGAAAGTTTAACTGGCTTTATTGGTTCGAACCAAGTTTTATACGCTTGTGGTTTTATGTTGTCTTTGATAAAGGACAGACATTCATTCCAAACAGAGTCAGCAGTTACATTCAT